>CAVXSM010000004.1:0-76379 GCA_963764485.1 uncultured Actinomycetota bacterium | reverse complement strand
AATTTCCCGGTAGCGCTATCGATCTTTTGGAAATGGAGGTTATAAAAAGTGCGGTTTTTTTCAAGGGCAGCCGAGTCTGTAAGATAGGTAACCATATACTTTCCCATTTGTGTAGGTACGTTTCTCAACAGTGTGAAAATTTCCATAGGGTTATTGGGTTCGCGGCCTGTAGGGTCTTTGTCAAATGGAATAAATAACCCCGTTTTGCGGTTATCGCTGATGACTTGTTTATTGCCTGAGGATATGAGCATTCCGGTAATCATCAAAGCAAAGCCAAAGTGGGCAATTGCGCCGCCACCCGCTTTTAAATTACCTTTCAATACCGTTTTTAAATAGGCAGCGTTGGCAATAACAGCCAGCTTCACCTTCGTCGTACCGGCCGGTGTCGCAACCGGTGTCGTTACCGTGTCGGTGACCGACAACCACAACAACACCGCGACCAAGCCCTTCACGGTCACCCCGGTCGCCACGATGTCGAAGACCACGTTCAACAAGAACCAGAGCGGGCAGACGTTCACGCTCACCGGCACGGGCTTTGCGCCAAACTCGACCGTCACTATTACCGCCCCGAGCGGCTGGACCAGGTCGCCGATTACAGTGCCGACCACAGCGACCGGGACTATCGCGTCGACCACGATCACGGTCGGCACCCCGCCGGGCAACTCCAGCGGCAACTTCGTCTTCACCGACACGGCTGGCAACACCGACACCCAGGCTGTCATCGCCAACTGAGCCATGCCCCGCACCCGCCCAACGGTGTCGTTATGTCAGTAGCAAACGGTCACGGGGCTGGAGTCAGTAGGGGCTACGAGATCCGGGTGACCGTCTTCTCCCGCTGGAACTTGTGAATGATCGTCAACGGCAGCCACACGAACACCCCCCACGCCCCGAACGTGATGATGGTGAGGAACAGATGCAGGCCGTGGCTCGTCCGCTTCGGCGCGCGCGACACCATCATGTGCGGCTGCTGCACCGCAGCCGGCGGCGCTACCGGTCCCCAAGCCTGCCCGTCCCACCATCGCTGCATCCCTGTGCCGGGGTCGGGGTACCAGCCGGGCGGCATCGCAGCTGGGGGTGGGGCATAGGTCATGCCCGGCAGGATAGAACCAACCCGGCCGGACGCTAGACGAGCAAGATCATGGGGCAGGCAAAGGGGCAGGTTGCCGAACTGTCCCGTGGACTCGTGAACTAGCCCGAACGATGTACCCCCCGGAATACCGGGGAAAGGTACTAGTCCGAACGGGCGCGACGTAGGCCGTATCAGCGCGGTACTGCCTTCACACGGCAGGGGTCACTGGTTCGATCCCAGTATCGCCCACCATTACAGGCCCCGGATTCATTGGGTTTCAGCCGGTTCCAGCCGTCGTGTCAGATACATGGCACAACCGGAAGGACCCGCATGAGGACCGCCGCCATGGCGGAGCGTTGGACGCTCCCGCCGATCCAGTGCCAGCCCTGGTGCGTCTACCAGGACGGTGCAGCCGACGTCATCCACCGCGCGGACCAGAACTCCTACGGCGAGGAACTGCGCATAGACCTGCGCCTGCACTCGTCGGTTGACGAGGCGCCGCTACCCGGCGAGGACTTTGGCCCGGGCCCGGATCACATTTTTGTGGAGCTGCGGCAGAACGGCCACGAGGGAGACCCGTACATCGTGCTGCGCCGCGAGTGCGGTGACGGCCCGGTGATCGAGTGGAAGTTCATAGAGAGCGCGTGTTGCGGCCGGTAAAGGGTCGGGCTGGGCCCTACGAGGACTTGCCCTTTCGCGGAACTTGGGGACCTTTGCTGGTTGCGATGGATGGGGTTGTCGTGGTCCCTTTTTGTCCTGTGCCGCCCGGGTTCGTGCGGCGCCAAACTGCCCAGGGGGTTGCAGTGTTGGTTGCCAGTGTGCGTTCGGGTCGGGGCCGGGTGTTGGCGGTCGCGGCAGGGGTGAGTGCGGTAGCCGGGTTCGCGGTGGCGACTGCGCCGTCGGCCGCGGCCAGTAATGCGGCGTGTCCGACGGCGTCGTCGAGCACCACGACGTCGTGCGGGTTCACCGGCGCGGGGACGTACACCGTAACGGTGCCGTCGGGGGTGGGTTCGCTGGATGTGATCGCGGTCGGCGCCACCGGAGGACTTGGGGACGGCGGCGCCGCCGGTGGTGCGGGGGCGTCGGTGGAGGACACCGCGATGCCGGTGACCGCGGGCCAGGTGTTGACGGTGGTGGTCGGCGGCGTCGGCGCCAACGGGACGGGCGGCGCGGGCGGCGCGGGCGGGACCCCGGGTGGCGGCGGCCCGGGCGGCGACGCGGCCGGGGACCCGAATAGCCTCGGTGATGGCGGCGGCGGGGGCGGCTACTCCGGGGTGCTGAGCGCCGCGTCCACGCTGCTGGTGATCGGCGCCGGGGGCGGGGGCGGCGGGGTGGCCGCTCCGGGCGGCAACGGCGACATCGGGTCCGGCGGGGGTGACGGAACGGTTGGCTGCAGCACGGTCACCAGTGGCCATGGTGGCGGGGGCGGCGGCGCCGTTGGCTCGACCGGGGGTGCCGGAGGCGCGGGCGTGATGGGTAGTGCCTCGGGTGCCGATGGTGCGTTGTTCCAGGGCGGCGCCGGCGGCGCCTCGAACGGCAACTTTGACAGCAGCGGCGGCGGTGGCGGCGGTGGGTATGCCGGCGGCGGCGGCGGTGGCGGCGGTTACTGTGGCGGCGGTGGTGGTGGCGGGTCGAGCTACGGCGTGACCGGCCTGACCAACGAGGCCCTGGCCACCGACCCGGCCACCGAACCGGCGGCAGTGACTCTCAGTTGGACGGCGCCGTCCGAGACGCCGATCACCTTCACCTCGGTCGCGCCCACCGGTGCGTTGCCCGGTGACACCTACACGGCGACCGCTACCGGCGGGGTGTCCGGACAGCCGGTGCAGTTCAGCACCGACCCGAAATCACGAGGTTGCACAGTGACCGCGGACGGGCTGGTGACCTTCACCGCGCCAGGAACCTGCCGCATCGACGCCAGTCAACCCGGCACCGACGTCGCGTCGGTGCAGCAGCGGATCATCGTGCTCAAGACGCCCCAGACGATCACCTTTACCTCCACCCCGTCGGTCCATCCGATGCCTGGTGACGTCTACCTCGCGACTGCGACAGGCGGCGGCTCGGGCAACCCAGTGATGTTCGCCAGCAAGAACCTCTCGGTATGCACGGTGGGCACCGACGGGACCGTGAACTTCCTGACCGCCGGTCGATGCATCATCGCCGCCAAGGAGGCCGGCAACAGCACCTACGCCAACGCGCCGCTCGTCAAACAGTTCGTCGTGGTCTACCGCAGTTAGAGCTGGCGCCCACCTCTCGAGGCTCCGTCACGGATCTTGGCCTCGGCGGCGCCCACTCTGCAGCAGAAGATAGTGGTGCCCAAGGTCGCCCGGGCGGTCCATTTAACCTTTACCCCGCCGGCGCACGCCATCGTCGGAACCCCATACACAGCGGTGGCTACTGTCGGGCAACCCGGTGCAGTACTCGGCGACCGCCGCGTCGGCGTCGGCGTGCACGGTCGCCCTCGACGGCACCGTCACCTTCACCGCAGCCGGGCGCTGCACGATCGTGGCCACACAGGCCGGCAACGCCAACGACGCCGCCGGTCGGAGCACCCAGGTCGTCGTCGTCCACGCCCACGAGGGAGCCTGGCACAGGGAGCCTGGCACGGCGCTTCCCCTGTCGTTGTTCGGCGCCGCAGGGACTGTCCGACTAACGGTGTTTCCGGCCTGACGCGCCGAGCCTGACGGGCTGGCGGGGAAGGTGCCGTGGCATGACGACGACACTGAACGATGTGGCGAAGAAGAAGGACGCTGAGCAGTCGGCGGAGCAGCAGGCTGCGGTCGAGCTGGTGCGGCTGGCGAAGGAGCAGGGCCTGTCGCTGACCGGTCCGGACGGGCTGCTCAAGCAGCTGACCAAGACGGTGATCGAGACCGCGTTGAGCGAGGAGATGACCGAGCACCTCGGTTATGAGAAGCACGACCCGTCCGGGGCTGGGACGGGCAATATCCGCAACGGGACCCGGAGCAAGACGGTATTGACCGAGAACACCGGGCAGGTCGAGATCGAGGTGCCGCGCGATCGGGCCGGCACGTTCGAACCGCAGATCGTGCGCAAGCGGCAACGGCGGCTCAACGGTGTCGATGAGATCGTGTTGTCGCTTTATGCCAAGGGCCTGACGACCGGTGAGATCTGCGCGCACTTCGCCGAGATCTACGGTGCCTCGGTCAGCCGGGAGACGATCAGTCGGATCACCGACAAGGTGATCGAGGAGATGAACGACTGGCAGGTCCGCCCGCTCGATGAGGTTTACGCGGCGGTGTTCATCGACGCGATCGTGGTCAAGGTCCGCGACGGCCAGGTCGCCAACCGCCCGTTCTACGCGGCGATCGGTGTCAGCCTGGCCGGTGAGCGCGACATCCTCGGGCTGTGGGCCGGCTCCGGTGGTGAGGGCGCGAAGTTCTGGATGAGCGTGCTCACCGACCTGCGCAACCGCGGCCTGCGCGATGTGTTCTTCGTCGTCTGCGACGGACTCAAAGGACTGCCCGAAGTCGTCAACAATGTGTGGCCGGCCGCGATCGTGCAGACCTGCATCATCCATCTGATCCGCAACACCTTCCGGCTCACCAGTCGCCGGTATTGGGACGAGATCAAGCGCGACATCAAACCGATCTACACCGCCGTCAACGCCACCGGCGCGCGCACCGCCTTCGACGAGCTCGCCGAGAAGTGGGGGCAGCGCTACCCGGCGGTGATCAGGCTCTGGGACAACGCCTGGGCCGAGTTCATCCCGTTCCTCGACTACGACATCGAGATCCGCCGCGTCATCTGCAGCACGAACGCGATCGAGTCGCTCAACGCCAGATACCGCCGCGCGATCAAAGCCCGCGGCCACTTCCCGTCCGAGCAGGCCGCGTTGAAATGTCTCTACCTCGTGACCCGATCCCTGGACCCCACCGGCCAAGGCCGGGCACGATGGACGATGCGGTGGAAGCCGGCGCTCAACGCGTTCGCGATCACCTTCAGCGACCGATTCCCGAGCGCTGAAACCTACTGATGGAAACCGCCGGAAACACCTTTAGCGAGATAGACCCGCGCCGCACATCTTGCTGCAGGGGAGCAGTCGGGGTCCGAGTTCGGCGTCGCGATGATGGTGGCGTGATCGGCCCGAACGACACCGCGGCGGATGCGGATCACCGAGTGCGCTACGTCGATATCTTTGCGTCGGAGGTCGGTCAACTCGCCGAACCGCAGACCGCACCATGCCGCGAGCAGCGTCACGAGGCGATAGCGGTTGGGCATCGCTGCGACGAGCGCGGCCGGTTCGTCGAGAGTGGGCCGCTTGATCCTCTTGACCCGCTTCGCCTGTCCGGCGCCACGGATGCGACAAGGATTGGCTGCGATTATGTCGTCGCTTACGGCCGTGTTCAGGATCGTGCGCAACAGGGCGTAAGCGTGGCTTCGAGTGGTGCGGTTCGATCCCACCGTCCTTAACCCCGAATTTCGGCGGCGGGGCATGGGACCTACCTATCGCATCGTTCTGGCTCGGGATTGGCTAGACCGCTCGCGCCTCGCGCTCGGCGGCAACGAGAGGGTCGGATCGACCTGCAGCCGGCGTCAGGCGCTGATCTTGGCGGTGCTGGTGAGGTGCTGGGCGAGGGCGGCGACGGCGTAGTCGTGGTCGAGTCGAGTGCCGTCCCAGCGGGGGGTCGCCGCGTTGGCGGCGACGTGGTCGTGCTCGCCGTCGATGGGCCGCTGGGTAGGTCGTAGTCGGGCTGGGTCGGGGCGTGGTTCGAGTTCGTGGCCGTCGGGGCGTAGGTAGCGGAACCGGCCACCACCGAGCGGCATGATGCGGAACTCGCGGCCTTCGTGCAGGGCGTGATGATGTGCCCGGCACAAGAGGACCAGGTTGGTCATGATCGTTTTGCCGCCGTAGGCCCAGGGTCGCACGTGGTGGGCTTCCAGACCGATGGTCGAGCCGCAGCCGGGCAGGGTGCAGCAGCCGCCGTCGCGGATCAGCAGGGCCCGGAACTGCTTGGCCGAGACCAGTCGCCGGTTGGCACCGACATCGAGCACCCCGGTCCGCCGCCGATACCGCGGGCCGCTCTCGCCGCCGCTCTCGCCGCCGCTCTCGCCGTGGCCGTGGTCGGTGATGATGGCGCGGATGCGGCCCGAGCACAGCAGCCACTGCACGGTGGCGTCGGGCAGTCCGGGGCCGTCGGCGATCCGCCCGGCCGGGCGGGTCGGGGCCGGGTGCGGTTCAGCTGAACCGCTCTCGACCTCGACTTGAGGGTTGCTATCGCGGGCGGGGGTTTCGGGGTCGGCCGGGAAGCGGGCGGCGTCGAGATGGATCACCACGGCGGCGTACTCGTCGCCGCGCAGTGACGGCGCCGGGCCGGTGCTGGCGTTGAGGGTGGCCAGCGTGATCTCGGCCATCCGGGTCACCGCCTGCGCCCGGGTGATCCCCTCGCGCCGGGCCAGCGTGTCCAGGGCCGAGAGGACCAGGGCGCCGTGCTCGGGATCTAGCCGGGCCGACAACCCGAGTTGGGAGTTCTCGCGCCAGCGATGCGACACCACCTCAGCCTCGCGCTGCACCGGCTCACCGGCCGCGGCCCGGCTGGTGTCATCGACCGAGCGCAACCCGCGCACCGTGTCTTCCAGCTGCCCGACGGTGCCGTGCTCGGCCACATTCAGCAGCGATGCGACCAGCGCCGCGTCGCCCAGGTCGGCCACCCGCGCGATCGCCCGCAGATGCGAGAACGAGATCCGCCCCGCAGCCATCGCCTCAACCAGCACCGGATGGGCGGCCAGCACCCGGGCCGCCCGCACATGCTCACGCGCCGTCCGCTGCGACAACCCGCAGAAGTGCGCCAACCACCGCGCGGTCGAGGGCAGACAGAACCGCGCCGCCCCACGCCGCGCGTCGAACTCGGCCACCGACAACAACCAGCGACACGTCGCCGAAGCCAACCGCCCAGCCAACCCGACAATGCGCGAACCCAACTCATCCACACTCAACCCAGCGTCCGGCACCTCGTCAGCAACAACGCTCAACGCCGGCCGCGGCGAACCCGCAAGATCGAAAACCTCAGCAACGGTCATGCCGAAACGCTAGAAAGCGGTTACGACAATTCCGGCGCGATCGAAACTGCGTGTGGACAAGTCGTTGCGTTCAGTTCCCAATCGGTCGGTGATCTCGTGCGCGGCGCCGCGCTTGGGTGACCTCGGGGAGCGGACCGGCCCCGTAGCGGATGCCGTTCACCGCGCACCACACCGCGGCCCGCCGAACGCTCGCCGTCGGGCCGGCCGCGGGCACCCGCAACAGAGCTTGCGCCCAATCCGGTTGCAGATCGAGCACCGCCCACTGCAGTTGGTGCAGTACCGGTCGCAGGACCGGTGGTTGTTCGCGGCCGGCCACGCTGGCCAGAAACGAGATCGTCGGCAGCGTGACGGCCATCAGCTCGAGGTGGCCGCGTAGGTAGGTGTCCACCTCGGCCTTCGTGGCGGGCAGGTCGGTGCCGCCGAGAGCCTCGCCGACGCGGACGAACTCGCGGTAGTACTGGTCGAGGTCGGCCCCGCGCAGGGGACGGGCGTGATAACGCTCGTGCGCGGCGGCGATGCCCCACACGACGGTGGCATACGCCCAGCGCAGGGTCTCCGGGTCGGTCGCGTCGTAGGGCCGGCCGTCCGGCCTCCTTCCGCGGACCGCGCTGTGCATGCCCTTCACCGCACGGGTGACCCGCTCGGCCGAGTCGGTGGAACCGTAGGCGACCGACATGAAGAAGCTGTACGAGTGCCCGGCCCGCTGCAGGACACCCTCGGGGTCCATCCGGCCGGTGGCGATGCCGTTGATCCGCTCGACGCTGCGCGAGTGATCGCGGCCCATCCAGGCGAAGTCGGGATGCAGGGTCTCGATGAGCGCGGAGGCGAACAACCCGAGGACGAGGGCCGGCGTGTGCTCGTGGACGTACCACACCGCGCTGTCGCGGCCGAACCATCCGGGGTCTCCGGCCGGCACCTCGAATTCGACACCGCGGAAGAATCGCTGCCGGATCAGTCGATCGAACGCCCGGTTCTGGGCAACGCCGGCCGGGTTCATCAGATCGGGAGGTGCGGGGGGATGAGGTCGAGCGCGTTGGGCAACCCGGCGCGGTAGAGCGTGGCGTCGGTCGCCCGAACCAGGGCGAGCTCCTTCGGCTGCCACAGGGTCCCGAGCGTCGCCGGGGCCGCGCTGGAATTCGCGGCGTGCAGGATCGCGTTCGCCGCTTGGCGGCCGGCTTCGTTCGCCCCTTCCATCGTCGCGAGGTCGACGTTGGTGCGGACGTAGTCGGAGGCCAAGAACAGGTTGGGGATGTGCGTCGTCGAGGTGGGCCGGAAGTCGAGCGAGCCGGCGCTGTTGATGAGTAGCGGCTCGCGGTTGGCGGCGGGCTGGCCGGGGCCGTTCGGGTAGTGGATCGCGGGGTCGAGGAACCAGCTCACGATCATGTCGTCGGCCAACACCGTCTGCTGACGGGAGTTGAGCGCTCGCTTCATCTGCGCCCACACCTCGCTGGCGATCTCGGCCGGCGTGCACTGCGATGCCGGTTTGCCGTAGAGCACGCCCGGCGTGAAGAAGTCGGAGATGTCGACCGAGTACACGTCGGTGACCGAGCCGTCGCCGTAGCGGGTGGCGATGCCGTCGGTCCAGAAGAGTCCCTGGTCGATCGAGGTCAGCGCCCAGGGGGAGTCGAGAAAGGCCACGTGGCCGTGCACCGGAACCGTCGGCGGCCGGTTGAGGAAGAACTGGATGCCGTTCATCCAGTCGGTCGTCAGCTTGGTGAGCTTGCCGAGCGACGGATCCGCGGCCAACACGGCGGGATTGAGCAGCGGGACCATCTGCTCGACCGGCATCGCGCAGACGAACCAGTCCGCATCGAGCGAGCTGCCGGCCGCGCCGGTCGGGTCGCCGTTGCCGTCGGTCGGCTGGAGCCGGACGGACGTGACCTTCCCGCCGGCGAGGGTCAGCTCCGCGACCCGCTGACCGTAGATGAAGGTGACGCCGAGGTTGCGCAGATGCGCCACCCAGGGGTTGATCCAGGCTTCGCTCGTGGGCGCGTTCAGCAGCCGGTCAGCCGCACCGTAGCCACTCTCCTTGCGGACCTGCGGAATGCTCTGCGCCATGAGCGCGTAGACGAACGCCTCAGCCATCAAGCCCACCGTGCGGGTCGAGGCGAGGGTGCCCTTCGCCGCGACCAGGTCCTTGGTGAGACCGGTGCCGAAGACGGTGCGGTACTCGGCGGAGAAGTTGTCGGAGTTGGTGAACGTCGTCCAGCTCACGTACTCCCACTCGCCGACCCGCCGGGCGTCGCAGCTGGTCAGGAACACCAGCACCTTGCGCACGAAGTACTCGATCTGGTTGGCCGGCACCTTGGCCGCGATTCCGATCGCCGTGACGAGCGTGCGCGTCCCTTCGAGCAGACCGTTCTTGTCCGGGCTCGGGAAGGCCCACAGTTGCCCGCCGCCCGGCAGCGTCAAGAGTTCCTGATGCGCATCGACCAGGTGATCCAGCGCCCCGTTCGCGTTGCCGGCCACCGGGATACGCCGCATCGTGTCCGGGATGTTCTTGTAGAAACCGGGGAAGAACCGGAAACCGTGCTCGCCCGGCAGGTCGCCGCGCCCGCCCCGCCCGGTGCCGGGCACGGTGATGCTGCGGGCCTTCCCGCCGAACGCCTTGGGCTCGACGACGGTGACCGCGAAACCACGTTCGGCCAGTTCGTGGGCCACCGTTAGCCCGCCGACGCCGCCACCGAGCACCGCGACCCGCTTGCCGGCGTTGGTCGAGGCCCCCGCTTGCTGCGGCCAGCCCACGACGCCGGCCGCGCCGAGGCCCACGGCGGCGCCGGACAGCGAGAGGAACCGGCGCCGCGACGGCGCGGTTCGAGCGGCGGGCTGATCCGGATTCATGCGACCTCGCAGGGGGTTGGCGCTCGATCGGGGGAGTCGTGCCCTTTTCTGACACTTGCCGGTGTCAATAGGTCGCAGCGTAGGATGTGACACCGATCAGTGTCAACAAGGAGGGAATCCGTGCCGTCTATGCCGGCGCCGGGGCAGGTCCGCCCGGTTCGCAGCTACCGCGGCGTGTCCGCCAGCGAGCGCCGCGCCGAGCGGCGCGCCAACCTGATCGCGGCCGGGCTGGAGTTGTTCGGCACCCGGGGGATCGCCGCGACCCGCGTGGACGACGTCTGCGCCGAGGCCGGCCTGACGAAGCGCTACTTCTACGAGAACTTCGATTCGCCGGGCGACCTCGTCAATGCGGTGGTCGAGCAGGTGCTCGCCGACCTCACCGCCCTCGTCGTCCCGGCGATCGCTTCGGACGGCTGGCGCAATCCGCGACCGGCCCTGTCGATCTTCATCGGGGCGCTGCTCGCCGATCCGCGACTTGTGCGGCTGCTCGTCGTCGAGACCCACAACGGCGCGCTCGCGGCGCGGCGGCAGGAGTTCGTCGAACTCGCGGTCGACATCTGGCTGGCGACCGATCCGGGAACCGAGGGCGGGCGGGACCATCTCCCCGTCCAGCGGTTGCTGGCGCACGCCATGGCCGGCGCCGCCGGCGAGGTCGCGCTCGCGTGGATCAACGGCCGCATCGACCTGCCGCCAGAGGCGATCATCGACAACCTCGTGCGGATCTTCGAAGGAATCACGCCGAAGGGCGGCCCACCTGGGTAGGTAGGCCGCGCTAGCTCATTTGGCGTGAATCAGCGGAACCACGAGTGGCCAGGTACTGCTGGGCCAGCGCGGGCGGGGCGCAGGTCAGCCAGGCGTCCTCGACCAGTTCGCCCAGCGCCTTCTTGGTGATTTTGGACAGCTGGACCAGGACGGCCGGGAACCCGTCGAAGTGCGCGATCGTGAACGCGGCCGGGTAAGCCGCGAGCACTGCGTCCTTCTCGCCCAGGTCGGCCACGCTGACGGCCAGGATCGGGCCGTCCGGCGGCACCTCGTCGCCGAAGCGTTTTAGATCGGCCTTGCTGTAGGGCCGCTCCCAGGCGAACGCCTTCTTGCCGACGAACCACGTCCGGTGGCCGAACCGTGCCCCCTCGGTGACGTCGGGCAGTGCGGCCGCCAGCCGGGCGGCGTCCTCGAGGGTTGCCACCGGTCCAGGCTAGCGTCGGGGGGTGTTCGCCGCAGTCTCCGTCACTCACGCCGAACGGGCGGCGCCCCGCGCCGGCGACGGCATCGTCAACCCGGCCGACGTGGTCATGGACCGCGCTGTCACCGTCGACCGCGAGCCCGAGGATGTCTGGCCGTGGGTCGTCCAGCTGGGCAAGCGGCGGGCCGGCTGGTACCTGCCGCGGACGGTCGAGCGGTTCCTGCCGCGCTCGCGCCGGGCGAACCGGACGATCGAACCGCGTTGGCAGAAGTTGCGAGTAGGCGACGTCATCGCGGACTACGGCGGCCGCGACGCCAGTTTCGAGGTCGCCGCGATCGAGCCTCCGAGGGTGTTGGTCTATCGCTCGCGCCGTGGTCACACCGACGTCAGTTGGTCGATCACGCTCGAACCCCAGGGGACCGGGCGGACGCGGGTGTTCCTGCGCCTTCGGCTGGGACGGGTCCGGCACCAGCGGTTGGCCAAGACGGTCGGTGGCTTGTTCGACCGGCTGACGATCGCGGGCATGGCAGCCGGTCTTCGCGAACGGCTCGCTGTCACCCGGTGACTCGCTCAGACCGGCGGGAAGTCCTCGCGGCGGCAGAACGCTTCTTCGGCCAGCATCGCGCGGAAGTTCTCCGGCCCGAGCATCGCCATCATCGGGCCGACCTGGCTCTCTTGGCACAGCATGGCGCGGGTCTTGATGTCGAGCAGCTCGCCGTCGAGTTTCACGTAGATCGAGCACTGGTCGGCCGGAACCGAGATCGGCGTGCCCTCGTCCATCATGATCACCGACATGTCGATGTGCTGCGCGGCCAGCTCGACATACTCGGGCGTGTTCGTCGAGCAATGCACCTGCGCGCCGGTGCCCGCGGCCGCCGCCACCGCCCAGCGCGAGACGGCGATGTGGTCGGGGTGGAACGTGCCGCCGTCCGGGCCGAACGTGAGGATCGTGTCCGGCGCCACGGTGTCGATGAGTTCGCGCAGGCGCGCCACGGCCACAGCGTCGTCGATCTGATCGCATCCGCCATCGGCGTAGTCGAGCCAGTGGTGTTCGGTGACGCCGATCTCGGCCAGGCAGGCGGCCAGCTCGGCGGTGCGCACCTCGGCGAGGCCTGGGCCGTTCGGCCAGCGGCCGGGGTCGGTCGAGCCCAGCTCGCCCCGGGTCGCCGTGACACAGACGACGCGCTGCCCGGCCCGGACCGCGGCGGCCATGATGCCGGCGCAGCAGTAGCTCTCGTCGTCGGGATGCGCCCAGATCGACAGGATGGTGCCGAGCTCAGACAGCGTCGAGGTCACGTCAACAGTCTGGCATTGATGCCGGGGCCGCCCCGCTTGCCTCGTCGCTGTTCGGAGTCAGCGGTGGGCGGCGATGAGCGAGCGGGCCATCATCGCCGCCCGCTTGGCCGCGTCGGCGTCGCCCTCGGTCGCGGAGATGATCGAGCCCTTCATCAGGATGTGCCACGACTTGGCGAACTCGGCCGGGTCGGCCAGGCCGGCCTCGGTGGCCAATCGCTCGATCATCTGCCGGATGTGGCGAAGGTAATCGATGCTGGCCCGGCCGAGCGGATGGTCGACGCCCATCTCGAGCAGCACGTTGATGAACGAACACGCCTCGAAGTCGTCGCGGTGGAACCAGTCGTCGAACACGTCGAAGACCGCGAGCAGTTGATCTTCAGGCGTCGAGCCGCGGCGCCGGGCCCCGGCCTCGATCGCGGCGAAGGTCCACTGCTGTTCGCGGCGTTCCAGGAAGGCGAGGGCAAGATCGTCCTTGGACGCGAAATGCCGGTAGAGAGTGGCCCGGGCGACGCCGGAGCCGCGGACGATGTCGTCGATCCCGACGCCACGGATGCCGCGCCGCGCGAACAGGTCGTACGCGGTAGCCAGGATTCGTTCGCGCGGATTCTCCGGACCGAGTGCCACGCGTCCCTCGACGGTCATGATTAAGCGCCTCCGGGTTCAGCTCGAAGTGTAGACAGAGACTCAGCGGTCTATCTATGTTGGAAGACGTGAGCCGAGCCCCCCTGGCAGGTCGTTTCGTGTGATCCGCGATTCCCCGATTGACGTCAACACGGTGCGCGCGCCGTGCGGGGAACAACAGTGATGACCGCGACGCGCTCGACCGCTCGCAATCTCGACACCGACATGTGCCGGCGGCGGTTTGTCGTGGCCGGCGTCGTGCAGGGCGTCGGCTTCCGCCCGTTCGTCCACCGCCTGGCCGGTGAACTCGGGCTCAGCGGATTCGTCGGCAACGACGCCCTGTCGGTGTTCGCGGAGGTCCAAGGACCCGGTGTCGCGATCACCGAGTTCGAGCGCCGCCTGCGCACCGACGCCCCGCCGATGTCGATCATCACCGACGTTGCCCATCGATCGGTCCCGGCGTGCGATGAGACGGGGTTCCGCATCGTCGAGAGCATCGAGCGAGACGGGCTCCGGACCCTCGTGTCGCCCGATGTCGCGACCTGCGACCGCTGCCTGACCGAGCTGTTCGATCGGGCCGATCGCCGCTACCGGCATCCGTTCATCACCTGCACCGACTGCGGGCCGCGGTTCACGATCATGCGCGACGTGCCGTACGACCGACCGGCCACGACGATGGCCGGCTTCCCGATGTGCGCCGCCTGCGCGGCCGAGTACACCGACGTGACCGACCGGCGCTTCCACGCCCAGCCGATCGCCTGCCCGGACTGCGGGCCGGTGCTGTGGTTCGAGTCGGCCGGCGACCACGTCGAGGGCACCGACGCCGCCCTGGCCGCCGCCCAGCGCGCGCTGGCCGCCGGCGCGGTGGTAGCGGTCAAGGGCGTCGGCGGCTACCACCTGGCTTGCCGCGCCGATGATGGCGACGCCGTCGCCCGGCTGCGGGCGCGCAAGGCCCGCGACCAGAAGCCGTTCGCGCTGCTCGTGCGCGACGTGTCCGTCGCACACCGACTCGCGGACCTCGACGCCGACGAAGAACTGGCGCTCACCGGGCGACCCCGCCCGATCGTGCTGCTGCGTCGACGGCTCGACGCGCCGATCGACGACTCGGTGGCGCCGGGCAATCCGCTGCTCGGGTTGATGCTGCCCTACACGCCGATCCATCACCTGCTGCTCGCGGCGGTCCCGGGCGCGGACCGCCCGGCCCCGGACCTGCTCGTCATGACGAGCGCCAACATCAGCGACGAGCCGCTGTGCTTCGACGACGTGGACGCCGCCCGTCGCCTGCCGCGACTGGCTGACGCCGTGTTGACGCACGACCGGCCGATCCACGTCCCCTGTGACGACAGCGTGGTCCGGGTGGTGGACGGCCACGAGCTGCCGATCCGCCGCTCACGCGGATACGCGCCGCTACCGGTGGCGCTCGGCCACACGCTGCCACCGACGCTCGGCGTGGGCGGCGAGCTCAAGAACACCTGCTGCATTGTCGACGGCGACAACGCCTTCTGCTCGGCTCACATCGGCGACATGGGCAGCACCGACACCACCCGCGCCTTCGCGCGCGCGGTCGAGCAGCTGAGCACCCTGCACCGGCTCGAGCCGCAGGTGATCGCCGCCGATGCCCACCCGGCCTACCTGACCCGCGCGTGGGCCGAGCAGCACGGCGGCGGCCCGGGCGAACCGGCCCTGCAGTTCGTGCAGCATCACCACGCCCACGTGGTGTCGCTGCTCGCCGATCGCGGCCGGCTCGGCCGGCCGGTGCTGGGGGTCGCGTTCGACGGCACCGGGTACGGCGACGACGGGACGGTCTGGGGCGGCGAGTTCCTGCTGCTGGGCACCGACAGCACCGCCTACCGCCGCGTCGGCCACCTGCGCACGGTCGACCTGCCGGGCGGCGACGCCGCCGTCCGCAACCCGTGCCGCACCGCCCTCGCCTACCTGGCGGCGAGCGGCGTCGACTGGGCCGACGACCTGCCGCCGGTGACCGCGTGCACGCCGGCCGAACGGCGCGCGGTGGCGGCCCAGCTCGCTTCTGGCGCCGGCACCGTCCCGTGCTCGAGCATGGGCCGGCTCTTCGACGCCGTGGCGGCGCTGATCGGCGTGCGGCACCGCATCGCCTACGAGGCGCAGGCGGCCATCGAGCTGGAGATCCTGGCCGCGGGCGTGGCGGCCGGCGGCGAGCGCTGGGCCTTCGGCCTCGGCGCCGACGGCGTCCTCGACTACGGCCCGGTGATCCGGTCGATCGTGGCCGGGTTGCGCGCCGGTACGGAACCGGCCGCGCTGGCCTACCGCTTCCACGTCGCGGTGGCCGACGCCGTCGTCGCGGTGACCAGCCTCCTCGGCCTGGACGCCGACACCCCAGTCGGGCTCACCGGCGGGGTCTTCCAGAACGTGCTGTTGCTGCGCGAATGCCGGCAACGGTTGCACGCGAGTGGGTTAGAAGTACTCACTCACCGCGAGGTGCCGCCGAACGACGGTGGTCTCGCGCTCGGGCAGGCAGTCATTGCTGCACTCGGAGCACCGGGCCGAACGGATTCACGCCCGATATAGCAGTTGAGAGGACAGCATGGGCAGCGACACCGCGCATCGGGCGGTGGCGCCCGGCGTCGAACTCGCGCCGGGCATTACGCCCGATATCTTGGATCACGGACTGGCTGACGATCTGGCCGCGGCATCCCTGTCGCTCGCGCGCCGGTTCGCCGCCGGCGCAACCATGTGGTGCATCGCCCCGCAATGGGAGCCACACGCGCACCACATGGCGGTCGAGTTCGTCCACCCGGTCATCGTGGGCAAGCGGGCGCTGCCGGCGCTCGCGCTGACCTCGCCGGACGTCGTGGCGCAGGCGCGCGTGTCGGTGCGCGCGGGGGACATCGTCATCGCCGTCGCGGCCGCGCACGACAAGGCGGTGGTGGACCTCATGCGGCGGACGTCGGCGTGGGGCGCGTCGAGTATCTGGATCGGTTCGGGCGCGCGGCCCACGGCCGGGGCGGCCGACCACGTCTTGTGGATCGACGATCCCGACCCGCTCGCGCCGGCCACCGGCCGGTTCGTGCTCATGTACCACCTGCTGTGGGAACTCACCCACGTCTGCTTCGAGCACCCCGGACTGCTCGTCGCGCCGCCCGCCGACTGCACCGACGAGGTGTGCGTGACCTGCAGCGACGAGGGGCGCCCGGCCGAGGTCGTCGCGGCGCCGGACGGGCCGTTCGGTACCGCCCTGGTGCGTACGGCCACCGGGGACGAGCAGATCGACACGACCCTCGTCGGTGAGGTAGCGGCCGGCGACCTGCTGCTCGTGCACGCCGGTTCGGCATTGACGAGGGTGGGTGGCTGACGATGGGCGAATCGACCGGCTTCCTCTACCCGTTCATCGAGGCCGAGGAACGGGACTCGGGCTCGCTGCTCACCGATCTCGCTGGCTCGGCCCGGCAGAAGGCCCAGGAGAGTTCGGCGCTGCAGCGCTCCACGCTGGAACGTTGTGCCGACCAGATCGGCGCCGCCGGCACCGAGCTGGCCGCGCGCTTCGCCCGCGGCGGCCGGATGTATGTCTTCGGCAACGGCGGCAGCTCGACTGACGCCGCCACCTTCGCCGCCCTGTTCGCGCAGCCGGTCAGCGGCCGGCCGCTGACCGCCCTGAACCTGGCCGCCGATCAGGCCGTGGTCACCGCACTCGGCAACGACGTCGGCTTCGAGCTGGTCTTCTCGCGGCAGATCATCGCCCATTCGAAGGCCGACGACATCGCGGTCGCGTTCTCGACGAGCGGCAACTCGGCCGATCTGCTCACCGCGCTGCGCGAAGCGTCGAAGCGGGGACTGATGACGATCGGCTTCGCCGGATACACCGGCGGCGAGATGGCCGAGTCCGATGCCGTCGACCACTGCTTCGTCGTCGACTCCCAAAGCATCCACCGCATCCAGGAGAGCCAGGCCCTGCTCGGCTACCAGCTCTGGGCGACGACGCAACGCCGCCTAACCAGTTCCGCGACCGGAGGTGGGCGATGAGTGAACGAGTGATCCCGGTGTCCGAGGTCGTCTCGCGCGAGGACCGCGTCCTGGAGAAGATCCAGACGTTCCGCAAGCGCCGGCCCCGGCTCATCGACGAGGTGATCACGCTGGCTCACGGCGCCGGCGGCAAGTCGTCGGCGGCGCTCGTCGACGCGGTGTTCCTCGAGGCGTTCCGCAACCCCGAGCTCGAGCAGCTGGGCGACGGGGCCCTGCTGACCCTGCCCTCGGGCGAGCGGCTGGCCTTCAGCACCGACTCGTTCGTCGTGTCGCCGCGGCGCTTCCCGGGTGGCTCTATCGGCCAGCTGGCGGTGCACGGGACGGTCAACGACCTCGCGGTGAGCGGGGCGAGACCGCAGTGGTTGTCGGCGGCCTTCGTCATCGCCGAAGGCTTCGCGATCTCGGAACTGCGCGAGATCGTGGCCGACATGGCGGCCGCGGCCCGCGACGCCGGCGTCACCCTCGTCACCGGTGACACCAAGGTCGTGCCGAAGGGCGCCGCGGACGGTTTGTACATCACCACGGCCGGCGTCGGCGTGGTCCCGGCCGATCGGCACCTGTCGGCCGACCGGGTGCGGCCCGGCGATCGCATCGTGCTGTCGGGGACCCTCGGCGATCACGGCATGTCGGTGATGATGGCGCGCGGCGATCTCGACATCGAGGCCGAGATCGAATCCGACACGGCACCGGTGCACGAGCTGGTCGAGGCCCTGCTGGCGGCGGCCCCGAACACCCGGTGGATGCGCGACCCGACCCGCGGAGGGCTGGGCACGATCTGCAACGAGCTGGCGCAGGACGCAGCCCTCGCGGTGATCCTCGACGAGGAACTGCTGCCAGTGGCCCCGATGGTCCAAGGCGCCTGCGACATGCTCGGCATCGACCCGCTCTATGTGGCCAACGAGGGCAAGTTCATCGCCGTCGTGCCACCGGACGAGGCGGCGGCCGCGGTCGCCGCGCTGCGCGCTCATCCGCTCGGCGCCGCCGCCGCCGTCATCGGCGAGATCCTCGCCGACCCCGAGGGCGTCGTCGCCCTGCGCACCGCGTTCGGCGGCAGCCGGATCGTCGACATGCTCGTCGGCGACCCCCTTCCGCGCATCTGCTGACCCACCACGAGAGGAACTGTCATGTGTCTCGGGATCCCCGGCCAAGTGGTGGAGATCGTCGATGCGGCCAACCACCTGGCCAAGGTCGACGTCAACGGCATCAAGCGGACGATCAGCGTCCGGCTGCTCGCGGCCGACGATCTGCAACCCGGTGAGTGGGTGCTCGTCCACGTCGGCTTCGCCATGGCCCGCATAGACCAGCACGAGGCCGACCTCACCCTCGAGGCGGTCAAACAGATGGGCCAGAGCTATTACGACGAACTGTCCGCGTTCGACTCCACCGCGATCATCTAGGAGACGTTATGAAGTTCGTCGACGAATTCCGCGACCCGGCCGCTGCGCGCGCCCTGGTGAAGTCGATCATCGAGCTGGCCGGCCCGGACGACCATTTCAAGTTCATGGAGGTCTGCGGCGGTCACACGCACACCATCTACCGGCACGGCATCGAGCACATCCTGCCGGCCAACATCGAACTCGTGCACGGGCCGGGTTGCCCCGTCTGTGTCATCCCGATGGGCCGGGTCGACGACGCGATGTGGCTGGCCGAGAAGCCGAACATGATCTTCACCTCGTTCGGCGACATGATGCGGGTGCCCGGCAGCCGCGGCAGCCTGCTCGAAGCCAAGGCGCGCGGGGCCGACGTCCGCTTCGTCTACTCGCCGCTGGATGCGCTGCGCATCGCGTCGGAGAACCCAGACAAGGAGGTGGTGTTCTTCGCGGTCGGTTTCGAGACCACGGCGCCCTCGACCGCGGTCACGCTGGTGCGGGCCAAGCAGCTCGGCGTCACGAACTTCAGCGTGTTCTGCAACCACGTGACGATCGTCCCGCCGATCAAGGCGATCCTGGATTCGCCCGACCTGCGGCTGGACGGGTTCCTCGGCCCTGGACACGTGTCGACGGTCGTCGGCAACCGTCCGTACCGGTTCGTGACCGAGGTCTACAAGAAGCCGATCGTCGTGGCCGGCTTCGAGCCGCTGGACATCCTGGCGTCGGTGCACATGCTGCTCGCCCAGATCCGCGAGGGGCGCTGCGAGGTCGAGAACCAGTACAGCCGCGTGGTGCGCGACGAGGGCAATCCGCAGGCGATCGCCCTGCTCAACGAGGTGTTCGAGCTGCGTCCGCACTTCGAGTGGCGCGGGCTCGGCTTCATCAGCCAGAGCGCGCTCAAGCTGAACGACGGCTACGCCGCATTCGACGCCGAACTGCGCTACGAGATGCCGGGCATCCGGGTGGCCGACCCGAAGGCCTGCCAGTGCGGCGAGGTGCTGAAGGGCGTGATCAAGCCGTGGGAGTGCAAGGTGTTCGGCACCGCGTGTACCCCGGAGACGCCGATCGGTACCTGCATGGTGTCACCGGAAGGGGCCTGCGCGGCGTATTACAACTTCGGACGGCTGCACCGCGAGACCGCACAGCTGGTCGGGCAGTCGGCGAGCAGCTGAGCAATGAGCGATCACGGGGCGGTGCTGTTCGCGCGCTACGCCTATGCGCCGAACGACCTCGGTTACTGCGGGCCGGCCGAGACGGCGACGCTTTTCGAGCTCGGCGTCACCGGCCGATCCGACGCCGACGTCACCGCGATCGCGCGCAAGTTCTCCGGGGCCTGGCCCTACGCGGCGTTGCTCGCCGAGATGACGGGCATCGCCGATCCGCTGGACGAGCGAGTGATGCGGGCGTACTGGACCGGCGGGCCGCTGCTCGACACGATCGACCCGGCCGACTTCGGCGTGAAGCTGATCGAGTTGCTCAGCTCGCAGGCCGGGCACTACTGGTCACACCTCACGCCGGAGCTGGTGCCCGAGGCGGCGCCGACGCACGGCTTCCACGTGTTCGGGGTCTATCCATGGTCGCGGTTGCTGGTCGGCGGATCGCCCGAACAGCCGCTGCACGTGCTCGACAACTGCCGGATCCGCTGGGGTCAGGTCATCGGGGTCGACGGTGATCATGTGCTCGTCCGGTCGCAGCGGCTGCGTTGGGACGGCTGCCAGCTCCGGCTCGCAGCACCGGCCGACGAACGGGTGCGGATGGCGGTGGCCGGCCGGGGCTTCGTCGCCGATCCGGCGCCGGGCGACTGGCTCGCCCTGCACTGGGACTCGGTCTGCGACCGACTCGATTCCGATCAGCTGGGCTACCTGCGCCGGTGGACCGGGCGCCAGCTGCGGTTGACGAACGTGCGGTTGGCGCGCGCGGGGGAGTGTGCGTCATGAAGTTCCTGGCGCTGTGGCGGATGGAGCTCACGCTGCTCTCGCGCGAGATGGCGCAGGCCGTCGGGCGGATGGCCGACTACGGCAATGCGCTGGAGAAAGAGGGCGCGGCTCGTCGCGCGCTACCACGTGGTCGGGGCGCACGGCGGGGCGTGGATCTACGAGGTCGAGTCACACGAGCAGTTCGAGCAGTTGCTGGCCCGCGCGCCGAGTCTTCAACTTCGCCCGCTACGACATCTACCCGCTGGCCGAGATGACGCCGCGGTCGAGGGAGAAGCCATGAGCGAGGCGCATAAGGGCAGCTTGATCGCGGCCCGGCACATGATCATCACCCAGCGGCTGCGCGAGCGCCGCGACGACCTGGGTCTCACCCAGAAGCAGATCGTCACCCGGCTGGCCAAGTGCGGCCTGCAGACCACCAACCGGGCGCTGTCGAGCCTCGAGCACGGCGCCGGACTCGACGTCGCCAAGCTGCCCGAACTCGCCATCGCGCTGGACTGCACGGTCACGTACCTGATCGGGCTGACCGAGGATCCGCACAGCTGGGTGCCCGATCCGATCACGCCCGCGCTGGCCGGCCCCCGGCTGCCGGCGGCGGCCCCGGCCCCGCCGCCGAGCGCTCCGGCCCCGTCGCCGCCGAGTGCGCCGGCCGCACCGGCGCGCGCCACGCGACCGGCGGCGACGGAGTCGCTCATCCTCGGGCGCGTACGTGCCCGATCGGCCGATCGGCCACCGGCGGCCCGGGTCCGCGCGGTGAGCCGGTCCGCGCCGGGCTAGAGGTCGCCGGTCCCGCCGCCGGAGAACGTTCGCATCACCTCGGCGGCGCGGTCGGCCGAGATGCGCTCGAGGGCGAAGCCGCTGTGCACGAGCAGGAAGTCACCGACCGCCGGCGCGCCGTCGAGCTGGCTCAGATCGATGTCGCGTTCGACGCCGGCGATGTCGACGCGCGCGATCGTGCCGCCAACGGGGGCGGAAACGAGGCGTCCCACCAGGCCTAGACACATGGCGCGACGACGTCACGCACTGCGGGCGTCCTCGACCGGGGCGCGGCCGTCGGCCTCGTCGGAGCCGCTCCCGAGCATCTGCAGCCCGGACAGCGCCTTGGCCGCGCCGGCGGCGTCGATGCGCTCGACCGCGAAACCCATGTGGATGAGCACCCAGTCGCCGGACGCCAGATTCTGGTCTTCGAGCATGCCGAGGTTGATCGGGCGCTGCGCGCCGAGCACATCGACCAGCGCGAGCTGTCCGGCGTTGCCTTCCATGATCCGTACGACCTGCCCTGGGATACCGAGGCACATGTCAGACCACCACCCGTTCCCTGAGTACGGCGTGCACGGCGGCGATCGCCTGCGGTATCGCGGCGGACACCGCTTCGGACAGGCCGATGCCCTCTTCGACCGTAGCGGGCCGGCACCCGACCACGTAGGTCGGCGGCAGGTCGCCGCCGAGCTGCTGGATGCTGGCCAGCACCGCCACCGGCGCCATGCCGTGCGGGTCGAAATCGCCGGTGCCAAGATCGTCAGCGCCGACCTCCAGCACGGTGATCGAGCCTGGTGCGCCCGGCCCGGGCAGGGCGTCGACGATCACCAGCGCGGCGTAGCCCTCGAGCAGGTCGTAGGCGAGATGCATCCCGCGGATGCCGTAGTCGACCACGCGGACGTGACGGGGGAGATCGTCCGCCCCGGCCAGCCGGCGAACGACCTCCGGACCGAAGCCGTCGTCGCTCAGGAAGAGGTTCCCGATCCCCGCGACGAGCACGTCGGCCGTCATGCCGTGACGCGTCCTGCGCTCACATCGAGCGCATCTTGAGGTACCGCTTGATGTCGGGGATCGACTGCACCGCCACAACGGCGGCGGCCGCCCCAGCGGCCAGCCCGACCAGGGCGGTGAACCTGCCCAGTGCTCTCATGATCGGCTCTCCTCTCGGTTGTCGAGGTCGGCGCCGGCCGGCAACGGCTCGAGCTCGTCCGGCGCGAAGTAGAAGTAGCGGCCGTACCACTCGTGCAGATCGATGGCCGGGTCGTCGACGAGCACGAGCGCGACGTGCACCTCGCCGTCGACGTCCGACAGCACGGCGCTGACCCGGGCCACCTGGCCGGCGAAGAACAGATCCTGGGCGTCGGCCCGCCGCGACGGGTGAACCCGCACCAGCGAGCCCTTGCGCGACACTGATGCCGTTGATGAGGACGGCGTCGACGTCGGGCTGCACCGCGGCGTCGGCCGCCGGATCCCACCAGGGCACGTCGCCGGTGTCGAAGTCCGCCGGCTCGACGATCGCGCAGGTCGCCGGCGCGCCTGCCGCCGCGTGCGGGTTGCGCAGGATGCCGTGCAGCTGCTGCAGGTCCGCCGGCGACATCGCGTCGCAGCGGTCGATGATCTCTCGGGCGCGGGGGTCGGTGGCCCGCGCCTCGGCCTTCTCGGCCTCGGTCATCGTCATGACCCGCAGCGTGAGGATCTCGTCGATCTCGGTGCCGTCGAACAGCGCGCCCTTGCTCTGCGCGGCGATCTCCGGGTAGTCGTACAGGATGATCGGCGCGCCGAGCACGACGTCGTCCGACCCGGCCGCTCCGGCGAGCACCGGAAGCAGCGCCGCTGCCGGCAGCGCTCGGCGGCCCGCGCGGCCTCGTCCGGCGGTTCGAGCAGCGACACGAACGCGGCGTCGTGGGCCTCGAGCAGCAGGTGCGCGCCGATCAGCGAGACGCGGATCGCGGCGTCCTTGCCGGTCGACCGGGTCCGGGTGCGTGGTTGTCGACAGCCACGGTGAGCCGGAGGAACCCGTCGTCGGCCTCGACGTCGGCGCGCAGCCGAGCGGTCAGCGCCCAGCGGCGGCGCACGATGCGCCCGACCAGCCCGCCGCCCGCATCGGTGACCGGCTCGACGTCCTCGCCGCCGGGAACTGCAGCGGGAACTCGGACCGGGCCGTCGAGGGCGAACTCGGGCAGCGTGATCTCGCGCTCGACCGCCTCGTCCCAGGTCAGCACCCGGTGGCCGTCGACCTCCAGTGCGTCCACGGCCTCGTACGTACCCGGCGTCGGTGCGCCGCTGCGCCTCGCGGACCTGCAGTTGCAGGAAGCGCAGGTGGATGGTGACCGATCGCGATCGGCGCCCGCGGGCGCAGCAGGCACTGCATCGCCATGCCGGGCTCCTCGCTGAAGCTCGCCGGCGCGCGGCGTGCGGCGGCCCGAGCACGCCGAACTGCCAGCGCGACTGGTTCTTGCCCGAGCTGGCGCGGTACGGGTAGAGCAGGTAGCCCTCGTAGAGCACGGCGTCGGCGATCTCGCGGACGTGGTCGATGGCTCACGACACCACCTCGTCCACCTCGCCGGCGGCCAGCAGCGGTCTGGACGGTCTCTTCCCAGGTCGTCAGGCCGTGCCGGCGCGGTAGTCGGCGAGCGCGGTCGAGCACGTCGTGGTCGAGCCGGATCCAGCCGGTGTTCGGGAAGTAGGACGTCCATCATCTGCCGCCACACCGCGACCGGCATGTCGTAGTGGGCCTCGCAGTCCCACGGCACCTGCTGCACGCCGAAGCCCGTTCGTCGCCCTTCGTGAACACCGTGCCCGAGAACAGCAGAGTCAGCGGGACGGTGCCCGGCGTCGAGCGCGTGCAGGTAGCGCGAGCCGACGACGTCGAAGTCGTAGGTGCACGGCAGCGCCAGGTCGATCTCGGTCGCGCCGGTGAAGCCCTGGACGGTGGTGTTGCACTGCATCCACAGGAACGGCTCGCAGCGTGTCGACCCAGCGCTCGCGCTCGCCGAACAGCCCGACGCAGGCCGGCCTGCTCGGCCGTGTCATATCGCGCGGCGCTGCGGTTCGATGCGCACCTGGCAGCGCAGCGCGATCGCGTGGATCGGTCTGGCCGGTGGCCTCCTCGATCCGCAGCCGCGCGGTCAGCTGCGGCGCGACGGCGTAGGGCTCGGCGAAGATGTCGAGCACGCGAGAACGCGTAGTCGCTCATGGCGCGCCGACCGCCGGCGCCGGGCGGCTGCGGTCGCCGCACCGTCGGCGAAGAACTCGTCCATCGCCTCGTGCGCCTGCTGGCCGCCGTCGAAGCCGCGCCACAGCTGCCGCAACCGGCCGACCAGCTCGTAGCAGGTGTCGATCGGGACGAGGTAGCACGAGCCGTGCGGGCCGTCGGTGCGCCGGACCAGCAGCGCCTCGACGTCGGGGCGCAGCACCGCGAGCTCGGGATTGGCCTCGACGATGCGCTGCCACGCCTCGAGCGGCAGTTCGGACTCGGTGGCGCCGGCCGGGCCCGGATAGAACGCGATGGTGCGGTCCTGCACCGAGTTGCGGAACAGGAACGCGAGGCCGACCGGGATCTGCAGTTCGTCCCACGCCCGGTCGTCGAGGGTGAACTCGTCGAAGGACAGGTAGCGCTCGGGGACGGCGCGGTAGCGCAGCGTCGGCGTGCTCGTCGGTGAACAGCAGGTAGCACGGCCGGCAGGTGCACATGAGACCGCGGCTGTCGAGGTTCACCACGTGCGAGTGCTCGTCGCCGATCGGCACCGCGCACATCTCGCAGCGCTCGCCCGGCGCCGGCTGCGGCCGCGTGCTGCGAGTCGAGCCTGCGCAGCGCGGCGAGCGGGGGCGCCGGGTCGGCCCGGGCGTCATGCCGAGACCGCCAGCCGGCACCGCGATCGAGACCGTCACGCCGTCGGCCAGCAGCGGCAGCGGATCGAGATGCAGCGCGGCGTCGTCGAGGCAGGCCCCGGCCCGCCGGACGTCGTAGTGCGCCCGGCACTGCGCGCAGGTGAGCACGGCGTCCCCGGACCGTCCGCCCAGCCGGCGGGCGACGGTCGCGCCGTCCAGTGCCTCGCCGGCAGCGCGCGCAGCGGTCGCGCGAAGGCGAACAGGTCCGTGCCGGCGCGGCAGGCGCGACGACCGCGCGTCTGCCCGACGATGACGTGCGCGACCGAGCCGGACGCCAGGCCGAGCAGCTCGGGCACCTGCTCCCACGCCGAGCCGGGTTCGTCCGGCGCGGCCGGAGCCGACGCGCGCGAACAGCGACGACATCGGGATGACCGCGCCCGCTCGCCGGTCGGTCGCTCGGCGTCTCGACCTCGATCGCCGGTGACCTCCGGTGCGGCCGCCTCGATCGCGCCCTCGACCGCGAGCTTGAGCGTGACCGACGACGACGCGCAGCCGTCGCAGCTGCCGAGCAGCCGCAGCCGCACGACACCCTCGTCGGTGACCTCGAGCAGCTCGACGTCGCCGCCGTGCGAGCCGAGATAGGGGCGCACGCCCTCGCAGCGCGCGCTCGACCCGGGTCGCCACGTCGTAGGGGTGCAGGCCGTGCACCAGCAGCAGGCTGGCCACCAGTCGTCGCCGGCCAGCGCGTCGAGGGTCTCGTCGTCGAGATGACCGCGCTCGTGCATCAGCTCGAGCACCCGCTCCAGGCCGGCGCCGTACAGGTCGGCCACGAGCCGGACGAGTTCCTCGGCCCGCTCGCGGGCCACCGCCCCGCCGGCCGAGCTGGCGTCGAGCAGCGTGTCGATCCGGTCACCGGCGGCGCGCCAGTCGGCGTCGTCCGTCTGGATTCCGTCCGGGCGGCTCGGTCACGCGTCACTCGATGCCGGCGGACTGGGTCGGCGAGTGCAGCAACTCGAGCTTCTTGCCCTCACCGAGGTACATGTGCACGCCGCAGGGCAGGCAGGGGTCGAAGCTGCGCACGGTGCGCATGATGTCGATGCCCTTGAAGTGCTCGCGGTCGTTCTCCTCGAAGATCGGCTGGCCCTGCACCGCGTCCTCGTACGGGCCGGGGGTGCCGTAGCTGTCGCGCGGGTTCGCGTTCCACGGCGTCGGCGGGTACGGGTGGTAGTTCGCGATCTTGCCGTCGCGGATCACCAGGTGGTGCGACAGCACGCCGCGCACGGCCTCGGTGAAGCCGCAGCCGATGCCCTTCGTCCGGCACCTCGAACTTCTCCCAGGTCTTGGTGCGGCCGGCGCGGATCTCGACCAGCGCCTTCTCGGCGAAGTGCAGCGCGCAGGCGGCGGCGTAGGCCTGGAAGTAGGTGCGCGCGCGGTTGCGCTCGAGTGGTGTTGCTCCACTGCGGGACCTTCCACTCCAGCTCGACCGGCCCCTTCAGCGCGGTCTTGGGCAGGTTGATCTTGCACGCTGTTGCCGGTGGACTGCACGTAGCCGATGTCGACCAGGCCGGCGAGCGCGGTCGACCACAGCCGGGCCAGCGGGCCGCCGCCGGTGTCGAGAGCGAGGTAGTCCTTGCCGTCGTACCAGCGCGGCGACATGACCCAGCTGTACTTGTCGTCGAGGTCGCGCTTCTGCGGCCGCGGGTTGGTGTGCTGGTTCCACGGGTGCCGGCGGTCGACCGGGTTGCCCAGCGGATCGTTCTTGACGAACATCTCCTGGTCCGTCCCAGTCGTCGTAGTACGACGAGCCGAGCAGGATCCGGATGCCGAGGTTGATCTCGACGAGGTCGGTGGTGACCAGCTTGCCGTCGACGACGACGCCCGGGGTGACGTACATCTTGCGTCCCCAGTTGGTCATGTCCTTGTACTCGAAGTTGCAGTGCTCCGGGTCCTGGAACGACCCCCAGCAGGCGAGCAGGATGCGGCGGTTGCCGACCTGCTCGTAGCCCGGCAGCGCCTGGTAGAAGAAGTCGAACAGGTCGTCGTGCATCGGCACGACCTTCTTCATGAACTCGACGTAGCGCATCAGCCGGGTGATGTAGTCGGTCATCAGCTGGATCGTCGCGACCGTGCCGACGCCGCCCGGGTAGAGCGTCGACGGGTGGACGTGGCGCCCCTCCATCAGGCAGAACATCTCGCGGGTCCAGCGGCTGACCTGCAGCGCCTCGCGGTAGAACTCGCCGGTGAACGGGTTCAGCGACCGCATGATGTCGCCGATGGTCTTGTAGCCGTGCGCCTCGGCGTGCGGCGCGTCGGTGCGGTTGGCCAGCTCGAGCACGCCCGGGTTGGTCTCGCCGACCATCTTCTCGCAGTAGTCCACCCCGACCAGGTTCTCCTGGAAGATGTTGTGGTCGAACATGTACTCGGCGGCCTCGCCGAGGTTGACGATCCACTCGCCGAGGTGCGGCGGCTTCACCCCGTAGGCCATGTTCTGCGCGTAGCACGAGCAGGTGGCGTGGTTGTCGCCGCAGATGCCGCAGATGCGGCTGGTGATGAAGTGCGCGTCGCGCGGGTCCTTGCCCTTCATGAAGATCGAGTAGCCGCGGAAGATCGAGCTGGTGCTGTGGCACTCGGTCGACGATCCGCTGCTTGAAGTCGATCTTGGTGTAGATGCCGAGGCTGCCGACGATGCGGGTGATGGGATCCCACGCCATCTCCACGACTTCGGTGTCGTCCGAGCTGTGCTTCGCCGCTGCTGGGCTTCGGGGTTGTCGCCGTCATTGCCGCCTCTTTCTGTTGAGGTGCAGACAGTTGGTGAGATGCGAGGGGGACTACCAGGTGCGGGTGGCGCCGGTGGTGAGCTGTCGACCCCGGCTTGCGCCACTTCGGTTCCTGGTCGACGGTGTGCGTCGTGATGTGGCGCAGCCGCCGGACGGTGTTGCCGTACAGACGCCGACCGCGGTGGTCGAGAGCTTGCCGCCGGGCGGTTCGTCCATGAACGGCATGAACTTGTCCGGGAAGCCGGGCATCGTGCAGCCGATGCAGATGCCGCCGACGTTCGGGCAACCGCCCATGCCGTTCATCCAGCCGCGCTTGGGCACGTTGCACTTGACGACCGGGCCCCAGCAGCCGAGCTTGACGATGCACTTCGGCGAGCCGTACTCGGTGGCGAAGTCGCCCTGCTCGTAGTAGCCGGCGCGGTCGCAGCCCTCGTGCACGGTCTGGCCGAACAGCCAGGTCGGGCGCAGCGCGTCGTCGAGCGGGATCATCGGCGCCTGGCCGGTCGCCATGTACAGCAGGTAGGTCAGCGTCTCGGACATGTTGTCCGGCTGGATCGGGCAGCCCGGCACGCAGACGATCGGGATGCCGGCCTTGGACTTCCAGTCCCAGCCGAGGTAGTCGGGCACGCCCATCGCGCCGGTCGGGTTGCCGGCCATCGCGTGGATGCCGCCGTAGGTGGCGCAGGTGCCGACGGCGACGATCGCGGTGGCCTTGGGAGCGAGCCGGTCGAGCCACTCGCTCGTGGTCATCGGCTGGCCGGTGGCGGGGTTGTTGCCGAAGCCGCACCAGTAGCCCTCGTCGTGCAGCTTCTCGTTCGGGATCGAGCCCTCGACGACGAGGACGAACGGCTCGAGCTCGCCGCGGTCGGCCTTGAAGAACCACTCGAGGAAGTCGTCGGCGCCGCCGTTCGGGCCGCACTCGAAGTCGATCAGCGGCCAGTGCACCGCGATCTGGGGCAGGCCGGGCAGGGCGCCGAGGGCGATCTCCTCGATGCTCGGCTGGGTGGCCGCGGTCAGCGACACCGAGTCGCCGTCGCAGCTGAGCCCGGCGTTGATCCACAGCACGTGGATCAGGGTGTCTTCGGCTTTCTTGGCTTCCTCGGTGAGCATCTGGTCGACCGCCCTTCCGGTTGGCGCGCACGCTGGCGGATCGCGGGCCGTCGCCGTGCTGACCGCCGGCGGATCCGCTCCCGCCACCGACGATAGGACCCGTTCGCGTGCAGCGGGCGGGTCCGTTTTGGCCGAATCCGGGAATCCCGGATCCGCCGATTTTCTGCGGCTCGGACGGCCCCGTCGCGCGGCCTAGTGTTGGGGCGAAGTGCCCCCGGAGGAACGAGGCGAAGGCCCGATGCACGAACTCGCGATCGCCGAGAGCGTGCTCGACACGATCACCGCGCGCGCTCGGTGCGCGGCAGGTGCGCGAGGTGCGTCTCGAGGTCGGCAAGCTGTCCGGCGTCTCGGTCGACTCGCTGCGGTTCTGCTTCGAGCTGGCGGCGGCCGGGACCGATCGTCGACGGCGCCGCGTTGGACATCGTCGAGCCGGCCGGGCGGGCCCGCTGCGTGACCTGTTCGGAGGAGTTCCTGCTGGACGACCGCATCTTGCTGTGCGCGTGCGGCAGCTCGGACGTCCGGGTCCTCGCCGGCGAGGAGCTGCGGATCCTCTCGGTGGAGGTGAGCAAGTAGATGTGCGCCACCTGCGGCTGCTCCGACGACGGCGGAGTCCGGCTGATCGATCTTCGCCCGCACGAGCACGGGCACGATCACCCGCACGATCACGACACGATCACCCGCACGATCACGATCACCCGCACGGGCATCCGGTCCGGCTGGCCCCCGCGGAGACAGAGACCGTGACGCTCGAGACGCGCGTGCTGGCCAAGAACGACGAGCTGGCGGCCGCGAACCGCGCCTGGCTCGCCGCCCGCGGTGTTGTCGCGATCAACCTGATGAGCTCACCCGGATCGGGCAAGACGACGCTGCTCGAACGCACGGTCCGCGCTCTTGGCGCCGCTACGCCCGTCTGCGTCATCGAGGGCGATCAGGAGACCACGTTCGACGCCGAGCGGATCGGGGCCGCGGGCGCGCCGGTGTTGCAGGTGAACACCGGCGCCGGCTGCCATCTCGACGCCGCCGATGACCCGCTCGGCGCTCGATGCGCTCGATCCGAGGGCCGGCGTGGTGCTCATCGAGAACGTCGGCAACCTCGTCTGCCCCGCGCTGTTCGACCTCGGCGAGTCCGCGCGGGTCGTGATCATGTCGGTGACCGAAGGCGCCGACAAGCCGCTGAAATATCCCGCACATCTTCGCGTCGGCAACGCTCGTGCTGCTGAACAAGATCGACCTGCTGCCCTACGTCGACTTCGATCTCAGTCGCTTCGAGCGCGACGTCCGCAAGGTGAACCCGCAGGCGGAGATCCTGCACCTCAGCGCCACCAGAGGCGACGGGATGTCGGACTGGCTGGCCTGGCTGGTCCGGTTGGCCTAGCCGGGAAGCACCTGATAGCGAGTCAGCATTCCGGCCGCGATGTGATCGTTGACGTGGCAGTGGAACAGCCAGATCCCGGGATTGTCGGGAACCATGTCGGCCACAACCATGCTGGCCGGCAGGAGGTTGACCACGTCCATTCGCATGCCGTTGACCGTGACGTCGTTGCCGTGCCAGTGCGGAGTGTGCAGGTCGACCTCGGTGCCCATGCTCATCACGTACCAGCGCACGCGCTCACGTTGTCGCAGTGTGATCATCGGCTGGTTGCCGAAGACGTAGCCGTTGATCGAGTGCATGAGGTTGGACTCCTCGAAGCCCTCATCGTCGTCGCCGGGCGGCTGGTAAGGGTGTTCGTACGTGCGCTCGTTGTGATCGATCAGTGGGCTCTTGCCCTCGTTCATCACCGAGAACAGCGCGAACACCTCGTGATCGACGTCCTTCGGGCTGCCGTCCGGGCGGGCCATCCCGCGCGCGGTGATCTCGATCGGCCCCATCAGCCCGGCGTAGGTGTCGGCGATCTCGTTCGTGTGCGAGTGATACATCCACATCACGCTTGAGCCGTCGTCCGGGCCGGGCCCGGCCCGGTCCGGCACCCGCCACGTGTACGTGTGCCGCCCGCCGGTCGGCACGGCGTCGTCGGCCTTGTCCGTCCCGGACGTGCCGTCGTTGTATGGCGCGCCCTCGCTGGCCTTGTCATACAGCACGCCGTGGGGATGCATGCTGGCCGGGAACGGGCAGGCGTTGCGGAAGATGATCTTGATCGTGTCGCCTACCTCGGCCCGGATCACCGGGCCGAGCAGACCGAGGTAATCTTCATCGGCCGCACGGCGCTGCCGGTGCGCGAAGCTGGCGTCGGTGTACCCGCGATACAAACATTTGTCGTAGGTCGAACCGATCCGGCCGGGCCCGCTCTTGACGTAGGTGTCGGCCATCTCGTCGAAGGGCTTGCCGGTGATCTGGTTGCGGCCGGTCGGCGCGTAGTTCCAGGCCATTACGTCCGCACCGACGAAATAGGTTCGCGTTCGCCCATTGGGGTGGAACGCGGTCCCACCCACCTCCGTCCAGTAGTGAGGGCCGGACATCGCCATACGGTGGTCGCCGGCCATGCCCGCTTCGTCCGGGCCGGCGGCGGCCACCCCGGTCCATGCCAAGCCGGCGAGCAGCACACTTACCCCGGCCACCACCGGGCGCCAACCCACGCGCGGCGGCCGCGGCCGAGGGGCGCCGAGGCGCGACCGAACGGCGAGCCCGCCGAGCAGGACCATCACCGTTTCTGCGGCCACGGCAACCTCGGCGAGCGGGGTCGTCCATTCCCCGATGTCGTCGGAGATCTGCGGCAACCCGATCGCGCGACTCCATACGAAGGCGCCGACCGCGAGACCACCGATCGCCGCCACCGCCGCCCACACGCGGCGCGTATCCCACCGAAGCAGCACCACCGCCGCCGCACAGCAGGCAACGCTCAGCGCGATGAACAGCACGCCGATGTAGGTGGCCTCCTCCAGATGATCCTCGACCACCGGCACGTGCGCCGCGGCCGCGACCAAGCATGCCGCCGCCGCCGTGAACCGCAACGGTGACCCGAGCGGTCGGCGACCCAAGACAGCCTTCGTGAACACCACATCGCCCCCGTACTGCCGCGTTCCGTGGAAGAGGCAGACGCTAGCCCAAGACTGGGCTCCGGGCCGCGGGCGATGGTCCCGGCTCGGGGTCAGTCGTGGTAGGCACCGGTCCAGGCCAGCCGCCAGGTGTTCGGGCCGATGTAGCCGTTGGGCACCAGCCCGTTCAGGCTCTGCAGGCGTTTGACCATGCGCAGCGTGTTCGGCCCGTACTGGCCGGTGCCGACCGGGAAGTATCCGCGGGCGTGCATGCGGTCCTGGAAGACCTTGATGTTGCGGCTGGTCTCGCCGTACTGGTACCAGTGCGTACCGCCGGGGAAGGGCGGGATCTTGGGGGTGGGGGCCGACGCCGAGGTCGAGTACCGCCCGGTCCAGGCCAGCCGCCAGGTGTTCGGGCCGATGTAGCCGTTGGGGACGAGCCCGTTGAGCCGCTGCAGCTGCTCGACCATGTGCAGCGTGTTCGGCCCGTACTGGCCGGTGCCGACCGGGAAGTACCCGCGGGCGTGCATGCGGTCCTGGAAGACCTTGATGTTGCGGCTGGTCTCGCCGTACCGGTACCAGTGCGAGCCACCCGGGAAGGCCGGGATCCCGGACGTGCCGGTCGAGCCGCTCGTCGGGAAGTGGATGTCGCTCGTGCGCCCGGAGCGGGCGTCGGAGTCCTCGTGCAGGCCGAGGATCGACGCGCACTGCCACGGTTGCCAGCCGCGCTGGCGGTACAGGATCAGCGCCCGGGCGTCCTGCTCGGCCTTCGCCGCCCGATTGGGATAGCCGCTACCGCCGACGCTGCGCCAGGTGGGCAGATCGAACTGGTACGCGCCGTAGTGATCGTTGCCGGTGTCGATCGTGTACCGGTCGCCCGACTCGCACACCCGCAGCCGGTACCAGGTCGTGGCGCTGGGATCGGCCGAGGCGTTGGTGACGGGCAGCAGCACCGCGGTGGCCGCCGCGACGGCGAGGCCCGCGACCGCCATCGTGCGGCCGCGCCGGCCGCGCCGGGGCCGTGGCGCCCGCGGCGGCTGGGCGGCAGCGTTCTCCCGCGTCCACGCCTCGAAGAACGACGACGGGGGCGTGCCCGCGCTGGTCCGGCCCATGGGATCGGTTCCTTCCGGCGGCGGCCCGGCGCCGGGCCTGCGTCGGCGCATCGGAAAGCGCCTGGTCTCAACTGCACCAACCGTCACACAGGTCACCTCCAGAAACAAGGGCCACAGGGCCGACGGCATACTGGGGACTCGCGCAAACTACGACAGAGGGGACGGCGTGGTCGACGAGAACGAACCCGTGGTCGAGTCCGATCTACGGCGCCGCGCCGCCTGGCTGCTCGGCATGCTCGGCCTCGTCGCCGTGCTGGTCATCGTCGTGATGTCGGCGCTCATCGGCTCGGACAAGCCGAAGCACAGCAACGACGCCGGCCCCCTGGACGGCTCGGTCACGAGCCCGGGACACCCGACGTCGTCGAGTCACCACACCTCGTCGGCGGCCGCCGGGCACAGCACGACGGCGGCGACGAGCAGTACCGCCGCCACGAGCACGACTGCAGGAGCCCATGCCGCGTCGTGCCCGACCACGAGCCGCTGCGCCCTGCCCGACGACATCGGCAACGCGATCGCCGCGGTCAATGCCTACCGCACCCAGCATGGCAAGCCGGCACTGCCGGGAGCCGTGTCCGAGGCGGCCAAGGCCTGCGCGTTGGCGAACGGCAGCGGGTGCAAGGGCGGCTGGGCCGAGAGCCAGGTGCCTGGCCCCGACGGCGCGGCCGCGGTCGCCAAACTCGTCAAATTCGCCAAGCTGCTCGATCCGCAGATGACGTCTTTCGGGGTCGGCTGGGCGTACGACCCCGGCCGCAAGCAGTACTTCTTCGCGATCGTCCGCAACGGGTGACTGGCCACCCCGGCTAAGGTCGGGGGCGTCCATATCGCCGTCGCAGACTGGAGCACCGTCGTGAGTGTCAACCTGACCAAGGGCGGCAACGTGTCGCTCACCAAGCAGGCTCCCGGCTTGACCGCCGTCGTCGTCGGCCTGGGCTGGGACGCGCGGACCACCGACGGCAAGGCCTTCGATCTCGACGCGAGCGCGATCGTGTGCAACGCCGACGGCAAGGCGCTCACCGACAAGCACTTCATCTTCTTCAACAACCTGACCAGCCCCGATGGTGCGGTGCAGCACACCGGCGACAACCTCACCGGCGAGGGCGGCGGTGACGACGAGCAGGTCAAGGTCAATCTGGCCGGCCTTCCGGCCGAGGCCGACCGGGTCGTCTTCCCGGTCTCGATCTACGAGGGCGACACCGCCGGCCAGACCTTCGGTCAGGTGCGCAACGCGTTCATCCGGGTGGTCAACCAGGCCGACGACTCCGAGCTGGCCCGCTACGACCTGTCCGAGGACGCCTCGACCGAGACCGCCATGGTGTTCGGCGAGCTGTACCGCAGCGGCGCCGAGTGGAAGTTCCGCGCGGTCGGCCAGGGCTACAGCGCCGGCCTGTCCGGAATCGCCCGCGATTTCGGCGTCAACGCCTGACCTTCAGGCCCGGCTCCGGAACGGCCGGGGCCCTCAGCACGTTCCCACTAAAGTCGAGCGATCGATGATCGATCTGAAGGAGCAGTTATGAGCGACGCTTGCGGAGCGGCCTGGCGGTATTGCGTCTATGCATGCACGAACGGAGTGAGGGCATGAGTGTGAGCCTCAGCAAGGGTGGGAACGTCTCGCTGACGAAGGAGGCGCCCGGCCTGACCGCCGTTCTGGTGGGTCTCGGCTGGGACGTCCGCACCACCACCGGCGCCGACTTCGATCTCGACGCCTCGGCGCTGATGGTCGGCACGAACGGCAAGATCCTGTCCGACGCGCACTTCATCTTCTTCAACAACCTGACCAGCCCCGACGGCTCGGTCGAGCACACCGGCGACAACCTCACCGGCGAGGGCGAGGGCGACGACGAGGCCATCAAGGTCAACCTGGCCGGGGTGCCGCAGGAGGTCGACAAGGTCGTGGTCACCGTGTCCATCTACGACGCCGAGGGCCGCAGCCAGTCGTTCGGCCAGGTGCGCAACGCGTTCATCCGGGTGGTCAACCAGGCCGACAACGTCGAACTGACCCGTTACGACCTGTCCGAGGACGCCTCGACCGAGACGGCCATGGTGTTCGGCGAGCTGTACCGCAACGGCGCCGAGTGGAAGTTCCGCGCGGTCGGCCAGGGCTACAGCACCGGCCTCGCGGGCATTGCTCGCGACTACGGCGTGAACGTCGGCTGAAGGCGGGATTACTGGTGTTCCTCCGCACCTTCGGCGGCTCGCTCGGCGTGGCCGTCGTAGGCCTGGTCCTCGGCTACGTCTACGGCGGCGGTCAGGGCCTCGCATTGGCGGCGATCCTGGCCGTCCTCGAGGTGTCCCTGTCCTTCGACAACGCCGTCGTCAACGCCACCGTCCTGGTGCGGATGAGCCCGTTCTGGCAGCGCATCTTCCTGACCGTCGGCGTCGCCATCGCGGTGTTCGGCATGCGGCTGGTGTTCCCGCTGCTGATCGTCGGCATCACCGCGAAGCTCAACCCGGTCGAGGCGATCCGGCTCGCGCTCGACAAGGGCGATCCGGACAAGCACGGCACCTACGGCTACCTGCTGCATCAGGCCCACCCGGCCATCGCGGCGTTCGGCGGCATGTTCTTGCTGATGCTGTTCCTCGACTTCATCTTCGAGGAGCGTGAGATCACCTGGCTGTCGTGGATCGAGCGCCCGCTGGCCCGCATCGGCAAGCTGGATCAGCTCTCGGTGGTCATCGCCCTCGGCGTGCTGGCCATCTCGGCCTACACCCTCGGTGAGAGCGCCGACACGCACACCCACGACCGCATTTCGACGGTGCTCATCTCCGGCGTGCTCGGGCTCGGCACCTATCTGCTCGTCAACAGTCTGGGCGAGTTCTTCGACCAGGACGACGAGGACGTCGACGGCGATGCCGACGGCGACGAGCTGGCGATCAAGCTTGAGCGCAACAAGACTAAGCACGTCGTCGGCAAGGCCGCGTTCTTCCTGTTCCTCTACCTCGAGGTGCTCGACGCGTCGTTCAGCTTCGACGGTGTGGTCGGCGCCTTCGCCATCACCTCCGACCCGATCATCATCGCGATCGGCCTCGGCATCGGGGCCATGTTCATCCGCTCGCTCACCGTCTATCTCGTCAAGAAGGGCACGCTGAGCGAGTACGTCTTCCTCGAGCACGGCGCGCTGTGGGCCATTGGGGCCTTGGCGATCATCCTGCTCATCACCATCGAGTACGAGGTGCCCGAAGTGGTCACCGGCCTGATCGGCGTCGCCTTCATCGGCGCGGCCCTGCTGTCCTCGATCGTGCGCAACCGCAACTCCGAGGCCACCGACGACCCGACACCCGACCGCACGCCGGCCGCGGTCTGAGAGGCAATCATGGGTATCGACTACAACAAGAAGCCGGCGGCCGCGCCCAGCGCTGAGGCCGGTCCCGCCGGGCCGGTGTCGCTGTCGAAGGTGACCTTGACGAAGTCGGCCCCGACCGTCTCGCTGAGCAAGCACGGCGGCGCGGCGGGCTCGATGCGGGTCAATCTCAACTGGGACGCCAAGCCACCGGCGACTCGCGGGTTCTTCAAGAAGAACACCCAGCTCGATCTCGACCTCGGCTGCCTCTACGAGTTCGCCGATGGCACGAAGGGCGTCGTCCAGGCCCTCGGCAACTCATTCGTCGCCGCCGACCGGGGCGGGCACAAGTTGATCCGGCTCGACGGTGACGACCGCTCGGGCGGGGTGTCGACCGGCGAGAACCTGTTCGTCGAGCTGGGCAACACCGCCCTGATCAAGCGCATCCTCGTGTTCGCCCTGATCTACGAGGGCGCCGCGAACTGGGCCGACGCCAAGGGCGTGGCCACGCTGTTCCCGGTGGGGGCCGCGCCGATCGAGGTGCTGCTCGACGACCCGCGCGACGGTGCGCGCATCTGCGCCGTTGCGATGATCAGCAACGAGAACGGCGAGATCGTCGTGCGCCGCGAGGTCAATTACCTCAACGGGGCCCAGCGCGCGCTCGACGAGGCCTACGGCTGGGGAATGAACTGGACCGCGGGTCGCAAGTGACCCGAAGCCGACATCTGTAGCACGATTGATCAAACGCACGCCCCGCAGCTAGGAGTTCACGACATGTCCGAGCTCGACCTCGGTTCCACCGCCACCCCCGCCGCAGCCGCAACGCCGGCGGCCACCCCGGCCGTCGGCGGTCTGGTGCTCACCCCGCCCGCGCCCGTGCCGGTCGTCCAAGAGGAACAGGCGGCCGGCGCGATCCCGGTCGACGACGCCAAGAAGTCCGAGCTGGCCCAACGGGCCGAGGCCTTCGCCAACGAGCTGGCGGCGATGGACACCCGGACTCCGGAATTCAGCAAGAAGGTCGAGTCGCTCACGTCGATGGGCGACAAGGAGCTGCGGGCCTCGGCCAACGTCTCCAACCGGATGCTCGAACGCCCGGCTGCGGCGATGAAGGCGGGCAAGGGCGGGGCCGGCGGTGACGCCCAGACCCGGGTGGCCGGCACGCTCAACGAGCTGCGCAACACCGTCACCGAACTCGATCCCAACCGCGCCGACCTCACCGGGGTCAAGAAGGTGCTGAAGTGGATGCCGGGGGGCGACAAGATCCAGCGCTACTTCCAGAAGTACGAGACGGCGCAGACGCAGCTCAACGCGATCATCAAGTCGCTCGAGTCGGGGCAGGACGATCTCCGCAAGGACAACGCGGCGATCGAGACCGAGAAGGCCAATATGTGGACGACGATGGGCAAGCTGAGCGAGTACAACGCGCTCGCCTCGGCCCTCGACACCGCGATCACGAACAAGGTGGCCGAGCTCGAAGCGGCCGGCAGCACCGAGAACGCCACCACCTTGAAGTCCGATGCACTGTTCGCGATCCGGCAGCGGCGGCAGGACATCATGACCCAGATGGCCGTGTCCGTGCAGGGCTACATGGCGCTAGACCTCGTCCGCAAGAACAATCTCGAGCTGATCAAGGGCGTCGACCGCGCGCAGACCACCACCATCTCGGCCCTGCGCACCGCGGTGATCGTGTCGCAGGCGCTAGCCCGGCAGAAGCTCGTGCTCGACCAGATCAGTGCGTTGAACACCACCACGTCCAACCTGATCGAGTCGACGTCCAACCAGCTGAAGGTGCAGGGCGCGGCGATCAACGAGCAGGCTGCCAGCAGCACGATCGACGTGCAGAAGCTGCAGGCCGCGTTCGAGAATGTCTTCCAGACGATGGACGCCATCGACACGTTCCGGGCCCAGGCCGTCGACTCGATGTCGGCCACCGTCACCGCGCTCGAGGGGCAGATCGAGCGGGCCAAGCCCTACCTAGAGCGCACCCGCCGCGGTGACGGCGGCACCGGCGAGCTGCCCGGTTCGAGCCAGCCGCCCGCGCTCGGCTCCTGACCCGCGGTTGACCCGATGACGTGGTTCCGGCGCGGGCACGACACCCCGCCGGCGCAGCCGGAGCCCGAGCCGGACCAGGATTCGCCCGACGTCCTGCGGCGCAAGCTCTGGGAACTCGTGCAGTTCGTCAACCGTAGCGCCGGCAAGCTGCCGGTCGAGGCCGTCGTCGTGGCTCGGCAGACCACGGACACGATCCGCGAGGTCATCGAGACCGCGGCCGACCGAGATCTCGACGTCTACGCCGTCGTCTCGATCAAGGGCATCGTCGACGACTACCTGCCCACGACGCTGCGGACGTATCTCGCCCTCGATCCGTCCGTCACCGAAAAGGTCGGACCATCCGGTCGCACCCCGCGGGCGGCGCTGCGCGAACAGGTCGACGCGCTGGCTCTCGCGGCGGCCGAGCTGCTGGAGGCGACCCGGGCCCACGATGTGGACGCGCTGTTCACCCAGGGCAGCTTCCTGCGGACGAAGTTCACCCGCTCCGACCTCGATCTGTAGCTTCTCGATACAGTCGCAGGTGAGATGGCGGAGATGAAACGGGGCGCGAATGTCGCCCTCACGCGGGAGGTCCCTGGCCTCACCAGCGTGGTCCTTGGCATGACCTGGAGCGCCGGGGCCGAGCGCGCCCTCGAGGACAACCTCGTCTTCGCGGCGGTGTTGTGCGGCCCGGACGGGCGCGCCCGCAGCGACCAGGACTTCGTCTTCTTCAACCAGATCGCCTCGGCCGACCAGTCGGTCCACGAGCGCGACGAGGCCTTGGGCGGCGACAACGAGCAGATCGAGGTCGAGTTGGCCGCAGTACCGGCCGAGGTCGAGCGCATTGTCGTTGTGCTCTACGTCAACGAGGGACCGGCGCAGCGGCGCACCCTCGGCCAGCTGCGCTCCTGCGTGATCCGGGTACTGAACGCCGGCGACAACAAGGAATTGGTGCGCTCGGAGGAGCTCGCGACGGCGTTCTCGGCCGAGACCGCGGTGGCGCTGGGCGAGCTGTACCGGCACGACACCGGCTGGAAGTTCAAGGTGCTGGGGCAGGGCTACTCGAAGGGCATCAGCGGCGTCGCGGCCGATTACGGGATCCCGCTGTGAGAGTCGCACTGTGATCGCCGACCCGACCTCGGCGCCGCCGCGGCCCGATCTGACGTTCCTCCGCCGCCGGTCGCGGCCGAAGACGCCGCCTCCCGCCCCGGCGCTGTCGGAGTTCATCACCGGACACGCGACCCACCACGCCCACCACGAGCCGGCTGCTCCAGCAGCGACCGGATCGCTGGACCTTTCGGCTCCGGCAGCGGCATCGCCTCCCGCCGCCGCGTCGGGGTCACTCGATCTGTCGGCGCCCGCGAGCCCGCCGCCGGCGCCTGCGAGCCCGCCGCCGACGCCGCCCGCCGCTCCGATCCGCTACGAGCATCCGGCGACCGGCTCGCTGGATCTGTCCGATCCGCCGGCCGCGGCGGCACCGACCGCGGCCGCCGCCGCGCCGGCCCGCTCCGGCGCCCGAGTCCACGATGATGTGCGGATCCGGGCCGGGGCCCAGCACCTGCTCAGCATCAAGGCCCCGACGGTCACCTTGACTCGGGTGCAGTCCGGGGTCGGGCAGCTCGAGATCGAGGCGGTGTGCTCGCCTGAGCTGGGTGACCTGCGGTTGGGCGCGGCCTATCAGCTGCGCGACGGGACGACGTCGACCGTCCAGTACAGCGGCGGCAACCGGTTCGCCCCGTCCTCCCGGCGGCCGGTGATCGTGGCCGGCCGCGACGAGTACGAGCACCTGCGGATCGATCTGCGGCAGTCGCGGGCGCTCGAGCGCCTGGCCGTCTACGCCTTCTCCGAATCGCGGACCGAACTCACGTGGGGCGGAACGCTGCTGGTGACCACGCCCGGCGGCGCTCGGATCGAGCTGCCGCTGGAGACGCTGTACGCGGGCCGGGTCGCCGTCCTCATGTCGATCTACAACCTCGACGGTGAGTTCGTCATCCGGGCCGAGATGGAGACGATCACCGGCGATGTCCGCGAGGCTGCCCGCGCCTACGGCTACGACCGCATCACGTGGCGCGACGACCGCGCACCGGTCGACTGATCAGGCGTGCCGGGCGGCCGGCTCGAGCAGGCTCTTCACCGTCTTGCCGTCGTGGAACTCGCCGATCGCGCGCATCTCCCACGGCCCGGACGGGGTGCGGCGCAACGAGGCCATGATCACGCCGGTGGCCGGCTCGGCGTCGGACAGGTTGTAGCGCACCAGTTCCTGTCCGCTCGTGGCGTCGATCAGTCGGCAGAAGGCGTTCTGCACCTCGGTGAACTTGTGCCCGCGGTAGGACGTGATCGTGAAGACGAGAGATGACACCTCGTTGGGCAACCTCGCCAGATCGACGTGGATCTGCTCGTCGTCGCCCTCGCCCTGACCGGTCAGGTTGTCGCCGGCGTGGATCAGCGCGCCCTTGAATTCCTTGAGGTGGGTGAACCACACCATGCCGACCCGCTTGGCGGACGCGTCGAAGGCGATGGCCGAGGCGTCGAGATCGATACTGCGTTTGCCGGCCGCGGGATCCCAGCCCAACCCCATGACCACGCGTGCGAGCGGCGGAGCGCCGGACTTCACGAGGCTGACCCGGGCGCCCTTCACCAGGCTGACCCGCCCGGCGTCGAGCGTGCCCGGCACGGTGCCGGACGGGGACGGCGCTGACGGCGCTGACGGCGCTGACGGTGCGGCGGCGGGCGCCGGGCCCGGGAACGGCGGGGGCACGAAGCCCGGCGGTGGCGGCGGCGGCACAAACCCGGGCGGCGGCGGGGCGAAGCCGGGTGGCAGCGGAGCCGCGGCCGTGGGCGACGCCGGGGCATCGTCGCCGACCGAGATCCCGAAGTCGGTGGCGAGGCCGGCGAGGCCACTGGCGTAGCCCTGCCCGACCGCGCGGAACTTCCACTGGTCATTGCGGCGGTACAACTCGCCGGTGAGCATCGCGGTCTCGGTGGCGGCGTCGATGGCGAACTCGGCCAGGGCGGCGCCGGTGGCCGCGTCCGACACGATCAGCCGCAACCCGGGCACCTGACCGAACGTCCCGCCGTCGGCCGAGGCCGCCAGGACCACCCGGTCTACCGCGCTCGGCAGTCCGGCGAGATCGACCTCGACGGTGTCCTCGGTGCCGGACTTGCCGAGATGGCGGACGGTGCCACTCGGGTGTTGTGCCTGGTTGTAGAACACGAAGTCGTCGTCGGAGGACACCCGCCCGTCGGTCCCGAGGAGCAGCGCCGAACCGTCGATGTCCGGGACGCCGACACCGCCGGTCCACGTCAACCGGGCTCGCACTGTCGCTGCGGCGATCGGGAGATTGGCGCCCTTGGCGATCGTCGTCATTGGTCCATCGTGACGCATCCCCGCCGGCGGAGGGCGTGCGGTCAGCCGATCTTGACCTGCCGGGCCGCCGCCGGGATGAGCTTCTTCACCGTTCGGAAGTCGTGGAACTCGCCGATGGCCCGGATCCGCCAGACGCCCGGCTGTTCGCTGCGCCGGAGCTCGGCCATGATCACCGCCGTGCTCGGCTGGGTGTCGGACAGGTCGAAGCGGACGAGGGGCTCGCCGGAGTCGAGGTCGAGCACCGCGCAGTAGGCGTTGGCCACATCGGTGAAGGTCTGCTTGCGGAATGAATTAATGGTGAACACGAGGGACATGACGTTGGCCGGCAGCCGGACGAGATCGATCAGCACCTGTTCGGCGTCGCCGCCGACACCGCCCTGCCGGTTGTCGCCGGTGTGCTGCAGGGCTCCGTAGTACTCGTTCTTGTGCAGGTACCAGACGACCGACAGCTTCTCGGCGTTGGCGTCGAAGGCGATGACCGAGGCGTCGAGGTCGATGTCGGCGCGCCCCTCGGCCGGCGTCCAGCCGAGGCTGAAGACGACACGGTTCAGCGGCCCTGGGGTCGAGTGCGCCAGATCGATGCGCTGGTTCTTCACCAGGCTGACTCCGCCTACCGGCGGTGGTGGGGCGGCCGGGGGCGGTGCCTGCTGCGGAGCCGGCGGGGCCATGGGTGGTGGGGCGGCCGGTGGCGCGGCCCAGGCTTGAGCCGGAGGGGCGGCCGGCGGTGCGGGGGCCCACGCTTCGGCCGGTGGTGCCGCCGGTGGCGGCGCGGCTTCGGCGGGCGCGTAGCCGGCCGGTGCAGGCGGAGCGAATCCGGGCGGGGCGGGCGGATACGCAGCGGGCGGTGCCTGCTGCTGCACCGGGGCCGCAGGCTCCGGTGCCGCAGGCATGGGAGGGGGTGCGGGCGCGAGCGGCGGCGCAACGGTCGGCGGAGCGGCAGCGGCCGGCGGGGCGATGGGGGCCTGGCCGGCGTCGGCCGGGGTCGAGGAGCCGACATCGATGCCGAAGTCACCGGCCAGCCCGGCCAGCCCGGCCGAGTAGCCCTGCCCGACCGCGCGGAACTTCCACGCCCCGTCCCGCCGGTAGATCTCGGCGCTCAGGAACGCGGTCTCGGCGCCCGCCTGCATCGGGAACGCCGCGAGCGGCTGGCCGGTGCTCAGATCGGTCAGCTCGAGGCGCAGGTCTGGCACCTGGCCGAAGGTCCCGCCGTCGGCCGACGCCACCAGGACGATGCGCTGGTAGTCGGCCGGTACCCGGCTCAGGTCCATGTCGACCGAGTCGGACGCCTGCTGGCCCGCGGTCTTGCCAGCCATTCGCACCGCGCCGCTGTAGTGCTCCGGCTGGTTGTAGAACACGAAGTCGGCGTCCGAGCCCACCTCGCCGTTCTCTTCGAGCAGCAGCGCCGACGCGTCGATGTCCGGGATGCCGGCACCGGCCGTCCAGTGCAGGGTCGCGCGAACGGCGGCGGCCGCGATGGGGATGTTGCTCCCCATGCTCATCTGGGTCATGACCGGATCGTGCCAGACGCTGAGGCGACCGCACAGCTACTACACCTTCGCATGGCACCATGCCGAGATGCGGCATTTCGCCTTCCTGGCGCCGGACGAGCGCAAGCGCCTGTTCCTGCGTGCCCCGGAGCCGTTCACGATCGATGACGAGCCGGAGCGGATCGGCGTCGGCCTGGGCGCGACGCTGTACTGCCCGGCCACCCGTCCGCACCTGGGCCACGACATCGTGAAGCGGGCGGCCGAGGGCGTCGTCAGCATCGTGGTCTGCCTCGAGGACTCGGTCCCCGACAACGAGCTCCCCGCGGCTGAGCGCAACGCGGTCGCCCAGCTGCGCGACCTAGCGACGTCCGGCGTCGAGCTACCGCTGATCTTCATCCGGGTGCGCAGCGTCGATCAGATCCCGATGCTGACGGCCGCGCTCGGGGCCGACATCGGGGTGTTGGCCGGCTTCGTCGTGCCGAAGTTCGGCGACGACAACGGCGGCGGCTACCTCGACGAGGTGGTGGCCGCGAGTGAGCTGACCGGGCGTCGCGTTCTCGTGATGCCGGTGCTCGAGACGCCCGACATCAGTTTCGTCGAGTCGCGGCTCGCCGCCCTGCTCGGGGCGCGGCAGCTGATCGACAAGTACCGCGAGCACGTCCCGGCCGTCCGCATCGGCGCCACCGACCTGTCCGGCGCCTACGGGTTGCGGCGCGCCCGCGAGTTCACCGTGTGGGATCTTCGAGTTGTCGCCGACGTCCTGTGCGCGGTAGTCAACGTGTTCGGCCGGGTGGCCGGCAGCAGCTACGTGGTGGCCGGTCCGGTGTGGGAGTACTTCTCGGCGACGGAGCGGATGTTCAAGCCCCTGCTCCGCGAGTCGCCGTTCGTCGCCCACGAGGAGCGGGCCTTGCGCACCCGGTTGATCGCCGCCGATCTCGACGGCCTGATCCGCGAGGTCGTGCTCGACCGGGCCAACGGGCTCACCGGCAAGACGGTGATCCACCCGACCCACGTCGCGGCGGTGCACGCGCTGTCGGTCGTGGCCCACGAGGAGTACGCCGACGCGTGTGACGTCGTGGCCACCAACGCACAGGGCGGCGCGTCCCCCTCGGCGTTCGGCAACAAGATGAACGAGAGCAAGCCGCACACCGCGTGGGCCCGCCGGGTGCTGCTGCGGGCCGAGATCTTCGGGGTCGCCCGCGAAGGTGTGTCCTTCGTCGATCTTCTGGGTGCGGGATTGCAGCAGTGACGGCTGAACGGGGCTGGGTGCCGGCCCGGTTCGGGGTCAGCGTCACTGGCGAGCCGGCGCTGCCCGAACTCGTCGAGCTCGCGCTGCGCCGCAATCCGCGCCGGGCGCACCTGGTGGTGTCAACGGTTCTGGGCAAGCACATCCCGGTCGAACCGCGGGTCGTGCACGGCCACGGCCTCGAGCTCGGCCGGTTGGTCGGCAAGGTGCTCGACGGTCGCAGCGCGTCGGTCCTCGGCTTCGCCGAGACCGCGACCGGCCTCGGGCACTGCGTCGCCGAGGCGCTCGGCGCCGACTACCTGCACTCGACGCGGCGCGCGGTCGCCGGGGCGGTCGCGCTGGCCGGCTTCGAGGAGGAGCACAGCCACGCCACCAGCCACCGGCTGCTGCCCGACGATCCGGCCCGGCTCGAGCGCGGCGAAGTGCTCGTCCTGGTCGACGACGAGTTGTCCACCGGGCGCACCGCGCTCAACACGATCGCCGCCCTGCAGGCCATCGCTCCGCGCCGCCGCTACGTGATCGCGGCCCTGGTCGATCTGCGGACCGACCGCGACCGCCATGCCGTCATCGGCCGGGCCGCCGAACTCGGGGTCACGATCGACGTCGTCGCGCTGGCGACCGGCGCGATCAGCTGGCCGGACGATTTCGCCGAGCGGGCGGCCGCGGCCGTGGCCGCGGCGCCCGGCGAGCGCCCCGCGCGCGGCGATGCCGCTCCGGCGACCCTGATCACCTACCCGCCTCTGTGGCCGGCCGGCGTGCGCGAGAGCGGGCGGCACGGCTTCACGCCGGCCGACGCCCTGGCGGCGCGACGCGCAGCCGCCGCCGTGGCCGACGCCCTCGCGCCGCGCTGCGGGGCGCGCGTCCTCGTCCTCGGCGTCGAAGAGCTCATCTACGTCCCCACCTTGATCGCGCTGGAACTGGCCGACCGGGTATCGGGCGACGTGCGGATCTCCAGCACCACCCGCTCACCGGTCCTGGTGGTGGACGAGCCCGGCTATCCCGTGCGCAGCGCGCTCGCCTTCGCCAGCTCCGACGGCGCCGAGGACGGGCCGGGGCCGCGCTTCGCCTACAACGTCGACGCCGGCTTCACCGACATCGTCGTCGTCGTGGACGGTGACGCCGCCGGGCCGCAGCTGCATGCGGGCCTGGTCGAGCGGCTGCGCGCGGTGACCGAGCGCGTGCACCTGATCGTCGTGCCGTGCCACCGGCCGCTGCCGCCCCCGCTGCACGGGCCGGACTTCGGCAGCTACCCCGCCGCCGACGTCGGCTGGTTGCTCACCGACGTGTCGGCGGCCGCCCTCGAGGCGCCGATCGAGGAGCGGGAAGAGGCGATCCAGTCCGGAGGCGCGCACTACGCGGAATCGCTGCCGGTCGAGTACCAGCCCGACCCGGAGTACCAGGCCCTGTTCGAGCAGGTGCTGGACGAGACCGCCGCCCGGATCGCGCACGCCGTGGGCGTCGTGACCGAGATCGTCCTGGCCGAGCGGGGACCGACTCCGGTGCTCGCGTCGCTGGCCCGGGCCGGCACGCCGGTCGGCATCCTGATGCGGCGCTGGGCCCGCTTCGCGCATGACATCGAGCTGCCGCACTACGGCGTGAGCATCGTGCGCGGCCGGGGCATCGACACCACGGCGTTGGCCTATCTGGCGGCGCACCACGACCCGGCCGACGTCGTGTTCGTCGACGGCTGGACCGGCAAGGGCGCGATCACGCGGGAGCTCGCGGCCGCGGTGGCCGCGGTCAACGCGGGCACGGGCATGGCCTTCTCGTCCGACCTCGCCGTGCTCGCCGACCCCGGGGGCTGTGCGACGACCTTCGGGACCCGCGACGACTTCCTCGTCCCATCGGCTTGCCTCAACTCAACCGTCTCCGGATTGGTGTCGCGAACCGTGCTCAATGCCGAGATCCTGCGCCCCGGCCAGTATCACGGGGCGAAGTTCTACCGCGAGTTCGCCGCGGCCGACGTCTCGGGGCGGTTCCTCGACGCCGTCGAATCGCGCTTCGCCGAGGTGCGGGCGGCGGTCGCGCGGGACTGGCCGGTGCAGCGGGCCGGCGACCGGGCCGCGACCTGGGCCGGCTGGGCCGACGTCGAGGCGCTCAGCGAGCGCTACGGCATCCACGACGTCACGCTGGTCAAGCCGGGCGTGGGGGAGACGACGCGGGTGCTGCTTCGGCGCGTGCCGTGGGCGGTGCTCGTCCGTCCCGGCGCCCGCCCCGAACTCGCGCACGTGCTGATGTTGGCGCAGCGCCGGGGCGTACCGGTGCGCGACGAGCCCGGCCTGACGTTCAGCTGCGTCGGCCTCATCCATCCGCGATATACGCGCGGCGCGACCGGGGCCGACGGCTTGGCCGCCGCACCGTGAGCGTCCTCGTCGCGACCGATCTCGACCGCACCCTGATCTACTCGCGCGGCGCGCTCGAAGCGCATGGCGACACGCGGCGCGACCTCGTCGTGGTCGAGCGGCACGACCACAAGGACGCCTCGTGGATGACCACCGCTGCGGCGCGCACGTTCGCCGGGTTGTCCGACCGGGCGCTCGTCGTGCCGGTGACGACGCGGACCCCGGAGCAGTGGCACCGGGTGCGGTTGCCCGGGCCGGCGCCGCGGTATGCGATCACCGCCAACGGCGGGATCCTGCTCGTCGACGGCCGGGTCGACCACAGCTGGGACGCGACGGTGGCGGCTGAGCTGGCCCGGGCCGCCCCGCTGGCCGAGGTGTGGGAGCACGCATCGCAGGTCTGCCGCCCGGATTGGACGGTGAAGCTGCGCAACGCCCGCGGGCTGTTCTGCTACGCCGTGCTGCATCGCAAGCGGCTGCCGGTCAGCTTCCTGGCCGAGGCCGCCGGCTGGGCCGAGCAGCGCGGGTGGCAGCTGTCGCTGCAGGGCCGCAAGCTCTACTGGGTGCCGCGTTCGCTCACGAAGAGCGCCGCGGTGGCCGAGGTGGCCCGGCGCGAAGGAACCGGCACCACCGTGGCCGCGGGGGACTCGCTGCTCGACGTCGATCTGCTCGACGCCGCCGACCGGGGGATCGCGGCCCGCCACGGCGAGCTCGTGGCCAGCGGGTGGTCGTCGCCGAGCGTCGCGGTCACCGAACGCAGCGGCGTGCTCGCCGGGGCCGAGATCGTCGACTGGTTCGCCGCCCAGCTCGGTTGAGTGGTGCGATCAGGCGCGCTTGCCGCGCCGGCGGCGCATGGCCCCGAGGACGATCACCAGCGCGATCGCGACGGGGGCGAGTCGCTTGGCCACGGCCGGTCCGGCGGACTCCAACAGGTTGATGGGCTCGACCTCTCGTTGAGGTTCCGCATCGGCGCGGGCGGGATGTCCGTTCACCGACGAGACCGTCGGCGAATTCGGCTCGGCGTACTCATCGGGGACCGCGAACGAACTGTCGGGTTCGGGCGCGGGCGGGTCCGCTTCGGCCGCGTCGTCGATTGCCGGCGGTTCGGCCGCGGGGGCCCCGGCGGTCGGGGCTTCTGGGGCTGGGGCTTCGCCGACCGGGGCTTCGGCGGCGGCGCGTGGTCGCGGCCGGGTGGCCTTCTTCGCCGGAGCGGCCGGGGTCTCGTCGGTCACCGGGACCGGCGCCGCGGCGGCGGGGTCCGAACCCGACGGACCGGACACCAGCGTGCCGGCCAACGAGTCGGCGAACTGCCCGATCAGCTTGTTGCCGACATCCACCATCACGCCCCGGCCGAACTGGGCCGGCTTGCCGGTGATGTCGAGGTCGGTGTTCACCTGGACGGTGGTGGACGCACCCGACGCCACCAGCGTGGCGGTGACCTTGGCCGTGGCCGTGCCGTTGCCGCGGGCGTCACGGCCACGCGCATCGATCACGGCCCGGTGCGCCGCTTCGTCCTTCTCGACGAAGCTGGCCTTGCCCTTGTAGGTGAGGTTGATCGGGCCGAGTTTGAGCTTCACGGTGCCGGTGAAGTCGTCACCGTCGACCGATTCGATCAACGCGCCGGGCATGCACGGTCCGACGCGTTCGATGTCGAGCAGGATCTGCCACGCCTCGTCGATCCCTACCGGAACGCTGAAGGAATGCTCGAGCTGCACTAATCCGTCTCCCTCGTTGTCCGTCTCACTGCGGGCCGGCCGCCGCGATCACGGCTCGCTTGGTGAGCACCCTAGCGAGATGTTCGCGGTAGTCGGACTTACCCGAGAGATCGGATGGCGGGGTCGTGCCGTCGGCCGCGTGCTCGGCGGCGGCCCCGATCGCCTCGGGCGAGGCGTCGGCCCCGGCGAGCGCGGACTCGGCCGCGCTCGCGCGCAGCGGCGTCGAGCCCATGTTGGTCAGACCGATCCGGGCCTCGGCGATCGAGCCGTTGTCGCGACGTACCAGCGCGGCCACTGCCACGATCGACCACGCCTGGGCCACCCGGTTGAACTTCTCGTAGTGCGACGACCAGCCGGCGCCGAGCTTGGGCACCCGGATCGCGGTCAACACCTCGTCCGGTGCCAGCGCGGTGGTGAGGTAGTCGAGGAAGAAGTCGGCCGCGGCGATGCGCCGCTCGCCGCTCGCACTCGCGGCCACGAACTCGCAGCCGAGAGCCAGCGCAACCGCGCCCAGGTCGCCGGCCGGATCAGCGTGGGCCAGGGCGCCGCCGAAGGTACCGCGGTGCCGCACCTGCGGATCGGCCACCGTCTGCGTCGCCTGCGCGATCAGGGGCGCGTGCTCGGCCACCAGCGGGTCGTGCAGAACGTCGTGGTGGGTCGTCATCGCGCCGATGACGAGGGCGTCGCCGTCGTCGGTGATGCCGCGCATCTCCTCGACCCGCCCGACGTCGATGACCGTCGACGGGTAGGACAGCCGCAGCCTCAGCACCGGGATCAGCGATTGGCCACCGGCCAGCACCTTGCCGTCCTCGCCCGCCGCGCCGAGGGCCGCCACGGCCTCGGCGACCGACGACGGACGGACGTAGTCGAACGCCGCGGGGATCACTGCGAACCTCCGTCCGAGGTGCTCGTACTGGAGCCGCCGTAGGCGGTGGTGCCACCCTCGGCCCGGCCCTCGGTCGATCCGCCGTGAACGGCCCGCCACACCCGTTCAGGCGTGGCCGGCATCCGGATGTCGTTGACGCCGAACGGGCGCAGCGCGTCGACGACGGCGTTGATGACGGCCGGCGTGGACGCGATCGTGCCGGCCTCGCCTACGCCCTTGACCCCGAGCGGGTTGGACGTCGACGGCGTCTCGGTGCGGTCGGTGGTGAACGACGGCAGGTCCGAGGCCGACGGCAACGTGTAGTCGACGAACGTGCCGGTGGTCAGGTTGCCGGCGTCGTCGTAGACGGCTTCCTCGAACAGGGCCTGGGCGATGCCCTGCGCGAGCCCGCCGTGCACCTGACCCTCGACGATCAGCGGGTTGATCGGCACGCCGACGTCGTCGACGCAGACGTACTTGCGGATCGTGACCTGCCCGGTCTCGGTGTCCACGTCGACGGCGCACAGGTGCGTGCCGTGCGGGAACGAGAAGTTCTCGGGGTCGTACACGGCGTCGGAGTCGAGGCTCGGTTCGACGCCGTCGGGCAGGTTGTGCGCCATGAACGTGGCGAACGCGACCTCGCCCATCGACACCGCCGAACCCGGGGAGCCCTTTACCGAGAAGGTGCCGGCATCGAATTCGAGGTCGTCCGTGTTGGCCTCGAGCAGGTGCGCCGCGATGGTCTTCGCCTTGGCCACGACCTTCTCGGCCGCCTTGACGATCGCCATCCCGCCGACGGCGAGCGAGCGCGAGCCGTAGGTGTCGAGTCCCTTCGGCGACGACTGGGTGTCGCCGTGGATGATCTGGACGTCCTCCCACGCGACGCCGAGCTGGTCGGCGACGATCTGCGCGAACGCGGTCTCGTGCCCCTGACCGTGGGCGCTGGAGCCGGTGACGACCTCGACCTTGCCGGTGGCCAGCATCCGCACCGACGCCGATTCCCAGCCGCCGGCGCCGTAGGCGAGCGAGCCGAGCACGCGCGACGGGGCTAGCCCGCACATCTCGGTGAACGTCGAGATGCCGAGACCGAGCTGCACCGGGTCGTTACGGTCGCGGCGCTGCTTCTGCTCGGCGCGCAACTCGTCCCACCCGATCAGCTCGAGCGCCTTGTCGGTGGCCGCCTCGTAGTTGCCGCTGTCGTAGGTGAGCCCGCACACGGTGGTGAACGGGAACTCCTCGTGCTTGATCCAGTTCTTGCGGCGCAGCTCCATGGGATCCAGGTCCAGCTCGACCGCGAGCTCGTCCATGATCCGCTCGATGGCGTACGTGGCCTCCGGCCGGCCGGCGCCGCGATAGGCGTCGGTGGGCGTCTTGGTGGTGAACACGCCCTCGCAGACGAAGCGGTAGGCCGGGATCTTGTAGATGGCGTTGAACATGAACGCCCCGAGGATCGGCACGCCCGGGCCGACCAACCGCAGGTACGCCCCCATGTCGGCGAACAGGTGCACGTCGAGCCCGGTGACCGTGCCGTCACGCTTGGCCGTGATGGTGATGTCCTGGATCTGGTCGCGGCCGTGGTGGGCCGACATCAGTGACTCCGAGCGCGACTCGGTGAACTTCGCCGGCCGGCCCAGCCGCCGCGCGACGAGCGTCGTGATGACCTCTTCCGGTGTCACCGGGATCTTGCCGCCGAAGCCGCCACCGACGTCGGGGGCGATCACCCGCACCTTGTGTTCGTCGATGCCGAGGGTGAGGGCGAGCATCGTGCGCAGGATGTGCGGGATCTGGGTGGCGGAGTGGACGACGATCCCATCGCCGAGCGGCTCGACCACCGTCGAGCGCGGCTCCATGAACGCCGGGATGAGCCGTTGCTGGATGAACCGGCGCTTGACCGTCACTTCGGCGCCCGACAGCGCGTCCGCGATCGGGGCGCCGGTGCCGGCGGCGCCACTCTCGAACTCCCAGGTGTAGGACCGGTTGGAGCTGGTGTTGGGATGGACGAGCGGCGCGCCGTCGGCGACCGCGGCCTCCATGTCGAGGATCGCCGGCAGCGGCTCGTACTCGACGTCGATGCCTTCGAGCGCGTCCTGCGCCTCGACCTTCGTGCGCGCGGCGATGACCGCGACGGCCTCACCGGCGTGATTGACCTGGGTGACCGCCAGCGCCGGGGCGCCGGGGTTGACCATGTCCGGGGTGACCGGCCACGCGCAGGGCAGGTTGCCCTGCGTCTCGGCGAAGTCCTGACCGGTGAACACCGCGACAACGCCGGGCCGGCTCTTGGCGTCGCTGGTGTCGATCGAGGTGATGGTGGCGTGGGCCATCGGGCTGCGCAGGATCGCCAGGTGCAGCATGCCGGGCAGCGTCATGTTGTCGGTCCACGTGGTGCGACCGGTGATCAGGTGCTGATCTTCCTTGCGGCGGCGGGACCGGCCGATCTCGAGGCCACTGGCCGCCGGCACGTCCTCGAGCGTCGTCATCGCGACACCCCCGCTGCGGCCTGGGCGGCCCGCACGATGTTCTGGTAGCCGGTGCAGCGGCAGAGGTTGCCCTCGATACCTTCGCGAATCTCATCCTCGGACGGGTTGGGGTTCTCCTTCAGCAGGTCGCGAACGGCCATGATCATGCCCGGCGTGCAGAAGCCGCACTGCAGGGCGTGGGTCTCGTGGAAGGCCTGCTGCACCGGATGCAGCGTGCCGTCTTCGGCCGCGAGACCCTCGATGGTGGTCACCGTGCCGCCGTCGGCCTGGACGGCGAGGACGGTGCAGCTCTTCACGCTCTGGCCATCCAGATCGACCGTGCAGGCGCCACAGTTGCTCGTGTCGCAACCGACCACGGTGCCGATCTTGCCGACCTGTTCGCGCAGGTAATGGACGAGCAGGGTTCGGGGTTCTACCTCATCGGTGTAGGCCACGCCGTCGACTTCGAGATTGATCTTGGTCATCGAGCCTCCACAAAACGATTCAGTTTCTTCGAAGCTAGCGTTGTGTGACCTGGATTACGAGCAATGCCGCAACCGCCGGGAGAACTCCGAGTGGCCGTCTACGGATTAGCGGTGGATCGGGCCGGAAACCTGCCGCAACTGCGCCCCGGTGCCGCCCCAGCGGGCCGCGATGATCTCGGCGGCCACCGACACGGCGGTCTCCTCGGGCGTGCGGCCGCCGACGTCGAGCCCGATCGGGGCGTGCAACCGCGCCAGGTCGGCGTCGGTGAAGCCGAGTTCCTTGAGCCGGTGGGTGCGGTCGTCGTTGGTGCGCCGCGATCCCATCGCGCCGAGATAGGCCAGCGGCAGCTTCAGCGCCACCTCGAGCAGCGGCACGTCGAATTTGGGATCGTGCGTGAGCACGCAGACGACGGTCCGCTCATCGGTGTCGGTCTGGGCGAGATACCGGTGCGGCCACGCGACGATCACCTCGTCGGCGTCGGGGAAGCGTTTCTTGGTGGCGAAGGTGGGGCGGGCGTCGCACACGGTGACCCGGTAGCCGAGGAACGCGCCGACCCGCGCGACGGCCGCGGCGAAGTCGATGGCCCCGAAGACGATCATCCGGGGCTTGGGGGCGTAGGACGCGACGAAGACCGCGATGTCGTCGCCGCGGCGTTCGCCGTCAGGCCCGTAGCGGACGATGCCGGTGTTGCCCTGCAGCAGCAGCCCCTTGACGTCGTCACCCACGGCGGCGTCGATTCGGGTACTGCCCAGCGAGCCCGTCACCGAGTCGGGGCGCACGATCAGCCGACGGCCCAGCCGCTCCGGGCCGACCCCGCTGATCAGGGTCGCCACGGCCACCGGGTTACCGGCGTGGATGTCCTCGATGACCGCGCCCAGTTCGGGGAACGTCGTGCGACTCACCGGTTCGACGAAGACGTCGATGATGCCCCCGCAGGTGAGCCCGACCGAGAACGCGTCGTCGTCGCTGACCCCGTAACGCTGCAGCACCGGGACGAGGTCCTGGCGCGACTGCTCGGCGAGCTCGTACACGGCGCCCTCGACGCAGCCGCCGGACACGCTGCCCACCGCGGTGCCGTCGGGGCCGACGAGCATGGACGCCCCGGGTTGGCGCGGTGCCGATTTCCAGGTGCCGACGACGGTGCCGAGACCGACGGTCTCGCCGGCCCGCCACCAGGCCTCGAGGTCACTCAGGACGTCACGCATGAGCGCGAAGTCCCACGCCGAGGCTAAACACGAGCGATCACATCGGCCAGGGTATGCAGCGCGTCCAGGGTGTGCCCGGCCAGTAGATCGTCGACGTGCGGCAGCGCCGCCGTCATGCCGGCGGTCACCGGCGCGAAGCCGTCCTTGCCCCGATGCGGGTTGACCCAGACCACGCGGTGCGCCAGCCGGGCCAACCGTCCCATCTGCGTGCCGAGCAGCTCGGCGTCGCCCCGCTCCCACCCGTCGGAGGCCACGACCACAACGGCGCGGCGCGCGGTGCCGCGCTGGCCCCAGCGGTCGAGGAAGGCCTGCAGCGACTCGCCCAGCCGGGTGCCACCGCTCCAGTCGGGGATGGCTGCGCCGGCCGCCGCGAGCGCGCGGTCGGGGTCGCGCCCGCGCAGCTGCCGGGTGATCCGGGTCAGCCGGGTGCCGACGGTGAACACCTCGGTGCTCGCCGGTGCGACTCGAACCGCGGCGTGCGCGAACCGCAACAGCACGTCGGCGTAGGGACTCATCGACCCGCTGACGTCGAGCAGCAGCACGAGTCGACGCGGCTTCACCCGCGGCCGTTGCCGGATGAGCTGGGCCGGCTCTCCGCCGTCGCGCAGCATGGCCCGCACAGTACGGGCGACGTCGATGCCGTTGCGACCGCCCGGACGGTGCCGGCGGGTGCGGCGCAGGCCGACCCTCGGGGCCAGGACCGCGATCAACCGGTTGATCTCGTCCCGCTCGGCCTCGCTCAAGCCGGTGACATCGCGGTGCCGCAGCACCTCGGTGTCGCTCGCGGCGGTCCGCAGCGACTCCTCGACCTCGCCGGCCTCGGTCTCGTCGCGGTCGGCGCCGGCCAGCGGCCGCAGCTGCAACACCTCGCCGGGGCGGGGGGTCGGCTGCGGTCCGGGCAGCGGGGGCAGCCGGCCACGGAACCACGCGTCGAACACCGAGTCGTAACGGGGCAGGTCATCGGGTTCGCCGCAGAGCGTCAGCCGGCCGGTCCAGTAGACCTGCTCGACATCGATCGGGTCGACGTGCGTGAGGGCCTCGATCGCGGTGGCCAGCCGGGTGGCATCGGCGGCGACCCCGTTGCCGCGCAGCGCGCGGGCGAAACCGGTCATGGTGACGACCGGGTCAGGCCCGTCGACGTGCGGCTCGCGGGGCACGCCGGGTCAGCCCCCCAGCAGCGAGGCCAGCTCGCGCTGCACGCGCACCATGTCCTCGTGGTACTTCACCGCGGCCCCAAGCGTGGCCTCGGCCGTCTCGGCGTTCAGGCGGTCGGCCCCGAGGACGTGCAGCGCCTGCGTCCAGTCGATCGTCTCGGCGATGCCGGGCGGCTTGAGCAGGTTCGCCTGGCGCAGCCGGCCCACCGCCGACGCGACCTGGTGGACGAGCTCGGCCGACGCCTCGGGGATGCGGCGGCGCACGATGGCCACTTCGCGGGCGAAGTCCGGGTGGGCGACCCAGTGGTAGAGGCAGCGCCGCTTCAGCGCGTCGTGCACCTCGCGGGTGCGGTTGGACGTGATCACGACGAGCGGCGCGACCGCCGCCGTGATCGTGCCGAGCTCGGGGATCGTCACCGCGTTGTCGGCGAGCACCTCGAGCAGGAAGGCCTCGAACTCGTCGTCGGCGCGGTCGATCTCGTCGATCAGGAGGGCCGACGGTGCGTGCTCGAGCGCCTGCAGGATGGGCCGGGCCACGAGGAACCGGCGATCGTAGAGCGACGCCTCGAGCGCGGATCGGTCGTCGCTGTCGGCCGCGGCTCGCAGGTGCAGGATCTGCCGCGGGAAGTCCCAGTCGTAGAGCGCCTGCGTCGAGTCGATCCCCTCGTAGCACTGCAGCCGCACCAACCGGGATCCGGTGATCGTCGCGAGCGCGGTGGCCAGCGCGGTCTTGCCCACGCCGGGGTCGCCCTCGAGGAACAGCGGCCGGTGCATCCGCAGCGCCAGGAACGCGGCCGTGGCGAGACCCCGATCGGGCAGGTAGCCGGCGGCGTTCAGCGCGTCGGAGACGGCGGCGGGATCGGCGAACGCGACGGGCTGCATCCTTCGAGCATGGTCCGTCGCGGCCCGGCGCGCATAGTGTCCCGTTATGAGCGAGCCAACCCGGGCGGCTGCGGTGGTGCTGGCCGCGGGGTCTGGACGCCGGATGGGCGGGCCGAAGGCCGAGCTGGTGATCGACGGCGTGCGGCTCGTCGACCGGGCGGTCGCTGCGGCGCACGGCGCCGGCTGCGCGCCCGTGCTGGCCGTCGTGCGGGCCGGCACGGCCGTGCCCGCGGCGCAGGTCGTGGTCAATCCCGATCCGGATCGGGGAATGCGCTCGTCGCTCGCACTGGCCGTGGCCGCGGTCGAGGAGGACGTCGCGCTGGCCGTGCTGCTTGTCGACGCACCGGGGATCGCGACCGCCGCGATCGCCGCGGTGGTCGCGGCCTGGCGGCCGAATCGGATCGCGGTCGGCCGCTACGCCGGGCGGCGCGGGCACCCCACAGTCATGGCGCCCGCGCTCTGGCGCACCGCCCTCGAGCTGGCCGGCCCGGACGAGGGCGCCCGGGCGCTGCTGGCGGCCCGTCCAGACCTCGTCGACGATGTGGACGTGCCCGGCGACCCGGCCGACCTGGACACCCAGGCCGACCTGGCCCGCTGGACGTCCGGATAGTCGTGGCCGCGCTGCGCTTCCCGCGGCGAGTCGCGCCGCTACGGGGCCCACCCGGTCGGTGCTCCAGCGCGACCGAGCGACGTCTGCCGGACGCCCTCGCGCGCGGACGCGGATCAGCCGAATCCGCGTGAATCCTGCTTCAGCGCGGTGTCGACGCTGACCGCCGCAGCGACGACGAGGGCCTGCAACGGGCCTTCGAGCGGCCGGTGGATCTGCACGACGTAGTTGTCGGCCGTGGTGAACATCGTCTTGGCCAACCCCTCCCACGTCTTCGTGATCCGGGCGATCTCGGTGTCGGTGTGGTCGCGGATGCTGAAGTTCCAGGCCCGCCAGTTCTCGGCGTTGATCGAGCCGAGGGCCTGGCCACCGGATTCCAGCCCGAAGCGGATCTTGCCGATCATGTTCTGCTGGACGATCTGGCCGACCTCGTTGCCGGCCGGGTCCTGCACGATCAGCCGCGACTTCATCACCTTGGCCGGCCGGGTGATGGTCAGCAGCGGGCTGCCCTGCATGTCGACGATCTGCAGCTTGTGGGTCATGTACTGGTCGAAGGACGTGAGCAGGCGCGCCGCCTTCTTCAGCCCGCTCTGCCCGACCTCGCGCACCGCGGCGATCTGGCGGGCGTTCTGGTCGTAGATCGCGTACTCGTTGCTGACCTCGATGAACTTGGCTTTCTGGTTGACGACGAGGACGGGCTCGGTGAATACCGAACCGCCGCCCTGAAACGCGGCCACGCCGGCCTGTCCCGCGCGCTGGACGTCGCGCTGCACCTTCTCGGGCGCGCGCTGAACCGTCGGCACGTGGCTGCCCCCGCCCGGCGGGTCGACACTTGGCCGGCCGTGCGAGGTGACGTGTTCGGTCCAGTCCGAGCCGCTGAAGTAGCGGGCCTCGTGGCGTCCGAACGGGTCGGCGTACCAACCCGCCGGGGGTGTCTGCTGCGTCATGCCGCGAGAGTAGTCGGCGACCCCACCGCTCACCGCTCCACGCGAGTGATGCCGGCGATGTGCCGCTGGGCGAGTTCGGGGTAGTAGACCGGATTCATGTTGACCCAGAACTCAGCCGGCGTTCCGGCGATCTCGCGCTTGACCTCGGCCGGCACACCGGCGGCGAGCACGCCCGGCGGGATCTGCTTGCCCGGCTGAACGAGCGACATCGCCGCGATCATCGACCGCGCGCCGATCCGGGCGCCGTCCAGGATCACGCAACCGTTGCCGACGAGCGCCTCCTCCTCCAGTACCGCGCCGTGGATCATGCACAGGTGGGCCACGGTCGCCCGCGGGCCGATCTCGGTGGTGACTCCGGGCGTCGTGTGGATGACGCTGCCGTCCTGGACGTTCGCACGCTCGCGCACCACGATCGGGCCGTCGTCGCCGCGCAATACCGCGCCGTACCAGATGGACGCGCCGGACTCGATCGTCACGTCGCCGATGATCGTGGCAGTGGCGGCGATGAAGGCGTCGTCGGCGATGACCGGCCGTTTGCCCTCGTACTCGAAAAGATTCACGACGGCTTCTCCTCAGCGCGGCGGAGTGGCGGCCAGGTTCGCGCAGCCGCGATCATGGTTCCACTCAGCGTCGATGCGCTGCTTCTCGGCTCCGGTCGCGGGCCGCGGCACCCCGCGGTTGTCGAGGTGGGCCGGCGCGAATCGGTCGGCCACCACCGTGGAATGCCGGAAGGTCAACGTCAGAACGCCGTTGTCGTCCTGGTTGTTGCCGAACGACATCCACCACAGGTAGTTGCCGAGGCCGTAGGCGACGAAGGTGCCGTCCGAGCGCCATCCGGCGCCCTGCAGGACGTGCGCGTGCGTTCCGATCACCGCGCTGGCCCCGGCGTGGGCCAGGGCCGACGCCAGCGCGGTTTGGTGGCCCGACGGGCAGGTCGTGTACTCGATGCCCCAGTGGACGTAGACCACCACGACGTAGCCGGCGGCCTTGGCCCGCTGCACCGAGGTGATCAATTCGGGGGAGAAGGCGTTGGCGACTCCGGGCTTGTCGGAGCCGGCACTGAACAGGCGCAGTGTCGTCTCGTCCTGCACCTGGTCGGCGGCGATGATCGCGACCCGTACGCCGTTGAGCGTGGTCGTGTACGGCGCGAACGCGTGGGCGGCGTCCTGGCCGATGCCGACCACCGGGAACTTCGACCGCTTGATCGCAGCGAGCGTGTCGCGCAGGCCGCCCGTGCCGTAGTCGGCGCCGTGGTTGTTGGCCATCGTCGCCACGTCGACGCCCGATTCCCGCAACGCGGTGAGGGCCTCGGGCGGGGCATGGAAGGTGAACGCCTTGTCCTGCGGGGTGCCGTGGCCGTCGGTGATGGCGGTCTCGAGATTCACCATGGTGAGATCGGCGGCGGCCAGCCCGGGCTGCGCCTCGCCGAACACCGTCGCGGGATCGTTCGCCAGCCGCTTGGCAACCCGGTCGGCGAAGTGCACGTCACCGGCGAAGTTGATGGTGAACTCGCCGGCTGGACGGTTCGTGGGTGTGGAGGCGGCTGTCGTCGGGCCGGATCGGGTCGCCGAATTTCGCGAGTGCGGTGCGGGCGGCGCAGCCGAGACCGACGGCGTGGACGCGTGCGTGAGGTGGGTCGAGGTGGTGCAGGCGGCGACCAGAAGGCCGCCGGCGAGCAGGGCGGCGATACACGGTCGGGCGGCGGAGGTCACGGCACTAGCATCCCTAAGGACGCAGCCGCCGCTGCGCCGACCCGCCCGAAGGAGTCCGGTTTGTCCGCCAGCGCCCGCCCGTCCGACCCCGTCCAGACCATTGCGGTCGCGGCCGGGACGACGGCCTTCGACGCGTTGCGCGACGGCGGGGCCGAGTTGACCGGACCGCACGGTGCGGTGGTCGTGCGCGACGCCGACGGCGTGCTGCGCGATCTCGACTGGACGCCCGGCGCGGACACCGTGGTGGAACCCGTTGCCGCGCAGTCGCCGGACGGGCTGGCCGTGCTGCGCCACTCGGCCGCCCACGCGATGGCCCAGGCCGTCCAGGATCTCTTCCCCGGCACCCTGCTCGGCATCGGGCCGCCGATCGAGGACGGCTTCTACTACGACTTCCTGCCGGCGCGGCCGTTCACGCCCGAGGACATCGCCGCGATCGAGAAGCGGATGAGCGAGATCATCAAGTCCGGGCAGCGCTTCGCCCGACGGCCGATCGACGACGATGCAGCCCGGGCCGAACTCGCCGGCGAGCGGTTCAAGCTCGAGCTGATCGGGCTCAAGTCGAGCGCGACCGGTGACGAGGCGACCGAGGTCGGCGCCGGCGGCCTGACCATGTACGACAACCTCGACGCCAAGAGCGGCGATCGGGTGTGGACCGATCTCTGCCGCGGCCCGCACCTGCCCAACACCCGTCGCATCCCGGCCTTCAAGCTGATGCGCAGTGCCGCGGCCTACTGGCGCGGCAGCGAGAAGAACGAGCAGCTGCAGCGCATCTACGGCACCGCCTGGGCCTCGCGCGACGACCTGAAGGCCTACCTCGTCCGGCTCGAAGAGGCGGCCAAGCGCGATCACCGCCGCCTGGGCATCGAGCTCGATCTCTTCAGCTTCCCCGACGAGCTCGGCTCGGGTCTGGCGGTGTTCCACCCCAAGGGCGGGATTTTGCGGCGCGAGCTCGAGGGCTACGTCCGGCAGCGGCACATCGACGAGGGCTTCGAATTCGTCAATACCCCGCACATCAGCAAGGACGGCCTCTTCCACACGTCCGGCCACCTGCCGTACTACGCCGACACCATGTTCCCGCCGATGGATCTCGAGGGCTCGGAGTACCGGCTCAAGGCGATGAACTGCCCGATGCACAACTTGATCTACCGCTCGCGCGGCCGGTCGTACCGCGAGCTGCCGTTGCGGCTGTTCGAGTTCGGTTCGGTCTATCGCTACGAGCAGTCGGGCGTCGTGCATGGCCTCACCCGGGTGCGCGGCCTGACCATGGACGACTCGCACAGCTACTGCACGCCCGAACAGGCACCGGACGAGATCCGCAAGTTGCTGAACTTCATCCTCAGCCTGCTGCGCGATTTCGGCCTGGACGACTTCTACCTCGAGCTGTCCACCCGCGACCCGGAATCGGACAAGTTCATCGGCTCGGACGAGGACTGGGCCACCGCGACCAAGGTGCTCGAGGACACCGCGATCGAATCGGGCCTCGAGCTGGTGCCCGATCCCGGCGGCGCGGCCTACTACGGGCCGAAGATCTCGGTGCAGGCGCGTGACGCGATCGGCCGCACGTGGCAGATGTCCACGGTGCAACTCGACTTCAACCAGCCGGCTCGCTTCGAGCTCGAGTACCAGGGGGCCGACGGTGAGCGGCACCAACCGGTGATGATCCACTCGGCCAAGTTCGGTTCGATCGAGCGGTTCATCGGCGTGCTGACCGAGCACTACGCCGGCGCCTTCCCGGCCTGGCTGTCGCCGGTGCAGGTCATCGGCATCCCGATCAGCGAGGACCAGGTCGGCTACCTCGACGGCGTCGCCGAGCAGCTGAAGGCTCGCGGCCTGCGGGTCGAGATAGACGCGTCCGACGACCGGATGCAGAAGAAGATCCGCACTGCGCAGAAGCAGAAGGTGCCGTTCATGCTGATCGCCGGTTCGACCGACGTCGAGGCCGGCGCGGTGTCGTTCCGGTACCGCGACGGTTCGCAGCGCAACGGCATCGCGATCGAGCAGGCGATCGACGAGATCGCCGCTGTGGTCACCCGCCGCGACAACGCCTCGCCGACGGCCGACCAGTTCGCATGAGCGAGACGCCCCCGGAGAGTTCGGGCGAGTTCGCCGGGGAGGCTGACGGGTTCGGGCGGCTGTGGACGCCGCACCGGATGGTCTACATCAAGGGCGAGAACAAGCCGGCGCACGACGAGGCCGGCGACGACTGCCCGTTCTGCGCCGCGCCCGGGCGCTCGGACGAGGACGGGCTGATCGTGGCCCGCGGCGGGTCGGTCTACGCCGTGCTCAACCTGTATCCCTACAACTCCGGGCACCTGATGCTGGTTCCGTACCGCCATGTGGCCGACTACCCCGATCTCGACCGCGACGAGACGCTCGAGCTCGCGCAGTTCACTCAGCAGGCCATGCGGGTGCTGCGGGCGGTGATGGCGCCGCACGGCTTCAACCTCGGCATCAACCAGGGCCCGGTCGCGGGGGCCGGGATCGCGGCCCACCTGCACCAGCACGTCGTGCCGCGGTGGGGTGGCGACACCAACTTCATGCCGGTCGTCGGGCAGACGCGGGTGCTGCCGCAGTTGCTCGCCGATGCCCGCGCCGAGCTCGCCGCGGCCTGGTCCTAGACAAACTTGATCTTTGCGACTAGCGTCCGTCTGCCGCTGAGGGCTTCTGCGGTGGAACCCCGGAGTTGTCCCATGCGTCGACGCGCCGCGTCTGTCCTCTGTCCTGTCGTGGTGCTGGGCCTGCTGGCCATCCCCGCCGGACCCGCGTCGGGCGCCAAGCCGCCCGTCCCGTCCGGTAAGACAACACCCGCCGCCTACATGCGGACCCACGACACCCGGCCGGTCGCCGTCGGTCGCACGTCGAACGTGAGCTCGGCCGCGCCGGCCGCCACCCCGGAGCTCGACCCGCAGGCGGCGCAGCAGCCGACGACCGCCCAGGGCACCGTGCGGGTTGCCGTCACGGGTGACGCTGGTGCGGTCTCGACATCGGCCTTGCGTCTCGGCGGCCGCGTCCTGGCCAGCGCGGGCGGCACGTCCAGCGTGCTGTTGCCCAAGGACCAGCTCCGGGCGCTCGCGTCAGCCCCGGGCATCAGCGCGGTCGATGCCGCGGAACGCCCGTACGCCCTCGTCGCCCCGACCAGCGAGGGGGTTGCGGCCTCCGGGGCGGACGTCTGGCACAACGCAAGCGAGGCCGGCGCCGGTGTGCACATCGCGATCGTGGACGTCGGGTTCGGCACGTCCGAGAGCGAATACTCGGCCGCGGTCACCGCCGGTGACCTCGGCACGAGCCCGAACATCACGAACGAGACCTGCACCGACGGTTCCAACTCGTCGACGCCCTACGTCGATGGCCATGGCCTCGCGGTGGCCGAGTTGGCGCACCAGGAAGCGCCGGGCGCCGTGCTCGACCTCTTCTGCATCGGTGACATCACCGGCCTGATCAATTCCGAGGCCGCCATCGAGGCCGCCAACATCCGGATCGCCTCGAGCTCGCTCGGGTGGTTTGGCGACAGCCGCGGTGACGGCACCGGCCCGACGCAGAGTGCGGCCGCGGTCGTCGAGAAGGCCCGCCGGGCCGGCGTGCTGTGGATCCAGTCGGCCGGCAATGAAGCAGCCTCACACTGGGGTCGCGTGATGGGCGATGCCGACCACGATCACGTTCTGGACATCAACGGAACGTTCGACCTCGCGAATCACATCTACGAGGACGACTTCATCTACGTCCGTCCCGACACGGGAAACCCCACCGACGCCACGGTGCACCTGCAGTGGGATCAGTGGCCGACGACGACCGCGCCCGTAGCCCTGCGGCTGTACGGCTACCAGTGCAACGACATTTTCGCCCGCCTCCCAACGGTTACGACGGCTGCCAGGCCACGCCGATCAACCCCGATGTCAACGACAACCCGACGCCGGTGTCGGGCGGTCACACGTCGGGCACCAAGCCGGCGGATGCCGTGCGCACCCCGCAGAACTTCAGTTCGTTCGATCAGGTGTGGGAGGTCGTCGCGACCGACAGCGGCACCTTCCCGACGGTGCGCTACGACTTCAACTACACCGGCGATCTGGACGGCGTCTCGGACAACGAATGCCCGACGGTCGTCAGCAACAACTGCGTCCTGCCGGCCAACGGTTACAGCCACAGCATCACCGCGCCGGCCAACTCGCCGTACGCGCTCGCCGTGGGTGCTGCCGATGTCGGGGCCGACGGGACGACGCGGGGACACGCTCGAGTCCTTCAGCTCGCAGGGCCCGACGATCGACAGCCGGGTGAAGCCCGACATCACCGGCTGGGACGGGGTCAGCTCGGCGGTCTTCGGCCTGCCGTCAGCCGGCCACGGTTTCTACGGCACGTCGGCCGCGGCGCCTGGTGTCGCGGGTGCGGCAGCGCTGGTCGCGGCGGCCAACCCCGCCTTCGACGCGGCGCAGATCCAGAGTTTTCTCGAGCGTCGGGCCGGCCACGGCAGCCCGAACACCCCGCCGACGAACGCCACCGGCCATGGGCTGCTGACCCTCGGCCCGGCGACGGACATCACCGAGCCGGCGGGAGCCAACTACACGCCGATCACGCCGACGCGCATCCTCGACACGCGTAACGCCACCGGTGGCCACCACGCGGTGCTGACGGCCGGCACGACGGTGACCTTTGGGGTGACACCCGACGTGCCCGCCGACGCCACGGCGGTGGCCATCAACCTCACGGGTACCGGCGCCACCGCCTCGACCTTCCTGTCCGCCTTCGCGGGCGGAACGAGCTTTCCCGGAACGTCGAACCTGAACCTGTCCCCGATCGATCGGACCGCGGCCGTCTTCGCGGTCGTCGGCCTGGGCGCGGCGAAGTCGATCGCCGTGCGCAACTCCGGCGGCACGGTCAACGTCGTGGTCGACGAGCTCGGCTATTTCAGCCCCGGCACGGGCACCGGCCGCTACACCGGGCTGCCCGCGCCACATCGAGTGCTCGACACGCGCACCGCGACCGGCGGACACCACGCGAAGTTGGGCAGCGCCGGAACGGTGACCGTCGATCCGGCCGTGCCGGCCGAGGCGACGGCGGCCATCGTCAACGTGACCGTGGTGGGTGGGACGAGTGGCTTTGTGAGCGCCGCGCCGACCTGCTCGCACACGTCTTCGACGCTGAACTACGGTCGATATGTCCGCGCGAACCTGGCCGCGGTGAAGCTGGACGGCAGTGGCGAGTTCTGCATCAGCAACGGGGGCAGCCTGGTGGACGTCATCGTGGACGTGCTCGGCTACATGTCCGACACGGGTGCGCTGTATTACGCCTTGCCCTCGGCCGAGCGCATTGTGGACACCCGTACCGGCAACGGCGGATCGGCCGGCGGCGCCGCGTCCCGGCCGTTCGGGCCGGCCGTGACCACGTCGTTTTACGGTTCGAACGTCGGGCGCGTTCCGGCGTCGGCCAAGGCGCTGCTCACCGGTGTGGTCGAGGCCAGTGCCACTTCCGGCAGCTACCTCAGCTTCTTCCCGGGCGCCACCCAGCCGGCGTCGCCGACGTCGACGATGAACTTCACCGCGGGACGGGTGGTCGCGAACGCGACAATCGTCGGTCTCAGCCTCAACCGCTTCGCCATCTACAACTCGGGTGGTAGCACCAACGCGGCCGTCGATCTGTTCGGCTACTTCAAGTAGGTCACGCCGGGTGGGTAACGTCCGGGGCGTGGTGCTGCACCTCCGTGGCGTGTTCCTACCGGACGAGACCGAGCGCGACGCTTGGGTGCTCGACGGCCGGCTGACGTTCACCCGCCCGAGCGCCGCGGCCGACACGGTGGCCACCGGGGGCTGGATCACGCCGGGCTTCGTCGACGCCCACTGCCATGTCGGGCTGGCGCCGAGCGGATTCGTCCCCGATCCGGAAGGCCAGGCGCAGCAGGCCCTGCTCGACCGCGCCGCCGGCGCCCTGCTGCTGCGCGATGCCGGGTCGCCGGTCGACAACCGCAGCGTCCAGGCCCGCGATGATCTGCCGCGGCTGATCCGGGCCGGGCGGCACATTGCCCGGCCCAAGCGCTACATCCGCGACCTCGGCATCGAGGTCGAGCCCGAGGACCTCGTGGCCGAGGTCGAACGCCAGGTCGCGGCCGGCGACGGGTGGGTGAAGCTCGCGGCCGACTGGATCGACCGCGACGTCGGTGATCTCGTCCCGACCTGGCCCGACGACGCGCTGGCCGCCGCGATCGGGCGCGCCCACCAGCTCGGCGCCCGGGTGGCGGCCCACGTCTTCGGCGAGGACGCCCTGCCCGGCCTCATCGCCGCCGGCATCGACTCGATCGAGCACGGCACCGGGCTCACCGACGACCTCATCGCCGCCGCGAAGGCCGCCGGCAGCGCGGTCGTGCCGACGCTGATCAACATCGACAACTTCCCGCAGATCGCCCTGGCCGGCGCGGCGAAGTTCCCGACGTACGCCAAGCACATGCGAGCGCTGTTCGCGACCTCGCGCGAGCGCATCCGCTCGGCCCACGAGGCCGGCGTCCCGATCTACACCGGCACCGACGCCGGCGGGTCGCTGCCGCACGGGCTGGTGCGCGACGAGATCCGCGCCCTGATCGGGGCCGGCATTCCGCAGCCCGAGGTGATCGCCCAGGCGTCATGGGGGGCCCGGGAGTGGCTCGGGCTGCCCGGCCTCGTCGAGGGTGCCCCGGCCGATCTCGTCGTGTACGCCGCCGATCCCCGGGTCGAGCTGGCCGCCGTGCTGAGCCCGCAGCGGATGATCCTGCGTGGCGCCGTCGTGGCATGAGGCGTCCGGTTGCGGGTTGGCTGCTGGCCGGCACGGTCTACCTGCTCGCGGTTCTGCACCGCGCGTCGCTCGGCGTGGCCGGGTTGCTGGCCCAGGACCGGTTCGGGATCACCTCGTCCGAACTCAGCATTTTCATCTTCCTGCAGTTGGGCGTGTACGCGGCCATGCAGGTGCCGACGGGCGTGCTCGTCGACCGCTACGGCCCGCGCCGGCTGCTCGTCACCGCATCGTTGATCATGGGATCGGCCCAGCTGCTGTTCGCCCTCGTGCCGTCCTATCCGGTAGCCCTGTTCGCCCGCGCGCTGCTCGGCTGCGGCGACGCGCTGACCTTCGTCAGCGTGCTGCGCTTCGCCGGAACGCACTTCAGCCCGCGGCGCTATCCGCTGCTGGTCGCGCTCACCGGGTTGATGGGCATCGCCGGCAACATTCTGGCGACGCTGCCGCTCGCCCTCGTCCTGCATCGCGTCGGCTGGCCGACCGCGTTCAGCACGGCCGCGGGCTTGTCCGTCATCGCGGCCGCGGCGGTGTGGCTGCTGCTGCCGGATAGCCCGGCGCGCCCTACGGCGATCAAGGGCGCGGCGGAGTTCCGGGCCGGCCTGCGCAGCGTGCGGCTGCGGGTCCGCACCGCCTGGGCCCAGCCCGGCACCCGGCTCGGATTTTGGGTGCACTTCGCGTGCATGTCCTCGGCCACCGCGTTCGGCGTGCTCTGGGGCAGCCCGTACCTGATCAAGGCCGCCGGCTTCAGCACCGCCGGCGCCGGGGCGGTGCTCATGTACGGCGTGCTCGGCGCCGCCGTCGCCAGTCTCGTCATCGGCTGGCTTATCGGCCACCGTCCGATCGTGCGGGTGCCGCTGTCCCTCGGCGTGTGCATAGTGACCATCGCCGGCTTGCTGGTGCTGGTGTTCGGCTACGGGGACAGCCCGCCCCGCGGCTACGTCGTCCCGCTCTTCGTGGTCATGGCGCTCGGTGGCCCGGCCTCGATGGTCGCGTTCGCGCTGGCCCGCGACTACAACCACTCGCGCACGTTGGGCACGGCCTCCGGGGTGGTGAACGTCGGCGGGTTTGCGGCGGCCGTCGTCATCGCGCTCGGCATCGGCTGGGTGCTCGACCTGCAGGGACCGACGAACGCGCACACCCTGCGCTGGGCGATCCTGGTGGCCGTCGGCGTGCAGGCTTTCGGCGCGGTGCGAGTGGGCGTGTGGCTGCTGCGCGTCCGGGCGTTCGCCTTGGGCCGCCAGGAGGTGGGCGAGCCGACGCCGGTGTCGGTGGTGCGGCGCCGTTGGGACCGGCCCAGCTGAGCGTCAGGCCAGGCCGTTGGCCGCGATGACGTTGCGGTACCAGTACGCCGAGTCCTTGGGACGGCGCTCGCCGGTGGGGTAGTCGACGTGGACGATGCCGAACCGCTTCGACAGCCCCCAGGCCCATTCGAAGTTGTCCATGAACGACCACAGGTAGTAGCCGCGGATGTCGACGCCTTGGGCGATCGCCGCGTGCACTGCGGCCAGGTGGTCGTGCAGGTAACCGATGCGATCGGCGTCGTGGACCACGCCGTCGGGATCGGGTTCGTCGGCGAAGGCCGCGCCGTTCTCGGTGATCATCAGCGGAACGTCGGGATGGTCGCGGTGCACCCGGTCGAGCAGCTCGGTCAGGCTGCCGGGCTCGATGCGCCAGTTCATCGCGGTGTACGGGCCGTCCTGGGGCAGCGAGAACGCGAGATCGGTACCCGGATACGGCGACGGCCCGTCGGCCCCCATCGGGTCGTTGACCCAGCGCTGGGACAGCTGCGCCCGCAGTTCCGGCGTGACCGCGGCGACCAGGCTGGGGGAGTAGTAGTTGATACCCAGCACGTCGATGGGGACGTTGATGGTGGCGAGGTCGCCGTCGCGGATGAAGTCCCAGTCGGTGATGTGGCGCAGATCGGCGAGCACGTCCTCGGGGTAGGTGCCGCGCAGAACCGGGTCGAGGAACACCCGGTTGCTGATGCCGTCGACGTGGCGGGCGGCGTCGTGGTCGGCCGCGGTGTCGCTCGCGGCGCGGACCATCGCGAGGTTCAACGTCAGCGACACCTTCCCGCCGGCCGGCAGCACCGAGCGCAGTGCCGTCACCCCCTGGCCGTGCGCCAGGTTCAGGTGATGGACGGCCGTCAGGGCGGCGGCGTTGTCGGTGATGCCGGGGGCGTGGACGCCGGACGAGTGCCCGAGATAGGCGGTGCACCACGGCTCGTTGAACGTCGTGATCGTCGGCACCCGATCGCCCAGGTACTCACCGACCACGGCCGCATACTCCGCGAAGCGGGCGGCGGTGTCGCGATTGGTCCAGCCTCCGGCGTCCTGCAGCGGCTGCGGCAGGTCCCAGTGGTACAGCGTCGCGAGCGGCTCGATCCCACGGGTCAGTAGCTCGTCGACCAGCCGGCCGTAGAAGTCGAGCCCGGCCCGGTTGACCGCTCCGGCGCCGGTCGGCAGCACCCGTGGCCAGGCGATGGAGAACCGGTAGGACCGGATCCCGAGCTCGGCCATGAGGGCCACGTCGTCGCGGTAGCGGTGGTAGTGGTCGCAGGCCAGGTCACCGGTGGTGCCGTCGATGATGCGGCCGGGCTCGTGGCTGAAGGTGTCCCAGATGGACGGTCCGCGCCCGTCCTCGGCCACCGCTCCTTCCACCTGGTAGCTGGCGGTAGCCGTGCCCCAGACGAATCCGGCGGGGAAATTGAGGGCGCTGGTCACGACCGCAAAGTCTAGGTGGACGGGACCGCGCGCCGGGCTCGTCCGGAACGACCCCGCGCGTCTGGCAGAATGACCGGTTGAGTACCGGCCGAGGTGCGGACCCTCTCCCCGCTCCACGGCCTGTCCATCCGGACGTCCGGACCTGGTGTGCCCCACCCTGATCCGCCACGCCCACCTTTGACGAAGACAAACACAGTCTGGAGCACCCACACCCGTGGCAACCAAGATCAAGCTGATGCGTCTGGGCAAGATGCGTGAGCCGCACTACCGCATCGTCGTCGCCGACGCCCGCACCAAGCGGGACGGCCGCGCGATCGAGACGATCGGTGAATACCACCCCAAGAGCGACCCGTCGGTCATCAAGGTCGACGGCGACCGCGCCGCCTACTGGCTCGGCGTCGGCGCCCAGCCGACCGAAGCGGTCACCGCGATCTTCAAGGTCACCGGTGACTGGCAGAAGTTCAAGGGTCAGCCGGCTCCCGAGCCGATGAGGCTGCCGGCCGAGAAGCCGGACAAGCAGGCGCTGTTCAACGCCGCGCTGGCCGAGGCCGACGGCGCGCCCGCGTCCGACTCCGCCGCCACGACGCCGAAGAAGAAGGCCACCAAGGCCGCGCCGAAGGCCGAGGCCAAGGCCGACGCTCCGGCCGCCGACGCTCCGGCCGCTGAGGCTCCCGCGGCTGAGGCTCCCGCGGCTGAGGCTCCCGCGGCTGAGGCTCCGGCCGCCGCGGACGAGCCGGCCCCGGAGGCCTGACGTGCTCGAGGAGGCTCTCGAGCACCTCGTGCGCGGCATCGTCGATCACCCGGACGACGTCCAGGTGGACATGATCGACAATCGCCGTGGACAGCGTCTCGAGATCCGGGTGCATCCCGAGGACCTCGGCCGGGTGATCGGCCGCAACGGACGCACCGCCAAGGCGCTGCGTCAGGTGATCAAGGGCGTCGGCGACGGCGTGGGCGCCCGTGGCATCCGCGTCGACGTCGTCGACGTCGACCGTCGCTGAGCCCTCGGTGCCCGACGACGCCAGCGCGTTCGTCGCCGTCGGTCGGATCGGGCCGGCGCGCGGCGTGCGCGGGGCGGTCTTCGTCGAACCGTGGACCGACGCCCCCGACGAGCGCTTCGCGGCCGGTGAGGTGCTGCGCACCGACCCCGATTCGGCCGGACCGCTGACGGTCGAGTCGTCGTCCTCGGCCAGCGGCAAGCTGGTGATCCAGTTCGCCGGTGTGTACGACCGGCCGGCCGCCGAGGCGCTGCGCGGGGTGCAGCTGGTGGTACCGGCCGGGCAACGTCCGCCGCTCGACGACCCGGACGAGTTCTACGACACCGACCTGGTCGGCCTCACCGCGCACACGGTCGCCGGTGCCGAGTTGGGTCCGGTGACCGAAGTGGTGCACGCCGCCGGCGCGAGCTACCTCGTCCTCACGATGGACGGCAGCGAGCGGCTCGTCCCGTTCGTCTCGGCGATCGTGCCGACGGTGGACCTGGCCGCGGGGACGGTGCTGATCGATCCGCCCGACGGGCTGTTCGAGCTGTGAATGGGGAGCCCCGGCTGCGGCTGGATATCGTCACGATCTTCCCCGACTACCTGGCCCCGCTGCGCCAGGCGCTGCTGGGCCGGGCCATCGAGCGCGGCCAGGTCGAGGTGACGGTGCACGACCTGCGCCACTGGACCGACGACGTGCACCGCAGCGTCGACGACACGCCCTACGGCGGCGGGCCAGGAATGGTGATGCTGCCCGAGCCGTGGGGCCGCGCGCTGGACGAGATCGCCCCGGCCGACGCGCCGCAGCCGCGGTTGATCGTGCCCACGCCGGCCGGGCGGCCGTTCACCCATGACACCGCCGCCCGATTGGCACTCGAGCCGTGGCTGCTGTTCGCCTGCGGGCGCTACGAGGGCATCGACACCCGGGTCGTCGACTACGCCGCGGCGCGGATGCCGGTCGAGGAGATCTCGCTCGGCGACTACGTGCTCGCCGGCGGCGAGGTGGCCGTCCTCGTGATCGCCGAGGCGATCTCGCGCCTGCTGCCCGGCGTCCTGGGCAACGACCGGTCCGCCGTCGAGGACTCGTTCGGGGCCGGGGCGGACGGGCTGCTGGAAGGACCGTCCTACACCCGGCCGGCGTCGTGGCGCGGCCTCGACGTGCCCGAGGTCCTGCTGTCCGGCGATCACGCTGCGATCGCCCGCTGGCGGGCCGAGCGCAGCCGTGAACGCACCGCCGAACGCCGCCCGGATCTGCTCGATTAGACCGGTCCGGGCGCTAGGTTGGCCTGATATCAGCCGAACCGTGGGAGTCCGCATGCGCCCGCTCCGCCTCGCCTGGCCTGTCGCAGTCGTGCTCGCGGTCGCGGGCTGCTCGTCCAGCACCAGTGGGTCCGGCTCGCATCAGGCCTCATCGGCCGGGAATGGCAGCAGCGCCCCCGCTTCCACCCCCGCGACGCCGACGACGTCACGTGGAGCCTCGGCGGCGAGCTCGGCATCGGCGTCGGCCCCGGCGAGCAGCGGCCCGGCCGGGCTGCCCGGGTGCACCGGTTCACAGCTGTCGATCAGCGGGCACTTCGACGAGGGTGGTTCGGCCGCGGGGCATCAGCGCGCGATCCTGCTGTTCACCAAGACCTCCGGCCCCACCTGCACGCTGTTCGGCTATCCCGGTGTGGACGGCATCCCGCCACACCCGGGGCCAGGCGTCGTGCAGCACTTCGCCCGCAGCCTGCGCGGCATGATGGGCGGCCTGCCGACGGGCTCGGACACCATGCCGACGTTGGTCCTGCACAGCGGCACGGTGGTGAGCGCCATCGTCGAGGCCAGCAGCGTGCCGAGCGGCGCCAGCACCGACTGCACCCCGTTCCAGCACCTGGCGGTCACCGCCCCGAACACCACCGTCACCGTCACGGTGCCCGTCAACTCGCTGCCGAGCTGCAATCCGCAGGTGCATCCGGTCGTTGCGGGCTCGACTGGCTGAGAGCACCGATTACGGCCGGACCGGCCCGATGTGGCATCATCGTGGGGTTGCCCGCAGCGCTGGAGTGCGCGGGAGCGTGCCCGGATTCCGGGCACCCGGACGTACCGTCCGGGTCACCGTACGAGCCGACGAGAACGAGAGCGAAGCCGCGACATGAACACCCTCGACACCCTCGATGCCGCCTCACTGCGCAGCGACGTCCCGGACTTCCGGCCCGGCGACACCCTGAAGGTGCACGTACGGGTCATCGAAGGCAGCCGCTCACGCGTCCAGGTCTTCCAGGGCGCCGTCCTTCGCCGTCAGGGTGGAGGCGTCCGCGAGACCTTCACCGTCCGCAAGGTCAGCTTCGGCGTCGGCGTCGAGCGCACCTTCCCGGTGCACACGCCGGTCATCGAGAAGATCGAGGTCGTCACCCGTGGTGACGTTCGGCGTGCCAAGCTGTACTACCTGCGCGATCTGCGGGGCAAGGCGGCCAAGATCAAGGAGAAGCGCGAGAACATCGCGCGCTGACTTCCAGCCGCGGACGGGCGTATGACAGACGAGGACGAGAACGGCGGTCCCACGCGCCCCAGTGACGCCGGACCCTCGTCCGTCCCGCCCGCCGAGCCGCTGACGGCCCCGCCGTGGCCGCCCCCACCAACGGCGTCCTGGCCGCCGCCCGCCGCGACGCCGTGGCCGCCGCCCCCGGTGGATGCGACGCCCCCGACCGCGCCGCCGCCGGCTGACGCCGCACCGCCGCCACCCCTACCGCCGATCGTTGCTGCACCGCCGCCGCCACCGCCGCCACCGCCGCCACCGCCGCCACCGATCGTTGCTGCACCGCCGACCGTCGCGGTGCCGGCGTCCACCCCCACCAATCCGTGGTGGCCGCCGCCGCCCCCGCCTGCGGGATCGGCGTTCGGCCCCCCGCCCACCACGGTCGCACCGCCCGTCGGCGAACCCGTGCGCCCCGGCGCCACCGCCGGCCAATCCGGGCCGGCGATCGACGCGTCAACCGACGTCGACGACCGCTACCGCGCCCGGCATGGGCGCAAGAAGACCCAGAAGGCGGATGGCGCCAAGGCCGGCAAGCCCAAGAAGACCCGGCGCAAGGCGCCGTGGTGGGAGCTGCCGGCGCTGATCGTGCTGGCCATTGTGATCGCGATCCTGGTCAAGACCTTCATCGTCCAGCCGTTCTACATCCCGTCCGAATCGATGGAAAAGACGCTGCACGGGTGCCAGGGCTGCCACGGCGACCGCATCCTGGTCAACAAGCTGATCTTCGATTTCCGCGACCCGCATCCGGGCGACATCGTGGTCTTCAACGCCCCGCACGGCTGGGACGACGAGGCGACGAGCAAGCCGCCGAGCAATCCGGTCCTCAGGGGGATCCGTGGTTTCGGCCAGCTCGTGGGCTTCGTCCCGCCCGACGGCCAGGTGCTGGTCAAGCGGGTCATCGCCACCGGCGGCGAGACCGTCAAGGGCGACGCGCAGGGCCACGTCATGGTCAGCAACAAGGGCCCGGACGGCCCCTACCGCACGCTGAACGAGCCGTACGTCTTCATCGACAAGGGGCAGCAGGTCAACGTCCGGCCGTTCGGCCCGGTGACGGTGCCCAAGGGGCGCCTCTGGGTGATGGGCGATCACCGCAACGACTCGGCCGACTCGCGCTACCACTGCGGGCCGGGAGGTCAGGACACCAGCGACGACACCAACTGCGACGCGAATCCGGCGACGGTGCCGGTGGACGACGTCATCGGCAAGGCCTTCGTCATCGCTTGGCCGCCGTCGCGCTGGCGCACACTCGGCACCCCATCGACCTTCGAGAGCGCAGCGATGGGTGGCGCGTCCGACGTCCCGGCTCTGGTCTCGGCCGCCGTCGTCCTGCCGATCTTCGCGCTGCGCCGCCGTCGCCGCCGCCGCTGACCGGCACCCGGTAACCTCGGCGGGGTCATGACGGCGTCGGTCAAGCAGCTCGGGTCGACCGTCCGTCCGCCGCGCCTGCTGGTCCGGCGCGACGGCCCCCTCGGCGGCTACGAGTCGGCGCTGGCCCGCGCCGGTTTCGAGTACGTCGCCGGTGCCGACGAGGCCGGTCGCGGAGCATGCGCCGGCCCGCTCGTCGTCGCGGCCTGCATCCTGCCGCCGGGTCGGCGCGGCCGGATCGACGGGCTCGACGACTCCAAGGTGCTCACCGCGGCCACCCGCGAATCGCTTTACCGCCAGGTCACGCGACGGGCCCTCGCGTACTCGATCGTCATCATCCCGGCCGCCGAGATCGACGCCTACGGGCTACACGTCGCCAACCTGGCCGGCATGCGCCGCGCGCTGGGCACGCTGCGGCCGGCCGCTCAGTACGCGCTCACCGACGGGTTCCCGGTGTCCGGATTGGGGATGCCGTCGACGGCCGTCTGGAAGGGCGACGCCACCATCGCCTGCATCGCGGCCGCGTCGATTCTGGCCAAGGTCACCCGCGACGCGATCATGACCGATCTGCACGACGAGTGGCCGCAGTACGACTTCGCTCGGCACAAGGGTTACATCACGCCCACCCACGCCACGGCGTTGACGAGCTTCGGCCCGTGCCCGCAGCACCGCCGGCGCTATGTCAATGTGCGGCGTTCGGTACGGGAACTCGATTCGATGCGGGACAATGAGTGGGTCGAGCTCGAGGTGCGTGACCCAGCCGGTGAGATCGCATGACCCTGACCGAACTGGCGCGCCGGCTCCGACGGCGAAAGGACGCATCCGATGAGCGCTGAGGATCTCGAGAACTACGAGACCGAGATGGAGCTGCAGCTCTACCGCGAGTACAAGGACATCGCGGCTCAGTTCAGCTACGTCGTCGAGACCGAACGGCGCTTCTACCTGGCCAACGAGGTCGACCTGCGCCCGCTGAACACCGAAGGCGAGATCTACTTCGAGCTGACGATGCGCGACGCCTGGGTCTGGGACATGTACCGGCCGGCCCGCTTCGTCAAGAACGTCCGCGTCGTGACGTTCAAGGACGTCAACATCGAAGAGCTGGACAAGCCCGATCTGGCCCTGCCCGAGAAGGGCGGCTTCGGCAGCTGACCGTCATGTACCGACGGCCGGCCGACGAGGCCGCCGCGTACGAGTTGCTCGAGCAGGTGCGCTGGGGTGGACCCCCGACCTGCTGCCCGCACTGTGGAACGGCGGGCGGCTCGTACTACCTGCGGCCGGCCGCAGCGGCCGGACGGCGCACCCGGACCGGCGCCGGCACCGAACGTCGCATCTGGAAATGTGCCGCCTGTCGGCGGCAGTTCTCGGTGCTCGTCGGCACGATCCTGCAGGGCACCCGGATCAGCCTGCGCACCTGGATCGCGGTGATCGCCGACCGCGAGCGCGGCCCGGTCACCGCGGCCGACGTGGTCGACCGCTACGGGTTGGGCGCGGAGGCGGCCCGGCGGATGCTGCGGCGCCTCGACCTGGCGGCGAGATTCGTCGCGGTGGGCGCACCGGCACTCAGCTCGGCGGACCGTTCCACGGCTGGGCCAGGTTGAGGGCCCGGCCAGCGTCGGGGATCACCGGGGGAGCGCTCGCCGGCCGACCCGCGAGGCGATACTGGCCGCGGCCGACGCGCAGCACGGTGCCGTCCTTCATCAGCTTGATCGTGATCGAGCGGACCGCGTCGTCGTGCGCCTGGATGCCCTGCGCGTGGATCCGCTCGATGATCTCGGCCATCCCGAAGTCCCGGTCCTCGCCGGCGAGCATTTCCAGGACGTGGATGCGGATCGACTTCTGGTCGCCGCCCGACCGTGCTCGGGGCGCCCGGACGGGTCGCTGCCCGGCCGCCCGTGGCCGGCGGGCGCGACCCGTCACGACCGCGCTCGGCCCGCGGCGAACCGGCGATCCTGTCCCCGCGCGACCGGTGACAGGTTGGCCGGTCGGCGCCGAGCTCTCGGGCTCGGACGCGCTGACCCGGTCGATCACCGAATCGAGCTCGTCCCGCGCCGTGGTCAGCCGGTCGATCTCGCGGACGAGCGCATCGCGGGCCTCGAGCAGGTGCTCCAGCGCGAAACGGTCGATCGGCACGACGTGATCGTAATGGTGGGCTGCGCTTTGTGACAGGTCGGCGATGACGTTTCCGTCCCGGCCTAAGATCACGGTCCGTGAGCGAGGATGCCGGCCCCTCCGACGACGCGCCCGCGGACGACTCGGTGCCGGTCGACGCGTTGACTGCGTTGTTGCGCATCCCGGCCGAGACCGCGGAACGCATCCGCGCGCTGACGCCGACCCGCCCACGACCGCGACCCCAGACCGGTCCGAGCGCGGACTACGGGCAAGCGGACGGTTAGCCGCGGCGTGCGGCTGGGTTTGTCACACCCCGAAACCGCAGCCGTCCACAGGCCGCTCGCCGGCGCCGGAAAGGTCATCAGGCTCGGGCACGGTGAGCCCATGCGAGCAAAGGACGCGGTCGGGCGCTACGGCGAGCAGGTCGCCGCCGATCATCTCGAGGCCGCCGGCCTGGTCATCCTGTCTCGCAACTGGCGCTGCCGCGACGGCGAACTCGACATCGTGGCTCGCGACGGCAGCGAACTGGTCTTCGTCGAGGTCAAGACGCGGTCGTCTCTGGCCTACGGCTCCCCGGCCGCCGCCGTCGACCGGGCGAAGTCAACCCGGATCCGGCAGCTCGCTCTGCGCTGGCTCGCGGCCGAGCGCGAGGGCCGCCCGGTCTCGGCCGATACCCCGGACTACTGGTCGGCGCTGCGCTTCGACGTCGTCTGCGTCCTCCGCGCGGCGGGCGGCCCACAGATCGAGCACTTGCGGGGCGCGTTCTGATGGGGCTTTCCCGTGCGCTGGCCATCGCCCTCACCGGCCTCGACGGGCAGCTGGTCGAGGTCGAGTGCGACATCTCGACCGGACTGCCCGGGCTGTCGTTCACCGGGCTGCCCGACGCCTCGGTCGTCGAATCGCGTGATCGGATCCGTTCGGCGCTCGTCAATTCCGGCGGCCAATGGCCCGATCGCAAGATCACCATCGCGCTACTGCCCGCCGACCTGCGCAAGGTCGGTTCGCGCTTCGACCTGGCGGTGGGTGTTGCGGTGCTGGCCGCAGCTGGGCAGGTACCCGCCGAGGCGGTCGCCGGCGCGGTATGGATCGCCGAGCTCGGCCTCGACGGACAACTGCGCCCGGTACGGGGCGTCCTTCCGTCGGTTCTCGCGGCGAAACGCCTCGGGGCACGGCGGGTCGTGGTGGCGGCCGCGAATGCCGCCGAGGCGGCGCTCGTGGCCGGGATCGACGTTCGCAGCGCGCACCG
>CAVXSM010000003.1:0-255571 GCA_963764485.1 uncultured Actinomycetota bacterium | reverse complement strand
GGAAACCTCCACCAGGGTCTGCTCGGCGTATCCCCCAGGTGCCGCGACCGAGAGACCGGTGGTGTGCACGGCGCCGCCCTGGCGCAGCAGCGGGAACGCGACCACCCGGGTACCGACCCGCAACGACTTGCGCGAACGCGGCCCGTACTCGGCCACCTCGCCGCAGAACTCGTGACCGAGCACCGCGGCCTGCGTCGAGCGAAAGATCCCGTCGTAGCCGACCTCGCTGGTCACCTCGGCCAGCTCGTCACAGCTGTGCCGCGCGTGCAGATCCGAGCCGCAGATGCCGCAGCGCAGGACGTCGATGACCAGCTGGCCGCGCCCCGGTACCGGCGCCGGCAGGTCGACGACCTCGAACTTGCGGTTGGTGCAGGTGACCGCTTTCATCGGCCCAGTCTGTCAGGTGCCGCCGGTGCCTACAGTGATCCGGTGCATGCGAACGTCCGCTGGTCCGCCATCACCATCGACTGCTCGTCCCCCCGCGCCGTCGCGGACTTCTGGGCCGGCCTGCTCGGCGGTGAGCTGAGCGTCCCGCTCCCCGGCTGGCTGCGGCTGGGGACGGTCGCCGACACCGAGCCGGCGATCAACTTCCAGCCGGTGCCCGAGCCCAAACAGGGCAAGACGCGCACGCACCTCGACCTGGTTGTCGACGATCTCGACGCCGCCGTGACCCGAATCGAAGCCTTGGGCGGCCGCGCGCTCGATCAGCGCTACGACTATCCCGAGGGTGTGGTTCGGCTGATGGCCGATCCGGAGGGCAACGAATTCTGCATCGTCCGCTACACGACGGCCTGACGCCCGGTGAACCCGCGGATCAGCCGCGCGGTGTCGTCCGGCCGCTCGACCAGCGGCGAGTGGCCGCTCTCGGCGAGGATCTCCACCGTCGCGCCCGCGGTCTCGTAGCGGGCGGCCGAGCGGGCGCCGTAGAAGTGATCACGCGCGCCGAGGATCACCAGGGTCGGCTTGCCGGCCGCGCGCAGCTGGGCGTCGAGCGGTCGCGCCGCCATCCGGTCGCGGCGCTCGATGAGGATCACCCTGAACATCGCCGTACGCAGCGCGCGGAAGTCCGACAGGGCCTGGGGGGCCAGCTCGCCGCCGGCGCGGTTGCGGCGGACGGCCCTCAGTAGCGCGTGCAGCCCGAAGCCGAACGCATGGGCCCCGCGGTGCAGGACCGGTCCCAGCACCGGGACGGTCATCACCGCGTTGCCCCGGGGCAGGTTCGCGTCGGAGTAGTCCGGCGCCTGCGCGACGATCACGAGCCGGGCCACCCGCGACGAGCGCTCGGCGAGCTCGACCGCGACATCGGCGCCGAAGGAGTGCCCGACGACAGTCGCATCGGTGGTGTCCAGCTGGCTGAGCACCGCGTCGACGACCTGCGCCTGGATCGGCGCGTCGGCGGCCGGGCCGCCGGTCGACCCGTGCCCGAGCAGATCGACCCGGATCAGCCGGAAGTCGTCGGACAGCAACGGCACGACGAGGTCGTACCAGTGCAGCGAACCGCTGAAGCCGTGGATCAGCACGAGCACCGGGGCGCCGGCTGGGCCGTCCTCGCGCACGTGCACCGGACCGGCGAACGCCGGGGTCGACACGGTGACGAGCGCGCCGATCCGGCGCCGGTGGGTCATGGTGGGCATGCTATTGGCCGAAGCACCTCGCCGTACGGTGGGCCAAGTGAATGTCGACGAGGGCGCTGGACCCCGGCCCGTCCTGATTTACACCGACGGCTCGTGCAAGGGCAATCCCGGCCCGGGCGGCTGGGGCGTTTGGCTGCGCAGCGGCGGTCACGAGAAGGAGCTGTTCGGCGGCGAGCCGGTGACGACCAACCAGCGGATGGAGCTCACCGCGGCCGTGCAGGCCCTGTCGGCGCTCAAGCGCCCGTGCGCGGTGGTGCTCTACACCGACAGCCGTTATGTCATGGAGGGCATCACCAAGTGGATCAACGGCTGGAAGCGCAACGGCTGGCTGACCGCGGCCAAGCAACCGGTGAAGAACGCCGATCTGTGGCAGGCGCTCGACGCGGCCCGGGCCCGGCACGAGGTCGATTGGCGCTGGGTCAAGGGCCATTCCGGCGACGAGGGCAATGAGCGGGCCGACGCTCTGGCCAACGCCGGGGCCGCCGCCGCGGCCGATCGCGCCGGCTGAGCCCGTCGGCGCGCCCGGTCAGGGCAGCTCGACGGTCTGGGAGCGCTGCAACTCGGCCAGCGCCGTATCCAGCAGCGGCGGCAACTCACGACCCGACGTGTGCAGTAGGTCGGCGATCAGCAGGACGCCGTGCGTGATCACCACCGTGTCGTCGGTGGCCGGGTGGTCGTCGGACTCGGCGACACCGAGAGCGCCGGTCAACGCCCGGATCAGGGCGTCGGTGTCGAGCGGGCGGTACCAGCCGGCGACGGCGCGGATGCAGCTCTGCAGCACCGCCTCGGCGTCGTCGGAATCGAGTCCGTCCGGATGGGCCTGCTCGACGAGGTCGCGGGCCAGCGCACCGAGCAGCATCCGCAGCTGTTCGCGATCGAGGCGGCGCAGTTCGGCGACGGCCGGCTCGAACTCGGCGGCCGCGCCGGCGCGGGCGGCTCGGACCGCCGTGTCGACCGCGACCGCCATCACCCGGGCGGGACCAGTCCAGGCGTGCTGCTGACTCGAACCCGCCCCGCGCCCTGGCACGGCGGAATTCTCGCACCCGCCCGTGACACGCTGGCGACGTGGCATTTTCGGAGCTGCCGGCCACGGCGGCGTGGATCCATGGTCCATCCCGCGATGGGCTCGAGTCGGCGGCGTTCTCGACGGAGTCCGATGGCTGGGTCGCGGCCGGCTCCACGACGGCCGTCGAAGGCGGGCAAGCGTGGTGGGTCGCCTACGAGATCGAGTTCAGCCATGCCTTCGTGACCCGCCGCGCGGTCGTGTGGTCGCGTTCCGGGACCGGTCACCGGCTGACCCGCCGGCTGGAATGCGACGTCGACGGGGCGTGGACGATCGACGGTCAGCTCGCACCGCTGCTCGACGGCTGCAGCGACGTCGATCTCGAATCGTCAGCCTTCACGAACACCCTGCCGCTGCGCCGGCTCCGGCTCGCCGTCGATCATGGCGCCGGCGCACCGGCGGCGTACGTCCGGGTCGCCGGCCTGGCGATCGAACGCCTCGAGCAGCGCTACGTGCGGCGCGGCGACGCCGACGCCGGCTGCACGGTCGACTACGCCGCGCCGGCTTTCGACTTCGCCGCCCGCATCGCCTACGACCACGCGGGTCTCGTACTCGACTATCCCGGCATCGCGCGCCGCTTGGCTACCAGCGGTCCGAGGTGACCAAGTCGGTCAGCTGGGCCACGGTCAGCGGCAGGCGGGCGGCCGTCACCGCGCTCTGGCCCTTCGGATCGTGTTCGGTGCTCAGGTGCATCAGGATGTCGGCGCCGTCGGGGCGCACCACCTCGACCTGATAGGTGATGCCGCCCGGGACCGTCGGGTCGTGCCAGCTGCCGATCGCGAGCGAGGAGCCGTCGGGCCGGGTCTGGACCGAGCAGTTGGTGTCCGTATCGCAGCGCGCCTTGCTGCCCGGCTCGGTGGCGAAGACGTCGAGATCGAAGCCGCCAGTGCGACCGGCGGCAGTCAGGGTGCCGACGATGGCCGCCCCGGAGCCGGCCCCCGGGGTGCCGGTCACCGCGAGCACGGTGGTCGAGCCGGCCCCGGTTCTGATGACGACCCCCGGGCCGGCGACCGACGGCCCGGACGATGCAGCGGGCGACTCGTAGCTGACCTCGATGGTCGCGAGGCCGGCCAGGATCGCCCGGGTCTTGGCCGTGAGTTCGACGCCGGTGTCCGGTGGCTGGTAGCCATCGGTCGGGTCGGCCGCGGGCGTGCTCAACGCGGCCGGGCTCGAGCCGGCCGCGGGGGCCCGGGCCGGCCCGCCCGAGTCGCCCTGCTGCCACAGCACGACCGCGGCGGCAGTGGCGGCGACGGTCAGCGCGGCCGCGGACGGCGCCAGCAGCCGGCGGTGTGGCGAATCGGTCCGGCCCGGGGTCAGCGCCGGCTGCGGCGCGGCGTCGGCGCGGCGGTCCAACTCGTCGAAGGCGTCGCGGAGGGTGCGCAGGTCACTCATCGGGTCTCCAAGGGTTCGACGGCCCGCAGGCCGAGGTGATCGGTGGTGTCGATCCGCAGCGCGCTGAGGGCCCGCGCGATCTGGCTGCGGACGGTGCTCGGCCGGCAGCCCAGTTCGGCCGCGACCTCGGCGTCGGTGAGGCCGACGTAGTAGCGCAGGATCACGGCGGCCCGTTGCCGGGCCGGCAGGCGGCGCAGCCGGTGGATCATCGCGTCCCGCTCGGCGTGCTCGGCCGCGCCGTCGGCGACGGTCTCGGCGCGCTCATCAAGGTCGCCCACCGGTGTCGTGCGCTGCAGGCGACGCCGCCACGAAAGGTGTTCGTTCACGATCATCCGCCGCACGTAGGCGTGCGGGTGTTCGGTGGACGCGATGCGGTCCCACCGCTCGAACGCCCGACCGAGGACGTCGCTGACGAGATCGTCGGCCGACCACGTGTGCCCGGTGAGCACGGTGGCGAACCGCATCAACGCCGGGCGCTGGGTCTGGACGTACTCGGCGAACTCCATCGGCATCCTTTCGGCGGGAGCATCGCCTCTCTAACGCCCGGGCGGACGGATCTGCTGCATCTGCGGCGATCTATCGCGCATTGCAGGATTCGTGGAAGCCGGCCGCGGTGCGGGCCTGGATCGTCGGATCGTCCAGCGCGCCGCGCTCGCCGAGGGTCTCTCGGTCGAACGCGGCCTGGCCCCGGCGGGCGGCCGCGAGCCGCTGGGCATCGAGCCGGTTCGCGAACGTGATGTAGGCCTGCAGGGCGGCGGCCTGGGTGTGCGCCGCGGGCGGCACCGCGACCTGCGCCAGCTGCCGGTCGAAGCCGTCCCGCAGCGCCTGGTGGGCCGGCAGCTCGGCGAAGAACTCCTTGACCGGATAGACGCCCTCGTGCCCGCCCTTGATCACCTTCAGCACCTTGGGCAGCAACGCGTCACAGAGCGCGTTGACCCGCTCGAGGTACTCCTGCACCGCGGCCGCGCTCGCGCCGACCGTCGGCGCACCGACCGACTGCTGTGGGGTCGAGCGCTGAGGGGTCGAGCGCGGCGCGGCCGACGACGAGCAGCCGGCGACGAGCAGCCCGGCGATCGCGATGGCGGATACTCGGCCGGTGCGTCTTGCCATGCGTCGCATCGTGATCGCACGAGTGCGCCCCGGCCATCCCCGCAGCCGTTTCGTTGTGGCTTCGTTGCTCGGCGTGGCGCTAGTGGGCTGCACCCGTAGCCCGGCCCCGGCCCCGCGTCCGGCGCCGTCGACCTACCACCCGAGCCCCGCGGCGCCACCGGTCGCCGCAACAACTGCGCGAGCCAGCACGGCTGCGCCGAGGACGCCGCGCGTCCCGGCGCTGTCGGCCCCGGCCCGGGCGGCGGGGCTGATCGACATCCGGACGATCGTTCCCGACGCGATCGTCGACCTGCGCTATGCGACCAGCCACAACTTCGTCGGCGTACCGCTGTACCCGGCGACCGCCCGCTGCCTGGTGCACCGGTCGATGGCCGCCGGGCTGACGACGGCCGCGCGGCGGCTGCGCCACGACGGCTTCCGGCTCGTGTTCTGGGACTGCTATCGCCCGCACGCCGTGCAGGTGCACATGTTCAAGATCGTCCCCGACCCGAACTGGGTGGCCCGCCCCGGGCCGTACGCGACCAGTCACGAAGCGGCCCGCTCGGTCGACGTGACGCTGGCCCGGGTTGCGCCCAGCCACGGCTGCCCGGCGGCCCGGCGCGTGCAGAACCACTGCACGCTGGACATGGGCACCGGCTTCGACGACTTCACCGCCCGCGCGCACGCCTTTGCTACCTCAGGCGTGAGCGCGACCGCCCAGGCGAACCGGGCGCGCCTGCGCGCCGCGATGAACCGCGGCGGGATCACCGTCTACGCCGGCGAGTGGTGGCACTTTGACGGCCCGGGCGCGCTGGTGCCGCGGCCGCACCTCGACGCCCCACTCAGTTAGCCGCCGCGGTCAGCGGGCCGGCCACCCGGCGCCGGCGACCTCGACCTCGGTGCGCAGCACCTGGCCCTCCCAGGGCGCGTCCCCGCCCAGGCCGGCCACTCCGGGCCAGCGGGCGGCGACGATGTAGAGCGTGCGCCCGGCCGGGCCGCCGAGCATGCAGGCGAACCCACCGCGATCGAGCGGCACGGTGGCCAGCACCGCGCCGCCCTCGGCGACCCGCACGCACTGCTGGTGCGGAACATCGGCGTACCAGGCGGCGCCCTCGGCATCGAGGCAGATGCCGTCGGGTGCCGCATCGCCGAGATCGGCCCACACCCGCCGCCCGGACAGGCCGCCGTCGGTATCGATGTCGAACCCGATGAGTTGGTGCCGGTACGAGTCGGCCACGACAAGAGTGCGATTGTCGGCGGTGACCGCCATGCCGTTCGGGAACGCGATGTCCTCGGCCACCACCCGGGCGGTGCAGTCCTGCGTCACCAGTGCGACGAAGCCGGGCTGGACCGCGCCGTCGGGCGGGCCGGCCGCAAAGTCGAAGTCGCCGCTGTTGACGTAGGTGTTGCCGCGGCCGTCGATCACGATGTCGTTGTGCCCGTATGCCGACAGGGCGGCCAGGTCGGCGTACGGCGTCAGTCGGCCGTCCGGCTCGAGGGTCAGCAGCGCCCGCTGCTGGTTGGAGACGAGCAGGGGCCGTCCGTCAGGCCGGAAATCGAAGCAGAGTGGCAGGGATTCGTGGGTGACGACAACCTCGGCCGTGCCGGTGTCGTCGATGGCGATGATCTGGCCGGCGATCCAGTCGCTGAACCACAATCGTCCGTCGTGCCATCGGGGTGACTCGACCAGACCGAGGTCGCTGCGCAGTACGTCCATGTGCCCTCCTCCGGGTCTCATCATGGACGTCGCGGCCGATCGTCGGTTCTCGACGCCGAACGCATCCGCCACGCGTCGGTGACCAGCTCCTCGAGCCGCTCGACGTCGACCGCGGGCAGCCGCAACATCACCAGCGGCAGGCCGTTGTAGGAGTCGATGGTGAAGAACAGCTCCGGTTCACCGAGCACGAGCGCCTGCTTCTCGGCCTCGTCCCCCACGTACAGGACCGCGATGTCGGTGCGGATGACCCGGCGGGCACCGGGCCGGCGCTCGGGATACGACCAGACGAATCCCTTGCCGGCGACCCGGAAGTCGAAGCCGCTGCTGTCGATCTCGACCACGTCCGGCAGGGCCAGCGCCAGCCGGCGGACGTCCTCGGAATCAGCCATCACCGCGGATTGTGCCGCAGGGCATCGTCACTCCGGCATCGGTACCCGCCAGTCGACGACGGTGCCGGACGGCGTGTTCGGGCGCCAGGTGCAGGTGCCACCCAGGCGCTCGGCCCGCGCCTGCATGTCGGCCATCCCCTTGCCGCGTACCGCCGCGCCGAGGCCGCGGCCGTCGTCGACGACGCGCAGCCACACCGTGGCCGGATCGGCGGCGACCGTGACGACGGCCTGGGTCGCGCCCGCGTGGAACGCGACGTTGGCGAGCGCGTCCTCAGCCACAGCCAGCAGCTCGATGCCGATCGCCGGCGGGACGTACTCCACCGATCCGACGTTCTCGATCGTCGCCAGGATGTCGTACGGACGGGTCGCGTCGCGGACGAGGTGCGCGAGGTCGGGCAAGAGATCGAACGGCGCGACGTTCTCGTGCAGCGTTGTCATCGCGGTCTCGAGGTCCCCGAGCGCGGCCACGATGCCGTCCTGCACCGAACGCACCTGGGTCTCGGCGGCGGCGGCCGGGAAGGACGCGGCCAGGCCGGCGGCGAACAGGCGCTGGATGACGAGATTGTGCAGGTCATCGGCGATGTGCTCGCGCTCACGGGCGCTGACCAGCTCAGCCCGGGCGTCCTGCAGCGCCAACTCGGCCTCGACCCGGTGGGTGACGTCGACGACGAAGCTGTAGATGCCGTCGACCACTCCGCCGTTCATCCGCGGCGCGCAGTACACCTGCAGGTGGCGCAGCCCGCTCGGATGCACGACGGTGCGGTCGAACTGCTGCGGCTCGCCGAGTAGGGCCGCCTCGGTGTAGGCGATGTTCGCGGCCTCGAACAGCTCGGCCCCGAGCAGGTCCTGGGCGTGCTCGCCGCACACGTCGGCGCGGCTGTGGCGGCCGAACCACCGCACGGCGGCCCGGTTGGCGAACAGGTTGCGAAACGACGTGTCCCAGACGGCGATCTCGGCCGGGACGAGGTCGAGGACGGCACAGGCGTCATCGACCGTCCAGCCCCGGCCGGTGATGTCGGCCGGCCACACGACCCCACCCGGCCGGCCGCCGGGGTCGGCGGCGAACGGCGCGGCCATCCGCGGGAAGGCGACGGGTTCGGCGTCGACCGGTGTGTCGGCGAACATCCGCGCGGGCATCGTCGCGCGCAGCTCTTCGATCGTGCGGTCGATCGCGTCGGCGGCGGTGGCCAGGCTCGGCAGCGCGTCGGTCGCCACTTCGAGGGCCGCGTCGAGCCGCTCCAACGCGAGGCCGAGGTCGTCGACCACGTGGTGGTCGTTGATGTCGTCGGCGATGCGGGCCCGCTCGGCCCGCAGGGCCGCCTGCTCCCGGGCGCGGCGGGCCTGCTCGTAGCCCTCGATCGAGGCGGTGATGTCGACGGCCAGGGCGCAGTAGCCGGCCACCGCGCCGCCGACGACGTTCGGGATGTGCGTGACCTGGTGCGCGTTGTAGCGCTGCCCGTTCGAGTCGACCATCGCCCGCTCGACCTGCTGCGGTTGCCCGGCCAACGCCCCGTCGATGTATTGCGCGCTGAGCTCGACCGCATGGGCCTGCACCAGGTCGGAGAGGTGGGCCCCGATCAGCGCGGCGTAGGGCCGGCCGAAGCGGCGAAGCGCGCGCCGGTTGCCGTAGCGCAGTCGGACGTTGCTGTCCCACAGCGCCACCGACGCCGGGAGGGCATCGAGCACCGCTAGCAGTTCGTCCACCATTCTGGCCCGGTTCGCCGGCATATGTCCCACCGCCACACGCGTTCGCACGGGAGCGACTTTAACACGGTCTTGACAAGAGTAGGGCACTTTCGCGAGCATCTCATCTGCCGGATCCGCGATTTTCTTTACACAGAGCACATGCCTGGCGCTGTGCGAGGTGTCGTGCAGCGCGGTCGTCCACCTGGGGAGTTCTCGTGAACGTTGGTCGCCTGCTGCGCCTGTCACTGTGCGCCGTCGTGGTCTCGCTCGTGGCCGTCTCGACGCCGTCGTTCGCCGGCACCACGCTCTACACGCCCTGGTCGTCGGTGCTGCCGGGCTGGGACGACCACTTCACCCCGGGCAGCGACAACACCTGCGCGGCCGGCGGCCCGTCGTGCCTCGACGTCACCCTGGACGAGCAGGTGCACATCCTCACGCCCACCGCGCAGTCCTGCTCGCATCTCGCGGTATTCCCGCTGGCCTACGTCCGGATGACCCAGACCTACGGCTGGACGCGCGATCAGGCCGGCTACTACCACGACGTGCCGTACATGAACCACATGGACGCGGTGTTCGCCCGCTACTACACCGACGCCTACTACAACTGGTCGAGCGGCGCCCGCACCAGCGTCCCGAAGGCCTGGCTGTACGCCTTCGACGCGGCCAAGAACAAGACCGTCACCGGGGCCGGTGACCTGTTCCTCGGGATGAACGCGCACATCAACCGCGACCTGCCGTTCGTCATCTACAACTCCGGCCTGGTTGGTTCGGACGGCACGTCCGGCAAGGGCGACTACGACGCGGTCGAGCGCTGGCTCAACGACGACACCGCGCCCCTGCTGGCCGAGGCGGCCGCCCGCTTCGACCCGTCCATCGCGACGACCAACAACGCGCTCGTCAATTACCTGACCTTCCAGATGGTGTCGGCCTGGCGCGAGGGCGCGTGGCGCAACGCCGAGCTGCTCGCCGCGGCACCGAACGCGGCGGCCCGGGCCCTGGTGGCGCAGACGATCGAGACCACCGCCAACGTCGAGGCGCAGACGCTCATGCTGGCCTTCGCGGTGAACCCGCTGCTCGGCAGCAGCAACGCGACGCGCGACGCCTACTGCGCAGCCCACAACGGCGACACCGCGCCCACCGCCTACCCGATGGGCACGCCGGCGCCGTACGGCAACACGATCAACTGACGCGGTCCGCCCGGGATGGGCCAGTTACTCTCCGTGGCTGAACCCGGACGTTTCGTCACTAAACGTGGCCTAGGCCGGCCTGGTTCAGCGTCGTGCGGATGAAGGCCGCACTGTGGTCCGCCTCGGCACGGTCGGCGGCGGCGGTCTCCCAGCGGTACAGGGCGAAACTCAGGGCGAGCAGCCGGGCGGCCCGCGGGTCGGCACCGGCCTCCGCGGCGATCACCCGATCGGCCAGCGGCCAGCCGAGGAAGAACGCCAGGGCCGCGTGGTCCCAGAGCGGTGCCCCCACGAACGCGCAGCCGAAGTCGATGAACGCCGGTCCCGAGCCGGTCTGCAGGATGTTGCCCTCATGCAGGTCGGAATGCACGAGAGCGACCGGTCCCCCGATGGCCCGACCAACGGCGCCGGCCCGGGCGTCCAGCGCGGAGTGCAGCTCCGGATCATCGGCGACCGGGTGCCCGATCAGGGTCGCTCGGTGGGTCGGCCAGATCGGCGCTCGGCTGAACCGGCGGGCCAGGTCAGGGGCCGCGGCCGGGGGCGCGATGGCGTGCAGCGTCGACAGAAAGGCCGCGATCCCGGGCGCCACCTCCAGCTCCCGGGCCGGGTGTACCGGCCGGCCGGCGAGGAAGGTCGTCACCGAGAACGGCGGTCCGGCCCAATCCGGGAGCTCCCAGCTGCCGACCACCGGAGCCGCGACGGCGGCGCCGGCCGTGGTGAGCTCGCCCAGGATCTCGTGTTCGAGTTCGAGCTCGGCGCCCTGGTCGGCGGCCGTGGCGATGCGCAGAACGACACGGTCGCCGGCGCCGGCGACCAGCCAGGCCTCGCTGCTGCGCCCCGCCCCGAGGTGAGACGCCGTCCGGTCACCCCAACCGAGGGCGGCGAGCACCGAGCGGGCGAGCGCTGCGGGCGTCACTCAGGGTCCGGGGCCGATCGAACCGGTCCGGGCGTGGACCAGCGCGACGCGTCGAGCTTCCAGCCCTGCTCCTCGATCCGGTCGATCACGTTCTCGGCCGACTCGATCCGCTTCGTGCGAGTGGCCGGTACGCGGATCGGGTGGACGTAACCCTCGTCGTGGCTGATCACGAGATCGACCTGGAAGGTGCGCTCGCCGCGCATCCACGCGTCGTACGCGAGCCGCTCGGGCGAGACGGCGCGCTGTGCGGTGGCGTCGGACATCCCCATTGGGCGTCGTGCCCGCCGGCGTCCCCTGGCCCGGCGTCCGGCATCGTCGGTCACGGGATCGAGCCTAATGGGCGGTGGACGGCGGCGGCGGCTACAGCCGCGGGCGGCAGAGCCCGGGGTCGGGCTGGCCGACGGCCGGGGTTTCGCGATCAGTGGTGCAGCGCAGGCGCGCGGCCGAGGTGGCCGCAGCCGCGGTGACCCGGGCCGGAGCTGCTCGGTCGATCGGCGACGTACCGAGCGCCTCGGCCGCGGCGGCGAGCTCGGCGATCTGGGCGGTCTGGGTGCGGTCGCCGTGGCGGAGCGCGACCGCCAGGAGCGCGCCCAGGCCCATGATCACGCCACCGGCGATGGCGTCGAGCAGGTAGTGGTTGCCGGTGGCCATCACCACGACGGTGGTAGCGATCGGGTAGGAGATGCCGAGGACCTTGACCCAGCGACGCTGCGCGTAGATCGCGATCAGCACACCGCACCAGATGGCCCACCCGACGTGCAGCGACGGCATGGCGGCGAACTGGTTGGTGAGGGCGCCGAGCCCGCGCGGGACGCTGCCCTCGCCACCCCACCAGCCCCACTGTTGGGTGTCGGCCAGGGTGTCGCGCAGCCCGCTGTCATTGATCATTCGCGGCGGCGCGGTGGGCAGGAGCAGGTAGCCGATGAGGCCGAGGCCGGTGCTGATAGCGAGCGCGGTGCGGGCCGAGCTGTAGTTCTCGCGGTGCTTGCGGTACATCCACACCAGCACCACCGGAGTGACCAGGTAGTGCATCAGCGAGTAGAAGTACGACGCGATTACGGCGATGAAGGTGGCGTGCTCGAGCGCCGCGTTCAGCACCCGCTCGGGCGCGAGATGCCAGACGCGCTCGAGGTGCAGGATCTCGCGACCGTTCTTCAGGGCGGACGGCACGTCGACGTCGCTGAAGCCCCGGCTGAGCTCGTAGGCGCCGTACAGGACGCCGATCAGCAGGATCTCGCGCCACCAGGTCTTGCCCTGGGTCGCTTGCAGAACCCGCTTGTGCGCCGCGCTGAAGCCGCTGCGGAGGCTCCCCGAAACTCGCCCGGAGCGCACGAGCGTGGAGAGCATCACGTTAGGCACAATAACGCCAGAGGGAAATTATTCCCGGCAGGCGACTTGTCTAACTGCCAGTTAACAAAGGGGCCGTAAAGGCCGCGTGAGCTACGGCTGGGAGAGCGCCCGTAACACGCTCGCGCGGTCGGTGGTGATCCCGTCCACTCCCAACTCGCGCAACCGAGCCGCCCGACCGGCATCGTTCACCGTCCACGCCACCACCGCCGGAACCCGATCATGCAACCGGCCCAGTAGCTCGTCGGTGAGCAGCGAGTGCCGGATCGTCACCGCGTCGTCGGGCAGCCGGCTCGCGTCGAAGACGGCGGCCAGCTCGGCGGCGGTGCCCGCCGTGCGCCACGTCCGGAAGCCGGCCGCCCGCAGCTCGTCCAGGTCGGTGCCGTGCGGGCTGCACACGAGGAACCGCTCGCGGGCGATCGAGGACGCGATGAGGGCCGCACGCAACCGAGCCCGGCGGGCCGGCGCGCGTTCCTTCAGATCCAGCAGCAGCCGGCAGTCGTCGGGGACGTGGCCGGCGAAGTCGTCGAGTCGCGGGTCACGCGCGGCGCCGGTGTGCCACCGGAAGCGCCAGTTGTCGCGTTGCACGAGTCCGAACGGGCCGAGGCCGAAGTAGTGCGACACGACGACTCGGTCGCGCTCGTCGACCTGCACGTCGACCTCGAAGACCTGGGCGCCGGCCGCCGCCAGCCGCTCGCACTCGATCCGCGACGGCGGAGTGCGGTGAGCGACGAGGAGCACCGCCCCACAGTACGAAGGGTCCGCCGGCCCCGGGTCGCTACCCTGCGAAGGATGAGTGCCGACCACGTGCAGGTGCGCGACAACCCCGACGAATCACGCTACGAGATCACCGTCGGCGACACGGTGGCCGGCCACAGCCGCTACGTCCTGCACGGACAGCGGGCGGACTTCGTCCACACCGAGATCCACGACGAGTTCGAGGGCCGGGGGCTGGCCTCGACGCTGATCGGGGCCGCGCTCGACGATGCCCGCCGGCGGGGCTGGCAGGTCGTGCCGTACTGCCAGTTCGTGAAGGCGTTCATCGTCAAGCACGAGGAGTACCGCGATCTCGTCCCGGCCGACCAGCGGGCCTCGTTCGGCCTGGACGGCTGAAACAGGCAGCTCAGCGCACCAGCACGAGCCCGAGCGCGGCCGCACCGGTCGTCAGGACCACTGTCCCGAGGCCGTTGGCCACGGCCTGGGCCCACCGACCGCGTTGCGCCAGGCGCACCGTCTCGAAGCTCGCGGTGCTGAACGTCGTGTAGCCGCCGCAGAAGCCGGTGCCGAGCACGAGGGTGAGATCGCTCGACGCCCCCCGGAACAGAACCAGGCCGGTGAGGACGCCGAGGGCGAGTGAACCACTCACGTTGATCGCCAGCGTCGCCCACGGGAACGACGCGGGCATCCGCCGGCGGATCAGCGCGTCGACGACGAACCGGGTCAGCGCGCCGGCCGCGCCGGCCAGGGCGATCCAGGTCGCGATCACGGGATGTTTCCCGGCGGCCGGCGACGGTGGTGGCCGGCCGCGACCGCGATGCCCGCGACCGTGACCAGCAGCCCGGCGACGACCGACGCGGCGAGGTAGGCGAGGGCGAGCCCGGCGTCGTGGGACCGGACCAGCAGGTCGGCTTCGACGGCGAGCGCGCTGTAGGTCGTGAGCGCGCCGCAGAAGCCGGTGCCGAGCAGCAACCGGGCCCGTTGTCGCCAGCCCTGATCCCGACCGGACCGGGCCAGGAACTCGAGCAGGACGCCGAGCACGAACGCCCCGGCGACATTCGCGATGAAGGTCCCCCATGGCCAATCGCCGGGCCGGGTCGGCTCGCCGCGGTCGATCGCGTAGCGGGCCGCGGTTCCGGCGAGGCCGCCGACCGCGACGAGGGCGAGGGCATCCAGCCGCGGGTGCAGCGCCCGCTCGTCGCCGGTGTCCGGATCGAGCGGCAGCTCACCGTGCCGGTCAGGGTGCTCGGCCATGGGGGCGACCCTATTGCGCCCAGAACGAGAACACGTTCTACTTTGCTGCATCCCCGATTGGAGCGACCCGTGCGATTCACCTACGCCGAGGCGATGACCGACTCGAGCTACTACGTCCCCCTGGCCCAGGCCGCGGAGGCGGCCGGCTACTCGAGCATCACGGTGGCCGACAGCCTGGCCTACCCGAAGGACTCCGACAGCACCTATCCGTACACCGCCGACGGCAGCCGGACGTTCCTCGAGGACAAGGAGTTCATCGAGACCTTCGTGCTGTGCGCCGCGATGGGAGCGGTGACCAGCACGCTGCGGTTCACCCCGTTCGTGCTCAAGCTGCCGGTACGCCCGCCGGTACTCGTGGCCAAGCAGGCGGCGTCGGTCGCCACGCTGACGAACAACCGCCTGGCCCTCGGGGTCGGCATCAGCCCGTGGCCCGAGGACTTCGAGATCATGGGGGTGCCGTTCGCGAAGCGCGGCAAGCGGATGGACGAGTGCATGGACATCGTCCGCGGCCTCACCACTGGCGGGTACTTCGAGTTCCACGGCGAGTTCTACGACATCCCGGCCATCAAGATCTCGCCGACCCCGACCGAGCCGATCCCGTTGCTGGTCGGTGGGCACGCCGACGCCGCACTGCGGCGCGCGGTGGTGCGCGGCGACGGCTGGATGCACGGCGGCGGTCCGGTCGAGGAGCTCGACGCGCTGCTGGCCAAGATCGCCGACATCCGCACGGCGGAGGGTCTGACCGACAAGCCGTTCGAGGTGCACATCATCTCGCTCGACGCGTACACGCTTGACGGCATCAAGCGGCTCGAGGACCGCGGCGTCACCGACGTCATCGTCGGGTTCCGGCTGCCCTACATCGTCGGCCCGGACACCGAGCCGCTGGACAAGAAGATCGAGCACCTGAACCGCTACGCCGAGAACGTGATCCACAAACTCGGCTAGGACCTCGCCTCAGGACGGGGCTTCGGTGGCGGGCCGACGGTGACTACATCGCGCACCGCCCGCTCGGCGGTCTTCGACGTCATGGCACTCCGCGCGCACGCAACTGTGAGAGCGTGTTCGCGGCCCGAAGCTACGGGCGACGGCGCCGACTTGCATGCATACCTATGCGTGGCGGCGTTGGTCTCGACGGCCTCGCGGAGCGCACTGCCGGTCTGCGGCGTGCCGAGAAGTTTGGCCTGGGGCGTGAGATCGACGGTGTCCCGCACCATTACCGGGTATGAGGGGTTCCGGTGGCGACGAGGATCGGTTCGCTGCGTTGTATCGCGAGTTGTCGCCGCGTGTGTATGCGTTCGTGCGGCGACGCGCGGATGCGAGCACGGCGCAAGAGGTCGTGGCGGACACCTTCCTGGTGGCGTGGCGTCGCTTCTCTGCCGTGCCCGCGGATCCGCTGCCGTGGTTGCTGGTCGTGGCTCGCAACACGCTCATGGACCAGTACAGGCGTGACCGGCGTCGGAACGACTTGACTGGCCGGGTCGCAAGTCTCGGGCGGTCTGCGGGGCATGCGCCGGGCGCTGACTCTCGTTTGTTGGAGCGCGAGCACATGATCGCCGCGCTCGCCGACCTCACCGACCTCGAGCGGGAAGCCCTGCTCATGGTCGCGTGGGACGGCCTGACCAATACGCAGGCCGCGCAGGTCGCCAAATGCAGTGTCCGGGCCTTCGAGGTCCGACTATCTCGAGCTCGCGCCCGGTTGAGCCGCACGATGCAGACCACATCAGAGGACCCGCCGAGCTGGGACGTCCTGCAACCCGTTTCCGTCACGCCGTTGGGTGACGCTGCCAGAAGGTCCAGGTGACAGGCATGCCCGAACGTCAAACGCACGACAGCGACGTTGCGACGTTGATGTTGTTCCGCCCAGAGGCCACCCACTTCGATGACGAATGGGGGCCCGTCGAACGCGAGGCCACGTTGACCGGCATCCTCACACGTTCGTCGCCGGGCCGTTCGAAGCGTTCGCAGCCCATTGGGCGGCGTTGGCGAAATCTCAGCGCAGTGGCGGCCTGCGCCGCCGCGGCTGTCGCTGCCGGCGGTCTTTTGCTGCCGGCTGGCGCGCCCGGTGGCCCGGATGCGGCGGCGGCGGCGGCGCTGAACAAGCTTGCCGCTGTTGCCGGATCGGCGGGCGGATTTGTAGGTGCGGACCAGTTCGCCTATGTCCTCGAGGACAGTGAGCAGACCATGGCCGCCGACGAGGCGGGGACAGCCGTTCTGCCGGGCGAAAGTCGGGCGGGTGATCTGTCGCTGGACAAGGGTGAGCAGTGGACTTCGCCCGACGGCACGGTGTGGCGAACGGTGGCCCTCGAGGGAGGCCGATCCTGCCTGGCCAAGCACTTGCACGTCGCGAACTCAGGCGGGGTTTCGGACTACGAGAACCTCTCCGCCGACGAGCTGACCCAGCTCCCGAGGGACCCGGACCCACTCGCGAACTACATCGACAGGCATCCCGCCGGCGACAACCGCGGAGACCGTAACCGCTTCTTGGTGGTCGGTGACCTACTCCGATCTGGGCTTGCCCCGCCGGCGCTGCGAGTGGCGGCGCTGGAGGTACTCGCGCAGACCACCGGCCTCACCGTCGCTACGGACGCTCATGACGCCGCTGGACGGCCCGCCATTCGCGTCGACTATTCCTTCGGTTACGGAGTCGAGTCCCTATTCTTTGAGGCCAGCACGTCGCGAGTCCTTGAGGAGCAGACGACACAGGATCAGTACCTGTTCCGTGCCCTCGTCCGGGAATCGAGGATCGTTGACTCCCTCCCAAATGGGGTGCCGCTGTGCCCCAAGCCGGCAACCAAGCCGGGCTGAGACCCGTCGAATCGTTCGCTGCCGGCCGGACGCGCGCTCGATTCGTCATCACCGACCGTGACGGGGCGGACCTAAGGGCGTTTGGCGGGGTCGGCATCCGCAGCGGGCCGGTGTCGGGTTCGGCTACGACCTGGAGGTGGCCGAACGGGCGAGGCGGAGACGGACCCGCCGCCTCGCTGGCGGCAGAGGAGATGGAAAAAGCGATCAAGTAGCTCGCAAACACCCGACCTAGGTCCGGTTGACCAGCCTGTGCGGACTTCGAAACGATTCGCCTAGTTCGCGCCCCTGCGAGCGATCCCGTCAACCTGGGGAGCGTCCCGTGCCGATCCTGATGACAGCGGTAGTGCCCGGCTTGGATGAAGCGCAATACGACCAGATCGCCGCGGCCGTCAATCCGGCGATGCGATCTGCCGCCGGTTTCCGCGGCCATTTCGCCTACGACGCCGAGGGTGGATGGACGGTCGTCGAGCTGTGGGAAAGCGAAGCGGATTGGCGGACCTTCTTCGACGCCAACGTCAAGGACCACCTCCCCCCCGACGCCACGCAGACGCTGACCGAACTGCACAACGTCGTCGTGCCCTGAACCTGCCGGGACCGGTTGGCTCCCACCGACCGCGTTCCGCTCGGGGGCAGAACGCGGTCGATCACAGCGCCTGACCGACCGCCCCGTGTCCTCTGATGATGCGCCGCAGGGCCGAGCCGAAGCCGTGCACCTCGTCCTCGGTGTTGTAGAAAGCCAGGGAGGCGCGCACCGAGCTCTCGACACCGAAGCGGCGCAGGGCCGGCTGTGCGCAGTGGTGGCCGGAGCGCACCGCGATGCCACACCCGTCGAGGGCTCGGCCGACGTCCTCGGTCCGCATGCCGTCGACGACGAAGGACGCGACCGCCACCTTGTGCGCCGCGGCGCCTATGAGGTGAACCTCCGGGATCTCGGACAACACATCGCTGAGGAGCCGAGCGAGCCGGTCCTCGCGGGCCGCGATGCTCGGCATCCCGAGACGGAGCACATACCGGATGGCGGCGCCCAGCCCAACCGCGTCGGCAATGGAAGGAGTGCCGGCCTCGAATCGCGCGGGCGGCTCGGCATACGTGGTGTGCTCGAACGTCACGTCACGGATCATGCTTCCGCCGCCCTGCCACGGAGGCAATCCCGCGAGCAGTTCGCGGCGGCCGTACACCGCGCCGATTCCGGTCGGACCGAAGATCTTGTGTCCCGAGAAGACGTAGAAGTCGGCGCCGATCGCCTGAACGTCGACCGGCATGTGTGCGACCGCTTGCGCCCCGTCCACCACGACGGGGATGCCGCGCGCTCTCGCCATCGCGGTCATCGCCTCGACGGGCAGCACGGTCCCGAGCGCGTTGGAGACGTGGCTCAATGCGACGACTTTCGTCCGATCGACGAGCAGCGCCGCGTACGCGTCCAGCTGCACCTGACCGGTGTCGTCAACCGGCACTGGGCGCAGCCGGGCGCCGACCGATTGGGCGAGCAGTTGCCACGGGACGATGTTGGCGTGGTGCTCCAGGGTGGTGAGCACGATCTCGTCGCCGGGCCCGACCCGCGAGCGGCCCAGCGTGGCGGCCAGCAGGTTGATCCCTTCTGTCGTGCCGCGGACGAAGACGACCTCGTCCGGGCCCGACGCTCCCAGGAGCTGGGCTACCGACGCCCGAGCATCCTCGTACGCATCGGTGGCGCGAGCTGCGAGGGTGTGGGCGCCGCGGTGCACGTTGCTGTTGTCCCGCTCGTAGAAGCGCGTCATCGCGTCCAACACGGCCCGCGGCTTCTGGGTCGTCGCGGCATTGTCGAACCACACGAGCGGCCGGCCATTGACCCGCTGGTGCAGGGCGGGGAAATCGGCCCGGGCGGCGCCGACGTCGCCAACCGTCCGTCCCAAACCGCCGTACCGGGCGGCGTCGAGGAAGTAGTAGGACGGCGTCAGCGGGTCGGCGCTGCCGAGGCCGGGACGGCGCATCGGTAGCTGCAGGCCGGACGGCGGCCTCAGGCTCCAGACTTCACTCATAGTTGTGGTACCGCGCGACTTCCACGTCGGTGAGCACAGCCAGTGCGTCGTCGGCCATCACGGCCGCCGATGAGTACAGCGACAGCAAGTACGACGCGACAGCCTGCTGGTTGATGCCCATCGGGTGGATTGACATGCTCGGTACGCGCGGGTCCTCACCCGGCAGCCCGGGCTGGTGCAGGCCGATGACGCCCTGCCGCTCCTCGCCCACCCGCATGAGCAGCACCTGGGTGCGGTGCGACGCGCCGCGGGCGTTCACCCCGAGCTTGTCCGTCGGCACGATGGGCACGCCGCGCCAGGTCAGGAACGGCGAGCCGTGCAGCTGGACCGTCGGCGGCGGCACACCTCGGCGCGTGCATTCCCGCCCGAATGCGGCGATGGCGCGCGGGTGGGCCAGGAAGAACGCGGGTTCCTTCCAGACCAGGCTGAGCATCTCGTCGAAGTCGTCGGGAGTCGGCGCGCCGAGCCGGGTCGGGATGCGCATGGACTCCGCGGCCTGGCCCAGCAGACCGGTCTGCGGGTCATTGATCAGGTCCCACTCCTGCCGCTCCCGCATCCCCTCGACGGTCAGCCGCATCTGCTGGTCGAGCTGGTCGTGCGGTGAGTTGTAGATGTCGGTGACGCGCGTGTGTATCTGCAGCACCGTCTGCACGAGGTTCAATCCGATCTCGCGCGGTGTGTGGTCGTAATCGACGAACGTGTGGGGGACGTCGACCTCGCCCTCGTGGCCGGACTGCACGTCGGGCACCTGTTCGCCGAAGTCGTTGACTCCCGGCGGAGGCTGGCGGCCGCTCGCGCACAGCACGCGGATGTCCGTCTGGTCCTCCGTCAGCGTCTCCCAGCGCGAGCGGGTCATGACGAGCAGGGTCACCGGGGTGACGGCGCGGATGCTCGGTGTCGGCTGCGGCTCGACGTCCAGCGTCTCCTGCCCGAGGTGCGACCCGGCGCCGAGCAGCGCGCGGCGCACCGTGATGCCGTACGGGTCCTGCTCGAGCGCCTCGATCTTGCCGGAGACGACGATGACGAAGCGTGCCTCGCCGTCGCCGACGTGGATCTGCTCGCCGGCCGCGTACTGCTCGACCTTCATCGCACCGGCCATCGTTGCGAGGAAGTCGTCGGCCACGTACTGCAGCGCGGGGACCGTCCGGAGGGCAGGACCGGTGACCGAGGACTGTGCACCTTCGTCCACGACGGGTACCAGTCGCCCCGGCGGCGCGGTGACGCGCAACCGGTTGATACGGAAGGTGCCGGCCTCGAGAGCGCGCCAGGGCAGGAAGTGAGCGAGCCACCGCGGACTGCTCCCTATGTACTGCGGGGCCGACTTGGTGGTGGTGGCCAGCAGGCGAGCGGCCTCGGTGGACAGGCTCTGCTGCGCGACACGCGGTTGGTCGGTCATGGCGGCTCCTCGACGAGATGCGATGAAGATTGGCGGGGACGGGCTACTGCCGCTCGATGTGTTGCCGTGGTAGCCAAACGCGCAGAACGGTTTCGCCCGCAGGCAGCTCGATGCTGATGTCGCCCCCGTGTCGGCCGACGACGATGCGCCGAGAGATGTCTAGGCCGAGGCCGGTGCCCTGCCCGACTCCCTTGGTGGTGAAGAACGGTTCGAACGCCCGCTCCCGCGAAGCCGGGTCGCTCCAGGTCCCGGTGTTCGCGACCTCCACCACCACGCCGTCGCGGTCGGGACGGATCGACAACCGCAGCTGTCCGTCCCCGTCCATGGCGTCGAGCGCATTGGTGATCAGATTCGTCCAAACCTGGTTCAGCTCGGCGGGAATCGCCTCGATGGTTGGAGTGTCGGGTGCGTAGTCGCGGACCACGGTCACGCCCGCGGGGACACGGTGACGCAGCACGACCAAGGTGCTCTCGAGTCCCTCGGAGACCACCGTGTCCTGCACCGAGGCGCGGTCCATCTGGGAGTAGCTCTTGATCGCGCCCACCAGCTCGGAGATCCGGCGGGTTGATTCGCGTACCTCGGACAACAGATTGCTGACGTTCAAGGTGCTCACGACCCAGGCCAGACCGGCGGTCGGGACGCCGTCGAGGACCTGGGCCACCCGCTCGCACCAGGCGACGTCGATCCCGGCCGCGGCCAGCGGCCCGGCCAGCCGCCAGCCATCGGTAACCTCGTGGTCGTCGAGCCACTCGGTCAGTTCGTCCTCGAGGTCGGACTGCGCCATGGGACTCAGCGGGGCGCGCGCGGTGTTCGCGAGCTCGCGGCGCAGGGCATCGAGCTGGCCGAACTGTGCCGCCGTGACGTCGGTGGCGGCGAGGCCGCCCAGGGTGTCCAGCAGGCTTTCGCTCGCGCCGTCCAGCGCGCCGACGGCACGTGCGGCAGCCGCTGCCGGGTTGTTCAACTCGTGGGCGAGCCCGGCGGACAGAGTGCCCAAGGCGACTAGGGCGTCTCGTTGCCGCGCGGCCGACTCGACCGTCCGCGCGGTCCGGAAAACCCCCTCGATCAGATGGGCACCGAATGGGTCGAGCGCGCTGGTCCAAGCCTTTAGGTCCGTGGAGGACACGCGCAGGGCGCGGCCGTCACCGGCGGCGCGACCGTTGGCCAGATAGACGGCATGCTCGTCCCACGCCGTGAAGCCGCCGGCCCACTGCCCCGGCTGGGCCATCGCCCCGACCCGGGTCTCCTCGTGGCCGGCGAGGCGGACGAGGTCGATCCGGCCCTCGATCAGGACCCACCAACACTCGGCCGGCCCGCCTTGCACCCACAGCTCATCGCCGGACCGGAAGACGACCTCACCGCCGAGTGCGAGCAACCCCTCCAATTCGTCCTCGGTGACCTTCTCGAACAGCGCGAGGTTGCGCAGCTCCGATGCGGTTATCACATCGACGCCAGGTAGCGGTGGACCAGATAGACCGTCATTGCGCCCTCGCCGACTGCCGATGCCACTCGCTTCATGGAGTCGAGCCGGACGTCGCCGGCGGCGAAGACACCGGGCAGACTTGATTCCAGGGCGTACGGCGCGCGCGCCAGCGGCCACGCCGTCCGGTCGGCCGCAAGCAGATCGTTGCCCGTGACGATGAAGCCGTGCTCGTCGCGCACGACGGCCTGGCCGAGCCAGTCCGTCCGCGGCGCAGCGCCGATGTAGACGAAGAGCCAGCTCGTCTCCGCCTCCTCGGGCGGGCCGTCACCGGTCGTGATCGAGATCGACTCCAGGTGCTCGGTCCCGCGTGCAGCCACGACGGAGGCCCCGAGCCGTACCTCGATGTTGTCCGTGGCCTGGATGTTGGCGATGAGGTACATCGACATCGAGTCCTCGAGCCGGGCGCCCCGCACGAGCATGACGACGCGCTTGGCGTAGCGAGCGAAGTTCAACGCAGCCTGACCGGCCGAATTGGCAGCGCCGACGACGTACACCTCGTCGTCCTTGCATTGACTCGCCTCGCTGGCGGACGAGCCGTAGAAGACGCCCCGACCGACGAGGTCCTCCAGCCCCGGGCCCTGTAACCGGCGGTAGGACACCCCACTCGCGATCAGCACCGCGCGGGCCTCGATGTCCTCGGAACCGGCGAAGCGCACGGCCCGGACGGGTCCCCGGGCCTCGAGTCCGACGACGTCGCGCGCCAGCAGCATCTCCGCGCCGAAGCGCGCTGCCTGCGCCGTGGCTCGGAGGGCGAGATCGGCGCCGGAGAGCCCCTTGGGAAAGCCGAGGTAGTTCTGGATCGACGCGCTCTGGCCGGCCTGGCCGCCGGGCGCCTCCTTCTCGACGACCACTGCCTGCAAACCCTCGGAGGCCGCGTACACCGCAGCGGCGAGACCGGCCGGACCTGCGCCGACGATGCACAGGTCGTACAGCGGCTGTTCGGCGCGGGTGCGCAGACCGAGCGCTTCGGCGACAGCCAGCGTGCTCGGCGCGCGCAGCGGTTCCGCGTCGGGGACGATCACGAGCGGGAGGTCCGTCACGCCGGCACCGGCAAGATCGGCGAGCCGCCGGGCCTCGTCGTCGCGCTCGAGCTCGAGCCACTGGTACTGCACGTGGTTGCGGGAGAGGAACGTCTTGAGCTCGTGACTCTGCTGCGACCAACGGTGGCCAACCACCCGCAGGTCACCGGTGCCCTCGGGGTTGGCCTGACGCCAGTCACCCAGCAGGTCGTCGAGAACGGGGAAGAGCCGGTCCTCCGGCGGATCCCACGGCTTCTGCAGGTAGTAGTCGAGGCCGACATCGTTGATCGCCGCGATGGCGGCGTCGGTATCGGCGTAGGCCGTCAGCAGCACGAACTTCGCGTCGGGCGCGTGCTCGCGGGCCCGCGTCAGCATCTCCACGCCGGACATGTTCGGCATGCGCTGGTCGGACACGACGAGCGCCACGGGCCGGGCGCGTAGGGCGAGCTGTGCGAGGATGTCCAGCGCCTGCGCGCCGGACGAAGCCCGCATGATCCGATACTGGCTGCCGTAGCGCGATCGCAGGTCGCGCGAGATCGATGCGAGCACCTCCGGGTCGTCGTCGACGGCCAGCATGGTTGCCTTCGGCATGGCTTCCCTTCGCTGCGAGGCTCTCGTCAGACACCGTTTCACGGCGCGGAAGCCGCCGAACCCGACGTAAGTCGGGTATTCGGGGCGGCGGCCGAACACGATCTTCACGCGCTTTCTTGCGCGATCCGACGCGATGGCGACCGACCCGACCGGAGTCGGGTAGGCCCGCTGAACAGTGGGCAGAACTTGGAGGTGAGTATTGCCGGCGTGACAAGATCACGCGCGGCCGTGATGGGGCCGCTGCCCTTGGCCCTGGCCTACCTGGCGGCCGCATCGGTGGCCGGCGTCGCCGTTGACGTCGCGCTGGTGTGGGCCGGCCCCCTCGGCCACATCCTCGTCGCGTACAGCTATCCGTTCCTGGCCGCGCTGTACTTGGCGGCCGGCCTGCTGGCTTGGCGGCGGCGGCCGGGCAACCGGCTCGGCCCGCTTCTCATGTTCGGGGGCGCGGCCTGGCTGCTCGGCTCGTTGCAGAACACGGGCGTACCTGCCTTGATCGGCACGGGATTGATCTGCGCGTCCTTGCCGCTATCGGTGGTTGTGCACCTGTTGCACGCGTGTCCGAGCGGCCGGCTGCGCAACCGCGCGGCGCGGTGGACGGTCGGTGGGGGCTACTTCGTCGGCCTCGTGCTGCAAGCACCGCTGTGGGCCTTCACCCCGCAGCCACCGCCGTTCGACGCCGTGCTGATCAGCCCCCGGCCGGGCGTGGCCCTGGACTGGTATCACGTCCAGCAGTGGTGTGGCGGAGCGGTCGTGGTCGCCTCGGTGTGGCAGCTCGGGCTGAGGCTGCGCGACTACAACCCGGCGCAGCGGCGCCTGCTCGCGCCGCTGTTCGCATACACGCTCGTCGCGCTGCTGTCGATTCCCATCGGTGCCAATTTCCTCCAGCCGGAGATTGGTATCAAGCGCACGATCGCGTTGCAGGTCCTAACTCTTTCCGGGGTCACGGTCGGCTTCGTCGCCGTGGTACTGCGCGGCGGGTTCGCCCGGGCGCGGGAACTGGGAGGCCTCGTCCGGTCGGTGACGTCGTCCGACGGGTCCAGCGAGGACTTGCAGGCCGCGGTGGCCCGGACGCTCGGCGATCCGCAGGCAGCGGTGCTCCGCTGGTCACCAGCTCGGGGAACCTATGTCGACGACTCCGACGCTCCGGTCTCGATACCGACGACCGACCAGTGGGCGAGCGTCCCGGTCGACCTCGGGACAAGGCACCTGGGCACGCTCGTCTACGACGCGCAACTCACGGTCGACACAACGCTGCCCACCGCAGTGGCGCGCGTCGTCGCCATCGCCATGGACCGGGAACGGCTCTCCCAGGAGGCGGCGGCGGGCGAAAGGGCCTTGCAAGAGGCGTCGTTCCGCCTCCTCGGCGAGAGCGACCGGACTCGCCGACGTATCGCGCAAGACCTGCACGACGGCTTGCAGGTCTCGCTCGTGACGCTGTCGATGCAGGCGCATCGCATCGCGCAGGAAGCCGAGGGTGCGGCCGTGGGCGCACTCGCCGACCAGCTGGCGCTCGACGTAGACCGCACCGCCGGCGCGCTGCGGGCGCTGGTGCAGGGGGTCATGCCGCCGCAACTCGTCGAGCGCGGCCTGGCGGCGGCCGTGCAGGAGCTGGTCTACAACGTGCCACTACGAGTGCGGGTGGACATCGACGAGGCACTGACCGATCTGCCGGCGCCGTTGGAGAGTACGGCCTATTTCGTGATCGCCGAGGCGCTCACCAATGTCGTCAAGCACGCCGACGCCGACAAGGTGGAGGTGAGTCTGGAGCTGGTCGAGAACGCACTGCACATCACGGTGTCCGACGACGGCCGCGGCGGGGCACACACCGATGGCGTCGGCCTCGGGCTGCCCGGCATGCGGGATCGGCTGCAAATGCTCGGCGGCGCTCTGCAGGTGACGAGCAGTGCCGAAGGCACCCGCCTCGACGCGAGCCTGCCTTGCGCATAGTCATCGGTGAGGACGAGGCGCTGCTGCGGGAAGGGCTCGTGCTCCTGCTGGACCGGGCCGGCCTCACCGTCGTGGCCGCGGAGCGGGATGCCGGCGGCGTGGTCGCGGCGGCAATGCAGCATCAACCCGACCTCGTAATCACCGACATCCGCATGCCCCCCGGCCTGGCTGATGACGGGTTGCGGGCAGCGCTGACCGTGCGCAGCCGCCTGCCCGCCACGGGGGTCGTCGTCCTGTCGCAACACCTGTCACGGCAGTACGCGATCGACCTGCTGTCAGGTGGCGCGTCACGCGTCGGCTACCTGCTCAAGCAGCGTGTTGCCGACGCGCGCCGGTTCGTGTCCGACCTCGAGCGGGTGGCGTCGGGTGGGACGGTCCTCGACCCCGAGATCGCCGACGCCGCGGTCGCCCGGGCCGAGCAGTTGGACGACCGCGTCTTCCGGCTGACCCCTCGACAGCGGCAGGTGTTGTCGCTGATGGCGCAGGGACTGAGCAACGGCGCCATCGCCCAGTCGCTGGTGATCACGGAGAAGTCGGTGGTCGAACACGCCTCGAACGTCTACGACGCGTTGGACCTGCCGCACACCGGCAACGAGCACCGTCGGGTGCTGGCCGTCCTGCGCTATCTGTCCCGTTGAGTCGCGCCGGGTGCGGGGGGCCTGGTCGTGCGCCAGCTACTCGTTGCGCTCGACGGCGACCAGGCCGCGTGGCCGTACTGCGCGGGTCAGCACTGCGGCGCTGGCAGCCGCCGCCGGTCTCCGTGACGTGCGTCTCCACGATTTGCGGCACGGCCGGCGTCGCTCAGGCTCGCCGCCGGCGTAGACATGGCCATCGTCTCGAAGCGTCTGGGCCACTCGACGATCGCACTCACCAGCGACGCGTATGCGCACTCGCTCGAAGGGGTCGGCCGCAACGCTGCGGAGCGTGCCGCGGCACGCTCAGCGGCGCTTCGCGTGACCACTCGGTGACCAGTCCGAAGCCCGAGGCGACGAAGGCACCCACCCAAACTCGAGGAAGCCCCCTGGTTCCTGCTCCCCCGACTGGACTCGAACCAGTAACCCTTCGATTAACAGTCGAATGCTCTGCCAATTGAGCTACGGGGGATTGCCGCTCGCCGCCCGTACCGGGTAGCCGAGCAAGGATAACCCACCGGCGCGGGCTGCTGCTGCCGGGTTAGGGTGACCGGATCACCTCGGAGGGGACCGTCGTTGAAGCTGTCCAATCTCGTGTATGCCGGTGCCGGCTACGTCCTCGGGGCCCGGGCCGGGCAGGAACGCTACGAGCAGATCGTGCGGGTTGCCCGGCGGGTCGCCGGCAGCCAAACCGTGCAGGCCACGGCCGGCGTGGTGCAGGCCCAGCTCGACCAGGTCGCCGCCCACGCCCGGCGCGCCGTGGCGGCCAAGCTGACCCATGGGGCCGAGCGGCCGCCGGCGGGGGTCAACGGCTACCACCACTGACCGCCGGACCTCACCCGCCGCTCGTCGAGCGCAGGATCGCCAGCCGCGCCCGGATGGCGGACCGCACCCGCTCGGTGTCCTGAGTGCCGGGCTCGAGATGCGCCCACCAGGCCACGCCGTCCTGACCCGGACGGCGGCGGCCGACGAAACGCACGGCTCCCCCGGCGACCGCGACCAGCTCGGTGCGGACGATGTTGCCCTCGACCCGCTTGCGGACGGTCGGCGGGAGGTCTCGCGGGACCGCCAGCCGCGCGGTGACCGGCGCGCGGTCGACGAGCAGCAGATCGTCGACGACGTCGGCCTCGATCAACGTCAGTACCCCCTCGCTCCACACGACCTTGTCGACGTGCTGCCACGGAATCCGGCGCAGCCCGTCCAGCTCGGGCCACAGGAGACCTAGCGGGGTAGCCGCCACGACGCCGCCCTCGGCGGTGTCGGCCCACGAGATCACCCGCTCGTCCCGGCCGAGCAGTTCGACGACGGCGGCCGGCGGCCGCTCGCGCCGGCTGAACCGGGCCATCACTGGCCCCCGATGGCCCGCTCGCGCAGATTGCGACGGTAGCTCTCCAGCGCGATCAGCTCGCCGAACAGCCGCGCGTGCTCGTCCGGCTGTTCCTGCGGGTTGATGCGCTGCAGCTTCGACTTGAGCGCCGCCACTTGGCGGCCGGTGACGACCTCGTGCATGCGGGCGAGAACCGCGCCGGCGTACCGCTCTTCGGCGTCGGCGCCGGAACGCAGCGGCTCTACGGCGAGGGCGTGCACGCCCTTGCGCACCCGGTCGTCGGCGAGCTGCGCGGCGATGGCCTCGGTCCACGCCGGGCCGGTCACGCCGGCCCCCGTACCGCCGGCGGCGGAGATCGCCGCCCGCACCTGCCGGTGGGCGTCGATCAGGAACGCGTCGGGCGTCAGCGCGTCGAATTCCGGCCCGGCCACGGCTGGCAGTTGCAGCGCCACCTTCAGCACCTCGCGCTCGACCGCGACGATCGTCTCGTCGACCTTGGCCGGATCCGGCTTGGGTCGATCGGCCTCGGCCTGCTTGGCCGCCGCCTCGTCGCGCTTGTCACCGGAGCGGATCAGGCCGCGCACCCGGGCCACGACCCGCATCGGATCGTCCTCGCCGCCGAAACCCACCAGCCCGGCCAACCGGCGCGCGTACTCGTCGCGCAGGGCGCGGTCCTTGATCAGCGCGACCAGCGGTATGCCCCGGTCGAGCGCCGCGGTGCGGCCCTCGAGCGTGTCGAGGTCATGGCGGGCGACGGTGGCCCGCAGCACGAACTCGACCAGCGGGATGCGCCGCGCGACGAGGTCGAGCACCGCCTTGTCACCCGACTTCATCCGCAGGTCACAGGGATCCATGCCCGTCGGCTCGACCGCGACGAAGGTCTGCGACATGAACTTCTGGTCGTCGCCGAACGCCCGCTCGGCCGCCTTCATGCCGGCGGCGTCGCCGTCGAAGGTGAAGATGACCTCACCGGTGAAGGCGTCGGAGTCCATCAGCAGGCGGCGGATGACCGAGACATGGTCGGAGCCGAAGGCGGTGCCGCAGGTGGCAACGGCGGTCGTGACGCCGGCCAGGTGGCAGGCCATGACGTCGGTGTAGCCCTCGACGATGACGGCGCGGTGCTGGCGAGCTATCTCGCGTTTGGCCAGGTCGACGCCATAGAGCAGGTGGCTCTTCTTGTAGATCGGCGTCTCGGGCGTGTTCAGGTACTTGGCCTCGATGCGGTCGTCGTCGAAGAGCCGGCGCGCACCGAAGCCGACGACGTCACCGCTGACGTCGCGGATCGGCCACAGCAGCCGCCGGTGGAAGCGGTCGATCAGGCCGCCGCGGCCGCCCTCTCGCGATAGGCCGCCGAGCACGAGTTCGGCTGAGGTGAATCCCTTCGCGACGAGGTGCCGGGTCAATGCATCCCACGTAGACGGCGCGTAGCCGCAGCCGTAGCGGGCCGCGACCACCATGTCGAACCCGCGCCCGCGCAGGAACTCGCGGGCCGGCTCGGCCTCGGCACTGGCCAGCTGCTCGGCGTAGAAGGCGGCGGCGTCACGGTGCGCGTCGAGCAGACGCTGCCGCTCGCCGCGATTGTGGGTCGGCGCGAAGCTGCCCTCGACGTAGCGCAGCTGGATGCCGGCCCGCGAGGCCAGCCGTTCGACCGAATCGCTGAAATCGAGATGTTCGATGTCCTGGACGAACTTGATGACGTCGCCGCCGGCCTGGCAGCCGAAGCAGTAGTACATGCCGCGCGACGGGGTCACGTTGAACGACGGCGACTTCTCGTCGTGGAACGGGCACAGCCCCTTGAGGTTGCCCCCGCCGGCGTTGCGCAGCTGGACGTGTTCGCCGATGACGTCCTCGATCGGCGACTTCTCGCGCACGAGAGCGATGTCCTCGTCCCGGATCCGCCCTGCCACGAGGGCAGTCTAGGTCGCCGCGGCGACCACCCCACGGCGCTGTCCACACCGAGCGATCAGCCGGAGGCTGCGAGCCCGACCGGGCACGACCGCTCCGGGCAGGCCCGCAGGTCGCAGAGGCGGCAGATGTGCTCGGCCGCGGCCGCATCGACGGCCCGACCGGCATAGATCCGGCCGACCAGCGCCACCAGCGCCGCGCGGTCGGCGGCCGACAGACCGTCGAGAAACGCGCCGACGGCGGACAGCCGGGCGTCCAGGATCTCGCGGGCCCGAGCCCGCCCGGCGTCGGTGAGTCGAAGGTGCACGCGGCGGGCGTCGCCGTCGTGTCGCGTGCGGGTGGCCAGCCCGTCCGCCACCAGCTGGTTCACAAGCCGCACCGTCGCCGGCTGGCTCAGGCCGAGCACCGCGCGGAGCTGCTCGACCCCGACGCCCGGCTCCTGCAGCAGGTAGGTGACGGCCGCCGCCAACCCGCCGCTCTGCCCGGCCACCCGCTCGACCCTTTCGACCATCCCCTGGCCGACGTCCAGGACGAAAGCCGCGAGAATGTTATTGACACGCCGGCTCATCCTAGAAAGATACATCACTGATGTACTTAGTGAACTGAGGGGCGATGCGAAAACACCCGATTTCCTCCTGGGCGCAGGACGACTACCTGGCGGCCTACGACGGATGGCAGAGCGGTTGGGGCGACCTCCCCTTCGCCGTCGCGCGCCGGCCCGTTCCCGCCATCGTCCAACTCGGCGTGCTGGCGCACGCGCCGTGGGACCGACTCGACCACCTGCGCCGCGGCCGCCGGTTCGGCCGCGCCGCCCACACCTGGGGACGTGACGCCCTCGCGCTGGTCGACCGGTTGCTGGCCGGCGCGCCGTCGGCCGCGGCGCTTCTCCGGGTGCAACGTCTGGTGCTGCAGCCGCTCGAGCGCGAGCTGCTCGATGCCGGCCGGGTCGATCTCGCCCGGGTCGAATTGCCGGCGTTGCTCGACCCCGTCCTGGTATCCGCCCAGTCAGTCCGGACGCACCAGGCGGGCGTGCCGCGCGACTGCTGACGTGTCGGTCAGCTGCGCCACCTGGTCGATCACCACCCGCAACCGGTCGGCGTCGGAGTCGGCCTCGTGCCAGCTCGGGGCCGAGCCGCGGTCGAGGGTGGCCGGCGCCCCGGCCCACACCGCCGACACCAGCTCGGCGAGCAGCCGGCGCTGCGCCGATTGCCGCTCGGGCGTGCCGGGCGTGCGCATCACGTAGTGAACCGCGATCGCCTTGAGCAAAGCGCATTCGGCTGCGATCAGCGGCGGGACGACCAGATCGGCGTCGAAGCGGGCCAGCGGGCCGGTTCCGTGTGCCTCCTGGGTCGCCTCGACCGCCGCTCCGGCCAGCCGCCCAGTGAGTTCGCTGGTGGCCCGCTTGGCTGCAGCCTGGGCGCGGTACGAGCCGTCGTAGTCGGCGAGATCGCGCAGCGTGGGCAACGCCAGTAACGCGTCGAGCACCGGCGCGAGTTCGGCCGGGGGCAGCGGCGAGTACTGCGTCGCGGCGATTTCGCACAGCTGCGCGCGGGCGCCGTCGTCGACGGTGGCCAAGCGGATCAGCCCGGCGTGGACGCCGTCCTCGACGTCGTGCACCGAGTAGGCGACGTCGTCGGCCCAGTCCATGATCTGCGCCTCGAGGCAGCGCCGCTCCCCCTCGCCCCCGGCCCGCAGCCAGGCGAAGGCCTCGGCGTCGGCTGCGTAGTGCCCGAACTTCCCGGTGCCGGCCCGACGCGGCCACGGGTACTTGCAGGTCGCGTCCAAGGCGGCCCGGGTGAGGTTAAGCCCGCCCGGCGCGCCGGAGGGGCGCACGACCTTCGCCTCGAGCCGGGTGAGCACCCGCAGGGTCTGCGCATTGCCCTCGAAGCCGCCGCACGGCGCCGCCGCCTCGTTCAGCGCGGTCTCGCCGTTGTGCCCGAACGGCGGATGCCCGATGTCGTGGGCCAACCCGGCCGTGTCCACAAGATCGGGGTCGCAGCCCAAGGTGGCGGCGATCTCGCGGCCAATCTGGGCCACCTCGAGCGAGTGCGTGAGCCGGGTGCGCGGGAAATCGTCCTCGCCCGGCACGACGACCTGCGTCTTGTCCGCGAGACGGCGGAAGGCGTAGGAGTGCAGCACCCGCGCGCGGTCACGGGCGAAGTCGTCGCGCTGTGCCGCTCCGCGCGCGGCGCCGGCCCGCTTGGGCGGCTCGTCGACCCAACGCTCGCGGTCGGCCGGACCGTATCGATCCACCGGACGACCGTACTCAGAGCTGATCGTCGAGCCAGTCACCGAACCGCAGCAGGGTGTCGATCCACATCCCGACCGCGTACTTCAACTGGCCGCGAGTCGCACCGGCCTCGAAATCGTGGCACTGCTCGGCACAGATCCCGACCATGCCGTCGTCCGGCAGGATCGTGAACGCCTTGGGGAACAGCTTCGTCCGGTTCCACTCGTCCAGCAGCAGGGTGAGGGTGCCCCGGGACTCGACATCGAACCGCCGGTTGAGGTACATCCGCGCCTGCAGCACCTCACGGTGCTCGCCGTAGAAGAAGAAGTAGACGCTGCACTTCTCCCAGCGCACGGTGAGATCGCCGTCGTCGTCGATGCTGTGCTTGAGCCCGAACTCGTCGAGCAGCTGCTGCACCAGTGCAACGGTGGGGGTGACGAGGGTCCCGCCGCCCGGCTCGGCGCGGCGGCTGCCGAGGGCCGGCTCGGCATCGGGACGGAACTTGCGACGAAACACATCTCGACGGTACCGACCCGATGCAACGCGCGGCCGTTAGCCCGGCCGCCGATGGCGGTAGTGATCCGATCATGAGAGTTGCTCTGCTCGGGACCGGGACGATGGGCGCCGGCATGGCCGGTTCGATGCAACGCGCGGGGGTGCAGGTGACGGTGTGGAACCGCACGCGCACCAAGGCCGAAGCCCTGGCCGACGACGCCATCACGGTGGCCGGGTCCGTGGCCGAAGCGGTGCACAGGGCCGACGTCGCGATCACCATGCTCTTCGACGAGGACGCGGTGCGTGACGTCACGGACGAACTGGTCGGCGCGCTCGGATCGGACGCCGTGTGGCTGCAGTCCTCGACCGTGGGCGTCGAGGGCATCAAGCGGATCGCTGAGCGCGCCGGGGCCGCGGCCCTGCTCGACGCACCGATGCTCGGCACGAAGCAACCGGCCGAGCAGGGCAAGCTCGTGCCCATCGTGTCGGGTGCCGACGAGCACATCGCCGCCGCGCGCCCGGTGCTCGACGCCGTCGGGACGAAGACGGTCGTCGCCGGCGAGCGGATCGGCGACGCCAGCGCGCTGAAGCTCGCCTGCAACGCCTGGATCCTGTCGATCACCGCCGCCGCCGCGCAATCGCTCGCGCTGGCCGCGGGCCTGGGGATCGACGCCGAACTCTTCCTCGAGGCGATCGAGGGCGGCCCGTCCGACTCCGCCTACGCCCAGCTGAAGGGGTCGGCGATGCTGAAGGGCGACTTCACGCCGGCGTTCGGGCTCGACGGCGGGCGCAAGGATCTCGACCTCATCGCCGAGGCCGCGAACCGGGCCGGCGTCGAGCCGGCGCTGCTGCGCGGGGTGCGCGCGCTGTTCGACGCGGCGGCCGAGGCGGGTCACGGCACGGACGACCTCGCCGCGGTCTACACCGCGCTGCAGCCGTAACCCAGCCGGGCCGTCCTACGCCTCGTTGACCGAGCGGCCGGCCTCGAGGCGCGCGACCGGGACGCGGAACGGCGAGCACGACACGTAGTCGAGCCCGACCCGTTCGAAGAAGTGAACGGAGTCGGGGTCACCGCCGTGCTCGCCGCAGATGCCCAGCTTGATGCCGGGACGCATGGAACGCCCGCGGTCGACGGCGATGCGGATCAGCTCGCCGACGCCCTCGACGTCGATCGACTCGAACGGGCTGACGCCGAAGATGCCCTTCTCGAGGTAGGCCGAGAAGAACGCGGCCTCGACATCGTCGCGCGAGAAACCCCACGTCGTCTGGGTCAGGTCGTTGGTGCCGAAGGAGAAGAACTCGGCCGACTCGGCGATCTGGGCCGCGGTCAGCGCGGCCCGCGGCAGCTCGATCATGGTGCCGACGAGGAATTCCAGGTGCACTCCGGTCTCGGCCCGCACCTCACGCGCGACGTCGATGATCGCGTGCTTGACGGTCTCGAACTCCTGCACGTTGGCGACCAGCGGCACCATGATCTCGACCCGCGGCACGCCGCCGGCCTTGATCCGCTCGGCCGCGGCCTCGAGGATGGCGCGCGACTGCATCTCGAACAGGCCGGGGATGACGACGCCGAGGCGGACCCCGCGCAGGCCGAGCATCGGGTTCTGCTCGTGCAGCTTGTGCACGGCCTGCAGCATGCGCAGATCGCCCTCGCGCTGCTCCCCCCGTGCCTCGGCCACGGCCACGCGCACGGACAGCTCGGTGATGTCGGGCAGGAACTCGTGCAGCGGAGGGTCGAGCAGCCGGATCGTCACCGGCAGCCCGTCCATTGCCTCGAGGATGCCGACGAAGTCCTCGCGCTGCATGGGCAGCAACTCGGCCAGCTCGGCGTCGCGCTCTTCGTCGGTGTCGGAGAGGATCAGCCGCTCGACGAGCTGGCGCCGCTCGCCCAGGAACATGTGCTCGGTGCGGCACAGGCCGATGCCCTGCGCGCCGAAGCGGCGGGCCCGCGCGGCGTCCTCGGCCGTGTCGGCGTTGGCCCGCACTGCCATCCGGCGGGCCCCGTCGGCGTGGCTCATCACGCGGTGTACCGCCACCACCAGGTCGTCCGACTCGTCGACCGTGCCGCTCTCGAAGTACTCGACCACCGGCGAGGCGACCACCGGGACCTCGCCCAAGAACACCTCACCCGACGTTCCGTCGATCGAGATGACGTCACCCTCGTGGACCTCGACGCCGTGCGGCGCGCGCAGGACGCGCTTCTTGGTGTCGACGTTCAGCGTCTCGGCGCCGCAGACGCAGGTCTTGCCCATGCCGCGAGCCACGACCGCCGCGTGCGAGGTCTTGCCGCCGCGCGAGGTCAGGATCCCGGCCGCGGCGATCATGCCGTTGAGGTCGTCGGGGTTGGTCTCGCGGCGAACCAGGATGACGTCCTCACCCGAACGCGACCACTTCACCGCGGTGTAGGAGTCGAACACCACCTTGCCGACCGCCGCGCCGGGCGAGGCGTTCATGCCCTTGGCGATCTTCTTGCGGCCGGCGACCTTCTCGTCGAAGCGCGGGAACATCAGCTGGGCCAACTGGGCCCCGGTCACCCGCGAGACGGCCTCGTCCATGTCGATCAGGCCCTGGTCGACCAGCTGGGTGGCGATACGGAACGCCGCCGCCGCCGTGCGCTTGCCGACGCGAGTCTGCAACATCCACAGCTTGCCGCGCTCGATGGTGAATTCGATGTCGCACAGGTCGCGATAGTGCTCCTCGAGGGTCTGCATGATGGCGAGCAGCTCGTCGTATGAGCTCTTGTCGATCTGCTCGAGATCGGCGAGCGGCACGGTGTTACGGATACCGGCCACAACGTCCTCGCCCTGCGCGTTCTGCAGGTAGTCGCCATAGATGCCCTGCGCACCGCTGGCCGGGTCGCGGGTGAAGGCGACGCCGGTGCCCGATTCCATGTCGAGATTGCCGAACACCATCGCCACGATGTTGACCGCGGTGCCGAGGTCGGCCGGGATGCGTTCCTGGCGGCGGTAGATGACGGCCCGGCCGGTGTTCCAGGACTCGAAGACGGCCCGGACGGCCATGTCCATCTGCTCGCGCGGTTCCTGCGGGAACGGCCGTCCGGCGTGCTCGACCACGACCTCTTTGAACGTCTCGACGAGCGCCCGCAGGTCGTCGGCGTCCAGGTCGAGGTCGTTGCTCGTGTCCTTCGCGTGCTTGACCGCCTCGAGGGCCTCTTCGAAGTGATCGCCGTCGATGCCGAGCACCGTCTTGCCGAACATCTGGATCAGCCGGCGATAGGAATCGAAGGCGAACCGCTCGTTGCCGGCCTGCTTCGCGAGCCCGCGGACGGACTGGTCGTTGAGGCCGATGTTGAGGACGGTCTCCATCATCCCGGGCATCGAGAACTTGGCGCCGGAGCGCACCGACACCAGCAGCGGGTCGTCGGACTGACCCAGCTTCTTGCCCATCGCCTGTTCCAGGGCGTCCAGGTGTTCGCTGACTTCCTCGGTCAGCCCCTCCGGCTCGCGGCCGGTCTTCAGAAACGCCCGGCAGGCCTCGGTGGTGATGGTGAAGCCCGGCGGCACCGGCAGTTTCAGGTTGGTCATCTCGGCCAGATTGGCGCCCTTGCCGCCCAGCAGGTCTTTCAGATCCCTGTTGCCCTCGGCAAAGTCGTACACGTACTTGGTGGTGGACGGCATGCGGGATCTCCGGGGGTGCGACGCGACTCTGTGCTGAGCCTAGGCTTCCCGGCCTGCCGCTGAGGTTCGCCCCACTCGATCCGCCGTTTCAGTTGACAGTTGTGCACTGAAATGTTTACGTCGAAGGAGAAACCGGAAAAGGGAGAGACATGGTCGAGCGCGGAGCAACACCGAACGTGTCTTTCGTGCGCCAACAGGTCTCCCGCATCGGTCGGGCCCTCACCACGCCGCTGCTACCCGACGACTACTTCGCGCTGATCAAGCCGCGTTGGTCGACGCGCGAGCTGACCGGGTGCGTCGTCCGGGTTCGGCGCGAGACGCCCGATGCGGTGACGATCGTCGTCAAGCCCGACTTCAAACATCCGGCGCACAAGCCCGGGCAGTACCTCCGCCTCGGCATGGAGGTCAACGGCATCCGGCACTGGCGCGCCTACTCGATCACGTCCGACCCGGACCACCCCGAGGGCGTCGTGAGCGTCACCGTGAAGCTCACCGAGGGCGGCAAGATGTCGCCCGTCTTCGTCCAGCAGGTGCAGCCCGGGCAGCAGGTCTTCCTCGGCGAGATCGAGGGCGAGTTCACGCTGCCCGAGCCCTACCCGAAGAAGACGCTGTTCGTCTCGGCCGGGAGCGGCATCACCCCGATCATGAGCATGCTGCGCGAGCTCGACCGACGTAACGCCCTCGACGACGCCGTGCACATCCACAGCGCGCGCGACGAGGACGACGTGATCTTCGGCCGGATGCTGCGCCGGTTGGCCAAGCGTCGCGACGGCTACCAGTTCATCGAGGTGCATACCTCGAACGTGCCGCGATTCACCCCGAAGGACCTCGACAAGCACTGCTCGGACTGGGCCGAGCGCGAGACGTTCCTGTCCGGCCCGCGCGAGATGATCGACGCGGTCGAAGAGCACTATGAGAAGAAGGAGTGCGCCGACCGGCTGCACACCGAACGATTCCAGCCCGTCATAGGCAACGGTGGCGGCGACGGTGACGGCGGTAGCGTGCATTTCCGCGTCTCGGACTGCGAGGCCAAGTGCGACACCGGGGTCTCGATCCTGGTCGGCGGCGAGGAGGCCGGGGCCACGCTGCCGTTCGGCTGCCGGATGGGCATCTGCCACACCTGCGTCGGCCGGCTGCAGGACGGGGCTGTGCGCGACCTGCGCACCGGCTCGGTCGAACAGGCCAGCGGCCAGATGGTCCGCACCTGCATCAACGCCCCCGAAGGCCACGTCGAGATCGATCTGTAGAGAGGATCTGCACTTCATGCCGAAACTGCCCGCGAAGCCATACGACCCCGCGAACCCGCTGTACAAACTCAGCGACGAGCAGCTCGAGGAGCTCGGCAAGGAATTCGACGCGCTCCACGACGAGGTGTTCAGCGACCTCGGCGAGGTAGACGCGCGCTACATCCGGAACATGATCACGCTCCATCGACGGCTCGGGCTGATCTCGCGCGCATTGTTGATCTTCTCGCGCTACAAGCCGGCGTGGGTGCTCGGCACGGCCGGGCTCTCGGTGGCCAAGATCCTCGAGAACATGGAGATCGGCCACAACGTGATGCACGGGCAGTGGGACTGGATGAACGACCCCACGATCCACTCGTCGACCTGGGACTGGGACACCGCCTCGCCCGCGGCGGCCTGGAAGCACTCGCACAACTACGTGCACCACACATTCACCAACATCATCGGCAAGGACAAGGACGTCGGCTACGAGATCTTCCGGGTCGATCCGCGCCAGAAGTGGCACCCGGGTTACCTGTTGCAGCCGGTTGGCAACATCGTGCTGATGGCCCTGTTCGAGTGGGGCGTGGCCCTGCACGACCTCGATTTCGAAAAGATCAAGAGCGGCGAGAAATCGCAGAAGCAGGTGTGGGACGAGCTCAAGGGCATCGGCCAGAAGGCCCGGCGGCAGATCCTCAAGGACTACATCGGCTGGCCCGCCCTCTCGAGCTGGGGTGGCAAGTCGGCGTTCAAGTCGACCGCACTGGCCAACGCGACCGCCAACGTCGTCCGCAACGTGTGGTCGAACGCCATCATCTTCTGCGGCCACTTCCCGGACCAGACCTTCACCTTCACTGAGGAAGAGGTCGAGGGTGAGACCCGCGGCGGCTGGTACGTGCGCCAGCTGATCGGGGCGGCCAACATCGACGGCGGCCCGCTCTTCCACGTGATGGCCGGCAACCTGTCCTTCCAGGTCGAGCACCACCTCTACCCGGACATGCCGTCCTCGCGCTATCAGCAGATCGCCCCGCGGGTGCGCGAGATCTGCGAGAAGTACGAGCTGCCGTACAACACCGGCCCCCTGCACAAGCAGTGGGGCATGGTGCAACGCACGATCCTGCGGCTGGCCCTACCGGGGGGCGGCCCGCGCAAGAAGCCCGGGCCGTACCACGTGCCGGCCGAGGAGAAGGCGGCGAAGGAGAAGGCCCGCGAGCGGGTGCCGGCCTTCCCGTAACCGCTCAGCCGGGCTCGGGCGGCGGGTCGGTGCCCTCGGCCAGGACCCGCCGGCCATAGGCGACGTCGTGCCAACCGCCGTTCTTCCACCCGATCGCGCGGAAGGTGCCGACCGGCTCGAAGCCCAGCGCGCGGTGCAGGCCCACGCTCGCGTCGTTGGGCAGGGTCATGCCGGCGATGGCGACGCGGTAGCCGCGCGCCGCCAGTCGCTCGAAGAGGGCTTCGTACAGCGCCCGGCCGCTGCCCGTGCGGCGCCGGCCCGGTTCGACGTACACGCTCACCTCGCACGCCCACCGGTAGGCAGCGCGCGCCTTGAACGGACCCCCGTAGGCGTAGCCGACCACTCGGCCGGCATCCTCGAGCACGACCCAGGCGTGGCGGCTCCGGGCCTGGAGGATGCGGCGGGCGAACTCGGTCGCAGTCGGCGGCTCGGTCTCGAAGGACACGGCGGTGTCGGTGACGAACGGCTCGTAGATGGCCGCGCAGGCGGCGGCATCCGCTTCGGTGGCGTCTCGGATCGCCGGCCGGGATTTCATCTGCTCCATTATCGATCAGCACCGGGCATCGAGGGTCGCCGGGCCGGGCGGCGGCCGGCTGAACCTAACCTGACCGGGGTGTGTCGCCGCCGGGTCGGCCCCGGATACTGGCGAGATGGGATCGCACCGCGTGCTGGTGGTCGAGGACGACACCGGGTTGCGTGACCTGCTCGCCCGCGGCCTGCGCGCGCAGGACTTCGAGGTCATCACCGCGCGCGACGGCGAATCGGCGTTGCGCAGCATGACACCGGTGCCCGACGCCATCGTCCTCGACATCGGGCTACCCGATTCCGACGGTCGCGACGTCTGCCAGGCGCTGCGCGGCCGTGGGGTGGACGCGCCGGTGATCTTTCTGACCGCCCGGCGCGACGTCAGCGACCGACTGTCCGGTTTCGCGTCCGGCGGCGACGACTACCTGGCCAAGCCGTTCGCGTTCGCCGAACTCGTAGCGCGGCTACGGGCGGTGCTCAAGCGGCACATCCAGGTGCGGTCCGATGCCGAGGTCAACCGGCTGCGCGTCGACCCCTTCGTGCACGGCGCCCGGTGGAGCGACAACCGGGTCGAACTCTCCCCGACCGAATACCGGCTGCTGGCCCGCCTGCTCGCCGAGCCGGACGCGGTCGTACGCCGCCAGCAGCTGCGCGAGGCCGCCTGGCCGGCCGGTGGCATCGTCTCGGACAACACGCTCGACCAATACCTCAGCAAGCTGCGCCGCAAACTGACCGAGCTGGGCGCGCCCCACCAGCTCAAGGTCGTCCGGGGCGTCGGCTATCAGGTCGTGCAGCCCGGGTGAAGATCCGGACGGCGCGGGGCCTACCTACGCTGCGCGGGCGCGTGTCCGGCCTGGCCCTGGTCGTCATCGCCGGCTGGCTGGTGCTGCTCGCGGCCGGTTTCGACGTGGTGCTGTCCTCGCGTCTCGACCAGCAGGTGGACGACGCGTTGCGGGTGCGGGCCCAGGCGGCGTCCGCGACCCTGCTCGTGGAGACCGGCGCCGTCACCGGCGTCCGCGAATCGTCCACCGACAGCGAGCTGGACAGCAGCATCTGGGTCTTCGCCGACGATCGGATCATCAAGCGGCCCAACCTGCCGGCCGGGGTGCAGCGGGTCGCCGACCGGCTGTCCAACGCGAAGACCGGCTACGTCTCGGCCGGCGACCGCCGGTTCTACGTGCTGCCGATCCAGGCCGATGGCCACCGCGCCGGCAGCGTGGTCGCCGCGATCGATACCGCCCCGTACAGCGAGACCAAGCGAACGGCGGTGCTCGGTTCGATCGTGGTCGCCGTCCTGCTGCTGCTCGGCGCCTATCCGGTGCTGCGCTTCGCCACCGGTCGGGCGCTGCGCCCGGTCGCCCGGATGACCCGGCAGGCCGCCGACTGGAGCGTCACCTCCCCGACGCAGCGCTTCGACGAGCAGCGCTACGCCGAGCTCAGTTCCCTGGCCAGCACCCTCGACGAGCTGCTCGACCGATCTACCGCGGTCTTGCGGCACGAGCGTCAGCTCTCGGCCGAGCTCTCCCACGAGCTGCGCACGCCGTTGGCGCGGGTGTCGGCCGAGATCGAGCTGATGCTCGACGATGCCCGCCCCGATCAATACGAGGCCCTGCACGCGCTCCAGCAGAACTGCGCCTCGATGGACAGCATCATCGACACGTTGCTGACGACCGCGCGGGCCGAGCTGGTGCGCACCGTGGGCCACAGCGCGCTGCGCCCGGTGTTCACGGCCTTCGCCGACGGCATGAATCGCCCGGCGGTGCTGGCCGCCGAAACCGACCTCAGCGTCGGCGTCGATGCCGACGTGGTCACCCGCATCTTGACCCCGATCGTCGACAACGCCCGCCGCTACGCCCGCGAGGCGGTGCGCCTGCAGGCCCGGCGGGCCGACCGCGGGGTCACCGTGACGATCACCAACGACGGCGAGCCGTTGGCCGCCGACCTGGCCGAACAGGTCTTCGAACCGGGGTTCACCTCCGGGACCGCGTACGGGCACGACGGCGCCGGTCTGGGCCTGGCCCTGGCCCGCCGGCTGGCCCGTGCCGCCGACGGTGACCTGGTCGTCGACCCCACCGCGCGGCAGACCGCGTTTGTGCTGACCCTGCCCGCTGGCTGACACTGATGTCGTTGTGTTGACATCCGATCGAGCGCCCAGCGAGAGCGCCTCGCCGCCGCGCGCGCAGCCGAGGCGCAGTCGGCTCGACTCCGTCGCAGTCTGGACGCGGGGCTACCGCTGGCAGCCGGCGTATCTCGCGCTGCTGTTCGCCGTGGCCGCCACGATCGCCTTCCTGATCGCCGCGCCGCCGGTGGGTGATCTGTTCGCCGCTCGGGCCCGCCAATCGGCCGCCGCCCATGGCGTCGGGCTGCGCTACTGGTTCGCCTGGTTCGGCGGGACCGTTCCTGGTCACTACTCGGTGCTGGCTCCGCTGCTGTCGAAGCTGGCCGATGTCCGGGTGCTCGGCGCGATCGCCACCGTGCTCATCCCGCCGCTGTGCCATCGCCTCGTCCGCGGCAGCGCGCGCCCGTTGCTGGCCACCTGGGTGGCGGCGGTCGCGGCGAGCTTCAACCTGTGGAGCGGACGGGTGCCATTCGCCGTCGGCACCGTGCTGATGCTGGTGGCCCTGCTGTTCGTCCGCAGCAACCGCCGGTACGCAGCAGCGGCAGCGGGGACGCTGACCGCTCTGGTGTCGCCGGTGTCCGGGGTGTTCTTGATCCTCGGCATCGCGGGCGTCTACCTGCACGATCCGGTCCGGCGCGGCACGACCATCGCCACCGCGGCCGCCTCGGGATCGTGCCTCATCGGCGTCGCCGTCTACTTCGGCATGCCCGGATCCGAGGGCTTCCGCCTCGATCAGGCGACGCTGTGTTTCGCCACTATCCTGGTGATGATCCTGGCCCGGCCGCCGGCCTACCTGCAGACCATCCTGGTGATCTCGGCGATCGCCTGCCCGCTGCTGATGGTCGTCCCCAACGGCATGGGCTCGAACTTCGAGCGGTTCACCTGGCTGTGCCTGCCGGTCGCGATCGCCGCCACCGCCCGGGCCCCGTGGCCGGTCTGGTTTGTGGCCACCGGATTCGCGCTCGGCTGCAGCATCGGGCAGTCGGTGAAGGATCTCACCGTTGCGTCCAACTCCATCTCGGACGCGTCGTACTACACGAGCCTCACCACCGAGCTCGATCACACCGCCGGCCTGACCAACTACCGGGTCGAGGTGATCCCGGACGGCACTCACGCCGCCGCCTTCGTCCTGCTCGACCACGCCCAGCTCGCCCGTGGCTACGAGACCCAGTCCGACAACCAGCTCAACGCCGTACTCAGCTCGCCGAGCCTCGACGCGATCACCTTCAAGGTCTGGCTCGACAACAATGCCGTCGGCTACGTGGCCATCAACCGGGAAACCCTGAAATCTGGACCGGAAGACCGGTTGGTGCGGACGAAGACGCCGCGGTACCTGACCCTCGCGTGGTCCGACGCCCGCTGGAAGCTGTACCGGGTGTCCGATCCCAGCCCGATCGCAGCGCCGCCGGCCCGCGTGGTCGACGCCGATCAGGCCAGCATCGTCGTCGAGACCCCGCAACCGGCCACCATCGCTCTGCGGATCCACTGGTCGCGTTTCCTGCACGCCGAGGGACCGGGCGGCCGGCGCGGCACGCTGCGGTCCGACGGGCAGGGCTTCACGACGTTGATCGCACCGGTGGCGGGGCGCTACGTCGTCACCGGCTAGCTCGGCCGCCGGCCGGTGATTGGGCTGCGTCGGGAACGGGAAAGCCATTCGTATGGCGACTGAGCAGCAGAGCCCGGAGACCACCAGCGATCAGGGCGAGCAGCGCGACAAGAACGAGAAGATCGGACTCGACCGCGACGACGAGGAGCAGGATTTCGTCGACCAGTCGAAAATCGACTTCGACCCCGATGACGGCCTCTACAGCGGCACGGCGGTAGACGGCAACAGCGAGATCCCGGGGCCGCACCTCGACGGCGAGACCGGCGAGCTGAGCCAGGAGGACATCCAGCGCCAGGCCGAGGAAGAGGCCGGCGATGTGGATCCGGCCGATACCCCCGCGGCCAAGTCCTCGGTGGCCAAGGCGGCCGAGCGCGACAACGAGGAGCAGTCCGACGAGTCGGAGGAGTCCGAGTAGCGGTTCAGCCGCCGCTGTCGGCGAGTTCGGCGCCGAAGGGCACCGCGCGGGAGTCTCGCTCGGCCAGCCAGTTCTGCGGCAGGACGACGGCCCGGGTGCCGGATGTCCGCCCCCGCGGCTGGCCGACGATCCCCTCGGGAAACGGCTGGTCGAGGTCGAGCGCACCCAGGTAATCGTCGAGTTCGGCCAATGACGAGGCCTGGGCCATGGCCTGGCGGGCCGGGCCGCCGACCGCGAAGCCCTTGAGGTACCAGGCCACGTGCTTGCGGAAGTCGGTGACGCCGTACTGCTCGCCCAGCCACTCGGCCAGCAGCTCGGCGTGGCGGCGCATGCTGGCGGCGACCTCGCCGAGAGTGGGACGCGCCCGGTCGGCCCGGCCGGCGAAGGCGGCGGCGAGATCGGCGAACAGCCACGGTCGGCCCAAGCAGCCCCGGCCGACGACCACTCCGGCGCAGCCGGTCTCGCGCACCATGCGCAGCGCGTCGTCGGCCTCCCAGATGTCGCCGTTGCCGACCACCGGGATGTCGAGTTCGGCCACGAGGGCGGCAATGGTCGACCAATCGGCGTGGCCGGCGTAGAAATCGGCCGCCGTCCGCCCGTGCAGCGCGATCTGGGTCACGCCGGCGTCCTGGGCCCGCAGGCCTGCTTCGCGGTAGGTGATGTGGTCGGCATCGATGCCCACGCGCATCTTGACCGTGACCGGCACCGCGCCCCCGGCCGCGCGCACCGCCGCCGTCACGATGTCCTCGAACAGCCCGATCCGCCACGGCAGGGCCGACCCGCCGCCCTTGCGCGTGACCTTGGGCACCGGACAGCCGAAGTTGAGGTCGATGTGGTCGGCGCGATCCTCGTCGACGATCATCCGCACCGCCTCGCCCACCACCGCCGGGTCGACACCGTAGAGCTGGATCGATCGCGGTGACTCGTCGTCCTCGAAGCGGATCAGCCGCAGCGTCTTGGCGTTGCGCTCGACCAGGGCGCGCGTGGTGATCATCTCGCTGACGAACAGCCCGCCGGCCTGACCAGGCGCCAGCGCCGGCGCCATCGCCTCGCGGCACAACCGCCGAAAGGCCGTGTTGGTGATGCCCGCCATCGGCGCGAGCACCACCGGCGGGTCGGCGACGACCCGTTCGGACAAGTGCAGCGGCGAGGTGGCGAGGGCGGTCATTGGCGTCAGCAGCCCGGTAGCTGGCCGGCGAGATAGCGCTCGACCTGATCGAGGCCGATCCGCTCCTGGGTCATCGAGTCGCGCTCGCGGATCGTGACGGCGTTGTCGTCGAGGGTGTCGAAGTCGACGGTGATGCAGAACGGCGTGCCGATCTCGTCCTGCCGCCGGTACCGGCGGCCGATCGCCTGGGTCTCGTCGTAGTCGATGTTCCAGTTGCGGCGCAGCGCGGCGGCCAGGTCACGGGCCTTGGGCGAGAGATCGGCGTTGCGCGACAGGGGCAGCACGGCGGCCTTGACCGGCGCGAGCCGCTTGTCCAGGCGCAGCACGGTGCGCTTCTCGAGCACGCCCTTGGCGTTGGGGGCCTCGTCCTCGGTGTAGGCGTCGAGCAGGAAGGCGAGCACGGCCCGGGTGAGACCGGCCGCCGGCTCAATCACGTACGGCGTGTAGCGCTCGTTGGTGGCCTGATCGAAGTAGGTGAGATCGACGCCGGAGTGCTCGGAGTGGGTCGTCAGGTCGAAATCGGTGCGGTTGGCCACCCCCTCGAGCTCGGCGAACTCCGAGCCGCCGAAGCGGAAGCGGTACTCGATGTCGACGGTGCGCTTCGAGTAGTGGCTCAACTTCTCCTTCGGGTGCTCGTAGTAGCGCAGGTTGTCCGGATCGATGCCGAGGTCGACGTACCAGTTCCAGCGCTGCTCGAGCCAGTAGTCGTGCCAGGTCTCGTCGGTGCCCGGCTCGACGAAGAACTCCATCTCCATCTGTTCGAACTCACGGGTGCGGAAGATGAAGTTGCCCGGCGTGATCTCGTTACGGAAGCTCTTGCCGGTCTGCGCGATGCCGAACGGCGGTTTCTTGCGCGACGTGTTCAGCACGTTGAGGAAGTTGACGAAGATGCCCTGCGCCGTTTCCGGGCGCAGATAGTGCAGCCCGGACTCGTCCTCGACCGGGCCGAGGTAGGTGCGCAGCATGCCGCTGAACTGCTTGGGTTCGGTCCACTGGCCGCGGGTGCCGCAGTTGGGGCAGGCGACCTCGGCGAGGCCGTCCTTGGGGGCGCGGCCCTTGCGGGCCTCGAACTCCTCTTCCAGGTGATCGGCCCGGTAGCGGCGATGGCAGTTCTGGCATTCGGTCAGCGGGTCGGAGAAGGTCGCAACGTGGCCCTGATGCCTCCCACACCTGCGGGGCGAGGATGACCGCCGAGTCGAGCCCGACGATGTCGTCGCGGCCGGTGACCATGGTCTTCCACCACTGGCGACGGACGTTCTCCTTGAGCTCCACGCCGAGCGGGCCGTAGTCCCACGCCGACCGGCTGCCGCCGTAGATCTCGCTGGACGGAAAGACGAATCCGCGCCGCTTGCTCAGGTTGACGACGGCGTCGTTACGGGCAGCGGATGGGTCGGCGGGCACGAAGACTCCTGGGTCGGTTCAAGCTCAGGTGCTGATTCTGCTGATCCCCCAAGGGTATCCGGGCTCCGCCGTCGCTTTCGCCACCGCTCGACCAGGTTGGCCAGCCAGTGGATGAGCCACGCCGCCAGCGCGCCGGCGATGCCGTCGGCCACGTAGTGCTCACCGGAGTACGCGAGGCTGAACATCATGACGATCGGGTAACCGATGAGCAGCGGCCGCCACCACTTGTTCAACCGGCTCCACATGAAGATGCAAAACAGCACGGTGCCGCCCAGATGCAGCGACGGCACGGCGGCCACCGCGTCGGCCGACGAGAAACCCTTCGTCCAGAGACCGTGGGCGACACCGAGATGCAGCTTGTAGAAACTGTCGCCGGCGATCCGTTCGATGAACGGGTTCGACCCGGGCAGATGGCTGGTGTAGTCGCCGAGCAGGTTGTGCGGTACGGCGTGCGCGCCGAACTGCATGCACGTGGGGTTGTTGGGGTGGTTGGCCACGTCCTTCGCGGTGCACAGGGCCGCCGCCCACGGCGGCGCCGCCGGGGTCAGCAGGAACAGCGAGAAGGCGAAGAACGACAAACCGACGAAGCGCAGCGACCAGCGGTAGAAGTCGGTGCGGCTGCGCAGCCACATGACCCCGGCCATCACGTACGGCAGGAAGAAGAACGAGTAGTAACTGATGCAGGTGACCAAGTCGTACCACTGCACCCCGGTGTAGCGGGCGTGCTTGAGGTGTTCCTGCAACCACAGCGTGGGCTCGTGCCCGAAGAACAGGAACTTGTCGACGTCGATCTGCGGGTGCCACCAGGTCGGCATGCCGAACGTGTCCGACAGCCCGCGCAGGTAGTCGTAGACGACCAGCACCATGGCGAACGGCACGAAGTCGATCGCCACCCACAGCAGCCAGACCGGGTGCCGGCCGATGCAGAACGCGGCCAGCCCGACGGCGATCCAAAGCAGCAGCCCCTCGCGGTCGAAGGGCAGGCCGTCGGTGTAGCCGTAGTAGATCGCCACGCCGATGTAGGTGAGCACGGCTCCCCAGCGCAGCCCGCGCAAGATCTGGCCGAGCGTGGTGTCGACCGGCACCCAGTCGGTGCGCTCCCGCCACGCTCGCGGTGGTCGCCACGACAGCCACCGGCGTGGCCGCGCTGCGGCGCTTCCCGCGGCGGGTTGCGCCGCCTCGCGGCCAAGACCGGACGGTGCCGTCATGGCTGCGGCTCGCGGTCACTGCCATGGTCGGTGGCCGCCCCGCCCGGCGCGACGTCGATGAGGGCCTCGAAGCCGCCGGGCAGATCCTGCGCGGACGCGAGCAGCGGCGTGGCGTGGATCTTGACCTCGTAGTTGCCCAGGGCGCGGCGGTACGAGCCGACGTCCTGCCACTCGGTGAGGAGCACCCAGGCGCCCGGGTCGTCGGTCGAGCGGCCGAGCGTGCCGCGCCGGTAGCCCGGCCGGACCGCGAGCGCGGCCAGCGCGGTCCGGGCCCGGTCGGGGAAATCGGACCCCGCATCGGCGAAGTGGGTGATCGCGATCATGCCGGCGCATCCACCGGTCCGGCTCCGCCGAAGCGCCGATCGCGCTGCGCGTACTCGAGGCAGGCCTGCCACAGATGCCGGCGGTCGAAGTCCGGCCACGGGGTGTCGACGAACGCGAGTTCGGCGTAGGCGGACTGCCAGAGCAGGAAGTTCGACGTGCGCTGCTCACCGGACGTGCGGATGAACAGATCGACGTCGGGCAGCCCGGGCTCGTCGAGGTGAGCCGCGATCGTGCGCTCGTCGATCTTGGCCGGGTGGAGCCGGCCCGCGGCGACCTCGCGGGCGATCGCGCGGGTGGCGTCCACGATCTCGGCCCGGCCGCCGTAGTTCACGCAGAACTGCAGGGTGAGTCGGGTGTTGTCGCGGGTGTACTGCTCAGCGTCCTCGAGCTGGTTGATGACGCTGCGCCACAGCCGGGGGCGCCGGCCGGCCCAGCGGATCCGCACGCCCAGGGCAGCCAGCTCGTCGCGGCGGCGCCGGATCACGTCCTTGTTGAAGCCCATCAGGAAGCGGACCTCCTCGGGCGAGCGGCGCCAGTTCTCGGTGGAGAACGCGTAGGCCGAGATCGTCGATACGCCGAGTTCGATCGCGCCATGCAGGACGTCCATCAGGCTGGCCTCGCCGGCCCGGTGCCCGTCGGTGCGCGAGAGTCCCCGGGCCTGGGCCCAACGGCCGTTGCCGTCCATCACGATCGCGACGTGAGCCGGGACGACCGCTCTGGGGATCTCCGGTGGGCGGGCCCCCGACGGGTGCGGGGGTGGATCCGGCCAACTCACCGCGCAAGGTTATCTTGGCCGAAGCTAGGCCCGGTCGACGAGCGGCAGGGACCGCAGGCCGCGCTCGAGGTGCCATTGCAGATGCGCGGCGATCAGGCCGCTGCTCTCGCGGCGGACCGCGACCTCGCTCGCCGCGGCCGCCGGCCAGTCGCCGGCCAGCAGGGCGGCCATCAGCGGGACCGTGGCCGGCTGCGGGCGGGCCGACCCGGGCGGGCGGCAGTCGTCACACACCGCGCCACCGGCGGCGACGTTGAAGCCCGCGTGGGGCCCGGGCCGGGAGCACTTGGCGCACGCGGCCAGCGCCGGTTCCCATCCGGCGTTGGACATGGCGCGGATCAGGAAGGCGTCGAGGATGAGACCGGCGTCGTGCTCACGCGCCACGAGGGCGCGCAGTGCGCCGACGACGAGCAGATAGAGCCGTAGGGCCGGCTCGCCCTCTTCGGTCAGCCGCTCGGCCGTCTCGCAGATGGCCGAGGCCGCGGTCCAGCGCGGGTAGTCGCCCGCCAGTTGGGCGCCGAACGCACCGAGCGAGTCGAGTTGCTGCACGACGTCGAGGCCGCGGCGGCCCTCGGGCGCGGCCTGGCCCTCGGGCAGGCGCGTGTAGATCTGCACGTCGATGTGGCTGCCTGGTTCGAGACGAGCACCGAAGCGCGAGCTGGTGCGCCGCACACCCTTGCCGACCGCGCGCACCCGTCCGTGACGACGGGTGAGCAGCGTGATGATGCGGTCGGCCTCGCCCAGCTTGTGGACCCGCAGCACGACCGCCTCGTCACGGTAGAGCGGCACCCGTCCATCGTCGCACCCGGAGCCGACAGAATGGTGCGCCGCGACCGGGCCGGCGGGTAGCGTCAGCCTGCGCGCTGTGGAGCACCGGATTCGCTGCGCCGATGACCGGAGATCGCCATGACAGGTGCGTCGCCCGCCCCGACCCGTCAGTCGGCCGCGCACAGCGTCATCCTGGATCTGATCGTCCAGAATGCGGCGCTCGCCGACATCCTCGTCGCCATCACCGCGATGGTCGAGCGGCAGATCGCCGGCTCGCGCGCCCTGATCGTGCTGCTCGACGGAGACGGCGCGGCGATCCGTCCCGGCGCCGGGCCGCTCGGCCGGGCCGCGTACGAGAAAGCCCTCCTCGGGCCGACCGACGACGTACTCGGCACCTTCGCCGTGTACGTCGACACGCCCCGCAATCCGGAACCGGACGAACTCGATCTCATGCACGACGCCGGCCAACTCGCCGCAATGGCGGTGCAGCACGACCGGGTGCGCCGCCTGCTGCACGACACCAACCGCACTAACGCACTGACGGGGCTGGCCAATCGGCTGGTCCTGATCGAAGAACTGAAGCGGCTGGAGGGCCGATCAGCCCGCACCGGCGACCGGTTCGCGGTGATCCAGGTGGCGGTCGAGGGCATGGCGGTCATCAACGAGTCGCTCGGCCCGAGCGTCGGCGACGCCGTGCTGCGCACCGTCGCGGACCGCCTCACCGCCACCGTGGCGGCCCCCGGGCTCGTCACCCACGTGTGGGGCTGCGACTTCGTCGTGCTGATCGAGGGGCTGGCCGCTGACGCCGACGCGCGAGTGGCGGCCGAGCGCATCCGCGACGCGATCGTCGCGCCCTACGCCATCGAGGGCATGACCCTCGAGCTCGGCGCCATGCTCGGAGTGGCCACCTGGGGCGGCGGGATTGCCCCGCCGCAGCCCTTCGATGAGCCGCTGCGCGCCGCCAGCGTCGCCCTCGAACGGGCCCGGCAGGTCGGCACCCTGCCCATCGGCGTGTACGACCCGGGCTCGGATCCGGCGGTCGAGATCGCCCTGCTCGGGCCGGCGCTGCGCCGGGGCATTGACCAGGAGGAACTCACGCTGGCCTACCAGCCGGTCGTGACGCTGGCCGACGAGCAGGTCGACCACTACGAGGCGCTGCTGCGCTGGACCACCGCCCTGGGATCGGTGCCGCCCGACTCGTTCGTGCCGGTGGCCGAGCAGACCGGCCTGGTGACCGACCTCGGGCGCTACGCCCTCGAACGGGCTCTGCGCGAACTTGCCCAGCAGCGTGCGGCCGGCCGCGACGTCGGGATGTCGGTCAACCTCAGCGTGCGGCAGCTGTCTGACAACGGGCTACCCGATCTGATCGCCGATCTGCTCGAGCGCCACGCACTGCCGGCGGAGGCAGTGACGATGGAGATCACCGAGGGCGTCATGCTGAGCTCGAGCGGGCGGGGCTGGGAGGCGCTGCAGCGCATTCGCGAGGTCGGCGTGCGCATCTCGCTCGACGACTTCGGCACCGGATTCAGCCAGATCGGCTACCTGCGCCGGTTCCGCTTCGACGAGATCAAGCTCGACCGCAGTCTCATCCGCGACATGGATCAGGACCGGACGGCCCGGGCGATCATCCTCGGCGGGGCGGCGTTCGCGCGGTCGGCCGAGTTGCCGCTCGTGGCCGAAGGGATCGAGCGCCGCAGCCAGGCTGACCAGCTGCGCGACGTCGGCTGCACCCACGGTCAGGGTTATCTGTTCGGCGCGCCGAGCCCGACCGCGTCCGTCGCTGGGACCCCCCCCGGCTCCTGATCCGGAATCCGCAACAGCAGGCCGAGCACGCCCACGGTGAGTCCGGCGCCGATCACGACCAGGAACGCCGTCCGCGCGCCGTGCCGGTCCGCGATCCCACCCACCAATGCCGCCCCGGCGCCGTACCCGACGTTGAGACCGGTGCTCACCCAGGACAGCCCCTCGGTCAGGGCGCGGGCCGGGACGATCTGCTGGATCAGCCCGAACGCCGTGATCAACGTCGGCGCGATGCCGAGTCCGAGCACGAATCCACACACCGCCAGCACCGGCACGTTGACCGCCGCGAGCAGGGCGAACGGCAAGATCGCGAACACGATCGACTGCAGGCGGAACCGGGGCAGGATCTGCGAGCGCCACTCGAAGGCGCCGTAGAACAGGCCGGACACGCCACTGCCGGCGGCGATGGCGGCCAGCACGACGCCGCTGAGCGGCCGGTGACCATGCTGGCCGCAGTAAGCGACCATCGACACCTCGGCGCTGGCGAAGACGGCGCCCATGCCGACCGTGGCGAGCGTCAACACGATCATGCCGCGCGAACGCAGGGCCGATCCGCGCCCGGCCTCGCCACGCGGGTGCGGCGCCGGTTCGGTCGCCCGCAACGAGCCCAGCCAGACCGATCCGCCCGCCACCAGCGCGACGCCCACGTAGAGCACGAGGATGGGATCGGCCTGGGTGGCGAGCACCGTCGCGATCAGCGGGCCGGCGACGAAGATCGCCTCGTCCAGCACCGATTCCAACGACAGTGCGGTGGCCAGTTCGGGCCGGCCGTCGAACAGGTACGACCACCGCGCGCGGACCAGCGAGGCGACCGAGAGATAGGTGAACCCGAAGAGGACGGCCGGAAGGACCAGCAGCCAGTCCGGGGCCGACGTTCGCAGCAGGACCGCCAGCGCGATCACCGCGACCGCGTGCACACAGCTGCTCGGCAGGATGAGCCGCCGCTGGCCGTAGCGGTCGACCAGGACCGACAGGAAGGGCGTACCGAGGGCGTTGCCGAAGATGTAGCAGGCGCTGAGCACCCCGGCGAAGCCATAGCGGCCGTCGCGGGCCGAGATGATGAGGACGATGCCGAGCGGGTAGATGGCGATCGGCATTCGCATCACGAACGACGCAGCGCAGAACGCCGCCGTTCCCGGCGCGCGAAAGATCGATCGGTACCGCCCCAACATCAGAAGCCGAGTCGGTCGAGCTTCTTCGGGTCACGTTGCCAATCGCGTTCGACGGCGACGTGCAGGGCCAGATGCACCCGCTCGCCGATGAGGGCCTCGATGCCGGCGCGGGCCACGGTGCCGATGCGCTTGAGCCGCGTCCCCCCCGGGCCGATCACGATGCCCTTCTGGCTGTCGCGCTCGAGATGGACGGTCGCGAAGATCTCCTTCAGCCCGGACTCGCGCCGGCGAATCTCGTCGATGGTGACCGCGATCGAGTGCGGCAGCTCGTCGCGCACGCCGTCGAGCGCCGCCTCGCGGATCAGCTCGGCGATGCGGGTCTGCTCGTCGTTGTCGGTGGTGACGTCGCCGGGGTACAGCATCGGGCCCGCGGGTAGGTGCTGCACAAAGAGATCGGCGAGCAGCCCGACCTGCTCGCCGGACACCGCGGACACCGGGACGATGTCGGCGAAGTCGCCGAGTTTCGACAGCGCCAGCAACTGCTGCGCTATCCGCGACTTGCCGACCGTGTCGGTCTTGGTGACGATCGCGATGATCGGGCTGCGGAGCTCGGCCAGTTCGGCCGCGATGAACCGGTCGCCGGGACCCACCCGCTCGTCGGCGGGGACGCAGAAGCCGATGACGTCGACCTCGGCGAGGGTCGCGCGGACGACGTCGTTGAGGCGCTGACCCAGCAGCGTCCGCGGCCGATGCAGGCCCGGAGTGTCGACCAGGACCAGTTGTGCGTCGTCGCGCGTCAGGATGCCGCGCACCGCGTGCCGGGTGGTCTGCGGCTTGTCGCTGGTGATGACGATCTTGCTGCCCACCAGCGCGTTGGTCAGGGTCGACTTGCCCGCGTTCGGCCGGCCCACGAAGGCGCAGAAGCCGGACCGGAACGCCGGGGCCGAGGAACTCACGGCGCAATCCTCCCACCCCTCCTCCTGAGCGTTCCCCGGCCGAATCCGCCTGCCGCCCACCCGCGGTGTCACGATGATCGCGTGCTGCGAATCGTCGCCCTCGCGGGAATGTGCGCGATCGCGTTGAGTGCCTGCACCTCGGCGACGCGACCGGCGGCACCGCAGTCGGTGACCAGCCGTACGAGCACCACGATCCACACCGGGGCGCCATCCACCCGGCCGGTCCAGTCCGGGCCGACGGTCGCGGCTGTCGCGGCCCGCTGTCCATATGTCGGGACGTCCTTCGTCCGCGACACGATCGGCATGCGGCTCGGGCGGGTGACCGTGCTGCGCAGCGGCGGGCGCACCGTCGGCTGCCGGTTCTACGCCCTCCAGGGCTCACCGCTGCACGCGTCCGAGCGCCTGCCCGGACCGCACCAGCCCGCGGTCGAGATCTCGACCCAGCGCTACCCGTCGGCCGCGGCCGCCCACAACGGCTTCGTCCGCATCGCCGAGGCCGGCTCCAACCCGCAGCAGGTCGCGCTCGTGGGCGGGGTCGTCGGGGTCTGCTTCCAGACCGATTTCGATCCGGCCGACCACAGAGCCGACTGGGCCTGCGCCGCGAATCGCGGTTCGATCGCGGTCGTCGTCCGCACGGTAGTCACCTCTCCGGCGCTCGACGCCCGCCTCGTCACTGCGCGGGTCCTGAATGCCATCTGAACTTTCGCGGCGCGCGCTGATCGCGGCTGTCGGCGCGGCGGCGGTCGCCGGCTGCTCCAGCTCGGCTCCGGTTCGGCACACTGGCGCCGTGCACCCGCAGCGCGTCGTCTACGGGCCCGACCCGTCGCAGTTCGGCGAACTGTCGCGCCCGCGCCGACCGACGGCCACCGGCACGATCGTGATCGTCCACGGCGGGTTCTGGCGAGCGCAGTACGGCCTCGACCTCGGCCGGCCGCTGGCCACCGATCTCGTCGCGCACGGTTACACCTGCTGGAACATCGAGTACCGGCGCGTCGGCAACGGCGGCGGCTGGCCGGCCACGCTCGACGACGTCGCGGCCGCGATCGACCGGCTGGCCGCGCTCGACGTCGACACCTCGTCGGTCGTCGCGATCGGGCACTCGGCCGGGGGCCACCTCGTGACGTGGGCCGCGGGCCGCGGCGGGCTGCCCGCCGGCGCGCCCGGCGCCGAGCCAACGGTGGCGGTGACGGGCGTCGTGGCCCAGGCCGGGGTCCTGGATCTCGGTGTCGCGCAGCGCACCGGCGTAGGTGGCACGGCAGTGTCCGACCTGCTGGGCGGCCCGCCGGCCGCCGTCCCGGACCGGTACCGGGTGGCCGACCCGATCGGTCAGGTGCCGCTGCGCGCGCCGGTGCTCTGCGTCCATGCCTCCGCCGACGACACGGTCCCGATCGCCCAGAGCACGGCCTACGTTGCGGCCGCTCAGGCCAAGGGCGGCGCGGCCACTCTGCACCGGGTTCCCGGCGATCACTACACGCTCATCGACCCGGCCGAGCCGGCGTGGCGGGTCGTACGGGACGCGCTCCCGGCCTTGCTGGCCGGACATCTCCCGAAATAGGGCTTGACAAGCGGCTCCGCGTATCGCATTCTCCTAACCGTGACAGCTTTACCTAATCGCGATAGGCGTGCCGAACGACGTGAGGCGACACGGCGCGAGATTCTCGACGCCGCGTGGCTCGTCGCCCGGCGGGACGGACTCGTCAACATCACGCTGCGCGAGGTCGGCGAATTGGTGGGCATGCGGGCGCCGTCGCTGTACTCCCACTTCGAGTCGAAGAACGCGATCTACGACGCGATGTTCGCCGAGTCCTGGCGGGCCTCGATCCAGGCCTTCGAGACGAAGACCTTTCCGGAGGCACCGCGTGCGGCCCTGCTGGTCGAGGCCGAGACGTTCTTCGACTACGCGACCGACGATCTCGCCCGACACCAGCTGATGAACGTGCGGACGATCCCAGATTTCACGCCGTCCGAGGCGGCCTACGCCGAAGCCGTCTCCGCCTACGAGCGGTTGCGGGAATCGATGCTGGCCAAGGGGGTCCGACGCCAGGCCGACCTCGACCTCTGGACGGCGTTGCTGTCCGGCGTGGTCAATCAGCAGCACGCCAACGACCCGGGCGGCAAGCGCTGGCGCCGCCAGCTCCCCCGCCTAGTCGACATGTTCGCCGACGAGGTCGACATCCCAGGACCCAAGCTCAGGAGAACACGATGACCATGGCTACGACCCTGACCCAACCCGTGCGACCGGCCCTCGAGCGGGACATCGCCATGCGACTGGCCGCGACCGAGTACGGCCGGTTTCTCGACCTGCTGCGCTCGCTCGACAGTGACGACTGGACCAAGCCGACCCGCTGTGCACCGTGGGACGTTCGCGAGCTGGCCGCACACCTGCTCGGCATGGTCGAGTTGGCGGCTTCGATCCGCGAGCAGAACCGGCAGACCAAGGCTGCGGCCAGGATTCGGGAACAGCGCGGGGGGCTGTTCGTCGACGCGCTGACCGGGCTGCAGGTCGACGAGCGGGCGGACTGGACGCCCCAGCAGATCATCGACCGGTTCGCCGCTCGCGCCTCGAAGGCGGCCAGGGGACGCAAGCGCGCTCCCGGGTTCATCCGCCGCAAGAAGCTGCCCGAGCTGCAGGAGATCGACGGTCGCACCGAGGCCTGGACGATCGGCTACATGCTTGACGTCATCCTGACCCGCGATCCGTGGATGCACCGCATCGACATCATTGATGCCACCGGCGCCGAACTCGTCCTCACTGCTGACCACGACGGCGTGCTCGTCGCCGACGTCGTCGCCGAGTGGGCGGCGCGGCACGGACAGCCGTACGCGCTCGAACTCACCGGCCCGGCCGGTGGCGTCTGGTCCGGCGGACCCGATGCGGGCAAGATCACGATGGACGCGGTCGAGTTCTGCCGGGCGATCTCCGGCCGGGCGCCAGCCGAAGGCCTGCTCGCCACCGGAGTTCCGTTCTAAGGGCTAGATTCCGTCTCATTCAACACAGGGGGAAACACGATGCACACCTACCGCGCACACCCGGACGTCACCGTCCTCAGCGATCAGGCCGAGATTCCCGGCCTCGGCTTCCTGCCGGTGAACGCCTTCGTCCTGCACGCCGAGCAGCCGGTCGTTCTGGACACCGGCCTGAGCCTGCCCGACCGCGATTTCGTCCAGTCGCTGTCCGAAGTGATGGATCCGGCCGATGTCCGCTGGATCTGGCTCACCCACCCCGACCGCGATCACACCGGCGGAATCTACGACCTGCTCGAGGCCGCGCCGAACGCCAAGGTGGTCACCACGTTCATCGGCGTCGGCATCCTCGGCACCGAGCGGCCGCTGCCCCTGGACCGGGTCTACCTGCTCAACCCGGGCCAGACCCTCGACGTCGGTGACCGGACGCTCACCGGATTCCGCCCACCGCTGTTCGACAACCCGGCCACCGTCGGTGTCTACGACAGCAAGTCCGGGGTCTGCTTCAGCTCCGACTGCTTCGGCGGCCCGCTGTCCAGTTCGGACCTGGCGAGCAGCGAGGACATCACCTCGGCACCGGCCGACGACGTGGCCGCGGCGCAGTTGTTGTGGATCAGCGTGGACAGCCCGTGGGTGCACAACATCGACCGGACCCGCTACGAGGCGTCGTTCGAGCCGTTGCGCCAGTTCAACCCGTCATCGATCTTCAGCGTGCACCTGCCGCCCATCCATGGGGCGCTCGACCGGATGCTGCAGACGCTGCGCGGCGCGCCCGACACACCGGCGTTCGTCGGACCCGACCAGGCCGCGCTCGAAGCGATGCTCGCGTCGTTCGAGCCGGTGCCGGAGCCGGCCTAGGCCACGACGGTGCCGTCCGGGGCGGCGTGCCGGATCGTGATGTCCGGCGCGACGTCGCGGGCAGCCGCCTCGCCGTCGGCGTCGACGGCGTCGGCTCCGAGCACGACGGCGGCCTCGAGCCCCGGCGCGCCGGACGACACCGCCATCGCCACCGCCACCTGCAGCGCCGACAGCCGCAGCGAGGGCAGCGCGACGGTGGCCGCGACGTAGGTGCGCCCGTCACCGTCGCGGACGGCTGCGCCCTGCTCGGCGCCGGTGCGGGCGCGGGCCGAACGGGCGAGGGTCACCAGCTTCTGATCTTCGGCGTCGAGCTCAGTCATGTCCCGGCACTCTCGGTGTCACGGTCGCGGTTGCGTCGCTCCGGTTCCTCGTCGTCGTCGGCGACGCGCTTGACCAGCACCGTATCGATGCGGTTGCGCCGGCCGCCGACGTCCTCGGCCGTCAGCTCCAGCCCGTGCACGACCGCCTTCGCGCCCGGGAGCGGGACGCGGCCCAACGCCTCGGCGAGCAGCCCGCCGACCGTCTCTACGTCGTCGCGATCGGGCAGCTCGACCCCGAACAGCTCGCTGAGGTCCTCGACGGCCAGCCGCGAGGTCACCCGGGCGGTGTCGTCGTCGATGCGCTCGATGGGCGCCCGCTCGACGTCGTACTCGTCGGTGATCTCGCCGACGATCTCTTCCAGGATGTCCTCGATCGTGATCAGGCCCGCGGTGCCGCCGTACTCGTCGATCACGATGGCGATGTGCGAGCGCTTGGCCTGCATCTCGCGCAGCAGTTCGTCGACCGGCTTCGACTCGGGCACGTACGCGACCTCGCGCATGACCTCCTCGATCAGCGTGCTGCGGGCCCGTTCCGGGTCCTGCGCCCGCCGCGCCATGTCCTTCAGGTAAACGACCCCGACGATGTCGTCGAGGTTCTCGCCGGTGACCGGGATGCGTGAGAAGCCACTGCGCAGCGCGAGCGCCAGGCCCTGCCGGATCGTCTTGCCGTGCTCGATCCACACGACCTCGGTACGCGGCACCATGACCTCGCGGGCGATGGTGCGGCCGAGCTCGAACACCGACTGGATCATCTGCCGCTCATCGTGCTCGACCACGCCGCGCTGCTCGGCCAGGTCGACGAGTTCGCGCAGCTCGATCTCCGACGCGAACGGGCCGTCGCGCAGGCCCCGGCCGGGGGTGATGGCGTTGCCCAGCAGGGTCAGCAGCGCGGCGAGCGGGTTGAACATGCGGCCCAGCAGCCGCACCGAACCGGCGCCGGCGAGCGCGACCCGGTTGAAATGCTGACGCCCGAGCGTCCGGGGCCCGACGCCGATGACGGCGTAGCAGATGACGATCATGAGCAGGACGGTGAACAGCGGCACCGGCCAATCGGCGCCGAAGCGGTCGCGGGCGACGATGGCGACGAGCACGGTGGCGGTGAGCTCGCACGAGAGCCGGAGCAGCAGCAGCAGGTTGGTGTAACGCGGACGGTCGGCCATGATCGTCCACAGCGCCTTCGCTCCGGGACGGTCCTCACGCAGGAACTCCTCGGCCCGCGCCTTCGAGACCCGGGCCAGCGCCGAATCGACGCAGGCGATCAAGCCACCGATCGGCACCAGGCACAGCGCGACGATCAGCGCGACTATCTCGCTGCCACTCATCGTCCGACCCCCGCGCCGTTCACCGTCTCGGCCCGGCGGTATCGCGGACCTCGCCGCCGGTGCCGGGCAGCGGCGCCCGGATCGGCCCGCGCTTGGTGATCCGGGCCCATTCGGTGACCAGCTTGGCCTGCAGCTCGAACATCTCGCGCTCTTCGTCGGCCTCGCCGTGGTCGTAGCCCAGCAGGTGCAGTATCCCGTGGGTGCACAGCAGGTGGAGCTCGGCTTCGGTCGAGTGCCCGGCCGAGGCGGCCTGATCGGCGGCCACGCTGGGGCACAGGACGACGTCGCCGAGCATGGCCTCGGCCGCGTGCTCATCGGTGCCGGGCGGCGCTGACGGATCGCGCCGCTCGGCCGGGCCGTCGGCGGCATCCATCGGAAATGCCATCACGTCGGTGGGACCTGGCAGATCCATCCATTGCTGATGCAACGCCGCCATCGTGTCGGTGTCGACCAGCAGGATCGACACCTCGGCCAGCGGATCGATCCGTTGCGCGTCGAGGACGAAGCGGCCGAGATCGGCCAGCGCCTTCTCGTCGACGTCGACGCCCGACTCGTTGTTGACCTCGACGCTCATCGGCCTACCCTCGCTGCGCTCGGTTCGGCCGCCGAAGGGCTACGCATGCCGATTCGATTCGCTCCGCGAGCGTCGCTCATGATCCCGTACTCACGACGGCTATCTGTGTCGCTGGGCCCGCTGCGTGCGGGTCTGGTCGACGCCGTCGGACTGGGTCAGGCGGTCGTGGCGCTCGTAGGCGTCGACGATCTCGCCGACCAGGCGGTGTCGCACGACGTCGGTGGACGTCAGGTTGACGAACTGGACGTCCTCGATGTCACCGAGGATGTCGCGCACCACCCGCAAGCCGCTGCGCTGATCGCCCGGCAGGTCGACCTGCGTGACGTCACCGGTCACCACGACCTTCGAGTCGAAGCCCAGCCGGGTGAGGAACATCTTCATCTGCTCGGGCGTGGTGTTCTGCGCCTCGTCCAGGATGATGAACGCGTTCGAGAGGGTGCGGCCGCGCATGTAGGCCAGCGGCGCGATCTCGATCGTGCCGGTCTGCATGAGCCGGGGCAGCGAGTCGGGATCGAGCATGTCGTGCAGCGCGTCGAACAGCGGCCGCAGGTACGGATCGATCTTGTCGAACAGCGTTCCAGGCAGGAAGCCGAGCCGCTCGCCCGCCTCGACCGCCGGGCGGGTCAGGATGATGCGGCTGACCTCTTTGGCCAGCAGCGACTGCACCGCCTTGGCCACCGCGAGGTAGGTCTTGCCGGTACCGGCCGGGCCGATGCCGAAGGTGATGGTGTGGTGGTCGATCGCGTCGACGTAGCGCTTCTGGTTGACCGTCTTCGGCCGGATGTTCTTGCCGCGCCGCGACAGGATGTTGAGGCTCAGCACCTCGGCCGGGCGCTCGCCGGTGGCCGCAGTCAGGATCCCGTGCGCGCGCGACACCGCGTCGGGGGTCAGGTTCTGTCCGGACTTGACGAGCTCGAGCAGCTCCTCGAACAGCCGCACCGCGATGGCGTTGTCGGCCGCCTTGCCGGTGATCGTGATCTCGTTGCCACGGACGTGGACATCGGAGTCGAGCCGGCCCTCGATGACGCGCAGGAGCTCGTCGCGGGAACCGAGCAGCGCGACCATGGCCTGCTCACCGGGCACGACGAGCGTGGTGGAGACGCGATCCGAGCTGTTCGTGGGATCGGGTTGTCCGGTCAAGGCTGGCCTTCTGGTCGTCCGCAGTGGTCGCCTCCACTGTACCGGCGCGACCCATCCGAATGCCGGTTTTAGACGGCAGGGCCGCCCGACTCAGCCGGGCGGCCACCCCATCGGTCGACCGGCCAGCACGTGCGCGTGCACATGGAAGACGCTCTGCCCCACTCCGGCGCCGGTGTTGAACACGGTGCGGAAGTCGTGCAGCTGCTCCTGGGCGGCGAGCGCCCGGATACCGGCGAGCAGCCCGGCGGCGGCCTCGGGATCGCGGCCGGCGTCGGCGATATCGGTGAGGTGCTTCCTGGTGACGACCAGCACGTGCGTCGGCGCCTGCGGGTTGGTGTCGGCGAAGGCGAACGTCTGCTCGTCCTCGTACACCTTGGTGGACGGGATCTCGCCCGCGACGATCTTGCAGAACAGACAGTCGGCCATGCCCTGGGAATCTAGTGGACGGGCGATGGCGCAAACCTCGCGGCGGTAGTACTGCCAGGACGTCACCGGCCCCGAACCGGCACGCGCAACTGCCCGCAGGCAGCCCCATCCGCGAGCGCGGGTGCCGAGCGAGTCAGTGCGTCCCGTTGTTGCTGAAGAACGAGATGCCGGCGGCCGTGACGCCCCCGGCCTCGACCGGCGTACCGGTCAGGGACTTGCCGCTGCGGCGCAGGGACCGCATGTCGCGGACCAGTAGGCCGACGGACACGAGGACCGCGAGTACGAGGACGCTGCCAATCACGATGCTGATGACCATGACGCATCTCCTGTGGGACGACTTGGCTGCAGCCTACGCCGCGCGAGGCCATCGGCCGCGTCCCGAAGCCCTCGGTTTCATGTGCCGTCACCAGCGGCCGAGGCGCACGGACAGCACGCTCAGGGCCGCCGCGCCCGCGGTGGACGTGCGCAGCACCGGCGGGCCCAGGCGCACCGGCTGTGCCCCCGCCGCGGCGAAGGCGGCGAGTTCGTCCGGCGCGATCCCGCCTTCGGGACCGACGACGATCACGACGTCGCCGGCCGGGGGCGGGATCGTCGCACTCAGCGGGTCGGCGGCGTCCTCGTGCAGCACCAGGCCGTGGGCCGCGGCCAGCCGGGCCGCCACGTCGGCCGTGGACGCCAGGGCGGCGACGGCCGGCACCCAGGCCCGGCGGCTCTGCTTGGCCGCCTCGCGCGCGGTGCGGCGCCACTTGTCCAGGGCCTTGTCGCCGCGCGGGCCTAGCCACTGCGCGATCGAACGGGCGGCCGCCCACGGCACGATCTCGTCGGCCCCGAGCTCGGTGAGCACTTCCACGGCGAGCTCGGCGCGATCGCCCTTGGGCAGCGCCTGGACGACCACCAGCCGCGGCTGCGGGGCCGGCTCGGCGCGGCGCGCCCGGACCTCGAGCACGAGGCCGTCGGGGCTCGCCGCGGACACCGTGCAGTCGAGCAGCGTCCCGGCGCCGTCGGAGATCAGGACGGCCTCGCCCACGCCGAGCCGTCTGACCCGGGCGGCGTGATGCCCCTCGGCACCGACCAGTTGCAATTGGTCGCCGCCGCCGATGCCGTCCGCGATCTCGTCGACCAGGAACAGCGGGGGCGTCATCTCCGGTTACCCACCGAGTTGTCCGTGCTTGCCGTCGCTATGGCGACGCGAAGCACGGACAACTCGCGAAAGATCACTGCCGGAACGCGTCGCGGACCTTGCCGAACAGGCCCGTCGGCTTGGTCGTGATCGAAACGTCCTCGGCCCGCAGGTCGGCGAGTTCGCGCAGCAGGCGCTCCTGCTCGTCGTCGAGCCGGGTCGGGGTGCGGACCTCGACGTGCACGTAGAGGTCGCCGCGTACCGAGCTGCGCAACTTGGGCACGCCCTTGCCGCGCAGGTGCAGCACCGCGCCGCTCTGGGTGCCACCGCGGATCTCGATCTTTTCTTCGGTGTCGAGGGTGGTGAGCACGAGTTCGCTACCGAGCGCGGCTGAGGTCATCGGCACGCCGATCGTGCAGTGCAGGTCGGCGCCGTCGCGGGTGAACGTCTCGTGCGGCTGCTCGGAGATCTCGATGTACAGGTCGCCGGCCGGGCCGCCGCCCGGGCCGACCTCACCCTGGCCGGCCAGTCGGATCCGCATGCCGTCCTCGATGCCGCCGGGGACGTCGACGGTCTTCGTGCGCCGCGCCCGGACCCGGCCGTCGGTTCCGCAGGTCGGGCACGGGGACGGGATCTGTTCGCCGGTGCCGCCGCAGGCCGAGCAGGCCCGGGTGGTCATCACCTGCCCGAGGAACGAGCGCTGCACCGACTGGATCTCGCCGGCGCCGCCGCAGGTTGCGCACGTGCGTGGCTTGGTGCCCGGCGCGCAGCCGTCACCGTGGCAGGTCTCGCACAGGATCGCGGTGTCGACAGTGATCTCGCGGCGTACGCCGAACGCGGTCTCTTCGAGCGTCAGCGAGAGCTGCAGCAGGGCATCGGCACCGGGCCGGACCCGGCTGCGGCGCCCGCGGCCACCGCCCATCGGCCCGCCGCCGCCGAAGAAGGCCTCGAAGACGTCGCCGAAACCGCCGAAACCGCCGAACGGGCTGCCGCCCCCGCCGCCGGCTTGCGACAGCGGGTCGCCGCCGAGATCGACGATGCGGCGCTTCTCCGGATCCGACAGCACCTCGTAGGCCGTGGTCACCTCTTTGAACCGGTCCTGCGCGGCCGGGTCGGCATTCACGTCGGGGTGCAGCTCGCGGGCGAGCTTGCGGTAGGCGCGTTTGAGCTCCTCGGGGGTCGCGTCCTTGCGCACGCCGAGCATGCGGTAGTAATCGCGCACAGAGTCAGCCACGAACCCGTCCGTCCTCGAAAAGCCACTGGCACTCGGGGTAGGTGAGTGCCAGGCTCAAATGTACCGTCAACGATCCTCGAGCAGCGTGCCCACGTACCGGGCGACGGCCGCGACCCGGGCCATGGTGTGCGCGTAGTCCATGCGGCGCGGGCCGAGCACCCCGACCGCACCCACGGCCGCCCCGTGCAGGCCGTAGCCGGTGGACACGACCGATGCGCCGGCCAGCCCCTCGTGCTGGGTCTCGTTGCCGATGCGGACCAGGACCTTGCTCGACGACACCGACTGGTCGAGCAGGCGCAGCAGCACAACCTGCTCTTCGAGCGCCTCGAGCACCGGTCGGATGGCCGGGAAGTCGAGCGTCTGCTGGCTCAGGTTGGCGGTGCCGCCGAGGACGATGCGGTCGCTGGTCGGCTCGATCAGCACTTCGAGCAACACCGAGGTGAGGGTGGCCAGCAGGCCGCGCAGGCTGGGCTCGACCTCGTCGGGGAGCGCGTCCATGATCTCGGGCACCTCGGACAGCGGCCGGTCGCGCAGCTGCACGTTGAGGATCGTCCGCAGTTCGGACACGGCCTGCTCGGCCACCGGCGCCGGCATTTCGATGACCCGCTGCTCGACCCGGCCGGTGTCGGTGATCACCACCAACATCAGCCGCGTCGTGGAGATCATCATGAGTTCGAGGTGACGCACCCGGCTGCGCGACAGCGTGGGGTACTGCACGACCGCAACGTTGCGGGTGAGCTGGGCCAGCGCCCGCACCGCACGGTGCAGCACGTCGTCGAGATCGACCGCGCCGTCGAGGAACGCCGCGATCGCGCGCTTCTCGGCGGTCGACAGCGGCTTGATGTCGGTCAGCCGGTCGACGAACATCCGGTAGCCGGCGTCGGTGGGCACCCGGCCCGCGCTCGTGTGCGGCTGGGCGATCAGGCCGTCCTCTTCCAGGGCGGCCATGTCGTTGCGGATCGTGGCCGACGAGACGCCGAGATTGTGCCGGTCGACGAGAGACTTGCTGCCCACGGGCTCGTTCGTGGCGATGAAGTCCTCGACGATCGCGCGCAGCACTTCGAGCTTGCGGTCTTCGATGCCCATCCGAACCTCCCCCTCGAGTGCAGCAGAAGTCTTGGCTCCAGCTTAGTTGCGTCGCGTAATCGCGGGCGTCGTGACGATAGGGTCGGGCCAAATCGGGCAGGGCCGACGCGGGGTGGACCCAGTGATCTTCAAAGCGGTGCGGGACGGTCGCCCGTATCCCGATCACGGACTGTCCGCGCGCGATTGGGCCAATGTGCCCCCGCGCACCGTCCGACTCGATGAGCTCACCACCACGAAGCGCCGGCTCGAACTCGACCATCTGCTGGACGAGGACTCCACGTTCTACGGCGACCTGTTCCCGCACGCCGTGCACTGGCACGGCGAGATCTACCTCGAGGACGGGCTGCACCGCGCGCTGCGCGCCGCGCTGCAGGGCCGCACCACCCTGCACGTCCGGATCCTCGATCTCGACGCCTTCCGGCCGACGCCCTGATCAGGCGGCGGCGAGCAGTTCCTTGACCACAGCGTCGGCCATCAGCCGCCCGCGCTGGGTGAGCACGATCCGCCCCTCGTCGACCTGCTGCTGATCAACCAGACCCCACCGGGCCAGTTGCGGCACGACGACCCGCGCCGGCTGCGGCAGATCGAGCAGCGCCAGCCCTTCGCGGCGGCGCACGCCGAGCATCACGTGCTCGGTGAACCGGGCCGCCTCGTCGAGGGTCTCGCGGCCGGCAGCCGGGCTGGATCCGGCGTCAAGCATGGCCGCGTAGCGCACCGGGTGCTTGACGTTCCACCAGCGCACGCCGCCGACGTGACTGTGCGCGCCCGGGCCGAGGCCCCACCAGTTGGCGTCGCTCCAGTAGAGCTCGTTGTGTTGGCAGCGGGCCGCGTCGCTGCGGGCCCAGTTCGAGATCTCGTACCACTCGAAGCCGGCGGCGTGCAGGGTCTCGTCGGCCATCAGGTAGCGGTCGGCCTGGGCGTCGTCGTCCGGCGGCGGCACGACGCCGGCCGCGACCTGGCGGGCCAGCGCCGTGCCCGCTTCGACGACGAGGGCGTAGGCGCTGACGTGGTCGGGGCCGGCCGCGATCGCCGCGTCGAGCGAGGCCTGCCAGTCGGCGTCGGTCTCGTAGGGCGCGCCGTAGATGAGATCGAGATTGACGTGCTCGAAGCCGGCGGCGCGGGCCTCGGCCACCACCTGTTCCGGGCGCCCCGGGCGGTGCTGCCGGTCGAGGACGGCCAGCACCTTGGGCACGGCCGACTGCATGCCCACCGAGATGCGAGTGAAGCCGGCCTCGCGCAGCCGGGTCAGGTAACCCGGCGTCACGGTTTCGGGGTTGGCCTCGGTGGTGATCTCGACGTCGTCGGCCAGTTCGAAGCGGTCGCCGATCTCGCGGATCACCAGCCCGAGGTGCTCGGCCGGCAGCAGGGTGGGCGTGCCGCCGCCGAAGAAGATGGTGGACACCGGCGGCACCCGATCGCCGAACACGTCGCCGTCGCCGAGCACCTCAGCGGCCAGCCGGAGCTCGCGCAGCATCGTGTCGGCGTAGCTGCCACGGCTGACGCCCTCGCCGAGCTCGGTGGCGGTGTAGGTGTTGAAATCGCAGTAGCCACACCGGGTCTGGCAGAAGGGCACGTGGGCATACACACCGAACGCTTTGCCGCGCGCGCGGTCGAGCGCCGCGCGCGGCAGCCGGCCGTCGGCTGGTGGCGGATCGCCGGACGGCAACGCAGAGGGCACGGGTCAAGTGTGCGCTGCGGCTCAGGGCCGGAGCACCACCGGGCGCGGCCCGTCGGCGGTGTCGCGCATGGCCGCGAACAGGACAGCGGCCAGCCGAGCGCCATCCTCTTCGGACAGTTCGGGGATCCGCAGCTCGACCGGTCCGTCCGGCAACCACGACAGATCCCGCAACACGTCGAGCAGCGCGTCGAGGTTGGCGGCGGCCCAGTCCGGGGCCTCGACCTGGCTGTAGACGGCGCGGATCGCGCCAACGATGTCGCTCATTGGCCTACCTTCGCTTCGCTCGGTTCGGCCACCGAAGGACTTCTGCGCCTACGATTCGCTCCGCAAGCGTCGCTCATGACGTCACGTCCACGCGCTGGAACGTCTCGTAGTGATCGCCGGTGTACCAGTACTCCCCCGCCCGTCCGGTGATCATCCGACGGGCCCCGCGATCGGATGAGCCGGGCGTCGGCACCGTGTACTCGTGGTAGTAGCCATCGGGCTCGGCCGGCAGCCGGTGCTCGTTGTTGTGAAAGACCACGCCGTCGTTGCTCGGGTACGGGAACGGCCCGCCGCGCTCGATCAGCTGCACCGTTGCGGCCGCCGCGGGCGGAAGCGATGACAGCGCCACCCGACCGGTCGAGGCCGTGCTCGTGGCCGATGGCCCGCTGCTGCCGCCGTCCGAGGCCTTGATGCCGTACCCGATCGCGAGCGCGATCACCAAGGCCAGCAACGCCACGAGGGGGCGGCGGGCTCGACGGACCCTACGCATGGTCAAGGACTCTATGGCTACTCCTCGGTGCCCCTCCCCCGTCGCATGCTTCGATCGGAATCATGAGTGATTCGTTGAGCGCTATAACAATCCGGATCGAGAGCGGCGGCGGGGACGAGATCGAGGCCTATCGCGCCCGGCCCGACGGTGACGACCCGCGCGGCGGCGTCGTCGTGATCCACCACATGCCGGGCTACGACCGAGCGACCAAGGAGATGGTGCGCCGATTCGCCGAACTCGGCTACGACGCCATCTGCCCGAACCTCTACTGGCGCCAGGCGCCGGGCGCGGCACCGGACGACGCGGCGGCCGCCGCCCGCAAGCAGGGCGGCATCCCGGACGAGCAACTGCTCGGAGACGTCGCCGGCGCCGCAGCCCACCTGCGCTCGCTGACGACCTCGAACGGCAAGGTCGGGGTGATCGGCCATTGCTCGGGTGGCCGGCAGAGCGTGCTCGCGGCCTGCAACCTCGATCTGGACGCCGCCGTCGACTGCTACGGCGCGTTCGTCACCGGCACGCCGCCGGCCGACTTCCCGTTGAACGTCACCAATCTCGTCGACCAGCTCCCCGACCTGCGCTGCCCGCTACTCGGCCTGTTCGGCAACGACGACAGCCATCCGTCGCCGGAGCAGGTGGACGAGCTGGAGCAGATTCTGAAAACCAACGGCAAGACCTACGAGTTCCATCGCTACGACGACACCGGGCACGGGTTCTTCGCCGTCGACCGGCCGGCCTACCGGGTCGCCGCGGCGAACGACGGCTGGGAACGGATCGCCGACTTCTACGCGACACACCTCGCTCACATCGGGGGCTGACATGTGCACCTACGCCACGGTCACCACGCCGGTCGCGGGCAGCGCGAAGGGCCCGAACGGCAGCTGGTTCCACGTCACCGACGCGACGGTCTACTACGACCACCCGGTCCACGCCATGGCCGAGCACACGCTCAACATCGATCTGGCCGCGCCGGCCCGGGGCCCGTCGGCGCGGGTCGCCGTCGAACTGACCGCCGCCGCGGCCCGCGACCTGGTGACCGCGATCCAGTCGGCCCTGGCCAGCGCGCCGGCCGAGCTGACCGGCTGAGGATTTCGTCGCGCCGCCCTCGATCAGGGTGGGGGTTCGGTGTCGTGGAGGTGGTTGTAGCGGGGCTTCTGCCTTGGATCGATCCATCTCGGCGGGATCCACGCGGCGCGGCCGTTGATGAGGGTGGAGCGCCAGCCTTGGTTTTTGGCGGTGTTGTTGTGGTGGCGACAGGCGAGTACGGCGAGATCGACGCGGGTGGGTCCGCCGTGGGCGTGGTCGATGACGTGGTCGATTTCGCACCAGCCTGGTGGGGCGGGGCAGTTGGGAAAGGTGCAGCCGCCGTCAATGGCAGCGCGGGCTAGGCGTTGCAGTTCGCTGTGCAGGCGGGCGGTGCTGCTGTACGCGGTGATGCCCTTGGTTTTGTCGATCACGAGGTTCATCAGCCGGTACTCCCCGCCGGTCATCCGCATCGCCTCGGGGACCGGGACCAGCGCGCCGTGCCCGGTGCGGGCCAGCCCGCGCCGTTGCTCGTACTGCTCGGCGGTCATGGTCAGCACGACGGTGGCGGTGATGCCGGCAATCGAGGGCAGTGCGCGGGCGCGGACGTTGAGCTTGAGCGCCTCCAACAGCGCGTCGTGACGGCGCTGGCCCGCGGTGCGCGGGTCCTTGACGCCGTCGACCTCGGGCTTGGGCCGGGCGAACGCTTCGAGATGCAGTTCGAGGAACTCCCCGAGTTCGGCCGTGCCCTCGCCGCTGAACGAACACGAGCCGTCCGAGCGCCGACTCAACGTGAAATCGCGGTGCTTCTCGCGGTAGTCGACGTCCTCCAACCGGCCGTCCGGGTCGTAATAGGCCTGAAATCGCAGGGCCAGCTTGGCCAGCTGGTGCGGGTCGAATTCCTGGGCGAAGCCCACCAGGTCTCGCTCGATCTGCACGCCGTGCTCAGCCTGGACCTCATCCGGCAATTTCTCGACGGTCTCGACAACCACCCGCGCGTGCCGGTCGGAGATGACACCGTCGGCCTGGGCCGCGGCAACGGCGGCAAAGATCGGCGCCAGGGGTTCTCCGGTCAGCGCCCGCCGCTCGCCGGCCGCGTGCGCAGCCTTCACCCGCGCCTGCGCGTCGCGGGGATCGATACGCAACAACCCGCGCAGGAACACCGCGGCATGACGCAGCATGTTCTGGCCGGGCAGATCGCGCGCCTCGATCTCCAGGATCGAGGCGTGATCGAGACTCGACAGCCGCCGCCGCACCTGCTCGCGGCCGCGCTCGTAGTCCAGCAGCTGCTCGTCAGACAGCGAGGTGAGATCCAGCCCGGCCAAACCGTCCAGCTCGGCCTCGATGCGGGCGAGCGAAATCCCGGGATCGACCCGCTCCGCGACTGCGCTCATGAGTTCGATTCTAGCCGTTGTCAAGGTTCCGTGTCCGATGTCCGACAAATCTGTGGACAACCAAGCCAGTTATCCACAAGAGGATGCAAGGCCGACGAACCGTCAGCCGGCTGGGAAGTCGACGGGCAATCCGGCTCCTCCGTCGCTGCGTCTTTCCGACTCGACTAGGCGTTGAGAGCGCCGGGATCGAATCAGGCTCCGCAATCCCGCCAACTTCCGTCGCATAGGGTCGAACGATGCGCGCCGTCTACGCCGAGTCGATCAATCCCGACGATCCGCTGAAGGGGTTGGTGGTCGGTGAGCGGCCCGATCCCGAGCCGCCGGAGGGCTGGACCCGGGTCGCGGTCAAGGCCGCAAGCCTCAATCACCACGATCTCTGGACGCTGCGCGGCGTGGGCATCAAGGCCGAGCAGCTCCCGATGATCCTCGGCTGCGACGCCGCCGGCATCGACGAGTCCACCGGCGACGAGGTCGTGGTGCACGCCGTCATCAACACTCCGGGCTGGACCGGCGACGACACCGTCGACCCGGGCCGCACGCTGCTGTCGGAGAAGCACCAGGGCTCGCTCGCCGACTATGTCGTCGTGCCCAAGCGCAACGTCGTGCCCAAGCCGGCCGAGCTGTCGTTCGCCGAGTCGGCCTGCCTGTCGACGGCGTGGCTCACGGCCTACCGGATGCTGTTCACCAAGTCCGGCCTGCGCCCCGGCCAGTCGGTGCTCGTGCAAGGGGCGAGCGGCGGGGTCGCCACGGCCTGCATCGCCATGGCCCGCGCGGCCGGCTTCCGCGTCTACGCCACCGCCCGCAGCGAAGCCAAGCAGGCCACCGCGCTCGAGCTCGGTGCGCACGAGGCCTTCGCATCGGGCGCCCGGCTGCCCGAGCGGGTCGACGCGGTGATGGAGACCGTCGGCGAAGCGACGTACTCGCACTCGGCCAAGTCGCTCAAGCCGGGCGGCCGCATCGTCATCTCCGGCGCCACCTCAGGGCCGAACCCGCCGGCCGAGCTCAACCGATTCTTCTTCCTGCAGCTCGAACTCGTCGGCTCCACGATGGGCACCAAGGACGAGTTGCACGACCTCATCGCCTTCCTGCGCAGCACCGGACTGCGTCCGCACATCGACCGGACGATCCCGATGGAACAGGCGGCCGACGGGCTCGAGGCGATGGCGAGCGGCGAACTCGTCGGAAAGATCGTCCTCGAGTTCTAGTGCCGGCGACGGCTTCCGAGAGTCGCACGACAGCGTCGAGGCGGTCTGCCACCGTCCCGAGTGAGCAGCGCTACTTCTTGACCTCGGTGTCGCCCGTGGACAGTGCGGCGATGAAGGCCTCTTGCGGCACCTCGACGCGGCCCACCATCTTCATCCGCTTCTTGCCCTCTTTCTGCTTCTCGAGCAGCTTGCGCTTGCGGGTGATGTCGCCGCCGTAGCACTTCGCGAGGACGTCCTTGCGGATCGCGCTGATGTTCTCGCGGGCGATGACTCGCGAACCGATGGCGGCCTGGATCGGCACCTCGAACTGCTGGCGCGGAATCAGCTTGCGCAGCTTGCCGGTCATCGTCGTGCCGTAGCCGTAGGCCTTGTCCTTGTGCACGATCGCCGAAAACGCGTCGACCGTCTCCCCCTGCAACAGCACGTCGACCTTGACCAGGTCGGCCTCCTGCTCACCGGCCTGCTCGTAGTCGAGCGAGGCGTAGCCACGGGTGCGCGACTTCAGCTGGTCGAAGAAGTCGAAGATGATCTCGCCCAGCGGCAGCGTGTAGCGCAGCTCGACCCGTGTCTCGGACAGGTAATCCATGCCGCCGAGCGCGCCGCGGCGGTCCTGGCAGAGCTCCATGATCGCGCCGATGTACTCGCTGGGCGCGATGATCATCGCCTTGACGATGGGTTCGTGGATCGTCGCGATCTTCTTGCCGCTGGGCCAGTCGGACGGGTTGGTGACGACGTACTCGGTTCCGTCTTCGAGCAGCACGCGGTTGACGACGTTGGGCGCGGTGCTGATCAGGTCCAGACCGAATTCGCGTTCGAGCCGGTCGCGGGTGATTTCGAGGTGCAGCAGGCCGAGGAATCCGCAGCGGAAGCCGAACCCGAGCGCGGCGCTGGACTCCGGTTCGTAGACGAGCGCGGCGTCGTTCAGGCGCAGCCGGTCGAGCGCGTCCCGCAGCAGCGGGTAGTCGGAGCCGTCGATCGGATAGAGGCCGGAGTACACCATTGGGCGGGGGTCGCGGTACGCGCCGAGTGACTGGGCGGCCGGCTTCTGGGCATCGGTGACGGTGTCGCCGACGCGCGACTGCCGGACGTCCTTCACTCCGGTGATCAGGTAGCCGACCTCGCCCACGCTCAGCCCCTGCGTCGGCACCGGCTCGGGTGAGATCACGCCGATCTCGAGCAACTCGTGGGTCGCGCCGGTGGACATCATTTTGATCCGCTCGCGCGGGATGAACTGACCGTCGACCACCCGGATGTAGGTGATGACGCCGCGGTAGATGTCGTAGACCGAGTCGAAGATCATCGCTCGCGGCGGGGCGTCGGCCTCGCCGACCGGGGCCGGTACGTCGCGACAGATGACGTCGAGCAGCGCCTCGACGCCCTCGCCGGTCTTCGCGCTCACCCGCAGCACGTCGTCGGCGTCGCAGCCGATGATGTGCGCGATCTCGGCGGCGTAGAGATCGGGCTGCGCCGCGGGCAGGTCGATCTTGTTGAGGACGGGGATGATCTGCAAATCGTTCTCGAGCGCGAGGTACAGGTTGGCCAGGGTCTGCGCCTCGATGCCCTGGGCGGCGTCGACCAGCAGCACCGCGCCCTCGCACGCGGCCAGGCTGCGCGAGACCTCGTAGGTGAAGTCGACGTGCCCGGGCGTGTCGATCATGTGCAGGACGTGCTCCGTACCGCCAGCGCCGGTCCCGTCCTTCACCGTCCACGGCATCCGGACGTTCTGAGCCTTGATGGTGATGCCGCGCTCGCGCTCGATGTCCATCCGGTCGAGGTACTGGGCCTTGGCCAGGCGGGGATCGAGGACGCCGGTCAGGCGCAGCATCTGATCGGCCAGGGTCGATTTGCCGTGGTCGATGTGCGCGATGATCGAGAAATTGCGGATCCGCGCCGGATCCGTCCGGCCGGCGGATGTCACGGCCCCATTGTTCCACGCACCTAGTCCGTGCCTTACCGCGCCGGAGCGACGGGCAGCGCGGACAACTCGCGCGGGGCGCGCGGCGGGATAGCCTGCACGCATGCGCGAGATCGTGGTGCTCTCCGGCAACGCCCACAGACCCCTCGCCCAACGCATCTGTGACCATCTCGGGGTTGCGCTGTCCGGCGTCGAGATCCGGCGGTTCAGCAATGACTGCCTGTACGTCCAGCTGCAGGAGAACTGCCGCCAGCGCGACGTCTACGTGATCCAGCCGCTCGTGACGCCCACGCAGGAGCACCTGATGGAGCTGCTGCTGATGCTCGACGCCGCCCGCGGGGCCTCGGCGGCGCAGGTCACGGCGGTGATCCCGCACTACGCATATGCCCGCTCGGACAAGAAGGACGCCTCGCGGATCTCGATCGCCGGGCGCCTGGTGGCCGACATGCTGACGACCGCCGGCGCGGACCGGGTGCTGACGATGACGCTGCACGCGCCGCAGGTGCACGGCTTCTTCTCGGTGCCGGTCGATCACCTGACCGCCATCGGCGAGCTGGCCGACCACTTCCGCGCCCACGACCTCGACAACACCGTGGTCGTCTCCCCCGACCTCGGCAACGCCAAGACCGCGACCCAGTTCTCGCGGCTGCTCGGGCTGACCGTGGCGGCCGGCTCGAAGCAGCGCCTGGCCGACGACCGCGTCGTCATCGACGCGATCGTCGGCGACGTGCGCGGCAAGAAGGCGATCGTGCTGGACGACGAGATCGCCACCGGCGGCTCGATCATCGAGTTACTGGAGCGGCTCGCCGAGCAGGACTGCACCGAGGTTGCCGTCGCCTGCACGCACGGGCTGTTCGCCGGCAAGGCCGTCCAACGGCTGCACGACCATCCGATGGTCACCGAGATCGTCACCACCGACACCGTGCCGCAGCCCGCGGAAGACTGGCCCAAGCTGACGGTGCGCTCGGTCGCGCCCCTGTTCGCCGAGGCGATATCCCGCATCCACGGCGGTGAGTCGATCAGCAGCCTGTTCGACGGGGTCGACCCCACCCACGGTCCGCCGCAGCCTCAGCTGCCTTTCGACGGCTGACCCACGCCCCGTTGACCAGGGCCGATGGCCTTATCCGGCAGGATGTGGCCATGAGCGATCCTCGTGCCGCCGTCGAATACCGCATGCCCGCCATCGAGCTGCGCCCCGGCGACCTCGTCAACACCTCCCCCGGCGAGGACGACTGGCAGGAGGTCGTGGGCGTGTTCAGCAAGCCCGGCTCGGCCAAGAGCACCGAGGTGCGCACGCTCGTCGAGGCGGTCGGCGGCCGCTACGTGGTCGTGCAGATGACCGATCTGGCCCCGGTTGACGGCGGTGTCTTCTTCGACGCCGATGGCGTGGCGATGATCTACGGCGAGGACGCCGACGACGATCAGGCCGTCACCGAGGTTGCCAGCACCGAGGACGGGCTGCGCACGTATCTGTACACCAAGTTCGAACTGGTGACGGTGCGCTCGTCCAGCCGCTGAGGGCCCGGTCCGCGGATTTTGGGCGTCTCCCGCGCCGCTGGTAAGCTCGCGGGGTTGTCTGCGTGCCGGTGATACCGGCGGGTCGTGCCCCTGCGGGGCGACCGGCCGACGGCGCCGGACACATCCATCAGCAACCTAGAACGTCGAGGCTTTCGTGGCGAACATCAAGTCCCAGATCAAGCGGATCCGCACCAACGAGGTCGCGCGGCTGCGCAACAAGAGCGTGCGCTCGTCGCTGAAGACGGCGATCCGGAGCTTCCGGACAGCCGCCGAGGCCGGCGACCGCGAGGCCGCGCTGACCGCGCTGCAGGCCGCGTCGCGCCAGCTCGACAAGGCCGCCAGCAAGGGCGTCATCCACGCCAACCAGGCCGCCAACAAGAAGTCGGCGATGGCCGCCCGCGCCAACGCGCTCTGAGCTGATCACCCGCGCACCGCGACGGTGCGCCCCGCACGAGCCGCGCCGCCTACGGGCCGCGCGGCTCGACTGCGTCACGGCCGCGTCGGGGCCTGGCGCCGGCCCGGAGTTGTCCGCGCTTCCGGCCGCTATAGCGACGTGTAGCCCGGACAACTCGGGGCGGGTCGTCTGGAGCGGCAGCTAGCGGTCGGCCAGGCTCCGGGCCGACGCGATCCGTCGGACAGCCAGCTCGAGCGCGAACGCCGGATCAGCCGCGGCGCCCTTGACGTCGGCGTTGAGGGTGGCCACGACCGACAACGCCTGTCGCAGACCCGCCTCGCTCCAGCCGCGGGCCTGACTGCCGGCCCGCTTCACCTTCCACGGCGGCATGCCGAGCTGCTTGGCCAGCGCGTACTGATCGCCCCGCCCGGCCGACGCGACCCGCGCGACCGACCGGATGCCGTCGGCCAAGGCGTCGGCGATGACCACATGCGGTACGCCGACCGACAGCGCGAAGCGCAGCGCCTCGAGCGCCGGCCCGCTGCGCCCGACCACGGCCAGGTCGGACACCGCAAAGCCGCTGACCTCGGCCCGGCCGCGGTGGTAAGCCCGCACAATGTCGAGGCTGACGTCGCCGCCCGAGTCGCTGACCAGCTGGCCCGATACCGCCGCCAGCTCACGCAGATCGCTGCCGACGGCGTCGAGCAACGCCGCGACCGCCTCGGCGGCGATGCGGCCGCCGCGGCGCCGGACCTCGGCCCGGACGAAGTCGGCCCGCTCGTCGGGGCGGGTCAGCTTGGTGCAGCCGATCTCGAGCGCCTGCGCCTTGCGGGCGGCCTCGAGCACGGCCTTGCCCTTGGCCCCGCCGACATGGTGCAGCACGATCACCGTGCCGTCGGCCGGCGTCGTGAGATACGGCCCCAGGACGGCCGCGGCCGCGGTGCGCACGTCTTGGGCCGAGCGGATGACGAGCAGTCGGGCCTCGCCGAACAGCGAGGGCCCGAGCATCTCGTGCAGCTCGGAGCCTTCCAACTCGCTGCCGGCGAGCTGGGTCTCGGCCACGGCCGGATCGGCCCGGCGCGTGGCGGCGGCGATCGCGCTGATGGCGCGATCGACCAGCAACTCCTCGTCGCCGACGAGCAGGAAGAGGGCCGGCAGCGGATCGGGCAGGTCGTCGAGGCTGACCGGTCGGGACGGCATGCCGCCATCTTCGCACTGGGCGCCGACGCCGCCTCCAGCGCCGCGACGCGCCACGGCGCGCGGTCGGAACGGCCCCGGGTCCGGTCGGGGTGACCGCGGCCGACGGTGCTCGCCGCCACGCCGCGCGCGACGGCGGTGAGGTGACCAGGCGGCCCGGCCACGGCGACATCGCCGTCGCGGTCGGTCCGCAGCACCGGGACGCCCAGCCGGGCGAGCGCGGTCAACAGGATCGGGGACGGGTGCCCGTAGTCGTTGTGCGCGCCCACACTGACGGTCGCGATCGACGCGTGCACCGCGGCGAGAAACGCCGGGTCGAAGTAGGCCGACCCGTGGTGCGGCACCTTGAGGACGTCGGCCCGCAGGTCGGCGCCGGAGTCGAGCAGCGAACGCTGGGCCTCGATCTCGGCATCGCCGGGCAGCATGATGCGCACTCCGCCGACGGTTGCCCGGACGACCAGCGAGGAGTTGTTGGGATCGGATCTGGTGCCGCGGAACGCCGATGGCGGCCCGAGCACCTCGAGCCGCACGCCGCCCACGTCGATCGCCGTGCCGACCGGCGGGCTCAGCAGCGGCACGCCACGGGCCGCCGCAACTCGGCGGGCGATCAGCCAGCCCCCGACCGGATCGGCCAGCGGGCCGGTGACGATGCGGTCGATGTGGCGGCCCCGGATCACCCCGGGCAGCCCGCCGACGTGGTCGAGATGGAAGTGGGTGAGTACGAGCAGCGAGATGCGGTCAATACCGAAATCCCGCAGGCAGCGATCGATCGCCACCGGATCCGGCCCGGCGTCGATCTCGACCGCGGCGCCCGCCCCGGCCGGGAGCAGCAACGCGTCGCCCTGCCCGACGTCGCAGGCCACGAAGACCCAGCCGGCCGGCGGCCACGCCGAGGTGGCCGCGCGCACCGGCACGAAGATGATCAACGCCGTGGCCGAGGCGGCGGCGAGAACCCGGCGCGCCCCGGCGCGCACGCACGCGGCCGCGACGGCCCCGGCCGTGACCAGCAACAGCAGCGCCCCGGTGCCGCCGCCGGGCCAGGCAATCGTGGCCCCGTGCAACCCGCCCAGCCGGTCGGCGACCGCCACCAGCCACCGGCACGGCCAGCCCGCGACCGTCGCGAGCGCGGCGCCGCCACCCCGCCAGGACGGCGCGACCAGGGCCGCCGCGAAACCCACGATCGTGATCGGGGCCACCACCGGCTCGGCCAGCACGTTGGCCGGGATCGCGACGAGGCTGACCCGCCCGGAGATCGCCGCCACGACCGGGGCGGTGAGCAGATGCGCCGCGGCGGCCACGGCCACGGATTCGGCTAGGAACGGGGGCACGCCGCGTTCGCGTAGCGCCCGGGCCCACGCCGGCGCGATCACGAGCAGTGCGGCTGTGGCCAGCACCGACATCGCGAACGACGGGCTGCCGGCCAGCAACGGATCCCAGATGAGCAGGACGAGCACCGTCGCCGACAGCCCCGGCAGCGCCGCCCGCGGCCGGCCGGCGGCGAACGCGGTCAGGGCGATCCCGGCCATGACGGCGGCCCGCAGCACGCTCGGCGACGGGCGGGCGACCGCGACGAACATGATCAGGCCTGCCCCACCGGCCGCCGCGCACACCCATGGTCGAGCGCGGGCCCGGCGCAGCACGAGCAGCAACGCGCCGATGAGGATCGAGCAGTTCGTGCCGCTGACCGCGACGAGGTGCGTGAGGCCGGCCAGCTTGAAGCGTTCGGCCAGCACCGGGTCGAGGCCGGACGTGTCGCCGTCGATCAGCCCCGGGAGCAGGCCGCGCTCCTGATCGGGCAACCCGGCGGCCGCGGCCCGCAGCGACGAGCGGATGCGCCCGGCCGCCCGCTGCCACCAGGGCGGGCGGCCCAGGGTCTGCGGCGGTGACCGGGCGAAGAGCGTCACCGAGAGGACGCCGCCGTCCAACGCCGGCTGGAGATCGCCGGCGACCCTCACTCGCTGGCCCGGCAGCAGGTCGTGCCAGGGCGCGGCCTCGGCCAGCACGAGGACCGAGCCGTCGGCGTCGGTCGTGCGACCGTCGACCAGCACCGCCTCGGCTGACGTCTCGACCGCCACGCGCGGCGATCCGGCCGGCCCCTTCGCCGCCAACGCCCGCGGATCAGCCGTAAGGGTGAGCGTGAGCGTGACCCGCGCGTGCTGCCGGGCCAGCACGGCGAGGGGGCCGGCCCGGGCGTGGACGATCCGGCCGGCGAGCGGGATGAGGACCAGGGCGACGCTGAACAGGACCAGGGTGACGGCCGCGGCGCCGGCCCAGCGGCGATACAGCGCCAGCACGCCGGCCGCCAACCCCGTCGCGCCGCCGGCGGCGATCAGGACGACCAGGGCCGGCCGATCGACCAGGCACAGCACGGCCAGCCACGCCGCCCCGGCGCCGGCGGCCAGGCGCAGGTCGAGCGGCTCGGCCTCGACCTCGGCGTCGGCCGTCACACGCTCACCAATGCGCGCAGCGCGGCGAACTTGGCCGGGCCGATCCCGGTGACGTCGAGCAGCTGATCCACGGTCGCGAAGCGGCCGTGCGCCGTGCGCCAGTCGAGGATGTGCTGGCCCAGCACCGGCCCGACGCCGGGCAGCGTCTCGAGCTGATCGAGGCCGGCCGTGTTGAGGTCGACCGGCCCGGCCGAGGTACCGGCTGCGCCGCCCGGCCCCGCCGCACCGCCGGTCGGTGCTGCGCCGGCGCCCGCGGGCGGCGCGATCCCCACCAGGATCTGCTGGCCGTCGACAACCCTCGCCGCGAGGTTGAGGCTACTGACGTCGACCCCGGCCAGCGCGCCCCCGGCGGCCCGGACCGCATCGTCGACCCGGGCGCCCACCGGCAGCCGGTAGAGCCCCGGGTGCCGGACCTTGCCGGCCACATCCACGACCACGACGGCCGAGGCCGCGGGCGGGCCGGTGGCGCTCGGCGAAGCCGGCAGTCGGGTCGGGCCGCCGCGTGCCGACCGGGCTCGATCCGGCGACCGGCGCCGCCGAGGCGGACACCGCCAAGGCGCGCGGGCGGGCGGCCAGCACCCAGAGCCCCGTGACCACCGCCGCCGCGAGCACGGCCAGGCCCACCGCGATCGCCGCCCGCCGGCCGGGATCGACATGGATCGGCACCCGGGCGCGCACCCGGTGCCACCACGGCGGCCGAGCGGCGGCCGGGTCGGCCCGGTGCGGCTCGGGGTGCTGATTCAGGAGCTCCCGCACCCGGGCCGTGACGCGTCCGGACTCACCTCGCACCGGCCCGACGCTAGGTAGCGCCCCGGCCTCAGGCCCGGTCCGCGACCGATCTGTGGACGGTGCCCGCGGGTGTGGACAGCGGCCCGCCGGGCGTCAGCCCCTTGTGCTAACGGCGCACGATCACGGTGCCGACGACGCCCGGGCCCAGGTGGGCGCCGATCACCGGCCCCAGCTCGGAGATCTGTGACTCCCCCAGCCGCGGCAGGTGATCGCGCAACTGGCTCTCGACCGCCGCGGCCCGCTCGGCCGCCGCCACGTGGTGCACCGCGAGATCGACCGTCGATCGCCCGGCCGCGCGTACGGTCAGCTCGACGAGCCGCGCCAGCGCCTTGCTGGACGTGCGCACCTTCTCGAGCGCGACGATCTGCCCCTCGACGAGCTGGAGCAGCGGTTTCACCGACAGCGTGGTGGCGAACAGGGCGGCGGCCGTGCCGATCCGGCCGCCGCGGCGCAGGTACTCGAGCGAGTCGACGTAGAAGAGCGTCCGGGTCGCATCGACGGTCGCCGTCGCCGCGCCCTGCACCTCGGCCGCCGAGCCGCCGTCGGCCGCGCGCCGCGCCGCCGCGAGCACGGCGAAGCCCAGCCCCATGGCGGTCGAGCGGGAGTCCACCACACGCACGACCCCGTGCGGGAAGTCCTGCGCCGCCAGCACCGCTGATTCCCACGTGCCCGACAGCGCCGCCGACAGGTGCACCGAGACGACGTGCGACGCGCCAGCGTCGAGCAATTCCTGGTACCGCGTGGCGAACTCGGCCGGCGTCGGCCGCGACGTCGACACCGCCACCTTCGAGCGCAACGCCCGCGCGACCTCGGCCGAGGACACATTGACGCCGTCGATCGCGGTGCGGGCGCCCATCGTCACCCGAAGGGGCACCACCGTGACATCGAGCCCGGCCAGCCGGTCGGCGGACAGGCAGGCAGTGGAGTCAGTGACGACCGCAACTCCGGCCATCAGACGACGAAGTTGACGAGCCGGCCCGGTACGGCGACGACCCGGCGCGGCTCTCGACCGTCGAGGGCCGCGACGACCCGCGCATCGCCGCGGGCCGCAGCCTCCATCGTCGCCGCGTCGGCACCGGCCGGCAGCGTCAGCACGGCCCGCAGCTTGCCGTTGACCTGCACCGGCACCTCGACCGTGTCGTCCACCAGCAAGGACTCGTCGGCCACCGGGAACTCGGCCCAGGCCAGCGACTCGGAGTGTCCGAGCCGGGCCCACAGCTCCTCCGCGATGTGCGGAGCGAGTGGGGCCAGCATCAGCACCAGCGGCTCGGCGATGCCCCGTGGTGCCCCACCGTCGGGATAGGCCTGCGTCACCGCGTTGTTCAGCTCGGTGATGCGGGCGATCGAGGTGTTGAACCGCAGCGTCTCGTAGCCGTCGCGCACGGCGTGGATCGCCTTGTGCAGCAGCCGGTTCAGCTCGTCGGGCACCGTGGTGTGGGACACGTGCACCGCACCGCTGTTCTCGTCGACGACCACGCGCCACACCCGCTGCAACAACCGGTAGGGGCCGACGATCGACTTGGCATCCCACGGCCGCGACTGGTCGAGCGGGCCGCCGAACATCTCGAACACGCGGAACGTGTCGGCGCCGTAGTCGCGAATGAAGTCGTCGGGATTGACGACGTTTTTCAGCGTCTTGCCGATCTTGCCGAACTCCTGCGCGACCTCGGTGCCTTCGTAGAAGAACCGGCCGTCGGTCTCGACCACCTCGGCCGCCGGCACCGGGAAGCCGTCGGCGTTGCGGTAGGCCGGCAGCTGCAGCATGCCCTGGTTGACCAGGCGGTGGAAAGGCTCGGACGACGACAGGTGACCGAGATCGAACAGCACCTTGTGCCAGAACCGCGCGTAGAGCAGGTGCAGCACCGCGTGCTCGACCCCGCCCACGTACAGCTCGACGCCGCCCAGCGGGCGGTCGGCGCTCGGCCCCATCCAGTACCGCTCGACCGCCGGATCGACCAGGGCCTCGGTGTTGGTGGGGTCGAGGTAGCGCAGCTCGTACCAGCACGAGCCGGCCCAGTTGGGCATCGTATTCGTCTCGCGCCGGTACTTCTTCAGGCCGTCGCCCAGATCCAGCTCGACCTCGACCCAATCGGCCAACCGGCCCAGCGGCGGCTCGGGTGTGGAATGGACGTCGTCGGCCGGGAACGACTTCGGCGAGAAGTCGTCGGTCTCCGGCAGCTGCACCGGCAGCATCGAGTCGGGCAACGCGATCGGGAGGCCGGTCTCGTCGTAGACGATCGGGAACGGCTCGCCCCAGTAGCGCTGCCGGCTGAACAACCAGTCGCGCAGCCGGTAGGTGACCGCGCCACGGCCGCGGCCCTCGGCCTCGAGCCACGCGATGGTGCGGTCCTTCGCGCGGGCGACGTCCAGGCCGTTCAAGGTCAGCCCGTCGATCGACGAGTTGATCGCCGGCCCGTCGCCGGTGAACGCCTTTCCCTCGAAGTCGGGGGGCGGCTCGACGGTACGGATGATCGGCAGGTCGAAGACCTCGGCGAACTCCCAGTCGCGTTCGTCCTGGCCCGGGACGGCCATGATCGCGCCGGTGCCGTAGCCCATCAGGACGTAGTCGGCGACGAACACCGGGATCGCGGTACCCGTGACCGGGTTGGTGGCGAACGAGCCGGTGAAGACGCCGGTCTTGGCCCGGTCGCCGGCTTGTCGATCCAGCTCCGAGCGACGCACAGCGGCCGCGCGGTACGCCCCGACGCCCTCCACCGGGCTGGGCGCGCCCGCGGTCCAGGCGTCCTTGGTGGCCTCGGGCCACTGGGCCGTGGTCAGCGCGTCGACGAGCGGATGCTCGGGCGCGACGACCATGTAGGTGGCCCCGAACAGCGTGTCCGGACGGGTGGTGAAGACCTCGAGATCGCCGGCCGGGGTGGCGAACGCCACGTGTGCCCCGGTGGAGCGCCCGATCCAGTTGCGCTGCATCGTGCGGACCTTCTCCGGCCAGTCGATCTGGTCGAGATCGCGGACCAGGCGGTCGGCGTAGGTAGTGATCCGCATCATCCATTGCGGCAGCGGCCGCTTGAAGACCGGGAAGTTGCCTCGTTCGCTGCGGCCGTCGGCGGTGACCTCTTCGTTCGACAGGACCGTGCCCAGCCCGGGCGCCCAGTTGACCACCGACTCGGTGCGGTAGGCCAGCCGGTGATTGTCGATGACCTGGCGCCGCTCGAGGGCGGCCAGCTCGGCCCACGGCCGGTCGAACGGATTGGTGCCCGCACTCGGCTCGCGCGCGCCGGCGTCCAGTTCGGTGATCAGCTCGTCGATCGGCCGCGCCCGGTCGACCGCGGTGTCGTACCAGGCGTTGAAGATCTGCAGGAAGATCCACTGCGTCCAGCGGTAGAACTCCGGGTCGATCGTCGCCACCCGGCGCCGCTCGTCGTGGCCCAGCCCCAGCCGCCGCAGCTGGGTCAGGTAGACCTCCATGTTGGCGTTGGTCGTGGTCCGAGGGTGCTGCCCGGTCTCGATCGCGTACTGCTCGGCGGGCAGGCCGAAGGCGTCGAAGCCCATCGTGTGCAGCACGTTGTCGCCGCGCATGCGGCGGTAGCGGGCATACACGTCAGTGCCGATGTAGCCCAGCGGGTGCCCGACGTGCAGCCCGGCCCCGGACGGGTACGGGAACATGTCCATGACGTAGGCGTGCGGACGGATCGCGACCCGATCGAAGCCGTCGGCCAGCGGCCCGGCCGGGTTCGGCGCGTTGAATGTGCCCTCGGCCATCCAGCGCCGTTGCCACGCCGTTTCGATGGCGTCGGCGAGCACAGCGTTGTAGCGGTGCGCGGGCGCGTCAGTGCCGGCGCCGCCCGGCGCGGCGGGGGTGGGCTCGGGGCCGGTGGTCATCGTTGCTCCAATACCGAAGTCGGTCGTCCGCGGACAAACGAAGAGCCCCTGCCTTGGGCAGAGGCTCGGCCGCGCTGTCGCGATCGCTCGTCGATCAGCGCGGCCCGGTAAGGAGCAGTCGAACCGAGGTCACGAGTGCAGAATACGGCACCGGTGGCCCGCATCGGGAATGTGGTGCACGCCCCGCGCCCGCCGTCCGTCGCCGCCGGGCGCGGGGGCACCTGGGCTCACCTTAAGCGCTCTCGAGCAACAGATGAGCGTTCAACCGGGTATGGCGTCGGTCACGCCCGCCGATCGCGCCGCAGATGTCCCGGTACGTCCGGGTTCAGGCGTCGGCGTCGGACGCATCATCGCCATCGAGCCGGATCGGCAGCGGCACCACGGTGCCGGGTACCCCGAGATTGTGGCCGCGCAGCCGCCAGCCGAGCGGGTCCGGTCCGCCGGGCTCGACGTAGAGCTCGGACCAGTGGCAGTTGGCGAGCGGGCCGAGCGGGTGGGCGGCCTGGGCGATCCCCAGCAGGGCGTTGGTCAGCGCCATCGCGGTGGCACTGTGCGTGACCAGCACGGTCGTCGGTACTGCGGGCAGCTCGCAGAACGCGGCCAGCGCGCGCTCGGCGACCTCGTCGCGGGTCTCACCACCGCGGCGGCTCACGTCGCGGCCGGCGACCCAGTCGGCGTACTCGTCGGGATAGCGGTCGCCGACCTCGTCGCGGGTGAGGCCCTGCCAGTGGCCCAGATGACGCTCGCGGAAGCGCGGTTCCGGCCGCGGGTCCAGCGCCACCACGTCACCGACGATCTCGGCCGTCTGCTGTGCGCGCAGGGCGTCGGAGGTCACGAGCAGATCCGGCCGCATGGCGGCGATGAGCCCCGCGACCTCGTAGGCCTGCGCCCGGCCGATCTCGTCCAGCGGCGGATCGGCCTGGCCCTGGAAACGACGTTGCGCGTTCCAGGCGGTGCGGCCGTGCCGGAGCAGGATGAGCCGGCGAGCCGTCACCCGTCGGCGCCCGCTACCCGCTCCGCCGCGTGCGCCTCCGCTGCGGCGTCGGTGAACGGGAGGAACGGGCAGTCCTTCCACAGCCGTTCGAGGGCGTAGAACACCCGCTCCTCGGAGTGCTGGACGTGGACGACGACATCGCCGTAGTCGAGCAGGACCCAGCGCCCGTCGCGCTGGCCCTCGCGCCGGATCGGCTTGCGGTCGGCGCGGCGGGCCTGCTCTTCCACCTCGTCGACGATCGCCTCGACCTGGCGCTCGTTGGAACCGGTGGCGACGACGAAGACGTCGGTGATGGCCAGCCGGTCGCTGACGTCGATGAGCACGATGTCTGTGGCGAGCTTGTCGGCAGCGGCCTGGCCGGCGACGCGGGCGAGGCTGATGGCTTCTTCGGTTGCAGTCATTTGCCCCTGAGTCTACGGGCGGTAGAGGTGATGCTTGTTGATGTATTGCACGACGCCGTCGGGGACGAGGTACCAGACGGGTCGATCGGCGGCGACGCGCTCGCGGCAGCCGCTCGACGAGATGGCCATGGCCGGGACGTCGAGCAGGGTGACCGACGCGCTGGGCAGGTGCTCGTCCGACAGCTCGTAGCCGGGCCGGGTGACACCCACGAAGTGCGCGAGTCCGAGCGCCTCGTTCGCGTCCTTCCACGACAGGATCTGGGCCAGGGCATCGGCGCCGGTGATGAAGTACAGCTCGGCACCGGGGCGCTGCTGCGCAATGTCGTTGATCGTGTCGATCGTGTACGTCGGGCCCTCGCGGTCGATGTCGACCCGGCTCACCCAGAAGCGCGGGTTCGACGCCGTGGCGATGACCGTCATCAGATACCGGTGCTCGGCCGGACTCACCTGCCGCGTCGACTTCTGCCACGGCTCGCCGGTGGGCACGAAGACGACCTCGTCCAGATCGAACAGCGAGGCGACCTCGCTGGCTGCGACCAGGTGGCCGTGGTGGATGGGGTCGAAGGTGCCGCCCATGATCCCGACCCGTTGCACCATGGCCGGATCCTACGAGGCGGAGGACGCGTGGATCCGTGATCGCCGAGAAACGCGGCTAGCTCGCGCCGGTCAGAGCAGACGCAGGTCCGGCATCCGCAGGGGGCCGCCGCGCGGTAGACCGAGCGTGGCGGCCAGCCCGGCGAGATCGCCCCACGCCGACGCCGCGGCCGCAGCGCGCGGATCGTCGGTCGAGGTCGGCCGCCGCAGCCGTTGCCACGGCGACAGATGGACGGCGGGGCGCACCGGGGCATCGGCGCGCAGTCCGGCCCGCTCGCGGGCGATGGCGGCGGCGTCGCGCAGCCCGCCGAGCACGTCGACGAGGCCGTTGCCGGCGGCATCGGCCCCGGACCAGATGCGGCCGCGGGCGATCGCCGCCACCGCGTCGTACGCCATTCGCCGACCGTCGGCGACCTTCTGCACGAAGTCGGCGTAGACGCGGTCGAGCATGGCGTTCAACCGTTCCCGCTCGGCGTCGTCGAAGCCGCGCCGCAGCGAGTACATGCGGGCGCTGCCGCCGTGGTCGACCGCGCCGGTGGTGAGGCCCAAGCGCTCGAGCAGCCCGGAGATCACCACCTTGCCGCCGACCACACCGATGGAGCCGGTGATGGTGGCCGGCTGCGCCACGATGACGTCGGCCGGGCAGGCGATGTAGTAGCCGCCCGAGCCGGCCAGCGACGCCATCGAGACCACGACCGGCTTGCCGGCGCGCCGGGTCAGGTCGACCTCGCGCCAGATCGTGTCCGAGGCGACGGCCGAACCGCCGGGCGAGTCGATGCGCAGCAGCACAGCGCGGACGTGCTCGTTCTCGCGCGCCGACCGCAGCGCGGCGCTGATGGTGGTGCTACCGATCTCCGGACCGCGTGGGGTGGAGCGGCTGCGGCCCACCTTGATGTCACCGTGCGCCTCGACGAGCGCGACCACCTCGGGATGGCGGCGGACGAGCGTGGCCGCCGAGCGGCGCGGGGTCCAGTGGTCGGCGAAGCGCAGCTCGACATCCCCGAGCCGACCGCGCAGATCGGCATAGACCTCGTCGCGGTAGCCGATCCGGTCGATCAGGCCGGCCGCCAGCGCGTCGGGCGCGGCGAGGGGCGCCCGATCGGACAGCTCGCGCACGAGTGCGTCATCCAGGCGCCGCCCGGCCGCGACCGCCGCCACCGCGCCGTCCCACGTCGACTCGACGATCCGGTCGACGGCCTCACGGTGTTCCGGGGTGAACTCGGTGCGCATGATGCGGTCGGCCGCGCTCTTGTACTCGCGCCGCTTGTCCAGCTGCGGCTCGATGCCGAGCTTGTCGAGGGCGCCGCGCAGGAAAGTGGTCTCGGCCGCGACCCCCATCAACCCGAGCTCGCCCGACGGCTGCAGCCAGATCTCGGTGCCGCCGGTGGCGAGCACGTAGTCGGCGGTGCCGTTGCCGCCCTCGCCGAGCGTCTCGGCCCAGGCCACGACGGGCTTGCCACTCTTGGCGAAGGCGGTCAGGCCGGCCCGCAGTTCCTGCACCGTCGCCCAGAGCAGCGCGCCGCCGCCGACCTTCACGATCACACCGCGGACCGCGGGGTCGTCCCCCGCCTCGTGCAGCGACCGCAGGACGGCGCGCAGCCGCGGCCGGTGCCGGCTGCGGACCCGGCCGAGCAGGTCGTCGGGTTCGGCCTCGACCGGCGCGGCGGTGAGATCGAGTTCCAGCAGGAGGGCGGGACGGCGTAGCGAGACCATGCGCGTCACGGTAGTGCGAGGGCGCGCGGCCCCGGGCCGGTTGTAGTCTGGCCGGCTCATGTCCGAACTGCGCACCGTCCTCACCATCCGCGAGGTCCCGACCCTTCTGACCACGTCGATGATCGGGCGGCTGCCGACGGCCATGGCGACCCTCGCCGTGCTGCTGCTGATCCGCGGGCAGGGCGGCGACTACACCCTCGCCGGGATGCTGGCCGCGCTGTTCACCGCCGGCACCGCAATCGGGCAGCCCTCTCTCGCCCGCGTGGTCGACCGGCGCGGCCAATGGCAGGTACTGCTGGCGTCGGGCGGCGTCAGCACCGCGGCCTTCGTCGTGCTGGCCCTCGGCGGGGCGCATCACCCGATCGCGTCAGCGTTCGCCGCGGCGATCGCCGGCCTCGGCACACCGCCGCTCGAGCCGTGCCTGCGCTCGTTGTGGCCGAAGGTCGTTCACGACGCCGTGGTGCTGCGCGCGGCGTTCAGCCTCGACGTCGGCCTGCAGGAGCTCGTCTTCGTCGTCGGCCCGCTGCTCACCGTGGCTGGCGTCGCCGCGTTCGGTCATGTCGGCGGCGTCCTGGCCAGCGCGCTGTTCGGCCTGGCCGGCACGCTGGGCTTCGCGGTGACTCGCACGTCGCGCGGATGGCGACCCACCCCGCCGGCGGTCGGCCCGCACGGATCACCGCTGCGGCACGGGGTGCTCGTCCGCACCTTCTTGGTCGCCCTGGCCAGCGGTGTGCCGGTCGGGGCGCTCGCCATCGTGGCCGCGGCGTTCGCCGACCGGCACGGCAACACGTCGATCACCGGGTGGGCGCTCGCGGCCAACGCGGCCGGGGCACTCGCCGCCGGGCTGTACGGGGCGGCGCGTCCGATCACCCACGCCGGCGCCCGGGCCCTGACCGCGGCCGGCCTGTGCCTGGCCGCGGGCTACCTGCCGCTCGCGCTCGCGCTGCCGGTCGCGCTGTGGATTCCCGCGGCGGCGGTGGCCGGGCTGGCGCTGCCGGTCGTCCTCACGCTGGTGTTTCAGCGGGTGCAGCTGCTGTGCCCGCCGAACCTGCTGACCGAGGCGAACGCGTGGGTCGTCACCGCCTTCGGCCTGGGCGCGGCGGTGGCCGCCCTCGTCGCCGGCATCGTGACCGACCACCTGCACGCCGCGACGGCCATCCCGACGATCGTGCTGGCCACGGCGCTGTTCACCGCCGTGGTGTGCCTGCTCAGCCATCGTGACGATCCGGCGGCGGCTGGGGTACCAGGTGGTGGTTCCGGAACTGTATTACGCGCGTAATACAGTTGCGGACCAACCACCACCGACCTGCAGCGCCCCGCCGTGCTACCAGTGGACGCCGCGCAGGATGTGCGCGAACGCGACGCTCTCGGTGGACGGCTCGTCCTTCTTGCCCTGGTTGCTGTCTCCCCCGCGCGCGGCGTGCGAGTCGGGGAACAGCTTGTAGCCCGCGTTGAGGATCACGTCGACCCCGCGCGGAGCGACCTGGTAGGCCAGCGCTCCGGCGTTGCCCATCGCCGTGCCCGAGTGCTTGGGCTTGCGCACCATCGCCTTGCAGATCATGTCCGCGGCCTCGGCCGGGCTCATCGTCGGGAAGCGGTCGTACATCTTGGTCGGCGCGATCATCGGCGTGCGCACCAGCGGCATGTGGATGGTGGTCAGGTGCACGCCGTCGTCGATGACCTCGCTGGCGATGCAGCGGGAGAACGCGTCGAGCGCCGCCTTGGACGCGACGTAGGCCGAGAAGCGCGGGATGTTGGTCTGCACCCCGATCGAGCTGACGTTGATGATGTGCCCGCCCTTGCGGCCGTCCGGCGCCACCTGACGCATGATCGGCAGCAGCGAGAGGATGAGCCGCACCGGGCCGAAGTAGTTCAGCTGCATGGTGCGCTCGAAGTCGTGGAAGCGGTCGTAGGACAGCGCGATCGAGCGGCGGATCGAGCGGCCGGCGTTGTTGACCAGGACGTCGACGCGGCCGTGCTCCTGCAGGACCTCCTTGGCCATCCGTTCGATGTCGCTCATGTCGGCGAGGTCGCAGCGATGGACGAACGCCATGCCGCCGAGGTCTTCGATCTCGAGCTTGGTCTGCTCGAGCTGTTCGACCCCGCGCGCCACGAGCAGCACTCGGCCGCCGGCCGCGCCCACGCGCAACGCAGTGGCCCGACCGATGCCCGACGACGCCCCGGTGATCATGACGGTCTTGCCCTTGATGGCCCGGGCCAGCTGCTTGTCCTTCTTGCGGTCCGGGCTGTACGTGCGCTCCCAGTAGTCCCAGAGGGTCTGGACGTAGCTGGAGAACTTCGGCACCTCGATGCCCGAGCCCTGCAGCACCGCCCGGGTCTTGGTGGAATCGAAGTGGGTGGGATAGGTCAGGTAGGCGAACGACTCGCGCGGGATGCCGAGCTCGGCCAGCACCAGGTCGGTGACCTGGCGGGCGCCGGGCAGCCGCGACAGCGTGGTGCCCAGCCGGATCGGCAGCGCGTCGAGGGCCCGAGCGTCGATGTTGACGGTCGGCTGCGGCGCCTTGGCCGCCTTCGTCAGCGCCTTGAACAGCGCACCGACGGTCAGCGGCTCCGGGTCGGTGAGGTGGAAGGCGTGCCCGTCGAGGTCGGGCACGTGCGCGATGTAGTCCATGGCCTGGGCCACGTAGTCGACCGGCACCAGGTTGATCTCGCCGCCCTCGATGCCGACGCCGCGGAACCACGACGGCGTGAAGCCGCGCACCCGCTGCAGCGCCTTGAAGAAGTAGTACGGGCCGTCGATCTTGTCGATCTCACCGGTCTGCGAGTGACCGACGACGGCGCCGGGGCGGTAGATCCGCCACGGCACCTTGCTCTCCTTGCGAACGACGCCCTCGGACTCGTGCTTGGTCTGGTAGTACGGGTTGTGCTCGACGTCCTGAGCCTCTTCGAACATGTCCTCGGTGAACACGCCCTTGTACAGCCCGGCGGCGGCGATCGAGCTGACCTGGTGGAAGTGCTCGGCGTGCACGGCCTCGGCCAGCTGCAACGCGTGCCGGGTGCCCTCGACATTGGCCTTGTGCTGGCTGTCGGCGTCGGCGGTGAGGTCGTAGATCGCGGCGAGGTGGAAGAAGTGCTCGATCTCGCCCGACAACCGGACGATCTCGTTGTCGTCGACACCGAGGCGGCTCTTCGACAGGTCACCGACCACTGGGACGATGCGGTCTTCGTCACCGAGGCGGGCCTTGAGCGCATCGAGCTTGTCCAGCGAGCCGGACCGGCACAGGCAATAGATCGTGCCCTCGCGGTGGTCGAGGAGCTCGGCGATCAGGAACCGGCCGATGAAGCCGGTCGCGCCCGTGACGAAGTAGGCCATCTGGTTCCCCCTAGGTGGTGGTCGAGGCCTGGTGCTTTGCGCAGACTGTTACCGGCAGTCTCGTCTTCTTCGCTGGAGTTTTCCAGCCGGGTGCCGGTCGGTCACACCCGGGCCCGAGCGCGGTAGCGCTGGACGGCGTTGCCGACCCGCATCGCCGCACGCACCGCGCCCGGTGCCCGGCGGGCCGTCTGCAGCGCGGCCCGGTCGAGGGGCGTGGCCAGCAACGATTCCGCCGGCAGTGGGTCGGGCTGCGCTGTCGTCCCGGCCAGCGCGAACAGCGCCCACCGGCCCGGGATGCCCTTCAGCTGGTGCGCGCCGCGATCGACGAAGGCCAGCTCGGAACCGGACACGAGGTCGCGCACCGTGCTCGACACGAGAACTTCGTCGGGTTCGGCCAGCGCGCGGATCCGGGCGCCGATGTGCACGCTCAGCCCGGACAGGTCGCCGGGCACGCGCACGAGCTCGCCCGTGTGCACGCCGGCCCGAACCCGCAGGTTGAGCTCGCCGGCCGAGCGGGCGATGTCATGCGCGCAGCGCACCGCCCGGCTCGGACTGCTGAACAGGCTGAACGTGCCGTCGCCGGTGACGCTGACGAGCCGACCACCGGCCTCCTCGACCAGCAGCCGAACCCGCCGCTCATGCGCGCCGCGCACGTCGAGATAACTCGCGTCGCCGATCCGGGCCAGCAATTCCGTCGAGGACACGAGGTCGGTGAACAGCACGGTCCCGAGGAAGCGTTCCGCATCCGCCCCGTGCGGCACGCCGGTGACCATTTCTTCGATGATCTCGCCGAGTTCCATGTACGCCTCGCCGACCGAGGAGCCCGGCGCGGTCGGGGCCAAACGGTGCAGGGTCGCATTCGGCAGCAACTCGACGGTGCGGCGCAAGACGGCCTCCGGTTCCGCCCCGTTCGGGCTGTACACCACCCGGGTCGGCGCCTGGATGGCGGGCAGGTACGGCGTCAGGTCGATGGTCAGCGACGCCTCGGAGTACATCCGGGCGAACGTCGGCGTGGCCGAGCAACGCTCGAGCATCGCCATGAGCCGCCGGTTGAACGGGGTGGCCAGCATCGGGTCCCACATCTCGAGCGAGGCCCCTGATCCCCATTTGGCCATCACGGCCCGCCAGCCATCGACGTTGCGCGTCGCTTCCTCCGTGGTCCAGCCGTGCTGGTGCGCGTCATCGGCGAGCGGGCCGCAGGCGATGCCCTTGAACAGCACCAACGAGACAACCCGCTCGGGTGCCTTGGCGGCCGCGACCGCGACGGCTCCGCAGGTGGTCAGCGAGCCGACCAGCGTCGCGGTCGGCATCTCGGCGGCGTCCAGCACGGCGAGCACGTCGTCGGCCTGCTGCTCGAGGGTCGGCCAGTAGCGAATGGGTTCGGACAACCCGAGCCCGCGCATCTGCATGTACGCGGTGCGCGAGAACGCCGCGCCGCGTTCGTACAGGTCGTGCAGGTGCGGATCGGTCCAGGCCAGGTCCCAGTGCTGGGCCATCTCCCCGACGGTCAGCACGTTCGCGCCGCCAGTGCCGACGACCTGGTAGGCGAGCAGGGCGCCGTCGCGCTCGAGGTAGCGAGCTTCGGGCGCGTCCACGCCGCAGATGTTAGGCGTGCACGTGCGGGAAAATCGCGCCGAGCGCCAGGCCGGCGATGTACAACCAGCCGAACGCGCGGTTGTGGATCAGGCAGACGCGGTGATACCAGAGCGGCCAGCCGACGTAACCCGCCGGTGGCGCGGCCGGCGCCGGACGGCCCATGATGCGCAGGGCATTCAGCGCCCGCGGGGCGGCGAGCAGGATCAGCGCGACGAACGGCGTGAGTGCGCCGGCGATTACCGCGACCGCGCTCGCCACGTACATGCCGACGACCGCGGCCTGATTGAGCCCGCGGGCCGCGCGTTCGCCGAGCAACACCGGCAGGGTGCGCTGGTGATGGTCGGTGTCGAAGCCGCGCTGGTCGATGTGCTTGCCGACGAGGATCGACATGACGCCCAGGCCGGGCGGCACCGAGGCGGCCCAGACCGTCCCCGACCAGTGGCCGGTGATGACGAAGTAGCCGCCCGCGATCATGAGCGGTCCCCACACCACGAAAGCCGCGAGCTCGCCGAGCCCGAGCTCCTTCAGCGCGCGCGGCGCGGCGTCGTAGGCGTAGAGCAGCACCCCGCCGATCACCGCGAGCCCGACGGCGGGCCACCCGCGCAGCGCCACGAAGTACACCCCGATGGCGGCGGTCACCAGGCCGAGCACGACAAGGCCGCCGCCGAGCAGCCGGGGCGTCACCGCGCCGGACGCTATGGGGTGCAGCGTGTAGCGGCGCCGCGGCGAGTCCGCGGTGTCGTGCCCGCGGCGGTAGCCGAAGTAGTCGTTGGACAGGTTGCTGATTGCGTGCAGGACGAGGTAGCCGACGAGGACGAGCACGAACGGCAGGACCGCGAAGCGGCGATCGGTCGCGGCCAGCAGGCCGGCCATCGCCGCTGACTGGGCCGAGATCACCAGGATCACGCTGCGGGCGGCGTACAGGAACCGGGTGACCGGGTCGAGGTGGCCGAACTCCTCGGCCTGGGCCGGGTAGAAACCGGTGAACGCGCCCACCCAGGCGAACGGCCCACCCTGCCGTGGCGGGGGCTTACCGAGGGCCGGGGCCGAACTGGTCATATCGCCAGCGTACGTCGGCAATCGGGCGCTCGAACGTGCGGTTCAGCACGCTGGAAAAGCGTTAGCCGGAGCCTTCTTCCGTCTCGTCCTCGGCTTCGTCCTCGTGGCACGGCTCGGGTGGCAGCTCGCCCCAGAAGACGGAGGTCGCGCCGTACGGCACGGGCCGGGACCGCCTGGACCGTGGAGCCGTCAGCATCGCCCCATCGAACGGCGCGAGCCTATGGCGAAACGCGGTTCCCGAACGGGCAGATCTCGTGGCCCCGGCGGCGGTCAGGCGGGGCCGAGCAGGTCCCACCGGTTGCCGGCGACGTCGACGAAGACCACCACCTTGCCGTACACCTCGGTGCGTGGCTCGCCGACGATCTCGACCCCGGCCGCGACCATCCGGGCGTACGTCTCGTCGAAGTCGTCGACGCGGAGGAAGAACCCGACCCGGCCCGCGAACTGCTGCCCGACCGCGCTCTGTTGCTGCTCGCCGTCGGCCTGGGCGAGCAGCAGGCCGGTCTGCGCGCCCGGGGGCCGCACGACCACCCACCGCTTCGGCCGGCCGTCGTTGGTCGTCGACGGCGAGTCCTCGGCCAGTTCGAAGCCGAGGACGTCGACGAAGAACGCGATGGCCGTGTCGTAGTCGTCGACGACCACTGCCGCAAGCTCCAGTTGCATGCCGTGAGCCTACGAGCGCGCGATGATCACAATTTCCTGCCCGGTGGCCGCTCCCGCGCGCGCGCAGCGACCACCCGGCAGGAAAACGTGATCAGCTCAGCGCGGGTACGCGGTCGAGGAAGCCCAGGACGGAGTCGATGCGGCCTTCGGCATCGGTGACGACCACGTCGAAACCGATGACGAGCGGTTCCTCGCCGGCCGGGCCGAGGCCCCAGCCGAACCGGGCGATGTCGTGGTGCATGTCGACCGGACCGATCGGGGTGAAGACGAAGCCGGGGAACTGGTCCTGGACGGCGGCGATGGTGGCGTCGAGGGCGGCGCGGCCGTCCACCGAGACCATCGGGTCGACGTAGGTCGGGTCGTCGGTCCAGTGTCGTGCGATCAGGGCGCGGCGGGCGCCGGGGTCGGTCTCGTTCCAGCAGGCGAGGTAGTGATCGAGCAGATCGGACATCGGATTCCCTTTCGTAGTGATGGTTTGTGCCTTGGCCGCAGCGATCTTGACCGGGCCTGGACCGGCCCGTCGATTCCCTCGGAGGTAATGCCGGGCCATGACCTCGCAGGTAATCGCGGGGCTTCCCGGCACTCGCTACCGTCGCGGGATGACCACCGCAGCGACCGCGACGCCGGTCGGCCGACTGCTGCGCGACTGGCGCGAGCGGCGCCGGCTCAGCCAGCTGGAACTCTCGATCCAGGCCGACATCTCGACCCGGCACCTGAGCTTCGTCGAGACCGGACGATCGCGGCCCACGCCGGAGATGATCGTGAAGCTGACCGAGCATCTCGAGGTGCCGTTGCGCGAGCGCAACCAGCTGCTGCTGGCCGGCGGTTACGCGCCGATGTACCCGCACCACGGCCTCGACGCCCCCGAACTGGCCAGCGTGCGCGCGGCGTTGCGGCTGGTGCTCACCGGGCACGCGCCCTACCCGGCGATCGTCATCAACCGATACTGGGAGCTGCTCGACGCGAACGCGGCGGTCGCACTGATGACGGCCGGTTGTGCCGCCCACCTGTTCGAGCCACCGGTCAACGTGCTGCGGCTGAGCCTGCACCCGGACGGCCTTGCCCCGCGCATCCGCAACCTCGCGCAGTGGCGGGCGCACCTGCTCGGGCAGGTCGAGCACCGGGCCGCCGAGACCGGCGACGAGCGGCTACGCGATCTGCTCGAGGAACTGCGCGGTTACCCGGGCGGGTCGGATCCCACGGTGCCGGCCAACAACGTGGTGCTGCCACTGCAACTGGAGCATGAGTCCGGGGTGCTGTCGTTCTTCTCGATCGCCGCCGTGGTCGAGACCGCGGCCGACGTCACGGTCGACGAGCTGTCGATCGAGTCGTTCTATCCGGCCGACCAGGACACCGCGCACCGGCTGCGCACCCTCGCGTGAGGCCGGTCAGGGCGCCAGCAACCCGCCGTGGCTCCACTGGGACCAGTTGATGTTCCAGTCGCCCAGCCCGTCCCAGCTCGGCATCTGCTTGCCGTCGGTGTTCGAGTACTGGACGACGTCGCCCAGCTGGCTGAACGCGTAGAACCACTTGGCGTTCGTGGTGTGCAGGTTCGTGCAGCCGTTGGATGTGCTGTGCTGACCGATGCCGGGGTTCCACGGTGCGGCGTGGACGTACTCGCCCGACCGGGTGATGCGGACCGACCACATCACCGGGTCGTTCGTGTAGCCGGGGCCGTTCATCATGACCGTGCCGTTGGCGCGCAGCCGGTTCGTCCCCGGGATGTCCTCGCCCTTCTGCATGACCACTTTGACGCCGTTGAAGGTGGGGGTCGCCGCCTTGCCGAGCGACACCGGGAAGTGGTTGACGGGCCGGCCGTTCGACGTCACGCGCATCGTCAGCGTGCGCGCATCGATCGTCGAGATGTGCGCGTCGCCGATCTTGTAGTCGAGCGAGGTCAGCTTGTTCGAGTAGACGAGTCCCCGTCCGGCGCTGAGGCCGCCCACCGGGATGCCGACGTGGATCTTCGAATCGGCCGGCCAGTAGGCGGGCAGCCGGTAGTGCGCCTCGACTGTGTGCGAGGCGACCTCGTCCGCCGTCGGCTGTTCCCAGTACCAGGCCCCGTGCGCGGGCTGACCGTCGACGGTGACGTGCACTGCGGCCTCGAACGCGCGGGCATCGGTCGGGGCCGGGGTGAAGAACAGGACGACCGGCATGCCGACGCCGTAGGTTTCACCGTCGCTCTGCAGGGCGGTCACGTGGACAGTGCGCCCGCTCGCCGGCGCTGTGGTCGACGAGCCCGCGGTGTGTGGGGTCGTGCCGGTTCGCGGGGCCGAGGCCGGCGCGCCCTGGCTCCGGTCGAGCGGGCCGGCCGCCAGCGCGTGGCCGGCCGTGGCCGAGTGGTGATTCACCGCCAGCGCGGTGGCCACCGAGGCGGCGACGACGAGCAGGACGGACGCGGTGATCCACAGCAGGCGGCGGGTGTGTGACGGGCGCATGACTGGTAGACGCGCACGCCCGGCTCGGGGTTGCGTGGGATGTGGCGTTTGTCGCTATAGCAGGACGAGGTCGTCGCGGTGCACGAGCTCGCGGCGGAACTCAGCCGGCAGGTCGCCGGTGCGGTGGCCGAGCAGCGGCGGGAGATCGACCGCGTCGTAGCCCACCAGGCCGCGGGCCACGGGCACGCCGTCGGGCCCGACGAGATCGACCGGCTCGCCGGAGTAGAAGTCGCCGCGCACCCCGGTGACCCCGGCCGGCAGCAGGGACATGCGGCGCTGGACGACGGCGGCGACCGCGCCGGCGTCGAGCTGCAGGCTGCCGCGTGGGGTGGTGGCGTGGCGCAGCCAGAACAGCCGCGACGCGCTGCGGTCGCCGGCCGCGTGGAACAGGGTGCCGGAGCGGCCCTCGAGCGCGTCGCTGATCCGGTCCGCGGACGAGAGCAGTACCGGGATGCCCTCGCTGGTGGCGATAGCGGCGGCGTCGATCTTGGTGGTCATCCCGCCCGAGCCGACGTGGCTGCCCGACCGGCTGACATCCACGCCGGCCAACTCGGCCATCGACGTGACCTCGGCGATGAACTCCGAGCCGGGTCGCCCGGGCTTGCCGGTGTAGAGCCCGTCGACGTCGGTGAGCAGCACCAGCGCTGCGGCGTGCACGAGATGCGAGACGAGCGCGGCGAGCCGGTCGTTGTCGCCGAAGCGGATCTCGTGAGTGGCGACGGTGTCGTTCTCGTTGACGATCGGGATGACGCCGAGCGCGAGCAGCCGCTCGAGCGTGCGGTCGGCATTGCGGTAGTGCCCCCGGCGGTGCAGGTCGTCAGCGGTGAGCAGCACCTGCCCGACCTGGCGGCCGTGCCGGGCGAACGAGGCCGCATACCGCTCGGCCAGCAGCAACTGCCCCACGCTGGCCGCGGCCTGCTGGGTGGCGAGATCGCGCGGTCGGGTGCGCAGGCCCAGCGGCCCGATCCCCGCGGCGATCGCCCCGGACGAGACGAGCACGACCTGGCGGCCGGCGGTGGCGCGGGCGGCGATGGCGTCGACGATCGCGTCCAGCCGGGCCGGATCGAGCTGGCCGCGTGACGTGAGCGAGGACGAGCCGACCTTCACGACGATGCGCCGCGCCGCCGCCACATCCGCGCGCGCGTCGTTCATGCCTCGACCTCGTCCTCGTCGCTACGCTTGCGCGCCCTCTTGGCCGCGAGCCGCTCGTGCGCCCGCACCCGGTTGTTCGGGCCGATGCGCTCGTCCGAGCCGCGACGTGAGGGCGTGTAGTCGTCCTCGTCGATACCGGCCGTCGGCTCGAAGTCAAAGGTGACGTCGCCGATGGTGACCGCGGCCCCCCGTTCGGCACCGAGCTTGGCGAGCTGGTCCTCGACGCCGAGCCGCTTGAGCCGGTCGGCGAGGTAGCCGACGGCCTCGTCGTTGTCGAAGGCGGTCTGCCGGACCCAGCGCTCCGGCTTCTCGCCGCGGACGATGAAACCGCCGGGCTCCTGCGGATCGGGCGCCACGGTGAAGCCGGCGTCGTCGACCGCGCGCGGGTGCAGCACGATGCGCGGGCGGTCGTCGACCGCCCGGGTGGCGCGATCGGCTCGCACCGCCTCCGCCAAAGCGAAGGTGAGCGCCCGCAGCCCGTCGTGGGCCACCGCGGAGATCTCGAACACCCGCAGCCCGCGGGCTTCGAGCTCGGGGCGGACGAGTTCGGCCAGCTCGCGGGCTTCCGGCACGTCGATCTTGTTCAGGGCGACGAGGCGAGGCTTGCTCAGCAACGCGCCGAAGGTGCCCTCGTACTGACCGAGTTCCTTCTCGAGCGCGTCCAGATCGCTGAGCGGGTCCCGGTCGGGCTCGAGCGTGGCGCAGTCGATCACGTGCAGCAGCACGGCGCAGCGCTCGACGTGGCGCAGGAAGTCCAGGCCAAGGCCCTTGCCCGCGGCCGCGCCCGGGATCAGGCCGGGCACGTCGGCGACGGTGAACGTGGTCTCGCCGGCGCGGACCACACCGAGGTTGGGGACGAGGGTGGTGAACGGGTAGTCGGCGATCTTGGGCCGGGCGGCCGAGATGGCGGCGATGAGCGACGACTTGCCCGCGCTCGGGAAGCCGACCAGGCCGACATCGGCGACGCTCTTCAGCTCGAGGACGAGGTCGCGCGATTCGCCCGGCTCGCCGAGCAGCGCGAAGCCAGGGGCCTTGCGCCGGGTGGAGGCCAGGGCGGCGTTGCCGAGTCCGCCGCGGCCACCCTGGGCGGCGATCAGCAGGCTGCCGGGGCCGGTGAGGTCGGCCAGGACCTCGCCCCGCTCGTCGAGCACGACGGTGCCGTCGGGCACCCGGAGCTCGAGATCGCCGCCGTCGGCGCCATTGCGATGGCTGCCCGCGCCCTGCGTGCCGTTGCCGGCCTTCTGGTGCGGATGGTGATGGAAGTCGAGCAGGGTGTGGACGTTGGTATCGACCACCAACACGACGTTGCCGCCGCGGCCGCCGTTGCCGCCATCCGGCCCGCCGAGCGGCTTGAACTTCTCGCGGTGGATCGAGGCGACGCCGTGGCCGCCATTGCCCGCCGTCAGGTGCAGAACAACCCGATCAATGAAGTTCATCGTGCTGTGCTGCCTCCTGCCCGATCAAAGACGAAGGGCGGGCGCCGGTTCCCCGGGCCCGCCCTGCGTGGGACTGCTGCTGGTGGGGCCTATGCCCCGGTCGGCGCTTCTACGGCGACGATGTTTACCGTCTTGCGGCCGCGGGACAGGCCGAACTTGACCGCTCCGGCCTCGAGGGCGAAGAGGGTGTCGTCCTTGCCGCGGCCGACGCCGGCGCCCGGGTGGAACTTGGTGCCGCGCTGGCGGATCAGGATCTCGCCCGCCTTCACCTGCTGGCCGCCGAAGCGCTTCACGCCCAGGAACTGGGGATTCGAGTCGCGGCCGTTACGAGAGCTGGATGCGCCCTTTTTGTGAGCCATAGCGTGCCAGTCCTTACTTCGAGCTGATCGCGGTCACGCGGAGCTGGGTCAACTTCTGACGGTGGCCCTGCCGCTTGTGGTAACCGGTCTTGTTCTTGAACTTATGGATACGGATCTTGGGGCCCTTGGTCTGCGCGACCACCTCGGCGGTGACGTTGACCGCCGAGAGTTTGTCGGCCTCGTGGGTGACGGCGCTGCCGTCGACCAGCAGGATCGCGGGAAGCGCGACCTCGGCGCCGGGCGCCACGTCGAGCTTCTCGACCGTGATCACATCGCCCTCAGCGACCTTGTACTGCTTGCCGCCGGTCTTGACGATGGCGTACATCGCGGGATCCACTCCTCGAAATTCTGCTGGTGCCGCGTCGCTGCCGACGCTCATACAAAGGCCCACCTCACGATGGGCCGTCGTCCAGATTACGGTACCGGCGGGCCTACGGGCAAAACGCCGGCCACCGGCGGCCCGGCCGGGCGGCTGGCCCCGCGGCGCCGGCGGCGCACCGGCGCCTCGGCCGCCGCGGCGCCCGGGGCCTCGACGTCGGAGGACTCGGGCTCCTTGGGGTCGGCGTCCTTGGAGTCGGCGTCCTTGGGCCCGGCGTCCTTGGGGTGGGCGTCCTTGGGCTCGGCGTCGGCCGATTCGGCCTCCCGGGCGGCCGCGACGAGGCCGCTGGCCAGCTCGTCGACCAATTCAGTCGGGTGGTGGCCGTCCTCGTCGCCGTCGTCACCGTTGGCGGCCCGGTGGATCGCGGCGATCGCCGCGGCCGCCGCCTTGCGCTGCTCCTCCGGGACGGCCTCGACCGGCTCGACCGGCGCGGCCGCGCGGCCCCCGCGCTTGCGCTTGCCCTTACTCGGCGCCCGGTCGTCGTCACCACTGGCGCCGGCCGGCTGATCCACTGGTTCGGAGTGGATGATCACACCCCGGCCGTGGCAGTGCTCGCAGGTCTCGCTGAATGCCTCGAGCAACCCCTCGCCGACCCGCTTGCGGGTCATCTGGACGAGCCCTAGGGACGTGACCTCGGCGACCTGATGCTTGGTGCGGTCGCGACCGAGGCACTCGGTCAGCCGGCGCAGCACCAGCTCCCGATTCGATTCCAGCACCATGTCGATGAAGTCGATGACGATGATGCCGCCGACATCGCGCAGACGCAGCTGCCGCACGACCTCTTCGGCGGCTTCCAGGTTGTTGCGCGTGACCGTCTGCTCGAGATTGCCGCCGGCCCCGACGAACTTGCCGGTGTTGACGTCGATGACGGTCATGGCCTCGGTGCGGTCGATGACCAACGACCCCCCCGACGGCAGCCACACCTTGCGGTCGAGCGCCTTCATCAACTGCTCGTCGACGCGCAGGTCGTGGAACAGGTCGGTGTTCGTGGCGTGCTTGGACACCCGCTCGGCGAGATCCGGCGCAACGCCGGCCACGTACTCGGACACGGTCGTCCAGGCCTCGTCACCTTGGACGACGAGTGACTTGAAGTCCTCGTTGAAGACGTCGCGGACGACGCGGGTGGCGAGATCGGGCTCGCCGTGGACGAGCAGCGGCGCCGACTTGGTCTGCTTGGCCTTCTGCTCGATCGACTCCCACTGGGCCTGGAGCCGCTCGACGTCATGGGTGAGGTCCTCTTCGGTCGCGCCTTCGGCGGCGGTGCGCACGATGACGCCGGCCTCCTCGGGGACGATCTTCTTGAGGATGGCCTTGAGGCGGTGCCGCTCGGCGTCGGGCAGCCGCCGGCTGATGCCGGTCATGCCGCCGCCGGGCACGTAGACCACGAACCGGCCGGGCAGCGACACCTGGCTGGTGAGCCGGGCGCCCTTGTGCCCGATCGGGTCCTTGGTCACCTGGACGAGGACGGCGTCCCCGGACTTGAGCGCGTTCTCGATGGCCCGGGACTTGCCGTCGAGCCCGGCGACGTCCCAGTTGACCTCACCGGCGTACAGGACGCCGTTGCGGCCCTTGCCGATGTCGATGAAGGCCGCCTCCATCGAGGGAAGGACGTTCTGCACCCGGCCGAGATAGACGTTGCCGACGTAGGACGTGGCGCTGGCCCGGGTGACGTAGTGCTCAACGAGGATGTCGTCCTCGAGCACCGCGATCTGGGTGCGGTCACCGGCCTGGCGCACCGCCATGACGCGGTCGACGGCCTCCCGGCGGGCCAGGAACTCGGCCTCGCTGAGGATGGGCGGCCGCTTGCGGGTGGTCTCGCGACCGTCGCGACGGCGCTGGCGCTTGGCCTCGAGCCGGGTCGAGCCCTTGACGCCGCGGACACCGTCGTCGCCGTCGTCCTTCTTCGCCTTCGGCGCCCGCACGTGGGTCACGGTGTTCGGCGCGTCGTCGGTTGCGTCGTCCTCGCCGCCCGCACCGGAACGCCGCCGGCGGCGACGGCGGTGCGTGCCCCCTTCGCCGTCGTCGGCGCCATCGGCCCCATCGGTGGTCTCGGCGGCCTCGGTCTTGGCCGGTTCGTCGTCGTCTTCGGCCTCGTCGCCGCCGTCGCCATCAGCCTTCGCGCCGGCTCCGCCGCGGCCGCGGCGGCCCCGCCGGCGGCGGCGTCGCGCGCCCGACGCGAGCTCGACGGCCGCCTCGCGGATGTCCTCGGGCTCGGCGGTCTGGTCCTCGGCGTCCTCGGCCACCGCGATGTCGGTGTCCGTCGCGACCGGTTCGTCCGCCGCCGCGGCCTTCTTGGCCGGCTTCTTGGCCGGTCGGCGCTTGGGGGCGGCGTCCTCGACCGGGGCCTGGAACAGGACGCCGGGGGCGGTCATGGCCGGCTTCGGGCTGGTGGCGGATTCGGCCGCGGCGCCGCCCTCGGCGGCGGCCGGGGTGGTCTTCTTCGCGGCGCGCTTGCGCGGGGTCGCGGCCTTCTTGGCCGCCGGCGCGCGCTTGGGCGTAGCCGTCTCGGCCGGGGCCGACTCGGCCGGGGCCGTCTCGGCCGGGGCCGTCTGGGCCGGGGCCGTCTGGGGGGAGGTGCCGTCGGCCGGGGCCGGCGCAGCCGAAGCCGGCTCGGTCGCCTTCTTGGCCGCGGCCTTCTTCGCCGGTGCCCTTTTCGCAGCGGGCCGCTTGGCCGGAGCCGCGGCCGGTTCGGTCGCGGCCCCAGAACCAGGCGCCTCGGCGGTCGATGTCACCGCATTCGCGGCGGTCTTGCGGGGTGCGCGCTTGCGCGGCGCGGGCGGTTCGGTCGTAGTTGCCGAGCCGGGCAGGTCAACATTGTCGGAATCGAGCATCTGCTCGGTCACTCCGTTTCGGCCCCCGGGCGCGGCCACACCACTGTGTGGAGCCGCGACCGCGCAGAGGCGGTTGTGGCGGGCGCCGGCCGAACGGCGCGATGCCCGCAAAGTCTCTAGTTCGGATCGCGAAGCCCGCGGTCCGGTCCTGATCGTGCTGGTCGTGTCACGGCGTCGTGATCGCGTGCTCGCGATCAGCTTTCAGTGGATCACCGATCGCACCGTGCTGGTCGAGCGGTCCCTGCGCCTGGCGCACCGCGAGAGGCGGGGCGACCGGGGCGAGACCGGCGATATCGCGCAGTGCTGCGATCACGTCGTCGGGTCGTACGGCCGGGGTCACCTGCCGGACAACCATCTCGAGTATCGCATGGCCGGGGTCGGTCGCGGTCGCGGCCGCGCCGGAGACGGTCGCCCGGAGCACCGCGGAGCGGGCATCGACCGTCCGGTGCCCGTTCTTCGTCAGCCGCTCGACGCCGAACTCGTCGCGGGCCAGGAATTGCCCGACCGCGTCCCGAACGACGGCCTCATCGAGCCCCGGGAAGTCAACCCGCCAGGCCGATGCGTGCATCCGCTCGGCCAGCGATCCCGGCCCGGCCTCGACCGCCTCCACGATGTCGAGCCCCTCGGGCAGCGCGTCATCGAGCGCCACGCGTAGGGCCTCGACGTCCATGGCCCGGGCCAGGCCGATCTCGAGATACTCGGCCTCGCTGGCCACCCCGGTCGGGCGACGCCCCGACATAGCTGATCTTGGGGTGCGGGCTGAACCCGGCCGAGTACCCCATCGGCACCTCGGCGCGGCGCAGGGCCCGCTCGAAGGCCCGGGCGAAGTCGCGGTGCGAGCTGAACCGCAGCCGGCCGCGCTTGGCGTAGCGCAGGCGAACCCGCTGCACCACTGGTGGTGGCGGCGGGCCGTCCGGCGTGCGGCGAGCCATGCGTCCGAGTCTCCCCTACCGGTCGACCGTCCGAGCCGCCCGTCCCTCCGTTGACTGGTGCGATACGCGCTGACTGGTGCGAAATATCGCACCAGTCAGCCGATATCGCACCAGTCAGCCGAGACGGGGCGGGCCGCGGTCAACTCCAGGTGCCGCCGTCGACGAGCAGGGTCGTGGCCGTGATGTTCCGTGCGGCCGGCGAGGCCAGGTAGGCGATCGCTTCGGCGATCTCGCCCGGCTCGACCCACAGGCCGTTCGGGGCCATCAGCCGGTCCATCAGCTTGACGTCCGCGTCCGGCGGAATCGTCTTGGCGACGCCGCCGATGAGCGGGGTCATGACACTGCTCGGGCACACCGCATTCACCCGGACGCCGCGTGCGGCGAGCTCGAGTCCCATGGACTTGGTGAGCAGCACCAGGCCGCCCTTCGACGCGCAGTACGCCGCGGTGTACGGCTGGCCGCGCAGTCCGGCGATGGAGGCCACGTTGACGATGCAGCCCTCGCGCTCGAGCAGCGACGGCAGCGCGGCGTGACTCACCAGAAAGGGTCCGGTGAGGTTCACCGCGAGGTGATCGTTCCAGTCGTCGAGCGTGGTGTCCTCGATGTGGGAGAAGCGGACGATGCCCGCGACGTTGGCCACCACGTCGATGCCGCCGTGCCGCGCGATGGTCTCGTCGACGAATGCCCGCACGGAGCCCGGATCGGTGACATCGCCGCGGAGCACGTCCGCGCCGTCGCCGTTCAGATCGACACCGACCACGCGAGCACCTTCGTCGCGGAAGAGCGCGGCGGTCGCCGCGCCGATGCCGGAGCCGGCGCCCGTCACGAGCACGACCTTGTCCTGGAAACGCGAAGCCGGGAAGCGGGTCACGATGGCGGCACCTCATACGTCAAGTGGCGGGACAGGTCCCCGACATGGTCGACGAAGAACTGCCGGCGGGCGAATCGCCACGTGCCGTCGTCGTTGAGGAACTCGTCGCGGTAGCGGCCGGTGATGATCGGTTGCAGGGCGATGCCGGGCCCGCCCTGGAACACGACGTAGGACGACCGCGCCACCGCCGTGTCGCCGTCGACCTCGATGATCGTGTTCGCGGTGAGGTGCCGGGTACCGGGCCGGCCGGCGTGGAGGCGCGTCCCGCGTTCGTAGAGGGCCGTGACCGCGGCGGCGCCGTCGGCGACCGTCTCGCCGCCGGGACCGATCAGCTCGGCGTCGGCGAACAGCCGGCCGACCTGCTCCCAGTCCGCTGCGTCCATCAGTTCGCAGTACCGACCCAGCAGATTGCGGATCGCCTCGTGGGCCCCGGACATCAGGCCTTGGTGGCGAGCGGCAGCAGCGAACGGCCGGTCGGGCCGATCTGGATGTCGGTGCCGAGGTTTGAGCAGACGCCGCAGTCGAAGCAGGGGGTCCAGCGGCAGTCGTCCTGCTCGAACTCGCCGAGGGCGTCCTGCCAGTCGTCCCACAACCACTGCTTGTCGAGGCCGGAATCCAGGTGATCCCACGGCAGTACCTCGTCGCCGTCGCGCTCGCGCGTCGTGTACCACGCCATATCGACCGGCCCAGTGGCGAACACCGCGTCGGCGGCGGCGACCCAACGCGCGAAGGAGAAGTGCTCGGTCCAGCCGTCGAAGCGGCCGCCGTCGCGCCAGACGCTCTCGATGACCGCGCCGACCCGGCGGTCGCCACGCGAGAGCAGTCCCTCGACGAGCGAGGGTTCGCCGTCGTGGTAGCGCATGCCGACGTTGCGGCCGAGTGACTTGTTGGCGTTGATGGCCGCGCGCAACTTGCGCAGCCGGTTGTCGACCACCTCGGGCGCGGCCTGCGCCGCCCACTGGAACGGCGTGTGCGGCTTGGGCACGAAACCGCCGATCGACACGGTGCAGCGGATGTCCTTGTGGCCGGCCGCCTCGCGCCCGGCCCGGATCACGTCGTGGGCCATCTCGGCGATCTCGAGGACGTCGTCGTCGGTCTCGGTGGGCAGGCCGCACATGAAGTACAACTTCACCTGCCGCCAGCCCTGGGCGTAGGCCGTGGACACGGTGCTAATCAGGTCGTCCTTGCTCACCATCTTGTTGATGACGCGGCGCAGCCGCTCGGAGCCGCCCTCGGGGGCGAAGGTGAGTCCCGAGCGCCGGCCGTTGCGCGAGAACTCGTTGGCCAGATCGATGTTGAACGCGTCGACGCGGGTGGACGGCAGCGACAGGCTGACCTTGTCGTCCTCGTAGCGGTCGGCCAACTGCTTGGCCAGCGGGCCGATCTCGGAGTGGTCGGCACTCGACAGCGACAGCAGGCCGACCTCTTCGAAGCCGGTCGCCGCCAGCCCGTTCGCGACCATCTCGCCGATGCCGGTGATGCTGCGTTCGCGGACCGGGCGGGTGATCATTCCGGCCTGGCAGAAGCGGCAGCCGCGGGTGCAGCCGCGGAAGATCTCGACGCTCATCCGCTCGTGCACAGTCTCGGCGAGCGGGACGAGCGGTGTCTTCGGGTAGGGCCACTCGTCGAGGTCCATGACGGTGTGCTTGGTGACCCGCTCGGGGACTCCGGGGCGGTTGGGCGTCACCGCGGCGATGCGACCGTCGGGCAGGTAGGTCACGTCGAAGAAGCGCGGGACGTACAGGCCACCGGTGGCGGCGAGGCGCAACAGCACGCCGTCCCGGCCGCCGGGCCTGCCCTCGGCCTTCCAGTCGCGGACGATGTCGGTGATCGTGCCGACGATCTGCTCGCCGTCGCCCAGCACCGCGATGTCGACGAAGTCGGCGATCGGCTCGGGATTGAAGGCCGCGTGCCCACCGGCCACCACGAGCGGATGCGAATCGTCGCGGTCGGCGGCGTGCAGCGGGATGCCGGCGAGGTCGAGTGCGGTGAGCATGTTGGTGTAGCCGAGTTCGGTCGAGAAGCTGATGCCCAGCAGGTCGAAGGCGCCGACGGGGCGGTGCGAGTCGACGGTGAACTGGCTGATGTGGTGCTCGCGCAGCAGGGCCTCGAGATCGGGCCACACCGAATAGGTGCGCTCGGCCAGCGTGTCGGCGCGCTCGTTGAGGACCTCGTACAGGATCTGCACGCCCTGGTTGGGCAGCCCGACCTCGTAGGCGTCGGGATACATCAGGGCCCAGCGGACGGCGACGGAGTCCCAGTCCTTGGTGCGCGCGTTCAGCTCACCGCCGACGTACTGGATCGGCTTGCTGACCCGAAGCAGCAACGGCTCCAGGTCGGGGAAAAGCGAAGCGACAGGCACGCCCGCCGAGTCTACGGCCCTCTGGTCGCGACTTTGACTTCCCAGTGCACGCTGGTCGGCCCATCCAGAGTGCACTGGGAAGTCAAAGTGGGAAAGGACGGGCCTGGCAGGATCGCTGAGATGCGCCCCGCCCCGCCGGAACTGCTCGTCCTGGGCGGGATCGCATCGGTGCAGTTCGGCGCCGCGTTCGCCGACAAGCTCTTCCCGCAGGCCGGCCCGGGCGGGGTCGTGCTGCTCCGCCTGGCGCTTTCGGGCGCCATCCTGCTCGCGATCGCGCGGCCGTCGCTGCGCCACCGCTCGCGCGCCGACGTGCAGGCGGCGCTGCTGTTCGGCCTGGTCCTGGCCGCCATGAACTGGAGCTTCTACGAGGCGCTGGACCGGCTGCCGCTCGGCGTCGCGGTGACCATCGAGTTCACCGGCCCGCTGTTGGTCGCGGTGGCCGGGTCGCGGCGGGCGCTCGACGGGCTGTGGGTGGCGCTGGCGGCCGGTGGGGTGGTCCTGCTGGCCCTGCGCGGCGGGCACCACGGGGTGCACGCGACGGGGGTCCTGCTCGCGCTGGTGGCCGCGGCGTGCTGGGCCGCGTACATCCTGCTCTCGAAACGGGTCGGGGCCGCATTCGCCCAGCTGGACGGGTTGGCCATCGCCCTGGGGGTCGGGACGCTGCTGGTCATCCCGACCGGTGTGGTCGAGGGCGGCACGGCCTTGGGGCGGCCGTCGGTGCTCGCCGGCGGTCTGGCGGTCGCCCTGCTGTCGTCGCTCATCCCCTACTCGCTCGAGCTGATGGCCCTGCGCACCCTCTCGGCCTACCGCTTCGGCTTGCTGATGAGCCTCGAGCCGGCGATGGCCGCGCTCGCCGGCGTCATCGTCCTCGGGCAGGCCCTGACCGCGGTGCTGGCCGTCGCGCTGAGCATGGTCGTGGTCGCCAGCGTCGGCACCACGCTCACCGCCCGCCGCGTGGAGCCCCGACCGCCTGAGGTCTGACCCGTCAGCTCAACGATCGGCGCCGGACGGCCAGCAGCAGTCCGACGGCGAGGCCCTGCGCGAACATCGACGAGCCGCCGTAGGACACGAACGGCAGCGGCACCCCGGTGACCGGGGTGAGGCCGAGGTTCATGCCGATGTTCTGGAACGCTTGAAAGGCGAACCAGCAGACCACCCCGACGGCGACCAGCCGACCGCCGCGATCGGCGTCGCGAGCGATGCGCAGGCCACGCCAGCACAGCCAGCCGAACAGGGCGATCACCAGGCCGGCGCCGATCAGTCCGAACTCCTCGCCCGCGACCGAGAAGATGAAGTCGGTCCGCTGCTCGGGCACGAAGCCGCCGTTGGTCTGAGGCCCGTTGAACAGACCGGCGCCGAACAGGCCGCCGCCGGCGATCGCGATGTGCGCCTGGTTGACGTTGTAGGACGCGCCCTTCACGTCGTGGTTCGGGTTGGTGAACGACTTGAACCGGTCGAGTTGATAGCCGTGCAGAACGCCGCCCTTGATGGCCAGCACGGCCACGATCACGCCGAGTACGAGCAGCCCGAGGGTCCAGCGGGCGCGGACGCCGGCCGCGATCAGCACGCCGAACACCGCGCAGCCGAGCACCATGGCCGAGCCGAGGTCCGGCTGCAGCATGATCAACCCCAGCGGCACCGCGATCAGCACCAGCGCCCACACGACATCGCGCGCGGGCGGCTGAACCTCTTCGTCGCGGTTCTCGTCGTGCCGCGTGAACAGCACCGCCATCCCGACGATCAGCCCGAGCTTCATGAACTCCGACGGCTGCAGCTCGAAGCCGGCGCCCAACCGGATCCAGGCCTTGGCGCCGTTGATCGTGCTGCCCGCGACCAGGACGAGCAGCAACCCGAACAGGCTGGCGAGATACACGATCGGCCCGAACAGCCGCAGCAGCCGGGCATCAAGGCGCGCGGCCATGATCATCAACAGCCCGGCGATGACGATGTTGACGAGGTGGCGGTAGAGGTAGGCCTGCGGGTCGGCGTGCAGCGCCGCCTGCGGGTCGCGCGTGGCTGCCCAGACCAGAACCGCCCCGATGAGCGACAGCGTCAACGCGATGAGCACGAGCGGGATGTCGTAGCCGCGGGTGCGTCGCTCGAGCGGCATCAGCGGCGGCGTGAGCACGAACGGTGCCCGCGGATCCCGCGCCACCAGCGTCCCAGTCATCGGGTGGTCACCTTGACCTGCGGCGCGATCTTCGGCAGGGACGTCTCCGGCCGCGACTCCGGGATGATCGCCTTGCCGTTGGCCCCGAGCAGACCGTCCCAGATGCGCTTGAGCATCGGCCCCGCGGCGGTCGCGCCGGTGCCCGCCTGCTCGACCATGCCGACCATCACGAACTTGGCCTTGGTGTTCCCGCGGCTCTTGTACGTCGGCCCCCAGGTGGCCAGCCACGAGGTGTCCTGCCGGCCGAAGACCTCGGCCGTGCCGGTCTTGCCGCCGATCCGGTTCTGGTACTTCGAGCCGATGTAGGCGAACGCACCGGACACCGCCCAGCCGCGGCTGAAGTCCAGCGACTTGGTGATGTAGTTGAACAGGCTCTGGCTCACCGGCACCCGGTTGTGCACCTTGGGCTTGATCGTCTTGATCACGTTGCCCTTGGCGTCGGCGACGCCCCACCCCAAGGTCGGCTCCCAGACCTTGCCGCCGTTCAGCATCGCCGAGTAGGCGAGCGCGAGCTGCAGCGGTGACATCGTGGTCTCGCCCTGGCCGATGGACATGTCGGCGTTGTCGCCGGCCCGGTAGCGCCAGCCATCGGTGCAGTTCTCCTTGGCCAGCGCGGTGAGGTAGGCGCGGTCGGCGGGGTTGGTGATGTTCGGGTAACCCTTGCGGCCGGCGGCGCAGTAGCCGGCCTTGTTGGCCTGCCAGCGCGCCATCCGGGTCTCGCGATCGGCGTAGCTGCCGGCGGCCTGCTCGCCGGCCGGCAGGTCGACGTCCGGGATGCGTCCGATGCCGTACTGCGCCGCCATCCGCTGCAGGTACTCGTGTGCGGACTTGCCCGCGCTGATGCGCGCCTGGTCGGCGTAGTACTCGTCGGCCGTGGGGCGGTAGAAGAAGGTGTCGCACGAGTAGCCGAGCGCGTCGCGCAGCGTGATGTTGCCGAGCACCTCGGAGTCGTAGTTCGTCTTCACCCGGCCGTCGATGGTCAGCGACCCCGGGCAGCCGTAGGTGTCGTGGGTGTTGATCTCGTGGTGCATCACCAGCGAGGACGTCGTGATCAGCTTGAACGTCGAGCCCGGGGCGTACTCGCCGTCGATCGCCCGGTCGAGCAGCGGCGTGCCGGCCGACGCGTCGGTGAGGTTGCGGTAGTCGGCGCTCGAGACGCCGCCGGTGAACACCGACGGGTTGTACGTCGGGTAACTGGCCGAGGCGATGATCCGGCCGGTGTTGGGATCCATCACTACGACGGCGCCGCCGGACGCCGGCCGGCCGGCCTTGCGCGAGTCGCTGATCTGCTGCGCCAGCGACTGCTCGGCCAGCTTCTGCACGTTCAGATCGATGCTGGTCACGAGCGTCTCGCCCTGCACCGGCGGCACCGAGGCGCCGCCCCGGACGGTGTAGCCCTGCGGGTTCAGCTCGACGATCTGCTTGCCGTCGATCCCCCGCAGGATCGCGTCGTACTGCTCCTCCAGGCCACTCGCCCCGATCGAGTCGGCGTCGTCGAGGCTCGGGTTGCGCTGCTTGTCCGCCGCCGTGATCTCGCTCGTGTAGCCGAGCAGGTGCGCGGCCAGCGATCCGTAGGGGTAGGTGGGCAGGGTGACGGTCTGGATCGCCACGCCGGGGAAGTCCTCGCGGTGCTCGCTGATGGCCAGGACGGTGCGCGTGGGCGCGTCGGCCGCCACCGGCACCGGCTGGTAGGGCTGGCCGGTCCAGCACGGCGCCGGCACCTTGGGCGAGCAGGGCGTGATCTCCTTGCCCAGCTCGACTGCACTACGACCCAGCAGCGGGGCGAGCCGGCTGAGCACCGCGACGCCGTGGTCGGCTCGCTTCTGCAGCAGATCCCGATCGACGGTGATCACCTGGGCCGACGTGTTCGCCACCAACGGGCGACCGCGGGCATCGACGATCAGCCCGCGGGGCGCCGGCACCACGATGTTCCCGTCGTGCAGCAGGTGCGCGCTCTGCACCGGCTTGTGCGGGTCGATGAGCTGGACGTAGTAAAGGCGGGCGAACAGCGTCAGCATCATCGACACGACGAGGGCGACGATGATGCCGAGCCGGCGCGGGGTCGGCGGCCGCACGCGGGGACTATCCACGGCGCGGCCCCAGGGCCAGCTCGGTATACACCTGGTGTGGCGCCCGCAGCGTGTCCGTCGCCAGCATCCGGCGCACGATCGCCACGATGAGCACCGCGACGACGACGTCCCCGAGCATCGCCGGCGCGGTGTACACGACCGCATCGCGCAGCGAGCCGGAGCTGTGCACGAGGGCCAGCAGGAGGACCGCGACCGCACCGGCCAGGCCGCTCACGACCCCGGCGCTGAGGGCGTCGCGGCGCAGGCTGCGGCGATCGGCCACGGTTCCGCACACCAGGCCGACCGCGAGCCAGCACAGCGCCAGCAGCCCGGCCGGATGGCGCGAGCCGAGATCGGCGGTGAGCCCGGCGGCGAAGCCGAACGACATGCCCGTGGCCGGTCCGTCGACGAGCGCGACGGCCGCGACGAGCACCGCCGGCAGGCTGACCGGGACCGAGCCCAGCACGGGCGCGATCAGGGTCGCCTGCAGCAGCAATGAGGTGAGCACGCCCGCGGCAGCCGCGGCCAGCCGGGCCCGGTTCATGCGGACCACCCCGCGCTGAGGACGAGCGGCACCAGGTTGCTGGTGCGGACGCCGGCCCGCGCGCATCGCTTCGTGTGTGGCGCCGTGGCGGGCCGGCTCGCCGTCACAGCACCCGCAGGGTGGCCACACACTGGCCGCGCCACCGGGCGCGTGGCGCCGTGGCGGGCCGACTCGCCGTCACAGCACCCGCAGGGTCGCCACAGCGTGCCGGCCCAACCACCACGCCTTGACCGGTTCATCAGTGCCCGCCCGGCAACGCCGGCCGGGCCGCGAGACCGCCGGAATGATCGTCGAGAACGACCGCCACGAGGTCGACCGCGGTCGGTGAGGCCGTGGGGCGGACGGCCGCCCGCACCGTCCCGTCGGCCGACGTGCGCACCGACGACACCGTGCCCACCTCGATGCCGCTGACGTAGCTCGTCGATCCGGTGGGCCCGGTCGCGAGTCGGTCGCCCACGGCCACCGCGGCTCCCGGCCGGAGCGGCACGAACACGAAACCGTCGGCGCCGTGCCCGCTGGCCACGCCGAGCTCGCCGCTGCGCTCGTCGCGGACCCCGACGCCCGAGCCGGGATCGGCCGCGAGCAGCACCACGCTGCTGGACCGGTCGGCATGCAGCACCCGGCCCACGAGCCCAGCGCCGTCGGTGACCGTCTGGTCGACCCGAACGCCACTGCTCGTCCCGACGTCGAGCGTCACCGTCCAGTCGAAGCCCTGACCCGGGCCGTAGGCGATCACCCGGGCCGGGAGCAGCCGCAGGTTGCTGCCGTCGGCGGCGCGTTGCAGCTCGGCGAGCCGGCCGGTCGTGCGCTGGTCGGCCTGCAACGAACTGATCCGGCCGCGCAGCGCCGCGTTCTCGCTGGCGCAGCCGCTCGATGGTGGCTCTTGTTCGTGCCCGCCGACGGCACGCCCTCGGCCCATCGGCGCACCGGCCCCAACACCGAGTCGGTGCCGCGGTAGAGCGAGCCCAGCGTGCCGCGGACACCGGTGTGCGCGTCGCGCAGAGCCCCGCCGCCGAGGTCGAGGGTGAGGAAGCAGAGCGCGACCGCGGCGAGCACCATCGCCGAGATCTCGCTGCCGTCGGGTGAGCCTCCGCACGGTGGACCTGCGCCGCGCTCAGCGTCGATGGCCGTCGACGACGACCTTCTGCAGTTGGTCGAAGTGCTCGATCACCGTCGCGGTGCCGAGGACGACGGAATCGAGCGGGCGGTCGGCCACCAGCGACCGGCACGCCGAGCTCGTGCTGCAAACGGGCGTCGAGGCCGCGCAGCAACGCGCCCCCGCCGGTGAGCACGATGCCACCGCTGACGAGGTCGCCGGCCAGCTCGGGCGGGCAGCGGTCGAGCGTGCTGCGCACCGCGGCCACGACCCGCGCGAGCGGCGGGTCCATCGCCTTGCGCAACTCATCGCCGGACATCATCACGTTGCGCGGCAGACCGGTGCTGACGTCGCGGCCGCGGATCTCGGCATTGTGCGGGCCGGCCACCGGGAAGGCCGAGCCGACCGAGATCTTGAGTTCCTCGGCCGTGCGCTCGCCGATGAGCAACGAGAACTCGGCCCGCACGTGGTCGACGATCGCGGTGTCGAGGGCGTCGCCGGCCACCCGCACGCTGGTCGACGCGACGATGCCACCGAGCGCGAGGATCGCCACCTCGGTGGTGCCGCCGCCGATGTCGACGACCATCGACCCGGACGGCTGGTTGACCGGCAGCCCGGCGCCGATCGCCGCGGCCATCGGCTCGCTGATGGTGTGGACGCGTCTGGCGCCGGCCGCGTATGCGGCCTCGCTCACCGCCCGCTGCTCGACGCTGGTGATGCCGGACGGGACGCAGACGATGATCCGCGGGCCGGTGAAGGCACCGCGCCGGCGCAGCACCTTGCGCACGAAGTAGCGCAGCATCTCCGAGGTGACGTCGTAGTCGGCGATCACGCCGTCCTGCAGCGGGCGCACGGCCTTGATGTGGTCGGGCGTGCGGCCGATCATCCGCTTGGCCTCGACCCCGACCGCCACCACCGAGTTGGTCGAGGTGTCGACCGCGACCACCGACGGCTCGTTGAGCATGATGCCGCGGCCGCGGGCGTAGACGAGGGTGTTCGCCGTGCCCAGGTCGATGGCCAGATCGCCGCCGAGCAGATCACCACCGCGCTGCGAGACGCGCGATACGACGGCGCGCCGAGCCAACGGGGTGTACGTCACGACAGGACCCTTCGCCAATGATCGAAAGACAGCTCTGTCGCGATCGTAGGGTCGACGTGAAGGCAAACCGCGCTGCGACGCGCGGGACGGGTGTTGCTTGTGTGACTAGCTGCCGACGCGGGCCGGGTCGAACCACAAGCCGATTTCGCGGGTGGCCGACGCCGGCGAGTCCGAACCGTGGACGATGTTCTGCACGACCGCGAGGCCCCAGTCGCGACCGAGATCGCCGCGGATCGTGCCCGGTGCGGCCACCGTCGGATCGGTGGCGCCGGCCAACGAGCGGAACCCCTCGATGACCCGATGGCCCTCGGCGACGAGCGCGACGACCGGGCCGGACAGCATGAAGTCGACGAGCGGCTGGTAGAACGGCTTGCCCACGTGCTCGGCGTAGTGGGCCGCCAGCAACTCCGGCGTGGCGCGGCGCTGCTCGAGCGCCACGATCGCGGTAGCCCTTGGCCTCGATCCGGCCGATCACCTCGCCGGTCAGGCCTCGGGCGACGCCGTCGGGTTTGACGAGGACGAGGGTGCGCTCGAGCGCCGGTTCGGTCACGTCGGAAACCCTATCGGCCGCGACGCGGCGACCACCGGGTCGGGCAATGGCCCACGGTCACTCGGGTTGGAAACCGGAGCACAGCAGGTCGAGGGACTTGATCTGGCTCGCGGCCGTGGCGAAGACGTGTTGCTCGACCAGCAGGTCCGACCCGGGATCGCCGGACGCCGCCACCCGGACCCGCCAACGCAGGTACAGGCGCGGCCCGACCTGCCCGATCGAGGCGTCGACGATCTCGAATCCCGCCTTGCCGCCGAACCACCGGCGGAAGTAGCCGACCGTCGCGTCCAGCCCGACCTCGTCGAGGACGCCGGGCGGCACGAGGGCGCGGAAGCGCACGTCGTGGGCCAGGCACGCCGCCATCGCGCTGAAGTCGCGGCGGGCCAGTGCATCGAGAAACAAGCCGGCGATGGGCCATTGGGCGCTGTCCCGTTCGGTGTCGACCACTGAGGCCGGGGGGGTGGAGTGTCATGCCGTCCGTTCTACGGAACCGTCAACCGGGCGGGCATCGGGCGATCACCCGAGCTTCTGGCGCGCCTCGCCGCTCGGCCGGCCGGCATCGACGAGGCCGTGGCGCAGCGCGAACATCGCCGCGGCCCCGCGCGTCGTCACGTCGATCTTGGCGTAGATGTGCTCGACGTGGCTGCCGACCGTGCGCGCCGTGATCGACAGGTGCCCGGCGATCTGCTTGTTCGACCACCCCCGGACGAGCAGGGCGAGGACCTCGACCTCGCGCGCCGTCAGACCGGCAATCGTCGTCGGGCGGCGCCCGGTGCGATGCCCAGCCGCGGCCAGGACGGCGCGCACCGCCTCGGCGTCGAGCCGACCGGCCTCGACCTCGCTGTGCAGCACGGCCACCCGCTCGGACTCCGTCCGCGCGGGCCGGTGCGGGCGATCCTCGGCGAGGGCCTGGTAGACGTCCGCGGCGGCCACCAGCCGGGCCGCGACCGGGATCGCGGCGCCGGCCAGGCCGCGCGGGTAGCCCGAGCCGTCCATGCGCTCGTGCTGCATCGCGGCGATCGCGCCGATCTGGGCCAGGACCGGCTGGCGACCGAGTACGCGTTCGGTGAGGTACGGAACGGTGCGTACCCGCTCCCACTCGATCGCGGTGAGCGGTCCTGCCTTGTCCCAGATGCCGGTCGAGACCCCGATCGCGCCCAGCCGCGCCACCAGGGCGGCGCGCTCGGCGAGGGTGACCTCGGCGGCACTGCGGTCGGCCCGGCGCGCCGCCTCGGCCGCCAGCGTGGCGACCGCCCGCGAATGACCGAGCAACCACGGCGATTTCAGGTCGGCGTAGTCGGCGAAGATCTCAAGCAGCTCGGTCAGCTCGGCCTCCGGCACCCGGCGGTCGAGCGCGGCGCAACCGTCGATCACCACACTCCACGCGTCCACCGCGTCGAGGTCGCCGAAGATCGCGTCGGCCTGCGCATCGCACAACGCGACCAGCGCCGGATCGAACTCGCCGCCGCTGCGCTCGCGCAAGACCTCCATCGCGGCCGCGACGCCGGCCATGCGGTGGAACACCTCGGCGTCGTCGGCGACCTGGACGACCCGCATCACCGCGTCGATCTGCTCGCCGCGCAGCTTGGCCGGGGTGCCCTTGCCGTCCCAGCGCTCGAACGCCTGGGCCAGGGCGGCGTGCACGCCGGGCGGCAGCGCGAGCCGATCGGCGATCTCGCCGGTGGTTTGGCAGTGCCCGACGAACGAATTCATGGCGTCGCCCATCCCGCCGGCCAGGAACCGTCCGATCATCGTCAGCCGGCGCAGGGGCGGCCCCCCGGCCGCGACGTGTCCGACCATGAATCGCAGCATCGGCAGGCCGATCTTGTCGATCTCGTAGCTGTCCGCCCGGATCTGCCGGTCGTCGCCGAACCATCGGGCCATCTCGTGCGAGTCGGCCACACATCCCACCCAGGCCAGCAGCGACACGTAGAACGCCGTCGCCTGCTCCTCGTCGGTGAGCCCGGCCGCGCTGGCCAGCCGGGTGGCGATGACCGTCTGCCGCAGGACGTGATCCTGCGGCTGGCCCAGGCCGAGGTCCGTCGCGAGCGACAGCGCGGCGACCAGCTCGGCCAGCCGCACGTCGGACGCCGCGGTGGCGGGCACGGCTAGCCGGCCAGCATCCGCAGCCCGCCGGGACTGCCGACGATCTCGTGGCGCAGCATCAACAGCCGCAGCCAGACGGCGATGAACAGGGCGCCGACGAGGAACATGGTGGCAATCATCGCGCCCGTGGCCAGAAACACCACCTGAAGGCCGGAGCCGACCCCGATGCCCCACGGGCGGCGGACCAGCCCGGCGGCGAGCACGAGCAGCACCGCGATCCCGATGCAGATGCTGGTGCGCACCGGTCCGAGGCCGGTGGTGAACGCGATCGCGCGCGGGATCAGCAGCGCGACGACGGCCTCGAGCCCGAGCACCCCGGCCAGCGCCGCCCGGGTGGCCTTGTCGGCCCGCCGGGCCCGTTCGGCGTACTGCTCCGGCGTCGGTTCGAAGGGCTCGTCGGCCGGTTCGTCAGCCTCCGTCGCCTCGTCGGCCGTGGCCGGTTCGTCGGCGCCATCGTTGCTCACTGGTTCGGGCCCAGCAAGGCGCGCGCCTCGCCGACCGTGACCACGGATCCGGTGACCAGGACGCCGGCTCCCACCAGCACCTCGTCGCCGTCCTCGGCCAGCCGGATCGCGGTTTCGATGGCGTTGTCCAGAGCGGGCTCGACACTGACCCGGTCGGCCCCGAACAGGGGGACCGCGACGGCGGCGAGGTTGTCGGCCGACAGCCCCCGCTCGGACGAGTTCTGCGTGATCACGATCTCGTCGACGGCCGGCTCGAGCAGCTCGAGCATCCCGGTCGCGTCCTTGTCCCCCATCACCCCGACGACGGCGACGAGACGGCGGAAGCGGAAGGCCTCGGCCACGGCCTCGAGGGTCACCTTGAGCCCGGCCGGGTTGTGCGCCGCGTCGAGCAGGACGGTCGGGGCCGACCGGATCGGCTCGAGCCGGCCGGGCGAGCGCACACCGGCGAAGGCGGCGCGCACGGTGTCCGCATCGAGCGCGCCGCCGGCCGCCCCGGCGCCGAAGAACGCCTCGACCGCAGCCAGCGCGCAGGCGGCGTTCTGGGCCTGATGCGCGCCGTGCAACGGCAGGAAGATCTCGTCGTAGACCCCGCCCAGCCCCTGCAGAGTGAGGAACTGACCGCCGACGGCGATCCGCCGCTCGATCACGCCGAACTCGAGGCCCTCGCGCGCGACCGTCGCCCCGACGTCGCCGGCGCGGCGCAGCAGTTGCTCGGCCGCCTCGACCGGCTGGGCGGCCAACACCGCCACCGCGCCGGGCTTGATGATCCCGGACTTCTCCGTGGCGATCCGGGCGACGGTGTCACCGAGGTACTGGGTGTGGTCGATGTCGATGGGCGTCACCACGGCGACCTCGCCGTCGATCACATTTGTGTTGTCCCACGTCCCGCCGAGCCCGACCTCGACGACCGCGACCTCGATCGGGGTATCGGCGAAGATCGAGAACGCCAGCGCCGTCACGATCTCGAAGAACGACAGGGGCGTGTCGAAGCGCGAGTCGATGATCTGCACGTAGGGCTCGAGCTCGCGGTAACCCTCGACGAAGGTGCGATCGGTGACGGGCGCCCCGTCGATCACGATGCGTTCGGTGACGCGGGCGAGGTGCGGGCTGGTGTAACGACCGGTGCGCAGCCCGACGCCGCGCAACAGCTCGTCGATCATCCGGGCGGTGGACGTCTTGCCGTTGGTGCCGGTGAGGTGGATCGCGCGGTAGCTGCGCTGTGGATCACCGAGCAGCTCGACCAGCGCCTGCATGCGCTCGTTGGTCGGCTGGACGTGGCCCTCACCGCGCCGGCCGAAGATCTCACCCTCGATCTGGTGCAGCTCCTGCGAATAGCGCTGCGCCTCAGTCACCACAAGCGAAGTCTACGGATCCCCCGATCACGCGCTGAGCGCCCGCGAGAGGAGCCGCCGGGTCAGTGGGAGAACGACTGGGTTTCGGCCGGACGCGGCATGGGGCCGTCCAGGGATTCGAAGAACTCGGTGCGGTCGCGCAGGTCGTTCAGCAGCAGGTCGGCCATGTCGTGGGTCATCCCGGCCCGGACGACGATCCGCAACACCGAGAGGTCCTGCCGGTCCTCGGGGTAGGTGTACGCCGGCACCAGCCAGCCCCGCTCGCGCAGCTTGTCGGCGACGTCGAAGACCGTGTAGTTGGTGATCTCCGGCTTCAACGCGAACGCGAACACCGGTAGTTCGGCCCCGCGCGAGATCAACCGGTACGGCCCGATCTTCTCGATCTCGCCGGACAGGTACTGCGCGACGTCCGACGACCGCTGCTGTACCTGGCGGTAGCCGTCGAAGCCGAGGTGGCTGAACATGAAGTACTGCGCGATCACCTCGCTGCCCGGGCGGGAGAAGTTCAGCGCGAAGGTCGGCATGTGGCCGCCCAGGTAGTTGACGTCGAAGATCAGGTCCTTCGGCAGCGACTCGGCGTCGCGCCAGATCACCCAGCCGACGCCCGGATACACCAGCCCGTACTTGTGCCCGGACGCATTGATCGACTTCACCCGCGGGACGCGGAAGTCCCATTCGAGCTCGGGTTGCAGGAACGGCGCGACGAAGCCACCCGACGCCCCGTCCACGTGCATCGGGATGTCCAGCCCGGTTCGGGCCTGCAGGTCGTCGAGGGCGTCGGCGATCGCCTTGATCGGCTCGTAGCTGCCGTCGAAGGTCGAGCCCAGCACGGCCGCGACGCCGATCGTGTTCTCGTCGCAGTGGGCGATCGCCCGCTCCGGCGTCAGGTGCAGGGTGTCGCCCTCGAGCGGGACGAGCCGGGGCTCGACGTCCCAGTACCGGCAGAACTTCTCCCAACAGACCTGGACGTTGGCCCCGGTGACCAGGTTGGGGCGGTCGGTGGGCTTGCCGGCGGCCCGCATCCGCTCACGCCATCGCCATTTCAACGCCAGCGCGCCGAGCATGACGGCCTCGCTCGAGCCGGTGGTCGAGCACCCGGTCGGTGTCTCGCCGTCGGGCGAGTTCCAGAGATCGGAGATGATGTTGACGCAGCGCGCCTCGATCTCGGCCGTCTGCGGGTACTCGTCTTTGTCGATCATGTTCTTGTCGGCGGTGTCGGCCATCAGCCGGGCGGCGGGCGGCGGCATCCAGGTGGTGACGAAGGTGGCCAGGTTCAGCCGGGCGCTGCCGTCGAGCAGCAAGTCGCTGCTGATCAACTCGTAGGCAGCCTCACCCGGCATGCCTACGGGCGGCAGCTGATGCACCGGCGACCGGTAGGACGCGGTCTCCATGTCGTCGGCGTGCAAACGGGCCGCCCGCCGGGCGGCCTCGTCCGGACTCGCTTGCTGGCTCAGGCCCATGGTCGTCCTCCGTGGCAGGTGGCTGTCACCCGCAGCCTGCCCGTTTCACCTGAGCGTGCGCTGACGACACGACTACCGACACAATCCGTGCCGACTGTGCTGCTCGTCTTTGACAGCCCTCGGTGACGGTGTTGTTCTGTGAGATCCGAGAGCAGGTCGGGCCAGCGCGAGATCCGGCCAGCGGCAACGAGGGGACCGGCCATGGTGCCGAGAATGATCAGCCCAAGATTCGTACGGACGCCTCGGGTAGTGATTGCCACGGCGATCGGCCTGTCCTGCTTCGTCGTGGGGATCCCGGCGGCGATCGCCGGCGAACTTCTCAGTGTGAGCCCGGACTTCCCCTCGTCGGTGACGGTGGGCCAGACGGGGGTTCCGGCGTCGCTCCAAATCACCAACGTTTCGACCCCTCCGACCTCCTCCGTTGTCCTCCAGGCGATACAACTCACGCCGTCGTGCGGTTCGGCGACGCCGGCCGCCTTCTGCCCGGCGGCGCAGGCCGATCCGGGCGTCCTGCAGGCCAGCGCAAGCGGGACTGGACGGGCCGGAAGTGCCTGCGCGGGGCAGACGTTCACGATCGCGATCATTGATCCGATCACCGGTCAGTGGGGCTTCACCCCGGTCGGCCAGCCCGTCGTCCTCAGTGACACCGGGCCCTTCGCCACATGCACCATCGACTTCACCTTCGACGTCCTCAGACGACCGACGAAGGACGCCGACGCGGGCACGGCGGAAATCCAGACGGCCCAGTTGGGCTTTGCTGCTACCCAGTCGGCTGGCACCGGAACGGGTACAGACCTCACGACGATCACCCAGGCGACGACGACCTTGTCCACCCAAGCGTCCGGTCCGGCCGGCGACGGCACCATCAGCGACGCCGCGACCCTCACCGCCGGGGCTGGGGCACCCAGCCTGACCGGCACCATCACCTTCTTCCTGTTCGGCCCGAACAACACCAATTGCACTGGGACGACGGAGAACACATTCACGATGCTCGTGAACGGAGACGGCACCTACAGCCACGCGCTTGTCCCAGCCGCGACCGGCACCTATAGGTTCATCGCCGCGTACAGCGGGGATGCCGATAATGCGCCGGTCTCCGGAATGTGTAACGACGCCAACGAGAGCGTGGTCGTACCGCCCATCGGCGCTGGGACCAGTCAGCTGCAGTTCCGCGGCCGAGGGTCGCTCTACACCGACGCCAACGGGCACAACGTCAGTCTCGGCACGGCCGCGGGCGGCCCCGTCTCCTTCAAACTGCGAGTGATCAACACCGGCAGTACTCCACTTCAGTACATCGTCTCAACCCTCGTCAACCCACTCGGCGCCACTGGGGCCTACGCGAATCCGGCCGCGGTCGGGTTGTACAAGGGCTCCAAAGCGCTGGCTCCGAACCCGAGTGGCTCGACCGACTACTACACCCCGTTGATCGCCCCGGGCGGTTCGGCGTCGTACACGCTGCGGGTGACACCGGACGCGACGGATCCGCAAGGCGTCACACCCGTGGACGTGGAACTCTCACTGACTGATCACACGCTGCTGTCCCAAGGCCACACGTTCACCAATGTCGTGGCCCCAAGTGCGGGCAACACCGCGTGGGACGAGTTCGTCCGCAATGCTCCGCAGCCGGCGGTCGGCGGATCGTTCAGCGGCCAGATGATGACCGTGCCCAGCCTGCCGCGTTCGAGCTCCACCTCGGAGAGTTGGACGGTGAAACTCCAGAACGACAGCTCGGCGTCCGCTCCGATCGGCCTACATCTGATCGACTCGACCGGCTGCGCCGTAGCGTTCCCGGCGACGATCACCATGCGGGCGGGTACCAGCACGGTCGACGTCACGGCGGCGGTCTTGGCCGGCACCTACCTCACGCCCACCCTGTCGCCGGGCCAGGCCAAGACCCTCACCGTGAGCGTGCACTGGGTGTCGGGGACCCCGAGCTGCACGGCGGAGACCTACGAAGCGGTCACGCTGGACACCGGCCACGACACGCACGTCATGACCCTTCTGCAAGCCAACCTCGCGGCCTGAGTCGGGGCGCCTAAGCCCCACGAGAGCGGCGGGGGTTAGGCCGGCGGTAGGGCGGCGAGCGCGGCGTCGATGCGCGCCAGATCGGCTTCGGCCGCGGCCAGGCGGTCGCGCACCTTGGCCACCACCGCGTCCGGCGCCTTGTCGGTGAAGGCCGGGTTGCCGAGCTTGGCGGCATTGCCCGCGTGCTCCTTCTCGGCCGCGACCCGGTCTTTCGCGAGCCGGGCCCGCTCGGCGGCGACGTCGATCGCCTCGGACAGGTCGAACTCGAACTCCACCCCGACGCCGAGGCGCAGCGACGCGGTGCCGGTGAAGTCCGGGCCGGGCTCGACCAGGCGCAGCAGCGCGCGCACGTGCGTCGCGTCCACCGGGCCGGTGACCGTGGCCGGGATGCGCTGCGACGGCTTGACGCCCTGGTCGGAGCGGAACCGGCGGACCTCGGTGACGACGTGTTGCAGCGTGGCGATCTCGGCTTCGGCCGCGGCGTCAGCGCGGGCGGTGTCGGCCGTCGGCCAGACCGCGATGACCACGGATTCGCCGCCGGTCAGCTCGGTCCACAGCGCCTCGGTCACGAACGGGATCATCGGGTGCAGCAGCCGCAGCAGGGTGTCGAGCACCTCGCCGAGGACTCGCCGGGTCTGGTCGGCGGTCGCCCCGCCCAGCGAGAGCTTGGCCAGCTCGATGTACCAATCGCAGACCTCGTCCCACGCGAAGTGGTAGAGCGTGTCGACCACCTTGGCGAACTCGTAGCGCTCGTAAAGGGCGTCGACCTCGGTGACGACGGCCTGCAGCCGGGACAGGATCCAGGCGTCGGCGACGGGCGGCGCGGCCGGCAGCGGCCCGTCGACGGTGGCGCCGGACAGCAGCGCGAACCGCGTGGCGTTCCAGAGCTTGGTGCCGAAGTTGCGCGCCCCGACGACCCATTCCTCGTTGATCGCCTGATCGGCGCCGGGGTTGGCACCCTGCAGCAACGACAGGCGCACGGCGTCGGCCCCGTAGGCGTCGATCCACAGCAGCGGGTCGACGACGTTGCCCCTCGACTTCGACATCTTCTTGCCCGAGCTGTCCCGGACGAGGCCGTGCAGCACGACCGTCTTGAACGGCACCGCGCCGTCCATCGCGTAGAGGCCGAACAGCATCATCCGCACGACCCAGAAGAAAAGGATGTCGTAGCCGGTGACGAGCACCGTCGTCGGGTAGTAGGTGCGCAGGTCCTCGGTGTCCTCGGGCCAGCCGAGCGTCGAGAACGGCCACAGCGCCGATGAGAACCAGGTGTCGAGGACGTCCTCGTCCTGCGTCCAGCCGGCGGGTGGCGTCTCGTCCGGCCCGAAGCAGGCGTCGTCGCCGTCGGGCGAGTACCAGACCGGGATGCGATGCCCCCACCAGAGCTGCCGGCTGATGCACCAGTCGCGCAGCCCGTCGATCCATTGGAAGTAGCGGCTGCGCATGGACGCCGGCTCGATGACCACCCGGCCGTCGCGCACCGCGTCGCCGGCGGCCTGGGCCAGGGTTTCGACCCGCACCCACCACTGCAGCGAGAGCCGCGGCTCGATCACGGTGTCGCAGCGTGAGCAGTGCCCGACCGAGTGCATGTAGGGGCGCTTCTCGGCCACGATGCGGCCGTCCTCGCGCAGGGCCGCCACGATCGAGTACCGCGCCTCCATGCGGTCGAGGCCGGCGTACGGACCGGGCGCGGTGATGACGCCTCTCTCGTCCATGATCGTCGGCATCGGCAGGTCGTGGCGGCGGCCGATCTCGAAGTCGTTGGGGTCATGGGCCGGTGTCACCTTCACCGCCCCGGTGCCGAAGGCCGGGTCGACGTGCTCGTCGGCCACGATCGGGATGCGCCGGTTGGTCAGCGGCAGCGCGACTTCGGTACCGATCAGGTGCCGGTAACGCCCGTCATCGGGATGCACCGCCACCGCGGTGTCGCCCAGCATGGTCTCGGCCCGCGTCGTCGCGACCACGATCGAGGCCTCGCCGTCGCCGTAGCGGATCGAGATGAGCTCGCCCGGCTCGTCGGCGTGATCGACCTCGGCATCGCTGAGCGCGGTGAGATCGCGCGGGCACCAGTTGATGATCCGTTCGGCGCGATAGATCAAGTCGTCGTCGTAGAGCCGCTTGAAGATCGTCTGGACGGCGGCGGAAAGCCCGTCGTCCATGGTGAAGCGTTCGCGCGACCAGTCGACGCCGTCGCCGAGGCGGCGCATCTGGCCGAGGATCTGGCCGCCGTAGCGCTCCTTCCAGTCCCAGGCCTTCTCGATGAACTCCTCACGCTTGTAGTCGTACCGGCCCTTGCCCTCGGTTTCGGCCAGCTGGCGTTCGACGAGGTTCTGCACGGCGATGCTGGCGTGGTCCATGCCGGGCAACCAGAGGGTGTCGAAACCCTGCATGCGGGCGCGGCGGGTGAGTGCGTCCATCATCGACTGCTCGAGGGCGTGCCCGACGTGCAGGCTGCCGGTGACGTTGGGCGGCGGGATCACGAGTGAGAACGGCGGTTTGCCGCTCGTCGGATCGGCGGTGAAGTACCCACGCTCGATCCAGCGGGCGTAGAGGGCGTCCTCGATGTCGGCCGGGCGGTACTGGCTCGGCGGGCCCGACGCGCGCGCAGTTCCGTCGGTGGGCGGCGGCGCGGGATCGGTCACGCTGAGGATTCTAGGGATTGCGCCCGCGGCGATATCCGGTGGCGGGTTGTCCGACCATGCGGGGACGATCAGTGGCATGACGGTGCAGACCACAACCGACGTCGATGAGATCCTCGGTCGCATCGAGCCGGTGCTGATGGCCGACCCGGTCCGCAACACCATCTTCGCCACGGTGCGCGCGCACCTGCGCAGCACCCGGGTCGACGGCTGGTGCGCGTACAACCGGGTGGCGTTGGCCGCCCGGTCGAGCCCGGTCCACCCGGTGGCCCTCACCGACGGCTGGACCGACGTGCCGGCACTCGCCGACGCCATCGGCACCCTGCCGTCGGTCGCCGGCCTCGGCGGGCCGGCCCCGGTCGTCGACGCAGTGGTCGACCATCTGGGGCGCGAACCGGCGGGGCGGCACGCCGAGCGGCTCTACCGCCTCGATGCGCTCAACCCGCCGGCCCCGGTGTCCGGCGGGCCGCGGCTGGCCCGGCGGGGCGACATCGCCGTCGTCGCCGAGTGGGTCGGACCCTTCACCATCGAGACGCACGGCGGCCTGCCGGACGATTTCGACGCCGGGCAGTGGGCCGAGATCGCCGTGCGGACCTCGCGCACCTGGTTGTGGGAAGACCCGGCCGGCGTGCCGGTCTCGATGGCCGCGCGCCGCCCGCCCGCGGCCGGCGTGTCGCGCATCGGCCCGGTCTACACGCCGCCGGCCCACCGCGGCCACGGCTACGGCTCGGCCGCCACCGCCTGGGCCGCGCGCGACATCCTCGACCAGGGCGCGGTGCCCGTGCTGTACGCCGATCAGGCCAACCCGACGTCCAACCACATCTACCGCGCGCTCGGTTTCCGGCCGGTGTCCGACCGGGCATCCGTCCGGTTCTGAGGCGTCTCGCGGCGTCAGCCCGCGACCGGCACCGGCGCCCGATCGAGCCACTCGGCGAAGGCCGCGAACGCCACCGGCCGGCCGAGGAAGTCGGCCACTAGATCGGCGGCGTCGGCCGCGCCGCCGCGGGCGAGGATCCGGTCGCGGTAGCGGCGGGCCACGGTGGGGTCGAACAGGTCGTCCGGATCGAAGGCCGAGAACAGGTCCTTCGCGATCACCAGGCTCCAGAGGTAGGTGTAGTACGCGGACGTGTAGCCGGTGAGGTGCCCGAACGACGTCTGGAAATGCGTGCCGTCGATGTGATCGACGAGGTCGAAGCGGGCCTGGGCCTCGCGCACCGCCTGGGTGTGATCGGCCGGGCGGTCGCGATGCAGCCGGTAGGACACGGCCGTGTAGAAGAGCTGGGTACGGACGAAGAGCCCTTTGCCGAAGTCCTTCGCCGCGCGCATCCGCTCGACCAGCGCGGCCGGGATCGGGTTGCCGGCGGCGTCGCGGGCGAAGCTGCGCAGGATCTCGGCGTCCCAGGCCCATTCCTCGAGCATCTGCGACGGCGCCTCGACGAAGTCCCACTCGGTGGCGACGCCGCTGAAGCGGACGTAGTGCTGCCGCCCCCCGAGCACGTGGTGCACGAGGTGGCCGAACTCGTGAAACAGGGTGACGACGTGCTGGTGCTCCATCAGCCCGCGTGGGAAGTTGCAGACCAGCACGCCTTCGGGCAGTTGCCGCCCGCTGACGCCGCTCACCAGATCGAACTGCGCGGCGTGCTTGAACTTGCCGTCGCGCGGGTGCAGGTCGAGATGGATCCGTCCGCACAACTCGCCATCGGACAGGACGTCGTAGGCGACGACGTCCGGGTGCCACGCCGCGACGTCGACCGCGCGGTACTCGACGTCGAACAGCCGGGCGGTCACGTCCAGCAGGCCGTCGCGGACCCGGCCGAAGTCGAAGTACCGGCGCACCTCTTGCGCGTCGACGTCGAACTGCTCGCGGCGGATCAGCTCGGTGTAGTACGAGAGGTCGGCCGCGTCGAAACGGCTCGCGTCAGGAACGTCGCGGCGCTGGCGGTCGACCAGCACCTGCCGGTCGCGGCGACCGGATGCATCGGCGGCGGCGGCGATCCGTTCGATGAACTCGTCTATGGCGGCACCGGTGCCGATCATCTTCACGTCGGCGTCGTAGTCGGGCCAGCTCGGGTAGCCGAGGATCCGGGCCTTCTCGTCGCGCAGGTCGAGCAGCTCGTGCAGCACGGCGTCGTTGGTCGGCCACCCTCGGTCGAGGAATAGCTTGGTGAGCTCGCGGCGAGCGCGTCCGTCGGTGGCGAAGGTGCGCACCGGCAGGTAATCGGGGTAATCGGTGGTAATGGTGATCAGTCCGTCGGCGTCGGCCGGGTGGGCGTCGATGAAGTCCTGTGGCAGCCCGTCGAGCTGCTCGGGCCGCAGCCGCACCGAGCGGACGTCCTCGCGGATGACCCGCGAGAACTCCTGATCGAGCAGCGTCAGCCGCTCGGAGATGGCCCGCAGCCGGGCGAGGGTCGCGGCGTCCTGGTCGACCCCGCTGCGGCGGTAGTCGCGCAGCACGAGCTCCCGCAGCCGGGCCGCGGGCGCGTCGAGCTCGGCCGCATCAGTGGCGGCGAGGACGTCGAACACGGCCCGGTCGAGGCTGCGATCGGTGCGCAGCCGGTCGATGTCCTGGGCGCGCTGTTCGGCGAGGGTGCGCACCTCGGGGTCAGGATGCACCTCGCTCAGCAGCTGGCACACCGAGTCGGCGCCGCGTAGGGCGATGTCGGCGTCGTTCCAGAGTTCGAGGACCTCGGTGGCGGTGCGACCGGTGCCGTTTTTCAGCTCGTCGAGCCGTTCGCGGGTGGTGTGCAGCAGCGTGTCGACCCGGGTCGTGAGCCAGTCGGACCACCTGTCGGCGGGCAGGGCGAGCGGGGCGAGTTCGGCAGACGTCACCCCCCGAATCTAATCCGCGGGTCCCGCGCTTTCCGGATCGATGGGGAAGACGACCAGCGAGATGCGCACCCGCCGGGCGCGCGCGGGCCGTTTCCCGGTGGCGCGGCCACGGTAGGCGTCCAGCCCGTCGAGCGCGCCCTGGGTGATCGCCTCGACCTCTTCCGGCAGCAGCCACAACTGCCCGCTGCTGATGCCCGACGCATCACGCCACTGCTTGGTCTCGGCGCCACGGCGGGCCATGTAGGCGTTGAACTGCTCGACCATGCGGTGCAGGACGACATCGCCGAGCGCGCCCGAGGCCGCCGAGCCGGCGGCGCTGGACTCGTCGCCGTCGATCTGCAGGTAGCGCCCGGACGCCCGCCACGGCCGCTCGCGCCCGTCGCCGCTCGTCTCGGCCCGTTCGACGATGCCGGCCTTCTCGAGGCTGCGCAGGTGGTAGCTCATGGCGCTCGGACTCAGCCCCGCGATCGCTGCGCATTCGGTGGCGGTCAGCTCGCCCCCGCCCGAGTACAGCTCCTCGATGATCGCCAGTCGGGCGGGATGGGCCAGGGCCCGGATCGAGCGCGGATCGCTCAGCCGCACCGGGGCCTGGGCGGCACGGGGCGGCTCACCGGACGTCACGGCCACTGAGGCTACTTGGGTCCTGGGTCTTGACGCCGTCATATCTGAAGCATATCTTTCGCAGTATGTCTTTCACATCTCAGCGCCGGGACATGTGGCTGGTGGTCGTCGCGAAGTCGGTCTCCTGGCTCGGCGACGAGGCCGCGCTCGTGGCGATGACGCTGCGGCTGCAGTCGCAGGGCCACGGTGCCGGCGCGGTGGCCGCCCTCCTCATCGCCAACCTGCTGCCGATCGTGCTGCTCAGCGGCGTGGTCGGACGCCTGCTCGACCGCCGCGACAACCGGTCACTGCTGATCGGGTCGAGCCTGGCCCAGGCTGCGGTGTGCACGGTGCTGGCCTTCACGTCCACCCCGTGGGCGATCCTCGGACTGGTCGCGCTGCTCGGCGCCGGCCAGGCGATCAACGCGGCGACCTGGCAGGCGTTGCTGCCGGCCATCGTCGGGCGCGAGGAGCTGCCGGCGGCGATCGGTCGGGCCGCGGCCGGCACGACCCTCGCCGGGGTGGTCGCGCCGGCGCTGGGCGGGCTGCTCACCGGCTGGTACGGGGCCCGCGTCCCGCTGCTGCTCGATGCCGCCACCTTCGTGGTGATCACCGGCGCGGCGTTGCTGATGTCGACGCGGCGCGTGTTGGCCGCGGCCGTACCCGGCGTGCGGCAGCACGGCGGGCTGCGCATCGTCTGGACTGACGCCCTGCTCCGGCCAATGTTCGTGCTGCTCGGGGTGTTCGTCCTGCTCGCGTCGATGGTGAACGTGGTGGAGGTCTTCCTGATCCGCGAGACGCTCGGCGCGTCGACGCTGTGGTACGGCCTGGCCGGCGCGACCTTCTCGATCGGGGCGCTGACCGGCGCCGTCCTGGGCGGGCGGCTGCGCGGGCCGGCCCGGCTCGCGCGCGGCTTCGTGGGAGCCGCGATCGTCCTGTCCATCGGGCTGGCCGTCATGGGCACGGTGCCGGCCGTGGTCTGGCTGCTGCCCTGCGGGCTGATCGCCGGCGCGGGGAACGGCGTCCTCAACGTGGCGCTCGGCTCGCTGGTCATGGGCCGGGCCCGTGACGATGAGCGCGGCCGGGTCGGCGCGCTGCTGACCGGGGTCGGGTCGGGCACCCAGCTGGTGGCCTATGTCGCCGCCGGGCTGCTGGCGGTCGCGTTCACGCCGCGCGAGATCTTCGTGGCGGCCGGCGTGCTGGGGCTACTGGCGCCGGTGGCGCTGGGCCGCAGCCTGCTCCGCGGGGCCGGCGAGCCGGTGGCCGCGGAGCTGGACGCGGCGCCCGCACCCGCCCCCGCCGCCGCCTGAGTCGTGCCGCGTCGATTGAGGCGTGGCGCCGCTGCGGGCTAACACGCCGCGCCCGTCCCCGCAACGTCGCCACGCCGGGTGGGGACAACCGTCGCGGCGTCCACAGATCCGCGGCCGGCCGGCACGCTCTCGGTCCGGACGTCGAAGGTGATCGGATGCGATCAGCGATCGACGACGTGCTCGCGGCTCTCGGGGGAGCCGCGTCCCGCGCCGCCCTGCTCACCACCTGCTCGCGCAATCAGCTCGATGACGAAGTCGCTCGCGGGCATCTCGTGGCGGTGTTCCCCCGGGCATACTGCCGGCCGTGGGACGTCGATCGCGCCCCGATCCGTGAGCGGGCCGCGCTGGCCAGCGTCGGTGCACCGGCGGCGCTGTCGCATCTGAGCGCGTTGCGTAGATGGGATCTGCCGGCAGAGGACTCCGCGGGCGAGACGGTGCACGTGACCGTCCCGATCAGTCGCCACCCCGTCGGGCGGGCACCAGGACTGATCGTGCACCGCACCCGGGTGCCAACCCGTGTCCGCGATGTCGCCGGGGTCCCGACCGTGGCGCCCGCCAGCGCAATCGTCCGGTCGTGGCCCCTGGTGGTCGACACGGAGCGGCGAACACCGGCGATCACCGCGGTCCGCCGACGTCTAGTCACACCGGCCGAGCTCCGCGCCGCGGGCCGTGTCGCGCCGGGCCTGCGGGGGCGACGGGCTCTCGCCTCGTTGATCGACCTGCTGGAGGCAGGCTGCGAGAGCGAACTCGAGCTGTGGGGGCACGTTCACGTCTTCGACTATCCGGGCCTACGCCACGCCGTGCGGCAGAAGGTGGTGCCGGTTCAGGGACGGTACTACCGCCTCGATGTCGCGTACGACGAGGAGCGCGTCGCGATCGAGCTGGACGGTCACCGCTGGCACTCGACTCGCGCCCAGCGCGAATCGGACATGCAGCGTGATGCCGCGCTGGCGTCCATCGACTGGATCACGCTGCGGTACTCCCACGCCCGCTTGCATCACGACGTCGCCGGCTGTCGCCGCGACACCCTGGCCACGCTGGCCGCGCGCCGCGGTGCGTGGCGCCGCAGCGGGTGACCGCCCGGCGTGTCGGCCCGCAGCGTCGCCACACACACCACGGCGGCCGCTGACGTCGCCGCCTACGGCAGGGGCTAGGCGCTCTTCTCGCGGCGCTCGCGCTTCGGGGGCTCGCGCGGGACGAGGGTCGGGTACACGTGATCGAGCACCGTCTCGCGGGTGATGACCACGCGGGCGACGTCCTCACGCGAGGGCACCTCGTACATGACCGACAGCAGCACTTCTTCGAGGATCGCCCGCAGCCCGCGCGCGCCGGTACCGCGCATCACGGCCTGGTCGGCGATCGCCTCGAGCGCGTCGTCGGAGAATTCGAGTTCGACGTTGTCGAGCTCGAACAGCTTGGCGTACTGGCGAACGAGCGCGTTCTTCGGCTCGGTGAGGATCTGGACGAGGGCGTCGCGGTCGAGCGGCTTCACCGAGGTGATCACCGGCAGCCGGCCGATGAATTCGGGGATGAGCCCGAACTTCATCAGGTCCTCGGGCATGACGTCGCCGAAGACGTCCTTCGTCTCCTTGTCGAACTTGGTGTGCAGCTCGGCGCCGAAGCCGAGGCCCTTCTTGCCGACCCGCGCCTCGATGATCGTGTCGAGGCCGGCGAACGCGCCGCCCACGATGAACAGCACGTTGGTGGTGTCGATCTGGATGAATTCCTGGTGCGGGTGCTTGCGCCCACCCTGCGGGGGCACCGACGCGGCAGTGCCTTCGAGGATCTTCAGCAATGCCTGCTGGACGCCCTCGCCGGAGACGTCCCTCGTGATCGAGGGGTTCTCGGCCTTGCGGGCGATCTTGTCGACCTCATCGATGTAGATGATGCCGGTCTCGGCCCGCTTCACGTCGTAGTCGGCCGACTGGATCAGCTTGAGCAGGATGTTCTCGACGTCCTCACCGACGTAGCCGGCCTCGGTGAGGGCAGTGGCGTCGGCGATCGCGAACGGCACGTTGAGCATGCGGGCCAGCGTCTGCGCCAGCAGTGTCTTACCCGATCCGGTGGGACCGAGCAGCAGAATGTTGGACTTGGCCAGCTCGACGGTGGCGTCGGCGTTACGGGGCTTGGTGTCGCCACCGGCCTGGACCCGCTTGTAGTGGTTGTAGACCGCGACGGCGAGCGTCTTCTTGGCCTGGTCCTGGCCGACGACGTAGCCGTTGAGGAATTCGTAGATCTCGCTCGGTTTGGGCAACTCGTCGAAGCTGAAATCGCTGGTCTCGGCCAGCTCTTCCTCGATGATCTCGTTGCAGAGGTCGATGCACTCGTCGCAGATGTAGACGCCTGGTCCGGCGATCAGCTTCTTGACCTGCTTCTGGCTCTTTCCGCAGAAAGAACACTTCAGCAGATCGCCGGTCTCGCCGACTCGTGGTGCCACTTGGCGACCCTTCCCCTCTTGCTGGTCGAATCGTGCTGGCTGATCGAAATCGGTGGTGGGGCCGGCAACGCGATGAGGCCGCCGAGACCTCGCACGGTACCCGCAAAAACGGTGGAAGTCCGCTGTTTAGCGCGCCACCGCCGCCCGGCGGGTCGTGCCGCGTCAGACGTCCGGAACGAGCTTGCGGGAGGAGATGACCTCGTCGACGATGCCGTAGTCCTTCGCCTGCGCCGCGGTCAGGATGGTGTCACGCTCGATGTCGGCGTGCACCTTTTCCACCGTCTGGCCGGTATGGGTGGACAGGATCTGCTCCAGCAGGTCGCGCATGCGCAGGATTTCCCGGGCCTGGATGTCGAGGTCGGAGATCTGCTGCGAGCCCTCGGTGCCCCCGGAGGGCTGGTGGATCAGGATGCGGGCGTTCTGCAGGGCGAATCGCTTGCCCTTGGTGCCCGCGGCAAGCAGCACAGCGGCCGCGGAGGCGGCCTGCCCCATGCAGATGGTTTGGATCTCGGGACGCACGTACTGCAGCGTGTCGTAGATGGCCGTGAGCGCGGTGAACGAGCCGCCCGGGGAGTTGATGTAGATCTGGATGTCGCGGTCGGGGTCGGTCGACTCGAGCACGATCAGCTGGGCCATCACGTCGTTGGCGACGACGTCGTCGATCGGGGCGCCGAGGAAGATGATGCGTTCCTCGAACAGCTTGTTGTACGGATTCGACTCCTTGATGCCGTAGTTCGTGCGCTCGACGAAGGACGGCAGGACGTAACGCGATTCGGCCCCAGCGGGGGTGCTCAGGTTCATCGGGGCTCCTACTCGGGGGTGACGTTGCCGGCCGGGACTTCGCTGACGCGGCTGACGATGTGGTCGATGAAGCCGTAGGCCAGCGCTTCCTTCGCGGTGAACCAGCGGTCGCGGTCGCCGTCCTTGAGGATCTGCTCCACGGTCTGACCGGTGTGCTCAGCCGTGATCTCGGCCATCTCCTGCTTGGTGAGGTTCCACTGCTCGGCCTGGATCTTGATGTCGGACGCGGTGCCGCCGAGGCCCGCGGAGCCCTGATGCATCAGGATGCGCGAATGCGGCAGGGCGTAGCGCTTGCCGCGGGTACCGGCCGAGAGCAGGAACTGCCCCATCGACGCCGAGAGTCCCAGCGACCAGGTCGCGACGTCGCAGTCGATGAGCTCCATCGTGTCGAAGATGGCCATACCGGCGGTGACCGAGCCGCCGGGGCTGTTGATGTAGAGGTTGATGTCGCGCGCGTGGTCTTCGGCCGACAGCAGCAGCAGCTGGGCGCAGATCTGGTTGGCGATCGTGTCGTCGACGGGCTGGCCGAGGAAGATGATGCGCTCGCGCAGCAGACGGTCGTAGACCGAGTCGTTCAGAGTCATGCCGGCGCCGGCGCCGCGCATCTCGAGAACGCGCATCGGCTGTGGATCAAAACGGCTCACGACCTAAACCTTTCCGTCGTCGTTCGGTGATGTCATCGACCCTAACGAAGGCGGACCGGTGTCGACTCCCGTTTGGGGGCCGCGTTCGCTCAGGGCGTGACGCGGTATCGGGTCAGTCCTCGTCGAGATCGGCGCCGTCGCCCGGCTCGACCGCCGACAGGGCGTGCAGATCGACCGGGTTTCCGGACGCGTCGGTGACCGTGGCCGTCTCGAGCACCTCGGCCAGCGCCTTGTTCCGGCGGATGTCGGCGACCAGCATCGGCAGATTGCCGGACTGGACGACCTGGTTGGCGAAGTCCTGGGGCGACATCTGGTACTGCGCTGCCTGCCGGACGAGGTACTCGGTGAGCTCGGCGTCACCGATCTGCACGTCGGTGTTCTCGGCCACCGCATCGAGGATGAACTGGGCCCGCACCGACTTCTCGGCGCTCTCGCGCATCTCGCGGTCGAACTCCTCACGCGACTTGCCCTGCGACTCGAGGTAGCGCTCGAACAGCGAGTCGTCGTGGCCGAGCGAGTGGACGATGTCGTGCTCGCGGTACTCGACCTCGGACTTGACCGCCGATTCGGGCAGCGGGAACTCGACCGTCTCGACCAGGTACTCGACCAGCTTGTCCCGGGCCTGGGCGCCCTGCTCGAGGGCCTTGACCCGGCCGAGGCGGGTGCGCAGATCGTCCCTCAGCTCGTCGATCGTGTCGAACTCGCTGGCCAGCTGGGCGAACTCGTCGTCGATGTCGGGCAGTTCCTTCACCTTGACCGACTTCACCGTCGCGGTGACCTCGGCCTCGCCCCCGGCCTGATCGCCCTGACGCAGCGTGGTGGTGAAGGTGGCGTCCTCGCCGGCCGACTTGCCGGTGATCGCGGCGTCGAGGCCGTCGACGAGGTCGTCCGAGCCGACGACGTAGGACAGCCCCTTGGCCGAGCCGCCCTCGATCTCTTCGCCGTCGGCGGTCGAGACGAGGTCGATCGACACGTAGTCGCCGTCCTCGGCCGGCCGGTCGACGCCCTTGAGGGTGCCGAAGCGGTCGCGCAGCTCGTTGAGCTGCTCGTCGACGTCGGCGTCGGTGACCTCGGTGTCGTCGACGGTGAGGGCGATGCCCTCGAGCGCGGGCAGCACGATCTCGGGCCGGATGTCGACCTCAGCGGTGAATGACAGCGACGTACCGTCCTCGAGGTTGGTGATGTCGATCTCGGGTTGGCCGAGTGGCTGCAGCTCGTGCTCGCGTGCGGCCTCGCCGTACAGGCCCGGCAGCGCCTCGTTCACCGCCTCTTGCAACACCGTGCCGCGGCCGACGCGCTGGTCGATGATGCGAGCGGGGACCTTGCCCGGCCGGAAGCCGGGAACGCGCACCTGCGACCCGATGGCCTTATAGGCGGCATCGAGGTTCGCCTGCAGATCCGTGAACGGCACCTCGACGGCGAGCCGAACTCGGGTCGGGCTCAGGTTCTCGACGGTGCTCTTCACGTGCGTGTGCTCCTCGGCGAACATCGAAAGGATTGGACGGTGGTCGGTCGGGGTGGCGGGATTCGAACCCACGGCCCCTCGCTCCCAAAGCGAGTGCGCTACCAAACTGCGCCACACCCCGGGCGCTGACGCCCAAGCTTAACCGTCGGCCGTCAACCGGCCGCGCCCGCCCGGTCAGATCGTCCAGTTCGCTCCGACGTCGCGGCCGGCGGCGCGCCAAGCGAGCAGCGCCGCGCCGTACTGGCCGGCCCGTCCAGCCAGCGGTGAGATCTCGACGGCCGGCACGGGTCGCCACAACAGTCGCGCCGCCAAAGCGGCCTGCACCGGATCGCGCAGCGCCGCGCCGGCCGCCGAGAGGCCGCCGGCCAGGACTACCAGCGACGGATCGAGGAGCAGCGTGTAGGAGGCCAGGGCCAGCCCCAGGGCCTCCGCGGCCTCGGCCCACACCTGCGCTGCTGCCGGATCGTGCGAGCGGGTGGCCCCGATGTCGGCGGCCGACCGCACGACCCCGGTCTTGGCCGCGTAGCGGCGCGAGATCGCCGCCGCCGAGGCGTAGGTCTCGGTGCACCCGCGCTGGCCGCAGGCGCAGGTCGCGCCGTCCGGATACACGGGGATGTGGCCGATCTCGCCGGCCAGGTCGACGGCGCCGCGCACCGGCTGTCCGCCCGCCACCACGACGGCGGCGATGCCGGTCCCGATGACCACGACGAGGCAGTCGGCCACGCCACGGGCCGCGCCCAGCAGGTGTTCGGCGTGCCCGGCGGCGCGGACATCGTGCTCGATCTGGACGGGGACGCCGACATCGTGCTGGATCGCGGCGCCCAGCGCGACGTCGCGCCAGCCGAGGTTGGCCGAGTAACGGGCGATGCCGCCGACCGGATCCACCACTCCGGGCACCACCACACCGACGGCGGCGACCGAGCCGGCAGCGGCCAGTTCGGCTACCGCCGCGCGGATCGCGGCGACGATCGCGTCCGGCCCGGCGGCGACCGGCGTGGGCCGGTCACTGGTGCGGACCGTCGCCCCGGCCGCATCGATCGCCGCCGCCTTGATCGACGTGCCGCCGACGTCCACGGCGATGACTGTGGAGGGGGGCACGGTCAGATGTCGGACAGCACGATCGAGCGGGTCAGGTTGCGCGGCGCGTCCGGGTCGAGCCCGCGCGCAGCGGCCAGCGCCACCGCGAGCCGCTGGGCGTCGACGAGCTGGGCCATCGGCTCGAGCGCCGAGGTGACGACCGCCGCGCCGGTGCGTTCGATCTCCGGCACCAGATCGACCGGCGGCGCCCCGAACAGCCAGACCGCGGAACGGGCGTCGGCCACGCTGATCGGCCCGTGCCGGTACTCCATCGCCGGGTACGCCTCGGCCCACGCCTGCGCCGATTCGCGCAGCTTCAGCGCGGCCTCTTCGGCCAGCCCGACCGTCCAGCCGGTGCCGAGGAAAGTGATCTGGCGCCGCCCGTAGCGGGCGGCGGGGATGGCGCCGTCGAGGACGGTCCGGGCATCATGCGCCGCCCGCAGCACCTCGGCGCCGTCGCCCGACTGCCGTCCGTAGCAAGGCGAGGGCCGTGGTGGCGAAGCGCGTCTGCACTACCGACTGCTCGTCGGCGAAGTCGAGCGCGACGGTCTGGTCGGCCGCAGCGCCGGCCGGCCGTGACGGGTCGGCCGTGAGCACGGTGGTGTGGGCGGATCCGGACAGGGCGGTGATCAGGCGGACGACCTCGGTGGTCGTGCCCGACCGGGTGATCGCCACGACGTGGTCGTAGCGCCGGCCGGCCGGGAACTCCGAGGCGGCGAACGCGTCGGTCTCGCCCGCCCCGAGCTCCTCGCGGCGCGCGGCCCAGGCCCGGGCCATGTAGAGCGAGGTACCGCAGCCGACCGCCGCCACCCGCGCGCCCGGCGGCGGCAGCGCCGCGGCCACCGACGGGGCCAGCGCCGCCGCCTGCTCCCACAGCTGCGGCTGGCTGGCCAGCTCGGCGGCCACGAACGACATCGATCCTCCGCTCACTTGATGGAGCCTGCGGTGAGGCCGCCGACCACCTTGCCCTCGATGAGTGCGAACAGCGCGATGACCGGCAGGGTAGCCACCACCGAGCCGGCGAACACGTGACCCCAGTCGATCGAGTACTGGCCGATGTAGTTGTTCAGGTTCACGGTGACCGGTTGCCGCCCGTTGGGCTGGCCCTGGGTGAACGTCAGCGCGACCAGCAACTCGTTCCATGCGCCGATGAAGGTGAAGATCAGCGCGGTGACGATGCCCGGCATCGCCAGCGGCAGGGTGATCCGCCCCAGTGCCCCGATGCGGCTCGTGCCGTCGACCATGGCCGCCTCCTCGAGCTCGGCCGGGATCGAGGAGAAATACGCGTTCAGGATCCACACCGCGAAGGCGAGGTTGAAGCCGGCGTTCACGAGCATCAGCGAGAGCAGCGGGTTGGCGATGTTGAAGCTGGTGAATTCCCGCTGGATGCCGACCAGCATCGCGGCCGGCTGGAACATCTGGGTCGCCAGCACGAGCAGCAGGAACAGGGCGCGGCCGCGGAAGCGGCGGCGGGCGGTGTAGTAGGCCGCGGGCAGCGCGACGACGAGCACGATCACCGTCGAGCCGCCGGCCACCTTCAGGCTGGCGCCGAGGTTGTCGCCGAAACCGGTCTTCCAGATGGAGGTGAAGTTCGACCAGTCGAAGTGCTTGGGCAGGTAGCCGCGGTCGAGCAGTTCCCTCGGCGGGCGCAGCGCCGAGATCACCATCTCGACGTACGGCAGGATGAAGATCATCGCGATGACGTAGGCGACGAAGGCCAGCAACACCTTGCGCCCGGTGATCCGGCGGCGACGCCGGTTGACCGGTCGGGGCGGCGGGCCGGGCGTCGCGGTCAACGGTTCGGCGGTCACGACAGTCATGTGGGGCCTCGCTTCGCTCGGCGCGGGACTCCGCAGGTGCTGTGCCGCCGATTCGCTCGCTGACGCTCGCTCATTCAGTTCACCTGCTCGCGCCAGCGGGTGGCCCGCAGGAACAGCAGCACGAGCACGATAACCAGTCCGAAGTTGATGACGGACATGGCCGCGGACTCGCCGATGAAGCTCTGCTTGAGCTGGAACATGAAGGTCGTGGTGGTGCTCGTCTCGTGCCCCGGCCCGCCACGTGTCATCTCCCAGATAATCGGGAACGAGTTGAAGACGTTGATGACGTTGATCAGGGCCGCGACGATCAAGGACGGCCGCAGCAGCGGCAGCGTGATGCTGACGTACGAGCGCCACGGCGAGGCGCCGTCGACCTTGGCCGCCTCGTAGACGTCGGCCGGGATCGCCTGCATCCCGGCCAGGATCGCGTAGGTCGAGAACGGCACCGAGACGAACACCGCGACAACCATCATCCAGACGAAGGCCGACGTCGGCCGGCCCAGCCAGTCGGACTGGTTCGAGTTGAACGAGTGCACCACGCCGATGTCGTGCAGGAAGACGTTGATGACGCCGCTGTTCGCGTCGAGGGCCCAACGGAACACCAGCGACGTCATCATCACCGACGCGGCCCACGGTGCGATGAGGGCCCAGCGCGCAACCCGCCGCCCGGGGAACCGTTCGTTGAACAACTGGGCCAGGCCCAGTGACATCAGCATGGTGACCGTAACGACGAGCACCACCCACACGACCGTGCGGGTGAGGACGCCGCCGAGGTCGGGTTCGTTGAACAGGTCCTTGAAGTTGCCCGTACCCCGCGAGCCGAGCACGAAACCGTCCGGGCTGATGTGCTGGAACGACGTCCGGAACATCACCACCACGGGCCAGAGCACCACGACCGCGATGAGGACGACGGCTGGGCCGATCCAGACGAGCGGTTCCAGCCGCCGGCGCAGTCGCCGGGCTGGCGACTGCGCCGGGGCCGAAGGCATCGAGGTCAGCTGCCCTTCTTGGCCGTCGCCTGGATGGTGCCCAGCACCTTCTTCGGGTCACCGGTGAGGGCGGTGCCGATGGTCTGCTGCACCTGGGTCTTCACCGCGGCCCAGCTGGTGCTGCTCGGGTACTGCACCGCGTTCGGCAGCGCCTTGAGGAACGGAGCGAAGGTGGTGTCCGACGCCAGCGCGTTCGAGGCGGACGTGGTCGCCGGGAGCAGCGAATACTCCTTGTCGAACTGCACCTGGTACTTGTCCTGGTAGGCGAAGTCGAGGAACTTCTTGATCGCCGCCTGCTTGGCCGTGCCGCCGTTCTTGAACGCGGCGGTGAAGTCGCACACGCCGAGCGTGCTGGTCAGCGGGCCGGACTTGCCGGCGATCGGCACCGAGGTCCAGTCCGAGTCGCTGAGCACCTTGCCGTCCTTGATGATCGGGATGAGCGCCGGCGAGCCGTTGATCATGCCGATGCCGCCCTGGGCGAACTGCTTCCACAGGTCGGTGCGGTTCTTGGTGCCCGGGTTGGGTTCGGTGGCGCCGGACGACACGAGCCCCTTCAAGAAGTCGAAGGTCTCGACGTTCGCGGCGCTGTCGATCGTCCAGTTACCGGACTTGTCCTGGAAGTTGCCGCCGTTGCCGAGCATCCACAGCAGGGCCTCGGCCTGGGCCTCTTCCGAACCGAACGGGAGCCCGAAGCCGATCTTGCCCAGCGCCTTGATCTTCAGCGCATCGGCCTTCACGTCGGCCCAGGTCTGCGGGGCACTGGTGATGCCGGCCTGCGTGAACAGCTTCTTGTTGTAGAAGAGCGTCCGCGAGCTCGTCGTGAACGGGATGCCGTACTGGGTGCCCTTGTAGCTGCCGAGGTTGGCGAACACCGGCACCAGGTTGCTGGTGTTGGCGAGGACGTCGCTGGCCTTGTAGAGCAGCCCCTCTTGGGCGTAGTTGGCGAAGTAGTCGCCCTCGGTGATGTCGGGCTGCTGGTGGTTCTGCACCGCAGTCTGGATCTGGTTGTCGAAGTCGTTCCAGTTGACCGTCTTCACCTTGACGGTGATCTTCGGGTTGGCCTTGTGGAAGTCGTCGGCGATGCCCTGCCAGTACTTCTGGCTGCTGTTCGCCGGCCCGGTGCCGTAGTCGGCCGCTACGAGGTTGAGGGTGTTCTTGCCGCCGCCTGCTCCCCCGCCGGAGCTGCCGCAGGCGGCGAGTCCCAGCGCGATCATGGCGGACACGACCGTCACGGCGGCCCAGCGTCGATTCATTTTCCGACCTCTCCGTTCGTTCACCGCTTTATGCGTTTCCCGGACGCTAGCGCACGGTACGTCATTGGTCTAGACCAGTACGAGAATTTGTCTGTACCAACGGGGTCACGGCGCGGCGGTCAGATCCGCCGGGCGTCGCGGCGATGGCAGCCGGCTCGATCCACGTGCCGGCCGCCATCACCGGGCCGACCATGAGGTGCTCATCAAGCACCACGAGGTCGGCGGCCAGCCCCGTCACGATGGCCCCGAAAGCGCTGTCGGACCCGAGCAGCCGGGCCGGTGTGCCCGAGGCCGCGGCCGAGGCGTCGGCCACGGACAGCCCGCTTTCGACGACGGCCCGCCGCAGCGCGGCGTCCATCGTCAGCGTGCTCCCGGCCAGCGAGCCCGATGCTTCGAGCCGGGCCTGGCCCTCGCGGACCCGCACCCGTTGCCCGCCCAGCTCGACCTCGCCGTCGCCCATTCCTGCGGCATCGATGGCGTCAGTGACGAGGATGAGCCGGCCCGGCGTCTCATTGACCAAAGCCGTGATCGCGGCGTGCACGTGCACGCCGTCGTTGATGACCTCGCAGGCGAGATCGGCCTCGAGCGCGGCCCCGGCCGGCCCGGGCTCGCGGTGGTGGATCGGCCGCATGCCGTTGAACAGGTGCGTGGCGAGGGTGGCGCCGGCGGCGATGGCCGCCGTGGCTTCGGCGTAGGTGGCGTCGGTGTGACCGATCGCGGCGATGGCCCCGACCGCGACCGCATCGGCGATGAGGTCGAGGGCGCCCGGGAGCTCGGGCGCGAGTGTGATCGAGCGCAGCGTGCCGCGGGCCGCCGTCACCAGTCGGCGGAACTCGTCCCCGTCGGGCGGCCGGAGGTGGACGGGGTTCTGCGCGCCGCAGCGCGCATGCGAGAGGAACGGCCCCTCGAGGTGGGCCCCGACCACGCCGCCGGGCGATCCGTCGTCGGCGGCGAGGTCGGCCACCCAGGCGAGCTGCCGCTCGAGCTCGGCCAGCGGTGCGGTCACCAGCGAGACGAGGGTGCGGGTCGTGCCGTGTGCCGCGTGGAAGGCGACGGCGGCGGCCATCGCGGCTGGCGACGTCGTCACGTCATGGCCGCCACCACCGTGCATGTGCAGGTCGACGAAGCCCGGCAGCAGCCACTGTCCGGCCAGGTCGAAGGTGGCGGCCGGGGCGAGCCCGGCCGGCGGCCGTCCAGAACCGACGTCGACGATGAGGCGACCCTCGACCCGGACCCAGCCGTCGTCGATCACGCCGCCGGGTTGCACGATGCGGCCGCCGTGCAGCAGCAGGGACGGGCTCATGGGCGGGGCGCGGTCAGGTCGGCGACGAAGGTGACCCGGTCGCCGCGATACCAGCTGGTCACCCATTCCACCGGCGCGCCGGCGGCGTCGCGGCTGTGCCGGCCGAGCACCAGCATCGGCGCCCCGGTCTCGGTGCCGAGCAGCGACGCCTCGCGCGGCGACGCCGGCGCCGTGGCGATGAGCTCCTCGGCCCGGACCGGCACCACGCCGTACACCTCGCGGAGCAATTCGTAGAGGGACTGGTGCCGGCGGATGTGCCGGGTCAGGTTCGGGAAGCGGGCGGCCGACAGGTGCGACGTCTCGACCGCCATCGGTCGTTCGTCGGCGAGCCGCAACCGCTCGATCCGCACCACCGGCGCACCGGCAGCCAGCCCGAGCCGGCTCGCGACCTCGGCCTCGCCCCGCACCCGTGTGGCCGCGATCAACCTGGTCGAGGCCGCGAATCCGCTCGCCGCCGCGGCCTCGGTGAAGCTGGTGAGGTGCAGGGGCCAGGTGACCTTCGGTTCGGCGATGAAGGTGCCGGCGCCCTGCCGCCGCACCAGGCGCCCTTCGGCCACGAGATCGACCAGGGCCTGACGGACGGTGGTGCGCGACGTGGACAGGACGGTGGCGAGTTCACGCTCGGTCGGGACCGACGAGCCCGGCGGCAGCAGCGCGATGCTCTCGAGCAGATGCCGTTTGACCGTGTAGTACTTCGGCTCGCGGGGCTGCGCGTCGGCCGTCGTCACGGTGGTCTCCAGGTCTGGTCGTCGGAGTTGGGCTCGATTTGTCTACACCATTGACCGGCCCAAGTGAAGCATGCACGATGGCAAGTGGTCTAGTCCAATGACAGTTCGCCGATCACTGAGGAGCACCAATGACGACACCGGGCGAACTGATGGCGGTCGAGATCGCCGAGCAACCCGAAGCCCTGGCCCGGTTGCTCGGCGCGGGCCGGGCCGGCGCGGCCGAAGCCCGTCGGGCGATCGACGGTTTCGACCCCCGCTTCGTGGTGTTCGCCGCCCGGGGCACGAGCGACCACGCGGCGCTCTACGGCAAGTACCTCGCCGAGGTGCAGCTCAACCTGCCGGCCGGGCTGGCCTCGGCGTCGAGCGTCACCGTGTACGGCGCCCGCCCGGACATGAGCGGCGTGCTGTTCGTGGCCGTCAGCCAGTCGGGCGGCTCCCCCGACCTCGTCGAGTCGGTGCAGGTCGCACGTCGCTGCGGAGCGCTGACGGTCGCGGTGACCAACAACGCCGAGTCGGCGCTGGCGGCGGCCGCGGCCCACCACGTCGATGTGTTGGCCGGGCCGGAGCGCGCCGTCGCCGCCACCAAGACGTACACGTCGGAGCTGCTCGCCCTGTACCTGCTGCTCGTCGGTGGCGACGCCGCGGCGGTACCCGACGCCGCGGCTGCCACGTTGGCCCGCGGCGCGGCCGCCTACGCCGCGGCCGAGCGGTTCCGGTTCGTCGACCGGCTGGTGACCACGGCCCGCGGCTTCTCCTATCCGACCGCCCGCGAGGGCGCGCTGAAGCTGATGGAGACGTCCTATCTCGCCGCCCAGGCGTTCTCGGGCGCCGACCTACTGCACGGACCACTCGCGATGCTCGGCCCGGACGTCCCGGTCGTGGCCGTCACGACGCCGGGCCGGGGTGCGGCGGCGATGGCGCCGGTGCTCGAGCGGCTCGCCGCGGCCTGCGTCGACGTCCTGGCCGTCGGGCCGGACGACGGCCTGCCGGTGGCCACCGACGGTGTGGACGAGATGCTGATGCCGATACTGGAGATCCTGCCCCTGCAACAGCTGGCCTGGCGGTTGGCGATCGACCGCGGGGGCGACCCCGATCGGCCGCGCGGGCTGAGCAAGGTAACCGAGACGTGGTGAACGAGGCGTGACGGACGCGAGCGCGGACGGCGGTGGCCGGCCCCAACTCGACCAGCTGCCGCTCAATGCGGTGATCGGGTTGTTGCTCGACGGCGAGGCCCGCGTTGTGCCGGCGCTGCGCCGCGCGACGCCCGACCTGGCCGCGGCGGCGGCGGTCGTCGCCGGCGCCGTGCAGGCTGGTGGCCGCTTGGTGTTCACCGGCGCCGGCACGTCCGGGCGACTCGCCGCCGCCGAGGCCGCCGAGTTGCCGGGGACGTTCGGCCTCGACGCCGACCGCTGCCGCACCGTCATCGCCGGCGCGTCCGGCCCGCTGATCGACGACTCGGCCGAGGACGACGCGCGCGCCGGCGCCGCCGGGATCCGGGCCGCCGGGGTGGGGCCGGGCGATGTCGTGATCGCGGTGGCCGCCAGTGGGCAGACCCCCTTCACCCTCGCCGCGGCCACCGCGGCGCGCGCGGCCGGGGCTGCGGTCGTGGCGGTCGTCAACGTCGCCGGATCACCGCTGGCCGAGCTCGCCACGGCGGCGGTGGCCGCGGTGGTCGGCGACGAGGTGCTGCAGGGCTCGACCCGCCTCACCGCCGGCACCGCGCAGAAGATCGCCCTCAACACCCTCACCACGGCGGCGATGGCGCGGGCCGGGCGGGTGCACGGCGATCTGATGATCGACGTCGTGGCCGCCAACGCCAAGCTGCGCGAACGGCTCGTCGGGATCGTGGCCGCGATCGCGCAGCGGCCGCCGGCTGAGGCGGTGGCCGCGCTGGCCGCGTGCAACGACGACGCCCGCGCGGCGGTGCTGCACATGGTGCGCGGCCTGACGCCGGCCGCAGCGGCGGCCGCGGCCGCCGCTGCGCCGTCATTGCGGGCCGCCCTCGACGCCCCCTGAAGGGGCATGGATCAGGCGGGGACGGGCTGCGGCGCGGTGGCCCGGGCGGTCCAGCCGCGACGGCTGCGCATCGCGCCCAACACTCGGCAGACGGCGTAGATGAGGAACGAGATGGTCGTGACGTACGGGCTGATCGGCACGCTGTAGCTGCCGAGTTCGAGCAGCGTGCCGCCGACCGTCGCGGTGACCGCGAAGGCCACGCTGAGCAGCGGCACCAGAACCGGCGAGGCCGTGACGCGCAACGCGGCCGCCGCCGGTGTGCACACGACGCTGAGCACCAGCAGCGCGCCGACGACCTGCACCGACATCGCCACCGTCAGACCCAACAAGAGCATGAAGACGGGCGAGAGCAGCCGCACCGGCACGCCACGCGCGGCCGCCAGCTCAGGATCGGTGCTGGCGAAGGTGAGCGGGCGCCACACGGCGGCCAGGCCGAGCACGACCACGACCGACGTCACGATCAGCACGGTGAGCCGGGGTGTGTCGACGGCGGCGATCTGCCCGGTCAGCAGGCCGAACTTGTTGTTCGCGCGGCCCTTGTAGAGCGACAGGAAGAGCACCCCGAGGCCGAGTCCGAAGGGCATCAGGACGCCGATGATCGAGTTGCGATCGCGCGCCTTCGTGCCGAGCGCGCCGATGAGCAGGGCCGCGGCGAGCGAGCCGGTGAGCGAGCCGACCACCACGCTGCCGCCGATCAACAGGAAGCCGGACGCGCCGGCGAAGGACAACTCGCTGATGCCGTGCACGGCGAACGGCAGGTCGCGCATCATCACGAAGGTACTGATCAACCCGCCGACGACACCCAGGACCGCGCCGGCGATCAGCGAGTTGTGCGCCACCGTGAGCAGCGCCCCGTAGTCGCTGAAGTCGAAGATCTGCTGCCAGATGCCCGGATCCGAACTCATGCGACGCCAGCCTCGTGGTGGTCGTGATGGGCCTGCTCGGGGGTGTCCGGGATGCCGGCCACGAGGATGCGGCCACCGCTGCGGACGACCTCGATCGGCGCCCCGAACAGCGCGCTCAGCGTCGCCGACGTGAGCACCTCGTCCACCGTGCCGATCCGGAACCGGCCGCCGGCCAGGTAGAGCACGCGGTCGACGTAGGGCAGCACCGGGTTGATCTCGTGGGTCACGAACAGCACCGCGGTGCCGCGCTCGCGCCGGCGCCGGTCGACCAGCGCGGTGACGGTGCGCTGGCTGGGCAGGTCGAGCGAGAGCAGCGGTTCGTCACACAGCAGCAGCGGCGGGTCGGCCACCAGCGCCTGCGCGATACGCACCCGCTGCTGCTCGCCGCCCGATAGCAGGCCGATCGGCAGCTCGGCGTACTCGGCGGCGCCGACCGACGCCAAGGCCCTCGTGATCTTGCTCCGGCGCGCGGCCGACGGCCGGCCGAGCCCCCACCGGTGCCCGTCGAGCCCCTGCCCGACGACGTCGCGGGCCCGCAGCGGGGTGAGCGGGTCGGCGCGGCGTTGTTGCGGTATGTAGCCGATGTCGTCGCTGCCCCGTCGGGCCGGGCGGCCGGCGACGGTGATCCGACCGGCGGTCAGCGGCTGCAGGCCGAGAATCACCCGCATCAGGCTGGTCTTGCCCGAGCCGTTGGCGCCCAGAACGGCGATGAACTCGCCGGGCGCGACGTCGAGATCGAGCGCCGACCACAGGGTGCGGCCCCCGTAGGCCAGCTCCGCCCCCGTCAGCTGCAACACCGGTTCGGACATGTGTGACCGCCGCTCAGGCCCGGCCGAGCGCGGCACTGACCGCGCTGAGGTTGACCGCCATCCAGCCGAGGTAGTCCCGGCCGTCGGGGAGCGTCTCGGTGACGGGCACGATGCCGGTGCCGTGGCGGCGGGCGGCGGCCAGCACCTGATCGGTGTCGCGTCCGGACGCCTGCTCGTTGTCGGCGATCAGCGCGATGCCGGGGGCCGACACGAGATGCAGCATCTGCGCCAAGATCCGCGGTGCTACCTCGCTGCCGTCCTCCACGGCCCGGCTGAACGCCGGTGGCGTCCGGTTCACCAAGCCGCAGGCCTGCAATAGGTAGAGCGGCACCGGCTCGGTGACGAGCACCCCTCGACCGGCCGCGGTCGCCCGGATGCGCGCTTCGGTCGCCTCGAGCGCGTGTAACCGGCCGGCGAAGCGGGCCGCGTTGGCTCGGAGCGTGGTGGCGTCGGCGCGGTCCTTAGCCACCAAGACGGCGGTGAGTCGCGCCGTGAGCCGGGCCACGGTCGGGAAGTCGTACCAGACGTGTTCGTTCCGATCGGTGCCCGGCGCGGCCTTCTTGCCCGAGATCTCGACGGCGTTGAGCAGCGTCGAGCGATGACCGGACGAGCGGCGCAGCGCGTCCATGAAGTCGTCGTAGCCGCCGCCGTTCTCGATGACGACGTCGGCGCGGGCGAGTGCGAGCTGGTTGCGGGTGTTGGCCTCGTACGAATGCGGGTCCGCATCCGGGTCGGTGATGATCGAGGTGATCGTGATGCGCGAGCCGGCCAGCCGACCCGCGATCTGCGCCGCGATGTCGCCGTACACGTCGGTCGAGGCGACGACCGCGACCGTGCCGGGCGTGTGGCCGGCGGCCGACGAGCAGGCCGTCACGGCCGAGCCGACCGCCACGAGGGTCAGCATCGCGCTTGCGACCCGTCGCCCCACCATCGTTCCGCCTTTCCGAACTTGATAACGATGTTCATTTGCAGCAACAACGTATCACCCCATCGGCACCCGTGCGCTGAGTGGCGCTTAACGCGCTGACTGGTGCGATAAATCGCACCAGTCAGCTGACATCGCACCACTCAACGAGGACGGCGGGAGCGGGGCGGGAGAGAACGGCGGGGCGGGGCGGGGCGGCCGCGGCTCAGGTGGGCGGGGTCTCGGGCAGCGCGCCGGTCTCGACGACGGTCGTGGCGACATCGCGCAGCTTGCGCTGCAATTGCTGGCTCGCGCGGCGCAGCAGTTCGAACGCGCTCTCTTGGGTCACGCGGTGATGGGCCATCAGGATCCCGATGGCCGCCCCGATCTGCCGGCTCGAGTCGAGGGCGCTGCGCAGGTTGACGCTCTGCTGCTCGGCCTCGTACAGCGCCACGAGGCTGGAGACGTGCGCGGCGAACACCGCGCCGAAGGCGATCGAGTCGCCGGCAAATGCCTCGGGCTGCAACCCGAACAGGTTCAGCGCGGCCGATTCCTCGGCCGGCAGCTGGAACGCGAGCACGCTCTGCAGCGGGGTGTGCTCGGCCAGGGCCGCGGCGTACTTCGGCCAGCGATGTTCACCGACGACGCCGAACATCACGTAGTCGGCATCGTCCCATGCGGCCTGCAGGCACGGCCCCTCGCCCAGCTCGTACTGCAAGGCGTCGGCCCGGCGGGCGACGTCATCGGACGCCGCGATCGTCTGCCCGCGCCCGCCGCGCACCACGGTGATGCTGGCGCACCCGCAGCCGTCGATGTACTTCACCGACAGCTCCACCGCCCGGTGCAGGGCCGCGTCGTTGTCGCCGTCGCCGTGGAGATCGGCGGCCAGTCCGGCGAACTCCTGGGTCAGCTCCGACATCGCGCTGGCGTCCATGATCTGGCCTCCGCCCTCCGACTCCGGCCGTCCCGTGTGTGTTCAGGAGCCTGTCGTCCCGGCAGCCTAGGCCACGCTCGTTGATCTTGTGACGCCGAAGGCCCCGGACGCGGCAGCCGCGTCCGGGGCCTGTTGCGCCGGTGCTCAGTCTTCGAGCCGGTGCTCAGTCTTCGAGCGCGTCCTGCTTTTGCTCGAGGGCGTCGGCCTTCTCCTCGTGGGCCTTGGCCTCGGCGCGGTCCTTGCTCTCGCGCGTCTCCTCGTCACCCTTCGTCTGCTGGGCGTCGCCTTCGGCCTTGAGCTCGTCGTTGTCGGTGAGGTCACCGACCTTCTCCTTAATCGTGCCCTTCACGCTTTCGCCGATACCCATCAGCTGCTCACCTTTTCCTTCCGGTTCTGGGCGCTCTTCTGGGCCTGCTCGGCCGCGGCGGCCTTGGTCTCGTGCGCGTCGGCCCGGACCTGGGACTTGACCGCCTTGATCCGCTCGGTGCCCTTGTCCTGCTGCGTCTGACCCGCTTGGGCGAGCCGATCGCGGCCGGTGACGCTGCCGACGATTTCCTTGCCGAGGCCGACTATCTTGTCGACGAGCCCGAGGGCATTCTTCGGGTCGATGCGAGGGATCTGCATGGATCCTCCTTGAGATGGGGGTGCCGGGTATCGATTTGCCCGGCCGATCTGCGGCGCGTCAGCGCCGCTCACTGAAGGCCTACCCGGGCCGCGGCCTGGGCAATCGAGAGGTGAGCTGACCCACGAAAACGTGGTCGGACCTGATTGACCGGGCCCGCCGACATTGACCGGGACCGCCGACGGGTACCTGAGCGCCATCGGGCGGCCCCTGCTTGCGACTATGGTCCGCGCCATGAGAGCCGTGACGCGGAACAACGTCCAGTCTTCCGGCGAACCCGCAGGTCAGCCGATGATCTTCGCGCACGGCTACGGCTGCGACCAGACGATGTGGCGCTATGTGGCCCCGCGTTTCGCCGACTACCGGGTGATCCTGTTCGACCACGTGGGATTCGGGGGCTCGGTCCGGCCGTCCTGGGATGCGCGCCGGCACGCCGCGCTGGCGGGCTACGCCGAGGATCTGCTCGAGATCGTGGCCGAACTCGACCTGCACGACATCGTCTACGTCGGCCACTCGGTGTCGGCGATGATCGGTGGGCTCGCCGCGATCCAGGAGCCGGACCGGTTCGCGCACCTCGTATTCGTAGGCCCGTCGCCGCGCTACATCGACGACCCGGCCAGTGGCTATGTCGGCGGCTTCGCCGAGGCCGACATCCTCGAGCTCATCGATGCGCTCGACAGCAACGTCCTGAGTTGGTCCACCGCCCTGGCGCCGGTGATCATGGGCAACCCCGAGCGGCCCGACCTCACCGCCGAACTCACCACCAGCTTCTGCCGGGTCGATCAGGAGGTCGCCCAGGCCTTCGTCCGGGCCACCTTCCTGGCCGACAACCGGGCCGATCTCGACCGGATCACGGTGCCCACGCTGATCCTGCAGTGCGCCCAGGACGCCATCGCCCCCACCGCTGTTGGGCGGTACGTGAACGAGCACATCACCCGCAGCGAGTTGGTGCAGCTCGAGGCCACCGGCCACTGCCCCAACCTCAGCGCCCCCGACGAGACCGCGGCCGCGATCCGGGCCTATCTTTCCGCCCAGGGACATGACGTCCACTGACCCGGACCGTCCGCCCGACGACTGGGATCTCGCGCCGTGCGGTCTGGTCGAGCTGGACGCACAACGCGTCGTCGTTCGCGCCAACGACCGGTTCCGGCAGCGCAGTGGCTACACCACCGAGGACATCGCTGCGGGCCTGGCGTGGGCGGCCTTGATGACGCCGGCCGGCCGGATCATGTTCGAGACCCAGCTCGCGCCGATGCTCGCCCTCAACCGCACGATCGACGAGGTCATGCTCGACATCGTCTGCCTGGACGGGCGGCGCATGCCGGTCCTCGCCAACTTCGACGCCGGCCCGGCGGACGCACCCGGGCGGCACCGGACGCGAGTGGCCCTCATGTCGGTGCCCGACCGGCAGCAGTACGAGCGCCGACTGCGCGACGCGTACCGCTTGGCCGAGCAGGCCAGTGCCACGAACCTGCAAGTGCGCAACCGGCTCGAACTCCTCGCCAACGCGAATTCGGCGCTGGCCAGCAGCCTCGACGTGGAAACCGCGTTGCGGGGGCTGGCGCGGGTGCTCACCGGCGAGCTGGCCGACTGGTGCCTGGTGTTTGCCGTCGATCCCGACCACCCGCGCGAACTGCCGTACTGGTCGGCTGCTCATGTCGATCTCGAGCGCCAGCCCGACGTCGAACGCCTCGCCCGGTTGCTGCCCGCCCACGCCTCGGCCGACTCGATGCTGACCCAGGTCCTCGCCGGCGCGGGACCGCTGCTGCTGACCGAGGTGACGGCCGAGCAGCTGCGCCGCAACACGACGAGCGACGAGGTGCGGGCGCTGTTCGCCGGGCTCGATGTGGCCAGCGCGCTCGTCGTGCCCAGCCGGGCGCGGGCCCAGCAGGCGGCGATCATCGTGCTGGCGCGCGGTGCCGATCGTCCTCGATTCAGCGCCGACGAGCTCGCCGAGATCACCGAGCTGGCCGATCGCACCGGCATCGCGATCGACAACCTGCGCCTCTACGCGCGCGAGCATTCGACCTCGCTCGCCCTGCAGAAGGCGCTGCTGACCGAGCTGCCGCAACTCGACCACCTCGATCTGGTCTCGCGTTACGTTCCCGGCGCCAACGGCAGCGAGGTCGGCGGCGACTGGTACGACGCCTTCAGCGGACCGGGCGAGAGCACCGTCCTCGTCGTCGGCGACGTGGCCGGCCACGATATCGAAGCCGCGGCGGCCATGGGACAACTCCGCGGGGTGATCCGCACCGTCGGCCACACCGTCGCCGTCGGCCCGGCCGACCTGCTGAGCCGAGCCGACCAGGCCGCCGCCGGCCTGCAGGTCGGGGTGGTCACGAGCGCGATCGTCGCGATGCTGACCCCCAGCCGGTCCGACGGCAGGAGCGCGGCCACCCTCCGGTGGTCCAACGCCGGTCACCCGCCGCCGCTGCTGCTACGTCGCGACGGCACCCTCGAGGTCCTCGCGACGCGACCCGATGTGCTGCTCGGGGTCCTGCCCGAGCGCGGCCGGCACCAGTTCGAGACCGAGTTGCAGGTCGGCGACTGCCTGCTGCTGTATACCGACGGTCTGGTCGAGCGCCGCGACGAGGACGTCGACACGACCATCGCCACGCTGGCCGCTAGCCTCGCCGGCGCGTCGACCGGCGATCTTGAGGCGCTGTGTGACACCGCCCTCAAGGGCCGGCCGGTCGGCAACAACGACGACGTCGCGCTACTGGCCGTGCGGGTGCGCAGCGCGCCACGGCGCAACCACCGAGACTGATGGGGCGCCCGATCGCGGACGCCCCACCCACCGATATGCGTGTTACACGCGAGATCGGTTCGACCAGCTGCCCCGCCGAGTGAAGAGCCAGAGCACGGCGACGATGAGCACGAGCCACAGCAAGGGATGCACGATGAGCCCCAGGGCCGCGGCGACGACGACGATGATCAGTGCGATCAGAATATCCATCAACATGCAGTGACGGTGCCCGTCCGGCGACCGCAAATATCTGTGACGGCCGGTTAGCTTCCGCCGTTACGTCTAGTTCCCGGCAATCGGGGTATCTCTACGGGACATTCCGACCCGAGGAGATCCCCGTCATGTCCACTGACGCCATCGTCCTGCTCAAAGCCGACCACAAGGCGATCCGCAAGCTGTTCCGCGAGTTCGCGGCCGCGGGTGAGAACGCGACGCAGAAAAAGGCCGATCTCGTGGCCCGGATCATCGAGCTGCTGACCGTCCACACCTACATCGAGAACGAGGTCATGTACCCCGAAGTGCGCCGCCTGCTGCCCGACGTCGAGGACGACATCCTCGAGTCCTACGAGGAGCACCACGTGGCCGACGTCCTCGTCACGGAGCTGTACGGCATGAAAGCCGACGCCGAGCGCTTCGACGCCAAGACCACCGTCCTGATCGAGAACGTCACGCACCACATCGAGGAAGAGGAAGAGGAGTGGTTCCCGAAGGTGCGGGCCGGGCTCGGCCGCAAGCAGCTGGCCGAACTCGGCGAGCGGATGCTCGCGGCCCGGAAGAAGGCTCCGCGCTCACCGGCGCAGCCGAGCGCGCTGAAGAAGACCGTTGACGCGGTCCTGCGCTAGGCCGCAGAGCCGACCATCCGGTCAGAACGCGCGGCGGACGCTCCCGCCGATATCATCGCTGGGTCAGTCAACAACACTGACGCTAGCGAAAAGGTCTCAGGTGACAGTCGCCCCGGACGTCCAGATCGTCGACGACGGCAGCTCCACCCGGTTGGTGCTCACCGGAGAGATCGACGTCAGCGTTGCCGCCCAGCTGGCCACCTCGGCCCAACAAATCGTGGCGGCCGCCCCGGCCGCGATCGTCGTCGACCTCTCCGGCGCCACCTTCCTGGACTCGTCCGGGGTCGGGGCGCTGGTCAGCCTCAGCAACACCGCGGCCGACGCCGGGCTGGGCCGGGTGCAACTCAAACCCGGTCCGCGCAATGTGATGCGGGTCCTCGACATCGTCGGGTTGCAGGACGTCTTCGAGCTGATTCCGTGACGCACGGCGAAGGGTATGGCATGACCGAGGCTGATCCGCCCGCGATCGCGACCGATCTGGCGGCCCGGCGCGAGCCGATCCTGAGTCGATGGGTCGAGCTGGTGGACGACCGCTCCCGGGGGCGGATCACGCCGACCGAGCTGCACGCCGAACTCGCGTCGGTCTTCGACGCGGTTGTGGCCGGGCTCGCCAGCGGGGCCACGACGACCTCCGGCGAGGGCTACGGCGAGGCGCGGGCCCTGCTCGCCGAGCTGTCGCGCAGTCGCGCCCGCCAGGGCTTCTCGCCGTCCGAGACGGCCACCTCGGTGTTCGCGCTCAAGCAGGCCTCGGTCGAGGTCGGCGGCGCCGACGCCGGCCCGCGCGCGGCCGCGAACTTCGTCTCGCTCTCGCACGCGCTCGACGAGCTCGCGCTGTTCACCTTCGAGGTCTACGCCGAGGCCCGCGACCGGATCATCAGCCAGCAGGCCGAAGAGATGCTCGAGCTGTCGACCCCTGTGGTGAAGCTGTGGGACGGCGTCGTCGCCGTCCCACTCGTCGGCACGCTCGATTCGGCCCGCACCCAGGTCGTGACCGAGAAGCTGCTGCAGACCCTCGTCGACACCGGCTCGGAGTACGCGATCATCGACATCACCGGCGTCCCGGCCGTCGACACCCAGGTGGCCCAGCACCTGCTGAAGACCGTGGTGGCCGCCCGGTTGATGGGCGCCGAATGCATCATCTCCGGCATTCGGCCGCAGATCGCGCAGACGATCGTGGCGCTCGGCATCCAGTTCGGCGACGTCGCCACCAAGGCGACACTGGCCGACGCGCTGCTGCTGGCCCTGCGCAAGAGCGGCGTCGTCGCTCCCGGTCGCGAGCACTGATGGATCGCGTCCCGATCCTCAAACTCGGTCGCATCCTGCTCGTCTCCATCCAGGTCGATCTCGAGGACCAGACCGCGCTGGCACTGCAGGACGACCTGTCCGACCGGATCGTCGCCACCGGCGCCACCGGCGTGCTGATCGACATCTCCGGGCTGGAGATCGTCGACAGCTTCGTCGGCCGGATGCTGTCGACGATCGCCTCGATCTCGCGGGTGCTCGACGCCGAGACGGTCGTGGTCGGGATGCGGCCGGCGGTCGCGATCACCCTCGTCGAGCTCGGCCTGTCCCTCGGTGGCGTACGCACCGCCCTCGACGTCGAGAAGGGCATGCAGGTGCTCACCGGTCAGGCGGCACCGCACGCCGCGCGGAGCTTCATCATCGACGGACCCTGATGACGCGATCCGTCGAGGTCAGCGCAAGTGACACTGTGCCGATCGCCCTCGACCAGGACGTCGTGCGGGTCCGGCAGGCGATGCGCGCGGCCGCGGTGAGCGCCGGCCTCTCCCTCGTCGACCAGACCAAGGTCGTCACCGCGGCGAGTGAGCTCGCCCGCAACACCCTGATCTACGGTGGCGGCGGCTCGGCACTGCTCGAGCTCGTCAGCGACGGCCACAGTCGCGGGGTGCGCATCACCTTCGCCGACAAGGGACCCGGCATGGCCGACACCGCGCTCGCCCTCACCGATGGGTACACCACCGGCAACGGACTCGGGCTCGGCCTGTCCGGTGCCCGCCGGCTGGTCGACGAGTTCGACCTCGACAGCGCGCCGGGCGCCGGCACCCGCGTGACGATCACCAAGTGGGGGCGCTGAGGTGGAGACGCTGCGCTCGGCCAGCGAGTGGTTCCGTGTCGACAGCGTCAACGCGGCCGGTTCGGTGCGCCGGGCCGCGGTGCGGCTGGCCGACAATCTCGGGTTCTCCGAAGCGCGGGCCGCTGAGACCGGACTCGTCGCCAGCGAGATGACCTCGAACGTGTGGCGGCACGCCGACAACGGCGTGGTCGCGGTGCAGGTCGCGCTGCGCGACGCCGACCCGGGGATCCGGATCGTCGCGATCGACAACGGCCCCGGCATGGCCGACCTGCGGGCCTCGTCGGCCGACGGTCACTCGACCCGCGGCACGCTCGGGGTCGGGCTCGGAACGATTGCGCGGCTGTCCTCGAGCTTCGAGGTCAGTTCGCAGCCGGGCAGCGGGACCGTGATCGTGGCCGATGTGTGGCCGGCCGACGGCGAGGCCGGCGAGATCGACATCGGCGGGCTCACCCGTCCGATCGAGGGCGAGACGGTCTGTGGTGACGTCGTCGGCGCGCGCGTCGCCGACGGGCATCACCTGCTCATGCTGGCCGACGGCCTGGGACACGGCCCGTTGGCGGCCGACGCCTCGATCGAGGCCACGAGGGTGTTCCACGAGAGCGCCACCCTCGACCCGGCCGCCATCCTGATGGCAATGCACGAGCGGCTCCGCGGCACCCGGGGGGCCGCCGTGGCCGTGGCCGTCATCGATCCCGGCTTCGGACGCCTGACCTTCGCCGGCATCGGCAACGTGAGCGCCTTCGTCCACGACGGCGAACGCCGCCACGCGGCCCTCTCCCAGCCCGGGATCGTGGGCCACAACGCCGAGCGGCCGACGCCGGTCGACCTGGCCCTGAACCCGGACGCCGTCGTCGTGATGCACAGCGACGGCCTGCGCGACCGCTGGAATCTTGGTGACCTGCCCGGTCTCGACCGGCGGTCGGCAACCGTGATCGCCGCGACGCTGCTGCGCGAAGTGGGCAACCGCCCGGACGACGCATCGGTGCTGGTCGTTCGGCGGCGACCGTGACCAGGGCACCGGCGACCGGGCCGGACGCGATCGCGGCCTTGCAGGCCGAGCTGGACCGCCTCAGCGACGAGTTGCAGGAGACCAACCGCGGCGTCGTGGCGCTGTACGCCGAACTCGACGAGAAGGGCGCCCGGCTGCGCGAAGCGAGCGACGCCAAGACCCGCTTCCTGGCCAACGTCAGTCACGAGCTGCGCAGCCCGCTCAACTCGGTGCTCGCGCTGGCCGGGTTGCTGCGCGAACCCGACTCGGAGCCGCTCACGACCGACCAGGACAACCAGATCCGTCTCATCCAGTCCGCCGCCAACCAGTTGCTCACCCTCGTGAACGACCTGCTCGATCTCGCCAAGGCTGAAGCGGGTGCGCTTCAGCCGCAACTGAGCGACGTCGATCTCGACGCGCTGATGCACGAGCTACAGGCCACGCTGCGCCCGATGACCCCGCACGGGGTGGAGCTGATCGTCGCCACCAACCCGGTGCCGATCATCCGGACCGACCCGATGCTGCTGGGTCAGGTGCTGCGCAACCTGATGACGAACGCCCTGAAGTACACCGAGCGCGGGACGGTCACCGTCGCCGCCCACGCCCGGCCGGGCGCCGTGACCATCGCGGTGGCCGACACGGGCATCGGCATCGCCGCCGAGCATCAGGACCTCGTCTTCGAGCAGTTCTTCCAGGTCCCGCACCCACTCCAGACCCGGGCCAAGGGCACCGGCCTCGGCCTGCCGTACGCGCACCGCGTCGTGGCCGCGTTGGGCGGCACACTCAGCGTCGTGAGCGCACCGGGCACCGGCACCACGTTCACGGTCACCTTGCCGGCGCCGGCCGAGGGTGCGCCGGGCGACCGCGAGGGCGGCGAGGTCGGCACCGCGCTCGTCGTCGATGACGACGAGGCGTTCCGGCTCGTGTTGCGGCGGCTGCTCGACGGCGTTGCCGACCGGATCGTCGAAGCCGGCGACGCGCCGACGGCCGCCGAGGTGATGCGGACCCTCCGTCCCGACGTCGTCCTGCTTGATCTCCATATGCCCGGCGGAGGCGGGGCCGACGTGCTCCGTCAGCTGTCCGGCCCCGGTCCGCTGCCGCAGGCCCGGGTCGTCGTGATCACTTCGGCCGCGGCCGAGGTCAGCGGACCGATCGCCCGCGGCCGGCCGGTCGTCGACAAGAGCACGCTGACGCGATCGGTGCTGCTGGACGCGATCGCCGCGAGCGGTCAGGATGTCGGCCCGTGACCGCGAAAGCCGCTCCACACGCGACGATTCTCGTCGTCGACGACGCCGACGGCAGCCGCCTCGTCTTCAGCAGCTGGCTGCGCCGCGCCGGGCACACCGTGGTTGAGGCGGCAACCGGCGCGCAGGCCCTCGACCTGCTCAATCGCACCAACGTCGACCTGGTCGTCCTCGACGTGCACCTGCCCGACATGTCCGGCCTGGAGGTCTGCGACCAGGTGAAGGGCAACCGCGCGACGGCGTCGATCCCGGTGTTGCACGTTTCGGCAACCGCGACCCGACCCGACGACCGGTCGGCCGCGTTGCTGCGCGGGGCGGATGGTTACCTGATCGAGCCGGTCGAGCGCGACGAGCTCCTGGCCACGGCCACCTCGTTGCTGCGGTATCACGAGTCCCGCCGGACCGCCGAGCGCCTCGCGATCCGGCTGGAACGCCTGCACCAGGCCAGCCTGCTCATGAGCGCGGCGCCGACGATCACCGATCTCATGCAATTCGCCGGTAGCGGTCTCGTGTCGGTGTTCGGCGCCCCGGCGGTCGTACTAGTCACGCGCGACGACGCCGGCCGGGTGGCGCTGGCGACCCCCAATCAGATCGAGCCGACGATTCGGGACTGCCCGGTCGAGGTGATCCTGGACATCGCCGCGGCCGCCGACGGCGGGCCGCTCCTCGATCTGGACGGGCTGCGGCCGTATGTGCCGCCGCAGAGCGGGCGGGCCACCGCGACCCCGATCGCCACGCCGCTCGGCGAATCGGTCGGGGCGCTGCTCCTCTACGCCGATCTGCAGCGGCCCGAGGATGCGCTCATGCTCGATCAGTTCGCGCAGTCGGTGGCGGTGTCGCTCGAGAACCAGCGCCTGTACGCGCTGGAACACAAGATCGCCCTCACCCTGCAGCGCGCGATGCTCCCGGCGTCCATCCCGCAGCCCGACTATCTCGAGGTCGCCGTTCGGTACCTCGCCGCCAGCGACGCGGTCGAGATCGGCGGCGATTTCTACGAGGCGGTCGAGCTCGGCACCGACGTCACGCTGGTGGCGGTCGGCGACGTGGTCGGCCATTCGCTGCAGGCCGCCACGGTGATGGCCGAGTTGCGCCACTCGCTGCGCGCGTACGCATCGGTCGGCCTGGACCTGTCCGAGATCCTCGAGCGGCTGAGCGCGATGCTGCGCGACACCCACCGCGGAATGACCGCCACCGTCCTACTGGCCGCAATCCACCGGTCGGGCGAGGTGCACATCGCCAACGCCGGCCACGTACCCCCGGTGATCACCGACGCGAACGGTGTTCGCCTGATCGCCGACCACGGTCCGCTGCTCGGGCTGTCGGCGCGCCCGCCGGTACCCACCACGGTCGTGCCGTTCGAGCCCGGCGCCGCGATCGTCCTGGTCACCGACGGGCTCATCGAGCGCAAGCACGAGGACATCGACGTCGGGCTGGACCGCCTGCTGGCCTGCGCCGGCGGCGACCGCACGAGCGCCGAGGCCCTGTGCGAGCGGATCCTCGACGACGTCGGCGCCGGCGCGGACACCTTCGACGACATCGCGATCGTCGTCGCGCGGTCCCGTCCGGCGCCGGACCGGACGGACGCCGGTTAGTCGGTCGTTAGCCGAGTCCGACTGCGGGGAAGAACGGCGTCGTGAGTTACGACCTGCGGACCCGGGTCGATCGGATGGCCTGCCGCGTGACCGGCCACTCGTGGGTCGGTTCGGACGGCTACTGGTTGGACGAGGACGCGCCGCGGGCCTGCGTGCGCTGCGGCGCCACCGACTCGCCGCCGCCGGGGCGACATCGGCGCGCTGCCTGACCCCTCGGTGATCACCTTTTCCTGCCGGATGGTCGCTGGGACGCTCGGGCGACGTCCCGCCGACAGGAAAACCTGATCGCCATACTTCGTTCGTGAGCGACAAACCGAGCGTGCTCGCGCTCACGGCTGTCGCCGCGGCGGTGCTCGTCCTGGTCGTCTGACGGGCAGCGAACCCCAGCTGAACCGCAGGACGGTCGTCGAACGTGTCATGGTTGAGGTCAGCCGTCGAAGGAGTCCGGTCATGCGCAAGCCCGCACTGGTGATCACCGGGGTCGTCCTGGCCCTGATGGGGCTCGTCTTCTTCCTCCAGGGCATCGGTGTGCTGAAGGGCAGCTCGATGAGCAACACGACGTTCTGGTCGGTCGCTGGACCGGTGATCATGGTGGCCGGGCTCGGGCTGGTCGTCGCCGGGCGCGGTCGCGGGACGCGCTGAGTCGCACGATGAACGCGGGCCGGCAATGACCGACGGCAGCCCCCCACCAGCCGGACGGCCGGTGGGCCGGCGCATCGTGCTCGGGCTGCTCGGCCTCGGTGGCGCCGGCGTGCTGGGCGGCAGCTGGCTGCAGGATCGGCTGGCCCGCGCGCTCGCCCCGCTCGAGTACCACGACCCGACCGGGCTGTTGTCGCTGTTCCCGCTGGGCGACACGTTCCGGTACTACTCGGTCACCGGCTCGGTGCCGGTCCGCACGGCCGAGTCCTACCGCCTCGCGGTCGGCGGCCTGGTGCAGACGCCGGCGACGTACACCCTGGCCGACCTGCAGGCCATGCCCCAGACGGCGATGGTGCGCGATTTCCAGTGCGTCACCGGATGGCGGGTGCCCGAGGTCCATTGGGCCGGTGTGCGGCTCTCGGCCCTGCTGCGCGCCGCCGGGCCGGCGCCCGGCGCGACCGCCGTCCGCTTCCACTCCTTCGACGGCACCTACACCGAGAGCATGACGCTCGAGCAGGCCAACCGCCCCGACGTCCTGGTAGCGCTGCGGATGCTCGGCGGCTCGGTGAGCCACGACCACGGTGGCCCGGTGCGGATCTACGCCGCGTCCCTGTACGGCTACAAGAGCACCAAGTGGCTGTCCCGGATCGAGCTCACCAGCCAGGCCGTCCCCGGCTACTGGGAACACCGCGGCTACGGCGTCGACGGCACGATCCAGGACTGACGGGCCGGCGAATGATGAGCACCGACGACGGCGGCCCCGACCCGGGGAGCGGCCCCGGCACCCTGCCGAGGTTCACCCGGGCTGAGCGGTATGTGCACCGTGTCGTGGCGGTGCTCATGATCATCTGTCTCATCACCGCGGCGATCCTCTACAACGGATCGATCTCGATCCGGATCGGGCACCGCCGCCTGATCGAGGTGATCCACGTCTACGCCGGCTACGCGCTGCCACTCCCCCTGCTGATCGGCCTCGTGTCGGCGGCGTACCGCACCGATCTGGGCCGGCTGAACCGGTTCAGCCCGGCCGACTGGCGCTGGCTGCGCTCGCGCCGCCGCCGCGACGGCACGATCCGGGTCGGCAAGTTCAACGCCGGCCAGAAGCTCAACGCGGCCCTGACCGCGGGCTCGATCCTGGTACTGCTCGGCACCGGCACATTGATGTGGTTCACCGGTCTGGTCCGTCTGTCCTGGCGCACCGGATCGACCTTCGTCCACGACTGGTTCGCCCTGGGCCTCGGCCTGCTCGTGCTCGGACACATGATCTATGCGCTCAACGATCCCGAGGCTCGGCGCGGAATGCGCCGCGGTCGCGTCTCGACCGGCTGGGCCGGCCGGGAACACGCCGAATGGGCCGACGAACTGGCGTCGACCGAGCGCACCCCGCCCGATCCGTAGCATGTGTCGCGTTCGGACCCGTCCTTTCGCTGGAGGTATCGCCGGTGCAGCCGATGTCGACGTTGGCCGCCAAGACGTCGAGCAAGATCCGGCGCTGGGCGCTCGGTGTGCTGATGCGACTGCCCGGTGCCTCGGCTGATCCGACCTCGCTGCTCGCCCGCTTCCCCGACGAGACCCTGATGAGCCTGCGCCGCCAGGGCCTTGATCCGCTGCCGGCGCTGACCGACCGCGAGCCGGTCAGCCGGCTGAAGATGCCCTTCGGCCTGCGCGGCTGGCTGATCACCGGCTACGAGGAGTCCCGGGCCGTCCTCGCCGCCGACGCCGAGACGTTCAGCAACGACTTCAGCAACATGGTCGGCAAGGTCGGCATCGCCGCCGATCAGGACCCGGGTGGCCTGGGCTTTGCCGACCCGCCCGCGCACACCCGGCTGCGGCACATGTTGACCGCGCACTTCACGACCCGGGCGCTGGCCAATCGGGCGTCCAGGGTGCAGCAGATCGTCGATGATGCGCTGGACGAGATGGCCCGTGCCGGGGCTGACGGAGCGACCGTCGATCTGCAGAAACACTTCGCCCTGCCGGTCCCCTCGCGGGTGATCATGGAACTGCTCGGCATCGATGACGCCGACCGGGAGGAGTTTCACCGGCTGAGCACGGCCCGGTTCGACGTCCAGGACGGCGCCGGCACGTCGCTCGACCTGATCCAGGAGTCGATCGAGTACCTGCGTCGGATCGTCGAGCGCCAGCGGATCGAGCCGGGTCCCGGGCTGATCGGCACGATCCTGCGCGAGTACGGCGACGACGTCGACGACGTCGAGCTGGCCGGACTGGCCGACGGGGTGCTGACCGGTGGACTCGAGACCACGGTGAGCATGCTCGCCTTGGGCGCGATCGCGCTGCTGCAGGATCCGGCGGTCGCCGCCGACCTGCGCGACAGCGACGAGCGGGTCGACGCGTTCGTCGAGGAACTGCTGCGCTACCTCAGCGTGGTGTCAGTCGGCTTCCCGCGCTTCGCCCGTCGCGATGTCACCGTGGGCGGCAAGGCGATCTTCGCCGGTGACATCGTGGTCTGCTCGCTCGTGGGCGCGAACCGTGATCCCCGCTTCGGTACCGATCCGCACCACGTGGACCCCACCCGGCCGCTGCTCAGCAATCTGGCCTTCGGCCACGGCATTCACCGCTGCGTCGGGGCCGAACTCGCGCGGATGGAGCTGCGCATCGCCTACCCGTCGCTCGTGCGCCGCTTCCCCAACCTGCGGCTCGGCGTCGCGCCGGACGCCCTCGCGTACCGCGATCTGTCGATCGTCTACGGCCTCGAGGCGTTGCCGGTCGTGCTGAACTGACGAACGGCCGTCGACGGGCTCGGACCGAACGCGGTGAGGAACCGGTCTCGGAAGTCGTTCATCGGCCATACCGGGGCCTGCGGATCGGGCAGCAGCCCCGGTTGCCACGCCCATGACGAGACGCGATCGAGCACGGCCGGGTCGTGGGCAATGATCGAGATCGGCACGTCGTGATCGGCGTGCGTCCCGCTCACGACACTCGCCGGCTGGTGGTCGCCGAGCACGAGAACGACCAGATTGGGGTCGTCGGACGAGGTGACGAACGACGTCAACGCACTCAGCGAGTACTGGATCGACTGGCCGTAGGCCGCCTTGACGTCGGCCGAGTTGCGCCAAACCTCCTGCGCCGAGCGCCCCTTCGCCGGCATGCCGTCGAACACCGAGCCGTCCCCGAGCTGACTCGGCGCGACCATGTGGGGCAGCGGGGCCCACGGCGTGTGCGACGACACGAGATCGATCTCGGCCATCACCGGTTGATGACCGGGAGAGAGTTCCCGGTCGCGAAATTCGGTGAGGGTGTACTGGTCGGGAATGCGCGCGTAGCTGAACCGTGGGCCGTCGTAGCCGACGTTGCTGGCGTTGTAGAGCTGGTCGTAGTGATAGAACGATCGGCCCCCCGGCCAGTCCGCCGGATCGGACGGGTCGTCACCGACGGTGCGCCAGCCCGCTGACTTGAACGCGTCGCTGAGCGTGAACCGATCGCTCGAGAGCAGCCGGTTGTAGCGCAGCTGGTTGTCGATCCACAGGCCGGACTGGAGCGTCGAGTGGGCGAGCCAGCTGACCCCGCCGTAGGTCGGAGAGGTCAGGAAGGCGCTACGCGAGGAGAAGCCGACCTGCTGCAGGGTGGCCGTGCTGCGGCGCAACACCTGGTCGACCGGGGCGGACAGCTCGGCGTCCTGGACGGCCACCCGGCCGTAGCTCTCGACGAAAGCGATCAGGACGTCCTTGCCCTGCAGCCCCGCCAGCAGGTCGCCCGGCGGAGTCAAGGCGTAGCTGTCGTGGGCCGCCAGCGTGGCGGCGAAGGCGCGCTGGTCGCGCAGCGCCGTCTGCACGTTGTGGATCGTGTCGTAGGTGAGTCCGGCCGCGGTGGTCGACGCGACCGGAGCCCCGGCCACGGCTTGCACGCCGAGGACCGCGCACATGGCCCACGCGGCCCCGAGGGCCCCCACCGTCTTGGTCGACTGCGGCCGGCGGCGAGCCGCGGCCCGGGTTACGCGCAGTACCGCCCACGGCATGACGACGATGACGGCCACGGCCGCCGCGACGGCACCGATGGCGGCGGCGATGGCCCAGCCGCGACCAACGGAATCGCGCAGGACGCCGAACGCAGGCCCGAAGTAGTAGCGGTCGGTGACCGGGTTGAACGGGCGGTCCAGCTCGGCATAGAACCCGGTGTCGAGGGCCTTGACGATGACGAGCAACCCCAGCAGGACGCCGCCAAAGACCGCCGCGAACCGGCGCCACCCCAGCGGCAGCAGCACCGCGATCCCGACGAGGACGAGCCCCTCGAGCGGGATCCGCGCTACCGCGCGCAGGCTGAACTCGGTGAGCCGGTCGGGGGCGACCAGGGCCAGCCACACCAGCCCGGCGGCCAGGAAGGTCGTGCCGGCCCCGAGCACTCGGCGGGCCGGCGATCGCGCGCCGGCCGGTTCGGGCCCGGCGCTACCACCCCGGTTCGGCCCGTGTTGCCGCCACAGCCACACGATGTCGCGGCCGAACGACTCGGCGAGTAGCACGAGCGCGACCACCAGGACGAGTTGCATCAGCGCCAGTGGCAGCACCGCGGCCACCGCGGCCGTGAGGGTGATGCCCTGGATGGCGGCCACGGTCTTGCACCAGTACCGGGGTGGGGTCGGCTCGCGCAGCCACGGCAACACCCGGTAGGCGACCACGAAGGCGTAGCGGGCCAGGCCGATCAGTAGCACCCACACTCCGATCGACCGCGCCACCTGCACGCTCAGGACGAGGATGAGGAAGGCGTCGACCTCCATGTCGAAGCGCGCGCCGAGGGCCGTGACGCCTCCGGTGCGCCGCGCCACCTCCCCGTCGACGGCGTCGAGCACCAGGGCCACCACGGCGAGCGTCACCAGCGCGGCGACCGCGATCGGACGGACGAAGGTGTCGGCGACGAGCGCCGCGGCCGCACCGGCGAGGGCAGCGCGCAGCTCGAGTGACCCGGTTGGCCGATCCCAATCGCGCCGCGCGGGTGGCGAGCAGCGCGTGGCCCAGGGCCACGTTGGTCGCCAACCCGCACGCGAGGCCGATCGACCAGCCGGCGGCGCCCAGACCCACGGTGGCCGCGAGCAGGGCGAGCAGCCCCACCTGGGCGAGAACCCCCGCCGCAAGACCGATTCGAACCGTGCGCACCGGGACCTCCGTGTCCATGACGTGTATACGTGACACGGGGCCGGGGTCCGCCCGGTTCAGTTCCATGGCGGCGGGAGGGCATCGTGGGAGCCACGGCGCGGGCGTTCTGGCTGCACGAGCCCGGTGTCGGCGGCATCCAGGTCGAGGCGCTGCCGGAACCAGGCCCCGACGACGTCCTCGTCCGCACGCTGCACTCGGGCATCAGCCGGGGCACCGAGACCATCGTCTTCGGCGGCCGGGTACCGCCCGACCAGCACGACGCCATGCGCGCGCCGTTCCAGGCGGGGGACTTTCCGGCGCCGGTCAAGTACGGGTACCTGAGCGTCGGCGTGGTCGAGCAGGGGCCGCCGCAGCTGCGCGGGCGCACGGTCTTCTGCCTCTATCCGCACCAGACCGCCTACGTGGTGCCCGCGACGGCGGTGGTGCTCGTACCGGACGACGTCCCGCCGGCGCGGGCCGTGCTGGCCGGGACGGTCGAGACCGCCGTCAACGCGCTGTGGGACGCCGCCCCGCTCGTCGGCGACCGCATCAGCGTCGTCGGCGCCGGCATGGTCGGCTGTTGCGTGGCCCGGCTGCTCGCCGGCGTCCCGGGCACGAGGGTGACGCTGGTCGACGTCGCGCCCGAGCGGGCCGACGTGGCCGCGCGCCTCGGGGTGCACTTCGCGACCCCCGACACCGCCCCCGGCGACAACGATCTCGTCGTGCACACCAGCGCCACGGCGGCCGGGCTGCAGCGCTCGATCGAGCTGCTCGCGCCAGAGGGCACGGTCACCGAGCTGAGCTGGTACGGCGACCGCGAGGTCACCGTGTCCCTCGGCGGCGCGTTCCACTCCGGCCGGCTCGGCATCCGGGCCAGCCAGGTCGGCCAGGTGGCGGCGGCCCGGCGCACGACGCGCACCACCTCGGACCGGCTCGTCCTGGCGCTGGAGCTCCTGCGCGATCCGGCCTTTGACGCGGTCATCACGGGCACGTCGCCATTCTCGGAGTTGCCGGACGTCTTGGCCCGACTTGCGGACGGCCGCCTTCCGGCGCTGTGCCACACCATCTCCTACGACGAGGACTGAGTGCGTTGTTCACAGTGACCGTCCGCGACCACATGATGATCGCCCACAGCTTCCGCGGGGCCGTGTTCGGCCCCGCGCAGCAATTGCACGGCGCCACCTACGTCGTCGACGCCGGCTTCCGCAGCGAGACCCTGGACGCGGACAACCTCGTCGTGGACATCGGCCGGGCTGCCGAGCAACTGCGCGAGGTGCTCGGCGAGCTCACTTACCGCAATCTCGACGACGAGCCGAGCCTGGCCGCGGCGAACACGTCGACCGAGGCGCTGGCCCAGGTCGTCGCCGACCGGCTGGCTGACCGGGTGCACGCCGGCGCGTTCGGGCCCAACGCACGGCAACTGACGGCAATCGCGGTCACGCTGCACGAGTCGCACATCGCCTGGGCCAGCTACGAGCGGGCGCTCTGATCGCGGTGCGCCCGGTCCATCTCGTCGTCCCGGACGGCGTCGGCGACCCGGCCCGGCCCAGCGGGGGCAACGAGTACGACCGTCGCATCAGCCACGGCCTCGGCCGCGCCGGCTGGGCCGCGCAGCTGCACGAGGTGGCCGGCGCCTGGCCGCGGCCGGACGCAACCGCGCGGCAGGCCCTGGCCGCGACGGTGGCCGCGCTGCCCGACGCCGCGCTCGTCGTGGTCGACGGCCTGATCGCGCCGGCCGCGCACTCGGTGCTGGTCGCCGAAGCCCGGCGGCTCCGGCTCGTCGTCCTCGTCCACATGCTGGTCGGCGACGGCCCGGACGCCACCGGCGCGGCCGGGCCCGAGCAGGCCGTGCTCGCCGCCTCGGCGGCGATCGTCACGACGAGTCACTGGGCCCGGGACCGGCTGATCACGCTCTACGAGCTGCCGCCCGAGCGCGTGCACGTCGCACCCCCGGGCGCCGAGCCGGCCGCATCGACGCGCGCCTCCGACGGCGGCGGCCGCCTGCTGTGCGTGGGTGCGGTCGCGCCGCACAAGGGGCACCCGGTGTTGCTCGCCGCACTCGCCGCGGTCGCCGACCGGCCCTGGACGTGTGACCTCGTCGGGGCCGGCGAGGCCGAGTTCGTCGGGCGGCTCCGCGACCAGGCCGCCGAGTCCGGCCTCGCCGACCGGGTGCGATTCCGCGGGCCGTTGACCGGCGCCGAACTCGCCGGCGCCTACGCGAACGCCGACCTGCTCGTGCACCCGTCGTTGGGCGAGACCTACGGCATGGTCATCACCGAGGCACTGGCGCGCGGCGTGCCGGTCATCGGCACCGACGCCGGCGGGATTCCTGAAGCCCTCGGCCGAACCGACGAAGGCCGGCCCGGCCTGCTCGTCCCGCCCGGCGACCCGGCGGTCCTGGCCGCGGCGCTGCGCAACTGGCTGACCGATCCGCCGCTGCGGCAGCGGCTGCGCTTGGCCGCGGCCGCGCGCCGCACCACGCTGGACGGATGGGAGGTCACGACCGCGCGCATTGCGGAGGCGCTGACCGCCGCCGGAACCGAATCCGATGAACGTAAGCCGTCCGGTCAGCGTATTTCTGGGTAAGTGACTGTTGGCTGGAGGAGGAGGTTCGACACCGTGAGTGGAACCAGGTGGGGCGTGCTGCGCGTGGCCGTCGGCGCCGCGGTGCTGGCCGTCCTCGTCTGGCGCGTCGGAGCCGGCCCGTTCCGCGACGGCCTGCGCTCGATCGACGCCTGGTCCGTCATCGCCGCGGCCGGGCTCACCGTCGGTACCACCGTCTGCAGTGCGTGGCGCTGGAAACTGGTCGCCCGCGGACTCGGCATCCACGCCGCGCTGCCGGCGGCGATCGCGGCCTACTACCGATCGCAATTTCTCAATTCGGCGCTGCCCGGCGGGGTGCTGGGCGACGTCCATCGCGGTATCCGGCACGGACGGGCGTCGCGCGACGTCGGTCGCGGGCTACGGGCCGTCGCCTGGGAACGCGCGGCCGGGCAGGCCGTGCAACTCGCCCTGACCGCGCTGGTCCTGCTCGTGCTTCCGTCGCCGGTGCGCAGCGTGATGCCCATGATCGTTGTCGGGGCGGTGCTGGCGCTGCTCGTCCTCGCCGGCGGGCTGCGGGCGCTCCCGAGCACCGGCCGCTCGCGCTGGGCCCGAATCGTGCGCACCGCGCGCACCGACCTGCGGGCCGGCATCGCGGCACGCTCGGCCGCCCCCGGCATCGTGGTGGCATCGTGCGGCGTCGTCGCCGGCCATATTGCGATATTCCTCGTGGCCGCCCACGCGGTCGGCTCGGGTGCGTCAGTGCTGCGGCTACTGCCCCTCGCGCTGCTCGTCCTGCTCGCCACCTCGCTGCCGACGAACATCGGCGGATGGGGTCCGCGCGAGGGCGCGGCCGCGTGGGTGTTCGGCGCCGCGGGGCTGGGCGCCCAGCACGGCGTTGCCGTCGCCACCGCATACGGGGTGCTCGCCTTCGCCGCCACCCTGCCCGGGGCGGTCGTCCTAGTGGCCGGGCGTTCGCGCCGTCGGCGACCGGCCCCGCCGCGACGCCGTCCAGCCCCGGCGCGCGTGAGCCGGCCGGTCGCGATCCGGCCGTTGGACGGTGCCGCGCATGGCTGACCGCCCGTACACGGTGCTGAGCTGCAGCATGTCGATCGACGGCTATCTCGACAGCGCCACCGTCAAGCGCCTGCCGCTGTCAAACTCGGCCGACTTCGACCGGGTCGATGACGTCCGGGCGTCCTGCGACGCGATCCTCGTCGGGGCCGCCACAGTGCGCAACGACAACCCGCGGCTGCTGATCCGGTCAGCCGATCGCCGCGACGACCGCATCGCCCGCGGGTTGCCGGCATCACCGATCAAGGTCACCGTGACGGCTAGCGGTGCGCTCGACCCCGACGCGGACTTCTTCCGGGCCGGCGACGCCGAGAAGATCGTGTACTGCGCGGGCGGCGGCCGGGTCGACGTGGGCCGGCGCCTCGCCGGGCTGGCCACGGTTGTCGATGGCGGCCGCTGTGTCGACATGCTCGCGCTCAGCGAGGACCTGCACACCCGCGGCGTCGACCGGCTGATGGTCGAGGGCGGCGGCACGGTGATCACCCAGTTCCTGGCCGCCGACCTGGCCGACGAGCTGCAGCTGGTCGTCGCACCGTTCTTCGTCGGCGACTCGCGGGCCCGCCGTCTCGTGTCCGACGAGCGGTTCCCGTGGACGGCGTCGCGGCGGGCACCGCTCGCCGATGTCCGGCAGATCGGCGACGTCGCCTTGCTGACCTATGCCCTCTCATCGCGGTACGTGGCGCGGTAGGACGGCACCGGTGTCAACGTTCCCTGCGGCGACCGTCCGCGCGCGCGTCCTCGTCCCGCTGCGCTTCGCCGACGGTTACGAAACCATCGCGCGGGTCATCAGCTTCGACGGCCTCGTCGACGGTCGCGAGCACCTGGCGCTGGGGCTCGGCAGCCGGGCGCAGAGCGCCTCCGCCCGGCGGACGCCGCTCGTGCGCCCGCATAGCGAGTGCCTCACCGGCGACGTCTTCGGCAGCCAGCGTTGTGACTGCGGTGGCCAGCTGCGTGAGGCCGTCGAGCGGATCGCCGCGACCGGTGGCTATCTGCTCTACCTGCGCCAGGAGGGTCGTGGAATCGGGCTGTACGACAAGCTCGACGCCTACGGATTGCAGGACGGCGGGCTGGACACCTACGAGGCCAACGTCGCTCTCGGCCACGCCGCGGACGAGCGCGACTACACGGTGGCCGGGCAGATGCTGCAGGCGCTGGGGGTCACCCGACTGGCGCTGCTCAGCAACAACCCGGACAAGGCCGCGCAGCTACGCCGGTTGGGTTTCGAGCTAAGCGAGCGGGTGCCGACCCGCGTGCACCTCTCGCCGAGCAACGCGCGCTACCTCGCGACCAAGGCGGTGCGGGGCGCGCACGCGCTGAATCTGCCCGGGTGAACCGAGCCGGCCCGGTTTCCGTCGTGATCAGTAGAGGCGGTATGTCTCTGGGCCGAGGAGTGACCGCGGCTCTGGACGGAGGATGGTGCCAGCGATGAGAACTCCCAACTGGTCGGCGACCCGGGTGACCTTGCTCGTCGTCGTCGTGCTCGGGCTCGCGGTGGATGCGTACGTTCACCTCGATCTGGCTTCGGTGTTCAAGAACGTCAAGACCAGCACGCTGAGCGAGGCCGATCTGTTCCGGGCCGAGTCGGTCGCGGCGATCGTCGCGGCCGTGGCCCTTCTCGTCCGCCCGCGGCGCTACACCGCCGGCTTCGCGTTCCTGGTCGCCGCGGCCGGGACGGCCGCGGTCGTGGTCTACCGCTACGTCAACGTCGGCAAGTTCGGGCCGGTGCCGAACATGTACGACCCGTACTGGGCCCCCTTCGAGAAGAACATCAGCGCCATCGGCGAGGCCGCCGCCATGCTGGCCGCGCTGGCCCTGTTCGTGATGTTCCACCAGGGCGCCGAAGGCGTTCCCGACGCGACCCGGCGCTCGGCCACCGCGGCTTCGACGACCTGACCGCGACCGGCCCTTCGCCGACGTTCAACCAGGTCTGCGCCATGAACCAGTTCCACCGGGGCGGGCGGGTCGTGACTGAGCCCGGCGATCGTAGTGCGATGATTCGGCTCCGGTGGGTCAGGACGCCCTCCGCAATGCGGGTCGAGCCGACGGCTGGTGGGTGGTTGAGTTGGGTGTGCGGCTTTCCGCGGCGTGCTGCGCGGTATTGGGCGCTGTCCTTGCCGGCGCCGCGTTCGGGTCCGATCAGGCCCGTGCCGACGGCACCGTTACGCCCTCGATCTCGATCGAGGAGTCGGCCATCGGCGTCAACGGCGTCCTGGACGCAGATCTCAAGGTCAGTAACGGCTTGAGCGAGCGGGCCACCGACGTGTTGGTGGTGATCTCCGCCACCGGCGGCGCGATCGCCTTCCAGGGCGGAACCAATGACGCCGAGTGCCCGGTCGTCGGAAACCCGTCGTCGTTGGGTTGTCGGCCCTTCCCGGACACCGGCAACATGCTCGGCACCAAGGACCACGTGAACTGGAGTCACGAGGTCGACGCCCGCGCCCTGGCCTTCGATTCAGCCGGCCGCATCACCATGTCGATGACCGTGTCGTGGACCGACAGCACCGGCCCCCACAGCGCCTCCAGTTCGGCGAGCGCATCCAGGATTGCGCCGATCCCGACCCCGACTCCGACCCACAAGCCGAAGCCGACCCGTTCGCCGCCCCGCTCCTCGACCCACGGACTGCCACGCACCACCGCATCGTCCGGCACCAGCACGACGCCGCCGATTCGTTCGGTGTCATCGGCAGCCAGCCGGTCGTCGGCGACCGCGCGAAACCGCACGTCCGCGGCGGGTTCCGGCGCGATCGCGGCCGCCACAGGTGTCTCTGAATCCGGGCTGATCACCTCGCCGAGCTACAGCGCCGCCGCTGGGACGACCGGCGCAAAGTCGGCCGATTCGGGGCCCACGGGTCTCGTCGTTACTCTCCTACTCGTCCTCGTCATCGCTGCCGGCGCGGCCGGACTCGCCTACCGAAACCGACGCAACCTTCAGCGCCGATGGCGCACGAGGTCCCGGGCCTGGTGACTCAACGTGGGAGCGGCGCCGCGCGACACCGGCCCGCGCGGCCTGATCCGGGCCGCGGTAGCGGCGGGCGGTCACCAATCTGCTGGATGGATGAACTCGGCGGCGGGTCGGCCCAACCACTGCGTGACTCGCATCGCGAGATCCATGTCGGCGAGGTGCGCGGTGCGCAGATTCGTCAGCCGACTCGGGGTGCAAACGAGCTCGCGCGCCAGCTCGGCCCAGGTCAGACCGCGCTCGCCGCGTTGCGAGTTCAGCGCGGTGTAGACCTCGTTCAGGTTCCACCGCAGCCGGCGGTCCGGTCCCGGATTCGGCAACCGGACGTCACCGACGTCGGCCACCGGGCCGCGGAGAAACTCCTCCGGTGCTTGACCGATCCACCGCAGGAGGATCAGGGCGTATTGGCACGACATCGTCCCGCGTCTCGCGGTACGCACGAGCGCGCCCGGGCACAACGAGTGATCCGCCAGCCGGGCGTTCAACTCAGCCGACTGGTGCCACAGCTCCACGGCCAGGGTGTTCCAATTCAACCCGCGCTCGGCCCGTTGCCCGTCCAGCGCAGTGATGAGCCGGCTGCCGTCGAAGATCGGCCGTGCGGTCATGCCCCACGAGGATAGCCGCCGCTGCCGACAGCGTTGATTGGTTGATTGAGCGGGCGACGAGAATCGAACTCGCGTAATCAGTTTGGAAGGCTGAATTTCGGGATTTTTGGCAATTCTTGAGAGTGCTCGAAAACCGCTTGTAGCTCCCAATATACGGGGCCTAGATGCACCTACGAATATTCGGCTCCGATTGGCCGTTTGCGGACTGTTTTGAAATTCTTGCGGACTAGCTGCGGACTAACGAAGATCATGTTCGATATTGTCGACAGACCTGTCAGCAGGCCTTGACTCTCGTCAGGCCGCGCCGCTGTTCCCGGCGCGGCCGACGCCTCGCTGTTGAGCGATCCAGGCATCGAGGTCGTGCTGGCTGTACATGACGCGGCGGCCGATGCGGAAGCTGCGTGGTCCGGTGTCGAGGTGGCGCCAGTATCGGAGGGTGGCGACGGGGGCGCGTAGTAGTTCGGCGGCCTCGGTGATGGTGAGGTATTGGCGCTCGGTCATGGTCTGCCTGCTTCCTGGTTGTGGGGTGGGCGGGGGCGGGTCGTTCGGGTGCGGTTCCGGTCGGCTCGTGCCAGGGTCGCCGCAGCGGACGGGTGTGTGGCCCGTCCGTGGTCGGGGCCGTTGATCGTTGGCGGCCTCCTGTCGGTTGTGGTCCTTTACTGATCCAGGTGCTCCGGGGACGGCGTTCGCGCGCACTCCGGTGCGGCTTGTTTCGTGTTCTAACTGGAAGGGGTTGGCGTCGGGGATTTCCGGTCTAGGCCTGCCTGGAGTTGTGGACTGCGGTGGCGCCGGTGGTGGTGAACCGGGGTCAGAGTCCGATGCTGGGGCCGTGCTCGAGCGGCGAGGGTTGCCAGCCAGGCGACGTGAGCTGGCCAAGCTGGTGCTGGCCGATCGGGTCAAGCTGGTGCTGTCGTGCCGCGCGGCGGACTTCGTCCTCGGTGTCACGGTGTGTGCGTTCGGTGTGCCAGTTCGCGTGCTGGGCGCCCAGCCAGGTGTCGGAGTCGGGGCGGCCGGTGATGGCGGGGTCGGCTCGCAGGGTGGCCAGGCGCTGGTCGGCGTCGGCGAGTTGGCGTTCGCCGGCGGCGATGCCGTCGCGCAGCGTGGCGATGTTGTCGAGGGTGGCGAGGCGGTCATCGCTGCGGGAGTGCCGGGTGGTGTCTTGGCTGAGTCGGTAGGCGTGGTCGTAGGCGGCCCGGGACCGCTGTTGGGCTTGGTCGACGGCGTGGGCGTACGCCGCGTGTTCGGGGTGCGCGAGTTCGGCGGCGCGCTGGGCGTGCTCGTGCAGCGGCTGGCTGATGTGGTCGTTGCCGGGGTGGGCGGCGGCGAAGCCGACCAGTCCGCTCCAGTGCCTGCACAGATCGCCGACGATCGGTTCCCACTGGTTGGCCCACTCTTCGAGACGAATAGTCGCTGCGGCGATATCGGCCCGTCCGCGGCCGAGGCGGCCGGTGCCGGCCTGGATGCGGCGCGCGTCGCTCTGCGCCGTGCCGCGTTGGGAGTCCCAACGGCGACGCAGCTGTTCTTCGATGCTCGAGCCGGTCTGCGCGATGGCCTGGTCGCTGGCGGCCAGTTGTGCGCGGGCGCGCTCGAGATCGCGTTGGGCGGTCTCGATGCGGGCGTCGGCCCGGTCGCGGGCGGCCTGCTCGGCCGCCACGCGGGGTTGGGCGGCCAGTGCACGTTCCAGGGCCGGGTTGAGCCGTCGCAGCGCCAGTTCGGTGTCGGCTTGCTGGTCCCAGGCCTCGCGCAGCTCGGCGATCACCTCGCTGATCGGGCGCGGCGTCGCATAGCGGGCGGCGTCGCGTTCAGCCGCCGCACGCGCGTGGGCCGGGCCGAGGTCGGCCCGGTCGCGGGCGAACGCCGCGCTCCACTGCTCGCGGGCGTCATCGAGATCGGTGGCGATCAGGTGCGCGGTGTTGGCGTGCCGGCCGCGGGTCAGCGCGACATAAGCCGCGGCGGCTGAGGTGTGTTCGCCAAGGAGTAGGTGTGCGGTCGTGGTGGTGGTTCCTTGGGCGCTGTGCGCGGTGCCGGCGTAGGCGAGTTCGACGTACTTGCGCACGTAGTGCCCGGGTAGCTGAACTTGCCGTCCGGCCTCGCCAGTGACGGTGAGGGCGCCGTCGGGGTGCACGTGGGTGACGGTCCAGGTGTCGCGGTTGGCCACACGGAGGTCGTGGTCGTTGCGGCGGGTGGCGATGGTGTCGCCGCGACCGACCAGCTGACCGGCGAGAGTGCTCGCCGTGTCACGGTCCTCGACCAGCCCGGCGGCGACGAGCCGATCACGGATCACGCTATTCAACGCGGCGACCTGCTCCCGCGTGTCGAGGACCGCGGCCACCGTGCGGCCCGCTGCGCGTGCGCTGATGACCGCCTCGGCGATCGCGGCGTCCCGCTCCCCTGCGCCCGCGTGCACGCGGATGTGGCCGGAATGCTGCAGCGCGTCGAACACCTGATCGGGGTCCTCGCCGCAGCGCATCGCCAGGGTGAGAGCGGCGTACTCGGCGTCCGGCACCCGCATCGTCTTCCCGCCGTCCAGGGCTGCGGTCTCGCGGCTGAATCGGTGGATCGCCTCGAGGGTGATGCACGCGCCCGGGTCGGCCCAGCGGTGTGCGAGTTCGAGTACGCCGCCGCGACCGACCGCGGGCAGCTGCTGCCGGTCCCCGACCAGCGCGATCCGGGCGCCGTGCTCATCAGCGAGAGTGAGCAGCGCCAGTGCGGTGCCTTGGTCGAGCATCCCGGCCTCGTCGACCAGCAGCACATCCCCCGCGCCCAGTTCGGCACCGGCGCCCGGACCGGAGTGGACGTGACCGGTAACCAGATCGCGGTCGCCGACCTCGAGTCGGCTCCAACGACCGGCGTCGTCCCAGCGCCACCCGTGCTGGAACGCCAGCCCGGCCGCCGACCCGGCCCGCGCCCCGATCTGTTTGGCCGCGGCCTGCGCGGCCTTCAGCGTCGGGGTGACCACGACCAGCCGCCGGCCGTGCTGGTCGAGTTCGTGCCGTGCCGCGGCGAGCATTGTCGTCTTGCCGGCGCCGGCCGCGCCCTCGATCACCACGAGCGGCGCCGTCCCAGTCAGCACGCCGACCGCGGCACGCTGACCGGCATCAAGCCCTCGGTCTCTACCCCCGGGCGGGTCGAGGGTGAACGGAATCGGCACGCCCGGTTCCGCGCCGCGGGCGGCGAAGCGGGACTCGATGTCGGCCTCCACATCCAGCACGTGACGCGAGGTCAACGCACGCAGATGCTCCGGCGCCGGCTCGCGCAACGGCACGCACAGTTCGAGCGCGCGGGCGGTGAGGTCTTCGGCCAGCTCGGCCCGCACCCCAGGACCGGCGACCAGCTGCTGGCGGGCGATGAGCTGTTCGACCTCGCCGCGTACATCGGCGGCGTTCCACGCTGAGCGAGCCGCCCCGAGTCGAGCAAGAACCTCCACCACCGCGGCGGCGCGGTCGACCTGACCGGACAGCGGCAGCGCGAGTTGCACCGGCCGTTCAGGGTCGCGGTAGCCGAGCGTCGCGAGCTCGTCGAGCCAGCGCTCGTGCACCTGCGCGCCGGACTGCGGACTCACCTTGTCCGGTCGGTCCTCGGCCCACGCCCGCGCGTCCCACCCGCGCCGCTGCGCCGCGCCGGGTTCACGACCGGGATGCTTGGCGCGCCAGTCGGCTTCGTAGCGTCCGATGTTCGCGCCGATCTGCGCGGCCCGCCGCGAGAACGGACCCACGTACTCGGCCAGCTGCTCGATCTCCCCGCCCGCGGTGAGGGTATAGCCGTGGACGGCCAGCGCCGCCCGGAAACCCGGGTCGCAGGCGACGGCGGCGTGCCCGATGCCATTGATCGCACCGATCGAGTCGCGAACCGCGACCGTGTCGATGCCGCGCCACCTCCCGGCGGCGAACACCCGCGCGTTGATCTGCAGATGCAAATGGCGGTGCGGGTCACCGGCGCGGGAGGTGTAGTGCCGGATCACCGCCGCTTCCAGCCGCTGCACCGGTGCTGCGACCTGCGCCCCGCGCGGGCCGACCCGCGCCGTCGCGTGCTGACCCAGCCAGGCGATGATTTGCGCCGCGGCGCGCTCTTGCGCCGCGTCGTAGGCCGCGCCGACATCGGGGTGCAGTTCGGCGGCCAGCGACCACGACTTCGGCCCGTTCACTGTCACCTCGACGAACCGCACCGCGCGCGGGTCCTGCCGCACCCGACCCCGCGGCTCCCCGGTGTCGGGATCGACGCCGGCCACCCACGCCTCGTAGTCGTCGCCGCCCATCGCCGCCAGCTCCACGACGCGGCCGTCGGCATCGACGGTGAAACGTCGGGCCAGGCCGGTGCTCTCGGCCAAGTAGTAGTCATCCGCGCGGCACCGATCAGCCTCGAGGTAATTGCGGGCAGCGGCCGGCGCACCCCGATAAACCTTCACCCCGCCGTGCATTTACATTTACCAACAATCCCCAATAGCGACCAATAATACGGTTCCGCGTTATCGACCCTGTCTTTCTGGGCTACCAAATTGGTAGCATACGTGCCGCATGAGGTAAAGGCTTGGATAATGAGATTATGCGTTGGCTAATGCGAGTTCGCTAATGGGCGGGTCGGCGGATGCGGTAAGGGGTCAGGTTCGGGCAGTGAAAGGCTGCGCCGGTGCTCGCTCAGGTGCCCGAGGACATGTATGCCGCGAGCACGTAATTCGGATGGCGGTCGAGGTTGTTGCGGGCTCGGTCATAGCGCATCGTCGTCCGCGGATCGGCGTGCCGAGCCGCGATCTGGGTGTCCCTCAGATCCACCCCCGCGTCCAACATCGTGGTCACGAACGTGTGCCGAAGCATGTGCGGATGCATCCGTGCGATCCGCACCCCGGCCGCAGCTTGGAGGCGCAGCAACCGGCGAGTCGCCGCCATCCGATCCATCCTCATGCCGCAACGGTTGAGCAGAATCGGTCCAGCCAGCCGGCCTCCGACCGCCCGATCGACGGCCCGGGCCACGGCCGGCGGCAACGGCACCAGCACCACTTTCTGGCCCTTCCCGACGACTCTGAGCACCCGGTGACCGTGCTCCTCCCCCAGGTCGCTCACGTCGACCCCGCACGCTGCCCGGCGCGGTAGATGGGCCGGTCGATCTCGACGAGACTCGACAGGAAGCTGGTGGCGGTGAACCGCGTGCGCTGTCGCGCTCGAATAGTGATCGACAGCCACAAGTCGGTCGCGTCCTCCTTCAGGTGCGGTCCGCCCAGCCGTAGGAAGTCGAGATGGCCAACTTCGAGAGCTTCAGTCGGGGTTTGCTGTCCGGCAAGGCAGATCCGCATGTCACCGTTCAAAGGCGGGGAACGATCTCGATGAATCGTTCGGCCTTTCTGGCCGTTGGTTCTCCGGATGCGGTGGAACTGCTGTACGACCGTGAGCATGCGATTCTGGGTTTGCGGCCGATCGATCCGAAGGCTGCCAACGCCTATCAGGTACGCCGTGCCTCGGATTCACCGAGCGGGCCGTGGGTCGTTTCGGCGATGGCTTTCACGAAGTACTACGACATCGACACGAGCCGATCGATGCGGTGGCCAGCGTCGCTGGATTCGGACGTGTTGTGTGTCGACATGTCAATGCCAGGCCTTCCGGTCACGAGCAATCGAGCGCGCCGACCGATCTGAACATCTATCGCCGAAGTGACACCAAGGTTCCGTAGGCGATGATGTTGTCGTCGTAGCTGCCGGTCGCGGCATCAAACTTTCCCCCACAGGTGACGAGTCGCAGGCGCGAGTCGGATGTATGCCCGTACACCGCGGTGGTCGGGAAGGTGCGCTTGGATTGTTCGGTGACCTTAACGATCTTGAAGGTCGCAATGCCGCCGTCTCCGCGCGAGACGACGACTCGGTCGCCGGCGGCCAGTTCGCCCAGCCGGAAGAAACGCCTTCGCCGTACCGGGCGGAGTCGACATGGCCGAGGATCACGGTGGGGCCGGCGTCGCCCGGTTGTGCCGAGTAGCGATACCAGCCGGCGTCGGCGACGCGGCTCAGCGGCGGGACTTCAACCGTCCGGTCGGGGTTGAGCCCGAGCGGGATCATGGCGGCGTCGACGTGCAGCGCTGGGATGCAGATGTGGAACGGCATCCCACCGCCGGGAGCAGGCGGCATCGTGCAACCGGTCCCTGCTCGAGTCGACGGTTTGCCGGCCGCCGCTGGGGCGATGTTGGGATAGGCGATGCTCGCGGCGGGTCGATGGGGCGTGGGCGGCAGCGCGTCCCGAGCGTCCGGGCGCTGCAGCAGGGTAATGAGGGCGACGGTGGCGGCGGCGACCAGGGTGACGGTCGCGATACCGGCTGCTAGTCGTTCGCGGGGCTTGCTCAGGTCGAGGACAAGGGCAGCCGTCCGCGACCTCAGGCGGGCGACGATCAGGTCCACCCTCATCGCCAATCGAGCTGTGCGACCTCTCCGCCGATGACGGTCACCGTGTCTCGGGGCTCACCGTCGGTGCCCCATAGGGTGTAGTCGCCGGTCCATAGGCCGGGGTAGATCGCGGCGTACTGCACGCCGGTCGGTCCGCGCCGTTCCCGCACGGCCACGTGCGTGCGGGTGGGATCGCCGTGGCTGTGCATGGTGCCGTCGGCGTGAGTGTGGGCGTGGCTGTGTCCGTATCCTTCGGCGAGCGGTGGCTGTCCGTCGACTCGGCTGATCTCGATCTCGGCCAGCAGGAGATCGGGTCCGGTCATCAGCACGAGCGCGCCGATGTCTCCGCCGATGTCGAGCATGACGGTCCCCTCCCGGCTGGGACCGAGTTGGCTCTGTTCAGTCACGTGCCCGCCTCGCCGGCCACGTCGTCCGTGCGCTGAAGACGAGTCGCCGATGGTCGGTGGCTCGGCATCGGCCGGGGGTGGGGTGCAACGATCGGGGCCGCGGCCCCGGCGCCGGCGCTCATCCTGGAACGCGCCACCACCCCCGCGGCCGCGGCCACGCCGGCGAGGGCAAGACCGCCGCCAACGACGAGGCCGGTGTCCGAGCTCGAAGCGGGACCGATTCCGGTTTCGGGTGCCCCGACCGGCACCGGACAGTTGGGATCCTGGTTGATCGCCCCGAGATCGGCGGCCGGTTGCGTGCTGGACGGGGTGTGGTAGCCGTCGTGCGGCGTGGCCAGGTACGGGAACACCGTCGAGGTAGTGCTCGGTGTTCTTGGCGGACATGTCGGTGTTGCTCGAGGTCAGGCCGGGTGTGATCGCTCCGGCGGCGGCGTCCGGCTTGAAGGTCGGGTCGACGAGCGGGATCGTGGCACCGGCGAGGGCGCGCAGTTCGATCGTGGTGACGTCGTCGAATACCCGCCGCCCGTTCGGGAAGCCGGCCAGGTCGCCGCCCACGAGCCCGAGGTTGCTGGGCTTGCTCGTCGTCGGCGGGACCGCGACGTTGAGCCGGAGCAGATCGGCCAAGGTCTTGCCGTCCCGCGACGTTCTGGAAGCCCGGCGACGACGCCGGCCGGGCAGCCGGTGAGGAAGATGGCCTCGATGTCGGCTTGCGTTGCCTTAGTGTACTTGGCCGAGCTTCGGGAACACGCCCGGGATAGAGCACCGGCAGCAGCTCGGCCAGTTCCGGGTGGGCGAAATGGCTGAGGTACTGCTTGTCGTCGACCGGGTCGGTGGCGTTGAACCGGTCCTTGGTGTCGATCGGGATGAGCACCTCGTTCACCAGCGGCCCGCCAGCCGCGAGACCTGCGACAAAGGCGCCCGTGTTGGTCTGCGTGCCGTCGCGCGTTGAACATCTTCGACCGCTGGCGGCTGGCCGTGGCGTAGACGCCGATCGTGTTCTTCGGATCGTCGACCGACGTGCCGTCGGCCCCGGCGACCAGCAGGTCCGACGTCTTGGCACCTGGATCGCGATGGTGTGGATGTTCTTGGCCTTGGTGGCTGTCGACGCCGGGGGCGGCCGGCATCTTGGCCAGGTGAGCGTTCGAGGAACGGGCGCAGGATGCCGAGGTCGAAGATCGCGCCGAGGTCGACGTAGAAGCCCTCGGCCCGTTGCCCGGTGAACACCTTCTCGCCGGTGGCGAGGGTGTGGATCGCCGGGTCGGCCAGCTTCGACTTGTAGTTCGGCGTGGACGACCGGTCCGATGTTGCACGGCGGGCAGGCCAGATCGGTGCCCAGCGATACCGGCGCGGCGCCGCCGACGATCTTCGATGACGGAGGCGAACTGGCGACGGTTCCAGTTCGTGCTGGTCAGCGACGTCGATCGGCCCGGTGTTGTAGAGGAAAGTGTCCGGGTTGCGCAGCGTGGTGTGTGAAGCGGAATTGGTAGGTGATGTCGGCTCGCGCCGTCGCCGTTGTTGTCGACGTGGATCTCGTAGAGCACGTCGTCGCCGAACTCGAAGAAGTTCGGTCCGCCGGCCGGGTCTTCCAGCGGGACGAAGTTCGCGATCAAGGTGACGGTGCTCGGACTTGTCCGGGCTGACGAACGCGTAGACGTCGGTGTTGTCCGCCGCTGCATCGTTGGCGATCCCGGGGCTTCCTTGTGCGACGACATGCCTTACCTCTCTGAAGCTGAGCTCGAAGCGGAAGCTGGATCAGGACTTCGCGCGGGCCGCGATGCGGGCCAGCCGCTTGGCGAGCGCCTCGTCCTTGTAGACGACCTCGGACTCGCCGACGAGTACCGCGATCTCTCCCGCCTTCGCGTCCTTCACCCAGACTGCGAACGAACCGTCGTGCGCCGGGCCGGCGTCCAGCGGGTGTGCGTCGGCGTGCGGCCATGCCGGGTGCGACGGCGGCGGCACCGACGGCGGCGGCGCCGATGGAGGCGTGCTTGAGGAAATTGCGACGGGACTGCTCAGTCATGGTGTCGACCTTTCGCTGGGTCATGCGTGGCGGGGTCACGTTGCCGGGGTTCTGGTAGCCGCCGTGCGGCAGTGCCGAGATAGGGGAAGGTCGTACAGGTAGTTCACGGTGTTCTCGGCCGTGACGTCGGTGTTGCTCGAGGTCAGCCCCGGCGTGATCGCGCCGGCCGCGGCGTCGGGCTTGTAGGTCTTGTCGACGAGCGGGATGGTGGCGCCGGCGATGGCCCGCAGCTCGATCGTGGTGACGTCGTCGAACACCCGGCGGCCGTTGGGGAAGCCGGCCGCGTCGCCGCCGATCAGCCCCAGGTTGCTGGGATTGCAGTCGGTCGGCGGAATCGCCATATTCAGCCGCAGCAGGTCGGCCTGGATCGTGCCGGTGAAGTTCTGGAAGCCGGGGACGACACCGGCCGGGATGCCGGTGAGCAGGATGGCGGCGAGGTCGGCCCGCGGCTTGCGTGTACTTGCGCGAGGTTCGGGAACACGCCGGGGTAGAGCACCGGCAGCAGGCCGGCGAGTTCGGGCTTGGTGACGTGGCCGGCGAACTGGCTGTCATCGGCCGGTCGGCAGGCGTTGAACTCGTCCTTCTGCGCCGAGCGGGTTGAGGACCTCGTTGACCAGCGGGTTGCCCAGTCGCGACACCTGCACCCACGGCCCCGAGTTGTGGACCGTGCCGTCGTTGTCGTAGACCCGCGACCGCTGCCGGCTGGCCGTGGCGTACACGCCGATCGTCGAGCGCGGGTCGGTGACGCTCGTCGGGTCGTAGCCGCCCCGGGTGAGGTCGGTCTTCGGCACCTGGATCGCGATGGTGTGGATGTTCTTCGCCGCGGTCGAGTTGACGCCGCCGGAGGCCGGCATCTTCGACAGGTGCGCGTTGGCGAACGGACGCAGCACGCCGAGGTCGAAGATCGCGCCGAGGTCGACGTAGAAGCCCTCGGCCCGCTGCCCGGTGAATACCTTGCCGCCGCCCTTGAGCTGTGGACGGCGGCCTTGGCCAGGTCCGCGTAGTTCGGCGTCGAGTGCGGGCCGACGTTGCACGGCGGGCAGGCGCAGGTCGGTGCCCAGCGTCGTCGTCGTACCGCCGCGAACCCGCTTGACTGTCGCGAACTGCTTTCGGTTCCAGTTCGGCGCTGTCGATCGACTCGATCGGCCCGACGTTGTACAGGAACGTGTCCGGGAATCGTGTTCACCGATCGGAACCGGAACTGATAGGTGATGTCTGGCTTGCGCGTCGCCGTTGTTGTCGACGTGGATCTCGTACAGCACGTCGTCGCCGAATTCGGCGAAGTTCGGCCCGCCGGCGGGATCTTCGAGTGGGACGAAGTTGGCGATCAGGGTAACGGTGTCCGGCCGGTCGGGGCTGACGAACGCGTAGACGTCGGTGTTGTCGGCCGCGGGATCGTTCGAGATCCCCGGCGCTTCCTTGTGAGACGACATGCCTACCTCTCTTGGACGAGCAGATTGCGGCCGGAGGGCACCGGTGACCGGTTGCGCCGGGTCCACATCGCAGAACACCCGCATGGCCGGACGCGTAGACGACACGCGGTCTGAGAATGTACGCGCAGGGTCCTATTCTCCTAAGACCGCACGAATGTATTCGTACCGCAGGATTGACGTCTTCGCCACCTTGCCGGTCCGCTCGTTTCGAAGATCATTGGCGTCGAATTAGAAAGTCATTGGGACCCCGATAGCGGATCCATTGGATCGGTGATTGGAATCGAGAAATCGTCGGGCCGACTGGCAATCAGGTGCATTGGGAAATTGTTTGGACGTGACAGAACCGCCGGACTCGGGGGCGCCGAACACCGGATATGGCCGTCGTCACAACGGCGGTCACCCGTGACCGTGTCTCGCGCGACCGAGGAGTGCCGGTGGAGATCAAGATCGATGAAGTGCAGTTCGGCGGCTTGATGGAGGAGTCGCAAGATCTGCAGTCCGATGCGATGAAGGTGACACACCGCGACCTCGGCGACTACGTCGAAGCGGCGCGAGAAGCCCGCTCAGAATCTCGCCACCGCCCGTTGCCCACCCGGACCCTCCTTACGGCCGGCGCCGTCGGCGTGGTCGGAGTCTCCGGCCTCGCCCTGGCCAACTCGGCCTGGGCGGCGACGGCGTCCACCGATGTTCAGGCGTTGCAGACTGCGGCCGGTATCGAGAACCTGGCCGTGGCGACGTACAAGTTGGCGCTCGGTCTGCCCTTCATTGGCGGCAGTTCGGCCAACGGGGTCGTGAAGGCCTTCTCAATGATGACGATGAGCCAGCACGAGCAGCACGCGATGGCCTTCAACGCGGCAGCCGCCAAGCTCGGGGGAAAGCTCAGACGAAGCCGGACCCGAAATACGCACCGGTTGTCAACAAGGCCGTGCCGACGATCAAGGGGCCTGGCGACGTCGTGGCGCTGGCGATCACCCTCGAGGACGTCGCGGCGCAGACCTACGTCGCCGACGTAGGCCGGGTGAGCACCGCGGAGCTGCGGCAATTGTTCGCCAGCGTCGCCGGCGTGGAGTCACAGCACCGGGCGATCCTGCTCGCCGTGCAAGCGCTGCTCAAGGGCAACGCTGCCAATCTGATTGCTTTGCCGCCCGACGCGGCCAAGTTGCCCGCAGCCGCCGGCAGCGTGGGATTCCCGGCATCGTTCTATCCCACGAGCATGGCGGCTCCGGTCACCGAAGGGGCGGTCAAGTGATGAACCGCAACCGCAAGACGCCAGAAATGGCGATCAGCGAGGCTGAGCTCACGTCGATGACGGCTGACTTGGACATGCTGCACCGGGAAACGTTCCCAAATGTCGCCAAGACCCTCGACGACTTCTCTGCGAACGTCGCCCACCTTCGAACCAAGGAGCCGACGGCGCGGCGTAACTTCCTGTTCGGCATGGGTGGGGCGGTCATGCTCGGCACGGTGGCAGCGTGCACGTCGTCAGGAAAATCCACCTCGTCCTCCGCGCCGCCGGCCTCAGACGGTGCTGCCAGCGCTCCCGCGAGCACGACCGCCGCCTCGAAATACACCGGCGACCTGAAGGTGGTCGCCTTGGCTGCGGCGCTCGAGAACCTCGCTGTCACCGCCTACGCGGGTGCCCTCAAGATGGCCGGCGCGGGCCAACTCGGCAAGGTGCCGCCGGCAGTGGGCACCTTCGTCACGACGGCGATGAAGCAGCACGCCGATCATGCTCAGGCGTGGAACGCGGTGCTGACCAAGGCCAGCCTGCCACCGATCACCGGCGCTCCACTGACGATCACCGCCGGTCAGGTGAAGATGTTGCAGGCGGCCAAGTCGGTACCGGATGTGGCTACATTGGCGCTGAATCTGGAGATCGCCGCGGCCGATACCTATACGTTTGCCGCGGCGAACGTCAAGGACGCGGGCGGAATCATGACCGCTGCCACGATCCAGCCAGTGGAGACGATGCACGCGGCGATCCTCAGCTTCGTGCTCGGCAAGTACCCGGTCCCATTGGCGTTCATCGGCATCGACAAAGCGGTGACCCCCGATGCGTTCACCGGCTAGCGGGCCGACGGATCAGCTCCGATGAGATCGGCCCATGTGCGCACAACCATGACCCGGGCTCTCGGCTGCACTGGCGCAGCGTGCATCCTGGCGCTCGCGTCAGGATGCACGAGCAGCTCGAAAACCACCGGAGGCGGGCACCCCGCATCCGGTGGGACTGCCCAGTCGGGCGGACCCGCTGGTTCGGTCGCTGCTGACACTGTCGATGTCAAGAATTTCACCTTCACACCGACGACTCTCACCGTCGCGGTGGGCGCGAAGGTGACATGGAAGTTCGACGACGCCGCACAGCACACGGTTGTCGCCAGTGACGGCAGCTTCAAGTCTTCAGCACTGAACAACGGTCAGATGTACACGTTCACCTTCGCCAAGGCCGGGACGTACGACTACATCTGCTCGATCCATCAATACATGAAGGGCAAGGTCGTCGTGAAATAGCGGCCGAATCGCATCACACTCGCGATGCGACCAGCGGTGAGACCGTTCCGCAAGAACTCGACGACCCGGAAGGCGGCGCGCGGCATGAATCGTCACACCGCGCTCGCCCTCCGCCTGCTGCTTACCACGCTCACCGTCGCCGGACTGGCCATCGACGCCTACATCCACTTCGACTTAGCTGCCAACTACGACGCCATCAAGACCAGCACGCTGAGCCAGGGCGACCTCTTCCGCGCCGAATCGGTCGTCGCCATCGCGGCCGCTGTAGCGGTTCTGGTCCGACCCAGGCGCTACACCGCGCTGATCGCGGTCCTGGTCGCGGTCTCCGCTCTTGGCGCCCTGCTGCTCTACCGCTACCAGGACATCGCAGCCCACGGCCCGATCCCGTCCATGTACGAGCCGGTGTGGTACCCGGAAAAGACTCTCGCGGCCTACGCAGAAGCTGCTGCGAGCCTGGCCGCTCTGGGACTGTTCCTGACGATCCGTGTCCACCGAGGACACGCGGCCGGGAGCGGGCCAGAAGATGAAGCCCGGCAGTGACACTTCGTCGAAGGAACCGGACGCAACGAGGACCCGAAGCACGGATGCCCGTTCTCGATCATCTCCGCGAGCTGCGCCGGCGGGTGATCGTGGTCGTGCTGATCGTCGCGGTCGGTGCGGTCTTCGGCTGGATCTTCTACGGGCATCTCCTCGACGTCCTCAAGCACCCCTACTGCCAGGTGCCGAAGAAGTTCCGGGCCACGCCGAACGGCACCGGCGACTGCGTGCTGATCTATCACGGCGTCCTCGACGGATTCACGACGCGGCTGAAGGTGTCGGCGATCGCGGGGGCGGTGCTCACCGGGCCGTTCTGGCTCTATCAGGTCTGGGCGTTCATCACCCCGGGACTGCGGCAGAGGGAGCGCAAGTACACGCTCTGGTTCATCGCGATGTCCACGGTGCTGTTCGCGGCCGGCATGACACTGGCCTACGTCGTGCTCTCCAAGGGTCTGCGGCTGGTGATCGAGCAGGGTGGCTACGGCACCGCGGCCCAGTTGACGGTCAGCGACTACATCTCCTTCGTCACGTTGATGCTGGTGGTGTTCGGGGCCGCGTTCGAGGTGCCGCTGCTCGTGGTGATGGCGAATTTCGTCGGGGTGCTGCCGGCGTCGCTGCTGCGCAAGTCGCGGCGGATCGGGATCTTCTTGATCTTCCTGTTCGCTGCGGTGGCGACGCCGAGCACTGATCCGTTCACCATGTGCGCGATGGCGGTGCCGATGGTGATCCTGTTCGAGGTGGCCATACGGATCGCGATCGTGCACGACCGGCGCAAGGCCCGGCGCCTCGCCGACGAGCGGGCCGAGGAACACCTCGACGACGCCGTCCCATCTGCGGTCGATCCAATGCCTGCTGTCCTCGACGACATGACAGTGACCTAGGCAAGACCGCGCCGCGGCTTAGCCCGCACAACCCGAGCTCGAACATCCCAATCTGGAGGCACTCATGGAATTCTTCACCCCAGGCCACCTCGTGGTCCTCGCCGTCGCCGCCGCCATACTTCTCTTCGGTTCCAAACAACTACCGGACATGGCTCGATCGCTCGGCCAGTCCTTGCGAATATTCAAAACCGAAATCAAGAGCACAACGAGCGAACCAGCCGCTGAGGCCGCACCGGCACCGCGGCCCATCCCGGTCGGCCCGAACCACAGGCCTACTGCCACGCCTCGCCCGGCACCACTCGCCGAGGACCCGCGGTGAGTGCCCCTAGGGGAGGGACCGTTCTCACTGATCTCCGCCGTCGCCCCTTCACAGGCGGGAGGCGCACCATAACCTGATGCTGTCGTCGCTCGCCCCCGCCCGTCGGCGAGTGGTGCTCGGCGCGGCCTCGCTGGTCGCTGTGCTCATCCTCGCTGCGACCGCGCTCTTCATTGTTGATCGCCTGGCCGGATCGGGCGACCGGACCGGCGCGGCCGTCGAGCCCGTCGCCGAGGGACGTTCGGGGGTCGTACTGCTGGTGCCCGGCTACGGGGGCGCAAGGTCCTCTCTGGGCGAGCTCGCGTCGTTTCTGCGGGCGCAGGGCAAGCAGGTCGAGGTCGTGCGTCTTGTGGGCGATGGCAAGGGCGACCTCGATGCCCAGGCGCGGCTGCTCGCTGCTGACGTGCAGGCGTTGCACGCCCCGTCAGTCGATGTGGTCGGCTACTCGGCCGGCGGTGTGGTCGCCCGCTTGTGGCTGCGCTATCACGGCGGCGCCGCGCTCGCTCGTCGCGTTATCACCCTTGGCTCACCGCACCACGGGACCGATGTCGCCGGGATCGCGGGGAACATCGCGCCGAACCAATGCCCACTGGCCTGCCGGCAACTCGAACGCGGCAGCCAACTGCTCAACGCGCTGAACCGAGGTGACGAGACGCCGCCCGGTCCCGCCTATGTGTCGATATGGACAGATCACGACGACGTCGTCTTGCCGGCGACTCGGCTCATCTCCACGGGGCGCTGAACGTGATCCTGCAGAGCGTGTGCAGCAGCGATCAGGTCGCGCACAGCGGGCTGCCGCACGACCCGGCGGTGCTCGCCATCGTGGCGGCCGAACTCGCCAGCGGACCGATTGTGCGGCCCGGTTCCGACGTCTGCCGGTGATCGATCGGGTCAAGAGGTGATATCGCGCGTGCTGAAGTTCGCCCAGGCTGCGCCGAGCAGCACGATGACATACACGAGTTGCAGCAGAACGCCGCGCTCCACGTTGCGCCACAGGATCGGGTCACGGAAGAGGTCGACGAACGACAGCCAGTAGCGCGTCGGCAGGTACGGGGTGATCGACCGCGCTGCGTCAAGGGTGAGCAACAGCGAGGACCCGATGAGGAAGGCCAGCGTGCCGAGCGCGGCAGACAGTGGCGAGTCGGTGAACGTCGATAGCAGCAACGCCATCGCGGCGACGGCCAACATCGACAATGCGACGTACACGATCGCGATGCCCGTACGTGCGACGACCTGCGCGGGCGAGAGCAGCGAGCCGGACAGACTCACCAGCCCGCCTCCGGTCGCGGGCGAGTGACCGAGCAGCAAGAGACCGACGACGAACCCGGTCGCCGCCACCAAGACAACCGCCGCGAAGACGAACACCACAACTGCGGTCAGCTTCGCGACGAGTAGGCGGGTGCGGGGCACCGGGCGGGTGAGCAGGTCGCGCAGCGTCCCTGCCTGCGCCTCGCCGGCGATGGCGTCCCCAGCCACCACGGCGACCGCAATCGGCAAAAACAGCGGCAAAATTATCGCGAGCGCGGCGACGGCGAAGAGCTGGCCGTTCGCCAGCACCGCCGACAGGAATGCCGGGCCTTGCCCAGGACGAGGCGCGGCGTGCGTTGCCGCGAGCAGGATCGCGACAATGGTCGGCAGCAGATCGAGCAGGGCCAGCGCCAGCCAGGTCCGAGGCCGGCGGGCCAGCTTGATCAACTCGACGGTGATCATGGCATCACGCGGTCACTACCGGTCGAGGTCCGCTCGAACACGACCTCTTCCAAGGTGCGCCGCTCGGCGGACAGCTGAGTTACGGCCACGCCCCGAAGAACGAGCATCGCGTTGATCTGCTCCGGTGCCTCACCTGAGACGACCAGCCGGCTGCCGTGGCGTTCCTGCACCCGACCATTTAGCAAAGCAACCGCGGCATCGGCGTCCGGGGTCTCGAGCACCGTACGGCCGGTGGGGGCGCGAAGCTCGGCCAACGAATCCTGCAAGACGAGGCGGCCGTGGTCCAGGACGCCGACCCGAGTACACATCTTCTCGATCTCGAACAGGAGATGACTTGAGACGAAAATCGTCGTGCCGGCCGCGTTGAGTTGCAGCAGCAGCTCCCGGATTTCGTGAATGCCTTGGGGATCGAGGCCGTTGGTCGGCTCGTCGAGGATGAGCAGTTCTGGGCCTTGCAGGATCGCCGCGGCGAGGCCCAGCCGTTGGCGCATGCCAAGGGAGAACGCCTTGACCCGCTTCGGGCCCACTCCGGCGAGGCCGACCTGTTCGAGGGCACGCTCGATCCGCTCCGCGCGATCGGAGCGACCTGCTCGTCCGCCGCTGGCGTCGAGGATCGCAAGATTCGCCCGGGCCGAAAGGTGGCCGTATGCCGCCGGTCCCTCGACCAAGGTGCCCACGCCGGCCAGGACATCGGCGGCCGCCGCCGGCATCACCTGACCTCGCAACTCGACCTGCCCCGAGGTCGGCAGAACGAGACCGACGATCATCCGTACCGTCGTTGTCTTGCCTGAGCCGTTCGCCCCAAGGAATCCGTAGATCTCACCGCGGCGCACGTCAAGATTCACCCCGTCTACCACCGTCGCCTTGCCGAACTGCTTGGTCAGTCCGTCGGTGCGGATCATCGATCGAGGTCCAGAATCGCGGGGAGCTGAGCGCCGGCGCGGGCCAGAGTCGCCGCGTCCACAGTTCCTGCCAATAACCAGCGCGCGCCCGTGACGTCGCGCGGGGTCAGCCGCACCGTCAACGGACCGGTCGCCATCGTCCTCGCGCCGCCGGTCGCGCCCGCGCTGGACCCGACCAAAGTGGCCGCAACGTCGTCGGCGAATCGGGGGGGCAGCGGCAGCGTCACGAATTCGGTCACGCCTCGCCCGTACACGCCGACCGACCCATTCCCCCCAATCGACCCGCTCGCCCGTGCGAAACCAGCGAGGCCAGCCGGAAGCGAAGCGTGGACGTAACGGTTGAGACCTCCGACGACGTCGGTGATCGGGGAACGGTCGACCCGCACCCCAGGCGGCGGCGAGAAGCGGGTCGACGCCGCGGCCGGGAGCGCGGTCGAGAGATCAAGCAGTGTCGAACTCACGATCGCGCCGTCATTTGACCTGCCGTGGACCGCGACCCGCACCGGCAGCCCAGAGGACGGCAGTGCCCACACATCCACGCGAGTGATGGTCGATTGCGACTCCTTCGGAACGAGTTCGATGCCCGGCACCTGCTGGCCGGCCACTCGCGCGTTGGGGATGCGGGTGACCTCGTTGATCGTCGCTTGGGCGAGCAGCCGTCGAGCGAGCGAGCCCGGCGCCAGATCGTCGGCGCGTGGGACCCGCGCCGAGGGCAGCCCGCTCCGAGAAACATGATCGCTCTCGTAGGCCCACTGCCAGAGGCCGCCGGTGTCCTGCGCGATGTCGCTCTCGCCGGTCAACGTGATGGCGTCCACGCGCCAGTTGTCGCTCCCGCGCCACCACAATCGCAGGTTGCTGGATCCGCCGAACAACGCGGCGAGGTTACCGAAGCCGTCGACGGCCGGCAGGCTTAGCGCGCCCCGCGTCGCTGCGTAACCCGAAAACGGGACATCGGCCGAGGAACGGATCTTGGCCAGCAGCGCCGCGGCGGTGATGCTGCTCCGCCCGACCGGGAGCCGCGAGGCAACATATGGGAGGAGCGCGAACGCCGCGGCGACGATGACGACGATCGTCCACCGGCCACGTGACGTCACACTTCAACCTACGTCGCAGGCCGGGCTGCGGTTCGAGAAGTCACCAGTTCGTAAGAACGCCCTCCGTGGCCTCGTGCGTCGACATCTCTTTCGAAGGGGCGCCAGTCACCAGCAACCGGGCAACTGGCGCCCCGGAGCTGATTTCGGCTCAAACGTTTTCGGCTTGCAGGACTTGCCCGAGCCGGACCAGCCCGGTGGCCGCCGTGATCTGCACGATCGGTAGCGGCAGGCCCAGCCGGCGGGCGATTTCGGCCTGGCTCATGGACTTGAAGTAGGCGAGTTCAAGTACCAGCCGCTGCTCCCGCGACAGGGTCGCCAGAGCGTGCCGGGTCTGCTTGGCCCAGGTAGCGCGTGAAGCTGCCGCCTCAGTGCCGGTACCACTTGGGGTCGGTCGTGGCGCCATGACGTGCCCACCATTCAATGAGACGAGGCGGCATCTCGGCGGGCACACGGTCCGAACACACCTGCCGCAGCCATCGGACGTCTTGGCCCGGCAGCGCGCTTTCAGACAACTCTATTCACTCGCGCATGTCACTACCCAAGCCTCTCAGTACAAACCGGGTCGAGGCTCGCGCCACTCTTACGTCACGACGGCGACACAACCGCGACGAGGATCGTCTGCCGCCGCGGAACACACAACACACCGCATCAGGAATGACCTGTCCATCCCACTTGGAATGCGCGCGTTCATGCACAAAAGTCGGGCGCAGCGCGACCATGCCGCTGTCGCGGCGCCAGTTGCGACGACTTCGCGTTGTGCTCACACAGGCAGCGGGTAGCGCCACGTTCCTCCCGGGCTGCCGCTACTGTCGCTGCACCACGTCACGGTGATAGTCATATCTCGGGTCTCGAAGTCTGGTGCGGCATGGAAGCTGAGCCCTTCACCCGGTTCGAGGTCAGGGCCCGGCGGCACGTCGATTAGCGACAGGGACTCGTCGTTCGCAACCTTGACCTGGCAAGCCTTCATGTCGCCCGTGTTCGTCAGCAGGCACGTGGCACCGCGGCCTTGTTGCAGCGACCACGAAACTCTCAGCGCCGGCTGCGCAGGCCCGCCGACGGCGCCCAGGGCGACGGCGCTGATCGCTGCCGCAAGCCGATCCGTCGAGTCCACGCTGATTCGAGCGGCGGCCTCCGCCCGAGCGGCAGTCGCCTCGGAGTTCTGGCGGTCCACAGGTCCTCAAGCTCACGTCTCGGGCAAGGTTTGCGACGTTGAGTTGATCTCGTGGGGTGAGCGACGAGTAGTAGCCAACGATGTTCGAGGGCGAACACCATTTGCCAACCGACGAGGCTCCGCGAGGTCGGCAAGAGTCACTCCTTCGTGCACACCGCGACGATCTCGATGCCTCAGAACCGGTCTTTGGAGCCGCGAGCACCCCCTGCCTACGTCGGCGCAACGCGGCATAATCCGATCGAGGATTGGAGGTCTGATGGCGAGCATCGCGAAGCGGGCCGACGGCCGCTGGCGTGCCCGCTATCGAAATGAGGCCGGCAAGGAGATCGCGCGTCATTTCGCCAGGAAGATCGACGCGCAACGCTGGCTCGACTCCGTCACGACCGCCGTCGTCACCGGCAGCTACGTCGATCCATCGATGTCCCGGGTCACCGTCGGGGATTGGGCTCGCAAGTGGCTGGACACCAAAACGAATCTGAAAGCGACCACGCGTCGTGACTACGAGAGCTTGCTGGCGGCGCACATCCTGCCGCGTTGGGGCGACTGCGTGCTGGCTGACGTTCGACATGAGGACGTCACCGGGTGGGTAGCCGACTTGTCGGCCCGCGGGTTGTCGGCGTCGCGAGTTCGTGCCGCGCACGTCGCGCTGTCGCAGATGCTCAAGCTCGCGGTTCGCTCCGGCCGGCTTGCGCGGAACCCCGCTGAGTACGTGTCGTTGCCGCGTGTCCATCGGTCAGACAAGCGGTACCTGACTCACGAAGAGGTTGAGCTGCTGGCGGGCGCGGCCGGGTACGGGCGGGCCGCGGTCCTGTTCCTGGCCTACACCGGGGTCCGCTACGGCGAGATGGCGGCGCTCAGGGTGGGCCGGCTTGACCTGCTGCGCCGACGGGCGACGATCACCGAGGCGGTGGCCGAGGTCGCGAGTCGCCCCGTGTTCAGCACGCCGAAGACCCACCAAGCACGCGCCGTTCCAATCCCCCGCTTCCTCGTCGACGAGCTGGCACAACTCGTCCAGGAAAGGCTCTCGACGATTTCGTGTTCTGCCGATCCGACGGAGCCCTTCTCCGGCTCAACTACTTCAGGCGAGCCATCTTCATTCCGGCAGTCGAGGCAACCGGGCTGACCGGGTTGACACCGCACGGCTTGCGTCACACTGCGGCGTCGCTAGCGATCGCCGCCGGAGCTGACGTGAAGGTCGTGCAGACCATGTTGGGGCACGCCAGCGCAACCATGACGCTTGACCTGTACGGGCATCTCTACGCGGACCGTCTGGACGAAGTCGCCGACCGGATGGACGCCGCCCGCGCGGCGCGGCAGCCAACCGCGCGGACGTCGGGCGAAACTCCTGCGGACTTTTTGCGGACTAACGGCCAGTTGATCAAGTTCCCGCAGGACCCCAAAAACGCTACAGGCCAGTAATCCCGGGCCTTCTAGGCCTGAGCGGGCGACGAGAATCGAACTCGCGTAATCAGTTTGGAAGACTGAGGCTCTACCATTGAGCTACGCCCGCGTGCGGCCCGATCGGCCGCGCCGGCCCAGAATACCCGGCTCTCGGGCGAGCCCTCCGCACGCTGGCAAGATGCACTGGTGAACTCACCCAGCGGAATCGCTCCGCTTCGCTCCACGATCCCGCCGGGGCCCGAATGAATCCAGCCCGCCTCACCGGCCCGCCCATGCGCCTGATCCTCGGCGGGAACCTGTTGCCGATGGTCGGCCACGTCCGCATGTACGTCTGCGGCATCACGCCCTACGACGTCACTCACCTGGGGCACGCCGCGACCTACGTGTGGGCCGACGCCGCTGAGCGGGTGCTGCGCTGGCACGGCCACAGTGTCACCGTCGCCCGCAACGTCACCGACGTCGATGACGTGCTGTTCGCCGAGGCGCGGCGACGGGGCGAGTCGCACACCATGCTCGCCACGCTGCAGCGCGCGGCGTTCGAGGGAACGATGGCCACGCTGCAGGTGCGCCAGCCCGATTTCGCGCCGAGCGCGGCGCAGCACATCGGGCACGTCATCCAACTCGCTTCCGCGCTGCTCGACCGCGACGCCGCCTACGAGCGCAACGGCACCGTGTACGCCCGGACGGCGCATGCGGCCGCGCAGGCCGGCCTCGATCGCGCGACCGCGCTGGCCCGGGCCGAGGAGTACCACGACCGTCCCGACGACCCGGACAAGGACGATCCGCTCGACATCACGGTGTGGCGCACCGCCGGTCCGGACGACGACGTGGCCTGGCCCAGCCCGTGGGGTGAAGGTCGTCCGGGTTGGCACGCCGAATGCGCGGCGATGGTGCTCGCGCTGTTCGGCTCATCGGTCGACATCCACTGCGGCGGCGGCGATCTCGCCTACCCGCACCATGCCAGCGAGGCCGCGCTGGCCGAGGCCGTCACCGGCGTCACGCCGTTCGCCCGGGCGTGGATGCGGGCCGGTATCGTCTCGATCAACGGCGCCAAGATGGCCAAGTCGTCGGGCAACCTCGTGCTCGTCGAGGACCTGCTGCGCGACCACTCCCCCGGCGCCATCCGGCTGCTGCTGCTCAACCGCCGTGGTCGCAGCCGTGGGAGTACGAGCCGGCCGCGCTCGACGCCGCCGAGGCGACCCTCGAGCGGCTCTACGCCGCCGCATCCTCGCCCGGGCTCGCCCCCGGTGCCGCGGCGGTGCCGGCCGCGCTGCTCGACGACCTCGACGTGCCCCGCGCCGTCGCCATCGCCCTCGAAGACGGCGGCCAAGCGGCCCGGACCTTAATCGAGATCCTCGCCCTCTCTTAATCTTTAGACGGGACCACGAACTCTTAGACGGGACCACGAACGCGATGAGCGCTCGCGCGAAGAGCCCGCCGGCGCGCGAGCGAAGCGAGCTTGCGCACCGATCGACGATGGACCCGAGCGCAGCGAGCGGTCCGTGAGGAGATCCGGCTCGGCGGATCCGATCAGCGGTGCGCGGGAACTCGATCACTTGCTGGAAGGTGGGCCGGTTCTGCCAGTCGATCGCCGGCTGGCCGACGAGGCCGAGCGCGCGGAACTGGATCGCGTCGAACACCGGCATCGTCTGGTTGGCCGCGGCCGACGCCGACGACTTCGTCCAGCACGCGACGTCGGACGACCCGTTCGCGCTGACCAGCGAGTTGTACGTCTTGGTCAGCGCGGCATCGATCGTGCTCGCGCAGGTTGCCGGCCCGCCGGCGCACTCCCTCGACGTGATCTCCGGACCGAACCCGTCGACCGGGTGCTGGCCCGAGCAGCTGCTGCAGCGTCGCGACGAGGTAGCCCTCGTAGCCGCCGTCGTAGGCACTGCCGAGGTGCTTGTCGCCGGAGTTCGGCGTGTTGACGAACTGCATCGGCAACGCGCTGTATCCGGTGTCGCCGCCCCGCCGGTCGACACGATCGGGCCGAGACCACCCGGGCCGAGGATCGGGTCGTACAGCGCGCGGATCAGGTTCGGGATCAGCTCGTCGGCGATCGCGATCGCCGCCGCGTGCTGCGTACTGGGTGTCGCCTGGCCGCCGCCTTGTGCCGGTGCGCGCCGTCGTCGATCCACGGCTGCAGTTGCGCCAGCATCGCGCTGACGCCAGCCGGCTCGGTGTGTCCGGCCAGGTAGGTCAGCAGCAGCGGCAGGACCGTGAGCCCGTCGAGATCCTGCGAGGCCGCGGTCTCCATCGCCTGGACGACCTGCGCCCGGGTCAGCTGCGCCGGCATGCGCGGCGAACTGGGCCTGCAGCTGGTTGGCCAGCATCATCGAGCGGAACACCTGCCCGTAGCCGTACTGGTCGTCAGCCGCGGCGAAGCCCGGCGCCGGCTTGTTGTTCCAACTCACGAAGAAGCCGGCCGGCGGGTTGGTCTCGTGGACGTGCTGCGCCGCCGATAAGAGAGCCGGTCCATTCCGCGTTGCCAGTGCCCCAGGTGGGCAGGTTGGGATCGACGTTGGCCGGACGGATCGGGTCCAGGCCGCTGACGAAGTAGCCGGTGTCGCGGTCGTCGACGTAGAACCAGTTGAAGGTGAAGCCGATCTTGGCGGCCGAGGCCATCCACGAGGTGACGTCGTGCGTGACCGCCGGCTGGCCCCAGCCGAGGAATCCGACCACCGAGTCGACGTCGTGGTTGAAGGTCGAGCGCTGGGTCACGACCGCGACCGGCTGGCCGCCGGCCGTGGTCCAGCCCTGCACGATGCCGTGCCGGGTCAGGTAGATCGCGTGGTTCAGGTGCGCCGGCGCACCGATCCCACCCGGCTTGGCCAGCGCCGTCTCGCTGAAGTGCTCGACGGTCATCGGCAGGCACTGCCCGTTGTAGAGGTAGTACGCACCACGGGCCGCCGGCGCGCCACCCGCCGGGTTGCAGATCTTCTCCAGCCGCTGGTCGATCAGGTCGCTGCTCGGCCGAGGTGGCCGACCACGCGTAGTCCTCGCCCCGGCCGAGCTCGACGATCCCGGTGCCCGGGAAGGAAGCACCCTCGGCGGCGTAGTCGGGTGAGTGCAGATCGAGCTCGGACAGGATCTGCGGCGCGTAGTACGACACCTGCGGACCGAAGACCGCGATCGGGTGCCCGTCGGCGCTGTGGTCGGCGTTCACGACGAGCGCGTTGCTCATGTGCTTGGGCATCGCCGACAGGCCCTTGATGATCGACAGCGCGGTCGGGTTGGGCTTGGCCAGGTTGCAGTTCGGGTCGGTGCCGACCGGGCCGCCGGTCGTGGGCGCGTTGTAGTCGGGCAGCGCGGTCGTGGCCGGGTCGACGGTGCCGGGGATCTCGTAGGGGAAGTTGGCGTCGGCGGTGGTCGGGGCCAGCGGGTCGTTCGACGTCTTCATCTCGGCGAACGCGGTGGCGCCGGCAGTAGTACCCAGCTGCTGTTGCAGGTACTGCAGCAAGCGGGCGTTGGTCACCTCCCCGCCGCCGCCCCGGCCGAAGATGCCGCCGATCAGCCCGGCGATAGCCACGACGTCGGCGACCGTCCACGTCTGCGGCAGCAGACCGGGCACCGCCGCGGCGTAGTCGGCCGGCAGCTTGTTCAGATTGAGCTTGGCTTGGGCCACATACCGGTTCACGCCGGCGACGTAGTTCTCGATCATCGACTTGGCCAGCGTGCCTTGCGTCCCGTACTCGGCCGGCAGCGCGTCGACCTGAGCGATCGCCTGCGCCTTCGTGTACGGCGCGAGCAGCAACTGGTCGTGGTCCATCTGCTCGAACTCGCACGAGCCACCGAGGAACGCGGCCAGCGTGCCCTCGCCGTAGTGGCGCAGCACGTCCATCAGGAACAACCGGTCCTCGGCCTGGGCGTACCCCGCCCCGAAGGCCAGCGTCTGGTCGGTGACCCGTACACGTGCGGTACGTCGTGGGTGTCGCGGTAGATCGTCACGCCCGCCGTCGGCGTCTCGGTGCGAGTGATGTCGGCCGGCCGGACGCCGAAGGATTCGTCGTCGTAGTAGTTGCCGAGCGTCGAATCGGTCAGTGACGGATAGCCGTAGAGCAGGTTGGCGTACTTGCCCAGCTGATCCTGGCTGGCCGCCGGACGCTTGCCCAGTAGCTCGAACTGCAGCGCATCGCCGGCGTTGACCAGCCCGTTCTCGCCCGGCGGCAGGATGCTCATCGCCTGGCCGTCGGCGTAGTCGTCGGCCCGGTAGGTGGGCGACGGCGCGGCGGCGGTCGCCGGCCGCATCGACCGCGGCCAGTCCGGCCGCGACCAGAGCAGCGATGGCGAGCGCGGTCAGCGCGAATCGAGGCCTGGATGCCACGTGGATCCCTCCCGAGAACAAGAACAGGTTCTCGCCTGTATACCCCCTCACGCGTGGCCTGTCCCTTTGACCGATCGGGCAGGATCATCGGCATGAACGACGAGGCTCGCGGGCCGGCCCGTCGCCGCCGGCGGCGCGGCGCGGTTCGGGCGCAGGGCGCTCCGGCCGCGGCCGCGACTGTCCCGCCCGAGGCCGTGGAAGCGCCGCCCGAGCCCTCGGTCGCGCCCCCGATCCCGGCGCCGGTCAAGGCGAAGCGGCGCAAGGCGCAACCCGATGGCGGCGAGCGCGGGCTGCGCGACATCGTCGGGGCCGGGCACTCGCAGCTCGGCGTCAGCGGCGCCCTGCGGGCACGAGACCTGAACCGGCCCACCGACGACGACCTGGCCGCGGCCGAGCGCGACGTCGTCGTGGTGCGCCGCAACTGGACGCCGGACGAGCGCGGTTGAGGGAACTCAGCTCGTCTCGTGGCCGGCGATCGCGCCGGTGGCCTCGTACTCGGCCAGCATCGCGATTCGCCGTTTGTGCCGCTCGCCCTCTGAGAACCGGGTGGCCAGGAAGATCTCGACGAACCGCAGCGCGTCGGCCTCGGCATGGTTGCGGGCCCCGATGCTGATCACGTTGGCGTCGTTGTGCTCGCGGGCCAGCCGGGCCGTGTCGTCGCTCCAGACGAGGGCCGCCCGCACGCCGGTCACCTTGTTGGCGGCGATCTGCTCGCCGTTGCCGGAACCGCCGATCACGACGGCCAGGCTGCCCGGATCGGCCACCGCGCGCGCGCCGGCCGCGATGCACGGCGGCGGGTAGTCGTCGTCGGGGTCGAACGTGTGCGCCCCGCAGTCGATCGCCTCATGGCCCAGCCCGGCGACGTGTTCGAGCAGCCGGGCCTTCAATTCGAAACCGGCGTGGTCACTACCGAGGTACACCCGCATGGACGAATCATGGCAGCGTCGGTGAGCTTCGAGCAGCCTGGGACCATCGACCTTGTGACCGACGCCCTCCCGCGACCAAGCCCGGCCGGGCTGCTCACGCAGTGGACGCCGCAGCCGGTCGCAATCGCGATCGCGGTGCTGCTGGCCGCCGCCTACGTCCGCGGGTTGCGACGAGGCGGCGGACCCTGGCCGGCGTGGCGCGCGGCGCTGTTCGCGCTCGGGCTGGTCGTGCTGGTGTGGACGAGTTGCGGCTACCTGCAGGTCTACGCCGACTCGCTGTACTGGGTCTGGACGATCCAGACGCTCGTGCTCTGGCTTGCGGTGCCGATGCTGGTGCTGTCCGGGCATCCGGTGCAGCTGGCCCGGACGGTCGCTGGACCGGACAGCCGGATCGAGGCGGTGCTGCGCTCGCGGTTCGCGCGCGTCATCGGCAACCCGCTCGTCGGGCCGGCGCTGGTCCCGATCCTGTCGGCGTTCCTCTTCTTCGGGCCGCTGCCCGGATGGGCGATCTCCTCGGCTCCGGTCGAGCTGGCTGCTGCAGCTGGTCCTGCTGGTGGTCGGCGCGCTGATGGTGCTGCCGCTCGTCGGCCTGGACGAAGATGCGTCCTCGCTCGCCGTCGGACTGTCCCTGGCCATCGGCTCGTTCGAACTCGTCCTCGACGCGCTGCCCGGCGTGATCCTGCGGCTGCACACCGGGCTGGTGACAAGCTGGTTCGACCAGCGGGCGCACCGGTCGTGGACGCCTGGCGCGCTGCACGACCAGCGCATCGCCGGCGCGGTGTTGTGGTGCGTCGCCGAGATCATCGACCTGCCGTTCCTGGCCCTGGTGTACCGCCGGTGGTTGCGCGCCGACGCGCGCGACGCCGCCCGGGTGGACGCGGTGCTCGAGGCCGAGCGGGCCGCGCGCCAGGGGTTGCCCGCCGACGCCGGCACCGAGCCGACCGACCGGGACGTGCCGTGGTGGGTCAGTGACCCGGCGATGCGCCAACGCCTGCGCCGCCGGGACTGAAGCGCCAGGCGCCGCCCTCGCCGCGGCGCAGCGGATGCGCCGCAACCGCCGCGCTGACCGGCACCGGCCCGTACACGTGCGGGAACTCCACGCCGGCGTTGTAGCTGTCCTCGAGCCGGATCGGGGCACCAACCGCACCGGGATCGATCTCGATCACCACCAGCTCGGCGGCGTCGGCGTACAGCGCGTTGGCCGGCCCGTCGACCTGGTCGGCGAAGGAGAGGTGCACGAAGCCCTGCTCGGCCAACGACGGCGGCCGGTACAGCCCGCTCGCCGGCCAGTCCGCCGGCGCGACGATGTGGAACAGGTTCGCCACCGGTACCAGCTCGGGCCGCTTCGCGGTGATGCCGTCGCCGGACGACCGCCCCCGGACGCGGCGCAGTGCCCACGGCGCGACATCGGCGCCGAGCCAGCGCAGCTCGATGCCGGTGCGGTGCAGCGCGCCCACGGGCCGCGCCGGCGGCAGCGGATCGGTCCACGCCGCGAACCCCGGCAGCCCGACGGTGTCGGCGAACGCCGCGGCGATGAGCGAGTGGCCGTGCGGGTTGGCGTGGATACGGTCGCGACTCCAGATGCGCAGATCCGTGCCCACCCCGCGCGCACCGAAGTCGACGACGAGTGCCCCGTGCGCGGCCGCAACTTCGCGGATGCGCTCGTTGTAGGCGGCCACGCGCGGGGCCAGGCGGCGGAACAGGGGCGCAAGTGCCGACGGGTCGGGGAACGTGTTGGTGACGACGGTCGCGCCGGTGTCGCGCGCGGCCGCCACCATCGCGTCGAGGTCGGCGACGACGGCGGCGAGATCGACCCGCGGCCGCATCAGGTCATTGAGCCCGCCCATCACCGTCACCAGATCGGGGCGCAGGGCGAGCGCCGGCGCCAGCTGCTCGGCCCGGATCGCCCCGACCGTCCGGCCCCGGACCGCCAGGTTGGCGTACTGCAAGTGCGGGCTCGTCGCGACGAGCAGATCGGCGAATCGGTCGGCCCAGCCGCGGAAGCCACCGCGACCGTCGGGATCGATCAGCCCTTCGGTCTGGCTGTCGCCGATCGCCACGAACCGTTCGAAGACCATCTCGACATCGTCCCCGTCACTCACAGCGCCGCGTACACCGCCTCGATCAGCCGGTAGGCCCGGCGGTCGCCGAGAGCCGGACGGGACAGGTTCGGGATGTAGGCGAACGCCAGGCCGCAGTCGAGGTCGCCGAGGCCGAGGGCGCCGCTCGCCCCCGGATGCCCGAACGCGGTGGCCCGCGCGGCCGGCGGCAGGAACATGTTCGCCGACGGCCGCATGAAGCCGAGCCCGAACGCGGTGTCAGTGACCATCGTCCGGTCGGGGCCGCGCACCCGCTCGCGGACCGCGTCGCGCACCGTGTCCGGCGCGAGGACCGTCCCGCCGACCAGGCGCGAGTAGAACTCGGCGAAGTCGCGTGCGGTGGCGACCAGCCCGGCGGCCGGCCACCCGGCGGTCAGCAGCACCGGCTGGTTGAACGACGCGGCCGGGTTGGCGGTACTGCGCAGCATCGGGGAGTCGGGGTCCTGCGCGGCCGCCACGAGCTGCGCCACCAGTTCCGGCGAGGCCGGCAGCTCGTCGGCGCGCAGCGGCCGCCCGGCCACGATGCGAGCCAGCCCGTCCAGGCGCTCGGGCGGCACGCCGATCCAGAGCTCGGGCGCGAACTCGGCCCGAACGAACTCCCCGACCGGACGGCCCGAGTGCCGGCGGATCAGCTCGCCGACCAGCCAGCCGAAGGTGATGGCGTGGTAGCCGTGCGCCGTGCCGGGCCGCCAGTCCGGCGACTGGCCGGCCAGCTGGACGGCCATGGCGACCGGATCGGCCGCCTCGTCCGGACCGATGGGCCGGTCGAACGCGGGCAGGCCGGCCTGGTGGGTCAGCAGGTGCTCACCGGTCGTCGCGTCCTTGCCGTGGGCGCCGAACTCCGGCCACCACTCGGTGACCCGGTCGGCGAGCGACACCGCGCCGCGCTCGGCGAGCAGCAGCGCGGCGGTAGCGGTGACCGCCTTCGTGCAAGAGAAGGTGACGCAGGCGGTATCGCGCTCCCAGGCTCGTCCGGCGCGCTGGTCGGCCAGGCCACCCCAGAGGTCGACGACGCAGCGGCCGTCGACGTACACCGCGACAGCGGCGCCGAGATCGTTGCCCGCAGCGAGACTGTCGTCGAACACCGCGCGGACACCGGCGAAGGCCGGGTCACACGAGCCGTCGCTCATCGACCCGGCCTTTCCGCTGTCCCGGTGGTGGGCCGGACGGCGCGAGGGGGGTGCGCGCCGTCCGACCATCCCGACGGTACTTGATCGTGTTGGCGGCCGAACGGGCGCCGCGGCGGGCCCTCAGTCGAACTGGGGCGCCTCGGTGCGGGTGCGCTTGAGCTCGAAGAAGTACGGATAGGAGGAGAGCAGCCGGGCGCCGTCCCAGATCGCCAGCGCGTCGTCGCCGCGCGGGATGCGGGTGAGCACCGGGCCGAAGAACGCGACGCCGTCGATGTGGATCGTCGGCGTACCGACGTCCAGTCCCACCGGGTCCATGCCCTGGTGATGCGACTTGCGCAGCTGCTCGTCGTAGTCGTCGGTGTCGGCGGCGTCGGCCAGTGACGCCGGCAGGCCAACCTCTTCGAGCGCCTCGACCAGAACAGCGCGGTCGAAGTCGCGGTGCTGGTCGTGCTTGCGGGTGCCGAGCGCGGTGTAGAGGTCGCGCAGCACGTCCGGGCCGTGCTCCTGCTCGGCCGCGATGCAGACCCGCACCGGGCCCCAGCCGCGGTCCATCATCTTCTTGTAGTTCTCGGAGAGCTCCTCGCGCTCCTGATTGAGCAGCGACAGCGACATCACCCGGAAGTTGAGCTCCATCGGCCGCTGCTTCTCGACCTCGAGGATCCAGCGCGACGTGACCCAAGCGAAGGGGCACAGCGGATCGAAGTAGAAGTCGACGACGGGACGCTCAGAAGTAGTAGTCACATCAACCACTGTACCCAGATTCAGTGCTCAGACTCACGCAAAGGCCGCGAGTGCCTCATCGGCGTGGGTGTTCATATTGACCTCGCTGTGCACCACCTTCACGACCTTGCGGTCGGTGCCGATGGCGAAGGTCCAGCGCTTGACCGGGCCGAGCTTGGCCAGGAACCCGGTGCGAGCGACCCCGAAGATCTCGGCGACCGTGCCGGCCGAGTCGGACAGCAACGGGTAGTCGAAGGTGTGCTTGTCGGCGAATTCCTTCTGCCGGGCCACGCTGTCGCGGCTGATGCCCACCCGCTGGACTCCGGCCGCGGCGTACTCGGCGCCGATGTCGCGGAAGTGGCAGGCCTCCTTGGTGCAGCCGGCCGTCATCGCGGCCGGGTAGAAGAACAGCACGACCGGCCCGTCGGCCAGCAGGCCGGACAGCGAGCGCACCGTTCCGGTCTGGTCGGGCAGTTCGAAGTCGGGGACGAGCTCACCTTCACGCATCCGGCCACGGTATCCGCGCTGCCCTGTGGTTGGCCCCACATGAAAGACTTCTCGCAATAGTGCCCGGCGCGGATCCGGCGGGCGCTCGTCACGCGAACTGCCTCCGGTCCTACGAGGAGCGGATGCGACAAGGAGTGATCTGGCCCGTGGCCGTACCGAACCTGACCCGCGACGACGCCCGCACTCGGGCCGAGCTGCTGACCGTCGAGTCCTACGACGTCGCGCTCGACCTCACCGACGGTGGGGGCAAACCGTCCGATCGCACGTTCCGCTCGACCACGACGATCACGTTCGGGGCCCGCGACGGCGCCGAGACGTTCATCGACGTCATTGCCGACCGCTTCCACTCGGTGACCCTCAACGGCCAGGACGTCCCGGTCGACGGGTACCGGCCCCAGGACGGCGTCGCACTCACCGGGCTGGCCGAGCGCAACGTCCTGGTGGTCGACGCCGACCTGCTCTACACCAACACCGGCGAGGGGCTGCACCGCTTCCTCGACCCGCTCGACGGCGAGACCTACCTCTACTCGCAGTTCGAGACCGCCGACGCGAAGCGCATGTACGCCTGTTTCGACCAGCCCGACCTCAAGGCGACGTTCACCTTCCACGTCACCGCGCCCGAGCACTGGGAGATCGCGTCCAACGGCCGGCTCGAGCGCGAGGACGAGCTGCCGGCCGGCAAGCTGCTGCACTTCGCGACCACCCCCCGCATCAGCCCGTACATCACCGCGCTGGTGGCCGGGCCGTACCACGTCGTCACCGACCACCACGACGGCATCGACCTCGGGCTGTGGTGCCGCAAAACCCTGGCCCGCTACCTCGATCCGGACAACTTGTTCGAGGTCACCAAGCAGGGCTTCGACTGGTTCCACGCCAACTTCGGCGTGCGCTACGCCTTCGACAAGTACGACCAGGTCTTCGTCCCGGAGTTCAACGCCGGCGCGATGGAGAACGCCGGCTGCGTGACCTTCCGTGAGGACTACGTCTTCCGCAGCCGGGTCACCGACGCGCGCTACGAGCGGCGGGCCGAGACGATCCTGCACGAGATGGCCCACATGTGGTTCGGCGACCTCGTCACGATGCGCTGGTGGGACGACCTCTGGCTCAACGAGTCGTTCGCCACCTACGCATCGGTGCTCTGCCAGACCAGCGCCACCCGCTGGACCGACGCGTGGGCGACCTTCGCCAACGCCGAGAAGACCTGGGCTTACCGGCAGGACCAGATGCCGTCCACCCACCCGATCGCCACCGACGCCCCGGACGTGCAGACGGCCGAGGTCAACTTCGACGGCATCACTTACGCCAAGGGCGCGAGCGTGCTCAAGCAGCTCGGGGCCTACGTCGGCGTCGAGTCCTTCCTGGCCGGACTGCGCGAGTACTTCACCGAGCACGCGTACGGCAACACCACGCTGGCCGATCTGCTGCGGGCGCTGGAGAAATCGTCCGGACGCAATCTTGGTGACTGGTCGAAGCTCTGGCTCGAGACCGCCGGCATCAGCACCCTGCGGCCCGACTTCGAAGTCGACGCCGCCGGCACGTTCAGCTCGTTCGAGATCGTCCAGACGACGCCGACACGAAGTCGCAACGTCGAACACCCTGCGACCGCACCGTCTGGCCGTCGGGCTCTACGACGAGGTCGACGGCCGGCTGGTGCGTACCCACCGGGTCGAACTCGACGTCGTAGGCGAGCGCACGTCGGTGCCCGAGCTGGTGGGCATCCGCGCAGCCGGCGCTGTTGCTCGTGAACGACGACGACCTCACCTACTGCAAGCTGCGCCTCGACGACGCCAGCCTGCACACGCTGCGCACCGGCGGCATTGCCGAGCTCGAGTCGCCCCTCACCCGCGCGCTGTGCTGGTCGGCGGCGTGGGACATGACCCGCGACGCCGAACTGCCGACGCGCGACTACATCGCCATGGTGGTCGCCGGCGCCGCGCACGAAACCGACATCGGGGTCATGCAGTCCCTGATCCGCCAGGCCCTGCGGGCCCTCGAGATCTTCGCCGAGCCGGGCAGCTCGGCGGCGGGCTACGCCGCGCTGGCCGATGCCGCCGTCGCCGCGCTGGACGCGGCGCCGCCCGGCTCGGATCACCAGCTGGCCTGGATCCACGCGCTGCTCGGTTCGACCCGCTCGGCCGAGCACATCGCCTTCGTCCGCGGGTTGCTCGACGGCAGCACCCGGCTCGAGGGCCTCGCGGTCGACGACGACCTGCGGTGGTCGATGGTGCAGACCCTGTCCGCGCTCGGTGCCATCGGCCGCGACGACATCGACGCCGAACTCGAGCGGGACCCCTCGGCGGCCGGGCAGCGCCATGCGGCGACGGCCCGGGCCCTGCAGCCGACCCCCGAGGCCAAGGCCGAGGCCTGGCGGATCGCCGTCGACGACGACTCGGTGCCCAACGCGATGCAGGAAGCGGTGATCGCCGGTTTCGCCCACGCCGACGCAGGGCGATCTCGTCGCGCCCTACGTCGAGCGCTACTTCGCCGACATCCGCGATGTGTGGGAGCGGCGCACCAGCGAGCTCGCGCAGAACGTCATCGTCGGGCTCTTCCCCAGCTGGTCGTCGACCATCTCGGCGGCCACGATCGAGGCCGCCGACACGTTCCTGGCCGGGTCCGACGTGCCGTCCGCGTTGCGCCGGCTGGTCAGCGAGGGGCGGGCCGACGTCCAACGCGCCCTGTCCGCGCGCGCGGCCGACGGCGCGGCCTGATCAGGGTTGGTCCCCGGCGCAATGTGACCGCGCGCTTGACGAGCAAAACTTAACGCGTTACGAACATGAGGACAACCTCGTTTAATATGAACGAGTCCCCACTGCCGCCGGAAGAGACCACGATGCCGCCCGCCCCTGTCCCGCCGCCGCCCCGACCGCGGCCGGCGCCGCGCTCGGCCCCGCCGGAGACCCTGGCCGCCCCGGGGCTGGCGGCCTACTTCCGGCGGCATCCGGTGCTGGTCAAGCGCGGGGCCGTCGGCGCGATCACGGCCGGGGTGAGCCTGTTCGTCATCGCCGCCACCGTGACCCCGTTCGCCGCGGCCGACGTCGCCGACCCGGCGCCGAACACGTACCAGCTGGTCGCGCCGGCTTTCCCGAGCCTGTCCATCGACCCCGCCGCACCCTCGGTGCGAAAGGTGCTCACCCGCAGGCCGATCCACGTCAAGAAGACCGCACCGGTCACGCACGGCGTCATCAGCGGGCTCGCGGCCAACGGCATCCCGAGCGTCGCCCTCAACGCCTATCGCGTGGCCGCGGCCCGGATGGGCAGTGCCGCACCGGGCTGCGGCATCGATTGGGCGCTGCTCGCCGGAATCGGCCGCGAGGAATCCGATCACGGCCGCTACGGCGGCGCGGTGCTGCACGCCGACGGGGTGTCGACGCCGACGATCATCGGCCCCGCCCTCGACGGCGTGCACTGGGACTACATCCCCGCCCCGGCCAACGGCCTGGCCCTCGACGGCGACGCGAAGTACGCCCACGCGCTCGGCCCGATGCAGTTCATCCCGTCCACCTGGGGCATCTACGGCACGGACGCGAATGGCGACGGCAAGGCCGACATCTTCAACATCAACGACGCCGCGCTGAGCGCGGCCCGTTACCTCTGCGCCGCGGGCGGTGACCTGCGCAGCCACGCCGGTCAGGTGCGCGGCGTCCTCGCCTACAACCACTCCGACGAATACCTCGCGCAGGTCCTCGCGCTCGCCGACGCGTACCGGCGCGGCGTGTCGATCAGCGGCATCCCGCGCGGCATCACCACCGGCGGCCTGCCGGCAGTGACCAACACCGGCTACATCCCGCCGGCCAACCCCGGTGCTCCGACCGCGGTCGGCGCGAACAAGCCCAAGCCCAAGCCGAAGCCCACCCCGACGAAATCGACGACGCATCCGGCGACGTCGACGGCCGCGGGCGGCTCGGCCACCAAGACGTCGCCCGCGTCGGGTGGCAGCAACCCGCCCACGTCGAGCAGCCCGCCGCCGAGCACGAGTGCGTCGCCGACGCCATCACCGTCGAAGACGCTGCCCAAATGCGATCTCGCCCACCTGATCATCGTCAACTGCAACCCGTAGTCACGCCACTCGTGCCGGGCGGCGGTGGTGAGGTGCCGGGCCGGTGCGGTCAGCGGTTGCCGGCGGAGTCGGCCAGCATGCGCAGGCCGGTGACGATGCCGCCGGTGAGGTCGCCGTTGGCGAACGAGGCCCGCATGGCCAGCGCGGCCAGGGCGCAGGCTCGGTTCGGCAACCGCTTGGCCGACTCTGGCCCGGTGACGATGTGCAGATTGCGCTGGCCGGGCGAGACCGCGACGAGCACGGCGGAGTCGTCGAGCCGCTCGAACAGGGCTTCGGCGTGCGCGCGGGCGGGCGGCTTGAACTCGCCGACGTAGACCGAGAAGGTGAGCCCGGTCTCGCGGCTGGACAGCGTGAGGGCCTCGTCGAGGCGGCTCAGCTGGCGAACGGTGAACGGCCCGTCCTGACCGAGTGGGCCCTGTGGCCCGTGCTGCAACTCGTTGAGCGCAATGCGCGCGACGTCACCACTCACCGCTGGCTCCCCCGACGGCGGTGGTGGACGATCCGGCGTTCACGGGCCCGACGACGGCGTCCGGGTGCGGCACATACCACGACGGCGGGTAGTCCCACGGCTTGCCCGGCCGGTAACGATTGGGCTGGCGCACCACCGACTTGCCGTACACGGCAAGAGCCAGGAGCACGATGATGCCGCCGGGAATGCCGACGAACACCAACACGGTCTGCACGATGCTCACGCCCGTACGCTATCGAACCCGGCTGAGAAGGTCCGGTCAGGGGTGAAGACGTTCGTCGGCAACCCCGACGCCACCAAGGTCTTCGACACCGCGGGTCGTAGACCAAGAGCATGCCGCCGAGACGATGAAGGGCATTCTCTCGCTCGGGGTCGACATGATCCGGCCGGCAAGCTGGCCGAAGACGCCGGCGGCGTCTTCCTCAAGATCTCCGACTCGGTCTGGGACGCGATGAAGCACGGCACCAACATGGGGCTCGAGCACGTCTACGGCGCCGAGCCGGGATCGCAGGAACAGCTCGATCACCTCAACGACGCCAGCTACCAGACCGCGATGGTCGGCGACTACGAGCGCACATCGATCCTGCGCGAGGCCGGCTACCCCGGCACCGACGCGATCCCGTCCGACCTGCTCACGTCCGACGGCCAGATGATCAACGTCGCTACCGTGATGAACGACGACCATCTGCGGCAGGAGTACTACGACTTCATGCACGACGGCGCCAACGCCGGCCAGGGCACGCTGGGCCACGGCGCGTCGGTCTACGAGCTGGCCAAGAACGCGGCCGGGCGCTCCGACGCCGCCTACCAGCAGGCCAAGGGTGACTCGGACGGCAAGTCCGAGTAGCCGGGCCTCAGACCGCCGGGGCCACGGCCTCGGCCCCGCAGTCGAGTCCGAGGTACTGGGCCCACGACGGCTCGCGCACGGCCCAGCCCATCACCACGGCCACGGTGGCCGGCGGTTGCACGGGTGCCGACGAAAGGTGCCAGCCGAGTTCGCCCAGCAGCCGATCGCCCTTGCGGTGATTGCAGCGGGCGCAGGCCGCCACGACGTTCGTCCAGATGTGCGGGCCGCCGCGCGAGCGCGGCCGGACGTGGTCGATCGTGTCGGCCCGGTGGCCGCAGTAGACGCAGGCATGCGCGTCGCGCTCGAGCACGGCGCGGCGGGTGAGCGGCACCTCGCGCCGGTACGGCACCCGCACGAAACGGGCCAGCCGGACCACGGTCGGCACCGGGAGCGCCAACCGCTCGGAATGCATCACGTCGTCGCTCGCCTCCACGACGATGGCCTTTTCGGCCAGCACCAGAACGACCGCGCGGCGCAGCGGCACGACGCACAACGGCTCGTACGTCGCGTTGAGCACAAGCGCCGCGCCCATCGCACACCTTCCGTTCCTGTACACAGTCAACCCGACGAAGGCCGTGTGCGCACGCTCATTGGCCTAGCTGGTCGTGCATCGGGCCACAGAACCGGCGGGCTGATTTGCGGTCGGCCCCCGCTTCCGTGGCAGGGTGTAGCGGATGAGTTCCACCGAAACGCTGAAAGCCGCGGCGCTGCCGAAGTTCTGGCACGACCACAGTCGGGTCCTCATCGAGATCCCGATCCGGATCGTCGTGATCATCCTGGTCGCGCTCATTTTGCGGGCCGTCCTGCGGCGGATGATCGCCCGTGCGGTGAACCCGGTGCGCGGCGAGGTGCCCCGCATCCTGCGCCCGTTCAAGGAGCGCCTCGAGTCCAGTTCGCTGCTCGAATCCGCCGGGCTGATGTCCGAGCGGCGCTCGCAGCGAGCCGCCACCCTCGGTTCGGTGCTGAAGTCGGCGGCCTCGCTGACGATCTTCATCATCGCCTTCCTGCTCATTCTCAGCGAGCTGCAGATCAACCTCGCGCCGTTCATCGCCGGCACGTCGATCGTCGGCGTCGCCCTCGGCTTCGGCGCGCAGAACATCGTCAAGGATTTCCTGGCCGGCATGTTCATGCTGATGGAGGACCAGTACGGCGTCGGCGACGTCATCGACTTCGAGAAAGCCAGCGGGACGGTCGAGGCGGTGGGCCTGCGCTCGACCCGGCTGCGCGATGTCAACGGCACCGTCTGGTACGTGCGCAACGGCGAGGTCGTGCGCGTCGGCAACAAGAGCCAGGGCTTCGCGCAGGTCGTGCTCGACATCCCGATCGACGCCTGGGCCGACGTCGACCGCGCGTCCGACGCCATGCGCACCGTCTCGGCCGAGATGGCCGACGAGGACGAGTGGGCCGGCGTCTTCCTCAACACCCCGGAGGTGCAGGGCGTCGAGTCGATGACCCGCGAGGAGACGGTGATCCGGCTGGTCGCGAAGGTGCGCCCGCTCGAGCAGTGGCGCACCGCCCGCGAGCTACGGCGGCGCATCCGCGACCGGCTCGAGCGCCTGGACATCGACGCCCACGTGCCGCCGACGCCCCCGCAGGCGCCCCCGGGCGCGGACGAGCCGACCCTGGACGACGCGACGTCAGACGCGCGGCCCACCGATGCGAGGTCGGACAACCGGCCGCGTCCCACCCCGGCCGCCAGCGACGACTGACCGTCCCGTCCCCCTCCCAAAGTTGTCCGCGCTTCCCGGCGCTATAGCGACCGGAAGCACGGACAACTTTCGCCCGCGTTCAAAGTTGTCCGCGCTTCCCGGCGCTATAGCGACCGGAAGCGCGGACAACTTTGGGAGGGCAGGAGAGGCGGTCAGGAGAGGTCGAGGACGGCTTCGAGCACCGCGCGGTGCAGCGTGGGGAACGCGTAGTGCATCGTCCGCAGCGTGCGCACGGGCACCTCGGCGTGCACGGCCAGGGTCAGCATCCCGAGCAGCTCGCCGCCGTACGGCGACACCACGGTTGCGCCGACCAGCACGCCACGATCGGCGTCCTCGACGAGCTTGATGAAGCCGTCGTTTCCAGGGCCGTGGATCCAGCCGCGCGAGTTCTTCGCGATCTGCTGCCGCCCCACCCGCACCGTCAGACCCTTGTCCCGGGCCTGCTGCTCGGTGAGCCCGACTCGGCCCACCTCCGGATCGGTGAACGTCGCCCAGGCGAGACCGTCGTAGCCGCCGAACGGCTCATCGGTCCCGAGCAGGTGGGCCACCAGCACCCGCGCCTGCCACACCGCGACGTGCGTGAACGCGCCCTTGCCGGTGACGTCGCCGATGGCGTAGAGCCCGTCGACGCCGGCCACGTTCATGTGGTCATCGACGTCAAGGTTGCGGGCCTGCGGGTCGAGGCCGACGGTGTCGAGCCCGATGTCGGACAGGTTGGGCCGGCGCCCGGCGGCGACGAGCACCTTCTCGCCGGTGGCGGTGCTGCCATCGGCGAGGGTGACGACCACGCCGTCGCCCCCGCGGGCGACGGACTGCACGCCGACGCCCTGCCGCACCGTGATGCCCTCCCGCTCGAACACCCCGGCCACCACCGCGCCGGCCTCCGGCTCCTCAGGCATGAGCAGGTGCGGTGCGGCTTCGATGACGGTCACCGCGGTGCCGAAGCGGGCGAAGCCCTGCGCGAGCTCGCAGCCGATCGCGCCCCCGCCGATCACCACCAGCGACCGCGGCGCCACGCTGGCCTTGACGATCTCGCGATTGGTCCAGACGAGGTCGTCGACGCCACGGGGCAGGTCGGCCAGCCCGTCGATCGGCGGAACGGCCGGCGCCGTGCCGGTGGCGATGCAGACGGCATCGGCGGTGTAGGTTTCGTCGCCGACCCGGATGAGCAGCCGCCCGTCCTCCGCGCGCCCGGCCAGCCGGCCGGCGCCGCGCACGAAGGTGCCGCCGGTCTTCTCGAAGCGGTCGACCGCGACCTTGTCGGTCCAGTTGTCGGTCGCCTCCTCGCGGATGCGCTTCGCGACCGGCGCGAAATCGGGCTGATCCGTGGCGTGCCCGGCCAGCTGGTCGACGAAGCGCGACTCGGCCAGCGTGCCGGCCGCGCGCAGGATCATCTTGGACGGGATGCAGCCGTAGTACGGGCACTCGCCACCCACCAGGTGCGGGTCGACCCCGAGCACCGACTTGCCTTGGGTCGCGGCCTTCTCGGCCAGCTCCTCACCGCCGGGTCCGAGCCCGAGAACCACCAGATCGAAGGACATGGATCGACCGTATCGAGCGGTCGGCCAGAATGGGGGGCGTGACTGGATTACCGGACGGTGACGGGCGCGCGGACACCTTCTACGCGGCAGTGGGCGGCGAAGAGACGTTCCGCCGCCTCGTCGACGCCTTCTACGCGCGCGTGGCCGACGACCCGATCCTGCGCCCGCTCTATCCCGAGGACGACCTGGGCCCGGCGTCCGAGCGGCTGCGGATGTTCCTGATCCAGTACTGGGGCGGGCCGGGCACCTACTCGCAGCAGCGCGGCCACCCCCGGCTGCGGATGCGGCACGCCGGCTTCGCGATCACCTCGGCGGCCCGCGACGCGTGGCTGGCCAACATGCGCGCGGCGTTGGACACCCTCGATCTGCCACCGGCCTACGAGAAGCTGCTGTGGGACTACCTCACCTCGGCCGCGGAGTCGCTGCGCAATCTGCCGGGCTGAACGGGATTTGCCCCACTGACCGAAACCGGCGCCCGTCGGGCAGAATGGCCGCCGTGACTCAAAGCGCTTTCAGCGAGCGTCCTTGGTGGGCGTCGGCGGTCTACTACCAGGTCTACCCGCGTAGCTTCGCCGACGGCAACGGCGACGGCACCGGGGATCTGATCGGCCTGCGGGAGCGGCTCGACCACCTCGTCGCGCTGGGCATCGACGCGCTGTGGCTGTCGCCGTTCTACCGCTCGCCGATGGCCGACGGCGGCTACGACGTCGCCGACCCGTGTGACGTCGACCCGTTGTTCGGCACCCTGGCCGACTTCGACGCGCTGCTCGCCGACGCCCATCAGTGCGGCCTGAAGGTGACGATCGACATCGTCCCCAATCACGTCTCCAGCGAGCACCCGTGGTTCCAGGCTGTGCTCGACGGGGGCCGGCACGCGCCCGAGCGCGGGCTGTTCATCATCCGGCCCGGCCGCGGCGCGGGTGGCGCGCAGCCGCCGAACAACTGGCCGTCGGTCTTCGGCGGGCCGGCTTGGTCCCGGCTACCCGACGGCGACTGGTACCTGCACCTGTTCGCCCCCGAGCAGCCCGATCTGGATTGGACGAACCCGGCGGTGCCGGCCGAGTACGAGCGGGTCATGCGGTTCTGGCTCGACCGTGGGGTCGACGGTTTCCGGGTGGACGTCGCGCACTCGATGGCTAAGGAGCCGGGGCTGCCGGACATGGATCTGACGATCCTGCCCGGCCCGGACGAGCTCGCGACGATGCCCGACACCGACGACATCCGCTGGGACCGCGACGGCGTGCACGAGTACCACCGCGGCTTCCGGCGCACGCTCAACTCCTATCCCGGCGATCGGATGGCCGTGGGCGAGGCCTGGGTGGCCGACCCGCAACGGCTGGCGCTCTACGTCCGACCGGACGAGCTGAACCTGACGTTCAACTTCGAGCTGGTCGAGGCGAAGTGGGGCGCCGACGGGTTCCGCGCCGCGATCGACCGCTCGCTGCATGCGATGGCCGCAGTCGGCGCCGCATGTACGTGGGTGCTGAACAACCATGACGTCGATCGCACGGTCACGCGCTACGGCGGTGGCCCGGAAGGGCTGGCGCGCGCCCGGGCCGCCGCACTGGTGCAGCTGTCGTTACCCGGCGCGGCCTACATCTACAACGGCGACGAGCTCGGTCTGCCGAACGTCGACCTGCCCGACGAGGCGCTGCAGGATCCGACCTGGGAGCGCAGCGGGCACACCGAGCGCGGCCGCGACGGCGAGCGGGTGCCGTTGCCCTGGTCGGGCACCACTCCCCCGTTCGGCTTCACCTCCGCCGTGACGACCTGGCTGCCGATGCCGGGCGACTGGGCGGCGCTGTCGGTTCAGGCCCAGCAGGCCGACCCGGGTTCGACGCTGCATCTGTACGGCGCGGCCGTCGGCCTGCGCCGCTCGCTCGCCGGTCTGCAGGGTGACGCGTTCGAGTGGTTGGACGCACCAGTCGGCTGCCTGGCCTACCGCCGCGGCGATGTCGCGGTGTGGCTCAACACCGGCGTCACCACCGTCGCGCTGCCGCCCGGCGAGGTGACGCTCGCGTCCGGACCGCTCGACGGCGGCCTGCCGCCCGACACCGCGGTGTGGGTGCGGGGCTGAAGCGCGCTCAGTCGAACGGCACCCAGGCCTGCTCGGCGAGCGAGTGCAGATCGCTGACCCGCAGGCCCGAGGTCGACATCGTCCAGATGTCGTTGCCGATGACGAGCGTGCGCTGGATGCCGCTGTCGTACCCGTCGGTACCTGACACCGCCGGATTGCGGATCGTGCCGACGGTCGCGAGCGTGCGGTCGCCGACCCGCACGACCAGAGCCGCCCCTGACTCGTCAGGGTTCCACGAGTCGATCGGCACCACGGCCAGCTTCTCGGCCGGCCAGTACAGGAACGCGTGCGGGTCGATCGGCGTCTCGGACGGGCTGTGGCTTTGGGTGAGCCGGGCCAGGCGGGTGGGATGGGCCGGCGTCGCGACGTCGAACAGCGACAGCTGCAGCCCGGTGACGATCCCGGACCCGTCGACGTGCTCGCCCACGCCCAGCAGCCGCCCGGCGGCCACCGGGTGCAGGTAGTCGGAGTAACCGGTGACGGTCAGCTCGCCGGCCCGCCGCGGATGGGTCGGGTCGTGCAGATCGAGCACGTACAGCGGATCGACCGACCGGAACGTGACGACATAGGCGAGCGGGCCGAGGAAGCGAACCCCATGCACCTGCTCGTTCACCCCGAGCCCGCCGACCTGCCCCTGCTTCTTGAGGGTGTCGGCGTCCAGCGTGTACACCGCAGTCGTCGATGACGGGGCGGACGACGTATCCGGGTCACCGCTGTAGTTCGGATAGGTCGTGGTGACCACCCGCAGCGAGCCGGCGTACTCCGACATCGAGTACGAATCGAGCAGGCCGCCGGGCACCTTCCCGCTGCCGAGATAGATGGGCCGGGCCGGGCCGGTGATGTCGAAGCGGTGCAGCTGCGTGTGGGCGCCATCGGCGCTGGCGACGTACAGGCTCGACGGGCTGGCGTAGACCGCGGTGCCGTCGGCGGCCAGGGTCACCGGCACCGGGTCGCCGAGGCCGGCGGTGAGGTCGACGGTGTAGACGGTCAGCATCGACGTCCCGGTGTACGTGGCGGGGTGGCTGACCCGCCCGCAGTCGACGGTGTGCCGGCTGGTGCGGAGCCCGACCGAAACGTCGTAGGTGGGCAGCCATGCGCTCAGCGGTGCGTGGGCCACCACGGTGCGATTGCGCTGCAGTCGTTGCCGGTCCGACTCGTTCCCCGCCGGGGTCGGGAAGGCCAGCTTCGGGGTGCTCTGCACGACCAGGCGGGCGGTGCCGTCGACCATGCGGGCGTCGACGTAGCCGCCCTGCGGGTGCAGGGTGCCGACGATCGTCGGCGCCGCGGACAGATCGACCAGCAGGAAAGTGCTGATAGTGGTCTGGGGCTGATAGGGGCCGTACACGAGCCCTCGGTAGTAGGGCACCGGCTGGCCCAGGATCACCAGGACCCGGTCGCCGCTCATGAGCAACTGGGCCGAGCTGGCGCCGGCGTAGACGGTGAGATCGAGCCGTCCGGTGACCTGGTGAGTCGAGGCATCGACCACCCGCAGCACGCCGCCGGACACCGACACGACCCGGCGGCCGTCGGTCTCGACGGTGTCCGGCTCGCCGACGCCGGCTTCCTGGACGTTGGTGGTCGAGTGATCAGGAGTACTCGGATCGGCGGCCGACCCCTCGGCCGATACCGCACTCGGGACTGTCGCCTTGTTGACGCCCGCGTCGAGCCCGTAGCGGACGCTGCCGCCGCCGAGGCCGTAGGCGGTGACCGCCTTGGCGGTGTGCGCGCGCAGGCCGTCGAGCATCGCCCCGCAGCTGTCGTAGGCGACGAGCGACATCGCGGCCGGCGCCGGACCGGTCACTCCCGGAGGCGTCGACCCCGGCGGCGTGGACACCGGTGGCCGGGCGATCGGGTGCGATCCGCCGTTCGATCCGCTCGCCGTGAGGCTCACCACGACGACGGCCGCGGCCGCAGCGGCAAGACCGGCCACCAGCGTGAACGGCCGCACCCGGCGCAGCCGGCTGACCGTCGAGGACGGTGCCGACACCGCGCCGCGGATCGCGGCCAGTGCCCGGTCGCCGTCGGGCGACCCGGCCCAACCGTCGTCGGCGGCGGTGTGCGGGCGCGCGGCGCGCAGCTCGCGGTCGAGCTCGTCGTCACTCATTCACGGCCTCCGGTTGCTGATTGACCGGTCGTGGATGGACGCGGTAGGCGCCGTAGCCCGCGGCGCGCAGCCGCTCGGCCAGCCGGCGCCGGGCTCGGTGCAGTCGCACGGTGTAGGTCGAGGCGGTACAGCCGAGCGCCCGCGCCGCCTCGTCCGCTGACAGCTCGTACCAGGCACTCAAGGTGAGCACCTCGCGGTCGGCGCTGGAGAGTTCAGCCAGCGCGGTGGCGACCGCACCCTCTGCGGCCTCGTCCTCGACCACCGGGAAGGGGGCATCGCCGGCGACGCGCAGCGCCAGCCGGACCCGGCGCCGTTCGCCCCGGGCGGAGTTGGCCAGCAGGCGGCGGGCGGTGCCCAGCAGCCAGCCGATCGGCGGTTCGGGCAGGTCGTCGGCCTTACGGAATGCGGTCACGAATACCTCCTGGAGCACGTCCTGGGCGGTCTCCCGGTCGGTGCGGTGGAGCAGATACGCGAACACGCGATCGCCGTAGGCCCGGAACCAGGCGTCGAGCTGGTCCTGCCGTGCGACGTCGTCCACGCGGAATCTCCTCGCTGCCGACTGGGTGCCTCACCAGGTAGGTGTCCGGCAGGCCAGCGCTGTATTACACGAGGTGGGGAGCAGTTCAGGTTTCAGCGCAGCAGCAGCGAGTGTCCGGGGCGCTCGAGATAGACGCTGCCGTATTCGCCGACCACCCGGATCCAGCGGCCGGCCACGTCGACGAAGGCGACGCCACCGGCGGGCAGGAAACCCATCCGGGTCAGTGCGCTCAACGCCCGCAACGTGACCTCGGCCTGGACCGAGTCGTCGTTGTCGTCGCGCACGGTCAGCACGACCGAGTCGAGCAAAGCCGCCGTGACTTCGGCCCGGGGCTGCGCGCCCGGGACACCCTCGCGGACGGCCGCCTCGCTCAGCGCCGCCGCGCCGGTTCGCACCAAACCGCGCACGACGCCGTCCGGGACGGACTCGAGCCGGCGCCAGCCCGAAGGCGGTGGTGTGCCGGTGCGCCACTCGGAGTCGCGGGCCGCCGGCGGGATCGCCTCTTGCTCGGCGGCATCGAGCCAGTCCAGCAACTCGACCGCCCGCACCGCCAGGTCGAGGCTCCCGGCCCGGGCCGGCGCCGGCACCGTGCGCGAGATCAGGATGTCGAACGGCAGCCGGATCAGGACGGCACCGGCCGCGCCGACCAGCCGCAGCCGGGCGATGCTGTCGGGATCGAGGGTGACCGCCCGGCGCAGGACCGGCGCCAGCTCGGCGACGATCGGCCGGTCGTCAGGTGTCAGCACGGTCGTCGTCGGCGAAGCCGTGCAGGATCTCGCGCTCGTCGTCGGTGAGCCGGCGCGGCCGGTCAATGGTGAAGTCGAAGGTCACGCACCGGGTGGCGGCACGGGCCGCCAGCCGGCCCTGGTCGAACACCTCGTAGCGGACGGTGAAGTGCGCGCCGCGCACGTTCTCGATCCACATCTCGACCCGCAGCGGCTCGGGGTGGTAGACGACCGGCCGCAGGTAGTCGATCTCATGTCGCGCGATCACCGTCCCACTCGAGAACGTCTCGTGCCGGTGAAAGAACATCGCGACCCGAGCCTGCTCGAGGAACTGCAGGTAGGCCGAATTGTTGATGTGGCGGTACGCGTCCATATCCGACCACCGCATGTGGACGTCGTGGACGAATCTGCTCATAGCGCTCGGTCGCTCGGCTCGCCGGTGACGGCTCAGTCGCGGGTGAGCTTGCGGTGGGTGACGGCGTGCGGGCGGGCGGCGTCCGGGCCGAGCCGTTCGACCTTGTTCTTCTCGTAGGAGTCGAAGTTGCCCTCGAACCAGAACCACTTGGCCGGGTTCTCGCCGTCGCCTTCCCAGGCCAGGATGTGGGTGGCGATGCGGTCGAGGAACCACCGGTCGTGAGACGTGATCACCGCGCAGCCGGGGAACTCGAGCAGGGCGTTCTCGAGTGAACCCAGGGTCTCGACGTCGAGGTCGTTGGTGGGCTCGTCGAGCATCAGCAGGTTGCCACCCTCTTTGAGAGTGAGGGCGAGATTGAGGCGGTTGCGCTCGCCACCGGACAGCACCCGCGCCGGCTTCTGCTGGTCGGGTCCCTTGAACCCGAAGGCGCCGACGTAGGCGCGTGACGGCATCTCGACATTGCCGACCTTGATGAAGTCGAGACCGTCGGACACGAGTTCCCAGACGTTCTTGTCCGGATCGAGACCGCCGCGGCCCTGGTCGACGTAGCTGATCTTGACGGTCTCACCGAGGCGCAGCTCGCCCGAGTCGGGGTGCTCCTGACCGACCATCATCTTGAACAGCGTCGTCTTGCCGACGCCGTTCGGACCGATGACGCCGACGATGCCACCCCGGGGCAGGCTGAAGGAGATGTCGTCCCAGAGCAGTTCGCCGTCGAATCCCTTGGTTAGCCCCTTGGCCTCCATCACGAGGTTGCCCAAGCGCGGGCCGGGCGGGATCTGGATCTCTTCGAAGTCCAGCTTGCGGGTCTTCTCGGCCTCGGCCGCCATCTCTTCGTAGCGGGCCAGGCGCGACTTGCTCTTCGTCTGACGACCCTTGGCGTTCTGCCGCACCCATTCCAGCTCGTCGCGCAGGCGCTTCTCGAGCTTCTGGTCCTTCTTGCCCGCGACGTGCAGACGCTCGGCCTTCTTCTCGAGATAGACCGAGTAGTTGCCCTCGTAGGGGTAGGCCCGGCCGCGGTCGAGTTCGAGGATCCACTCGGCGACGTTGTCGAGGAAGTACCGGTCGTGGGTGACGGCGAGGATGGTGCCCGGGTACTTCGCCAGGTGCTGCTCGAGCCACTGCACGCTCTCGGCGTCGAGGTGGTTGGTCGGCTCGTCGAGCAGCAGCAGGTCGGGCTGCTCGAGCAGCAGCTTGCACAGCGCCACGCGGCGCCGCTCGCCGCCGGACAGGAAGGTGACTGGTGAGTCGCCGGGCGGGCAGCGCAGCGCGTCCATCGCCTGCTCGATGCGGCTGTCGAGCTCCCAGCCCTCGGCGTGTTCGATCTTCTCCATCAGCTCGCCCTGTTCGGCCATCAGCGAGTCGAAGTCGGCATCGGGCTCGCCCATGGCGGCCGAGACCTCTTCGAAGCGGGCCAGCGTGCCGCGCAGCTCGGCGACCGCGGCCTCGACGTTCTCGCGGACGGTCTTGGTCTCGTCGAGCGGCGGCTCCTGCTGCAGCAGGCCGACGCTGGCACCGGCGAGGAGGGTGGCGTCACCGTTCGAGGCCTGGTCGAGCCCGGCCATGATCTTGAGCACGCTCGACTTGCCCGCGCCGTTCGGGCCGACGACACCGATCTTGGCGCCGGGCAGGAACGACAATGTCACGTCGTCGAGGATCACCTTGTCGCCGTGCGCCTTGCGCACCTTGTACATGGTGTAGATGAACTGGGCCACGATCCGTCCTTGCGTCTGTCTCTCGGGGTCTCCGGCAACGCGCCGGTCGGTGTCCATTGTCCCAGCCCGGTCGACCTCGACGTGACAGCCCCGGTCGCGGGGCCGATCCGGGCGTGCACCCGACCCGGACCGGCCCTGCGCGAACCGACGCGCCCAGACTCAGGACGCCGGCGCCAACTCGCGCCCCGCGTCGTCAGCCGCCGGTGCACCAGGACCGAACGATGCCGGGTCGAGGTCGAGCGGCGGGCCGTAGTCGTCGGGCGCTTCGCGGCCGGCCAGATCGTGCCAGTGGTCACTCTCGTCGGCGGGTAGCCCGTCGGCGTCGCGGGTGACCGTGACGACGGTCGGGCCTGACTGATACACCCGGGTGAACTGGGTGGTGCCGCGGGACAGGTCGTGGCCGACCGCCAGCGCCTCGAGTTCGTAGGAGGTGCGCAGCTGCTCGTCGACGGTGTACTCGCGCATGTAGAAACGGCCGTGCACCACGACCGGCTGGCCCTTGCGCAGCGACTTGTCGACGTTGAGCGCCATCGCCCGCCAGCACGTCACGTTGACGAACAGGGTGCCGTTGTCGACGAACTGTTCCTTCTCGCGATCGAAGCGCCGCGACGTGGACGCGACCCGGAAGTTGGTCACGTCGAAGCCGTTCTTGGTCTGGCGCCGACGCGGTTCGTCGACGACGTTGCCGACGATCGTCATGGTGGTGTCTGCCATCAGGTTGCTCCTGTCTGGTCCGGGATGATCCGGTGCCCGCCGTGGGCTGCCGCAACGATTGCGGTACGGGCGGACGGGTTGCGACCGCGCTGCTCGATCTGTGGACAGGCGGCCGGGCTGTGGACGGGGGCGCCCGGAAAGTCGGACGGAGGTGCTAACCGGCCGGCCGAACTCGGTCGACGGGCGGGCGCGGAATCAGGCCATCGATGCCGAAATAGCCAGCGCGAAAAGCGCTCCGCCGGCGCACACTTGACCGTATGGCCGCCCTGCTGTGCCTCGCGTTCCTCGCCCTCCTGGGCGCGGCCGTGCTGCTGGGATACACGGTTGATTCGCGTGATCCGGACTATTCGCTCGGCAAGGTGTTCACCGCGGGTCGGCAGAAGGACGTCAACGACAGATAATGTCGTGGCGTCCAGGCCCCCGTAGCTCAGTGGATAGAGCGCCCGCCTTCTAAGCGGATGGTCGCTGGTTCGATCCCAGCCGGGGGCACTACCTCACGGCCGACGGTCAATCTGTGCAGTCCGAACCCTGCATCGCGCGATTCACACCGCGGTATTGCACCGCTCACGGCTGCGGAAAGCCCACACGCTGACTTCGCGCGCTGATGATCGCCCCTGGGACGTCTTCGTCCGGTCGCATCACCAGTTCGCCCTCGATTGTGAACCTTCGGTCTGTATGCGCTTGCCCAAAGGGGCCGCAAGTTCGATCATCAGAAGGGGTGCGACCGTAGCCGATGATCGCGCGACCGGTGGTTCGTCGGCTAGGCCGTCGGCGTCGAGCCGTTCGTGGTCGTCGGACCCGCGAGGGTGGGGGTGTACAGCTTGATGGGGAAGTGGACGCCTTTGACTTCGGTTTCGCCTCGTGACTCGCAGGCGATGGTGTCTTTGACGAGCTGCCAGCTGGCTTGGGATAGCAGGATGGCGCCGGGGGCGCATTTGGCTTGGATACGCGCGGCGATGTTGATTTGCAGTCCAATAGCGGTGTAGGTGCCGCGGCCTTCGGAGCCGAACGTTCCGACCGATGACACGCCGGTGTTGATTCCGATCCGGGTCTGTAATTCGTGGTCCAGGCCGATCTTGAACCAGCGCTGGTTCAGTACGGGCAAGGTGGCCTGGAGCTCGGTCGCTGCTGCGATGGCCGCCGTGACTTGGTCGCCGGGTTCACATTCGGCCGGTGCACCGAACAGGGCCATCACGCCGTCCCCGGCGAACTCTGTCACCGTCCCGCCGTGACGTTCCACGATGTCGGCCACGGCGCTCATGTACTCGTGCACGATCTGGGCCAATGACTCCGCGTCCAGCGCATCAGCGGTGCGAGTGAAGCCCACAACGTCAGAGGACAACGCCGTCACCCGAAGACGCTGCGGAGCATCGACTGTCGCGGAGTTCCCCTTTTCGATTGCCGAGGCCACTGCTGGCGGCGCATACCGCCGGATCATCATCTGCTGGCGGGCGATGATCTGCTCGCCGACGAACGTCTTTCGCACCACCTGTTCGCCGACTATGCCGATGCCTGTTACGACGACGAGGGCGTTGAACTCAGCCGTGATGAAAAAGTAGCCCGTCTTGCTGCTGATCGTGTCGTTCAGCATGTCGGCAATGGTCAACCCGATACCTGGTCCGAGAATGGCCACGCTGAGAACGGCCGTTGTTCGAGCTGGCAGTCGCGTGAACGGCGCCAGGAGGCCGAACGTCACTGCGGTGACAGGCACCCCCCCGGCCCCAACGTCAACGATCCCGACAGCAACCCAATAGGCGGTGGCCGTAACCCCGAGGAGGGCCAGGGCCGAAATGGGCACAGCCCATCGCCGGAGCGACGTGAAGGTTAGGCCGAGCGCGGCCACCAGCGATGGGACGACGATGCCGTAGGAAGCGATCCACAGCGACTGCGGAGGCCCGCCGGGCAGGAACAGCCAGCCTGAGGGCGGGACGACCATCCACAGTGGGACCGACACGCCTCCCACGAAGCGCATCAGGGGGACGATCTGGTCGATCAGCCAACTTCTGTAGGCCTGCTCCGTTGCAGGCGGGAAGCGGCCGAGCACCCCTTTGCGCTGCAGATCCTCTGGGACCGCCTCCATGCTCGGACGCTAGCAGCAGCCGCCCGGTGGAACGTCGTTAGGAACCCGGGTTCGGATCGAGGGTACGACCAGACGGTGATCGCAGCCATTTCATCCTTCTCGGTATCGCGCAAACCATGCTGATGCGCGGCGCAACCGCACCATGCCGCTGTCGCGGATGAGTCGGTCGCGCTTTCCACATTCAGCGGCATTGGGTGATGGGGAGCGCTTGCTTGGCGCCGACGACTTCGAGATTCTGATTCCCGGCGATCAGGTCCGGGTGGCCGGCCCGGGCGGCGAGGCGGGCGTAAGGGGTTCGATGCCGGGGGACACGCGTGGGCCAGGCGTGGCGGCCAGTCCCGACTGGCCGACGCCCGTGCGTGGCTCGAGTGTGGCGCGCCTGATCGCCCGCGGCGATCTTCCGGCGCCGGTGGCCGCTCTGTGTCTCATCCCGATCGGGCTCGAGAGCACGGTGGGCGCGCACGAAACCCTCTGGGCCCTCTCGTGGCTGTCAGTGTTGATACTGCTCGTCGGTGGCGGCGTGGCTCTCAAGCTGTACGGCTACCGCAAACGCGCCGCCGAGATCGCCGCGGGTTACACCTCCGAGTTGATCGTGTACCTGAAGAACCGCGATCTGTACCTGCTCGACGCGGTGACCTTCGACGTCCTGCTGGAACCGACCCTGCCGTGGCGATCGCAGGAAACGGACCGGCTGATCGCCGAAATGCGGGGCGAGAAGACCTACCGCCCCGATGCCTCGCTCGCCGGCCTGCGCCGGGTGGCGGCCGAGGTCGCACCCATCGAGGCCGAGCAGCAGCGCAGCGCGATCGGTCACCGGCCGGTTCGCCGCGGCACCGCATGGGCCGTGCTGGTCGGGCCGCTCGCCGGTCTCGCCTTCGCCGGCTGGATGTTCCTCCATCTTGAGAAGACCCCACCGGCCCACCACCGCCCGTCCCCGGTCTCGCTGCGCCACGTGACGGTCGAACAGCGGATCGAGGTCTTCGGCAACGTGGACGGGGTGGTGTGCAACGACGGGCACAACATCACCGTCACGACGGTCGGTCAGACTTTCACCTGTCGAGGGCCCAACGGTGCGCTGTACATCGTGCGGATCACCAACCCGCACACGGCCGCCTTCGTGATCGGCGACTAGCCCGCGTGGTGCCCCACCGCGTGGCCGTCTGCAACGGTAGGCGGCGCGGCGCCACATGACCGATCGGAGCGCCGCGCAACTATGCCGCAGACTGCGCGCACTTAGCCGCGATACGCGCGCGGCCGCTGGCGCCGACGTCCCCCGCGCATGAATCGATAGGCATCGGGATGAGGAGAGTATTCGGATTGCTCACGGGTGCGGTGTTTGGTGATTCAACTGGGCGCGTGAGTGGGCTGAGCTTCCCCTTCCTGGGAGCTCGGTCCTCGGGTATTGCGGTCGCCGGGCACCGATTGGGCCGCGCGTAGATCGTCGGAGATGATTCCGGAGTGATGATGGGCGACACCGCAAGCACGTGCTCGGGGTGCGGAGTCCGACTACCCGCCGTGGATGCACCGGTGCACCCGTACATGACCTCCTCGCCGGCGTGCTGGACGCGGTATGGCGAGCTGCTTTGTGCCCAGTACTCACATCCGGCGCGAATGGCTTTCCATCAGCTCGTGGTCGATGCCTACGCAGTGCAACACCCAGATGGCGACGATCCTCGCGCCATCCAGTCGGTAGCCATCCATTTGATGACTTTGTGTCTGTTCCTCGAGCACGGCACCGATCCCTCGCAGGGGACGCGCCTACACCGCCGAATGGTCGACCGGCCGGTGTTTCACCAGCTCAAGGCGCCGCCGTCGCGCGGTCGGCTCACGATGCTCGATGTGCCACTCGGCGACGACCCGGAGGTGGCACGACAGGCCGCATACGCCTGGGCCGAGGATGTGTGGACCGCCTGGGTGGCGCACCATCAGACCGTGCGAGATTGGATCGACGAGTCCGGCCTCACGGCGCAGGGGTGAACGCAGTCGGACCCTGATCAACCGGCAGCTTGTGGCTGCCACCACGACCACATCTCGGTGTTGATCAGACAGCGCTCGGTGCGGGACAGCTTCTGAGCGGATCATCGCTGGTTCGATCCCAGCCGAGGGCACCAATCCAGCAACTCCGCGTCTGACCTCACGTTTCGCGTCGTGTCCGCAGGGCAGCCTTCGGCCAGGGCAGGAAACGCGGCGTGCGTCGTTGGTAGGCGCGATAGTCCGGATACTTTTCGAGCTGGATGCGCTCGCTGGTGGCGGAGGACCCTTGGAACAACGCCAGCAGCAGGATCACGCCGCCGAGCGTCCAGTCGATCCGGTGCGTAGCGACCACGGCGAACAGCCAGAACACCACCCACATCGACTGCTCGGCCAGATAGTTCGGATGCCGGGTACAGCGCCAGGGGCCGTCGTGGATGAAGCCGGCGACGTAGCGGCCGGTCAGCGGCTCCCCGGCGGCGAGGCGGCGCTTCTTCTCGTTCTGGAAGTTCCACTGGGTTTGGTCGGCCCAGGTCTCGAGTACGAGCAGCGCGACGAAAGCGACGGCGAGCAGCACATCGAGCAGGCCGAAGCCGTGCGGTGCGTCGACCGCGTCGACGATCGGTAGCGCGATCCACAGCAGCAGCGCGTGCTGGATCAGGCAGATGAACCCGAGGTCGAACAGGGTCCAGCCGGCGCGGGTGCGAAGCACGGGCATCGCGCGCACGTGCACCCAGCGGTAGTCCTCGACGCCGCTCCAGAACCGCCAGGAGTACCCGCCGTGGCGGGAAAAGTTGTAGGTCAGGCGAACACCCCAGACCGTGGCGAGTACGGCCATCAGTACGGCTCGCGCCGGGAAGTCGCCGCGGACGGCGACGATCCAGCTGTAGATCACCGGGACGATGCTCCACAGCTTGTCGACCTGGCTGACGTTGCCGGTGATCTCGCCGACGACGAAGCACACCACCGCGAACCCCAGCGCCGTCCAGATGCAGGACAGCACGATCGCGTGCTGGTGATGGTTCATGAACCGAACGCTAGTCAGGCATGGTGTCCCCATGAAGCCCTCGCTCCCCCACGGTCGTCGAGATGCGGAGGACGAGCCGGTCCGACATGCCGTGCGCACCTACGCCGCGCTCCAGCCCGAACTGCACGCCGTGACCGATCGCTATGTTGCGATCATCACCACGCTGCTCGATGACGCGGGCATCAACTATCTGAGCATCACCGGGCGGACCAAGAGCGTGGCATCGTTCGCGGCGAAGGCGGTCCGCTCGTCCGACGGCGAGCCGCCCTACGCCGACCCGCTGACCCAGATCACCGACGTTGTCGGCGTCCGGGTGATCACCTACCTGCAAGGTGACGTCGCTGCGGTCGCGCAGCTGTTCGCCGACCAACTGACGATCATCGACGACCGGGACCTCGGCGAGGAGACCGCCCGCGAGGGCCGCTTCGGCTATGCCAGCCGGCATCTGCTCCTCTCCTCGACCGCGGTGCCCGAACGCCCGGCCTCGGTGCAGGTACGAACGGTGCTTCAGCATGCGTGGGCCGAGTTCGAGCACGACATCCGTTACAAGGGCACCGTCCCCGCCGAGCACGCCCCGGATCTGGATCGCCGTTTCACCCTGGCCGCTGGATTGCTGGAGCTGGCCGACCGCGAGTTCTCCGAGATCCGCAACCGGATCCAAGCCTCGTTCTCTGCACTGCATCCCGATTTCGATCCGGTCGACCCGCGGATCAGCCCACAAGAGCTCGCGACCTTCCTCGCGTCGCAATACCCCGATGCGAGCTGGTCGCGCACCAACCACTACGACTGGATCTCGGGGCTGCTGCTCGAACTGGGAATCACCTCGCTCGACGAACTCGGCGGGCTGCTCGCGTCGGTCGACATGGATGCACTCATCAAGCGGATGGGCTATCAGTACCCAGCGGGCGCCGTGCGTCGCCTCGATGACGCCCTCCTGGCGGTGTTCGGCGGACGGTACGTCGGCCTGACCGGCAACGGGCACCGGATCCCGCTGCTGACGAGCCGGCTGGAGAAGCTGTCCGGACGTTCCGCGCCGACCTAGCCGGTCGATCCGCACAGCCTGGTCAGAACAGGGACCACATGGAGTACTCCGCGGCCAGCGTCCGCGCCGATTCGTGCGCGATGATGCGTCCCAAGCGCATCACGTAGGCATCGTCGGCAATCGCCAGCGCCTTGGTGACGCTTTGCTCGACCAGCAGGATGGCCATCCCTGAGGCATCGGCCAGGTGACGCAGAGTGCGGAACAGGTCGTCGACCACGACCGGCGACAGCCCGAGGGATGGTTCGTCGAGCAGCAGCACGGACGGGTTGCTCATCATCGCGATGCCGAGACTCAGCATGCGCCTCTGCCCACCTGACAAGGTGCCCGCGCGCTGCGCCGCCCGTTCTTCGAGCACCGGCCACAAGGACCGGACTCTGGACAAGCTGGCGTGACGGTCATCGTGGTGAGGCCGGGCACCGCACGGTGGTGCCAGGTGGCGCCACCGTCGGCGGTCCAGGCGGCGCTGATCGCCGCCGCTGCGGCGTCGGGATACCGCGCGTCCTGCACCACCGCGATCGCGTTATCGCCGCGGCGCGGGTTCACCGCGACGTCGGGCTCAGCGACGGTGTCAGCCTCCGCACCGGCCGGGGTCGGCACGTCCTGCCGCGCCACCTCGCCGGAGGCCGCGGCTGCCGGCCCGCTCGGGTCGGCCGGCGCGGGACGCGATGACCCGAGTACCACCAGGCAACCGAGCAGCGTCGATACGGTCGCGAACCGTAGAGCGCGCATCGGGCGACCTCCAGAGGGGCGACGGCACGGGAACCAGACCGACTCTGACCGCCGACGCCCGCGGTCGGTTTGCCGGAATCGCCAACGCGCCCCGCCGACCTTGTGAGTTCCGTCAAGACAGGTGAATGGCCACGGCGTAAATACGGGAGCCCGTCCCCACCGACAAGGAGGGTTCGCGAGGAGACCGCGGCGACGGTGCGCGAGTCAGGACGGCCGGGCTGATCCGCTCCATATGCGGCCAGGCCGCCTCGGGTCTATTCTCACCCTGTGCCGCGCTACATGATTGTTCGCGCCTTCGACTGCGGTGAAGAACAAATGCCGCAGGTCGGGCGCCGCTCGCGCGAACTTCTCGAGAACCAGTTCACCGAGGTCAACTGGGAACACAGCCACGTCGTCGTCGACGACACCGGCAAGGTGCGCACGTTCTGCATTTACGACGCGCCGGACAAAGGGGCGGTACACGCCCATTCCGAAAAGCTGGGCATGCACGGGATCGTGTCGATCGACGAGATCGCCGGCGATGTCACTCCGGCCGACTTTCCCCCCGTCTGACATCCGGCACATGTAGCGAGGCCGCGCTCGCGAGCGCGAGCCTCCGTCGAATCGTCCGCCGCCGCTCCTCGTCCTGTTCCGGCACGAGCTGCAGGGCTTCGCGGTACAGGAAGGCCGCGTGGTCCTTCGCCCAGCTGCGCTCGGCGAGTTCCGCGGCGCGCACCAACTGCTCGACCGCGCGTTCGTGATCACCGGCAGCGCGCCAATGCCGCGCCATCGCACCGATCGCCTCTCCCGATCCACCGGTATTGCGGCCGAAGAACTCCGCGACGACGGCGTGCCGGCGGGCCCGTTCGGCCCGCGGTAGCAACTCGTACGCAACCTCGCGGATCAAGGCGTGGGTGAATGCGAATTGCGGCTTGCCCTCGATCATCGATCCCGCTTCACGGCTGACGAGATCGCGCCGTTCGAGCTGATCGAGCAACCGCGGTATGTCCCGGTCGGGTTCGGCGAAGGCCCGCAGGGCGTCCACCCAGAACACCTTCCCGACAACCGCCGCGTCGAGCAGCAGACCGCGTTCGGCCGGCGGCAGCGCGTCGAGCCGGGCCGCGACGATCTCGCGGATGTTCGTCGGCAGCCGGCCGGGCGCCGTCTCGCCGACGCTCGCCGCGAGTTGTTCGATGAACAGCGGGTTCCCTTCGGCGATCTCGAGCATCGCTTCGGCATGGTCTCCGTCGCCCACCCGCCGGACGACGAGCTCGCGGGCGTGGGCCTCGCCGAGTGGGCCGAGGGTGAGGGTCAGGAATTCGGGCACGCTGGAGCCCCAGTCGGCCCGGACGTCGAACAGCTCAGGGCGAGCGAGCGTCACCAGCATCAGCGGAACTCGCCGCATGAGCCCGGCGAGGGCCAGGACCAGGTCGAGCAGGTTGGGGTCGGCCCATTGGATGTCGTCGTAGACGAGCACCGTCGGCTGCTCGTGCGCGGCCGCCTCGAGGAACTCGCGGACCGAGTAGAACAGGGCATCGCGGCCGCCGGCGCTGCTGGCTGCGCCGACGCCGACAATCGCGCCGAGATCGAGCGCGACGGACTCCATGTCCGAATCGGACCCGGCCAGCAGCTCGATCGCCCGCGCCCGCAGCTTCTCGGCCGCTGCCTCAAGGGAGTCGCTCTCGAACCCTCCGGACAACCGCATCAGCTGACCGGCGAGCGCTCCGTAGGTGCCGCTCTCCCGGTACGGCAGCGACCGGCCGACGACGACCCGGGCGCCGCTTTCAGCGGCGAGGCGGCAGAACTCGGTGGTGACCGTCGACTTCCCGACGCCGGCCGGGCCAACGATCGTGACGAGCGTGGGCAGCCGCCCGGCCGAGGCGCGCTCCCACAGCGCGCGCAGGATCGCGAGCTCCAAAGTGCGTCCGACGATGCCACCGGGACCGAGCGGACGGACCCCGACCTCGGTCAGCGGCTCGACCGCGAGCCAGGCGGCAACCGGGTGTTCCTTGCCCTTCGCGATGACCGGGTCGAGCGGCTCGTAGCGGAGGCGATCCTGCGTCGCGAGCAAGGTCTGCTCACCTACGACGACGCCGTTGATGGGCGCGGCCGCTTGCAGCCGCGAGGCCGTGTTGACGACGTCGCCGGCCACCATCGATTCGCCGAGGGCCGGCCGCGCGCTCGGCGAGACGACTGCTTCGCCGGTGTTCACCGCGATCCTGATCTGCAGGCCGCCATCGCCCAACTCGCCGGCGATGTCACGGATCGCGAGGGCCGCGCGCACGGCGCGCTCGGCGTCGTCACCGTGGGCCAGCGGTGCGCCGAACACGCCCATCACCGCGTCGCCGATGAACTTCTCGACGATGCCGCCGAACGACTCGATCTCTCGCCGCACCCGGTCGTGGTACGGCGTGAGCAACGCGCGCACATCTTCCGGATCCAGCCGCTCCGCCCGGGCCGTGAACTCGACAAGGTCGACGAAGATGATCGTGACGATCCGGCGCTCGTCCGGGACTTTGGTCAGGTCGTCGAGCGCCGCGCCGCAGCCTTGGCAGAACCGAGCGGACGGCGAATTGTCCTGCCCACAGGCGAGGCACGTGCGCATGTCCGGCCGCCGTCAACCGATGGGCAGGACAGCGCGACTCATGAAGGCCTCCCGTGGCTGCCGCGATCATAGCCGCTGCCGAGGTGTCTGCGGTCGGACCGAGCGGCAAAACAGTTGCCGGGACATGGGCGCTCTGAGAGGTTCGCGCAATGCCGTCCAGCGCCGTAGACCCGCCGTTCGATCAGTTCCTGGCCACGGCCGACGCAGTGGCCCAGGCCCGGCCCGAGGTCGACCTCGAGCTGGCGCGCGAGGTGTTCCAGGAGGCGGCGACGCTACTGCACAACAGCCTCGCCCTCGACCACCTGGACGAACACGACGCCAGCGCCGTTGTCGCCGGGCTGTGCGTCGATCTCGTCACCGGGGATCCCGGCGCCGCGGTGCGCGCACGAGCCCAGGCGACGTTGGCGACTCCTGGCGAGCTGCACGACCCGGACGGCGTGTCCGGGGCTTACCTGTTCGCGGCGAAGATCATGCAGCTCTGAATCAACGACGATCGCCGGACCCCGCGACGCGGTCGGCCGACCCGATATTCTGCGCAGCAAGATGGCTGCTCACCTGCTCGCACTGTGCATCGACGCGAACGACCCGCTCCGTCTCGCGCGCTTCTGGGCCGGCCTGCTGGGCTGGGAGCCGGCCGACGACTCCCACGGCGTCGCGTTGCTCCCGAGCGACGACACCGGGTTCCGGATCCGATTTCCCCCGACCCGGGAGCCGAAGACCGGCCCGAACCAGATGCATTTCGATCTGACCAGCAGGTCGTTCGATGACCAGCAAGAGACGGTCGCGCGCTCGCTCGCGCTCGGTGCCCGACACATCGATGTCGGTCAACGCCCGGACGAGGCTCACGTGGTGCTCGCCGACCCCGAGGGCAATGAATTCTGCGTCATCGAGGCGGGCAACAACTTTCTGGCGGACTGCGGATTCATCGGGGCACTGGCCGGCAACGGCTCGCAGGCCGTGGGCTACTTCTGGAGCGAAGCGCTGGGCTGGCCGTTGGTGTGGGACCAGGATCAAGAGACCGCGATCCGCTCGCCCCACGGCGGTCCGAAGATCACGTGGGGCGGCCCGCCGCTGATGTCGAAGACCGGGAAGTACCGGCTGCATTTCGACCTCGCGGCACCTGCCGACGGTGATCAGCAGGCGGAGGTCGAGCGGCTCGTCGCGCTCGGGGCGACGCGTATCGACATCGGCCAGGGCGACGTCAACTGGGTGGTGCTGGCCGATCCCGATGGCCACGAGTTCTGTGTGAAGCCCGATCGTCCGTAGTCCACGCGAGGTATCGCGCGCGGCGCGTGCAGGGTGCACCATGGCGGCGTGGCCGAGACCGTCACCTTCTGCCCGCTGTGCATCTCGCGGTGCGGCGCCACGGCTACGGTCGAGAACGGGCGGTTGCTCGCCCTGCGGCCGGCGCCTGGACACCCGACCGGCCAGGCACTGTGCATCAAGGGCAAGGCCGCGCCCGAAATCGTGAACCATCCGGACCGGCTGCTGCTCCCGCTGCGACGCACTGCTCCGAAGGGCGCGCCCGAGCCGGCCTGGGCGCCGATCAGCTGGGACGAAGCGCTCGACACGATCGCGGCGAAGCTCAGGGCAATTGCCGGCGAATCCGGGCCCGAGGCGGTCGTGTTCGGCAGCGCATCAGGGTCCACGTCCGCGATGTCGGACTCGATCGACTGGGTGAATCGTCTCAGGCGCGCGTTCGGCAGCCCCAACTTCTGCTCGTACATGGAACTGTGCGGATGGGGCCGGCACCTGGCGTCGCTCTACACCTACGGCGAGGCGGTGCCCGGGGCGTACCTGCCCGACCTCGACCATGCCGGCTGCATCCTGTTCTGGGGCTACAACCCGTCGGTCGCGCGCCTGTCCCACGCGACGGCGACGACGGCCGCACTTCGGCAGGGCGCCAAGCTGATCGTGGTCGACCCGCGCCGGGCCGGCCTCGCGAGCAAGGCCCAACAGTGGCTGCGCGTGCGGCCCGGCACGGACGGTGCGCTCGCTCTCTCGATCACGCACGTGATGCTCGACCGCGGCTGGTACGACGCGGAGTTCCTTCGCGATTGGACGAACGCTTTCGACGTCGTCGACGGGCAGTTTGTCCTCGACCTGATCAAGGCCGAGTGTGCGCGGCTCGCGCCGGACGCCGCCGCCGACATCACCGGCGTACCAGCGGAGCAGATCGTCGCCACCGCAGCCCTGTTGTGGGACGCCCGACCGGTCGCTTTCTACACCTGGAGCGGGCTCGAGCAGCAGAGCAACGTGACTCAGACCGTGCGCGCGATCGGCCAGCTGTACGCACTCACGGGCTGCATCGACGCGCCTGGCGGGAACGTGCTGTTCACGCCCGTGCCGACCAACCGGATCGATGGTGCGGAGTTGCTCAGCCCGCAGCAACGGGCCAAAGCTCTCGGCGTGCTGGACCGCCCGCTCGGCCCGGCGCGCTTCGAGTCCATAACCGGCGAGGACCTCTACCGGGCCGCCATCGACCACGTTCCGTACCGGGCCCGCGCGCTCGTGAACTTCGGCGCGAATCTCGTCATGGCGCACGGCAACAGCGCTCGCGGGCGCGACGCGCTCGCCGCGCTCGACTTCTTCGTGCACGCGGATCTGTTCATGAGCCCGACCGCGGAACAGGCCGACATCGTGCTGCCCGTGACGAGCGCGTTCGAGTCGGCTGCCCTGCGCGTCGGCTTCGAGATCAGCCAGGCCGCCCAGTCGACCGTGCAGCTACGCACCCCGCTGGCGCCGGCACGAGGCGAGGCGTGGTCGGACCTGCAGATCGTCTTCGCCCTGGCTGCTCGACTGGGACTGGGCGATCAGTTCTTCGGCGGCGACATCGAGGCGGCCTGGCGCCACCAGCTGGCTCCGAGCGGGATAACCCTCGAGCAGTTGCGCGAGCATCCCGAGGGCATCCGGTTGCCGCTGGAAACGAAGCACCGCAAGTACCTCGAGCGCGGTTTCCGCACGCCGACGGGCAAGGTCGAGCTGTACTCCCGGGCCTTCGTGGCCGCCGGCTACCCGCCGATTCCGACCTATGCCGAGCCGAGTATCGGCCCGCTCTCCCGGCCCGACCTGGCGGCCGACTTCCCGCTCGTGCTCACCTGCGCCAAGCCGCTGTTCTTCTGCGAGACCCAGCACCGCCAGATCGCCAGCCTGCGGGCGTCGGCGCGCGAGCCGCACGTCGAGGTGCACCCCGACACCGCGGCGGCCCGCGGGATCGCGGCCGGCGACTGGGCGCGGCTGTCCACGCCGAGCGGCAGTATCCGCGCCCGAGCGAAGCTGAACGCGAACCTGGCCCCGAACGTCGTGGTCGGCCAGCACGGCTGGTGGCAGGCCTGCCCCGAACTCGGGTTGGACGGTTACCCACCCTTCGGTGACGACGGTGTCGACAGTGCGAACCTGAACCTGATTCTCGATCAGGGGCCGAGCGATCCGGTCAGCGGAAGCTCGCCCCTGCGCGCGTCGCTGTGCCAGCTTGGACCTGCCGGCACCGACCCGTCCGAGTCAGCTGACCAACAGACGTCGGCTTCGACTGTCGACATGTAGCGGCCTTCGTTCGCCGCGTATCTTTGATCTTGTGGGCGATGACATCTGGGCCGGTCTGGCCGACCAATTCGCCGATGACGCCTACGCCTCGGTGAAGGGGTACGTGCGCACGTATGTGATGCACCAGCAGTTGCTCGAGCACCTGCCGCCACCTCCGGCGCCGGTACTCGACGTCGGTGGTGGCGCCGGTCATCAATCGTTCCCGCTGGCCCAGGCCGGCTACGACGTGACGCTGCTCGATCCGTCGCCGGCGATGCTGGCCAAGGCCGAGCAGCGGCTCCAGCGGCTGCCGGCCGAAGCCCAGCGCCGCGTGACGCTCCTGCAGGCCGACGGCGAGAACGCCGATGACGCGGTGCACGGCCGGCGCTTCGCCGCCGTGCTGTGCCATGGCGTGCTCGGTTACCTCGATCAGCCCGAGCCCATGGTCGACCAGCTGTGCCGGTGTGCCGCGGCCGGAGGCGTGGTGTCGATCATGACCGGCAACGCCAACGCCGCGGCGGTACGCCCGGCCCTGGAACGGCGGTGGGGCGACGCCTTGGCCGCGTTCGACGCCCGAACCGAGATCGGCGTGCTGGGCGTGCCGGGCCGCGCCGACACGGTGGACGAGCTCAGCGCGCTCATGCACGGCCACGGCGTGGAGCCGTTGGGCTGGTACGGGGTATGGCTGTTCGTCGACTGGCTCGAGTTCAGCGGGGCCGAGTTGGACGCCGGCGATGCAGAGCAGGTAGCAGCGACCGCCGCCGTCGAACTCGAAGCCAGCCGACGAGACCCCTACCGCCAACTCAGCCGGGTCTTCCATCTTGTGGGGCGCAAAGCTTCCTGAGCAGCCCCGACCGGCGGCCCGGCGACAGTGGTGGTTCCCAAGGCGTACTACGTGCGTAGTACATCGTCTGGAGCACCCCGGTCCTTGGACACCAAGATGGAACGCGGTCTCGTCGGCGGTTCAGCTGAACCGCGCGTATCGGCTCGGTGGCCGTCACCCGGCCGGCTTGGGACTGATGAACTGGTCGACCCATTCGCCGGTGATCTGCCTCGTCGTGGCGTTGATGCGGTTCCACGCGTTGATCGCGGTGATCGCGATGACGAGCCCGGCGAGCTGCGCCTCGTCGAAATGGCGAGCGGCCTCGTCCCACACCTCGTCCGGAACCGGGTCGGCCCGGTCGGCGAGGCGGGTCGCTGACTCCGTCAGCGCCAAGGCGGCCCGCTCGGCATCGGTGAAGTACGGCGCCTCACGCCACGCGGACAGGGTGAAGATGCGCTCGTCCGGCTCGCCGGAGTTCTTCATCTCGCGGGCGTGCATGTCCAGGCAGACGGCACAGCCGTTGATCTGGCTCGCCCGCAGCTCGACCAGGTGCAGCGTCGCCTCGGGCAGGCCGGCGCTCCGGGCGGCGGTGCCGAGCCGCTGGAGGGCCTGCATGGCGCCGGGGACGGTGAGGGCGGGGCTGTCGATTCGTGCCTGCATGAGGTGTTCCTCCGTAGATTTGGTTGTTGTCGCTCCTACCCTGGCGACGAACGAGCACCCGGCCGGGGGACAGCTCGTGTCCCCCGGGGCGTTTCCCGTTCGTCGTGCAGGTGAGTGCCCACTTGCCAGGAGGTAGCAATGCAATACGCGCTGATGATCTACGCCGATCCGGGCTACCAGGACACCGTGCCGGATGCGGAGCGTGAGTCCGTGGTCGCGGAGTTTGCCGCGCTGGCCGATGACTCGCGTTGCGTCCGCGCGGCCCAGCTGCAGGCCCGGGAGACGGCGACCTGCGTGCGCGTGGTCGGGGGTCGGACGCTGATGACCGACGGCCCGTTCGCGGACACCAAGGAGGTGCTCGGCGGCCTGTTTCTGGTCGAGGCGGCCAACCTGGACGAGGCGGTCGGGATTGCCACGCGCATCCCGACCGCCCGGTACGGCGGCACAGTCGAGGTCCGGCCGCTGGTGCAGCGCTGAGCGTGCTGGAGGAGGTCTTTCGCGACGAGTGGGGCCGGGTGCTGGCCTCGCTGGTCGGGTACCTCGGTGACTTCGACCGGGCCGAGGAAGCCGCGCAGGAGGCGTTCGCGATCGCCGCGGAGCGCTGGCCCCGCGCGGGCGCGCCGGACAACCCGGGGGCGTGGCTGGTGACGACGGCCCGCAACGGGGCGATCGACCGCATCCGCCGGGATCGCACGCTGGGCGAGAAGATCCAGCTGCTGCCGGCACCCCAGCCCGTTGTGGAGGAGTTCGACGACAGCGTGATCAAGGACGAACGGCTCGAGCTGATTTTCACCTGCTGCCACCCGGCCCTGCCCCTGGACGGTCAGGTGGCGCTCACGCTGCGGGCGCTCGGCGGTCTGCAGACCGCCGACATCGCCCGGGCGTTCCTGGTCTCCGACGAGACGATGAAGCGCCGCCTGTCGCGGGCGAAGGCCAAGATCAAGGCGACCGGGATCCCGTTCGCGGTTCCCGACGCGCAGCTGCTCCCAGACCGCATCGACGCGGTGCTGGCCGTCATTTACCTGATCTTCAACGAGGGCTACAGCGGACGGGTCGACCTCAGCGCCGAGGCCATCCGGTTGGGCCGGGTGCTCGCGAGCCTCATGCCGGACGAGCCGGAGGCGCATGGTCTGCTCGCGCTGATGTTGATTCACCACGCCCGCCGGCGGGCCCGGTTCTCGGGCGACGACCTGGTGCTGCTCGACGACCAGGACCGGTCCATGTGGGACCACGAGCAGATCGCGGTGGGACGCGCCGTCCTGGACGGGGCCATGGCGCTGGGCGGGCGCGGCGCCTACGTCGTGCAGGCCGCGATCGCCGCGCTGCAGACGGCTGAGCGGATTGACTGGACGCAGGTCGCCGTCCTGTACTGGCGGTTGGTCGAGCTGACCGGCTCGCCGGTGGTCGAGCTCAACCGGGCCGTGGCGCTGGCTCAGGCCGGCGACCCCGAGGCGGCGTTGCGCGCCGTCGACCGCCTCGAGCTGGACGGCTACCTCTACTTCCACTCGACCCGCGGCGAGCTGCTGCGGCGGCTCGGCCGCGACGACGACGCCCGAGCCGCGTACCGCCGAGCGCTCGAGCTGGCCACGACCACCCCCGAGCGGCGGTTCCTGACCCGACGCCTCGAACAGTGCTGACCGGCACCTAATCCCCGCGCGAGGGGCTCGAGCGCGAACTACCCGACCGGGGCCAAGAACGTCGTGGCCGATACGGCGTCGTAACGTAACCTACGGTACGTCCGCCTCGTCGAAGGGCTTCCCCATGACCGTCTCGGCCTCTCGAAATCCCGATGTGTCCGCCGCGCGCGGCATCCCGGACACGGTGACCCAGCTGCGCACGACCTTCCGCAGCGGCCGCACCCGGCCGATCGAATGGCGGCTCGCCCAGCTCGACGCCATCGTCCGGCTCGTCACCGAGCGCGAGAGCGAGTTCGCCGAGGCGCTGGCCGAAGGACCTCGGGTCGCGGGCCCGTCGACGCCTGGCTGGCCGACCTCGCCCCCGTGACGGCCGAGGCGAAGTACGCCGCCAAGAAGCTGCGGTCCTGGATGCAGCCGACGCGGGTCAAGGTGCCGATGAGCGTCCAGCCGGGCAAGGCCTGGTACCAGTACGAGCCGCTCGGCGTCGTGCTCATCATCGGCCCGTGGAACTACCCCATCCACCTCGTGCTGGCGCCGCTCGTCGGCGCCGTCGCCGCCGGCAACTGCGCGGTGCTCAAGCCGTCCGAGCACACGCCGGCCTGCTCGGCGCTACTGGCCGAGCTGGTCCCGCAGTACCTCGACCCCGAGGCGGTCGCGGTGGTCGAGGGCGCGGCCGAGGCCACCCAGAGTCTGCTCGACCAGGCGCTTCGACCACTGCTTCTTCACCGGTGGCCCCGAGATCGGCAAGGCGGTCATGGCCGGCGCGGCCAAGCACCTCACCCCGGTCACGCTCGAGCTCGGCGGCAAGAGCCCGGTCATCGTCGCCGACGACGCCAAGCGTCAAGGTCGCGGCCCGCCGCATCGCGTTCGCGAAGATGCTGAACTCCGGCCAGACCTGCGTGGCGCCGGACTACGTACTGGTCGACCGGAAGGTGCGCGACAGCTTCGTCGACGAGCTCAACAACGCCATCTCGGCAGTTCTCGACCGAGGCCGACGCTGCCGATCATCAACACCCGGCAGGCCGGGCGGATCGCCGGTCTGGTCGAGCAGCGCCGGCGGCAAGACCGTCCGCGGCGGCAAGGTCGACGCCGACGGCAAGCGCGCCGAACTCACCGTCATCGTCGACCCCGACGCCGACTCGGCGGTGATGCGCGACGAGATCTTCGGCCCGGTGCTGCCGCTGGTCACGATCGATTCGATGGACGACGCGATCGCGCACGTCCAGCAGGGGCCGAAGCCGCTCGCGGTCTACCTGTTCAGCGAGAGCCGGGCCAACGAGAAGCGCGTGGTGGACGAGATCAGCAACGGCGGCACGGTGGTCAACCAGCTCATGTACCACCTGCTCGTCAACGAGCTGCCGTTCGGCGGCGTCGGCAACAGCGGCACCGGGGCCTACCACGGCAAGTGGGGCTTACGAAACGTTCAGCCACCGCAAGTCGGTGCTGCGCAAGCCCACCTGGCCCGACCCGTCGCTCGCCTACCCGCCGTTCACGAAGATCAAGCAGATGATCATGCGCAAGGTCTTCTGATCCACGAAAGGATCCACTGTGCGACTGGTCGTGACCAAGAACGACTACTTCGCCGCCGCGCTCGACGTGCTCGCCACCAACGGGCACGCCGCGCTGAAGATCGGATCCCTGTGCCGAGCGATCGGCGTGACGACCGGCTCGTTCTACCACTACTTCGGCGGCTGGGACGGCTTCGTGCGCGAGCTGCTCGCGCACTGGGAGCAGGAGAAGACCCAGCGGATATTCCAGATCGCGGGCGCCGAGCCAGACCCGATGGCGCGCGTCCGCAAGATCAAGAAACTGGCGCTGACGCTGCCACACGAGGCCGAGACGGCGATCCGGGCGTGGAGTCACATCAACCCACTGGTCGACGAGGTGCAGCGCCGGGTCGATCACGAGCGGCTGGACGCCGTCCGGTCGGTCATCGCGCGGCGTCGTCCCCGACCGCCGCCAGGCCGAGCTGCTGGCGGTCATGGGCGTTTCATTGCTCGTCGGGCTGCAGCAGTGGCGCTCGCCGGTCGACGTCAGCGTGAGCTGGCCCGGCTGCTCGAGGCCGTACGAGGACGCTCATCCTCACCTACGTGGCCGCCGCCGCCAGCTGACCGACTTTGACTTCCCCATGCGCGCTGGCGGGGGTCCGCAGCGTGTATGGGGAAGTCAAAGTGCGAGAGGTCAGAGGTCGTCGTCCGCGGCGCGAGCGTGGTCGGCGGCATCGCGCATCTCGAACGACGTCGCTGGCCCACTCGCCGATCTCGTGGGCGATGTCGCGCACCGCGCCGGTGATGATCGTGGCGATGCGCCCGACGTGGCTGGCCGCCGACTCGGCGAGCACCTGCACGGTGTCCTTGCGCGATCTCGAGCTTGCCGACCACTTGTTGCCTCCTGCTCACGGCGCGACCGGACGCGTCGGGCGCGGCGCCGCCGGCATGCGACCGCGGCACCTTCGTCGGGATCACGGTAACCGCCGGCGCGTCGTCGGACCCGCTGCGCGGTCGGCAGCGCCAGCCGGAAGATCTTGGCCCAGGTCGAGCCGATCTGCTTGCGAGAAGCGGCCGGTGTTGTAGGGCAGGCCGTACTTCTCGCACAGCGCCTGCACCTCGCCGGCGATCTGCGGGTAGCGGCGGGCCGGCAGGTCCGGGAACAGGTGGTGCTCGATCTGGTGCGACAGGTTGCCGGACAGGATGTGGAACAGCTTGCCGCCGGTGATGTTCGCCGAGCCCATCATCTGCCGGACGTACCACTGCACCGCGCGTCTCGTTCTCGGTCTCCTCCTCGGTGAAGGTCGCGACCCCGCTCGGGAAGTGCCCGCAGAAGATGATCGAGTACGCCCACAGGTTGCGCACCAGGTTGGCGGTGGCGTTGGCCGACAGGGTCGACAGGAACTGCGGGCCGGTCAGCGCCGGGAACAGGACGTAGTCCTTCAGCGTCTGCTTGCCGATCTTGCGCCAGATGCCCGCGCAGCAGGTCCTTGTTCTCCGACATCTTGCGCTTGCCGGTGATCAGGTTCTCGGTCTCGAGGTCGTGCAGCGCCACGCCGTACTGGAAGAACGTCATCAGCAGGAACGCCCACACCGGGTTGCCCAGGTAGTAGGGGTTCCACTTCTGGCTCTCGTCCATCCGCAGGATGCCGTAACCGATGTCGCGGTCCTTGTCGAGGATGTTGGTGTACGTGTGGTGCATGTAGTTGTGCGAGTGCCGCCACTGGTCGGACGGGCACGCGGTGTCCCACTCGAACTTCTTGGAGTTCAGCGCCGGGTCGCGCATCCAGTCGTACTGGCCGTGCATGACGTTGTGGCCGATCTCCATGTTGTCGAGGATCTTCGACAGCGAGAGCGCGGCGACGCCGGCCAGCCAGAACGGCGGCAGCGCGCTGAGCATCAGCGACGCGCGGCCGGCCGACCTCGAAGGCCGCGCTGCGCCTTGATGACGTTGTAGATGTAGTCGCGGTCCTCTTCGCCGAGGTCGTCGACGATCCGCTGGCGGATGGCGTCGAGTTCGCGGCCGAGTTCGTCGATCTGCTCGTCGGTCAGGGTGATGGTGTTGCTGGTCATCGGTGTCTCCCCTCTCGGAGGTGGAGACGTCAGAGGTCGATGGCGACGTCGCCGACGGGCGCCGAGATGCACAGCTGGACCTCGGTGTCGGGGTCGGTGTTCAGTCTCGCCGGTGCGGACGTTGCGGGTGCAGCCGCGAGGTCTTGACCTTGGTGCAGGTGAAGCAGATGCCCATGCGGCAGCCGTACTCGGGCGTCAGGCCGGCGGCCTCGGCCTGCTCGAGCAGCGTCGCGCCGGTGTTCTCGACGACGGTGTCGCCGAAGCGGACCTGCCCGGTGGCGTCGCCGTCGATCGGGACGACGACCGGCGGGGTCGAACTCCTCGGTGTGCAGCGTGTCCTCGATGCCCTTGGCCGGCGTAGTGCGCGCGGATCGTGGCCATCAGCCCGGGCGGCCCGCACAGGTACGTCTGCGCGCCTCGGCGTACCAGGGCGCGACCTCGGCCAGGTGCGTCTCGTCGAACAGGCCGTGCAGGTCGCCGCCCGTCTGCTTGCTTGGTGTAGGCGAGGACGAGCCGGACGTTGTCGTGCGCGGCGGCGAGCCGGCGCAGCTCGTCGAGGTAGGCGACGTCGGCCTCGGTGAACGCGTAGTGCAGGAAGACGATCTCGCCGCGGTAGCCCTCGTCGCACAGGGTGCGCAGCATCGACAGCACCGGCGTGATGCCGCTGCCGCCGCTGATCAGCAGCGACCTGCTCCGGGCCGCTGCGGCCGGCAGGCGGAAGACGCCGTCGGCCTGCGACAGCCCGACCACCAGGCCGGGCCGGCGTTGGTCGTGCAGGTACCTGCGACACCACGCCCTCCGGGTGGGCCTTGACGGTGAGCTCGATGCGGCCGTCGGCGCGGTACTGCGAGCACGACGGCGAGTAGCAGCGGGTGCGGCGCACGCCGTCGATGTCGACGGTGAGCTGGACGAACTGGCCGGCCTGCGAAGCCCTTCCACTGCCGGGTCGGGCGCAGGGTCAGCGTCACGCTGTCGTCGGTGCTGCGCTCGACGTCGGTGACGACGGCGCGCAGCTCGCGGACGGTGAGCATCGGGTGGACGAGTTCGAGGTAGCGGTCGACGCCGTGCGGGGTGGCCAGCGCTTCGACGAGGCCGAGCACCGAGCGGCGCGGCCGCTTGAGCAGCGACGTGGCCATGGCGTGCCTCCTCGGGAAGTCGGGAGCGGCACCGGTTTCAGTGTACGCTTGTACACTCGACTAGTGTGCACGAGGCTCGTCGCAGGCCGTGTCAATGCAGGGCGACCGTGACGGCCCGCACGTCACAGCCGCGTTACAGCGTGTGCACAGGCGTACTCTGTGACCGTGAGCGACGGCCGGGCCCGCAGCAGCCGACCCAGCAGCCGGCGGCGCGACGCGAGACTCGACCTCGTCGAGCACGCAGACGTCGCGCGCCGAGCGCAAGGAGCTCACCCGGCAGCGGCTGCTCGACGTCACCCTGCGCCTGATCGCCGACCGCAGCCTGGCAGCATCAGCCTGCGCGAGGTCGCCCGCGAGGCCGGCATCGTCCCGACGGCGTTCTACCGGCACTACGCGTCGATGGACGAGCTCGGGGTCGATCTCGTCGACGAGTCCATGCGCCCGCTGCGCCAGATGATGCGCGACGCCCGCCGCGGCCGCGTCGCGCACGGCGACATCATCGCCGACACCGTCGCCGTCCTGGCCCGGCAGGTGCGCGAGCACCCGGACCAGTTCCGCTTCCTGACCCGCGAGCGCTACGGCGGCGTCGGCGGCGGTGCGCCGCAGCGATCGCCACCGAGCTGCGGCTGTTCACCAGCGACCTCACCGTCGACCTGGCGCGGCTCACCGCCGGCTACGACTGGACGACCGACGATCTCGAGATGGCGGCCGCGCTGATGGTCGTCGGCCATGCTCGGCACCGTGATGGACCTGCTCGAGATCGACGAACGCCACCCCGAGGACGTCGACGACCATCCTCGATCGCGCCGAGCGCCAGCTGCGGCTGATCGTGCTCGGCATGGGCGCCTGGCGCAGCAAGCCCTGACCGCGGCGTCCCGGTCAGTCGGCCGCGGCCAGCGGTAGCGCCGGCGGCGACCTCGTCGACGATCCCGGCCAGGGTGAGGTCGAGGTCGGTCACGCCGCCGGCGCTGTGCGTGGACGAGCTCGATGTCCACCCAGCGCCAGCGCAGCGCGAGGTCGGGGTGGTGGTCGAGCTCCTCGCAGCGCGGCGCGATGCGTTGACGAACTCGACCGCGGTCGGGAAGTCGGCGAACTCGATCGAGCGGCTGAGCTTCTCGGGGCTGCCCTGCCAGTCCGGGTGCCGGTCCTCGAGCCGGTCGTCGATCGCGTCCTGCGTCGAGCAGTTCGGCCGCCATGGACCACCTCCGCCGTCGATCGTCGCTGCCCGCCACGGTAGCCGCCGCCGTATAGCGTCGGCCGTGAGCGAGCGATGACGCGACCGGCTGGTGTGGATCGACTGCGAGATGACCGGGCTCGACCTGCGCCGCGACGCCCTGATCGAGGTGGCCGTCATCGTCACCGACGCCGACCTCGACGCCGCTCGACGACGGCGCTCGACGTGATCATCCACGCCGACGACGACGTGCTCGACACGATGGTGCCGTTCGTGCGCGACATGCACGCCTCGTCCGGACTGACCGACGCCGTCCGCGCGTCGACCGTCGAGCCTCGGCGACGCCGAGAAGCTGGTGCTCGACTACGTGAAGGCGCACGTGCCCGAGGCGAAGTCCGCGCCGCTGTGCGGCAACTCGATCGCCACCGACCGCGGCTTCCTGGCCCGCGACATGCCCGACCTCGACGAGCACCTGCACTACCGGATGATCGACGTGTCGTCGGTCAAGGAACTGGCCAAGCGCTGGTACCCGCGGGTCTACCAGTCGCCAGCCGGCGAAGGGCCTCGCCCACCGCGCGCTGGCCGACATCCGCGAGAGCATCCAGGAGCTCGCCTACTACCGCGCGCACGCTGTTCGTCGCCGCCGCCCGGACCGACCGTCGGACGAGGCGCAAGGCCGCCGCGCAGGCCGTTCTGGCGGACGGCCCGCGGGACAGGTAGACTGACCGCGGCTCGGCGGTCGCCGCCGGCATGGTGGGTGTAGCTCAGCTGGTAGAGCGCCGGTTGTGGTCGCGGATGTCGCGGGTTCGAGTCCCGTCACTCACCCCACGATCGAAGGCCCCGGCGCGTCGATCGGGGCCTGTCGTCCTGTCGGCCACCGGCCCGGGCCGGCGGGCCGAACCGAACCCCGCTCCGCGTGCTAATGTTCGTGCTCGGCCCACTTCGGTGGGCCGATCGCATGACCAGCGCCGCTAGCTCAACTGGCAGAGCAGCTGACTCTTAATCAGCGGGTTCGGGGTTCGAGTCCCTGGCGGCGCACCAATCCTGTGTATTACTTCGGCTGATGCTGGCCATTCGGCCTTCGGTTGATTGGTGACAGTGTTTCGGCTGATGGGTTACAGCTACTTCGGTTGATTGGTGACACTCCCGTTCATGAGGGAGTTGTCTGTGGCTGAGCAGCGGTATGAGGCCGTGCGGGCGGTGATCGCCGACGGCGAGACAGTGACGAGCGTGGCGGCCCGGTTCGGGGTGACGCGTAAGACCGTGCATGCGTGGCTGGCCAAGTACGAGGCCGGCGGGCTGGGAGGTCTTGGGGACGGTTCGCATCGTCCGCGTTCGTGTCCGCATCAGATGCCGGCGGCGGTTGAGGTCGCGTTGGTGGAGTTGCGGCTGGCGCATCCGTCGTGGGGTCCGCGGCGGTTGAGTTTTGAGCTGGCCAAGCGGGCTGGGTTCCCGGTGTCGGAGTCGGGGGCCTATCGGGCGCTGGTCCGGTTGAACCTGATCGACCCGGGCGCGCGGCGGCCGCGTGATCGCAAGTGGAAACGGTGGGAACGCGGCGCGGCGATGGAGTTGTGGCAGATGGACGTCGTCGGTGGGTTCCTGCTCGCCGACGGCACTCGGGCCAAGGTGCTGTCGGGAGTCGATGACCACTCGAGGTTCTGTGTCAGCGCACATCTGATGACGCGCGAGACGTCACAGAAGGTGTGTGACGGACTGGCCAAAGCCCTGCGCACCTACGGGGTTCCCGAGCAGGTCCTGACCGACAACGGCAAGGTGTTCACCGGCCGGTTCAACACCCCACCGGCTGAGGTGCTCTTCGACCGGATCTGTCGGGAGAACGGGATCCGGCATCTGCATACCCAGCCCCGCTCGCCGACGACGACCGGCAAGATCGAACGCTTCCACCGGGCGATCCGCACGGAGTTCCGCACCGACCGCGTCTTCGCCAGTCTCGCGGCCGCGCAAGCCGAGCTCGACGAGTGGGTCGAGCACTACAACACCGAGCGCCCGCACCAGGCGTTGGACATGGCCACCCCGGCGCAACGGTTCTTGCGCGAACAGCACGCCGAGGTCACCGCCATCCGAACCCCCACCGACGGCCCGCCACGCCCGCCCGGCGATCGCGGCGACGGCTACTGGATCGCCCGCCGCGCATCACCGGTCGGAGTCGTCAGCGTCAACTGGCAACAGGTCTGCCTCGGCCAAGCAGCCGCCCGCCGCAACATCGACGTCTGGGTAACCGACCACGTCCTGCAGTTCTATGACGGCGATCAGCTGCTACGCACCCAACAACGCCAGCACCAAGGAGAAGTCCGCAAGAAGCGAGCGTCGATCCCCGGCGGTCGCCGTCCTACTCTGAAAACGAGTGTCACAGCTCTACCGAAGTAGATCTGTCACCCATCAACCGAAGGTCTTCACGGCGCACCAATCCTGTATCGATCCGCGCCAATCCGTTGTGATCAACTGCCGATCCTGGCCGATCCAGCGCCAGGATCGGCAGATGATCAGGTCCGGCCGAGAGTCAATGACTCGGTGCTCGCGGCCGCGGCCGAGCCCGATCCCAACGTGGTCGACGCAGCGTTCGCCCGGCCGGCTGCGCCGGCGGCCGGTCGGGGGCGCGGTAGGGCTTCGTTGTCGATCATGCTGGCCTCCTGTAGCGCCGGGCGCGTCCGGCGCCCGCGAGCACTGCCAGGCTCTGCGCCCCGCTTCGCCCGATCTAGGCGGCGCCGAGGGCTTACACTCGGCCGGCCTGAGCTGAGGCCTGATCGGCGCAGTCGATTGTTCCTGCGGGGAAGGAGCGCGGTGTCGGTCGATCCCGCAATGCCGGCCACCCGCCCCCACGGCGACCTCGCGGCGGCGTTCGCACCGCGGAACTTCGCCCCCGCGGCCGAGGTCGACCAAGGCGGCCAACTGCTCGCCGCGCTACAAGCCGCCCGGGCCGGCAATTCGCTCGGCTTCGAGGTCGTCTACCGGGCGCTGGCGCCGCGCTTGGTCAGATACGCGCGCGGCCTCGTCGGTCAGGACGGCGAGGACGTCGCCGCCGAGGCATGGCTGCAGATCGTCCGGGACCTGGGCCGCTTCGAGGGCGACTGGGACGCCTTCCGGGGCTGGGCCGCTCGAATTCTGCGCAATCGCGCCATCGACCATCTGCGCGCCAACGCCCGCCGACCACCGCGGACGGGCACCGTGGACGCGCTCCTGGAACGGGCCGGCACCGACGACACCGCCGGCGCGGCCCAGGAATCGCTGTCGACCGCGGCCGCCGTCGAACTCATCGCCGGCCTGCCCCCAGATCAGGCCGAAGCGGTACTGCTCCGGGCCGTCGTCGGTCTCGATGCCAAGGCCGCGGCCGCCGTGCTCGGCAAGCGCCCCGGTGCGGTTCGCGTTGCGGCGCACCGCGGGCTGAAGACGCTGGGCAAGCAGCTCGACGGCACGGACCGGGGGCGGCACAGTAACGGCACAGCAACCGATGACGCTGAGTCATCGATATGAAACACCCAGACCGCCGCCGCGCCGACCCCTTCGAAAACCTTCTCGAGGGCCGGGTCGCTGACGGGTCCCCGCTGGCCACGGTGCTCTCCGCCGCGCGGGCGCCGGGTACGGCGGCTGAAATAGCCGGGCTCGATGCCGCCTTGTCGGCCTTTTACCGGCTCGGCCCGGCGACCCGACCGTTCGCGCTCGTCCACGCGCCGCCGAACCCCCCGCACCGTTGGCTGGCCCTCAAGGTCGCCGCGACGGCGAGTGCACTGTCCCTGGCCGGCGGCGTGGCCTACGCCGCAACCGGCGCCGACTTCCTCACCGGCGGCTCGCCGCGGCCGCCCGGCACGCACTCGACCCGGCCGGATCCGAGACCGGCGTGGGCGCCACTCGCAGCCGTCCCGTCCGGCAGTGACGAATCGCAGGGCGTCCGGCCGAGCCATCACCCCCGGTCCGGGCGACCCGCGCTGCCCGCCGGGCCGGCGAAGACAGCGGCGGCGACTCATTCGGCCCATCCGACCCATCCGACCCATCCGACCCACCCGGCCCACCCGAGCCATCCGACGCACCCGGCGAAGCCGTCCACGCGCTCGGGTCATCCCTCCCATCCGACCCACCCGTCCCACCCGGCAAAGAAGTCCGATGCCATCGGCTGACGGGCGGGACCTAGTGCCCCGCTCCGCATCTTGCGTGTGGGATCAATCGGGCAAAAGTGACGCACCGGCCTGGTGGCGACACATTTCACGACTTCCGTCAGGCAGATTTGGCAGACGCCCCCTATAGTCCGGACAACGACGTGTTCCGGCGGAGGGGCGGCTGCGGGAGTACATCAGTCATCTGTGCGCGCCTTCGGAGACGGGCACAGTCGACGACAGTTAGGCGTACGCACACCACCGATGGGGGACACACGATGATCGAACGGAATCACGACGAGACCGGCCCGGCGAAGGCCACGACCGGGCGCACTCGACGCCGCGTGCTCGCCGGTGCCGTCGCCACCGCAACGGCTGGCACGATCATGGTGCTGGTCTCGATCGGCACCGCGACCAGCGCCAACGCCGCACCGCAGCCCAAGGTGACCATCTGCCACGCGACGCCCCCGGCGAACGCGAAGAACGGGTGGAACCAGATCACGGTCAGCGCGAACTCGATCATCAAGGGCAAGGGCCACGGCCAGCACGCCGCGGACATCATCCCGGCGTTCGACTACAACGGCGGCACCTATCCGGGCAAGAACCTCGACACCGACTTCGGCGGGGCGAGCGGCCGCGAGATCCTGGCCAACGGCTGCGTCCTGCCCGACGTGACGCCCACGCCGACCATCACCGACACCGTGACCCCGACCGATACGGTGACCAACACCGCGACCAACACGGTGACCAACACGGTGACCAACACGGCCACGAACACCGACACCAACACGGTGACCAACACGGCCACCAACACCGACACCAACACGGTGACCAACACGGCCACGAACACCGACACGGTGACCAACACCGCGACGGCCACTGACACGGGCACCGTGACGGCGACCGCGACCGAGAGCGCCGGTAACGCCGGTACCTCGGTCGGACCGATCCCGGTTGCGGTCGAGGCCGGTCTGCACACGCCAGTGGCGAGCGCGGGCCTGAAGGCCTGGGGCATCGTGCTCATCCTGATCGGTGGCGCCGCCGGGCTCCTCGCCGGCGCATGGCCGACCCGCCGCCGCAGCCGCGTCCACTAGGACACCGCAGCGACACCGGAGCTCGACGAACACATTTCGCCGCTCTCGGCCTGACCGGAAGCGCCCGATCACGCAGCGTGATCGGGCGCCCGGCCCGGTCGGGGGCGGCGACGTTCGTTGCCGCCGAACCGAACCAGCCGTCGATTGCGGTTCGAAATCAATCGACCCCGCCGTGCATACAACGGTGTCATTCAGGTTATGCTCCAGACAATTTCGTCCGGGAACGATCAAGCGAACTCCGGGATACGTGGCCGACAACTAGTGGTCACACAGGTCGCGGGGAGGGGCTTTAGGCGTTTGACTGCCTAGGGCGCGTTTGTACCGCGTTCGCGACGAAGGACCGCACCGCACACACCTCGATGGGGGAAGCAATGATCGAACCTAGCTCCGACGACGCGCGGGCCGCCGCGCCCGCCAAGGGTCGGACACGCCGCACCGCGCTCCTGGCCGCAGGCGTCACGGCCGCGGCCGGCGCGGTGATGGTGTTGACGGCGGTGGGAACCACATCCACCGCCGGCGCCGCACCGCTGCCGCAGATCACCATCTGTCACGCGACCCCGCCGGACACCGCGGCCGGCGGCTGGACCCCGGTCGTGGTGAACGAGGCCTCGATCATCCACAACAACAACCACGCCACGCACCGGCTGGACATCATCCCCAGCTTCGACTACTTCGGCGGCAACACCTACCCGGGCAAGAACCTCGACAAGGTTCTGCGCAACGGCCACACCGGCGCCGACATCCTCGCCAACAACTGTGTCGTTCCGCCGCGTGAGTCGCCGACCATCACGATCTGCCACGCCACGCCGCCGGACACCGCGGCCCGTGGCTGGACGGCCGTCACGGTGACTGAGGCCTCGGTGCGCTTCGGCCACAACCACGGCGCCCACCGGCTGGACATCATCCCGGCCTTCACCTTCCAGAACACCGATTACCCCGGCAAGAACCTCGACAAGGTGTTGCGCAACGGCCACACCGGCGCCGAGATCCTCGAGAACGGCTGCGTCGTTCCGCCGCGGGATTCGCCGATGATCACCATCTGCCACGCCCGCCCGCCGGAGACTGCGGCCCGCGGCTGGGCCGCCGTGTCGGTGACCGAGGCCTCGGTGCGCTTCGGCCACAACCACGGAGCGCACGCGCTGGACATCATCCCGGCGTTCACGTTCCAGAGCACGGACTACCCGGGCAAGAACCTCGACACTGTGTTCGCCGGCTTCACCGGCGCGCAGATCCTGGCCAACGGGTGCGTCCTCCCGACCGTCACCCCCACCACCGGGACACCGTCGACGAGCGGCTCGCCCGCCTCCACGACGGCGACCCAGATCGTCACGCAGGGCCCGATCCCAGTGGGCGTCAACGCCGGTCTGCACAACCCAGTGCAGAACGCGGGGCTGAAGTCCTGGGGCATCCTGCTCCTGCTCCTCGGTGGTGCCGGCGGTCTGATCGCCGGAATGTGGCCTTCGCGCCGCCGTGCTCACTAAGCAACACCGCGTTCGACGAATCCTCGTCGTCCTCGCTTCGGCCGGTCTGCTGATCACGGGCATCGTTCTCGCCCGTGGCTCAGCGGACCGGACGGGCTCGGGCCCGCACCTCGGGTCGGCATCACTGCCGCCCGACGTCGCGGGCACGAGCCCGGACCGGACGGGGGCGACGAGTGTCATTACCGGGCCTGCGGCCCTGTCGGCCGCCGACCGCGCGGCGATGGCGGCCGACGTGCACGTGGCCCGGCCGATCAATCAGCCGGGTACCCCGGTCTCGCTCGACATCCCCATCAGCACGCCCAACCACCCGAACGGCGTGCACGCCAAAGTGACCGCCGATCACCTGAACCGTGACGGCACGCTGTTCGTGCCGTCCAACCCGACGGTGGTCAGCTGGGCCCGCGACGACGCCAAGCCGGGCGGCGGGCACGGCACGACGATCCTCACCAGCCACATCAACTACGTCATCGACGGCCAGACCGTGATCGGCGCCCTCTCCGACCTTGCGGTTTACGCCAGGAAGTCGGTCGGCAAGCAGTTCACCCTGAAGATGGCCGACGGCCGGGTGCTCAAGTACCGCATCGTGGCGGCGCAGGAATACACGAAGGACCAGCTTGCGGCCGACCCCGAGCTGCGCAAGAACCTGTACGACCAGAGCAAGGTCTACGGCCCGGCCAACCGGCCCTCCGGCCGCTTGCTACTCGTCTCGTGCGGCGGCAACTTCGATGCCTACACCGGCGAGTACGAGGACAACGTCTTCCTCTACGCGCTGCCCGTCTCCTGATCCGGGTTCGGCCGCATCCGGGCGGCCAGCTACATGTTGGCGGCGCCGGCGTTGATCGCCTCGCGGATGCGGTGGTAGGTGCCGCACCGGCAGATGTTGCGGATCTCGTCGAAGTCGGCGTCGGTCAGCGCGCCGCCCTTCTGCCGGACCTTCGCCACCGCGGCCATGATCTGCCCGGGCTGGCAGTAGCCGCACTGCGCGACGTCCTGCTCGAGCCAGGCCTCCTGCATCGGGTGCAGGTCCTTGCCGACCGTGGCCGGCAGACCCTCGATGGTGGTGATCTCGTCGGTCGGACTTGATGTCCTTGACCTGCACCGAGCACGGGTTGAACGCCTTGCCGTTGATGTGCGAGGTGCAGGCCTTGCAGACCTCGAGGCCGCAGCCGTACTTCGGGCCCGGTGATGCCGAGCAGGTCGCGCAGGACCCAGAGCAGCCGGACGTCGTCCTCGACGTCGACGCTGACCTGCTTGCCGTTCACGGATGAACGTGTGGGTGGGCACTAGGAGCTCCTTCGATCAGGTCAGGCCGGTCAGAACGTGTGGTCGAGGCCGTCGGTCGGGCTCTGCGGGATGGGCGGGACGGTCGGGATGACGGTCGAAGCCGAGCGGCTGGTTGTGGTTGATCGGGAACTCCGTCGGCATCGTGCCGGTGGCCCGGGCGTAGGCGCAGGCGACCGCGGCCATCGACGCCGCCACCCCGAACTCCCCCGCACCGCCGGGCGACTCGCTGGTGCTCGGCATGATGATGATCTGGACCTCGGGCGGGACGTTCCACTGCCGCGTGTAGTAGTAGTTGTCCCAGCTGCCCTCGAGGAACGTGCCGTCCTCGCAGATGCAGGCTCGACGTCAGCGTCTGCGCGATGCCGTCCATGATGCCGCCCTGCATCTGCGCCTCGAGCCCGGTCGGGTTGATGACCAGCCCGACGTCGACGGCGAACACGACCTTGGTCACCCGCGGGCCGGTGTAGGCGTCCTGGATCTGCCGGTTGACCGTCGCCGGCCGGCAGTCGATCTCGACCAGGCAGGCGCAGTAGCCCTTGTACTCGTTGTGCACCGCGATGCCCTGCGCCGTGCCGGCCGGCATCGTCCGACCCCAGTTGCCGGCCTGGGCGACCTTGGTCGAGCACCGCCTTGCCTCGCGCGTTCTTCAAGATAGGCGCGGCGGAACGTGTACGGGTCCTTGCCGGCCACCTTGGCCAGCTGGTCGGTGATGAGCTCCTGCGCGGTGCCAGACGTCGGGCGAGTAGATGTTGCGCATGCTGCCGGTGTTGAAGCCCATGTCGACCTCGTTGAGCAGCTGGTCGTGACGCCGTAGTTGTACGACACGTTCGCGGTCAGCTCGAAGATCGACTGCGGCGAAGCGTGTAGTTGCCGCCCGGCAGCTTGGCCGAGAACGCCGTCAGGATCTCGCCCAGGCCGTGGGTGAAGTCGGTCGAGACGCTCGTGTGCCGCTGCTCGTAGGTGAGCACGTTGCCGGCGAGGTAGGTCGCGCGCACCCGCGAGGTCGCCATCGGGTGGGTGCGGCCCTGCCGGAAGTCGTCGGTGCGCGACCACATCAGCTTCACCGGCTTGCCGAACGCCTTCGACGCCTCGACCGCCTCGAGCGCGGTGTCACTGAACAGGTGCCGGCCGAACGATCCGCCGCCCTGGACGACGTGCACCTTCACCTTGTCCAGGCGGCATGTCGTACTTCGTGCGCGAGCGTTCTCCTTGAGCACGATCGGCACCTTCAGACAGCCCCACACCTCGATGCCGTCGGGGCGGTAGTCGGCGATCGCGCAATGCCGGTCTCGAGCGGGCTGTTGCTGCGGAAGTAGAACGTGAACGCAGCCCTCGACGGTCTTGGCCAGCACCGGGACCTTGCGGCACGAGCAGCGGGATCTCGGCGTGCTTGAGCTCGGTCGAGCACGGTCGCGTCGGACTTGCCGTCCGCGCTGCCGGCGTTCCAGGTGACGTGCAGCGCGCGGACCGCGTCGATGCACTGGCCGAAGGTCGCGGCCGCGCACGGCCACGCCGGTCGAGATCATCGCGACGTCGGTGATCCCGGGCATGGCCCTGACCGTGGGCGAGGTTGGCGACCGACTTCGGCGTGCCGTTGATCGTGGGCGGCCGGCCACCATCGTCGGCAGGGCGTTGGGCACCTCGAGGTCCATCGCGAACAGCTTGCGGCCGGTCACGGCGTCCAGCGCGTCGACCCGGTTGTGCGGCTTGCCGATCGACGGTGAAGTCGGCGACCGCCTTCGGGCGCGACCTGCAGCTTGGTGAGGGTCGACGACGCCGCGGCCGCGGTCAGGCGAGCCGTAGCCCGCGGTCTTGCCGGACGGGTGCGACGCACGCACGCCGTCGCGGGTGGTGCAGGCTCGAGGCCGGCACGCCCCACTGCGCCGCCGCGGCCTCCACCAGCGCGGGCCCGGGCGACCGCGGCGGCGCTGCGGATCGGCGTGATAGGTCGAGCGCGTGCGTGTTCGAACCCGCCGGTGAGCTGGTTGAACAGCAGTTCGGGACGGGCGTCGGCGAGCGTGACGGTGATCTTGTCCATCGGCAGGTCCATCTCCTCGGCGATCAGCATCGCGTCGACGTCGTGATGCCCTGGCCCGACCTCGGCGCGCGGCAGCGCGAAGGTCGCCGTGCCGTCCGGGTTGACGACCACCGTGATCAGGTGCGAGGTCGGCAGGGCGGCGTAGGTCCTGCAGGTCGCCCAGGTCGAGACAGTCGGCCGGTTCCGGCGGGGAGGGGATCGCGGCGTCGGCCGCGCTGCGGCGTTCGACAGTCCCGCCGGCCAGCGGCGCGGCCACCATCAGCGTCGGCGCGGCGAGCACCCAACCCAGGAAGCCGCGCCGGCCCGGGCCGTCCGCGTCGGCCAGCTCGGCCCCGGCGCTGGGCCGCGGGTACGGCAGCGGACGGTCGGGGATGCGGGTCACGTCCGACGTGGCGACGGGCGGCGGGTGGCTGTCATCGCGATTCCTCTCGACCGGGCGGGACGCCGGTCGCTGGCGGATCTTCGACCAAACCTCAAGGTATGTTCCGGCCGACACGGGGTGACCGGTTCCGGAAACGGGGACAGGACTGTCCGCAATGTGCGAACGTGGATTCACGCTAACCCGGAATCAGAATGAACTCAACTAATCGGTCTCAGCCGGACACAGGGTTGTAGCAGATCACCGGCGGTCGGCGCGCGGCTGTCGGCGGCCAGCCGGGCGGCGAGCGCCCGCAGCGCCTGGCCGCGGTGGCTGATGGCGTCCTTGGCCTCGGTGCTCAGCTCGGCGCTCGTGCGGTCGTGGCCGTCGGGGACGAAGATCGGGTCGTAGCCGAACCCGTTCGTGCCCCGCGGCTCCCGGATCAGGCGGCCGGGCATCCGGCCGTCGGTGAGGATCTCGTCGGTGCCGTCGACGTAGGCGACCGCGCAGACGAACGCGGCGCCGAGCCGCTCGTCCGGCACGTCGGCCACCTGGTCGAGCACCAGCCGCAGGTTCGCCTCGTCGTCGCCGTGAGCACCGGCCCAGCGCGCGGACAGCACGCCGGGCATGCCGTTGAGGGCGTCGACGGCCAACCCCGAGTCGTCGGCCACCGTCGGCAGCCCGGTGTGCCGGTAACCCTCACGGGCCTTGATCAGGGCGTTCTCGGCGAAGGTGGCCCCGGTCTCGGGGACCTCGTCGTAGGCGGCCACGTCGTCGAGGCCGATCACCTCGACGTCGGGCAGGGCCGGGGCCAGGATGCGGCGCAGCTCGGTCAGCTTCTTGGCGTTCCGGCTGGCCAGCAGGATCCGCCGGCTCACTCCCGCCAGTGCCTCGGTCTGGAACCGGGCGAGGTCGGCGCACCCGGCCAGGGCGAGATCGAGCAGCGCGTCGAGCTCGTCGCGCCGGAACGGTGCGCCCTCGGCCGTGCCCTGCACCTCGACGAAGTCCCCGCCGCCGGTGACCACCACGTTCATGTCGGTCTCGGCCCGGACGTCCTCCTCGTACATGAGGTCGAGCCGGGGCTCGCCGTCGATGACCCCGACCGACACCGCGGCGATCGAGTTGACGAGCGGCTCGCGGCTGGGCCAGCGCGCCCTTCGCGCGCAGCCACGAGACCGCGTCGGCCAGTGCGACGTACGCACCGGTGATCGCGGCGGTGCGGGTGCCGCCGTCGGCCTGCAGCACATCGCAGTCGATCGAGATCGAGTTCTCACCGAGCGCGGACAGGTCGATGGCCGCGCGCAGCGAGCGGCCGATCAAGCCGGGAGATCTCGTGCGTGCGGCCGCCGATCTTGCCCTTCACCGACTCGCGGTCGTTGCGGGTGAGGGTGGCCCGCGGCAGCATCGCGTACTCGGCGGTGACCCAGCCGAGCCCGCTGCCCTTGCGCCAGCGCGGAACGCCCTGCTGCACCGACGCCGCGCACAGCACCTTGGTGTCGCCGAACTCGATCAGCGCCGAGCCCTCGGCGTAGGCCTGCCAGTTGCGGGTGATGGTGATCGGGCGGAGCTGGTCGTTGGCACGACGGTCGGGACGAGGCATGCGTCGACCCTATAGACGGCCCCTGTCAGCCCCATCCGGCGGTGGGTCGAGGCGTGTCAGCGGCTACCAGGCCGGTGCACGCGGCGTGCCAGGGCCGTCCGGGACGGTGTCAGCATGACAAACGCCATCGAAGCCGAAGGTCTCACGAAGAGCTTCGGCACCACCAAAGCCCTGGCCGGGATCGACCTCGTGGCCCGCGAGGGATCGGTCCTCGGCGTCCTCGGCCCGAACGGGGCCGGCAAGACCACCGCCGTCCGCATCCTGGCCACGCTGCTGCGCGCCGATTCCGGCCGCGCCAGCGTCGCCGGTTTCGACGTTGCGACCCAAGCCCAGCAGGTGCGGCAACAGATCGGCCTCACCGGCCAGTTCGCCTCGGTCGACGAGGACCTGACCGGGACGCAGAACCTGGTGATGATCGGCCAGCTGCTCGACCTGCCCACCCGGGCGGCCCGGGCCCGGGCGGCCGAGCTGCTCGACTGGTTCGACCTCGACGAGGCCGCCGACCGGGTCGCCAAGACCTACTCGGGAGGCATGCGGCGCCGCCTCGATCTGGCCGCCTCGCTCGTCGGCCGGCCGGCGATCGTCTTCCTCGACGAGCCGACGACCGGCCTGGACCCGGCCAAGCGCGAGGCCATGTGGGACGTCGTGCGCCGGCTCGTCACCGACGGGTCGACCGTCCTGCTCACGACGCAGTATCTCGAGGAGGCCGACGCGCTGGCCGACGAGATCACCGTCATCGACCGCGGCCGGGTGATCGCCCACGACACCCCGCTCGGCCTCAAGCGCATGATCGGGGGCCAGCGCCTCACCGTCCGCCCGACCGATCCCGTTCGGCTCGACGACGTCCGCGCCATCCTCACCACCGTCGGCACCAAGCCGGTCGAATCCGGCAGCCGCGACGCGCTCAGCGTGGCCGTCGACGGCGACGAAGCCCTCGCGGCGACGGTGGCGCGGCTGCACGGCGCGGGGATCGCCGTCACCGAACTGTCCCTGCATCTGCCGAGCCTGGACGAGGTCTTCTTCACGATCACCGGACGGCCCGCCGAGTCCGAGGAGGACGCGGCATGAGCACCCCGACCCTGACCAAACCCACCACCCCGCCGACCGAACTCGTGACCCCCACCGCGGCCGCGTCACGCACGTCGCTGCGGCGCAACGTCCGGCACGCCCTCGTCCTGGCCAAGCGCAATCTGGTGAAGACGGCTCGCACGCCGGAGCAACTGATCGACGTGACGATCCAACCCATCATCTTCCTGCTGCTGTTCGTGTTCGTCTTCGGCGGCGCGATCGGCGGCGGTTCGCGGCACGACTACCTGCAGTACCTCCTCCCGGGCCTGCTCGGGCAGGGCATCGCGATGGGCAGCATCGCCCTCGGTCAGAACATGAACGCCGACATCGAGAAAGGCGTCTTCGACCGGTTTCGGTCCCTGCCGATCGCACGATCAGTGCCTCTTGTCGGTGCCGTTCTCGCCGACTTCGTGCGCTATCTGATCCTGTGCTTGATGTTCCTGGGCTTCGGCTACGCGATCGGCTTCCGGGTCGAAACCAATCCGCTCGCGCTGCTCGGCGCGGTGGCCCTCGCCATCGGCTTCGCCCTCTGCTTCTGCTGGCTGTCGCTGTGGGTGGGTCTGAAGGCCCGGACACCGGGCAGCGTCCAGGGAATCATGTTCCTGCTCATCTTCCCGCTGTCGTTCGGCAGCAGCGCGTTCGTCCGCACGGCCACGATGCCGGGCTGGCTGCAGGCGTGGACCAAGATCAACCCGATCACCCGGCTGGTCGACTCGATGCGCGGGCTGATGCTCGGCGGTCCGGTGGCGAGCAATCTGCTGATCACCTTCGCCTGGATGGCCGGGCTGCTCGCGGTGTTCGTGCCGCTGGCGTTGCGGGCCTACAAGCGGCGCGCCTGATCGTCGGGCAGCGTGAGGCGCTCGATCGCGGCATCGCGGTCGAGCGCCTTGCCGTCGGCATAGAGCTCGGCGAAGCGCTCGGAACCCAGCGTCGCGCGCAGCGAGTCGCGCAGTGTGGCCACCTCGCGCGCCGTCGGGTCGTCCGCACCGCGCAGCCGAGCGCTCGCCCCCAGCATCACCGCGGCGTCCTCGGGGGCGCCGGCGGCCGCGACCAGCTCGGCCAGCGCGACGCCGACCACGGCCACGACTGGCAGGTCACGGGTGCCGACCGCCGCGTTCAGCGCGCTGCGGGCGTACTCCCGGGCCGCGTCCACGTCGCCGTCCTCGAACGCGATGCGGGTCGACCCGGCCAGCAGGATGGCCCGGATGTGACCCTGGGCCGGGTGCTCGAGCGGCAGCCCGTCGATACGCCGCATGGCCTCGCGCTGCAGTCGGCGCGCCTCTTCGCGGTTGCCGGACTGGTGTTCGAGAGCACCCAGCAGGGTGAGGGTGAATACCGACTCAATGGGTGCGCCGTGCTCCTCGGCGGTGACGCGGGCCTGCTGCAGGTAGTGCCGAGCGCTGTCGAACTCGCCTCGGCGCAGTTCGAGGTCGGCGAGCCGGGCCAGCAGGAAGCCTTCGTCGTCGCGCGAGTTGAGTTCGGCGGCGAGGTGCAGTGATTCCTCGTACGCCGCCCTCGCCGCGTCGAGGTGGCCGTCGAGCGTGTGCAACTGAGCCACCGCGCGCAGCGTGCTGGCCAATCCCCATCGCTCCCCCAGGACCCGGAATTCGGCGAGCGCGATCTCGGTGTCGGCTCGCATCCGCTCGACGTCGCCGTCGTTCTCGGCGAGGTTGGCGCGAAACATCCGCACCGCGGCGCGGGCCCAGTCGTCGTCGGAGTCGAGGGTCTGCTGGATGAAGCGCTCGGCCAGCTCGGCGTCGCCGCCGAAGAAGGCGACCACCGGGCCGAGCAACCTGGTGAAGGGCGAACCGCCGACGTCGATGCCGGCCAGTTGCGTGGCCAGCGTGCGCAGATCGGCCGAGCTGGCGTCCAGCTCGCCGCCCGAGGTGTGCATGACCGCGGAGTTGAGCGCATAGAGCGCCGCGGCGACGATGCGCAGGTTCTCGTCGGCGCCGCCCGGGACGGCCAGGACATCGGCCATCCAGCTGGCGATCTCGGCGTGGTTGCCCAGCATCATCGCGTGACTGGCCAGGCCGACGCCGATCCGGCGCGCGCCGTCGGCGTCGCCCAGGTCGCAGCGGTGGCGCATGGCCGCCAACAGGTTGTCGCGTTCGTCGGCGAGCATTGCGAACCACGGCAGCTGCGCCGACGTCGTGAGGTACGGCTGCGCCTGCTCTAGAACCCCCGCGAAGTGATCGGCGTGGCGGGCCCGGAGCACGCCGAGCTCGCCCCGCTCGGCCAACCGCTCGGCCCCGTACTCGCGAATCGTCTCGAGCATCCGTAACCGGCGTCCGCCGTCGACGGGCTGCAACAGCGACTTGTCGATCAGCGAGGCGAGCAGGTCGGGCACGTCGGCGGCGTCGACATCGGTGATCGCGACGGCGCTCACGGTCGTGACCCCCGACGGAAAGACCGCGAGCTGTTCGGCCAGGCGGCGTTCGTCGGCGCTGAGCAGATCCCAACTCCACTCGACGACCGCGCGCAGGGTTCGGTGGCGGGGCAACGCAGTCCGGCTGCCGCCGGTGAGCAGCCGGAACCGGTCGGAAAGCCGGGCGGCGATCTCGTCCAGCGGCAGGGTGCGCAGCCGGGCCGCGGCCAGTTCGATGGCAAGGGGCAATCCGTCCAGGCGGCGGACGATCTCGATCACGGCGCCAGCAGCGGCCTCGTCGACGACGAAGTCCGGACGCACTGCTGCGGCGCGGTCGGCGAACAGCCGCACGGCCGGATACTCCATCGCCTCGGTCGCCGTGGCGCTCGGCACTGGCTGGCCGAGCGGCGGTACCGCGAGCAGCGTCTCGCCGAAGATGCCGAGCGGCTCGCGGCTCGTGCTGAGGATGCGCAGGTCAGGGCACTCGGCCAGCACGTGGTCGGCCAGCCGGGCACTGGCATCGATGACGTGTTCGCAGTTGTCGAGGATCAGCACTGCCTGCTTGTCGGCCAGCCCCTCGATCAACCGGCTCATGGCATCACGGGCCGAGAGCTTTCCGCGCCGGTCGAGCAGGTGGGTGTCGCGGAGCTCCAGCGAGCCCAGCACCGCCTGGGTCACGTCGCCGGCCGAGGTCACCTGAGCCAGCTCAACCATCCAGATGCCGTCAGCGGCGGCGTCGATGACCCGACCGGCCGCCTCGGCCGCCAGCCGGGTCTTGCCGGCCCCGCCCGGGCCGACGAGCGTCACCAGCCGGTTCTGCTCCAACGATTTGCCGATGCGAGCCACCTCGTCCTCACGGCCGACGAAGCTGGTCAGCTGCGCCTTCAGGTTCGTGCGCCGCACGACGGCCGACCGCGCCCCCAGCTCGCCGCGCAGCAGGCTGAGGTGGATCTCTTGCAGCTCCGGTGCCGGATCGACGCCGAGCTCGTCGGCCAGGTGCGCGCGCAACCGCTCGTAGGTGCGCAAGGCATCGGCCTGGCGGCCGCTCGCGCCGAGGGCGCGGATCAGCTGCCCGGCCAACCGTTCGTGCAGCGGGTGCTCGGTGGCGAGAGCCTCGAGTTCAGGGACCAGGACGGTCGGGTCGGCCAGCTCGAGATCGGCATCGACGCGGTCGAGCAGCGTGGCGAGCCGCAGATCTTCCAGCCGGGCGGCGGCCACGGCCAGCGCCTCGGTAGGGGCGTCGGCCAGCGCGGCACCCCGCCACAGGGCAATCGCGTCGCTGAGCCGGCGGCCGGCCTCGCGGTACTCCCCGCGTCGCAGGGCGGCGGCGCCTTCGGCCGCGCTGCGCTCGAACCGGGTGGCATCGACGTCGTCCGGCGCGGCGGCCAAGCGGTAGCCGGCCGACGACTGCACGATCGCGTCGGCCGCCCCGAGCGCGCGGCGCAACCGGGAGACGAGCGTCTGCAGGGCGTTGGTCTCGTCGGCCGGCGGCTGCTCACCCCACACCGCGTCGACCAGGATGGGTACACCGACCGGCCGGCCGGCGTCGAGCGCCAGCCGGATGAGCAGCGTCTGCAGCCGCGCGCCGGCGATCTCGACCGGCGCCCCCGTGTCGTCGCGGACCTCGAGCGGCCCGAGGAGAGCGATCTGCACCCGCCCACTGTCCCACGCGCCCACGCCCCTACCTTTCTCGCGCTTGCGGACCGAGACGACGAATTCCAGGCCCCGTGGTTGGTCATCCCGGTCCGCAAGCGCAAGAAGGGGCACCGGAAATGTGGATGACTGCCGTCGTGGTGGAACCGGCTGTGGACAACCCGAAACCGGCCGCGGCGGGCCCAAGCATGGCCGGATGGAACCTGACCCTGAGTCGTATGTCGACAACGTCATCGTTGCGCCCGCCGAGCGCGCGGCGGTTGGTCCGGTGCGCACCCGACACGCACTGTGGCTCTCTATTGCTCGTAACGTCAGCGATGGCGCAACCGACTATCCGGATGTGTACGGGCTCGCGTTGGCGCAGGGATTCGTGCTCACCAGGGCGCATCTGCGAGCGTGCGGAGTGCCCGACGCCGTCGTGCGGCGCAAGATCCGACGGGGCGAGTGGACAGCGCCGCGCTACGGCGTGGTCTGTTTGCTGCCACGCCTGGACGACGGCGGCCCGTCGGGGTCGGGTCCGGAGGCGGCCGCAGCCGCAGCCGCCCTGGTTCGGCCTCGAACCGTGATCAGTCACGCAAGTGCCGCGGCCGTGCAGGGTCTGCCGCTGTTGCGCGGCCCGAGCCGTCCGACGCTCACGGCGCCGCACCGATTGCGAGCTTGCTCACGCGATGACGTCCGGCTCCACATCGCGCGAATGCCGTCCGACGAGATCGAGAGCTGGTTCGGAGCGCCGGTCACGACGATCGCACGAACGGTCGTCGATGTGTGCCGCGCACGCGGCGTCGCCTCTGGACTGGTCTGCGCCGACGCCGCGCTGCACGAGCAGTTGACCACGCCACGCGCATTGCGGCGCGCCTTGCAACGGCAGTCCGGGTGGCCCGGTGTGCGGGCCGCCCGGCGCGTCGTGGCCTTCGCCGATGACCGGACCGAGTCACCACTGGAATCCCTGGCCCGGCTGTGCTTCGCCGA
>CAVXSM010000002.1:0-130488 GCA_963764485.1 uncultured Actinomycetota bacterium | reverse complement strand
TCGGTTCGGGCTCAGGCCCACACCGGCGCGATCTCGCGGTTGTACTTGCGGCCGCGGAGCCTGCTCATGAGGAACAGCACCGGCGCCGGGACTTCGTGCCGCAGCGCGGCCGCCTCCGCCGGATCGGCGCCGTCCTGCAACCAGGCCAGGAAGTCGCCGGCGCCGTCCTTGTGCGCCTTGCGCACCGCGACCTGTCCCGCCTTCAGCTGCGGGGTGGCGAGCTGGCTGACCATGAACGGCTCGAGATCGGCCTCCTCGTGCGCGAGGTGCGCGACCAGAACGTTGTTCAACTCGGTGACTGCGCCGTGCGCGGCCTGCGCCTTCGCGGCCGTCGGTCGCGCGCGCAGTGCGGCCATCGCGCCACTGGCCACATCGAGCGCGGCGAGCATCGTGGCGTGCTCGCCGCCCAAGTCGCCGACCAGCGAATCGTCGGCGCCGAGTTCGCGCAGCGCCGGCCAGAAGATCGTCTCCTCGTCCTGGTGATGGTGGTGCAGCTGGTGGGCCAAGTTGTCCCACGCCGTCGAGAGCTGGTCGGCGCGCGGCTGCGAACCGTCGGGGAACGCGCTCAGTGCGGAGTCGAAACGCGCGAGGTCGCGCCGGAACGCGGCGTGGATGATCGTGTTCATCGTCTTGTGTTCGGCCATGTCCGGCGAGTCTGCCAGCCCGGTCGATCATGGTCACGGGCATTCCGCGCGGCCGACGGGTCAGGACGGGACGAGGTCAGCGATGAGTTTGGCCAACGCGTCCTGATACGTCATGTCGGCGGTGATGTAGCTGCTCGCCCCGCCGGCGACGACGGTCCAGGCGGCGGTGCCGCTGCGGTACGGATCGACCGGGTCGGCCGGGACGATCCGGATGCCCTGGTCGACGCTGATGTGGTCGACCGCCTCGCGGGCCAACGTGGCGATGTCGCCGTCGGTGAGTGCCACCTCGTCATTGCACCACGCTCAGTGGTCGTGGGGCCCGTGCTTCTTGTGCCGCCGGGGCGGGGCCGGCGCCGGCCGGCTCGGCTTCGGGGCCGTCTTGGTCGGGGCCGTCTTGGTCGGGGTCGTCTTCGCCGGGGTCGGCGACGGCGGGGTGCTGGTGGCCGGACGGGTCGCCGCCGCGAGATCCGTCGACACCGCGGCCAGGGCCCGCTCGATGGCGGCGAGGCGGGTGGCGCTGACGGCGTCGGCCGCGCGGGCGGCGGCCAGATCGGCGCGCAAGCGGGTGATGGCCGTCTGCGTCGCTGCCTTGTCGTGCGTTGCCGCCGCCCGCGTCAGGGCCAGGACGTCGGTCTGCAACGCCCCGGCGGCGCTGGCCGGCGGCTGATAGGTCGCGCCGGACGAGCACCCGGCGGCGAGCAGCGCGGTGCCGGTCAGCGCGACGAGGGTGGCGCGGGCGGTCACGGGGCCACCGCCTTCTGCAGTTGCCGCAGGTCGGTGCCGAGCTGCCCGGGCACGCTCGGGTAGGCCGGTGTCGGCGGACGCGTGACCGCGCTGCCGCTGCGCTGCGCGATGATGATGACGGCGACGATGACCGCGGCGGTGGCCAGCACGGCCAGCCCGGTGAGCCAGGTCAGCGCCGCCGGCCCGAGCCGGCGCAACCGCGACGGGCGGGACGGCGCGGCGGTTGGCAGCAGTCGGGTGCCGGGTCCGTCCGGCACCGGTGACGGCCGAGAGTCGGCCGCGATGGGCAGGACCGTCGTCGCCTCATCGGCTTTCGCCGGAACCGGCGAACCGATCGCCCAAGCACTGACGGCCGCGCCGACCTCGGCCGCGGTCGGCCGCGCGGCCCCATCCGGGTCGGTCATCGAGCGCACCAGGCGCGCCCACTCGTCCGGCACCGCGGCCGGGATCGTCGGGGGCGCGGCGAGCCGCTTCATCGCCGCTTCGACGCCATGACCCGGATAGGCCACCGTGCCGGTCAAGCACTCGAGCAGCACGAGGCCGAGGGAGTAGACGTCGCTGGCCGCGCCCACTTCACCCGGGCCGAGTTGTTCCGGGCTGAGGTAGTTCGCCGTGCCGACGGTGAAGCCGGTCATCGTGATGCGGGCACCGTCGATGAGCCGGGCGATGCCGAAGTCGGTGAGCTTGGCTGTCAGACCGGGGCCGGGCTCATCGGTCCCGGCCAGCAGGATGTTGGCCGGCTTGATGTCGCGGTGGATGACCCCGCGGCGGTGGATGTAGCTCAGGGCGCCGGTGAGCTGGCCCGCGAGCGCGGCGACGAACTCCACCGGCATGGGCGCGCTGGTGACGCGCTCGGCCAGGGTAGGCCCGTCGACGAGTTCCATCACCAGGTACGGGCGCGGATCACCGCGGACGGTGCCGTCGATACCGGCGTCGAAGACGGTCACCAGGCCGGCGTGGCTCAGCCCGGCGAGCAGCCGCGCCTCTTGCTCGTAGCGCCGGGCCGCCTGCGGATCGGTGGAGTCGGGCGGGAAGAGTTTGACGGCGACCGGCCGCTCGAGCACGACATCGACGGCGCGGTGGACGGTGCCCATGCTGCCGCGGCCCAGAATCCCACCGAGCCGGTAGCGGTCAGCGAGCATTGCGCTGGTGGACGATTCGGGCCGGTCCCGCGGTTGCGGATCGATCTCGGTATCGGGGGCCATGACGACCGAAAGCCTGCCCGATCGAGGAAATCGCCAAACCCCGCGACCCGCCCGGGATGGCAATGTCACAGTTGGGGAGGGCGATCTCGTCTAGGTCATAGGGCCGAGCGATGAAGGGTGAGCGCATGCGCATCGCGGTAGCGGGTGGGACCGGGGTCGTCGGACGCCGCGTCGTCGAGGCGGTGGCCGCGAACGGGCACAAGACCGTCGTGCTCGCGCGGACCCGGGGCGTCGACCTGGTCAGCGGGGCCGGGCTCGATGCCGCGCTCGCCGGGGTCGACGCGGTGGTCGACGTCACCAACGTCAACACCATGCTGGCCCGGAAGGCGGTGTCGTGGTTCGGGACCGAGACCGCCAACCTGCTCGCCGCCGCCGCGCGGGCGGGGGTGGCCCACGTCGTCGCGCTGTCGATCGTCGGGATCGATCGGGTCGATCTCGGCTACTACGCGGGCAAGCGGCGGCAAGAGGAGCTGCTGCTGGCGGCCGACGCCCCGGTGCCGACCAGCGTCCTGCGCGCCACCCAGTTCCACGAGTTCGCCGGCCAGGTGCTGGCCCGGCTGCGCGGCCCGGTCGCCCTGATCCCGATCATGCAGAGCCAGCCGATCGCGGCCCGCGAGGTGGGGGCAGCCCTCGCCGAGCTGGCGACCGGGCCGGCGGTGGGCCTGGCGCCGGAACTGGCTGGGCCGCAACCCGAACTCGTCCCCGACATGGTGCGCCGCTATCTGCGGGCGACCGGCGCGAAACGGCCGGTGCTGTCGATGCGGCTGCCGGGCCGGGCCGGCCAGGCCGCGGCGTCCGGCGGGTTGCTGCCGACCGGACCAGGGCCGCGGGGCGTGCAGACGTTCGAGCAGTGGCTGGCCGGACCGGACGGCCCGGTCCGGTCTTGACCTCGCGGGTCAGTCGATGCCGAAGCTGTTGACCTTCTCCGGGTGGATGCGGATGAACGCGCCGCCGAAACCGGGGCCGAGGCCGGCGCCGCCGGCCGGGATCGCGTCGGCCGGGCCGCGAATCTCCAGCATCCGCGGCGTCCAGGGATCAGTGGACACGAGGTCGTCGACGACGATGGCCGCGTAGCCGTTGCGCTGCACGTCGCGGTATTTCTTGGTCGTGGCGACGTGATGGCCACCGACGTCGATCGTGCCGAGTTCGGGATTGAAGCGGAACGAGGTCGGCACGACGTGCGGGCGGTGATCGGCGCCGGCGGTGGCCAGCCGGCCCAGCCGCTGGCCGGCCAGATAGTCGATCTGGGGTTGGGTCAGCTCGCTCATGCTGTCCAGTAGACAACCTGAAGGGCACTTCAACGCCAACGGCGCTAGTTCGCGCCGTACACCGGCGCGGGTGCGGGGGCCGCCGCCAGCAGGTCGCGCACTGCCGCGCCCACCTCGCCCGGAGCCCAGCGGGCGCCCCGATCGATGACCCGGCCGTGCTGCCACCCGTCCGCGACCGAGAGCTTGCCGCCCTCGACCTCGAACACCCGGCCGCTCACGTCGGCCGAGTCGTTGCTGCCCAGCCAGACCACGAGCGGCGCGATGTTCTCCGCGGCCATCGCGTCGAAGCCGTCCTCGACCTCGGCCATCATGTCGGCGAAGACCGCCTCGGTCATCCGGGTGCGGGCCGATGGCGCGATCGCGTTGGCGGTGATGCCGTAGCGGGCCAGCTCGGCGGCCTGGATGAGGGTCAGGGCGGCGATCGCGGCCTTGGCCGCGCCGTAGTTCGCCTGCCCGACGCTGCCCATCAGGCCGGCGCCCGAGCTGGTGTTCACGATCCGGGCATCCACCGGGTGGCCGGCCTTGGTCTCGTCGCGCCAGTAGGCGGCGGCGTGCCGCGCCGGGCAGAAGTGGCCGCGCATGTTGATCCGGATCGATGCGTCCCACTCGTCGGCCGACATGTTCACGAACATCCGGTCGCGGACGGCGCCGGCGTTGTTCACCAGGGTGTCGAGCCGGCCGAAGGTGTCGACCGCGGCCTGGACGAGACGGGCGGCGCTGTCCCAGTCGGTGACGTCGTCGTAGCTAGCCACCGCTTCGCCGCCCGCGGCGGTGATGCGATCGACGATCTCCTGCGCCGGCGTGGCGTCGGTGCCGCTGCCGTCGAGCGCCCCGCCGATGTCGTTGACGACGACCTTCGCGCCCTGGCGGGCGAACTCCAGCGCGTGCTCGGCGCCGATGCCCCGGCCCGCGCCGGTGACGATGACAACCCGTCCGTCGCAGATTCCAGCCATGCCGCCGACCCCGACCCCTCGACCAAATAAGAACGTGTTCTTGTTCTACCAGCTTGGCAGACCGGGCACCGGCGGCGTCGGTAGGGTCGGTCGGGATGAGCCCCGAGGATCCGGACGCGGTCACCCCGCAGCTGATGCGCACCGTGCTCGGCACGTTCACGAGCGGGATCGTCGTGGTCACGGCGCCGTCGCAGCCGCCGCTTGGCTTCACCTGCCAGTCCTTCACGTCGCTGTCGCTCGACCCGCCGCTGGTGAGCTTCTGCCCGGCCCGCACGTCGACGACCTGGCCGCTGATCCGGGCGGTCGGCCGGTTCACGATCAACGTGCTGGCCCACGATCAGGCCGCGCTCAGCGAGCAGTTCGCGCGATCCGGCGTCGACCGCTTCGCCGGGGTGGGCTGGACGGCGAGCCCGAACGGGTCACCGGTGATCGACGGCGTCTCGGCCTGGATCGACTGCGAGCTGTCCACCGAGTACGGCGGCGGCGATCACACCATCGTGCTCGGCGCCGTGCAGGCGCTGGAATCGAATCCGCAGCGCCATCCGCTGATCTTCTACCGCGGCCGTTACGCGCCCAGCGAACACTGGCAGGCGTGGCCGGTCATCGGCTGACGATCAGCCGCTCTTGCGGCGATGCAGGCGCTTGGCGCCGGCCGCGCTGTGTGCGTCGTGCACCTTCGAGTCGCCTTGCGTGGCCGACTCGTGCGGGTGCTGCTTGCCCCGCTTGCGCTCGAGCGCCTCGCGGAACTTGTCCTTGGCGTCGTCGCCGGCGGCCTTCTTGTCGGTCATGCCTTCAGCTTGTCATGCCGCTTCGAGCACCACGACGGGGATGTTGCGGTCGGTCTTCTTCTGGTACTCGGAGTAGTCGGGCCAGGCCTCGACCATGTGCTGCCACATGGCCGGCTTCTCGTTCGGCTCGGCCGTGCGGGCCTTGGCGGTGAACTTCTCGCCCTTGATCTGGACGGTGACCTCGGGGTTCTCCTCGAGGTTCAGGTACCAGTCCGGCGGCTCGGGCGCGCCGCCCTTGGACGCGACGACGAGGTAACCGTCCTCCCACTCGCGGAAGATCAGCGGGTGGACGCGTTCCTCGCCGGACTTGCGGCCCCTCGTGTGCAGCAACAGGATCGACGTCCCGTTGCGCCACTCGAAGCCCTCGGCGCCGTCGGTGGCCTCGTAGCGTTCGACGTGTTCCTTGCCGTACAGAACCATCTCAATCCTCTCCTCGGTGCGGGCCTCGGCCGGCCCCCTTCACTGGAATAGCCTGCCCGGACGTGATGTTCCCCAAGCAGTTGCATCCGCAACCATCTTGAGGAGAGTGGTTCCACATGGCTGCCGTCACCGCCGACACGCTGGTCCTGCCCCGCGTGAAGGGCGCGGGACTCGGCGACACCGAACGTCCTGTCCTTGCCATCTCGACCGGCCCGACCGGCTACGAGGGTGAGGGCTTCCCGGTCCGCCGCACCATGGCCGGGATCAACTACAAGTACCTCGATCCGTTCATCATGATGGATCAGATGGGCGAGGTGGATTACGCCGCCGGCGAGCCCCGCGGCACCAGCTGGCACCCGCACCGCGGCTTCGAAACAGTCACCTACCTGATCGACGGCCAGTTCGTCCATCAGGACACCCACGGCGGCGGTGGCGTCATCCGTGAGGGCTCCACCCAGTGGATGACCGCCGGTGCCGGGCTGCTGCACATCGAGACGCCGCCGGAGAAGCTCGTCGAAGAGGGCGGGCTGTTCAACGGCTTCCAGCTGTGGGTGAACCTGCCGGCCAAGGACAAGTTCCGCGCGCCGGCCTACCAGCCGGTCGAGGCGTCGGACCTGTTGCTGCTGGCCAGCGCCGACGGCGGCGCGCTGCTGCGAGTGATCGCCGGCGAGGTCGACGGCCCCCAAGGAGTCAAGCATCGAGGGCCGGGCTCGACGCACACGCCGATCACGCTGCTGCACGCCTCGGTCGCGGCGGGGGCGCAGCTCTCGCTGCCGTGGCAGCCGACCTACAACGCCCTCGCCTACGTCTACGCCGGTTCAGGCACCGTGGGGCCGAAGCAGGAACCGATCCACGCCGGCCAGCTAGCCGTGTTCGGCTCGGGCGACCGCGTCACCATCGCCGCCGATGCCACGCAGGACAGCCGGACGAGCTCGCTCGAGGTGATCCTGCTCGGCGGCGAGCCGATCAACGAGCCGATGGCGCACTACGGGCCGTTCGTGATGAACACCCGCGAGGAGCTGCAGGCCGCGATCGACGACTACCACGCCGGTCGGCTGGGCGTGATCCCGCCCGACGCGATCATGCCCCACGTCGTCTGATCCACTCCTGTGACAGTTGTCCGCGCTACCCGGCGTCATAGCGCCGGGAAGCGCGGACAACTTTCGAACCCTGTGACAGTTGTCCGCGCTACCCGGCGTCATAGCACCGGGAAGCGCGGACAACTTTCCGAGGCGGCGTTCGCTGTGAGCGGACCCACGCCGGCGGACGTCCTGGAACATCTGTCCGGCCGACGGACTTGAGTCTGTAACGCTCAAGAATCGAGGCTTTGATGTCCGACGTGTTGACCCTCCCCATCCTTTCCCTGCCGGACCTCGTCGTGCTCCCGGGCATGGTCGTGCCGGTCGAGCTCGACGGTGACACCCGCGCCGTCATCGACGCTGCGCGGGTCGGCTCGGACGGCCAGCTGCTGCTCGCTCCCCGCCTGGCCGACCGCTACCCCGTCTACGGCGTCATCGCCGAGATCGAGCAGGTGGGCCGGCTGCCCGGCGGCGAGCAGGCGGCGGTCCTGCGGGCCGGTCGCCGCGCCCGCCTCGGCTCCGGCGTGCCCGGGCCGGGCGCCGCGCTCTGGGTCGAGGCCGAGCCGGTCGACGAAGATCCGGTCTCCGACGCCGTCCGCGAGCAGGCCGACGTCTACAAGTCGGTCGTCGTGGCGATCCTGCAGCGCCGCAACGCGTGGCAGGTCATCGACTCCGTCCAGAAGATCAGCGACCCGTCCGAGCTGGCCGACCTGGCCGGCTACGCGCCGTACCTGTCCAACGAGCAGAAGCGCGAACTGCTCGAGACGCCCGACGTCGCGTCCCGGCTGACGCTGGTGTCCGAGTGGGCCCGCGAGCAGCTGGCCGAGCTCGAAGTGAGCGAGAAGATCCGCGACGACGTGCGTGAAGGCATGGACAAGCGCCAGCGCGAGTTCCTGCTGCGCGAACAGCTCGCCGCGATCCGCAAGGAGTTGGGCGAGGACGAGCCGGACGGCGCCGACGACTACCGCACCCGCGTCGAGGCGGCCGAGCTGCCGGACAAGGTGCGCGAGGCCGCGCTGCGTGAGGTCGGCAAGCTCGAACGGGCCAGCGACCAGAGTCCCGAGGCAGGGTGGATCCGCACCTGGCTCGACACGGTGCTGGACCTGCCGTGGACGACCCGCACCACCGACGTCACCGACGTGGCCGCGGCCCGCGAGGTGCTCGACGCCGATCACCACGGCCTCGACGACGTCAAGGACCGCATCACCGAGTACCTCGCCGTGCGCGCCCGCCGCGCCGACCGGGGCATGGAGATCGTCGGCGGCCGGGGTTCGGGGGCTGTGCTGGCCCTCGTCGGCCCGCCCGGTGTGGGCAAGACGTCGCTCGGCGAGTCCGTCGCCCGCGCGCTCGGACGCACGTTCGTCCGGGTGTCGCTCGGCGGCGTCCGCGACGAGGCCGAGATCCGGGGTCACCGGCGCACCTACGTCGGCGCGCTGCCCGGCCGGATCGTCCGCGCCATCACCGAGGCCGGCTCGATGAACCCGGTCGTCCTGCTGGACGAGATCGACAAGGTCGGCTCCGACTTCCGCGGCGACCCGGCCGCGGCCTTGCTCGAGGTGCTCGACCCGGCGCAGAACCACACGTTCCGCGATCACTACCTCGAGGTCGATCTCGACCTGTCCGACGTGCTGTTCCTCGCCACTGCGAACGTGGCCGACACCATCCCGGCCGCGCTGTACGACCGGATGGAGGTCGTGACGCTCGACGGCTACACCGAAGAGGACAAGGTCTCGATCGCGCGGACGCACTTGCTGCCCCGGCAGCTGACCCGTGCCGCGCTGGACGAGAACGAGGTCACCGTCAGCGACGGTGCGCTACGCCGCATCGCCGGCGAGTACACCCGCGAGGCCGGCGTCCGTCAGCTCGAGCGCTCCCTCGCCCGGGTACTTCGCAAGGTCGCGACCAAGCTCGCAACCGAAGCGGGCCCGATCGCCGTCGACGAGGACAACCTGCGCGACTTCCTCGGCCGCCCGCGGTTCCTGCCCGAGTCGGCCGAGCGGACGTCGGTGCCCGGTGTCGCGACCGGCCTGGCCGTGACCGGCGCCGGCGGTGACGTCCTCTTCATCGAGGCAACGGCGATGGCCGGCGAGTCAAGGCTGACCCTGACCGGTCAGCTCGGCGACGTGATGAAGGAGTCGGCGCACATCGCGCTGAGCTACCTGCGCTCGCACGGCGCCGAGCACGGCATCGACCCCGCTGCGTTCGACCGGGTCGTGCACCTGCACGTGCCGGCCGGCGCCGTCCCCAAAGACGGTCCGTCCGCGGGCGTCACGATGGTGACCGCGCTGGCGTCACTTGCCACCGGCCGTCCGGTGCGTTCGGACGTCGGCATGACGGGCGAGGTGACCCTGAACGGGCGGGTGCTGCCGATCGGTGGCGTGAAGCAGAAGCTGCTCGCCGCCCAGCGGGCCGGCTTGAGGACCGTGTTCATCCCACTGCGCAATGAGCCCGACCTGGACGACGTCCCGGCCGAGGTGCTCGACGAGCTGGACGTCCGCCCGGTCGGGGACGTGGCCGAGATCCTGGCCTTCGCGCTCGAGCCGGCACGCGCCGTCGGGGAGACGGTCGCGGCCTGACGTTCGCGCCTTTCCCACCAAGTTGTCCGCGCTTCCCCGGCTCATAGCCCGGGGAAGCGCGGACAACTTTCGTTGTGGGTGATTTATGGTGAGTACCCAGGTCGGAGAGTGGGGGTGCGGTGATCGAGTGCAGCGCCTGCGCGACCGAGAACGCTCCGGGTAAGCGATTCTGTCGCCGCTGCGGTGCGGCCATCGCCCGCGCCTGCCCGTCCTGCGCCGCCCCCGTCGAACCGGACGCCGCGTTCTGCGGCGAGTGCGGAACCGCGCTGGCCGCGGCCGTGCCAGCTCTGGCCGCCGCCGCGCCGGTGGCCGAGCGCCGGGTGTGCTCCGTGCTGTTCGTCGACCTGGTCGGCTTCACCCCGCTGTCGGAGTCGCGCGACCCCGAGCAGGTGCGTGAGCTGCTGTCGGAGTACTTCGACGCCGCCCGCACCGTGATCGCCCGCTACGGCGGAACGGTCGAGAAGTTCATCGGCGACGCCGTCATGGCCGTCTGGGGCACGCCGATAGCCACCGAGGGTGATGCGGAGCGCGCCGTGCGCGCCGCCTTCGACGTGATCGCCGCCGTTTCCGCACTGGGCGACCGGGCGGCCGCCCCCGGGTTGGCGGCCCGCGCCGGCGTCGTCACCGGCGAGGTCGCCGTCACCCTCGGCGCCACCGGCGAGGGAATGGTCGCCGGCGACGCCGTCAACACCGCGGCCCGCGTCCAGTCCGCAGCTGAGGCCGGCACCGTGCTAGTCGACGACGCGACGCAGCGCCTCGCTTCGGCGTCGGTCGGGTTTGCCGATGCGGGCGAGCACGTGTTGAAGGGCAAGGCTGAGCCGGCGCGGTTGTGGCGGGCGACGCGGGTGCTGTCCGGTGTCGGTGGCTCGCAACGCGTTGACGGCCTCGAGGCACCGTTCGTCGGCCGGGCCGCCGAACTGCGCACGGTCAAGGAGCTGCTCCACGCCAGCGCTGAGCGGCGCAGCCCGCGCCTCGTCCTGGCTTCGGGGCCGGCCGGCGTGGGTAAGTCGCGGCTGGGCTGGGAGTTCCGCAAGTACGTGGACGGGCTGGCCGAGTCGATGTTCTGGCACCAGGGCCGGTGCCTGTCCTACGGCGAGGGCGTCGCGTTCTGGGCGCTGGCCGAGATCGTCCGGCAACGCTTCGGCATCGCCGAAGAGGACGCGGCCGAGGTGGCGGCCGGCAAGCTCGCACAACGCCTTCGCGAGTTCGTATCCGACGAGGCCGAGCAGAAGTACGTGGGGCCGCGGCTGGCCCGCCTCCTCGGCGTCAGCTATCCCGAAGCCGCGGACGCGGCGCTCGGACGAGAGGAGTTGTTCGCGGGATGGCGGCTTTTCTTCGAACGACTCGCCGACGTCAGCCCGGTCATCCTCTTGGTCGAGGACGCGCAACACGCCGACCCCGCGCTGCTCGACTTCCTCGACCATCTCGTCGACTGGGCGCGCACCTCGCCGATCTTCGTGTTGGTGTTCGCTCGTCCGGAACTCGATGGTGATCGCCCGGGCTGGGCGATCGGTCGCAACCGCACCGTGCTCACGCTGGATCCGCTCGATGCGCGTTCCATGGACACGCTCGTCGACGCACTGGTGCCGGGCATGCCCGCGCCGGCGGTCGCGGCGATAGCCGCACAGGCGCAGGGCAACCCGCTGTTCGCCGTCGAGACCGTCCGCTCCTTGATCGACCGCGACGTGGTCGTCCCGATAGAAGGGGTGTACCGGCTGGTCGGCGATGTCGGCCAGCTGTCGGTCCCGGACAGCCTGCACGCCTTGCTCGCCGCTCGCTTGGATGCGCTGGATCCCCAGCTGCGGTCGCTGGTCGCCGACGCGGCTGTACTCGGCAGCAGCTTCCCGGCCGAGGCGCTGGTCGCGGTGTCGACGCAGGAGCCGGCCGATGTGGAAGCGGGCTTGGCCGAGCTGCTGCGCCGTGAAGTGTTCGAGATCTCGGCTGACCCGCTGTCACCGCAACGCGGGGCCTACGGCTTCAGCCAGAGCCTGTTGCGCCAGGTGGCGTATGACACCCTTTCGCGCCGCGACCGCAAGACGCGGCACCTGACCGTGGCCGCGCACCTTCGGGCCACCTTCGCCCACGACGGCGAAGAGGTCTCTCAAGTCGTCGCCCGGCATTACCTGGACGCGCTCGCGGCGGTGCCCGAGGATCCCGACGCGGCCGGCATTCGCGCCGAGGCGACGGCGGCACTTGTGCGCGCCGCGGAGCGAGCGGAACACTCGGGTGCGGCGGCGCGCGCAGCCGAAACGTTCGCCGAGGCCGCCGAACTGACCGAGCAGGCCGAGGACCGCACCTCGGCTGCGGGCGAGTTGTGGGAGCGGGCGGCCGCGGCCGCCCACACCGCGGCGACCTTCGAGCTCTCGATCGGGTACGCCGAACGGGCCGCCGACCGCTACCTGGCGGACGGGCAAGCGCGGTCGGCCGCCCGGGTCCAGGTTGCCGCCGGGCGCGCGCTGCGTCGAGCCGGCCGGCTTACCGAGGCGCGGCAACGGGTCCACGACGCGTTGACCGTCCTGGCCGACGAGCCGGACGCCGACGCCGTCGACGCCATGAACGAACTCGCGACGCTCGCCACGTTCAGCGGCAGTGGCGATGCACACCGGCTCGCCTCCGAGGCGCTCGCCATGGGGCAGGCATTGGACGTGGGGCTGCGCCGGCTGGGCGAACTGTTCGTCGGCCGCGGGATGGCGGCCGTCTTCACTAACCGCTACGCAGAAGCCGCGGCCGACTTCGAATTCGGCGCTCGGCTGGCCGAGCGGGCCGGCGACACGATCGGCTGGAGCCGCGCGTTGATGAACCTCTCCTCGGTCCTGACCGTCACCGATCCGCCGGCGGCCGCGGCCGCCGGTCGGGTCGCCATGGAACTCGCCCGTCAGCTCGGCCACCAGTTCTTCCTCCCGGGTGCCCAGGCGAACACCGCGGTTGCGCTGCTGTTCGCCGGCGACTGGGACGAAGCGGAGCAGGTCCTGCGTCAGGCGACCGAGGCCGACGGTTTCGACTACGACAACATGGCCGGCGGCTACGTGATGATCTGGCTGGCGACGCTGCCGGCGCTGCGCGGCGAGCCCATTGCGCCAGTCGGCCAGCGGTCAACGCTGACTACTTTGCGGGCGAGCGAGGACCCACAGGACCTCTCGGCCGTTGCCATGGTCGATGCCTTTCATGCCGCGGCCTCCGGGCAGCGCGCTGACGTGCTGGCGCACGCCCGGGTCGTGCTCAAGCACGCGGCCGTCGTGGGGATCGCCAGTGAGGCCATCCTGTGGACGTGGCCACTCGCGGCGCGCACCGCGCTTGAGCTCGGCGACGACGATGTGGTGGACGAGCTTCTGGCGGCGCTGGACGGCTACCCCGTTGGACACGTGCCGCCGCTGCTGCGGGCCGAGCGGAGCCTCGTTCGGGCCCGTCGGAAGGCCACCGCGGGGGTTCCCGACGCCGACAGTGCCTTCGCCGCCGCGGTCGCCGCCTTGCGGGTCGTCGCCAGTCCGTACCACCTCGCGCACGGGCTGCTGGATCGCGCGGATCACCTGACCGCCCTCGGTCAGCAGCCGGAAGCCGAACTGCTGCGCGACGAGGCGCGCGCGATCGGCGAGCGGTTGCGTTCGCGTCCCTTGGCGGATCGCGCCGACGCAGCAACGATCGGGGCGAGCGTCGGTTAGCGCGCGGCCCGGCCCGGTTTGAGCCGGCCGGGTGGCAGCTCCGGAGCCGGCAGCCGGTCGCCGTCGTAGCCCGCGACGTCGCCGAAACGCCCCCCGGAGACCCACTCGGCGCGCGCGGCCGCGATCTCGTCGTTGCTGCGGCCGACGAAGTTCCACCACATGACGATCTGCTCGTCGAAGGGCGCGCCGCCGAGCAGCAGCATCCGCGCGCCGGCCACCGACGAGATCCGCAGCTCGCGCCGGGAACAACCGAGATAGATCATCGCTCCGGGTGCGAGCGCGGTGCCGTCGACGTCGATCGCGCCGGACATCACCAGCACGGCGTGCTCGAACTCGGGTTCGAGCGGCAGCAGCAGGTCCGCGCCCCCGTCCAGCGCGACGTCGACGCCGACGAGCGGTGAGTGGGCCTGGCCCGGCGACGTCGCCCCGGCCAGTGACCCCATGATCACCGTGGCGGCGGCCTGCCGGTCGCGCACGACCGGCAGAACAGACTCGTGCTGCCAGGCCGGCGCCGTCGCCCGCGCGGCATCGGGCAGCGCGACCCAGAGCTGCACGCCGTGCAACAGCGCCGGATGCACCGAGGGCGATTGTTCGGCGTGCGTGATCGCGGCGCCGGCCGTCATCAGCCCGAGCTCGCCCGGCCGCACGATCTGATCGCTGCCGAGGCTGTCGCGGTGGTGCACCTCGCCGGCGAGCAGCCAGCTCACCGTCTGCAGGCCCATGTGCGGATGCGGAGGCACCTGCATGCCCGGCCCGGCCGCGATGTCGTCCGGCCCGTAGTGGTCGACGAAACACCAGGCGCCCACGAGACGGCGGCCGAGATTCGGAAGCAGCCGGCGCACGACGGTCGACTCACCGAGCGCGACCTCCTTGCCGACGAACACCTCGTGCACCGGGTTGGGGGCGACCCCGGCCAGGCCGCCGCAGAAGCTCAGCCCGGGCGTGCGATCGAGATTGCTCATGCCGGCGAGCGTACGTCTCTAGACGCTCACTATCCGGCGAGCCAGGAGTCGAGGATCATCTTCTCCTGCTCCTCGCCCGTCAGCTTCGAGTTCGCGAAGAAGACGACGTTGTCGCCGCTGTGGAAACCCATCCACCCGGTGAACGCGTCGCTCCAGTCGCCGTTGTGCCCGTAGTAGTTCCCGCTGCCGTCGGGGGCCTGGAACCGCCACACGCCGAGGCGGGCATCGCCGGTCGGATACGCGGGCAGGGCCGCGGCGTCCCCGGGCGCTCGGGTGTCGCGCATCGTCGGCCACGGGTTCGGTTGCAGGTGACCGTTGATCAGGTGGGCGATGAACCGTCCGTACTCGCGGGCATTCATGTTCCAGCGGTCGGCGCCGCAGGTGAGTAACGCATTCGTCGGGTCGTGCTGGTCGCCCAGGTGACCATGATCGTCGTCGAACCACTCCGCCTGGTCCGACGCCGGAGAAGCGGGCCCGATGGTCGCGGTGGTCACGCCGCTCGGGTTCAGGACGTGGGACTGGATGTTGTTCAGATAGATCGACGCCGTCTGCAGCGAGAGCATCGGACGGAACGGGGGGAACGAACCCAGCTGATTGAGCGACGGTCCACAGTCGAGGTAGGCGAGCAGCACCCGCAACAGCGAGTAGTCGATGTTCTGGTAGTTGACCTCGCCGATGGTCCCGCCCGGCGCGGCCGCGCACAGCGCTTGCACCTGCTCGAAGTCCGACTGATCACCCAACAGCCCGCCCGAGTGCGTGAGCACGTGGGCGAACGTCAACGAATGCACCTTCGGGTGCACCGACCAATACGACGGCAGGTGCGGGCCGATCTTCTCGTGTGGGGTCAGCCCGTTGGCGAGCAGTTGCCGCACAACGCCGGTGGCGGTGATCGTCTTGCTCATGCTCAGCACATCCATGCGGATGAGCGAGGTCATGGTGACGCTCGGATTGACTCGCGCCTTGCCGCCGCTGGTCGAGTACTCCAGATCCAGGCCCTGATGGATGGCGATCGAGTGGCCCTCGGTGTAACCGAGCTTGCCGTCGAGCACCCCGAGCACCGTGTGCAGGTTCGTCATGGCGAGCAGGTTAGGGCTCTTGGTCGGGTACGTCAGTGTTTCCGATGATTCGTGCACGGAAAGACCGGTGTGATCATGCGGCGGCGGCCACTGCGGCCGGCGCGGGTTGGGCCCGCGTGGCCGCGGCCGGCGTCATGCCGATCGCGGTGATGGCGGCCAGGACGGCGACCGCCGCGAGGGTCCACCACCCGTGCTGGAAGGCCGCGTGAGCCGCGGGATAACCGGCTGGGACGCCGAGGATGGCGACGAGGACGCTCACCCCGATCGCGGTGCCGATCTGCCGGTTCATGCTGATGACGCCACTGCCGGTCGCGGCCTGGGCGGGCGGTAGATCGGCGGTAGCCGCCGACAGGATCGACGGCAGCGCGAGCCCGACGCCGAAGCCCCCGATCAGCCAACCGGGCAACAGGGCTGACGCGTACGCCGGGTGTGGGCCGACGCTGGCGGCGATCAGCACCGACCCGGCGCCGAGCGCGACACAGCCCGCCGCGACCACCACCCCGATCGGCACCCGCGCGGCAACCCGATGCGCGAACGCGGCGAACACCGGCACCATCATCGGCCCGGGCGCGATCGCCAGGCCGGTGCGGATCGGCGAGTAGTGCCATACCTGCTGCAGCCACAGCACCATCGACAGCAACGACGCCGCGAACGCGACCGCGAACAAGAGCGCCGTCACGTTCGACCAGGCGAAGGCGCGCACGCGCAGCAGAGCCGGCGCCACCACGGGCGACTGGTGCCGACGCGACTGTGCCGCGAACAGCGCCAGACATGCCACGGCCACGATCCATGCCGCCAGCGTCCGTCCGTCGCCCCAACCCCAGTCCGGGCCCTTCACTAGGCCGAGCGACAGCACGCCCACGCCGAGGGCGAGCAGCGTCGCCCCGAGCAGATCGGGCAGGTGGGCCAGCGACTCGTCGCGTGATCGTGGTGCCCAGCGCAGCGCGCCGGCGATCGCCAGGACCCCGATCGGCACGTTGACCAGGAAGACCCAGCGCCAGCTGGCCTCGACCAGCAGGCCGCCGACTACCGGGCCGAGCGCGGCGGCGACGGCGCCGGTGGCCGCCCAGATCTTCACCGAACGGGCCCGGTTCTCCGGCGCGGTCGACGCGAGGACGAGGCCGAGACTGGCCGGGGTGAGCAGCGCCGCGCCGGCGGCCTGGAGCACCCGGAAGCCGACCAGCCACCAGATACCGTCGCTGGCCGCGCAGGCGGCGCTCGCCACGGTGAAGATTGCCAAGCCGATGACGAAGCCGGCCCGCCGCCCGTAGCGATCGGCCAGCCGTCCGGCCGGGACGAGGAGCGCGGCGAACACGACGGCGTAGGCGTTCAGCACCCAGGACAACTCCGAGAGCGACGTGCCAGGAAAGTCGGCGCCGATCGAGTCGAAGGCCACGTTGACGATGAACACGTCCAACGAGGCCATGAACGCGGCGACCGACAGGACGCCCAGGACCAACCCGGCCCGAGGCTGACTTTGTTGTGCCATAGTCAGAAGCTACAGGGCTGACTTTGGTGGACACAAGCTAGAATGACGACGTGACCGACGACACCGTGGTGCTCGAGGGCCGGCTGGCCGAACGCGAACGCTGGACGGCCGACCGCTGCTCGATCGACGCGGCGGTGTCGGTCGTGAGCACCCGCTCGGCCCTGTTGATCCTGCGCGAGGCGTTCTACGGCACCCGCCGCTTCGAGGACTTCGTCGGCCGCGTCGGCGTCACCGATGCCGTGGCCGCGGCCCGGCTGCGCGAGCTGACCGAGTCCGGGCTGCTGCGCCGCGAGCCCTACCGCGAGCCGGCGCAGCGCACCCGGCACGAGTACCGGCTCACGCCGATGGGCGCCGACCTGTTCTCGGCGTTGCTGGCGCTGGCCCAGTGGGGTGACAAGTACCTGGCCGGGCCGGCCGGACCGCCGCTGCAATGGCGGCACGACGGCTGCGGCGAGCCGGTCGCTACCGAGGTGCGCTGCGCCGCCGGGCATGAGGTGCCGCCCGCCGAGCTGGCCGTCCGCGCGACGCCCAGGTCCTCGAGATCCCCGGCGCGCTCCCGTCCGTCCCGCTGACTGGCGCGAATCGGCTGACTGGCGCGCTCCCGTCCGTCCCGCTGACTGGCGCGCTCCTGTCCGTCCCGCTGACTGGCGCGAAATCGGCTGACTGGCGCGAAATATCGCGCCAGTCACGCGATAACGCGCCAGTCAACCGGGCGATCCGTCGAGAGCACGCGCGCCGGCGGCGACGACCGACGTGCTGGCACCACCGCGAGTGGCCAGCGAGCACCCTCGCCGCGCTCCCGCCGTCCGCCTATTTTCGGGCCACAAGCACTGGAGGAGGCGGACGTGAGAACGCAGCGGGGGTTCGTCATTTTCTCGGTCGCGTCGGCGGTTGGCGCTCTGCTCGTGGCGGCGACGCCCACCGCGGCCGGCGCGGCGGCCGGAACCATCCGGGTGCCGGACGACTACCCGACGATCCAGGCGGCCGTCGACGCGGCCACGCCCGGCGAGTCCATCGTCGTCTCGAGCGGGCTTTACATCGAGGAAGTCGTCATCGACAAGGACGTCCAGCTACGCGGCGCCGGCGTCGGGAACACCGTGATCAAGTCGCCGGCCACGCTCACCCCCTACGGGGTGCACCATCCGGACGGCCGGCTGCTGACCGCGATCGTCCGCGTGGGGCACGGCGCGCACGTGCGGATATCGGACCTGACGGTCACCGGGCCGATCCCGTGCAGCGTCGAGGTCACCGGCGTCCACGCGCTCCAGGGCGCGACGCTCGACCTCCTCGACGCACGGGTGACCAAGATCCAGGCCGACCCGGCGAGCTGCCCGGCTGACGACGCGGCCGGTCGCGCCGTCGTCTACGGCACGCCTCCGCACATTGACGTCGACGGCGTCCTGGGCACCACCGCGTTCGGTCGGGTCAGCCATGTGCGCATCGATCACTACCAGCACGCCGGCGTCTCGGTCGGGGGGCCGACTGACGGTCCGGCGTCCCGGGTGCAGGTCACGAACAACGTCATCACCGGGGGGTGGACGCTGCCGAGCTTCCAGGTCGGCGTCTGGATCGAGGACAGCGCGGTCGTGGTCGTCACCGGCAACACGATCAACGGCAACGTCTGCGGCGGCTTCGGCTGCGGGCCGGACCCGATCAACGAGGGTCAGGGACTCGGGGTGTTTACGCTGGGCGTGCCCGCAGGGACGCGGATCTCGGACAATCACCTCGCCGGGAACGACACCGCCATCAACACGATCGCCAGTCCGGACTGTTGCCGGATCAGCCACAACACCCTGCGCCGCAACCGGTTCTTCGGGATCGTGATCCAGGACGGCGCCGGCCACACCGACTCGAACACGATCACCGGCGGACAGGTGGGCATCGCCGTCGTCGCCGACGCCGTCGACAGCACCGGCGTCCTGCGCTACGACCAGATCCGCGGCACCACAATTGCGCCCGTTCGCGAGATCGAGTGCTGCGGCTACACCGCCACCGCCGTCGTGAAGAACTGACCGCCGCGATTCCGTCCGTTCCCCCGGCCGTCGCGCGTTGACTGGTGCGAAATCGGCTGAGTGGTGCGATATATCGCACCACTCAGCCGGAAACGCACCACTCAATCGGAACCGAAGACGGGACCGGACGAGACGGGGCGGAACAGGACGGGCGGCGACCTGGCTACTTCAGATCGGCCGAGCTCTTGTTGAGCAGGCGGCGGGCGACGATCAGTTGTTGGATCTGCTGGGTGCCCTCGAAGATGTCGAGGATCTTCGAGTCCCGTCCCCACTTCTCCAGCAGCGAGTTCTCGCTGTAGCCGAGCGCGCCGGCGAGCTCGACGCACTTCAGGGTGATCTCGACCCCGACCCGTCCGGCCTTCGCCTTGGCCATCGACGCCTGCAGCGAGTTCGGCTTGTTGTTGTCGGCCATCCAGGTGGCCTCCATCGTCAGCAGGTAGGCGGCCTCCCAATCGGCCTCCATCTGCAGATACGCGGCGGCGGCCGCCGGCTGGGCGTACGCCGGCTTGTCGTAGTCGACGACGACGCCGGCCCGCTTGAGCAGGTCCTCGGTCTCGTCGAGCGCGGCGCGGGCGCAGCCCACGGCCATCCCGGCCACGAGCGGACGGGTGTTGTCGAAGGTCTGCATGACGCCGGCGAAACCTTGCTCGTCCTCGACCTCGGCCGAGCCGAGCAGGTTGTCCTTGGGCACCCGGCAGTCGGTGAAGCGGATCGTCGCGGTGTCGGAGGCGCGGATGCCGAGCTTGTGCTCGAGCCGCTCGACCTCCATGCCCGGCGTGCCCTTTTCGACCACGAAGGACTTGATCGCGGCCCGCCCCTTCGACCGGTCGATCGACGCCCACACCACGACGGCGTCGCAGCGTCCGCCGGCGGTGACGAAGATCTTCTCGCCGTTGATGACGTAGTGATCACCGTCGAGCACTGCCGTTGCGGTGACCGCGGCCGAATCCGAACCGAAGCCCGGTTCGGTGATCGCCATCGAGGCCCACAGCTTGTCGAAGCGTTCGAGCTGCTCGTCGTTCGCGACCGAGGCGATGGCCGCGTTGCCCAGACCCTGCCGCGGCATCGACAGCACCATGGCGACGTCACCCCAGCAGGCCTCCATGACCGACAGGACGCCGGACATGTTGCTGCCGTTCTGGTTGCCGCCGTCGCCGTCCTTGCGCCGGACGCCGCGCGCGCCGGTGCTCGTCTCACCCGACGCGTTCATGCCGTCGATGAGCGAGGCGAGCATGTCGAGTTCCTTGGGGTACTCGTGCTCGGCGCGGTCGTACTTGCGCGAGATGGGCCGAAAGATTTCGGTCGACACCTGGTGCGCCTGGTTCACGAGCATGTCGAACTTCTTCGGCATCTCAAGGTTGATGCTCATCAGACCAACACCACGCCTTCCATGACGCCGACCGCGCGCAGATCGCGATACCAGCGCTCGACCGGATGTTCCTTGACGTAGCCGTGGCCGCCGAGCAACTGCACGCCGCTGCTGCCGATCTGCATGCCGTATTCGGTGGTGAGCCGGCGAGCCAGCGCCGCCTCACGGGCGAAAGACTTGCCCTGCTCGGCCCGCGCGGCGGCGCGCAGCATGACCAGCCGGGCCCCCTCGAGCTCGATGCCGATGTTGGCCACCATGAACGCGACGGCCTGCCGGTGGCTGATCGGCTCGCCGAACGCCTTGCGCTCGTTGACGTAGGGAATGACGTAGTCGAGCACGGCCCGGCCGGTGCCGCAGGCGAGCGCGGCCCAACCGATGCGCGAGAGCCGGATGCAGTCGCGGTAGACGTCGGCGGACCCGTTGCCGAGCAGCGCGCTGGACGGCAGCGCGACGTCCTCGAGGACCAGGCGAGTGGTGGACGCGGCCCGGATACCCATGGCCGGCTCGCCCTCGATCTGCACGCCGGCCGTCCCCGACTCGACGAGGAACAGCGCGGGTGCGCCCTCGAGGTTCGCCGCGACGATGAACAGCTCGGCCGTCGCGCCGCGCGGCACGAGTGACTTCACGCCGGTCAGCGTGTAGCCGCCGGACGTCCGGCGGGCCGTGGTCTCGAGGCTGAACGGGTCGAACAGCGGGCGTGGCTCGAGCACCGCGAGCGCGGCGGCCGGCACGTCGTCGCCGACGAAGGACGGCAGGTAGGTGGCCTGCTGGGACTCGTCGCCCCAGAGCACGAGCGCGTTGCTGACGGCGGCCGGCGCCAGGCAGGCGACGGCGAGGCCCATGTCGCCGTGCGCCATCGCCTCGGCTACCAGCGCGCCGGTGGTCGCCGATCGTTCGGCCCCCATCCCGCCCAGCGTCTCGGGCACGCCGACGAGGGTGACGCCGAGCTCGGCGTTGACCCGCTTCAGCAACTCGGCCGGCGCCTCGCAGTCGGTGTCGGCCTGCGCCGCGATCGGGCGCAGCTGCTCGGCGGCGAACTCGCGAGTGGCCTCGACGATCATCTTCTGCTCGTCGGTCGGGGTGAGATCGAACAGGTCGCGGCCCGATGCCGTTCCCGGCCGCTCAGGCTTGCCGCGCTTCTGCACGGCGGCGAAGGTCCGGTTGGCGGCCCCGACGCCCTTGAAGCCGGCCTTGCTGCCCTCGAACACCGCCCGCTCGATCGGCTTGCGGAGTTTGAGCTTGTCGATGGCGGCGACGCCGGCGAGGCGGTTCAGGGCGGCGAGCCCGACGCCCATCGCATCGCGTCCGCGCCGGTTTCGGCCTGGCATCAGCACTCCCTGGAAGGACGTCGGAAAAGTCAGTGGTACAGCTAGTTCCAGATAAATCTACTCGCCGGTAGGGCAGAGGCAATACTGAGTGACGGACGCCCCACGGGAACGGGGTGGATCTATGGTTCGTTGGATCGACGAGGCCGCCGGGTGATCGGCGGCAGTGAGCGAAAGGTAGGTAGGCCGCCGTGCCCAACCCGGTGATCAACCAGTTCGGTCGCGCTGCCGGCGGAGGCAACCCGCCCCCGTCCGCCGCCGATCTGCAGGGGATGTTCGACAAGCCCGCCTACACCGGTCCGCGCCCCAGCGACCGGTACATGACGCTCGACGACGTCGTCCAGCGCACCGGCGCGATGCTCGGCACGATCCTGCTCGCCGGTGGCGTCGCGTGGTTCGCGCTGCCCGATCGGCTGTTCACGCCGGTGCTGCTCATCTCGTTGATGGGCGGGCTCGGCCTCGGCTTGTTCATGGCCTTCACCCAGCGGGTCAACGCGTTCACCGCGCTGCTCTACTCGGTGTTCGAAGGCGTCCTGCTGGGTGCCATCAGCCACGTGTTCGAGCAGCGCTACCCGGGCATCGTGGTGCAGGCGGTCGCCGGAACGGTGATGGTGGCCGGCGGCATGCTGTTCGTCTACAAGATCGGCGCCATCCGGGTCACGCCCAAGCTCACCCGGGTGATCGTGGGTGCCACCATCGGCGTCTTCGGCCTGATGATCGTCAACCTGGTGGCCTACCTGTTCACCTCGGACGGCCTCGGGTTGCGCAGCGGCGGTCCGCTGGCCGTGGTGTTCAGCCTGGTCTGCATCGTCATCGCGGCCTTCAACCTGGTGCTCGACTTCGACATGATCGAGCGCGGCATCCGGCAGGGCGCGCCGCAGAAGTTCGCCTGGTACGCCTCGTTCGGGCTCACCGTGACGCTCATCTGGCTCTACATCGAGATCCTGCGGCTGCTCGGTTACGCCCGCCGCTGACCGTCCGGCCCTACCCCCACGAAAGACCCCCCGAAAAAAGTTGTCCGCGCTAACCGGCGCCATAGCGCGGTTTAGCGCGGACAACTTTGTAATGAAGGGGATGGCGGGGGATTAACCGCGAGGGGCGGACTCGGACACCGCTGCCCGATCCGCCCTTCGCCATCTGCCAGCAGCTTCGGCGATTCCCCCACGGATATCTCCGCAGCTGCTTACACCTGATCTAACGAGCGGCTGCCGCGGGGGATGCGGGTATCTCAGGAAAGCCGCTCGATGATCATCGCCATGCCCTGGCCGCCGCCGACGCACATCGTCTCGAGACCGAACTGCTTATCGTGGAACTGCAGCGAGTTCACCAGGGTGGACGTGATCCGCGCCCCGGTCATGCCGAACGGGTGACCGACGGCGATCGCGCCGCCGTTCACGTTGAGCCGATCGAGATCGATGCCGAGATCGCGGTAGGACGGGATCACCTGCGCGGCGAACGCCTCGTTGATCTCGACGAGGTCGATGTCGTCGATCGACATGCCGGCCAGTGCCAACGCCTTGCGCGACGCCTCGACCGGGCCGTAGCCCATGATCTCCGGCGACAGGCCGCTGACCCCGGTGGCCACGATGCGGGCGAGGGGCGTCAGCCCGAGCTCGGCCGCCTTGGTGTCACTCATGATCACCACCGCGGCCGCGCCGTCGTTGAGCGGGCAGCAGTTGCCCGCGGTCACCCGGCCGTCGGGGCGGAACACCGGCTTCAGGCCCGACACCGCGTCGTACGTGACACCGGCGCGCGGTCCGTCGTCGGTCGACACCACGGTGCCGTCGGGCAGCGTGACCGGAGTGATGTCCTTGGCCCAGAAGCCGTTGGCCAGCGCCGCCTCGGCGAGGTTCTGCGAGCGGACGCCGAAGTGGTCCATGTCCTCGCGGCTGACGTTCTTGAGCAGCGCCAGGTTCTCGGCTGTCTGGCCCATCGCGATGTAGACGTCGGGCAGCAACCCGTCAGCCCGCGGGTCGTGCCACTCCGACGCGCCCGACTCGGCCACCTTGGCGGTGCGCTGCTCGGCATCGGCGTAGAGCGCGTTGTGCGTGTTCGGCCAGCCGTCGGCGCTGCCGTTGACGAACCGCGAGACCGTCTCGACGCCGGCCGAGATGAAGACGTCACCCTCGCCGGCCTTGATCGCGTGGAACGCCATGCGTGAGGTCTGCAGTGATGACGAGCAGTAGCGGTTGACCGTGGTGCCCGGCAGGAAGTCGTACCCGAGCTGGACGGCCACGGTGCGGCCGATGTTGGCCCCGGCCTCGCCGGCCGGCTGCCCGCAACCCATCATCAGGTCGTCGATGTCGTGCGGATCCAGGGACGGCACCTTGTCCAGCGCGGCCCGCACCATCTGCGCGGCGAGGTCGTCGGGCCGGATGCTGACCAGCGAGCCCTTCCCGGCCCGGCCGATCGGCGAGCGGGCGGTGCTGACGATGACGGCTTCCGACATGGGGACTCCTCGGCGACGGCGCAGGTGACCGCCTCGATGCTGCCACCGGCACCGATGGTGCCACCGCCGCGGCCCGGACGTCAGTGCGAGGGGGCCAATGTCACGTCGAGGGCACCGCGCTGACCGGCACCGCGGCCTCGGGCGAGGTGACGGGTGCCTTGCGCGGACGCCGCCGGCGCAGTTGGGCGAACGGGCCGCGGCGTCCTTCGCTGCGGCCGAACCGCTCGGCGCCGGCGACCTCGGTGCCGGGGTGCGCCACGGCCTGGGCGGCGGCCTTCTTCGCCGTCTTGACCCGGCGCGTGGTGAACGTGCTGGCCGAGCGCGAGCGGGTGCGCAGGCCGAGGGCGTCGAGGCAGGACGGCAGCACCGCGCTCGCCGCCTCGGCGTAGCCAGCGGCCGACGGGTGGAAGCGGTCCTCGGAGAAGTACTCGAGGTGGGTCATGAATAGCGGCCCCAGCAGGTCGCCGAGCGAGACTGTGCGCCCGCCGGCGCGCACCACCGCCACCGTCTGCGCGCGGGCCATGTTGCGTGAGAGGCGCCGCGCGTAGGCGCGCAATGGTTGGGCGAGCGGACGGATCGTGCCCAGGTCGGGGCAGGTGCATACGACCACCTCGGCGCCCAGGGCGCGCAACCGGTGGATGGTGTCCTCGAGGTAGGGCATCACCTCCGCCGGCTTCGTGCCTTCGGTGACGTCGTTGGCGCCGATCATGATCACCGCGAGTTCCGGACCGCTGCGCCCGAGCGCGTCGATCTGCACCGGCAGGTCCGGCGTCTCGGCCCCGACGACGGCGACGTTGGTGAGGTGGACGGGACGCCGGGCGGCCTCGGAGATGCCGATCGCGAGCTGTACACCCGGGGTGTCGCGGTCGCGGTAGACCCCGTAGCCGGCCGCGGACGAGTCGCCCAGCATCGCGATCCGGATCGGCGGCCGGGTGCGACTCACGCCCGCCGCCGCCCACACCGTGTCGTTCGACGGCGGGGGTTCGTCCTTGGCCAGCGGGATGCGTCGCTCGGCCAGCTTGACTTCGCCCCAGATGAGGCCCATCAGGCCGACGGCCCCGGTGACGGCGAGCCCGCCGAGCGTCCCGCCCGCGTACAACGCGATGCGATGAGCCCGGCGATCAGTCACGAGGACCGAGGGTAGTGGTGTGCCGGGGATATGACCGGTCGAGCACTCGTGGCAACCTGGGCGGCATGCGCTACAGCGATTCTCTGGTGGACCTGATCGGCAACACCCCGCTGCTCCGGTTGCACCGGGTCACGCAGGACATCACCGCGACCGTGCTGGCCAAGGTCGAGTACTTCAATCCGGGCGGATCGGTGAAGGACCGCATCGCCGTCCGGATGATCGACGCCGCCGAGAAGTCGGGTGAGTTGCCACCAGGGGGGACGATCGTCGAGCCGACCTCGGGCAACACCGGGATCGGGCTCGCCATCGTGGCCCAGCAGCGCGGCTACCACTGCGTATTCGTCTGCCCGGACAAGGTCAGCCGCGACAAGATCGACACCCTGCGGGCCTACGGCGCCGAGGTCGTGGTCTGCCCGACCGCGGTCGCGCCCGAGGATCCCCGTTCGTACTACGAGGTCTCCGACCGGCTGGCCCGTGAGCGACCGGGCGGATGGAAACCCAACCAGTACGCCAACGTCAACAACCCGCTGTCGCACTACGAGACCACCGGCCCCGAGTTGTGGGAGCAGACCGAGGGCCGGATCACTCACTTCATCGCCGGCGTCGGTACCGGCGGCACGATCAGCGGTACCGGCCGCTACCTCAAGGAGCAGGGGTCGGTACGCGTCATCGGCGCCGACCCGGAGGGCTCGGTCTACTCCGGCGGCACCGGCCGTCCGTACCTCGTCGAAGGGGTTGGTGAGGACTTCTGGCCCAACACCTACGACCGGACGATCTGCGACGAGATCATCGCGGTCTCCGACGCGGCGTCCTTCGAGATGACCCGCCGGCTGGCCCGCGAGGAAGGGCTGCTCGTGGGGGGCTCGTGCGGCATGGCGGTCGTCGCGGCGCTGGATGTCGCCCGGCGCTGCGGGCCGGACGACGTCGTGGTGGTGCTGCTGCCCGACGGCGGCCGCGGCTACCTGTCCAAGATCTTCAACGACTCATGGATGAGCGACTACGGCTTCGCCGCCGGCTCGACCGAGACGACCGTGGCCGACGTCCTGCGCTCGAAGTCCGGTGACACCCCGTCCCTCGTGCACAGTCACCCCAACGAGACGATCCGCGAGGCCATCGACATTTTGCGCGAGTACGGGGTGTCGCAGATGCCGATCGTCAAGGCCGAGCCGCCGGTGACGGCCGGCGAGGTCGTCGGGTCGGTGTCCGAGCGAGCGTTGCTCGATGCCCTGTTCGCCGGCTCGGCCTCGCTCGCCGACGCCGTCGAGCCGCACATGTCGCCGCCGCTGCCGATCATCGGCAGCGGCGAACCGGTGTCGGTCGCGGTGGCCGCGCTGGGCGGCGCCGACGCCCTACTCGTGCATGTCGACGGCAAGCCGGCCGGTGTGCTCACCCGGCAGGATCTGCTCGGGCATCTCGTCGCCGGCTGACCGCGGCGCGCACCGTCTCGCCGATCCGGGCGTCGAAGGCCGCGTGATCGGTCAGGCCGAGCACGGCCGCGAGGTGGGGACCGAATACCAGCCACCCCAGCGTGGTCGACGCCGCGACCGCGGCGCCGACGCGGGTCGACTCGTCCGGGGTGCCACCGCCGGCGACCAGGCCGAGGGTGGCCGCGGCGGCCGGCAGCTCGAGGTCGGCCAGCATCGTCGGTTCGTCCAGGACGATCCGGGCCAGCACCCGCCAGTACGCCGCGTGATCCTGCAGCAGGCGCAGCCACCCGCCCGCGTCGGCACCGGACAGCGCAGCCGCGCGGGTGCCGAGTTCGCGGGACTGCTCGGCGACCACCGTGCGGATCAGCGCCTCCTTGGTGCCGAAGTGGCGGTGGATCAGGGCGTGGTTCACGCCGGCGAGTTCGGCCACCTTGCGCACCGTCACCTCGCGCGGGCCGTGCTCGGCGAGCAGCTCGACCGCGGCGGCCGAGACGGCCGCCATGACGGCCTCCCGGCCGCGCGGTTGCGCCTGGCTCGGCGCGGCTGAGCTGCTTCGCATTGACAGCACTGTAGTCAATCGACTACATGTAACCCATGGGTTACACGCGGGCACGCTGGGCGGGTCTGGTAGTCGGGGTGGCGTTGCTGTGGACGCCGACGGCGGCTGGGGCGATTCCGATTCCGTCCCTACCCGGCCCGTTGCTCGTGCCGACCTACATCGGCGCGCCGGCGGTCGCGAACCCGATCGCGTCGTTCACCGTGCCGCAGAACCCGCACCTCGCCCCGAACGGGCTGAACAACATCCACAACGACGCCTATGCGACCGATGCCTACACCGGAGCCGGTCCGCTGGGCCGCAAGCCGGCCGTCACGTCGAGGTTCTACGGCCTGCAGGAGTGCGCGACCGCCGCGTTCGACCGCAACGGGCGCATCGTCGGGCTGTGCCCGAGCGTGCTCGCGCCCTACCTCATGATCATCGACCCAGTCACCCTGGCGCCGGTGGCCAAGTACAAGCTGCCGCCGCGCGATCTGACGTCGGGCCGCAACCCGCTCACCGACTTCTGCGGGGGTGCGTACTTCTATCTCGACGACCAGGATCGCGCGGTCATCGACACGACGGCGCGCACGATTCAGGTCGTCGCCGACACCGGCAGCGCGTTCGTGCTGCAGCACACCTACGACCTCACGAGCGTGGTGCCGGCCACGGACTGCCTGATCGCGCTCATGCCCGACTGGAGCGGCCGGATCTGGTTCGTGACGTCGAAGGGCATCGTCGGCGACGTCGACCCGACCACGTCGGCCGTGCACGCCGTCAGCCTGCCCGGCGAGATCATCGACAACTCCTTCGCGGTGGACGAGACGGGCGGGGTGTTCATCGTGTCCGACCACGCGATGTACCGCTTCGACGCCGACCCGGTCACAGGCGGACCGGTGGTCACCTGGCGGCAGGCCTACGACCGCGGCTCGGTGCAGAAGCCGGGCCAGCTCGCGCAGGGCTCGGGCACCACGCCGACCCTCGTCGGCCCCGACCTCGTCGCGATCACCGACAACGCCGACCCGCAGATGCACGTCGTCGTCTACGACCGCAGCGCGGCGAGCGGCGGCCGGCCGGTGTGCAGCGCGGCCGTGTTCGCGCCCGGCGCGAGCGACACCGAGAACTCGCTCGTCGCGGTCGGTAACTCGCTGTTCGCGGAGAACAACTACGGCTACAAGGGGCCGCAGTCGACCCTGCTCGGGGCCACGACCTCGCCCGGGATCGCCCGGGTCGACGTCAACGGCGACACCTGCACGAACGTGTGGACCAGCAACGAGATCGCACCGACGTCGGTGGCCAAAGCCTCGCTGGCCAACGGGCTGCTCTACGCGTACACGAAACCGCACAACAGCCTGCTGATCGACGCGTGGTACTTCACCGCCATCGACATCCGCACCGGGCGCACGGTGTTCAGCCGGCTCACCGGCACCGGGCCGGGGTTCAACAACCACTACGCGGCGATCTACCTCGGGCCGGACCGCTCGGCCTACATCGCCACGTTGACCGGCATGGTGCGGATCCGCGACACGTCCTGACCCGAGCCGCGCCCGTGCGTGGCGACCCAGCGGGGCGGGCCGCGGCGTGTCGCCCCGCAGCGTGGCCACACACGGACGGCGCGGGCAGGCTCTGCGGGGTGGGTAGCGTCGGCGGCATGACGGGCTTCGACACTCTCGCGATCCATGCCGGGCAGGACCCCGATCCACGCACCGGGGCGGTGGCGGTCCCGATCTACCAGACCTCGACCTACAAGCAGGACGGCGTCGGCGGCCTGCGCGCCGGCTACGAGTACAGCCGCAGCGCCAACCCGACCCGGACGGCGCTGGAGGAGTCGCTGGCCGCCATCGAGGGCGGCACCCGGGCGGCCGCCTTCGCGAGCGGGCTGGCGGCCGAGGACACCCTGCTGCGGGCGGTCTGCCGCCCGGGTGATCACGTGATCCTGCCCGGCGACGCCTACGGCGGGACGTTCCGCCTCGTGGCCCGGGTGCTCGCCGGCTGGGGTCTCGAGTACACCGCGGTGCCGCTCGCCGATCTCGATGCCGTACGGGCCGCGATCCGGCCCACCACCAAGGTCGTCTGGTGCGAGACCCCCACCAACCCGCTGCTGGGTATCGCCGACATCGCGGCGCTGGCGGCGATCGCCCACGAGGCCGGCGCGCGGCTGGTCGTGGACAACACCTTCGCCTCGCCGTACCTGCAGCAGCCGATCGGGCTGGGGGCCGACGTCGTCGTGCACTCCACCACCAAGTACCTGGGTGGTCACTCCGACGTCGTGGGCGGCGCGCTCGTCACCGCCGACGCCGAGTTGGCCGAGCAGCTCGTCTTTCACCAGAACGCGATGGGCGCGGTGGCCGGCCCGTTCGACGCCTGGCTCGTCCTGCGCGGCATCAAGACGCTCGGGGTGCGGATGGATCGGCACTGCGCCAACGCCGAGCGCATCGTCGAATTCCTGGCCGATCATCCGGCGGTCAGCGAGGTGCTCTATCCCGGGCTCGTCACTCACCCCGGCCACGCGATCGCAGCGGCGCAGATGCGCAGGTTCGGGGGCATGGTCTCGTTCCGGCTGCGCGGTGGCGAAGAGACAGCGCTCAAGGTCTGCGGTCTGGTCTCGGTCTTCACGCTGGGCGAGTCGCTCGGCGGGGTCGAGTCGCTGATCGAACACCCGGGTCGGATGACGCACGCCAGCGTGGCCGGCTCGCCGCTCGAGGTGCCGGGCGATCTCGTCCGGCTGTCGGTGGGCATCGAGAACGTCGAGGACCTGATCGACGACCTCACTTCAGCGCTCGCGTGACGCCCGCCAATCGTCTTCGAGAATCGCATAGTCGATCTCGGTCGTCCATTCGCCCTTGAACCATTCGTTCTCGACGAGGACGGCCTCCTGCCGCAGCCCCAGGCGGCGCAGCACGCGGGCTGACGCGTCGTTGCGCTGGTCTATGCGCGCAACGACGCGATGCACGCCGAGGCCGTCGAATGCGAGCGTGAGCAGCGCGCGGCCCGCCTCGGTGATGTAGCCGTGGCCGGAATGGTCGGGGTTGAGCACGTAGCCGATCTCGGCGCAGCGGTGTTCCGCACTGCGATACATCAGGATGACGTCACCGACCAGCTCACCGGTCGTCCGCACGACGACGCCCACGCCGGCGTAGTCGCCCTCTTTCTCGATCGTCGTCCGGTTGCGTTCCGGGTCGGCGAGCCGCTCGGTCACCTCGTCGCGGGTGCGCGGTGAGTACGGGATGTAGCGGCAGACGTCCTCGCGCGACTGATAGGCGTGCACGGCATCGACGTCGGTGGCCGGATCGAGTGGCCGCAGCAGAAGGCGCTCGGTGACGATCGGGTACTCAGGAGCCAGCACCGCGCCACCGTATGCCGCCCGCCCGACCGGCCGCTGGCAATAAATCCGGCTATACTCGTGGTATGGCCAAGGTGATGATCTCGCTGCCCGACGAGCTGCTGGCGCTGGTCGACGATGAGGCCCGGCGGCGCAGCACGAGCCGCAGCGCGTTGCTCGCCGGGGCGGCGCGGCGCGAGCTGGCCCGGCGCGATTCCGAGACCGTGCGGCAGGCGATCGACCGGTCGCAGCGGCGCTTCGCCCGGTCCGGCGGGTTCGAGGCGGCCGACCTCGTCCGTGCCGATCGCGACTCTCGCCGATGACCCGGTTGCTCGTCGACACCTCGGTCCTGCTCAAGTGGTTCCACGCCGAGGGCGAACGCGAGGTACCCGAAGCCCGCGCCCTGCTGAGCGCGCACACGTCCGGGGCGGTCGACGCCCACATCATCGATCTGGCCCTGTACGAGGTGGGCAACGTCCTGGCGCGATCGCTGCGCTGGTCGGCCGGCGACGTCGCCGATCAGCTCGACGACCTCAGCGCGATCGTCGGGCCGGCCTTCGCCATGATGTCGAGCTGGCTGCGGGGGGCGGCCGATCTCGCGGAGCGCCACGCGCTCTCGTTCTACGACGCGAGCTGGGCCGCGGCCGCCGCGGGGCTGGGCGTGTCACTGGTGAGTGCCGACCACCAGCTGCAGGCGACCGGCCTCGCCGAGTCGCCGACCGAGGTGACGACCCGGCTGCGGCTGCCGATCGGGTGAGTGGCCCCGGTCGCAACAGTACGGTCGACTCATGGACTGTGTAGCGGGCGCGATCTGGGACGACCGCTATCTGGCCTACGACTTCGGTGATCACCCACTCAACCCGGTGCGCCTCGATCTCACCGTCCGGCTGGCCCGCGAGCTCGGCGTACTCGACCGCCTCGAGGTCACCGCGCCGGTACCGGCCGGCGAGGAGCAGCTGCTTACGGTCCACGGCGCCGCGTACCTCGCCGCGGTGCGCCAGGCCGGCGACGACCCCGACTTCGCCGGTTTCGGGCTGGGGACGAGCGATGACCCGGTGTTCCCCGGCATGTACGAGGCCTCCGCCCTCGTGGCCGGCGGGTCGGCCCAGGCGGCGCTGCGCATGTGGACCGGCGAGGTCGAGCACGCGGTGAACATCGCCGGCGGCCTGCATCACGCCATGCGCGACAACGCGTCGGGGTTCTGCATCTTCAACGACGTCGTGCTCGCGATCCGCACTCTGCTCGCGGCCGGGGCGAAGAAGGTGGCCTACGTCGACATCGACGTGCATCACGGCGACGGCGTGCAGGCTGCGTTCTACGACGACCCCAGGGTGCTGACGATCAGCCTGCATCAGGATCCGCGGACGCTGTTCCCGGGCACCGGGATGCCGACCGAGATCGGGACGGGGGCGGCCGAGGGCACCGCGGTGAACGTGGCCCTGCCGCCGGGCACCGACGACGTCGGTTGGCTGCGGGCCTTCCGGGCGATCGTGCCCGGCGCGGTGCGGGCCTTCGCGCCGGACGTGCTGGTGACCCAGTGCGGGTGCGACACCCACCACGAGGACCCGCTCGCCAATCTCGAGCTGACCATCGACGGGCAGCGCACCGCGATCGCCGAGCTGCACCGGCTGGCCCACGAGGTCGCCGGCGGCAAGTGGGTCGCCTTCGGCGGCGGGGGCTACGGCCTGATCCGCTGCGTCCCGCGTACCTGGACGCATCTGCTCGCCGAGGCCACCGGCCACCCGGTGCCGGCCGACGCAGCCATCCCCGCGGGCTGGATCGAGCACTTGCGCAGCCGCGGGGTGCGCGGCGAGCTGCCGTCGACGATGGGCGAGCGGCCGGTGCCTGAGGTGCGGCCGTGGACGCCCGGCGGCGAGGGCTGGCTCGACGGCGCCATCGGGGCCACCCGTCGCGCGGTGTTCCCGCTGCTCGGCCTCGACCCGGATGACCCGCGTGACTAACGATTCTGACCCGTCCGCCGGCGAGTCAGAGCCGCGCGCACCGGCCCACTGGGAGGCCGATGTGGTCGCGGCCGACGGCGGCACCGTGCACATCCGCCCGATCCGGCCCGGCGACGCCGATGCGCTCGTGACCTTCCACGGCGGGCTGTCGCAGCGCACCCGCTACCTGCGCTACTTCTCGGCCTACCCGCGCATCCCCGAGCGCGACCTGCACCGCTTCACCCACGTCGATCACCACGACCGGGTCGCCCTGGTCGCCGAGCTGGCCGGCGAGATCATCGCCGTCGGACGCTACGAGCGGCACGCCGATACCGATCAGGCCGAGGTCGCGTTCGTCGTCGCCGACCAGCATCAGGGGCGCGGGATCGGATCGGTGCTGTTGGAGCACCTCGCGGCGGCGGCCCGTGAGATCGGGGTGCGGCGCTTCGAAGCCGTCGTGCTGGCCGAGAACGTCGGGATGATCCGGGTGTTTCGCGATGCCGGCTACGAGACGACTCGGCACGTCGAGTACGGCGAGATGACGCTGGAATTCGACGTCGACGAGACCGCGCTCACCGAGGCGGTCATGCGTGAGCGGGAGCAGCGGGCCGAAGCCCGGTCGATCGCCCGGCTGCTGCATCCGCGCTCGGTCGCCGTCGTCGGCGCCAGCAACGACGAGGGCAAGATCGGCCACGCGGTGTTCGAGAACCTGCTGCGGATGGGCTTCGAGGGGCCGCTCTACCCGGTGAACCCGGACGCCCGGCACGTCGGCGCGGTGCGGGCCTACCCGAGCCTGCTTGACGTGCCCGACGACATCGATCTCGTCGTGATCGCCGTTCCGGCCGCCTCGGTGCCGCGGGTCGTCGAACAATGCGCCGAGCGCGGCGTGCGCGGGCTCGTCGTCATCTCGGGCGGTTTCGGCGAGCGGGGGACGCCGGACGAGCGGACGGCTGGCCGCACGGCCCAGCGCGACCTCGTCGCGGCGGCTCGCGCGCACGGCCTGCGGGTCGTCGGGCCGAACTGCCTGGGCATCGTGAACACCGAGGCCGGGGTCCGGCTCAACGCGTCCCTGGCGCCGCTGCCGCCGCTGCCGGGCCGGGTCGGCTTCTTCTCCCAGTCCGGTGCGCTCGGCGTGACGATTCTCGGCGAGGCGGCGCGCCGCGGGCTCGGTGTCTCGACCTTCGTCTCGGCCGGCAACCGCGCCGACGTGTCGGGCAACGACCTTTTGCAGTACTGGGAAACCGACGAGCACACCGACGTCGTCCTGATGTATCTCGAGAGCTTCGGCAACCCGCGCAAGTTCGCCCGGCTGACCCGCCGGCTCGGGCGGCGCAAGCCGATCGTCGCGGTCAAGAGCGGTACGGCCGCGCTCGTGCCCGGCTTGGAGCAGACGTCGGTGGCGGTGCCGGAGGTGAGCGCCCGCGCCCTGTTCGAGGCGTCCGGGGTGATCCGGGTCGAGACGGTCAGTGGCATGTTCGACATCGCGTTGTTGCTGTCGACCCAGCCACTGCCGGACGGGGATCGGGTGGCCGTCGTCGGCAACTCGACCGCGATCGGCGTCCTGGTCGCGAACGCCTGCGCCGCCGAGGGGCTGCAGCTCACCCGGCTCGATGACATCGGGGTGGATGCGGACGGGGCGACGTTCGAGGCGGCGTTGCGCAGCGCGGTCGACGATCCCGAGGTCGATGCGGTGGCGGTCGTGTTCGTCCCGCCGCTGCAGCGCGGGGCCGGTGACGAGGTGGCCAACGCGGTGCGAGCCGTAGCCACCACGAGCGGCAAGCCGATCCTGTCGACCTTCCTCGGCGTCGAAGGCGTGCCCGAGGCGCTGGCCGCCGGCGGCGCCGACGCCCCGGCGCGCGGATCGGTGCCGTCGTACCCGTCGCCGGAACGGGCGGTGCGGGCCCTGGCCCGGGCAGTCCGCTACGCGCGCTGGCGTTCGGCTCCGCCCGGCGTGGTGCCCGAGCTCGCCGACGTCGACCTGGGCGCCACGCGCGAGCTGGTCCAGGCGGCACTGGCCGAGTCACCGGCCGGGCGCGAGCTGACGCCGGACGAGGCCGGCCGGTTGCTGGGCAGCCTGGGGATCGTGCTCTCGTTCGAGCATCCGGCCGAGACGATCGAGGTGGAGCTGTCGGTGTTCGACGATCGGTCGTTCGGCGCGCTCGTAGGCTTCGGCGTGGCCGGCGTCGCCACCGAGCTGCTGGGCGACACCGCCTACGCCGCCGTGCCACTCACCGTCGAGGACGCCGCGCAGCTGATCGTCACCCCGCGGGCCGCGCCGCTGCTCACCGGCTACCGCGGCAGCGCGCCGTCCGACACCGCGGCGCTGGCCGATCTCGCGATCCGGCTGTCGGCGCTGGGCGACGCCCTGCCCGAGATCGCCGAGTGCCGGTTGACGGTCCTCGCGACCCCGTTCGGCGCGCACGTCACCGGGGTGCAGGTGCGGGTGGCGCCGGCGACTGCCCGCGCCGACACCGGCCCGCGGCGGCTGCGCGGGCTATAACGCGGGGCCGGCCGCGCGACCCTCGAGGTAGCGCCGCTCGGGCACGCTCAGGGTCAGCCGCGCCGCCCGCCGGTAGTGCTCGCGGGCCTCGTCGGGCGCACCGGCCAGCTCGAGCAGGTGCGCCCGCACCGCGGCGACCCGGTAGTGCCCGGCCAGCGCCGGATCCGACTCGGCCGCGGCGAGCTGGGCCAGGCCGGCCTGCGGGCCGTCGACCATGGCGATGGCCACGATCCGGTTCAGCGTCACCATCGGACCAGGCGCCACCTGGCTGAGCAGGGCGTACAGCGTGGCGATCTGGCGCCAATCGGTCGCGGCCGCCGACGCTGCCTCGTCGTGCACGGCCGCGATCGCCGCCTGCAGCTGATACGGCCCGATCGGCGCGGTCGCGAGCGCGTCCTCGATGAGCGCCGCGCCCTCAGCGATGGCGGCGGTGTCCCACCGGCCGCGGTCCTGCTCGGCCAGTGGCACGAGCTCGCCGTCGGCCGTCGTCCGGGCCGTGCGGCGGGCGTCGGTCAGCAGCATCAGCGCGAGCAGGCCGGCCGCTTCCCCGTGGCCGGGCAGCCGGGCCTGCAGCTGCCGGGTGAGCCGGATCGCCTCGGCGCTCAGCTCGACCCGGTTGAGCTTCGGGCCTGAGCTGGCCGTGTAGCCCTCGTTGAAGATCAGGTACAGCACCTGCAGAACCGCGGCCACCCGCGCGGGCAGCTCGTCGTCGGGCGGCATCCGAAAGGTCGCACCGTGGGCCTTGATGCGCTGCTTGGCCCGGCTGATGCGCTGCGCGATCGTCGCCTCGGGCACGAGAAAGGCCCGCGCGATCTCCGCCGTGCGGAGGCCGCCCACGGCCCGCAGGGTGAGCGCCACCTGCGACGGCGCGGTCAGCGCCGGGTGACAGCACAGGGTCAGCAGGGTGAGCGTGTCGTCGGTGTCGGGCACATCCGGCGGCTCGGCCGGCGCGAGCACGACTTCGCGCTCCTCGCGCCGCTGCCGCGCCGAGTCGGCCCGCCACATCTCGATGCGCCGCCGCGAGGCCGCGGTGATCAGCCAGCCCTTCGGGTTGGCCGGGCGCCCCTCGCGCGGCCACTGGGTGGCCGCCGCGAGCAGCGCCTCTTGCAACGCGTCCTCGCACGTCTCCCAGCCGCCGTAGCGCCGCACGAGCGCGCCCAGCACCTGCGGGGCGAGCTCGCGCAACTCGCGTTCGAACTCCGTCATCGGGCTCAGATCTCGAAGGCGCTCAGATCCATGACCGGACGCACCTCGACGTTGCCGAACCGGGCCTCCGGGATCCGCGCGGCGATCTCGATCGCCCGATCCAGATCGGTGACGTCGACCAGGAAGAAGCCGGCCAGGAACTCCTTCGCCTCGGCGTACGGCCCGTCGGTACTGAGCACGCCGCTATCGCCGACGGTGACGGTCCTGGCCGTCGGTGGCAGACCCAGCGCCTCGGAGACGATCATCTCGCCCGAGGCGGCCAGATCCTCGTCCAGCCGGGCGTAGGCGGCCAGGCCGGCCCGCCGCTCGTCCGGGTCCATCTGGTTCCAGACATCTTCCGACATCTTGTTGCTGTGGATAAGGATCACGTACTTCACGTCGCCTCCAGAAGGTTCTGCCGAGTCTGTCACCGGAGACGTCGAAACCACGGCGGCGGTCTCGACGTCCCCTGCGAGAGGCCGCCACCAGGGCCGCCGCCCCAGCATGGAGGAGATCGACATGAACGACAGTGAAAGTGCCATCCGCGAGCTTTTCGACTCGTTCCAACGGGCCATGCGGGCCGGCGATGCGACGGCCGTCGTCACGCACTACGCACCCGAGCTGGTCAGCTACACGCTGGCCCCGCCCCTGGTCCAGGACACCGCCGAGGTGCTCGACCCGGCCTACGTCCAGGCGTGGTTCGACAGCCACGGCGGCGGGCCGATCGACTACGCGATCACCGGCCTGCAGGTGACCGTGTCCGGCGATATCGCCTTCGCCCACGGCCTCATCCGGATGGGCGCGCCGGACGGCGACGGTTTCTCGCTCTGGTTCCGTGGCACGTATGGGCTGCGCCGCATCGACGGCGAATGGGCGATCGTGCACGAGCACGAGTCGACACCGTTCTACATGGACGGGTCGTTGCGCGCCGCCGTGGACCTCGCGCCGGAGGCCGTCGCGACTAGGTCTTGATCGGCGAGGGATAGACCTTGCCCGAGGGCGTTCGGTTCGGCACGGGCAGGTCGGGCGCCCCGCTGCCCGGGGTGAGCGTGATCAGCAGCGTCTGCAGATCGCTCGGTGGCGCCCACTGGTAGCGCACCGCGGTGCCGTTGGTGACCTGGACATTGCAGGCCGGCACGACCAGGGTCGTGGTGACGGTGCCGACGGTCTGGCCGTCGGCGGCGACGCCGATCAGGGCGAGCACGCGGGGGGTGCTGGTGGCATAGGTCGGGCACGCCCCGGGGGAGCGCGTGGTCGGAGCGCGCTCGAGGCTGGTGGCCAGTTCCGTCGCGTGGGTACCCGTCAGGACCAACCGGGCCGGCTCGGTGGTCTCGTCCGCGGCCTGGCCGGGCGAGCCGTAGGAGCAGACGACGACGACGCTCACCGCCCGGCTGTACATGGCGCCGTCGGTGCCGAACTGGCCCGGGCTGCCGCCGCCGGGGAGCATCGGGTGCGGTTGCGTGGCCGGGCAGCCGACGGCCGGCGCGGCTTGCGGCGCCGCGGCCTTGTTGGCGTCATGGCTGACGCTGCCGCCCGCTGCTTGTCCGCGCAGCGCCGCGCTACCGTCGGCGTCGCCGTTGCTGTTCGCGCTGCCGGCGGCGTGCGTTTGGCCGCCCGAGCTGCCGCCCCAAAGCAGGGCGCCGCCGGCCCCGGCTCCGGCGACCACGAGCACCACAGCGGCCGCCGCGAGCAGATGCATGCGCGACTGGGCCTGGCGAGCGCGGCCGCCGGCGAGCAGGCGGTCGATGTCGGGGCCGTCGCCTTCGCCGTCGCGCAGGGCGGCGCGCAGATCGGATTCGGTGGGGCTCATGAGGCGGCTCCGCTCGTTGCTTCCACTCGCAGCCGCGCGAGGGCCCGGGCGCAGCTGCTCTTGACCGTGCCGACCGGGATGCCCAGCGTGGTGGCGGTGTCGGATTCAGACAGATCGCAGTAGTAGCGCAGGACGATCACCGCCCGGTCGCGCGGGGCGAGCCCGTTGAGCATGCGGCGCAGCTCGTCGCGCGAGTCGGAGGCGGTCGTGCTGCCGGCGTCCCCGGCCCCGGCCACCTCGGGCAGGTACTCGGTGGGCCGCTCGCCCCACCACTTGCGGCGCGTCTGATCGATGTGGGCGTTGACGAGGGCGCGGCGGGCGTAAGGCAGCGGGGCGTCGATGCGCCCCCACTTGAGGTAAACCCTGGTCAATGCCGTCTGCACGAGATCCTCGCCCCGATGATGGTCGCCGGTCAGCAGCCGGGCGGCGTGCAGCAGCGTGGCGCCGTTCGTCTCGACGAACGCGCGGAAGCCCGCTTCGTCGCGCACCGACCCTCCCGTCGCCCGGCCCTTCTCGTAGTCAGACGAGACGATCCTCGCGAAACGTTCCGTCCATTCTCAGTTGACTGGCGCGAAATTCGTTGACTGGGGCGAAATATCGCACCAGTCAGTCGATAACGCACCAGTCAACCGGGCGAGCGGTGGCCGAGCACCCGCCACATGCGGAAGTGCGGGATGCCTGACTCGGCGTGCAAGAACTCCGCGCCCTCGGCCGTGAAGCCCTGTTGCCGGTAGAAGGGCACCGCAGCGGTGCGGGCATCGCACCAGATCAGGCGCCCGGCCCGGTCCCGGACGGTCGCGACCGCCGCCGCCATCACCCGTCCACCCACGCCCTGGCCCTGCCACGCCGGTGCCGTCGCCATGCCGCGCAACTGCCATCCGTCCGGCTCGTCGGGACGCAACGGATACGGCCGCGGCAGCACGAGGCACGAACCGATCACGGCGCCGTCGCCATCCAGTGCGGCCAGATGGATCGCGTCGGGGTTGTCGTCGCCGTGCATCGGCGAGCCGACCGGCCAGCCCGGGCGCAGTACGGCCCGCCGCAGTTCGCGCGTGGCTGCACCGTCGACGATTTCGACGCGGACGGTCAATGGCCGGGCCGGTAGACCATGAGCACGACGATGGTGGCCATGATCAGGGCGACGACGCCCCCGGCGGCCGCGACCCGCGCGGTGAGGGCGACCACCGAGTCCTGCGCCTCGATCAGGGCCGTGGCCCGGTCGAGGGTCGGCACGATGATCGCCAGGACGACGGCCATCGCCACCACCCAGAGCCCGAGGGAGAGCCAGATCCAGGTCTCGCCGATCTTGCCGACCTTCTGCCCGTCCTCTTTCTGGCTCAGCATGCTCATGCCGATCAGCACGACGAGCACCGAGGCGTAGGCGTAGATGCGCAGCGTCCGCGACGAGAGGGCCGTCGCCGCACCATCGCCCTTCCGGACGCCGCGCCCGGCGGTGGTGGCCGCGTGCGCCAGCGGGCCGATGGCGAAGACGGCGACCACGATGTGCGCCGCCAGCAGGAAGTTCAGCATGATCTCGAGGCTAGCGGGACGCGTCCTCGATGCGGCGCCGGAGGGCGGGCGCGAACTGACCGGCGTAGCGCGCCTGCAGCTGCGGGATCTGCCAATCGGTGCCTTCGATGATCTGCCGGCAGCGGTACGTCTCGCAGTGGCAGTTCATGACGAAGCTCGGGTCGTCGATGAAGGTCGCGTAGTCGATCGTCAGCTCTTCGGCGGCCGCGATGTCGCGGATCGCTACCAACGTCTCGCCGTCGCGCCAGCCGAGGTTCGGGTCGCAGCTGTGGTTCAGCGCGCCGATGTCCGTCTGGTGCAGGACGGCCTCGCCGGCCGAAGCCGGCTCCGCGGCAAACAAGCCAAGCCCGGCGATGGGTGAGACGCCCTGCTCAGCCGGCGGCACGGCGACGGCCTCGGCGGACGGACAGGTAGTCGGCCACCACGAACTCGCCGAGCGCACCGCGCTTGGGCTGGAAGACGCGGCCGCCGTTGCGCCGGCCGACCTCTTGCATGAAGGCCACCAACCGCGGGTCGTCGTCGAGCATGAAGACGTTGATGGTGGCGCCCCGGCGGGTGCAGCGCTCGACCTCGGCCAGGGTGGCGGCCAGCGTCTCGCGCGTCGGCGGCCAGGCGAAGTCGGCGAAGCCGTCGGCGGCGAGATGGGCGGTCGGCTCGCCGTCGGTGATCACGAGGATCACCGGCTCGGCCCCGCGGTGCTTGTCGAGATGGCGGCGGGCCAGCATCAGACCGTGTTGCAGGTTGGTGCCCTGCACGCGGTCCCAGTCGTGCTCGACGAGGGCGCCAGTGGTCATCACCCGGGCGTAGTCGCTGAAGCCGATGATCTCGATGGCGTCCTGCGGGTACTTGGTGGTGACCAGCGAGTGCAATGCCAGGGCAGTGGTCTTCGCCTCGCCCCACGTGCCGCGCAACTCCATCGAGTAGGACATGTCGACCAGCAGCGCGATGGCGGCCGACGCCCGGCGCTCGGTCTCGACGACCTCGAAGTCGTCGGCCTGCAGCGAGACCTCGGCGCCGGGGGCCCGGAGCACGGCGTTGCGCACGGTGCGGACGACGTCGAGTGGCTGCTCATCGCCGAAGCGCCATTCCCGGCTCGCGCCGGTGACCTCGCCGGCCGCGCCGGCGTCGCGAACGTCGTGACCGCCCCGCCCGCGCGACTCGACGAGCGCAAAGACGCGCCGCAGCGCCGTGCTGCCCAGCCGGCGCAGAGCCCGCGGCGTGAGGCGCAGCCCGTCGCCGCCGCGTTGCACGTAACCCTGCTCGCGCAGTTCCTTCTCGATGCGCCGCAGCTGGGCCATGTCCTCGACTGCCGACCGGCCCAGTGCGCGCTGGATCAGCTCCTCGTCGATGTCGTCCAGGCTGGCGCCGGGGTAGTCCTGGCCGAGCAGCTCGTCGAGCTGATCGAGATCGGCGAGCTCGGCCAGCGCGCCGGTCGCGTCCGAGTAACCCAGCCCCTCGTCGCCGTCCATGCGGGTGCGGCCGCCCCAGCGCAGATCCGGCCGAGCAGAACGCAGGCCCTGCTGCAGGCGGGTCATCTCGTTGGCGAGTCCGGCCTGGCCCAAGGCGTTGGCCATCAGGCTGGACAGCTCGTCGCGCTGCTCAGGCGTGAGCGAATCCATCAGTTGCTGCGCCGCCGCCGCGCGCCGCGCCAGCGTGTCGATCAGCTCGTCGAGGTTCTGCGGGTTCTCCGGGAAGAAGTCGCCGTACTGCTGCATGAACTGCTCGAACTGCTCCGGCGTGTGCTCGCCCCGCGCGTCGGCGTCGAGCATGTCGTTCAGCGCCGCCATCATCTGCCGGACGCGCTCGAGGTCCTCGGGCGAGGCGTTCTGCAGCGCTTCGCGCATGCCGTTGAACTGGGCGTCGAGCACCTCGCTGCGCAGTAGCTCCTGGATCTTGTCGTAGGTCTGCCGCGCCTCGGACGAACGCCACTGGTAGTCGGCGAGCTGACGGACGGCGCGGGCGGTGTCGTGCGGCAGCGCGTCGAGTTCGGCCTCGGCCATCCGGGCCGCGTCGTCCGGCTCGGGGAACAGCGCCCGCCGCTCCTCTTCCAGTGCTTGGTCGAGCAGCTCGCGCACCTGGTCGAGGGTGCCGTCCAGGCGGCCGCCGCGGCGCAGCTCCCGAGCCCGTTCGCGGGCCCGGCGGCGCAGCGTGTCGAGGCCTTCGCGGCCGGTGGCCCCGCGCCGGAGCAGCCGGTTCAACGCGGCGCGCGGGGACATGCCGGCGAGCACGTCGTCGCCGATCTCGTCGAGGGCGTCGCGGATGTCGTAGGGCGGCTCGAGCGGATCCGGCCCGCCGTTCCACGCGCCGTACTTGATCACTGATCACGGCTCTTCGCGCGAGCGCTCATCGCGCTGGTGGTCAGGTTTTCTTGTGGCGGAAGAAGGCGCGGGCGAGCAGCCGGTGCAGTCCGTCCCGGCGCCGGCGTGGGGCCAGCCGCGGGGCATCGCCGGGGAGTGGGTCGTACTGACCGGGGGGTTGCCCTTCTGCCCGGGTGTCAGCTCGAGCCGTCCGGCCATGCCGGGTGGTAGATAACCGCCCATACGGCACCACTCCTCTTATGGCCGAACCGTACGCCCGGTCCATCCCGGTGTCGACGTTCATGCGCCGTAGACGGTCCGGCCGCCGTCGGTGTCCTTGGCCAGCCGACGGTTGAGGTACAGCCCTTCGAGCGCGAACTCGAGGACGGACGCCGCCACCCCGATCGCGGCCGGGCCCTCGCCCACGCCGTCGGGCTCGAGCCGGTCGAGCAGGCCGGACAGCACCGGGACGGGGCCGAGCTGGGTGAGCAGCTCCTGCGCGCCGACCGTGTCGCCGGTGGTGACCGTCAGCCCGCTGTCAAAGCGCTCTTGCAGCGGCCGCAGGTCGAGGCCGGCGAGGCGGGCCCGGTAGGTCTCGACGACCGCCCGGCGCAGCAGGTGCTCGAGCACCTCGAACTCGCGGCCCTCGTCCGCGTCGTCGAACTCGACCTTGCCGCGCGAGGCCGGGATGATCGTCGGCAGGTCGCACACCCGGGCCACTGCGGCGTCCTCGTGCACCACCGCCGCGCGCCGTACGGCCGCCGCTGCCACGGTCTCGATCGCCGCGATGGCGAAGCGGGCCGACACACCCGAGCGCTGATCGACCTGCGGCGCATCGCGGACCGCGCGGGCGAAGCGGGCCACGACCTCGAGCAGATGCGACGGCACGAGTGGGGCGGCGTGATCGGTGTCGGCCCAGACCATCGCCGCCTCTTGCCGGACGAGGGCGAGCTCGTCGCTGAGTTCGAGCGGGTAGTGCGTGCGCACCTCGGCGCCGAATCGGTCCTTCAGCGGGGTGATGATGCGACCGCGGTTGGTGTAGTCCTCGGGGTTGGCGCTGGCCACAACGAGCAGGTCGAGCGGCAGCCGCAGCTGGTAGCCACGGACCTGGATGTCGCGCTCCTCGAGCACGTTCAGCAGCGCCACCTGGATGCGTTCGGCGAGATCGGGCAGCTCGTTGATGGCGAAGATGCCGCGGTTGGTGCGCGGGACCAGGCCATAGTGAACGGTCTCCGGGTCGCCGAGCGTGCGGCCCTGGGCGACCTTCATCGGGTCGATGTCGCCGATGAGATCGCCGACGCTGGTGTCCGGGGTGGCGAGCTTCTCGCCGAAGCGGTCGGAGCGGTGCTTCCACGTCACCGGCGCCAGCTCGCCGTCCTGCGCGAGCAGCGCCTGGCAGCGCACGCAGATGGGCGCGTACGGGTGGTCGTTGATCTCGCAGCCGGCGACGATCGGGGTCCACTCGTCGAGCAGCCCGAGCAGGGTGCGGATCAGCCGGGTCTTGCCCTGCCCGCGCTCGCCCAATAGCACGAGATCGTGGCCGGCGAGCAGCGCGCGCTCGACCTCCGGCACCACCGTGTCGTCGAATCCGACGATGCCGGGCAGCGTCGACTGGCCCGCGGCCAGCCGGGTGATCAGGTTCTGCCGGATCTCGGTCTTGACCGAGCGGTGCACGTGCCCGGAGGCGCGCAGCTCACCCAGGGTCGCGATGGCGGGGGAAGTCACGCTTCGACGCTACGTCGCTGACGGTCCTGCCCGCCACCGATCAGAATTGCAGGAAGATGTCCATGGTCATTTTCACGAGCGCCTTGTCGTTGGTGGGCGTCGGTCCGTCGAGGTACCAGACGTCCCACACCGTCACGCCGTTGTCCTGTCCGACGACATTGAACGCCTCGGACGACGGGACCGAGGTCGGCCCGCTCGGCAGCCGGTAGCCCTCGCGCAGCAGGTCGTTGATGCTGCCGGTGCCGTCGGTTTCTTCGAGTTGGCGGAACTTGCCCGAGTTGACGTAGGGGTCCTTCGCGGTGCCGGCGAAGCTGGTGACCGACTCGGCGAACCCGACCGGCCGGTTGTTCACCGAGGTCGTGCCCAGAAGCCGCTCAAGGCCGCGGCACGGGTGCTCGGTCAGGAACGTGATCATCGGTTGCCCGTAGGCGTGATCGAAACAGGTCTTGTTCGAGACGTCGGCCCAGATTTTGATCACGTAAGTGATGCCGTCCGAGGTGTGGACTGTGGCGGTCCGCAGCGGAGCGGACGGCGCCGGGTGCGCAGCCGAGTCCGAGGCCGGGGGGATCGACGGCGGCGCGGTCGACCCGGCCGAGCTGTCGGTCGGCGACCCGCTCAGGCCGGTGGGGAAGTCCCGTGACGACGCGGCGGTCGAGTCCGGGCCGCCCGTCGCCTGACCCGACCCGGACGTGGTGCTCGAGCAGGCGGCGAGGGCGGCGGCCCCGAGGCCCACGGCCACCATGAGCCGGGCGCGCGGCCGGCCGCGATGTGTCGTCACGGCGCTCAGCATGCCTGGCGGTGGCCGGGTGCGAAACCTCGACCGGCCGGAGGACACGGCCGCCGGGCCACGCCAGGTGTGCCACGCTGGTTCGGTGGCGAGATCGGACGACGCGCTCGACGACCTGGACGCCCGGTTGCTGCGCGAACTGGACGAGTCACCGCGCGTCGGGGTGCTCGAGTTGTCGCGCCGGCTGGGCGTGGCGCGTGGCACCGTGCAGGCCCGGCTCGACCGCCTGGTCGAGCGGGGGGTCATCGCGACGTTCGCGCCCACGCTCGACCCGGTCGCGCTCGGCTACGCCGTGACCGCGTTCGCCACCCTGGAGATCAGCCAGGGGCAGGGACAGGCGGTCCTGGCCCACCTCCGCGCGATCCCCGAGGTGCTTGAGGTCCACACGATCACCGGGCCGGGCGACATGCTGTGCCGCGTGGTCGCCCGCTCCAACGACGACCTGCAGCAGGTGCTCGACCGGGTCACCGAGTATTCCGAGATCGTCCGCACGTCGACCGTCATCGCCCTGTCCAACCCGGTGCGGCACCGGGTCCTGCCACTCGTATGACCGAGCCGGCCGCCTTCGACGACGTACCGGCGCTCCGGACGTTGCTCGGGACGGCGTACGCCGAGGATCCGCTGAGCCGGTGGCTCTTCCCGGACGACGAAGCGCGGCCGCATGCGTGTGCAGCCTGGTACGGGTTGTTCGCGGAGCAGTACGTCACCGGCGCGCATTCGACGGTGGTGCGCGACGGCGGCGAGATCGTCGCGGTGGCGCTGTGGCGGCTACCGGGCGACCGGCCGCTGTCGTCGGACGGGGTGCCGGGGATCGCCGGGCTGATGACGGCGCTCCTCGGCCGCGAGCGGGCCGGGGCCGTCGGGGAGGCCCTGCACGGGGTCGGTGACCTGCAGAGTCCCGCGCCGCACGCCTATCTCAACTTCCTCGCGGTGGCCGAGCCGGCCCGGCGCCGGGGGCACGGACGACGGGTGCTGGCGCCCCTGTTCGCGGCCGCCGAGGCCGACGGCCTGCCGGTCGGGCTCGAAACGTCCGATCCGGCCAACTACTCGTTTTACGACGCGCTGGGCTTCCAGGAGACCGGGCGCCTGCAGCTCGGCGCCGGCGGCCCGCGCGTCCGGGCGCTGCGGCGCGGCTGACCGTCGACCGCCCTTTCCACCTCCGGAAAGTTGTCCGCGCTTCCCGGCGTCATAGCGCCGTTTAGCACGGACAACTTTCAGTCGGCTCGGGTCGCGTGGCTCAGCCGCCGCAGGGCCCGGACGAAGGCGGTGCGCTCAGCTGCGGGCAGGGTGGCCAGCAGCTGCTCCTCTTCGGCGCGGATCGCCCGGCGCACGCGTTCGCGCAGCCGGCGCCCCTGTGCGGTCAGGCTCAGCAGCCGCGCCCGTCGATCGGCCGGATCCGGGTCGCGCCGGATCAGGCCACGCACCTGCAGGTCGTCCAGCACGTCGATGAGACGGGTCTTGTCGGCCCCGATCTCCTGCGCCAGTGCGGCCTGGCCCCGCCGCGGCTCATCGGAGAGGCGCGACAGCACGACATAGGCCCACATGGACAGGTTGTGCGCGGCCAGGATCGGCGCTTCCATCGTCAGCAGCGTCCGGTTCAGTGGCGCCACCATGGCCGCCAGATCGGGCCGCCGCTCATCCATGGTCGCAGATGATATCTGTTGACAGACCATCAGCAATAGCAGATGGTAAGCGTATGAGTACGATTGCGTGGGAATCATTGATCGCCCTGGATCGTGAGGCAGTAGCGAGCTCTCTTCGCGCTCTCGACACGTGGTCACCCGCGACCGCGCACGCATCGACCCCCTGCGCCGGTTGGGGTCTCAGCGACCTGCTCGCGCACCTGACTGTCCAGCAGCGCGGATTCGCCACCGCCGCCGCCGGCGGTCGGACGACGCGTGCCGATTGGGAACCGCGATTCACAACCGATCCGCTGGGCGAGTACCGCGCCGCGTGCGCCGACGTCTTGGCGGCGTTCGCGGCGATCCGCGATCCGGAAGCGCCGGTGCTTCTGCCCGAGATCCGCGACGAACCGGTGCCGGCGGCCACGGCGGTGGGCTTCCACCTCGTGGACAACGTCGTCCATGCTTGGGACGCCGCGGTGTCGCTCGGCGTTCCGCTCACCCTCGGCGACGACGTCGTCGAGGCCGCCTTGGCCGTGGCCCGGCGAGTACCCGACGGGCCGGAGCGGGATCGCCCGAACGCCGCGTTCGCCCACGCTCGGCCGGTGGATGATTCACGGCCGGCGCTGGAAACGATCCTGCTGCTGCTCGGCCGCGATCCGGGTTGGTCGGCGGCGTAGTCGGAAAGACGCATCGACGAGGGCGTTTAACGGGCGGCTGGCTTTCGTTCCCGGTCGGCGGTTCGGGCCGCGGCGCCTAGCACGCCGCTGTGACAGTTCCGCGTGTTCGCTTCGGTGCAGTTGTGGACATCTTGGGGTTGTCCACAGATTGCGGAAGTCCCGTATTTCGGGGGTTGCGTTGGCCTAGAATCGTACGTATGAGCAGTGCAGTGATGACGCGGACCGATCCAATGGTCGCGCTCGCTGCTGCCCATGCGGCGTTGGAGGAGCTATCTGGTCTGGACCTGACCGGGTTGAACGATGACGGGCTGCTGGGGTACTGGCGGGAGTTGGAACGGCTGCGGCGCCGCATCCCGGCGGTCGAGCACGGGCTGGTGCTGGAGAGCGCAGGGCCGCGGTCTGCCCGAGACGGTGCAGGTCCGTTCGGTCGCCCAGCTGTTGCGCGGGCTGCTGCGCCTGGACCCGGCTGAGGCGGCCGGGCGGGTGCGGGCGGCCGAAGCGGCCGGGCCGCGTCGGACGCTGACCGGTGAGCCGCTGCCGGCGATCTTCCCGGCCGTCGCCGCGGCGCAGGCCGCGGGTGAGATTTCCGAGCGGCAGGCCCGGGTGGTGGTGGCGACGGTGGACAAGCTCCCGGACGCGGCGCAGGCCGAGCACGGCCGGGCGATCGAAGCGCAGCTGGTCGGCTACTGCGCCCAGTTCGATCCGGTCAACCTGGCCAAGCTGGCCGAACGGATCCTGGCCCACCACGACCCCGACGGTCGCCTGGAAGAGGTCGAGCACCGCGAACGGCACCGTGACCTGACCCTGCAGCAACGGGTGGACGGCTCCAGCAAGCTGTCGGGTGAGTTGACGGCCGAGGCGACCGAGCTGCTGCTGCTGCACATCGACGCGTTCGCCCGACCCAAGCCCGAGGTCGACGGGGTCAAAGACCCGCGCACCGCCGGGCAACGCCGCCACGACGCCCTGCTCGAAGCATTGAAACTCAACCTGCGCGCCCGCGTGCTGCCCTGGTGGCCGGGGTGACCGCCACCATCGTGATGACGATGACCGTCGAGCAGTACGAAACCCGCCGCGGGCTGGCCCGCACCGGCCACGGCGCCCTCATCCCGGTCCCCGAGGCGATGCGGATGACCGGCGGCGAGTACCGGCTGATGAACGTGGTCATCGACAAGACCAAGGGCATCACCGCCTACAGCAACACCGCCCGGCTGCACAGCGAGCGGCAACGCCTGGCCCGCGCCGCCCTCGACGGCGGCTGCACCTTCCCGCACTGCCCGATGCCCGCGGCCTGGTGCGAAATCGACCATGTCATCGACCACGCCCACACGGGACCAATCGCTGGAAGCCGGGAACAACAACGGTCCGCCCAGGGGCGCTGGAAGGGAACAACAACAGAAAGGATTCGGGGAGGCGGACTAGCCGGGCCGCGTGGATCCCACCGCGCTGGATCGACCCCGAACAGAAACCCCGCTACAACGAACGCCACCGACCCCTCATCGACTGAACGGCCCGACGGGCCCCGAAGCGGCCGGCGCCGAGCGTCAGTCGTGCTCGACGACGTCGACGTCCCGGTCGCGGCTCGCCTCGGCCCGGGCCAGTTCCGAGCGCAGGAAGTCGCGGGTAGCCACCTCACCCAGGGCCATCCGGATCGCCGCGATCTCGCGGGCCAGATAGTCCAGGTCGGCCTTGGACTCGCGCGCCTCGGCCCGGTCGGCCTCCAGATTGACGCGATCACGATCGTCCTGCCGGTTCTGCGCCAGCAGGATCAGCGGCGCGGCGTAGGCGGCCTGCAGCGACAGGATCAGGGTGAGGAAGGTGAACGTGTACGGGTCGAAGTGGACGATGCCGGGGATCGCGTTGATCAGGATCCAGACGAGGATGAACACGCTCTGGTAGACCAGGTAGCGCCCGGTGCCGAGGAAGCGAGCGATGCGCTCGGTGGAGCGGCCGAAGGCCTCGGCGTCGTAGCGGAACCGAGGCCCGCGGCGTTCGACCCGCGGCTGATCCAGGCGCAGGCGCGGGTCAGCCATGGGCTTCGGTCCGGTCGGCGTCGCGCCAGCCCTCGGGCAGCAGGTGGTCGAGGACGTCGTCGACCGACACCGCGCCGAGCAGCCGGTCGTGATCGTCGACCACCGGGGCCGCGACGAGGTTGTAGGTGGCGAGGTGCCGGGTCACCTCGGCCAGCGAGGCATCCGGCCGCAGCCCGCCGGTGTCCCTCTCGCAGATTCCGCTGACCAGGGCCGACGGAGGCTCGCGCAGCAGCCGCTGGATGTGCGCGGTGCCGAGGAACCGGCCGGTGGGCGTCGCCTGCGGCGGCCGCACGACGTAGACCTGCGCGGCTATTGCGGGGGAGAGTTCGGGATTGCGCACCCGCGCCAGGGCCTCGGCGACGGTCGCGTCCGGCAGCATGATCACCGGCTCGGACGTCATCAGACCGCCGGCGGTGTAATCGGCGTAGGTCATCAGCCGCCGCACCGGCGCGGCCTCTTCGGGCTCCATCAGCTCGAGCAGCCGCTCCTGGTCGGCCGCCGGCATCTCGCCCAGCAGGTCGGCGGCATCGTCGTCGTCCATCGCCTCGAGCACGTCGGCGGCCCGCTCGTCGGCGAGTGACCCCAGCAGGTTGATCTGGTCGTCCTCGTCCATCTCCTGCAGCACGTCGGCGAGGCGCTCGTCGTCGAGACCGGCCGCAACCTCGATGCGGCGCTTCTCGGTCATGTCCTGCAGCGCGGCGGCGACGTCGGCCGGGCGCAGGTCGGCGAACATAGCGAGCAACGCGTCGGTGCCCTGATGCGATTCGGTGAGGCCGAGGCCGTCGACCTCGTTCCACTCGACCTGGAACAGTTGGCCGCGCCGGCGGATCCGGCCGGTCTGAGTGCGGACGGCCAGCCGGCTGATCACCCAGTCCCGGTTGCGGTTCGGCTCGATCGCGGCGTCGACGATGCTGGCCGGCGCTCCGGTCTCGCGCACCGTGACCGTCCGGTCGAGCAACTCGGCGAGCACGAGCACCTCGTTGGCGCGGCGCTCGAAGCGCTTCATGTTCACCGTGCCCGAGGACAGCACGACCTGGTCCGGCTCGATCCGGGTCACCCGCCCCATCGGCACGAAGATCCGGTGCCGGTGCACGAGCTCGATCACGAGCCCGAACACCCGCGGCGGCTGCCGGTCGACCCGCAGCATCGTCACCGCATCGCGGACCTTGCCGAGCTGATCGCCGCCGGGGTCGAAAACGTCGATGCCGGCGAGCCGGGCGAGGAAGATCCGGGCCCCGGTGCTCATCTCGTACCCCGGGTGGTGCGCACCTCAGCAGATTAGTCGCCGCGGACGTGGTTGCCGGGGATGCCGGGCGCCTCAGCCCTCGTCCGAACGGCCGTGCCGCCGTGTGAATCCTCCGACACCGGTTTGGCTGTAGGCGCCGCCGGTGGGCATGCTGCCGTGGTGACTGAAACCCTGCGCCCCCGCCGTTCCTGTCTCGCCGTCCCCGGCAGCAACCCGCGCTTCCTCGAGAAGGCGAAGGGTCTCAACGCCGACCAGGTCTTCCTCGACCTCGAGGACGCCTGCGCGCCGCTGGCCAAGCCCGGCGCCCGCAAGAACATCGTGGCCGCGCTGAACGAGGGCGGCTGGGGCGACAAGATCCGCGTCGTCCGGGTGAACGACTGGACCACCCACTGGACCTACCGTGACGTCGTTGAGGTGGTCGAGGGCGCCGGACCCAACCTCGACTGCATCATGCTGCCGAAGGTGCAGAGCGCCGATCAGGTCGTCGCGCTCGACATCCTGATCACCCAGATCGAGAAGACGATGGGCTACGAGGTCGGCAAGATCGGCATCGAGGCGCAGATCGAGAACGCGCAGGGACTCATCGCCATCGACGCGATCGCCAAGGCCAGCCCGCGGGTCGAGACGCTGATCTTCGGCCCGGCCGACTTCATGGCGAGCATCAACATGAAGAGCCTGGTGGTCGGCGAGCAGCCGCCTGGCTACGACGTCGGCGATGCGTACCACCACATCCTGATGTCGATCCTGATGGCGGCCCGGGCGAACAACAAGCAGGCCATCGACGGCCCGTACCTGCAGATCCGCGACTCCGGCGGCTACCGCCGGGTGGCCGCGCGCAGCGCCGCCCTCGGTTTCGACGGCAAGTGGGTGCTGCACCCGGACCAGGTCGGCATCGCCAACGAGGTCTACGCGCCGTCGCAGGAGGACTACGACCACGCCGAGCTGATCCTGGACGCGTACGACTACTACACGTCCGAGGCCGGTGGCGCGAAGGGTTCGGCGATGCTCGGCGACGAGATGATCGACGAGGCGTCGCGCAAGATGGCGCTCGTCATCTCGGCCAAAGGCCGGGCCGCCGGCATGAAGCGCACCTCGACCTTCACCCCGCCCGAGAGCTGACGCATCCTCCTGGAGTTGTCCGCGCTTCCCGGCGCCATGGCCCCGCTTGGCGCGGACAACTCGCGCATCTTCCTGGAGTTGTCCGCGCTACCCGGCGCCATGGCCCCGTTTGGCGCGGACAACTCGCGGGCGGGCGGGGTCAGAACGGTCACATCTGCGGTCGCCGGCTTCGGAATTCGGCGGCCCGCGTGGCCTAATCGACGGCATGCCCGCTGCCCGGTCGCTGCTCGACACCGCCACGCACGCCGCCGGCAACGCGTGGTCGCACTACCTCGGCGGCGGGGTCGAGCCGCACGTGCGGACGCGGTCGCGCGTGGTCCACGACGAGGCGCACGCGGTGCTGCGCCGCTACGAAGCGGTCGACGTCACCGGTGATCCGATACTGCTCGTCCCGCCACTCGCCGTGCACGTCACCTGCTTCGACCTGCGCGAAAACCAGAGCCTGGCCGCGTTCCTCGTCGCCACCGGCCGACCGGTGTACGTCGTCGACTTCGGCGAGATCACCTTCGCCGACCGGGCGATGGGCTTCGAGGACTGGATCGACCGGATCCTGCCGGCCACCCTGCGCCGGGTGTCAGCCCGGCACGGCGGCCGGCCGGTCGACGTCGTCACCTGGAGCCTCGGCGGCACGCTGACCCTGCTGACCGCCGCCGCGCACGACGACCTCCCCCTGCGCTCAGTCGCGGCGATCGGGACACCGATCGACTACAGCAAGATCCCCTACCTCGCCCCTCTGCGGGCGATCGGGCGGATCACCGGCGGGCGGGTCCTGTCGACCGCGTTCCGGGCCGCCGGCGGGCTGCCGAGCTGGGCGGTGCGGGCGAGCTTCAAGGCCACCGCGCTGCAGCGCGAGATCACCAAGCCGTGGTTCGTACTGCGCAACCTGCACGACGCCGACACCCTCGGCCGGATGGAGGCGGTCGACCGCTTCATCGGCCTGATGCCGGGCTACCCGGGTCGCCTCTACGGCCAGCTCTATCACCACATCGTGCAGAACAACTCGCTCAACGACGGTGTGCTCGACCTCGGCGCCGGCCGGGTGCTGCACCTGGCCGACGTCCGCCAGGACGTACTCGTCGTCGGCGGGACCTCCGACGTCATCGCGCCGGTCGCCTGCGTCCAGCGCGCCGGTGGCGTGCTCACCGGCGCGCGCTCACTGCGCTTCGAGACCGCGCCGGGCAGCCATCTCGGCGTGCTCACCGGCCCCGAGGCCGCGGGCACCACCTGGGAGTACGTGGCTGAATTCCTCGACAAGGTCGCCGTCGCCGGTTGACCCCCTTAGCGGTCCTGCGGCAGGGGATCCGGCAGCGCGGCGCCGACCTCGATGCGGATCAGCTTGGCCATCCGCTGCGCGGTCGCGAGCGGGATCGGCGTCTCGGTAAAGCTGCCGACCGTGGCCCAGCTGTTCGGCGCGTATTCCCACGCGAGGGCGACGCGCGGGGGCACCGGATGGCGGGGGATCTCGGGGTGCAGCAGGAACCGGCCGTAGTAGCCCGTGGTTCCGTTCACCGTGACGGGGGTGCCACTGGTCGGGCGCCAGCCGCCGGCCTCGTTGATCTTGAAGACGAGGCCGCCCTCATCACTCTTGATCTGGACCTCTTGGTAGGTGAGGTCCCCGAACGGGGCGCCCGGCGCCGCGCACGCGCACGACGTCTTGGCGTTGCCGACGCCGATGACGGAGGTGAACGTCGCGCCCGGGATGCCGTCGATCGCCTCGAGGTAGTGCCCGGTCGGCAGCGTCGTCCACGCCGGTGCCGTCGCATGGCGAGGCCCGGCCGCGGCTACCGCCTTCGCGGGGCCGCTGGGGTGCTTCGCACTTGCGCCGAGGTTGGCCGCGACGACGGCCACGGCCGCGATCGCGACGGCGGCAGCGAGCGCCAGCAGGGCCCGCCGGCGTCGTGGTGGGGTGAGGGCGGGAATGTCCTGAAGATCAAGCATGGGTGACTCCTCATCGGTGTCGGGTCACCGCTTAGATGCGTGGGCCGCCCGCAACGCTGCGCGGTAGGCCCGCGGCCGCCGCTGAGAGTCATCTCACCGGGCCTGCGTTGGGAGTGCGCGGCACCCGCGGGGGATACTTTGCCGAAATCCCCGAGACACGCGCCGTCCACCGGGCGCGTGCGCAGCCGTGGAGGATCCGCATGGCCCGCCTCGCCCAGACCGCCGGACTCACCGAGATCCAGACCGAGATCCTGTCGGCGGTGAAGACGTTCGTGGACAAGGAGATCATTCCCTACGCCACCGAGCTCGAGCACAAGGACGAGTTCCCTGAGGCGATCGTCGAAGGCATGAAGGAGATGGGCCTCTTCGGGCTGATGATCTCCGAGGAGTACGGCGGTCTCGGCGAGTCACTTCTCACCTACGCGCTCGTGGTCGAACAGATCGCGCGCGGCTGGATGTCGATCTCCGGCGTCATCAACACCCACTTCATCGTCGCCTACATGATCGCGCAGCACGGCACCGACGAGCAGAAGCAGCGGCTGCTGCCGAAGATGGCCACTGGCGAGGTCCGGGGCGCGTTCTCGATGTCCGAGCCGGAGTGCGGTTCCGACGTCGCGGCCATCAAGTCACGGGCCACGAAGGAGGGCGACGAGTACGTCCTCAACGGCCAGAAGATGTGGCTGACCAACGGCGCCCGGGCCGGCGTCGTCGCCACGCTGGTCAAGGACGATCTCGGCGGCGATTCGGTCTACAAGAACATGACCACCTTCCTCATCGAGAAGGAGCCGGGCTTCGGCGAGACCCGCCCGGGCCTGACCATTCCCGGCAAGATCGACAAGATGGGATACAAGGGCGTCGAGACCACCGAGATGGTGCTCGACGGGGTGCGCGTGCCAGGCGAGGCGATCCTCGGCGGCGAGGCCGGTCGCGGTCGCGGCTTCTATCAGATGATGGACGGCGTCGAGGTGGGTCGCGTGAACGTGGCCGCCCGCGCCTGCGGCATCTCGATCCGCGCCTTCGAGCTGGCCGTCCAGTACGCCCAGCAACGCAAGACGTTCGGCAAGCAGATCGCCGAGCACCAGGCCATTGCTTTCAAGCTGGCCGAGATGGCCACCAAGGTCGAGGCCGCGCACCTGATGATGGTCAACGCCGCCCGGCTCAAGGACGCCGGCGAGCGCAACGACGTCGAGGCCGGCATGGCCAAGTACCTCGCGTCGGAGTACTGCGCCGAGGTCACCCAGGAGTCCTTCCGCATCCACGGCGGCTACGGCTACTCCAAGGAGTACGAGATCGAGCGGCTCATGCGTGAGGCGCCGTTCCTGCTGATCGGTGAAGGCACCTCCGAGATCCAGAAGACGATCATCAGCCGCGGCCTGCTCCGCGAGTACAAGATCGCCCAGTAGCCGATCCGGGCGGCCTCGCCGCCCCCAGGCCCGGGCCGGTCCGGTAGAACGGCGGCATGGCTTCTCTCGTCCCGGTGCTCGAAGTCGGCGGCACGCACGTCAGCGCCGCCCTGGTCGAGCCGTCCGGCTGGCAAGTGACGTCGACGACCCGCATGTCTCTCGACGCCGACGCGTCGGCCGGCGCGCTGCTGGATCGCTTCCAGCGCGCGGGCGCCTCGCTGTCGGCCCCCGGCGGTGCGGTGTGGGGCGTGGCCATGCCCGACCCGTTCGACTACGAGCGCGGGATCGGGCAGTTCGAAGGCGTAGGCAAGCTCGCCGCCCTGCGCGGTGTCGACGTCGGTGACGCGTTGCGGTCGCGGCTGCGCGGCGAGCCGGCGTTCCTCAACGACGCCGACGCGTTCCTGCTCGGCGAATGGGCCGCCGGAGCCGCGGCCGGGACACAGCGCTGCGCCGGCATCACCCTCGGGACGGGCGTCGGCTCAGCGTGGCTCGTCGGCGGCCGGGTGGTCGATCCCGGGGTGCCGGCCGGCGGGCGGATCCACCGACTGTCGGTCGACGGCGCACCGCTCGAGGACACGGTCTCGCGCCGCGCGATCCGCCGGGCGTTCACGGCGGCCGGTGGCGATCCCGAGGCCGACGTGCGCGAGATCGCCGAGGCGGCCCGGGCCGGCTCGCCGATCGCGCGGCGGGTGCTCGAACGGGCGATGACCGTGCTGGGCCGCGTGGTCGGCCGCTGCACCGCCGGCTTCCGCGCCGATGTGCTCGTGATCGGCGGTTCGATGTCGGCGTCGTGGGACCTGTTCGAGCCGGCTTTCCGGGCCGGCGCTCTGGGCAACGGGCTGCCCGAGGTGCGCATCGCCGCCGATTCCGACCGCGCACCGCTGATCGGCGCGGCGGTCCACGCCCGCAGGCTTTCGGGCTGACCGGTCAGCTGCCGCGCCTAGAGATCGAGACTGCTGGAGCGGTTGAGGATCGCGCCGTGCAGATCGGCGAGCTCAGGCGACGGATCGAGGCCGAGCTCGTCGCTCAGGTGGCGGCGCAGGTCCTGGAACGAGGCGAGCGCCTCCGGCTGACGTCCGGATCGGTAGAGCGCGATCATGCGCTGTGCCCACAACCGCTCGCGCAGCGGGTTCTCGGCGACGAGCGCCTCGAGCAGCCCGATGGCCATTCGGTGCCGGCCGCAGGCGAGCTCGGCGTCGAGGAAATCCTCCTGCACCGACAGCCGCTCCTGCCCCAACCGCGCGCACTCGGTGACCACGGCCGGTGAGTTCGTGATGTCGGAGTACGGCGTGCCCCGCCACAGGTCGAGGCTCTCGCGCAGCAGCGCGGCCGCCGTCTCCGGGTCGCCCTGCTGCAGGGCCGCCCGGCCGCGGGCGACCAGCTGGTCGAAGCGGACCGAGTCCAGCTCGCCGTCGCCCACCGCGAGTTGGTAGCCGGTCGGCCGGGTGACGAGAACCGACTGCCGGCCGACGCCGGACAGCAACTTGCGCAGCCGCGAGATGTACACCCGCAACGTGGGCGTCGCCGAGTCCGGCGGCTCGCCGTCCCAGAGCTGATCGGTGAGCCGATCGACGGACAGCACCTGGTCGCGCTGCGCCGCCAGCAGACACAGCAGCTGCCGCACCTTGAACGAGCGCAGCGGCACGTCGGCACCGTCGACCAGCAATTCGGTCGGGCCGAGCACCCGGATCTCGACGCCGCTCGCCCCCGCGGCGTGATTGGGGCCCGGGGCCGGCATGACGACGGCGTTCTCGACTCGGGCCGGCGCCCGCTCGCGCAACGGTTGCAGCAACTCGGTGGCCGAGCTGACCTCCCACACCCCGACCGGCGCGTCGACCCCGCTGAGGGTCAGCTCGCCGCGACTGCTCGCCACCACCCGGTCACCGGCCGCCAAGTGCGCCCGCTGCGTGATCAGGATCTCGCCCGGCCCCGCGCAGTCGCACAGCCGGCTCGCGATGTTGGCGACCGAGCCGATGGCGGTGTACTCGTAGCGGCCCTCGAAGCCGATCAGCCCGATCGTCGCGAAGCCGTAGGCCACCCCGATACCGATGCTCAGCGCGTGGCCGCGCTCGTGCCAGCGCTCGGCCAGCGGGGCCATCGCGTCCCGCAGTTCGATCGCGGCGCTGATCGCGCGCAGGGCCGGGTTGTCGCACGCGATCGGATCGTTGAAGAACATCATCACGCCGTCACCGGCGAAGTAGCCGACCGTCGCCGCGTGCCGGGCGACCGTAGCGCCGACCAGTGCGTGGAACTCCTGCAGCGCGGTGAGCACTTCTTCCGGCTCGGACGCCGCCGCGAAGTGCGTGAACCCGCGCAGGTCGCAGAACATCAGCGAGATCTCGCGCCGGTGCGGCTGCAGCAGGGCTTCGTTGCCCGAACTGAGGACGGCGTCGGCGACGTGATCGGACAGGAACCGGCGCAGCCGCTGCAGCCGGTGCAGTTCCTCGACCTGCTCGTTGACCTGTTCCTCGAGCACGCGGTTCCACGCGCCGAGCTCGGCGGCCTGCGCGACGACCGTGTCCTGGTACTGCTTGACCCGCAGCGACGACCGCACCCGGGCCAGCAGCTCGGCCTGGTCGAACGGCCGCGGGATGAAGTCGTCGGCTCCGCACTCGAGCGCGGTCGCCTTGTCCTCGGATCCGGACGCCGTGATCATCACGACCGGGATCTGCGCGGTGGCGGGATCGGCCCGAATGCGGCGGCACACCTCGTAGCCGTCCAATCCCGGCATCTGAACGTCGAGCAGGACGAGATCGGGCGGGTTCTCGCTGGCGATCAGGGCCAGGGCGGCCTCGCCCGAGCCGGCGCTGCGCACCTGGTGGCCATGCGTTGTGAGGATGGCCTCCAGCAGCCGGATGTTCGCCGGGGTGTCGTCGACGATCAGCACCTCGCCGTTCATACTGCGCGCACGCGAATCGCCGATTCGAGAGCCTCGGGGCTCGAGACCCGGCGCGGCAGGACGAGCGTGAAGGTGCTCCCCTTCAGCGGGGTGCTGGTCAGCCAGACGTGCCCACCGTGCAATTCGGCTAGCCCCCGCACCAACGCCAGCCCGAGTCCGGTGCCGTGCGGCGTGTTCTCGACGTGCAGCGGCTTGCCGTGGTGGAACGGTTCGAAGATCGCGGCGTGCTGGCTGGCCGCGATGCCGACGCCGGAGTCGTTGACGGCGATCTCGAGGATGTCCTGATCGGCCGGCGAGGCGACGACGCTGATCCGGCCGGCGTCGGGGGTGAAGCGCAGCGCGTTCGAGATGAGCTGGGCCAGGGCCTTCTCGAGCAGGTGATGATCGCCGACGACGAAGTCCGCGCCGGGGTTGATCGTGAACGCGATCGGCGGCGTCGTTTCCGGATCGGTCTGCTGGGCGGTGCTGACCGCGCGCTCGACCAGCCCCCGCACCGAGACGACGTCGAGGTCAAGGGTCATCCGACCAGCGTCGAGCTTGGCCACGTCCAGCACCAGGTTGATGAGCGAGAGCAGGTGCCGGGCCGAAAGCTGGATGTCCTGCACGAACTCGCGCTGCGTCTGGTTCAGCGGTCCGCCGAGCTGGGAGTCGAGCAGGTCGGCGAACCCGATGATCGCGTTCAGCGGCGTCCGCAGCTCGTGCGACATGTTGGCGAGAAAGACGCTCTTGTGCCGGCTGGTGGCCTCCAGCTCGGCCCGCACCCGGGCCGCGGTGCGGTGGGCCGACTGCTCCTCGACGACGAGGCGGCGCAGCCGTTCGGCGATCCAGCTCACGATCTCGCCCTGGAACGCCAGCAGGATGAGGACGGCCAGCCACTGTGTGGCCGCCTCGGGCACCGAGGTGATCACCAGGACGCCGGCGTACGCCCCGGCGATCCCGATCAGATGCATGATCGCCCGTCTGCGGGGCCACAGCGCGAACCCGGTCGTGGTGACGCAGCCGTACGCGAGCGCGGTGATCGAAATGTAGGAGTCGGCGAAGTAGGCCATTGCGGTGACGGTCGCGATGCCGACCCACGCCAGGGTCTCGATCTGCCAGCTCGGGGCCGTGCGAATGCGGCGCCGCACCAGCACCGAGAGCAGACCGTGCATCACGGCGGCCCCGAAGAGGGTGAGCCGGGTGCTCGGCGGTCCGGTCGTGACGATCGACAGCACCGTGAACAGCACCGCGCCGGCGATCAGGAACCGCCCGGCGATGACGGCGATCAGGGCCCGGTTGGCGACCGAGCCCGGCTGGGTGAACGCCGAGTGATCAGCGTGGGTGAGCGGGTCGGTGCCGATCGCCTCGCCCAACATCTCGGCCTCGGCGGCCATCGCCGCCGGGCTGCGCAGCGGCAGATCGAAGCGGAAGACGCTGCCCCCGTTCGGGGTACTGGTGGCCGTGAGCGAGCCGCCGTGCAGTTCGATCAGCCGGCGGGCGAGCGGCAGCCCCAGCCCGGTGCCTTCCTCCATGCGCGCTGCGGTGGTGAATTCGTCGAAGGCTCCCGCCAGCTCGCTCGAGGACATGCCGACGCCGGAATCGGTCACGGTGACCTCGACCCGGTCGCCGGTGGGCCGGGCGTTGATCCGGATGTGCCCGGCGGCCGGGGTGAACTTCACCGCGTTGGCCAGCAGGTTCACCACGACCTGGCGGATCTTTAGCCGGTCGGCGAGGACGAGGCCGAGCCCAGGTTCCACCGACAGCACGAGCTGCAGGCCCTTGCGCTCGGCGCTGTCGCGGACCATCCGCACGGCCTCGCCGAGGATCGACCGGAGATCGACCTCGTCCGTCCGCAGGAAGCTGCGGCCCGATTCCACCTTGGCCAGGTCGAGCACCTCGTCGACCAGTTCGACCTGATGCCGCGCCGACGAGCTGATGTCGCGGGTGTACTCGAGTTGCTTGTCGTTGAGCGGGCCGACGACCTGCTCGGCCAGCAGGTCGCTGAAGCCGAGCACGACGTTCAGCGGCGTGCGCAACTCGTGGCTCATCCGGGCCAGGAAGGCGCTGCGCATTTCGCTGACTCGCTGCAACTCGTCGGTGGCGGCCTCGGCGGCGGAGCGGAATGCGCTCTCGTCCCGCGCGAGTGCGAGCACCTGATCGACCAGCCAGCGGAGGAACAGGCCGGCGCAGGTGATTGCGGCCATGACGGTGACCCAGCGCAGCACCGGACCCGGACCGGTATCGGCGAAGCCCAGGACCAGGGCGTAGCTCGTGCCGAGCAGCCCGACGTGCACGCAGGCGATCCACCACGCCCGCACCGCGAACAGGATCGTCCCGATGAGGACGAAGGTGCCCGGCAGCGCCGGCTGCAGTGAGTCCTCGAAGATGCCCAGCGCCGCGAGCAACGCGTCGGCGACGATGAGCAACCCGTCGAGCAGCCACATCGGCAGTGCCCGGGGGAAGCGGAGCAGCACCGCGCCGGCCGAGATCGCGAAGATCCCGCAGCCGGTGATGAACACCGTCGACCGCGCCTCGCCGGGCTCGAGCAGCAGGATGCTCGGCAGCAACAGGCCCAGAGCCAGCGCGGCCCGGCCCCCCAGACCACTGGTGAACTCGGACGGCGACGCCGAGCCGGCCATGCGCGACAGCTCGTCGCCGCGGGCCTCCTGACGGTCGGGTGCGCGCCCCTTCGCGGCGCCGACCGGTCCGGACCGCATGCCGCCGCTCCCGTCGATGGTGAGCCGTAGGGAGGGCAATCGTGGCCGCCATTGATTGCGCAGCGATAGCGGGCGTGGGCGGTGCGTTCGCGGCTTATGGACGGACATATCCGTTTCCGCGGTCGAGCAGCGGTAGCAACGAATCGACGAATGTGCGCACATCGATCGGCTTGGAGTAGTAATCGTCGAAGCCCAGCGCGAGCAGCTGCTCACGGTCGCCCTTCATGGCCAGCGCCGTCACCGCCACGACCGGGATCGATCGGGTTCGCGGGTTGGCCCGCAGCCGGGCCAGCGCCTCGGTGCCGGAGAGGTCGGGGAGCTGGACGTCCATCAGGATCAGCGCGGGCTGGTGTTTGTTGGCCTGGCGGATGCCTTCTTGCGCCGAACGCGCCTCAAGCGGTACATATCCCCGCAATTCGAGCAGCGTGCAGACCAGCTTGAGGCTTTTGTCGTTGTCTTCGACCACGAGGACGGTGGTCGCGTCCATCCGCGGCCCCCTCGGCACTCGACATCCCCCGGCCGCGGACCACCACAGCCGGCCCGCCCCAGAGCCCCGCGCTATCAAGTCGCTGCGGCCAGTTAACGAGCGGGAGGCACAGTCGGTGACGTGACGAGACATCTCTTGTGGCATCGGCGGCCCCGCTCGACCAGGGTGTCGGAGGAGCGGCTCGACCTCCTGCGCTCGTTGTCGATCTTCGCGCACTACGGCGATGCCGACCTCGAGGCGGTCGATGCGCTGCTCTGCGATCGGGATCTGGCGCCGGGCGCGGTCGTCATGTCCGAGGGGCAACCCGGGCGGGAGGCCTTCATCGTCGTGTCCGGGACGGCCGAGATCCGGGTGGGCGGCGAGGTGATCGCCTACGCGTCGGCCGGCGACATGGTCGGGGAAATGGCACTGCTTGACGCGCATCCCCGCTCGGCGACCGTGGTCGCGCTGACCCCGATGACGATTCTGGTCATGGATCCGGGCGAATTCGCGACCCTGCTGAGCGACCCGCGCACCGCGATGTGGATCGCGACGAGCCTGTCGAACCGGCTGCGCGACGTCGAACATCCGGTCGTGCTCGCACAGTCGTCCAACTCGTCACGGTTCGTCTGACTCTGCGTGTTGCCGGTAATGACCGGACATGTCCGGCAACGGAATTCGAGCAACCTAGGTGCAACAGCGTGTACCTAGAGTCGCGGCCATCGTGCAACGGCGCGGTACGGGGGGTCGACACCGTCGACCGACACGCACAGGGGGATCCATGGCAGGGCACAGTCAATTGCGAGAGCGACTCGGTGTAGGCCGCTTCGCCGTCGTCGCAGTCTCGGCGATCGCGCTCGCGGGGGGCGCCACCGCGATGGCGGGGTCCGCGGCCGCAGGGGGGTTGCTACCGACGACGACCACGGTGTCGGCGTCGCCCTCGTCGTCGATCGTGGGAACTCCGGTCACGCTCACGGCAACGGTCTCGATCCTGGGCGTGCTGCCCGGCCTGCTCGTGACGCCCACCGGGCCGGTGAGCTTCACCGCCGTGAAGGGCAGCACGACCACCGCGCTCGGTTCGGCGAGCCTCGGAACGTGCTTGCTGACGACGTGCACCGCGCGACTGACGACCAGCGCCATGCCGGCCGGTACGTCCTCGGTCCGCGCGGCGTATGCCGGCGATTTCGTCTCCGCGGCGAGCCAGGGTGCCGCAGCGGTGACCGTCGCCTTCCCGCCCCCGCCGCCGCCGGATCCGGGGGCGAGCACCACGCAGAACTGCACCGCGAACAACCCGTGTTCCACCACCACGGTCACGTCGTCCGACGGCGAGACCAAGCTGCAGGTGACGGCGTCGGCGTCGAGCGGCTCGCAGTCGGTGTCCGGATCTCTGACGAGCGGGCAGTTGCTCAACTGCCCGGGCGACACCGACGCGGTCTCTGGTGGCGCGCTGGCGACCTTCACCAACTCGGCCAGTGACGCGTACAAGACGATCACCTACACGGTGCGCGGTCCCGACGCGGTCATCATGCACAACAACTACGCCAGCCACAGCACGTACGAAGGTTGCTTCGCATCCCCCAACCCGTTCCAGGGCTACACGAACGGGCTCTACGGACCGGCCCAACAGGTGACCGATGCGTATGGCAACACCTACTACGAGGCCCAGCTGCGCCAGTGCGTCAACGGCGGGAACAGCTTGATCAGCGGAAACCCCAGTCAGCTGCCGCCGCCGTGCATCGGTTCGGGTTCGATCGACGGTTCGGGTCTGCCGTCATCGCCGACCGATCAGCGCTACTACACGCTGGTCATCTACACCCAGGCCGGCGACCCGAAGTTCGTCGGCTAGCCAAATCGCGAGTGGTCTGTGGCGCCCGCGCACCGCGCGGGCGCCACAGCCGCGCTCAAGGGCGGACTATGCCGAGCCGGTCGGCCAGTCGAGCCCGCTCGTCGGCCCAGCCCCGGACCTCGGTCGCGTCGCCGGCCGCCAGCCGCGCGAGCGTCGCCAAGGTGGCCTCCACGTCATGCTGGGCGTCGCGCCGCCTGGCCTCGGCCAGCGCGCGACGCAGTTGCGTGTGGCCGTCGTCGATCTGGCCGAGCATCACGAGCGCCTCGCCCCGAACCCGATACAGCAGGGGCGTGGCCGACGCCTCGGTCTCGGCCCGTCCGGCCCGCACGAGCGCGTCGTCGACGAAGCTCATCGCGGCCGCCGGGTCACCGGAGCGGAGCAGGCACTCCGCGGCCAGCGCGTCGATCGTCAACACCTCGTCGGTCTCGCCCATCTCGACCGCGAAGGTGCGTGCCTCGCCGAAGTCGTTCATGGCGGCGTCGAAGTCGCGCCGCCCGAGCGCGACTCGGCCGCGCAGAACCAACGCGAAGCTGACGAAACTGGTCGCATTGACGGCCAGCAGGGTGCGGATCGCGGCGTCGAGCGCCGGCGCGGCCTCGTCGACCCGGCCTTGCTGGACCAGGATCTCGGCCCGGTTAGCCGCCGTCGTAGCCGTGCCGATGTCGAAGCCGATCTGGGTGAAGGCGTCTTCGGCCAGCGCGTAGTAGTCCATGGCCTCGTTCCACCGGCCGTCGAAATACGCGCACATGCCGAGCACGTTCGCGGTACGCGCCTTGCCGCGCAGGTCACGCGATTCGTCGTAGCGGGCGAGCGCCTCGCGAACCTCGCGATCGTCGACGCGCTGTCCGGTCAGCGCCGCCAGCACGGCCGAGACGCCGAGCCCGCGGGCCTCGGTCAGCGGATCGGCGGCGGCGCGCGCTTCGGCGACACAGCGGCGGGCCCAGATCGCGGCCGTGCGGTAGGCGCCCTGGTCGTACCGGATGAGGGCGCCGACCTCGGCCAGCTCGGCGCGTTTACGGGCCGCGGCCGGCGTCTCCGCTCCGTGCAGGAGTCGGCGGCCCCGCGTCACCCAGCGCAGGCCATCGGCGTGCCGGCCGATGTGCTGGCGGTGTCGCGCCGTGTGCAGCATGAGCCGGGCCAGCTGGTACGGATCGTCCTTGGCGCGGGCTCGAGCCCTACGCAGCGCCCATTCGGCCTGCTCGGTCTCGCCGAGATCCATGGTGCATTGGGCGAGCACTTCATAGACGCCGGCGAGCTCAGGCTCGGACAGGTCGGGCAGATGCTGGGCCGCGTCGAGGGCCCGGCGGTAGCACTCCACGGCCTGCGCCGGCGCGAAGGCCTCACGGGCCACATCGCCGGCGACCCGCGAGTAGTGCCAGGCCGAGGCAAACTTCTCGCCGCGCAGGCAGTGCAGCGACAGCAGCTCGGCTGCGTGTTCCGCTCGCTCGCCGAGATCGACTTCGAGCGCATCGGCCGCGCGAGCGTGCAGCTCGATGCGGCGCCGGTAGGGCAGGCTTTCGTACGCGGTCAGTCGAACGAGGTGATGGGCGAACTGCAACCGGCCATCAACCCGCATCGAGATGAACGTTTCGAGGCCGGCGCAGCTCTCGTCGGCCAGTTCGGTGCCTTCGAGCACGGCGGCGAGCAGGTCGGGTTCGACGGTCATGCCCAGGACGGACACGGCGCGCAGCCAGCGCCGGCGCCTGGGGGGAAGCTGGTCGATCTGGGCGACGATCGTGCCCTCGATCGAGTCGGGCAGATGATCGATATCGGCCCCCGATCGGGCCGCGGCGATCAGCTGGCGCAGGAACAGCGGGTTCCCGTCCGCGCGCTCGACCAGCCGGCGCATCTGGTGCGACGGCAGGGGCGCCTCGTCGGTCGCGTCGCTGAACAACCGAGCGGCGGCGTCGGCGTCGAGCGGCGCGAGCGCTATCGACACGTGCTCGGCGGTCACCGGTGAGGGGCAGTCCGGACGGCGACTGACGATGATCAGCCACGGTCGCGGCCCGACATCGGCGGCGAGCCGGCCGATCAACGCGGTCGTCGCCTCGTCCATGAACTGCACGTCGTTGAACACGAGCACGATCGGGGTCGTGAGTAGCCGGCCCAGCAGTTCGCTGATCGCGGCCTCCAAACGGGCCCGGCGCACCTCAGGGTCGAGGATGGCGGTCTCGGGGGTCGCCGGAAGGTCGACGCCGGCCACGATCCCGACGAGCGGCAGCCAGGGGGCGAGGTCCGGCGCCGCGGCGGCGACGAGATCGGTCAGCGTCGCCGCGAGGGTCAGGTCGTCGACGTCGGCCGGCAGGGCGAGGCTGTTGCGCAGCAGTCGTTGCATCGGTTGGTACGGAGTCACGCGTCCGTAGATGTCGCCGTCCACCCACATCACCGGTGCGCTGACCCGGTCGGCCAGCTCCTCGATGAGGCGGGACTTACCGAGGCCGGGATCGGCGACGATCTCGACCACCCCGCCCCGGCCCCGGCCCGCTCGTTCGGCCGCGGCGAGGAGGTGCGCCAGTTCGGCGTCGCGGCCGACCAGCGGCGGCCGGTCCGTTGCGGCCCGTTCGTTCGCGCGTCGCGGCCCGCCGATGAGGACTGCCTCGACCGGCGCGGCCTTGCCCTTGACGAAGAAGGGCGGCAGCGGCGTCGTCTCGAACGTGCTGCGCGAGCGCTCGACGACGGTCGGCGTGGCCAGGATCTGGCCGGGCTCGGCGGCCGCCATCAACCGCGCGGCGAGGTTCACCGCGTCGCCGGCGATCGAATAGGTCTTGCGATAGAACGGTCCGTAGTCGCCCGCGAACACGCCGCCGGACGTGATGCCACCGGTGAGCGCGAGCGGGCCGTCCGAGCGGACCACGCGGTGCAGCGTCGACAGCATCCTGGTCTCGGCGTCCCCGGTGGCGATCGGTACGCCGGAGGTAAGGATCAGCTTGCCGCCGTTCTCATTCAGGTCGCTCGCGAGGAAGGTGACGCCGTTGGCGTCGGCCGCCTCCTGGGTCCGGATGACGATGTCGGCGACGGCGTCACTCAGCGCCTCCGGCCCGTGCTTCGCGAGCAGGTCGTCGGCGCCCGCGAAGCGGATGAACCCGATCGTCGTACTGCGGTGCTCGTCCTCGACATCGCCGCGCAGGTGATCGCGGAGGTGCGCGCACATTGCCTGGCCGAGGTCGACGTCGCTGCGTTTCGGCATGCGGTTGGGGATGCTGACGACCTGCGGGGCGCGGGTCAGCAGGAGGCCCGGCCCGACCGCCGCACCGACGCAACCGGCCGGCAGCAGGGCCGCGGTGGATGGGCTGACGACCACCTGGCCGCGGCCGGCGACCTTTTCCATCCGGGCCGTCGTCGTGGCGTCCGGGCCGGTGACGATCAGCTCGCGGTGCGTCCGGCCGACGAGCAGGAAGTCGACATCGCCGGTGTGCACGCCGATCGAGATGCCGAGGCGGACGGCTCCGCGCGAGGTCTGCACCCGTCCAATCCGGCGCATGATCTGCTGCATTCCCCATGCGCCCCGCGTACCCCGCAACGGGTGCTCGTCGCCGTCGAAGAGCAGCAGGACCGCGTCGCCGCCCCATTTCAGCAGGCTGGCGCCGTAGTCGTAGGCGGCGGTCAGCAGGTCCTCGAAGAGGACGTTGAGCAGGCCGCCCATCTCCTCGGCGCCGGCCTTGCCACGGGCGGCCAGCCGCTCGGTCAGCTTGGTAAAACCGGAGACGTCGGCGAAGACGAAAGTGCCCGACACGCCGCGATGGGTGACCTCGTACTCGTCGGCCAACCAGTCGGCCACGAGGCGCGGCACATACGGCGCGAGCGGATCGCTGTCGCCGAATGCGGACATGTGCCGAGGCTAGGTCGCCAACGTTGCGGCCGCATTGTTTGCGACCCCGCCTCGGGCCGGTGTCAGCCGACGAACTTCGGATCACCGGCCAGGGTGTGCACGATGTAGCTGAACGTCGTGGACGTCGAGGCCGTCGTCACGCACGGCTTCTGCCCGCCGTTGTAGGAGCAGCTGGAGGGCTGGGCTTCGTACAGGCCGTCCGTGGCGTTGAACGGCGCGTTGCCGTACACGCCGGTGGTGTAGCCCTTGAACGGTGTGGGCGATCCGTAGCACCCGGCGTACTTGGTGTGCTCGCTGAACTGGTGCTTCATCACCGCGCCGACGCTGCCGGATCCGGTGTAGGTGACCGTCTTGGTCGAGTCGGCAGCGGTGCTGCTGAACGTAGCCAGCGCGCCGACCCAGACGCCGTCGTCGTCGTCGCCGTCGTTGTCCGGGCTACCGCCGGCGGGCGCGCAGTGCAGCGAACCGGGGCCGGCCGACGCGGTGACGGTCTGGTTGTTGGCCGAGGCGCTGGAGTTCACGTCGAGCGTCGTCGTGTTGTCGGGTGATTTGACGTTGCCGGAATCGCAGGGCTGGCCGGCGTAGCAGGTCACCACCGCGGTGCTACCCGGGTTGGAGTTGGGCGCGACACTCACCGCGGTCGAAGCCGAGCTCGGCGCGGTGAGGCCGTCGCCGGCGTAGCTCGCCTTGACCGAGGTCGTGCCGACCGGGATCGCGGTGGTGGTGAGCGTCGCCGTGCAGGTGGTAAGGAAACACGGACCGAACGTGGCGGTGCCGAGTGCGGCGGTCTTGGTGCCGTTCGTCGCGGTGAAGCTGACCGGGCCGGTGGGCAGGATGCCGAGGCCGGGTAGCTCCAGCACCTTGACGTTGGCGCTCAGCGTCACCGGTGTGCCGGCCGTCGACGCGGCCGGCGAGGCGGTGAGGGTCGTGGTGGTCGACAGGGACCCGGTGGCCTGCGCGGCCGGCGCCGCCCACATCGACAACGCGGTGAGGGCGGCGACGCCGATCAGCCGGGTGAGGCCGCGGGTCGTCGTCGTTTTTGCGCGGATTGTCCGCAGCTGGATCGTCATCATCGATCTCCCCCCGGGGATCGGGCGAGGATCGTCCTCGCCGGTGTGGTCTGGTCGAACTACTTTCGATAACTCGACGCCCACCCGAGGGTGACTTCGGCGACCGGGATCGGCACGGATCCGTCAGGTCGGGCGGGCGCTTCGAACCGATTCGCCCGCGATGTTCGTGACGACCGAACTGAGGTCGGTGTTAATCCCGGAGCCGCCGCCGTGGCGTCTCGTCCGGATGAGGTTAGGTCCGGGACCTTGCAGCAACATTGTCGGTAGCTGCACGGCGGATTACCGGGTGCCCGGACAGGCCGGCAGGCCCGGCAGCGTGGCCAGATCGAGCACCATTGCTTGCTCGGGATACAGCTTGCCCGGTCGCTGGACGATGTCGTCGAGTTGTTGCCAGATGCTGACCAGGCTGCCGTGTACCTCGCTCGCCGACGGGTGCACGTTCAGCTGGACGAAGGCATCGGTGCGCAGGTCGAGGACCCAGGCGTAGTGATCGGACCAGATCAGGTAGGGCCCCCATAGCCGAGGATTGCCGCCTTCGATATCGGCGAAGGACTTCGGCCGCTTGTGCGACAGGCCGGGGAAGAGCGTGATCGACTTGCCCCATTCCGGCCGCCAGGCCCGCAGGCTGTTGTCGTCGGTGTCCCACGCGATCAGGTCGCCATTGGTGACGATCCAGTAGGCGAAGTCGGTGCCGGCGCTGATGCCGGCTGGTACCGGTACCGCCCGGCCGGTGCGGGTGTCGACGGCGTGCATGATCAGTAGCGGATTGCCGGTCATCCGGTCGATCTTGCCGCCGGCCGTCAATGGCAGCCCAGTGAACAGAATCCGGCCGTGGTAGACGACGAACGCCGTGGTGAGGCCGCGGTAGAGCACCCGCGTCCGCTTGGTCGAGTAGTGGTACTGCATCAGTTCGCTGCCGGCCGGCAGGGTGGGAAAGCCCTTCGGCGGCAGGGTGGCCTGGATCCAATAGAGCGTGTCGCCGTCGACGAACGGATGCACCCAGCCGCCGTTGATCGGGCGGCCGCCGGGGCCGGTGGGGTTGCGGGAGATCAGGGTGAGCGGGCCGCCGGCCAGCGGCCAGGAGTACAGCCACCACACGTCCTGGGCCTGCTCGCCCTGCACGTTGTAGATGAAGACGAGGTGGGTGTCGTCGGCCCACGAGTAGGCGATGCCGCCCTGCTGGGCCGGGTCGGTGAGCGGGATGGTGCCGACGGTGGACAACACCGCACGGTCGCGACCGAGGATGGTGAACTCGACGCCCGCGGGCGACGCATGCTGGGCCAACACACCGACGCCGCGGGGGGTGCGGACCGGCTGGTTGGTGGGCAGCTGATCCTTTGCGGAGGGCCACAGCAGACCCTGCCGCAACGCGGCCTTCCAGGTCGCGGGCAGGGATTGTTGGCACGGGGGGTCGTGCAGCGGCACGCTCGCGCCGTCGACGCCCAGGTCCCCCACGGCCGGGGCCGGCGCAGACGCCGGCCCCGAACCGCTTCCCGGGGGAGCCGAACTCGCTCCCGTCCGGTGGGACCGGCCGCGCCCGCCGCCCTGCGTGCAGGCCGCGGCGCCGATCAGCACCGCGAACACTGCAGCGACGAGCGCCGCCGATCGGACTAGGGCTCTCACCAGATGAACCCGCGGCCACCGATGGCGACAACCACACGGTGCGTCGTGTCCTGGCTGCGGGTACCGCCGCCCCAGCCGGGGTCGGCGAAGTAGGTCGTGGCGCCCGAGCTGGCGTAACCGCTCGACGCGAACCAGTGCATGATCGTCTCGTAGGGCTGCTTCTGCAGGTGGGCGCTGGGCGCGGCGTACTCGTTGTTGGCGAACGGGTAGCCGACATCGATGTCGGCTACCAGGTCGCGCTGGTACTCGCTGATGTCGGCGCTGGACGGCGAGTCGGGCACGGCGTTCGGCGCCCAGAAGGTGTTGTGCGTGTGCCGGTAGTCCTGGTAGTTCAGCGCGTCCTGCATCGGGTAGGACGACACCCATGGGCCACCGGTCGGCACGTTGTCGCTGCCGACCCACGGCGTACCGCCGCCGTCGGCGCTGACCCCGAGCAGGCTGGCCGCGGCGGACTGCTGGGTGTACTGGCTGCCGGTCCAGCCCCAGCCCTTGTAGCCGAGGATGACGGCCAGTGTTGTCGGCCCGCACCAGCTCGGCTCCTGCTGGATCTGGTAACTCACGCCGAGCGACCGGGTGGTCGCCGCGAGGTCTTGCGTGGCCGCGTCGGCGCGCATGCCGTTGGTCCGTAGCGCCGCCTGCGCCCGGAGCTTGGCCTGCATGTGGGCGGTCGCCGCCACCTGCTTGGCGTGATCGCGGCGCTCGTCCGCCGGCGCCAGGGGCGGGGCGGTCTTGTGGTCATACTGGCCGATCGTCAGACCGGGCGCGCCCGGCTTCGGGGGCTTGGCCCCGGCCGGGGCCGGCCACACGACCGCCGCGGTGAGCGGAGCGATCAGCGCGGCCCCGATGAGTCGACGCCCGCGGGTTCGCCGCGGGTCGTCGTCGGTGTTCGTCATTCCTGCCTGCCTTTCGTCGTGAATCGGTGTGGCGGCAGGTTTATCCGACATGTCTGATGTCTGTCAATCTATCCGTCATAGAACTGTGGATAACTCACCACGACTTCGCGGCGTAACGACCGGCTATCCACAGACACGGTGTCCCGCTAGCTTTTGTCCGGATATGCCGCTTACGCTCTGCTTGCTTGTGTCCTGCGACGAGCACGGAGAGTGAACGGTGGCGCCCTCGGCCCAGACGATCCTCGAGGACGAGGTGCGCGAGCTGGTGCGCCGGCGCGGGATCGATCCGATCGTCGAGCCCGACACCGTCGCCCGTCTGGTCGACGAGGTTGTCGGCGATTATCGCGACCGCGCGATCACGGCCACGCTGCCGCCGTTGGGCGATGTCGTCGGGGCGACTCGTCTCGTCCTCGACGCGGTGGCCGGCTTCGGCCCGCTCCAGCCGCTGCTCGACGATCCCACGGTCGAAGAGATCTGGATCAATGAGCCGGGCCGCGTGTTCGTGGCCCGACACGGGCGCTCCGAGCTGACCACGCTGATCCTCACCGCCGACCAGCTCGCCGAACTCGTCGAACGGATGCTGCGCCCAACCGGGCGGCGTATCGATCTCTCGACGCCTTTCGTCGACGCGATGCTGCCGGACGGCTCGCGTCTGCACGTCGTGATCCCCAACATCACCCGTCAGCACATGGCCGTCAACATCCGCAAGTTCGCGGTCGGCTTGCGCGCGCTCGACGAACTGGTCGCAGTCTCCACGCTGACCGAGCACGCCGCCCGTTTCCTAGAGGCGGCCGTCGTGGCCGGGCTCAACGTGCTGGTCGCGGGTGGCACGCAGGCCGGCAAGACCACGATGTTGAACGCTTTGTGCGGTGTCATCCCGGCTCGCGAGCGCGTTGTCACCGTCGAGGAAGTGTTCGAACTCGCCGTCCGCCGGCCCGACGTCGTGGCCATGCAGACCCGGCAGGCCAACCTCGAGGGCACCGGCGAGATCGCGCTGCGCCGGCTGGTGAAGGAAGCCCTGCGGATGCGTCCGTCCCGCCTCATCGTCGGCGAGGTCCGGCAAGAGGAATGCCTCGACCTGTTGATCGCCCTCAACAGCGGACTACCCGGCATGTGCACCCTGCACGCCAACTCGGCCCGCGAGGCCCTGGTCAAGATGTGCACGCTGCCGCTGCTCGCCGGTGAGAACGTGTCCGCCGCCTTCGTGGTGCCCACCGTGGCGGCGAGCGTCGACCTCGTGGTGCACCTCGGGCTCGACGCATCCGGCGCACGCCGGGTGCGCGAGATCGTCGGAGTCACCGGGCGGATCGAGGGTGACGTGATCGAGGCTGCCGAGTTGTTCTCGCTGCGCCGCGGTCGGCTCGAACGCAGCGACGGCTACCCGCCGCACGCCGAACGCTTCGAGGCGGCCGGTCTCGATCTGGCCGACCTGCTCCGGCACCCGGCCGACCGTTCAAGTGTCGGGCGCTGACATGGGGGCACTGCTCGGACTCGTCGCCGGTCTCGGCCTGATGCTGATCTGGCGCAGCGGGTCGCGCGCTCCGGTGCCGTCCGGAGGTCGGTCACTGCTGGGCACCTGGGCCGCGCGTCGGCACGACGCCCTGAGACAGGCCGGCATCGAGGGCGTCGGCGTCGTCCAACTCGGTGCCGTCCAGGCGGTGAGCGGCGCGCTCGTCTTCCTCGTCGTCATCGCCGTTACCCAGACGGTCACCGTGGCGATCTGCTTCGGCGGTTTCGGCTGCTTTCTGCCGGCCCTGGTGGTCCGCCGGCTGCGCAACCGGCGGCAGGTTGCGCTGCGCGAGGTCTGGCCCGAGGCGATCGACAACCTGGCCTCGGCCGTGCGCGCCGGCCTGTCGTTGCCCGAGGGTCTTGCGGCCCTCGCGCTGCGTGGGCCGGTCGAACTGCGGCCGCCGTTCGCCCGGTTCGCCACGGCCTATCGGGTCACCGGACGGTTCGGCGAGTGCCTCGACCGGCTGAAGGACGATGTCGGTGATCCCGTCGGCGACCGGGTCTGCGAGACGGTGCGGGTGGCCCGCGACGTGGGCGGCAGCGATCTCGGCACCGTGCTGCGCACGTTGTCGGAACTGCTGCGCGCCGATGCCCGCACCCGCGCTGAGCTCGAGACCCGGCAGGGGTGGGTGGTCAACGCGGCCCGGCTCGCCGTCGCCGCCCCGTGGGCGGTGTTGCTGTTGCTCGGCACGCAGTCCGAGACGTTGTCGGCCTACGACTCGCCCGGCGGCAGCCTGCTGCTCGCCATCGGCGCGGCCGTCTGCGTCGTCGCGTATCGCGTCATGCTGCACATCGGACGGTTGCCCGAGGAACAGCGGGTGCTGCGATGACTGCGGCCTGGTGGGCCGGAGCCGGGCTGGGCGCGGGCGTCGCCGTCGGCGCGTTGATGGCCTCGCGGGCGCTGCCGCCGATGCGTCCGGTCCGGCTCGCCGACCGGCTGGCCCCGTATCTCGGCGAAGTGCCGCCGCCCTCGAAGCTGCTGGCCCGGCCGGTCGCCGGTTCGACGCCGTTCGGCGTGGCCCGCCGGTTGTTCGGGCCGGTTCTCGGCGAGGCCGGGGCCGGCCTCGATCGATTGATCGGCGGGTCGGCGTCGGTGCGGCGGCGGCTGCGCGGGCTGGGCGCGCACACCACGGTCGAGGAATTCCGGCTCGAGCAGATCGTGTGGGCCGCGGCCGGGATGGTGCTGCTGGCGCTGCTCACCACGGTGGGCGGGCTGGCACAGGGGTCGGTCGATCCGGTCGTGGTCGTGCTGGCGGCGCTGGGCGGGTCGCTTGGTGGTCTGCTCGCCCGCGATTGGTGGCTCACCCGCGAACTCGAGCGCCGCGAGCGCGCGATGCTGTCCGAGTTCCCGGTGGTCGCCGACCTGCTCGCGCTGGCCGTGGTCGCCGGCGAGTCGCCCATCGACGCCCTGCAGCGGGTGTGCCACCTGACCGGAGGCGAGCTGGCCCGCGATCTGGGGCAAGCCCTCGCCCGGGCTCGGTCGGGCACGCCGATCACGACCGCCCTCAGCGAGCTCGCCGAGCAGACGACGGTTGACCCCTTGGCCCGTTTCCTGCACGGCCTGGTCGTCGCGATCGAGCGTGGCACCCCGCTGGCCGACGTCCTTCGCGCCCAGGCGATCGACGTCCGCGAGGTCGGCAAGCGTGCGTTGCTCGAGGCCGGCGGCCGCAAGGAGATTTCGATGATGGTGCCGGTCGTGTTCCTGATCCTGCCCGTCACGGTGCTGTTCGCCCTGTTCCCCGGCCTGATGACGCTGACCTCGCTTGCCCGCTGACGAACAAGGAGTGCCCATGACGTTCTTCGGATTCTTGGCCGCGCGGCTTGCCGCCGCCCGCCGGCGGGTCGGGGGCGATCGTGGTGACGTGCCCGGCTGGGTGATGGTCACCGTGATGACGGCGATCCTCGTGGTGGCGATCCTCGGCATCTTCGAACCCCAGATGAAGGACGCGCTGTCCGGGATCATCGACTCGGTCAGCGGCCAGAACTAGCCATGCCGCCGCGGGTGCGTCGCGACGATGCGGGAGCGGCGGTGATCGACTTCGTCCTCATCTCGGTGTTGCTGATCGCGCTGCTGTTCGGGGTCCTGCAGGTCACGGTCTACTTCTACGCCCGCAACGTCGCCGCGGCTTCGACGGCCGACGCCGCCCGTTACGCGGCCGCGGAGGGCATCGACGCGCGGGCCGGCGCGGTGCGCGCCGGTGAGCTGATCGGTCGCGGACTCGATGCCGCCGACGCGTCGGCGCTGCGCTGCACGGGGACGGCCGGCCGCGACGCCCGGTCGGGATTGGCGGTCATCACCGTTCATTGCCGCGGCCGGATCCGGCTGCTGTTCTCGCCGCTCAAGCTCCCACTCACGATCGACGTGACCTCGTCGGTGCTGAAGGAAGGTGCGCCGTGAACCATCGTCGCCTCGAGGACGGCGGCAGCGCGATCGTCGAGTTCGTGTTCGTCGCGCTGGTGGCAATGGTGCCGCTCGTCTACCTGATTGCGGCGGTCGCGACCGTGCAGCGGACCTCGCTCGCGGTCACCCAGGCGGCCCGCGACGCCGGCCGCGCGTTCGCCACCAGCGACTCGGCCGCGGCGGCCCCGCGCCGGGTCGCGGCCGCCGTCCGGCTCGCGTTGGCCGACCAGGGCTTGCCCGACGACGCGACGGTTCGGTTCGTCGCCGCCGGTGCGGGGTGCACCGACCGGGCCATCGCGCCGCGGCTCACTCCGGGCGCCGAGTTCACCGTCTGCGTCAGCCGGGCGGTGCGGTTGCCGGCGGTGCCGTCGGTGCTGGCCGGGCGGGGGATCCGCACCGTGGGCGTGTATCGCGTCCACGTCGACGACTTCCGGCAAGTCCGATGAGGCGCGACGACCGCGGCTCGACCATCCCGCTGATCATGGGCTTCTTCCTGATCGCGCTGATCATGGTGGCCGGCTCGATCGCGCTCGGGACGGCGTTCGTCCAGGAGCGTGAACTGCAGGACGTCTGCGACGGCGCCGCAGCCGCCGCGGCGGCGAGTGCGGCCGACCTCGATCGCACCAACGGTCTCGGCGCGGCCGACTCGCTGCGCTTCGCCGACGTCGTGCCTGCGGTCGAGCGCTATCTCGCCCGTGACCCCGACCGCCACGACGTGCAGGTGCATGCGGCGTTGTCGGCCGACCGGCGGCGGATCACGCTCACCTGCGACGAGACGCGGTCGCTCGCCTTCGGCGCATTCTTCGGACGGGCGCAGGTGCGCCACACCGTAACCTCCTCGGCCCGAGCGGCCGTGCTCGGCTGAGCTGAACGGTCAGCGGCGGCCGATGATGCCGCGGCGCCGCGCGTCGGCGATCGCCGTGACCCCGAAGGCGATGAGGGCGATCACGAACAGGAAGAACAGGCCCTTGATGATGAAGCCGATGATGCCGATGACGACCCACGCGGCGAGCAGTGCGAGCAGAACCTTGCCAACGGTCATGGTGACCTCCTACCTCGACAACTGGTGAGGCGCCCGATCGGTTCCCGGCGTGGCCCCGGTGCGGCGCTCGCGGCGGCGTGTCGCGCCGCTGAGCGGCCAGAACGGGCTGTGCCCGCCCCGCTTGTGCCGACCGAGGACGCGGCAGGATGGGCTTCATGGCAGCCGTACGGGTGGACGAAGTTGCGCAGGACGTGTTCTTCGCGCGGGGGACGGACGTCAACTGGTACCTGCTGCGCGAGGGCGATGACGTCACCCTGATCGACACCGGCTACCCCGGCGACCTGGACCGGGTCGAGGCCTCGCTGCGGGCGATCGGCCGGCGCCCGGACGACGTCCGCGCGGTGCTGATCACCCACGCCCACGTCGACCACATCGGCGCGGTGAACCACTTCCACGACCGCTACGGCGCCGCCGTCTACACCGACGCCACTGAGGTCAAGCACGCGCATCGCGACTACCTCGAGCAGGCCCGTCCGGTCGATGTCGCCGCCAACGTCTGGCGTCCGGGCGTGCTGCCATGGCTCACCCGGGTGATGCGGGTCGGGGTGATGAAGAACGTCACGATCCCCAGCGCCGAACCGTTCCCGACCGCGGGCGCGCTCGACCTACCGGGTCGGCCGGTGCCGGTGCCGACCCGCGGGCACACGTCCGGGCACACCGCCTACCACCTGCCCGGCGTCGGCGCGGTGGCCACCGGCGACGAGCTCGTCACCGCGCACGCCGTGCTGCGCCGCACCGGCCCGCAGGTGCTGCCCGCGTTCTTCAACCACGGCGACCCGGCGGCCGCGCTCGGCGCGCTCGAGGCTCTCGACGCCGATCTCATCCTGCCCGGGCACGGCGACCCGCTGCGCCAACCGATCCGGGCCGCGGTGAGCGCGGCCCGCGGCCGTTCTTGATAGCGCGGATGCCCTATGCGGCACCGGGTATATCAAGATCGACGACGACCGGCGCATGGTCGGACGGCAGCTTTCCCTTCCGGGCGTCCCGGTCGACGTAGGCGTCGCGCACCGCGTCGGCCAGTGGCGGCGTCGCGTAAACCAGGTCGATGCGCATACCCATGTTCTTGTGGAACATGCCGGCGCGGTAATCCCAGTACGTGTACGGAGTGTCGTACTTCAGCGCCCGCGGCCGGACGTCGCGCAGGCCGAGACCCCGCAACGCGGCCAGGGCGTCGCGCTCGGGCGCGGTCACGTGCGTGCTCGTCGCGAACGCGGCCGGATCCCACACGTCGGCGTCGGTGGGCGCGATGTTGAAGTCGCCGGTGACGACGAGCCGCTCGTGCGCCGGCAGCTCCTCGGCCACGGTCGCCCGCAGCGACTCCAGCCAGCGCAGCTTGTAGTCGTAGTGCGGGTGCCCGAGCTCGCGGCCGTTGGGCACGTACACCGACCAGAACCGGACGCCGCCGCACGTCGCGCCGACCGCCCGCGGTTCGGTGGCCTCGAGCATGGCGTCCTCGGGTTGGTAGCCCGGTTCGTCGAGCAGGTCCGGACGCTCGCCGGCGATGCCGACCCGCGACAGGATCGCCACGCCGTTCCACCGCCCGGTCGAGTGCGTGGCGACCTCGTATCCCAGCTCGGCCACGGCCTCGATCGGGAACTCGGCCGTCTTCAACTCCTGCAGGCAGAGGACGTCCGGCTCGACGACGCCCAGCCACTCGATGAGCCGGGGCAACCGGGCGACGACCGAGTTCACGTTCCACGTTGCGATCCGCACGGGATCAAGCCTGTCAGAGGCCGCGCGTGGTGGAGCATCCTGTATCACGCGACGGCAGGGTCCCTCCTGCGCAAAGGGGTCAGAGCATGGATGCAGACGGCACGGCGGGCGCCGCGGTGGACGCACGCGCAGAGCAGCTCGCGCCGATCACGCTCGGGGTCGGGGCGCCGGCCGGCTACTCGGGCGCCGACCTCACCAATCCGCGCACCGCGACGCTCGCCGGCGAGGTGCCGTACCTCGCGCTCGACGGCAGTACGCCGGACGCCGACGCCGTGCTCGAGCTGCGCATCCACGGCGTGGGCGGTGCGCCGTCGACGGAGAACCTGCAGGTTCCGAGCACGGTGCAGGTGGCCGGCGACGGCACGGCCGGCTTCTTCCGGGCCTGGTACCCGGGCGGGACGGCCACGAACCGGCCGCGGCGCGAGGCGTACTGCTGGGGCGGGCTGAACACCCGGGCCAGCAGCCGCGCGCTGTACCTGCTGCTGATCGCCTTCATGCTGGTGAACGTGGCGCACTGGGCGCTGCCGGCCCGGCCGGTGAAGCGGCAGGCCGCCGCCAACGAGGTGGCCCGCGCCTGCCTGCGCCTCGTCGGCCTGGCGCTGACGATCGCCTTCGTCGCCACGTCCGTCACCCTGGTCGCTGACCTCGTCGCGTGGCAGGCCCCGGCGCGCGGCGCCCTGCCGCACTGGTTGGGGTGGTACTCGCGTCGCGACACCGGCCCGCGCCTGGCCATGGCGCTACTGGTCGTCCTCGGCGTGCTCGGGGCCCTGACCGCGCTGAGCATCACCACCGTCCGTTCCTACGAGCGGTGGGGGCCAGGCATCGCCCCGGACGCCGATCCGGAATGGCCGCTCACCCAGGCGACCTTCTGGCGGGGCGAGCGCGGGGTCAACCGGCAGCGCAACTGCCACGTCCTGGCCGCCGCGGCGATCGTGCTGATGTTCGCCGCGTTGCCGGCGTCCTCGGCCAACGGCCTGCGCTGGTTGCTCATTGCGCTGGCGATCGCCATCGGCGCCGCGGCCGTGGCGCTCGTCGCCTCGCCCTGGGCCGACCGGCAGCGCGTCGCCGGCACCGACGAGCAGTGGTCGGACGCCGTCTGCAAGTGGTTCGCCCGGGCCGCGGTGGCGCTGGCCGCCGCGACCAGCATCGCCCGGTTCTGGTGGCGGGTGCACCCCGGTCCGCACGCCCTGCCCGGCGACCAGTTGATGCAGACGTGGTCGGTAGTCGGCGAGTTCGCCGCGCTGGCCGTGCTCGCGGTGGTCGTCGCGGTGCAGGCGCCATGGAAGGCCGGCAAGCAGGTAATGGGCTTCGGCTTGGTGGCGCCGCTGCTCGCCGCCCTTGCCTGCGTGATCGCGACGATCTTCGGTTCGTCCCTGACCTTGGCGCTGGCCAACCTGATCGGCTCGCCGCGGGTGATCGTCGCCGACGGCAAGGTCCGGGGCGAGACGCTGCTGCTGCCCTCCACCGTGTACGACGGCGGGCTCGGAATGATCGCGGCGGCGCTTCTGCTGCTCGGCGTGGGCGGCTACCTGCTTGCCTGGTCGCGGTGGGAGGCCAACCGGCTGGCCCGCGACGACGCCGAGCGCGACGACGATTCGGTGCAGTCGAGCTACCCGCAGCCCGGTGAGCCCGGAGCGCTGCGGACGGTGGCCCAGACGTGGTCGCGCTCGGAACTCACCGACCACGCCGCGACCGCGCTCGCCGTGCTGACGCTGCCCACCGGCGCCCTGCTCACCGGCTACCTGATCAGCCTGCAGGCCGGCGGCGACGCCGTGGTCCTGCAGCGGCTCGCCCAGATCGGCGGCACCATCGGCGTCGTCGTCATCGGCTACTTCCTCGTCACGCTGCGCTCGGCCTTCCTCGACGCGTCCAAGCGCAAGCGGTTCGGCCTGCTGTGGGACGTCGGGACGTTCTGGCCGCGCGCCTGCCACCCGTTCGGGCCGCCGTGCTACGCCGAGCGCTCGGTGCCCGAGGTGGTCACCCGGATCCGCCGGATCGTCGGCGACGACGTGCGCGGGGTGGGCGATCCGGCCGCGGCCCAGCAGGACGCCGAGGCCCGCGACGTGAGCGCCGACGACCCGGTCGAGCAGCACAGCGCGGTGCTCTTGACCGGATACAGCCAGGGGACGCCGATCTCGGTCGCGGTGCTGGCCCAGCTGCCGCAGGCGGTGCGGATGAAGATGTCGTTGCTGACCCTGGCCGCGCCGATCCGCCGGCTCTACGGGCGGGCCTTCCCGGCGTACTTCGGGCCTGATCAGCTCACCCGGCTGGCCGACTACCAGACCGACGACGGGGTGGTGCGCTGGCGCAATCTCGTCCGGCACAGCGACTACATCGGCGGCCGGGCCTTCGACCCCGATGTCCGCGCGCCCGTGGGGGAACTCATCGATCGGGTGATCCTCGACCCGCCCGTGCTCTGGGGCGACAAGGATCCCAGCCCGCCGGCCATGCATCTGCACTCGGACTGGTTCTCAGATCCCCAGGTCGAGCCGTTCGCGGAAGAACTCGTGGCGCTGCTGCCGCCTAGTGCGACAGTTCCAACCGCGCCGCGGACGTCCCGGTGGCGGTCGGGGCGCCCGGCCGGACCGGCGTGAGCAGCTGCCGACGGCAGGTCAGCCGCACGAGTTCGGCCGATCCCACGGCCACGGCCATGATGACGAAGGCAAGGATCAGGTCGGTCATGCTGATGAGCTACCCGCGCGGCCGCGAGGACAAACCAACTGATTCCTGAGTGTGACGCAGCCGCGGACGATAGGTGGACGCAATGGGTGAAGCCGATCCGGTGCAGCAGCTACGGGCGCTGTGCCTCGCGCTGCCCCAGGTGGCCGAGCGGGCGAGTCACGGCGAGCCCGGGTTCTTCGTCCGGGGCAGGAAGCAGTTCGTCGCGGTCGACGACCATCACCACGGAACCGAGCACCTGGCCTTCTGGTGCGCGGCGCCGCCCGGCGTGCAGGAGGAACTGGTGGCCGAGGCGCCCGCGCGCTTCTTCCGGCCCCCGTATGTGGGGCACCGCGGCTGGCTCGGCGTCCGGCTCGCCGCCGACGGGCTGGCCGCGCCGGACTGGGCCGAGATCGGCGAGATCGTGCGCGACGCCTATCGCCAGGTCGCGCCGAAGACCCTGATCGCGATCCTGGATGGCGTGGCCCCGTAGCGGCGCAAGCCGCGGCGAGTCGCGCCGCAGCGCGGCCACGCCCGGCCGGACGCGGCTCGCGTACCCTCGACCGACGTGGACGTCCCCGCCGAACTGAAGGAATTGTCCGCGACCCTCGCCAGCATCGAATCGGTCGTGGACCTCGCCGCGCTGCACCGCGAGCTCACCGAGCTCGAGCTGCAGGCCTCGGCCCCGAACCTGTGGGACGACATCGAGCACGCGCAGCAGGTCAACTCGCGATTGTCCTACGTGCAGGGCGAGATCCGCCGGGTCGAAGAGCTGCGCCGGCGCGTCGACGACACCCAGACGCTGTGGGATCTCGCCGAAGAGATGGACGATGCCGATTCCCGCGTCGAGGCCGAGGGCGAGGTGGCCGGCCTGCGCCGCTCGGTCGACGAGCTCGAGGTGCGCACCCTGCTGTCGGGCGAGTACGACGCCCGCGAGGCGCTGGTGACGATCCGGTCCGAGGCCGGGGGCGTCGACGCCGCCGACTTCGCCGAGATGCTGCTGCGGATGTACCTGCGCTGGGCCGAGCGGCACAACTACCCGGTCGACGTCCTCGACACCTCCTACGCCGAGGAGGCCGGCATCAAGTCGGCCACCTTCCAGGTCAAGGCGCCCTACGCCTACGGCACGCTGTCGGTCGAGCAGGGCACGCACCGACTCGTCCGGATCAGCCCGTTCGACAACCAGGGCCGCCGGCAGACGTCCTTCGTCGGCGTCGAGGTGCTGCCGGTGGTCGAGTCGTCCGATCACGTCGAGATCCCCGACGACGACATCCGGGTGGACGTCTACCGCTCGTCCGGCCCGGGCGGGCAGGGCGTCAACACCACCGACTCGGCGGTCCGGATCACCCACCTGCCCACCGGCATCGTGGTCAGCTGCCAGAACGAGCGCAGCCAGATCCAGAACCGGGCGTCGGCCATGGCCGTGCTGCAGGCGAAGCTGCTCGAGCGCCGCCGCGAAGAGGAGCAGAGCGCGATGAACGCGCTCAAGGACGCCGGTAACTCGTGGGGCAACCAGATGCGCTCCTACGTCCTGCACCCGTACCAGATGGTCAAGGACCTGCGCACCGACTTCGAGGTCGGCAACCCGCAGGCGGTGCTCGACGGCGAGATCGACGGCTTCATCGAGGCCGGCATCCGCTGGCGACGATCGCCCGACGCCTTCACGCCCTGAGCCGGTGGGGGTCCTCGACCGGGTCACCGTCGATCCGGGCCGCCTGGCCGATTCGGGCCTCGTCCCTGACCCGTGGTTCGTCGACGTCGCGGCGATCGCCCAGTTGTGTCGGGACGGGGTCGAGCTCGACCCGCGGGTGACGGTGATCGTCGGCGAGAACGGCTCGGGCAAGTCGACCTTCGTCGAAGCCGTGGCCCGGCGCTGGGCCGATCGGCTTACGGCGCAGGTGAAGCACTGGAGCCCGGAATCGAAGGCCGAGGACGCGGCGCTGCACCGCGCGCTGGTGCTCAGCGGCGAGCGGCCGATGCCGCAGGGCGGCTGCTTCCTGCGGGCCGAGTCGATGCAGGCGCTGTTCGGCGACATCGACGCCGGTGTCGGCGAGCACGACGGCGCCACGGCGGCGTTCGGGGGCGCGCTCAACGTTCGCTCGCACGGTGAATCGTTCCTCGCCTACCTCGAATCCCGGCTGACCGAACGCGGGTTGTTCGTGCTGGACGAGCCCGAGGCGGCGCTGTCATTCACCTCCTGCCTGCGCCTGCTCTCGATCATCGGCGCGGTGGTCGAGGGTGGCTCGCAGGTGCTGCTGGCCACGCATTCACCGGTGCTGGCCGCGTTCCCAGGCGCGACGATCCTGGAATTCGGCGAGCACGGCATCCGCCGCGCGGAGTGGTCGGAGCTGGAGCTGGTGGATCACTGGCGCGCGTTCCTCGACCGTCCCGAGCTCTACCTGCGCCACCTCCTCTGACGCCGGCGGATCGGGTTTTCCTGCTGAGGGGACGTTGGCCCGGCCCGGTGGATCAGGGTTTCCTGCCTGGGGGACGTTTCGGGACGGCGGCAGCGTCCCTACGGCAGGAAACGTGCTCGGCAGGCGGCAGGAAAACGTGATCGGCAGACGGCAGGAAAACGTGCTCGGCAGACGGCAGGAAACGTGATCGCCGGACGGGGAGGAACGTGATCGTCGGACGGGTCGGTCAGTGCAGCAGCAGGCGCTCGAGGCGCCGCGCGGTGACGACCAGGCCGATTCCCGCCATCACCACGAAGTACGCGGCGTGCCCGAGCAGCGACCAGTCGAGCACGCCGGCGTTCAGCGCCCGCAGCAGGGCGATGCCGTGCTGCAGCGGCAGGCACTCGACAACGACGCGCAGCCAGGCCGGGTAGACCGACAGGCTGTAGAACGTGCCGCTGAACAGGAACAGCGGCAGGATCGCCACCTCGACGAGATCGAGGTCCTGGATGCCCTTCATGAATGTCGTCAGCGCCATGCCCACGGCGGCGAAGGCCAGCGCGATCAGCAGCGCGGCCGGCAGCAGCAGCACCGCCCACCACGACACGGTCAAGCCCATCGCCACCATGACGACCAGGAACCCGGCCGAGTACAGCCCGCCCCGGAACAACGCCCAGCTGATCTCGCCGATGGCGATGTCGACCGGACCGATCGAAGTGGCCAGCATCGAGTCGTAGAGCTTGGCGAACTTCAGCTTGAAGAAGACGTTGATCGTCGAGTCGAAGATCGCGCCGTTCATGGCCGACGACGCCAGCAGCGCCGGCGCGATGAACGCGGTGTAGCTGATGACGTGCCCGCCCGGCCCGACCACCGTGCCCACCAGACGGTGCAGCCCGGTGCCGAGCGCGAACAGGTAGAACAGCGGCTCAAAGAAGCCGGAGAAGATCACCAGCCAGCTGCGCCGGTACACCCGGAACGCGCGCTCGAGCACGACGTGCGCGCGCCGGCTGTAGAGCCCGGGCGGCAGGATGCGCAGCGCGGTGCTGGCCCGCCGCGCGTCGGTGGCGACGATGGTCATTCGGTCAACCTCACCCGGAAGCGCCAGCGGGCCAGGCCGACGCCGACCACCAGCCACAGCAGCAGGTAGGCGAGGTGGCCGAGCGCGACGAGATCGGAGATACCGCCAATGGCCGCGCCGCGCGCGAGCTCGGTGCCGTGCCACAGCGGCGAGATGTGCGCTACCCAGCGGCCCCAACTCGGCAGCTGGTTGATCGGGTAGAAGGTGCCGGAGAACAGGAACATCGGCGTGACGACGAACCGGAACAGGATGTTGAACGCCTGCCCCTCGGACGAAACGGAGGCCGAGATCGCCAGCACCGGTGCGGCGAAGGCCAGCCCGGTGAGGGTGGCGGCCAGGACGCCGAACACGCCCTGCCAGCGGTGGACCCCGCCGACGCCGAGCATGATCGCGAAGTACACCGTCGAACTCGCCAACGTGCGCAGGCCGATCCACAGCACCTTGCCGTCGCAGATCTGGTTCGGGGTCAGCGGCGTGGCGGCCATGCCGTGGAAGTAGCGGATCCACTTGAACCCGGCCATCACCGGGAAGGTCGCGCTCGCCGCCGCGGTCTGCAGCGCGGCGGCGGCGAGGAACGCCGGCGCGACGAACTGGACGTACGGCACGCCGAGCGTGTTGTGGTGGCTGTTGACCACCGTGCCCAGCCCGATGCCGAGCGCGAGGACGTACAGCAGCGGCGTGAGCAACCCCGCCACCACAACCCCGCGCCAGTACCGTCGCGCATCAATGAGTTCATGCTCAACGATGCTCATTACGCCGGGACTAGGCCCGCTGTCCAACGCGTCTGCGCGTTGGCGCTGGAAGTCAGTAGTCACAGGTGACCACCCGGCGATGAGCGCTCGCGCGAAGAGCGCGCCGGCCGGCGGCGAAGCCGCTTCGGCAAGCGCCGAAGGCGCGGTGCTGATCGACGATGGACCCGAGCGGAGCGAGGGTCCTTGAGGAGATCGGCGAACGGCGCATGAGTCAGTCCACCAAACTGCGGCCGGTTAGGCGGAGGAAGACGTCCTCGAGCGTGCTGCGCCGGACGAGCGACGACACCGGGGTCAGTCCCAGCTCGTGGGCCCGGCCGAGGGCGGCCTCGCCGTCGGCGACGTAGAGCAGGACGCGGTCGGGCAGTTCCTCGACCCGCTCGCGCTCGCCGGTGAGCAGTTGCCCCAGCTTGGTCGCCGCCTCGGCGTTCGTGCCCGGACGGAACCGCAGCTCGGCGACCTCGCGGGTGGAGTGCTGGGCGATCAGGCTGCGCGGCGAGCCCTCGGCGACGATGCGGCCGCCGTCCATCACGACGAGGCGGTCGCACAGCTGCTCGGCCTCGTCCATGTAGTGCGTGGTCAGCACGAGGGTGACGCCCTCTTGCTTGAGCCGGTAGAGGCGGTCCCACAGGACGTGCCGGGCCTGCGGGTCGAGGCCGGTGGTCGGCTCGTCGAGCAGCAGGATCTCGGGGTCGTTGATCAGCGAGCGGGCGATGGTGAGGCGCCGCTTCATGCCACCCGAGAGCGGCTCGACCTTCGACTTGCCGCGGTCGGACAGCTGCGCGAACTCGAGCAGCTCGTCGACCTTGGTGCGCAGCACTGAGCGCGGCATACCGAAGTAGCGCCCGTAGATGTAGAGGTTCTCGCGCACCGTCATCTCGAGATCGAGCGTGTCGAGTTGCGGCACGACCCCGAGCCGGGCCCGGATCTGCGGCCCTTGGGTGGCTGGGTCCATGTCGAGGATGCGCAGCGAACCGGCAGTGATCGGGGCGACGCAGCCGATCATCCGCATGGTGGAGCTCTTGCCGGCGCCGTTGGGGCCGAGGAAGCCGAACGCTTCACCGCGCTCGACGTCGAAGTCGATGCCGTCGACCGCGGTGAAGCCGCCGAAGACCTTGGTGAGGCCTCGGGCTGAGATCAGCGGAGGGGCGGCCGGGGCTGACGGTGCGCCCGCTTTGTCTGGATCGACGGTGACCTCCACGTTCTGTGACGCTAGCAACAGCCGCCGACAGGGTTTCCGCCGAGCGCGGGCGCTACCTGAGCCGAGCCGAGTCGCCTGTCCGGGGAACAGATAACGGCCAGGTAACCTCGGATCCCGTGACTGAACGCAGCAAGGCAACCCGATGATCCGGCTTGAGGGCGTCTCCAAGATCTACCCGGCCGGGGCGCGTCCGGCTCTGGACGGCGTCTCGATCGAGATAGACAAGGGCGAGTTCGTCTTCCTGATCGGTCAGTCCGGCTCGGGCAAGTCGACGGTACTGCGCATGCTGCTGCGTGAGGAGCTGCCCACGAGGGGCACGGTCATGGTCGACAGCCGCAACGTCGGCAAGATGCCCAACCGCAAGGTGCCGGATCTGCGGCGCAAGATCGGTTGCGTCTTCCAAGACTTCCGGCTGCTGCCCAAGATGAACGTCTTCGAGAACGTCGCGTTCGCCCTCGAGGTGATCAACAAGTCGCCGAAGGCGATCCGCCGCACCGTCCCCGAGGTCCTCGAGCTCGTCGGTCTCACCGGCAAGGCCCAGCGGATGCCGGGCGAGCTCTCCGGCGGCGAGCAGCAGCGCGTCGCCATCGCCCGGGCCTTCGTCAACCGCCCGCTGGTGCTGCTCGCCGACGAGCCCACCGGCAACCTCGACCCCGACACCAGCCAGGGGATCATGAGCCTGCTCGAACGGATCAACCGCACCGGCACCACGGTCGTCATGGCCACTCACGACAACAACATCGTCGACGCGATGCGGCGCCGGGTGATCGAGCTCGATATGGGCAAGGTCATCCGCGACCAGAACCGCGGCGTGTACGGGGTCGGCCGCTGATGCGGGCCAACTTCGTGCTGACCGGTGTCGCCACCGGCATCCGCCGCAACCTGACCATGACGATCGCGCTCGTGCTGAGCACCGCGATCGCGCTCGCGTTCGTCGGCGCCGCGATCCTCGCCGAGCGCGAGATCATCAAGTTCAAGAGCGCCTACGAGGGCAAGCTCAACGTCTCGCTGTATCTGTGCTCGGCCAAGCAGGGCAGCTGTGCCCACAAGGCGACCCAACCCGAGACCGATGCCCTACGCGAGCAGCTCAACGACGATCCGAACGTCACCTCGGTGAGCTTCGTGTCGCCGGCCGAGGCCGTGCGGCGTTACTCCGAGACGGTGTCGCCCGAGGTCGCGAAGCTGGTGCAGGTCGGTGACCTGCCGGCGTCGTTCACGATCAAGCTCAAGGACATCAAGAAGGACTACGGCCCGTTCGTCCAGAAGTACAAGAGCGAGACCGGGGTGTCCGGGACGACGAACGAGAGCGCGATCCTCAAGACGCTGCTGAACGTGATCGACGGCGTGCGATTGTTCGCGATCCTGATCGCCCTCGTCGTGCTCATCGCATCCATCCTGCTGATCGCCAACACCATCCAAGTCGCAGCGGCCCAACGCAAGAACGAGACCAGCATCATGCGGCTGGTCGGTGCGTCCAGATGGATGACCGAGCTGCCGTTCATGCTCGAGACGATCGTGGCGGCCGCGATCGGCGGCTTGATCGCGATGGTGATGATCGCGATCGGCAAGCACTTCGTCCTCGACGGCATCTTCAAGATCCCGGTCGAGAAGGGGATCATTCCGCCGCTGTCGACCAACGACATCCTCGTGGCTGGCGGCATCGGACTGATCGCCGGCATCGTGCTGGCCGCGGCAACTGCCTTTGCGACGTTGCGTCTGTACGTCAGGCTGTAGCCCATGCCCGCAGCCCAACCCGCGTCGAGCAATCGGCAGACCGGGCGCAAGATCATCGCGCAGAACCGCAAGGCGCGCCACGACTACGCCGTGGTCGACGTCTTCGAGGCCGGCGTGATGCTCACCGGGACCGAGGTGAAGTCGCTGCGCCTGGGCCGCGCGTCACTGGTCGATGGCTTCGCCACCATCGACGACGGCGAAGTGTTCCTGCGCAACGTCCACATCCCGCAGTACGAGCAGGGCAGCTGGACGAACCACGAGCCGCGCCGGGTGCGCAAGCTGCTGCTGCACAAGGCCGAGATCGATCGCCTGATCGGCAAGACCAAGGAGAGCGGGCTGACCCTCGTCCCGCTGTCCCTGTACTTCACCGCCGGCAAGGTGAAGGTCGAGCTGGCCCTGGCCCGGGGCAAGCGCTCGTACGACAAGCGCCAGGATCTCGCCAAGCGCGACGCCGACCGTGAGGTGCAGCGCGCGCTCGGCCGCCGCGGCAAGGGCATGGATTGAAGGACGAGGACGTCCCCGGGTGGTGGCAGGCGCTCGGGCTGCCCGGGTTGGTCGACATCCACACCCACTTCATGCCGCAGCCCGTGATGGACGCGGTCTGGCGCTACTTCGATGACGCCGCGGAGCACTACGGCCGCGCGTGGCCGGTGCATTACCGGGTGCCGGTCGCCGAGCGGCTGGCGCTGCTCGGGCGGTTCGGCGTCCGGGCGTTCACCGCGCTGGTTTACCCGCACAAGCCGGGGATGGCCGAGTCGCTGTCGGCCTGGGCTCGCGACTTCGCCGCGGCCACCCCGGGCTGCGCGGCGACCGGCACGTTCTATCCCGAGCCGTCGGCCGCCGGTTACGTGCGGGCCGCGGTCGAGGCCGGGACGGTCGTGTTCAAGGCCCACGTCCAGGTCGGCGGCTACGACCCGCGCGACGAGCTGCTCGACCCGGTGTGGGGTCTGCTCGCCGAGGCCGGGACGCCGGTGGTGGTGCACTGCGGCAGCGGGCCGGTTGCCGGGGCGCACACCGGCCCGGGGCCGTTCGGGGTGGTATTGGCGCGCCATCCGCGGCTCACCGCGGTGATCGCCCACGGCGGCTCGCCGGAATACGCCGAGCACGCCGACTTGGCCCGTCGCCATGAGAACGTGTACCTCGACACGACGATGGTCGGAACGCCGTTCATGAATGATCTTGCACCGTTCGGTCCGGATGACGTACGACGGTTCGGCGACCTGCAGGACAAGGTCGTCTTGGGCACGGATTTCCCGAACATCCCATATGCGTACGCCGAGCAGCTGACGGCCCTCGAGAGTTTTGATCTCGGGGACGAGTGGTTGCGGGCGGTTTGCTGGTACAACGGAGCGCGTCTGCTTCGCCTGTGATTGGGGGATTGAGGTGCTATCGGCGGGGGTCGAGATCGAGCGGATCGCTGGGGGCGTCCTGGGCGGCGTCATCCTCGCGGTCGTGATCGTCGTCGTCTGCGTCCAGACCGTGCGCTGGATGCGGCGCCGCCCGGCCGCGCACGAGCCCGGCGTCCCGGCGCTGGCCCGCTTCGTCGACACCCCCATCACCGATGCGACCGCCTTCGGCGGCGGCGCCTGGTCGGCCCGGGTCCGCCGGCGCCGCGACACCGTCACCTACGGCTATCTCGGCGTGGCCGAGGAGTACTTCAGCGAGGACAGCGGGGGCCGCTGGTGCACCCTCACGGTCAACCTGCCCGGCCGGGTGCCGTTCATGGTGGCCGACAACCGGGCCGCCGTCGGCCGCACCGGGGTGCCGATGGAGGCCGCACATCGCCTCTCGCTCGACGACCCGCCCTTCGACGCCACCTACCTGATTGGCACCGACGAGCCGGACGCGGTGCCGCGGGTGCTCGGCCCGGCCGCGCGCGACGTGCTGCTGCGCGCGCCGGTGCAGCGGCTGATCCTGAACGACTCGCAGTTGCTGCTGCGCACCTTCGACGGGGTCGCCCTCGACGACGAGGTGATCGGCTGGCTGGACGCCATCGCCGCCCGGTTCCTGGCTTCGACGCCGTCGTTCGTGCGGGCCGTCAAGGCGCCGGCCGCGCCGTCCGGTTCGGTGCCGGCCGCCGGGGCGCCGCTGCCCGAGGGCTTTTACGGACCCGACGCCGACTAGTCCCGTCGGCTACCCTGGAGAAGTTCAGTCGAGGGGGTGAATGGTCTCGACTCCGTTCGTGGAGTCAGGGGAAGCGGGCCGAGGTACGTGTTGCTGCCCTCGTAAAACTAGCGACACAACAAAAAACAAGCGCCGATTCCAATCGCGCTGACTTCGCTCTCGCTGCCTAGTACAGCCTGAGCAAGTCTGTCAGCCCGGGTTCGTCACCGGCCCGGATGCTGGCATCAGCTAGGTGACTCACTGCCCTCCTCGGTCGCGGGGGAGGACGGGACAAATCACAGCGGCTGGGCCTGTCACTGACGACACGTGTGCGTGATCGTCGGGGCCGAGTAGAGACGCTGCACACTGCGCCCGGAGAAGCCCTGATGAATCGACGGAGGACGCGGGTTCGATTCCCGCCACCTCCACCACCGCCACGCGGCGAAGTTGTCCGCGCTAGACGGCGATATAGCGCCGTTTAGCGCGGACAACTCGCGTTGGGGCGCGGCCGCCTCGGCGCTACGGCGCCAGGTAGCGCTCGGCCGGGCGTCCGGTCAGCCCGAGCAGCCAGATGTAGCCGAGCGCCTCGCGCGTCTCTGCGCTCGTGTCGCCGGTCTTCCGGACGGCCTGCGCGGTGAGTTCCCATGAGGCGGCGACCACGCCGCGGCCCACGAGCCTCGGCGGCGACGGTAGCTCCGGGTCGATGCCGCGCAGCCACTCCGACACCCGCTGAAAGCGTTTCTCGGCCAACCGCATCATCTTGTCGCGGTGCTTGAGCCCCTCCTCGCCCGCCGCATGGATCTCCACGAGGAACGCGCGGCAGGCCAGCGGCCGGGTGCGCCCCAGGCTCGAGAGCCGATCAGCAGCATCGATCAGGACGTCGGCCGGCGATGCGCCACGGGCAAAGCCCAGCCCGCCCAGGAACTGGCGCCCGAACTCGTCGTAGGCGACGAGGAACGCGACCTGCTTGTTGGCGAACTGCTGGTAGAACGTCGTGCGCGATACGCCGGCGGCGCTCGTGATGTGCGCGACGGTCGTGGCGGCGTACCCCTGCTCGCCGACCACGTCGAGCACCGCGTCGAGGATGCGCTGCCGCTGTGATGCCTCGACCTGGGCCCGGGTCAGATCGTGCGGGCCCTTCGGGAGCCGGTCAATACGTTCTTCCACAGTCATGTACACAGATGGTACCGTACGTGATGTACGCCAGCGATACACCATTCCGGAGGCGATGGGATGTCAAGTCGGATCCGAGTAGCCCTGCTGTCCTTGGTCGTGGTCGCCGGGCTCGCGACCGGCATGCCGGTCGCCGCCGCGGACGCGCCGAACATGGTGTCCAGCAACGGGATCACCGTCACCGGCTGGCGCTGGATCACCTCCCGCACCTTCGAGGTCGACATCACCACAGCGAAGGTCTCGGCCAACGCGGTGATCGGCCCGAACCGGGTCCGGATCACCCTGCCCGGCAACTACTTCACGAGCGGCACGACTCGCTTCCCCGTCCTGTACCTCCTCCACGGCGGTGCCGGCGGCAACTCGGCGCAGTGGACGACCGGCGGCGGCGATGAAGAGAACATCACCGCCGGCTACCCCGTGATCACGGTGATGCCGGACGGCGGCAAGGTCGGCTGGTTCACCAACTGGGTCAACCAGTCGGGCACGACCCAGAACTGGGAAGACTTCCACATCAACCAGCTCATCCCGTGGGTCGACGCGAACCTGCGCACGATCGCGTCGAAGAGCGGCCGCGCGATCGCCGGCCTGTCGATGGGCGGCTTCGGCGCCGTCCGCTACGCCCAGGATCGCCCCGACCTCTTCGCCTTCGTCGCGAGCTTTTCCGGTGCCGTGGACATGGGCGATTCGGGTACCCGCTCTGTCGTCACCGAGCAGGCGACGCAGTACGGCTTCAACCCTTACGGCCCGTTCGGCAACCCGTTCTGGCCGGCCGACGGCGCGTGGAACGCGGTCAACCCGCTGAACCGCGCCGCCCGCCTCGCCGGAGTCGGCGTCGCGCTCTACGCCGGTGGCGGGAGCAACGACCAGGACGTCCTCGAGGGCACGATGCGCGCGTCGGCCGACCGCTTCGACGCCGCCCTCACCGCCGCCGGGGTCCCGCACACCTATTGGATGTACGGGCGTCCCGGCCCGTCCGCCCCGTACGGCTGCGACGGCGGGCACAACTTCGGTTGCTGGAACTTCGCGTTCCTCGATGCGATGCCCAAGATCATGGCCGCCCTGGGTGGTGGGTCCGGCCCGCCACCGCCGGCGTTCGCCGACGGCGACTTCGAGGCCGCCGGCCTGGGCCCGTGGGCCTGCACCGGCCAGTGCGGCGCCGACCACGGCGCGGGTCTGTCGCACGGCGGCACCGGCAACGCCTGGGTGCGCAACACGTCCGGGTGGAACGACGTGCACCAGACGATCGCCGTGCAGGCGAACCACAGCTACACGGTGTCGGCATGGGTCCGGACGTCGGCGAACAACAACGCCGGCTATTTCGGTCTGCGGACGACCAGCGGCACCGTCGTCGGCGAGACGACTTACGCGCGGCTCGACAACTACACCAAGATCACGACGACGGTGAACAGCGGAAGCAACACCACGCTCGTCATCTACGGCGGACTGTGGCCCAACGGCGGCGACACCTGGGCCCAGCTCGACGACGTGACCGTCGCCGGGTAGCGCGAGCGGCGCCGGCGGGGCTGATATCGCCCCGAAGGGCAGCCCCGGCCGTCCGTTCTGGCGGTGCCGCGAATGGGCAAGGTGAGGGCATGAGCGAACCGGACGACGAGAAGGCGCCCCAGCAGGTCAAGCCAGACACGCCCGACTCGGGCGCGGCCGAGAACCGAGCCGAGCGCGAGGAGCAGGAGGACGAGGAGGAGTCGCTCGGGCAGCGCGAGTTCGACACCGGTTCGGAATGACCTGCGGTTCTTGACCGTGGCGGCGGCGGCGTGACACCCTGCGTGAAGTTTCTGTGAGTTGTTCGCTGCGGGGGGCGGCGCGAAGGAGTGCCCCGATGAGCTCGACCCCGCCGCCGGCCGCCTACGTGCCGGAGCCGTACCAGCCCCGGACGGCGGCCGCCCGGGTGGCCGACCCGACCGTTATCGGCCTCGAGACCTACGTCGCGCAAGTCGTGTTGCCGGCCCGCCGGCACAAGCGGCGGGTGCGGCTCACCCTGCTGGCCCTCGTGCTGCTCGTCACGGCGGCGATCGCCTCCTGGCAGCTCGACTTCGGCGCGAGCGCGACCCGGCCGGCCGCGGTGCCGGTCGGTAGCGGAGTCACCTCCGGCGCCTCGACCAATTCCCCCGGCGACCTGGGCACCGTCTACCGCTCCGCCGCCGGGCACTACGCGGCGCGCTTCCTCGGCCTGCCGCTCGAGACGACGAAACCAGGCGCCGCCGACGGGCAACTGTTCACCTTCCACCTGACCGGCGACGACAACGCCGACGCCTTCGTCGCCGGCGCCGAGCTCTACCCCGGCATTCCACCCCAGCAGTCCGAGGCCCTGTTGCTCGGGCTGGTGGCCGGGATGGCCGGCCCGACCGGACTTGCGGTGGCCGAGAACAAGGCGATCACCTTCCACGGGCGGCCGGCCCGGCAGGCCCGGCTCGTCGACGCCAAGGGCAACTCGATCAATGTCCTCGCGGCGGTGTACGGCACGCAGCGGATCTACGTCCTGAGCGCACCGTCCGGATCGGCGTTCAATCTGTTGAAGGATTCCTTCGTCGCCCTGCCGTGACCGCGCGGCCTACCTGATCTGATGGGGCGATGACTGGCCTGTTGGACGGACTGCTCGTCGCCGACTTCAGCCGGGTGCTCGCCGGCCCGCTCGCGACGATGACCCTCGCCGATCTCGGCGCGACCGTCGTCAAGGTCGAGCGTCCCGGCGCCGGCGACGAGACCCGCAGCTGGGGTCCGCCGTGGACGGCGACGTCGTCGTCGTACTTCGACTGCGTCAACCGCGGCAAGTTCGGGATGGCCCTGGATCTCGCCGACGATGCCGACCGCACCCATGCGCAGGAGCTGGCCCGGCGGGCCGACGTGGTCGTCCATAACCTGCGCGGCCTGGCCCGCTTCGGCCTCGATTACGACACCGTGGCCGCCGGCAACCCGGGCGTCGTCTACTGCTCGATCACCGGCTTCGGCGCCGCGGTCGAGCGCCCGGGGTATGACTTCCTCGTGCAGGCGATGGGCGGGCTGATGAGCGTCACCGGCGATGCCGGCGGCGAGCCGCGCAAGGTCGGCGTGGCGCTGGTCGACGTGCTCACCGGCAAGGACGCCGTCATTGGAATCCTGGCTGCGCTGCACGCCCGTGGCCGGCGCGGGCGGGGCGAGCACGTCCAGGTCGATCTGCTGTCCAGCCTGCTCGGCGGGCTGGTGAACCAGGCCGCGGGATACCTGGCCACGGGGGAGTCGCCGCGGCCGATGGGCAATCGGCATCCGTCGATCGCGCCGTACGAGACGTTGCACTGCTCGGACGGGCTGCTCGCGGTGGCGTGCGGGAACGACGGGCAGTTCCGGCGGCTGGTCGCGGTGCTCGGGGCGGACGCGCTGGCCGACGATCCGCGCTTCGCCACCAACCCGCAGCGGGTGGTTAACCGCGACGCGCTGGTGGCGGCGCTGGAGGTACGCCTCGGCGGCGACACGACGGCGGCCTGGGAGGAGCGGCTTACCGCGGCCGATGTGGCCGCGGGGCCGGTGGGTGACATCGCGTCGGCCTTCGCCCGGGCGACCGAGTACGGGCTGGAGCCGGTGATCGACGTGGGGGCGGGCCGCCAGGTCCGGCATCCGGTGCGCTACCAGACGTCACCGGTGGCGGTCGGCGCGCCACCGCCAGCGCTGGGGGAGCACACCGACCTGGTGCGGGCCTGGCTGGCCGGGCCGGCCGACCGCGGGCTGCGGTCGCCGGACGAGGCGTGAATGTCGAGGAAGCGAATCCGCCGCGACACCAGATCGACGGCCGGGCCGAGCAGGAAGATCACCAGTAGCGTGCCGGGACCGATGGCTGCACCCAACAGCCATCCGGCGACGGCCCCGCCGCCCTGCAGCACCGAGTAGCTCCAGCGGAACGGCACCGGCGGGTCGAAGGCGAGCGCCACCGCCTCGCTGGGTCCGGCGCCGGCGCCGCTGCCGAGATACCCGGCCACGCCGACGACCAGCACCGGGACGGCTGCCACCAGCAGCAGCGCCCGCAGCAGCAGCGCGTGCGGCTCATCGACCACGGCCAGCGCGCCGGTGATCGTGGCGCCGACGACCACCGGTTGCACGATCGTGCCCCAGCCCGGCGTGACGCCGCGCGACCACGCCAGCACGACGAAGACCGCCCCCACCGCGCAGTTGACCGCGACGAAGGGCACCGAGGTCGCGATGGCGAGGCCGTTGACGAGGGTGGAGAAGCCGTCCGAGCCGAGGGCGGCCGACAGCAGTAGTCCGACGCCGATGCCGAGCACGACGCAGGAGACGACAAGCTGCGCGAATCGGGGGCGGATGCGCGCGCCGTCGATGCTCACCCCTGCTGGGTATCACACGGACCGACCTGAGCGCGCCGTCATATTCTGCGTACGTGGACCGCTTCGAACCCGATGTCGTCTGGACGACGGTGTTCGCCGACGGTCCGGACGGCGGGAATCCGTGCCCGATCGTCTTCGGCGCCGACGGCTGGCCGCTCGATCGAATGCAGGCCGCGGCCGCCGAGTTCGGGGCCGAGACGGTGTTCGTGCTGCCGCCGGCGGCGGGCGGCGACGTGCGATTGCGCTACTTCGTCCCGCGCCACGAGATGGAGATGTGCGTGCACGCCACGGTGGCGGCGACCGTGTTCCTCGGCCAGCAGGCGCGGCTGCCGAACAACCCGGCCCGGGTCGAGACGCCGCTCGGCCGGCTCGACGTGCGGTGGGACAGCACGGCGGCGACGGTGCAGCAGTTCGCGCCGACCTTCGGGGCCGAGCTGACGGCCGAGCAGCGGGCGCGGGTGCTGGCCGCGCTCGGCGTGGACGACGGCGCCCTCGGCGCTGGGCCGATCCGCTCGGTGTCGACCGCCCGGCCCAAGCTGATGGTCCCGCTGCGCGACGAGGGCTTATTGGACGCCTTGGCGCCGGACTTCGAAGCGCTGTGGACGGTGTGCGACGACCTCGACGTCACCGGCTGCTACCCGTTCACGGTCGACGCCACCGGCGCCGATCTCGCCGCTCGCCAGTTCCCGGTGCGGGCGGGCTACGCGGAGGATCCGGCGACCGGAGTGGCGGCCTGCGCGCTCGGCGCCCACCTGGCTGCGCTCGACGGCGCTGCACCGGACGGCGGGGGCGCGGGATGGCGGCGCTGGCGGATCGCGCAGGGCCGGGCCATGGGCCGTCCGTCCATGATCACGGCAGAAGCGCTGGTGGATGAGTCCGGGGCGGTGACCGCCACCCGCGTCGGCGGCGCAATGACCCGGTCTGACCGCCCCGCCGCGCACCTCTGACCGGGAACGTGTGGTGCTTTCGAGGGTGTATTACGCGCGTAATACACCCTCGAAAGCACGCCTAGCCTTGAGAGTCAGCGGACGCCGCGCGGGCGGAACTGCACGCTGATGCGCGGGCCGACCGGCCGGGCGGTCTTGGGCACGGCGTGCTCCCACGTGCGCTGGCAGCTGCCGCCCATCACGAGCAGGTCGCCGTGGCCGAGGTCGTGCCGGATCGTCGGCCCGCCGCCGCCGCGCGGGCGCAGCAGCAGCGCCCGCGGCGCGCCGAGCACGATGATCGCGACCATCGTGTCGTGGGTGTTGCCGCGGCCGATGCGGTCGCCGTGCCAGGCGACGCTGTCGCGGCCGTCGCGGTAGAGGCACAGACCCGGCCGTGGCGAACCGCTCGCCCAGCTCGGCGGCGTAGTGCGCGTCGAGCGCGGCCTTGGCCGCGGCGCAGGGCCGGATCGGGCAGCGGCTCGCCCTCGTCGAAGAAGCTGCAGCAGCCGCGGGACGTCGACCACCCGGTCGTACATCGGCCGCCGCTCGGCGTGCCAGGGGACGCCGTCGTGCAGCCGCTCGAACAGGGTGTCGGCGCCGGCGATCCAGCGCGGCCGGACGTCGACCCAGGCGCCGTCGGTGAGCTCGGTGCGCCGGACCGACGGGCCCAGCGCGCCGACCTCGACCGATGGCGCACGTCGAGCAGCGAGGCCTGGAACGCCACCGCCGTCATCCGCCCACGCTAGCAAACGAATGTTCGAATGCCGCGCTGATTCAGACGGGGCAGGACCAGCCGCGCGGATCTCCGGCGTCACGGTCGAGCCGGGCGGCGGAACGGCTTGGCCACGGTGAACGCCTCGGGCGTCGGGCCGAGCCGGCGCACCGTGTCCAACCGCGAAACCGCGTCGGCCGGCGTGGGCAGCGTGCCGGCCGGGATCCACCACGCGCAGGTGTAGACCCGCATCGTGGTGAACCACTGCTTGCGCTGGCGCATCACCGCGCTGTGCTCCGGCCCGTACACGAACGCCGCGAACGTCTCCACCGACTCCCACACGCTCATGTTCATGATCAGCCGGTCGTCATCGAAGGCGCGGATGGCGGTGGCGTCGCCGTCTTCGGTCTGCAGCCGCCAGACGAAGCCGGGGGCGACGTCAGCCAGCGCGTTGATCGGCTCGAGCATCTCGACGAAGCCGCGCAGCCGTTCGGACTCCACCGGCTCGAGCGGCAGGCCGATGTTGACCTGCGCGAGTTGGTAGCGGGTCATGTGCTGCAGATTACGACGTACCGTTGTCGGGTGTTGCGCAGGTACCGCTTCGCCCTCCGGCCGGGCTGGTTCGTGCTGCACCTGTTCATCGTGGCCGCCGTCGTCGACGATGGTCCTGCTCGGCCGCTGGCAGCTGCACGTGTCCGAGCGCAAGCACTTCAGCATCCAGAACTTCGGCTACGCCATCCAGTGGTGGCTGTTCGCGCGTTCGCCGTCTTCTTCTGGGGCGCGGCTGCTGCGCGACCACGCCGCACCGGCGCGGCCGTGCGCGCCGCCCCGACACCCGCTGAGCCCGGCCGACGCGCCCGACGAGCCGGTCGCCTACCGTCGCTACGTGATGCCGACCGCGCCCGCCGCCGACCGACCCGGTGCACGCCGCCTACAACGACTACCTGGCCGGCCTGGCCGCCAAGGACGAGGAGACGCGGCATGAGTGAGCGGCGGTCAACCGGGCAGCGGCCCGTTCGACGTCCGCCAGCCGCCGGTGCCCGCGGCCGACGGTCGCCGCGGCGGCCGGCGCGCTGCTGCGCTACCGGGTCATGGCCTTCGTCACCGGCGTCGTCCTGCTCGCCGGCACCGTCGCGCTGATCCTGAAGTACGCGACGTCGTTGGACGTCGAGCCCGGCACCGGCTACCTCTGGGTCGCGCACGGCTACCTGTACCTCGTCTACGTGATCATCACCGGCGATGCTGGGCTTCAAGCTGCGCTGGCCGCTGGCCCGCTACGTGCTGGTCATGCTGGCCGGCACGATCCCGACGATGTCGTTCGTCGCCGAGCACTTCGTCACCCGCGCCACCCGGGCCGCGGCCGGCGGTCAGCCGGCTCAGCCGGCCGACGTCCGCGACTGAGCGCCGCCGCCCAGCCCGTCGACCAGGTCGGCGCGGGCCCGCGCGACGCGCGAGCGGATCGTCCCCACCGGGCACGAGCACACGTCGGCCGCCTCGGCGTAGGACAACCCGACCACCTGGGTGAGGACGAACGCCTCGCGCCGCTCGGGCTCGAGCCCGGCGACCAGCGCGCGCATCGCCACCGACGCCGGCGGGGTCGGCGACCGGGCGCGGCGGCCGGCAGGTCGAGGCGCCGGTCGCGCTGCGCGGCGCGGACGGCGTCGGCGCAGACGCGCCGCGCGATCGACAGCAGCCAGGTGCGCGCCGACGAGCGGCCGAGGAAGCGGTGCAGCGACGCGAACGCGCGCGCGTAGGTCTCCTGGGTCAGGTCGTCGGCCTGGGCCGGGCTGCCGAGGTGCGCGCACAGCCGCCACACGTCGGCCTGGGTGGCCCGGACGAAGGCCGGTGGCCGCGGCGGCGTCACCGCGGCGCGCGCGCAGCGCCACCGTGGTGAGCTCGTCGTAGTCGTCCATGCGCCCGTCTCTGTGCGCTGTGAACTGCGGCCACGCCGGGAACTTCCGCGCCCAGTCCATCCGACTAGTACATGCGTGAGGTGTGACCGGTTCCGGGAGGCGGTGTCGGCCCGTCTGGACGGCGAGCCGCTCGGCCTGTCCGCATCGCGCTCGACGCACCACCTCGCGTCCTGCCCCGATTGTGCCCGATGGGCCGAGGACGCCGCCCGCGCCACCCGGCTGGCCCGCCTGGACGTGCGGCCGGTGCCCGACCTGTCCGACGGCGATCACCGCGCACGTCGCGCTGCCCGCCCGCCGGGTGCTGCGCCGGCGGCACTGGCTGCGGTGGCGCTGCTCGTGGCCGGGCTGGTCCAGCTGCGCGATCGGGCTGCCGGCGCTGACCGGCGACAGCATCGGCATGGCGATGTCGGCGCACGCCGCGCACGAGGCCGCGGCGTGGAACCTGGCGATCGGGGCCGCGTTCGTCGCCGCGGCGTCGGTGCCGCGCCGCGCGGCCGGGCTGATCCCGCTGCTGGCGACCTTCCTGGTCGTGCTCGGCGCGCTGTCGGTGCGCGACGTCGCGGCCGGGGCGGTCGGGCGCCGACCGGCTGGCCACGCACGTCGGCGCGCTGATCGGCCTGGTGCTGCTGATCGCGCTCGACCGCGCCGAGCGCGCGCTGCCGCCCGGCTGCGTCCGGGGTCGCGAGCGGGCGCCGCGCGGCCGACGGACGCGGGCAGTCGGCGCCCGACGCGACCTGCGGGTGTCGCGTGATCCGCGCTGGGCGCGCTGCTCGCCGTGCTGCTCGCCGGGCTGCTCGGCGGCGGCGCTGCTGCTCGCCGCGCCGGCGTCGGCGCACGCCACCGTCGTCACCTCCGACCCGGCCGACGGCACCCGGCTGCAAGCCGCGCCGCACGACGGTCACGATCACCTTCGACGAGAGCGTCGGCCTCGGCGACGTCGGCTACCTGCACGTCACCGACCAGACCGGCCGCCGCGTCGACGCCGGCGCACGCATATCCACCCCGGCGGCGACGGCACGAAGGTCGCCGACCACCTGCGCAGCGGGCTCGGCGACGGCACGTACACGGCCAGCTTCCGCGTCGTCTCGGCCGACTCGCACCCGGTGGCCGGCACGATCCGCTTCGTCGTCGGCAACGGCGCGCTGGTGCGCGGCAGCGTCAGCGCGTGCAGCGCCGGCAACCGCAGCACCAGCGCGGCCTTCGACGTCGTGCGCTGGATCTCCTTCGCCGGCCTCGCCCTGCTCGGCGGCGCGTGGCTGCTGCTGACGGTCTGGCCGGCCGGACGCGACGACCGCCGCGCCCGCCGCATCGTCTGGACCGGCTGGTGGGGCTGCGCCGTCGGCGCGGCTGCTCGAGCTGCTGCTGCAGGGCCCGTACGCGGCCGGCGCCGGGCCGTCAAGCTGTTCACCGCGTCGCTGCTCGACGCCACGCTGCACACCGACTACGGGCAGCTGCACTGCCTCCGGCTGGTGCTGCTCGGCGTGCTCGCGCTGCTGTTCGCCCGCTCGCTGCAGCCCGACGCCCGCCCGGCCCGGTGGGAGGCCGCTCGCCGGCGTGCTCGGGCTCGGCGTCGCGCTGGCACGTTCTCCGCCGCCGGGCACGCCGCCACCACCTCGCCGCGCTGGCTGTCGTCGCCGCTCGACATGCTGCACCTGCTCGCGATGGCGGCGTGGGTCGGCGGGCTGGTCATGCTGCGTCGCCGCGGTGCTGCCGCGGCGCGAGCCGGACGAGCTGCGCGCCGTGCTGCCGGTGTTCTCGCGCGTCGCGTTCACCGCGGTGGTCGTCCTCGCGCGTCACCGGCACCTACGCGGCGTGGCGCGGCATCGGCACCGTCGCACGCGATCTTCGGCACGACCTACGGGCTGCTCGTGCGTGGCCAAGGTCGTGCTGTTCGTCGGCCTGCTCGCGCTGGCGCAACCTGTCGCGCCGCCTGGTGCCGCCGGCGGACGGTCGCGTACGCGATGACCGACGCCGCTGCTGATCGACGAGACGAGGACCCGACCGACGACGACGACGACCCGGTCGCGACCGAGCGGCTGCGCCGCTCGGTGCTCGTCGAGGCGCTGGTCGGCGCTGCGTCGTGCTGGTGCTCGACCGCCGTGCTGGTCGCCCAGCCGCGCGGGCCGGAGGCGCTGGCCGCGCACGTACCGCGAGCCGGTCGTCGGCCACCGCGCCGCTCGGCGGCGGCCGCACGGTCACCGTCACCGCCGACCCGGGCACGCACGGCCGGTCGACCTCACCGTCGAGCTGAGCCACGGCGCCGACGCCACGTCGATCACCGCCACCGCCACCCAGAAGCGCAAGCAGATCGGGCCGCTGCCGGTCAAGCTCACCCGCGAGGGCGCCGGCGCCTACGACGGCAGCGCCATCCTGCCCGTCGCCGGCACGTGGGAGATCGACCTCGTCGTCACCACGTCCACCTTCGACGCCACCACCACCGACGTCACGCTCGACCCTGCACTGAAAGGCTGCCTCTGATGAAACGCCTCGCCCTGCTCGTCCTCGCCGCGCTCGTCGCGCTGCTCGCGCTGGCCGGGCCGGCGTCGGCGCACGTCACCGTGACCGTCGCCCGGCGCGACGCCGGGCGGCAGCGACCAGGTGATCACCTTCCGGGTGCCGGTCGAGAGGAGACGTCGTCGACGACCAGGCTCGTCGGTGCAGCTGCCGACCGCCACGCCGATCGCGTCGGTCGACGTGCAGCCGATGCCGGGTTGGACGCACACCGAGAAGACCAGCAAGCTGGCCAAGCCGATCACGACCGACGACGGCGACATCACCGAGGCCGTCTCCCAGATCACCTGGACGGCGCGTGCCGCGGCGGCGGATCAAGCCGGGGGAGTTCGGCAGTTCACGATCATCGCCGGGCAGCTGCCGGACGCGTCGTCGCTCACGTTCAAGGCGCTGCAGACCTACAGCGACGGCACGGTGGTGCGCTGGATCGAGATGGCCGCGCCGGGCTCGTCGGCCGAGCCGGAGCACCCGGCGCCGGTGCTGACGCTGGCCGCCGACGTCCGCCGAGTCGCCGCTGACCGACGCGTCCGACGGCGAAGGCGTCGACTCGTCCAGCAACACCGGGCCGGTCGTGCTGTCGATCGTCGCGCTGGTGCTGGCCGCGGCGCGCTCGGGCTGGCCGTCGTCACGCGCGCCCGGAGGAGCACGTGAGGCTGCCCTGGCCGGCCGTCGCCGGCGGGAGTGGTGGTCGCGGCGGTCGGCGCGGCCGGGCTGATCCGCGGCGCGATGCCGCAGTCGCTCGCCGCCGGGCCGAGCAGCACGACCACGGCGCCGATCGTGGTCAGCGGCGCCTACGTGCGCGCGCCCGTCCCGCCGACCGAAGATCGCCGCCGCGTACTTCACCGTCTACAACACCACCGACGCCGCCGACCGGCTGATCGGCGTCCAGACCGGCGCCGGGCGCGACGGCCGTGCTGCACACGGTGAACCCGGACGGCTCGATGAGCGCCAGCCCCGACGGCGCGTGATCCCGGCGCACGGCAGCCTGGTGCTGACCACCGGGCAAGGGGCACGTGATGATCGAGCACCTGTTCGGCACGCTGAAGGCCGGGCAGACCGTCAACATCGAACTCGACTTCGAGACCGCCGGCGCCGATCGACGTCGTCGCCCCGGTGATCGCCCTCGGTGCGCCGCGCGCCGAACGCCGACCGCCGACACCGTCAGGAGCCCACTCGTGATCCGCCGCTCGCTGCTCGCTGCTGGCCGCGCTCGCTGCTGGTGGCCGGCTGCTCGAGCAGCGGCGTCGGCAAGCCGAAGCCGTCCGAGCTGATCGGGCAGAACCAGGCCGGGCCGTACCAGGGCGCGGGGCTGACGCCGCCGCAGCCGCGGCCGTCCTTCACGCTGACCGACACCAGCGGCAAGACCGTTCGCGTTCGGGACGCGCGACGGCCGGAGCACCCGACGCTGCTGTACTTCGGCTACACCCACTGCCCGGACGTCTGCCCGGAGACGATGGCCGACATCGCGGTCGCGCTGAAGAAGGTGCCGGCGGCGGTGGCGGCGCAGACCTACGTCGTGTTCGTGACGACCGACGTCAAGCACGACACCGCGCCGGTGATCGAGCAGTGGCTGGCGAACTTCTCGGCCGGCTCGAGGGCGACGTGGGTCGGGCTGCGCGGCACGCAGGCGCAGATCGACGCGGCGCAGGCGGCGGCGCACGTCACGGTGGCCGAGGACGGCGGCCAGACGCACTCGGCGCAGGTGCTGCTCTACGGCCCGGACGACTACGCGCGCGTGACGTTCCTGCAGAGCACCACCGAGCAGACAACAGATGGCCCACGACCTGCCGCTCGTGGCGAAGGATCGTCCTGACGTGTCTGAGGCAGAATCGCCGCTCGTGAAGATGGCTGACCGCTCCGTCCCTGGCTCGGCACCGCTGGTCCGGCTCGTGCTCGGCGTGGTCTGGATCTGGGCCGCGTGCGTCGAAGCTGCGCTCGCCGCGGACGTTCCTCCAGGCCGTGCGGGCCTACGACGCGACGCCCGAGTGGCTGTCGAAGGCGATCGGCTACGGGCTGCCGGTGCTCGAGCTCTCCCTCGGCGTCCTGCTGATCCTCGGCATCGCGGTGCGGATGGCGGCGATCGTCTCGGCGTGCTGTTCGTGGTGTTCCTGATCGGGATCATCGAGGCCGCGGCGCGCGGCATCAAGCTCGAGTGCGGCTGCTTCGGCGGCGGCGGCGCTCGACCGCGGACGGGCACGCAACTACACGCTGGACATCCTGCGCGACCTCGGGCTGCTGTCCTTGCGGCCTACCTCGTCGTGTGGTCGCTGCACCCGGCTCTCGGTCGACGAGTTCCTCGCCCGCCACGACTACGTCGAGCCGCCGTCGGCCAAGCGGATGCGCACCGAGCAGGGCCGGCGCAAGTACAACGCGATGCTCGAGGAGAAGCGCAAGGCGGCGCGCGCAGCGGGCGCTCTGGCTGAACGCGTCGCTGGCGCGTCGTCATCGTGCTGATCGCGCTGATCGGGATCGGCGTGCAGTCCGGCCGGGCCAAGATCGAGGGCGCGCTGACCGCGACGAACGCGTCGGTCGCGAACGGCGTCGTCTTCGGCAAGAAGGCGGCGGCCACGGTCGACGTCTACGAGGACTTCCAGTGCCCGCACTGCCTGCGACTTCGAGAAGGCCGTCGGCAAGCGACTCGACGCCGACGTCCGGGCGAACAAGGCGCAGGTGCGCTTCCACATCGATGTCGTTCCTGGACTCGTCCTCGAACGGCAACCGGTACTCCTCGCGGGCGGCCAACGCGGCGCTGTGCGCGTCCGACATCGTCGGTCGACGACTTCGTGGCGTTCCACAACGTCCTGTACGGGACGATCAGCGGCAAGCAGGTGCAGCCGGCCGAGGGCTCGCACGGGCGCATCGAACACCAAGCTGGAGTCCTACGCCCAGGCGGCGGGGCTCAACGGGGCGGTGCTGACCACGTTCGACGCGTGCGTGCAGAACGAGGACCACAAGGCGCTGGTCGCAGGCGATCACCGAGCGGGCCTCGGCCGGACGGCGTCAACGGGACGCCGACGATCAAGGTGAACGGCAAGACGATCTCGCCGACGCTCGCGGCGTGGAACAAGGCGATCGCCGCGGCGCTGATGAAGGGCCCGGCGCCGGTGCCGTCGAAGACGCCGACGCCCGACGCCGTCCGCGTCGTGCGTCTGGTGACGACCCCGACGACGAAGGCGAGCCCGACGACGTCGGCGCTCGCCGAAGAAGTCAGGCTCGACGACGAAAGGCCCGGCCCCTCTCTGGAGCGAGAGGGGCCGGGCCTTCGTCGTGCTGCTGGGGCTACTTGTTGTTGGCGGCGTCCTTCAGGGCGCTGCCGGCGGTGAACTTGACCGTCTTGGCGGCCGGGATCTTGATGGTCTCGCCGGTGGCCGGGTTGCGGCCCTCGCGGGCGGCGCGGTCGCCGACCGAGAGTGCGAAGAATCCGGGGACGCTGACCTTCTCGCCCTTGGCGGCGGCGCCCTCGAGCGTGGACTGGAGGGAGCGCAGGACGGCGTCGACCGTCTTCTGCTCCAGGTCGGCGCCGTCGGCGACGGCGGCCACCAGTTCCTTGCGGTTCACGAGGTCTCCTCTTGGTCGTTGGTGTCCTTGCTGGCCCCAGTATGGCCCGCGGCGCTGAAATCCCCGTAATCAGGGGGGTCCGGGCGTTCGGCGTGTCGTTCTTGGCGCTGGCCGGTGACGGGCGGGCGCGGCGCGCCGTGTAGGCTTTCGCTTCGGTCGTCCGGGCTACGGTTCGGGCGCTGGAAGGGGCTGTGGCGCAGCTGGTAGCGCACCACACTGGCAGTGTGGGGGTCAGGGGTTCGAGTCCCCTCAGCTCCACCCATTTCTAAAGGGCTAGAGCCTCCTCAAGATCATCCTGGTTGCGCCTGGTTGCATCTTTGGTTGCAAGTGGTTGCAGTTCGCCCTCGATCGCAGGCGTCCGTGCGGGTGCGATTGTCACGCTTCCGCCGAGCAGGACGGCGCCCATCCGGTCGGCCGCTTCGCGGGCCAGGGCGGGCATGACGTGGCTGTAGATGTCCATCGTGGTGCGCATCTGCGAGTGGCCGAGCAGCTCCATGACCACACGGGGATGCACGCCCTCGGACAGCAGCAGCGTCGCCGCGGTGTGCCGGCCGTCGTGCAGCCGCACGTGCCGGACGCCGGCCTCGCGCAGCAGGTTGCGCCAGTGCTTGTAGTCGACCTTCTTGTCGATCGGTCGGCCGTTGGGCTGGGCGAAGACGAGGTCCTCGTCCTGCCCAGTCGTTGGCCGGCGAGCATCCGCTCGCCGGTCTGCCGCGCCTTGTGCTCGTGCAGCGCGCGCACGAGCGGCACGGGCAGGGCGAGGGTGCGCATGCTGCGCTTGGTCTTCGGCGGCTCGTAGACCAGGCCCTTGCCCTTCACCCGGTGCAGGGTGCGGCGAACGGTCAGCGTGCCGTTGAGCAGGTCGATGTCCTTCCACTGCAGCGCCAGCGCCTCGGACTGCCGCAGGCCGAGGGCGAGAGCGACGGTCCAGCGGGCGGCGTTGCGCTGACTCTGCGCGGTGTGCAGGACGGCGGTGGCCTCTTCGAGCGTGAGCGCGGTGGCGACCTCGCTCATCCGCTGCGCCGGCGGGTCGACCAGCGTCGCGACGTTGCGGTGGATGCGCTGGCGCTGCATCGCGACCTTCAGCGCGCGGGAGATGATCCGGTGGACGCGCAGCACGGTAGTGGGGGACAGGCCCTGCTCGAGCAGCAGGTTGTAGAGCTGCTCGAGGTGCTCGGGCTGAAGCCTGTCGAGTCGCTGCCCGCCGATGTGCGGCGTGATGTGCATGCGGATCATCGACTCGTAGCTCTCGAGCGTCCGCTCCCGTACGCGGCGGGCCGCGATGTTCGGCAGCCAGTGGTCGAGCCACGCCTCGACGGTGTCGGAGTTGACGCCGGTGATGGTGCCGGTCTCGCGCCGCACCTCGAGCTCGCGGATCTTCTTGACGACCTCGGCGCGGGTCTTGGCGCTGCGGTGCCGGCGGTCGCGGTTTGCCGTTCGCCTTGCGTGCCGACCGTGATCCAGCCGTGCCAGCGGCCGTCGTCGCCCTTGAAGATGCTGGCCTCGCCGGCGCTGCGCTTCTCGCTCATGCAACTCGTCCTTTCGATCGCATGATCAAGTCTGCCGCGCAGTGCGGCATCGTGGTTGCCTACGCGGGCTCGGGGTCGAATAGGCTCGGCTCGTCCACAGACGCCCGCCTTGATTGGCGGTGGCCGGGTGACATGTGCTCGGGCCGGTCGACGCTGCGGATGAACCGCTCGATCTCCTTGCCGCTGACTCGCGTGGCTCGGCCGAGGTGGATCGCGTGCAGTACACCGTCGGCGATGAGCTCGTACGTCTTCGTGCGGCCGATCGAGAGGATCTTCGCCGCCTCCTCCACGTGATAGAGCCGAGATTCCAATCCCCGGGCTTGGTGGTCCATGCTGAATGCCTCCTGCGTGCGCACCTGCTCCTATCGCCATGGGTTTTACGTAGCGGATTTCGTTCGCGGGCGGCCGCAGCGGTTTGGTAGGGGCACTCTGTGTGCGGAGATCTCGCGGGAGCACCACATGATGTCGGACGTGCCGCTGTCGCGCGCTTATCGGTCGGCCTCGGTGACGGGTGGGCATGCAGGCGCCTGCATACGCATCCGGTAGAACATTCCTCGCAGAAACGAGGGCTATCCGCGATCGCGTCGGGCTGCACGCGCGAAACGAGTCGTGTGGCCAAGCAATCTGCGGGTCTAGCCGCGCTGATTTCGACGCTTACGCCATGCCTCAAACCGACTTGCCTCAGCGAGCGGGTCTGGCAGTACCGCAGCGACGACGGCATCGAGCGTGGCCGCTGCATCCTTGCCGAACACCGCTTCGATGATGAATTGGTTGTGTCGAGTTCGTTCGGCGGACAGCGACACCGTGAAGCCGGCCTTCTTCAGCTTGGCAGCGAGCTCACTGTCGACGCCGAACTGAGCCTTCGACTCGATTTCGATCTTGAAATGAGAACCGCCGTTTCGCAGCACGACGTCGCATGCCGACTCCAGACCCGAAATGTCCGAGTAGCGCAACGGCCTCGGGTCGATCGGCGAGCCACCATTCCCGCGCTGGTCAACCGCGAGTTGCCAAGACGACCCGCGTCCTACGCTCACAGCTAGTCCGGTCTTGCGGCGACCAATCCGGGCTGACCCGCGTGCGACGTCCACCCGATTTGCAGTGGCGACTACCCGAGACGCGCCGAGGGCGGTGAACACGCGAAGCGCTTCCTCGAGCCTGTCCTTTGCCAGGGTCTCATCGAAGTCCGCGAACGGTATCAACCGCATCTCGTCAACCGGGTGAGTCACGTACACAACATTGGTGATCACCGGCCCTGTGACGGTGTACTCGCCCGCTTCACGAATTGAGACTTGGTCGACGCCCTCCGACGTTCGTCGGCGGTTGATGTCGTAAAACGAGACGAGGCGTTGCCCGGACCGCGGCTGCTGAGCTTGCGGCACGCCGCCTTGGCTGCGCACACGCCTCAGCTGATTTGCGATGCGGTCGTTCAACCTGCTCACGCCGGCTCCTCTCGCCCCAATCGGCTGTCAGCTCGGATGATCACTCCCAGTTGGCTTGCGCTCGGGCATGCCCAATGCCTGACGAAGGGCGCCGGCCACGTGACTGTCACATGTGGCGACTTTGTAGTTCGGGTTCGTCCCAACCACGGAAAACACCGGCGATACTTCACAGGTGTCGCGCCCGCCCTGTCCGCAGCGATTCTGGGCGCTGACGTCCTTCGGCCCATGACGCGTGCGGTCGTACGGAAAAATCTCCACGGTCATTGCCTACCCCTCCCGCGGTCGTCTGCTCAAGTTTTGAGTATCGAGGGCACGGCCTGCCCTCACAAACGAGGGTTAGCTGCGCAGATCTGGTAGCTGCCGCTGCCGCCGGATTTATGTGATCACGATGACGTCGCTCCACAGCGGCTGTTGTCCTCGAAGAAGCCCACGACTGGGCACCGCCAGGCTCGCCAGAGAGGAACTGATCCCTGCCTATACGTGGCTCGCGACGAGCTCCGACTCTTTCGGCTGCTACAGCGCACCTACCTCGGCGACCAGATCGGTCTCTTCTTGGGTGATGTTGTCGGCTGCGGTGGCGGCAGTCGACGAATTGCCGGCGGTGCATGCCCGAGCTTCGGTAGCCAAATTTGAGAGTATCGATTTGAAGGCGTTCTGGATCGACACGTAGATCGGCGGCGGGCTCTTCTGTAGTCGCTTGTGGAGAACAGTCAGCTCCGTGCAATCTGGCGGGCTGCTGCCGCCGCCGTATTGGCGCGTCGTTAAATCGATCGAGACGGTGGTGACGTCCTTCATCAGCGTGGTCAGGGTGTCTTGTAACTTGGCGAGCCAGAAGCCCACCGCGAGCTTGTCTGGAATGGGCGGGACTGTAAAGCCGCCCGCACCCTCCAGTCCGGGATTGCGGATGACCGATCCGACTGACAGAAGCGCGTCATACAGGTAGGCGGAAGCCGCGACCGATCTGGCTTTCGAACACTCGCTGACCGACGATCGAAGAGACGAAACAACCCTCTTCATTTGCCCGCGGACTGCGGCGTCAGGAGCGGATGGCGCTCTCGTTAACGGGTTGGCGACATTCCGGATTGACTGGCAATCCGAGTCGGTCAAGGCCGCATCGGCTCCAACTCGTCCGAACACCGTCGCGACCTGCTCAAAGTCCTTAAGTACGGACGCCAACCATGCCCGCAGCGGGGTCACTGGGGCTGCGGGCGAACTTGACGAGGCAACTGGCGACGTCGGGGTCGAGCTACCGCCCACCCGCGAATTTGCGGACGAGCCCTTCGATGTGCTGGGGCCACTGCAGGCCACAAGAGCGATGGCAAACAATCCCACCGTTGCTCTCGAACACATTCGCCTCATGAGCGCTCCAGATCTGCCATCTTCACCGAGGGAATTGAATCGCGTCGTACCTCGACACCAAGAACAACGGCGGGCTCGCAAGCCTGGACGCCGCGATCTTGCTAGGACCTCGCACGTTTTGCTCGTTTGTCATCGGCCCGGACCTGGCCACCTGCCAGGAGAGCCCTTCGCGGCGACCCGTGTCAGAGGCGGAGGTCCCGGCTACCCAAATTCCGGCTCAGTCGCGCGGGGGATGAACCTTCATTAGGCGGCCTTCGCGCGCGTCTAGGCGTCGTACTCGTCGGTCATGCCCGACGAAATTGCATCAGGTGAACCGACCGAAACCGTGGCTCACAACGACCGCGAGCTTATGGCCGTGCTCCGAGCCGACAATGAGGAAAATCTCGCAAGGGTGCTGTTTGGCGATACTGGCGGCGAAGTCCGCTTGCTCGAGGGCGCCGGCGTCGAGGTGTCTAGAGGCGACACGGCCGGGACACTGATGTATCCGATCCGGGTCGTCGAGCTCCAGGACTCGCCGCGAACATGTCGGCAGACGAGGGCGACCTGGTGATTTGGGTGGCCGATGACGGCGAGCCTCGTGTACAGACCAGGCAGGCCGCATCCCGCGGCAAATGAGCGCTGCGTCGTGTGGAGCGCGACCGCCCGCCGATCTGAGTCGTAGCTCGGCCTGATCCCCGCATGGCCCGAAAATGTCAGACCCCGGTTCTACCGTGAAGTCAGATGACCTACACAGAGCAAGAAAAGGCCCGAGCAATCGCTTGGAAGATGCACTCGACGACCCTGCCCATCGAGGCCAAGGTCCCCGCGCCGTAAATCGGACAGGACGGTCGTCCGCGACCGGCGTTGTCCGGCTTCGGCGTGCCGCCAGAATTCGCGAACTACAACCTGATGCCTGAGGTCCGCGACACGGCGTTGGCGCTGTTCACTGCCCTCAACATTCCGTGGCACGCCGGTGTCGGTGCAGGGCCGAGCAATCACCTCGTCAGCTCACAGGTCCAATGCGTGAATGCGCTCGGCCAGATGGTGGCGGACCCTGATCGCCTGGTACGAGCCTTTGGCGACGTTCTCGGCACGGCCGAGGTTCTGCAGATCGAGCCCGGACGGTACTTGACCTTCGAGTACATCGGGCCGAGGGATTACTTCGGCGAAGTTCCGGGCGGCATGCGCATCCGCGGCGCCGCCTGTACAAGTGTCGATGCGGCGTTCAAGCACCGCACGGTCGACGGGATCGTCGAGTCTCGTGTTAATCGAGCGGAAATACACCGAGTCCTACCGCATCCGCCCGCCGGTCCCTCAGAAGGACAAGATCCGCCTCGCCCGTTACGGCGCCGCTGTCGCGGAACCCGACGGTCCGATCCGGGGCGATTTACTCCCGTTCGATCTGCTGCTGGATGAACCGTTCTATCAATTGGTCCGCCAACAACTCCTCGCGCACGCACTGGAACAAGACGACGCTGGGGGCGCCTCGCGAGTGCGGATCGTCCACGTCTTGAGCCACGGCAATCAGGAATACAAGCATTCGCCGGCGCGGCCCGAACACCGCGCCTTGGGCGAGACGGTACGCGATGTGTGGGGGCAGCTTCTGCGCCGGCCCGACAGCTTCGTGTCCGTCGATAGCGCCACGTTCTTGGACCCAGAGATCACGTCCCGGGAGTATGTCCTGCGCCATGCCGACGACGTCGCACACGACGGCCCTGGGCTACTTGCGATGCTGGAGATCGAGGACGCCGCCGCGATCGAGGGTGTCCTCGCGATCGACGGAGATGTCGATCTGCTGGCGGATGGCATCGAAGTCCGTGGGACGGGACGGAACTAGATTGGGTTACCCGTTCACCCTCGCTGATCTGCGCGAACTCATCGAGGACCTATCGGGTCGGCCGGCGCTTGTCTAGGCGGGCGTCGGTCCTGAGTTTCGAATTGCCTCCGCGACCGCGTTGCCGTGATACGTCCCATGGCCCGCCGGCGGCCATGGCCGACCTGTGGCAGTTCAGAATGCAACCATCAAGGAACAGCGCGGGGTGCCCGAGGTCCGCGGGCGTACAAGGTCATCAGAGTGGGGCACTGCGAAATCACGTCGAGAAGTTCAAGCAAATTGGCGCGAACGGCGGTGATGCTGGAATCGGCGGGAAGCCGCTTCCGCAGCATCAAGCAGCCGCTGAAGTTATTGAACCGGTCAATGAGCCAGCCCGTGTTGATCTCATCCGAGGCGATACTGGCCGTCGAGGGGCTGATGACATTCCCGGCGACAGCCACTTCACCTGAAGGCAGGGGGAGCGCTGCAAGTTCGCGGGCTAACTCGTCCGCCACCGGTACCCAGTCGTTGGTGGCTGCAGCGGCATTCGGCGGGGCGACAGCGAACCCCACCTCGATAGCAGCCTCGGTGAAGTCGAAACAGGTGTAGAGACCCAGCCAGAACTTGGCCGCGTCCGTCAGCTCCCCCCACCCGGTAAACCACCAAGGCAAAAGGACGCGGCCCTGAAACCATGCGCTCGCTCGGTCGAGTGAGGTCGTCGAGCTAAACTGCACCCCCTTCTGAGGGTGACCCCAAACGATCCCGTCAGGCACCAACGACTGTTCAAGATTTCGTTGGAAGACGGCAATCGCCGGAAAAACTCGGTCAGCGCCGACGGCGGTTGCCTGCCCGATTACCGCCCAGTCTTTCGGATCGATGGGCTTGTACACCGATAGCACCTTCCGCAAGGTCAGAAAGTCGACGACATCGTCTCGCAACGCCTGCTCATTCGGGCTCAAGCCGGTCATGTCCTTCAATAGAGCGCCGATCTGATGCCAGCCCATCCAGGCGAGAGTCACCCCTCGAGGGTCGACTCCCAGCCGACCCAAATCCGTCCGAGCCGTCGCAAACTCCTTAGCAGGAAAATCGGGAGCATCGGTGACGGCTAACACCACAGCATCTGAGCCAACGTGCGTAGTGTCCACCAAGGCCTGCGCCTGCACGGCAAGTTGGTGAAGCGGTCCCAGGCCATCGCCCGGATCGGCGTACCTGCCGAACGTCGCCCTGAACTTCGCTTCCACGCAGACCACTTTGCCGGCGGCGGCGATGAGCACGTCGGGTTCCACAAATCCGGACGCCGTTCTAAGACTCGGCAACTTGGGCCAGAAGTCGATGGTGACGTCTCCATCATCGATCATGCCCGCAGCAGGCCCACCGGCGAGACTCAGGAAAGGCGCAAGCCCCCGATCCCAGGGCAGATACTTGAGCGCGGAGAACACGGCGTCCGTGAGCGTGTCTTCCATGCGGCTGGCATCTGAAGAACCGGCGGGATTGAGCTTGTGGTGAAGCTCGGCAACGACGCTCATGGCCTGAGCACCTCTCCGTCCGGCAAATACTTCGTTGCGGCGTGCAAGGGGAACTACCGGTAGCGCATGTCTACTCGCACCCAACGGCGGTGCAAACTGCGACAAGTCGCTAACTGCCGACGGCGGTTCTGCACGTCGTACGTCGTACGTCGCCCGTCCGCGCTGCACACGGGTCAACCGCTGCAGCGCAGTGCGGCGGCATGCCCCGAGCATGTCCGGGACCCCGTTTCAAACGAGGCTGCCCGGACAGATAACCCCTCGGGAGCCGCAGCTTCATTCGATTGATCACGTCGAGCGAGGAGCCGCCCTACGATCTCTGAGTCTTAGATGAACGCAGGAACGGTTCCTTCGTGCGCTCCTCCTCGAGCAGTTCGACCGCCCGCACAGAATGAGTTGCGGCCCAGCCCAGGGCCCAAAGGACGACCTCGAGCATCGCGCTGGAATGCGGCTCTCGCAGATCGGGGGTGCTGGACAGCCCGATATGCCACGTGACGTCGACGTCATGCTCGGCCGGCGGGATCCAGTACACCTGGTGCCCGTCGGCACTGGGATGGGCCATGCTGCAAAGCGTCGCGTACACGACTGAGTGCATGGCGACAATTTCCGGCCCGGCGACGGCGTCCTTCGCGTACTCAAGCACGGATCGTTGATGATCAAGAAAGTGGTTGGCGTTGGTTTCCGACGTCACCAGCCCGCCTTTGCGGCCCCAGATCCCGCGCACCGACGTTCTCTCGAACCTCGAAAGGATTTCTATCTGACGCGACAACGATGTGCTCGCGGCCAAGTCGCTTTTGACCTTTTGTAAGCGGGCGACATGATCTATCGCCGCGGTGGCGGCCTCGAACGCACCACGCGCGGTCATGGCCGCGGACGACAGGGCGCGTGAATTAAGCGCCTGAACCGACCAGTGCGTCGCCTCGCGGGCCTTCCAGCCGAGGGTCAATCCCAGCGCGTAGAGGTCGTCCAAGATCGAAGTCCACAAGATGGCTGGGTTGGACGTCTCGTTGACCTTGCGTCCAAGCGATTCCGGGTTGTCGTACTGCCAGACCGCGGTCTCAGGGAGTTGCGCGTAGACCGCGTACAAAAACCCGCACGTCTTCACATAGTGGGACTTGGCGAAGCGAATCTTCAGAGACGCTTCGCGCTCCGCAATGGCAAAATCGCCGTGTCGCATTGGATCATGATGCACCCGGTCGAGTCTCGCTCGCCCGCGCCGGTCACTTCCTGCGACTCATCGCGGCTGCGATGGTCGTGCTCCGGCTATCCACGAAGCTCAGGACGTTGTCCAAGTGACGGCTGTATGCGGTAGAGCTCTTGGGAAGGAGGAGTCGACGGGGATCCGCTCGTGGCCATCGAAATCGTCGAACCATCGGATATGCCCGCTTGCGATGAGATCCCCAAGGTCGAAGAACTCCACGTAGGAGTTGAAGCCTTGGACTCCCTGCTAAAAGATATCGAAAACGCCGAGTCCGAGAGGAGCACATGCCCGAGCGGGTTACGGTCGATCACGGTGATCCGCTCGTAGTAGAGGCGTTTGCACTCGAGTGTGAGGTCGAAGCGGTAGTCAATCCGGCGACATGTCCCTCGCTATGTGTTCATCGACTTGCGGTGGCATGCGAACGATGAAGGCACTGATGGTCTCCCTCGACAGGCACGCCACCTACATCGTCGCCGCCTACCTCGCCGGCGCAGCCCGCTGATCCACCGCATACGCCGTTTCCGGGGCGGCCACGCGCCGCTCAGCCACGGCGGAATAACGCACAGGGTAGCCCCGGTATGCGCAAGTCTGACGTCCCCACGCGGAGGCGATGACAGGCGAAGGCACGCACGCGTCTCCCACCCGGTCAGACGCAGACTGCCAATGCGCACCGCGCAGCCCTAGGTCCCCGACCAACCACGCGTCTAGATCATCGCAGCGAGGACTATGGCCCAATGGCTACGTTCGACGACGACCAACGCGCGATGACATGGTTTCTTCCGCTGCCTGAACCGGTCGGGATTCCAGCCGGGTTCACTTTGTTGTTCCAGTACGACGGCCGGAACGCGCCCTACATTCAAGCTGGCGCGCGGACTGGCGTGTCCGCAATTGACATGCTGCGTCAAGCTACTGGGCCGCTCGACGTGGCATTGCGGCTATGGCAGGTTCCAGCGTTCTCGGTCAACGAGCAGGCACAAAGGATGCAAGCTGCACAGCACGTGTGTGATGCAGTCACTGCTGGAGCAGACAAAGTATTGCCGGTGGAGTTGCGAGATATCCCTGGGGGCCGAAAGGGCGGACCCTCGGCCCTTGTGACCGTGGCCGAAGTCGCAGCTTTGTTCCCTGCAGACAACGGCGGGGACGGGGCGGACGAGCAGATCGAGATCGACGACCTCAGTCACCCACTGCTGCGTTGTATTGACTGCACCCGGCAGGTTGTGCGGGCTTACCGCACTGCGACCCATGCCATGGTCGCCGACCCGACGTATGTCCGGCTGCCGAAGTTCATCCCTACGGCCTACCGACAACTCCGTGGTGATGCTGCCCTCTGGACGGCCGGTTACAACGAACTCGGTCACGCAAACGCGCCGTATTCGCTGCCGAAGATGCTCGACTCCGAGTCGCTCGCCCAATGGGCGGGCAACATCCACCTTCTCAGCGCTGACGATCCACAGGCCCTATTCGCCGAGCGCATTCTGCAGGCCCAGCGTCTCCTCAAAGTGGACGGCACACCGGGTGCAGCGCTCCTGCTCTGTTCGGTAGCGACTGAAGCGCTGCTGGACGCGCTCCTCGGCTTGATGCTGTGGGAAGAAATTGGCGACGCACCGGGCAATGACGGTCCCGTGGACGAGGCGGCGACCATCCTCTCCAAGGATCTGCGGCCACGCCTGAGGCATGAGTACTCACCGAGGTTGGGCGGATCATGGGACCTCACTAGGCCGGGCCCGCTTGCCAATTGGCAAACACACGTCGCCAGCGTCCGCAATCGCGTAGTCCACCGCGGGTACGAACCACGTCCGGTTGAAGCCGACGAGGCTATTGACGCCAGTCAAGACCTCAACACCCATCTAGCGGATCTGCTCGCCAAGAAAGCGAAACGCTACCGCCGCACCGCCGGAATCCTCATCGGGGAGGACGGACTCAGGAGCCGCCATGTCTGGCAATCCGTCGGCGCCTTCTACGCCGATCAGGCGCGTACAGAAGGACCCTGGCGGGAGAACTATTCGTCCTGGCGCACCAAGGTTGACTTGCTCGTAGAGCGCCGCGCCCGGAACTGAGACTCAAGTCCGGTACGAAAACTGCGACGGACCCCGACGTCTAGGTAGACGTAACGGGTGTCCTTCGGGCCCTCGCGTGGTCATTGGCAGCAGGGCGGGCGTGGTGGCGAGCAGGTGAGTGATCCAACCACCACGTAGCACTGAGGGGCGGCGCACCACTGGGCACATATCGACACCCCGGCGGTCGCAGAGCCTGATAGTGAGCAACGCATGGTCGGCGTTATACGCGGTCAAAGCCCGAATGTGACTAAGCCTATAGCTCCGGTTCGGATAGCTCCAGATGGGAGGGCTGCGTGATTGTCCGGCGCCGATCTTGCGTGGCGACGATGTACTGGTCCGGATGTCGCGTCGGAAGTGGGGAGTGTGCGGATTCGGCCGCAGCGGGTCGGTCGAGGATCTCGTTCAAGCGCTCCTGGATCGTCGAGGCAATGCCGGGTTCGTGGGCCGTATCCGGGTCGGTCCGGTCGGACGTGTCAAGGTAGATCTTGTTTCGTCCGCGGGCTCGGGTCGCAGCGACGTACAACGCTTCGCGGGTGCACCGCTCGTCGATGAGAGCGTGGGCGGTGTCGTATGTGTGGCCTTGGCTTCGGTAAGCGGTAATGGCGTAGCCGAGTTCTACGTGCTCCCGAACGTAGTCGGCCGGCAGCACGACTGGCGCCGCGTGGGTCTCGGCCCGAACGGCGAGCGACCCGTCACCGTGGGCGGCCGCGATCGTCCAGGTGTCGCCGTTCTTGACCCAACCTCCGGGGACGCGTAGTCGCCGGTCGTTGCGGCGGGTAACGATCCGGTCGCCGATACAGAGCGGGATTCCGCCGGCGCCGCGAGCGTTGCTCACCTGCAGTTCGTCGGCATCGACCCAGTGGGCTTGGGCGAGTTGATTGAGGGCGCGGACCGAGTCATCGTCGGTAGCGATCATGACGCTGTTGAGTCCGGTCCGACGGTCGGCCAACCATGCGGAAACGAGGTGATCGAGCACCTGCTCCCGGTCACCGGCGCGGATGCGGTCATGCTGGAGATAGGCGTCGATCGCGGTGGAGTTGCCAATGCTTAGGCGCCTGCTGGCGTCCGCTTCCCAGGCGTGGTCGAAGCGACGGACGGTGGTTAGTTCGGCGGAGGGGTGGCGTTCCGCGAGCAGAGCGAATGCGCCTCCGGCGTTGACGGAGCCGAGCTGAGCAGGGTCGCCAACAAGAAGCACTTTCGCGCCCGCGGCGACGGCCTGTCCTGTGAGGTCGTCGAGGGTGACGGTATCCGCGAGGGATGCTTCGTCGATGATCACCAGCTGACCCGGATGGATGTTCCAGCGTTGCTGTTCGGCGTCAATCCGGCTGATTTCGGCGCGCTGTCGCTGGGTGAGGCGACCGTCCGGATTCTGGTGCCGGCGCAACTGGCGCCGCAGGTGGTCGAGCCGCTTTGGTCTGTCGGGGCTGTGGTGCTCGTATAGCCACTTGGCGGTGTTCTCGGTCGCGATGCCGAGCTCGTCACTGAGCGCCTGCGCGGCGGCTGCGGAGGGGGCCATCCCGATCACTGCGCGGGGCCCGTGTGCCTCCTCCCAGGTGTGCTTTAGGTGGCTGAGGGTGGTGGTCTTGCCGGTCCCGGCCGGCCCGACGAGAAGGTCAAGTACACGCCCCGACAACACAATGCTCTCGACGGCCGCGCGCTGATCCGTTCCCAACTGGAGGCCAAGGTCGTGTCCCAGTGTCGGCGGGGCAGTCGGAGCCGTCAGCGTTGTCGCGGCGTCGAGGAGGCGCCTCTCGGCGTCGAGGATCATGCGGGTCGTGAATCGCGCCGCGCCGCGGTGCATCGTCGATCGACCTCTTGCGGACGTGGCGATGGGCGAGCGCGACAGGTCCAGGCCCGCTGGATCGAGCGACACGGCGAGACCGAGCGCGCGGCAAGTGATCGCATCAGCAGCGGTGAGCCGATCGATCTCGTTGGCGAACCGTGTGCCGTGCAGTTGGCGGTGAACCTGGGCCACGACGTTGGCCTCGCCGAATACTGCGCGCTTGCGCGCGACGGCGTCGAGCGCGGTTGTTGCGATCAGGTCCAGCGCGTCCGGGTCGTCGGCGCTGAAGGGCGGTTCGGGCGGGCGGTTAAGAACCCTGGGAAGCCAGCCATCCGCCGGCGCGGGGTATGCCAGCAACGCGCGGTCGCGCCAGGTGCGCATGAGCGCGCCCAGGGTCGAGTGCTGCTTGTCGGGCCGCGTCGCCAGCGTCGCTCGCTGCCGCAACTTGAGTACCTCGACCGCGCTCGGTTGACGCCCGTGAGTGTCGGCAAACTCGGCTACGAGTCGGTCCTTCTCCGCCCCGATCATTCGCGACCGCGAGCTGAACGCTTCGACGAGCCGTTCTGGGACACCGGTCGCGTCCCAGCGGATCGCGTTCGAGTGTGGCCGGGTGTGCGGCGTCCACGTGAAGCCGAGCCGCTCGGTGAGGAGGTCCTGCAGGACGCCTTGGTGCAGCTCAGACAAGGCGACGGTGTAGCGAAACAACGTCTTTGAATCGAGAGTCCGCCACCGCCCGTCCTCAGTCTGAACCCGGTTCGCCACGACCAGGTGAGTGTGCAGATGTGGGTCCCCGGCGCGGGAGTCCCAATGATCGAACGCAGCCGCCACCAGTCCGCGAGTCGGCGTCTGAACGGTGCCGCCGTGGCCGGTTCGGGTCCAGATGACGTTCGCTTCCATCCACGCCAGGGTCGCCAGGATGGCGTCCTGATGAGCCCGGTAGATCTCGGCCTGAACCGCGGGCGGCGCCAACGCCCACACCACGCTGATCGACTTCGGGACGCTGAACGTGAGATCGAACCCGGCCACTGGGCGCCGCCCGTCAACTCCCGCGATCGCCGTTGGACGCTGCCCAAGCGGGGCGCCGGTGGCCGGGTCAGCCAGCAACCCGAGCAGTCGCCACAGACCCTCCTCCGACACCACCGAACCCGGTGCGACGCCGACACCGCCGGCGAGGCCAGCAAGGCCGCTGCCGATCCAGCGGCCCTCCGGAGTACCGGATTCGACGTAGTACCGAGTCAAGGGCGAACCGGTCGAGTGAGCGACGTCCCCGCGCGCCACCGAGCTCATCAGATAGGCGAATCCGCACCCCAAGCTGATCCGCCGGATCGACACCGTCACCGACCCCGAACACCACCCATCCCGTTCACGGAACTTCTGTCTCCAGGGCTGGGTGTCGAAGAAACCGCACCCTCGGTGCCAGACGCGTGATGGAGAGAGGACGGGGTGGGCATTGAACTACTGACCGGGGCCCAGTGCGTCTCGTTGACTCCGACCTGTGCATGATGCACGTTTGCCTGTGGAAGACGCCCGAGTCCTAATCGGATGAGAGGAAAGTCGGCCGGTAGCAACTAGGCGGCCCGGTCGGGTGGTGGAACACCCGACCAGGCCTTGATCAACACCTGCTCACACAGGAGCTGACCCATGCCAGACCGTAGCGATCCCACGCGCCCCTCGGCACGCGGCCCGTGGCCCGAGTGGCGCGACCTTGGACAGATCTACGACCACGGTGCTCCGTGGTGCGTGAACAGAAGGGGCCACCCCGGGGACCACGGCTACCCGGACGCCCAGCTGCATCAACCGATCGATGAATGCCGGTCACCTGCCTTCTCGTTGCAGGCACACAACGGTCTCGACGATGAAGCGGTCTCGCTCGAGATCTACCTCGCACGGGCCTTCCGCTTCGGGTACCCGCGCGAAGCCGTCCCAAGACCGACCCGGGTCGTCCTCGACTACGAGACCAGCCGAATCGCCCTCGAGCTCGGCGACGCGCTGCGCGCTGCTCAAGCCCTCGGCAGGCTCGTCGCCCTGACAGATGTGCCTCCCGCAATCACATAAATCCGGCCCGTCTCACCCATTGGACGACCAACACGAGGAGGAGCTATGTCGCGAGGCGCAGTACATAGGGACCCGGCGGCGCGGCAGCGCTTGTTGGACGCGCAACGAAGAGAGTCTGCGGCGCTTGCCAGCGTGTTCTCGGCCAATCAGGGCGTGGCGCGGGCCTTGGACCGCAGGCAAACGGCACTTCAGAAGGCCGACCGGCACATTGAGGAGTGTAGGAATCAGCAGCGGGACAGGCGTGTCGAGCTGGTCCGGATATCCGGACTGGAACGGGCGGCGCTGCTGATGGCGATACCCGTGGCCGAACTCAAGGAGGCCCTACGCGCCAGCCGCGTGGTCGAAAATGGGAAAGCGGCTCACCCTGCCGAGGCGGCGCCGAACCCACAGCCAAGGCGGGCGCGGATCCACGGCCGCAGCTCGTACGCGTCGAGTTCGGACTCGTGAGCCCAGGCGATGCGCGGCGTTTCGGCGCTCGGCCGGGGCTCGCCGCCGACGAACACGGCGCGATAGAGCACGACGAATTCTTGCCTGACCTCGCCGTCGGCGTAGGCGATCACATGGGCCGGATCCGAGAGGACGGCCAACAGGCCGCTCACTCGAACCTCGTACCCCGTCTCCTCAGCAGTCTCGCGTTCGGCGCACTGTTCGGTGGTCTCGCCGATCTCCTGACGGCCACCGGGCAACGCCCACGCGTCGTTGTCGGCACGGCGAACGAGGAGCACCCGCTTCTCATCGTCCTGCACGAAGGCGGTGGCCGCGACAACCAATCGGGTCGCGGTTGGTGCGTCTGGCTCGTGGTAGTAATCGCGCCTGCTCATGGCCCTATCCTTCCGCCCAAGCCGGTCGGGATGCGGCCCAGACCCGCTCGACACAGTCCGCGTAGGTGTCGAACAAGTCGCTGGTGTTCGTCCGACGAAGATGGAGTGCGGGTGCCTGTGCTCCGGGCAGCCCGAGGACGTGTGGCGACGCGATCATCTCATCGTCGCTGCGATAGACCGATGTGTAGAGCGTGGTGCGGTGCAGCCGTACGGCCACGTCAGTGTTGGCGAGCGATCGATAGTGGTGGAGGGCGTTACGGATCTTGGTTGCCACCGCCTCGTCGATCCCTTCGTCCTCGCCCCGGACTCGCACGGCGTCGCACTCAGGGTCGCCGAACAGAAGCCGGACCCGTGCCCCGTCCTGCGCTTTGCGGATCAGTAGATCGCACACGTCGGGAGTTTGCTCAGGCAGGAAGAGGCCGGCGTAGACCAAAATGTCGATGCTTGCTGTCGCGTCACGGATTAGGTCGAGCCAAAGCTCGATCGGGATCTGATAGCGGTGAGCGTAGATCTTGATCAGCTCGGAGTGACGCGCGTCCGAAACCCCCGGGTCGGACGTCTCTGGCCAGAGCCATGCTTCGGGCGCGTCGAGCAGGACCGTCGTCTCTTGCCGATGCCTTCGGTAGGGAATGCGACCCTGCGCGACCCAGCGATCGACGGTCTTCGGGTCGACGCCGAGCGACGCAGCAAGCGACATCGGCGTCATGTGCGCGCGCTGTATCGCCTCGGCCAGCCGCTCGTTCCTCGACACGTTTCCTCCGGGACGTCGGCGGGACGTCTCTGTGCTTCGGAGACGTCCCGAATTGTCCGGTTGGGAGGTTATCCCGTCCCGCGTAGTTCCGAGATCTTGGATGCACCGGCATGCGGACGACAGAAGACGCGCGGAGCCGGCATTGCCGAGAGAGGTGGTCACGTGCGACAGCCGAATGCGGACTCGCTCGAACCAGAATGCGTGCAGTGGACGTCCGATCTCGATGTCGTCCGGTGGCTAGCCGACGTATTGCGCGTCGTGCCGGCGCGGCTCCCGCGGTTTCGCCGCCCGTATCCGCAACTCAGGGCACTCGCCCGATGGGACGCAACGGTCGGCACCAACGCCGCGGCGCAGCTGACGATGATCGCCGCGGTCATTTACGCCGATGGCGATGAACGCGACATCGCGGAGTACCTGCTCCGGCACCGGAATGAAGTCCGAGTTGGTGGGGGTTCGCTCGAAGCATTGATCCGTTCGGCCGTGCGGGCGATGGAGCACGATCGCTGGCGCGCACAGATCACCGAGCGGGCAACGGAACCGATGAGTCTCGCCGCACGGCAAGCGGACGATAGGCGCGACCTGACGGATCAGCCGTCGGTGGCGGACATCGTGATCGACCTCGCGCAGCGCGCGACGATGCGGCGCCTCGACGACTACGCGCAATCGTTGATCGCCGAGGGTGTTGTCAGCGCCATGGAGCTCGCAGATCGATACCGAGCCAAAGGCGGGACGGGAAACGCGCTCGTCGCGATGCGACCGTCGGCGCGCCGGCCGGCCCGACTTGTAACGAACCTGCGACGGGTCGTGGGTGACCCGATCGTGGCGAGCCGGCTTGCCCGGCTGCTGATCGGGAGCGAGGGCGCTTCGCTCGAGACGTCGCTGTTGTGGTGGGCGGCGCATCGGCCAGGCGACGTCGAATCGATCCCGGAGCTGGTGCGGCGTCGCTGGACCCGCGACTTGGCCACCATGTTTCGCGGCAGCAGCTCGCCGGCCGCATGCCGCAATGATTGAGTGATCTAGCAGTTACCCACAGGTAGAGACTGGGGCTGGTTTGCCGGATTTATGCCTGTTATGGTCACGCTTCGTAATCGTCCAGCCGTCTGCGTCGGTCGGAGGAGATATTCGTGAAGGGACTCGTAACCGGTCTCGTGGTCGCGATGCCGACATTCTCCCTGGCCCTCGGCATCGCAATCTTCGCTGGCACGTCGGCACCCCCGGCCTCCGCGAGCTCAATTGCGGATGCGTGTGTGACCCGCGGCCCGATCCGTGGGCTCGACGCGGCGCAGGCGACCAACGCCCGCATCGTCACCGCAGTTGCCGAAAGCATGAGCGGACGCGATGCGGCCGTGATCGCCGTGATGACCGGTTACACCGAGTCCGGCCTTCGGGTCCTCGGCAACGCAGCGGTCGATACGGATTCGTGGCCCGTGCAGGGCGAGGGCAGCGATCACGACTCGCTCGGAATCTTCCAGCAGCGTGGCGGCTGGGGGTCGTTCGTCCAGCGACTCGATCCAGAACAGTCGACGGTCCTGTTCGTCCGCTCCCTCACCTCCGACGCCGGCTGGCAATCCGAACCGCCGTGGATCGCTGCCCAGCAGGTGCAGCACTCGGCTTATGACGGTCACCCGCGTCCGACGAACCACGGGAGCGCGGTGGTGGGCGAGAACTACCGCGCGAAGCTCGCGGTCGCCGAGCAGGCCGTCGGCATGATCGACCGCGACGAGAACCGTCAAAGCTGCGGAGCGATGTCGGGTGGGCTGCCGGCCAGCAGCGCGCCTGGCTCCCACGGGTTGCCCACGTCGTACACGATTCCGGCGATCGCGACGCCGGCTGAGGCCCGAGTGGTCTCGTTCGCTATCGCTCAGCTCGACAAGCCTTATGTGTACGACGCGATCGGGCCGGCGGCCTACGACTGCTCGGGTCTCACGGTGGCCGCCTGGGCGCGCGAAGGCGTTGACCTGCCTCACGACGCCGCCGCCCAGTCGCACCTTGGTATTTCGACATCGCCCGACGCTTTGCTGCCGGCGGATCTCGTCTTCGTTCCCGGCGACGATGGGACGCTCGCCGCGCCGGGCCACGTCGGCATCTACATCGGCGACGGCCTCGTGTTGAACGCAGCCGACGAGCGGATCGGCATTCTTGTCCAGACCTACGACGACTTCCTCTCCGTCGGACACGGATTGTCGGCGCTCAGACATCTCGGCTGAACGAAATCTCACTGCCCCCACCCAAGGCGGCATTGGTGCCGCCCCCACTCAGAGGAGAGTCGGATGAGCCACGGCAAGCTCTTGGCGGCGCCACACATCAGCCCCAACACCACTGGACTCCCGGGCACGTCCGAAGCCGAGAAGATCGTCGGCGCGCTGCTGACGTTCGGCATCATCGCGGCGGTGGCTGGCGTCGCGCTCGCGGCGATCACTTGGGCGCTCGGATCGCATTCGGCGAACCCCCACCTGGCCGGTCGCGGGAAGAGCGGCGTGCTCATCTCCTGCGTCGCGGCCCTGCTTGTCGGCGGCGCCGACGTCCTCGTTGCCTTCTTCTCCAATGCCGGCGCGTCCCTCTAAGGCCCGATGATGGTGATCTTCTTTCAGCTGCACCGACGAGCGGTCCTCGTCACGACCGCCCTGTTCTGCGGATTGGTTCTGTTTCTCTGTCTGGTCGGCCTCGTCATCCGCTGGTCGGGCGGCCATTCAGTCTCGCGGACCCTGCACCAGCATTCGGTGTCGATATTGCCGTCGTCTCGCGGTGCAGTCCCGTCGGACATCGCCAGCTGGGACGCACTTCCGGCAGTTCGCCCAGCGGTCTCGGCCGACTACCCCCCGATTCCGAGACGGGCGTCGTCTGATCCCGCCGCCTACGTGACTGCATTCGCGACGGAGCTCTTCAATCGGGATTACACCCGGCAGCGACGTTCGCAGCTGATTGCGTGGGCTCAATCTGAAGACGCGCCACTGCGCTCCCCGAACTACCCCACGGCGGACTGGTCGAAAGTCCTCGTCGATTCACTCACCGACCTGACCTGGGACAGCGCAATCGAAACCCCCATACCTGCGGACGGTCCGTGGCTGGCTTTGCAAGCCGAGCGCGGGCGCGATGTCGTGAGTGGCCTTCGCATCTCGCTCGACCCGCAATGGGAACAAAAGGCGGCGACTGGATACGCCGCGCCAGATCCCTTGGCGACCGTCCGGGACGTGTCGCTCACGGTGACGCAGACAACCTCGGTCGGCGGGCACGCCGAATCGCGACGGTTCGATGTCGCTCTTGCGGTTCAGCTTGGCTCGTCACCTGGCGGCGGGTACGGGGTGGCGGCAACCAACAACTACGTGATCAAGGAGGTGGCGTGACGTGTCGTGCTCCGGGTGGGACACCGTCAATCCGCTGTGCCAGGCCGGCCAGCTGCTCGGCCACGCGGCGAAGTCCGCGGGCAGCGACATCTTCGGTGCGATCGCGGACTACTTCGCCGGTGTTGCCAACTCTGCGGTCACCTGGCTCTGGCTACAGCTCAACAACGCGACCTCGGTCGATCTGAGCGCGCCATACCTGAAGAGCGATCTGATCGCGACCGGCTCGATCGCCGGCCTCGTCACATTCGGATTGTTTCTCATTCAAGTCATCAGTGCTGCTCTACGTCAGGATCCGGGCGGCCTCAGCCGGGCCGCCCGAGGCCTGGGAGTCGCATTCATGGGCGCAGCGTTCGCAGTCGCCTCGACACAGATCATGCTGGCCGCGGTCGACTCCCTGTGCGCCGGCGTCGTGCAGTTCGCCCTTGGCACCGACATCCGGGGCATGGGAAGCAAGCTGATCGCCGGGTCGACCCTGGCTTCGGTTGGCAACCCCGCCGGGCTGCTCCTCATCTCCCTCGTGCTCATCGCCGCGGTCGTCGTGGTGTGGGTCGCCCTCATGATCCGGAAGATGCTCATCATCGTCTCCGCGGTCTTCGCGCCAATCGCGTTCTCTGGTGCCGCGAGCGACGTTTCAAGGCCGTGGGTGAAGAAGTGGATCGAGTTCACCGCCGCGCTCGTGTTCAGCAAGTTGATACTCGTGATCATCTTCATGATCGGCCTATCGGTGTTGAACGGCGCCGGCCAGGAGAAGTCGGGAAGCAAGGCCGCGACCTCGATGACGACGCTGGTGATCGGCGCCCTGACTCTTCTGCTGGCCGGGTTCGCACCGTGGATCGCGATCAAGATGGTCCACTTCGCAGGAGACTCCTTCCACAGCGTGCACTCGCAGGCCGCCGGCGCGACCGCCGGGGGCCGGACGATCGTCGCTGCGCCGCAGAAGATCGCTGCTGTAGCTAGCGGGACTGGCGCGATCGCAGCATCTGCCCGCACAGCGTTCACCGGGGGTGCGTCTGGATCGGGTGGACAACCCAAGTCTTCAAGCCGCCGCGATCCTCGGGACCCGCCGCCCACCGGAGCATCGGCGGCGGTGCCGGGTCGCGCGTCACCTGAGACCAGTTCGAGCCGGGCGGGTGGGCGCTCAAGCACTGCGCCCGACCTTCCAATGGCGAGAGCGAAGTCATGACGAGCACTACCGACGCTGCGACGCGGCTGGTCAGGTTCGGGCGACGGCAGTCCAAGGGAGTATTGCTGGGCTTCTCCGGGCCGCGGCTCGCTGTTCTGGGCGCAGCTCTCGTCCTCTTCGTACTGCCGACATTTGTGGCTGGCGTTGCCGGTCTCGTTCTTTCCGCCCCGTTCTGGGCCGCCCTTGTCGCGACTGCGTTCGTCCGGTGGAACGGAGATCCCGTGATCGAGTCGGTGCCCAACGTCGTGCATTGGACGACGCGGCGGCTGACGAACCCAGACTCGTTTCAGGGCTCGGCTGTTCGCGCCGCGCCCCGCCGGCACGATGGCGCTGCCCGGAGACGCGGCGTCCTTGCGCTTCCACCTCGATGCCTCCGGCGCGGTGATGATTCACGATCCGCACCGGCAGACCTTGTCCGCGGTCGTGCGGGTATCCCACCCCGCCTACGTTCTGCTCTCGCCGGATGACCAGGCGCGCCGAGTAGCTGCGTGGTCGCGGGTGCTGGCCGGACTGGCCACGACGGGTACGTGCGCGGGAGTCCAAATCCTTGAGAGCACGCTTCCGGACGCCGGTGACGGTGTGCGGGAGGTGGTACGCGGTTCACGGCACCACCGATGCCGGGTGGTCAGCGGAGCAGTATGAGGAGTTGCTCGCCAACGCGCGCCGTCGCACACCCACCGGTCCCTGATCACAATTTCGCTCGATCTGCGCGGGGCGGCAAAGCAGATCCGGGATGCGGGACGTGGTGTCGCTGGAGCCGCGGACGTCCTACGCGGGGACATGAGCGCGTGCGCGGCATCGCTGCGCGCTGCCGACCTCCATGTAGATGGATGGTTGAAGCCCGAGGAGCTGGCTGGGGTCGTACGGCAGGCTTACAACCCGAACACGGACGAGACGTCGTGGCGCTCCATGGAGGGGCCGGCCCGGTCGCCATCGATGAGCATTGGGACCACCTTCGGCACGACTCGGCCTATTCGACCGTGCTTTGGCTAAGCGAGTGGCCGAGGGTCGATGTGGCTCCGCACTTTCTTCACTCGCTCGTGTTCTTGCAAGACGTCCGAAAGTCAGTCTCCGTTGTCGCCAAACCGCTAGGAACCGGTGAGGCGCTCCGGTCTATCCGGAAGGAGAAGGTCGAGTACCTCACCGAGGCTCAGCAGAGTGCCCGCATCGGCAAGGTCGCAGACTTCGCCAGCGAGCAGGAGTACTCCGACGTGCTCGCCCGAGAACGCGCTCTGGTGTCCGGCCACGCCGATCTTCGGTTCTCCGGTTTCGTGACGATCACAGCCCGCACCCGGGACGAGCTGGCGAACGCCGTCGCGAGTGCGGAGCGCGCCGCCACCCAGTGCGGTTGCGAATGTCGGATCCTCTACGGCCAGCAGGCGCAAGCATTTGCCGTCGCCGGGCTTCCGTTAGGGCGGTCGGCGCAATGATTCGGCGGGGGAACCGCTGGGCACCGCCCAAGCTGCGTGTCGTTCTGGACGCCGACGGCGAGACGATCTGCGCCTGGAGCGATGCTGAGCAGGCAGCGGCAAACGGAAGGTGGCCGGAGTCGATCAGTCGTGACTTCGCTCCCGATGCCCGCACGCTCGCTTCGCCCCTGTTCACTCCGGCTGACGCTGACCGCTCACGCCGGCGCCGAGCAACGCAAGGTTCACGCGCCATCGAGATCGCCGCCCACCGCGCAGTGCTCGACGCGCGGCGGGACGAAATTCGGCGAGAGCGCGAAGAACGGCGTAGCGCTCAGTACCTACCGATCGGTGGAGAGGCTGGCCAGGACGCCCTTCGTTCGTGGCGGCGGTTTCGGGTCCAACCCCATCGGGCGACGAGCGAAGTCGTCGGCGCTGCGTATCCCTTTCTCGCCGAAGCCGGCCTCGGCTCGGAAGGCGTGTTCATCGGCCAGGACGCGTGGAGCGGGTCGTCCTTCTGCTTCGACCCTTGGGTTCTTTACCGGCAGGGCGTCCTGACCAATCCCAACTGCCTGCTCGCGGGCGTTGTCGGGAAGGGAAAGTCCACGCTCGCCAAGGCGCTCGCGACCAGGTCCATCGCCTTCGGGCGCAAGGTCTACGTGCCCGGTGACCCCAAAGGCGAGTGGTCCGTCGTCGCGAAGGCCGTCGGCGGGCAGGCGATTCAGCTGGGCAGCACGTTGTCGACCCGCCTCAACCCACTGGACGAGGGACCGCGCATGAGTGGTCTGACCGACGCCGAGTGGCAGGCGATGATCGTCGGGCGGCGTCGTGACTTGCTGCGGGCCATCACCGAGTCGGCGTTGGGACGAGACCTATTCGCGGTCGAAGCCACGGCACTGTTCGCAGCACTCGAGGCCGCGGCCCGCGACAACTCAGTACCGATCCTGTCCCACGTCGTCGATGCGATGTTCCGACCACCCCGCGAGGTCGATGGGTCGTCGATGACGCAATTGATTGACGACGGGCGACAGGCTGCGCACGCGCTGAACCGCCTCGTGCGTGGTGACTTGGCCGGCTTGTTTGACGGGCCTTCAACTGCGCGCTTCGACACCGACTTGCCGATGGTGTCGCTCGACCTCTCATGCATCCAGGGCTCGGACCATCTGATCGCCTTGGTCATGACGTGCGCGTCGGCCTGGATGGAGGCGGCGCTCGCGGGCCCGGCCAGCGGACAGCGGTGGGTGATCTACGACGAAGCATGGCGGCTGCTTCGTCAGGTCTCGCTTCTGGCTCGTATGCAGTCGCAGTGGAAACTGTCCCGCGCTTTCGGCATCGCCAACCTCATGGTGATCCACCGCCTGTCGGACCTGGACTCCGTCGGCGAGGCGAATTCTGAGGCGCGCAACCTCGCCCTGGGCCTACTGGCTGACTGCTCGACGAAAATCATCTACGCGCAGGAGTCAGGGGAGTCGGACAAGACCGCGGCCGCGCTCGGGCTCTCGAGTACCGAAGCCAGAGAGCTGCCGATGCTCGCCCAGGGCGAGGGCCTGTGGCGGATCAAGGAGCGCGCCTTCATCGTCCGCCACCTGTGCACCGACGGTGAGCTCAAGCTCTTCGACACGAACGCTCGCATGCTCGGATGAACGCCGCCGGGCTTGCAGTCGGCGGACATCCACGCAGTCTCGTCCTAGTCATCGCGGCCCTGGTCGTGCTCGCGGCATCCGGCTTTGTGACGTTGCGGGATCAGCTAACGGCCTCGTCGCGGGGGTTCGCAACGAGGGCCGAGATCTGGCGGGCGTGCAGCGCGCGAGCCATCAGACGGCGGCGTCACCTCCGGCCGAGCGTCAGGAAGCCACGGACTGCGGATCTCGCCATCCCGATCGGAAGGTCGCGCCGCGTGACGTGTTGGGTCACGGTCGAGGACTCGATCGTCGTGCTCGGACCACCCCGGTCTGGCAAGGGATTGCATCTCGTGATTCCCGGGATCCTCGACGCACCTGGCGCGGTGATCACGACCAGCACGCGGCCGGACAACGTCGCCGCGACCATCAGCCACCGCCGGACCGCGGGGCCGGTGGCGATGTTCGATCCGCAGGGCCTGGCTCGCGACCGGGCCGCGACGCGGTGGTCGCTCACCCGCGGCTGCGAGGATCCGCGCATCGCCATGACCCGAGCGCGCGCGCTCACCGCGGGCTCGCAGGTTGGCGTTGACAACGCATCGTTCTGGCAGCAACAGGCATACACCGTTGTGCGGTGCCTACTGCATGCGGCCGCGCTCGGTCATTTCAAACCGGCCAGCCTCGTCGACTGGTCCCTCTCACCGAGAATGGCCCGCGACGCCCTCGACGTACTTCAAGGGGATCCGAGGGCCGCGCCGAACTGGGCGACGGCACTCGAGGCTGTGATCGCCGCTGATGCGCGGCAGCGGGACTCGACCTGGGCGGTCGTCGCGAACGCTTTCGCCGCGCTCGCAGACCCCGGCGTCCTCGACGCCGTGTCTCCCGAGCCAGGGGATGAGTTCGAACCAGAACGATTCCTTCGTGATTCGGGCACCCTGTATCTCCTTGGCACGGCGAGTGGGGCATCCGCAGCTGCCACGCTTGTCTCGGCGCTGATCGAGGACGTCGTCGAGACGGCCCGGCGGATGGCAGCCGGCCTGCCGGGCAATCGACTCGATCCTCCGCTCGCACTAATCCTCGATGAGGCGGCCAACTATCCGCTGCCTTCCCTGCTGCCGTTGATGAGCGAGGGTGGCGGTTCAAACATCTCGACCATGATCGTCCTGCAGTCGCTGGCGCAGGCCCGCGCCCGTTGGGGCGTGAATGAGGCGGCCGCCGTCTGGGATGCGGCGATCGTCAAGGTGATCCTCGGCGGATCCAGCAACGCCGGCGATCTGCGTGACCTGGTGGCTCTGCTCGGAACGCGGGATCAAGTACGCACGACCGAGTCGCGCGGGGCTCGCGGATGGGGTCGACTTCGAAGAGTGTCCACGAGGTACCACTGATCGCGGCCGCGGAGCTGCGAACGATGCCGTTCGGACAAGGTCTCCTCCTGCTTCGATCAACAGCACCGGGAAAGTTGCGTCTGCAGAGCGCGCTCCGCCGGGTATGACGACCTTCGGGCTAACTCTCGACTCTGGATCAGGTTCGGCCCCTCACTCGTCCATTCGCCTGTCCCCAACCCTTCGCAATTTCGCCGACAGCCTTGCCTAAGGGCAGCGCACCGAGAGCGAAGGAGACCAAATGCCTGATGGAGTGTCGTCGTTTGACGAACCAGACTGGTTGACGCGGGACCAGTTGCTGGCGTTGGGGTTTCGTTTCGACCGGCCTGAGATTGACTTCGGCGTGAATTGGGGGCAGCACAAAGACGTTCGGTTGTCGTTCTCACCTGACGGTGATAGCAACCGCGGATTCCTATATGCCTACCGTCGCACCGATGCGATGTTCGCCGTGCTCAGTGCTCGAACGACGCTTCAAGAAATCGAAGCCGCCTGGCTGACGACGAGCGAAGGGTTTACACCGCTCGGACGGCTATCTGGAACTGGCTGCCGTGGTCAACAACGAGCCGCACTTCACTCCGGACGAGGCACGACGGTTGTGGCTGGAGTGCGTCGATGCCGACTTCGATGCCCGCTACCGGCATGAGAAGCTTGCGGTGGATGCGCCGCACAGGTTCCAGGCTGCACATGCGTGCGTCATCGCGCGCTCGGCGCGGGAGAGTGCAGAGCAGGTCTACGCCAACGCGTTGCGCGGCTCGGGTGCGGTACCAGTCTTCGTCACATACCGGCTCGTCGACCGAGACGACTGGCGGGGACTGCTCGCGGCGACGGATCTCGAGTCGGCTAAGCGAGATGTCGAGTGCATCCATCGGCTAGCGAACCGCAACGGGTTCGAGTTACGCGCGACGAGCGAGGTCGAGCGCCCGGTCGTCGTTGCGACTGCACCGGTCCCGGCCCTCATCCCGGTCGGACCGCAATCCGATCGCCGCATCAGCCCGTCCGAATTGGCGATGTAACCGATGGCCCGGCTCTCGAGCGAGGAGTACTTCCACGACGTCCGGGCTAGGCATCCAATCCTCGACGTCCTTCACCGGCTCGGAATCGACGCGAACGCCACATCAATCGCGACCGGCGACGTCATGGTGAGCTGCCCGCTGCCTGCTCACGACGATCGAACTCCTAGCTGCGTCGTGCACCCGACCACCGGTCGTTTTCACTGCTTCGGCTGCGGCGCCGGCGGTGACGTCGTCGACCTCGTCCGTGAGGTGCAAGGGGCTCGGTCTGCGGCTGACGCGATCGCGTGGTTGAACGGATTCGCGTCATCAAATCGTGTCCGACCGGCTCCATCGGCGGTGGAGCGGGACGGGATCGTCATGTCAACGGATCGCGCGCGGATCGTCGAAGTCAACCGCCTCGCGTGGGGCGTCTTGACTGATACTCGGCCCGCGGCAATCGCCCGCGACTACCTCCGTACACGCGGAATCGACCTCGCCGCCGTAGAGGCGGAGCATGAGCTCCACTTCGCCGGATACACACCGCCCGCGCGAGACGGTCTCATCGTCGAACTCACTCGGGCCGGATGCAGCGAGGTGGAACTTGTCGACTCAGGCTGGGCCTTGTCGAGGAACGAACGCCTACTTGACCGGTTCCACCGGCGGGTCGTGTTGCCGATACACGATGAGGCAGGTGATCTCCTCGCGGTGGTCGGTAGAGACATCACCCGTACCGCAGCACGCCGGTATCTCAACACGCCGACCACCACCGCCTACCGGAAGGGCGACCACCTGTATCTGCCTGTCCGTTCCGGCCGACCCCAGGTCTTGGTGCTCTGCGAGGGACCGATCGACGCGTTGGCAATCGCGGCTGGGCAGGTTCAATGTGCTAGCAGTGACGTCGCGTGCGCAGCTTCACCGTCCGGCACCGCTCTCACGTCTCACCAAGCGCGACGCATTCAGGAGTTCGCGCCACGCAGAA
>CAVXSM010000001.1:0-3103426 GCA_963764485.1 uncultured Actinomycetota bacterium | reverse complement strand
CGGCGACGTCCGGGTAGTGCCGGGCGAAGTACGCCTCGATCGCGGCCGGAGTCTGCAGCGCGGCCAGCTCGGCCTTGGGCCAGAACAGCGTGCAGGTGAAGGAACGGTCGAGGTTCGGCAGCGCGATCATCATCGACTCGCCCCGCGGCCAGATGTGCAAGGCGTCCGGGTCGAGCGCGAACTCGCCGGCCCGGGCCGGGATCGTCAGCTCCTTGTAGCCGTGGTCGAGGTAGTCCTGGCTGAAGTCGAATCCGGGCCGGAAAGTCACGGCTCGGCGGGCCGCGCTGTACGAACCGTCGGTGGCCAGCACGATCGCGGCCGCCGCGTCCGGCCCGCCGGCCGGCGTCTCGAACCGCAGCCGACCCTTGTCGAGATCCAGCTCGGCCAACCGGTGCTCGAATCGCAGCGTCACGCCCGGCGTCGCCTCGGCGGCGTCGAGCAGGGCGTGGTTCAGCTCGGCCCGGCTGATCGAGTTGATGGCCCGGACGCCGTCCGCGCTGTACGGCCGGAAGCTCGGACCGCCCTGCCGCGGATGCACCATCCGGCCGTGCATCGGCAGCGCGCGGCCCAGCGATTGCTCACGCAGCCCCACGTGCTCGAGGGCGTCCAGCCCGCGGGCCGAGATCGCCAGATTGATCGAGCGGCCGCGCTCGGCGCCGATCCGCCGCGGGTCGGGGCGGCGTTCGTAGAGGGTGACGGCCAGCCCCCGGCGCCCGAGCAACGTGGCCAGCAGGCAGCCGGCCAGTCCGGCCCCGACGACCGCGATCTCGTCGGTCGCGACGCGGCCCGCGCCGGCGGCAGCGGCGTCAGCCATCCAGCACCGCCGCGAGCGCCGTCGCCGCCCGCCAGCAGTCGTGGAAGGTGTTGTACAACGGCGCCGGGGCCAGCCGGATCACGTCGGGCTGGCGGGCGTCGGCGTAGACGCCGTGCTCGTGCCGCAACCGCTCGGTCACCTGGCCCGCGTCGAGACCGGCGATCCGCACCGACAGCTGGGCCCCTCGCCGCGCCGGATCGCGCGGCGTGATCACCTCGAACGGACGTCCCTCGCCCACCGCGTCGAGAGCCTGTTCGAGATGACCGGTGAGGCGCAGGCTCTTCGCTCGCAGCGCGGGCATCCCGACCGCGTCGAACAGCTCCAGCGATACGAGGACCGGGGCCATCGCCAGGATCGGCGGGTTGGACACCTGCCAGGAATCGGCGGTGTCCACCGGCGCCACCAGCGGCCCCATCTGGAAGCGCGTCGCCGGATCGGTCGACCACCACCCGGCGAACTTGGGCAGCGTGCGGTCGGCGAGGTGCCGCTCGTGCACGAACGCCCCGGCCAGCGAACCGGGGCCGCTGTTGAGGTACTTGTACGAGCACCAGGCCGCCCAGTCGACGCCCCAGTCGTGCAGCTGCAACGGCACGTTGCCGGCGGCGTGGGCGAGGTCCCAGCCGACGACCGCCCCGGCGGCCTGCCCGGCCGCGGTGATGGCCTCGATGTCCATGAACTCGCCGCTGTAGTAGTTCACCGCACCGAGCAGGACGAGGGCGATCCGCGGCCCGTGCTCGTCGAGGAAGGCGATCACGTCCTCGGTGCGCAGCGCGGCCTCCCCGTCGCGCGGGCGCAGCCGCAGCACGGTGTCGTCCGGGTCGAAGCCGTGGAACGCCGCCTGGCTGCGCACCGCGTAGCTGTCGGACGGGAACGCCGAGTCCTCGATGACGATCGCCGACCGATCGGCGGTCGGACGGTAGAAGCTGATCATCATCAGGTGCAGGTTGATCGTCAGCGAATTCATGACCACGACCTCGGCCGGTCGGGCGCCCACGAGCCGGGCCGCCGGTTCCCGCAGCAGTTCGTGGTACGACACCCACGGCCGGGCCGCCTCGCGGTGTCCCTCGACGCCCAGCCGGGACCAGTCGTCGAGCTCGCTCTCGAGCCGTGCCCGCAAGGCCCGCGGCTGCAGGCCGAGCGAGTTGCCGGCGAAGTACGCGGCCTCGCCCGAACCGTGCCGGGGCACGTGGAACAGCCCGCGCTGGGTGGGCAACTCGTCGGCCGCGTCCAGCGCGCGCGCGTCGTCCTCGGTCATGTGCGAACCTCCAATCCGAGGAACTCCTCCGCGTTGCCGGACAGGATCCGGGTGCGCGTGGCGTCGTCCAGGAACGAGCTCGACCGGACGAAGCCCCCGGCCGGCCGCTCGCCCAACGGGTACGGGTAGTCGCTGCCGGTCAGCACCCGGTCGGCCCCGACAGTGTCGACCAGCAGCCGCAACGCCCGCTGGTCGAACACGACCGAGTCGACGTAGAACCGGCCGAGGTAGTGCGACGGCGGCTGCGCGGACGTACCAACGACGTCGGGGCGGCGGTGCCACGCGTTGTCCATCCGGCCGACCCAGAACGCGAACGAGCCGCCCCCGTGCGCGAAGCAGATGCGCAATTCGGGGCCGATCGCGTCGAACCCGCCGCCGAGGATCATGGCCGTGATCGACAGGTGGGTCTCGGCCGGCATGCCGGTCAACCACTGGGCCATCCAGCGCTCGAGCCGCGGCGAGGTCGGCAGGTCCCAGGGATGGACGAGCACTGGCACCCCGAGCGCCGCGGCGTGCTGCAGGAACGTCACGATGCCGGCGTCGTCGAGATCGCGGTCGCCCACATGATTGCCGATCTCGACGCCGACATGCCCCGCGGCCACGCAGCGCTCGAGTTCGCGGCAGGCGGCATCCGGGTCCTGCAGCGGCACCTGGCAGAACGGGAGCAGCCGCTGCCGGCGCCGGCGCGCAGATCTCAAGGGCCAGGTCGTTGAAGATCTGCGCGATCCGAGCGGCGTCGGCCGGCGTCCGGCCGTAGGAGAAGAACACCGGCGTGGGCGAGACGACTTGGACGTCCACCCCATCGGCCTCCATGTCGGCCAGTCGCGCACTGGCGTCCCAGCACTCGGCCCCGATGCGGCGGAACTCGGCCCCGCCGAGCATGATCATCGCGTCGCGTTCGGAATCGATGCGCAGGCTCGGGCCGTCCGGGCCGAGGTCGGGCCAGCCCTGCGGAACGTAGTGCGTATGGACGTCGATCACGCGCTCCACGAAATCAGCTCAGCCCTTGCCGGGATGCAGGTGGCCGCAGTTCGCGCAGGTGCGGGCCTGTTCGTCCTCGTAGAACGCGGTGAACACCGGCGGCAGGTCGACGACGATGTCGCGCACCTGCAGCTCGACCTCATGCACCAGGGCCGCGCAGTTCGGGCAGTACCACTGGAACTTTTCGAGCGTGCCCTCTCCGCGGACGCGCTCCATGACCAGCCCGATCGAGCCCGGCTCGGGCCGCTGCGGCGAGTGTGGCGTGTTGCCGGGCAGCAGCCAGGTCTGGCCGGCGCCGATCTCGACCGACTCGGGCTTCCCGTCGATCATCAGGTCGACGTGCATGGTGCCTTCGATCTGGAAGAACCACTCCTCGTACGGGTCGACGTGGAAGTCGGTGCGCGAGTTCGGGCCGCCGACGATCATGACGATGAAGTCGTGGCCGACCGTCATCGTCTTGTTGCCCACCGGCGGCTTGAGCAGGTGCCGATTGTCGTCGATCCACGCCTGGAAGTTGATCGGCTGCAGATTCACACTCACGCCTAACCCTCCTCGGGGACGTACGCCACGGCCTGGATCTCGAGCAGCAGGTGCGGGTGCGGGAGCTGGTGCACGGCCACCGTGGTACGGGTGGGGCCGGTCTCGTCGAAGTACTCGGCCCAGACCTCGTTGTAGCCGCCGAAGTCGTTCATCGACACCAGATACGTCGTGACCTGGACGAGGTCGGCCAGGCCGGCGCCGACGTCGCCGAGCAGCGCGCGGACGTTCTCGAGCACCGCGCGGGTCTGCTCGCGGATGTCGAGGGCAGTGGTACCGAGCTCGTCGACCGCCGCGCCGGCGATCGTGTTGTCCGGCCGCCGGGCCGACGTGCCTGATACGTAGACGAGGTCGCCCGCGCGTTTCGTGTGCGGGAAGCGTCCACGCGGAACCGCCCTCACCCGACGCCTCGCACGCTCGCGCGGCCCAGGCCGTCGACGCGAGCGGTGACCCGCGCGGTCGCGAACGGCACGGCGGCGGTGGCCGCGCCGGCGAGCACGATCTGCCCCGCGCTGAGCGAAAAGCCGTGCCGTCGGGCCAGCGGGACGAGGGCCCGCAGCGCCCGCGCCGGGTGGCCGAGGATGTCGGCGGTGCTGCCCTTCTCGACCAGCGTGCCGTCGACCTCGAGCGCGACGTCCCACTGCGGCAGCGCGTCGAGGGGGCCGGACAGTTCGGTCCACGGCCCGATCACGAACGCCGCCGCCGACGTGTTGTCGGCGACGACGTCGGGCAGGCTGAAGCGGAAATCGCGGTAGCGCGAATCGATGATCTCGAGCGCGGGCGCGACCGCGTCGACACACGACGCGATGTCGCCGTCGCCGTCGACGTCGCGGGCCAGCCGGAAGGCGACCTCGGGCTCGATGCGCGGATGGATGAACCGGGCCAGGTCGACGTCGGCGCCGTCGGCCACCTGCATCGCGTCGGTCAGCTGCCCGACGATGATCTCGCTGACACCCATCTGCGCCATCTTGGCCTCGCTGGTGAAGCCGAGCTTCGTCCCGGCGATGCGCTCACCGCGGGCGAGGCGCCGCGCCAGCACCTCGTGCTGGATGCGGTAGGCGCCGTCCAGGCTGAGCTCGGCGTCGAGCTGCGCGACCGCCGCGACGCCCTGCTGCGCCTCGTCGAGGTACGTCGCCCAATTCACAGCTGGACGCAGACGTTGGTCGGCTCGGTGTAGAAGTCCAGCGAGTGCTCGCCACCCTCACGGCCGATGCCGGACAGGCCGACGCCGCCGAACGGTGAGCGCAGATCGCGCAGGAACCAGGTGTTGACCCAGGACATGCCGACGTTCATCCGCTGCGCGACGCGGTGTCCGCGCGAGAGATCGGTGGTCCAGACCGCCGAGGCCAGCCCGTACTCGGTGTCGTTGGCCAGCGCGATCGCCTCGTCCTCGGAGTCGAACGGGACGAGCGCGGCGACCGGGCCGAAGATCTCCTCGCGCATCGGCCGGTCGGCGTTGGTCAGGCCGCTCCAGAGCGTGGGCTCGATCCACGCGCCGCCGTCGAGCTCGGCGCCGAGCGTCGGCACGCCGCCTCCGACCAGCGTCTTGGCGCCACACTCCTCGGCCAGGCGGTAGTACGACTCGACCTTGGCCCGGTGCTCACGCGAGATGAGCGGCCCGGTGGTCGTGGCGGCGTCGTCGGGGCGACCCAGGCGCAGTGCGCGGGCTCGCTCGACGAGCCCGTCGGCGACGTCGTCGAAGATCGCCCGCTGGACGTAGACCCGTTCGGTGCACAGGCACACCTGCCCGGTGTTGGCGAACACCGATCGCGTCAGGCCGCCCAGGGCAGCGTCGAGATCGGCGTCGGCGAACACGATCGCGGCGTTCTTGCCGCCGAGCTCGAACGACACCGGCCGGACCCGCGGCGCGACCGCGCGCATGATCGTCGCGCCGGTCGCCGACGAGCCGGTGAAGGTGACGCCGTCGATGCCGGGATGATCGACGAGGAACTCACCGGCAGAGTCCGGGCCGAAGCCGTGGACGACGTTGTAGACGCCGGCCGGCAGCCCGACCTCGTCGAGGATCTCGGCGAGCAGCGTGGCCGACGACGGGGTCTCCTCGCTCGGCTTGACGACGACGGCGTTGCCGCAGGCCAGCGCCGGTGCCACCTTCCAGGTGAGCAGCAACAGGGGCAGGTTCCACGGCACGATCACCGCAACCACACCGAGCGGCTTGCGCACGGCGTAGTTCAGCGCCTGCCGGCCGCCGGGCAGATCGGTCAGGAACGACGCCTGCCCGGCCGCGGCGACGGTGTCGGCGAAGGAGCGGAAGTTGGCGACCGCCCGGGCGACGTCGAGCTCGCGCGCCTGCTGCAGCGGCTTGCCGGTGTCGGCGCTCTCCGCCGCGACGAACTCCTCGAACCGCTCCTCGATGCGGTCGGCCGCCCGCCGCAGCAGCGCGGTGCGGGCCGCGACCGTCGTGGCGCCCCATTCGCCGTCGAGGGCGGCCCGGGCCGAGCGCACGGCGCGGTCGACGAGCGGTGCATCGGCTTCGTGGACGCGGGCGCTCACCGATCCGTCCACCGGGCTGATCTTGTCCCAGCCGCGGTCGTCGGGCTCGACGAACGCACCGGCGACGAAGTTGCGGACGACGGGCGTGCTCATCCGCCCAGCCTCCCCCGTGGACGCCCCGCCCCGCAAACACCGTTGGCCCCGCTGCGGCGATCCGCTCGGCGAGTCGCGCCGCAGCGCGGCCAACCCGGATCAGGCGTCGACGCGCAGCTTGGCCAGGCGTTCGGGTTTGGGCCACCGGACGTCGGTGGCCCAGCCGAACTTCTCGAACAGCCAGATCGTCCGGGCCGACGAGTCGAGCTGGCCCCGCAGCACGCCGTGTCGCGCCGCGGTCGGGTCGGCGTGGTGCATGTTGTGCCAGCTCTCGCCGAAGCTCAGCACGGCCAGCGGCCAGAAGTTGGTGCTCTTGTCGCGGGCCTGGAACGGCTTCTCGCCGATCATGTGGCAGATCGAGTTGATCGACCACGTGACGTGGTGCAGCAGGAAGATGCGCACCAGCGAGGCCCAGAAGAACGCCGACAGCGCCGCGCCCCACGACATCGCGACCAGCCCGCCGATGGTGGCCGGCAGCAACATCGACGCCAGCAGCCACACCGGGAAGAGCCGGTCGACGGCGCGGACGTCGGGATCGGCCATGAGGTCGGGCGTGTACTTCTCGCGGTTGGTGTGCATCTCGTCGAACATCCATCCGAGGTGCGCCCAGAACAGCCCCTTGGCCAGTGCGCCGGCCGTCTCGCCGTAGCGCCAGGGCGAATGCGGATCGCCCTCGCGGTCGCTGTGGGCGTGGTGGCGACGGTGATCGGCCACCCAGCGGATGACCGGGCCCTCGATGGCCATCGATCCGGCGATCGCCAGTCCGATGCGCAGCGGCCGGTTGGCCTTGAACGAGTTGTGCGTGAACAACCGGTGGTAGCCGACGGTGATACCCAGCCCGGAGACGCAGTAGAAGACGACGAAGAGGATGACGTCGGTCCAGCCGAGGCCCCAGCCCCACGCGACCGGCACCGCGGCCAGGAACGCGAGGAACGGCACGATGACGAAGGTGTAGAGCATGAACTGCTCGCCGCGGCGCTTGCCGCCTTCGAAGACCGGTTTGCGGCCGGTTGCGGTGGGATCGGTGCGGTCGTCGACCAGGGTCATGGGATTTACTTCCTCGACATCCGACATTTCGGTTACGGCGACGTAACCTACGTGAGCGTAGCCAACGATCCGGCGCGGTCGCAGCCCGAGGATGAAATAGGCTGGACGCGGCCGCGCGCTCGCGCGATGACCACGTGTGATGGGGGATGGGGTAATCGGCAGCCCGCCGGCCTTTGGAGCCGTGCAGTCTCGGTTCGAGTCCGAGTCCCCCAGCCATCGGGCCGCCGGACGGGCCCGCCGAACGGAAGGTGGGTCCAGCGTGCCTGCTGCGCCTGTCGCAGTTGTCGTCCTCGCGGCCGGTGAGGGCACCCGGATGAAATCGCCGGCCCGGCCCAAGGTGTTGCACGGCTTCGCCGGCCGCTCGCTGCTCGGCCATGTGCTCGCGGCCTGCGGCCCGCTCGCGGCCGGCCGCATGATCGTCGTCGTCGGGCACCGACGCGACGAGGTCGTCGCCCACCTCACCGACCTCGATCCCGCGGCCGAGGCGGTTGTCCAAGACCAGCAGAACGGCACCGGGCACGCCGTCCGGCTCGCGCTCGCCGCGGTGCCGGCCGGCACCGGCGGCACCGTGGTGGTCGTCCCGGGCGACGCGCCGCTGCTCACCGCGGCGACGCTCGACCGGCTCGTGGCCGAACACGATGCCAGCGGCGCGGCCGCCACCCTGCTCACCAGCGTGGTCGCCGACCCGACCGGCTATGGCCGGGTGATCCGCGACGCCGACGGCAGCGTCGCCCGTGTCGTCGAGCACAAGGACGCCACCGCGGCCGAGCTGGCCATCGCCGAGGTCGCCACCGCCGTCTACGCCTTCGACCACGCCCGGCTGCGCGACGCCGTCGACCGGCTGTCGACCGACAACGCCCAGGGCGAGGAGTACCTGCCCGACGTCATCGGCATCCTCGCGGCCGACGGGCACCGGATCGCCGCCGTGGTCGCACCGGCCGACGAGACAGCCGGCGTCAACGACCGGGTGCAACTCGCCGCCGCGCACCGCAGCTACAACGGCCGCCTGCTCGACGCGCACATGCGGGCCGGCGTGACCGTCGTCGACCCGCTCACCACCTGGCTCGACGCGGACGTCACCCTCGAGCCCGACGTCACGCTGTGGCCAAGCGTCGATCTGCACGGTGCCACCCACGTCGCCGGCGGGGCCTCGATCGGGCCGCAGGTAACGCTCACCGACACCACCGTGGGGGCCGACTCGCAGATCTCGCGGGCGGTGGCGGTGCAGGCCCGCATCGGCGCCGGCGTCACCGTCGGGCCGTTCGCCTACCTGCGCCCCGGCACCGTGCTGGCCGATCACGTCCACATCGGCACCTACGTCGAGCTGAAGAAGGCCGAGGTCGGCACCGGCACCAAGGTGCCGCACCTGACCTACGTCGGCGACGCCACGATCGGCGAGCACAGCAACATCGGCGCGGCGACCGTGTTCGTGAACTACGACGGCGTCGACAAGCACCACACCGAGATCGGCAGCCACGTGCGCACCGGCGCCGACAACATGTTCGTCGCGCCCGTCCGGGTGGGCGACGGCGCCTACACCGCGGCCGGTTCGATCATCACCCAGGACGTCCCGCCCGGAGCCATGGCCGTGGCCCGCGCTCCACAGCGCAACGTGGCAGGCTGGGTGGCACGCAAGCGTGCGGGCACGGCGGCCGCCGACGCCGCTGCTCGCGCTCTCGACGAAGAGCACGACGAGAAGGACGAGGACTGAGCATGGCCAATCTCGGAATGGTCGGGCGCAAGAGCCTCGTGCTGCTGTCCGGCGGGGCCTACCCCGAGCTCGCCGACGAGATCGCGAGCGAGATCGGCACCGCGGTCACCCCGACCACCCGGCGCCAGTTCGCCAACGGCGAGCTGTTCATCCGGCCCAACGAGTCGGTGCGCGGCACCGACGCCTTCGTGATCCAGTCACACACCGTCCCGATCAACGACTGGGTGATGGAGAGCCTGATCCTGGTCGACGCCCTCAAGCGCGCGTCGGCCAAGCGGATCACCGTCGTCGCCCCGTTCTATCCGTACTCGCGGCAGGACAAGAAGCACCGCGGCCGCGAGCCGATCTCGGCCCGCCTCATCGCCGACCTGTTCAAGACCGCCGGGGCCGATCGGCTGATGGCCGTCGATCTGCACACCGCACAGATCCAGGGCTTCTTCGACGGCCCGGTCGATCACCTGTTCGCCCTGCCGCTGCTCGCCGGCTACGTCCGCCGCAAGTACGGTCACGAGGACCTCGTCGTGGTCTCGCCCGACACCGGCCGGGTGCGCACCGCCGAGCAGTGGGCGGACGCGCTCGGTGGGCTGGACATCGCCTTCGTGCACAAGACGCACAACATCGACGCCACCAATGAGGTCGTCGCCAACCGGGTCGTCGGTGATGTGGCCGGACGGTTCTGCCTGCTGATCGACGACATGATCGACACCGCCGGCTCGATCACCAAGGCGGCCGAGCTGCTGTTCGCCGAGGGCGCCACGGACGTCTTCGTCGCGGCCACGCACGGCATCTTCTCCGGCGCGGCCACCGACCGGCTCAAGAACAGCCGGATCAGCGAGATCATCGTCACCAACACGCTGCCGATCCGCACCGAGCAGCAGTTCGACAAGCTCACCGTCCTGTCGATTGCCCCGCTGCTCGGCCAGGCCATCAAGGAAGTCTTCGAGGACGGCTCCGTGACATCTCTGTTTGCCGGCCGCTCTTAATTCGGCCGAGCGGATCCCCTCCTGGCCACTCGCTTTGCCCGGGGCCGATCGGCGCTCCGCAGGCAAGCTCGCTCGTTCCTCGCTCGCGCCTGGCCGGGCTCTTCGCGCGAGCGCTCATCGCGCTGCTCGGTTGCCTTCAAACCTGTCGCGCTGCTCGGCGAGGGTCGCGAATTCATTCACTGTCAGCGTTTCGCCGCGGGCTTGGGGGCTGATGCCTGCGGCGACGAGCGCAGCCTCGGCCGCCGCCGCTGATCCGGCCCAGCCGGCCAGCGCGGCGCGCAGCGTCTTGCGGCGCTGGGCGAAGGCGGCGTCGATGACGGCGAACACCTGCTCGCGGGTGGCGCTCGTCGGCGGCGGGTCGCGCCGGACGAGGCGGACGAGGCCGGAGTCGACGTTGGGCACCGGCCAGAAGACCCGCGGGGGCACGGCGCCGGCGCGCGCGGTTGCGGCATACCAGGCCGCTTTGACGCTCGGGACGCCGTAGGTCTTCGACCCGGGCGCCGCTGCCAGCCGGTCGGCGACCTCGGCCTGCACCATCACGAGTCCGCGCTCGAGGGATGCCAGCACGGCCAGCAGGTGCAGCACCACGGGGACGGCGACGTTGTACGGCAGGTTGGCCACCAGCGCGGTGGGCGACCCCGGCACCTCGCGCAGCCGCAGGGCATCGGCCGTGAGCACCGACAGCTCCGCGTCCGGCAACCGGCCGGCCACCGTGCCGGGCAGCGCGCCGGCCAGCACCGGGTCGATCTCCACCGCGATCACCGGATGCCCGGCGTCGAGCAGGCCGAGCGTCAGCGAGCCCAGCCCAGGGCCGATCTCGAGCACGGTCTCGCCCGCCACCAGCTCGGCGGTCCGCACGATGCGCCGGATCGTGTTCGGGTCGTGCAGGAAGTTCTGGCCCAACGACTTGGTGGGGCGGACGCCGAGCTCGGCGGCCAAGGCCCGGATCTCGGCCGGCCCCAGCAACGCGCTCACGCGAAGCGGCTGAAGGCCAATTGGGCGTACAGCGCGGCCCCGGACGAGAGCACGGCCTCGTCGAAGTCAGCCTGCGGCGAATGGTTGAACGGCGCGGTGTCCGGGTCGAGCCCGGGCTTGGTGGCACCGAGAAACCCCATCGCTCCGGGCACGGCGTCGAGGACGCGGGAGAAGTCCTCGGAGCCGGTGTGCGGATGCGGCAGCAGCACGCTCGCCGGTTCGCCGAACAGCGACGCCACCGTGTCGGCCAGGTAGGCGGCCTGGTCGGCGTCGTTGGTGGTGACCGGGTACAACGTCTCCCACTCGACATCGGCCCGCAGCCCATGGGCGTCGGCGATCCCACGGCACAGCCGCACAGCCCGCTCGGTGACGGCCTGCTGGTGCTCGGGCGAGAACGTGCGCACGGTCGCGTCGAAGGTGGCCCGCTCGGGGACGATGTTGTGCTGCGATCCGGCGTGGAAGCTGCCGACCGTGACCACCACCGGATCGAAGACGTCGAACTGCCGGGTGACGAGGGTCTGCAGGGCGGTGACGATCTCGGCCGCCACCGCGATCGGATCCTGCGCCCGGTGCGGCGCCGACGCGTGTCCGCCGGAGCCGACCACGGTCACGTGCAGCACGTCAGCGGCCGACATCATCGGGCCGGGCCGCACGGCCACGACGCCGCTCGGGAACGTCGACGACGCGACGTGGGTGAAGAACGCCGCCTCGGGCCGGGTGCCGGTGACGTCGAGGACGCCGGCCTCGACCATGTGCCGCGCGCCGTCGTAACCCTCTTCGCCCGGCTGGAACATGAAGATGACGTCGCCGGCGAGCTCGTCGCGATGAGCGCTGAGCAGCCGGGCGGCGCCGACCAGGATCGTGGTGTGCAGGTCATGGCCGCACGCGTGCATGGCGCCGTTCGTCGCGGCGAAGTCGAGGCCGGTCTCCTCGTTCACCGGCAGCGCGTCCATGTCGCTGCGCAACAGCACCGAGCGGCCGGTCGAGCGGCCGCCCCGCAGCACACCCACGACCGACGACAGCCCCGGCGCACCAGTCGTGACGGTCAGCGGCAGGCCGTCCAGCGCCGCCAGCACGCGCTCCTGCGTGCGTGGCAGCTCGAGCCCGATCTCCGGCTCGTGGTGCAGCGCGCGGCGCAACTGGACGAGGTCGTCTTGCAGTGATCGGGCGTCGTCGAGTAGATCCATCGCTCGACCCTAACCCGCGTCGCCGGCCCCGCCGCGCCCGCGGCCGCGGTCAGTACCAGCCGTGGGCCTGCCAGCTGGACCAAGCGCCGCACGGGGTGTTGTAGCGCGCGGAGATGTAGCCGAGGCCCCACTTGATCTGCGTCGTGGCGTTGTTCTGCCAGTCGGGGCCGGCCGAGCCCATCTTCGAGCCGGGCAGCGCCTGCGGGATGCCGTACGCCCCGCTCGGGTTGGACGCGTGCACCCGCCAGCCGCTCTCGTGGTTCCAGAGCGTCACCAGGCAGTTGTACTGATCGGTGCCCCACCCGCGCGCCAGCAGCAGCTGCTTGGCGATCGCCTGGGCCGTCCCGGGACTCGGCGTGCCCGCGCTGGGCGCCGAGCCCGAACCGGCCTCGGTGGTGACCTTCTTCGTGCCGACCTTCAGGACCCGGGCCTGCGGGCGGGTAAGCGTGACCGAGCGCAGCTTCGTGCGTCCGACGACCTTGCCGTCGACGTAGACGACGGAATAGGTGACCCGGGCCGAGCCGTTCTTGCCGGCCTTCACCAGCTTCGTGCTGCCGACGACCATCGACGAGTCCCGCTGCCTAGTGGTCGCGTAGCGGAGCACCTCGGTGCGCACGAGCACCTTCGTGCCCTTGCGCTGGACGCGGACGGTCTCGCCCGGCGTGACTGCACTCTCGGGCGACACCGACAGTCGGTCGCTGCGGCCGAGCGTGATGTGCAGGTCGGCGAGCACCGCGCCGACCGTCGCGTCGGTGGTGGTCACCTCGTCGCGCTTGCCGTCGTGCAGCACCGTGATCAGGCGCGGCGTGCGGATGGCGATGTCGGTGACACCGAGCGGCAGCCGGCGCGAGCGGGAGACCGAGACGAAGTCGCCGGCCGAGTAGCCGAGCTCGGCCATCGCCGCGCTGACGGTCGGGGCGGTGGTCCACACGTCGGTGCGGCGGCCGTTGACGTCGAGGTGCAGCAACCGGCCACGCCGCAGCACGATGCGCGAGCCGGCGCGCAGATGCGTGCTCGCGGCCGGGGCCAGCAGATCGTGGGGGGTGAGCCGCAGGTTGCGGGCGGTGAGGACCTCGCCGACCGTGCGCGCCGTGGTGTGGACCGTCTGCGCTTGACCGTCGACGACGAGGTTGACCGACTTGTCGACGGTGTTCCACATCGCCGGGGCGGCGATGAGACCGGCGATGACGGCGCCGTACAGGCCGTACTTGGTGCTGCGCAGCACTGAGCGGTGCTCCTCGGGGTCTCCGGCGGGGGCGCGTTCGTCTGATTGGTCACGGAACTGTAACGGATGACACCGGGTCAGGTGAACCCGCCCCGGGATCCGGCATTAAGTGGCCTCGGCCGCGACCGTCCGAAGACGGCCGCGGCCGAGGAATTGCTGCTGGCGTGCGGCTTAGAGATTGGCGCCGCAGACCGGCCACGGGCTCGACCCCCGGGCGTTGTACACCTTGGTCGCGATGGCGATCTGCTCGCTCCCGGCTGGCCAGGTCGGCGCGCGAGGCGTAGGCCCCGCCACCGTTGGACAACCAGGTCCCGGAGTCGAACTGCAGGCCACCGTAGAAACCGTTACCGGTGTTGATGTGCCAGTTGCCGCCCGACTCGCACGCGGCGACCGCGTCCCAGTTCAGGCCGCTGCTCGACGGCACCGGACGGTTCTTGGTGCCGACCCGCTCGATCTGGGTCTTCGGCGCGGTGAGGACGTGCCGGGTCACGACGGCTTGCGGCCGGAGACCTTGCCGTCGATGTACACGACGTCGTAGGTGACGTCGGCCGAACCCTGGTGACCGGCGGTCAGCACCGTCGTCTCGCCCTCGTACATCGACGAGTCGTAGTGCTTGCTCACCGGGTAGGACACGGCCTCACGAGCGGTGACCCGCTTCGTGGTGACGCGCGCAACGTGGACCGTCATGTTCGCGGTCACCGGCTTGGTCCGGGCGGGGCGCACGAGATCGTGCGCACCGATCGGCACCTGCAGATCACGCAGCAGCTGCGAGATCGTCAGCGCAGTCGTGACCACGTGCTTGGTCTTGTGGTCGTAGGTCACGGTGACCTTCTTCGGCGTGCGCAGCTCGATGCTGGTGGCCGAGAGGGGCAGTCGCTTCGACCGTGAGACGGACACGAAGTCCGTGCTCGGGTAGCCCAGCGCGGCGAGCGCCTGGGCCACCGTCGGGGCCGTCGTCCACACGTCCTTGGCCTTGCCGTCCACGATCAGGTGCAGAAGGCGGCCCTGCTTGAGGACGACCTTGCTGCCGCTGTGCACCTTCGAGGTGAGAGACGGCGCCACGATGTCGTGGGCGTTGACGTGATAGCCGGCGTCCTTCAGGACGCCCTGGACATCACTGGCCGAGGTGTCGATGTTTTTCGTTTGGCCGTCGACCACCAAGGTGATCGGCGTGCCGCTGGCGGCTCCGGCGAAGGCGGCGGTGCCACCCACGACCCCGGCCAGTACTGCACCGTAGATGCCGTACTTGACGCTGCGTCGCACTGATACTCCTAACTTCGTCACACGGTATTCGTACGTTTCGTGTCTCGTTTCGGTCTCGAAGGACGCTAACCGCGGCAAGCGGCGAGACCAAAACGCCCCAGCCGGATTTGCCCGGTTTCATCGCCTTGCTGCGATCAGCGCCACAGCCCCATTCCGGTAGCGCTTGCAGCCATGTGGACCCCGTAGATCGGGAGGTCGTGATCTTGGCCGAGGCCAACGCAGCCACCGGAATTCAGGGGGCAGAGCGCCCTCGCCGACCGACCGTGGCGCCGCTCCCGACGAGCGGTTGCCGGCCCGGATCGGCATCGAGTGCGTGCAATTGCAAGCACTCTTGTGAGAGGGACCACGTCAGGCTCGATTCAGGCTGATCGGCCCGGACCGGCGCCGGTTTCGCCCGACTCGTGCTCAGCGGGCCGTGATCCCGAAAATCCGCTCGCCGGTGGCCGTGATCGCCGCGCACAGCGCCTCGACGTCGACGCCGACCGCGCTGGCCAGGCCGCGCACGGTTAGGGGCAGCAGCCGCGGCGCATTCGGCCGGCCGCGCAGCGGATGCGGCGTCAGGAAGGGCGCGTCGGTCTCGACGAGCAGCTGGTCCAGCGGGGTCACCGCGGCCGCCTCCCGCAGCGGCCGGCGCGTTCTTGAAGGTCACGACGCCGGGGAACGACAGGACGTAGCCCGCCGCGGCGCACTCGCGCGCCATCGCGGCGTCGCCGGAGAAGGCGTGGAAGACGACCCGCGCGCGGCGCGCCCTCCTCGCGCAGGATGCGCAGCACATCGGCGTGCGCGTCGCGGTCGTGGATCATCAGCGGCTTGCCGACCCGCTTGGCCAGGTCGATGTGGCGGCGGAAATGCTCCTGCTGCGGCGCGGGCTCGGTGCGGTCCCAGTAGTAGTCGAGGCCGGTCTCGCCCACCGCCACCACGCGCGGGTCGGCGGCCAGGCGCTCGAGTTCGGCGTAGTCGGCGTCGTCCAGCCCGGCGATCTCGGTCGGATGGACGGCGACGGCGGCGTAGACGTCCGGGTGCTCGTGCGCGGCCGTGACGCACCACTGCGACGACGCGATGGTGTCGCCGACCGTGATCGCCGCCACCACCCCGACCGCGCGGGCCTCGGCCATCACCTGCGCGACGAACCGCGGCGAAGGCGCCAGCCCGGCGCGCTGCGCCATCGCGTCCAAGTGCGTGTGCGCGTCGAAGATCGGCGTGCTCAGTCCCGCGTCCCCCTCGCTGACTGGCGCGTTATCCGCTGACTGGTGCGATGTTTCGCGCCAGTCAGCGGATTTCGCGCCAGTCAACGGGTCAGGCATCGGGGGCGAGGCGCGCGAGCTCCTCGTCGACGATGGACGGGTCCAGCTTGGTGAAGATCGGCGTGGGCGCGGCCAGCGGGCGGCCGACCTCGATCGGGCGTCGATTCCCAGCGCGCGCCGGTGTCGTAGTCGCCGGTGAGCACCGAGTACGACGGCGATCCGACCGCGGTCTCCTCGTCCACCTCGACCAGCTCCGGCATCGCCGGCCCAGCGCTCGTCGCCGTGCAGCAGTTCGTGCACCTTCGACGAGGACGACGGCAGGAACGGCGTGAGCAGCGTCTTCGCGTCGTCGACGACCTGCAGCGCGACGTGCAGCACCGACGCCATCCGCTCGGGATCGCTGTTCTTGAGCTTCCACGGCTCCATGTCGGACAGGTACTTGTTCGCCGACGACACCACGGCCATCGCCTCGTTGATCGCGGCCTTCTGCCGCGAACGGGCCAGCAGTTCCCCGATCGACGCGAACGCTCTGCTTACTCGCGGTTAGCAGAGCGTGGTCTGCGTCGTGCAGGTCACCGGCCGCCGGGATCGAGCCCAGGTTCTTCGCGATCATCGAGACGGTGCGGTTGACCAGGTTGCCCCAGCCGCCGACGAGCTCGTCGTTGTTGCGGCGCAGGAACTCCGACCAGGTGAAGTCGGTGTCCTGGTTCTCCGGCCCGGCGACGGCGAGGTAGTAGCGCAGCGCGTCGGCGTCGTAGCGCGACAGCATGTCGCCGACGTAGATGACGACGCTGCGCGAGGACGAGAACTTCCGCCCCTCCATCGTGAGGAACTCGCTCGACACGACCTCGTACGGACGGTCGAGCGCGCCGAGCACGCCCGGGCGTGCCGCCCTTGGCCCCGATGCCGGAGTAGCCGAACAGCATCGCCGGCCAGATCTCGGCGTGGAAGACGATGTTGTCCTTGCCCATGAAGTAGTAGGCGCGCGAGTCGGGGTCCTGCCACCACGGCCGCCAGGCCTCGGGGTCACCCGTGCGCCGCGCCCACTCGATCGAGGCCGACAGGTAGCCGACGACGGCGTCGAACCAGACGTAGATCGACTTCTCGGGGCGGTCGCGCCAGCCGTCGAGCGGCACCGGGATGCCCCACTCGAGATCGCGGGTGTACGAGCGGGGCTTGAGGTCGTCGAGCAGGTTCAGGCTGAACTTCTGCACGTTCGGCCGCCAGTGGTCCTGCTCGCTTCAGCCACTCGGCCAGCACCTCGGCGAAGGCCGGCAGGTCGAGCATCAGCTGCTCGATCTCGACGAACTTCGGCGTCTCGCCGTTGATGCGGCTGCGCGGCTCGATGAGATCGATCGGGTCGAGCTGGTTGCCGCAGTTGTCGCACTGGTCGCCGCGGGCGTTGGGGTAACCGCAGATCGGGCAGGTGCCCTCGATGTAGCGGTCGGGCAGGGTGCGGCCGGTGGACGGGCTGATCGCGCCGAGCTGGGTCTGCGGGAAGACGTAGCCGTTTTCGAGCAGGCCCAGGAACAGCTCCTGCGCGATGGCGTAGTGGTTCTTGGTGGTCGTCCGGGTGAACAGGTCGTAGGACAGCCCGAGGTTCTGCAGGTCCTTGGCGATGACCAGCGCGTTGCGGTCGGCGAGCTCGCGCGGGCTGACGCCCTCCGCGTCGGCCTGCACCTGGATCGGGGTGCCGTGCTCGTCGGTGCCGCTGACCATCAGCACCTTCTTGCCCGCCATCCGCTGGTAGCGGCTGAAGACGTCGGACGGCACGCCGAAGCCGGCGACGTGGCCGATGTGTCGCGGGCCGTTGGCGTAGGGCCACGCCACGGCGGTCAGGATGTGCTCGCTGGTCACCGCTCCAGCGTAGTGACGGGCACCATTGTGACCGTGATCGGCGGGTTGCCGCTACGGCACCGCCGCCTATCAGGATCGCGCGGGCTTGGCCGCGACGACCGCGTCGAACACCACCCGCTTCGGCGACGCCGCGCGCCGGGCCGCCACCGCGCGATCGCCTCCTTGCGCGGCTCGCCGGCGTCCTCGCGCCGCGCCACCTCGGCCGCCAGCTCATCGGTCGTGGCGTCGCCGGCCGCGGCCGGCGCACCGGCGACCACGAGGGTGATCTCGCCGCGGACCTCGCCCGCGGCCCACGCGGCCAGCTCGCCGAGCGAGCCGCGGCGGACCTCCTCGTAGGTCTTGGTCAGCTCGCGGCACACCGCGGCCGGCCGGTCGGCGCCGAACGCGTCGGCGAGATCGGTCAGCGCGGCGGCCAGCCGGTGCGGGGCCTCGAAGAACACCAGCGTGCGCCGCTCGTCGGCCAGCGCCGCCAGCGCCCGCCGCCGCTCACCGCCCTTGCGGGGCAGGAAGCCCTCGAAGCAGAACCGGTCGACCGGCAGCCCCGAGACGGCGAGCGCGGTCGTCACCGCCGACGGGCCGGGCAGCGCGGTGACGGCCAGCCCGGCGGCGACGGCCGCGGCCACCAGCCGGTAGCCGGGATCGGACACCGAGGGCATCCCGGCGTCGGTGACGACCAGGACGTCCTCCCCGGCGCGCAGCGCGTCGAGCAGCAGCGGCACCCGGCTCGCCTCGTTGGCGTCGAAGAACGACACCACCCGCCCGGCCGGCGTCACGCCCAGGTCGGCGCACAGCCGGTGCAGCCGGCGGGTGTCCTCGGCCGCGATCACCGGCGCGGTGGCCAGCGCTGCGCGCAACCGCGCCGACGCGTCGTCCGGGCGCCCGAGCGGGGTGGCCGCCAGCACGACCCGCCCCACCGCAGCGTCCACCGGACGACCGTAGCCCCGCCCCCACCTCGTTGACTGGCGCGTTATCGGTTGAGTGGCGCGATATATCGCGCCACTCACGCGATAACGCACCACTCAGCGGGGAGGACGGGGTGCGGCCCTACTATCGACGCGTGACGGCGACGCTCGAGGCACCGGCAGACGCCGCGCCGGCGCCGACCGGACACCGACGAGCCACCGTCAGCAGGCCCGTCCGGTTCCGGCCGCGCTGCAGCCGTGGCAGCGACCCGCATCCGTGGTCGGGCCGGCTGGCCACCCTGATCGTCGCCGTGCTCGCCGCGTTCACCCGGTTCTGGGCGCTCGGCTTCCCGCCCGGAGCGCAACACCGTCCCGCAGAAGGGGATGAACTTCGACGAGGTCTACTACGCCACCGAGGCGCAGGAGTTGCTGCGCTACGGCTACGAGGACAACCGCGGCTACATGTTCATCGTGCATCCGCCGCTCGGCAAGTGGCTGATCGCGATCTCGGAGTACCTCGTGGGACAGCGCCGGCCAGACTCCAACCGAGTACCTGACGAACTCGCTGGGCTGGCGGATCGCGCCGGCGCTGTTCGGCTGCCTCGGCGTGATCATGATCACCCGCATCGTGCGCCGGATGATGCGCTCGAACCTCTTCGGCGTCATCGCCGGCGTGCTGATGGTCGATGGAGGGGATGTCGCTCGTGCTGGCCCGCACCGCGATCCTCGACATCTTCCTGCAGACGTTCGTCATCGCCGCGTTCGGCGCCCTCGTCATCGACCGGGACAAGATGCGGGCCCGGCTGGCCGGGCTGCTCGCCGACGGCGCCGATCTCACCGACGGCGTCCCCACCGCTCGGGCCGCGGCCCTGGCGGCTGGTCGCCGGCGTCATGCTCGGCCTGGCCTGCGCGGTCAAGTGGACGGGCCTGTCGTTCTTCGTCGCTGTTCGCGATCCTGTCGCTCGTCTGGGACCGCGCCGCGCTGAAGTCGGCCGGCGTGCGCCGCCCGACCCGCAGCTGGGTCCGGCGGTCGGTGCTGCCCGGCGTGCGGCTCCCTGTTCGTCGCCCCGATCGCCACCTACCTGCTCAGCTACCTCGGCTGGTTCACCGGCGAGAACGCCTGGAACCGGCACTGGGCCGACAACCACGGCCCGTCGGCCCGGCTGGACCTGCTCGGCGTGCGCGTCCCGTTCAACTGGGGCTGGCTGCCCGGCCCGATCCGCTCGCTGGGCTGGAACACGCTCGACGCCTACCGCTTCCACGAGGGCCTCGACAGCGGCCACGCCTACGCGTCCAACCCGTGGAGCTGGCTGGTGCTCGGCCGGCCGGTCGACTTCTACTACGACGGCAGCGCCACGACGTGCGGGGCCACCGACCTGCTCGCGCGAGGTGCTGCTCATCGGCACGCCGCTGCATGTGGTGGGCGTTCGTGCCGATGCTGCTGTGGCTGGCCTGGCACTGGTTCACCACCCGCGACTGGCGGGCGGCGGCCGTGTGGGTCGCGTTCGCCGCCGGCTGGCTCGTCTGGTTCCAGAACCTGAAGCGGACGATGTTCCTGTTCTACATGGCCCCGCTCGTCCCGTTCCTGATCATCGGCGTGACGCTCGCCCTGGGCACGATGCTCGGCCCCGGCGTCGACCCCGCCCCAGACCGCGATCTCGACGCCGAAGCTGCCGATCCGGCCGTCCGCGAGGCGGCGATCGAGCTCGACGAGGACTACGAGCGCATGTGGCGGCGCCGCTACTGGGGCGCCGCCGGGGTGTCGGTGTATCTCGCGCTCGTGGTCGCCGATTTCGCCTGGATGTGGCCGATCTTCACCGGCGGGCTGCTCACCTACAGCGAATGGCACGCGCATATGTGGCTGCCCTCCTGGGTATGACGCGTCTGTAGACGTTTCCCGATCGAGGAGAGCTCATGAGTTTGTCCGCGAAGTTCCGTCGTGCCCCGCTCCGGCTGGTCACCGGCGCGTACATCCTCAACAGCGGCGTCGGCAAGTTCGGCGCCGACGACGACACGGCCAAGAAATTGCACGGCTTCGCCAGCGGCACCTATCCGTTCCTGGGCAAGGTGCAGCCGAAGCTGTACGCCAAGGGTCTCGGCGCTCGGTGAGATCGCCGTGGGCACGGTCGTCCTACTGCCGTTCGTGTCGCCGGTGGTGGCCGGCGCGGCGCTCGTCGGGTTCTCCGGCGCGCTGCTGAACGTGTACTGGCAGACACCCGGCATGCACGAAGAGGACGAGCCCGCGGCCGACGCTGCAAGGCAGCCCGTACGCCAAGGATGTCTGGATGCTCGGCATCGGGCGCCGCCCTCATCGCCGACGGCGTGCTCGAGCCGGCCCACGACAAGAAGGTCGAGATCGAGGCCACCGTCAGCGAGAAGCGAGCCGAGAAGGGCCGCCGCGCGAAGCGCAAGGCGGCCAAGGCCGGGGCCAAGGCCGCCAAGAAGGGTCCGAACACCGACTATCTCGCCCACGCCCGCGACACCGCGATCGCGCTGCAGGCCGAAGCGGGCCAGCGCGCCCGCAAGGCCGCGAAGGAGACCCGCAAGGCCGCCGAGAAGGCCCAGAAGCGGGCCGGACACGCGGCTGACGTCGCCGGCCACCGCCTCGCCGACGTGCGGTCCGAGTACGGCCCGGTGGCAGCCGAGAAGGCCAAGCAGGCCCGCGGCGCCGCGCAGGACCTCGGCGCCAAGGCCCGCGACCTCGCCGACGAGTACGGCCCGGTCGCCGCCGACAAGGCCAAGCAGGCCCGCCAGGCCGCCCAGGACGCGGCCCAGGACGTCGGCGCCAGGGCCCGCGACCTCGCCGACGAATACGGCCCGGTCGCCGCCGAGAAGGCCAAGCAGGCCCGCGACGCCGCGCAGGGCCTGGGCGGCAAGGCCCGCGAGCGCGTCGCCGGCTGAGCCCTCGCGCTTCGCCGCCCGTTGATCAAGAGACCGATTCCGTCGAAGATCGCCGGGATCGGTCTCTTGATCTTGCGACAGAATGAGCCGGACGCTCGATCGCGCGGAGGTGGCCGGTGTACTACCCGCTGACGGTTCTCGATTTCCTCGACCGGGCCGAGCACGTCTATCCCGAGCGGATCGCCGTGGTGGACGAGCCGGACCAGCCGGCGCCGAGTCTGGGCGAGCTGACCTACCGGCAGCTGGCCGAGAACGCCCGCGCTCAGGCCGCGCGGCTCGATGCGCTCGGGGTGCCGGTCGGCGGGCGGGTCGCGTTCATCTCGCAGAACTCGGCCCGGCTGCTGACCTCGTTCTACGGGGTGTCCGGGTACGGCCGCGTCCTCGTCCCGATCAACTTCCGGCTGAGCAAGGCCGAAATCACCTACATCGTCGAGCACTCCGGCGCCCAGGTGGTCTATTGCGACCCGGAGCAGAAGACCGTCCTCGACGCGCTCGACGTCGAGCACACCTTCCTGCTCGGCGACGACGACGACCTCTACCTGCACGACACCGAGCCCAAGGCGTGGGCCGATCCCGACGAGGCCGCCACCGCCACGATCAACTACACCTCGGGCACGACAGCCCGCCCCAAGGGCGTACAGCTGACGCACCGCAACAACTGGCTCAACGCGACTGTGTTCGGGCTGCACACGACGATCAACGACCGCGACGTGTACCTGCACACGCTGCCGATGTTCCACGCCAACGGCTGGGGCATGCCCTTCGGCATCACCGGGGTGGGGGCGCAGCACGTGGTGTTGCGCAAGGTCGACGGCACCGAGATCCTGCGCCGGGTCGAGCGGCACGGCGTCACGATCATGTGCGCGGCCCCGGCGGTCATCGCCGCCGCGCTCGACGGAGCAGCTTCCTGGGACGGTCCGATTCCCGGCCGCGACCGCGTCCGCATCATCGCGGCCGGCGCCCCGCCGCCGACCCGGATCATCGAGCGGGTGCTCGACGAGTTGGGCTGGGAGTTCATCCAGATCTACGGCCTCACCGAGACCTCGCCACTCGTCACGATCAACCGGCAACGGGCCGAGTGGGACGAGCTGTCCACGCACGAGCGGGCCCGTAACCTCGGCCGGGCCGGCGCGCCCGCCCTGGGAGTGCGCGTCGACATCGACGCCGAGGGCGAGGTGCTCACCGCGTCCAACCACAATCTGGACGGCTACTGGGAGCAGCCGGACGCGACGGCCGATGCGCAGCAGGGCAACTGGTTCCACACCGGCGACGGCGGCCATCTCGACGCCGACGGCTATCTGGTGATCTCCGACCGGAAGAAGGACGTCATCATCAGCGGCGGCGAGAACGTGTCGTCGATCGAGGTCGAGGACGCCCTGATGTCTCACGACGCGGTCAAGGAGGTCGCCGTCATCGGCATCCCCGACGAGAAGTGGGGCGAGCTCGTCACCGCGCTGGTGGTCACCGACGGCAGCGCGGTCAGCGCCGAGGAGCTCATCGCCCACTGCCGTGAGGCGCTGGCCGGCTACAAGTGTCCGAAGCGGGTCGAGTTCGTGGCCGAGTTGCCCCGCACCGCCACCGGCAAGCTGCAGAAGTTCAAGCTGCGCGAGCAGTTTTGGCAGGGCTACGAGCGCCAGGTCAACTGACGATTGCGGGCGGCCAGCACGGCGCCGCACTGGTCGATCGCGAGCGCTGCGGCGAGGACGACCGCGATGGCCACCGCGATGCCGCCGACCGTGTCGGTCGCGTAGTGGTAGTGCCCCCGCACCAACCCGATTGCCGCTAACAGCGCCCAGACGACGAATCCGAGCACCACCGCGGTGCGGGTCGTCCGGGTCACGCGCAGCCGCGGCAACAGCAGGCCGAGGACGAGCAGCAGCGACACCAGGCCGGTCTCGTGGCCGCTCGGGAACGCCGAGTTGATCAGGCCCGGGCCCTGGGGCGTATCCGGCGTCAGCGTCCGGTTCACCAACGGTTTGAGCACGACCTCGGTCATCAGCAGGGCCACGGTCGGCCCGATCACAGCGAGCGCCGTGACCTCCCACCGGCGCGTCAGTGCCGCAATCACCGCGACGAGGACGAGCAGGCCGGTGGACAGCGCCGGCTCGGACAGACCGAGCAGGATCTGGCTGCCGGTCTCGCCGATGTGGGTGAACACCTGGCGGTTGACGTCGGTGTCGAAACCGGTCGTGGACGACACGTCGTGCAGGCCGATCGACAGGGCGACGACGCCGGCCGCCGCGAGCAGCACCGCGAGCAGTGTCGGCCCGCGCCACGAGCGCGCGATGATCGGCGACGGCATCGGCCGATGATGGCAGAGGCCGCTGTGATCAGTCGGTCGGAACCAGCCGGAAGATCCGCAGCGGCCGGCCGGCCTTGCGTTCGTACTCGCGGTAGCGGGGCCACTGAGCCTCGAGCACCGGCCACGCGCGGTCGCGTTCGGCCCCGTCCAGCAACTCGGCCCGCGCGGCGCGCCGCTGCCGGCTGACGACGAACTCGACGTCCGGATGGGCGAGCAGGTTGGCCGTCCACGCCGGATGCGTCGGCCGACCCCAGTTGCTGCCGCACACCAGATACGTCCCGTCCGGCCGCGGCCAGCACATCAACGGCGTCGCGCGCCGCAGGCCGCTCTTCGCCCCGGTGGTGAGCAGGATCAATGAGGGAACGAGCAACGCGCTCACCTCGATGCGGCCGCGGCTGACCCGGTAGAGCCACAGTTGTACCGGCGATATCAGCGGGGTGAACACGCGGTGGGCGAAGCCGGTGCGCATCAGCCGGGAGAAGAACGCGGCCAGCATCGTCCGGATCCGGGCGATCATGCCAGGACGGCGTCCTCACGCGCCGGCGCGTTGACGCGGCGAATCTCGTCGGCCACGCGCGCCTGCACCAGCGCGATCGCCAGCAGGAACCAGGTGATCTTGCGGACTTCCCACGTCAGTGCGCTGGCGCCGATGGCCCAGGTGATGCCGGCCGCCGCCCAGGCCCGGCGCAGGTCCTGGGGCAGCGGCAGCAGCCCCCGCGCGGCGAAAAACAGGGCACCGAGGAACAGGCTGATACCAACTGCACCCAGCTCGGCCAGGATCGACAGGAAGGCGTTGTGGGCCACGATGCCGCGATCACCGAGCAGCAGATTGGTCTGCGGGAACGCGCCGGAGCCGATCCCCTGGAGTGGGCGGTGGTAGAAGAGGTGCAAGCACAGCTTCCAGTACAGCGTCCGGCCGTTCAGCGTGCCGGAAGAGATCTCGCTCGACGTGGTGCCGAGCCGGTCGAAGGACTTGGTCGGCACCAGCAACACGGCCAATACGATCGCCACCAGCGCGATCGGCAGCAGCCGGGTCACTCGGCGGACGGTCAGCACGTGGCGGTCGAAGGCGATGACGGCCAGCCCGACCGCCAGTGAGATGGCCGCGGTGCGTGAGGCGGTGAGGATGAGCGCCGTAGAGAACACCGGCAGGAAAGTGACGTACAGCAGCCGGTACCGACGGTCGGTGTCCGCGCGCAGCAGCAGGAACGTGAGCGCGACCGCGACGGACAGCAGCGCACCGGTGTTGTTGGGCCCGGCGTTGTTCGAGGCAAAGCGCGCGCCCTCGGTGGCCCGGCCGGTCGCCGCGGCCAGCATGGTCAGCGCCGATGCGGCGAAGGCGCCGACCAGGAAGACGCGGATGAGGACGACGAGCTCGCGTTGGCCGGCCACCTGATCCCAAACCAGGTACACGACCGCCAGGAGCTGCACCAACGTGCCGACCTTGTGGAACGTCGCGCCCGGCGCGTTGGACCAGAAGAACGAGAAGAACGACCAGGCCACGAAGGCCGAGGCGAGGTGGATGCCCGCGACGTGGCGCCGGAACTTCCCGGACGACGCCACCGCGAGCAGCCACATGCCTAGGGCGAGCAGGCCGAGCACCTTCGAGATGCGCGCGACGCCGAACGTCACGGAGTCCTCGAGCGGGATCGAGAACGCGAAGGCGAGCAGCACCCGGAACGACCAGCGCTGGATGGTGGTCATCGCGAGCGAGTCCCTTCGTCCGCGCCGAAATAGTCGAAGCGGCGGGCGAGCGGCCAGGTCAACGAGCTGACGAGCCGGCGGTCGGCGCCGCTCATGGCCATGACCCAGCGGTCGTCGCGCAGAAGGTCGACCGCCACCGGCCCGAAACGCCCACCGCCGATCGGCGTGTGAGCGACGCCGAGTTCGGCCCGGCCGTCGACCACCACGTCGTGGCCGGCCGGCGTCTCGGCCACGAGGGCGGCGATCTCGTCGAGCACGGCGCCCGGTTCGGCCACCAGCCGCTCGTAGGTCACGGCCATCGATCGCTGCGGCCCGACGCCGCGCATCACGGCGCCCGCCGCCAGGTGGCGGACGAGCCACCCGGCCGAACCGGTGACGGCCTGACGCGCGTGCAGCCGGGCCGGCTCGCCCGAGCGGCGGATCGCCGAGTGCACAGTTCCGCGCGGATCTCGGACGAGCTCGAGGAAGTAGGCGTCGACGTCGGGTAGCCGGCTGACCAACACGGCGTCGGCCGGCAGCTTGGACGTGTCGACCAGCACCCGCGCCCCGGTGACCTCGTGCAGCGCGCGATATGTCGAACCGAGCAGCTGTGAGTAGGAGGCCACCTCGGCCGCGCCCCCGCCGGCCGAACGACCCAACTGCCAGGCCCGCAACGACGAGCGGCGGTCCGGGGCGGCGATGTCCTGCCAGTGCCGCATCAGCGGGATCGCGGTGTCGCCGACCACCTTCGGCAGGACGGCCGACCATACCGGGCACTCGTCGTAGCCCAGGCCGCAGCCGCAGCGCCGCCCCTCGGGCAGGCCGACCTGCCAGAGCTTGCGCAACTCGCCGAGGAACTCGAAGCCGGGCAGCCGGCCGATCAGTCGCCCGGCGATGGTGGTGCCACCGCGTTGCGTGCCAATGACGTAGAGCACCTTCGGCCGGGCCGGTTCGAGGGCGGCCATCAATGGGTCCGGAACGCGCGCAGGACCGAGATCCGGTAGCCGAGCCGGCGCCGGGCGAGGATGTTCAACGACACGTTGCGCAGCACTACCGCGCCCGCGTTCGCGATCGCCGCTCCCTCGATCCCCAGCCACGGGATCAGCGTAAGGTAGCCGACCATCGTGATCGCAGCATTCACCACGTCGACGACCGCCGTGACATTCTGCTGGCCGGTCATGTTCATCAGCCAGCCCACAGCACCGGAGCTCACGCTGATCAGCTGACCGATCGCGATCAGCACCAGCACGGTGGCTCCGGCGGTGAACGCCTTCCCGAACAGCGACAGGATCGGATGGGCGAACACGCTCAGCACAACCGTCAACACGAAAGACGGGATGAACAGCAGGTAGACGGCCTTGAGGGTCACCTGCTCGACCTCGTCGCGCCGGTCGGACCAGTAGAGATGCGAGATGCGTGGCGCGAGGGTGGAGGCCATCGCCGTCTCGAGAATGTTCACCACCGTGCCGGCCCGCATCGCCACCGCGTAGATGCCGGCCTCGCGGGGGCTGCGCAGCAGACCGACCATGACGATGTCGAGCCGCGAGAACACGAGATAGACCGAGTTTGACGCGAGGATCGGCAAGGTGACCTTGGCCCATTCGCGGGTGGCGTAGGCCGGTCGGGCGGCCTTGACCTCGGCCGGCAGGCTCTGCGCGCAGCCACCGCGCCTGGACGAGGACGGTGGCCGCGAACGAACCGCCGGTGAGCCACAGCGACTCGCGCACCGTGACGGTGTGGCCGGCGAGGTAGTACAGGCCCACTGCCGCGACGAGCAGGATCGGCTGGAGCACCAACCACGGGAAGAACGCCTTGAACACCCGCTGCGACGCACGGGTCATCGCCTGCTGGACCTCGACCAGTGAGGCCAGCGGGACGAAGGCCAACGCGATGCACACCGCGATCGACGTCGTGGCGCCGCCGTTGACGAGCAGCAGCACGGCGGCCGCGTTCAGGGCGAAGAAGCTGCCGACGACGATGGCGATGAGGCGAAACCGCCGCACGACCCCGGCCGCGAGCGACCACTGTTGCTGCACCCGGTACTGCGGCAACAGCCGCAGTGCGCTGCTGGCCCCGCCCAGATGGCAGACGCTGCCGGCGATGCGCGACCAGGTGAGGGCGTAGGTGTACGTCCCGAAACCGCTCGCCCCGAGACTGCGGGAGAAGACGAGTTGGGTCGCGTACTGCAGGGCGATGCCACTGCTCTGCAGGACGAACGAGGTCGAGCCGCCTCGGCGCAGCATCCGCCCGTCGGATTGCGCGCCGCCGCCCTTCCTGGGCGTGACGGTGGGCCGTCCGGTCACCCGTCCGTGCTCCCACCTGAGGCCGCCGGGGCGAAGTCGTGCAACGAGTAACCGTGCCGGTTGACGTCGTCCTCGAACCGGCGGACGAGCAGCCCCGCGTACACCCGGTAGGCGGGATTGCGCGACAGCCGCTGCCACTCGGTGCGGTACCGATCCGACGGCCCCCGGCTCACCTCGGCCGTCCCGGCATCGGTGGCCGGCGGCAGGTCGACGAATTGCAGCACGGTGGCGAGCGTGCGGTCGGGCTGGCGCAACAGGTCTTCATAACGCACCACGAGGTGGTGGTCGACGTGCTCAGCATCGGCCACCATCGTGTCGTGGCAACGCAACCAGTGCCGCAGCAGCGACCACACCGGCTGCCGGCCCACGCGCTTGCGCTGGGCGAGGGCGACCTCGAGCGGGTGCCGCATGATCGTGACGAATCGCGCCCCCGGGAACAGGCTTTGCAGGTAGCGCATCCGGATGATGTTGGGCGGTGACTTCTCGGCCAGGACCGGTCGCTCGAGGTCCCAGTACGTGCTCCACTGCTCGAACAGCGCGGCTGCGATGGCGGGCGCACGCTCCGGTGGCACTTCGATCAGGTGCGCCCCCTCGGCGAACCCGAACCGTCCCTCACCGCCGAACGCCTTGGCCGTCGGATAGACGGTCTGCAGGTGCTGACCCTCGTCCTCGGGAACGCCGGTGTCGTGGAAGCCGCTCACCGAGGGTTGGTCGCGCAGCAGCCGGAACAGCAGGCTGGTGCCGCTGCGGTGCAGGCCACCCAGGAACACCATTCGGTGGGTCGCGTTCGGGCGTGGTGGGTCTGGCTGCACGGTCTCGCGGTCCACCCCTGACGACCTCACGCTCCTTGGATAAGATCCAGGGGACTTTAGCATCGAGGGCCTGGGGAGACGTCGCACGTGCACAGCCCTGCGGCCCCCGCGCCACGCCGAGTGGCGCTGGTTACCAACGGCCTGACCCGGGGCGGCGCCGAGACCCAACTCGTCCATCTGGCGGCCGCGCTGCGCGCCCGCGGCGACGAGGTCGGGCTGCTGTCGATCCTGCCCACCGAGGCGTTCGCCGACACCATCGCCGGGCTGCACATCCCGGTAGCGCACCTGCGCGTGCGCGGCCCGCTCAAGGGGCCGTCGGCGGTCCTCGCCGGCGCGAAGGTGCTGCGGGCGTGGCAGCCCGACGCGGTGATCAGCTTCGTCTATCAGGCGAACGTGCTGGGCCGCGTCGCCGGTCGGCTGGCCGGGGTGCCGGTCGTCATCTCGTCGGTCCGTAACGAGTACTTCGGTGGTCGTAGCCGCGAGCTGGTGCTGCGCGCCACCGACCGGTTCAGCGCCGCCACGACCACAAACTCGGCCGGTGTGGCCAAGAGTTTGGTCGCGCGTGGCATCGTGCCGGCCGACCGCATGCACGTCATCCCCAACGGCATCGACACCGCCCCGTTCGAGCAGGCGGCCGCCGAGCGCGACGCCGTCCGACGCGATCTCGGCCTGGCCGGCGACTGCTTCGCCTGGTTCGCCGCCGGCCGCCTGGAGGCGCAGAAGGACTACCCCACGCTGCTCGCGGCGCTGGCCCGGTGCGCGCCGACCGACCCCGAGCACGTGGTGCTCATCGCCGGTCAAGGACAACTGCGCCAGCAGCTCGAGCAGACGGCGGCCGACCTCGGGGTCGCCGGCCGGGTCCGGTTCCTCGGCGTGCGGGCCGACGTCGCGCAGCTGATGGCGGCCGCCGATGCGCTCGTGCTCTCGTCGCGGCACGAGGGCCTGCCCAACGTGGTGATGGAGGCCATGGCCGCCGGCCGGCCGGTCGTGGCCACTCGGGTCGGGGGCACGCCCGAGCTCGTCCAGCCCGACGTCAGTGGGCTGCTCGTCCCGCCCGGCGATCCCGGCGCCCTAGCCGGGGCGATGTCGCACGTCATGAGCACGTCCGAACCACAGCGGCACGCAATGGGGGCCGCGGGCCGCTCGATCATCTCCGAGCAGTATTCGTTGGCCGCGCTCGCCGAGCGGTGGCTGCAGCTGCTCGACAGCTGCCTCGAGCGGTCGAGCCTCGGCGCCGCGGTGCGCGCGCCGCTGTCGGCGGCCGTGCCCGGCGCCGTGGTCTGAACCCGCGGGTTCAGCCGCACTTGGGCGTGGCAAAGCCCTTCTTGGTCATGACGCGGTCGGACGTGTCGCGAGAAACGGCCGGCACACTTGACCGTTCCGGAGTAGGTGACCGACCACAGCCGCCGGGTCTGGCCGTCCTTGGCGAACGCCTTCTGCGACGGGCCGTCCCGCCACAGACCCACCGCTCTTCGGGATCGAGTCCTGGGCGTGGTCGCCGCCGACGACGGTCACGTCGGAGATGGTGGTGTCGACGAACTTGCCCGGCGACTGCTTGTTCGTCTCGTCGAAGCTCTCGAGCACGCCGGCGAAGCAGCCGACCGACTGCACGTGCGAGACGTGGACGTCGGTGTTGGTCTGTGCGTGCGGCACGAAGGCCACCACCCGGTTGCAGTTCTCACCCGCGATGTCGTCGGCCTGCAGGCCCCGCACCTCGGACGCGAAGCTCTTGCCCTGCGATGCATCGGTCTCGAGCCGAAGAGTCGTACCGCCGCGGGTGAAGATGTGCCGGAAGACCAGGTTGTGCCCGGCGTTGATCTGGTTGGGGCCGAAGCCCTTGGGGCCGTGGACGTTGTACCAGTTCTCGATCGTGCCGTTGTGCGGGTCGTAGTACACCGATCCGTCGGACGGAGTGTCCGAGCGCTCGCGCAGGCCCAGCGCGGCCTTGCGGCTCTGCGGCCACCAGTCGTCCTTGTTCTTCGGCGCCACCCGCGGCTGGCTGTCGTTCTCGATGGAGTAGACGTTCTGGATCAGGAAGCCGTCGACGTTCAGCGCCTGCAGGCCGGTGACGGCGTCGTTGCTGTTCGTGAACTTCGGGTCGAGGTCGAAGGTGAAGTCACCATCGACCTGGAAGCCTTTGAACAACGGCTGGGCCAGCGCCTTGCGGCCGCCGTTGGCCGATTCGACCCCGACCAGGCTGACGTTGGTGAGCGCGTGCCCGGGCGGGCCGTCCCACTGGATCAGCGCCGGCGCGTTGTTCTGCACCGGGATGTCGCGACCGCCGGCCTGCTCGAGCACGGCGCCGGCGTCGACCTCCATCCGGATGTCGGAGCGAAAGGTGAGGCGTAGCAACCGGTAGGTGCCCGGCGGTACGTACACGACCGCCTGCGGTCGCTTGGCCGGCCCGTCGGCGAACCTGACCTTGGCCGCCAGCGCGGCATCCTCGGCGCGCAGGAAGGCCGCGGTGTCGTCGCCGCTGCCGTCGCCCCGGGCCCCGTGGGCCTTGACGTCGGTCGCACCCGGTGTCTTGTGGATCAGGGCCGGCAGCGGCGGGAGTGTCGGTGCCGAACTCTTGTGCGGCGAGCTGCCGCCGGTACAGGCCGACGCGGCCAGCAGCACGGCGAGGCCGACGACGAGTGATCGAACGGTGGCGCCGCGGGCGGTCCGCCGGGACCAGCCGCCGCGACCCGACGCGCGGGGCTGGACGTGGGGAGCCATATGGCCAAAGGTTACCAACCGCCGCGCCGCCGACTTCTCGTGACGTCGGCCCGGCCCACACCTTCGCTTTCAGTAAGCTGCCCTGGTGCGGTTGAAAGCGGATTGGTTCACCTACCTCCACGAGTTCCGGGTGCGCGAGTTCCGGGTGATCTTCGATCGCTTCCCGCCTGCGGCGTTCGACAACACGTTGGAACTCGGGGCCGGCGACGGCTTCCAGAGCGGGCTGTTGCTGCCCTACACCGATCGGCTGGTGAGCACCGACTACCGGGTGCCGGCCGAGGCCGGCGATCCGCGGATCGAGGTGCGGGCCCTGCCGGCCGAACAAGTCGCCGACGCCTTCGCGCCCGGTGAGTTCGACGTCGTCTACTCGTCCAACATGCTCGAGCACGTGCCCGAACCGCCGGTGGTGCTCAAGGCGGTGTCGCAGGTGCTCGCCGACGACGGCATCACGATCCACGTCATGCCCAACCGGGCCTGGAAGCTGTGCCAGCTGATCCTCTGGATCCCGCATCTGGCGGCGAGCGCGCTCGACGATCTCATCACCGCTCGGAGCGTCCGGACCGTGGTCGCCCGGCTGCGCAAGTCCACCGGCGAGCCCGGCTCGGGTGACGGCGGCACCGAGAAGAACAATCCGACCGTCGTCCGCCCCCGCCGCTCGCTGCTGCGTAAGGTCCTCGCCCCCGAGCCGCACGGCGTGTCCCCGGATCACCGCGAGGAGTTCGCGGCCTTCTCACGCCGGCGCTGGGAGCGCGAGCTGCGAGACGCCGGCTTCGACATCGTGGCCGTGCTGCCCGGGCCGTTCTCGTCCGGCTACGGCTTCGGGCTGCGGCCCGTCACCCGCATGCTCGAGCAGCTCGGCATCGGCTCCGAGTACGTCTTCGTGGCCAAGAAGGCCGGGCAGGTCAGCCGCTACGAGGGCGCCTTCACCCACTGATCGAGGTCGCGGCCGAGCTCCTCGCCCAGCCGGCGCACGTCATCGGCGTACAGGCTGCGCAGCCGCTGCGCGACCGGTTCCGGCAGCGGCGGCGCCGGTGCGCGGTTCAGGCGGGTCAGCCGCTGCGCGCCGGCGCGGAGCGGCCCGGGCAGCGCGTCGGCGATCTTGCGGCGCGCCGGATAGCTCGGCAGCAGGCGCTGCACCGCCCCGCTGCGCGGAACCCCGCCGCGGTTGTAGACCGCGGCGGTGTCGACGGACACCGTCTCGTCGACCCCGAGGTAGCCGAACATCTCGCGCAGCGTGACCTCGGTCTGTGCGCTCAGGTCGTCGAACAGCCAGACGCGCACCCGGTCGGCTCCGAACGCGGCACGGAACGCGGCGACGCGGTCGCAGTAAAAGCCGTTGTCGACGGCCGGCTCGCCCGGCACCAGCGCATCCTCGGGCCGGCGGCTCTCGTAGCCCTTGTTCAGCCGGTTCAGATAGGCCGAGTACGCCCGGGCCACCGGATTGCGGAGCAGGACGAACAGGTTCGCGGCCGGGACGAACTCGCGGATCCGGTCGATCGCGACCGGGCTGCGGAAGCAGGACGCCGAGAAGTCGACCGGCACACGGTCACCGGCCGCGGCGAACAGGGCGCGGTAGTCGTCAAGGGTGCGGACCGGAAAGCGCAGCCAAGGCACGTCGGTGCGAGCGGCCTCCTCGCCCGGGTAGGACAGGAAGTTGACCTCCTTGACCTCGCTCAGGCAGATGCCGGGGTGCTGGCTGAAGTACTTGTACAGCGAGGTCGTGCCCGAGCGGGGTACGCCGACGAGCACCGCCTTCGGCAGGGGCGACAGGGCGGCGTCCAACATCTCCCTCTCAATGGCACAGCGGTTGAACCTTGCCGGCGGTCGTTGTGATGACATTCGAGCGTTTGATGAACTTCCCGAAACAACTGTAGGTGCCAGCGGTGTAGGTCACCGCCCAGGGCCGGGAGGCGATCGCCTTGTCCTTGCCGAACGCCTGCGTCGAGGTTCCGGTGCTCCACAGCCCGTTGGCGCCGAAGGTCCCCACCTGAGCGTGCGAGCCTGCGGTCACCTGGACGTCGGAGACGGTGGAGTTGAAGAAGGCTCCTGGCACGGCCTTGTGCGCAGTGTCGACCGACTCGAGCACTCCCTGGTTGCAGTCGACGGAGGTGACGCCGGCCACGTGGACGTCGTAGTTCGTCTGCGAATGGGGGGCGAAGACCACGGCCCGGTTGCAATCCTGGCCGGCAATGTCGGCCGCGGTGAGGCCGCGCACTTCCGCGGCCCAGGGCTTCTTCAGCGATGCATCGGTCTCGAGCCGCAACGCGGTGCCGCCGCGGGTGAAGATGTGCCGGAACGTGAGGTCGTGCCCGGCGTTGACCTGGTTGGGACCGAACCCCTTCGGGCCGTGCACGTTGTACCAGTTCTCGATCGTGCCGTCGTGCGGGTCGTAGTACACCGAGCCGTCGGCCGGGGTGTCCGGGCGCTCGACCAAGCTGAGCGCGGCCTTGCGGCTCTGCGGCCACCAGCCGTCGTCGGTGACCGGCGTGAAGAGCGGCTGGAAGTCGTTCTCGATGGAGAAGACGTTCTGGATCAGGAACCCGGACACGTTGTAGAGCAGCACGCCGGTGACGAGCACGCTGGCATTCGTCGCGGCCGGATCGAGATCGAAGGTGAAGTCGGAGTCGACCGTCCAGCCCGGGTACAGCGGCGCGGCCAGTGCCTGGGGTCCGGCGGTGGAGTCGTGGATGCCGATGAGCGTGACGTTGGTGAGCGGCGTCGGCCCGGCCTTGTCCCAGACGATCAGCGCGGGAGGTCCGGCGCCGCCCTGGGGCACGTTGCGCCCGCCGGCCTGTTCGAGGACGGCCCCCGAGCTGACCTCCATCCGGAGGTTGGAGCGGAAGGCCAGCCGCAGCAGCCGGTAGGTGCCCGGCGGGACGTAGACGACCGCCTGCGGTTGACCGGTCGGCCCGGCGTCGAACCGGACGTCGGAGGCGAGGGCAGCGTCCTCGGCCTGCAGGAATGCCGCGGTGCTGTCGGTGCCACCCGACCGGTCGGCGCCGTAGTCCAGCACGCTGATGGCCCCGACGGTGCCGGCGGGCAGCGGAGCCTTGCGGTGCCGGCCCGCATTCGCCGGGCCGGCCGTGGCCAGCGCGGTAGCGACGGTCAGCAGCAATGCGGTCACCCCGCGCCCAAATACCGCGCGGGGTGACCGAGCCCAGCGGGCACCGGCTGACCCGTTCACGAGCAAGAACTGTATACAGATGAGGCGCCTGGTGGCTATGAGTTGTGCGGTCCGATGGCCGGAATTACGCCGGTATCAGCGGCTTCGTGCGCCGTTCCAGGCGGCGGTGGTGGCCCATAGGCGTGATCAGCCGGCGGCTGCTCCGGGCCGGTCGGCTGGTACGGCGGCTGGCCGTTGGTCGCCGGCACGGCCGGCTGCGCGGGGTAGGGCAGATCGAGGTACGTCTGCGACTGGTCATAGGTCGAGGCGGGCGGGCCGTAGGGCTGCTGCGGCGGCGCGTAGTGCTGCGGCGGTTCGAGCGGCAGCTGCGCGACGGGTGGCGGCGGTGGGGTGACGGGTGGCGGCGGTGGCGTGACCAGCGGCTGCTGCAGCACCGGCGGCGGGCCCGGCGGCGGCGTCGGCTCGACCGGCGCCGGCTCGACGCGTGCTGCCGCGGGCGCCCGATGCCCGCGCTTGCGCTTCTTCCCCGACGCGTAGTTCAGCGGATACCCGTAGGTGCTGCTGGTCGGTTCGTGTCGGGCCCCGACCAGCGCGCCTCCGCGCACCGGCGCACCGAACTGGCGCAGCAGCTGCATGGCCTGGGTGAACTCGGACGTGCGGGTGCGGCCAGCGCTCACCACGACGAGCACCTGATCGACCGAACGCGACAGCGTGAGGGCGTCGGCCACCGGCAGGATCGGCGAGCTGTCGACGACGACGTAGTCGTAGCGGCGCTTGAGCTCGGCAAACAACGTGTCGGCGTCGCGCGAGAGCAGCAGTTGCGTGGGGCTGGCCATCAGCGGGCCGGCCGGCAGCACGTCGAGCGAGCCGGCCGGAACCGTCACCCGGACGATAGCGTGATCGAGCGGCGCCGAGCGGGAGACCACCGACGAGTAGCCGATCTCGTTCGGCACGCCGAAGACGTCGTGGACGTTGGGGTGGCGCAGGTCGCAGTCGACGACGAGCACCCGCTCGCCGGCCTGGGCCAGGCTCACGGCGAGGTTGGTGGCGACCGAAGTCTTGCCTTCGGCGGCGAGCCCACTGGTGACCAGGACGACCGGCACCGAGTGGCTCTTGTTGGCCAGGCGCATCCAGGCGCCGAGCGAGCGGTATGCCTCGGCGAGATGCCCCTCGTCGTCGTTCACCGAATCCAGGCCCGGCGCCGACCGGCGCCGACCCTTGGCACCGTTAGGCGGGACGGCGAGCACGAACGGGATCTCCGCGGCGGCGGCTTTCACGTCGTCACTGGTGACCACCCGGCCGCGCAGCCGATTGCGCAGGATCACCAGGCCGATGCCGACCAGCAGTCCAGCCAGCGCCCCGACCCCGGCGTCCAGGTTCTTCGTCGGCGACACCGGAGTCGACGGCCGGGTGGGCTTCTGCACGAAGTCGACGCTGGCCTGCTGGGTGCTGCCGTCGGCCACCGCTTGATCGGCCTGGTCGAGCAGGTCGGCGTATTTCTGGCTCAGGGTGTTGCGTTCGACGCTTAGGTTCTGCAGCCGCTCGGTCGGCGGGATAACCACCGCCCGGCCGCCGTTCTCCTCGACCTTCGCGCCGTCGGTCTTCTGTAGCTGGGTGATCTGGGTGTCGAGCGCGGCGAGCTGCTTCTGGACGTCGGCGGCCCGGGCCCGCAATGCGGTGGCCTGGCCGTTGAAGCTGGTGGCCAGAGCCGCTCGCTCGCGGTCGATGTAGGCGGCGGCGTAGTTGGTGGCGCCGTCCTGCGCGGCCGTGGCGCTGGTGGCTTGGACGACGATCGACAGCGCATCGGCGTTGCTGGCCGCGGAGACGTCGGTGGACTTGATCCGCCCCTTGTCCGCCCCCATCCGCTGGTCGAACTCGTCGACGACCGTCTGCGACTTCGCGTACAGAACCTGGATGTCGACCGCGCGCTGGGCGTCGACCTTGGCGTTCGAGGATCCGGAGGCGGTGGTCAGGTCGACCGCGCGGACGAGTGAGGTGGCCTCATAGATAGTCGTCTGCCGCGTCGCCCAGAAGTAGGCACCCCCGCCGCCGAGGAGCACCATCAGGACGAGGATCCAGGCGTTGTGCCACAAGATCCGCAGCGCCCGCCCGATGTCCACCGTTTGCGCCTCTGCCACGATCAACCCCTCGCTGGATACGGTAATTCTCTAGCGCTTTCGGCGCGGCCACAGCATAGACGGGCCGATCGGCCTTCCCATGTGCACGCGCGGCGGCCGTCAGGAATCATTAAGGCGCCACAAGCCGACCAGGTCACGCCCGAGATACGCCGAGAGCTGCTTCGCGTCGTCACGGAACTCATGACCCAGCCGGGAATTCAGCTCGGCCGGCGGTGCAGCCGTCGCGGCCGCGGCCTGCTCGCGGCTGCTCAGCAACGGACCCGGCCCCCAGGTCTTGAGCCGGCTGACGGTCCGCCCGGCGCCGTGTGTGTACAGCCAGCGGCTGAGCCGCTTGCTCTGCACGTACAGGCGGGGGAAGCGCGGCGCGCCGGAGGCGTTCACCGCCTCGCCGACGCCATCCGGCACGTGTGCGGGATCGACCGCCAGGAAGCGGTACAGCGCCCGCAGCACCGGTAGTGGCTCGGCGACGATGTCCTCGAAGACGATCACGTGGAGCTGCTCGGCCGGGAACGCGTCGCGGTACGGCTGCAGCGCGGTCCAGTACCGGCTGCGCTCGAGCGCGCCCGGGTGCGCGGCCAGGAAGGCGTCGAAGTCGCCGGCGAAGCCGGTCTCCTGAACCCAGTGCCGGTACTGCGAGTACACCCGAGCCACCGGTTGGCGCACGCTCACGAGCACCTTGGCCTCGGGATTGGCGGCCCGGATCCGTTCGGCGCAGGCCGGATCGTGCAGGTACTGCGGCGAGATCTCGCCGCGCGGCCGGCCGTCGTCGGCGGCGAAGTGCCCGGTGTACCAGGCCAGCCCGCGGGCGTGATGGCGGCTGAAGAACTCGACTTCCTTCAGATGCGCCGGCAGGCTCAGGCCCGGATGGCTGCGCAGCATCGCGTCGAGGTAGGACGTCCCGGCCTTCAGGGCCCCGATCCCGACGAAGTCGGGCAGCGGTCGGCGCGGTCGCTCAGTGCGCATCCGCCACCTCCTCCACCAGGGCGGCCCATCGGGTGATCACGGCGGCGAAATCGTAGGCCCGCCAGTCGTCGCGCGGCCGGTCCAGGCGCCCGGCCGCGACGGCGCGGTCGATGGCCGCGGCGAGGGCGGCGACGTCGTCGACCGGGACGAGCTCGGCCCCGTCGACCCCGTCGAGGATCTCCGCGCGGGCCGGACGGGCAGTCGGTCGAGACGATGCGCAGCCGGAAGGCCAGCGCCTCGAGCAGGACCGTCGGCAACCCTTCCCAGCGCGAGCTGAGCACGTAGGCCTCGGCCTGGGCGAAGTACGAATACGGGTTGGCGACGAAGCCGGGAAAGGTGACGCGGTCACTGAGCCCGAGCCGCTCGGCGGTGCGCGTGAGGTCGGCGCGCAGCGGGCCGTCGCCCAGCACGACGAGCCGGCTCGGCGCAGCGGCCGCGGCCATCGCCCGCAGCAGGACGTCGAAGCCCTTCTGCGTCTCCAGCCGGCCGGCCGCGACGAGCAGCGGCGCGCCGCCGCTCGGCGTCGAGCCCGGGTCGGGCGGCTGCTCGGCCAGCGTGCGGATCCGGTCGTAACCGATCGGGTTGGGCACGACCTGGATGCGACCGCGCGGCAGGTGCGACGAGCGGGCAAGATCAGCCGCCACGCCGTGCGACACCGCGACGATGCGATCGGCGCCGCGGTAGGCGACCGCGCAGAGCATCGGCACCAGCCGGTCGCGGCGGCGCACCGTGCGCCGGGTCGAGATCGACGTGGTGTTGTGGTGCACGACGATCAGCTTGCCCGCGCGCAGCCCGAGGCGAACGACGAACGCGGCGATGATGCTCGCGTGCGAGATCGCCGAGATGACGACGTCGGGCCGTTCCCGGCGCAGATACCGCAGTAGGGCGCGTACGCCGGTCAGGGCGCGGCCGGCCTGCAGATCCACGAGCATGACCCCGTCGGGGACGGCGTCGGCGAGGGCGCCGGCGCTCGTGCCGACCACCAGCCGGACATCGAAGCCCCGACCGGCCAGCCCCTCGCACAGCGCGAGGGTGGCGCGTTCGGCCCCGCCGCCGGCCAGCGACGGCAGGAACACGACGATCCGGTGCTCCTTGTCCACGGGAATGCCGTCGCCGCTGCGGGCGATCAACGCGCGACGGGGCGGCCGGCCACTGCGGCCTGCCACGCGTGCTGAGCGACGAGACCGTCGTAGAGAGCGACCTCGGGCGTCCAGCCCAGCAGCTCGCGGGCCCGGTCGATCGTGCCGCCGGTCGCGCGGACGTCGCCCGGCTGCTCCGGCTGCCGCTCGACGGCCAGGTCGCGACCGATGATGCGGCCGAGCATCGCGACCAGGGAGTTGACGGTCACCGATCCCCCGCCGGCGACGTTGACGACGGTGCCCGGCGCCACGTCGGCCCGGCCGGCCCGCAGCGTCGCGGCCACGATGTCGGCGACGAAGGTGAAGTCGCGGACCTGCTCGCCGTCGCCGTAGATCGGCAGCGCGCGGCCCGCAAGCGCGGCGTCCAGGAAGCGGTACATCCCCATATCCGGGCGCTGCCGCGGTCCGTAGACGGTGAAGTACCGCAACGAGACGGTGCTGATGCCGCGGTTGGCCGCGTACAGGCAGGTGAGGTGCTCGGCCGCCAGCTTGGTGACGCCGTAGGGGTTGTGCGGCTGCGGCAGCACGGCCTCGTCGGTCGGGTAGGCCGCCGCGTTGCCGTACACCGAGGACGACGACGCGTAGACGAAGCGCTGCGTCGTGACGGCTTCCAGCAACCGCTGGGTCGCCAGGACGTTGCGCCCGACGTAGTCGGCGAAGCCGTTCGACCATGACCGGCGCACGCTCGGCTGTCCGGCCAGGTGATAGACGACGTCGACGCCGTCGAGCAGGGCCTCGGCATCGATGGTCTGCAGATCTTCCTCGACGAGGCGGAACCCGTCGGCCCGCAGCAGCGGCTCGAGATTCGCCCGCTTGACGCCGGGGTCGTAGTGGTCGGTGATGCAGTCGACGCCGACGACCTGGTCACCCGCCGCGAGGGCGGCCTGGGTCAGGTGACTGCCGATGAAGCCGGCGGCGCCGGTGATGACTACGCGCAATGGGATCTCTTCCTCACGTTCGTGCGGTAGCCGTAGCGGTGCAGCAGGGGCAGCGTCAGCCCGATGACTACGCGCTGGGCGCGAGTCGACAACCCTATCTCCCACTCGGTGTCGGCGCTGACCACCAGCGGTCCGCGCTCGAAGCGCATCGGATTGCCCGACAGGCTATGCCCGGTGCCGCGGCTGGGCCGCCCGGTCGTCACCGCGATGTCGGCCGCCGCACAGATCGCGCGGATCGTGGCGTCCGGATCGGCAGTGAAGTCCTCGTAGCGCAGCCGCGCCGACGACCGGCGGCGGGCCATGAACACCTCGATGACAGTGTTGTACTCGAGCCAGATCCGGGCCGCCCGCCGCGGCCGTATGGTGCGCATGTACTGCTCTTTCCAGTGGATCTCCGGCCGCCGCCGGGTCCGGGTCCAGGAATAGGCGACGGCGCGTGGGTCGCGGACGATGTGCAGCGGCTCGAGGTCGATCCCGTCCAGCACTGAGAGCAGGTACAGGTAGGACGGGTCCTTGGACGAGTCGATGACGAGTTCGGCGCCGGTCACCGACGCGATCGCGTCGTACAGGGGCAGCACGAGTTCGCCGTAGCGGCGGACGTGCTCGCGGTACTCGCGGCCGACCTTCGTCAGGGCCTGCGGGATGCGGCGAATCCGATCGACCGTCGGCGACAGCCGGCGCAGCTCGTCGGAGCTGCGTTGCAGGTCCGAGCCGTACGCCGTGGCGATGACCTCGGTCCAGAACTCGCAGTGGTCGAACGGCGAACCGCACTCGCAGAGGTGGTTCTCGGCGACGCCGCGTTCCCACAGGTAGCGCAGTTCGCCGACGTGCACGCCGTCGGTGCTGCGTTCGAGGCACTGCGCCACGAGCGTGCTGCCGCTGCGACCTGTGCCGGCGATGTACAGGACGCGGTAAGGAGGTGTTCCCACTGCCTTACCGCGACGGACGAGCCGTCATCGGCCCTTGCCGCCCACGACCTCGGCGAGGGTCCGGATCAGCACCTTGACGTCCATCCATAGCGACCAGTTCTCGATGTAGAAGTTGTCGAACCGGGCGCGGTCGGTGATCGAGGTGTCGCCGCGCAGGCCGCTGACCTGGGCCAACCCGGTGAGCCCGCAGACGACGCGGTGCCGCTGGGCGTAGCGCGGATGCGCGGCCGAGAACTGCTCGACGAAGAACGGCCGCTCCGGCCGCGGGCCGACGAGCGTCATGTCGCCGCGCAGGATGTTCCACAGCTGCGGCAGCTCGTCGATCGAGGTCTTGCGCAGGATGCGGCCCACCCGGGTGACCCGGACGTCGTCGGCGCACGACCACTGCGCGGCCGACTCGGTCTCGTCGACCGGTCGCATCGTGCGGAACTTCAGCACCTGGAAGATCCGGCCGTCGCGGGTGATCCGGGCCTGGCGGAACAGGATGCTGCCCCGCCCCGAGAGCCGAACCGCGATGGCGGCCACGAGCATCACCGGCGCGGCGACCAGGAACGCGATCGAGGTGAGGACGAGGTCGAACACCCGCTTGATGATGCGCGCCGGACCGAGCAGGGCCGGGGACGCGATGCGCATGATCGGGATGGCCCCGACGTGGTCGACGAAGCCGGCCTGGGTGTGGAAGTCGTGCAGCCGCGGCACGACCATCAGGTCGCAGCCGGACGCGGCCGGACGGCGCACGAGTTCGAGCAAACCTTCGTCGGCCTGGGCCGGGTCGGCGACGAGGATCACCTTCGCCCGCACCCGGCGGACCTCGCTCTCGAGCAGCTCCAGCGGCTGGACCCGGAGCGCGGCGCCCAGGGTGTCCCCGACGGTCGCGCGCCGCGGCCCGTCGATGATCGAGGTGATCGTGAGCCCGTACTGCGGGTAAGCGTCGAGCAGTCGCAGCAACTCGACGCCGACCGGGCCGGCCCCGAGCAGGACCGTGGAGTGGCGCACGATGCGCCGCTTGCGGGCGGTCAAGATGACGAAGTTGGTGACGGTGCGCCCCACGATGAGCAGCACGGCCGACAACACCGACCAGCGCAGGAAGTCGGTCATGCCCTGGCTGGGGTGCCGCAGCGCGGTGATCGCCGCGACGATGGCGATGGCGACGAACGCCCGGCCCAGGACCGTAGGGACGTCGTCGAGCGTGCTCAGGTGCAGGCGGGCCCGGTAGCGGCCGCCGCTGTGCAGCAGCACGACACAGAGCGCCCCGAGCGTGAGGAAGGCCCGCGCATGCGCGGGATCGGTCACGGCCGGCGCCGCGGCGGCCACCAGGTCGACCGGTGCGATCAACATCCAGGCCTTGACCCGCAGCGTGCGCGCATCGGTGGTGGGCGGATCCGCGACAAGTTCGACCGAGGGATGCTCGGTGCGCACGTTCTCGAGGGTGGACATCTCCCCGCCGCCCTATTCTGCCCGTCCGGCCGGTGCCGGATCGGCACCGCGTCGCCGGACGCAATCAACTCGGAACATCATTTTCCCCACCCCGTGTCGCTCTGCGAACTGCACTGTGAGAGCCAGGTGAGACTAACAAAGGCACCGTACCCGGCAAGTCGGGAACGTGATCATGATCGAGACGACCCGCCGCGGCCGGGCGAGTTCCAGAGCGCGGCATAGCGCGAAATGGTGTCCTGCAGCCGGAATTGCGCCTCGATCCGGGCCCGCGCCCGGACGCCCAGCTCGCGCCGGACGTCGTCGCCGGCGAGCAGGCGCGCCACCTCGGAGCGGAGCCCGGCGATCACCTCGTCGTCACCGGTGCGCTCGATGACGACGCCGGCGTCGCCCAGAACATCGGCGCTGCCGCCGCACCCCGTGGCGACCACCGCGGTGCCCACCGCCATCGCCTCCAGCAGCACGAGCGACATGCCCTCCCAGCGACTGGGCAGGACGACGACGTCGGCCGCCCGCAAGTGCGGGCGCGGATCGGCCGAGCCGATGAATTCCACCCGATCGCGCACCCCCAGCTCGGTGGCCAGCTCGGCGAGCGCGCCGGCATCGGGGCCGTCGCCCACGAAGCGCAGCCGGACGGAGGGGTCACCGCAGCCCGCCAGGGCCCGCACCGATCGGTCCTGACCCTTCTGCGGCGAGAGCCGGCCGACCTGGACGACGAGCGGAGCGGCGTCGCGTTCGGCGATCGGTCCGGCCGGGGCGTAGCGTTCGGTGTCGACCCCGTTCTCGATCAGTTCGATCCGGGCCCCGCGGCCGAGCACGGCGCGGCCGGCGGCCAGTTCCTCGGCCGAGACGACGGTGACGATGTCGGTGACCCGCGCGGCCCACCGCTCGAACACGCGGTACGCGGTCGCGAGCCGGCCACCGACGTACCAGGACCAGCCGTGCGGGGTGAACAGGATCCGCGGTCGGGCCGAACGCAACCCGAGGGCGGCGAGCCGGCCGACGGCGCCGGCCTTGCTGGAGTGCAGGTGGACGACGTCCGCCGCGCGCAGCAACCGCCGAGCGCGCAGCGCGAGCGCGAGGTCGCGGCCGGACGGGGCGCGAGACATCGGCAGCTCGACCCACTCGGCGCCGGCGTCGATCACCCAGTCGGACAGGTATCCCCCGGCCGGGCAGCCCACCGTCACCTGGTCACCCGCGGCCACCCCGGCCCGGACGAGGTCGCGGGTCACCACGGCGGCGCCGCCGTCGGTCGGCTGGCACAGGTGCACGATCCGCAGGCTCACCGGTCGATCGAATCATGCGGCGCCGGCTCGGTGGCGCCGGGACGAAAGGACCTGTCCTTTCCCGCCGGATCCCGTAATGTGCCGATCTGTGCGTCTAAAGATCATTGCCGTCGCCGGGGCGGGGCTGGCGGCGGTGGGGCTGACCGTCTCCGCGCCGTCCTCCGCCCGCGTATCGACCGAGCCGACGCACCGCGCCGCGCCGATCGCCGCCGTCCCGACAACTCCGGCCGCGGTCATCACGCCGGCCGCACCGATCAAGCACGTGGTGGTCATCTACCAGGAGAACCACACCTTCGACAATGTGCTCGGCAAGCTGTGCGTGCTCGACCAGCGCTGCGACGGCGCGACGACGGCGACCCTGTCGACCGGCGCGACGTATCCGCTGACGCAGGCCGCCGACTTCATCCCGAACGTGTCCCACAGCACGCAGACCCAGCTCAAGGCCATCAACCACGGCCTGATGAACCAGTTCGACAAGATTCCGGGCTGCACGGTGGCGGCCGGCTACGCCTGCCTGACCGAGTACGAGCCGAGCCAGATCCCGAATCTGGCGGCCATCGCCCGCCAGTACGCGATCTCGGACGCGACCTTCGAGATGGACAAGGTGCTCTCGTGGGGCGCCCACCTCGAGCTCGTCACCACCGATCTCGACGGCTTCGGTGGCGAGATCCCCAAGAGCGTGACCTACGCGCCGAAGGCGCCGGCCCACAATTTTGGCTGCAACGGCCATAAGGTCACCGGCTGGCGGCCGGCCCCGAGCGCCAATGAGCAGCTCGTTCCGTCGTGTATCCCCCTGCCGGGCGGCCTGGGCACGTTCTGGGACACCTGGGGGCCGGCCGGCGTGCCGCAGGCCTCGCCGGTGGCGACGGTGCCGACCGTGCTCGACGAGCTGAACGCGGCCGGCAATACCTGGCGCACCTACCTGACCGAGGAGGGGCTCGACATCTGCAGTTACGTGGCGAAGTGCCACCAGAGCAGCCAGCAGGTGGACAACGTCCAGAAGACGACGCAGATCCTGAAGGACGCCGCCGCGGGCACGCTGCCCGACGTGTCGATCGTGTTGCCGAGCGGCACGGGCGGCAATACCTCGCAGCACAACCACACGTCCATGGCCCTCGGGGACAACTGGATCGGCCAACTCGTCTCCGGCCTGCAGAAGAGCCCGGAGTGGGGCTCGACGGCGGTCTTCATCACCTATGACGACTGCGGCTGCTTCTACGACCATGTGGTGCCGCCGAACCCGCAATGGGGACTGCGGCTGCCAATGGTGATCGCGTCGCCGTGGGTCAAACCGGGCAGCACCGACTCCACCCCAACGTCATTCGTGGGCATGATCACGTTCATCGAGCACTTGTTCGGTCTGCCGGCACTGACTGCGGCCGACGGGGACAGTTACGACTACTCAGGCAGCTTCGACTTCACCCAGACACCGAACCTGAACCGGATTAGGCCGAAGACGTCCGTCGTCAGTCCGGCCGAGCTCCGGCAGATCGCGAAGAGCCCGTGGATCGAGGACGACGACCCGACCTAGCCGCGCGCCGTCAATTCCCGAAGTCGGCGAACATGCCGGACTCGTACGAACCGCCCTGTTGGTTGACGATGACGGCGAGCCGGTTGGTGGCGTTGATCAGCGCGATCAGGGACACCAGGGCAACGACCTGGTCGTCGTCGTAGTGCTTGCGCACGTGGTCCCAGGTCTCGTCGGACACGCCCTGACTGGCGTCGGCCAGCCGGGTGCCCTCGTCGGCGAGCGCCAGCGCGGCCCGCTCGGCCTCGGTGAACACGGTGGCGTGCCGCCAGACGGCGACCAGGTTGAGCCGCACCGCGGTTTCGCCAGCCGCCGCCGCCTCCTTCGTGTGGATGTCGACGCACCAGCCGCAGCCGTTGATCTGGCTGGCCCGCAGGCTCACCAGCTCCTGGGTGGCCTTGGGCAGCGACGACTCCTCGAGCACCAGATTGACGCCGAACAGCCGCTTGCCGATCTTGGCGCCGATCTCGGTTCCCATCACGTCGATACGGGGGTCCATGATTTCTTCCTCACTCCTGATTGGTCGGGCCGATTGCCCTGACCACCACGAGATCCCGGTGATCCGCGGGTTGTGACAGCGCCGCTCGCGTGACGCACGCCATGCCGGTCCCGGTGTCACACGTGGGCGGCGGGCGGCGTCTCATGGGTGGCAGAGCCGACGCACGAGAGGAGTCACGACTGATGGCCGACGACCGCGCCGACGCCGCGACCGAAGCGTTCCTCACCCACCGCAACCTGTTGTTCACCGTGGCCTACGAGATGCTCGGCTCGGCCGCTGACGCCGAGGACGTCCTGCAGGAGACCTGGCTGCGCTGGGCCGGCGTCGACCTCGACACCGTGCAGAACCAGCGGGCGTATCTCGTCCGGATCGCCACCCGCCAAGCGCTCACCCGGCTGCGAACCCTCGGGCGCCGCAAGGAGTCCTACGTCGGGTCGTGGCTGCCCGAGCCGCTGCTGACGTCGCCGGACGTGGCCGAGGACGTCGAGCTGGCCGAGAGCGTGTCGATGGCGATGATGCTCGTGCTGGAGACGCTCCCGCCGACCGAGCGGGCGGTGTTCGTGCTGCGCGAGGTGTTCGACGTCGGTTACGACGAGATCGCCGAGGCGGTCGACAAGAGCGCGACCGCGGTGCGCCAGATCGCGCATCGCGCGCGCGAACACGTCGCGGCACGCCGACCGCGCGGCGCCGTTTCCGCCGCCGAAACCCGAGACGCGCTCGGGGCGTTCCAGCGCGCGGTCGAAACCGGTGATCTGCAGGGCCTGCTCGACCTCCTGGCCCCCGACGTCGTCTTCCTCGGCGACGGCGGCGGCATCAAGCAGGCGGTCCTGCGCCCGGTCGTGGGGGCGGACAAGGTCTCGCGGCTGCTGGCCGCCGGCGTGAGCCACATCGCCGCCGAGTCCCTGCACCCGGCCCAGGTCAACGGCTACCCGGCGCTGATCCTGCGGCTCGACGGTGCGGTCGACACCGTCGTCGCGGTACGTATCGACGAGGGCCTCGTCACCGGGCTCTACGCCGTGCGCAATCCCGAGAAGCTGTCGCACATGGAGCGCGAGACCGCACTGGGCCGGTGAACCATTCCGGGCCGCCCAGGGACCTGCACGCGGTAGCTGACGGACGTCCCACCGTCCGGCAGCGGGTCGAGCCGTGCGCGGGCGCCGGCCGGGAGCCACGAATCAGAGCTGGCGACCAGATCAACTGGGGTGAACCTGGTCCCTTGCTCTGCTCCGGCGATCCGGGCGCACCTCAGCGGAACTTGCCAGCGTAGAGATACATGGCTCCGCCGAGCGGGATCACCAGCGCGATGAGGGCGATCCACCCCGCCCGCGTCAGGTATCGCAGCTCCGCGTCGGCGGTGTGGGCTAGATCGCGAAGGCAGAACAGCTCGAACCGCACGACCAGGATGAGCGCAGCCACCACGGCAGCCACGACGACGACTAGCTGCGCAGTCACGATCGGATCGCCTTTGTTCTCATAACCGGGAATGCTATCGATTTTGAGAATATAGGTCTACGGTTCCGACATGACCAGCGCCGAGTTGCTGCTCCACCCGGTGCGGCTGCGAATCGTGCAGGCCTTTCTCGGTGACCGCGCGCTGACGACGACCGAGCTACGGGCCGAACTCGGCGACGTGCCGGCGGCGAGCCTGTACCGGCACATCGCCCGGCTAGTGACGCACGGGGTGCTGTCGGTCGTAGCGGAGCGGCGCGTACGCGGCGCGGTGGAACGCACCTACGTCCTGCGCGTCGCCGCGGCCAGAATCGGCGCAAACGAAGTCGCGACGATGAGCCCGGACGAACACCGCCAGGCGTTCCTCGCGTTCGTAGCCGGGTTGATCGGCGATGCCGAGCGCTACCTCGCCGGCAATGACGTGAACCCGGTCCGCGACGGGGCCAGCTACAACCTCGCCGGACTATGGCTCAGCAACACCGAGCTCACCGATTTCGTCCGCGACCTCTACACGGTCGTCCAACCGCGCCTGGCGAACGGGCCGAAACGCGGACGTCGCCGCCGCATTCTCGCCACGGTGCTGCTTCCCGCAGGGGATCCGGCGCCGGCACATACCACCAAGAGAAAGGTAGACCGCCATGAAGAACCGAATGCTGGCCGTGCTGGTCGCAGGTGAGCTCGGGTGCGCCGCCCTCGCCTGGCGCGATCTGGACCGCCGCCCCGCCGGCACGATCCGGGGGCCCAAACGAGTGTGGCGCGTTGCGCTGCTCGCCAATCCCGGCAACTCACTGGCCTACTGGGCACTCGGCCGACGCACTCTTAGCTGACACCGAGCGCCGGTGTCGCTGTGCTACGCGCGTGAAACAGCTTCGAGGCGACCCATCGGATCCGGGAAGCCGGCTACGACGAGACCGAGCAGACGCGTTCGAGCGTTGTGGAGCTGTGGGGATTTGAACCCCAGACCCCCTCGATGCGAACGAGGTGCGCTACCAGACTGCGCCACAGCCCCTGACGGGATGGCCCGAAGGCCGCCGATCAGGTTATCAGCCGGGCGAGGTCAGCTTGCGCGTCGCTGCGAGGCGGCCGGGGCCAGTTCCTCGGTATAGAGGCCGGTCAGGTCGATGGTGTCCATGCTCATCAGCTCGACGTCGTCGTCGTCGATCCGCACGATCGCCTCCGGGGCCACCTCGAACCGCTCGACCTCTTCGGTCGCGTCGTAGCCGGCCGGCCGGCGGGCCGCGGCCCGCAGCTGCCGGTTCTCGCGGCGCGAGCGGTCGCGCAGCGCCTGGTTGCGCAGGAACCAGACGTAGCCGGCGAAGCCCAGCAGGAACGGCGCGGCCAGCAGCCACATCGCCCCGCCCATGATCAGCGCCATCAGCCCGAAGACGAGGCTGCCGCCGACGAGGACGCCGAGCGAGCGCCGCCTGCGGGCGAGCATCTCGGCGCGGGCCTCGGACAGGTCGGAACGGTCGGGCGGGTACATCAGCGCCTCCTGGGCGGCGGGCACGGGGCGGCGCGCGGGCGCCGCGAGCTTGGCGCGATTCTGGCGGGGGACGTAGACCTCGGCCCGCGCCTCGCCCGGAGTGCCGGCCCGGCGCCCGAGCGCGCGCATCGCGCGGCCGAACCCCTCGACCGAGCGCTCGCGGCGGCGCTCGTCGCGGCGGCGCAACACCATCGGCACGACCACGATCAACCACAGGACGGTGAGGACGGCAACCGTCATGAACGGCGAGAGCATCCAACACCTCCAGTCACACCAGTAACACGACTGTGCTCAAGCTAGTGAGCCGAATGCCCGAGGTCGCGTACGCGGGACGGCGTGTCGGCAGGAAACCTCGACTTGAGGTTGAGAGACCCTCAGCGCCAGGACGGCTCGGCCGGCAGCCCCGGCAGCCGCGAGACCATGCTGCGTCCGGCCAACTCCTCGACCGTGATGGCGAACGCGACGTGATCACGCCAGTCCCCGTCGATGTCGAGGAAGCGCTCGTAGAACCCCTCGCGGCGCAGGCCGAGCTTCTCCACCACTCGCAGGCTGGCCGCATTCTCCGGCCGGATGTCGACCTCGACCCGATGCAGCCCCACCGCGCCGAAGCAGTGGTCGATCGCGACGGCCAGCGCGGTCGGGGTGATGCCGCGCCCGGCCAGCGCGCCGTCGACCCAGTAGCCGACCGTGCACGAGCGCAGGGCTCCGTGAACCACGTTGGACACATTGAGCTGACCCACCAGGCGGCCGCCGTAGCCGACCATGAACGGCAGCATCAGGCCCTTGCGGGCGCTCGTCCGCAGGGCCGAGTGCAGCGGCGGCCACGAGGTCACCGAGTTGCGGTCCTCCCAGCTGTGCTCGGACGACGGCTCCCAGTGTTCGAGCCATTCCTCGTTGCGCAGCCGGATCTCGCTCCAGGCCCGGGCATCGCGCAGCCGCGGCGGTCGCAGGGTCACCGGGCCGGCCGACGGTCGCGCCGGCCAGCCGGGCGTCTTCGCCATCGCGCTACCGGTTGGACAGGAGCAGCGGCATGACGGTGACCTCGGTGCCGGCCACGACCTCGGTGTCCTCTTCCGGGATCACGATGAGGCAGTTGGACAGCGCGAGCGATGCGATCAGGTGCGAGCCGGCGCCCCCGACGAACGAGACGCCGTAGCCGCCGCCGGCCTCACGGTGCAAGACCCCGCGCCGGTACTGCCGCACGCCGTGCGGGCTGCGGGCGTTCTCGAGGACGACGGCCTGTACGGTCGCGCGCTGCAGGCTGCGCTTGCCCAGCATCTTGCGGATCGCGGGACGCACGAACGCCTCGAACGACACGAGGCTGCTGACCGGGTTGCCGGGCAGGCAGAAGATCGGGATCTTGTTGCCGAGGTGGCCGAACCCTTGGGGCTTGCCCGGCTGCATGGCGACCTTGGTGAATTCGACCGTGCCGAGCTCGGACAGCGCCTCCTTCACCACGTCGAACGCGCCCATGCTGACGCCACCGGTCGTGACCAGCACGTCGGCGCGCAGGAGCTGGCTCTCGAGGGTGTCGAGCAACTTGGCGTGGTCGTCCACGACGATGCCGATGCGGCGGGCGTCGGCGCCGGCGTCCTTGGCCGCGGCCGCGATCATGTAGGAGTTGGAGTCGATGACCTCGCCGAAAGCGGGTCGGTGGCCCACCTCGATCAGTTCGCTGCCGGTGGACAGGATGATCACCCTGGGTCGCGGGCGGACGGTGATCCGGTCGCGCCCGATCGCGGCCAGCAGCGCGATCTGTTGCGGGCCCAGGGCCGCACCGGCCGCCAGGGCCGGTGCGCCGGCCGCGAGGTCTTCACCCATGCGCCGAATGCATTCGCTGGTGCGCGCCGGCCGGTTGATCGCGACCCGGGCCAGGCCGCGATCGGTGTCCTCGATCGGGATTACCGCGTCGGCGCCGGCCGGGATGGGCGCCCCGGTCATGATCCGCATGGCTAGCCCCGGCCCCATGCCCGCGCGCGACTTCGCACCGGCGGCCACGTCGCCGACGACCTGCAGGTGCACCGGGTGTTCGGACGCGGCGTCGCGGGTGTCGACGGCCCGGACCGCGTAGCCGTCCATCGCCGAGTTGTCGAAGCTGGGCAGCGGGAAGTCGGCGCTGACGTTCTCGGCGAGGAGCAGGCCCTGCGAGTCGAGCAGGGTCACCTCGATCGGGTCGATCGACCCGATCCCGTCGAGCACGATCGACAGGTGCTCGTCGACCGTCCGCAGGCGATCGTCGTCAGCCACCACAGGTCTCCTCGGCTCCACCGTCGCTAATCGTCGGTCGGCTCATATTCCCCCAACCAGGCCCGGAAGTCGGATCCGATCTCGGGGTGTCGGGCCGCGAGCTGGACGACTGCCTTCACGTACTCCAGCCGATCGCCGGTGTCGTAGCGGCGGCCGCGGAACACCACGCCGTGCACCGGGGTGCCGGCGTGGCCCAGGCTGCGCATGGCGTCGGTCAGCTGGATCTCGCCGCCGCTGCCCGGCGCGGTCTCGCGCAGCGCGGCGAAGATCTCAGGTGGCAGCACGTAACGGCCGATGATCGCGAGCGTGCTCGGGGCGTCCTCGGCCGCCGGCTTCTCGACCAGGTCGGCGAGCGCGACGACGTCGCCGGTGGGGTCGGCGCCCTCGGCCGGGACGACGCAGCCGTACTTGCTGATCTCGACCGGTCCGACGTCGAGCAGGCCGAGCACGATCCCGCCGAACTCGGCGTAGACGTCGAGCATCGGACCGAGCAGCGCGTCGCGGTCGTCGACCAGGTCGTCGGGCAGCAGGACCGCGATCGGCTCACCGTCGGCGAAGTCCTCGCCGTGGGCGACCGCGTCACCCAGGCCGCGGGGATTCTTCTGCTCGATGAAGTGGAAGGTCGCCAGCTCGGTGGGCCGGCGGACGAGTTCGAGGCCCTCGGCGTCGCCCTTCGACTCGAGCGCGCTCTCGAGCTCGAGGTTGGGCGCGAAGTAGTCGCCGATCGCGGCCTTGGTGGAGCTGACGACGAGCAGGACGTCGGTCACGCCGACCCCGGCCGCCTCGGACACCACCAGTTCGAGGGTCGGCGTGGTGACGATCGGGGCGAGTTCTTTGGGTACGGATTTGGTCAGCGGAAGGAACCGGGTGCCACGCCCTGCGGCGGGAATCAGCGCCTTGTGGACGCGTGCTCTCGTCATCCCCCGAGAGTACGGGGCCACAATTGCCCGGTGGACGAGGACGGGACGGCGGCGGCGGCAGCGAAGCAGCGGTGGCGCGCCGACCTGCTCGCGGCCCGGCGCGCTCGTCCGGCCGACGAGCTCGCCCGCGCCCGCGCCGAGGTGTGCGCGCGGGTACTCGAGCGGGCCGCCGGTATCGAGTGCGTCGCCGGTTACCTGCCGATGCGCACCGAGCCCGGCTCGGTCGAGCTGCTGACCGCGCTGCACGAGCTCGGGGCGCGGGTGCTGGTCCCGGTCACCCGGCCCGACCGCGATCTCGATTGGACGGCCTGGACCCCCACCAGCGCCGGCCCAGCGCTCGGCGTCGACGCCATCGGGGTGGCCGGGCTGGTGCTGCTGCCGGCCCTCGCCGTGGCCGCCGACGGCACCCGGTTGGGTCGCGGCGGCGGGTCGTACGACCGCGCCCTGGCCCGCTGCCGTCCCGGCACCGCCCTGGTCGCGCTGCTCTTCGAGGGCGAGTTGGTGGACCGGCTGCCGCGCGATCCGTGGGACCGTGCGGTGACCGCGGTGGTGACACCCGGCGGCTGGACGGACCTCGGCCGGAATACCGATGTCGCCCAGCACCGTTAGCAGTCGTAGGCTAGGAGTGCCAGCGGGGGGCGAATCCCGCCCCAGGCCGGGCTGATCGACAACGTCGGAGGGTCACCACATGCCCACGTATCAATACGCGTGCACCGATGCCGGCTGCGGCAACGAATTCGAGCTGGTGCAGTCGTTCACCGATCCGGCGGCCTCCGAGTGCCCGGTCTGCGCCAGCCCCGTCCGCAAGGTCTTCTCCGCCGTCGGCGTCGTCTTCAAGGGTTCCGGCTTCTACCGCAACGACAGCCGCGAGGCCGCCAACAAGTCCAAGGCCGGCGCCAAGTCCAGCGCCGAGTTCTCCGGCGCGGCGAAGTCCGAGTCGTCGGACTCGAAGCCCGCCGATTCGAAGCCCGCGAGCCCCTCCTCCGACTCGAAGGGGTCGGCCCCGTCGGCCGCCCCCGCGGCCAAGCCCGCCAGCACCCCCACCGGCAAGGCCGCCGCCTCCGCCTGAGCCGGGCGCCCGTCCCGTCCGGCGCTGTCCACAGGCTCGACCACCGTCCACAGGGCCGGCTGATCGCCGGCGCCGCCCGCACCTTGTCCCTAACGTCGCGGGCGTGCTCCGCTCGCTGCGCCATCGACTGCCCCGCATCGGCCGCGGCCCCCGGCTGGCCGCCGCCGGCGTCTGCCTGCTGCTCGCGATCTCCAGCGCCACCAGTGCGAGCCGGGGCGGCCGTCCCGGCCCGAAGGCCGGGCCGGTGGTCGTGGCCGCCGCCGATCTGCCGGCCGGCCACCGCTTGGTCGCCCGTGACCTGACGGTGGCGCAGTGGCCGAGCCGGCTGCGCCCGGCGGGCAGCCGTGCGACGCCGGCCGCGCTCGTCGGCCGGCGGCTCGCCGGGCGCATCGGCGCCGGCGAGGCCATCACCGCCACACGTCTGGTCGGCGCCGATCTCGCCGCCGGCCTCGGCCGGTCCTCGGTGGCGGCCGCCGTCGGGCTCGACGATCCGCACGTGGTTGACCTGGTCCGCCCGGGCGACCGCGTCGACGTCCTCGAGACGCCCCGACCCCTCGACGTCCCCGACAGCACGGCCCCGGTCCGGCCCAGCGTCACGACCGTCGCTCAGCGTGTGCGGGTACTGGCCGTCCTACCGGCCGACCCCGAATCCGACGCCGAGGTCGTGCTGGCCGTGACCCGGTCGATCGCCGGACGACTCGCCCGCGACCGCAGCACCCAGCTGTTCACAATCGCCGTCGATCCGCCCTAGCATCGCGACTCTGGCGACGAATGTTGTCGAATCCAACGCCGAGGAGGACGAGATGCTCAAGGGCTTCAAAGAGTTCGTCATGCGCGGGAACGTCGTCGACCTGGCCATCGCCGTCGTCATCGGCGCGGCTTTCGGCGCGATCATCACCAAGCTCGTGGCCGACATCATCACCCCGCTGATCGCGGCAATCGGTGGTCAGCAGGATTTCAGCAAACTCAAGTTCACCATCAACAAGAGCACGTTCCTCTACGGCGACTTCATCAACGCGGTGATCTCGTTCGTCATCATCGCCGCGGCCATCTACTTCCTCGTCGTCATGCCGCTCAACCGGATCGCCGAGCGCCGGGCCGCGCGCATGTCCACCGGCGAGCCCGACCCGGACCCCAAGCCGGAAGACGTGCTGCTGCTGCAGGAGATCCGCGATCTCCTTTCCGCGCAGGGCGGCGGCGCCCCCAACCCGCGGCCGCGTCCCTGACGCGCTTCACTCACCCGTGATGCGGCGGCCGTTCGCGCTGATACCAGTCGTCGTCGCGCTCGCCCGGCTCGTCGCCCCAGCCGACCTCCTGTTCGTCGGACGAGACATCGGGTAGGACGGGTTCGTCGCGCGGTCGGGCGGCGGGCTCGCGGCGGGGAGGGTCATCTGCGGCCATGACACCAGTGTGCCGACCGCCGCGCAGGTGCTTTGATGGGGACATGGTCGAACCGAGCAAGATCACCGAAAAGGCGAGCGAGCTGGCGGGCCAGGCCGCCCAGGCGGCCGGTCCCGCCATCGAGAAGGCCAAGGAGGTCGCGGCCGATCTGGCCGAGAAGGCGGGTCCACTGGTCGAGAAGGCCGCCGTCGCCGCCGCGCACGGGGTCAGTGCCGCAGCCGAACAGATCGACAAGGCCACCGGCGGCAAGTACTCGGACAAGATCTCGTCGGCCGCGGCCAAGATCGAGGAAGTTCTCGACCCGGACAAGTGACCGGCCGGCGAACCGCGGCCCCTATGGGCAGTTGACCCATTCGTCGCTGCCGTCGGTGAATACCTGACGCTTCCAGATCGGCAGCGCGCTCTTCACCTCGTCGACCAGCCGCGCGCAGAGGTCGAAGGCCTCGCGGCGGTGGGCCGTGCTGACCGCAGCCACGATCGCGATGTCGCCGACGGCGAGGTGGCCGATCCGATGGCTGACCGCGAGCGCCAGGACGTCGGGCTCGGCGGCGAAGCGCGCGGCGATCGCGGCGAGCACCTGCTCGGCGCTCGGATGGCCCTCGTACTCCAGCTCGACCACGCCGCGGCCGTGATCGTGGTCGCGCACGACGCCGCAGAACAACGCCCGACCACCCGCCTGGGGATGACCGACCGCCGCCTCGTGCCGCGCGGTCGACAGCGGTTGGTCGGAGATCGCGACGAGGCGAACGACGGGATCGACCTCGCGGTCGGGGTTCGTGGTGGTGGTGGGGTCGTTCAAATGCCGCCTCCGGCGCGGTGGTCGCCGCCGGCGAGCTGGTCGACGGCGTGCTCGAGTAGCGGGGCCAGCACCGTCATCCCGTCCCGCACCCCGCCCGGCGACCCGGGCAGTGTGACGATCAGCGCCGTCCCGATCGTGCCGGCCACGCCCCGCGACAGCACCGAGGTCGGCAGCTTGTCGCGGCTCACCGCGCGCAGCGCCTCGCCGATGCCCGGGATCTCGCGGTCGAGCATCGGCTGCACCGCTTCCGGCGTGACGTCGCCCGGGGTCAGGCCGGTGCCGCCGGTGGTGATCACCGCGCGGGCGTCGCAGGCGAGGGCGTCGCGAATCGCGCTGCGGATCGCGTCGACGTCGTCCGGGACGACCCGGCGCAGCACGACCTCGTGACCGATCGCCTCGAGCGTCGAGACCAGCAGCTCGCCGCTGTCGTCGGGCCGCTCGCCCCGGGCCGATCGGTTGGAGCAGGTGATCACCGCCGCCTTCATGACCCGACCTCGCTCGTCCAGTCCCCGGACCGGCCGCCGGACTTGCTCAGCAGCCGGACGTCGGTCAAGCGCGCGCCGCGATCGACCGCCTTGACCATGTCGTAGAGCGCTAGGCCCGCCGTGACCACCGACGTGAGCGCCTCCATCTCGACGCCGGTGCGGTCGGCGGTCCGGGTGGTCGCGGTGATCTCCACCGAGTCGGCCGTCAGCTCGAGCTCGACCGCCACGCTGTGCAGCGCGACCGGATGGCACAGCGGCACCAGGTCAGGGGTGCGCTTCGCCCCGGCGATGCCGGCGATCCGGGCGACGGCCAGCGCGTCACCCTTGGGCAGGCCGTCGCGCCGCAGCAGGGCAATGACCTCGGGCGTGGTGACGAACCGGCCGGCCGCCCGCGCTTCGCGCACCGTGACGTCCTTGCCCGACACGTCCACCATTCGGGCCGCGCCCCGGTCGTCGACGTGCGTCAACCGGGGCTTTGGGGCCGGCGGGCGGGTCATTCGTCCAGAGTAATGAGGTCTGGGCACCGGTAACTTCCTGCCACGGCACTACTTGCAACTCACGCGGGCTCTACAAGTGCGCATACACATCTAACTTGTGCCCGACCCCACAACCCTTGCGGGATCTGTACACAACCCAGGAGGTTGGCTTGAAGCTTCACGCCCGAGGACTCACGGTCCTCATCGGCACGTCGGCAGTCATCGCTGCCGCACTGTCGGTACCCGCATCGGCCAACGCGGCCCCCGGTGGCGGAGTTCGCAACCCGTACTCCCCGGCCTACGGGCACTCGTATCGCCACGGCGTCATGCCAACCCGCGAGCTCAACACCAAGATGAAGGGCTGGGAAAAGCTGCACAGCGGCCAGGCCGCAACCGGCAACCGCACGCTGGCATACGGCGGCGGCGTCGACGGCATCGGCGTGCAGAGCGGCCACTCCAAGGTCTACCTGGTCTTCTACGGCACCCAGTGGGGCACCCAGACCACCACCAACGGCATCAGCAGCTTCTCCGGCGACGCCAACGGCGCCGCCCAGGCCGCGCAGAACATGTTCAAGGGCATCGGTACGAACAACGAACTCTGGTCGGCCGATCTCACCCAGTGGTGCGACGGTCCGAACGTCGCCGCCGGGGCGGTGAGCTGCCCGGCCAACGCCGCCTTCATCCCGTACCAGGCCGGCGGTGTGCTCTCCGGCGTCTGGTACGACAACTCCAAGGCGTCCCCGTCCGCCGCGACGGCCGCCCAGCTGGGTTCTGAGTCGGTGAGCGCCGCGGCCCACTTCGGGAACACCACCGCCGCGTCGAACCGCGACTCGTACTACGTGATCCTGTCGCCGCACGGCACCAACCCGGACAACTACCAGGGGCAGTACTGCGCCTGGCACGACTGGAACGGTGACGTCGGCGTCTCGTCCCCCTACGGTGACATCGCCTTCAGCAACCAGCCGTACAACATCGATTCCGGATCCGGCTGCGGCGTCAACTTCGTCAACAGCGGCACGGCGGGCAAGACCGACGGCTACACGATGACCCTGGGTCACGAGTGGCACGAGATGATGTCCGACCAGAACCCGGCCGGTGGGTGGACGAACCACCAGACGAGCAGCCCCTACTACCAGCAGGAGAACTCCGACGAGTGCGCCTGGATCGCCCCCGGCCAGACCGGCGGCGCGGCGAACATCTCCTTCGGTTCGTTCGGCACCTACGCCGAGCAGGCGTCGTGGTCGAACGACACGAACAGCTGCGCGATCTCGCACCCGATCGTCGGCGGTGGCAGCACCGGTAACACGGTGACGGTCAGCAACCCGGGTAGCCAGACGGGCACGGTCGGTACCGCGAAGAGCCTGCAGATCACCGGCACGGACTCGGGCGGGCTCGCGCTCACCTACACCGCCACCGGCCTGCCGACCGGGCTGTCGATCAGCTCGTCCGGCCTGATCTCGGGCACGCCGTCCGCGGCCGGAACCTTCAGCACCACGGTCACGGCCAAGGACAGCACCAACGCCTCGGGCAGCGCGACGTTCTCGTTCGTCATCAACCCCAGTGGTGGTGGCGGCTGCGCGAGCCCCGGGCAGAAGCTCGCCAACCCCGGCTTCGAGTCGGGCACGGCCAGCTGGGCGCAGACGTCCGGCGTCATCAACACCGACGGTGCACACTCGCACGCCGGTAGTGGCTACGCCTGGCTGAACGGTTACGGCTCGACGCATACCGACACGCTCTCGCAGTCGGTGACCATCTCGGCCGGTTGCGCAGCATCGCTGACGTACTACCTGTCCATCACGACCAGCGAGACGACCACCACGACGGCCTACGACAAGTTGTCGTTGACCGTCAACGGCACCGCGGTGCAGTCGTTCTCGAACCTCAACAAGGGTGCCTACGCCCAGCGCACGGTGAACCTGTCGGCCTACGCCGGCCAGACCGTGACGATCAAGTGGACGGGCACCGAGGACAGCTCGTTGCAGACGTCGTTCTTCATCGACGACACCGCGCTCACTCTCAGCTGAGTCGCTGACGCAGGGCCGGCGGGCCGCCAGGAGCAATCCTGGCGGCCCGCTGTGTTGCCCCTGCACCTGGGCACAGGCACGGTAGGCATGATGGGCTGACCATGCCTCGTCCGTCCTGGGCCACCCGGCCGTTCCTGATCATCGCCGTCGCGACCCTCGTGGTGGCCGGCGCCATCGTTGCCGTGTTGGCCAATCGCGACACCGGCACCGCGCCGCCCCCGAAGCCGATCGCCGGCGTCGCCTCCGACCGCGCCGCCAAGATCCCCGCCGCCGATGGCGTGGCGCTCGCCGCCGAGGTGATCACGCCACCCGGCACCGGTCCGTTCCCGCTCGTCGTCATGCCGGGGAGTTGGGGCGCGACCGCCACCGAGTACCGGCTGCCCGGCTCGCAGTTCGCGGCCGCGGGCTATCAGGTGGTGGCCTACGCGCAACGTGGCTTCTCGACCTCGGGCGGCAAGATCGATTTCCAGGGCCCGACTACTCAGCGCGATGTGAGCACGGTCATCGACTGGGCGCTGCGGCATACGCACGCCGACAAGACCAAGATCGGCCTGCTCGGGATCTCCTACGGGGCCGGCGCCTCGCTGCTGGCCGCGGCGCACGACCCGCGCATCAAGGCCGTCGTCGCGATGAGTGGCTGGAGCAACCTGGTCGGTGGCCTCGCTCCCAACGGCACGCCGAACATCCAGTCGATGCATGTGCTGCTGGACAAGCTGTTCCGGACGGGGAAGCTCGTCGGCCCGGTACGCGACCTCGCCGCGAGCCTGGCCGGGCCGGCGACGGGCACCACAGCGGTGCTCGATTCGATGACGCCCGACCGGTCGGCCGCCGATGAGATCACGTCGCTGAACCGCAACAAGCCGGCGATCATGCTCGCCAACGCGTACGAGGATTCGATCCTCGATCCGTCGCCGCTCGTGTCCTTCTTCGACGGGCTCACCACGCCGAAGCGGTTCCAACTCGCGCCGGGCGATCACGGCGGACCGGAACAGGCGGCCCTGCTCGGCCAGGCCGACCAGACCTTCGCCGACGCCAAGCTGTGGCTCGACCACTACCTGCGTGGCGCCGCCAACGGCATCGACCGCACCGACCCGATCCAGCTGGTCGACGGTGCCACCGGAGCCGTGCATGCCTACCGCACGTGGCCGGCGGCATCCACCCAGCTCACACTCGGGCCGCCCAACAATCGCGACGACCTGGTGAGCGCCGGCACCACCGGCGTCACCGCCGCCGATCAATGGACCCACACCGTGACGACGGGGACCGACAGCGGCGCCACCACCGGGGCTTCATTCGTCCTGCAGCCGCATCCGTACCGGCCGCCGAGCGTCAACGTCGCGGCGGTGAACGCCGGACGCGGCCTGGATCTGGAACGCCGCACCGGCGACACAGCCGACCACCATCAGCGGATCCCCCAGTGTGACGCTCGCCGTGTCGTCGTCGTCACCGTCGACGACGCTGTACGCGTACCTCTACGACGTCGGCCCGAGCGGCACGGCGACGCTCATGACGTACGCGCCAGACACCGCAGCGAGCGGCACCGTCACCGTCACCCTGCGGCCGACGTCGTGGACGGTGAAGGCCGGCCACCACCTCATGCTGACCATCGACACCGTCGACCCCCGATTCGCGTCGGCCGCGCCGTCCGGGAGCAGCCTCACACTCTCGTCCTCGCCGGCCGCGCCGGCGACGCTGGCCCTGCCGCTCGGCTGAGCGCACGCGCGGGACCTATTCTGAGATCGCAGGATCCCCGCCCTCGTAGCTCAGGGGATAGAGCGCCGGACTCCTAAGCCGGGCGTCGCCGGTTCGAATCCGGCCGGGGGCACCCCTACATGGCCCATATTTGCTGGGCTGTAGCGCACCTTCTCTACTAGCGTGGTAGTTAAGAGCCGCTTTGGTCCGCGAATGGTCCGCACACGCGTACTTTCACGCGTCAATTCGCGCGCCGACGGGTTACCGGCCGCATGGATGCGCGAAAACGCAGTGGATCATTACGCGGCGGCCCGCGGCTGAAGCAGCAGCCCAGGTTCGCCGGCCGGGTGGCCATTTGCGGCACGATCGGCAGATGAAGACTCTCGCCTCGGAACGCCTGCTGCTACGCGATTGGTCCACAGGTGACGTCGATTTCGTCTTCGACCTCTATTCGCGCTGGGAAGTCCAGCAGTTCATCGGCATCACCCCCAAGGTGATGACGGATCGCATCGAGTCCGAGCAGGCGATCGATCGGTACCGCGGCATGAGGCATCCAGTGCACGGGGTCTGGGCGGTCGAGCGCACGGCCGACGGCCAGCTCATCGGCGTGGTTCTGCTCAAACCGATCCCGGCATCCGGTGCACCCTCGGAGCCGTCCTCTGACGCGGAGATCGGTTGGCACCTTCACCCCGACGCCTGGGGCACGGCTACGCGACCGAAGCCGCGCGCCGGCTCTTGGAGCACGCCTTCGAATCTGGACTTCCCGAGGTGGTTGCTGTCACCAAGCCGGAGAATTTCGCATCGCAGGCGGTCGTTCGCCGGATCGGCATGGTTTACCGCGGGCCGACCGACCGCTATTACGACACGACCTGCGAGCTGTTCACCAGCGCTAGGTAAACGTGCGGCTTCAATTGACGGCTCGCCAGTTGCCGCGCCACGTCAGATGCCGGGGAACCCAGCCCTGCGCGCGCGCCAACCTGTTACTGGCGCCGGATGCCCACGAGGCGCGGTACTTGCTCGGCTCTGGGGCAGCCAACCCGACGGACCGGCAGAAGTCGGGGACCCACTGCGCGCCCATGGCTGGTTCGTCGTCCACGATGTTGTAGGCCCCGGGGCGCCACCAAAGCGCGTGACCGACTGCCGCGGCAGCGTCGTCGACATGAAGGAAGCTCGTGACGGACCGGTCGGCCGCGAGCCGGCCCTCGGCGGCGGCATCGGCCCGCAGGCCGCCGAGCTCGAACCAGGTGTCCGGGCCGTAGAGCATGCCGTACCGGAGGATCACGCCCTCGGGCATGGTCAGGACGGAACTCTCGAGGGCGGCAACCGCCGCGACGGTCGCCAACCGGGGCTCGTTCGCTGCCAAATCGAGGGGCGTCGACTCGTCGGCCGGGCCGGGCGTTGCGGCGTAGGCCCAAGCGATGCTCTGGGCCACCATTCGTCGTACGCCGGCGACCCGGCTCGCCGCAACCAGATTGGCGGTGCCCTCACGTCGCAGCCGTGCGTTCTCGGCTGAGTCGGCGTGAGCGAGGTCGGTCATCTGATGGATGACTACATCGGGAGCCGCCTTCGCGAGGACCTCGGCCAGCGTGTCGATGCGATAGGCGTCAGCGACGGCCGGCTCGGCGCCGAGCGCGACGATTGCCGGAGCCTTGCTGGCCGAACGCGTCAGTCCGGTGACCCAATGTCCCTGCGCGTGCAGTGACGCGACCACACGGCGACCGATGACACCGGCGGCGCCGGCCACGACGACGTGGAGAGCCGCGGTCATCGGCCGCGCGTAGTGGGGCGAGGGGCTCGGCGGTGTCGCGAGCATCTCCCACGGCGCACCTACGATCTCCGGCGTCTCGGTCTCGTGGGGATTGTGCATCGGGCGTCCTACCGGTGGCGCCACAGGGTTGTGACGGCGGCCAATCCTGCTACGCAGGGCATCATCCCGATCCAACCCAACAGGGGCGGCGATCCGGTGTCGCCGGAGGTGTCCTTGACGAGTAGCGCGGTCAGCGCGATGGAGGTCGCGAGGGGGAACGTGGTCGTGACAGCCCAGCGGGCCCACTTCTTGCCCGTCTTGACGGCCCAGATCGTCCAGATCCAACTGACGACGCCGACCACACCGATGACTGTGAGGATCACCAGCCATTCGCTGACAGCGCTGTCGACGCGCGCTTGTGTGTACGTCGGGTAGCCGTCGCGGATGTGGTGGGCCAGCGCGCTGGTTGTGGCGCGGTCTATGTAAGGCGCGACCGTCGCGACGACGGTGAGCGCCAGCCCGGCGTACATCGCCCGCAGAGTTGCCCGGTGCTGGCCCCTCATGATGCGGCCCTCGAAGGTCCGGGCGCAGGCCTTGTCGCTGACGGCACGTCGCCGGCACCGTCGAATCGGGACGACGCGGGTCGGATGTTGTGATTGCGAGCGAACAGGTTGCCGGGGTCGTACTGGCGCTTTACCGTCACGAGTCGCCTGTAGGTGTGGGCAGGGTAGATCGCGGCGACATCCACCTCGGTAGCTGTGGTGAGGAAGTTCGCGTAGGCGCCCTTCACGTTCGCGGCGAGCCTTGCCCAGATCGCGTCCGAAGCCGGCTCAGCGGTCTTGACGACCGGTTCCGTACCCGCGGCGAGAGTCACCAACATCAGCTCGGCTCGACGGTGCGCGTAGGCGGTGGCGTCGTTTGGGACTCGGGAAACGGCACCGCTGACGCTGCGCAGGCCGATAGCCGGGAAGCCGTTTGACGCCGCAACCTCGGCCAGGATCTGGAGCACCTGCGGCACGGACTCCTTTTCAATGAACGCGCTTCGGGTCACGAAATGGATGCCTGGCGGCGGCGTCGGGCCATCCGCGAGAGTGTCCGCATAGGGGGTAAGTGCGACGTCGTCATCGATCACTGTGCCGAGGCGGCGGATCGGGTCGAGTGCATCGGCGGCGAGGTCGGGGTCATCCGCGTCGACGACGACGTGGATCTCAAACGTCGCGTCCGGCCCGTCGGTGGCCGGATTCGTCAGTATCGCCACAGAGGTGAGTTCGTCGGGCGCGGAACGCAGGTAGTCCGCCCAACCCTCCAGCACGCCGGCTGCCTCCGACGCCGCGAATGCGATCTTGCCGTAAAAGACGTCGGTCGTTAGATGTGCCATGAAATCGAAGGACGTCACGATCCCGAAGTTGCCGCCGCCGCCGCGGATCGCCCAGAACAGCTCGGGATTCTCCTCGGCGTTCGCGCGCACGAAGCGCCCGTCCGCAAGGACGACGTCGACGCCGACGACGCTGTCGAGGGCCAAGCCATACTTCCTGACCTTCCAGCCGATGCCGCCGGCCAGCGTCAACCCACCGACTCCCACGCTCTTGGTATCTCCGGCCGATATGGCCAATCCGTGCGGGGCCATAGCGGCCGCGACCTGTCCCCAGGTGGCTCCGCCTCCAATCCGCACCAGGTGGCGTTCGTCGTCAATGATCTCGACACTCGCGAGGCCGCCGAGGTGGACCACGACGCCGCTGTCGTCGGTGCCGAAACCCGCAAAGCTGTGTCCGCCGCCCCGTACGGACAGCGCAAGCCCCGTCCGGGCCACGAATCGGACTGCGGCTTGCACGTCCTGGACGGAGAGGGGCCGGAGTACGTAGGCCGGCCGACCGGAAGCGAACACCGAGCGTGCAGCTGATTCGTATTGCGCGGCGCCTGGCTCGAGGATGTCGCCGCCGAAGTGACGCCGGAAGTTTTCGAATGCTGAGGTCATGATGTTTCCTCTTTCGGGAGGTTGGCGAATCACGCCGCCACCGCACGTGGAGCTCAGTCGTTCAGGGCGCGGCGCAGCACGGCGCAAAGCTCGTCGATCTGACGCTGCGAAACCTTCGCCGACAGGACTGCCTGGGAGCCGTGAAAGGTGCCGGCCCATTGGTGCAATTCGACCGCCACGCCTGCCCGCAGTAGCCGCAGGCCGTACTCGACACCTTCGTCGCGGTTCGGATCGAACTCTGCGGTGGCGATGTAGGCCGGAGGCAGGCCGGACAGATCGTCCGCGCGAGCCGGGGCGGCGTACGGCGTAGCGGAGGCCGGGCCCAGGTAGTGCCGCCACGAAGCGGCGACCTTATCGCGCGTCATGAACGGCGTATCGGTGAATTGCCGTGCCGACCATGTCTCTTGCCGGTCGTCCAGCTCTGGCTGGTTGAGCACCTGGTAACGGATCGGCGGCCCCTTCTGGTCGCGCGCCCGCAACGCCATCGCCGCGGCGAGTCCGGCGCCGGCAGCGTGTCCGCCAACCGCGATCCGGGCCGGGTCAACGCCGAGCTCGGCCGTGTGCTCGGCCGTCCACCCGAGTACCGCGTAGGCGTCGTCCAGCGCCGCAGGGAACTGATGCTCAGGGGCACGGCGGTAACCGACAGAGATCACCACCGCGCCCGAGCCGGCCGCGACCCGGACCGCCCACGGGTGCTCGGTCTCGAGGTCACCCATGACGAATCCACCGCCGTGCAGCCAGACGACGGTGCCCTGCGCACGCTGCGGCCGGTAGATCCGCACCGGCACGTCTGGCGCAGCGGGGACCACTCGGTCCTCGATCTCCAGGTCCGTTGTCTCGGGGGCCGGGCGGGTCAGCTCGGCGAGGCTCTTGCGCGCGGTGACGGGATCGGACAGATCGGCGGGTGGGAACAGCGGGATGAATGCTTCCAGCTCTCGATCCATGTCGATCTACCCTGCAATCCTGCTAGTCAGCGTTACTCCGTTTTGGAGTACTTCAGCTGGGAACGTTACTCCGTAGTGGAGTAGTGTCAACTGATATGGCCGACCTGACGACGACGTCGTACGCGATCCTCGGATTGCTCAACATCAAGCCGTGGAGCGGGTACGAGCTCACTCAGCAGGCGCAACGCAGCCTTCGCTACGTCTGGCCGAAATCCGACAGCCACCTCTATGCCGAACCCAAGCGGCTGGTGCTCCTGGGCCTCGCACGTGTGACGGAGGCTCCCGCGGGACCGGTCCGGACCCGGCAGGTGTACCGAATCACGGCAGCGGGCCGGCGCGCCCTCGAGCGCTGGCTCGAGAGCGAGCCGGCACCGCCGCAGCTCGAATTCGAAGCGGTGCTTCGCGTGTTCTACGCCGACGGGGCGGATAAGGATGCCGTTCTCTCGACGCTTGCGCACACCCGCGACGAGCTGAAGCAGCGCTACGCCGAGGCGATGCCCCTCGCCGAGGCGTGGCTGGACGGCGAAGCGCCTTTCCCCGAGCGACTCCACATCAGCGCCCTCGTCGCGGCGTTCACCCAGGAACTGCTGTCGTTGATGATCCGCTGGTCGGAATTCGCCGAGCGCGAGATCGAACAGTGGCCACGAACCGACGGTCTCGGCATGACTCGCCGCACACGCGACATCCTCCAGCGCATCGTGGACGAGCAGCCAATCATCGCGTAATCGGCGCCTCGGTCGCCGAGTCGCCCGATGCGATCCGGACGACGTCGTCGCAAACCGAAATGTCGTTTGACACTACTCCACTCTGGAGTAGTTTCAAGCTGCACCAAAGTGGAGTAATACTCCCTGAGCGTCTGGAAGACGGACCGCCGGCGACGAACACGCCCGAGGCGTCGTCGATGCGCGAGAGGACGACCCATGACCCGTTTCGCGATGTGCAGCGCCGATCGGCGTGACATCGATCACCACAACGCCGGTTGGGCATCGACGAGCCAAGACGCCGTCGTCGATGTGCCGTCCGGCTGGATGGACCGAGCCGCCAAGAGAGGCGGCGACCCGATCGGCCGGCACGCGCCACTCGGCCTACCTTGCCAGGTGAACGATGCCGAACTCTGGTTCGCCGACAACCCGGCCGACCTCGAGCGGGCGAAGATCCTCTGCCGGGGCTGCCCAGTTCGCGCTGCGTGCCTAACCGGCGCGATCGCCAGACGCGAGCCGGCCGGCGTGTGGGGTGGACAGATCTTCCAGGGCGGGCGGGTCATCCCGTACAAGAGACCCAGAGGCCGACCGCGAAAGGACCGCAGGATACCCGGCGCCCTGCCTGCCCTCGCCGCTGGTTGCGCGGTGCGCTAGCGCTCTGATCGTCCATCCGCGTCCCGGCCAACCGGCCGCCCAACATCATTACCGGCTCATCGGCGGTTCGACGTCACCCAGGGGCACGACCCCGTCAGATCAGAGCTCCTGACCATCTGGGCCGTCCCGATCTGGTCACCAGCTCTGATCTATGACGTTGACGCTTCCCATTCCCGTCCGCGCGCTCGGCAGCACCAAACGGCGCACCAGATGGGCTGGCGTCGGGCCGGCGTCCACACCGGTTCCGCGTGCACGTCAGATAAGCCAAGTGATTCTCCCTCGACCTACCAGGCTCTAGCGTCTGGCCGACCGCCCGAAGTGCAAGCAGCCCGCTAACTCGGCCTGAGGCCGCCCATCGACGACGGCCATGAGACAGAATCGCGCTGTGCCACTGTTGGACGCGTTGAACAGCCTGCAGCGCCAGCGCCTGCTCGCCTCGGCCCGGCTGCGGCGTTTCGCGCGCAACGAGGTGCTCTTCCACGAAGGCGATCCGGCGGACAGTCTGCACGTGATCACACGTGGACGAGTTGCTGTCCGGGTCTCTTCCGAGTTGGGCGTTCGGGTCACGGTGGACGTCCTTGGCCGCGAGGACATCCTTGGCGAGCTGGCGCTCCTCACGCCGAATGGGGTACGGGCGGCAACTGCGGAGGCGTTGGAGGCGACTGAAACGATGGTCGTGACGGCGGCCCAGTTCGCGTCGCTCCGGGCCGAACACTCCAGCGTCGAGCAGGGATTGATTTCCATTCTTGTCGAGCGCAACCGGCGACAGTCGGCTCGACTGGTTGAAGCGTTGACCGTGAGCGCCGAACGTCGCGTCCTGCGGCGACTGGTCGACCTCACGCTCGTGTACGCGAACGAGGACCCTGATGTCGTCGTCCCACTGACACAGGACGATCTCGCAGGCATGGCCGGCACCACTCGCGAAACGGTCAACCGCACGCTGCGGCGCGAGGCCGACCGCGGCTCTCTCACATTGGGACGAGGCAGGGTGACCGTTCTCGACGTCGCCGGCTTGACCAAACGCGCGCGGTAGCGCCGACCTCGCCGACCTCGTGTTGAGCGGCTTGTGTGATGGCGGTCATGGCCGCAGCGATGCAAAGCGCACAGACGCAATGGGCTCCAGCCGGGACGATCAACGGCGAAGGGACACACCGATCCGTCTGGAGTGGTCAAGATGAGCGACAACCCCTACCTCACCGCTGTGGTGGGTGCACTCCAGGCAATGGTCCACTCGAGCTACGCGGGCTTCATCCTGCTCGGCTTCGTGGCCATCTTCCTCGGCTCGGCAATTGCGTTCCGCGACGGGTCCCGGGTTCAGCGAGCCGAGGAACACGCCGAGCTCGAGCGCCTACGCCGGTAAGCGAGGCCCGCGTAGCCCGCAACGGCCTCGACTCCTGCGGCCTCAATGACGCCGGTGACCATCACAGACACCGCCACTACCTCAGCCACCGCAGCTCCCATCCCGGCCGGCGTGAACGCCGGTCTGCACAGCCCGCTGCGGAGCTTCGGCGTGCAGGCCTGGGGCATCGTGCTGATGCTGCTGGGCGGCGCGGGCCTCCAGCAGCACCACCGCTGGAGGCCCCGCCGGCGTCCTACGCTGGGCTGAACCGAGCGGAGGACCAGGCGATGGCACGGCAGATCATCAGCACCCCGGACGCCCCGAGTTCGCCGCTCTACAGCCAGGGCATCAAGGTCGGCTCGCACATCTTCGTGTCCGGCATGGTCGGCATCGATACCCGCACCGGTGAACTCGCCGGGCCGACCGTTCAGGAGCAGACGGCCCAAGCCCTGACTAACTGCGAGAACATCCTGCGCGCGGGCGGCGCGACCCGCCACGACATCGTCGAAGTGGGCGTGCTCCTGACGGACCCGGCCGACTTCGCCGCCTTCAACGACGAGTACGCGAAGTTCTTCCCGCACGACAAGCCCGGCCGGTACGTCGCGAAACTCGGCGTCGAGCTGCCCAACATCCGGGTGTCGATCCGGATGACTGCAGTCACCGACTGACGCAGCCGAACCGGTTCGGCCGACCTGTGGCCAAACCGGTCCGGTAGCCGGTCACTCGCCTTCGGTGACCGGGTAGATCGCGTCCGCCACCAGGCCGTGCGCCTTGCGGTGGACCGTGTTCGCGGCCTCGGCGTCAGGCGCGTCGACCAGGCAGAAGATCTTGCCGCCCTGCTCATCGACCCAGTAGCGCAGGTAGTGGACACCGTGCTCGTCCTGGTTCTCGAGGTCGGCCTGGTGGGCCTTGGCGACGTCGTCGATGCTCACGCCGCCGTCCAGGTTGTGTACGTCCATGAAGAGTGCCATGTCTACGTCCCTCTCATCGGTGGGCAGGCGGGCTGCCCGCTGGTGCCCAGTAGACCCGCCCGCCGCGCCCGACGCATCGGGCGCATTACCTAGATTGGCGGCCGGTCACGCCGGGGTGACGATGCCCCGTCGCAACGCGCTCGCCACGGCCCGCGACCGGCTGGGCTCGTCGAGCTTGCGCAGCACCGACGACACGTGATGGCTCACCGTCTTCTGGGACAGGAACAGCTGCCCGGCGATCTCGGCATTGGACAGCCCCTCGACGAGCAGCCGCAAGACCTCGATTTCACGGACGGTCAGACCGGACGGATTCGCCCGGCTGGTGGCCTGCGGGCCGCGCGGTGAGGGCAGCCCGCGCGCCTGCCGATCCCGCAGGATCGCCGACCGGACGGCGGTCGCCCCGATCCGGTCGACGATCTCGAGGGCCTCGCGCGCGGCGTCGAGATCAGGAGCGGCCGCGAGCGCGTAGGCCGCCCACAGCGGGCAGCGGAGGACGTGCCACGCTTCGGCGGCTAACCGCCACTGCCCGTCCAGCATGAGCGCGAACGGTCGGGCCACCGGCACCGGCAACGGGCGCGGCCGCCGGCCGCGGGTCAGCCACCACGCCAGTTCCCCGATGTCCCAGGCATTCGGGTGGTCGACCGCCACGGCCCACGCACCGTCGATCTCGGCCTCGATGTCGCCGTTCCGGCCGGCGATCCACGCTGCCTCGGCCCGGGCCGCGGCGACCGGGCCGAGGCGCTGCACCTCGCCGGTGCTGGCGGCCAATGTCTGCGCCTCGTCGAGATGCGATGGGGCGGCAGCGCCCTGCCGCGCGTCGAGTTCACCGGCCAGGACCAGCGCCATGATCCGGGTGACCGGCGACAGGCGCGGGTGGTTCAGCACCTCGGTCACGTACTCGCGGGCGTCCGGATAGCGGCCCTGCTCGGCGGCCGAGCGGCCTTCCCAGACTCGCATGTACAGCCGCCACGAATCGAGATCGCGCTCGCTGCAGTAGGCGATGCCGGCGCGCAGGTAGCGATCAGCATCACCCAGCTCGCGGATGGTCACCGATACCGAGCCGAGGTTCGTGTAGGCGCGGGCCGCGTGCTCGTGCGCGTCGGCCGCGAGGGCGAGGTCGAGGCTCTGCGCGAGGCGGCGCCGCCCTTCCAGCGACTCGCCGGCCAGCGCGATCGCCGTGCCGACGTTGTTGAGCGCGTGGATCTCGGTGTCGCGGTCGCCGATCCGGCGGGCCAGCTCGATGGCCCGGTTGCCCCAGTCGATCGTCGCGGGCGCGTCACCGGCGTTCATCCGCAGCTGGGCCAGGTTGCTGTAGGCCATGGCCAGCTCGGGGCCGTCGCCGAGCGGCTCCAGCGTGCGCACCGCCTGGCCGGCGTAGCGCTCGCCCTCGTCGTTGCGGCCGAGATACCACGACAGCCGCGAGAGCCAGCGCTGCGCGCGGCCGACGGCGACGGCGTCACCGCTGCTCTCGGACAGTTCGAGCGCCTCGCGGCGGGTCGCGTACGCCTCGTCGAGCTGATCGGTCAGGTAGCACTCGTACGACAGCGCAGCGAGCAACCGCGCGCGTTCGTCCGGCCGATCCTCGAAGCGCAGCGCCAGGCGGTACTGCGCCGCGGCCGAGCGATGGGCCCCGAGCCGGGTCGCCCGAGCGGCGGCCCGATTGGCGTGGGCGATCGCCGCCGGATGATCGCCGCAGCTCGCCGCATGGTGCGCGAGCCGGCGGTCATCGGCGCGGCCCGCGGCGCGCAGCGCCTGCAGCGCCGCGGCGTGCAGCGTGACCGCGGTGGCCGGCGACAGGGACTGCTCGACGGCGATCCGGGCCAGCTCGTGCCGGAACATCCAGGCGTCCTCGTCGGCGACGAGCAGCCCGTGCTGCACGCACTCGTCGACCGCCGCGGCTGGCTGGCCGGACACCGCGACGAGCAGGCCGAAGGCCGCCGGCTGGCCGAGCACCGCCGCCGCGGCCAGCACCTGGTGGGCCGGACGGGACAGCCGCGAGGCCCGGGCCAGGATCGCGTCGCGCACCGTGGCCGGCAGGTGCTGCTCCCCCGCCGCGAGCACCTCGGTGACGTAGAACGGATTGCCGCCGGTGCGGCCGTGCAACTCGTCGGCGTCGGCCGGCAGGCCGCTCGCCGCGATGAGCTCGCCCACCCCGGCCACGCTGAGCGGGGTCAGCCCATGCCTCGTCACGTCGGGCGATCCGACGAGGTCGCCCAGCACGACGGTCAGTGGATGGTCGCCGGTGACCTCGTCGGCGCGGAACGTGGCCAGCCCGAGCAGCGGCCGGCCGCCCAGGCGCCGGCCGAGATAGCGCAGCAGGTCGAGGGTGGCCTCGTCGGCCCAGTGAACGTCCTCGATCAGGAGCAATGTCGGCTCGGCGGACAGCAGCGAGCCGACGCGCCGGAACAACCGCAGCCGGCTGACCCCCTCACCAGTGGCCGACCCCTCGGTGGCGTCGGCGAGCTCGGGGATCGCCTCGAGCACCGGACCCAACGGGGCCGCGGTGGTGACGTTGTCGCAGCGTCCGCGCCGGACCGTCATCCGCGCGGTCGCCACCTCGGCCAGCGCGGCGGCCAAGGCGGTCTTGCCGACCCCGGCCTCGCCGCCGAGGAACACGAGGCGACCGGAGCCGGCGCACGCCGCGTCGACGAGTGCGGTCAGCGCGGCGAGATCGCCCCCCCGTTCCACCAACACGCCACCATTGAAGCCCTTCACGACCGTTGGTGGACGATGACCGGGTGAAGGTGGTCATCGCGGCCGACAAGTTCAAGGGCGCGCTGACGGCGGGCGAGGTCGCGGCCGCCGTGGCGGGTGGCCTGCACAGCGCCCGCGCTGATCTCGACGTCGACTGCGTGCCGATCGCCGACGGCGGCGACGGCACGGTCGCGGCGGCCGTCGCCGCCGGATACACCCGCGTCGCGGTTGACGCCACCGGCCCGACCGGCACGCCGGTGCGCACCGCCTATGCCCGCCGGGACGCGGACGCCGTCATCGAGTTGGCCGACGTCTGCGGGCTGGCCCGGCTGCCGGACGGGCGGACCCACCCGTGGTCGGCGTCCACCTACGGCCTCGGCCAGGTCATCGCCTTCGCCGCTCAGCACGGTGCGCGGCGCATCGTCGTCGGCGTCGGCGGCAGCGCGAGTACCGACGGCGGAGCCGGCGTGCTACTGGCCCTGGGCGCGGACGTTGGAACCACCGTTGCCGGCGCGGCCGGGCTGGCCCACATCCGCACGCTCGACCTCGCACCGGTAAGGGCCCGGCTGGCCGGCGTCGAACTGACGGTCGCGAGCGACGTCGACAACGCGCTGTTCGGGCCGAACGGCGCCGCCGCGGTCTACGGCCCGCAGAAGGGAGCGACCCCGGACGACGTGGCCGCTATGGACGCGGCACTGCGCCATTGGGGCGCGGTCGTCACCGCGGCTCTCGACGCCGACCTGACCGCGGTCCCGGGGGCGGGGGCGGCCGGCGGCGCCGGCTTCGGGCTGCTGGCCGCCGGCGCCCGCATCACGTCGGGCGCCGACCTGGTGCTCGATCTCGTCGATTTCGACGAGCGGTTGGCCGGCGCCGACCTGGTGATCACCGGCGAGGGGTCGCTCGACGAGCAGACGCTGGCCGGCAAGGCCGTGGCCCGAGTCGCGGCGCGGGCCGTGGCGGCGGGCGTGCGGGTGATCGCCGTCGCCGGGCGATGCTCGCTCGACGCCGAGCAGCTACGGCGGGCGCAGATCAGCGAAGTGCACACCTTGCTCGACCTGGAACCTGATCGCGCCCGCAGCATGAGCGACGCCGCCGCGTTGCTGTTCCGCGTCGGCCGCGCGCTCGCCGAAGGCCTGCCGATCAGAGAGCCAATGTGAAGAATGCACTGTGCGGGTCGGTCACGTACTCGCCGAACGGCGGGCAGGCCACGAAGCCGTGCCGGGCATACAGGCGCCGGGCCGGGGCGAAGAAGTCCTGCGTCCCGGTCTCGAGGCTGAGCCGCTCGTAGCCGCGGCGCCGGCCCTCGTCCAGCACGTGCACCAGCAGCTTGGTGGCCACGCCTCGCCCCCGCGCCGCCGCCGTCGTGCGCATCGACTTGACCTCGGCGTGCCGGGCCGTCAACTGCTTCAGCGCCGCGCAGCCGAGGACCACGCCGTCGTCCCACAGCGTCCAGACGGTGACGGCCGGATCGGTCAGGGCCGTGACGTCGAGGGCGTGCACGCTTTCGGCCGGCGACGTCGCGTACATGTCGCTCAAGTGCTCGGCCAGCACCGCGTGGACCTCGGGACGGGACACGTCGTCCAGTTCGATGCGCACTCACGGGAGACTACGGCGGCCGCCAACGTTCGTCGTCCCTCCCGCCCTCTCGCAGTTGACTGGGGCGGTATTCGCTGACTGGCGCGATATTTCGCGCCAGTCGGTCGATATCGCGCCAGTCAACAGGGAGGACGGGGGCGGCAAGGCCAGCCCACGGATCAGAGGGCGGCCCGCCGAGCGGGATTGCCGGTGGCCGGGTCGAGGATCAACTTCGCGTCGTTGGGCGCCGATCCGCCGCCGAAGTCGAACAGCCCGTTGAGGTTGCCGGCCACCGCGTCGAGGCTGCCGGCGATGCGGGGCAGGTGCCAGTTGTGCTCGACGAACTTGATGATCGAGCTCTGGTCGGTGAGCGTGTGGTCGACCGCGTTGCGCTTGGCCCACGGCGAGATGACGAGCAGCGGCAGCCGCGGCCCGTAGCCGCAGCGGCCCTGCTGACCGGCCACCGGGGTGCCGGTGCCGCACATCCCGGCGCCGGTGAGCACATCGGCCGGGGAGGCCGACGGGTTGGTCACGCCGCTGAACGCGTGGTCGTACCAGCCGTCGGAGTCGTCGTAGGAGATGACGACGGCCGTGTTCTTCCAGTCCGGCGTCTTCTGCAGCGCGTTGATCTCGTTCACCACGAAGCGCTGCTCGTCGAGCGGGTCGGAGTACGCGGCGTGGCCGTCCTCGTAGCCGGGCGCCTTGAGGAAGCTGACCGCGGGCAGCGCCGACGCCGGCAGGTAGCCGCGGCCGATGCCGGCCACGAGCTGATCGAAGTCGCTCGTGTCGTACTGGTGGTTCGGGGTGTCGAACTGCGGCTGCCCGTGCACGTAGTGCTGGGTGTCGGTGCCGATCGTCTTCAGCGCCGACTTCACGATCGTGCCGTTCGCGTTGGTGGGCAGCACGAGGTGATGCGGGTTGGCCGTCGAGGCGTAGTACTGGAACGGCTCGTGGTGCGGGATGTAGTCGTCCTTGTAGCCGTACTGGCCGGTGCCGGTCGTCAGCGGCGTGGTCAGCCCGGCGCCGACGGGGTGGACGGCGTCGCAGATGCCCTGATTGGTCGAGTGCGGCACGGACGCGTTGAACCCGCCGTTCTTGAACTCGTCCGGGACGAAGCTGGACGTCGGCTGGCCGGCGTTCCCGGTGGCCGCGGCGGCGGCCGGGAAGCTCGTCGTCGGCCGGAAGCCGCCCTCGAACCAGCCCCAGGACAGGCCGCGGGCGTTCAGCAGGTCGCCGATGTTCTTGCCCGACATGGCGACCGCGTCGCGGGTGGAGCAGTCGTCCCAGTACGGCTGGGCGTCACTGGTGAGCGAATACCCGCCGAGGCCGTCCGGCGTCAGATCACCGTCCGGGTCCGCAGCGCTCGAGATGCTGGGACTGTTCACCGCGTGCGTCATGTCGACGGTGCCGGTGTTGCCGGAGGCGAGGTTGATCGCCCCGGGCGAGGACGGGCCGAACGTGGTGCCGTAGGAGTTGTCGCTCATCGCGTAGCGCTGCGCGTAGTTCCAGAGAGCGGTGGTCGTGTTGCCGTCGTAGTAGTTCATGACGTCACCGGCGACGCACGGAGTGCCGGTGGGCGACGAGCCGCTGCCGTTGCCGACCGTCTGCGGGAAGCGATCCATCGCGCCGTTGTCGAAGGCGTCCTGCTCGTCGGCGTAGTCGTGGTCCTGGTCGCAGGTGAGGACGTCGGCGGCCGCCGCGGGGCTGTAGCGCCGCGGATTGACCCCGTTCGGGTTGGCCGTGAGCAGGGTGCCGGACAGCCCGTTGACCGCGGGCGTGCCCGTGGCGGCGGCGAACGTCGAGCCGTCGGTGTTGGCCGCGTTCGGGTAGGTGCCGAAGTAATGGTCGAAGGAGACGTTCTCCTGGAAGATCACGACGAGGTGCTCGATCGGGGTGGCCACCCGGACCGGCTGGTGGGCGGCTGAGGGCGGCGCGGTGGCGAGCGCGGCCGCAGTGACGGCGGCGAGCACCGTCGCGGCCCCGCCGATCGCGCGGCGGGAAAGTCCCTTGGGCATGGACGCATTACCTTCCTGAGGCGATGAACCGATGTTGCGAGTCCATCGGCAGAAGGTTGCGTCCGGCTGGTCGCCCGGTGAACACCGGGCGGCGACCGCCGAAAGGTCAGCCGACCTTCTTCGGCGTCCCGGCCTTGGCCACCACGCTGGTCGTCTCGGCGACCTTGGGCTTCTTGGGCTGCTTGGGTTTGCGAATCTCGCGGCCGCCCTTGTTCTTGCCTGCCATGTCGTACTCCTTCGTCGAGGTCAGAGACCCGAGCAGATGCAGGCGCGGGTCAAGACGCCGCTCGTCGTGGCGGCGCAGTAGCGCCGGCCGACGGCGTCGTGGGCGGCGTCGGGATGCCCGCACGCCGGGCAGGCCGGCGCGCTCGTCGCGGCGGCGGGCTTGTCCAATACCGGATTCGGGGTGGTCACCGAGGTGCTCCATGCTGACCGTCAGGCCGATTGCTCGTTCGCCGGGGGCGAGGCCGGCGGATGCGCCGGCGTGCGACATAGCCTCGGTATCAGTGACTCTACCCGGCAGACTGCGTTCGTGACCGACACGATCCTGCGCGGTGGCCGGGTGATCGACCCCGGCACCGGCTTCGACGGCCGCGCCGACGTCCTGGTGCGCGACGACCGGATCGCGGCGATCGGTGCCGAGCTGCCGACCGGCGACGCGACGATTCTGGACGTCACCGGCGCGATCGTCGGGCCCGGCTTCGTCGACCTGCACAGCCACGTGCATTCGATCGCCGGGCAGCGTCTGCAGGCGTTGGACGGCGTCACCACCTCGCTCGACCTCGAAGCGGGGCTCATGCCGCTGGCTCGGGCCTACGCCAACGCGGCCGCCGAGGGCCGTCCGCTCAACTACGGCTTCTCGGCGTCGTGGGCGTCGGCGCGGGCCCAGGTGCTGCTCGGGGCCGCGCCGGATGCCACGGTCACCGGCAGTCTCGGCGTGCTCGGCGACCCGGCCTGGCAGCGCAGCTCGACCCCGGGCGAGCTGGCCGGCTGGCTGGCGCTGCTCGAGCGCGAGCTGACCGACGGCGCCCTCGGCATCGGCGTGCTGATGGGCTACGCCCCGCGCAGCGAGCCGGCCGAGTTCCAGGCCGTCGCCCGACTCGCCGCCGCGGCGAATGCGCCGACCTTCACCCACGTCCGCGAACTGGTCGAAGCCGATCCGGACGTCCCGATCGACGGCGCCGACGAGATCGTGCGCGCCGCGGCCGAGACCGGCGCCGCCATGCACCACTGCCACGTGAACAGCACGTCGCGCCGGCAGGTCGACCGCGTCCTGGCCGGGCTGGCGGCGGCCCGGGCCGCCGGCTCGCGGGTGACGGTCGAGGCCTATCCGTACGGCGCGGGCAGCACGGCCGTCGGCGCGTACTTCCTCGACCCGCAGCGGTTGCCGGTGTGGGGCTTGCGCCCCTCGAACGTCGTGCTGCTGCGCACCGGCGAGCGCATCGCCGACGCGGCCCGGCTGCGCGAGGTGCGGGCGGCCGACCCCGGCGCCGCCTGCGTGTTCGAGTTCCTCGACGAGGCCGAGCCGGGCGACCGCGCGCTGCTGCAGCGCTCGCTCGCGTTCCCCGACGCGATCGTGGCCAGCGACGCGATGCCGCTGATCTGGCCGGACGGGGCCACGGAATCGCGCGAGTGGCCGTTGCCGCCCGGGGCCGCGACGCATCCGCGCACGGCCGGCACGTTCGCCAAGAGCCTGCGCCGGCTGGTGCGCGAGACCGGGAGCTGGGACTGGCCCGAGGCGTTCCGCCGCTGCTCGTACCTGCCGGCTCGGGTACTGGACGAGGTCGCGCCCGCGGCCCGGGCCAAGGGACACCTCGGGATCGGAGCCGATGCCGACATCGTCGTGCTCGACCCGTCGACGATCACCGACAATGCGACCTACGTCGACTCGTGCCGCCCGTCGTCCGGCGTCCGCCACCTGCTGGTCAACGGCATCCTCGTCGTCCGCGCGGGTGAGCTACAGACCGACGCCTTCCCCGGCCGGCCGCTGCGCGGCGAACCCCGCTGACCCCTCCCCTCCCTTTTCGAAGTTGTCCGCGCTTCCGGTCGCTATGGCGCCGGGAAGCACGGACAACGTTCAAAGGCTGCGGACCCAGCGCTCGGTGTCGTCCCACAAGCGCGCGGCCACTTCGCGGTCGGCCGCCTCGGGGCTGGCTTCGGTCGGGGCACCGGAGCGGTAGTAACCCGGGACGAGGTCGGGCGCGGTCGCGCAGTGCACCGAGGTTCGGGCGCCCTGCTCGGGACTCTTGAGGCTGCGGCGCTCGAGCGGGGCCAGCAGCCGCCGCGCCGCACCGAGCACCCGCTGACCTTCGAGCCCGCGGTCGGCGATGTGCGTGTGGACCGATCCCGGGTGCACGGAGTAGCCGCGCACGGACGACTCGGCATAGCGGCGGGTGATCTCGTTCGCCGCATGGACGAGGGCCAACTTGGACAACCCATAGGCGTCCCACGACTTGTACGGCGTGAGCGGCTCGAACAGGAACTGGTTGCGGCCGCGGACGTGCAACTTCGAGACGACGTTCACGACCCGGGCGTCGCCGGTGTCCTCGCCCGTTCGCTGCAGCAGCGGCAGCAGCAGGTGGGTGAGCTGCATCGTGCCCAGGTAGTTGGTGCGCCAGTGAATCTCGTGGCCGTCGGGGGTGCGGTGCGGTTCGTTCCACTTCGAGCGCAGATCGAGGTGGACGCCGGCGTTGTTGACCAGCACGTCCAGCCGCCCGCCGGAGTCCTGCGCGTACCAGTCGGCGAAGGCGGCGACCGACGTGGCGTCGGTGAGATCCACCGCGTGCCCGTGCGCGCCACTGCGCGTGGTTACGGTGACATCGTCGCCGAGTTCGGCCAGCCGGCGCGCGGTGGCGAAGCCGAGCGATCCCGGAGTCGCGCCGGTGACGATCACCTTTCTCGCGTCGCTCATCGGCGCAGCTCCGCCGCGGGCATGAATTCGGCCTTCCGGTCGCCCATCTGGTTGCGGTACCAGGACTCGCGCCGCCGGCGCTGGTTGCGGTCGGCCAGCCGGTCGAGGGGCGGGCTGAGCCGCCGCAACGTCTCCAGCGCAAGCAGGCCAGGCGCCTGAAGCAACGGCATCAGCACCCACGGCCAGGCCCGTGGCATGGTGTGCGCCTTGTAGCTCTGCGGCAGCATCCAGAAGCGGGTGTAGCCGATCAGGGCGCGGTACTCGATCTCGTCGCGTACCCGCTTGGGCCAGGGCGTCCCGTCCTTCGGCGCGAACGCGGGCAGATACGACTCGATCAGCTCGTCCCCGTCGGCGCCGGCGGCGTAGGCCCGTTTCACGAAGGCCGCGAACATCAGCTGCACCGACTCGCGGAAGTCGCGCGGGTACCAGTCGGGCTGGACGCCGAGCAGGTGGCCGACGTAGCGCCAGAAGTGCAGCAACGCCTCGATCTCGCGGATCGTCGTCTGGTGCCCGGCCGACCACAGCGACAGGCCGGGGACGACGCTGCCGCCCATCAGCGTCAACGTGGCGTCGGCGACGCTGATCGGCGCGCCCCACGCGTCCAGATCCCACTCGGGATGGTTCATCAGCCGGCGCCGGATGAAGACGTGCATGATGCGCACCCGCATCGCCGTCGCCCGTCCGGGCGCCCCCGGGTCGAAGCCGCCGGGATCGGAGACGTCGATCCAGAACCGCACCGTCTCCATCTGCCGGTGGTGCGCGCGGTTGCCGGTGTATCCGCCGGACAGGGCGAGTGGCTTGGCGATCGAACTCTCGGTGTACATCTCGAGGGTGGATGCGGTGGCGAACTTGAACACCGATGTGCCCCACCGGCGGAACACCCGCGCGCCGCGCTCGACCAGCGCCGGATCGAGCCAGGGCGGTGGCGTCTCGAACTCCGCGAACAGCCGGCGCATCGACTCCGGGGCGTCCGGCACGGAATCGATGCCGTGCTCGATGGCCCGATCGAGCAGCTCCCGGCCCTGCTTCGCGCCGCGGACGTCGTACACGTCGGCCACGAACGCCTCGGCCACCGGATCGGTGTCGTAGTACGCCGTCGCGAAACGCTCGACGTAGTCGTCGCCCGGCTGCGGGTCGAAGCGCCAGACCGCGCGCCAGGCCGCGCGGGCCTGCTGCACCGCCCGATCGTCCACGCGGTCGCGGTAGCGGAACTCGGTCGGGATGCGCTCGGCCACCCGCAGACTGTAGAACGTGTCCTATGACGGACGTGCTCGTGATCGGCGCCGGCCCTGGTGGGCTGGCCGCCGCGGCGGCGCTGCGGCAGCGCGGGGTCGCGGCCACCATCGTCGACCAGGCCGGCGACGTGGGCTCGGCCTGGCGCAACCACTACGAGCGACTGCACCTGCACACCGTGCGCTGGACGTCGCACCTGCCCGGCTACCGCATCCCGCGGCGGTACGGGCCGTGGGTGGCGCGCGACGACGTCGTCCGCTACCTCGAGGACTACGCCCGCCATCACCACCTCACCGTTCACACCGGCGTGGCGATCGAGCGGCTCGAGCGGGTCGACGGCCGGTGGATCGCCCGCAGCCCGCAGGGTGACCGGCCGGCCGACGTGGTCGTCGTCGCCACCGGCTACAACCACACCCCCGACTTCCCCGACTGGCCGGGCGCCGAGAGCTTCACCGGCGAGTTGCTGCACGCCTCGCGCTACCGCAACGCGGCGCCGTACGCCGGCCACGACGTGCTCGTCGTGGGCACCGGCAACACCGGCGCCGAGATCGCCGTCGACCTGGTCGAGGGCGGCGCGACCCGCGTGCGGCTGGCCGTACGCACGGTGCCGACCTTCGTCCGGCGTCAGGTCGGGCCGCTGCCTAACAGCGCGGTGAGCATCGCCCTGCGTCCGCTGCCGTCCCGGCTCGTCGACCAGGTGATCGCGGTGTCGTCGCGGCTGTCGACCCCGGATCTGGCCGAGTACGGGCTGCCCCGTCCGTCGCCAGGGGTGTACAGCCGGCTGCTGGCCGACGGCGCCGTGCCGATCATCGACGTCGGGCTCATCGACCTGATCCAGCGCGGGCAGGTGGAGGTCGTGGGCTCGGTCGAGGGCTTCGACGGCGACAAGGTGGTGCTCGCCGGTGACGAGTCCATCGCGCCCGACGCCGTGATCGCCGCCACTGGCTACCGCCAGGGCCTCGAACCGCTGGTGGGGCATCTCGGCCTGCTCGATCAACGGGGCCGGCCGACGGTGCACGGCCGCGCCACCCATCCGGCGGCGCCGGAGCTCTACTTCACCGGGTTCACCAACCCGCTCAGCGGCATGTTCCGCGAACTCAAGCTCGACGCTCGGCGCATCGCCCGCGTAGTGGCTAACCGGCGATCGTCTGCATGATCGCGAGCGCCGCCGTGGCAATGGCCGCGCGGGCCGGCGTGAGGTAGCGGCGCGGATCGACGACCTCGGCGTCGGCATCCAGCGCCGACCGCAGGGCGTCCGTGAACGCCACGTTGAGGGCCGTCCCCACGTTGATCTTGGTGATGCCGGCCCGCACCGCCGCCCGCAGCTCGTCGTCGGCCACCCCGGACGAACCGTGCAGGACGAGCGGCACCGGCACCGCGGCCCGCAACCGCGCGATCAGGTCGTGGTCGAGCCGGGCCGAGCGGGTGGTCATCGCATGCGAGCTGCCGACCGCGACGGCGAGCGCGTCGACCCCGGTCGCGTCGACGAAGGCGATCGCCTCGTCCGGGTCGGTCCGTACCCCGGCGGCGTGCGCGCTCTGCGGCTGATCGGGCTTGCCGCCGACGTAGCCGAGCTCGGCCTCCAGCCACAGACCGGCGCCGTGCGCCCACTCGGCGGCGGCCCGGGTCGCGGCCACGTTCTCGGCGTACGGCTTCGAGCCGGCGTCGAACATCACCGATGAGAAGCCCGCGGCGGCGGCCTGGTGCAACAGCTCGGTGTCGTCGACGTGGTCGAGATGCAGGGCGACGTCGGCGGTCGAGGACGTGGCCAGAGCCGCGGCGGCCGCGGCGATCGGGGCCACCGTGCCGTGGAAACGGACGGCGTTCTGGCTCACCTGCAGGATCACGCCGTGCCCGCCGCGCTCGGCCGCCGCGACGATCGCCTCGGCGTGCTCAAGGGTGATGACGTTGAAGGCGGCGACGCCGCCGCCGTCCCCTCGGGCGCGGTCGGCGAGAGCCGAGGTGGGCACAAGGGTCACGGTGGAAGTATCCCGGCCGGCTACGACGCCCGGCGGTACCCCGGGATCGTCCAGGTCGGTTCCTGCGTCAAGTGCCACACCGGATTCGATCCCGCGATCCGTTCCACCGCCCCGGTCGCCGCCTGCCGGCCCACCATGACCGCGAATGCGCTATCGCGGGTCGTGTCGACCTCGATAGTGGCGGGACCCGACGCGAACGCACTCGCCGACAGCACCGCGACCACCCCGCCCGGCTCGCCGCTCATGCTCCCGTCAATCGGGATCTGGTAGATCTCGACCACATTGGCGGCGGTGAGCGCCGTCGCCTGAATCGTCAATCGGCGGCTCACCGTCCCGGGTCGCACATCGATCTGGCCCATGACCACCCGATCGTCGAGGGCCAGGTCGAGCTGCCCGTCGTAGGAGCCGATCTCGGCGCCGTACGCGCGACCGCGCCGCAGCGCATCGATCAGGTCGGTCTCCCCGACGCTGGCGGCATGGATCCCGGTGACGAATCGGTTCGGTTGGCTCGCCCACGCGCCGACCTGACCCCCGTGGTCGTCCGAGGCGCCGGTCAGCGTGAGCGGCAAGCCGTTACGGATCGCCATGCGGGCGAGCCACCAGTGTTGCTCCAGGCTCGCGCCGGCCCGCTGCTGGTAGAACGTCTCGAGACCCTGCAGCCCACCCTCGGCGTTGGTCAGCAAGAGGTTCTGGACGTAGGCCAAGGCCTTCGTCGTCGCTGCCGACGGTGAGAGTGTCACGGTGCTGGAGGTGCCGAACGGGTGGTTGGCGATCGGCATACCCCCGCCGGCCAGAACGCTCTGCACGAGCTGGGTGTTCGTCAGCGACGAACCACCCGTCGTTTTCTGAGTGTTGTAGTTCGGCAGCGTCACGGTGCCGCCGAGCCACCCTCGGTGACCGCCGTTGTAGGAGATCTCGGTGCCGTTGTACAGCGCGAGTCCGGGGAAGCGCGGCGCGATTTCCCTCGTGATGGCCAGCCGGTCCACGAACTGGGGTTGACCGGTGATCCGGCTCATGCGCAGGTAGTCGAATAGGACGTTGGCCGGCGCGCGGTTGCGACTGGTTGCGCCGAACCAGGCGCCCCGGATGCAGTTGTCGCGTGCGACCGTCCCTGGGAACAGCCGGGCGATGTCAGCGCAGAAATCGAGGGTCTGGGTCTGGTACGCGCCGACCTGCTGTGGCACCCACACCACCCCGAGCAGGGCCTGCTCGCCCGGCTGCAGGACCAGCACGGCACCGGTGTCGTCCCCGCCCGGCTCGACCACGCTGGCCGGATCGATCTGTTCCATGCTGTACCCGCGGGCCGCGAACGGACCGAAGCGGTACTCGATGAAGTTGTATGAATTCGGCCGGCCGCCGGTTGCCGGGTGATACGAGAGCGCGACCCGGATGAACCCCCACCCGTCCGGACCGGCCTCGAGCAGCTTGATGTCGACCGTCCAGGTCTGGCCATGCGCGGGCGTGCGCATGCTGCTGCGCAACTGCGAGTCATTGGCCAGCCAGCTCAGGCTCGCGGCGGCGTTGCTAGCGCCGACCGCGCGCGCCGTCAACGCCCCGCGGCGGATCGGGTCGTTCTTGTTGACCGTGACAAGGTCAATGCCGCCAGACGATCCGGCCTGGTCGAGAAGACCGCTGTCCACGCGTTGCCACAGCCATGGCTTGTTCGGCTTCAGCTTCTCGCCGGTGAGCGAGGTGAAATGCACCTGCGTCGGGGCGCCGACACCGGCTTCGCGCCAGTCGTGGTCGGTGAACCACATCGCCTCGACATGCTGGGCTGCCTCGGCGGCTTGGGCCGTCATGCTGGCCGTACCCTCCGAGCCGCGGGCGTGGATGTGCTGTGCGGTGCGATGGGCGAGCGTGCCGTCCAAGCTCGGCGCGGGCGCCACGGGCAGTGCGCTGGCCTCCGCCGAGCGCATCAGACCCGGCCGCGGCCCGCCCAGGGCGATCGAGGCGACGCCGGCGGCCGCGCCCAGACGCAGGAAGCCCCGGCGATCGATGCCGGACGAGGCCGGCTGGCCCCCGACGTATTCGGAGGTGACACCGAGTCCGCGGGCAAGGGCGTGCGCGTCGTCACCAACGCCGTGGTCGTCGCACATCCTGCCCCCGCTTCGCCTAGCCCACTGTGCGGGATGATGGCTGATCCGAGCAGGGCATTTGGTCCCCGAAGCTTATTGGCGATGTGTCAACAGTGGGCTAGGCTACCGCCGTGACCGCCTTCGACTACGACGTCATCGTCATCGGCTCGGGCTTCGGGGGCAGCGTCTCCGCCCTCCGGCTCACCGAGAAGGGCTACCGGGTCGGCGTGCTCGAGGCCGGCCGGCGCTGGCGCTCGGAGGACTTCCCGAAGACCAACTGGCGGCTGCGCGACTCGATCTGGGCGCCGAAGCTGGGGCTCACCGGCACCCAGCGGATCAGCCTGCTGGGCAAGTGCACGCTGTTCAGCGCGGCCGGCGTGGGCGGCGGCTCGCTCATCTACGGCAACACCCTGTACGAGCCGCTCGACAACTTCTGGGCCGATCCACACTGGTCGCACATCACCGACTGGAAGGCCGAACTCGCGCCGTACTACGACCAGGCCAAGCGGATGCTGGGCGTGGCCGAGAACCCGCGGATGACCCCGGCCGACGAGGTGTTGCGCGAGATCGCCGGGGAGTTCGGCGTCGCCGACACCTTCCACCCCACCAACGTCGGCGTCTTCTTCGGCGAGCCCGGCGTCGAGGTCGACGATCCGTACTTCGGCGGCGCCGGCCCGCGCCGCTCGGGCTGCATCCACTGCGCGGGGTGCTTCGTCGGCTGCCCGCACAACGCGAAGAACTCCACGACCACGAACTATCTCTACCTGGCCGAGCAGGGCGGCGCCGAGGTGCACCCGCTGACGACGGTCAATGACGTGCAGCCGTTGCCGGGCGGCGGCTACGAGGTGTCGACCGTCCGGTCCGACCGGTGGCTGCGCAAGGGGGCGCGACGCTTCACCGCCGAGCAGGTGGTGTTCTCGGCCGCCGCGCTCGGGACGCAGAAACTGCTGCACCAGCTGAAGGACTCGGGCTCGCTGCCGAACGTGTCCGCGCGCCTCGGCGAGCTGAGCCGTACCAACTCCGAGGCCGTGCTGTCGATGTCGAGCCGCAGCCGCTACGACTTCGCCCAGGGCGTCGCCATCACCTCGTCCATCCATCCGGAGCCGAACACCCACATCGAGGTGTGCCGCTACGGCAAGGGGCAGAACGCGCTGTTCCCGATGACCGCGCCGCTGGTGGACGGCGGCCGGATGCGGCTCTTGCGGTTCCTGCTCATCCTGCTGATGCACCCGATGCGGTTCCTGCGCAGCCTGCGCATCCACCGCGCGTCGGAGCGGTCGGTGATCCTGCTGGTCATGCAGTCGCTCGACAACTCGCTGACCTCGTTCGGCAAGAAGGGGCTGTTCGGCTACCGGCTCAAGACCAGGCAGGGGACGGGCGAGCCCAACCCGGACTGGATCCCGCTGGCCCACGACGTCGCGCGCCGCTACGCCAAGAAGATCGACGGCGACGCGTTCGGGATGTATGCCGACGCGTTCAACGTCCCGTCCACCGCGCACTACATCGGCGGCTGCGTCATGGGGCTGACACCCGACGACGGCGTGCTCGATCCCTACCAGCGGCTGTTCGGCCACCCGGGGCTGCACGTCGTCGACGGGTCGGCGGTGTCGGCGAACCTCGGGGTCAACCCCTCGCTCACCATCACCGCGCAGGCTGAGCGGGCCATGGCCTTCTGGCCCAACCGGGGCGAGGCCGATCCCCGCCCCGAGCTCGGCAGCGCGTACCAGCGGCTGGCGCCCGTCGCGCCGAAGCGCCCGGCCGTCCCCGATGCCGCACCGGGCGCGCTGCGGCTGCCGATCGTGACCGTCCGATGAAGCCGGCCGAGCTGCTCGCCGTGCCCGGCGTGCCCGAATCGGTGCTCGACGCCGCGACCGCCGCCGAGCTGCCGGCCGACGCCCCGGTCGCGCCGTGGGAGTGCACCAGCAGCGGCATCGTCTGGCTGTGCCGCGGCGGCCGCGCCGCGCTGGCCGCGGCCGGACCCGGGGCGGCCGGCGCCGGCAAGGCGGCCGTCGTGATCGGCGGGATGATCTCCTACCGCAGCACTCCCGTCGGCGAGTACCGCGAGGTGTTCGGCGGCGTCGGCCTGCGCCGGGGTCGGGACGTCGCCGTGACGATCCCGTTCATGGCCGTCGACTCGCGCGACAGCGTCGTCGGCGGCCGGCAGAACTGGTCGCTGCCCAAGGTGCTGGCCCGCTTCACCGGCGAGCCGGCCGGGCACGCGATGACGGCCGAAGGGCCGGGCTGGAGCGTGCGGGTCACCGCCCGTCCGATCGGCCCGCGGCTGCCGGTCAAGACCACTGGACGGGTTGTGCAGGCGTGGCCGGACGGCGAGGTGCGCTCGGCCGTGCTGAGCGGTCGGGCGCGGTCGCGGCCGGCGCTGGTCACCGTCGAGGTGGACTCCGACACCGGGCTGCCGTCCTGGCTACGTCCCGGACGCCATCTCGGCGCCATCATGAGCGACACGACCTTCACCCTGCCCGTCGCGCAATGAGCCTTCCGTGGGGCGGCGCCCACTGGGTCGATCACGTCGCCCGGCACGCCCACTCGATGCCCGATACGGTGGCCCTCCGGTTCGAGGGCACGTCGATCACCTGGGCCGAGCTGCGGCTCCAAATGCTGACCTTCGCGACGGTGTTCGCCGACCGGGGCGTACAGCGCGGCGATCGCGTGGCGATCCTGATGACCAACCGACCGGAGTTCGTGGTGGCCGTCCTCGCCGCCAACGCCATCGGCGCGATCGCGGTGCCGATCAACTTCCGGCTCACCCCCGACGAGGTCACCTACGTCCTGGCCGACAGCGGCGCCGCGCTGATCGCCACCGACGCGGCGCTGGCCCCGCTCGCGGCGGCGGCCACGGCCGGCCTGACCGCGCCGGTGCCCACCTTTGTCGCCGGGGTCGACCCGATCGAAGCCGTCATTCGGCCGGTGCCGGTCGAGATCGACGAGCGCGACGTCGCGTTGATCATGTACACGTCGGGCACCACCGGGCGGCCCAAGGGCGCGATGCTCACGCATCTGAACCTGCTCATGCAGGCGATCACCGCGATCCGCACGTCCCGTCTCTACGGCGTCGACACCGTGGCGCTGCTCAACGTGCCGCTGTTCCACATCGCCGGCATCGGGTCGATGCCGCCGATCCTGCTGATCGGCGGCGACGTCGGTGATCATGCCGACCGGCGCCTTCGACGCCGAGTCCACACTGGCGGTGGTCGAGTCCGAGCGGGTGACGAGCCTGTTCCTGGTGCCGGCCCAGTGGCAGGTGCTGTGCGCCCACCCGGACGCCACGGACCGCACCTCGTCGCTGCGGGTGATCTCGTGGGGCGCGGCGCCGGCCACGGTGAGCCTGCTCGAGACGATGGCCGCGACCTTCCCGCACGCCGAGATCATCTCGGTGTTCGGGCAGACGGAGATGTCGCCGGTGACGACCTCGCTGCCCGGCGCCGACGCGGTCCGCAAGATCGGCTCGGTCGGGCGGCCGATCCCCACCATCGCCGCTCGCGTCGTCGACGAGGACATGCGCGACGTCGAACCCGGTGGGGTGGGCGAGATCGTCTACCGCGGGCCCACGCTGATGGTCGGCTACTGGAACAAGCCCGAGGAGACCGCTGAGGCGTTCGCCGGCGGCTGGTTCCACTCCGGTGATCTCGTCCGGGTCGATGACGAAGGTTTCGTCTACGTCGTCGATCGCAAGAAGGACATGATCATCTCCGGCGGAGAGAACATCTACTGCGCCGAGGTCGAGAACGCGCTCGCCGCCCACCCCGCCGTGGCCGACATCGCGATCATCGGCGCGCGCAGCGAACGCTGGGGCGAGACGCCGGTGGCGATCGTCGTGCCGGCCGACCCCGCCGCGCCGCCGACCCTCGACGACCTCACCGCTGGAGCCGTGACCGGCTGGCCTCGTACAAGAAGCCGACGGCGCTGGTCGTCGCTCGACGAACTGCCGCGCAACGCGTCGGGCAAGGTGCTCAAACACGTCCTGCGCGAGACCTACGGCTGAGGGTCTTGGGCGTTGAGTTGCTCGCGCATACGCACGATCAACTGCTCGAGGCCGCGGATCGGCCGCACCATCACGGTGAAGCTGGTGAGCCGGTCGTCGGCGTTCCACCGCAGCATGTCGATGCCGTGGACGACGACGCCATCCAGATCGGCTTCGAACTCGAGCACGGCGCTGGACTCGTCGTGCCACTGGTGGGCGTAGCGCAGGGTCGGACCCAGGACGGCCAGCGCGGCGGTGAGATAGGCCGTGGTTATCGCCTTGCCCTCCTGGGGCGCGAACACCGCCGGTGACCGGAACACCACATCGTCGGCCAGCAGATCGTCGAGCCGGGCCGCGTCCCGCGACGTGGCGACTCGATGCCACGCACCTAGCGCGACGGGCTCGTCCGACATTGGTCGCACTATTCCGGGAGTTCCTCCGGTGGGCAATGACGGCATGGGTGGAACTTCGACCCGTGAACCGAGTGCAGACGCGCTGGTGGACGTCGGCGTGTCTGCACTCGTTCGAGACAATTGGGCGCAATCAGTCGCGATACAACTCCGGCTCGGCCACCTTCGGCGCCTCGAGCCCGATGCGGCGGAACAGCCGCCACAGCGCGTCCAGATGCGGTCCCAGAACCGGCTTGCCGCTGGTGATGAAACCGACGGCGAGCTCGCGGCGCGGATCGGCCCACATCGAGATGTTGGTGAAGCCGAGATGCCCGAACGACTCGTCGGTGTCCGGGCCGTACAGGCTCATCGCCTTGGCGCCGAGCATGTACCCGTGCCCGTATCGGATCGGGAAGCCGAGGGTGCGATCGAACTCGTGATAGGACGTCTCGGCCGTGGCTCGACGGATCGTGCGCGGCTTCAGCACCGTCACCCCGTCGAGCGTCCCGCCGGCCCGCAGCAGATCCATGAACCGTGACATCTCGTTCGCGGTGGACACCACGTTGCCGGCCGGGACGATGCCCATCAGCAGCCGCGGGTCGTTGGTGAGCGCGGTCAGCTCGTCGATCGGCATGCCGAGCGCACGGGTGAGCAGTCCGGACACGGGCGGCAGCGGTCGCGGCCCGGTGGGATACGCCAGCCCGACCAGCGGCACGTCGTCGGCGCGCGACGCCGTAGTTCGTCCAGCGAAAGCCGAGCGGGTCGAGGATCGTCTCGGCCAGCACGGTGCGGATGTCGTTGCCGGTCACCCGGCGCACGACCTCGCCGAGCACGAAGCCGCCGGACACCGTGTGATACGCGACGGCGGCCCCCGGCCGGTGCACCATGCGCAGCTTCGGGATGGCCTCGAGGATGCGCTCGGGATCCTCGAGCCGTTCGAGATCCAGCATGTCGCGCGGCAACTGCGGGATGCCGGCGCGGTGCGACAGCACCTGGTCGATGGTGATGGCATCACGACCGCCGCCGGCGAACTCGGGCAGGTGGTCGACGATCCGGTCGCCGAGACTCAGTACGCCGCGCTCGGCCAGTAGGTGGATCACCGTCGCGGTGACGGCCTTGGACGAGCTGAACGTGCAGAACGGCGTCTCCGGCGTGGCCAGTACCTTCTCGGCCGACCGCTCGTCCAGCGGCCCGCCGCCCCGGGCCCAGCCCAGCGACCGGTCGAGGACGACCTGCCCCTGGCGCCGCACGCACAGGGTGATGGCCGGGCTCATCCCGCGCCGGAACAGCCGCTCGGTCGCGCTCCAGATGCGTTCGACGCCGTCGGCCGTCATGCCCACGGCGGCCGGATCGGTCTCGGCCGCGCTGCGGCCGGTGATCGGCTGAAGATCGCGCGGCACGCGCACCTTGCGCAGCGGGTTGACCGCCGCCCGCGATCGCACGGATCGGGAGTCCAGGGCCAGGCGCACAGGCGGAGCCTACGAGGGAATCCCCGTTCCTACCTCCCGGTAGCGACCCGGGAGTGTTCGCAGTAGTTTTCCCGACGTGGCCCCCCAGTGGTACGAGCACCCGTCCCTGATCCTGCAGCTCGCCAATCTCTCGAAGCTGCGCGGCGACCTGCGCGATCACAACCTCTTCGAGGGCGAAAGCATGCGCCCGGACGAGCCGGCCGGCGAGCCGCCGCCGGCGGCGCTCAAGGCCCGCACCCCCGACGGCACCTGGAACGACCTCAGCTGCCCGAGCATGGGCGCCAAGGGCACCGGCTTCGGCCGCAACGTGCCGATCGAGAAGACCGCGCCCAACCTCAAGCGGCTGCTCGATCCCGACCCACGCCTGATCAGCCGCGAGCTCATGGCCCGTGACACGTTCAAGCCGGCCGGGATCATCAACGGCCTCGCCGCCGCGTGGTTGCAGTTCGAGAACCACAACTGGTTCTTCCACGGCGACGGATTCGCCGACCGGACGATCGACATCCCGCTGCAGGACGGCGACGACTTCCCCGAGAACCCGATGCGGATCCGCAACACGATCCCTCCCGCCGGCGAGGTCGAGGACGGCCGCCCGGCCCCGGTGTTCCAGAACGTCGAAACGCACTGGTGGGACGGCTCGCAGATATACGGCAGCGGCAAGGCGCGGCAGGACGAGGTGCGCACCTTCGTCGACGGCCGGATCCAGGTCGGCGACGACGGCCGGCTGCCCAAGAGCGACGTACCCGGCATCGACCTCACCGGCATGCGTGAGAACTGGTGGGTGGGCGTCGGCCTGCTGCACACGCTGTTCGCGCGCGAGCACAACTCGGTCGTCGCCTCAATGAAGAAGGCCTACCCGAGCCTCGACGACCAGCGCCTGTTCGAGCTCGGCGTCCTCGTCGTGTCCGCGCTCATCGCCAAGATCCACACCGTCGAGTGGACGACCTGCGTGCTGCGCCACCCGGCGCTGCAGATCGGCATGAACGCCAACTGGTTCGGCGCGCTCGGCGAGACGTTCAAGGACAAGGTCGGCCGCGTCGGCGACAACGAGGCGCTGTCCGGGATCATCGGCTCGGCCACCGCTCACCACTCGGCGCCGTTCTCGCTCACCGAGGAGTTCGTCTCGGTGTACCGCATGCACCCGCTCATCGCCGACGACTGGTCGTTCTTCTCCCTCGAGAGCGGCGAGCTGCTCGAGGAGATCGAGTTCACCGACCTGCAGGGCAGCTACACGCGCGACTTCATGGACCGCATGGAGATGGGCGACATGTGGTACTCGTTCGGCAAGGCCAGCGCCGGCGCCGTCTGCCTGCACAACTACCCCAACGCGCTGCGCAAGCTCGTCCGGGTCGACGGCCAGATCACCGACCTGGCCACGCTCGACATCGTCCGCGACCGCGAACGCGGCGTCCCGCGCTACAACGACTTCCGCGAGGCGCTGCGCATGCCCCGGCGCAAGACCTTCGACGCCATCACGCCCAACAAGCAGTGGGCCAAGGAGATGGCCGAGATCTACCACGGCGACGTCGACAGCGTGGATCTGCAGATCGGCATGCAGGCCGAGAAGCCGCCGAAGGGCTTCGGCTTCTCCGACACCGCCTTCCGGATCTTCATCCTGATGGCGTCGCGCCGGCTGAAGAGCGACCGCTTCTTCACCAAGGACTTCCGGCCCGAGGTCTACACCCAGCTCGGCTACGACTGGGTCAACAACACGACCATGAAGGACGTGCTGTTGCGGCACTACCCGGAGCTCGACCCGGTGATCGGCGACGTCGAACGCGTCTTCGCGCCGTGGCACGAGGTCGGGGCCACCGAGCCCGGCCAGAAGCCGCGGATCATCCGGCTGGCCGACACGGTGCGCTCCTACGTGCCCTGGGACATCTGAGGCTATTCGCCGGCGAGCTCGTCCCCCGAAGCCTTGGCCGCCTCGGTATCGGTGGCCGCGCCGTCGGACTCGCGTTTGAACACGTCGGCCTCGCGCAGGTCGCTGGACGTCTGGTCGGCCACCTGGTCGGCCATCTCGTCGTCGGACAGCCCGGCGCCGGCCTCGGTCGTCTTGCCCTCGCTCATCAGTGGCCTCCTCGGTTGATTTCCCCTACCCGGTTGGCCTACCCCTCACGCTGTCTCGCCAACCCCCGATACCTCAGGGGGGTATAGTCGAAGGCATGGATCATCCCCCCGGTTACGCCGCCAACAAGCGGGCGCACGTCATCCGGCTGCGCCGCGTCGAAGGGCAGGTGCGCGGCCTGCAGCGGCTCGTCGAGACGGACACGTACTGCATCGACGTGCTCACCCAGGTCTCCGCGGCGAAGCGCGCGCTCGACGCCTTCGCGCTGTCGCTGCTCGAGGAGCATCTCTCGCACTGCGTGGCCGACGCGATCCACGAGGGCGGCCGCGCGGCCGACGAGAAGATCACCGAGGCGTCGGCCGCCATCGCCCGCCTCGTCCGCTCATGAGCTCGGAGAGCCTCCTGACCATCGGCGGCATGACCTGCGCGTCGTGCGCCGCGCGGGTCGAGAAGAAGCTCAACCAGCTCGACGGCGTGACGGCGACGGTGAACTTCGCCACCGAGACGGCGCATGTGTCCCATCCGACCGGGCTGCCGGTCGCGGAACTCGTCGCCACCGTCGAGCAGGTCGGCTACACCGCTACCGCCGACGCCCGGGACGACGACGAGGACGACACCACCGACCTGGTCCGCCGGCTCGCCGTCGGCGTGCTGCTCGGCCTGCCGGTGCTCCTGCTGTCGATGGTGAGCCCCCTGCACTTCCCGGGCTGGCAATGGGTGGCGCTGGGCCTGGCCACGCCGGTGGTCGGCTGGGCGGCGCTGCCGTTCCACCGCGCGACCTGGACGAACCTGCGCCACGGCGCGACCACCATGGACACCACCATCTCGCTCGGCGTCGTGGCCGCCTACGGGTGGTCACTGTGGGCGACGGTTTCCGGCCACGGCGACACCTATCTCGAGGTGGCCGCGACGGTTACCGCCTTCCTGCTCGCCGGCCGCTACGCCGAGGCCGGGGCCAAGCGCCGCTCCGGCGCCGCGCTGCGGGCCCTGCTCGACCTCGGGGCGAAGGACGTCGCCGTCCTGCGCGACGGCGTCGAGTCGCGCATCCCGGTGGCGCAGCTCGCGGTCGGCGACCAGTTCCTGGTGCGCCCCGGCGAGAAGATCGCCACCGACGGCGTGGTCGACGAGGGCAGCTCGGCCGTGGACGCCTCACTGGTCACCGGCGAGTCGGTGCCGGCCGAAGTCGGCCCCGGGGACGACGTCATCGGCGCCACCACCAACGTCGGGGGCCGGCTGATCGTGCGAGCGAGCCGGGTTGGCGCCGACACCCAGCTGGCGCAGCTCGCCCGGCTGGTCACCCAGGCCCAGAACGGCAAGGCGCAGGTGCAGCGACTGGCCGACCGGGTGTCGGCGGTCTTCGTCCCGTCCGTCATCGCGCTGGCCGCGCTCACCGTCGCCACCTGGCTGGCCGTCGGCGGCGGGGCGGCGGCCGCGTTCTCCGCGGCGGTGGCGGTGTTGATCATCGCCTGCCCGTGCGCGCTCGGCCTGGCCACGCCCACGGCGCTGATGGTCGGCACCGGCCGCGGCGCGCAGCTGGGCATCGTCATCAAGGGTCCCGAGGTGCTGGAGAACACCCGCCGGGCCGACACGATCGTCCTGGACAAGACCGGCACCGTCACCACCGGCGAGATGACACTGCACGACGTGATCGCCGACGCGCCGGACGAGGTGTTGCGCCTCGCCGGCGCGGTCGAGGCGGCCAGCGAGCATCCGGTGGCCCGCGCGGTCGCCACGGCGGCCGCGCAGCGCGTCGGCCCGCTGCCGCCGGTCGAGCGCTTCGCCAGCACGCCGGGCCTCGGCGTCAGCGGCGTGGTCGAGGGGCACGCCGTGGTGATCGGCCGGCCCGCCCTGCTCGAGGACCTTCGCCCGGCCGACCGGTTGGTCGCCGCAGCGGACGCGGCCGAGGCCGCCGGCCGCACGGCGGTGCTCGTGGCGTGGGACGGCGCCGTACACGGCGTGCTCGTCGTGGGCGACACGGTGAAGCCGACGAGCGCCGCCGCGGTGCGTGGCCTGGTCGCGCTCGGCCTGCGTCCGGTCCTGCTCACCGGCGACAACGCGCGCGCCGCCGCCGCGGTCGCGGCCGACGTGGGCATCACCGATGTGGTCGCCGAGGTGCGCCCGGCCGGGAAGGTCGATGAGATTGCCCGGCTGCAGAGCGCGGGACGGGTCGTCGCGATGGTCGGCGACGGCGTGAACGACGCCGCTGCGCTGGCCACCGCCGACCTCGGCATCGCCATGGGCACCGGCGCCGACGTCGCGATCGAGGCGTCGGACCTCACCCTCGTCCGCAGCGATCTGCGCGCGGCCGTGGACGCGATCCGGCTGTCCCGGGCAACTCTGCGCACCATCAAGGGCAATTTGTTCTGGGCGTTCGGCTACAACGTGGCCGCACTGCCGCTAGCCGCCGCGGGGTTGCTGAACCCGGTGATCGCGGGGGCCGCGATGGCCTTCAGCTCGGTGTTCGTGGTGACGAACAGCCTGCGGCTGCGCCGCTTTGCCGCGTCGTCCTGACCGATTTCGGCGATAAACCGAAATGTGACGTGCTTGGCAGCTTTGCCGTGTCGCTACCGACCGGTCCGCCGGTGCCCGGCACAATTGATCCTGAACGTAGGTGTGGGGCCCTGTCATGTATGAGATGACAGGGCCCCACGTTCGTCTGACTGCCCTGCCGGTCCGAAGACCGGCCGGCTGGCCCGGCGTCGGTCGGACCCGCCTTGCTGACCCGAGGGCCCGCTGCGCCTTCCGACCTCGGCTGCACTGCCCGGCTGATCCGAGGACCAGCTGGCTTGCTCAACCGTTGGTCATGCTGCTCCGCGGATCCGAGGACCCACCAGCTGGCCTGACCGTGGTCGCGCCGCTCTGCGAATCCGAAGATCCACCAGCTTGCACGACCTGATCCGGCTGCCTTGTCGATCCGAAGATCGACTGGCCTTTCCGAACCGAATCACTCGCTTCGAGTCCCCATCAGCTCGTCCGGTTTCCCGACCGTTCCGACTGTTCGAAGTTGCCCCCGAACCAGTTCCTCTGCGCTGCGATGGATGATTTCTACTGCCCGCGACGACCCCGCACAAGGGGTCGCCCCAAGTCTTTCCATGATCTTTTCGGTCGTCCACAGATACAGCCGGGTTATCCCCCGAACGGACCGGTTGTGCACCGCTCGTCCACAACTTCGTACCCAACCTGTGGACGATTTTCAGAGCGCGGCGGCCAACCGGGTGCCCTGATCGATCGCCCGCTTGGCGTCGAGCTCGGCGGCGACGTCGGCGCCGCCGATGAGGTGGACCGTGACTCCGCCGGCGAGGAGCTCGGCGTGCAGCTCGCGCCGCGACTCCTGCCCGGCGCAGATGACCACGTCGTCGACCGGGAGCACCCGCGGCTTGCCGCCCTTGCCGTTGCGCGCGCCGACGGTGATGTGCAGGCCGGCCGCGTCTATGCGGTCGTAGGTGACGCCGCAGACCGTCTCGACCCCGCGGGCCTGCAGGGTGCCGCGGTGCACCCACCCGCTGGTCTTGCCGAGCCCGGCGCCCACCTTCGAGGTCTTGCGCTGCAGCAGGTAGACCTGGCGCGGCGACTTCTGCGGTGCGGCGGACACGAGGCCGCCGCGGGCGGTGGCCGGATCGGTCACGCCCCACTCGGCCAGCCACTCGTCCCGGTCTTGGGGCCGGCCGACCGGGCCGGTGTGGGTGAGGAACTCGCTGACGTCGAAGCCGATGCCGCCCGCGCCGATGACCGCCACCCGCCGGCCGACCTTGGCCCGGCCGGTGATGACGTCGGCGTAGCTGTGGACGAAGCTGTGCTCGGCGCCGGGGATGTTCACGCCACGCGGGGTGACCCCCGTGGCCAGCACGATCTCGTCCCACCCGCCGTCGATGAGCTCGGCGGCCGTCACCGGATGGTTCAGGTGCACCTTCACGCCGGTTAGCTCGAGTCGCCGGGTGAAGTAGCGCAGCGTCTCGGCGAACTCCTCCTTGCCCGGGACGCGCCGGGCGAGCTGGAACTGCCCGCCGATCTCGGCGTCGGCCTCGAACAGTTCGACGGCGTGCCCGCACTCGGCCGCGGCGGTGGCCGCCGCCAGCCCGGCCGGTCCGGCGCCGACCACGGCGACCCGCTTGCTGCGCCGCGTGGGACGCAGGACGAGTTCGGTCTCGTGCCCGGCCCGCGGGTTGACGAGGCAGCTGGCAATCTTGTGCTGGAAGGTGTGGTCGAGGCAGGCCTGGTTGCAGCCGATGCAGGTGTTGATCTCGTCGCTGCGGTCGCCCTCGGCCTTGCGCACCCAGTCCGGGTCGGCCAGGAACGGCCGGGCCAGCGACACCATGTCGGCATCGCCGCGGGCCAGGATCTTTTCGGCCGTCTCCGGCATGTTGATCCGGTTCGAGGCGATGACCGGGATCGTCACCTCGGGCCGCAGCTTGCCGGTGACCCAGGTGAAGGCCGCGCGCGGCACCGACGTGACGATGGTGGGCACCCGGGCCTCGTGCCAGCCGATCCCGGTGTTGATCAAGGTGGCGCCGGCGGCCTCGATGTCCTTGGCCAGGGCGGTGACCTCGTCCCAGCTCTGACCGCCCTCGACGAGATCGAGCAGCGACATCCGGTAAATGATCACGAAGTCGTCGCCGACCGCGGCCCGGGTCTTGCGCACGATCTCGACGGCGAAGCGGCGGCGCTTCTCCGGCGTCCCACCCCACTCGTCGCGGCGCGTGTTCACCCGCTCGGCCAGGAACTGGTTGATGAGGTAGCCCTCGGAACCCATGATCTCGACCCCGTCGTAGCCGGCCCGGCGGGCGAGCGTCGCCGCGTGCGCGAAGTCGTCGACCGTGGTGCGCACCTCGCGGCTGCTCAGCGCGCGAGCGCTGAAGGGGGTGATCGGAGACTTCGACTTGGCCGCGCTGGCGCTGAACGGGTGATAGCTGTACCGACCGGCGTGCAGGATCTGCAACGCGATGCGGCCCCCGTTGCCGTGCACGGCGTCGGTGATGACCCGGTGCCGGTCGGCCTCGCCGTTGGTGGTCATCTTGCCGGCGAGCGGCAGCAGCCAACCCGTCCGGTTAGGGGCGAAGCCACCGGTGACGATGAGCCCGACCCCGCCGCGGGCCCGCTCGGCGTAGAACTCGGCCAGCCGCGGCAGGTTCTTGGGCCGGTCCTCGAGGCCCACGTGCATCGATCCCATCAGTACCCGGTTGGGCAGCGTGGTGAAGCCGAGGTCCAGCGGGGCGAGCAGGTGGGGATAGCGCGACATCAGCTGTCCTTCGCGGGGTCAAGGGCGGCCGCGACCTCGTCGTACCAGTCGATGAGGCCGCGTTCCAGGGAGATGCCACCGCGCAGGACGAGCCACTGGTGCAGCCGGTGGCCGTGCAGCGCGGACGGGTCGGGGAACTCGTGCTTCTCGTTCGCGAGATGGAACTCCAGCCGCTCGGCGTGAGCGGCGCGGTGGCGGCGCACCTCGTCGGCGACGATCTTCGGATCGCCGTAGGACGCGCCGCGGATCTTCACCGCGAGATCGGAGCGGGCCGCCTCGGCGTCGGCCGGCTGGCCGATCCACTGGCGCAGCTCGGCCCGCCCGGCGTCGGTCACGTCGTAGACCTTCTTGTCCGGACGCCCCTCCTGGGCGACGCGGGTCGACTCGATCCAGCTGGCCGACTCCATCCGGGCCAGCACCTTGTAGACCTGCTGGTGGGTGGCCGTCCAGAACCGGCCGATGGACTTGTCGAAGCGGCGTGCGAGGTCGTAGCCGGTGCTCGCGCGCTCGGCGAGCGCGACCAGGATCGCGTGTTCCAGCGCCACGCGGCCGATGCTAGCTATGCAACTAGTTGCACTGCAATTCGGAGCGACGAAGGTCACCAGCGCAGGGCGCCGCTCGCGGCGAAGTCGCGCAGCACCTGGTCGGTCGGGCGGTCCGACAGCGGACCGACCGTGCCGATCGTGATCTGCCAGCCGGCCGGCGTGATCACCCGGGCCGTCCGAACCCCGGTCGACGCCTCGGCCCGGCCGGCCATGGCCACCGTCGGTGTCCGGAGGAGACCGACGGTCGGTGAGACGACCTCGAGCACGAGGACCGACCCGGCCGCGTCGCGGGCGCGCAGGCCGAGGCTGCACAGACCCGTGTACTGGTCGTACACGCGGCCGGTGTCGACGATGCGGTACCCCGGGAACGCCATCCGCACGGTCGCGCTGATCGATCGGGTCGGCGAGGCACCGCTCGCGGCCAGCGCGCACTGCCCCCGCGGGCCGTCCGAGCGGATGTAGTCGACGAGCGGACCGGCCTGCAAGGCGATGCCCACGACGAAGGACGGGACGTCGTCGGCCGCCGCGATCTTCGGCGCTTCGGTCGCGGTCGCGGCGGCGGCCGGGGCCGGGTTCCGGTCGGTTCGGGTGGCAAGGTACGTGACGCCGGCGGCGACTGCCGCCGTTGCGACCACTAGGACGGCCGCGCGATGGCGCCGCGTCGCCCAGGGGCGGCGGCCGACGTCGAGGAGTTCCTCGTCCGATCCGGTCGTCACGTCACTACTGTCCGCTGGTTTCCCGGTTGACTGGCGCGTTTTCCGCTGACTGGCGCGATATATCGCGCCAGTCAGCGAGTTTCGCGCCACTCAACTGGGCGCGCCGGCCCGGCGGTAGTCGAGCGGCCAGGACACCTGCCAGGTGACCCCGCCGTCGTCCGATCGCTGCCATTCCCACCGGAAGCCGTCGCTGGTGACGTCGAGCCAGACCATTCGCTGCAATACGTCGCGACCATCGACGACGGCCGAACGCTGAAAGCTGATGCGGCCGTCAACGACGATCCCGACGAAGTCCAGGTAACCGCCGGACGAGTCGACCCAGGTCTGCTTCCACTGCCCGTCGGTCGCATCCAGCACCGAATGGCTGCGGCCGTAGAGCGCGCCGTCGTCCCCTTGGCACTCGAAGATCTCCTCGATCACGCGGCCGTCCAGGATCCGGCTGATCTGGTTGGTCCCGATGCCGCCGGGCCACGACACCGTCCAGTGACCGAGCCAGAAGTCGAGCGCATCGGGTCCCAGCTCAGGTGTCGCGGCCACCGCGCCAGCCTAGGTCGGCGCGGCGCCGCCGGCTCAGCGCACGGGACGGAGCACGAGCATTTCGACGTCACCCGACCGCTCGGACGAGACGATCTCAAGCCGCGTCGCCTCGGCATCGGTGTCGGCGAACAGCTTCTTGCCGGCACCGAGCACGATCGGGAAGACCATCAGCCGGTACTCGTCGACCAGGTCGTTCGCGGTCAGCAACTGCGCCAGCTGGGCGCTGCCGCCGACGAGAATGTCGCCCTCGGTGCGCGCCTTCAGCGCCGTGACCTCCTCGACCGGATCGCCGGACAGGATCGTGCTGTTGTTCCAGTCGGCTGTCTGCAGCGTTTTCGAGACGACGTACTTCGGCATCGAGTTCATCTTGTCGGCGAAGCCGTGCGGATCCTCGATGGTCGGCCAGGCCGCGGCGAAGCCGAGATAGGTGACCCGCCCGAGCAGCATCACCTCGGCGGCCACCAGTTCCTCGAGCTTGAAGGTGTCGCCGTCGGGGCCGCGGTCGAAGGTGAACGTCCACCCGCCGTGCCGGTAGCTCTCGGAGCCGCCCGGGTCCTCCATCACGCCGTCGAGGCTCACGAACTCGGTTACCACGATGCGTCCCATTGGCCTGTTCCTTCGTTCGACGTTGTCCCGCTTACATCCAGGCGTCGAACGGGCCAGGCCGCTTTCGACACCCTGGTCTCGAAAAAGTTGACTGGGTCGGACGAGACTCGATCACATGTCCTTCACCCGAGCCGAACTCGACGCCGCCGCCGAACTCGTCCATCGCACGCTGCCCATGACGCCGACCTACGCGTGGCCGCTCCTGGCCGCCGCGACCGGGGCGCACGTCTGGGTCAAGCACGAGAACCACATGCCGGTCGGGGCGTTCAAGGTGCGCGGCGGGCTGGTGTTCGTCGACCGCCTGCTGGCCCGTCGTCCGGACGTCGCCGGCCTGCTCTCGGCCACCACCGGCAACCACGGCCAGAGCCTGGCCTTCGCCGGGTCGGCCGCCGGCTTGCCCGTAACGATCGTCGTGCCACACGGGAACAGCCCGGACAAGAACGCCGCGATGCGCGCCCTCGGGGCCGAGGTCGTCGAGCACGGACGTGACTTCCAGGACGCCCGCGAGCACGCCGCACTGCTCGGCGCGGCCGATCCCGGGCTCGAGATGGTGCCGTCGTTCCATCCCGATCTCGTCCTGGGTGTCGCCACCTACGCGCTGGAGCTGTTCGAGGCCGTGCCTGAACTCCACACGGTGTACGTGCCGGTCGGGATGGGGTCCGGGGCCAGCGCCCTGATCGGGGTGCGCGATCTGCTCGGCCTCACCACCGAGATCGTCGGGGTGGTGGCCGAGCGGGCCGATGCCACCGCGCGCTCGTTCGCCGCGGGGACGGTGGTGACGACCGAGACCGCCGATACCTTCGTCGACGGGGTCGCAACGCGCTCGCCCGACCCCGAGGCGATCCGGCGCATCGTCGCCGGGGCCGCCCGCATCGTCAGAATCAGCGAGGACGCGACCGCCGAGGCCATGCGCCTGCTGTTCCGCACCACGCACAACGTGCCCGAGCCGGCCGGCGCGCTGGCGCTGGCCGCGCTGCTGGCCGAGGCCGATGGGGCGCAGGGACGCCGGGTGGCCGTCGTCCAGACCGGATCGAACATCGACGCCGGCACGCTGGAGACCGTGTTGGCCGGACGTACCCCGGCCCCGCCGTCGGCCGCCGTCAGGCGCTGACCGCGCCGTCCCACCCGGCGAACGCGACCCCGAACCGTTCGACGATGGGCACGAGGTTGCGCTCGAGGATGCTGGCGTAGGCGTCGATGACCAGCCCGTCGTGGATCGGGTACACGAACGGGGCCCGCATCGCCACGGTGAAGTCGATGACCTCCGACACCTTCGACCAGGGTGCCACCGCCGGCAGCAGCAGCGTGCTCACCGGCACCGGCGGCACGACGAACGAGTCGCCGGGGTGATAGACCGCGCCGTCGATCACGTAGCCGATGTTGGCGACGATCGGGATCTGCGGGTGGATCAGCGCGTGCTGGCCGCCGAACGTCTGCACCGCGAAGCCGGCGGCGTCGAACGACTCGCCCACCCCGACCGCGACCACCTGCTCGCCCAGGTCGGCGAGTAACGCGGCCACCGACGCCGGAGCCCAGATCCGCAGCCGCGGATCGGCGCCCGCCGCCGCCCGCAACCGGTCCGCGTCGAGGTGGTCGGTGTGCTCGTGGGTGATCAGCACCGCATCGGCCCCGTCGAGGGCGGCGTCGAGGTCGCTGAACGAGCCCGGGTCGAACACCAGGGTGCGGTCGCCGTCGTCGATCCGGATGCAGGAGTGGACGTGCTTGGTGAGCTGCATCGACCCCTGCTACTCCTTGATCACGTGGATCGCGGCCTCTTCGGCGCTGGACCCGTACCCCGCGGGGCCGACGTCGGCCGCGATCTCGTCCTTCTCCTCGTCCGCGTGCGCACCCTCGTCCGGGGCCACGAGGCGCCCGGCCCGCGGCTCGGCGGCGGAGGTGTCCGGGTCGTCGGCCGAGATGTCCGGCTCCTCCTCACTGAGCTTCTGGTCGAGCGACTCGCCCTCGCGCTCCTCGGCGGCCGTCGGAATGTGCCGCAGGTTGTAGGGCTCGCGGTCGGGCGGGTTGTAACCGGTCTGCATCGCCTCGTCCGGGTCGTCGCCGGTGAGGCTCTCGATCGGATCGAGGTCGTCGGTGTCGTCGACCGGGTCGCCACCCGCGTAGACGCTGTCGCCGAAATTTCCGCTCTCGCTCATGACCCCAGCGTGCCCGCTTGCCGGTGGGCTGTCACGGGCAGACTCGCGACGTGACGTCGGTCCTGTGGCTACGCCGTGATCTGCGGCTGCGCGATCACCCGGCCCTGCACGAGGCGGCGAAGCACGGGCCGGTCGTCGCGCTGTACGTCCTCGACCCGGCCCTGCTGAAGCCGGCCGGCGCCGCGCGGATCGCCTTCCTGTACCGAACGCTGCGCGCGCTGGACGCGGCTCTGGGTGAGCAGGGTGGCCGGTTGGTGGTGCGCCGCGGCGACCCGGTCACCACCGTGCCGCGCGTCGCCCGCGCGACCGAGGCCGGCTCGGTGCACGTGAGTGCCGACTTCGGGCCATACGGGTCGAAGCGCGACGCCGAGGTCGCGGCGGCGCTGGGCGAGATCGAGTTCGTCCGCACCGGCTCGCCCTACGCCGTGAGCCCGGGCCGGGTGCGCAAGAGCGACGGCGAGCCGTTCAAGGTCTACGGGCCGTTCTACCGCGCCTGGCGCGAGCACGGCTGGCCGGCGCCGGCGCAATCCGGCGGCGGCCGGGTCGACTGGCACGCCGGCATCGACGGCATCGACCTCCCGGCCGACCCCAAGCTGCCGCCCGGCCTCGCGCTGCCCGAGGCGGGCGAGGATGCAGCGCTGACGGCCTGGCGGGCCTACCGGCGGGAATCGCTCGCCAGCTACGACGACGTCCGCGATCGCCCGGATCTCGATCGCACGTCGCGGATGTCGGTGTACCTCAAGTGGGGCTGCATCCATCCGCGCACGATGCTGGCCGACCTCGGCCCGGGCGACGAGGTGTTCCGGCGCGAGCTGGCCTGGCGCGAGTTCTACGCGGCCGTGTTGTCGGCCTGGCCGGCGTCGGCCCGTGACTACTTCCAGCCGCGGCTGGCGGCGATGGCCTACGCCCGGCCGGACTCGAACGCGTTCACCGCCTGGCGCGACGGCCGCACGGGCTATCCGATGGTCGACGCCGGCATGCGACAACTGCTGGCGCAGGGCTGGATGCACAACCGGATGCGGATGATCGTCGCGTCGTTCCTGGTGAAGGATCTGCACATCGAGTGGCAGCACGGCGCCCGGCACTTCATGCGGCATCTCGTCGACGCCGATCTCGCGTCCAACCAGCACGGCTGGCAGTGGACGGCCGGCACCGGCACCGATGCCGCCCCGTTCTTCCGGGTGTTCAACCCGGTGACCCAGGGGCACAAGTTCGACCCGGACGGTGACTACGTGCGCCGCTGGGTCCCCGAGCTGCGTGACATCGCGGGCCGGGCCGTCCACGAGCCGTGGCGCCTCGACGAACCACCGGCGGGCTATCCCGAGCGGATCGTCGACCACGCCGCCGAGCGCGCGGTCGCCCTGGAGCGCTACCGGGCCGTGCGTGACGAGCGACTTTGACTTCCCAGCCCACGCTGGAAGCCAGCCTCAGCGTGGATGGGGAAGTCGAAGTCGCGGGACGGAGAGCGACGATCAGATCGGGACGATGCCCCAACTGCCGGTCCAGCCGCCGCCGGGCTCCAGGACGATCAGCCCGGCGCCGGAGTTGAAGGCATCGGGTGCGCACGTCATCGGCTCGATGGCCACGCCAGCCTGGCCGGGGGTGAGCGCGTCGACAGTGAAGACCTGCAGGAAGCGGTAGGTCTCGTCGAACCACAGCTGGGCGCCCCCGGCCGGGGTGCGCACCTCGGCGACGCCGCGGCCGTCCGCCGTGCTCAACCCGGTGAAGCCGTCGTCGAAGCGCAGCGCCCGCAGCCGCTTGCCACGGCGCAGGTCGTTCGGGGTGCGGCTCACCGAACGGGCGCCGACCGGCACCTGCTTGTCGTCGACGACCAGCATCTCGGCCGCCGGCACCTGGACCGTGGTATCGGCCAGCGCGTGCCCGCGGGTCGAGAGGTACGGATGCGAGCCGGCGCCGAACGGGGCGCGGCCGTGGCCGAGATTGCGCGCGCCGATCGTCGCCATCAGGCCCAGCTCGGCGTGCACGGCGTAGGTGACCTCGATCCGCAGCTCGAACGGGTAGCCGTTCTGCGGCACGACGTCGAGGCGCAGCGTGACCTGGTCCTCGGTGTGCTTCATCTTCAGCCAGCGGGCCCAGCGGCCCAGACCGTGGATCGCGTTGCGCGGACCGGGCTCGGTCAGGGCCAGTTGGTAGGCGACCCGCTCGAAGGTGTAGCGGCCGTCGCGGATCCGGTTGGGCCACGGCACGAGGGTGGTGCCGCAGCACTTGGGCGGCAGCACGTCGTCGCCGTAGGTGCAGGTGACGTCGACCCCGCCGTAGGCGTAGCGCTGCAGGCCGGCGCCGACCTCGGCGATCGCCGCTCGGTGCGCTCCGGCCTCGATCACGAACTGACGTCCACTCAGCGGCATGGCCGAAACGCTATTCGGTCGCGGCTGAGACTGGATGCTCGACGCTGGTGTCGTAACGCCAGAACGGCCGGACGAGCACGCCGGCGATCGCCACCACGATCATGCAGGCGATGCCGCCGCCCACCCAGGAGAAGGTCGTCGAGGTGGCGGCCGCGGTACCTCCAGCACGCACGTCCCCGAGGCGCGGCCCGCCGGCCACGACCGCGATGAACACTCCCTGCATGCGCCCACGCATCTCGTCCGGCGCGTACGTCTGCAGGATCGTCTGCCGGTAGACCGCGCTGACGAGATCGGCAGCCCCGGCGAGGGCGAGCAGCGCTACCGCGAGCCACAGCTGATGCGCCAGCCCGGACAGGGCGACGGCGCCGCCCCAGATCACGATCGCGACGACGAGCGCCCGGCCCTGGCGCCGCACCCGGCCGATCCAGCCGCTGGACACGCCGGCGAGCACCGCGCCGATCGCGATCGCGGCGTAGAGCGGCCCGACCGACCCGCCGAACCGGGCATCGGCCGCGGCCGGGAACAGCGCGCGGGGCATGGCCAGCACCATCGCGACGATGTCGACCCCGAACGACATCATCAGCACTGGACGGGTGACGATGAACGCCAACCCGTCGGCCACCGAACGCAGCCCCAGCTTGGGCGCGGTGCCGTCGGGCGGGATGGGCGGCAGCCGCAGCGCCGAGTACAGCGCGGCGGTGAACAGGATCGCGTCCAGGCCGTAGGCGTACTCGAAGCCGTGGTCGAGCGTGACCAGGAAGCCGGCGAACAGCGGGCCGATCACCTGCCCGACGTTGCCCACCGTGAAGTTGAGGGTGTTCGCCGCGGGGACGAGGTCGAGCTCGACGATGCGCGGGATGATCGCGCCACGGGCCGACGACGCGATCGCGAAGAAGGCCGACTGCACCGCCACCAGCACCAGGATCAGCCCGACGCTGTGCACCCCGGCCAGGGTCTGCAGCAGCAGGGCCAGGGTCACCGCCCAGGTGCCCACCGAGGCCCAGAAGTACAGCACCCGGCGGTCCATCGAGTCGGCGATCGCGCCCCCGTAGAGGCCGAACACCACGATCGGCAGCAGCCCGGCGAGGCCGACCAGGCCGACGTAGAGCGACGAGTGCGAGAACGCGTACACCTGCACCGGCACGGCGACCTGGGTGAGCATCGAACCGATGAACGAGGTGCCCTGGCCGACCAGCAGCCGCCGGTAGGCCGGGATCGCCAGCGGCCGAGTGTCCACCGCGTGGTGCCGAAAGAGCGAGCGAAGTGACCGACTCTCGCCCCCCTCTGGAAAGTTGTCCGCGCTTCCCGGCGCTATAGCGCGTTCTGGCGCGGACAACTTTTCGGCCTTCGCGAAGTTGTCCGCGCTTCCCGGCGCTATAGCGCGTTCTGGCGCGGACAACTCGGAGGGGTCGGGTGGTCCGCTCATGGGGCAAGGCGTTCGCGGATCCAGCTCGCTGCGCCGTCGATTCGTCGCGGCGGAAGCGGATGCGATCGTGCAGGCGGCCCTCCCGCCCCTGCCAGAACTCCACCGCGTCCGGGTGCAGCCGATAGCCACCCCAGTGCGGCGGGGCTGGCACCGGCCCGGCGCCGAAGCGCGTCTGGGCCGCGGCGGCCAGCCCGTCCAGAGCCGCGCGTGATTCGACGACCTGCGACTGGGGCGAGGCCCACGCGCCCAGCTGCGAGTCCCGCGGGCGGGAGGCGAAGTAGGCCTCCGTCTCGGCCCGGTCGACCTTGGCCACCGGCCCGGTGAGCCGCACCTGGCGATGGTGCGACAGCCAGACGAACACCGCGGCGGCATACGGGTTAGCGCCGAGATCGCGCGCCTTGGCCGAGTCGTAGTTGGTGTAGAAGGCGATCCCGCGCTCGTCGATGGCCTTCGCCAGCACGGTCCGCACCGCCGGCCGGCCGTCGGGATCGACGGTGGCCAGCTGGATCGCGTTCGGTTCCAGGACGGCCGGATCGGCGGCGGCGGCCTCGAACCAGAGCTGCAGCTGCTGCACCCAGGAGCCCGCGAGGTCGGCCTCGTCGAGGCGCCCGCGCGCGTACATCGCCCGCAGGCCCGCCGGATCTGTCATCGGATGAATCTTCGCACCTCCCTGGAAGCGCGGGGACCGGATGTGAGCAGAATGGACAGCATGACTAGTGACTACAGCCCAGGTCTCGAGGGCGTCATCGCGTTCGAGACCGAAATTGCCGAGCCGGACAAGGACGGCGGCGCCCTGCGCTACCGCGGCGTGGACATCGAGGACCTCGCCGGCCACGTCACCTTCGGCAACGTGTGGGCCCTGCTGGTCGACGGCAAGTTCGGGCCCGGGCTGCCGCCGGCCGAGCCCTTCCCGATCCCGGTGCACACCGGCGACGTCCGGGTCGACGTCCAGGCCGCGCTCGCAATGCTCTCGCCGGTGTGGGGTTATCGCCCGCTGCTGGACATCAGCGACGAAGAGGCCCGCGAGCAGCTGGCCCGCGCCGCCGTCATGGCCCTGTCCTACGCCGCGCAGTCCGCGCGCGGGCTGTCCAACCCGGCCGTGCCGCAGTCGCGCATCGACCAGTGCACGACGATCGTCGAGCGCTTCATGACCCGCTGGCGGGGCGAACCCGACCCGGCGCACACCAAGGCCGTCGACGCCTACTTCGTGTCGGCCGCCGAGCACGGCATGAACGCCTCCACCTTCACCGCCCGGGTCATCGCCTCGACCGGTGCCGACGTCGCCGCGGCGATGTCCGGCGCGATCGGCGCCATGAGCGGCCCGCTGCACGGTGGCGCTCCGGCCCGCGTCCTGCCGATGATCCAGGAGGTCGAGGAGACCGGCGACGCCGCCAAGGTCGTCAAGGGCATCCTCGACCGGCACGAGCGGCTGATGGGCTTCGGCCACCGCGTCTATCGGGCCGAGGACCCGCGAGCCCGGGTGCTGCGGCGCACCTGCAAGGAGCTCGGCTCCAAGCGCTACGAGGCCGCCGAGGCCCTCGAGCAGGCCGCGCTCACCGAGCTGCGCGAGCGGCGCCCCGACCGCCCGATCGAGACCAACGTCGAGTTCTGGGCCGCGGTGATCCTCGATTTCGCCGAGGTACCGCCGCACATGATGCCGGCCATGTTCACCTGTGCCCGCACGGCCGGCTGGTCGGCGCACATCATGGAGCAGAAGAAGACCGGACGTCTCGTGCGCCCGTCGGCCCGCTACATCGGCCCGGCGCCGCGCAAGCCCAACGAGGTCGAAGGCTGGAGCGATATCGCCCACGACTAGGACGCGGGGCTGGTTCGCGTGTGGCCACCCTGCGGGCCGACACGCCGGCGCATCACCCGCACCGTCGCCACACACACGGGCACGCGGCGGGTCTCAGCCGAAGTTCTTGCCCTCGCCGCGGTAGGTCGGCACTGAGCGGGTGATCGCTGCCGCCCTCCACAACGTGGATCGTGTCGAAGCGCTCGTTCAGCTCGCCGGCCTTGGCGTGCCGGAACCACACCCGGTCGCCCAGGCGCAGCCCGGCGGCGGGATCGCCCGTCACCGGCGTCTGCACCTCGCCGGCGCCCTCGGTGCCCAGGAGTTTCAGCCCGCGACGCACCGGGGCCGGCAGCCGGGTCTTGCCGGGCGGCCCGGACGCGATGTAGCCGCCGCCGTACAGGGTGGCGATGTCGCGGGTCGGCCGGCGCACGACCGGCAGCGCGAAGTAGAGCGCCGGCCGTGGTGCGAAGGCCCGGTAGTTGTCGAACAGCGTCGGGACGAACAGCCCCGACCCGGCGGTGACCTCGGTGACCGCCGCGTCGGCCGAGCTGACCTCGAGGCTGCCGGTGCCTCCGGAATTGACGATCTCGAGCGCGCCGACCACCTTTTCGACCGCCTCGACCACCGCCCCGCGGCGCCGGGCGAGCTCGGCCGCCGAGCGCTTCTTCATCCACCGCACCGCCGCCGACGAGTCGGGCAGGCCGGCGATCTGCGCCTCGTAGAACATCACGCCCATCACCCGCACGCCGCGGGCCTCGGCCGTCCGGGCCAGATCGGCGGCGGCGGCGGGCGTGCGCAGCGGCGAGCGCCGCACGCCGACGTGCAACCGCCCGATCCGCAGCGACGCGTCGATGTCGAGGCAGACCCGGAGGTGGGCCGCCCGGGGGGCGACCGCCGGCGCCGCCGCGATCAGCGCCAGCTGCTCGGCGCTGTCGACCATCAGCGTGATGGCCGCGACCAGCTCGGGATCGGCGGCGAGCTCGGCCAGCGCGGCGCGGTCGGCCGTCGGGTAGCCGATGAGCACGTCGCGAGTGACGCCGCTGCGCACCAGCCACATGGCCTCGCGCAGCGAGTACGCCATCACCCCACGGAACCCGGGCAGGGCCAGCGCGGTCTCGAGGACCCACCGGCAGCGCACCGACTTGGAGGCGATCCGCACCGGCGTGGACCCGGCCCGGCGGGTGAGGTCGGCGGCGTTGGCCCGCAGCGCGGCGGCGTCCAGCGCGGCCAGCGGCGGGTCGAGATCGGCGGTCGCGGCCGTCAGGGCATCGAGATCGGTCATCGGCAATAGTGTGTCCCATGACGACGTGGACGAACTGGGCGGGGACGGTCACCTCCGACGTCACCGTGGCCACTCCCGCGGGCGTCGGCGAGCTGGCCGCGACGGTGGCCGCAGCGGCCGAGCGGGGCCAGCGGGTGAAACCGATCGGCGCCGGCCATTCCTTCACCGACATCGGCGCCACGGACGGCCTGCAGCTGCGGCTCGATCGGCTGGCCGGCATCGTCAAGGCCGACCGCACCACGGGGCTGGTCACCGTCCTGGCCGGCACCCGGCTGCATGCCCTGAACGAGACCCTGTGGCAGCTCGGGCTCTCGATGACCAACCTCGGCGACATCGACGTCCAGACGATCTCCGGCGCCATCTCGACCGGCACCCACGGCACCGGGGCGAAACTCGGCGGGATCGCCACCCAGATCCGGGCGCTCGAACTCGTCCGGGCCGACGGTTCGCTGCTCACCTGCTCGGCCGACGAGAACCCGGAGATCTTCGCGGCGGCCCGGGTGGGCCTCGGCGCCCTCGGCGTCATCGCCACCGTTACCGTGCAGTGCGAGCCGGCCTTCGCCCTGGCCGCCGCGGAGGCCCCGTCGACGCTCGACGCCGTCCTCGACGAACTCGACGACAACCTCATCGGCAACGACCACTTCGAGTTCTACTGGTTCCCGCACACCCGCCGGGTCCTGACAAAACGCAACAACCGGGTGCTGCCCGGCACCGCGCTGCGGCCGCTGGGCCGGGTGCGGCACTGGATCGACGACGAGCTGCTGTCGAACCGGGTCTTCGACGGCGTCAACCGGCTGACCACGCGCCGGCCGGGACTGATCCCCCGCGCCAACGCCGTCGCGTCCCGCTTGCTCAGCGCCCGCGACTACATCGACCGCTCGCACCGGGTGTTCGCGTCGGTCCGCACCGTGCGCTTCCGCGAGATGGAGTACGCCGTTCCCCGCGCCGCGGTGCCCGAGGTGCTCGCCGGCATCGAGGCCTACCTCGCCCGCAGCGGCGAGCTGATCGGCTTCCCGGTCGAGGTGCGTTTCGCCGCCGCCGACGATATCTGGCTGTCCACCGCCTACGGCCGCGAGAGCGGCTACATCGCCGTGCACCAGTACCACCGCAGGGAGCACGAGCCCTACTTCCGCGCGGTCGAGGCGATCGCGCGCGCGGCCGGGGGCCGCCCGCACTGGGGCAAGCTGCACTTCCGCGACGCCGACTCGCTGCGTCCCGTCTACAACCGCTTCGACGACTTCGTAGCGCTGCGCGACAAGCTCGACCCGCAGCGGACATTCGGCAACGACTACCTGGCCCGCGTGCTGGGTGGCTGAGCTCGCCGACGTCCGCCGGATCGCGCTGGGGTTGCCGCGCGCGTACGAGGCGATGGTGCGCGAGTACGTGAAGTTCCGGGTCGGCCGGCTGGTGTTCGCATCGGTCTCGCCGGACGAGTCGCTGCTCGGCTTCGGGTTCCCGAAGGAGGCCCGGGAGTCGCTGGTCGCGAGCGAACCCGAGACGTTCCTGATGCCGGTGACGTCGGACCTGCGCTACAACTGGGTGCGGCTGCGCCTGGCCCGCATCGAGGTGGCCGAGCTCGAGGACCTGCTCATCGACGCGTGGCGGATGTGCGTGCCCAAGAAGGTTGCGCGCGGCGTGTACTACCCGTGATATGCCGCGCCGCGCCTATCGTCGGGCCATGCGCCAGCTGCGATTCGTCATGCTCACCGAGGACGGCAACCAGCTCGTCGTCGAGACCCCGGACGGGGCCGAGCAGTTCGCCCTGACCGTCGACGCCGCACTGCGCGAGGCCGCCCAGGCCGACCTGCCCCGCCTGCCCGTCACGCCCCGGCCCACGCCGGTCCCGGCGGCGGCGCTCGAGCCGGCCCCGGCCGCGGTGGCGACCGTTGCGGTACCGGCCGATCTGGTGCCGGCCGCTGTGGTCGAGGCACCGATCAGCCCGCGGGAGATCCAGGTCCGGGTGCGGGCCGGCGAGTCGCCCGAGGCCCTCGCGGCCAGCTACGGCATGCCCATCGAGAAGGTCATGCGCTTCGCGGCCCCCGTACTCGACGAGCGCGGCCGCATCTCCGACGAAGCCCGCCGGGCCCGCGCGCGGCGCACCGGCGCCGAGGGGTCCGAGAGCAAGGTCGTGCAGTTCGGCGAGGCGGTCGACGCCCGGTTCCGGGCCCACGGCATCGAGGCCGACACGGTCGTCTGGAACGCGCGCCGCCGCGACGACGGTGAGTGGCTCGTCGTGGCCGAGTGGCTCGGCGGCGCGGCCACCCACGAGGCGGTCTGGCTCTTCTCCCGCGCGGCCCGGTCGGTCACCCCGATCGACGACACCGCGGCCGATCTGCTCAGCGACCGTCCGATCCGTCCGGTGGCCCCGCCCGAGCCGGTGCGCCCGTCGCTCGTCTCGGCCCCGCCGCTGGCCCTGGGTGTGGTGGCGTTCCCGCCGATGCCCGACGCCCACACCGGCCCGGTCCCCGTCCTCGAAGAGGTCTTCGACCAGGAGGCCGCACTCGACGGCCCGCGTGACGTGCCGCCGCTCGTGCCGGCCGCATCGGCCGCGCGGCAGTTCGACGCCCCGCCGCTGCCGCTCGGCATCAACGATCCAGTCGCCCGCCCCGGCGTCCACGGGGTCGGCGCCCTGCGCAACCTCGGCGTGACCCGGCGCGACGAGTCCGACGAGGAGCGCGCCGCCCGCGCCCGGGTGCCCTCCTGGGACGACATCATGCTCGGCGTGCGCCGCAAGGACTGAGCCCCGACGCAACCGCGCTTGCATTGAAGTGCGGTTCAAGTCCTACGTTGCCGCCATGAGCGAAACTCGGTCGCGTGTCGTCGGGGTCGGCACGTACCGTCGACGAACGTGACGACTCCTGCCCCCAGCGAGCCGGCGGCGGGGGAACTGAGCACCGTCGCCACCTTGCTGCGTCTGCGGCAGTGGGCCCGTCCGCACCGCGCGGCGATCGGCTTCATGCTGGCCTCGGCCACCGGGGCGATGCTGGCCCAGTCGGTGGTGCCTATCGTGATCGGGCGCGTCGTCGACGGCCCGATCCGCCATCACGACCCGGCCGGGCTGTGGGCGCTCAGCGGCCTCGCGCTGGTCCTCGGCGTCACCGAGTCCGGGCTGTTCTTCGCCCGCCGCCGGGCGATGGCGATCGCCGCGCTGGGGGTCGAGACCGACCTGCGCCGCGACCTGTTCGCCCACCTGCAGCGGCTGCCGGTGGCGTTCCACGACCGCTGGCCGTCCGGCCAGCTGCTGTCCCGGCTGACCACCGACCTGTCCACGCTGCGCCGGTTCATCGGGCTGGCCGCGGTCTTCCTGCTCGCGAGCACGCTCACCATCTTCGTCGTGGTGGTGCTGCTGATCTCGATCCAGTTCTGGCTCGGCCTCGTCGTGCTCGTCTCGATGGTGCCGCTGCTCATCGGCACCCGCCGCTTCGAGCTGCGCTACAGCCAGGACGCCCGCCGGGCCCAGGACCTCACCGGTGACCTCGCCACGTCGGTCGAGGAGTCGGCGCTCGGCATCCGGGTGATCAAGTCCTTCGGCCGGCGCGCGCACATGCTGGCCCGGTTCCGGGGCGACGCCGAGCGGCTGCGGGCGGCCGAGCTCACCAAGATCCGCACCCTCGGCCTGTTCTGGGCGCTGCTCGAGGGCCTGCCCCAGATCGTGCTCGCCCTCGTCACCGTGGGCGGGGTGTACGCCACGGCACACGGCGCCATCTCGGTCGGCCAGCTCGTCGCGTTCGTCGCGCTGTACCTGCAGCTGGTCTGGCCGATCATCATGCTCGGCTGGCTGCTGGCCCTCACCGAAGAGGCGGCGAGTGCCTGCCGGCGCATCTTCGAGGTGCTCGACACCCAGCCCACCATCGTCGACCCGGTGCGTCCGGTGCCGGCCGAGACCGGCACCACGCTGGTGTTCGAGGACGTCTACTTCCGCTATGCCGACTCCGACGTCGACGTGCTGCGTGGCGTCGATCTCGAGCTGCGGGCCGGCGAGACCATGGCGCTGGTCGGCGGCGTCGGCTCGGGCAAGACCACGCTCACCGCGCTCGTCCCGCGCTTGTACGACGTCACGGGCGGCCGGGTGCTCATCGGGGGCGTCGACGTGCGCGACCTGCGCCTCGATCAGCTGCGCCACGCCGTCACGACCGCGTTCGAGGACGCCACGCTGTTCTCGGCCAGCGTGCGCGAAAACCTCACCCTGGGCCGGTCGGGCGTCACCGACGCCGACGTGGTCGAGGCGATCGGCGTGGCCCAGGCCGATTTCGTCTACGACCTGCCCTACGGGCTCGAAACCCGAATCGGCGAGCAGGGCCTGTCGCTGTCCGGCGGCCAGCGCCAGCGGCTGGCGCTGGCCCGGGCCGTCCTGGGGCGGCCGCGGGTGCTCGTGCTCGACGACCCGCTGTCGGCACTCGACGTGCACACCGAGTCGCAGGTCGAAGAGGCGCTGCGCCGGGTGCTGGCCAGCACCACCGCGCTGGTGGTCGCGCACCGCCCGTCCACCGTCATGCTCGCCGACCGCGTCGCGCTGCTCGCGGACGGCCGCATCGCCGCGGTCGGCACGCACAGCGACTTGCTCGACCGGGTGCCGGCCTACCGGCAGCTGCTGTCGCAGTCGGCCGAGCTCGAGGGGGTGACCTGATGACCGACGTGGTCGAGAACGGTTCTGACGCGATCACCTGGCAGGGCAAGCTCACCGCCGAAGAGCAGGCCAAGGCCGATCTCCAGGACGCGGCCGCGCGCGGCATCCGGCTGCGGCGCGAGGGGCGCAAGCTGCTCGGCGAGCTGATCCGTCCCTACCGGCGGCGCATTGTCGCCGTGCTGTTCATCGTGTCCGCCCAGGTCGCGGCCACGATGGCCGCGCCCTGGCTGGTCGGCGTCGCCATAGACGACTCGCTGCCCGACGCCCGCCGCGGCCACTACACGTCACTCGCGATCGTCGGCGGCGGTCTGTTCGTCGCCGCGCTGGCCTCGGGCATCCTGCGCTCGGTGTTCGTCCTGCGCAGCGGAGCGATCGGCCAGGACGTGCTCTACGACCTGCGCCGCCGCGGCTTCGACCACATCCAATCGCTGTCGGTCGCCTTCCATGAGCGATTCACGTCCGGACGGGTCATCTCGCGGCTGACCTCCGACGTCGACACCCTCACCGAGCTGCTCGACAGCGGTCTCGACGGGCTGCTCACCGCCGTCTTCAACAGCGCGGCGATCGCGGTGCTGCTGGTGATCCTGGATGTGCCACTCGGCCTCATCGCGCTGGCCTCGCTGATCCCGCTGTGGCTGCTCTACCGGTGGTTCTCGCCGCGGGCCGCAGTCGCGTTCACCCGCACCCGCGAGAACGTCGCCACGATGATCGTCAGCATCGTCGAGACCTTCAACGGCATCCGCGCGGTGCAGGCGTTCCGCCGCGAGAAGCGCAACGACGCGATCTTCGCCGACCTCAACGACCGCTACCGCGAGGCCAACAAGATCACCTTCAACCTGCAGGCCTACTTCATCCCGGGCACGGCGCTGATCGGCAACGTCGCCACCGTGGCGGTGCTGCTCGTCGGCGGCTACCGGGTGACCAACGGCGGCCTCGAGCTCGGCGTGCTCACCTCGTTCCTGCTCTACCTGCGCCAGTTCTACGACCCCATGCAGGACATCGGCGTGTTCTACAACTCGCTGCAGTCGGCCACCGCGGCCCTGGAGAAGATCGCCACCGTGCTGGCCGAGCCGCCGGGGGTCCCCGACCCGGCCGACCCGGCCGCGCTCACCCGCCCGGCCCGCGGCGCGGTGTCGCTCGAGCGGGTCGGCTTCGCCTACCGCGCCGACCGTCCGGTGCTGCCCGAGCTCTCGCTCGAGATCCCGGCCGGTCAGACCGTGGCGCTGGTCGGGGCGACCGGCGCTGGCAAGACGACCATCGCCAAACTCATCTCGCGCTTCTACGACCCCACCACCGGCGTGGTGCGGCTCGACGGCGCCGACCTGCGCGTCGTCGCCGACGACGACCTGCGCCACGCGGTCGTGATGATCACCCAGGACGGCTTCCTGTTCTCGGGCTCGGTGGCCGACAACATCGGCTTCGGCCGACTCGGGGCGAGCCGCGACGAGATCGTGGCCGCCGCCCACGCGGTGGGTGCGCACGATTTCATCAGCCGGCTGCCCGAGGGCTTCGACACCGACGTGCGCAAGCGCGGCGGCCGGCTCTCGGCCGGTCAGCGTCAGTTGGTGGCCTTTGCCCGGGCGTTCCTCGCCGATCCGGCCGTGCTGATCCTCGACGAGGCCACCTCGTCGCTCGACGTGCCCACCGAGCGGGCGGTCCAGCGCGCGCTGCGCACGGTGCTGGCCGAGCGCACCGCGCTGATCATCGCCCACCGGTTGTCGACGGTCGAGATCGCCGACCGGGTGCTGGTGCTGGCCGACGGGCGGGTCATCGAAGACGGCGCGCCCGCCGCGTTGATCGCCGAGGGCGACGGGCACTTCGCCTCGCTGCACACATCCTGGCGCGACTCGCTCGTCTGAGCCGGCGGCGGCTGCGCCGGGCCCCCGGCGCCGGACGTGCGTCGCGCCCCGCCCGCTGAGAGTTGTCCGCGCTTCAACGCGCTATGACGCCCGCAAACGCGGACAACTTTTCGGACGGAGCTACCCGTGCGTACTTGCGGGCAGTCCCGGACACGCCACGACCGACCGCTTCGCGCACATTCGCAGGCAGTACCGGACACGCGAGAACGCACCACCCTGCCCCTCGCGCGGGCGGCCGTCAACGGCTGATCCGCTCCACCACTCCGCCCTGGGTGCCGGTCACCCAGAGCGCGTGGCCGCCCGGCGCGACGGCCACCGTGTTGGGCTGCCGCACCGTCGCATACGACGCGATCTCGCGCGGCCGGTTGCGGTGCACGTCGAAGCCCGCCACCCGGTTCTCGGCGGTGAGCGTCACCCACACCGTGTCGGTCGACCGGTCGACGGCGAGCCCGTACGGCGTGCCGGCCACCGGTAGCCGGGCCAATTCGGTCAGCGGATTCAACCCGAAGACGAGCAGCTGGTTGCCGCGGGTGTCGGCCACCACCAGCCGGTTGTCACTGACGAGCACGCCGTGGGTGGGGCCTTTGCCGGCCTTGGCCACGGCGATCCGGCGGTAGGTGCCCAGGTCGTAGGTGCTCACGGTGAAGGCGCCGACATCCACCACGGCGACCAGCTCGCGGGTGCCGATCACGCCCCCGGGCTGGGTGAGACCGGTGACAGTTCGCAGTACCCGGCCGTTGCGCAACACCGAGATCGACTTGCCGAACTCGTTGCCGACGACGACATCGTGGACGCCGGCCGCAGTCGCGTCGTGCGGCTGTTTCAACACGTCGGTCGCACTCGATGCACCGCCGGGCAACGACACCTCGACGATCTTGTTCGCGCTCTCGGCCGGGACCAGCACCGGACCGCCCGGCCGAGCCAGTTGCAGATGCCGCGCCGAACCCGGCAACGGAACCGAGCGGCGCACCGACAGCGTCGCCGGATCGAGCAGCAGCAGCCGGTCGGGGTTGCGCACCGCGACTGCCACCAGCCGAGTGGCCGGGTCGTAGACGATGCCTTCCGCGCCGTCGCCCACTGTGACCGTGGTCCCAGCCGGTGCGGCCGCGGTGGGCGGGGCCGTCGCCGGCTCGGCGGCACCGAGGTGCTTCGACCCGCTGGAACAGGCGCTCAGGAGCAGCAGGGCGAGGGCAACGGCGCGAAGGGTCACCCGCTCCACTCTGCCCGAAATTTCGAAGTCGCCGCGCGAGGGAACCCGATCGCGCGCTGCCCACGAACAGTCACCAGAGCCACATCCCAGCAGTGAGCACATCAACGTCTCCAGGAGGATTCACCATGCGTGCAGTTACCAAGGTCTTGACCGGCGTCACCGCCGTCGGCATGGCGGTCACGATGACCGCGTGCAGCAGCAGCAAGGGCAGTGCCAAGCCGGTCGGACAGTTCAAGACCCTCACCGGGAACAGCACGACGGTCGTCCTCGACTCGGGCTTCCTCGCCGCGCTGACTAGCCTCAAGCTCACCCCGGGGCTGATCGGTGGCGCCAAGCTGGACGGCGCGAACCTGTCCTTCCCGATCACCGGCGGCGACGCGACGATCTACAAGAAGGGCGACGTCAACCCGTACGTGCAGGGCCAGGTCGATCACCAGGGCAGCGGCTTCACGCTGAAGGCTGGCGCCACCACGGTCGGGCTGAAGAACTTCGTCATCCACCCCGGCAAGAACTCCAACCTGACCGGCGAGGTCGACCTCAACGGCACGGTGTTCGCCAAGAGCGCCAAGCTGTTCGACCTCGACGGCAGCACCCTGAAGACCCCGACCATCGACAGCAACGGGGTCGCGACGCTCGAGGGCACCCGCGTGCTGCTGTCGAGCGACGCCGCGGCGGCACTGGACAAGGCCTTCGGCACCACCGCGGTCAAGGGCGGGCTGCTCATCGGCACCGCGATCATCAAGGCCACCGGCAAGTAGGCCGGCCTCAGGCCAGATGCGCAAAGGCCACTGCGGCTGCAGTGGCGACATTCAACGAATCGACGCCGCCGGCCATCGGGATCCGCACCCGCTGGTCGGCGGCGTCGAGCGCGGCCGGGGTCAGCCCCGGTCCCTCCGCCCCGAGCAGCACCGCCCAGCGTGCGGGCGGCGCGAGGTCGCGCAGCGCGCGGCCGGCCGGGTCCGGGCTCAGCGCGAGCACGGTGAAGTCCTGCAGCGCCGCCAGCGCCTGCGGCCACGGGTCGGCGAGCACCGCGAACGGGACGCGCAGGACATGGCCCATCGACACCCGCACGCTGCGCCGGTAGAGCGGGTCGGCGCAGCGCTCGTCCAACAGCACGGCGTCCACGCCGAACGCCGCCGCGTTGCGGAACAGCGCTCCGAGGTTCTCGAAATCGTTCAGCGCCTCGAGCACCGCCACCCGGCGCGCGGTCTGCAGCAATGCCGCCGGGTCGGCCGCCGCCCGGCGGGTGGCCGCCGCCAGCACGCCGCGCGTTACCCGGAAGCCGACGACGTCGGACAGCACCCACTTGTCGACCGAGTACACGTCGACGTTGAGCGGCTCGAGGACCGGCCGCAACGCCTCGATGCGGGCCGGCACCCCGATCACCGACCGCACCGGGTACGTCGACGACGCCAGGCGCTGCACCACGTTCACGCCCTCGGCAATCACGATGCCGCGGCGGTCGGGGCGGACGTCGGCGTCGGTCAGGTTGCGGTAGTCGTCCAACCGCGAATCGGTCGGATCGTCGACCTCGAAGACCCGCATCCGGTCAGTGGCCGCCGATCAACACCAGCACGAGGCCGATGATCGCCGGGCCGCCCTGCACTAGCAGGATGCGCCGCGACACGGTGATGCCACCGACGATCGCCGCCACCACGACGCAGGCGAGGAAGAACACCTTGAACTGGAACGCCGCGGTCTCGTGGGTGATCAGCCCCCACACCAGGCCGGCCGCCAGGAAGCCGTTGTAGAGACCCTGGTTCTTGGCCAGCGAGGCCGTCTCGGCCGCTTGTTCGGGCGTGGTGCCGAAGGTCGCGCGCCCGCGCGGGGTCGTCCAGAGCACCATCTCGAGAAACATGATGTAGACGTGTTCGAGCGCCACCAGCGCGACGAAGATCTCGCCCGCGGTCTTCACTACCGGCCGTCCTGCATGGCCCGACCGTAGCCGGGGCTCAGGCGGCGCGCACCCGGGCCGAGACGAGTTCCCGGACGTCGACGGCGTGCAGGCCGCGGTGCCGGGCCAGCCCCGTCGCGAGCGCCGCCACGCTGAGCAGGCAGACCACGCCACCGCCGATGAGGCCCCAGCGCGGCCCGGCGGTGCCGGCCAGCCAGCCGACGATCGGGGCGCCGAGCGGCGTGCCCCCCATGAAGCAGACGAGATACAGCGACATCACCCGCCCGCGCATCATGGGGGCGACGCCGAGCTGCACGTTCGCATTGGCCGCGGTGGTCACCGACAGCATGGCCAGGCCGGTGGGCACGAGCGCGATGGCGGTCCAGACGAAGTCGGGCATCAACCCGGACACGATCTCGGCCACGCTGAACGCCGCCGCCACCACCAACAGGTACAGCGCAGTGGGCCGCTTGGTGCGGCGGGTGGCGATGATCGCCCCGCAGAAGGCACCGACGGCCAGCGCGGTGGAGAGCAGGCCGTAGCCGGTGGCGCCACGGTGGAAGACCTGCTTGGCCATCAGCGCGCAGGTGATCGCGAAGTTCAGCCCGAACGTGCCGAACATGAAGATCAGCACCATGGTGAGGACGAGATCGCTGCGGGCCCGGACGTAGCGGAACCCCTCGCGCAGCTGACCCCGGGCGCGCACAAGCGGCGGCGACGGGTGCAGCTCGGCCGTGCGCATCATCGACAGCGCCACCAGCACCCCCACGCTGGAGGCGGCGTTGGCGACGAAGGCCCAACCGGTGCCGACGGCGCTGATCATGACGCCGGCCACGGCCGGGCCGAGGATGCGGCCGGTGTTGAAGATCGCCGAGTTGATCCCGACGGCGTTGGTGAGGTCGGCCTTGCCCACCATCTCGACGACGAATGACTGGCGTACCGGGGTGTCGATCGCGGTGATCACGCCGAGCATGGTCGCGAGCACCAGCACCTGCCAGTACTGGACGATGCCGGCGATGTCGAGCGCGCCCAGCAGCAGCGCGACGAGCGCCAATGCCGACTGGGTGGCCAGCAGCAGCCGCCGCTTGTCGCTGCGGTCGGCGAGCACGCCGCCCCACAGGCCGAGGAACAGCGACGGCCCGAACTGCAGGGCGGTGACGATGCCGAGCGCGGTGCCGGAGTTGGTGAGTTCGAGGACGAGCCAGTCCTGCGCCACCCGCTGCATCCAGGTGCCGGTGAGCGACACGAGCTGGCCGCTGGCGTAGAGCCGGTAGTTGCGGACCCGCAGCGATCGGAACATGCCGGTGCCACGATCCTGGGGCACTACTGGTGTCGTTTGGGGTTCTGTTTCGGTCACTTCTGCTCGGCCAGCTTGTCCAAGATCGGGACGACGCGCTGCACCAGGGCTCGTTCCTCGGGCGAGAGGGTCGTCAGCTGCCGGGACAGCCACGCGTCGCGCGAGCGCCGCTCGGAGTCGAGCAGGTCGATGCCGGCCTGGGTGATGCCGATGATCGCCTGCCGGCGGTCGGTCGGGTGCACCTCACGCTTGACGAGGCCGCGCTCTTCGAGGTTGGCCAGCACCTTGGTCATCGACGGTGGCTGGACCTTCTCCCAGGTCGCGAGTTCGCCCGCGCTCATCGGCCCGCGCTTGTGCAACGTGCCCATCGCCGAGAGCTGGGTGAGGGTGACCGACATGTCGACGCGCTGGTTGCGGACGACGCGGGTGAGCCGCAGCAACGATGGGCGGAGCAGCGACGCCAGCTCCGCGATCGTCGTCCGGGTGGCTGTGGTCACAATAGTTAGTCTACCTAACGAAGCACATCGGCGCCACCGAATAAGCGCGCAGCGAGGCGGGCGACGAGATCGTCGGCTCGCGGCAGATCGATGCCGTCCATCCGGTGGATCGGCACGGCGCCACTCAGGCTGCTGGTCCAGAACGCCGGCCGGCCGAGCAGTTCGGTGCGGTCGAACGCCCGCAGGACCGTGCCCCGGCCCTCGTCGCGGGCGAGATCGAGCAGGGCCCGGCGGGTGACGCCCGGCAGCACGTCATCGGTCAGCGGCGCGGTCACGAGCGTGCCGTCCGGCTCGATGAGGAACACGTTGCCGCGGGCAGTCTCGAGCACCCGTCCGTCGGCATCGACGAACAGCGCCGCGTCCAACCCGTCGGCCCAGCGCCGGTCGGCCCACTTGTGCCGCCACGAACCCGGGGCCCGCAGCGCCGAGGTCAGCTCGCTCGCGATCGGTGGCGAACCCGCGGCCGCGGCCGCCACCGCGACCGCCCGATCCGGCCCGACCACGACCCGCAGCACCGCCCGGCCGTGCGGCTGGGTCTTGGCCGCGGTGACCACCTGCTCGGCCACGTCGACCGGCAGGCCGCCGCCGTAGAGCTCACGACACGATCGGTCCAGCCGGGCCAGGTGATCGGCCAGCCGCAGCGGGTACCCGTCCTGCGCGAGGATCGTCTCGAGCAGGCCCGCACCGAGCCGGACCCGATCGACCGCCGGCGCCGGACGGCGCAGCGCCGGGGCCAGGGCCGCGCCGGCGGCCGCGACCAGCGGCGTGCCCTTGTCGAGGCACTCGCGCCACTCGAGCATCGGCACGCTGTCGGCGGTGATGCCGCCGCCCACGCCGAGTTCGATCCGGCCGCCCGCGATCTCGAACGTCCGGATGGCCACGCTGAACTCCGCGCCCCACAGCGGGCTGGCGAAGCCGATCGCGCCGGTGTAGGTGCCGCGGGCGACCGGTTCGAGCTCGGCGATCGCGGCCAGGGCCCGCAGCTTGGGCGCCCCGGTGACCGAGCCGGGCGGGAAGGTCGCCCGGAGCAGGTCGGCGTCACCGACCTCGGGCCGCAGCCGCCCGGTCACCGTCGACACGAGGTGCCACACGCCGGGATGGGGCTGGACGGCGAGCAGGGCCGGCACCCGGACCGTGCCGATCGCCGCGACCCGGCCGAGGTCGTTGCGCATGAGATCGACGATCATGACGTTCTCGGCGACGTCCTTGGCCGAGCGGCGCAGGGCGCCGGCGTTGCCGGCCCGCGACGCGTCGTCCCCGCGCGGCAGCGTCCCCTTGATCGGTTCGGTGACGACGGACCGGCCGCGGCGGCGGAGGAACAGTTCGGGGCTCAGGCTGACGACGGCATGGCCGTCCGGCCCGGCGAGCAGCGCGCCGTAGCGCGGGTCGAGGGCGGCGACGCTCGCACCGAACAGCCCGGTCGGCGAGCCGACGAAGTCCGCGCGCAGTCGGGTGCAGACGTTCACCTGATACAGCTCGCCGGCGCGGATCAGCTCGACCGCCCGCTCGACCGCGGCCAGGTGATCATCCGCCGGGGCGGCCGCGAACGGGCCGGCCCGCCACGACGGCCCCGGCCGATCGACGGCGCCGGTCGCGGCGAGCGCCGTCTGCCACGCGGCGCGGCGCTCGGCCAGGGCCGCGGCCCGGCCCGCGCTGTGCAGCGCCTCGAACTGCCACCGGCCGCCGACGAGCCGCACCAGGTGGTCGTGAAAGGCCAGCCGCGACGGGCCGTCGAAGGCCAGCCGGCCGAACCAGCCACCACCGACGACATCGCCCATGTCCTCGGCGTCGGTCAGCACCGGCTGATCGTCGAGCGCGGCCAGCGCGTCGGCGCCCGGCGCCGACTCGGCCAGCGGGTGCGAGGTGAGCAGCGCGGAGTCGCCGGCCCAGGCCCCCTGCAGCACCACCAGCCCGGGCCAGTCGCCCACCTGACGGGCGAGATCCTGTGGGGCCGGGCCGGGGCCGAGGTCGACGACGATCGGCCGGCAGCGCAGTTGCGCCGGATTCATCGCAGTACGCTTCCCGGCGTGCCCGACCTCGTGACGCCGCCGCCGGTGCAGATCAATGCCCGTCGCATCGTCCTGGCCGGGACGCTGCTGTGGTTCGTGGCGTTCGTGGTTCTGCTGCCCTTCTACGGCTGGCTCGGCGACCACCATCACCGAATCTGGCTGTGGACCTGTCTGGCCGGCTGGATCCTCGGCCTGCTCGGGTGGTCGACGATGTCGCGACACCGCCGCGCGGGGCGCACGATCTAGTCGGCCGTGATCACGTCGCCGTCGTCGTACGCCAGCTCGGGGGCCTCGCCCAGCGGGGTGGCCTCGACGACCGCCTGCGAGTGCGCGCCGCAGCCGTACCCGACGCTGACGACCTGGCCGTCGCTGGCGGTGATCTCGTTGCCGCACACACCGAAGCGCGGCGCGCAGCGAGCCTTCGAGCGGCAGGTAGAACCCGCAGGTGCCGCAGTGCGCCGGGGCGTTGCGGGCCATCGCCGTGTCCGGGCCGCGATCGCCGGCGTCCCAGCGGTCGGCCGCGAGCAGCCGTCCCTCGCGCGACAGCACCCGCTCGCGGCCGAGACCGAGCTCGAAGGCGACGGCCTCGACGGCCGGGTCGTCGGACAGCACGTAACCCGGCACGAGGCGCGGGTCGTCCGGGGTGGGCGGCGCGAGCAGATCGCCGGGGCTCAGATCGCCGGGGCGGACGCGCTCGTCCCACGGCACCCAGGACGGCGGGCGCAGCGCTCCGTCGCCGGGCAGCAGGACGACCTCGTCGACCGTGACCGTCTTGCTGCGCGAGACCCGCGCCACTGTGACCGCCCAGTACCAGCCGACGTAGCCGGGTAGCGACGCGGCGAAGGCGTGGGTGGCGATCCGTTCGCCTTCGGCGCGGACGTCCAGGTGCTCGCCCACCGAGTCGCCACCGACCTCGAGCGCGGCGACCCGGGCCAGCTCGACGGCGGCGGCGAGCGCGGCGTCCGGCGCGGCGGCGGGCGGGGCGGTCGGCGCTTCGGGGCTGGTCACCGGCTGATTGTCTCACCGCGGCGCAGCCGGACAGTCGCCCCGGTGGGGCAGGATGGACGGGTGGCCAAGAACAGCGACGGGCAGCCGCGCAAGCGGTTCTCGAAATCCGGCCACACCAGCTACGGGCCGCGGGTCAATCCGGGTGCGCCGCCCCCACCCCCGCCGCACCCGACCTATCAGCCGCCCCCACCCCCGCCGTACCAGCAGCCGACGTATCAGCCGCCGACGTATCAGCCGCCGCCGACGGTCGATCCGTACGGAGCGCCGACCTACAGCCGCGGCGGCGACGCGCCGCGGCCCGAGCGCCCCGGCGCCACCACCGCCGGCGCGGCGGCCCTGGTCATCGGCCGGGCCGCGGTCAGCGGCACCAACCGGGCGGCGCGCACCATCACCCGCAAGGTCATCAAGGCCAGCAAGTCCGACGGCGCCGAGGAATCCGGGCTCACCCCGCTGATCTGGAACCAGGTCCTGAGCTACGGCACCGATGCGATGATCACCGTCGCGCTCGCCGGCACGGTGTTCTTCGGCGCGAGCGACAGCGCCCAGCGCGGCAACGTCCTGCTCTACCTGCTCATCACGATGGCGCCGTTCGCCGTGGTCGCGCCGATCATCGGCCCGGCCCTCGACCGGCTGCAGCACGGCCGGCGCTGGACGATGGCCGGCACCGCGATCGGGCGGTCCGTCCTCGCCGTCATCATGGCCGGCCACCCCACCGATCTGCTCGTGCTCTACCCGTGCGCCCTCGGGTCGCTCGTGCTCTCGAAGGCGTACGGCGTGGTCCGCGCCGCCGCCGCTCCCCGGCTCGTACCGCAAGGCATGACGCTCACCGCGGCCAACGCCAAGCTGACGATCTTCGGCCTGGGTTCGACGATCGTGCTGGGTGGCTTCGTCGGGGTGGTCATCAAGATCACCGGCTCGTACAGCGCCGGGCTGATTCTCACCGCGGTCGGGTTCGGCGCCTGCGCGTTCTTCGCCTTCCGGCTGCCCAAGCAGGTCGACTCGGCCGCGTCGGCGCCGCGGCACCCGCAGGAGCCGATCCGCCCGCGCAAGCAGGATCGCGTCCCGCCGATGAGCCGGCTGCAATCGTGGGCCAAGAAGGGCTTCGACCCGCATCTGGTCATCGCCTTGCAGGGTGAGTCGGTGCTGCGGCTGCTGTCCGGCCTGCTCACCATCTATCTCGCCTTCTTCGTCGAGTCCACCCAGCACGGCCTCAAGGCCGCCCTCGAGCTCGGGCTGGTCATCGGCGCGGCCGGGGTGGGCAACTTCGCCGGCACGGCGATCGGTACCCGGTTGAAGATGGCCAAACCCGAGTTCGTCATCGTCATCGACACCCTGATCGCCGGGGTCGTCTGCCTGATCGTCGCGTTGTCGTTCTCCCCGCTGTTCGCCGCGGTCGGCATGTTCGTCGCCGCCGTCGCCAACGCGCTGTCCAAGATCGCGTTGGACGCGTTGATCCAGCGCGACGTCATCGAGACGCTGCGTTCGAGCGCCTTCGCCCGCTCCGAGACGTTCCTGCAGCTGTCCTGGGTCGTCGGCGCCGCGATCGGGGTCGGGCTGCCGAGCAGCAGCAACGGCAACGCCGCGATCGCCTTCGTCGTCGCCGGCGTGATCACCGCGTTCGTGGGCGTCATCGTGTTCCTGCGCAACCGGGCGATGACCCGGGCCACCGCCCACCGCGAGTGGAGCGACCGTCCGGGTGCGAGCGGTAGCGTCGTTCCTCGCAGCATCGACTGACCTCGCCGCCTGGAGTTCCATGCCTCGCCTCGTCCGGGTCCTCGCCGTCGCGGGGACGCTCACCGGCTCGGTGCTGCTCGCCGGGTGTGACAAGCCGGCACCCAAGGTGACCGTGCAAACCGGCTCGTTCTCGACCACCATCGAGCCGTCGACCTACTGCTTCGACGCCGGCCACTGCCGCTCGAGCGCCCGCATCGACTTGCCAGTCGTCGCCGCCAAGCCCGACGACCGCGTCCTCGTCGACGTGCCGCGCGATCTCGTCGGCCGGGGCTGGTCGGTGACCGCCCTCTCCCTCGACGGCGCGAAGGCGTTGGGCGGCAGCGGCCCTATCCACACCAGCCACTCGTTCCGGGTCGCGGTCAGCACCAACAACGGCAACCCGTTCATCGTCCAGGTCGCCCAACTGCGCAAGGGCAAGCCCGACGGCAGCCGGTGGAGCTTTCTGGTCAAGGTGTCCGACCGGACATGAGGATCCTCGTGGTGGCCGCGGTCGAGGCCGAGCGTGACGCCATCGTGACCGCCCTGGCCCCCGGGTCGGACGTCGAACTGCTCGTCGGCGGCGTCGGGCCGGCCGCGGCCGCCGCCGCGACCTCGGCCGCGCTCGACGGGTTCGACCTGGTGCTGTGTGCCGGGATCGGCGGTGGCTTCGTCCCGCTGGCCATCGGCGACATCGCCGTCGCGTCGGCGATCGTCTTCGCCGATCTCGGGGCCGAGACGGCCGACGGCTTCGTTCCGGTGTCCGAGCTCGGCTTCGGCGGCGAGCGCTACGACGTCGCGCCCAGGCTGGCGGTCGAGCTGGCCGACCGGGCCGGCGGGCACCTCGGCACGGTGCTCACCGTGGCCACAGTCACCGGCACGGCGGCCACCGCCGACCGGCTGGCCGGCCGGTTCCCCGACGCCGTGGCCGAGGGCATGGAGGGCGCCGGGGTGGCGGCCGCGGCGGCACGGCACGGCCTGCCCTTCGGCGAGATCCGCGCGATCAGCAACCCGGTCGGGCCGCGCGACCGGGACTCGTGGCAGATCCCCCGCGCACTCGAGGCCCTCGGCCGGGCCGTGGCGGCGGCGGTGGCGCCATGACCGATGCCGACCGGTTGCACATCGCCTACTCGCCCTGCCCGAACGACACCTTCGTGTTCCACGCCTGGGCGCACGGGCTGGTGCCGGACGCGCCGCCGCTCGATGTCACCTTCGCCGACATCGACGTCACGAACACCGCGGCCGAGCGCGGCGAGTTCGACGTGGTCAAGGTGTCGTACGCGGCGCTGCCATGGCTGCTCGGCGACTACGCGCTGCTGCCGGCCGGCGGCGCACTCGGGCGCGGCTGCGGACCGCTGGTCCTGACCCGTCAACCGCTGCCGTCCTTGACCGGACGCACCGTCGCCGTGCCCAGCGAGCGCTCGACCGCCTACCTGCTGTTCCGGCTGTGGGCGGCCGGCCAGCGTCCGTCCCGCATCGACGTCGTGCCGTTCGCGGCGATCATGCCGGCCGTCCGCGACGGGCAGTACGACGCCGGGCTGGTCATCCACGAAGCCCGCTTCACCTACCCGTCGTTCGGCCTGCACGCGCTCGTCGACCTGGGCGAGTGGTGGGAGCGCGACACCGGCCTGCCGATCCCGCTGGGCGCGATCCTGGCCCGGCGCACGCTCGACGTCACCGCCCTGGCCGCGGCCGTGCGGGCCTCGGTCGAGGCGGCCTGGGCTGACCCCGGCGCATCGGCCGCCTATGTGGCCGCGCACGCCGACGAGATGGCGCCCGAGGTGCAGGAGCAGCACATCGCGCTCTACGTGAACGAATTCACCCGCGACCTCGGCGACGAGGGCTACGCCGCCGCCGAAGTGCTGCTGAAGCGCGCCCACCGCGCCGGCCTCACGCCCAAAGCCCCCAGGCTGCGCTAACGCTGGAAGCGAGGAAAAGCGGCGTAGCCGCCGCCTACGCCGGAGCGCGACAACAACAGAAAAGTCTCGGGGAGGCGGTCAGGCATCAAGCTGGTCGGCGAACTTTCGCAACAGGCCGGCGACCTTCTTGGCCTCGGAGCGATCGGGATAGCGCCCGCGGCGCAGCGAGTTGGACGTCGAGTCGAGCAGCTTGATGAGGTCCTCGACGAGCGGCGCCATCTCGTCGGCCGGCATCCGGGCGTTGCGCACGACCGACGGCACCGGATCGAGCACCCGCACCTGCATGGCCTGGTTCCCCTTGCGTCCGGAGACCACGCCGTACTCGACGCGGGTGCCCGCCTTCAGCTCGGTCAGGCCGTCGGGCAGCGCGTCACGGTGCACGAAGACGTCGTCGCCCTCGTCGTTGGAGAGGAAGCCGAAACCCTTCTCCGGGTTGAAGAACTTGACCTTGCCGGTAGGCACCGGGAACTCCTCGAGCTGGCGTGAACGAACGGAGAGGCACCGCACGGCGGCGATGCCTCGTGTCCACCAGGTTACTGCCTGCCGCCTCTGGTTTCACCATTCTCCGGCCGGCGGCCGATACTCGGACGCGTGAGGCGGTCGGCCAGGCGTGGGGTCCGGATCGGGGCGCTGCTGTTCGCCGCGGGCCTGACCTGCATCGCCGTCGACGTCCTGCCGCTGTTCGCCGGCCACCACGAAACCCCGCTCTGGCTAAATCTGGCCTGCCTGCTGGCGCCGCTGGGCTTCGCCATCGCCGTGGGTTCGGCGCTGCGGGCGGGACGTCAGGACCAACGGGCAGCGGTGCGCGCGCTCTCCGACCGATAGACTCATCTGTCCGACGCCGTCGAAGGCATCACGTCAGAAGGGCAGCTCATGGCCGGCACCGCGCCCCGTCTTCCCGAGCAGTTCCGCAGCGCCTCCCACACCATCGACTTCACCGTCTCCGAGCTCGTGTCGGACGCCGCCGGAGCGCACTCGCCGTTCGGCGATCTCGAGTTCCCGCTGCCGGCCGAGCGGCTCGCCTACAAGCACCCCACGCCGGCTGAGCGTCCCCACCTCGCCGACGGGCGCTGAGCGCCGCGGCTACGTGTCAGCGTCGCCCGCCCGACCCCAGCCCGGCGCCGCGCCGCCGCGTCCGAGTTCGCTGACCGATTGGCTGCGCGGCCGCGACGACCGCCAGCTCGCCCGGCTGCTCCGGCTGCGGCCCGACCTCACCCTGCCCACCCCGCCGGATCTGGCGGCACTGGCCGGGCGGATCGGGGTCCGGACGTCTACCCAGCGGGCCGTCGACAGCCTCGACGCCTACACCCTGCGCACGCTCGAGAACCTCGTCCTGGCCGCGGACGCCGACGGCATCCTCGACGACCCGCCGGCCGACGGTCTCGAACCGCTGTTCGACCTGGCCCTGGTCTGGGGCGACGCCGGCCAGGTGCAGCTCGTCCCGACCGTTCGTGAATCGGTCGGGCCATACCCGGCCGGGCTCGGTCGCCCGGCGGCGGCCTTGTTCGCCTATGTGCCCGACATCCAACTGGTCGCGGTGCTGCGCCACCTCGGCGTCGCACCCTCCGGTCAGCCGCGGGCCGGGGCGGCGGTGGCCGCGGCCCTGGCCGACCCGGACCGGTTGGCCGAACTGATCGCCGGCGCCGACCCGGCCGAGCGCGAGGTTCTCGACCGGCTGGCCGACGGCCCGCCGGTCGGTTCGGTGCGCAACACCCGCCTGACCGCGACCGACGACGACCTCACGCCGGCCCACCGGCTGATCAACCGGGGCCTGCTGGCGCCGATCGACACGCAGCGGGTCGAGCTGCCCCGCGAGGTCGGGCTGGCCCTGCGCGCGCAGGGCGAGGTCGGGTCGACCTCCGCCGAACCGCCGGCCCTCGAGGTGATCAACCGCGAACCGTCCCAGCTCGACCGGCAGGGCACGACCGCCGTCCTCGAGTTGCTGCGACTCGTCGACGGGCTGGCCGATTCGTGGACGGCCCAACCCCCGCCGCTGCTGCGTTCCGGCGGGGTCGGGGTGCGCGAGCTGCGCCGCACGGCCCGCGATCTCGGCGTCGACGAGCCCACCGCGGCGCTCGTGGCCGAGATCGCCTACGCGGCCGGGTTGGTCAACTCGACCAACGGCCCGGAGCCGGGCTACCTGCCCACCGCCGAGTACGACGTGTGGCATCGGCGCGACACCGCGCCGCGCTGGATCGTGCTGGCCTCGGCCTGGTTGGCGATGACCCGCCAGCCCAGCCTGGTCAGCCAGCGGGGTGACCGCGACCGCGTGATCAGCGCGCTCGGCCCGGACGCCGAACGCGGCACGATCCCGGTGCTGCGGCGGCGGGTGCTCGAGACGCTCACCGAGCTGCCCCCGGGCGGCGCACCGGCCGACCGGGCCGGAGTCCTGGACCTGCTGGCGTGGCACCAGCCCCGGCGGGCCAGCGGCCAACGCCCGCTGGCCGAGGCGATCCTGGCCGAGGCCGACCTGCTCGGCATCACCGCGGCCGGCGGCCTGACCGGCTATTCGCGCACGCTGCTCGCCGGCTCGACGGCGGCGACTGGCTCGACCGGGTCCGCGGCGGCCGCCGCCAATGCCCTGGCCCGGGCGCTGCCCGAGCCGGTCGACCACTTCCTCGTCCAACCCGACCTCACCGTCGTCGTGCCCGGGCCGCCCGAGCCGGCCATGGGCGCGGTGCTGGGGCTCGCCGCCGACCTCGAGTCGACCGGCGGGGCACACGTCTACCGCATCACCGAACGGTCGGTACGCCGGGCGCTGGACGCCGGCCGCACCGGCCCCGAGCTGGCCGAGTTCGTGCAGAGCCACTCCCGCACTCCCATCCCGCAGGCGCTGCAGTACCTGATCGACGACGCCGCCCGTCGGCACGGGGTGCTGCGCACCGGTGCGGCGCTGTCGTACGTGCGCTGCGACGACTCGGCGCTGCTGGCCCGGGTGGTTGCCGACAAGAGCGCCGACGCGCTGAACCTGCGGCTGATCGCCCCGACCGTGCTGGTGTCGGACGCGCCGGTGAACCGCGTCCTCGACGTGTTGCGGGCGGCCGGCCACAGCCCGGCGGCCGAAGCGCCCGGCGGCGCGCTCGTGACCATCGGCGCCGATCCGCCCCGAGCCACCAACCGTCCGCCCACCCGCTCGGTCGCCGTCCGCGGCACGGCCGAGTCCGACGCGGCGCTGGCCGACGTGGTCCGGCGGATCCGGTCGGGTGACGAGCTCGCGGCCCTTGGCCGGCGGATGCCCCAGATCGCCGGCGGTCCGATCCCCGGTGTCACCTCGGCCGCCACCATGGAGCTGCTGCGCCGGGCGGTGCGCGAGGAGCTGCTGGTGTGGCTGGGCCTGGCCGAGCCCGACGGCAGCGCGACCGCCCACGAGATCCATCCCATCTCGCTCGCCGCCGGCTCGGTGCGCGGCTACGAGCGCGGCCGGCCGGGTCTGGTGTCCTATCCCGTGCACCGCATCACCGGGGTACGAATCGTCGAGGACGCTGACGACGACTAGGACGACGAGTAGGCCGACGAGTAGTGAGGGGATGACCCGTGCCCGACGATGCGGTCCCCGCCCGGCGCGCCGGGCTGCCATCCACGATCTCGACCTTCGTCGGGCGGACCGCCGAGCTGCACACCCTCGCCGACCTGCTGGCGCGGCACCGCCTGGTCACCGTGGTCGGTCCCGGCGGTGCGGGCAAGACTCGCCTGGTGGTCGAGCGGCTGCGCGCCGGCGCGGACGATCTCCCGCCGGTCTTCGTGGCCCTCGAGCCGGTCCGCACGCCGACCCAGCTGATCACCGCAGTGGCGGCGGCGCTCGACATCCGCGACCCGGCACAGTCGTTGACCGCGGACACGATCACGGCCTCGCTGGCCGACCGCCCGGTGCGGTTGGTGCTCGACGGGGCCGAGCTGCTCGTCGAGGACGTCCGCGACCTCGTTGTGCGCCTGCTGGGGGCGGCGCCGGGCGTGCAAGTGGTGGCGACGAGCCGGCGGGTCCTGGGCGTCAGCGGCGAGGTCGCCTGGACCGTGCCGCAGCTGTCCTGCCCGCCGGCCGGAACGGTCGACCCGGACTCTGACGCGGTGGCGCTGTTTCTCACCCGGGCGCGCGAGCGAGCCCCGGATCTGGTCGCCGAACCGGCGACCGTCGCTGAGTTGTGCCGCCGGCTCGGCGGTCTGCCGCTCGCGATCGAACTCACCGCGGCGTGGACGAGCACCCTGACGGTCGAGCAGATCCTGCGCGATCGTCTCGATCTGCTCGGGTCGGGCTCGTTGCGCTCGGTCGTCGAGCAGAGTTGGGCGCTGCTGTCCGCCGCCGAACGCGATCTGCTCGCCGCACTGTGCACCTTCGCCGGCGATTTCACCTTCGACGACGCCCGGGCCGTCGCCGATCCGGACAGCGGCGACTTCCCCGACCGGCTGCGCACGCTGGTCGAGTCGTCCTGGCTGTCGGTCCACGACGCGTCCGACGGTCGGCGCTTCTCGATCCTTGAGACCGTGCGAGAGTTCGGACGCGAGCAACTGAGCCACACCCGGGACGAGGCCGGGGTCCGGCGCCGGCACGCACAGCACTTCGCGGAGCTGGCCCGGGCCAGCGAGCAGGGCCTGTCGAGTGCCGACCTTCCGGTGTGGGCCGCCCGGATGCGGGCCGCGGACGCCGACCTGCTCGAGGCCCTGCGCTGGGCCCGCGAGGCCGCCGGCCCGCTCGGCCTCGAGATGGTCGCTGCGCTGTGGCGGTGGTGGTTGCACAGCGGGCAACTCGTCACCGGTCGGCGGTGGAGCGAGGCCATGCTCGAGGCGGCCGGGGGTGGCTCGGATCTCACCGCCGGCCGGGCGCTGCGCGGGGCGGCGATCCTGGCGGCCGAGAACGGCGAGCCCGCGGCGGCGATCCACCACGCCACCCAGGCGCTGCACATTCTCGAACGCCTCGACGAGGTCCCCGACGCCGCGCTCGCCGCCACGATCCTGGGCTCGGCGCAGCGCTACCTCGGTGAGGAGGCCGAGGCCCGCCGTCATTTCGAGACGGCCCTGCGGCTGCGCCGGCGATTGGGTGATGCCCGCGGGGAGGCCGCGTCGCTCAACAACCTGGCGCTGCTGTCGCTGGACTCGGCCGACCTGGACGAGGCCGGCCGGCTGCTCGAGGCGGCACTGGCGATCAAGCGCCGGCTGGACGAACCCCGTTCGATCGCCCTGGGCCTGTGCAACCTGTCCGAGGTGCTGGTGCGCACCGACCGGTTGGAACAGGCCGAGCGGACCTTGGCCGAAGCGCTGGCCCTGATCGAGACGCTCGATGACAAGCAGTTGAAGGGTGGCCTGCTCTGCAACGCCGGCGACCTCGCCGCGCGCCGCGGCGACTGGGCCGGGGCCTGCGAGCTCTATCGCGATGCGCTGCGCATGCACGGCGAAGCCGGGAACGAGCACGACGTCGTCGTCGCGATCGTCGGACTCGGGCGAGCCCTGCATCACCTCGGGCAGTCGGGCGACGCCATGGTGCAGCTGCGCCGCGCCGAGGCGATGGCCGAACGGGCCGGGAACGCCCAGCGGCTGGCCTACACCCGCATCGCGCTGCGCGAGGTCAGCGGAGCCGGTGCGGCGATGGCCCGGCCCAGTGGCGTGACCGCCCGGCAGGCCGAGGTGCTGGGCTACGTCGCGGCCGGGCTCAGCAACCGCGAGATCGCCGAGGCTCTGCACCTGTCGGTGGCCACGGTCGAGCGGCATCTCGCCACCGTCTATCGCAACGTGGGGCTGCGCGGACGGGTCGCCGCGGCCCGGTTCGCCACCGAGCACGGCCTGCTCGCGCCCTCGCGTCCGACCATGTAGGGCCCCCGCCCGAATTACATGGTTTCGGGGATTCGGCCGCCCCCGTTCCGCACCTATTTTCGTTCCAAATCGAGCACCGGCTCGGTTGGGACGGAGACGGATTCGTGAGCCAGCGGGCAATGGACGGCCAGGACGCGGCCGTGCTGGCGCATCAGCTGCTGCGGCGGGAATCCGCCGCGCTGCCGCAGCGGGTGCGCAGCGTCGACGCCGGCGACGTGGCCCGGGCCCGGGCCGTGACGGCGCGGGTCGGCAAGCTGCTCGACTCGGTGTTCCGCCACCAGCGGGCCGAAGACGAGTTCCTCTGGCCCGTGCTGCGCCCGCGCCTTGATCCCGACGCCGGTGTCATCGAACGTGTGCAGGAGCAGCGCCAGCGGATCACCTCCGCCGCCGAGGCCGCGGCGGCACTCGTCGCGCGGTGGCGGCGCAAGGCCGACGAGTCGATCCGCACCGACCTGGCGATCGTGCTGGACGGTCTGTCCGTCGCCCTGGCTCAGCACCTCGACGACGAGGAGTCCCGCGTCCTGCCGCTGGCCGCCCGAACGCTCACCCCCGACCAATGGCGCTCACTGCGCCATGCCCTCAACGGTTGAACCCACAAGGAAGAAGAGGAATCAGATGAAGATCGCATTCGTCGTTGCCGCGGCGACCAGCCTGATGCTGGCCGGCACGGCGTGCAGCAGCAGTACCACCAACGGAGCCGGTGCCGGTGCCGGCGCCAAGACCACCAAGCCGGCCGCCGGCTCGACCGCGGCGCTCACCTCGGCCGCACCGGCGTCATCCGCGGCCGCTCCGACCGGGGGCGGCGGCACGGACAGCAACAGCTGGTGCGGCGAGATCGCGTCGTCCGGAGAGGCGATCATCAGTGCGGACGACCCGTCCGCGCTGCCCCCGAACTGGCAGGCGAAGGCCGAGAAGCTGGCCGCGGACGCCCCGTCGGAGATCCGCAGCGATGTCGAGACGCTCGTCAAGGGCGACGAGAAGATCATCAGTGGCGATGCCACCGCCGACCAGACCCCGGCGTTCCTACAGGCCGGCCAGCACGTCGTGGCCTGGCTCGAAGCGCACTGCCCGTCGGTGATGGCGTCGCTCAATCCCGGCCTCGGCTCCCCGACCGGCTGAGCGCAGGACTCATCATGCGCCCGAGTCTCCTGCTCGTCACCGCGAGCGCGCTGCTGCTGCTTCCCTCTGCCTGCACTAGCAGCAGCGGCTCGACCGGCCCGACGTCGGCTCGGACGGCCGTCACCTCAACCGGGGAAACGGCGGCCGCAGCCGGCGGCGGATCACCCACGGCCGCCGGTTCGGGGGGCGGCTGCCGCCCCGACATCACCGCCGAGGTCTGCGTCACCGTCGCCATAACCGGCGCGGCGGCGGTGTCGGGTACGGCTCGGATCACGGCCCCGGAACCACCCGGTTCGGGGATCGATGCCACCTGCTCCCAGCTGGCGACGGCCACAGACAACGGCGCTCGGGACATGGGCGACTCCATACCCGGCGGGATCGGCGGCAAGCTCGTCGGTTGGGACATCAGCTTCGCCCACTACTCCGGTCCGGGCACCTACTCGATCGCCGACGCCGAATTCGACGTCACGATCGACACCGTCGGCTACAACCACCCTGCCGGCGCGACCGGATCGATCAAGGTCGGCCCCGACTTCGCCACCACGATGACCTTCGATCATCTGACCTCGTCATCGAGTTCCGGCGCCATCTCGGGCACGATCTCGTGGACCTGCGTGGACCCGTCATGAGTGCCCCGACGATTCCGACCGCGCGCGGCGACCGCCGGCTGGCTCTCGCCGCCGCCGCGGTGATCGCCGTCTCCGTTCTCGTGGTGATCGCCCGGGCGCTGAAATTGCTGCCGGCCGCCGTGGCGACCGGTGTGGTCCTGGGTGGCGTACTCATCGGCCTACGGATCCTGATGATCTTCAGCGCCCGCTCGGCCGGCACGGCCACCCGGGCGCGCGTTCTCACGATCGTCGCCACGGTCGGGCTGGCGATCTCGGCGGTGACCGTCGTCGCGAGCCTGCCGCACCTCACCTCCACCGGTGGGACGGGGAAGTTCGTCGGCGATCTCGCCGCGCACCTGTGGTGCGTCGCCCTGCTGCTCCTCGCGGCAGCGACGGTGCGGACGACGGGTTGGCGCGTACTGCTCGGCATCGGGTTCGCCGGGTTCCTGGGCGTCTCGGCCTTGGCCCGCTTCGTGGGCACGCCGCTCGTGAATCACCTCGGCGTGAACAGTCTGTTCGCCACCGCGGTGTACGTCCCGGTGACCGAGGAGCTGCTCAAGGCCCTACCGGTTGTGGTGATCGTGTTCTTCGCACTTCGCCGACGCGAGGCTCGACCGTCCGCGCTGGACGCCGCCCTGCTCGGCGCGGTGAGCGGGGCCGGCTTCGCGCTGTACGAGAACGCGCTGTACGGCCGCGGCGGTGCGGCCTGGTCGGTCGACGCCCCGTTCTCGCTGTTGCTGCCCACCGAGCGCAAGGGCAGCATCGGAACGGAGACCTACATCGCCGGCGGTCACCTCGTCTACACCGCGCTGATCGGGCTCGGCATCGGGATCACCGCGTACTACCGCGGCCGGTTGCGGTTCGCGGCGCTGGCCGCGCCGATCGCCGTGATCGACGTGCTCGCCGAGCACATCTGCGGCAACGCGCTCGTGCTCGTGAACGCGCAGGGCAAGGAGCCGCTCGTCGAGCGGATCCTCAGTCCGCTCACGCTCGGCGGTCGCTTGTCGAGCATCTTGCTCGTCGGCGGAGTTGCCGGGATGGTCTGGTTCGAACGGCGGATCACGGGCCGCTCGCCGATCCGCGCTTGGTTCCTGCTGGCCCCGGCCGAGGCGGGGCGGCGGGCGCAGGCGCTCGCCGCCGCGCAACGCTCCGAGCGGCCCGGCGCGGGCCACGGGGCGACCCCGCCGCCGGGGCAGTGGGCACTGTCCGCTCCGCCGCCACCGGAGTGGGCACCGTCTGCACCGCCGCCTCCGGAATGGGCACCACCCCCGACAACCTGGACCGCCCCACCCTCGACAGGAGCCCCCCGATGATCCTCATCGACCTGGTGCAGTGGTGCGCGAGCTGCATCCCACACGCGCACACGATCGCCCCCGGCGTCGGCCTGCTCGGCGGTGCCGCCGGTGCCGCGGGTGCCGCCGGCGCGGCCGGTGCCGGTGCGGGGGCCGGTGCCGGTGCGGGGGCCGGTGCCGGTGCGGGGGCCGGTGCCGGGGCCGGGGCCGGTGCCGGGGCCGGGGCCGGTGCCGGCGCCGGCCCGGTCGGAGCACCGCCGCCGGCCTACCCCGGCCCGCCTCCGGCGCACCTGCCGCAGCCGGTGCCGGTGACGCCCCCGGCCAACGGACCCCAACCCCTGCCCATCGACCCCGGCACCAGCCACGGCCCAGCCAACGGACCCCAACCCCTGCCCATCGACCCCGGCACCAGCCACGGCCCGGCCAACGGACCCCAACCCCTGCCCATCGACCCCGGCACCAGCCACGGCCCAGCCAACGGACCCCAACCCCTGCCCATCGACCCCGGCACCAGCCACGGCCCGGCCAACGGACCCCAACCCCTGCCCATCGACCCCGGCACCAGCCAGGGCCCGGCCAACGGACCCCAACCGATTCCGATCGCGCCCGGCACCGGTGAGCCGGCCCCGCCGCCGGCGCCCCCGGCTACTCCGGGTCCGTCGCCGGCGCCCGACCACACGCCGCCGCCGGCCCCGACCCCGCCCGCGAATCCGCTCGACCTGCAGCCCGGCATGGGACCCGAGGGAATTCGGGTGAGCCCTGGCCCGGACGGCATCACCTACGTGACGCTGCCGGGCGGGCAGACGTCGATTCCGATGCCGGTCGACAGCAACGGCAACACGGCCGGCTACACCCTGGTCCTGCCCAACGGCGACGTCTTGACCCACGGCGCCGACGGGTCCACGTCCGTGCAACACGCCGACACGGGCGTATCGGAGAACTGGGATCCGCACGGCCACTACACCGGTTCCACGGCCAACAAGCCCGACGGCGGACCCACACCCACCGTTCAGCACGACACCTACGTCGCGATGGCCGGCGGGGGGTACCGCATAGACCACCCGGACGGCTCGTCCGACATCCACTGGCCCAACGGAACGGTCGTGCACGTCGAATCCGATGGGGTCCACTGGCACCAGGTCAGCCCATAACATGCGGGTGGCCCGGCGCTCCTATGCTCGGATGGTGATCATCGCTCGTACCGACCGCGCGGTGGTCCGTCCGTTCACCGACGCCGATCTCGATCGGTTCGCGGCAATCACGGGTGACCGGGACGTGATGCGCTTCGTCGACAGCGGTACTGGCCTGACCCGCGACGAGACCGCCCATTGGATCGAGGTCACGCGGCGCAATTTCGCGAAGGACGGGTGGACGACCTGGGCGGTCGCCGATCCGGACACCGACGAGGTCTTCGGCTACGCCGGGCTCGTCCACAGCAGCGAGCCCGGCGCCATAGAGATCACCTACGTGTTGAGCAAATCGCGGTGGGGGCACGGCCTGGCCGGCGAGGTCGTGGCTGCGCTGTCGCGTTACGCATTGCACGAACGCGGTCTGGCCGCGGTGTACGCCACCATCCATCCCGACAACGCGGCCTCGCGCCGGGTGATCGAGCGGGCCGGCTATGTCGCGGTGCGAGAACGGATCGACAAGGACGGAAATCCCGACATCCTCTACCGCCTGTCCGCCTGAACCGGGACTGGAACAGCGCGGCCGGCGCGGTTGTTTGCGACAATGGACAGTCGCCCAAGCTACCGGGAGTGTGTGCGTGACCGACGGACCGTTGATCGTCCAGTCCGACAAGACCTTGCTGCTCGAGGTCGACCACCCCCAGGCCGCCGAAGCGCGCGCGGCGATCGGCCCGTTCGCCGAGCTCGAACGCAGCCCCGAGCACGTCCACACCTACCGGCTCACCCCGCTCGGGCTCTGGAACGCGCGCGCCGCGGGCCACGACGCCGAGCAGGTCGTCGACGCCCTCGTCCGCTTCTCCCGCTACCCCGTCCCGCACGCCCTGCTGGTCGACGTCGCCGACACGATGGATCGCTACGGCCGGTTGCAGCTGGCCAAGCACCCGGTGCACGGCCTGGTCCTGATCAGCCTCGACCGCGCGGTGCTGGAAGAGATCCTGCGGCAGAAGAAGATCGCGCCGATGCTCGGTCAGCGCGTCGACGACGACACCGTGCTCGTCCACCCGTCCGAGCGGGGCCGGCTCAAGCAGGCGCTGCTGAAGGTCGGCTGGCCGGCCGAGGATCTCGCCGGCTACGTCGACGGCGAGGCGCACCCGATCGAGCTCGACGAGAGCGAATGGACGCTGCGCGACTACCAGCACCAGGCTGCCGACATGTTCTGGGCCGGTGGCTCGGGGGTGGTCGTGCTGCCCTGCGGCGCCGGCAAGACCCTCGTCGGGGCCGCGGCGATGGCCAAGGCGAAGGCCACCACGCTCATCCTCGTCACCAACACCGTGGCCGGCCGGCAGTGGCGGCGCGAGCTGATCGCCCGCACGTCGCTCACCGATGAAGAGATCGGCGAGTACAGCGGCGAGAAGAAGGAGATCCGCCCGGTCACGATCGCCACTTATCAGGTGATGACCACGCGCCGCAAGGGTGAGTACCGCCACCTCGAGCTGTTCGACTCCCGCGACTGGGGCCTGATCATCTACGACGAGGTGCACCTGCTGCCGGCGCCGATCTTCCGGCTCACCGCCGACCTGCAGTCCCGCCGCCGCCTGGGCCTCACCGCCACGCTGATCCGCGAGGACGGCCGCGAGGGCGACGTGTTCTCCCTGATTGGCCCGAAGCGCTACGACGCGCCGTGGAAGGACATCGAGAACCAGGGATGGATCGCGCCGGCCGACTGCACCGAGGTCCGGGTCACGCTCACCGACGCCGAGCGGATGACCTACGCCACGGCCGAGCCCGAAGACCGCTACAAGATCGCCGCCACTGCCCGCACCAAGCTGCCGGTCATCAAGACGATCGTCGACAACCATCCCAACGACCAGGTGCTGGTCATCGGCGCCTACCTCGATCAGCTCGACGACGTCGCGGCCGAACTCGACGGCGCACCGATCATCCAGGGCTCGACGACCACCAAGGAGCGCGAGCGCCTGTACGACGAGTTCCGGCGGGGCGAGCAGCGGGTGCTGGTCGTGTCGAAGGTCGCCAACTTCTCGATCGACCTGCCCGAGGCCGCGGTAGCCGTCCAGATCTCCGGGACGTTCGGGTCGCGGCAAGAGGAAGCGCAGCGGTTGGGACGAGTGCTGCGGCCCAAGTCCGACGGCCGGCAGGCGCACTTCTACACCGTGGTCGCGCGCGACACCCTCGACGCCGAGTACGCCGCGCACCGCCAGCGTTTCCTGGCCGAGCAGGGCTACGCGTACACGATCGTCGACGCCGACGATTTGCTTCGCCCGTTGTGACAGGCACGAGTACAGTCATCATTCAATGACGATTTTGATGCGGAGGACGCGATGCGGACGACCGTTGCACTCGACGACGAGTTGATGGACGAAGCGCAACGTCTGACCGGCACCACGGAGAAGAGCGCTCTGTTGAGGCAGGCTCTGCGCGCCTTGATCGAGCGTGAGAGCTCGGCTCGACTCGCCCGGCTGGGGGGATCCGAGCCCGCAGCGCGCGCGGTCCCGAGAAGGCGCTCGACTCCACGTTGATCCTCGCCGATACCTCGGTCTGGATCGATCATCTCCGACGCGGCGACCCGACGCTCGGCCGGCTCCTCACTGCCGGGCAGATCCTCGGGCATCCGGCTGTAGTCGGCGAGATCGGACTGGGAAGCATCGCGAACCGCCAGGAGATCCTCGACCTGCTGAGCAATCTCCCGCAGGCCGTGCCGGCGACTCACAACGAGGTCATGGCCTACCTCGACGCCCGCCATCTGTTCGGTCTCGGCATCGGCTACGTCGACCTACATCTGCTCGCTTCGACCGCGCTCACCTCCGCCGCGGAACTGTGGACCACGGACAAACGCCTGCGAGCCGTCGCAGCGGACCTGGGCCTGCTGGCCGCGCACTGATGATTACGGCGCTAGTACTCGTTCTTGATGTTGAAGTACGAACCCCGGATGGTCCCCGCCAGCTTTGACTTCTGCCGGGCAAATTTGAACTTGGACGCGAGCTCGTCGGGGACGTCCATGCCGTCGGCCAGCTTGAATCCGACGGCGCGCTTTCCGGAGTCGTCGAGCGCGTACATCACGTTGATCGACAGACCGCTCTCATAGAAGACGTAGCTCATGCGGATGCCGTCGACCTCGAACGCGGTTGCCTCGAGCGGGGTCGATGCGATGACGATGTCGCGCTCCTCGCGGAGGATTCGGTGCACCCACTCGATAGTCGCAGTGGCGTCGCGAGCCGGCTCGACGGTGAAGTCGTGGTCGTACTTGTTCTTGAAGTAGCGCGACTCGTTGGCTCGAAGTCCAGCCAGTGCGGGAGCGACCGGCGAGGATTCCAGGCCGGTGGTCGAGACGGTGGCGAAGTCGACTAGGTAGGACATGGGCAGGTGCTCCATTCAGCTCGGGCGTTCTTACACAGACATCAGAATGACCAACGGCCGACGACATTTGTGACCGGCGCCGGATCAGGGCGCGCAGCCCCCGGTCGCGCCCTCGGAGCGCTGACAGCACCGTGCCAGCACGCTGTCACCGGCGGCTGAGAGGGTACGGCCATGACTTCCGCTGTCCCGCTTCCTGTTGCTGAGCAGGCCTACCGGCGCCGCTGGCTGATCCTGGCCGTCGTGCTGGCCGCCGAGTGCATGGATCTGATTGATTCAACCGTGGTCAACGTGGCCGCGCCGCCCATCGCCAAGGATTTTCACGCGTCGTCCACCTCCCTGGAATGGATCCTCAGCGGCTACCCGCTGGCCATCTCGGTCGGGCTGATCCTGGGTGGCCGGCTGGGCGACCTCATCGGTCGGCGGACGATGTTCCTGATCGGCACCACCGGATTCGTCCTGGCCTCGGCGCTGTGCGGGCTCTCCCCGAACTCGGGCCCGCTGATCGCCGCCCGCCTGATCCAGGGGCTCTTCGCCGCCATGATGCTGCCGCAGGGCTTCGGGGTGCTGCGTGAGGTCTTTCCCGACGACGAGCGACAGAAGGCCTTCGCCGTGTTCGGCCCGGTCATCGGCCTGTCGGCGGTGTTCGGACCGCTCATCGGCGGCGCGCTGGTCAACTGGGACCTCTGGGGCTCGGGCTGGCGCCTCGTCTTCCTGGTGAACGTCCCGATCGGCGTCGTGGCCATTGCCGGCGCCTACCGCCTGCTGCCGCCGTCCGTTCGCGACCGGTCCACCAAGCTGGACCTGATAGGCACCGCCCTGGTCACGGTCTTCGCGTTCCTGCTGGTCTACCCGCTGATCGAGGGGCGCGAGCACGGCTGGCCCTGGTGGACCTACGTCTCGATGGCGGCCGGGGTCGGGCTGCTCGTCGTCTTCGGCTTCGAGCAGCAGCGGCGAGCCCGCGCCGGGCTTGATCCGCTCGTCATGCCGAGCATCTGGGCGCACCGCGGCTTCGCCGGCGGCATGATCTTCGCCGTGCTGTTCTTCGGTGGCCTCGGCGGCACGCTGCTCTGCTCGACGCTGTTCCTGCAGATCGGGCAGGGCTACACGCCGATCCATGCCGCGCTGTGCACGGTGCCGCTGTCGGTCGGGCTCGTCATCGGGTCCGGGCTGTCCGGCGGGGTGCTCGGCCCGAAGTTCGGCCGCCGGACCATCCAGGCCGGCGTGGCCGTAGCGGCAGTCGGCTGGGCGCTCATCGCGCTCGCGGCCCGGGCCCAGCAGGAGCTGACCTTCACCGGTCTGATCCCCGGCCTGCTCGTCGCCGGGGTGGGCCTCGGCCTCACCGTGGCGCCGATGTTCGACATCATCCTCGCGTCGGTCACCGACGCCGAGGCCGGATCGGCGTCGGGCGTGCTGAACGCCGGCCAGCAGCTCGCCACGTCGATCGGCATCGCGGTGTTCGGCACGATCTTCTTCGATGCGCTGGTCGGGACGAATCAGGTGGGCATCTTCCACAGCGCCCTCACCCGGACGATGCTCGTCGCGTCCGGGGTCATGGTGGCGTTGCTGCTCATCTCGCCCCTGCTGCCGCGCTTCGCCCGCGATCCCGCCGCCACGACGGCGGCGGCCGAACTGTCGGACGCGGACTCGGCGGTCGCGGTATGACCACCCCGCCGCCCCCGGAACCCGACGTCAAGGACTGGACGTGGGTGATCCACCAGCCCTGCCCCGACTGTGGGTTCGACCCGGGCGCGGTCGAGCGGGTGGCCGTCCCCGAACTCACCCGGCTCTACGCCGGCGCGATCCGGGCGTCTCTCGGCCGCCCCGGCGCCGGCGTCCGTCCGGCACCGACCACCTGGGCCCCGGTTGAGTACGGCTGCCACGCCCGGGACGTCTGCGAGCTGTTCGCCCAACGTCTCGAGTTGATGTTGACCCAAGACGATCCGCAGTTCGCCAACTGGGATCAGGACGTCACCGCGGTCGAGTCGCGCTATTGGGAACAGCCGCCCCGGGCCGTCGCCGAGCAACTCCGCGCGGCTGCGGACGCCATCGCCGCTATCTTCGCCGCGGTCGGTCCGGACCAGTGGGCGCGGCCGGGCCGCCGCTCGAACGGCTCGGTGTTCACCGTCGACACCTTCGCGCGGTATTTCCTGCACGACCTCGCCCACCACGCCTGGGACGTCGATGAGGCCCGGTCGGCCGCAACGGGCCCCAGTAGTATTCAGGGACCATGAACTCTCGCCGCCTCGCCGCCTTTGTCGCCCTACCCTCCGCCCTCGTCCTCGCCGCCTGCTCGTCGTCGACCTCAGGCAAGGGGCACACGGGTGGCACCTCAGCGGGTGCCTCGAGCGCCGCGTCGAGCGGCAAGCCCGTCGATGCCGCCACCCTCGGCGCCAGGATGCAGGCGGCCGTCGCCGGCATCAAGTTCGCCCACATCACCCTCGACGTCAACGCCGCCGGGCAGGCCCTCACCGGCACCGGCGACGAGCAGCTCGCCGCCGGCAAGCTCGTCGCCATGGATCTCAAGGAGTCGCTGCCGGGCGGCGCGGGCGACATCGAGATCATCATCGTCGACGGCAAGACCTACGCGAAGCTGCCGACGTCGATGAACTCCAGCGGCAAGCCGTACTTGCTGGTCACCCCGAACAGCAGCAATGCCGTCGTCAAGCAGCTCGCGACCTCTCTCAACTCGGCACTGTCCTCGGCGTCGCTGGGCAGCGTCAGCGCGTTCATCACCGCCGCCGACTCGGTCAAGGACAAGGGCAGCGCGTTCATCAACGGCGTGCAGGCCACGCACTACTCGATCGTCGTGAACGTGGCCAAGCTGCCGGCGTCGCTGCCGGGCAAGGACGCGCTTGTGTCGAGCGGGGTCAAGAGCCTCCCGCTCGACCTGTACATCGACGACAAGGGCCGGCCGGTGCAGGTGACTGAGGACTTCAAGGTCCAGGACCAGCAGGTCTCCACCACGGTGAAGGTGGGCGGCTACGACCAGCCTGTGACGATCAAGGCCCCCCCGGCCGACCAGGTCGGCACCAGCTGATCCGGCCCGTCGGGCCGACCGTCCCCATGCCCGCCCCGTACCGGGCAGAATGACGCAGTGCATCCCGCGCTCGTCATCCTGTCGCTCGCGGCGGTCGCGGGAATAGTCGCCGGCTTCGCCCGCCGCTACGAGTGGTCCGAGCCATTGGCGCTGGTGGTGGTCGGCCTCGGCCTGTCGTTCGTCCCGCACTTCCTCGACATCACGCTGACCCCCGACCTCGTCCTCATCGGGCTGCTGCCGCCGCTGCTCTACGCCGCCGCGATCCGCACCAGCCTCGTCGACTTCAAGGCGAACCGACGGGCGATCGGGCTGCTGTCGGTCGGCCTGGTCGCGTTCTCCACCGTCGCGGTGGGGCTGCTGTCGTGGTGGGCGGTGCCGGGGATCTCGCTCGCTGCCGGCTTCGCCCTGGGCGCCGTCGTCGCGCCTCCGGATGCCGTGGCAGCGACGACCGTCGCGCGCCGGGTCGGGATGCCGCGGCGCATCGTGTCGATTCTCGAGGGCGAGAGCCTGCTCAACGACGCCACCGCGCTGGTGGCGCTGAACACCGCGATCGCCGCGTTGACCGCGTCCATCAGCCCGTGGGAGGTCGGCTGGGACTTCGTCCGGGCGGCCGGCGGTGGCCTGCTCGTCGGGCTGGCCGCGGCCTTCGTGCTGGCGATGGTCCGGCGCCGCATCGACGACCCCGTCCTCGACACGACGCTGTCGTTCGCGGCGCCCTACGTGGCGTTCCTGCCGGCGCAGGAGCTGAAGGCCTCCGGCGTGCTGGCCGTGGTCGTCACCGGCCTGATCATGGGGCACAAGGCGCCGGTGCTGCAGTCGGCCGGCTCGCGCATCGCCGAGAACATCAACTGGCGCACCGTCCAGTTCCTGCTCGAGAACGTGGTGTTCCTGCTCATCGGGCTGCAGATCCGACCGCTGATCAACAGCGTCCGGCACGAGGACCTGCCGTGGACGCAGGTCGTGTGGCCGTGCCTGGCCGTGCTGGCGGCGGCGATCGCCGCCCGGGTGATCTGGATGGTGGCCGTCGTCGCGATCATGCGCCTGCTGCGGCAGCGGGTTTGGGACTGGCGGGTGACCGTCATCGTGTCCTGGACGGGCATGCGCGGGGTGGTGACCCTCGCCGCGGTGTTCCTGCTGCCCGAGAAGACGCCCGAGCGGTCACTGCTCGCCCTGGCCGCGTTCACGGTGGTGGCCGGCACCCTGCTGATGCAGGGCCTGAGCCTGCCGTGGCTGGTGCGCCGGCTGAATCTGCCCGGCCCGGATGCCGCCGAGGACGCGTTGCAGAGCGCCGGGCTCGTCACCGCCGCGGCTCGCGCCGGGCTGGCCGTGCTCGAGGAGCTGAGCACCGACGACGACCCGCCCGAGGTGCTGGAGCAGCTGCGCGAACGAGCCACGCGGCGCACCAATCAGATCTGGGAGCAGCTCGGCCGGTCGCAGTCCGAGCTCGAGCCACCGGCCGCGACGTATCGCCGGCTGCGACTGCAGATGCTGTCGGCCGAGCGCAGTTCGGTGCTCGAGGCGCGCGACAGCGGGGTCTACGACGACGAGGTGCTGCGCAGCGCGCTGCAGCGCATCGACCTCGAGGAATCGATGCTCGACCGCATCGACGACGCCGCCGCGCGCATCGACGACGAGCTCGTGACCCAGCAGCAACGGGCCGGCGACTGCGAGCACCTGCGCGCCGCCCCCAAGATCGTCAAGGCCCGGACGCCCGAGGGCTGCGAGGAGTGCCTGCGTGACGGCACCCGCTGGGTGCACCTGCGGCTGTGCCTCGACTGCGGTCACGTCGGCTGCTGCGATTCGTCCACCGAGAAGCACGCGGCCGCCCACTACCGCGAGACGTCGCACCCCGTGATGCGCTCGATCGAGCCCGGCGAGGCATGGCGCTGGTGCTACGTGGACGACCTGCTCGGCTGACTCCGCCTTCCACCCCGTTCCCTCCCCTTTCGAGTTGTCCGTGCTTCGCGTTGCTATGACGCCGGGAAGCGCGGACAACTTTCCGGGGCCGGCAAAGTTGTCCGCGCTAAACGGGGTCATAGCGACGTTTAGCGCGGACAACTCGGGGAGGAAGCGGCAGGTGGGAGACGGCACGCGGGTGGGGACGACGAAGGGGCGGCTCCGGGTCTCCCCGGAACCGCCCCAACGGAGCTTCAGACCTGCTGATCGCGCGCGATCAGAAGTCCATGTCACCGCCCGGCATGCCGCCGCCCGCGGGGGCACCGGCCTTCTCGGGCTTGTCGGCCACGACGGCCTCCGTGGTGAGGAACAGTGCCGCGATGGACGCCGCGTTCTGCAGGGCCGAACGCGTCACCTTGGTGGGCTCGACGATGCCTTCCTTGAACATGTCGACGTACTCGCCGGTCGCGGCGTTGAGGCCCCAACCCGGCTGCAGGCCGAGCACCTTCTCGGCCACGACGCCACCCTCGAGGCCGGCGTTGATGGCGATCTGCTTCAGCGGAGCGAGCAGCGCGACCTTGACGATGTTGGCACCAGTGGCCTCGTCGCCGGTGAGCTCGAGCTTCTCGAACGCCGTGACGGTGGCGTTGGCCAGAGCCACACCGCCGCCCGGGAGCAGGCCCTCTTCGACGGCGGCCTTCGCGTTGCGAACGGCGTCCTCGATGCGGTGCTTGCGCTCCTTGAGCTCGACCTCGGTGGCCGCGCCGACCTTGATGACCGCAACCCCGCCGGCGAGCTTGGCCAGGCGCTCCTGCAGCTTCTCGCGGTCGTAGTCGGAGTCGCTCTTCTCGATCTCGGCGCGGATCTGGTTCACCCGGCCCTGGATCTGCTCGGCGTCACCCGCACCTTCGATGATCGTCGTCTCGTCCTTGGTGGTGGTGAACTTGCGGGCGCGACCCAACAGTTCGAGACCGGCGGTCTCGAGCTTCAGGCCGACCGTCTCGCTGATGACCTCGCCACCGGTGAGGATGGCGATGTCGGCCAGCATGGCCTTGCGCCGGTCACCGAAGCCCGGGGCCTTGACGGCGACGGACTTGAACGTGCCGCGGATCTTGTTGACCACCAGGGTCGCAAGGGCCTCGCCCTCGACGTCCTCGGCGATGATCGCCAGCGGCTTGCCGGTCTGCATGACCTTCTCGAGCAGCGGCAGCATGTCCTTGACGTTCGAGATCTTGCCCTCGTGGATGAGGATGTACGGATCCTCGAGGTCGGTCTCCATGCGCTCGGTGTCGGTGACGAAGTAGGCGGAGAGGTGCCCCTTGTCGAAGCGCATGCCCTCGGTGAGCTCGAGCTCGAGCCCGAAGGTGTTGCTCTCTTCGACGGTGATGACGCCTTCCTTGCCGACCTTGTCCATCGCCTCGGCGATGATCTCGCCGACGGTCGGGTCAGCGGCGGAGATCGACGCGGTGGCGGCGATCTGCTCCTTGGTCTCGACGTCCTTGGCCTGGTTGCCCAGCACCTCGGAAACGGCGGCCACGGCGGCTTCGATGCCGCGCTTCAGGCCCATGGGGTTGGCGCCGGCGGCAACGTTGCGCAGGCCTTCCTTGACCAGGGCCTGGGCGAGCACGGTGGCGGTGGTGGTGCCGTCACCGGCGACGTCGTCGGTCTTCTTGGCAACTTCCTTGACGAGCTCGGCGCCGATCTTCTCGAACGGCTCCTCGAGCTCGATCTCCTTGGCGATCGAGACGCCGTCGTTGGTGATCGTGGGGGCGCCCCACTTCTTCTCCAGCACGACGTTGCGGCCCTTCGGGCCGAGCGTCACCTTCACGGCGTCGGCGAGCTGGTTCATGCCGCGCTCCAGGCCGCGACGGGCCTCTTCGTCGAACGCGATCAATTTGGCCATTCGATGTGGTCCTCACTCTTCGATGACACGCTTGTCGTAACCGGCGGCGGTGCCCGCGACGGACGACCGCGTCGTTCCAGAGGGTTCTGGGCGGACGGGGCCTCACCACGAGCCGGCTGGCACTCAGCCTAGCCGAGTGCCAACTTCTGTTTAGCACTCACCCCTTAGGAGTGCAAGGGACCGCGGCCGCAGGTGGACGAGCCCGAGGCAAACAGGCATATCCTGCGCGGATGGCGCCCGCGACCGAGCTGCGCCAGCTCGCGTCCTTCACCGCCGATCTATACAAGGCGAAAGCCGTCCTCGGCTACCAGGGCTACCGCAAGCATGACGAGATGGCCCTGCTGATGCTGCATCCAGGCCGGGACAACCCGTATCCCCTCTACGAGCGACTGCGTGAGCGCGGCCCGATCAGCCGGGCCCGAATCGGCGCGTGGGTGTCGACGAGTCACTCGCTATGCAACCGCATCCTGCGCGATCGCGAGGGATTCGTCGTCGGCCAGGGCGGCGAGGCCAGTGGTGGCGGCGGCCTGTCGTTCCTGGAGATGAACCCGCCCGACCACACCCGGCTGCGCCGGCTCGCCGCGCCGGCGTTCAGCCCCAAGAAGATGGCCGGGTACACCACCCGGATCGAGAAGACCGTCCAGCAATTGCTCGACGACCTGCCGGCCGACGGCCGCTTCGACCTGGTGTCTGCCTTCGCCGCGCCGCTGCCGATCGCGGTGATCAGCGACCTGCTCGGGGTGCCGACCGCCCATACCGACGACTTCGCCCGCTGGGGCGCCACCATCGGCACCGCCCTCGACGGGGTGAAGGGCGTCCGGCACCTGCGCGCGTTGCTGCAGGCCAACGCCGGGCTGGAGCGGCTGTTCCAGCAGCTGTTCGACCTCCGCCGGCGCGAGCCGGCCGACGACGTGATCAGCTCCATCGTCGCCGCCGAGGGCGACCGGATCACGCCGGCCGAGATGGTGCCGATCTGCGTCCTGCTGTTCATCGCCGGCTTCGAGACGACCGTCAACCTGATCTCGAACGGCGTCATGGCCCTGCTCGATCATCCCGACGAGTGGACGGCCCTGTGCGCCGACCCGTCACTCGCCGCCGGCACGACCGAGGAGGTGCTGCGCTACGACCCGCCGGTGCAGCGGACCGGACGGATGGCCATGGCCGACGCCGATCTCGACGGCACACTGGTGCGCCGCGGCGAGTACGTCATCACCCTGATCGGTGCCGCCAACCGCGATCCCGAGGTGTACGACGATCCGGCCCGCTTCGACATCAACCGCATCCTGCCGGTTGAGCACCTCGCGTTCTCGAGCGGCATCCATTACTGCCTGGGGCAGCCGCTGGCCCGCCTGGAGGCGCGGATCGCATTCCAGGGTCTGGCCGAGCGGGTGCCGACGTTGCGCCGGGCCGGCCGCTCGGTGCCGCGCAACGCCGCGACGATCCGCGGCCCGCTGCACCTGCCGGTCGTGGTGCGCTAGCGCCGCTCGCTGTCGAGATGCGCCATCTGCGCGGATGCGTACCGGTCGCCCGCCACCTCGCTCGCCGGCACCGCCGCTTCGAGCGCGGCCAGGTCGTCAGCGCCGAGCCGGGTATCCATCGCGGTGATCGCCGCGTCCAGCCGGCTGCGCCTGCGCATGCCGACCACCGGCACGATGTCGTCACCCTGCGCCGCGACCCAGGCGATAGCCAGCTGGGCCACCGTCAGCCCGTGCGCGTCGGCGATCGGCTGCAGCCGCTGCACCAGTGCGAGGTTGTGGTCGAGGTTCTCCCCCTGGAACCGCGGGCTGCGCGCCCGGAAATCACGGGGATCGCCGGACGGTCCGGTGCCCGCGATCAGCCCGCGCGACAGAACGCCATACGCGGTGATCGCGATCCCGAGCTCGCGGCACGTGTCGAGAATCCCGTCCTCGATTCCACGCGACAGCAGGGAGTACTCGATCTGCAGGTCGACGATGGGATGGACGGCCGCCGCCCGGCGGATCGTCTCGGTGCCGACCTCGGACAAGCCGATGTGCCGGATGTGGCCCTTCGCGACCTCTTCGGCGAGGGCGCCGATGGTGTCCTCGATCGGGACGGCCGGGTCTAGGCGAGCGGGCCGGTAGACGTCGATGTGCTCGGTGCCCAGCCGCACCAGCGAATAGGCGAGGAAGTTGCGCAGCGCGGCCGGGCGGGCGTCGTAGCCGGTCCAGCCGCCGTCCGGGTCGCGCAGGCCGCCGAACTTGACGCTCAGCACGACGTCGTCGCGGTTGCGCTCGCGCAGCGCGCGTCCGACGAGCAGTTCGTTGTGGCCGCTGCCGTAGAAGTCGCCGGTGTCGACCAGGGTGACGCCGGCGTCGAGGGCGGCGTGGATCGTGGCCACGCTTTCCTGGTCGTCGGTCGGTCCGTACATGCCGGACATCCCCATGCAGCCCAGGCCGAGCGCGCTGACGGTGGGTCCGGTCTTGCCGAGTTGTCGGGTATCCATGGGTTCCAATCTGGTGCGTGCCCGTGATCGATGCCAGGACCCGATCATCCAGGGACCGGCGATCCCTGGTTGCGCATCAGCGGTCGGAGCAGAGTGGACGGATGGACCGTGCCGCGCTCGCCGACCTGCTGCGCACCCGCCGCGCTCGACTGTCGCCGGCCGACGTCGGTCTGCCGCCGGGCGTGCGGCGCCGGACGCCCGGGCTGCGCCGCGACGAGGTCGCGTCACTGGCCGCGATCTCGTCCGACTACTACACCCGGCTCGAGCAGGAACGCGGCCCGCACCCGTCACCGGCCGTGCTGGCGGCGATCGCGCGGGCGCTGCGGATGACTGACGACGAGCGCGATCACCTCTTCCACCTCGCCGGGCAGACCCCGCCGGTGCGGCAAGTGACATCGGCCCACGTCAGCCCAGGAATGCTGCACGTGCTCGACCGGCTCACCGACTCGCCGGCGTTCGTCGTCAACGATCTGGAGGAGGTCCTCGTCCAGAACGCGATGTCGATCGCGCTGACGGGTGACCAGTCGGGACGCACCGGCCGCGACCGCAACTACACCTGGCGCTGGTTCACCCACCCCGACGCCCGGACGCAGTTCCCTGAGGAGGACTGGCCGATTCACTCGCGCACGCATGTGGCCGACCTGCGCGCAACGTACGGGCGACGCGGCTCCGACGACGATGTCGCCTCGCTGGTGGCCGACCTGCTCACCAGCTCGCCGAGTTCGCCACACTCTGGGCTGAGCACGACGTCGCGGTGCGGCGGGCCGACGCGAAGCGCATCATCCACGCCGAGGTCGGGCTGCTCGACTTGCTGTGCGAGAAGCTGGTCAGTGGCGTGAACGGGCAGATGCTGGTCGTGCTCTTCCCGCGGCCGGGGACGGATGCGCGGGCCAAACTGGAGTTGCTGCGGGTGATCGGCACGCAGGATCTCTCGGCGGCCCGTTAGGGATCGAAGGTCAGCGTGGTGTTGCCCTTGGTGAGGATCAGTTGCCCCTTGTCGACCTTCCACTTGACCGGGCCGTCGAGCATGGAGACCACGTGTGCGGTCCGTTGGCTGTTGACCGCGCACCTCGTTCCCGAGTGGTCGGCCAATGCGGCGAACGCGATCGTGTCCGCCGCGATCACATAGGCGCCGGTGTACTCGCCGCAGCCCGGGTCCAGCTTCACTCCGCCAAACCCGTCGAAGTTGAGAGTGATGTCCGAACCCGATGAGCCCTCACCTGAGCTTGTGCCCCCGCTGCTCACCTCGACACCGACCAGCTTCCAGGTCTTGCCGGCTAGAGGGCCCTCGGTTGCCGGTGTCTTGGACGACGGCGCGCCAGCGCTGTAGACGAGCGCGAACGCCTGCGCGCCGCCGCCGTAGATCAGCAGCTTGCCGTCGCGGATCGCCCACAGCGCCGGCTTCTGGTCGAGGAAGCTGCGAATCGTTTCGGCATGTACGCAATTCGCCTGGGCGTGGGCGTCTTCGGTCACCGTCAGGGTGCCGATGCCGACCTCGGCCGTTCCGCTCAGTCCGTTGCAGCCGTCGCTGCTCAGGAACGATCCGTCCGGACCGATGCGGAGATCGACCGGTTTCGCGGCGGCGGGCTCGCCCGCTACCGATTCCAGGTGCCACGGCTTGCCGATGAGATTCGCGGGGTCGGTGGCCTGCGGATCGTCCGGCTGCCATTGATAGGTGAGGTAGCCGACGCCGCCGCCCTTGATCGTCAGCGTGGTGCCCTCGATCTGTTCGTGCAGGCCGTCCGCGGTGAAGAACGCGTCGATCGCGGCCGCGGTGGTCGACACCTCTCCGGTGCAGCCGATCGCGGTGGTGGCGACGTTCTTGAGATCGACCTGCTGCCCGGTGACGGCGGCGGCCGCGCCGATCGTGTTGCAGCCGTCGGACGCGGTGAGCCGGCCGTTGCTCACCCGCAGCGTGGGCGTGCCGCTGACCGGGTGCTCGACCTGCTGCCCGTCGACGACCTTCGTCAGCCGCCAGGTCGCGCCGAGGAACAGCGGCACATCGATCGTCGGGGGCACTAGCTCGGGGGCCGCCGTGAAACGCATCGCCGACTGGCCGGCGGCTGAGAGCGTGAGGCCGTCGCCGGTGAGCTCATAGGACGGGAAGTGCGTGAGCAGCTCGAAGCCGTCGCCGAAGGTCAGCTCACCGACCGAGTCGGTGCAGTCGTGATAGCGGATGTCGAAGTTGCCGGTCGGGTAGAGGTGCCCGTCGCGGACGTCGAGGTGGGCGCTGACGACGGAGCACGAATCGTCGGCGACCACGGTGCCGTCCTTGCCGATGTACATCGTCGAGAACGAGTTCGTCTGCTCGCCCCGGCCGCCGACCGCGACGAGCCGCCAGACCGTGCCCTCGAGACCGGCGGCGTCCGCGCCCTGGTGGTGCTTGCCGCCGCCATTACCGATCAGGAACGCACCACCGATGACGAGCGCGGCCGCAACCACCGCCGCCGAGGCGAGCAGCCCGACGTGGCGGCGCTGGCGCGGGCGGATGTCGAGAGTTTCCAGGTCATGTGTGGCGTCGGCGGCGAGCGGCGGGTCGGTGGCGGCGCCGGCCGTGGCCCGCCACGTCTCGCCGGCCGCGCGCAGGCGGGCGTCCATCTGCTCGTCAGTTCTCTGCCCGTCAGACATCCGTGTCTCCCAACATCACTCGCAGGCGCGAGCGCGCGTCGTGCAGCGTCGACTTGACCGTGCCGGCCGAACACGACATGACCGACGCCGTCTCATCGACCGTCAGCCCGACGAAGTAGTGCAGGTGGACGGCGAGTTGCTGGCGCTCGGCCAGCGCGGTGATGGCGCGTTCGAGATCGACGTCAGGCGCCGGGTCGTGCGGCGCGGCCTGGTCGGGCAGTTCGGCGCGATCGTCGACCACGCGCAGCCGGCGGATGCGCGAGCGGCGCGACGAGCGGGCCTGGTCGGCCACGATGGCGAGGAGCCAGGTGGTGGGGGTGCCGCGGTGCCGGTCGAACTGCGCCCGCTTGAGCCAGGCGCGGGTGAGGGCGTCTTGCACGATGTCGTCGGGATCGGCGTTCGGGGCCAGCCGCCGGGCGAGGCGGGTCATGGCGAGCATGGACGGGGCGGCCCAGTCGGCGAACTCTGCGGCATCCACGGTTGCCGCCACGCTCTCCATGCTCTCTGTACGTCCACGGGTGCCGCAATGGTTGGGTGCCCCGTCCGCCTCGATCATGTTTTCCTGCCGCAGGGACGTTGGCAACCGCTGTCAGCGTCTCTAGCACAGGAAAACGTGATCGACCGGCGGGCATCCACACCCGTCGGCCCTCGTCCACAGATCGGTTCGGACGAGCTCGGAGGGGCCGGCGATCGGGTGCGCTGACCGAGTGCGCTCACTTCCACCGGCTCCTGTGTTCACCTCGGACGAAGCCATCGCGGCCGGCTGGACCTCGTCCGCCCTGAAAAACGGGGTGCGACACGGCGCCATCATCCGGCTGCGGCGCGGCGTGTACACGGCCGGCCCGGCCGAGACACCCGAACTCGCGGCGATCGCAGCCGCGATTGCGGTGCCGCGAGCCGTGGTGAGCCATCGATCCGCGGCCCTGCTACACGGTCTGCCGTTGCTCGGCCGATCTCCGGCGTTGCCCGAAGTGACCGTGCCGCCGCGTAGTGGCGCCAACCACCCGCGGGTCCACATTCATCGGGCGCAACTACGCCCCGAGGACATCGCCCTGGTGGGCGACACCGCAGTCACGTCTGCGGCGCGAACGGTCGTCGACGTCGCACGGCATCATTCGCTCGATGCCGCGGTCGTGGTGATCGACGCGGCCGTGCAGCACGAGTTGGCCACCTTCGAAGAGATCGAGGACGTCCTGCGGTTCTGTTGGAACTGGCCGCGGGTACGTCGCGCTCAGATCGCGGTGCGGCTATCGGACGGCCGAGCCGAGTCGCCGCTCGAATCGATCAGCCGACTGGTCATCGGCCGGCTTCACCTTCCCGCCCCTGAGCCACAGAAGACGATCTTCGACCAGTACGGCCGACTGGTCGGACGCCACGACTTCTACTGGGACGAGTTCGGCGTGGCGGGCGAGGCCGACGGCCGATCGAAGTACGACAACCGCCCGGTGCTGACTCGGGAGAAGGAGCACCAGGAGCACTTCGAAGACCTCGGCCTGGTCGTCGTGCGCTGGGGCTGGGACCACGCGACGACGCGCCAGCACGTTCTCAAGTGGCGTCTCGAGAACGGGTTCGAGCGCGGCCGGGCACGAGATCGATCAGGTTTTCCGCGCTTATGGACGCTGTGACGGGGCGCCAGCGTCCCCCAGGCAGGAAAACGTGATCGACGGAACGGGCGCAACGTCCCTGCGGCAGGAAAACGTGATCCGAACCGACGCTAGAGCAGGCCGGCTTCGCGCATGCCCTTCAGCGTCGGCGGGATCACCGCGGTCGGGGACGCGTTGTCGCTGATCGCGTCGATGGTCTTGAGGCCGTCCCCGGTGTTGTAGACCACCGTCTCGACCGAGGTGTCGATCGCCCCCGACTCGACCAGCTTCTTCAGCACCGCCACCGTCACCCCGCCGGCGGTCTCGGCGAAGATGCCAGTGGTGCGGGCGAGCAGCCGGATGCCCGCGCGGATCTCGTCGTCGGTCGCGAACGCCATCGAGCCGCCACTGGAACGCACCGCGTCGAGCGCGTACGGGCCGTCGGCCGGGTTGCCGATGTTCAGCGACTTCGCGATGCCGGTCGGCTTCACGGGGGTGACCACGTCAACCCCGGCGGCGAAGGCGGTGGCGATCGGCGAGCAGCCGGCCGACTGCGCGCCGAAGATCTTCCACGACGAAGCCGGCACCAATCCGGCCGTGACGAGTTCCTTGAACGCCTTGTTGATCTTGGTGAGCATCGACCCGGACGCCATCGGCGCGACATACTGCCCGGGCACCCGCCAACCGAGTTGCTCGGCGACCTCGAAGCCGAGCGTCTTCGACCCCTCGGCGTAGTACGGGCGGATGTTCACGTTGACGAAGCCGGTGTTGGCGAATTCGTCCTCTTCGGCCAGTTGCGAGCAGAGCCGGTTGACGTCGTCGTAGGAGCCCTGGATGCCGACCAGCGTGCCGCCGTACACCGCGGTCTGGACGATCTTGGCCGGCTCGAGGTCGGACGGGATGAAGACGATCGAGGGCATGCCGATCCGGGCGGCGTGCGCGGCGACCGAATTGGCCAGGTTGCCGGTGGACGCGCACGCGATCCGCTCGAAGCCGAGCTCGCGGGCGGCGGTGATCGCCACCGACACGACGCGGTCCTTGAACGAGTGCGTGGGGTTGGCCGAGTCGTCCTTGATCCACACCGGCGCGGTGAAGCCGAGCTCGTCGGCCAGCCGGTCGGCACGGATGAGCGGGGTCATCCCGGTGTGGGATTCGACGCGGGTGGCGGCCGTCTGGCCCACGGGCAGCAGCCCGGCGTAGCGCCACAGCGAGTGCGGGCCGGATTCGATCTCGTCGTGGGTGACGCGCGCGAGCGCGGCGTCGTCGTAGCCGATCTCCAGCGGGCCGAAGCACTCGAAGCAGGCGTGCTGGGCCCCGAGTGGGTATTCGGCGCCGCAGTTGCGGCAGACGAGGGCAGCGGCGGGGGACGGCACGGTGTGCCGGTCAGCGATGACAGTCATGGGAAAACGAGGCCTTTCTCCTCATCTTTCCCGGTGCGATCTGCCGCACCGGGCCGGAGTTGGCACCTGCGGACGGCGGCCTCGCGACCGACCAACAGGTCGGTGGAGTTCATCGTGCGCGGTTGCCGGGGCTTCGTCGGGCCGGTCCCTCTGCCCCTCTGGATGAGCACTGCTATTCGGTTGTCACCCGGCGAACGGGCACCACCATGATGACACAGCCGCGCGCGGCGTCAGGCCTGCGAGTAGTCCGGCGTGAGCACGACCACCACGGGGCCGCTGGGCAGCTGGGGGAACTTGGGCTCGACCCGCTTGATCGTCGGGTACTGCGCCTGCAGGGCCTGGGCCGCCGCCTTGGCGCTCGGATCGGCGTCGTCGTAGTAGGCACACGTCGACACGATGTCGTTGGTGAGATTGCCCGACCGGGTGACCGTCCAGCCACCGCTCTCGAAGCGTTGCGCGGCCTGGGTAGCCAGCCCGTGGATGGTGGTGTTGTTGAGGACGATCAACGGCACCTGCTTGACGGTCTCGCTCGATTGCCCGGCCGCCGGGGAGGACGCATGCGTAGAGTGGCTGGACGAGGCCGGCTTGGACGCATGCGTGGATGTGTTCTTCGCGACGCTGCTGGCGCTGGTGCGGTGACCGGCGGCGGTGCTGGAGTGGCCGTTGGGTTCGCGCAGGGCGGCGATGGCCACGACGAGGACGACGATGCCGACAGCGACTACGACTGCGCCGGCGACTCGTTCACGGCGTCGCCGGCGGGCCTGCTGCCGGGCGAGTCGCCCGGTCTTGCTGTTCAGCGCGTTCAGAACTCAAACCTCGATACCCAGTCGACGGGCCGACCGCTGGCGCTGGCGGCTCGCGCGAAGGCGCCGCAGCCGCTTGACCAACATCGGATCGGCCGCAAGAGCCGCCGGCGTGTCGATGAGCGCGTTGAGCACCTGGTAGTAGCGCGTCGCCGACATGTCGAAGAGCTCGCGAATTGCCTGCTCCTTCGCGCCAGCGTACTTCCACCACTGACGCTCGAACGCGAGGATCTCGCGATCGCGACGGTTCAGGCCGTCTTCGGTCGGGTCGGCGTCGCCGGTCCCAGCTGCGGCGTGCGCGGACTGCATGTCCAGTGGCCTCCGACGTGATCGAACGCGGTACGGACGCCGACCCGCAGGCTCGCGCCGCGAATCCCATCCGTGTAATTCCGTGGCGCCATTCAACCACGTCAGCCGGTTGTCAACGCGCTCCGGCACGCTGTGGACAACCGCGTCGTCGTCCACAAGGCGCGGGAAGAAACGCCGCCCCGTCAAGCCGCGGCCGATCCTCGCCGCATGTCGTTCCTGCCCGACCCGGCTGAACTCGACGCGCTCGCCGATCGCATCAGCGCGCACGCGGCTGCCGCGCGGGCCCGGGCGCTCGGCCTCGCATCGTGCGTGGCGGCGGTCGGCTGGCACGGGATCGCCGCCAATGCGTTCGCGCTCGAGGCCCACGCGGTCGTGGCGGGGCTGCGCGCGGCCGCCGGCCGGCTCGACGACACCGCCGACGCGCTGCGCCGGCACGCGCGCCGGGTCAGCACCGCCCGGGACGCGGTTACCGGCGCTGTCGGGGCCGGACTGCCGACCATCGAGACCATCGTCCTCGACGGCCGGCAGCTGCTGGACGACGCGCGTCGGCTGGGCGGCAGCTGACATGGCGCCCCGGCCACCACAGCCGGTCACCGTCACCGGCGGCAGCGCCGGCGTGGTGGCGCACTGCGACGAGATGCGCGCCCTGGCCGGCCGGTTCGGCGCCGCCGGGGAGGACACCCTCGCCGCCGTCCTGGCGCTGCACGCGCTGCTGGTCCATCCGGCGCTGCTGCGCTCGATCCCGTGGGACCCGCTGGGTTTCGCCGAGGTCGAGGCCGACCTGGTGGCCGCGCTGGACCTCGTCCCCGGCCTGAGCTGGGCCGGGCTCGAATGCGCCGGTCTGGACCTCGAGCTGCGGGCCGCGGCGGCCGCGTACGAAGTGGCCGACCACCTGGCCACCGACGTCCACGATCTCGTGCTCGGCGTCCTCGACGCCGGTCCGGCCGCCGCCCAGGCGGCCATCGTGCTGGCCCGCACCGGTGATCCGCTGCGCGCGGCCCAGGCCGCGATCGCGCTGGATCCGGCCCTGGCCGACGAGATCGTCGACCTGCTCGGGCTGCCGTTCATCCTGCGCGTGCTGGCCGAGGCGCTGCCCGACGGGCGCGGGATCGCCGTCGACACCGGCGTCGATCGGGGCGGCCGGGCCGCGCGGCCGCCGCGCGGGCTGACCGACGTCGTCGCCGGGCTGGGCCGCCGTAGCGACGACCCGCGGCACGGCGCCATCGACGTCCGCACCCTCACGATGGCCGACGGCCGCCATCGCGTCATCGTCGACATCACCGGCACCCGATCGTGGGATCCGCTGCCCACCGGCGACGTCACCAGCCTCACCACCAACGGTCGCGCGCTCGTCGGCGTGCGGACCGCCTACGAAGGGGGCGTGCTCGCGGCGATGCGGCGGGCCGGTGTCCGCCCGACCGACGATGTCATGCTCGTCGGGCACAGCCAGGGCGGCCTGGTCGCGGTCACCACGGCCCGCGATGCCCGCGCGAGCGGGGAATTCCACGTCACGCACGTCATCACCGCCGGGGCGCCGATCGGCCGCACGGTCGGTGGCCTGCCGCGCGGGGTGCAGGTGCTCGCGCTCGAGAACGCGGCCGACGTCGTCCCGCACCTCGACGGCCGGGCCAACCCCGATCGCCCCAACGTCGTCACGGCGTCCTCCCGCCACGGCGACGGCACGGTGGTCGGCGATCACGATGTGGCCCGGTCGTACCTGCCACTCGCCGCGGACGTCGAGGCGAGTTCGAGCCGGTCGCTGCGCGACTTCCTCGGCTCGGCTCGCGGCTACTTTGACGCCGTCTCGGTCGAGACGCACACGTTTCAGGTCGTGCGCAGGTATTGACGGGCCGCCTGGTCGGCGCTGCTCTTGCCGCGGCGCGTGGGTTGGGTCACGATCTCGGCATGTTGGGTCTCATGCAGGACGTGCCGCTGACCACAAACTGGATCTTCCGCCGGGCGGGCCAGTACTACGGGGACAAGGAGATCGTCACCCGCACCGCCAAGGGCATCGAGCGCACGACGGTCGCCGACGTGCTGGCCGACGCCCGCCGCATCGCCGGCTATCTCGACTCGGTCGACGTCTCGGCTGAGGGCCGCGTCGGCACCTTCGGCTGGAACACCGCCCGCCACCTGGCGCTGTACTTCGCGATCCCCGGTACCGGTCGGGTGATGCATACGCTCAACATCCGCTACTTCGCCGAGCAGCTGATCTACACCGTCGACCACGCCGAGGACGAAGCCATCTTCGTCGACCGCTCGCTGCTGCCGATCTTCGGCAAGTACCTGCCCGAACTGCGCGGCGTGAAGCACGTGATCGTGATGGACGACGGCGCCGACGCCGAACTGCCCGACGACCCGCGGGTGGTGCGCTACGAGGACGTCGTGGGCGGGGCGCAGGAGGTCGACTTCAGCGATCGGGTGACGGATGAGCAGCAGGCCGCGGCGATCTGTTACACGACCGGCACCACCGGCAACCCGAAGGGCGTCCTTTACTCGCACCGCTCCACCTGGCTGCACTCGAACGCCTGCACGACCGCGGCGGTGTTCGCGCTGAGCGATCGTGATCGCGTGCTGCCGGTCGTGCCGATGTTCCATGCCAACGCGTGGGGCTTGCCCTACGCCTGCCTGATGGCCGGCGCCTCGATGGTGATGCCCGGCCCGGACCTGTCGCCCCCGGCGATCATGGAGTTGCTCGAGTCGGAGAAGGTCACGATCACCGGCGGCGTCCCGACCATCTGGATGGGTATGGTGCCGCTGCTCGACGGCCGCGACCTGTCGGCCCTGCGGCTGATCATCTGTGGCGGGTCGGCCGTGCCCAAGACGCTGTCCGAGACCTACCGCGAGAAGATCGGGCTGCCGATCCGGCAGGCCTGGGGCATGACCGAGACCTCCCCGCTCGGTTCGGTGTGCATCGAGCGCGGCGAGCTGGCCGATGCGTCCGAGGACGAGAAGGCGAACGTCCGCGCCACCGGCGGCATTGCGCCCCAGGGCGTCGAGGTGCGCATCGTCGATTCCGAGACCCGCGAGCCGCAGCCGTGGGACGACGAGGCCAGCGGCGAGCTCGAGGCGCGCGGGCCGTGGGTCGCCCGGCAGTACTACCGCACCGACGAGCCGGGCGAGCAGTTCTCACCCGACGGCTGGCTGCGCACCGGCGACGTCGCGTCCATCTCCAAGCTCGGCTACATCCGGCTCGTCGACCGGACGAAGGATCTGGTCAAGTCCGGCGGCGAATGGATCAGCTCGGTCGATCTCGAGAACCAGATCATGGCGCACCCGAAGATCGCCGAGGCGGCCGTCATCGCGGTGCCGCACCCGAAGTGGTCCGAGCGCCCGCTGGCCTGCGTCGTCGTCAAGCCGGGTGAGGAACTCAGCCGCGAGGACGTGCTCGAATTCCTTGGCGAGCGCCTCACCAAGTGGCAGCTGCCCGACGACGTCGTCTTCATCGACGAGGTGCCCAAGACGAGCGTCGGAAAGTTCTCGAAGAAGACACTTCGGGACAAGTTCGGCGATTACCAGCTGCCCACGGCGTGATCACGGATCGGCGCGGCGCGTCTTCCCACCAGTAACTCTTGTCACAGCCGTAACATCAATGGTTTGATCGTGGCGCTCCCGTCACACGCGGGGGCGGGCGCGCTGCTGTCAGTTCGGCGCCCCGGACGACTCGCGGCCGACCGGCCGCCGTGCCGACGGGATGACAACGATGACCGGACGCCGGCTCCGTGCCGCTTACGTCCCGATCCGCCGACACCTGAGCCCGCTCCGAGTCGCGCTCACGGTCGTCGTCGTGGCCGCTCTGGCCGCCATCGGGGTCGTGGTCGGCCCGCGCACCGTGGGTCCGGCCGGCGCCACCACGGTCGCCGGCTCGCCGATCGGCGTCGCCGAGCACATCTGGTCCTGGCCGGGCGGCCTGCGCTTCATCGGCTGGGCACTGGATCCGTCCACCTCGGCCCCGATCACGATCTACGTCACCGTCGACGGCAAGCGGATCGGGTCGGCCCTGGCCAACCGGCCGCGCCCCGACGTCGCAACAGCGCATCCGGCGGCCGGCCCGAACCACGGTTTCTACTCGATCATGCTGATCCCCGAGGGCCGGCACGCGATCTGCGTGTGGGCCCAGAACGTGGGTACCGGCGCGAACACGATGATGCGGTGCGAGACCCGGACGCTCGACTACGGCCCGGTCGGTGTCGCCGAGCACATCCGCACCCAACCCGGCGCGGTGCTGGTGTCGGGCTGGGCCTTCGACTACGACCAGCAGACCGCGCCGGTGACCATGGCGATCAGGATCGACGGTGTGACCACCACGGTGCTCGCCAACGGCGCCCGGCCCGACGTCGCCGCGACCTATCCGACCGCCGGGCCGAATCACGGGTTCTCACGCGTGCTCCCGATCAGCCAGGGGCTGCACACCGTGTGCGTCATCGGGGTGAACATCGGCTATGGCACGAGCAACACCCTGCGCTGCTCCACGTTCACCCTTGACGAGCGCCCCGGTGGGCACATCGATCTACTGCAACAGCAGTCCGGCAAGCTGCGCGTCCGCGGCTGGACGTTCGACAAGGACGCCCCGACGACCCCGCTCACGGTGACCGCCCAGATCGACAAGGCGACCCCGGTCCGCATCCTGGCCAACCAGGCGCGGTCCGATCTCGGCGCCCATTACCCGACCGCCGGCCCCAACCACGGCTTCGACCAGCTGGTGAGCATCACCGAGGGAACGCATCAGGTCTGCATCACGACGCTGAATGTGAGTTTCGGCAGCAACCGCATCCTGACCTGCCGCGCGGTGACGATCAACTTCGCCCCGACCGCCACGCTGTTCGCACCGGTGCAGACGGGAACCGGGATATCGATCGCCGGCTGGGCGACCGATCCCGACACCACCGCCGCCATCAGCGTGCACGTCACGTACCTCGGCCGGACAGCGACCCTGCTCGCCAACCAGGCCAGCAGCACGCATCCGGGACACGGGTTCACCGCGTCGCTGCCGATGACGTCCGGACCGCACGCGGTCTGCGCGTCGGCGATCAACGCGCTGTTCGGCACTCGGAACTCGCCGCCTACGTGTCACACCGTCAACTTCGCGTACTCGCCGCTCGGCCACTACGACGCGGTCGCCCGCGTCACCGGCTCGACGAACCTGCGGGTCACCGGCTGGACCTTCGATCCGGACACGACCGCGCCGCTGTCGGTGGCGGTCACGATGGACGGCGTCGCTCACGGCTCGATCACCGCCTCGGCCTTGCGCACCGACGTCGGCGCGAAATACGTCGGGTTCGGTTCGAACCACGGCATCTCCTCGATCATCGTGGCCAACGACCGCGAGCACACGGTCTGCCTCACCACGGTGAACGTCAGCGGCGGCGCGAGTCGCAGCCTCGGTTGCAAAGTGGTCAACGCCGTGCACCCGGTCGCACCGAGCGCGCCGGGGGCCGTGACGGCGGTGGCCGGCTTCGGCGGCGCGACCGTCCACTGGACCAAGCCGGCCTCCGACGGTGGGGCCCCGTGGTCGAAGTACACGGTCACCGCGTCCGGCGGCGGGCCGAGCGTCACGGTGGGCGCCACCGCCACGTCGGCCTCCGTCACCGGGCTGAAGCCGAGCACCACCTACACCTTCACGGTCACGGCGACCAACGTCGCCGGGACGTCGTCGGCCGGCACCTCGCCCGCGGTGAAGACGCAGGCGGCCCCACCGGCCCAGACCACCCCGGCGCCGGTCTCGACCAGCCGCTACATCCGCAACATCAGCTCGGCGTCGGCCACCGAGCTGGCGATGATGCGGGCCGAGGGCGCAGCCGACGCCCGGGCGAACCCGTCCGGCCACGGCTACCTGATCCTGCTCGACATCGGTGGCCAGGATCAGTTCGACAACGGCGTCGTGCTCAGCGCGACCACCCACTTCGTCCCCTACGTGACCCTGCAGAAAGATCTGCAGGCCTACGCCACCGGCTACCACAGCGCGCAGGCGCGCCAGCGCGCCGGTCACCATCGCCGTTGGCACCAACAACGACATGGACGTGTCGTACCCGACCGGCCAGGCCTGGGCCAACAACGTGATCGACCCGCTCGCGGCGTACGCCAAGCAGTTCCCGGGGATGACCATCGCCGGGGCCAACGACATCGAGCCCGGCTTCCGCGCGACCTACACCGCGACTCGAAGCTGGCTCAGTGGCTACCTCGGCGCCACCGCGGCTCCGTTCGTGTTCAACGGCTCGGCCGACGGCTGCGCCTGGACCGTCGTCAACCGCGGGTGCAACAACGGGTGGACGATGGCCGGCCTGTACACGCTGGCCGCCGGAGCGGCCCCGGTCCGGATGCTCAACCTGCCGCAGATCTACAACTACACGATGGCCGACCAGTGGAAGTACATCTCGCTCACCGGCATCACGCTGAGCCACCCACGCATCAACTTCGGCGGCACGCTCACCGAGTACACCGCGTGCGCGCAGACCGGTAGCTGCGGCAGCATCGGCGGCCATACCGCTTGGTCGAAGCTGTGGTCGAACCTGCAGTCCGACGCCCGGCTGAAGGTGTCGAGCCTGCCCTACTCGACCGACCTGCGAATCGACTGATGCCGGGCGGGCGCGGGGCGCGCGCAAGGCTCGTCGCGGCGCTCGCGCTGGTCGCGACCGTGGCCGCCGCCTGCACGTCCAGCCGCGCTCATCCGACGGCGAACTCCAGCATCACCGTCTCCGTCCCTCAGTCCGGCGTCGTCGTCGGCGCCCACCACGGCGCCGTCCACGGTGGCGCCATCGAGCCCGGTGAGCTCGCCGCGCGCGACCTCGACCGCGCCGCACACGTCAGCGTCCGCCGGGCCGCCGCGCTCGACCTGCACGTCGGTGAGCGTGCGGGTGATCCGCGGCTCGGCCAGCCCGGGACAGGAGATCGCCTCGCTGCAGTTCACCAACTCGGGCACCACCACCTGCGTCCTCAACGGTTATCCGGTGGTGACGCTTTCTGCGCAACGGCAACCAGGTCGGGCAGCCGTCGCAGCCGTCGACCTCGAGCGGCTCGTCGCTCTCGCTCGCGCCGGGTGAAGTCGCCGAGAGCCTGCTGCACGACTACACGCAGACCTGCCAGGCCCCGCTCTCGGACAGCGTGCGGGTGCGGGTACCGGGCAGCACGATCACCGTGGAGCGGCCGCAGATGCAGCTGCGCGCGTGCATCGTGCGGGTTGACCGGTTGGGACCGCCGCAGTAACGCTCCGGCGGTCGCGGCAGGATGTCGGGAGTGTCGTCCCGCAACCAGACCTGGCTGCTGGTTGCCGCGCTCGCGCTGACCGGCCTGTCCATGCGCACCGCCGTGACGAGCGTCGGCGCCGCGCTGGACGACCTCCAGGACGGCCTGCACGCGTCCGGCGGGGTGGCCGGGATCATCACCACGCTGCCGGTGATCTGCTTCGCCGGGCTCGGCGCGCTGACCCCGCGGCTGTCGCGCGCGTTCGGGTCGCACCGGCTGCTCGTGGTGGCGCTGCTGGTCAGCGCGGCCGGCACCGCGCTGCGCCCGATCGGTGGCAGCGCCGTCTGGTTCGCACTGCTCAGCATCGCCGCATTGTTCGGCGGTGCGGTCAGCAACGTGCTGCTGCCCAGCCTGGTGAAGGAGCACTTCCCCGACCGGATCGGCGCGATGACCGCGATCTACACGACGGCGCTCGCCATCGGCACCACGGCGGCTGCCGGCCTCACCGTGCCGATCGGCAATGCCGGCGGCGGCTGGCGATTCGGTCTCGGCTCGTGGGCGGTGGTCTGCGTCATCGCGATGCTGCCCTGGCTGCCGACCCTGCGCGGCGACCACGCCCTCGTCGGCACCACCGGTACGAACATCTCGATGGCCGCGCTCGGGCGCAGCCGCACCGCGTGGGCGCTGACCGTGTTCTTCGCGATGCAGTCGGTGCAGGCCTACATTGCCTTCGGCTGGTTCGCCCGCTTCCTCGACGACCACGGCATCTCGCACGGCCGGGCCGGGGCGATGGTGGCGGTGCTGTCGGCGGTCGGCATCCCGGTCTCACTCGTCGCGCCGCGGGTGCCGATGCACTGGCACCGGCCGGTGATCGCGGCCTTCGGGCTGTGCAACGTGATCGCCTACGTCGGACTCGCCGTCGCGCCGGTCGGCGGCGCCTGGGTATGGATGGTGCTGGCCGGCATCGGCGGCGGCATGTTCCCCATCTCGCTGACGCTCATCGGGTTGCGCGCCCGCACGGCCGCGACCACGGCGGCGCTGTCCGGCTTCGTCCAGGCGATCGGCTACGTCGTCGCCGGCACCGGTCCGCTGCTGTTCGGCGCGCTGTTCGGGGCCACCGGCTCCTGGACCCTGCCGTTGACCGTGCTGTTCGTGGCCCTCGCGGTGACGATGGTCGCGGCGTGGCCATCGACCGCGGATCGATACGTCGACGACGAGCTGGCAGCATCGCGGACATGAACGCACCGGACGCCGACGACCCGACCGGCGACGCCCCGACCGCGCTGCGCCGCACCGACTTCGCCGTGCTCCGGCAGCTGCCGACCCGCTGGTCGGACGACGACACCTACGGTCACGTCAACAACGTCATCCACTACTTGATGTTCGACACCGCGGTGAACGGCTGGCTGATCGAGGCGTCGGGCGTGGACATCCGGCAGCTGCCGGCGATCGGCCTCGTCGTCGAGACGTCGTGCCGCTACTTCGCCGAGCTGCGCTTCCCCGAGGTCGTCACCGCGGGCATCGGGCTGGAGAGGCTGGGCACGTCCAGCGTGATCTACCGGCTGGCGCTGTTCGGGGAGGGACGCGACGAACCGGCCGCGGTCGGCCGCTTCGTGCACGTCTACGTCGATCGCGACGGCCGCCGCCCGGTGCCGGTGCCCGCCGAGATCACCCGGGCGCTGGCGTTACTCAGCCCATCGTGATGGCGTCGAGGCGCTCGCGCAGGAACTCGCGGGCGATCACCGGCGGATGATCGTCGCGCCGCCCGATCGGCGGCGCCAGCGGGCGGACCACCGTGTCGTGGTTCGCTTCGTAGAAGTACACGAGGCTGACGAGATCCTCGTCCGGGGCGGTGGCCTGCGGCGGCAGCACCCGGTGCCGGTTCGACTTCCACCGGTCGCCGCTCCAGCGTGCGAGCAGGTCGCCGGTGTTGATGGTGAACGCGTCGGGGTGATAGGGCGCATCGGTCCAGCCGTCGTCCTCGCTCCAGATCTGCAGGCCGCCCTGGCCGGGCTCGCGGTCGAGGATCGTCACCGTGCCGAAGTCGGTGTGCGGGCCGATCCGGAACTGGTTGTCCTCCGGCGCGCCAGTGACCGCGAGCGGCGGGTACCAGTTGATGTTCATCGTGTGGGTGGCGTGGCCGGTGTGCTTCGTGAAGAAGTCGTCGGGCAGGCCGAGGGCCGTCGCGCACAGCAGAAGCAGGTCATCGGCCAGCGAACGCATCCGCGCGAGGTAGTCGACCACGGCCGTGCGCAGCTCGGGCACCTCGTCCGGGTAGACGTTGGGCGGGAACCAGTAGCCGTCGATCTCGGGATCGCCGGTGGGGGTGTCGGCTCCGACGGCGAAGGACTCCTTGAGATCGGGCGGGGTCTCGGTGCCCTCGGCGTACCCGTTGGCCTCGACGCCGGGCGGCAACCAGCCACGGCCGGACACGGTGACGGCGTAGGGCGCCTTGACCTCGGCCGGCAGCGCGAAGAACCGCCGGGCCGCGGCCCGCACCGAATCGCGCGCCGTGCGCGGCACCCCGTGGCCGGTGACCAGCAGGAAGCCGACCTCGCGCAAGGCGGTGTCGACCCGGGCGGCGACCGCGGCCCGGTCGTCGGCGTCGCCCTCGAACCACGGCTGCAGATCGATCGTCGGTACGGACGCAGTCATTCGGTGATCACCTCAGTCGACTCCGATGTCCTCGTTCCAGAGATCCGGGCGGGCGGCGATGAAGTCGGTCATCAGTCTGCACGCAGCGCTGGTCGTCGAGCAACACGACCTCGACCCCGTTCTCGGCCAGCCAGTCGTGGCCGCCGACGAAAGTGCGCGCCTCGCCGATGACGACTCGCGAGATGCCGAACTGCCGGATCAGCCCGCTGCAGTACCAGCACGGCGACAGCGTGGTCACCATCGTGGTGCCGCGGTAGCTGCGCTGCCGGCCGGCGTTGCGGAACGCGTCGGTCTCGCCGTGGACCGACGGGTCGTCGTTCTGGACGCGACGGTTGTGACCGCGGCCGAGCACCGTCCCGTCGGCGCCGATCAAGGCGCCGCCGATCGGGATGCCGCCCTCGGCCAGACCGGCCTGGGCCTCCTCGATCGCGATGTTCAACCAGGCGGGGTAGTCGGTCACACCCGCTCTTTCTGCTTGAAGACCGGGAACAGGGCTGCGTAAAGCAACGCGGCAAGAACGAACCCGACCTCGAACGTGAGGTCGCCGAGCTTCGGATGGTGCGTGGGGAAGTACCCCACGTATTTCGGCGGTTGGTTGGCGAACAGCCAGATGGACACTGCCGTGGCCACCCCCATCGCAATGGGCCCGGCCCAGTTGACGTTGTTGCGCTCGCCCAGCCAGAGCAGCGGGTTCTCCCGACGGCGGAAGATGCGCTCGAGCAGGACGACGGCGAGCCAGGGTCCGATCCAGTACGAGATGATCAGCAGGAAATTCTCGTACTTCGATGCGGTGTTGCCGTGCAACCCGCTCAGGGCGACGAAGAACCCGATGACGCCGAACACACCGGCGACGACCGCGCGCGCGATGTGGGTCGGCAACTTGATACCGACTGCGACGAAGGACAGCGCGCCGGAGTAGATGTTCAGGGCGTTCGCCGCGACGGCCCCGATGGCGATGCAGAGCAGAGCCAGTTTGCCGAGCCACGTCGGCAACAGGTTCGAGAACGTGCTCGGGTCGACCGCCGGGTTCTTGGCCGCTGTGGCGACCGCAGCGCCGACGATCTCGAGGAACACGCACGAGACGAGGACGCCGGCACCGGCGTAGAGGCCGACCGCCTTGCGCGGCGACTCGGGTGCGAGGTACCGGGTGTAGTCGGCGGCGTACGGGTTCCAGCCGCAGGCGTAGCCGAAGGCGGCGGCGGTCATGATCAGGAAGCCGCCGATCCCGCCGTGATAGGAGGCCGGGGCCGAGAAGTGGGCCTTGCTGAAGACGATGATGCCGCCGACCACGAAGACGATCGTCAGCACCGGGAAGGCGTACCGCTCGAAGGCGTGGACGAGGTTGTGGCCGAGGAACGCGATGACGATCTGCGCGACGACGATGATCAGCAGGCACAGCGCCTTCGGCAGGCCGTGGGCCAGCGCGTGCAGGGCAAGCGCCCCGCTCACGCTGTTGACCGCGAACCAGCCGATACCTGCGACGAGCGAGTTGATGCCGGCCGGCATGATGTTGCCGAGGAAGCCGAAGGCCCGCCGACTGAGCACCATCTGCGGCAGCCCGCTGCCGGGTCCCCAACTCGACAGCACCGCATGCGTGACCGAGCCGAGCAACGTCCCGACGACGATCGCCAGCACCGACTGCTTGAAATCCATGCCGAACGCGATCGGCCCGAGCAGACCCACCGTGATCGTCGCGAACTCCATGTTCGGCGACGTCCAGGTCCAGAACAGGCCGTGCGGCCTACCGTGACGTTCGTCGAGCGGGATCGGCTCGACGCCGCCCGGTTCGATCTTGGCGATCTTGTCGCCGTAGTCGCGGTTCGGATCGTCTTCGAGGGGAACGATCGGCGCAGCTGTCGTCATGAGCGAAACCTTCTCATCCGGTGGACGTCGAGCGCGTTAACTTCGCCTAGGGCATGCTCCTAGTTGTGGCGCGCTGGTACCAGTTGGAGAAACCGGGCGAATCGGTCTTCACGGACGCGTCACAGCTCTACCGCTACCCGATCCGGCTGCGCGTGCCGCCGGCCCGGGTGTGGGAGTCGATCCAGTCCGACGAGAGCCTGGCCGCGTGGGGGCTGGGCGTGCGCCGCCTGACCTGGACCTCGCCGCGGCCGTTCGGCGTCGGCACGACGCGCGAGGTCGTCCTGCCGCTCGGCCTGATGACCGTCCGCGAGCAGTTCTTCCGGTGGGACGAGGGTTCGGGTTACTCGTTCTACGTCGTCGAGGCTAACCGTCCCGGGCTGAAGAGCTTCGCCGAGAACTACGTCATCGAGCCGGATGGCGACGGCGCGCTGCTCACCTGGACGATCGCCATCGAGCCCAAGCCGCGCCTGGCGCGCGGCGATGAAGGTGCTCGGCCCGCTTGAACAAGCGGTCGTTCGGGCAGTTCGCCCGCGGCGCCAAGAAGTACTTCGCCGAGAACCCGTGACGCGATGACCCGCTGGCATTCCCTCGCCCCGTGCGACGCGTCGTTCTTCGAGACCGCGCCGCACATCTACCGCAACGCGATGCACTTGCCGGTGCCGCCGGCCCGCGTGTGGGAGTCGCTGACGTCGGCCAACAGCGTCGCCGACTGGACCCCGCTGCTGAAGTCGATCGAGTGGACGTCCGACCTCGGCCTCGGTGCCACACGCACGGTGGTGCTGCCACTGTCGGCCATCACCTTCCACGAGTACTTCTTCGTGTGGGACGAGGGCCGACGCTTCTCGTTCCACGCCGTCGAGGCCAATCGCCCGCTGCTGCGGCGCTTCGCCGAGGACTACCTGGTCGAGCCGGACGGCCACGGCTCACGATTCACCTGGACGTTCGCGCTCGAGGGCAACCGGGCGAGCCGCGCGACGCTCAAACTGACGAACGCCGCGAACGCGCGGCTGTTCCGCCGCATCGCGCACGGCGCCGAAACCTACTTCGCCACTCGCTAACCCTCGCGAGTTGTCCGCCCTACGCGGCGCTGCAGCCCCCGGAAGCGCGGACAACTTCCCGCCTCCGGAAAAGTTGTCCGCGCTATACGGGGTCGTAGGCCCGGGAAGCGCGGACAACTTCGGGGGGTTCAGGGCAGCAATACGCCGGGGTTGAGGATGTTGGCCGGGTCGAGGGCGGCCTTGGCGCCGCGCAGCGCGGCGGCGAACGGATCGGGGCGTTGCCGGTCGTACCAGGGGCGGTGGTCGCGGCCGACGGCGTGGTGGTGCGTGATCGTGCCGCCGGCGGCGGAGATGGCGTCCGACACGGCCGCCTTGATGTCGTCCCACTGCGCGACGGTGCTGCCCCAGCGCCCGGCGGCGTAGATCCCGAAGTACGGCGCCGGGCCGTCGGGGTAGACGTGGGTGAACCGGCAGCTCACCAGGCCGGCGCCGGCGACGCGGGCGATCGCGTCCTGCGCGGCGGACATGACGGCGGTGTGCAGCGCGTCGAAACGATCCCAGGTGCACGCCGTCTCGAACGTCTCGACGATCATCGAGCGGCGGGCCAGCGCGTCGCGCTGGTAGGGCATCCGCAGGAAGGACGAGCGCCAGTCGTTGGCCGCGGCGCTGCGTTCCTCGGTCGGGCCGCCGTCCCACTCGCCGCCGTGCTCGGTGCAGATGTCGATCGCCCGGGCGAGCGCCGCCGTCACCGGGTGATCGGACGACTCGAAGCCCAGGACGAGGACGCCGCCGGTCACGCTCGCGCCCGCGTTCAGGAACGCCTCCGTGGCGTCGAGCAGGCGGCAGTTGGCCGGATACAGCCCGGCCTGGGCGATGTCGCGCGTCGCTGCGACCGCGTCGGGATAGGCCGCGAACTGGACGGAGGCCTGCGCCCGCCATCGGGGCCGGGCCTGCAGTCGCACCCAGGCCTCGGTGATCACCCCGAGCGTGCCCTCGGAGCCGAGGAAGAGCCGGTCGGGTGACGGCCCGGCGCCCGAGCCCGGCAACCGCCGCGACTCACCGACGCCGGCCGGGCTCACCACCCGCATCGACTCGACGAGATCGTCGATGTGCGTGTACAGCGTGGCGAAGTGGCCGCCGGCCCGGGTGGCCAGCCAACCGCCGAGCGTGGAGAACTCGAAGGACTGCGGGAAGTGCCGCAACGTCAACCCGTGCGGGCGCAGCTGCGCCTCCAGGTGCGGTCCGAGCGCGCCGCCCTGGATCCGCGCGGCGCGTGAGACGGGGTCCACCTCGACCAACGCGTCGAGCCGCGCGAGGTCGAGCGACACCGCCGCGCCGTCGAACCGCGGCTCGATGCCACCGACCACCGACGACCCGCCGCCGTAGGGGATCACCGCGATGCCGTCGGCGCCGCACCAGTCGAGGACGTCGACGACGTCCTGCTCCGAACGCGGACGAAGCACCAGGTCCGGCGCGTGCGGGAACGAACCCGAGAGGTTGCGGACAACGTCGCGGAACGCCTTGCCGTGCGCGTGCGCCGCGCGGTCGGTGACGTCGCTCGAGCTCAACGCCTCGAGCGCGCCGGGCGCGACGATCCGCGACGCCGGGAGGCCGAGCGTGGCCGGATCCGGCGGCGGGTGGTCGGTGAGATCGTGCTCGGGCAACAACGTGCCGATGCGTGCGGTCAGCGCGGCTAGTTCAGCACCGGTGACCGCGCCCTCGTCGGTGCCCCAGCCCCACCACGAGCGAGTCACGTCCGAATTCAGTTCTTCTCGGCGTGTCCGGTGAACTCGGCCATCGAGTCGTAGACGCCGACGCGGCGCAGCCACAGATCGCGCGCGCGCACCGGCAGGACGCCGCTGAGCACCTTGTTGAGGCGCGAGGTCCACGGGATGATCACGAACGGACCGCCCTTCAGCATCTCCTTCCACGCCCCGGCGACAACCTCTTCCTGCTCGAGCATCGGGGTGAGGAAGATGCCCTTCGCACCGTCGAACATGCCGGTGTTGATGTAGGTCGGGCAGACCGTGGTGACGCGGACGTGCTTGTGGCCGGCCTGCTCGAGCTCGAGGCGCACCGAGTCCGACCAGCCGACAGCGGCCCACTTCGAGGCGGCGTAGGCCGCCATCCGCGGCACCGCGTTGAGTCCAGCTGAGGACGCCAGGTTGATGATGCGGCACTCGTCGTCCGAGTCGACCATCGCCGGCAGGAACTCGTGCGCCACAAACATCGGCGCGAGCGAGTTGATCAGCATCGTCTGCTCGACGTCGCGGATCTTGTTCTCCCAGAAGTAGCCGTTGCCGCGGACGATGCCGGCGTTGTTGACGAGGATCTGCACGTCCCCGACCTCGGCCCGCACCTGCTTGGCCGCCTTCGTCACTGCCGCCGACGACGAGACGTCGACGAGGTAGGTGTGCACCGTGCCGCCCTCGGCCTCGAGCTCGGCCGCGGTGTCCTTCAGCGCGCTCTCGTTGATATCCCAGAGGACGACGGCGGCGGCGCCCTCGGCGACCGCGGTGCGGGCGAACAGCTTGCCCAGCCCCATGGCGGCCCCGGTGACGAGGACGATCTTGCCGGCTACTGACTTCATGTCGCTCCTACTTCAGGCGGAGGCGGCGCATGGTCCACAGCGCCACCGTCAGCGTCTTGGCCCAGGTCTCGTCGGACATCCCGGGTAGTGGCGCGATCGGCAGCAGCCGCTGCGTCGCGATGGTCTGGACGTCGGTGTACTTGAGGATGCCCTCGGCGCCGTGGCGACGGCCCAGGCCGGAATCGCCGAAGCCGCCGGACGGCGCGTCGACGCTACCCCAGGCCGCCGCGTAGCCCTCGTTGATGTTGACGGCGCCGGCCCGCAACCGCTCGGCCACCGCGCGCCCGCGGGCCGCGTCCTTCGTCCAGACGCTGGCGTTGAGGCCGTAGGCGGTGTCGTTGGCCTGCTCGATCGCCTCGTCGTCGCTGCTCACCCGGTAGATCGACACGACCGGACCGAACGTCTCGTCGCGGTACAGCGCCATGTCGGGCGTGACGTCGGTGAGCACCGTCGGCTCGTAGAAGTACGGGCCGAGATCCGGACGGGGCCGGCCGCCGGCGAGCACTGTGGCGCCCTTCTTCTTGGCGTCCTCGACGTGCGCGCTCACCGACGCGAGCTGGCGCGGGAAGGTCAGCGAGCCCATGTCGGAGTCGAAGGCGAGGTCGGCGCCGAGACGCATCGCTTCGACGTGCGCGACGAACTTCTCGACGAACTCGTCGTGGACGTCGGCGTGGACGTAGATGCGTTCCATCGACTCGCACAGCTGGCCGGCCGACGAGAAGCAGGCCCGGACGGCGCCCTCGGCCGCCTTGCCGACGTTGGCGTCGGCCAGCACCAGCATCGGGTTCTTGCCACCGAGTTCGAGCGAGCAGCCGATGAGCCGGGCGGCGGCCTGCGCGGCGATGCCTCGGCCAGTGGCGGTGGAGCCGGTGTAGTCGACGAAGTCGGCGTGCTCGATCAGCGGCGCACCGAGGTCCTTGCCGCGGCCGAGCACGACCTGCCACACGTCGGCGGGCAGCCCGGCCTTCTCGGCCAGCTCGTGCGCCCACAGCGTGGTGAGGGCCGCCTGGTTGTCGGGACGGGAGATGACGGCGTTGCCGGCGATGAGCGCGGGCAGCGCGTCCGACACCGACAGGGCGAGCGGGTAGTTCCAGGGCGAGATGACGACGACGACGCCCTTGGCGTGGCGCACCTCGCGGGCGGTGGTCAGCAGCGGCAGCGCGCCGGCCCGGTTCTTCGGCTTGAGGACGGCGGCCGCGGTGCGGGCGTAGTAGCGCGAGTTGATCGCGACGTCGGCGACCTCTTCGAAGGCGTGGCTGCGGGCCTTGCCGGTCTCGGTCTGCAAGATGTCGAGGATCTCGGACTGCTCGCGCAGGATGAGGTCGTGCAACCGGGCGAAGACCGCGGTGCGCTCGGCCAGCGGGCGCGCGGCCCAGGCCTGCTGGGCGACCCGGGCCCGGGCGAAGGCGGTGTCGAGATCCGCGACATCCGATTGCGGCAGGTCGACCAGCTTGGCGCCGGTGGCGGGGGCGTGCGTCTCGACCGGCGGCGCGCCACCGGCGATCGCCCGCGCGGCGAGGGCATTGATGCGCTCGGGCAGCAGCGACCACGCCGGCTGCGGCGTCGCGCCGGGCTTGGCCGACTTCCGGTTGCCCTTCGGCGGCGGGACCACGGCGAGCCGGGGGCGGACGGAAGCAGTCATCGCGAGGCACCTCTTCGGTGGATTTCGGGGCGGAAGTCAGTGCTCCGGGGCGATTCGTTGAACACTGTTGTTCGATGAACACTACTGTTACAGTAAACGCGTGCCGCCAGTCGATGTCAAGCCGAGCCCGGCGCCTGAGCGACCCCGGCGCGGGCGGCCGCCGCAGAGTCAGGCCGACACCGCCGCCGCTCGAGCGCGGATCGTCGAGGCCACCGCCGCGGTGTTCGCCGAGCGCGGCTCACACGGCCTCAGCGTCGCGTTGATCATCGAGCGGGCGGGCATCGCCCGGCCCACGTTCTACCGGTACTTCGCCAACGCCGACGAGCCGCTGCACCTGGTCCTGGACGCGTCGGACATGGCGCTGGTGCACGGGCTGCAGGCCGCCCTCGACCGCGCCGACGACGAGATCGGAATGGTCGTCAACGGCATCGACGCCTACCTGGCCTGGGCCCGCAATCACGGCGCCGCCCTCCGACCGCTGTTCGCGGAACTGCACGACCCGTCCTCGCCGGTGTCACCTCACCGCGAGCGGACGCTGGACATGCTGCGCGAGCGGCTGATCGCCCGGTTCGTGAAGCTCGGCCGCACGCCGCCGCCCTCGATCGACATCGACGTCTTGCTGCACGCCTTCGAGTACGTGGGCTTCCGGGTCGCGCTGGCCCACTCACCGGACGCGACGCCGGAATGGGCGCGGGCGACGATGGCGCGGGTGGCGCTGGTACTGCTGGGCACGCCGACGGACCTGGAGCGGGCGCTGACGATCCCGGGGCTGTTGCGTTCCGATAGTTGATCTTTCTCGGCTGGGTTCAAAGACGCATCGACGAGAGGGATTGTCGCGGCTCGGTTTGCGTCGTCGAGGTCCGTTGCGGCCGCGACCCCTAGCACCACCCGCCGACAGTTTCGGTCACCTGCCGACTCGCATCTGTGGACATCTCGTGGTTGTCCACAGATTGTCGAAGGCCCGAGAAGTGGGGGTTGCGTTGGCTTAGAATCGCACGTATGAGCTCAGCGGTGATGGTGGAGGCGGACCCGCGGTCCGCGCTGGCCGCCGTGCACGCCGCGCTGGACGTGCTCGCCGGCACCGACCTGTCGAGCTTGTCTGAGGACGAGCTGCTTGATTACGGCCGCGACGCCGAACGCCTGTCGCGCCGTCTCCCGTCGCTGGATCATGCGTTCATCCTCGAGGTCGAGACCCGCGGCCTGCCGGCGGCTAAGTGTGTCCGCAGCCTCGGACAGTTCCTGCGGCTGCTGCTGCGCCTGGACCCGGGCGAGGCCGCCGGTCGGGTCCGCGCCGCCGAAGCGGCCGGCACCCGCCGCACCCTGACCGGGCAGGTCCTGGACCCGCCCTATCCGTTGGTGGCGGCGGCGCAGGCGGGCGGGGAGATCTCACCGCGGCACGCCCGGGTCATCGTGGCCACCGTGGAGCAGCTGCCCGATGCGATCCGGGCCGAGGTGCACGACGAGGTCGAGGCGAGCATGGTCGAGTTCGCCGGCAAGTTCGACCCGCACCTGCTGGCCCAGCTCGGGCGCCGGGTCCAGGCCCACTACGACCCCGACGGCAGGCTGCCCGACAGTGAAGAACGCCACCGCCGCCGCGAGTTCTCGCTGCACCAGCGCCCCGACGGCTCCGCCCACGGCCAGTTCGAAGCCACCGCCGAACTGGCCGAATACCTACAGCTCGCCTTCGACTCCCTGGCCGCGCCCAAACCCGAGACCGACGGGGTGAAAGACCCGCGCACCGCTGGGCAACGCCGCCACGACGCGCTGCTCGAGGCCCTGCAGCTGGCCGTGCGCGCCGAGCAACTACCCTCCATCACCGGCGTCAACGCCACCATCGTGGTGACCATGACCGAGCAGGCCTACCGCAGCGGCACCGGGCTGGCCCGCACCAACCACGGCGCCCTCATCCCCACCCGCGAGGCGCTGGCCTGGGCCGGTGGTGACTACCGCCTGATGGCCGTGGTCCTGGACAAAACCCAAGCCATCACCGCCTACAGCAGCATCCACCGCCTGTTCACCGAAACCCAACGACTGGCCATGGCCGCCCGCGACGGCGGCTGCACCTTCCCCCACTGCGACGCCCCACCCGGCCGCTGCCAAGCCATGCATTTGACCGACTATCAGATCACCGGCCACACCCGCGTCGACGACGGCGGCCTGGGCTGTCACTACGACCACCGCGAACGCATCAAACAAGGCTGGACCACCCGACTCATCAACGGCCGCGTCGCCTGGATCCCACCCCGCTGGATCGACCCCGAACAGAAACCCCGCTACAACGAACTGCACCGACCCCTCACCGATCCACCCGACGGGTGACGGTGTGGCGCCTAGCGGACCGGTCGGGGTCGCGAACCGTTTCCAGGGTGCACGGCCGGTGCGGCGGCCAGTTCCTGGCGCGCCGAGTTCAACTCTCGACGGGCGGCACTCAGCTCGCGCTGGGCCGTGCTGACCTCTTCCTGGCTGGCGCCCAACTCCTGCCGGACCGTGCTCAACTCGTCCCGGACCGTGTCCAGTTCCGCCCGGACCATGCTCAGCTCTTGCCGGGCGGCGCCCAGGTCCTGCCGGGCCGCGCTCAGCGCGCGTTCCGAGTCGCCCCAACTCTGGGCGAGCGCCTCGCGCTCGGTCCGCGCCTGTTCGGCGGCTTCGACGAAGCGGCGCTCCATGTCGTCGCTGTGCGAGCGGGCGGTCGTCAGCTGCTGCCAGGCCTCGGCCACCGCGCCGGCGATCTGCACGCGCTCACGCTCGGCCGAGCCCCGTTCCGCCTGCGCGTGCATAACGGCCTCGTGCAGGCGGTGCTCCAGCTCGCCGGACCGGGCCGACGCCGCCGTGCGCAGCTCGCGCGCCTCGGCCAGCGCGGACTCGGTGGCGGCCAGCTCGTTCTGTACGGCGGCCAGCTCGGCCGCCGCGCGGACGTCGGCGTCGGCGATCCGCTGCTCGGCCGCCTCGCTCTGCGCCTGAGCTACAGCGAGTTGCTCACGCAAGTCGGCCAGCGTCGCCTGGTCGGTGGCCCGTTCCTCGGCCAGGGTGTCGGCCCGCATCGATTCGGCCAGCGTCCGGTCCTTCTCGATCCGCAGGGCCTTCTGCACCGACTTCACCTGCGCCATGAGCGTCGCGCTGTGCTGGCGCTGATCCTCGGCCGTGGCCAGCGCGACCTCAGCCGCGTGCTGCGCTTCGGCCGCTGCCGCGGCGAGACCGGCCAGCTGTTGCTCGGCCTGCTCGGCCCGATGCGTTTGCGCGCTCCGGGCGATCTCTGAATCCTGCTGGTGCTCGCGGGCGATGGCGAGTTGGCCCTCAAGCGACCCGATCTCATCCGCCGCGGTGCCCAAGTGCGCCTCCAGCGCCGTCACCCGCTGCGCCTCCCGAGCCTGCGCGGCCAGCGCCTCGTCGGCGACCCGTTGCGCGTCGATGAGCAACTGGGTGACGTCGGCGCACTGCTGCTCGGAGCGGTCGGCGCGGTGCGCCTGCACCTCGCCCGCGTCCACAGCCTCGGCCAGTGCGGCGCGCACCTCGGCGAGTTGACCTTCGATGGACGCCACGTGGGTCTGCAGCTCGTACACCCGAGCGACCTCGAGTTCGCGGGCCGAGCGTTCGTCGCTCGCGAGCTGCTCGACGTTTGCCAGCGCCTCGGCGCCGGCGACGATCTGCGCCTCGGACGACGCCAGCTGCGCCTGCAGCGTCTCGACCGTGCGTGCCAGCTCAGCCGCCCGCTCCGCTTCGCCCTCGTGGGCGACGCGGGACTCGAGCAGCGCGAGATGCGTCTCCCGGGTGAGGCGCTGCGCCTCCTCGAGGCGCGCGCTCATCCCGATGAGCTCCTCCTCGGCGAGCTCGGCCCGGCGCGCCATCGCGTCCCGACCCCCCTCGACGTCGAGCAGGGTCTGCCGCACCATCGCGATCTCGTCCTCGAGGCTGGCGATCCGCTCGCCGTCCCAGTCGCGGGCCGCGTGCGCGGTGTCGTGCGCAGCGACCGCCGCGGCGAGTTCGTCCTCGAGGTTGGCCACTCGCAACTCGACGGCGCCGCGCAACTGTTCGGCCGCGGCCAGTTCCTGTTCCAAGGCCTCGAGTCGGGGCGCGGCCTCGGCCCGGACGGATTCGATCTCGCGCTCGGCGGCGGCGAGGGAATCGTGCGCGTGCTCCAACTCGGCCGAGAGCTCCAGCCGATCGGCGCCGGCCTCGCGCAGCAGCGTCTGCAGTCGCTCGATCTCAGCCTGGGCCTGCCCGCGCGCCGCCTCGGCCTGCGCCCGGGTCGCATCGGTGGCCCACCGCGCCTCGGCCAGCGCTCGGTCGAAGTCGCCGAGGCGCCGCTCGAGCTCCAGCACCCGCTGGTCGGCCGCGGTCAGCGCGATCACCGGAGGCGGGGGGGCGGGCGGCGCTACGACCGTGTCATTGGGCCGGGCCATGGCTTTGGCCGCTCGCCGCCGCCCTCGGCTCCGCCGGGGTGAGCCGTCGAGAAAGTCGTCATAAGACGACTGCCCGTGTCGTCGATGGGCCGCGTCCCCCGCAGGCCTGCCGTCGCTGTCCACTGGCGAACGGTAACCCTTGTTCGGTTCGGCCGCATTGCGAAAATTTCACGCGCGGATGACGTCACCCCTCCGGGCGCCCGAACGGTCGGGTTACTTGGTGCTGGACGGAGCCGGGGTGGACGGAATGGCCGTCGCTCCGGGCAGCGGATTGGTCCCGCGCTTGCGGTTGCCCGGCAGCTGATGACCGGGGAACGGCATCATCCGACCGTCGCGCAGGCCGGGCGGGAAGCCGCCCCCGCGCTGCAGCCGGACCGGACCCGACCGGTCATGGCTGTCCGAACTCGATGCATAACCGATGCCGAAGCCGGCGCCGAGCAGGACGAGCCCGGCGATGACCGACGAGCCGATGACGTGTGAGCGGCGGTCGGGATTCACCCAGGGCACCCGCGGCGGCCGGGGTATCGCCTGGAAGATCACCGGCGGTGCCGCGGCGGGAGCTGCAGCCGCCGGCGGCGGTGCGGGCGCGGGTGACGGACTGGGCGACGGCGTGGGCGACGGTGCGATCGGAGCGGTCGACTCGGCCGGGGCACCCTGCGCCGGCGGCGTCGGATCATCGGGGGGCTGGCTCGTCATAACAGTCCTTTCACACGGAACGTGACCGTATGTCGGTGAGATAAGAAGGTGCTGTGCGGCGACCCGGTGCTGAGTAGCGTTCGACCAGGGCGTCGACGGGCGCCGCCGCGCCGGCACACGTTTAGCCAAGGGAGATTCCGCATGTCGATGCGACTGGGCTCGACCGCCCCCGATTTCACCGCAGACACGACCGAAGGCAAGATCAACTTCCATGAGTGGCTCGGCGACTCGTGGGGGATGCTCTTCTCGCATCCCAAGGACTTCACGCCGATCTGCACCACGGAACTCGGCCGGCTGGCCCAGCTGAAGGACGAGTTCGATCGCCGCGACGTCAAGCTCATCGGCCTGTCGGTCGACGCGGTGTCCAACCACGAGGCGTGGGCCAACGACATCGAAGAGACCCAGGGCGCGCGGCCGAACTACCCGATGATCGGCGACACCGACTTCGCGGTCTCCAAGCTCTACGACATGCTGCCCGAAGACACCGAGGGCAGTTGCGAAGGCCGCACCCCGGCCGACAACCAGACAGTGCGCAATGTGTTCGTGATCGGCCCGGACAAGAAGGTCAAGCTCGTCCTCGTCTACCCGATGACGACCGGACGCAACTTCGACGAGGTGCTGCGCTCGATCGACTCGCTGCAGATGACCGCGAAGCACCGTGTCGCGACACCCGTCGAATGGCGCCCGGGCGACGACGTCGTGATCGCCGGCTCGGTCTCGAACGACGAGGCCAAGGAAATCTTCGGCGAGTGGAAGTCCCCGAAGCCCTACATCCGGATCGTGCCCGACCCGTCGCGCTGATCGTTGAGCCGCCTGTCGGGTTCGAACCGACGACCTATCGCTTACAAGGCGATCGCTCTGGCCAACTGAGCTAAGGCGGCAGCCTGCCGAGATTACCCGCAGGCCTCGTTCGGCGGCGGCTCGTCCATGATCAACTGCCGCTCGTGGTCGATTGCCGTCGGCCGGTGATCGTGCTGCACGTCCACACCGGGCAATTCGGCCAAATGTTGGGGGGTCACCCCGGATGTCGCCCGCCCGCCGGCGGCCGAGATTGATGGCCACGTCAATACCCCGCCACCACGGGCAGCCCTAGGGAGTAGCTCATGTCTCGCTTCGTCACCCTCAGCCGCACCTGGTTCGTACCGGCCATCGCCGTCGCGGCGGTGGCGGCCGGGGGGATCGCGGCGGCTTCCATTCCGGATGCATCCGGAACCGTCCACGGCTGCTACGCCACCACGGCCGGCCTGCTGCTTGGCATCCCGCACTCCAAGGGCGACACCCGACTCGTCCAGCCCGGCGAGGCGTGCCGCCCCTACGAGAACGCAGTCAGCTGGAGTTCTCAAGGGGTGAAGGGCGACCCGGGCCCGGCCGGGCCGACCGGGCCGGCGGGTCCAACCGGCCCGGCCGGGCCGGGCGCTGATCAGTTCGGCACGAACGTGCAGACCGCGGTCGAGGGCAACGGAGCGCCGTGCACGCTCGGCGAGATCCTGCTGAGCGCCGGTTCGGTCGCCAACGGCGAGCCGGCCAACGGACAACTTCTCTCGATCAGCGAAAACATCGAGCTGTTTGCGCTGCTCGGGACGACCTACGGCGGGGACGGCCTGTCCACCTTCGCCCTGCCGAACCTCGGCCGGGCTGCCCCGAACGGGTTGACCTATTCGATCTGCATCCACGGCGTCTTCCCGTTGCGGCCCTGAACCGGGCGGCGCGGGCTACTGCGTGTACCCCGGCGGGGGCTGCTGTGGCGGCGGGTAACCCTGCGGCGGTGGTCCTTGCTGTGGCGGCGGTCTAACCCTGCGGCGGTGGTCCTTGCTGTGGCGGTGGTCCTTGCTGCGGCGGCGGCGAGTAGCCCTGCTGCGGCGCGGCCTGCTGCGGCGGTGGCCCTTGCTGGGGCGGCGGCTGCTGCGGGTAACCCTGCTGCGGAGGCGTGGCCTGCTGCGGTGGGCCGGCCTCCGCGGCCACCTCCGCGACCGGGGTGCCGCACGACATGCAGAAGCGCGCGCCGGCCTGCAACTCGGCGCCGCACTGCACGCACGGCGGCGCTGCAGCCGCGACCGGTGGCTGGCCGCAGTTCATGCAGAAGCGCGCGCCGACCGGGTTCGGCGTCCCGCACGCGACGCAGGTGACGGCCGCCGCCGGCTGGGCGGGGGGCAGCGCGGCCGGGGCTCCGCCGCCGGGCGGCGGGCCGAGGTAGCCACCGGGGGCGCCCCCGGCGAAGCCGGCCTGCGGCGGTGGGGCCGGCGGGTAGGGCTGCCCGCCCGCCTGGCCGCCCATCCCCATGCCGAGGCCCAGGAACGCACCCTGCACGGCGCCACCGCCCTGGGCCATCCCCTGGCCGGCGCCGATCGCCATCTCGCCCGCCGCGTAGTTGTTGAATGATCCGGCCAGGCGCGAGTAGCTGGTGTCTTTCGCCAGCCGCTTGAGCTGCTCGGAATCCTCCGGCGCGAGGTTGATGTCGAAGTTGCCCATCCGGGTCAGCGCGACGCCGTAGTCGTGCAGGATCTGGTTCGTGCGGACGATGACGGCCTGTTCGATGTCGTTCGTGTAGGCCGACAGCCCGAGGATCGGCCACCCGTTACGGACGATCTGGGTGGTGATGTCGGTGCGCATCACCTTCAGCAGCTGATCGCTGACCCAGCCCGAGACCCGGCTGTTGTCGGTGAGGTCGACCGTGCCGATCAGGTTGGTGATCAGCGCGACCGGGTCGGTGACCCGCATCGCGTAGTCGCCGAAAACCCGCAGGGTGACGATGAGCCCGGTGGCCGGGTCCTGGACGTCATCGATGCGGCCGCCAAACGAGTTGTCGGTGAACTCGCGGCTACCGACGAAGTACAGCTCGGCCCGGTACGCGTTGCTGCCGGTCGCGGCGTCGAGCAGGATGCCGAGACCGGGGAGCTCGTCGGCGTCGATCTGGTGCCGCCCGGGGCCCATCGTCTGCACGACCTTGCCGGTGTTGACGAACAGCGCGACCTCGTCGGCGTTGACGATCGCCCGGGTGAACCGGCGGATGCTGACGTCGGGCCACTTGTAGACCATCGTGCCCTTGTTCTCGTCCGGAACGGCGATGAACTCGCGCCCGAGCAGTGCCATGGCTGCCTCCTACCCCTGGCGGCGACCGTCCCCCCGACGAGCACCTCGACGGCGCTGAGGCTACCGCCTGGAACCGCTCATCCGGCAGCCTGCGCGGTGCTACGTTCGCGATTTCGCAGGGGTTGGGCTTCTTCAGCTCGTACTCGCACCGCTACGTCTGGGTGCACGCCACCGGACCGGGACGGGTGGCCGTCCAGTCGATCTTTGCGCGGGTCGAGAGCGTCCGAGCGCATCGCCGGTTCGTCCGGGCACTCCAGCCGCAACTGGTGACAGCCCGGGCGCCCGGGCCGCAAGATGGAGCCGTGACCGCCGGTCCCCCGAAACCGCCGGACCTGACCGCGGCCCGGGCCGAGGTCATGGCGCTGGTCGCGGGCTCGCCGATGTCGATGCGGCCACCGACCGCGCAGGCCGCCGCGCCGCTGCGGCCGCTGCCGGCCGCGCTCGAGGCCAAGCTGGCGGCGCGGGCCGGGGCCGGTCTCGTCCCGCTCGGCACCGAGTACCCGCACGGCCGCGTGTGGCAGCGGGTCGTCCTGCCCTCGGGCACCCTCGCCGCCGCCGACGCGGTCGGCGTCGCCGTCGGGGCGGGCGCAGGGCACTATTTGCTCGCCACCGTCGCCGGGGTGATCTTCGTGCCACTCGCCGCGGTGGCCGCCTTCGGGGCACGGTTCGCGCTGCGTGATGCACTGCGGCTGACCGCCGCCGACCGGCGCGCGGTGAACGACGCCAGCCGGTGGCACTCGCGTCAGGTGTGGACGGGCCCGCTCTCGTCCGGGGCCGAGCGCGGGCTGGTGATCGCCGCCGCCCGCGCGGCCGAGCGGATCGCCGCCACCGGCACCTGGCGCTCCGGACGCATCGACGAGCAGCGCCTGCATCTCGACCTCGGCCACGAGCTCGACCAGATCGACGACCAGGCGCACCGCATCGCGACCGCGCGGGCCGAACACGGGGCGACGCCACCGGGGGGCACCCCGGTGATCGATGCGGCGTGGGACGGGATCCTCAGCCGGGTCGCCGCGCTGACTGCGTACGGCGGGCAACTCGACGGCCAGGACCGGGCGCGGGCCGAGGCGCTGGCCCGGCGCGGCGACCCGGTGCGCGACGCCGACCTGATGGCCGGCTCGGTCCGCGACGAGATGGCCGCTGAGGAGCTCGCGGCGTTGACCTACTACCTGTCCGCGAACCGGTACGGCGATGGTGATCTGAGCGGCTGAACGGAACCCCCGTCGCCGCCGGTGACGAATACCAGGCAGACTTACCTACGGCACCGTAACCAGCTCGGAGGGATCGGACGTGTCGCGACTGCACAAGCCCAAGGCGGGCTTCTGGATCCGAACCTGGGTCTCGATCCTCTATCCCCTGGACGCCCTGCTCTTCCGCATCCGGTGGCGGCATCTCGAGCGGGTGCCGAGCCCGGCGCAGGGCGGCGTCCTGATCGCGATCAACCACGTCTCGCAGATCGACACCGTGCTGATGGCCCGGCTGGTGTGGCAGACCGGGCGGATCCCGCGCTTCATGATCAAAGCCGGCGTCTTCGGTTGGCCGATCGTCGGCGGCATGATGACCGGCGCCGGCCAGATCCCGGTCTACCGCGGGACGTCCAACGCGGCGCAGTCCCTGCGCGACGCCGTCGCCGCGCTCGAACGCGGCGAGGCCGTCGTCATCTATCCCGAGGGCACGACCACCAAGGATCCCGACAACTGGCCGATGCAGGCCAAGACCGGCGTGGCCCGGCTCGTCCTGCTCTCGCCCGACACCCCGGTGGTCCCGGTCGGGCAGTGGGGGCCGCACCGGATGGGCGGCTTCAGCCTCAAGCGACTGGGTCGGCGGCGGCCGTCCTTGGCCTCAGTCGGCGAGCCGCTCGACATGAGCCGGTTCCGGGGCAAGGAGCCGACCGGGGCGATCCTGCGCGAGATCACCGACGAGATCATGGGCGCCGTCCGCGACGAGGTGGCCGAACTGCGTGGCGAACCGGCGCCGAAGCAGTTCTACGTGGCGCCGCACCGCTACGTCGACAAGCACTGACCCGCGGCCAGCCCGCCCCCGTCCGCCCCTCTGCGAGTTGTCCGTGCTTCCCGTCGTCCTGGCAACGCGAAGCGAGGACAACTCGTCGGTCGGGTAACTTTCCCGGTCATGGCCGACGCCGATCCCGCTGCCCTGGTCGCGGCGCTACGTGAGCGGCTCACCGGGGCGGGCGGGCCGTTCGAACTGGTCCCGGCCGAAGTCGGCGGGGTGGAGCTGCCGGTCTTCGCCCACCGTCGGGCGGCGCTGCGGGACTGGCTCGTCGACTCCGCCACCTTCGGCGATCGCGAATTCCTCGTCCAGGGCGACCGCCGGCTGACCTTCGCCGAACACCTCGACGCGGTCGCGTCGCTGGCCGACGTGCTGGCCGACGAGTACGGCGTCGCCCCCGGTGACCGCGTGGCGATCCTCGGGTCGAACTCCCCCGACTGGATCGTCTCGTTCTGGGCAGCGATCACCCTCGGCGCGGTCGCGGTCGCGGGCAACGCGTGGTGGACGGCGCGCGAGGCGCACTACTCGCTCGGACGGGCCCGGCCGAAGGTCGTCATCACCGACGGGAAGCGCGCCCCGCTGCTCGAGGGCAGCGACCTCGCCGTCCTGCGGATGGAGGACCTGCCCCGGGCGATCGCGGCGCGCGGGGCGGCGCCGGTGCGCAGCGTGGTCGCCGACGCGGACGAGCCCGCGGTGATCATGTACACCAGCGGCACGACCGGGCACCCGAAGGGCGCCGTGCACTCGCACCGCAACCTGCTCGCGGTGATCGAATACCACCGCTACACCGACGCGATCGCGAGCGAGATGGCGGCGGCGTTCGGGCTGCCGGCCCGCGCCGGGGCGCGGCGTTACCTGATGAGCCTGCCGCTGTTCCACATCGCCAGCCTGCACAACCTGGTGCTGCCCCGGCTGGCCACCGGCGACACCGTCGTGATCGACGCCGATCGCTTCGACGTCGACCGGGTGCTGCGCCTCGTCGAGCGCGAGTCGATCACCAACTGGGCCGTCGTGCCCGACGATGGCCCACCGTCTGGTCGAGCACGGATCGCTGGCCGGTTACGACCTGTCCTCGCTGGCCGCGCTGTCGATCAACTCCGCTCCGTCGTCCCCGGCGTTGAAGGACCGGGTGCGGGCCGCCGTCCCGAGCGTGCAGGCGGCGCTGGCCGACAGCTACGGCCTCACCGAGGCCAGCACGGCGGCGACGGTGGCCACGCCGATGGATCTCGCGCTGCATCCGACGACCGTCGGCCGGACGATCCCGTCGGTCGAGGTGTCGATCCGTGGGGCGGACGGAGCGCCGCTGCCGGACGGGCACGAGGGCGAGATCTGGCTACGCAGCCAGTTCACGATGCTCGGCTACTGGGAGGACGAGGCCGCGACCGCGGCGGCACTCGACGGCCGACGGGTGGCTGCGCACCGGCGACCTCGGCACGCGCCGCGACGGCTTCCTGTTCATGGCCTCGCGGCGCAGCGACCTGATCCTGCGGGGCGGCGAGAACGTCTACCCGGCCGAGATCGAGGCGGTGCTGGACGAGCATCCGGCGGTGGCCGAGTGTGCCGTGTTCGGGGTCGACGACGCCGATCTCGGGCAGGCGGTGGCGGCGATCGTGGTGTGCGCGGGCGCGGTCACGGTGGAGGAGTTGCGGGCCTTCGTGGCCGACCGGTTCGCGTACTACAAGGTCCCGACGCTGTGGCGGCTGACCGACGCGCCGCTGGCCCGCACCGCCACTGGCAAAGTCATTCGCCGGACGCTGGCGCTCTGATCCGTTCCCTCGCGCTTGCGGACCGAGATGACCAAGAATCGACCCGCGATTTGGTCATCTCGGTCGCGCAAGCGCGAGGGAATGGGCGCCGGTACGACCGGCGGCGGCGGGCCACCTCGGCCAGGGTCACCGCAGCGGCCACCGAGGCGTTCAGCGATTCGGCCGCGGCCGACATCGGGATCGAGAGCGTGACGTCGCAGGTCTCGCCGACCAGCCGCGACAGGCCGCGTCCCTCCGAGCCGACGACGACGACGAGCGGCTCGGTGGCCATCTCGAGATCGTCGAGCGACGTCGTCCCGTCGGCGTCGAGACCGACGACGAACAGGCCGGCCTCGCGGCAGTCCTTGAGCGCGCGCACCAGGTTGGTCACCTGCGCGACCGGCAGCCGGGCCGCGGTGCCCGCCGACGTGCGCCAGGCGGTGGCGGTGACCCCGGCCGAGCGCCGCTCCGGGATGATCACGCCGTGCGCGCCGAAGGCCAGCGCCGAGCGGATCACCGCGCCGAGATTGCGCGGATCGGTGACGCCGTCGAGCGCGACGAGCAGCGGCGCGGTGCCGCTCTCGAGCGCGGTGGCCAGCAGGTCGGGCAGCGCGTGATACGCGAACGGCGGCACCTGCAGCGCGATCCCCTGGTGCAGGATCCCGCCCGTCCGGCGATCGAGCTCGGCCCGGCTGACCTCGAGCAGCGCGATGCCGCGGTTGCCGGCCAGCCGCACGGCCTCGGTGACCCGCTCGTCGCTGTCGAGGCCCTGCGCCAGGTAGAGCGCGGTCGCCGGCACCTTGGCCCGCAGCGCCTCGGCCACCGGGTTGCGGCCGACGAGCAGCTCCGGGGCCGACGCGTCGCGGGGCGTCCTTCCGGTGCCGCGCCGATCGGCGGCGGCCGCTCGGCGCGCGGCCGGATGCCCCTTGCGGACCTCGGCCGGCGGGGTCGGGCCCTTGCCCTTGAGCGCCCGCTTGACCTGACCACCCGAGCCGACCTGCGGACCCTTCTTCTGCTTGCGGATCGCGCCCTTGCGCTGCGAGTTGCCGGCCATTACTTCAGGCTCCAGCGCGGACCGTCGGCGGTGTCCTCGATCGCCACGCCCGCGGCGGCGAGCTGGTCGCGGATCGCGTCGGACGCGGCGTAGTCGCGCCGCTCGCGCGCCGCCGCCCGCTGCCCGAGCGCCACCTGGACGAGGGCGTCGAGCACCGGCGTGAGATCGGACGCGCCGGCCTCGATCCAGTCGCCGGGATGCAGGCCCAGCACCTGCGTCATCGCCACGACCTGCCCGAGGGCTTCGCGCACCGTCTCCTTGGCCCCGTCGGCGAGCGCCGTGTTGCCGGCCCGGACGGTCTCGTGCACGACCCCGAGCGCGGCGGGCACACCCAGATCGTCGTCCATCGCCCGGCCGAACGCGTCGGGCACCGCACCGACGTGCGCCTCGACCACGGCCGACGCCTTCTCGACGAAGTTCTCGATGCGGCGGTAGGCGCTGGCCGCCTCGTCCAAGGCCGCGGGCGAGAACTCCATCGTCGAGCGGTAGTGCGCGGCGCCGAGGTAGTAGCGCACCTCGACCGGACGCCACTGCTTCACGATCTCGCGCACCTGCAGCGTGTTGCCGAGCGATTTGGACATCTTCTCGCCCGACATCGTGACGAGGCCGTTGTGCATCCAGTAGCGCGCGAAGCCGTCGCCGGCCGCGGCCGACTGCGCCAGCTCGTTCTCGTGGTGGGGGAAGACGAGATCGAGCCCGCCGCCGTGGATGTCGAACGTCGCGCCCAGGTACTTGGTGGCCATGGCCGAGCACTCGAGATGCCAGCCCGGGCGGCCCTGGCCCCACGGCGTGGTCCAGGCCGGCTCGCCCGGCTTGGCCGCCTTCCACAGCGCGAAGTCACGCGGATCGCGCTTGCGCGCGTCCCCGACCGAGTCGCCGGCCGCCTGCATCTCGTCGATCTTCTGACCGGACAGCGCGCCGTAGGCCGGGTACGAGCGCACGTCGAAGTAGACGTCGCCGTCGGCCTCGTAGGCGTGGCCGGCCGCGATCAACCGCTGCATCAGGTCGATCATCTCCGGGATGTGCCCGGTCGCGCGGGGCTCGTAGCTCGGCGGCCGGCAGCCCAGCACCTGCTCGGCCGCGATGATCTCGCGCTCGTTGCGGAAAGCAAGGGCCCACCAGGGCTCGTCGGCCTCGGCCGACTTGGCCAGGATTTTGTCATCGATGTCCGTGACGTTGCGGACGAATGTGACGGCGTACTCATTGTGGGTCAGCCAGCGCCGCAGGACATCCATGTTGATCCAGTTGCGGACGTGCCCGATGTGCGGCGGTCCCTGGACGGTGAGCCCGCAGAGATAGATGGACGCGTGGCCCGAGTCGAGGGGTTCGAACGCGCGCACCGACCGGGTCGCCGTGTCGTAAAGGTGCAGGGCCACGGCGCCATCGTACGGACGTGGCGCGCGGCGGTTGGCCGCGCGCCCAGCCGGGTAGGCCAATCTGTACCGACAATTGCAAGGAGTTCTTCTCATGGCCAGCGTCACCAAGTCCGTCGATGTCCACGTCCCCATCGCGACCGCGTACAACCAGTGGACGCAGTTCGAGACCTTCCCCCAGTTCATGGGCGGCGTGGACGAGGTGCAGCAGGTCGACGACCGCCACCTGCACTGGAAGGTCACCGTGGGCGGCCAGTCGCGGGAGTTCGACGCCGAGGTCACCGAGCAGCACCCGGAGGAGCGCGTCGCGTGGAAGAGCACCGACGGCAAGACCCACGCCGGCGTCGTCACGTTCCACAAGTTGGACGACGATGAGACCCGGGTGACCGTCCAGCTGGACTGGGAGCCGGACGGCCTCGTCGAGAAGGCCGGCGCCGTGGTCGGCATCGACGACCACCAGGTGTCGGGGGATCTCGACCGGTTCAAGAAGTTCATCGAAAGCCGCGCCACGGAGACCGGCGCGTGGCGCGGCGACGTCCCGCGCGAGAGCTGATCGGCAGCGAGCCAATCGGCCGGGCGCGGCCTGCGATCGTCGGCCCGGCCGCGATTGTGGTGGGCTCCCCGCGTCCGTCGCCGTAACGTGACGTCGGTGGGCACCGAGCGGGTGAACGAGCATCTGGACGAGCTGCACGCCGAGAGCGTCGTGGTGGCCGCGGGCCGGCCGACCGAGCCCGGCGCGCCGCTGAACGTGCCGATCGTGCTGACCGCGCCGTACCGGCACACCAGCGAGGACACCAACCCCTACGCCCGCCACGACGTCACGCCGACCGTCGCCGCCTTCGAGGCTGCGCTCGGCGCGCTGGAGGGTGGGACGGCCCTTGCGTTCGCGAGCGGCATCGCCGCCGTGGCCGCCGTCGTCGAGGGCCGACCGGCCGGCACCGTGGCCGTGGTGCCCGACGCCGCGTATTCCGGGACGGTGTCGATCTTCGACGAGCAGGCGCGACTCGGTCGGATGCAGTTGCGGCCGGTCGATATGGGCGACACCGACGCGGTGCTCGCGGCCCTCGACGGCGCCGATCTGCTCTGGCTCGAGACGGTCTCCAATCCGCTTCTCGTGGTGGCCGATCTGCCGCGGCTGGCCGCGGCCGCGCGCGAGCAGGGCGCGCTCGTCGGGGTCGACGCGACGTTCTCGACGCCGCTGCTCGTGCGGGCCCTGGATCTCGGCGCCGACCTCGTGATGCATTCAGCGACCAAGTACCTGTCCGGGCACTCGGACGTGCTGCTGGGCGTGCTGGTGACGCGGTCGCCCGAGCTGGCCGAGGCGCTGCACCTGCGCCGCACCGCCACCGGGGGCGTGCCCGGGGCGCTGGAGAGCTACCTCGCCACACGCGGGCTGCGCACCCTCGCGCTGCGTATGGAGCGTTCGCAGGCCAACGCGGGCGAGCTGGCCCGCCGGCTCGAAGCCCACCCCCGGGTGAGCCGGGTGCGCTACCCCGGGCTGGCGTCGCATCCGCAGCACGCCATCGCCGCGCGCGACCATGCGGGCTTCGGCGCGATGATCGGGATCGAGCTGGCCGGGTCGGCCGCTGATGCCGAGCAGGTGTGCGAACGGCTTCGGCTGATCTGCCACGCGACCAGCCTCGGCGGCGTCGAGTCGCTGATCGAGCGGCGGGCGCGGCACGAGATCGACGCCGCCTTCGGCACGCCGGCCACGCTGCTGCGCTTCTCGGTCGGCATCGAGCACGTTGACGACCTCTGGGCCGACCTCCAGCAGGCGCTCGAAACGCCCTGACCCCGCGAGTTGTCCGCGCTTGCCGGGGTGGTAACCCCGCGAAGGGCGGACAACTTTCAGGCGTTCCGGAAGTTGTCCGCGCTTGCCGGGGCGGTAGCCCCGCGAAGGGCGGACAACTTTGAGGGGCGTCAGCGGGTGATGAGGGCACTCGCGATGGCGGCGCGGCCTTCGCCGCGGCCGGTCAGCCCGAGCCCGTCGGTGGTCGTCGCGGCGACCGACACCGGCCCGCCGACCACCGCCGCCAGCGCGGCCTGGGCCTCGGCCCGGCGCGGGCCGATCCGCGGCGAGTTGCCGATCACCTGCACCGCCACGTTGCCGACCGTCCAGCCCGCGTCGCCGAGCCGCCGGACGACCTCGCCCAGCAGCGTCATGCCCGACGCACCGGCCCACTGCGGATCGGAGGTGCCGAACACCGCGCCGACGTCGCCCATGCCGGCGGCCGACAGCAGCGCGTCGCAGAGGGCATGCGCGGCGACGTCGCCGTCGGAGTGCCCGGCGCAGCCGTCGACCGCCGGCCAGAGCAGCCCGGCGAGCCAGCAGTCGCGCCCGGCTTCGACCGGATGGACGTCCACCCCGATGCCGGTACGGACCTCGCTCACCCTGTGGCCGCCCTGCGGCGCAACTCGCCGCAGCGAGCGCCGCAGCGGGGCCACGACTCAGCGGGCACCGGGGGCCTTCGTGTGCGCGACCTCGAACTCACCGTCGGCGAAGCGCGCCCGCAGCACCTTCTTGTCGAACTTGCCCACGCTCGTCTTCGGCACCTCGTCGATGAACACCCAGTTCTCAGGTATCTGCCACGACGCCACCTTGCCGTTGAGGAACTGGGCCAGGGCCGCGGGATCAATCTTTCCGCGCGTGACGACGCAGGCCAGCGGGCGTTCGGTCCACTTCTCGTCCGGGATGCCGATGACGGCCGCCTCGAGCACATCGGGCGACGCGGCCAGCAGGTTCTCGAGCTCGACCGACGAGATCCACTCGCCGCCGGACTTGATGACGTCCTTGGAGCGGTCGGTGATCTGGAAGAAGCCGCGCGGGTCGATCGTGCCGATGTCGCCGGTGCGCAGCCAGCCGTGGTCGAACTTCTCCGGCGCGGTGTCGAGGTGATACGCGCCGGTGATCCACGGCCCGCGCACCTGCATCTCGCCGACGGCCTCGCCGTCCCAGGGCAGCACCTCGCCCTCGTCGGACACGATGCGCATCTGCACCCCGGCCACGAGCCGGCCCGACTTCATCCGCCAGTCCATCTCGTCGGACGTGCCCAGCTCGACGTCGGCCGGCGGGTGCGCCATGCCCCCGACCGGCGAGGTCTCGGTCATGCCCCAGCCCTGGATGATGCGCAGCCCGTACGTCTTCTCGAACGCCTCCATCAGCGAGCGCGGGATCGCCGCGCCGCCCGACGTGCCCATGCGCACCCGCGAGAGATCCAGCGTGCGCTCCTGCCCCAGTTGCAGGATGCCGGCCCACAGCGTCGGCACCGCGGCGATCAGGGTCGCCCCCTCGGTCTCGGCGATGTCGCACAGCGCGGCCGGGGTCATGTGCGGGCCGGGCATGAGCATCGACGAGCCCGACAGCATCGACGCGTACGGGATGCCCCACGCGTTGACATGGAACATCGGGACGATGACCAGCGCGCGGTCGGCCTCGGTGGCGCCGGTGACCGTCTTGGCCAGGGTCGCCAGCGCGTGCAGGTAGGTGGAGCGGTGCGAGTAGACGACGCCCTTGGGGTCGCCGGTGGTGCCGCTGGTGTAACACATCGACGCGGGTGACTTCTCGGAAAGCTCCGGCCACTCGAACGAGTCGGGCGCGTCGGCCAGCAGGGCCGCGTACGAGTGCACCGGCACGTCCAGACCGAGGACGGACGCGTCGCCCGCGCCGATAACCACGAAGGCCTCGACGGTCTTGAGCTGGGACGCAACGGCGGCGAGCAGTGGCAGCAACGAGGCGTCGACCAGGACGACCTTGTCCTCGGCATGGTTGATGATGTGCGCGAGCTGCGCGGCCGGGAGCCGCAGATTCAGCGTGTGCAGCACCGCGCCCATGCACGGCACGGCGAAGTAGGCCTCGAGGTGCTCCTGCGAATTCCAGCACAGCGTGCCCACGCGATCGCCGGCCTCGACGCCCAGCCCGGCAAGTGCGGCGGCCAGCCGTTCAGCGTTGACGGCGACCTCGGCGAAGGTCGCCCGCCGCGAGCTGCCGCCCTCCCAGGTGACGACCTCGCTGGCGCTGTAGACCTTGCGCCCGTGCTCGAGCATGGCCGTGATGGTCAGCTGGAAATCGTCCTGCATGGTGCTCGCGATCACGACATACCTCCGGGTACGGACGGACGATGGGCTGAGCGTAGCTGCGCGACGGATTCGGCGCGGGCGAGATCGGACGGGGTGGTGATCTTGAAGGCGTCGTCGGCGCCGGGGACGGCCACGACCTCCACCCCGAGCGCCTCGACCAGGCCGGCGTCGTCGGTCGCGGTGAGCGGGCCGGCGTGCGCGTGCGCCGCGACGAGGACGTCGCGGCGGAACCCCTGAGGGGTCTGCACGGCCATTAGGGTGGACCGGTCGAGCCCGCCGGCCAGCGTGCCGTCCGGGCCGACGCGACGCACGGTGTCGTGGATCGGCACCACCGGAACGACCGCGGCGGCCCCGGCCTCGAGCGCCGCCAGCACCGCATCGATCACCTCGGGCGGGACGAACGGCCGGGCGACGTCGTGGACGAGCACGAGGTCGACGTCGTCGCGAACCGCGCGCAGGCCAGCCGCGACGGACTCCTGCCGGGTGGCGCCACCGGTCACCGTCGTGAGGCCGGGGTGTTCGGCCGCGGAGTCGGCGGCCGGCACGACCACGACGACCGAGTCGATCGCCGGGTGCCCGGCAAAGCTCTCGACGGCGTGCTGCAGCAGGGTGCGGCCGTCGACCTCCACGTAGGCCTTGGGGACGCCGGCGCCGAGCCGCTCACCGGAGCCGGCCGCAACGAGAATGGCGGCGACAGTCGAAGGACTGTGCGCCGCCATTGCCGCGGAGATGAAAGTGGAGGCTCTAGGCCACGGCCTCGCCGAGGACCTCGTCGAGGACGACCTCGGCCTTGTCCTCGTTGGTGCCTTCGGCGAGCGCGAGCTCGCTGATCAGGATCTGCCGGGCCTTGGCCAGCATGCGCTTCTCGCCGGCCGACAGGCCGCGGTCGCGATCACGGCGCCAGAGATCGCGGACGACCTCGGCGACCTTGTTGACGTCGCCCGACGCGAGCTTCTCGCCGTTGGCCTTGTAGCGGCGCGACCAGTTGGTGGGCTCTTCGGTGTGCGGCGCGCGCAGCACCTCGAACACCTTGTCGAGGCCCTCTTGCCCGACCACGTCGCGAACCCCGACGACCTCGGCGTTTTCGGCCGGAACCAGGACGGTCAGATCGCCCTGAGCGACCTTGAGCCGGAGGTAGGTCTTCTTCACTCCCTTGAGGAGTCGCTCCTCGATGGCCTCGATGAGTGCGGCCCCGTGGTGCGGGTAGACGACAGTTTCGCCGACCTTGAATGTCATGTTGTGAAGACCCCTTTGGAAAGTGAAGCGCTACCTCAAGGGTAACACGCAGCACAGTGACCGGCCGGTCGGCGAGTTGATTTGCCAAGGCGCCCGCAGCGCCGTATACCGGCGCTCCGCGCCGTTTCCAGCGGGCCGGAGCGCGACCGTCGGCGGCGCATCGCTAGGCTGTGAGCCGGTTGCCGCACCCGGGAAATTGCGGCACCGTGCACGCGTTGTCGAAGGCCGCCGCCCCGCCGTTCGCGAAGGAGTCGTACGTGTCCGCAGAGCCGGTCAGAATGCGCCGTCTCGGCACCGCTGCCGCCCTCGCCACCGCGCTGTTGATCTCCGGTTGCGCCGCCGGACAGCACGCCTCGACCGCGCAGGAGAAGCCGTCCATCGACGGCACCAACGCCACGCTCGGCACCATCGCGCTGCGCGGCCTGGTGATCGAGCCGCCGGCCGGGGCGACCCCCTTCTACGGCCCCGGCACCGACGCCGCGGTGAAGCTCGTCATCGTCAACAGCGGCACCAAGACCGACACCCTCACCAACATCACCTCGCCCACCGTCGGCGACTGGGGCGCGTTCGGCACCACGGCCGCCGCCGCCGCCGTGGTCGCCGCCGACAACCCGGCGCCCCCGTCCTCGGCGGCGGCGTCCAGTGCCAGCAGCCCGGCCGGCGCGAGCAGCGGCGCCCCGTCGAGCGCGAGTTCGCCGGCCGCGACGTCCGCGCAGCCGCCGTCGGTGCCCACCGGGCAGAAGTCGGTGCCGATCGTCGCCGGCGGCCGCGTCTCGTGGGGCGTGCCCGAGACCGACGCCGTGCTGCTGCTGCTGCACGCCACCAAGCGCATCTACCCCGGCACGACGGTGCCGGTCACGTTCACCTTCGCCAACGCCGGCAGCATCACCGTCGCGGTGCCGGTCGGACTCTCGTCCAACCCGCAGCCTTCGTTCCTGCCCGCTCCGACCTCCAGCGCCGGCATCGGCGGCTGATCGCCCGCGCCGACTGTCGGTGACTGGCGCTACCGTCGGGCCGTGCGCCCACGAATCCACTGCCCCGAGGCGGGCTGACCGGTGGCCAAGGTCTCCCCGGTCTTCCGCTGCCAGGCGTGCGGTGCCACCTCGGGGCGCTGGTACGGCCGCTGTCCCAAGTGCAACGAGTTCTCCACCGTCGTCGAAGAGACGCCGGCGCCGGCCACCACCGGGCTGAGGTCCAACGCCAAGGCCAGCCCGCCGAGCCGCGCCGCACGTCGGGTGTCCGACGTCGTCACCAGCGAGCCGGTGCAGCGCATGAGCACCGGCATCGGCGAGTTCGACCGCGTCCTCGGCGGTGGTCTCGTCGCCGGCCAGGTCTGCCTGTGCAGCGGCCCGCCGGGATCGGGCAAGAGCACCCTGCTGCTCGCGGTCGCCGAATCGGTGGCCCGCCGCACCGAGCAGACCGTCCTCTACGTCTCGGGTGAGGAATCGGTCGACCAGATCGCGGTGCGGGCGCAGCGCATCGGCGCGGCGAGCCCGCACCTGCTGCTGGCCGACGACACCGATCTCGGCACCGTCATCGGACACATCGACGCCAGCACCGCCCACGGCGTAGGGCCGGCGCTGATCGTCATCGACTCGGTGCAGACCATCGCGTCCAGCGAGGTCGACGGCCGTCCCGGCGGCGTCACCCAGACGATGGAGGTCGCCCAGGTGCTCAGCCGGGTGGCGAAGTCCCGTGGTATCCCGATGATCCTGGTCGGGCAGGTCACCAAGGACTCCACCGTCGCCGGGCCGCGGGCGCTCGAGCACATCGTCGATACCACGCTCAGCCTCGACGGCGACAAGCACACGTCGCTGCGGGTCCTGCGCACGGTCAAGAACCGGTTCGGCTCGCTCGAGGTCGCCGCGTTCGAACAGACCGAGGTGGGCATGCAGGAAGTCCTCGACCCCAGCAGCCTGTTCCGCGAACAGCGCGACACCCCGGTGCCCGGCACCTGCGTGGCCGTGACCATCGAGGGGCACCGCGCGCTCACCGCCGAGATCCAGTCGCTCGTGGCGACCACGACGAACCCCATTCCGCGCCGCGGCGTGTCCGGCCTCGACACCGCGCGGGCGGCGATGCTCATCGCGATCAGCGAGCGAGCGGGCAAGCTGCACCTCTTCGACAAGGACGTCTTCCTCGCGACCGTGGCCGGCATGCGGGTGTCCGATCCGGCCGCCGATCTCGCGGTCTGCCTCGCCGTCATCAGCGCCGCGCAGAGCCAGCCGGTGCCCATCGACCTGCTGGCGATCGGCGAGGTGGCGCTCTCGGGCGACGTCCGTCCCGTCCCGATGCTGGCCGAACGGGTGGCCGAGGCGGCCCGCCTGGGCTTTCGCCGGCTGCTTGTTCCGAGTGGCAGTGGCGAGCGGATGAAGGGGCGCCGGGTGCCGGCCACCCTCGTCGAGGTGCGCAATCTCGACGAGGCCCTCACCGCCATGCGCCGGGCCGGGCTCAGTTCCATTCGCTGATTTGCTCGCCTTGCTACATACACTGGGCAGCGTTCGAACCATCGACCGACCCGTCGAAAGGTTGCCGGCGTGGCCACCACCGAGCGCGACGAGACGCTGCGCGGCGTCCTCGCCACCGTCGCTCCGGGCACCGCGCTGCGCGACGGCCTCGAACGCATCCTGCGCGGGAACACCGGCGGCCTGATCGTCGTCGGTTGGGATCGGGTCGTCGACAGCCTCTGCACCGGCGGTTTCCCGCTCGACGTCGAGTTCTCGGCCACCCGGCTGCGCGAGCTGTGCAAGATGGACGGCGCGGTCGTCCTCGCCACCGACGGATTGCGGATCGTCCGGGCGGCCACCCACCTCATGCCCGACCCCGGGATCCCGACCGAGGAATCCGGCACCCGGCACCGCACCGCCCAGCGCGTCGCGCAGCAGACCGGCTTCCCGGTCATCTCGGTGTCGCAGTCGATGCGCATCGTCAGCCTGTACATCGGCGAGGGCCGGCACGTGCTCGAGAGCACCGGCGAGCTGCTGTCGCGGGCCAACCAGGCGATCGCCACCCTCGAGCGGTACAAGACGCGACTGGACGAGGTGTCCCACGCGCTGTCGGCCCTGGAGATCGAGGACCTCGTCACCGTGCGCGACGCCGCCGTCGTCTCGCAGCGGCTCGAGATGGTGCGCCGGATCGCCGACGAGGTCAGCGGCCAGGTGGTCGAGCTCGGCACCGACGGCCGCCTGCTCTCGCTGCAACTCGACGAGCTGATGGCCGGCGTCGACGCCGACCGCGAGCTGATCGCGCGCGACTACGTCCCCACCGGCCGCCGGGCCCGCACCCCGGCCGCGGTGCTCAGCGACATGAGCGAGCTGTCGGCCGTCGACCTGCTCGATCTCACTCAGGTGGCGCGCGCGATGGGCCTGCCGAGTACCCCCGAGGGCCAGGAGAGCGCCGTCAGCCCGCGCGGCTACCGCCTGCTGGCCCGGGTGCCGCGCATCCCCGGCACCATCCTCGACCGCGTAGTCGAGCATTTCGGCGGCCTGCAGAAGCTGCTCGCCGCCTCGGTCGAGGACCTTCAGGTCGTCGACGGCGTCGGCGAAAGCCGGGCAAGGGCGGTCCGCGAGGGCATCTCCCGGCTGGCCGAGGTCTCGATCATCGACCGCTTCAACTGATCGTGAACTGGGTGGCCTTGCCCGTCTTGCCGGCCAGCACCGCGTAGAGCGTGTACGTGCCGGCGCCGACCCGCTGCCGGGTGCCCTTGCAGCCGGGCTGTGAGGTGAGTCCGGACCACGTGACCGCCACCCGCACCGGGGTCTTGCTGGCGAGCGTCTTGACGTTCGTCCCGGGCTGGATCTGGCAGTCGTGACTGCCCCACACCCGCGATTCGCCGTTGTAGACGCGCAGCTCGACCTGCTTGTCGGCGAGATCCTGCACGCAGGGCGAACCGCCGTTGTTGGTCACCTGCAGTTCGACCACCGGCTGGTCACCGACCTTGTACGACTTCTGCCCCGACACCGCCTCGATCGACAGATTGGCGGCCACGCACGGCGCCGTCGACGGCGAGGCGCCCGACTTGGTACCGGACGCATGCGAGTTGCTCGGGTGCGATGCGGGGGTGGTCGAGTGCCTCGTGGACGGGACGAACGGGTGTGTGGCCGGCGTGGTGTGCGGTGATCCCGCCGCGGCCGGGCTGCCGCTGTCAGACGTGGCGGCCCTGATGGTGAGCGCCAGTAGTACGACGACCAGCACGATCGATCCGCCGACCAGTAGCCGGCGTCGCCAGTACACCGATGGCGGCTGCGATCCCACAGGATGAAACATGTCCCGATCACGCTAGCGTCTGCCGAATCGCACGCGACGTGCGACGCGCGGAACAGCGCCGACCGGGGCGTGCGAGGATGCCGCCGATGACCCCCGCCCCGGCCCTCGTCCGGCCCGTCCTGGATTGGTACGCGCGCAACGCCCGGGATCTCCCGTGGCGCGCCGCCGACGCCGGGCCCTGGGCCGTCCTGGTCAGCGAATTCATGCTGCAGCAGACGCCGGTGGCCCGCGTCCTGCCCGTCTACGCGGCCTGGCTCGAACGCTGGCCCGACCCGGCGGCGCTGGCCGGCGCGAGTGCCGGCGAGGCGGTGCGGATGTGGGGCAAGCTCGGCTACCCGCGCCGGGCGCTGCGCCTGCACGCCTGTGCCCGGACGATCCGCGACGAGCACGCCGGGGCGGTACCGGCCGAGGTCGACGCGCTGCTGGCCCTGCCCGGCGTCGGCGCGTACACCGCGCGGGCGGTGGCGGCGTTCGCGTTCGGGCAGCGAGTGCCGGTGGTGGACACGAACGTGCGGCGGGTGGTCGCGCGCGCGGTCGACGGCCAGGGTGCGCCCCGGCCGGCGTCGACGGCCCGCGATCTGGCCGCGGTCGAGGCGCTGCTGCCGCGAGCGGCCGGCGCTGCGGCGCGATTCAGCGTGGCGCTGATGGAGCTGGGCGCCCTAGTGTGCGTGGCCCGCACCCCGCGCTGCCCGGCCTGCCCGATCGCGGATCGGTGCGCCTGGCGGCGGGCCGGCTCACCGGAGTACGCCGGCCCGACGGCCCCGCCGCAGCGCTTCACCGGCACCGACCGGCAGGTGCGCGGCCTGTTGCTGGATGTCCTGCGCGGGTCGCCCGCGCCGGTCGGTAAGGCAGCGCTGGATCTGGCCTGGGCGGTCGCGGGGCAGCGCGACCGCGCCCTGGACAGCCTGGTGGCCGACGGCCTGGTCGACCCGCGGCCCGACGGCACCTACGCCCTCCCGTCCACCTGACTTCCCGAAGTTGTCCGCGCTTCCCGGCGTCATACCACCGCGAAGCGCGGACAACTTTCCGGCTCAAAAAAGTTGTCCGCCCTTCCCGGCGCTCTAGCGCCGGGAAGGGCGGACAACGTGGGGAGGGGGATCAGGCGAGCGTGAACTCGAACATTCCGGTCCGGCCTCCGGTCGCGGTCAGCGTCACTGTGACGGTGCGCGGACCGGCTTCCTTGTAGGTGTGCTTGCCGGCGAGCGTGTACAGCCCGTTCACCCGACCCGGTGTCGGAGCGTCGCCGGTGATCGTCCCGGTACTGACGTGCCCGTCGCCCCAGTCGATGGAGGCGCTGAGATCAGCCGGCGCGACGCCCGGGGCCGAGATCTGGGCCAGCGTCCCGTTCACCTTGCCGTTGAAGTTCACCGACGCGCCGGCCCCGACGCCGGTCAGCAGCCAGGGCACCTGCGCGGTCGTGTAGAAGTTCAGCCCGGCCGCCTGCAGGCGCGGACCCTGGGCCGCCACCCGGCTGGTGAAGTCGAGGAAGGCCGGGCTGGTGACACCCGTCCGCGCCGTCTGCGGCGACCAACCGAGCTCGCCGATCGCCATCAGCCGCGGCAGCAACAGGTACTCGGCGTCGGCCATCGTCGGGATCGTCTCGCCCCACAGCGCCGCCTCTACGCCGATCACGCTGCTGTCCGGAACACCCGGGAACGTGCCCGGATCCCAGTTGTAGTTCTTGTCGAGATCGCAGTGCCGGCAGGCCCAGCCGAGGCCGAGGCCGCTGTTGTCGGCCGGGTAGGACTGGTCGATGTAGGCGTGGTCGGCCGGCGACATGACGATCTTCATGTTCTTCGCCACCGCCGCGGCGGCGTCGGTCGCGCCCGGCTCCCACGACTCGGCCACTGCACCGGCCGGGGGGTTCGACCCGGTCGTCGTCGCGTAGCCGTCGGCCCAACCCATCGGCGTCTTGCCGGTGGCGGTGACGATCTGGTTCTCGTGGTTCACGAACGCCGCGTACTCGTCGGCCGTGAACGGGTGGGCCTCGTCGCCGCCGAGGTCGTAGTACGGGCTGCTCGACATCGCCGCGAGCTGATCGATGATCGCGGTGTAGATGGCCCAGGTGTTGTCGCTGTCCGGGCACATGCCGCTGTAGCCGACGTTGCCGGTGTAGTCCCAGGTCGGCGGCGTGTCGTACCCGCAGCTGATGTCCTGCGGGTGACCGTTCAGCAGCTTGTTCGTCGTGTCGTTGTGCTCCGACATCTCGATGGCGTTGTTGTGGCTGGGCGAATCGACCTCGGGGACGAGCGTCATGAAATGCGCCTTCGCGTAGGCCACGACCTGCTTGAACTGCGCCTGCGTCCAGAAGCCACCCGGGTCCATCGTCCGGCCGCCGGTGCCGACCGACCCTGCCCGCCGATCGCGGTCAGGTTGGGGAAGCCCTTGATGACGACGCGGAACCCCTGGTCGTCGCTCAGGTGCAGGTGGAAGGTGTTGAACTTGTAGGACGACGCCACGTCGATGAGGTGCTCGACCGCGGTCGGCGGCTCGTAGTGGCGGGCGATGTCGAACATGAAGCCGCGGTAGGCGTAGCGCGGGTAGTCGGTGATCGACACCGCCGGCATCGTCCACGGACCGGGGCGCACCGTCGAGCTGGCGATCCAGGCCGGCAGCAGCTGACGGATCGTCTGCACGCCGTTGAACAAGCCGTGCGTCTGCGGGGCGACGAGGGTGACGTGGTCGGGCGTCACCGTCAGCTGGTAGCCCTCGTGCTGGGTGTCGGCGCCGAGCGTGCCCGGGTCGCCGAGCACGAGCTGGATGTCCCCGGAGTGCACCGTGCCTCCGGTCACCGGCAGCGGGTAGCCGGTGGCCGGCGCGAGATCGGCGGCGAGGTCATTCGCCACGGCCTTCGTGGCGGCCGACGCGGCCACGATGCGAGTGGCGGTGCTGAGCGTGAACGTCCCGTCGCCGGTCGTCATGGACACCGGTTTGGGGACGAGCTGCGGTATCGCTGTGTCCGTGGTCGGCGCCGCCGTGGCCGCTCCCGTGCTCAGCGCGGCACACACGCCGGCCACCGCGATCGCCGCGGCCAGCCCGCCGCCAATCCGATTCCTGGTCGTTCCTGACATACCCCTGCCCTTCATCGACGAACCCCCGAGTACGTGAAGACTGCGCAATTGGTCTACTCCAATTGCTCTTGGATAGGTCTACTCCAATTCGCGAACCATGACAAGAGGAGTGAACGATCCCAACGGCCCCCAAACCGGTTGACTGGTGCGAAATCGGCCGACTGGCGCGATATTTCGCGCCAGTCAGCACGTTTCGCGCCAGTCAACGGGTGGAGCGCGGGGCAGAACGCAGCGTGGCCCGGACGATTTCTCGTCCGGGCCGCGCTGGGTTGTGCGGAGTTACTCGGCGGTGATGCCCGCCGGCGGCTCGTCCAAGGCCAACGCCGAGGGCTTGGCCTCGCCGCGGAAGCTGAACTTGGTCGGGCCGTCCTTCTTCATCGGGTCGACCGGCTCGGTGTCGATGACGACGATCTGGCCGGCGGTGAGTTCGCCGAACAGGATCTTCTCCGACAGCGGGTCCTCGATCTCGCGCTGGATCGTGCGCCGCAGCGGCCGGGCGCCGAGCACCGGGTCGTAACCCTTCTCGGCCAGCAGCGCCTTGGCGGCGGTGGTGAGCTCGATGCCCATGTCCTTGTTGCGCATCTGGACGTCCAGCCGGGCCGTCATCAGGTCGACGATCTGGACGATCTCGGCCGGCGACAGCTGGTGGAACACGATGATGTCGTCGATGCGGTTGAGGAACTCGGGCCGGAAGTGCTGCTTGAGCTCGTCGTTGACCTTCTGCTTCATCCGGTCATAGTTCGACTCGGTGTCGTTGGCCGCCTGCAGGCCGAAGCTGACGGCCTTGGAGACGTCGCGGGTGCCGAGGTTGGTGGTGAGGATGAGCACCGTGTTCTTGAAGTCGACGATGCGACCCTGGCCGTCGGTGAGCCGGCCGTCCTCGAGCACCTGCAGCAGCGTGTTGAAGACGTCCGGGTGGGCCTTCTCGACCTCGTCGAACAGCACCACGCTGAACGGCTTGCGCCGCACCTTCTCGGTGAGCTGGCCCCCCTCGTCGTAACCCACGTATCCAGGCGGCGCGCCGACGAGCCGCGACACCGTGTAGCGGTCGTGGAACTCGGACATGTCGATCTGGATCAGCGCGTCGGCGTCGCCGAACAGGAACTCGGCGAGCGTCTTCGACAGCTCGGTCTTACCCACGCCGGACGGGCCGGCGAAGATGAACGAGCCACCGGGACGCTTCGGGTCCTTCAGGCCGGCGCGGGTACGCCGGATGGCCTGCGAGACCGCCTTGATCGCCTGCTCCTGGCCGATGACGCGCTTGTGCAGCTCGTCCTCCATGCGCAGCAGCCGGGCCGTCTCTTCCTCGGTCAGCTTGAAGACCGGGATGCCCGTCCAGGTGGCGAGGACCTCGGCGATCTGCTCGTCGTCGACCTCGGCGACGATGTCGAGATCGCCGGCCTTCCATTCCTGCTCGCGCTTGGCCTTGTCGCCGAGGAGCGTCTTCTCCTTGTCGCGCAGCGACGCCGCCTTCTCGAAGTCCTGCGCGTCGATGGCCGATTCCTTCTCGCGTCGGACGTCGGCGATGCGCTCGTCGAATTCGCGAAGATCCGGCGGGGCGGTCATGCGCCGGATGCGCATGCGGGCGCCGGCCTCGTCGATGAGGTCGATCGCCTTGTCGGGCAGGAACCGGTCGCTGATGTAGCGATCGGCCAGCCCGGCCGCCGACACCAGCGCGGCGTCGGTGATCGACACCCGGTGGTGGGCCTCGTAGCGGTCGCGCAGACCCTTGAGGATCTCGATGGTGTGCGCCACGGTCGGCTCGCCCACCTGCACCGGCTGGAAGCGCCGCTCGAGGGCGGCGTCCTTCTCGAGGTACTTGCGGTACTCGTCGAGGGTGGTCGCGCCAATGGTCTGCAGCTCACCACGAGCCAGCATCGGCTTCAGGATGGACGCGGCGTCGATGGCGCCCTCGGCCGCACCGGCCCCGACGAGGGTGTGGATCTCATCGATGAACATGATGATGTCGCCGCGGGTGCGGATCTCTTTGAGCACCTTCTTCAGGCGCTCTTCGAAGTCGCCGCGGTAGCGCGAACCGGCGACCAGCGAGCCGAGGTCGAGGGTGTAGAGCTGCTTGTCCTTGAGCGTCTCGGGCACCTCGCCCTTGATGATCGCCTGGGCCAGCCCTTCGACCACCGCGGTCTTGCCGACGCCGGGCTCGCCGATGAGCACCGGGTTGTTCTTGGTGCGCCGGCTGAGCACCTGCATGAGGCGCTCGATCTCCTTCTCGCGTCCGATGACCGGGTCGAGCTTGCCCTCGCGGGCGGCCTGGGTGAGGTTGCGGCCGAACTGGTCGAGCACGAGCGAGGTGGACGGGGCGGACTCGGACGCGGCGCCGGCCGGCTCCTTGCTCTGGTAGCCGTTGAGCAGCTGGATGACCTGCTGGCGGACCTTGTTCAGGTCGGCGCCGAGCTTGACCAGTACCTGGGCGGCGACGCCCTCGCCCTCGCGGATCAGCCCGAGCAGGATGTGCTCGGTGCCGATGTAGTTGTGGCCGAGCTGCAGCGCCTCACGCAGGCTGAGCTCGAGGACCTTCTTGGCCCGCGGCGTGAACGGGATGTGCCCGCTCGGTGCCTGCTGGCCCTGACCGATGATCTCCTCGACCTGCTGGCGCACGGCGTCGAGGGAGATGCCGAGGGACTCGAGCGCCTTGGCGGCGACGCCCTCGCCCTCGTGAATCAGCCCGAGCAGGATGTGCTCGGTGCCGATGTAGTTGTGGTTGAGCATCCGGGCCTCTTCTTGGGCCAGGACGACGACGCGACGCGCGCGGTCTGTGAACCGTTCGAACATCTTGCAGCTCCTTCCGCGCCTGTTACTTCTCAGTCAACTCTAGTCCGGCGCGCCAAGCTGCGGCTCGGCCGGCAGATCACTGCGAAAGCTGGGACACGCCGCCCGACGCGGTCCGGACGGCGCATACCTACCCAACGATCATTGGGCCCGGATGATGCCCGGCATACTTCGCTGAGAGCGAACGGGTCGCTCACTTTTCGAGGGGGTTGCGCATGCCGAAAATCGAGCTCGGCCGGGTGGACGGCGGCTCCCCCAGCCTGCGCGGCTACCTCGCCATGCCGGACGGGGACGGGCCGTGGCCCGGCGTCGTCGTCATTCACGAGGCGCTCGGCCTCAACGATGTCGTGCGCCGGCAGGCCGACCGGCTGGCGGCGGCGGGCTACCTCGCTGTGGTTCCGGACCTGTTCAGCGACGGGGGCGTGGCCCGCTGCCTGGTGGGCACGTTCCGGGCGATGTTCGCCGGAGCCGGCAAGCCGATCGCCGACATCGACGCGGCTCGGGAGTTCCTGGCCGCGCACGACGACTGCACCGGCAAGGTCGGGATCATCGGTTTCTGCATGGGTGGCGGCTTCGCCCTCGTCACCGCCGCCCGCGGCTTCGACGCGGCTTCGGCGAACTACGGCGTATTACCTCGCCATGCGCACACGGCGCTCGCCGGTGCCTGCCCGATCGTCGGCAGCTACGGCGGCAGTGACGTCACGTTGCGGGGCGCGGCCAACAAGCTCACCGGCACCCTCGTGGATCTGGGCATCGAGCACGACGTCAAGGAGTATCCGGGGGCCGGGCACTCGTTCCTCAACGACACCTACTTCGGCCCTGCGCCATTCCGGTCGCTGCAGCGCATCGTCAACGTCGGCCCCAACCCCGAAGCCGCGAAGGACGCCTGGCAGCGAATAGAGACGTTCTTCGCCGAGCATCTCTCTTAGGCCGCCGGTGACCGGGTTTTCCTGTCGGAGGGACGCTAGGACGGAGTTCGAGCGTCCCTCCGACAGGAAAACGTGATCGAACGGCTGGAACGCAACTAGCGAGGTGACCATGAACGCGATGAGCGCTCGCGCGAAGAGCCCCGACGCCGGGCGAACGAATGTGAGCTTGCGGCGCGTCAGCGAGCTGCGGATCGACGATGGGTCCGAGCGCAGCGAGCGCCCTTGAGGAGATCCGCCTAACGGCGGATTAAGATTTGTTGTAGGCCTCGAGAATGTGCGCGGGGATGCGCCCCTTCTCGCCGATCTTGTGGCCGTTCTTGCGGGCCCATTCGCGAATCGCCTGGGTCTGCTCGCGGTCGCCGCGGGCCGAACGTCCACGTCGCGACGAGCCGGCCGGCCGCGAACCGGAACGGCTGGAGCGCCGTGCATTCGCAACATACAGCGCGAGTGAATCCCGCAATTTCGCGGCGTTCTTGGCGGAAAGGTCGATTTCGTAGTTCGTACCGTCGAGGGCGAAGCTGACGGTCTCGGCTGCTGCGCCCTGATCGAGGTCGTCGATGAGCTGCACGATTGTCTTCTGGGCCATTGCGAAACCATTTCTGTCGGGTGGATTACCGGCGCGTTCACACATTACTTCGTGGCGAACTCGGCAGCAAATAGCAGCGCCGAGCCGTGCCAATTCATCACAACGGCTTAAGCAGCGGGAACAGGATCGTCTCGCGAATTCCCTTGCCGGTGAGGATCATCACCAGCCGATCGACACCGAGTCCCATTCCACCGGTCGGCGGCATGCCGTACTCGAGGGCGCGCAGGAAGTCCTCGTCCAATTGCATCGCTTCGGGATCACCCTTGGCCGCAGCGAGCGACTGCTCCACCAGGCGTCGACGCTGCTCGACCGGATCGACGAGTTCGGAGTACGCCGGGGCGATCTCGACGCCGCCGATGATCAGATCCCAGGCCTCGGCCAGCCGTGGATCGTCGCGATGCGGGCGGGCGAGCGGGCGCACCGCAACGGGGTAATCCTTGACGAAGGTGGGCTGGATCAGCGTGTGCTCGACCAGCTTCTCGTACAGCTCGAGGACGAGCTCACCCGCACCGAGATCGGGCTTCACGGCGACATCGAGGCGCTCGGCGTGCCGGCGCAGCACGTCCGCGCCGGTGTCGGGCGTGATCTCCTCGCCCACCGCGGCCGACACCGCGCCGTGCACGGTGAGCGTGGCCCACGGGCCGCTGAGGTCGATCTCGGTGCCGTCGATGCTGGTGCCGGTGTCGACCCCGACCGCCGCCGCAGCATCGAGCACGAGCTGGCGGGTCAGCTCGGCCATCGTGTCGTAGTCGCCGTAGGACTCGTAGGCCTCGAGCAGCGTGTACTCGGGCGAGTGGCTCGAATCGACGCCCTCGTTGCGAAAGGCCGGCCCGATTTCGTACACCTTCTCGATGCCGCCGACGATGCAGCGCTTGAGATACAACTCGGTGGCGATTCGCAGCGACATGTCAAGATCGAACGCATTCAGATGCGTATGGAACGGCCGGGCCGCGGCGCCGCCGTGCACCACCTGGAGCACCGGCGTTTCGACCTCGACGTATCCGGCGTCGTGGAAGGTCGAGCGCAGCGAGCGCAGCACTTCGGCGCGGGTGTAAACCATCGCGCGCGCTTCGGGCCGCACGATCAGATCGACATATCGCTGCCGCACCCGGGTCTCGTCCGACAATGGCTTGTGGGCGACCGGCAGGGGGCGCAGTGCTTTGGCGGTGATTCGCCATTCGTCGGCCAGCACCGACAACTCACCGCGTTTCGACGAGATGACCTCGCCCCGCACGAATACGAGATCGCCCAGGTCGACGTCGGCCTTCCACCCGGCCAGGGATTGCTCGCCCACCCGGTCGAGCGAGATCATCACCTGCAATTCGGCCGCACCCTCGCGCAGCATGGCGAAGCACAGCTTGCCGGTATTGCGGACGAAGATCACCCGGCCGGTGACCCCGACCACGTCGCCGGTCTCGGTGCCGGCCGCGAGCTGCGGGTACGCCGCGCGCACCGCCGCCAAGGAATGGGTGCGAGCGACCCCCACCGGGAACGGCGCCCGCTGCGGATCGGCGATCAGGCGGTCGTACTTCTCGCGCCGGACCCGCATCTGCTCCGGGACATCCTCGGCCGGGTCGTCGGGCTGCACGATGACTGAGCCTATCGGCCGTCCCGGTTGACGAATGTCACGGCGTATTGCGGTCACGAAAGCATTACCGGACGGAACGCACATCCGGCAGGCTGCATCGCATGACCACGAACCTCGCCGCGCCGCCGGGCACGGGATTACGACTGACCGGACTGACCAAGTCCTTCAAGAGCCCGCAAGGGACTGTCCACGCCGTCCGGGGCGTGACCATCGGGATCGAGCGGGGCGAGACGGTCGCCCTGCTCGGGCCGAACGGCGCGGGCAAGTCCACGACGATCGACATGCTGCTCGGGCTGCTGCCACCCGATGCCGGCACGGTCGACCTGTTCGGCCTGGCGCCGGCCGACGCCGTCACGGCCGGCGCCATCGCCGGCATGCTGCAGACCGGCGCGCTGATCGATGGCATCACCGTCCGCGAACTACTCACGATGATCGCCAGCCTTTACCCGAACCCGCTCGGCGTCGACGAGGTCATCGACCTCGTCAAGCTCAACGACATCGCCGGGCGCCGAACCTCGAAGCTGTCCGGCGGTCAGACCCAACGCGTGCGCTTCGCGATCGCGCTGGTCAGCGACGCCGACCTACTCGTGCTGGACGAGCCGACGGTCGCCCTCGACGTCGAGGCCCGCCGTGACTTCTGGTCGACCATGCGGACGTTCGCGGGCCGGGGCAAGACGGTCATCTTCGCCACGCACTACCTCGAAGAGGCCGACGCCTACGCCGACCGGATCATCCTGATGGCCAACGGCCGGGTGGTCGCCGACGGCCCGGCGACCGAGATCAAGGCGACAGTGGGGCTCCGTACGATCCGGGCGACCCTGCCCGGCGCCGACCTGGCCGCCCTGGCCGCGCTGCCCGGCGTCACGAACGTCGACACCCGCGGCGAGTCCGTGATCATCAATTGCGCAGACTCCGACGCCGCGCTGCGGGCGCTGCTGCCGGCCTTTCCGGCCGCCCGCGACATCGAGGTCAGTGGCGCCGGACTGGAAGAGGCGTTCCTGGAGCTGACCAGCAATCACGCGACGGAGGACGACCAGTGAGTGCCGTGACCTACACCCGGTTCGAGGTCCTCCGGACGTTCCGGAACCGCCGGTTCTTCATCTTCTCGCTCGGCTTCCCGATCGTCTTCTACCTGCTGATCGTGTCGCTCAACAACACCAAGAAGGCCAAGCACGACTTCATCAAGAGCGTCGGGCTGCCGCCGGCGCACTACTACATGATCAGCCTGCTCTCGTTCGGCGCGATGGCCGCCGGGCTGGCCGGCGGGGCCAGAATCTCGGCCGAACGGCAGGTCGGTTGGAACCGGCTGCTGCGACTGACCCCACTCACCGCACGGGCGTACTTCCGCAGCAAGGTGCTGACCAGCTACATCATGGTGCTGTCCAGCATGTTCCTGCTGTACGTGCTCGGCATCTCGTTCGGCGTCCGGATGCCGCTGCACCAGTGGCTGCAGGCATCGGTCCTCGTGCTCGTCGCGGTCATCCCGTTCGCCGCGCTCGGCATCGCGGTCGGCCACCTGCTGACCCCGGATTCCATGGGCCCGGCGATGGGAGGTGGGATCGGCGTGCTCGCGTTCCTGGGCGGGACGTGGTTCCCGATCCAGGGCAGCGGCTTCTTCGTCCACTTCTGCCAGGCCCTGCCGTCGTACTGGCTCGTCCAGGCCGGGCACGTCGGGCTCGGGGGCGATCCGTGGGGGGCCAAGGGCTGGATCACTGTCGCCGCCTGGTCGGTCGCGTTCGCCGGCTTCGCGATGTGGGCCTACCAGCGCGACACGAAGCGCGCGTAGTTCCACGATCGGCCCAACCATGAACCCCACGCCGCCGGCCGGCTCCAGCGTCACGCCCATCGATCCGCAACTGGACGAGATGGCCCGGATGTGGGGCGCCGGCTGGCGGCGCTACTTCTTCCCGGCCTTCTGGCTGGTGTATCTCGGCCAGACGGTCAACGGAGTGGCCCAGCACTCGCACGGGGGCGCGGCCGTCGTCGGCTATCTGCTCGTCGTGGCGTTCGCCGGCGTCTACCTGGTGGCGCTGCCGATGGGATGGACGGGGCAGACGCGGGGTTATTGGAGCCTCTACTCCGTGGCGCTGGCCCTCACCGCGGCCGAGACGCACTTCGCGCACCAGGACGCGCTGGTCTTCCTCGTGTACGTCGCCGTGCTCACGGTGGCGGCCCGCACGCGCTGGTCGCTCTACATCGTGATCGCGTTGGCGGTGGGCAGTTTCGTGGTCCAGCGTTCCGTGCCGGGCTGGAACGCGTCGGCGGCGTGGGGGACGTCGCTGTCGATCCTGCTCGTCTCGCTCGCGATGTTCGGCTTCTTCCGCATCGTCCAGTCCAACATCGCCCTCGCCGCGGCGCGGGCCGAGGTCGCCCGGTTGGCCGCCGAGAACGAGCGCTCGCGCATCGCCCGCGATCTGCACGATCTGCTCGGACACTCCCTCACGACGATCACCGTCAAGGCCGGGCTGGCCCGGCGGCTGGCCGAGCACGGCGAGACCGAGCGGGCCTTCGCCGAGATCAGCGAGGTCGAGCAGCTGGCGCGGCGCACCCTGGGCGATGTCCGGGCCGCCGTGTCCGCGCACAACGAGGTCACGCTCACCGGCGAGCTCGCGACCGCGCGCGAGGTGCTGCGGGCCGCCGGCACCGTCTCGGAGCTGCCCGGCTCGGTGGCCGAAACCGATCCGGCGCTGTCCGAGCTGTTCGGCTGGGTCGTGCGCGAAGGCGTGACGAACGTCGTGCGCCACTCGCGGGCCGATCACGTCCGGATCACGCTCGGCCCCCGTTGGGTCGAGATCGTCGACGACGGCCGCGGCGGCATGCCGCGCATGGGCAATGGTCTGTGCGGGCTGCGCGAACGGGTCGAGGCGACGGGCGGGACGCTGACGGTGTCCGGCGGCCTGAACGGCTTCCGGCTGCGGGCCGAGGTGATCGCTGATGCGATTCCGCAGCCGGTCGAGCCGCCGACCGACGCGCCGGAAGGCCGGGCCGAGACGGTGCGGGACGACCCGGCCGGGACGGTCACAGCCCGGACGGACGAGCCCGCGGATCACCTGCCGTGACCGGCAAAACCATCCGGCTGCTGCTGGCCGACGACCAGAACCTGGTCCGAACCGCGCTCGCTGCGCTGCTCGAGCTCGAGGACGACTTCGAGGTGGTCGCCGAGGTGGCGCGCGGCGACGAGGTGGTGGCCGCGGCCATCAAGTCCCGTCCCGACGTCGCCCTGCTCGACATCGAGATGCCGGGCATGGACGGGCTGGCGGCGGCCGCGGCCATCGCGCACGAGCTGCCCGGCTGCCGGATGATCATGCTGACCGCGTTCGGCCGGCCCGGCTACCTGCGGCGGGCGATGGAAGCGGGCGCGTCCGGCTTCGTGGTGAAGGACGCCCCGGCCGAGCAGCTGGCCGACGCCGTCCGGCGGGTGGCCCGCGGCGAGCGGGTGGTCGATCCGGCCCTCGCGGCCGCGACCCTGGCCGGCGGCGCGTCGCCGCTCACCGGCCGCGAGCGCGACGTGCTGGTCGCCGCGCGCGACGGCGCCACCGTGGCTGATATCTCGGCCAAGCTGTTCCTGTCCGAGGGGACGGTGCGCAACTACCTCTCGGCCGCGATCGCGAAGACCGGCGTGCGCAACCGCGTCGAAGCCGTCCGCGTCGCCGACCAACGCGGCTGGCTGTAAGTCCCTTCCCCTTTCGCAAGTTGTCCGCACTACAAGCCGTTATAGCGACCGCAGGGGCGGACAACGTGCAAGGTGGGTCAGACGTGGGGCAGGACGTCGCTCGCCAGCAGTTCCAGGTGTTCCAGGTCGCTGAGGTCCAACACCTGCAGATACATGCGGGTGACGCCGAGCGCCGCGAAGGCAGCGATGCGGTCCAGCGCCTCGGCCGGCGTGCCCGCGACCCCGTTGGCCCGCACCTCATCGGGCTCGCGGCCGATCGCCGCCGCCCGCCGGGCCAGCTCGGCGTCGTCGCGGCCGATGCAGAGGACCTGCGCCGCGGAGTACACGAGCTCGCGTCCGGTCGACTCGGTGGCGGCGCGGACCCGCCCGATCACCGCGGCCGTGTCGTCCACGGAACGGAAGGAAACGTTGTACTCGTCGGCGAACCGGGCGGCCAGGGCGGCGCCCTTTTTCTTGCCGCCACCGCCGAGGATCAGCGGCGGATGCGGCGCCTGCACCGGCTTGGGCAGGGCCGGCGAGTCCTTGAGCTGGAAGTACGTCCCGTCGTAGTCGAACGTGTCACCGGCGCGCGTCGTGAGCAGCCCGTGGATGATCTCGACCTGCTCGGCGAAGCGGTCGAAGCGCTCCGGGACGTCCGGGAACGGGATGCCGTACGCCGTGTGCTCGGCCTCGAACCAGCCGGTGCCGAGGCCGAGTTCGACCCGGCCGCCGCTCATCTGGTCGACCTGGGCGACCGAGATCGCGAGCGGGCCGGGCAGCCGGAAGGTGGCCGGGCTGACGAGCGTGCCGAGCCGGATGCGCGAGGTGTCGCGGGCCAGCGCGGCCAGGGTCAGCCACGCGTCGGTCGGGCCGGGCAACCCGTCCGCGGATCCCATCGACAGATAGTGATCGGAGCGGAAGAACGCATCGAAGCCGAATTCCTCGGCGGCGGTGGCGAGGCGGAGCAGGTCGTCGTAGCTGGCGCCTTGCTGGGGCTCGGTGAAGATCCGTAGCTGCATACGTCCGACCCTAACGACCCTTAGACACCGACGAAGTTGTCCGTGCCTCCCGTCGTGAGGACGACGCGAAGCACGGACAACTTTGGCGGGGGGATCAGCCCGGCTGCTGCTCGAGACCCGCGACGTGGGCGTCGAAGGCCTTGGTCGCGGCGGCCACTTCGGCGACGCCGATCCTGGCGACCTCGGCCGCACTGCGGGTGTGCTCACCGAGGGCCACCAGCGCCGCCGCGCGGTTGATGCGCTGGACGAGGGTGCCCCAGCCCGGGTCGACCGGCACCGGACCGTTCGGCCCGAGCACCGCGCCGGTGCCGTCGTTGATGATGCCCCAGAGGATCTTCACGCCCTGCTCGTACTGACCCACCTTCGGCAGCGTCAGGTGGTGGTTGTGGTACGTCGCGAGGGCGTAGCCGCTCTCGGACGCGGGCAACCCGTCGACGCTCTCGCTGGGGTGGCCGCCGATCCACTGCTCGAAGGTCTCGCCGGTGTGGATCGTGCCGGGCACCGCGGTGAGCGACTCGGCGTGCGCGGTCGGTACCCAGCCCACGACGTTGGCGTCGTGGGTCAGTGCGGCGTCGGGCGCGACGGTGACGAAGTCGTCGTCGACGAAGTCGTTCAGCGCGTCCGAGAACGCGTCGATGATGTAGCCCGGCTGGCCGTTGCCGATCCCGCCCGGCGGCAGGTACCAGGCGACGAGCGTCAGCGGCGCCGTCCCGACCGTGGTGTTGAGCATCGGGTCGGTGGTGGTCTGCCCGTCGGTGCCGTCGCCGGCGCTCCAGAACAGGAAGTTCGCGACCTGATTCGCGCCGTTGTCGGTGTAGGCCAGCTGCGGCGGCGCGAACGGATTCATCGGCGTCCCCTGGACGGCTTCGACGTTGCTGGCCGGGTAGGGCTCGAGCCACTTCTGGCTGTTGCGCGGCTGCCGGTGGTGGCCGGCCGCGACGATCACGCGGTAGTGGGTGGTGACGTGGGGCATGGTTCCTCCTCGGTGGGTGTCGAGGAGGAGACCGGCTCGTCCTCGGCGTGGGTGTCGAGGAGGAGTCCGGCTCGCGCCGGTTGATACCCCTTTGGGCGAGCTGTCGTCAGGCGTTGCGGTCGTAGATCAACCGCAGGCCGATCAGCGTCAGCTCGGGCTCGTAGCGCGTGACGGTCTCGCTGTGGTCGACCACCAGCGTGGCCAGCCCGCCAGTCGCGATGACCTGGACGGAGGTGGGGTCGTCGGGGGCGAGCACCGCGGAGAGCCGGCGCACCATGCCGTCGACCTGCCCGGCGAATCCGTAGAGGATGCCCGACTGCAGCGACTCGACGGTGTTCTTGCCGATCGGGCTGCGGGGAACGACGAGCTCGACCTTGCGCAGCTGCGCCGCCCGCGACGCCAGCGCGTCCAGCGAGATCTCGATGCCCGGGGCGAGCGCGCCGCCGAGGAAGTCGCCGCGCGCGCTGATGCAGTCGAAGTTCGTCGACGTCCCGAAGTCGACCACGATGCACGGCCCGTCGATCAGGTAGTGCGCGGCCGCGGTGTTGCAGATGCGGTCGGTGCCGACCTCCTTCGGATTGTCGGTGAGCACGCTGACGCCGGTGCGGACGCCCGGCTCGACCAGGACGGTGCGCACGTGCGGGTAGTAGCGGTCGAGCATGGTGCGCAGCTCGCGCATCACCGCCGGGACGGTGGAGCAGGCGGCGATGCCGGACACCGGGATCTCGGCGAGCAGGCCGCGGAACGTCAGCGCGAGCTCGTCGGCGGTGTTGCGGGCGTCGGACTTGATCCGCCACGAATGCTGCAGCTCGTCGCCCTCGAACACCCCCATGACGGTGTTGGTGTTGCCGACATCGATCGCGAGCAGCATGCGTCCGGTCCGTCTCTAGATGTCGAGCCCGATGTCGAGCACCGGGGCCGAGTGGGTGAGCGCGCCGACTGCAAGGTAGTCGACGCCGGTCTCGGCCACCTCGCGCGCGGTGTCGACGGTGAGTCCGCCGGATGCTTCGAGCCGGGCCCGACCGGCCGCGTACTCGACGGCGGCGCGCAGGTCGGCCGGGTTCATGTTGTCGAGTAGGACGAGGTCGGCGCCGGCGTCGATCACCGCGCGGGCCTGCGCGAGCGTGTCGACCTCGATCTCGAGCGGCAGGCCGGGGTAGGCCGCCCGCACCCGGTCGAACGCCGCGACCACGCCACCCGCCGCGACGACGTGGTTGTCCTTCACCAGCGCGGCGTCCGACAGGGACATGCGGTGGTTGACCCCGCCCCCGCAGCGCACCGCGTACTTCTCGAGCGCGCGCAGCCCGGGCATCGTCTTGCGGGTGTCGCGGATCTGCGCGCCGGTGCCCGCAACCGCATCGACCCAGCGCCGGGTGAGTGACGCGACGCCGGACAGATGGCCGAGGAAGTTCAGCGCGGTGCGCTCGGCGGTGAGCAGATCGCGCATGGGGCCGGTGGCGGTGGCGATCTCGTCGCCGGGCGCGACGCGTGAGCCATCGGGCCGGACGACGTCGAAGCGGACGCGGCCGGTGCTGACGACGTGCAGGACGTGTGCCACCACCGGCAAGCCCGCGACCACGCCGGCCTGCCGGGACACGAAGCGGGCGGTGGCGATCGCGCCGGGATCCACCGTCGCGAGCGTGGTCACGTCGCCGCCGGGGCCGAGGTCCTCGGCGAGCGCCCGCGCGACCACCTCGGCAATCACCGCCTCGTCCAAGCCCTCGACTTTGACTTCCCCATCCACGCTAGGAGCCTCCGTCCGCGTGCATCGGGAAGTCAAAGTCGGTGCGGAGCGAGCCGTCCGGCGTCAGCACGGTGTCGAGGTGGCCGCGCCAGTGCTCGTCGTCGCGCTCGGGGAAGTCGTCGCGCCAGTGGGCGCCGCGGGTCTCTTCGCGCCGCGCCGCCGCCTGCACCAGCGCCGCCGCCACGGTCAGCAGGTTGGTGGTCTCCCACGCCTCGGTGCCGGGCGCGCCGCCGTCGCGCTCGACCAGCGCCACCAGCCCCTCGGCCGCCGCGTGCAGCCCCTTCTCGTCGCGCAGCACGCCGACGCCGCGCGACATCAGCGCCTGCAGGTCGGCCCGCGCCGACTCGGGCAGCAGCCCGCCGGGCGCGGGCGCGGCCGCGAGCGCGGTAGCCGGTTCGGCCGGCTCGCCCAGCCGGGACATCACCGTCGCGGCGATACGGTGCCCGAACACCAGCCCTTCGAGCAGCGAATTGGACGCCAGCCGGTTGGCGCCGTGCACCCCGGTGCAGGCCGACTCGCCGCACACGAACAAGCCGGGCAGCGACGACTCGCCGAGCAGATCGGTGCGCACCCCGCCGGACGCGTAGTGGCAGGCCGGGACGACCGGGATCAGCTCGCGCACCGGGTCGATGCCCAGCGACAGCAACGTCTCGTGAATGGTCGGGAACCGCACCCGCCACTTCTCGGCGCCGAAGGCCCGCGCGTCCAGCCAGACGTGCTCGGCGCCGGTCTCGCGCATCCGGCGCAGGATCGCCTTGGCCACGACGTCGCGCGGGGCGAGATCGGCCAGCTCGTGCTGCCCCGTCATGAACCGCACACCGGCGTCGTCGACCAGGAACGCGCCCTCGCCGCGGACGGCCTCACTGACCAGCGGCTGCTGCCCGCGCGAGCGCGCCCCCAGCCAGGTGACGGTCGGGTGGAACTGGACGAACTCGAGATCGCGTACGACTGCGCCGGCCCGCAGCGCGGCGGCGACCCCGTCGCCGGTGGACACGCTCGGGTTGGTGGTGGACGCGTAGACCTGGCCGATGCCGCCGGTGGCGAGGACGACGGCGCGGGCCCGCACCGCCCCGACCCCGTCGAGCTGACCTTCGCCCATCACGTGCAGCGTCAGCCCGGCCGCCGTGCCGTCGTCGCCGCGCAGCAGATCGAGCACGAGCGCGTGCTCGATCACTGACACGGCGCTGGCGTCGAGCACGCGGGTGACGAGCGCGCGCTGGATCTCGGCACCGGTCGCGTCACCGCCGGCGTGGGCGATGCGGTCGCGGTGGTGGCCGCCCTCGCGGGTCAGCGACAGCTCGCCGTCGGTGGCACGGTCGAAGCGGGCGCCCATCTGCACCAGCTCGCGCACTGCGGCCGGCCCCTCGCGCACCAGCACCCGCACCGCGGCCTCGTCGCACACCCCCGCCCCGGCGACGATCGTGTCGGTGAAGTGCTCGCCCGGCGAATCGCCGGCCCCGAGCGCCGCAGCGATGCCGCCCTGCGCCCAGCGGGTCGACCCGGCGGCCAGGACGTCCTTGGTGACGAGCAGGACGCGCAGGGCCGACTGCCGGCTGATGTGCAGCGCCGTGGTGAGCCCGGCGATGCCCGAGCCCACGACCACGACGTCGGTGCTCACCGTCCAACCCGGATCGGGCGCCGCGAGCCGCCGCGGCAGGGTGCTCACAGGATCAGCCCGACGTTGTCGATCAGCCGGGTGCTGCCCACCCGCGCCGCGACCAGCAGCCGGGCCGGCCCGTGCTCGGGGATCTCGCCGAGATCGGCGCCGCGCAGCTCGAGGTAGTCGACGGCGACGCCGGGCTCGGCCGCCAGCACGCCGGTGGCCAGCGTGATCACCGCGAGCGCGCCGTCGGCCGCGATCGCCTGCCCGGCCCGCAGCGCCCGCGACAGCGCAAGCGCGTGCCCGCGATCGGCGGCGCTCAGGTAGACGTTGCGGCTCGACAGCGCCAGCCCGTCCGGCTCTCGCACCGTCTCGACCCCGACCACCTCGACGCCGAGATCGAGGTCGAGCGCCATCTGCCGGATCAGCGTCAGCTGCTGGTAGTCCTTCTCGCCGAAGTAGGCGCGGTCGGGCCGGACGAGGTTGAGGAACTTCGCCACCACCGTCAGCACCCCGGCGAAGTGCCCGGGCCGCACCTCGCCCTCGAGCAGGTCGCCGAGCGGTCCGGGTTGGACGGTGACCTGCGTGCTGCCGTCCGGGTAGACGTCCTCGACCGCCGGGGCCCAGACGACGTCCACACCGGCGCGCTCGCACTGCGCGAGGTCGGCGTCCAGGGTGCGCGGGTAGCGGGCGAGATCCTCGGCCGGACCGAACTGCAGCGGATTGACGAAGTTGGTGGTGATCACCGCGGCGCACTCGGCGCGCGCTGCGTGCAGCAGCGCCACGTGCCCAGCGTGCAGCGCCCCCATGGTCGGGACGAAGCCGATCGGCCCGGCCAGCCCCGCCCGCGCCGTCGCGAACTCGGCCCGCGTCTGCACCACCTTCATGCCAACAACTCCAGGACGGCGCTGGCCTGGGCCGCGGTGAGCCGACCGGCCGCGAGCGCGCGCTGCGCCGTCCGCCGGGCCATCGCCACGTAGGCCGGCAGCACGTCCGGCGCCGAACGGCCGAGCGTGTCGAGGTGCGCGGCGACCGTGGCGAGATCGGCCCGCGACACCGGGCCGGTGAGCGCCGCGTCGCCGAGGCGCAGGACGTTGTCGAGCGACGCGCTGAGCAATGGCGCCGCGAGCCGGGCCGGCTCGGCCACACCCGCGTCGGACAGCAGTCCCAGCGCGTCGTTGACCAGCGTGACGAGGTGATTGGACGCGATCGTGAGGGACGCGTGGTAGAGCGCGCGGGCCGACTCCGGCACCCACACGGGCTCGCCGCCCATCTCGACGACGAGCGACTCGGCCACCGGCCGCAGCTCGTCGGCCGAGGTGACGCCGAAGGTCGCGCCGGAGAGGCGGTCGAGATCCTCGGACCGCCCGGCGAAGGTCATCACCGGGTGCAGCGCCAGCGCCAGCACGCCGCGGGCCGCCGCCGGGTCGAGCACGCCGATGCCCTGCGCCCCCGACGTGTGGGCGACCAGCTGGCCGCTGCGCCAGATGCCGGTGTCGGCCAGGCCGGCGATCAGCGGTCGCAGCACGTCGTCCGGGACGGCCAGCAGGACGAAGTCCGACAGCGCGACGACCTCGTCGGCCGGCATCAGCTCGACCCCGGGCAGGAACCGCTCGGCCCGGGCGAGCGAAAGCTCTGACACCCCGCTGGCCGCGACGATCTCGTGCCCGGCCCGGGCCAGTGCGGCCCCGAGCGCGCTGCCGACCCGGCCCGCGCCGACCACGCCGACGCGCAGCCGCGCAGGTCGCGGAATGCTCAAGGCTGCGTCCTAGGAAGTGGGCCGGCGAATCCAAGCCGAGCGTACTGTGGCCGCCCGCGGCCGCACCGATGCCGGTAGGTTCGGCAGACGTGAGCGAGCGATGCGTGCGAGCGAGCCATGGGCATGGCGTCTCTGCACGGCCGAACGGAGTGAGGGCGTGAGCGAGCGATGCGTGCGAGCGAGCCATGGGCATGGCGTCTCTGCACGGCCGAACGGCGTGAGGGCGTGAGCGAGCGATGCGTGCGAGCGAGCCATGGGCATGGCGTCTCTGCACGGCCGAACGGAGTGAGGGCGTGAGCGAGCGACGCGTGAGCGAGGCCACCGGACCAGCCATGAGCACCGGACTGCAGAGTCGCGTCGCACAGACCGCCGACACCGCCGACCTGCACGCCACCGTGCCGACCCTGCTGCTCGAGCTGCAGACGTTGCTCGGCGCGCTGACGGCCACCGTCACCAGCGGGACGGATCGAGGTCGCCGGCCGTTTCGTCCCGGCCCGGACTGGAACCACCGGCTGGGTGAGCTGGCCTACGGCGTGTACCTGCTGGCCGACCAGACGGGGGTGGACGTCCCCCAGGCGGTCGAATTGACCGCGCAGCATCTCGAGCTGCGGGGCCAGCAGGCGAAGGCCGCCGACGAGCACGGCTGGCCGTTCGAGACCGCGTGAAGATCCTCATCACCGGCGCGAGCTCCGGGCTCGGTGCCGAGATGGCGCGACAGTTCGCGGCCGGCGGGCACGACCTGGCGCTGTGCGCCCGTCGCGCCGACCGGCTCGAAGCGTTGCGCGACGAGATCCTGACGCAACACCCTGAGCGCACCGTCGTCGTCCGCGCCCTCGACGTCAACGACCACGACGCCGTGTTCGTCGTGTTCCGCGAGATCGCCGCTGAGCTGGACGGGCTCGACCGCGTGATCGTGAACGCCGGGCTGGGCAAGGGCGCCGCCGTCGGCACCGGCCGCTTCGACGCCAACAAGGAGACGATCACCACCAACCTGCTCTCCGGCCTCGCGCAGTGCGAGGCGGCGATGGAGCAGTTCCGCGCAGCGGGACGCGGGCACCTCGTCGTCATCTCCTCGGTGTCGGCGATGCGCGGCCTGCCCAAGTCGATGACGGCGTACTCGGCGTCGAAGGCCGGGATCGCCAAGGTGGCCGAGGGCATCCGGGCCGAGATGATCGGTACGTCGATCAAGGTCACCACGTTGTTCCCCGGCTACATCGAGTCGGAGATGAACGGACGAGTGGCGCAACGCACACCCCTCACCGCGAGCACCAGTGACGGCGTGCGGGCGATGGTGCGGGCGATCGATCGCGAGGTGGCGCAGCTAGCCGTCCCGGCCTGGCCGTGGCGCCCGATCGCCGCCGCGCTGCGGCACGTTCCGCTGCGTGTGCTCCGCCGTTTCGCCTAATTCGCGTCGCACCCGGTCGTAGCCTGAAACCAGGGATTACCGGTGCCGTCCGGTGGGCCTGTGAGTGGAGTCACTGCCGACATCTGGCATGTCTGTGAGTGCACCCGCCACCGACCCACGTTCCCTTGCTACACAGGAGGAGTGACACGGATGCAGGAGCTTCGAGCTGACGCTCGCCGGGCCGGTACGGCCCGCCGCGAGTGCGACTCGTCGACCCCCGCGCCGGTCACCCTCGCGATGGTGTGTGCCGTGGTCGGCATCACCGCCGCCGCCCTCGTGTCGAGCGAGCTCGGTCTGTCGATGACCCTCGTCCTCGCCGTCACCGCCGCCGTCGCGCTGCTGGGTGCCTTCGTCGCGCACCGCACCGTCGGCAGCGTGCTCGCCGGCCTCATGCTGCTGATCGTGCGCCCGTATGCCCCCGGCGAGCGGCTGCGCCTGCAGCTGGCCTGCCAGGGCACGGTCGACGCCGAGCTGGTCCGCATCGGCCTGGCCAACACCACCCTCTCGACCGGCACCGGTCTGATCGTGGTGCCGAACAGCCGGCTGCTCCGCGGTGCCCCGCAGCTGCAGCCCGACGCCAGCTGATGTTGATCTTGTGGGCTCAGTTGCGCACAGGCGCAGTCACGTGCACAAGATCGCCGGAGAAACGTCGCGACCAGAGCACATCTCGGGCGGCGCTTCCTGCCGGTTAGCAGAGCAAACACGGGCTGACCCCCACAGTCCGCACGAATGCTCTTGCCGTCAATATAGTAAGCGTGCATACTAAATCCATGACGACCATCGCCACCGCCTCAGTCACCTCGTCCGCCCCGCCCGCCGCCTTCTTCGCCAAGTGGGCCGACATGGCCACCTGGCCGGAGTGGAACCTCGACACCGAATGGGTCCGGCTGGACGGTCCGTTCGTCGAGGGCGCCACCGGCGTCCTCAAGCCCAAGGGCGGCCCCAAGGTGCCGTTCGTGGTGGCCGAACTCGGCCCGGACCGGTTCGTCGACGTGTCTCGCCTGCTGGGCGCGCGACTGACATTCGACCATCGCGTAGCGGCGCGTGACGACGCCACCACCGTCACCGTCTCCGTCACGCTGCACGGCCCGCTGGCGTTCGCCTGGCGGCTGATCCTGGGCAAGGGCATCGCCGCATCGGCCCAGCCCGATCTCGACCGGTTGGCCCGCAGCGCGGAGTCGGCCCCCGTCGGATGAGCACCCGGCGACTCGTCACCGAGCATGGCGAGGCCGACGACAGCGTCGGCCTGCTCCTGTGGCAGGTGACCAACCGCTGGCAGGCCGCGCAGCGCGCGACGCTGAAGCCGTTCGAGCTGACCCACGTCCAGTTCGTCCTGCTCGCCTCGCTCACCTGGCTCGACGGCGATCGGCCGGTGACCCAGCGCGATCTCGCCGCGCACGCGGTCACCGATCCGATGATGACCTCGCAGGTCCTGCGCGCACTCGAACAGCGCGATTTGGTGCGCCGCGCTCCCCATCCGGAGGACGGACGGGCCTGGGCGGTCACCGTGACCGACGCCGGCGCGAAGCTGGCCAATCGCGCGAACGCTGCGGTGGAGGCCTGCGATCGCCACTTCTTCGCGGCCCTGGGCGGCGACGGCGCCCCGTTCGCCCGCGCGCTGCGCACCCTGGGCGGGCCGGCTGGCTGACTGCTGGCTCACAGAAACAAGCATGCAGGCTTGATTCTTCCCCGGGTGCGTGTCAGGCTCCCGGGGTGGCTGATGTGGCCGGCGTCCTCGCCGATCTGAAGGCCGAGTGCGCCGACCTCGACGCGCTCGTCGCCGCCCTGCCGGCCGATCAGTGGTCGCTCGAGACCCCGGCGCCGGGGTGGACGATCGCCACCCAGATCGGTCACCTGGCCTGGACCGACGACATCGCCACGCTCGCCGCCACCGACGCCGCAGCCTTCGGCGCCGCGCTGCAGGCCGCATTGACCGAGTTCGACGGCTACGTCGACCGGGCCGCGGCCGAGTGGGCGCAGCAGTCGCCGGTCGAGCTGCTCGCTACGTGGCGGGCCGGCCGCGACGCGCTGGCCGCCGCCCTCACCGCCGCCCCGCCGGACACCAAGCTGCCGTGGTTCGGGCCGCCGATGAGCCCGACCTCGATGGCCACCGCCCGGCTGATGGAGACCTGGGGCCACGGGCAGGACGTCTACGACACGCTCGGCGTCGAACGTGTGGCGACCGACCGGATTCGGCACATCGCCCACATCGGGGTCCGCACCCGCGACTTCGCCTACCTCGTGCGCGACCGCGCCGTGCCGGCCGAGCCGTTCCGCGTCGAACTCGTCGGCCCGGCCGGCCACGTCTGGACGTGGGGGCCGGAGGAGGCGCGGCAGCGGGTCAGCGGTCCGGCGCTGGACTTCTGCCTGCTCGTGACGCAGCGCCGCCACCGCGACGATCTCGCCCTCGTCGCCGAGGGGCCGGACGCCGACGCGTGGCTCGACATCGCGCAGGCCTTCGCCGGCCCGCCCGGGGACGGCCGAACGAAGGGCCAGTTCGCGTGACCGCCCAGCCTTGGCCGCGCTGCGGCGCAACTCGCGGCGTGTCGCGCCGCAGCGGGGCCACGCCATGACCGGGGCGGTACGCATCGCGAACGCATCGGGCTTCTACGGCGACCGCGCGTCGGCCATGCACGAGCAGGTCACCGGCGGCGAGATAGACGTCCTCACCGGCGACTACCTCGCCGAGCTGACCATGCTGATCCTGGGCCGGGACCGGCTCAAGGACGCGAACCTCGGCTACGCCAAGACGTTCCTGCGCCAGCTCGAATCCACGCTCGGCACCGCGCTCGACCGCGGCGTCAAGATCGTCGCCAACGCCGGCGGCCTCAACCCGGCCGGGCTGGCCGCGGCCGTCCGCGCCCTCGCGGCCGACCTCGGCCTCGACGTGGCCGTCGCGCACGTCGAGGGCGACGACCTGCGGGCCCGCGCGGCCGAGCTCGAGCTGGGGGAACCGCTCGCGGCCAACGCCTACCTCGGCGCGTGGGGCATCGCCGACTGCCTGACCGCCGGCGCCGACGTCGTGGTCACCGGACGGGTCACCGACGCGTCGCTGGTCGTCGGCCCGGCGGCGGCGCACTTCGGCTGGACCCGGACGTCGTACGACGAGCTCGCGGGCGCGGTGGTCGCCGGGCACGTCATCGAGTGCGGGCCGCAGGCGACCGGCGGCAACTACGCGTTCTTCCGCGAACTCGGCGCCGCGCTGGACACGCCGCTCGGCTTCCCGATCGCCGAGGTGCACGCCGACGGGTCGTCCGTCATCACCAAACATCCGGGGACGGGCGGCGCCGTCACCGTCGGCACGGTCACCGCGCAGCTGCTCTACGAGATCACCGGCGCGCGCTACGCCGGGCCGGACGTGACGGCTCGCTTCGACTCGATCGCGCTGGCCCCGGACGGGCCGGATCGGGTGCGGATCAGCGGCGTTCGCGGCGAGCCGCCGCCGCCCACGCTCAAGGTCGGCCTGAACGCCCTCGGCGGATTCCGCAACGAGGTGACGTTCGTCCTGACCGGGCTCGACGTCGAGGCCAAGGCGTCGTTCGTGCAGACCCAGCTCGCCGGCCTGGACGCGACGTGGACGCTCGCGCGCACCGATCACCCCGACGCCGACGTGCAGGAAGAAGCGGCGGCGCTGCTGCACTGCGTCGTGCGCGGACCTGATCCCAAGGCCCTCGGGCGGGCGTTCTCCGGCGCGGCCATCGAGCTGGCACTCGCCTCGTATCCGGGCTTCCACGTCACCGCCCCGCCAGGCGAGTCCTCGCCCTATGGCGTGTTCACGACCGCGTTCGTGCCGGCGCGGCAGGTGCCGCACGTGGCCGTGCACGCCGACGGGCGGCGGGCCGACATCGCGTCGGCGGCCGAGACCCGCGAGCTGGCCGACGTCGAGTCCCCAACGCTGCCACTGCCGCCACCGTCCGGTCCGACCCGGCGGGTGTCGCTCGGCGCCATCGCCGGGGCGCGCAGCGGCGACAAGGGTGGCTCGGCCAACGTCGGGCTGTGGACCCGATCGGACGAGGCGTTCGCCTGGCTGGCGTCCTACCTCACCGTCGACGAGTTCCGCCGGTTGCTGCCCGAGACCGCGTCGCTGCCGGTGACGCGGCACCTGCTGCCCAATTTGCGGGCGCTGAACTTCGTGGTCGAGGGCGTGCTCGGGCAGGGCGTGGCGTCCAACGCCCGGCACGATCCGCAGGCCAAGGCGATCGGCGAGTGGCTGCGCGCGCGCGTGGTCGAAGTCCCCGAGTCGGTGTTGGCCCCCGAGCGGCGCGACCCGCCGGCGGAAGCGCCGCAGGGGGGCCACGCATGACCGACCCGTACGCGACGCCGGAGCGGGCGGCCCTGCGCGAGACCGTCCGGCGCTTCGTGCAGAAGGACGTCCTGCCCCACCAGGACGACTGGGAGCGCGAGGGTGAGCTGCCCCGCTCCCTGCACCAGCGTGCGGCCGAGCTCGGCCTGATCGGGCTCTCCTACCCCGCGACCGTCGGCGGGGGCGACGGCGACGCGATCGACGCCCTCGTCCTGGCCGAGGAGATCCACTACGCCGGCGGCGCGAGCGGGCTGTTCGCCTCGCTGTTCACCTCCGGCATCTCGCTGCCGCACCTTGTCGCCGCGGGTGACGCCGACCAGATCGAGCGTTGGGTCCGGCCGACCATCGCCGGCGAGAAGATCGGTTCACTCGCCATCACCGAGCCCGACGGCGGTTCGGACGTCGCCCACCTGCGCACCGTCGCCGTCCGTGACGGCGACGACTTCGTCGTGAACGGCGCGAAGACCTACATCACCTCCGGCGTGCGGGCCGACTTCGTCGTCACGGCGGTCCGGACGGGTGACGCCGGCGCGCACGGCATCTCGCTGCTCGTGGTCGAAAAGGGGACGCCGGGTTTCACCGTCTCGCGCAAGCTGGCCAAGATGGGCTGGCTCTGCTCGGACACTGCCGAGCTGTCCTATGTGGACGTGCGAGTGCCGGCGGCGAATCTCGTCGGCGCCGAGAACACCGGCTTCGTCCAGATCGCGCAGAACTTCGTGTCCGAACGGATCGGCCTGGCCGTGCAGTCCTATGCCTGCGCGCAGCGCTGCCTCGATCTCACCGTCGAATGGTGCCGGCTGCGCTCGACCTTCGGTAAGCCGCTCATCGCGCGGCAGCCGGTGCAGAACACGCTGGCCGAGATGGCCCGGCGGATCGAGGTCGCGCGGGTGTACACCCGCTCGGTGGCGCTGCGGGCCGCCGCGGGCGAGACGAACCTGATCCGTGAGGCCTGCTTCGCGAAGAACACCGCCGTCGAGGCCGGCATGTGGTCGGTCGACCAGGCGGTGCAACTGCACGGCGGGATGGGGTACATGCGCGAGTCCGAGGTCGAGCGGCAGTACCGCGACATGCGCATCATGGGCATCGGCGGCGGCACCAACGAGATCCTCACCGGCCTGGCCGCCAAGACCCTGGGGTACACGGCATGAGCCCCCCTTCTCCCGACTTTGACTTCCCCATGCACGCTGCGGGGGTCGGCCAGCGTGTATGGGGAAGTCAAAGTCGCGACGAGGGGGGACGACGGCGATGACGATCTTGAAGTCGACGGTCGACCCGGCCGCTCCGGAGTACGCGGCCAACCGCGCGGCGTTGCTCGAGCAGCTCGCGGCGATCGACGTCGAGCACGCCAAAGCCGTCGCCGGCGGGGGTGAGAAGTACGTCGCCCGCCACCACAAGCGCGGCAAGCTGCTGGTGCGCGAGCGCGTCGAACTGCTGCTCGACCCGGGCTCGCACTTCCTCGAGCTGTCGCCGCTGGCCGCGTGGGGCAGCGACTACACCGTGGGCGCGTCCGTGGTCTGCGGCATCGGCATCGTGAGTGGCGTCGAGTGCATGATCAACGGCAGCGACCCGACGATCCGGGGCGGTGCGTCCAATCCGTACACGCTGAAGAAGACGCTGCGGGCCGGCGAGATCGCCCGGGAGAACCGGCTGCCGGTGATCGGCCTGACCGAGTCCGGCGGCGCCGACCTGCCGACGCAGAAGGAGATCTTCATCCCGGGCGGGCAGATCTTCCGCGACCTCACCCGGCTGTCGGCCGCGGGCATCCCGTCCATCTCGCTGGTGTTCGGCAACTCGACCGCGGGTGGCGCGTACATCCCCGGCATGAGCGACTTCGTCGTGATGATCAAGGAACGGTCGAAGGTGTTCCTGGCCGGGCCGCCGCTGGTCAAGATGGCCACCGGCGAGGAGTCCGACGACGAATCGCTTGGCGGCGCCGACCTGCACGCCCGGCAGTCGGGGCTGGCCGATTTCTACGCCGTCGACGAGCAGGACGCGATCCGCATCGGCCGCGACATCGTCCGGCGGTTGAACTGGCGGAAGTTGGGCCCGGCGCCGAAGCCCGACCCCGCGCCGCCGGTGCACGACATCGAGGACCTGCTCGGCATCGTCCCGACCGATCTCAAGGTGCCCTTCGACCCGCGCGAGGTGATCGCCCGGATCGTCGACGGCTCGGACTTCGACGAGTTCAAGCCGCTGTACGGATCGTCGCTGGTCACCGGGTGGGCCGCGTTGCACGGCTTCCCGGTCGGGATCCTGGCCAATGCGCGCGGCGTGCTGTTCAGCGAGGAGGCGCAGAAGGCGGCGCAGTTCATCCAGCTGGCCAACCGGGCCGACGTGCCGCTGATCTTCCTGCAGAACACCACCGGCTACATGGTCGGCGCCGAGTACGAGCGCGGCGGCATCATCAAGCACGGCGCCCAGATGATCAACGCGGTGTCGAACTCCACCGTCCCGCACCTGACCGTCACGATGGGGGCGTCCTACGGGGCCGGCAACTACGGGATGTGCGGGCGGGCGTACGGGCCGCGCTTCCTGTTCACCTGGCCGAACGCCAAGTCGGCGGTGATGGGACCGGCCCAGCTGGCCGGCGTGCTCTCGATCGTCGCGCGGCAGTCGGCCGAGGCGCGCGGGCAGGCCTACGACGAGGCCGCCGATGCCCAGATGCGGCAGTACGTCGAGGCGCAGATCGAGAAGGAATCCGTCGCGCCGTTCCTGTCCGGGATGCTGTACGACGACGGCATCATCGACCCGCGCGACACGCGGACGGTGCTCGGGATCGCGCTGTCGGCCGTCCACAACGGGCCGGTCGAGGGCGCTCGGGGCTACGGGGTGTTCCGCCTGTGACCGGGAGTCGTGGCCGCGCTGCGGCGATTTCGCCGGCGTGTCGCGCCGCAGGGGGGCCAAGCCTGTGGTGATCACGTCCGTCCTCGTCGCCAACCGGGGCGAGATCGCCCGCCGGGTGTTCCGCACCTGCCGCGCGCTCGGCCTCGGCACCGTCGCCGTCTTCTCCGATCCCGACGCCGGCGCCCCGCACGTCGCCGAGGCCGACGCCGCGGTGCGGCTGCCCGGCGCGGCCCCGACCGACACCTACCTGCGCGCCGACCTCGTCATCGCCGCCGCCCAGCGGGCCGGCGCCGACGCCGTCCACCCCGGCTACGGCTTCCTGTCCGAGAACGCGGCGTTCGCCCGGGCCGTGATCGACGCCGGCCTCACCTGGATCGGCCCGCCGCCGGACGCCATCGACAGCATGGGCAGCAAGATCGAGTCCAAGCGGCTGATGGACGCGGCCGGGGTACCCGTCCTGCGCGAACTCGACCCGACCACCGTTACCGCGCACGACCTGCCGGTGCTGATCAAGGCCAGCGCCGGCGGCGGTGGGCGCGGCATGCGCATCGTGCGCGACCTCGACCAACTGGCCACCGAGGTCGAGGCGGCCCGCGCCGAAGCGGCGAGCGCCTTCGGCGATCCGACCGTCTTCTGCGAGCCCTACCTGGCCACCGGCCGGCACATCGAGGTGCAGGTCATGGCCGACACGCACGGCACCGTGTGGGCCGTCGGCGAGCGCGAGTGCTCGATCCAGCGCCGGCACCAGAAGGTCGTCGAGGAGGCGCCGTCCCCGCTCGTCGAGCGCATCGACGGCATGCGCAAGGAACTGTTCGACGCCGCCCGCGCCGCCACCACCGCCATCGGCTACACCGGCGCCGGCACCGTCGAGTTCCTCGCCGACGACGACGGACGGTTCTTCTTCCTCGAGATGAACACCCGCCTGCAGGTCGAGCATCCGGTCACCGAGTGCACCACCGGCCTCGACCTCGTCGCGCTGCAGATCGCGGTCGCCGACGGCGGTGCCCTCGAGAGCAGCGACCCGCCACCGACAACCGGGCACGCGATCGAGGTGCGGCTGTACGCCGAGGACCCGGCCGCCGACTGGCAGCCGCAGTCCGGCCCGTTGACCCGCTTCGCGGTGCCCGGCGTCGACGTCGAGTTCGGGCTGGGGTCGGCCGCGGCCGGGCTGCGGCTCGACAGCGGCGTGGTGGACGGCTCGATCGTGAGCATCCACTACGACCCGATGCTGGCGAAGGTCATCGCCTGGGCGCCGACCCGCGCGCAGGCCGCCACCGCCCTCGCGAGCGCGCTCGCGCAGGCGCACGTCCACGGCGTGACGACCAACCGCGATCTGCTCGTCAACGTCCTGCGCCATCCCGCGTTCGGCCGCGGCGAGACCGACACGGCGTTCTTCGACCGGCACGGCCTCGACGTCCTCGCGGCGCCGCTCGCCAAGGCCGAGGCGGTGGCGATCTCCGCGCTCGCCGCAGCCCTCGCGATCGACGCCGCCGCGCGGGCCGCGGCGCCGGTGCTGCGCGGCGTGCCGTCCGGATGGCGCAACGTCGTCAGCCAGCCGCAGCGCTGCACGTTCGACGGCCACGAGGTCGGCTACCGCCTCGCCCGCGACGGCTTGCAGGCCGACGGTTTCGAAGGCGTCGCTCTCGTGCAGGCCGCGCCGGACCGCGTCGTGCTCGACACCGGCGGCGTGCGCCGCGCCTTCGCCGTGGCGGTGACCGGCGATGACGTGCACGTCGACTCGGCGCTCGGCCCGGTGACGCTGCGTCGCCTTCCGCGCTTCGTCGACCCGTCGTCCCAGGTGGCGGCCGGGTCGCTGCTCGCGCCGATGCCGGGGTCGGTGGTGCGGATCGCGGTCGCGGTGGGCGACCGGGTCAAGGCCGGCGAGCCGATCCTGTGGCTCGAGGCGATGAAGATGCAGCACCGGATCAACGCCCCGGCCGACGGCGTCCTCGCCGAACTGCCGGTGGCCGAAGGACAACAGATCGACGTCGGCGCGGTGCTGGCCGTCGTCACGGACGAAGAAGACGCACAGGAGTGATTCGCCGTGATTTTCACTGAGACCGAGGAGCAGATCGCGCTGCGCAAGGCCGTCGCCGAACTCGGAAAGCGCTACGGCCACGACTACACCGCGCCGCGCGCCCGGGCCCGTGAACCGCTCACCGAGCTGTGGGACGAGGCCGGCAAGAGCGGCTTCCTCGGCCTCAACCTGCCCGAGGAGTACGGCGGCGGCGGGGCCGGCATGTACGAGCTCGCCATCGTCGGCGAGGAGCTCAACGCGGCCGGCTGCGGGCTGCTGATGATGGTCGTGTCCCCGGCGATCAACGGCACGATCATTGGCCGCTACGGCACGCCGGAGCAGAAGCAGCACTGGCTGCCCAGCCTGGCCGACGGTTCGCAGATCATGGCCTTCGGCATCACCGAACCTGATGCCGGATCGAACTCGCACAACATCACCACCACCGCGCGCCGCGACGGCAGCGACTGGGTGCTCAACGGCCGCAAGATCTACGTCTCCGGCGTAGACCACGCCGACGCGATCCTGATCGTCGCCCGGACCGAGGACGCCAAGACCGGACGGCTCAAGCCGGCACTGTTCGCGTTCCCCACCGACACCCCCGGCTTCGAATACACCGCCATCGACATGGACGTCGTCATGCCGGACAAGCAGTTCCTGCTGTTCCTCGACGACGTCCGGCTGCCGGCCGACGCCCTCATCGGCGAGGAGGACGCCGCGCTGGCCCAGCTGTTCGCCGGCCTCAACCCGGAGCGCATCATGGCCTCGGCCGGCTCGGTCGGCATGGGCCGCTACGCACTCGAGCGGGCGGTGAAGTACGCCAACGAGCGCGAGGTGTGGGGCAAGCCGATCGGCACGCATCAGGGACTCGCGCACCCGCTGGCCAAGGCCAAGGTCGAGCTGGAGCTGTCGAAGCTGATGATGCAGAAGGCGGCCTCGCTCTACGACGCCGGCGACGACATGGGCGCGGGCGAATCGGCCAACATGGCGAAGTACGCGGCGGCCGAGGCCAGCATCGCCTGCGTCGACCAGGCCGTGCAGACGCTCGGCGGCAACGGCCTGGCCCACGAGTACGGCCTCGGCAGCCTGTTGATCGGCGCCCGGGTCGCCCGCATCGCCCCGGTGAGCCGGGAGATGATCCTCAACTTCGTGGCCCAGTTCAGCCTCGGCCTGCCGAAGTCGTACTGATGCTGGTCCACTACGCCGTCGATCGGGCGATCGCGACGATCACGCTCGACTCGCCGGCCAACCGCAACGCGCTGTCGACGCAGCTGGTGACCGAACTGCGCGGACACCTCGACGCGGCCGCGGCCGACGAGACATCCGGGCGATCGTCCTCACCCACACCGGCCGCGTGTTCTGCGCCGGCGCCGACCTGAAGGAGCAGGCCGGTGAGGGCGGCCCCGAGCAAGGGACGAAGCGGATGCTCGGCCTGCTTCAGGCGATCGTCGAGCTGCCCAAGCCGGTGCTCGCGCGGCTGGACGGCGCGGTGCGGGCCGGTGGACTCGGCATCGTCGGCGCCTGCGACCTTGCGATCGCGAGCCCGAACGCGTCCTTCGCCTTCACCGAGGTGCGGCTGGGCCTGACGCCGGCGATCATCTCGCTCACCACGCTGGGCCGGATGACCGAGCGGGCGGTGAGCCGGTACTACCTCACGGGCGAGACGTTCCCCGCTGCCGACGCCGCCGCGTGCGGGCTCGTCACGGCCGCGACCGACGACGTCGACGCGACGCTCACCGAGCTCACCGACGCGCTGCGGGCGTGCTCGCCGCAGGGCCTGGCCGAGACCAAGGCGCTGACCACGCAGGGCACCCGCGCCGCGTTCACCGAGCGCGGCGCTGAGGTGCAGGCGCTGTCGGCCCGGCTGTTCGCATCGGAAGAGGCGCATGAGGGCATGCTGGCGTTCCTGCAGAAGCGCCCGCCGCGGTGGGCGACGGAGTAGGCGCGGGCATGACGACGCTGGACTCGCGCGAGCCGCAACAGGACCGCTCGCGCGCCACCCGGGCCCGGCTGCTCGAATCGGCGATCACCTGCCTGGCCGACCTGGGCTTCAGCGCCAGCACGGTGGCCGTCGTGGCCGAGCACGCCGGGGTGTCGCGCGGCGCGGCCCAACACCACTTCCCCACTCGCGAATCGCTGTTCACCGCCGCGCTCGAACACGTCTCCCGCGAGCGGGGCGAGCAGATGCGCCGCGAGCTGGCCGAGCGGCACACCGAGATGGACACCCGGGCCATCGTCGATCTCGTCTTCGAGCTGTTCACCGGGACGTACTTCCGCGCGGCGTTGATGCTGTGGGTCGCGGCCGCGGCCGAGCCCCCGCTGCGTGAGCAGATCGTGCCGCTGGAGGCCCGGATCGGGCGCGAGGTGCACCGGGTCGTCGTCGACCTGCTGGGCGTGGACGAGCAGGTGCCGGGCATCCGCGAGACCGTGCAGGCGACGCTGGATCTGGCCCGCGGTCTCGGCCTGGCCAACCTGCTCACCGACGACCGGGTGCGCCGCGACGGCATCGCGCGGCGCTGGGCCGCGATGCTCGACGCCACGCTGCGCTGAGGTACGCGCCCGCGGTCAGCCGCCCTCGCGGGCGAGCAGCCGGGCCAGCAGGTCGTTGCCGGTCTCCTGGGCCCGCCGCCGCCGTTGGCCGGGGCCGTCCTCCGGCGGGGCGGAGTGCGCCGACGGCGGGGGCTCGGCCGGCTGCGCGTGCCGGCCGTTGGACCCCGCGTCCTCGATCCGGCGGCGACGTCCGGTGTAGGCGGGCTCGTCCTCGATCGGGTCGAGCTCGAACTCGGTGAACGGACGGATCCGGGGCAGCGCCGCGAACCCGTCGTCGGCCCGCGACGGCCGGGCCGGCACTGTCGACGGCGCCAGGGCCGTCGACGGCGCCGGGGCCGGCGTCAGCAGCGGCGTCGGGGCGGGCACAGCCGGCGGCGGAGCGGGCGCGGCCGGCGGCGGAGCGGGCGCGGCCGGCGGCGGCGCGGGCGCGGCCGGCGGCGGCGCGGGCGCGGCCGGCGGCGGGGCCGGCGGGGACCCTTGCGGCACGGCGGAGGCAGCGGCGGACGCAGCGGCGGACGCAGCGGCGGCCGGGGCCACCGGCGGCGGCTGCGGCCGCGAGTCGGGCACCGGGGCCGCGTACGGACCCGGCGTGTACGGGGCCGGGGTCATCCGGATCGGTCCGGTCGCGTCGACGCGCAGCGGCGGGGGCGGCGTCTCGACCCGCAGCGGATGCGGCTCGACCCGGGGCGGGGGCGGCGGGGTCTCGACCCGCAGCGGCGGGGCCGGGGAGTCGGCGCGCAGCGGCACCGCCGCCGGGGTGGGCGGCGCCGGACGCTCGGGTTCGCGCATCACCCGGGCCGGCTGCACGTCGGCCTCGATGTCGGCGGTCTCGCGGCTGACCGGACGGACCCGGGCCGGCTCGACGATCTGACGCATGGGGGTGGCCTCGGTGGACCGGGCCGCGGCCACTCGCAGTTCGCCGGTGTCCTGCGCGGCGTACTTCAGCTCGCGCAGCTCGTGCTGCAGGGCCTCGAGGTCGGAGCCGATGACCCGGGTGGTCTCGATCCGCTCGAGCCGGAGCTGGCCGCCGACCTTCTCGAGCAGGTCACCGCGCAGCTGAGCGATCTCGGCCCGCAGCCCGTCGACCTCGCGGGCCACCGACGTCTGGATCTCGCGCCGCAGCATGTGTTCCAACCGGGCTTCGTGCGCCCGCCGGGCCGCCGTCTCCTCGGCCCGCTCGAGTTCGGCCCGCTCGCTGCGCAGGACGAGCTCGCTGCCGCTCGGGACGGCGATGGCGTCCGGATCGGCCGGGTGATGCAGCTTGCGGGTACCGAACATCGCGAAGGCACCCAGCATCGCCGCCCAGAGCCCGGCCAGCACGCCGAGCTGGACCCGCCGCACCGAGTTGGGACTGCTCACAACCAGCCATACCGCAACGGCGCTCAGGGCGATCGCGACCGTGAAGATGGCCGTGCGCAGGACGACACCACGCGTCAAGGGCGGGCGGTCGTCGGGGCGCGGCACCGAACCAGGATAGACAAACCCGTCCAGAGCCGCTGACCGGTCCGAATGTGGACCAGTCAGGTGTCTCGCCCGTCGCGGATCACGTGTCCTGGCGGTCGCGTCCGGGGTCTACCCCGGCCCGCTCGAGCAGTAACCCCGCGGTGACGAGGAGCAGTGTGGCCGCGAGCAGCAGCGTCCCGACCTTCGCGTCGTGGGACGCAGCGCGCACCGTGCGGACGTCGGGCAGCAGCCGCGCGATCAGCCCGATCGCGGCGCCGGCGACGGCCGAACCGACGAGGGACGACGCCTTGCCCAGTGCCACGCAGCGCGCGATCACGATCGCCGCCATCGGCCGGGCGTGCGGGTCGTGTCGCACCGCGGCGCGCACCCGGCGGGCGGCGACGAGCTCGGCCACCGCCAGCGCACCGAGCGGCGCCGGCACCAACCACTGCAGGGGCGGCATCGAGTCGTAGGCGAAGCGCAGCAGCACGTACACCGTCACGCCGAGGACGACGCAGGGCACGAGCAGGTCGCCCCACTGGGTCCGGCGCATGCCCGGTCCGTTGGTCATCGCAGCACCACGTCCGGGACGAGACGTATCCCCGCGCGGTCGCCGGCCGGCAGCTCGGCCACCCGCGCCGCCACCGGCCGTCCGGACAAGAAGGCCTCAGGATCGGCGGCCAGCCACGGGATGAGGACGAAGGCCCGCTCGGCCGCGCGCGGGTGCGGCAGGGTCAGCTCGGGGTCGGCGCTGGTGCGGTCGTCGACGGCCACCACGTCGACGTCGAGGGTGCGCGGTCCCCAGCGCACGTCGCGGGTGCGGCCGGCCGCGGCCTCGGCGGCGTGCGCGCGCTGCAGCCAGGTGGCGGGCTCAGCCGCGGCGTCGGCGGCGATGAGGACGGCGTTGAGGTAGTCGTCCTGCGGCACCGGCCCCCACGGTGGCGTCTCGTAGACCGGCGACACGGCGCGCAACCAGGGCCGGAAGGCGTCGACGGCCTGCTGCAGCGCCGCCGCCCGGTCGCCGAGGTTCGCCCCGATGGACAGCACCGCCTCGCTCATGCCCGCTCCCGGCGGACGGTCACGGCCACGTCGTCGAACGCGAGCGGGATCGGCGCCTGCGGCTTGTGCACGGTGACGGTGGCGGCGGCCACCCGCGGATCGGCCAGGCACGCGTCGGCCAGCCGGTTCACCAGGGTCTCGAGCAGGTTCACCGGCTCGCCCGCCACCACGGCCGCCAGCCGCTGCGCGAGTTCGCCGTAGTCGACGGTGTCGGCCAGATCGTCCGACGCCGCGGCCGCGCTGGTGGAGACCTCGAGCACCGCGTCCACGACGAAGTCCTGACCGTCGCGGCGCTCGTGCTCGAACACGCCGTGCCGGCCACTCACCCGCAGCCCGGTCAGCGCGATCCGATCGGTCATCGAGCGCTCCGGATGGCGGCCACGGCCCGGGCGGCGTCGACGGCCGGACGCACCTCGTGCACCCGCACCCCCCACACCCCGTGCGCGGCGCAGTGTGCGGTGATCGCCGTCGTGGCGTCCTCGCGGTCGTCGACCGGTCGCGGGGTGCCGTCGGCGGCGGCCAGCAGCCGGCCCAGGAACGACTTGCGCGAGGCGGCCACCAGCACCGGCCGCCCGAGCCCGACGAGCGAGTCGAGCGCGGCCAGCAGTTCCCAGTTGTGCGCGGCCGTCTTGGCGAAGCCGAGGCCCGGGTCGAGCACCAGCCGCGATTCGTCCACGCCGGCCGCGAGCGCGGCGTCGACGCGGGCGAGCAGTTCGGCCTGGACGTCCTTCACCACGTCGTCGTAGCGGGCGAGGTCCTGCATGTGGTCGCTGTGCCCGCGCCAGTGCATGAGGATCCACGGGCAGCCGGCCGCGGCGACCACGCCGGCCATCGCCGGGTCGGCCAGCCCGCCGGAGACGTCGTTCACCACGCTCACCCCGGCGGCCAGTGCGGCCTCGGCCACCGCGGCCCGGTAGGTGTCGATCGACAGCGGCACGCCCGCGGCGGCCAGCTCGCGCACGACGGGCAGGACGCGGCGCAACTCCTCGGCGCTGCCGATGCGCTGGGCGCCGGGACGGGTGGACTCGCCGCCGATGTCGATGAGATCGGCGCCGGCGGCCCGCATGGCCAGGCCATGAGCCACCGCGTCATCGGTCGATGCGTAGCGGCCGCCGTCGGAGAACGAGTCGGGCGTGACGTTCAGGACACCGACGACGCAGATCCGGTCCGGACGCGTCGGCAGGCCGGCGCTCATCACTTCCCGATAATGAGGCTCAGGGCCTCGGCCCGGCTGCGCGGATCGTCTTTGAAGATGCCGCGGACGGCCGAGGTGACGGTCATGGCGCCGGGCTTGCGCACCCCACGCATCGCCATGCACAGGTGCTCGGCCGAGATGACCACGATGACCCCGTGCGGCTCGAGGCGGCGCATCACGGCGTCGGCCACCTGGCTGGTGAGCCGCTCCTGCACCTGCGGGCGGCGGGCGTACAGGTCGACGACCCGGGCCAGCTTGGACAGCCCGGTGATGCGGCCGTCCTCGCCCGGGATGTAGCCGACCGCCGCCGTGCCGTGCCACGGCACCAGGTGGTGCTCGCAGGTCGAGTACAGCGGGATGTCCTTCACCAGGACGAGCTCGTCGTGGTTCTCGTCGAAGGTGGTCTGCAGGACCTCGTCCGGGTCCTCATGCAGTCCGGCGAAGATCTCGGAGTACGACCGCGCGACCCGCGCCGGGGTGGCGCGCAGCCCCTCGCGGTCGGGATCCTCGCCGATCGCGATCAGCAGTTCGCGCACCGCCGCCTCGGCCCGAGCGCGATCGACGTGCGACGAGGTCAACCCTGGCCGGCCCCGGGCGACGCGTCGAACGGTGAGGAGGGCTGCGGCGCGTTGGGCTCGGGGAAGACCCCGGGCTGAGCGCCGGCACCCTCACCGTCGCCGTGGGCGCCGTTGCGCGAGCCGTTGGATGAACCGTTGGGCGACGGCTTGCGCAGCGACGGCGGGATGTCCACCGGCGGCCGGTCGCTCGGCGTGCGCTTGCCGAAGGAGTTGAAGGTGTTGTGCGGCGGCCGCTTGCGGACCGTCCCGAGAATGCGCTCGAGATCGTCCTTGGCCAGCGTCTCCTTCTCGACCAGCTCGAGCACCATCGCGTCGAGCGCGTCGCGGTACTGCTGCAGGATCTCCCACGCCTCGTCGTGCGCGCCCTCGATCAGGTCGCGCACCTCGGAGTCGATGTCGGCGGCGATGTCCTCGGAGTAGTCGCGCTGGTGGCCGTAGTCGCGGCCCATGAACGGCTCGGCGTCGCCGGTGCCGTACTTGACCGCGCCCAGCTTGGTGCTCATGCCGTACTCGGTGACCATGGCCCGGGCCAGCTTGGTGGCCTTCTCGATGTCGTTGGACGCACCGGTGGTGGGCTCGTGGAAGACGAGTTCCTCGGCTGCGCGCCCGCCGAGGGCGTAGACGAGCTGGTCGAGGATCTCGGCGCGGGTCTGGGTGTAGCGGTCTTCGAGCGGCAGCACGAGGGTGTGCCCGAGCGAGCGGCCGCGCGGCAGGATCGTCACCTTGTGCACCGGATCGAGGTTGGGCATCGCCCACGCGGTGAGCGCGTGCCCGGCCTCGTGATAGGCGGTGACCCGCTTCTCCTTGTCGCTCATCGCCCGGGTCTTGCGCTCGGGCCCGGCGATGACGCGGTCGATCGATTCCTCGAGCGCGTGCGCGGTGATCAGCCGGCCGTTGTTGCGCGCGGTGAGCAGCGCGGCCTCGTTGATGACGTTGGCCAGATCGGCGCCGGTGAAGCCCGGGGTGCGCCGCGCGATGACGCTGAGGTCGACGTCGGCCGCGAACGGCTTGCCCTTGGCGTGCACCTTCAGCACGGCCTCGCGGCCGAGGACGTCGGGCGGCCCGACCGCGATCTGGCGGTCGAAGCGGCCCGGGCGCAGCAGCGCCGGGTCGAGGATGTCCGGACGGTTGGTGGCGGCGATCATGATGACGCCGCCCTTGACGTCGAAGCCGTCCATCTCGACCAGCAGCTGGTTCAGCGTCTGCTCGCGCTCGTCGTGGCCGCCGCCCATGCCGGCGCCGCGGTGGCGTCCGACCGCGTCGATCTCGTCGACGAAGATGATCGACGGCGCGTTGGACTTGGCCTGCTCGAACAGGTCGCGGACCCGGCTCGCGCCGACGCCGACGAACATCTCGACGAAGTCCGAGCCGGAGATCGAGTAGAACGGCACGCCGGCCTCACCCGCGACCGCGCGGGCCAGCAGGGTCTTGCCGGTGCCGGGCGGCCCGTACAGGAGCACGCCCTTGGGGATCTTGGCGCCGATGGCCTGGAACTTGGCCGGATTGGCGAGGAACTCCTTGATCTCTTCGAGCTCCTCGATGGCCTCGTCGGCCCCCGCGACGTCGGCGAAGGTGGTCTTGGGTGTGTCCTTGTTCACCAGCTTGGCCTTGGACCGGCCGAAGCTCATCACCCGGTTGCCGCCGCCCTGGACCTGGCTCATCACGAAGAACAGCACGCCGACGATCAGCAGTATGGGCAGCAGGCTGACCAGCAGCGACAGCCAGGTGTTCTCTTTCGCGACGTGCGTGCGGTAGTGCACGAGGGTGCCGTCGGCGCCCTTGGTGGTGTCCAGCAGGGTCGTGATGTCGCGGGTGGCGTCGGATGGGTACTGCGTCTGGATCTTGGCGTACTTGCCCTGGAAGTCCTTGGCCAGTGTGAGCTGCAGCGTCTGGCCCTTGTCGTCGACGATGGCGCTCTTGACGTTGTGGTCCTTGACCTGGCCGAGCGCGTCGGAGGTGCTGACGCTGTGGTAGCCGCTGCCGCCCGAGAGCACGCTTGGCAGCACGAAGATGACGAAGAGGACGAGGAGGCCCCACAGCCACCACGACTTCAGCAGACGCTTGCGATTCATATCGTTATCACGAACGGCTGGCCGCCCGCGTTCCTTCCCGCGCCGGAGGCGGTGAAACCGCCTCTCTTGATTACCCGACGGTACACGCCGAACCTCACGAACCCCCGTACACTGCGGGCTTCAGGCGCCCGATGTAAGGCAGATCGCGGTACCGCTCGGCGTAGTCGAGACCGTAGCCGACGACGAATTCGTTGGGGATGTCGAAACCGACGTACCTGACGTCGACGTCGACCTTGATGGCATCCGGTTTGCGCAGCAACGTCACGATCGAGATCGAGGCCGGATTGCGGCTGCGCAGGTTCTTCAGCAGCCAGGACAGGGTCAGCCCGGAATCGATGATGTCCTCGACGATGAGCACGTCCAGGCCGGCGATGTCGCGGTCGAGGTCCTTCAGGATCCGCACGACGCCGCTGCTCTGGGTGCCGCTGCCGTAGGAGCTGACGGCCATGAACTCCATCGTGGACGGACGGTCGAGCGCCCGGGCCAGGTCGGACATGAACATCGCGGCGCCCTTGAGCACCCCGACCAGGACGGGCTCGCGGCCGGCGTAGTCGGCGTCGATCTCCTTGGCCAGCTCGGTGATCCGGCCGGTGATCTCCTCGGCCGAGATGAGCGTCTTCTCGATGTCCTTGTCGAGCTCGCTCACGTCACTCCTGCTGGTTGGGCCTACCGGGATACAGCTCCAGTCTCCCAGACGTCCGGACCACCGAGACGCCGCCCGGCAGGTTGACCGGTCCCTGGCCGTGCCAGTCGGTGATCAGGGCGTCCAGGGCCGCCGTCCGCTCGGCCGTGAGCGGTGCGCCGTCCGGTGCCCCGGCGGCAACCCAGGCGCGCAGCACCCGCGTCCGCACCCCCCGCGGCAGCTGGTCGAGCGTCCCGACGTCCAACTCTCGGTGATCAACTCGCCCGGAGTCCGGCTCCAGCCCTGCTCCCGGCGAGTTGATCAACGCGGCGGAAAGGACGGTGGCGGCGGCGGCGTCCAGGGCGTCGAGGTCGTCGCGCAGCAGCTCGGCGGTGCGGGCCAGCGCCTCGGCCACGCCGCCCTGCAACACGTCCTCGAGCAGGGGCAGCGCCTCGCGCCGCAGCCGCACCCGCTGGAAGGCCGGATCGGCGTTGGCCGGGTCGTCCCAGGCTTCCAGGCCCAGCGCCGCGCAGGCCGCCGCGGTGGTGGTCCGGCGCAGGCCCAGCAGCGGCCGCCGGTAGTGCCGGTCGGCGGCGGCCATGCCGGCGATCGAGCGCGGACCCGAGCCCCGGCCCAGTCCGAGCAGCACCGTCTCGGCCTGGTCGTCGAGCGTGTGCCCGAGCAGGACGGGCGCGTCGAGGGCGGCGGCGGCGGCGTCCAGGGCGGCGTAGCGCGCGGTGCGGGCGGCGGCCTCGGGTCCGCCGCGCCGGCCGGCGTCCACCCGCACGATCTCGACCGGGTCGAAGCCCAGCTCGTAGCCGAGGGCGGCCACCCGGGCGGCCTGCTGCGCGGATCCCTCGTGCCAGCCGTGGTCGACGGTGATGAGCGCGGCACCGACCCCGGCCCGCGGCGCCTCGAACGCGGTCGCAGCGGCGAGCGCGAGGGAATCGGCCCCGCCCGAGCAGGCCACGATCACCCGGGCGTGGCCGGCGAGGTGCGCGCGGACGGCCGAGCGGACCGCAGCGACCGCGGGCGCCGGCCCCATCAGCGGCTCAGGCGTGGACGCGGGCGATCCACCGGCTCGGCTCAGCGATCTCGGCCTTGCTCGGCAGCGTCTCGGTGGAGGTCCAGATTGCGTTGAAATCGTCGACGCCGATGCGGCCGACGACGGTGCGGACGAACTCCGACCCGTCGACGTACTGCCGGGTCTTGGCCTCCATGCCCAGCAGCCGGCGCAGCAGCTTGTCCAGCGGGTTGCCGCCCCGGCGGCGGCGGGTCGCGAACCGGCCCTCGATGACCTTCTGGCTCGGGATCACGGACTCGGGCACCGCGTTCATGACGTACTCGGCGTGCCCCTCGACCAGCGACATGAAGGCGGTGACGCGATCGAGCACGGCCCGCTGCTCGGGCGTGGCCAAGATCGCGAGCAGCCCGGCGCCGCTGCCCTGGCCGCGGACGACCTTGACGAGCTCGCTCACCGCGCCCGACAGCCGGCGGCGCATCTCGGCCGGATCGGTCTCGATGGTGTTGCTGAGCGCCGCGATCTCGTCGAGCATGTGCTGGCGCAGCCACGGGACGGCGGTGAACTGCACCCGGTGGGTGACCTCGTGCAGGCACACCCACAGCCGGAAGTCGTGCGGATCGACCTTGAGCTGACGTTCGACGGCGACGAGGTTGGGCGCGACGAGCAGCAGCTGGCCGCCCGGGCGCTCGAAGAACTCGAACTGCCCCAGCACCTTGCCGGACAGGAAGCCCAGGACGACCCCGACCTGGACGCCCGTGATCCGGCCGCCGATGCGTTCGGCGACCTTGCCGATCGGGTTGTCCTCGGTGAGCCGCGAGACCAGCGGATCCATGATCGAACGCATGCCGCCGGCATTGGTGTCGATCCATTCCGGGCGGTCGATCACCCGGGTGATGGCGGTGACCGGCGGCTCGTGCAGTTTGGTCAGCTGCGCGACGTGATCGGCCGCCTCCGCCGTGGCGCGATACAACTCGGTGACGGCGTCGTCGGCCTCGCGCCGGGACACCGCCGGGGACGGCGGGCTGAACCGCTTGGCGGCCCGGCTCGCAACGTCCCAGTCGATGAGCGACGACATTTGCCCAAACTACCCCGGCCACGAACGCGATGAGCGCTCGCGCGAAGAGCGGATCAGAACGCGGCGAGCCGGGCGGCGATCGCGTCCAGGGCTTCCTCGGCAGCTGGGGTCGAGCCGGTTTGGTCGGCCATCAGGGCGAACGCGAGCAGGCGACCGCTGCGGTCGTGGACGGTGCCGGCCAGGGTCGAGACGCCGGTCAGGGTGCCGGTCTTGGCCCGGACCACGCCGGCGCCGGTGCGCGGCGAGCCGCTGACGTAGCGATCGGCCAGGGTGCCCGACCAGCCGGCCACGGGCATGGCCGCGAGCACGGCGTGCAGCCGCGGCTGCGCCGGGCCGGCCAGCAGCCGGACGACGCGGGCGAGCGCGGCGGACGTCACCCGGTCGCGGGCGGCGAGCCCGCTGCCGTCCACCAGCCCGGTTCCGGGATCGACGCCGAGCCGGATGAGCACCGCCCGCACCGCCGCCGCCGCCCCGAGGAAGGACGCCGGCCGGTGCTCGGCGAGCGCGACCTGGCGGGCCAGGCATTCGGCGATGACGTTGTCCGACTCCTGCAGCATCTGCGCGATCAGGGTGTCGAGCGGCGCCGACGCGACCGTGGCGAGCACCGCGGCGCCGGCCGGGGCGGTGCCGCGACCGACGGCCAGGCCATCCCGTCCGAGGGCGTGGGCCAGCTCGGTGCCGGCGGCGAGGTCGGGCGTGCTGCTGCGGATGCCGTCGGCCGGCGTGGCTCGGCCGCCATCGGCCAGCACCGGGGTGATCGCCGACGCGTAGTCGCTCGGCACGTCCTCGGGCGCCCACGCGGGTGACACCGCCGGCCCGCTGAACAGCGAGTCGTCCACCACGATCTTGGTCGGACGGACGTTGGCCCGGCGCAGCTGCGCGGCGAGATCGCTGATCCGGGCCGCTTCCGGATAGGCGCCGGACGTGCCCGCCGCCGCCCCGGTGAGGGTGGGATCACCGCCGCCGACCAGCACGATCGCCCCGCCGGCGCCCTGAACGACGCGAGTGCGGATCCGGTAGGTCGCCGGGCGCACGGCCAGCACCGCGGCGGCGGTCAGGATCTTCGCGGTCGAGGCCGGCGCCGCCGGGGCACCGTCGCCGCGGCCGTACAGGATCGCCCCGGACGCGACGTCCACCACCTCGGCCCGCAGCCGGCCGCCCAGATCGGCGGAGGTGACGAGCGGCGCGAGGGCGGCGCTGACCGCCGCCGGGGCCGGTGCCGGGGCGGTCGGAGCCGCGCTGCCGGCGATCGGCGTGTCACCCGCGGCACCGACGGCGGCCGGAGTGGGCGGCGCGGTGCTGGCCGGCGCGGCGTCGAGATGCTTGCGGGTCACCGACGTCGCCGCGTAGCCGCCCACCACAGCGGCGAGCGCCAGCACGATGATCACCGCGATCCGGGCCGCGGTCGGCAGGCGCGAGCGGCTCACGATGCGTCAGACTAACGGTGCCCGACGATCGCGCCGTGCCGACGAAGGAGTTGCCGTCCGTGGAGTTCGACGTCCTCATCGAGATTCCGCGCGGAAGCCGGAACAAGTACGAGATCGATCACGCCAGCGGGCGGATGCGCCTCGACCGCACGCTGTTCACCTCGACGCAGTACCCGGCGGACTACGGCTACATCGAGGACACCCTGGGCGAGGACGGGGACCCGCTCGACGCGTTGGTGATGCTGCAGGGCGATCCGCTCTTCCCCGGCGTGCTGGTGCGCTGCCGCGCCATCGGGATGTTCCGGATGACCGACGAGAAGGGCGGCGACGACAAGGTGCTCGCCGTCCCGTCGACCGATCCGCGCCTTGAGCACCTGCGCGACATCCACCACGTGCCGGAGTTCGACCGGCTGGAGGTCCAGCACTTCTTCGAGGTCTACAAGGAGCTCGAGCCGGGCAAGAGCGTCGAGGGCGCGAACTGGGTCGGCCGGATCGAGGCCGAGGCCGAGATCCGCCGCTCGTACCAGCGGCTCAAGGACAATCCCGACGCGATCAGCCACTGAGTTGACGAACAGGGTTGTTCGCAAATAGCTTGACGCCGTGGACATCTCCGGCAAGCGGGTCCTGATCACCGGCGCGGCCAGCGGAATCGGACGGGCGGTCGCGACCGCCGCCGGCCGGGCCGGCGCCCAGCTCGTGCTCACCGACCGCAACGAGTCCCTGCTCGCGACGACCGCCGACGAGTTGAAGGCGGCCGGCGCCACGGTCGTGCTGACCCGGGCCGCCGACGTCACCGATCTCGAGGCGATCCGGACGCTGGCCGCCGACGTCCACGCCGAGGGCGGCAGCGTCGACGTGGTCATGAACGTCGCCGGCATCTCGGCCTGGGGCACCGTCGACCGGCTCGAGCACCGCCACTGGCAGTCGATGATCGACGTGAACCTGATGGGGCCGATCCACGTGATCGAGTCGTTTGTGCCGGCCATGATCGAAGCCCGGCGCGGCGGGCACATCGTCAACGTCTCGTCCGCGGCCGGGCTGCTCGGCCTGCCCTGGCACGCCGCCTACAGCGCGTCGAAGTTCGGCCTGCGCGGGGTGTCCGAGGTGCTGCGCTTCGACCTGCGCCCGCACCGGATCGGGGTCAGCCTGGTCTGCCCGGGCGGGGTGGCGACGCCGCTCACCGAGACGGTCGAGATCGCCGGCGTCGACCAGTCCGGCGCGGCGTTTCGCCGGATGCAGGCGCACTTCCGCAAGCGGGCCGTCTCGCCGGACGAGGCGGCCGCGGCGATCCTGCGCGGCGTCCGCCGCAACCGCTACCTCGTCTACACCTCGCGCGACATCCAGGCGATCCACCTGCTGCAGCGCGTCTTCCCGCCGGGCTACACCGCGATCATGCGGGGCATGAATGTCGGCCTGCGCCGGGCCCTGCCGGCCAGCCCGGCCGGGGCTGGACGCAAGTGACGCCGCGCATCGCGCCGGGCGAGCGGCACGACGTCGGGGTGTTCGCCTGGGCGTTCGCGCAGCTGGCCGGCCGGGTGTCGCGGACCAATCCCCCGCACCTGTTCCTGACGATGGCTCGCCAGCCCAAGCTGTTCCGCGGCTGGCTGCGCTTCGCCGGCCGGCTCATGCCCGGCGGCAAACTGCCGCGCCGCGAGACCGAGCTGATCATCCTGCGCGTGGCCGCGCTGCGTGATTGCGCGTACGAGTTCGAGCACCACGTCCGGCTGGGCCAGCGGGCCGGGATCAATGTCCGCGACGTCGAGCGGGTGAAGCAGGGCCCGGACGCCGACGGGTGGACGGCCCGCGAGCAGGCGCTGCTGCACGCCGTCGACGCGCTGCACCGCGACCGCGATCTCGACGACGCCACCTGGACCGAGCTGCGCGAGTACCTCACCGAGCCCGAGACGATCGAGTTCCTGCTGCTCGCCGGGCACTACGAGATGCTCGCGACCTTCCTGCTCACGCTGCGGGTCGAGCCAGATAGACGTCGTTGACGGACACAGAGCGATGACCGACACCGAGCGGCTGCCCCGCGGCCGGCACAAGCTCAGCCGTGAAGACGTGGCCGACCGCCAGCGCGCCCGCATCCTGACCGCGCTGGCCGAGGTGCTCACCGAGCGCGGCTACGTCAACACACCCGTGGCCGCGGTCATCGAGCGGGCCGGGGTGTCGCGCGAGACGTTCTACGAGCAGTTCTCGTCCAAGCAGGACTGCTTCATTGCCGCGCTGGAACAGGTCGTCGGCGCGTTGGCGGTGACGATGACGTCTCGCGTCGTCGGTGAGGCTGACGAAGCGACGCCGCTGGAGATCTTCGACGCCATGCTGGCCCGCTACCTGGACGCCCTCGCCGCGGAACCGGCCACCGCCCGGCTGTTCCTGATCGAGACCTACGCCGCCGGCCCGGAACCGATGCAGCGCCGGCTCGAGTTGCAGGCGCAGTTCGTCGACGGCATTGCCGCCCTGTTCGGCGCGACCGCCCCCGAGCAGCGGCTGATCTGCGAGGCCCTGGTCGGCGCGGTCATCGCTCTGGTCACCGCCCGCTTCGTCGCCGGCGACATCGCCGGCCTCACCGCCGTGCGCGCCCCCGTCGTCGAGCTGGCCGCCGCCGCCCTCATCCGCTAGCGCGGCCGGGAGGACCATGGGGTGCTTCTGAAGGTGTATTACGCGCGTAATACACCTTGAGGAGCACCCCATACCCCCGGCTCGGCCGTGGAAATCATCCGGCCGAGATCGTGACCTGCTTCGTGCCCGGCAGCAGCGCGAGCGCGCCAGTGAGCGGCACCGCAACGTGCAGGTGCCCACCGGCGTCGGCCACCGCGTCGCTGTGCGCGGAACCGACGGCGACCGCATGGTGGCTGCCCGGCGCGTAGAACGCCGGCGTGGTCACGTCGGCCGAGCCGAAGCCGCTCAGCGCGAAGCCGCCGGCCGAGGCGCCGACCAGATCGGTGAAGCATTGCGCCTGTGGCCGGTGGGCGGCGACCGTCCAGCCCCACTGCGTCCAGGTCGCGTCGATCGAGCGGTAGGTGATGGACGACGGGGTAGGCGAGGGCGCCGCGAAGTCGGCCATCAGCGGGTCGATGAACTGCCGCAGGTCCTGGGCCCAGTAGGGGAAGGTGTGCGTCCCGAAGACGTAGTCGTTGTAGTAGCTCGGGATGCCGGCTTCCTGCAGGTGCTGGTGGAACAGCAGCGTCGAGACGTGGGTCATCCCCTCGATGCCCGAGGCGGCCAGATCGAGCTGGGTGTCGTACTGGCCGGGCAGGCCGGTGGCCGTCCACATGAACAGCGCGGTGTTGTGCAGGTTCGGGATCAGCGTGGCCGGGTCGTGGCCCTGCCAGTTCACCTCACGCGTCAGCCGGTCGCCGAACATCGAGCCCGGCGGCACGTTGTCGAGGCCGACCGCGATGGCCTCGACCACCGCGGTGCTGAACGGGATCACCACGGCGTCGCGGTCGATCTCGGGCGCGCCGGAGAACGAGCCGACGACGCTGAACAGATCGGGGTGCCGCGCGGCGTAGCTCATCGCGCCGAAGCCGCCCTGCGACAGACCGGCGATCGCCCGGCCGCCGCGCGTGGCGACCGTCCGCAGGTTGTCGTCCACCCACGGGATGAGCTGATCGACATGGAACGTCTCCCACTGGGACGGCCCGAGCGCGGTCGTCGTGCGCACCCAGTTGGTGAACCACCCGCCACCGTCGTTGTCGAAGCCGGCGTCGGGCATGACGACGATCAGCGGCTTGCCCACCGTCGTCGCCTCGACGTCGCCGCTGTTGAGCCAGTCGTCGGCGCCGCCGCTCGTCCCGTGGAAGAGGTAGAGGACGGGGTAGCGGAGGTCCGGGTGATCGGCGTAGCCGGTCGGCAGCAGGATCCGCACCCGCACCGCGCGGCCGAGGGCCGGCGAGGACACCGACAGCGCCCACAGCCGGTCGTCCACCTGGGTGGACGAGACGACGGTGATGCCGTGGCCGTCGGTGAAAGTCGGGACGTCGGCCTGGGCGGTCGCGGCCGGGATCGCGACGGCGGTGCCGCCGAGCAGCAACGCGGCCACGAGAAGGTGGGGAAGGCGCATCCGCGAAGTATGACGAACATCGCTGTTCGTGGCTACTCGACGGGGAGGATCGCCACCGGACGGAACGCCAGATAGTTGTTGGGCTGTGGGTTGTGGCAGGTCAGCCCGCCGGCGGCGACGCGCTCGACCTGGACCGAGACGTCGAACTCGCCGTGCGGCCCCCGCAGCCGTACCACCGCGGCACCGTCGTGCACTGGCGCCGTCGACAGCACCTGCAGATCGCGCCGCCGGCGCAGGGCCAGCTGCTCGTGCGCGAAGGCCAGCGCGGCCTGCGCCGGGGCCGGCAGCCCCACCCGCCCGCGCAGCAGCGCCCCGACCACCTCGCCGTCCTCGGCCGCCGCGACGAACTCGGCCGCCGCGAACGGCAGCACCCGTCCGTACAGCAATCCGGCCGGCAGGACGAGGACGTTGGCCGCGAAGCGATCGCCGCCGAGGTGGCTGCACTCCCACACCCGGCCCGGGCGCACCGCCTCCAACGCCGCGGCCACCGGGCGGCCGCGGAGCGCGCAGCAGGTGTCGTGCTTGCTGTGCGCGCAGACGAGATAGAGCGGATCGGCGTCGGGCTGGCCGGCGCTGCCGTCCACGGGCAGCCGCAGCAGGTCGTCCGGCGTGTCGAAGGTGCCCCAGCGCAGCGACTCGCGGCGGTCGCGCGTGTCGATCAGCGCCCACCGCCGCACCGTGTCGCGCGCGGTGCGGCCCGGCCGGCGGACGGCCTGCACCCGAATCCCCGATCGCGCCGCCCACGCCTCGAGCGCGTCGGCCGCGGCTCGGCCGAAGCGCGAGTCGCGCAGCCCGCGCTCGCCCCACGGTCCGGGCTGCTCGACCAGCAGCAGCCGCGCCGCCGGGAACGCCGTGCCCAGCATCGCGTCGCCGCGCAGCTGCGCCCGCAGCGCGCAGCGTTCGAGCGATTCGCGCGGGTGCGGCGGATGCCTCACTGCGCAGCCGCGACGAGAACGCCTTCGCGCACGAGGCGCCGCGCCACCGTGAGCTGCTCGTCCGGGTCGAGGCCCGGCAGCTCGGCCGGCGTGAACGCGGCGCCGGCCAGGACGATCTTGACCGCGTCGGCCGCCGCGCCCGGCAGCGTGATCGTGCGGTCGAGCAGGACGAGCCGCACCTCGCCCGCGCCGGCTTCGTGCGCGCACCCGTAGCCCGGCCCGCAGCTGCACCGCTGAGTCGCCGCGCAGGTCGGCGGCCAGGGCCAGCTGGGCGAGCGGGCCGATCGGCTCCGGCCGGGTGCGCCGCATGAGATCGGTGCCCACGTACCGGGCCACGTCGGCCGCGGCGATGGCGTCCAGCCGCGAGTGCAGCGCGGCCACCGTGTCCGCCAGCTCGCCGGCCAGCACGGTGGGATCGGACAGGTCGACGCCCATCGGCAGCGACGTGCGCAGCTGCGGGTCGTCCTGCGCCAGCTCGAGCAGGTGCCGCACCAGCTGGTAGCGGGTCACCGGGTGCACGCCGATCGTCAGATGGATGGACGTCTCGCCCTGCGCCTTGGCCGCGTGGATCGTTCCGCGCGGCAGGTACAGCGCGTCCCCCGGTTCGAGGACGGTGTCGATGAGCGACGCTTCCGCCGCGCGGGCCGCCACGAGCTCGCGGAACTGCTCCCACGGCTGGTTGTCCAACGGCGCGGTGACGGCCGGCTCGTGGATCGTCCACTGCTTGCGTCCGGCGATCTGCAGCACGAACACGTCGTGGACGTCGTAGTGCGGGGCGAAGCCCTGGTTCTCGGGCGGGGTGATATAGGCGTTGATCTGCACCGGATGCCCGAGCTCGGCGCTCAGCCGGCGGCCGAAGTCGACCAGTGGCGGCCAGGTGCGGTGCAGGGCCTGCAGCACGAGAGTGGCCCCGTCGGCCAGCGTGGCCAGCACCTTGTCGTCGGCCACCTGATCGGCGATGGACGCACCCGCTCCGCCGCCGCGGGTGTAGCGCGCCGCGGGCAGCACCGTGCCGTCCTTGGCCATGCGCAGGAACGGTGTGCGCAGCCCGCGGGCGGACATCAGCTCGTCGACCGCCGCGGCCGAGAGCAGATCGCCGAACGAGCCGCCCGCACGGCTCAGCAGGGGCGCGCGGCCCCAGTGCTCCCTGGCAAACAGCTCGGTGGCGCAGGCGATGCAACGCGCGAGCGCCGAATCCCCTGCGCCACCGGAGTCATCAGCGTTCACGCAGAGCCGTCGGCCCCGCCGTCGCCACCCGAGCCGGCGTGACCGTCCGCGCCGCCGTCGCCGCTGGCGCCACCGTCCGCGCCACCGTCGTTGCCGGCGCCGCCATCGGCGCCGCCGTCGCCACCCTTGCCGGCGTGACCGTCCGCGCCGCCGTCGCCGCTGGCGCCGCCGTCGGCGCCGCCGTCGTTGCCCGCCGCGCCCGCGTCGGCGCCGCCGTCCGCTCCGCCGTCGGCGTCACCGGTCGTGATGTCGCTGTCGTCCATGTGTCCGTCCTCTCGGTTTAGGCCCGTAGCGGTCACGCTAGTCAGGCCGTCCAGGTGCGAATACCCGGCCCGTCCGAACGGGAAACCGATCTTCAGCCGGCCGGCCGCTCGGCCATGTGCAGCGCGACGATCCCGCCGGTGAGGTTGCGGTGCCGGACGTTGGCCCAGCCGGCGGCCGAGATGGTGGAGGCCAGCTCGTCCTGCGGCGGCCAGGCGCGGATCGACTCGGCGAGGTAGACGTAGGCATCGGCGTTGGACGACACCCGGCGGGCCACCCACGGCAGCGCCCGCATCAGGTAGTTGAGGTAGACGAAGCGGAACGGCCGCCAGGTGGGCCGGCTGAACTCGCACACCACCAGCCGGCCGCCGGGACGGACCACCCGGGCCATCTCGCGCAGCGCGAGCGGCACGTCGGACACGTTGCGCAGCCCGAAGCTGATGACCGCCGCGTCGAACGCGTCGTCACCGAACGGCAGCGCGGTGGCATCACCGGCCACGAACGGCACCTGCCGGCGCCGCTTCTTGTTGGCCCGCCCGGCGTGCAGCATCCCCAGCGAGAAGTCGCAGGCGATGGCCTCGGCGCCCCCGGAGGCGAGTTCGACCGTCGAGACCCCGGTGCCGGCGGCGAGATCGAGCACCCGCTCGCCGGGCCGCAGCTGCAGGCACTGCCGGGTGCGGCGGCGCCAGCGGCGGTCCTGCGCGAACGACAGGACGGTGTTGGTGAGGTCGTAGCGCCGGGCCACCCCGTCGAACATCTGGGCGACCTCGTGCGGCTGCTTGTCCAACGTCGCCCGGGCCACGGCGCAAGTCTCGCACCCAGCTGCTCCCCGCGCTTGCGGACCGAGCTGACCAATATCCGGCCGCGATCAGGCTCAGCCGCGGCGAGGTGCGGGGGTCCGGGTCGATCGGGCCGGCGTTGGGGTCGGCCAGCCGGATCGCGCCGGCCACGACCACGATCAGGCACAGCGCGTAGACGATCAGGTGGCCGGTCGTCACCGGGATCCGTTCGCGCAGCAGTACCGCCCCGAGCGCCACCCCCATCAGCGGGTCGGCGGCCAGGTTGGCCGGCAGGGTGGCCCCGAGCGCGCCGAGCTGGAACGACATCTGGGTCAGGACGATCCCGGCGATGCCGAGCAGCGCGATGCCGGCCAGCGGCACCAGCCCGCGGCCGTGGGTGAACAGGCTGCTCAGCCCGTGCTTGCCGGCCTGGTCGGACGCGGCGTCGACCAGCACGGCCAGGGTGCCGAAGTAGGCCCCGGCCACCGCGCCGTAGACCGCACCGCGCAGCACCCGGTTGCGCCCGATCACCAGCACGCAGAACACGATCCCGCCGATCAGCACGAGCAGCACCGCCATGCCGATGATCCGCGCGTGCGGCACGTGCGCGTCGCCCGGCTTGCCGACCAGGCCCAGGAACACCGCGAGCCCGCCGAGCACGGCCAGGCAGCCCAGGTAGTCGCCGCGCCGCGGCCGGTGCCCGCCCATCAGCCAGCTGACCCCGAGGGCCACCGGCAGCATCAGGACGACGAGGGGCTGGATCACCACCACCGCGCCCGCGGACAGCGCCGCCGCCTGCAGCAGGAAGCCGAGGAAATCGCTGACCACCGCGATCAGCCAGAGCGGATTGCGCAGCAGCTTGAGCAGACTGCGGGCGTTGGTCTCGCCCTCGTCCGCGTGTTCCTGGGCGGTGCGGTGCTGCACGACGATCGAGGTGCCGTAGACGACCGACGCCGCGACGCCGAGCGGAACGGCGAGCACCAGGGACACGTCGGCAGGGTAACCGGGCCACGCGGTACGGAAACCTGAACGCCGCATCCACCGCGCGCCCGGGTCCGTCCGGTCGTAGAGTGCCTGGAACCCCTTTCCCGTTCTCGGAGGTCTGCTGTGCGTCTACGCCGTGTGCTCTCGTCGATCGTCGTTGCCGCCACGGCCAGCGTCGCTGCCGTCGCGTTCATCCCGACCGCGTCGGCTGACGTCACGCCGCACTACTACCTGGCGCTCGGTGACTCGCTGTCGGTCGGCTACATGCCGGTGCCGGTGAAGGGCGACACGAACTTCGGCTACGCCGACGACCTGTACGCCACGCTGCACGCCAAGGACCCGTCGCTCCTGCTGGCCAAGCTCGGCTGCAGCGGCGAGACCACCGGCTCGATGATCAACGGCGGCGTCTGCCTCGACCGCTACCCGGACGCGGCCCACTCGCAACTGATCGCCGCCGAACAGTTCCTGCGCGACCACGCGGGACAGGTCACCTACATCACGCTCGACATCGGCGCCAACGACGTCGACGGCTGCGCCACCGGCGGCTCGATCGACCCGGTCTGCGTCACCCAGGGCACCGTCACGATCGTCGAGAACCTGCAGCGGATCCTGAACGGGATCACCACCGTCAGCCACCGCAAGCCGCGCTCGATCGGGATGAACTACTACGACCCGTTCCTCGCCGCGTGGCTCACCGGCACCCAGGGCAAGGCCGTCGCCACCGCCTCGGTGGGACTGCTCGAGGCCATCAACTCGGCCGAGGGTGTGCTGTACAGCAGCTACGGCTTCAAGGTGGCCGATGTGGCGTCGACCTTCCACACGCTGGACTTCATCAACCAGCGCACCGTCGCGCCGTTCGGCAAGCTGCCGCACAACGTCGCCGACATCTGCCAGTACACGTTCATGTGCACGCTGCAGAACATCCACCCCACCGTGGCCGGCTACCAGCTGATCGCCGGCGCGTTCGCCAAGAAGGCCGGCTGAGCCGCCGCTCGAAGTCGCGGCCGGCTAGCTGGCCGCGACCACCGGCAGGAGCTTGACCGCGGTCGAGCTGAAGTGCGAGTGGACCCGCTCGTCGACCGGATCGTCGGCCGGGTCGGCGTGCACGACCAGGTGGCGGTAGAGCGTGTCGCGCTGGGCCGGGATTCGATCGGCGCCGCGGATCAGCTCGATCAGCTCCGTCCGGTTCGACCGGTGCTTGGCCCCGGCGGAGGAGACGACGTTCTCTTCGAGCATCACCGAGCCGAGATCGTCGGCGCCGAAGTGCAGCGTCAGCTGGCCGATGTCCTTGCCGGTCGTCAGCCACGAGCCCTGCAGGTGGTTGATGTTGTCGAAGAACAGCCGGGCCACCGCGACGATGCGCAGGTACTCGAGGCTGGTCGCCTGGGTGCGGCCCTTGAGGTGGTTGTTCTCGGGCTGGTACGTCCACGGGATGAAGCTGCGGAAGCCACCGGTGCGGTCTTGCACGGCGCGGATCATCCGCAGGTGCTCGATGCGCTCGGCGTTGGTCTCGCCCGTCCCCATCATGAAGGTGGCGGTGGACTCGAGGCCGAGGCCGTGCGCGGTCTCCATGACGTCCAGCCAGACCTCGCCCTTCTCCTTCAGCGGCGCGATGGCGGTGCGCGGCCGGTCGACCAGGATCTCGGCCCCGGCCCCGGCGAACGAGTCGAGGCCGGCGTTCTTGAGCCGGCTGATCACCGTCGCGTGGTCGAGGCCGGAGGTGCGTCCGATGTGGACGACCTCGCTCGCGCCCAGGCTGTGCAGGGTGAGCTGCGGGTAGTCGCGCTTGATCGCGGCGAAGGTCTGCTCGTACCACTCGATGCCGAGCTCGGGCGAGTGCCCGCCCTGCAGCATGATCTGGGTGGCGCCGAGGTCGACCGCCTCGCCGCAGCGGCGCAGGATCTCGGCCTCGTCGTGGGTCCAGCCCTCGGCGTGGCCGGGCGCGCGGTAGAACGCGCAGAACTTGCAGGCCGTGACGCAGACGTTGGTGTAGTTGATGTTGCGGTCGATGATGTAGGTGGCGATGTTGTCCGGGTAGCGCCGCCGGCGCACCGCATCGGCGGCCTGGCCCAACGCGTGCAGCGGCGCCTCGGTGTAGAGCAGCAGCGCCTCGTCGGGCGTGATGCGCCCGCCGGCAGCAGCGTGGTCGAGCAGCCCCGCGATGGTCATGGCGTTCAGCGTACGGACCGCCCTCCCGCCCCCGACTTTGACTTCCCCATGCACGCTGATGACGCCCCGGAGCGTGCATGGGGAAGTCAAAGTCGGGGTGTTGCGCGGCGCCCGACGAGCAGGCCGGCGACGGCGAGCACGATGATCACCGCGCCGAGCGCCTCGCGTCCGGACAGCGTCTCGTTCAGCAGCAGCGCGCCGAGGAACAGCGCGACGACCGGGTTCACGAACGCGTAGGTCGACACCGTCGTCGCCGACAGCCGCCCGAGGGCGAAGACGTAGCAGGTCATCGCCAGCAGGGAGCCGGGCCCGATCAGGTAGGCGATCGCCCACCAGGTGTCGGCATTCACCGCGCCGAGATCGACGGTCTCGCCGCGCACGGCGGCGATCACCGCGCACACCACGCCACCGCAGAGCATCTCCATGCCGGCCATCAGCAGGGGACGGGCCGGGATCGGCAGCCGGCCCTGCAACGCCGAGCCGGTGCCCCAGCTCAGCGAGGCGAACAGCACGGCGAAGGTGCCGGCCAGCGGGAGGGACGACGCCCCGCCGACACCGCTCAGCACGGCCACACCGATCAGCCCGATGACGAGCGCGGCCCAGCGCGTCACCCCGGGGAGGCGGCGGGCGAGCACCGAGTCGGCCACCACCATCCACAGCGGGACGGTGGCCACGAGCAGCGCGGCGATCCCCGACGGCAGCCGCAGCTCGGCCCATGAGACCACGCCGTTGCCGAACGCCGGCAGCATCGCGCCGAGCAGCAGCATGGCTCCCCACTGCCGCACACCGGGACGGTCGGTGACGCGCTGCTCCGCCGTGCCCGAGCGCCAGCCGATGGGCACCAGGATCGCGCCGGCGATGAGGTAGCGGATCGCCGCCATCGTGAACGGGGGCATCGTCCGCACGCCCACCCGGATGGCGAGATACGTCGAGCCCCAGACGACCCACACGACGAGCAGGGCCGACCACGCGAGCAGCGTGCGTGACTCACCCGCCGTTCGTCTCGTAAGTGTCGTAGCCATACTTTGCACCTTACGAGCGCCGGCCAACGATTACTGGCGAATTTCGGACGCCTGGTTGCGAAGCAGCGCGGGTCAGGTCACGGCGAAGAGCCGCCACTCCCCCGGCACGCCCTTGAGCTCGGCGACGCCCCGGTCGGCGAACCCGATGCCGGAGCCGGCGACGAGATCCTTCACCGTGCCCGACACCAGCACCTCGCCGCCGCCGGCGCGCGCCATCACCCGGGCGCCGATGTGCACGGCGATCCCGGCGACGTCGTCGCCCAACATCTCGACCTCACCGGTGTGCAGCCCGGTGCGCACCTCGAGCCCGATCGCGCGGGCCGAATCGACGATCGCCTGGGCGCAGCGGATCGCGCGGGCCGGGCCGTCGAACGTCGCGAAGAACCCGTCACCGGCGCTGTCGACCTCGCGGCCGTTGAAGCGGTCGAGCTCGTGCCGGACGGCGCTGTGGTGCTGCGCTAGCAGGTTGCGCCACTTCCGGTCGCCCTGCTCGACGGCGATCGACGTCGAGCCGACGAGATCGGTGAACAGGACGGTCGCGAGGACGCGGCCCGGCGTGCGGGCCTCGCGCTGGCCGGTCAGGAACTCGCGGATCTCGGCAATGACCTCGTCCGGCTCGAACCACGCGACGTGATCGCCACCGGACAGCTCGACGTAGCGCGAGCCCCGGATCGTCCGGGCGAGGAAGCGGGCGTTCTCGACGTGGCAGACCTGGTCGTCGACCGCATGCAGGATCAGCGTCGGCACGTTGACGGCCGCGGCGGCGGGCCGGACATCGATGTCGAAGGCCATCTTCGCGAAGGCAACCCACGCCGCCGGCGTGCACGCGTGCTTCTGCAACCGCGCCAGCCAGGCGCGGGCCCACGGCACGTCCCCCACGCTCGGCGCGTAGGCCTGCATGCCATTGCCCTGGCCCCAGCGCTCGGGCAGCGAGGCGACGCTGGCGTCGAACTCCTCCTGCGTGCTCTCGCCCCAGGGCCACTCGTCATCAGCCCGTTCACGCACCTCGGCGCCCTGCAGGATCAGCGCCACCGTGCGTTCGGGGTGGGCGGCCGCGAACAGCATCGCCAGCGGCCCGCCTTCGGACTCGCCCATCACGGCCGCGCGCTCGCTGCCCACCGCGTCCATCACGGTGCCGATGTCGTCCATCCGCACGTCAAGGCTGGTCGCCCCCGGAACGCGATCGGACATCCCCATGCCGCGCTTGTCGAAGATGATCACCCGGGCGAATTCGCCGAGCCGCTCGTAGTAGCTGCGGTAGGCCGGCAGTTCCCAGTCGATCTCGAGGTGACTGTACGAACCCTCCACGGAGACGAGGTCGATCGGGCCGGCGCCGACCACGCGGTAGGCGATGTCGATCTCGCCGCTGCGCGCGAACCGGACCTCACTCACGCGGCCAGCGTGAAGCCGCCGCCGGGTGCGGTCAAGCCGATCCGCTTAGGCCGCTTAGGCTCGGCCACATGAGCCTGCCTTCCCCTGGACCGGACCGCGCCGCCGTCGTCACCGGCGCGTCCTCCGGCATCGGTGCCGAGATCGCCCGCGAGCTGGTCCGCCGCGGCCACCAGGTCGTCCTGGTTGCGCGCTCGGCCGACAAGCTGGCCGCGCTGGCCGCCGAGCTCGGCGACAACGCGCACGTGCTGCCCGCCGACCTGGCCGACCGGTCGGTGCGGGCCGCGCTGCTCGGCCGGATCGGCGAACTCGGCCTCACCCCCGACGTCCTCGTCAACAACGCCGGCCTGTCGACGCTGGGCCCGGTGGCGAAGTCCGACCCGGACGCCGAGATGAACATGATCGAGGTCGACGTGGTCGCGGTCGCCGACCTGTGCAGCCGCTTCCTGCCCGGCATGGTCGAGCGCGGGCGCGGGGCGCTGCTGAACGTGGCGTCGACCGCGGCGTTCCAGCCGCTGCCCGGGCAGGCCGGCTACGGCGCCGGCAAGGCGTTCGTCCTGTCGTACACGCAGAGCCTGGCCGGCGAGCTGCGCGGCACCGGGGTCTCGGCCACCGCGCTGTGCCCCGGACCGGTCGACACCGGCTTCGGCGAGACCGCCGGCTTCGACAAGGACGACGCCGAGGCGGCGCTGCCGTCGTTCATGTGGGTGAGCGCGCCGGCGGTGGCGAAGGCGGCGGTCGACGGGCTGGCCAAGGGCCGGCTCGTGGTGATCCCGGGCGCGGCCAACCGGGTGGGCTCGGTGCTCGCGCAGGTCGCCCCGCGCAGCCTGCTGCTGCCGATCCTGTCCCGCCAGCACCCCGGCCTGAAATAGCCCCCGTTTTGATTGATCAACTCGCTCGCAGCCCGGCTACAGCCCTGCTGCGGGCGAGTTGATCACCGAAGAAGTGGGGGGTGATCACACGTCGGCGAACACCGGATCGACCGGCAGTCCGGCCCGGACGGCGAACTCGCGCAGCCCCTCGACCTGGCGCGCGCCCAGCGAGAAGTCCAGCGTGCGGAAGTAGCGGGCCAGCGTCGCGGCGTCGAAGACCTCCCAGCGCGCCGCCGCGGCCGCCACCTCGTCCACGTGGGCCAGCGCGTCGTCGCGCGAGCGCAGGAACGCGGTGTGCACGTCCTTCACCAGCCCGGGATTCGCCTCCGCGTACGAGCGCCGCGCCGCCCATACCGCGAACACCATCGGCAGCCCGGTCCAGTCGCGCCAGGCCGAGCCGAGGTCGTACACGGCCAACCCGCGCCGCGGCGCGTCGTAGGTGGCGCGCAGGGCGGCGTCGCCGATCAGCACCGCCGCGTCGGCCTCGAGCAGCATGGCCGTCAGGTCGGGTGGACAGCTGAAGTAGGACGGACGCACCCCGTGCACCTGCTCGAGCCACATCCGGGCCAGCAGCACCGAGGTGCGCGACGTCGAGCCGAGCGCCACCCGCCGCCCGTCCAGCTCGGACAGCGGCCGTTGCGACACCAGGTTCACCGACAGCACCGGCCCGTCCGACCCGATCGCGATGTCGGGCAGCAGCACCAGCTCGGACGCGTTGCGCAGGTACTCGACCACCGAGATCGGGCCGATGTCGAGCTCGCCGGCCACGAGCAGGTCGTTGAGGCGATCGGGGGTGTCCTTCGTGAGTTCGACGTCGAGCAGCGTGCCGGCGCGGACGAGTCCCCAGTAGATCGGCAGGCAGTTCAGGAACTGGATGTGCCCCACCCGCGGCCGCGCAACGCCCTCGCTCACCCCACCGACGCTACGCCGGGACGTTGTCCACCCCGCTGGCCGTCCCCACCCGAAAAGTTGTCCGCGCTTCCCGGCGTCCTGGCACCGGGAAGCGCGGACAACTTGCGGTGGTTAAGGCACGGCGGGCAGTGTCAGCGTCTGGCCGGCGCCGGCGGCGATCGTCACCGGCGTGGGCAGCAGCCCGCCGCGGTAGTTGATCGAGCCACCGGCCACGACCAGCTGCACGTGGTGCCCGGCCGCGAACTGGTGGACGATGCCCGGCAGCGTCACCTTCACCGGCGCACCCACGTTCGGCACCCGGATCGGCGCGATCAGCCCGTTGATCTCCGACGCCTTGCCGTCGGGGCCGACGTCCAGCACCTTGACGAACAGGACGAGCTGCCCGGCCGGTCCGGCGCCCTCGGTGGCCTGCGCGCTCGGCGCCCCGAGCCGCACGGTCACCACCGGCGAGCCGGCCACGTTCAGCGGCGTGGCCAACGCCGGCCCCGTCCACGACGCGAACGTCCCGGGCAGGTCACCGGTAGGTAGCGAACCCGCCGCAGCCAGGTAGCCGCCCAGGACGTCGAGCGGGTCGATGCTGCTCGGCAGCCCGGCCGGCGGCGTCACGAACGCCTGCGTCCCGGCGTGCACCGCCAGCGGCGAGGTCGCCAGCTGCGAACCCCCCGACAGGTAGTACTTGCGCGCCGTCCCCACCGGGAAGGTCCCAGCGGTCGCGTAGGCCGGAGTCGCGATGCCGGTGTACGGAACCCAATTGCGGAAGTAGGCGAAGTTGGGTCCGGTACTGGCCGAGGTGTTCTGCAGGTAGTGCGCGAACCAGTCGGCGATGCGCATGGTCTCGTACTGCGTGGCCGGGTCGGGGTTGCTCAGGTCGAGCTCGCCCGGCGCCGGCGTCGAGTGCGAGTGCCCCCACGACTGCCAGAACATCTTCACCGGCGTGCCCTGGGCCTTCAGCGCCTTGTAGGTGGCGACCGCCTCGTTCAGGTTGAACAGGGTGTCGTTCTCGCCCTGGACGAGCAGCGTCGGCACCTTGATCTTGCTCATGTACGTGGCCACCGACGCGTGCCGCAGCGCGGCCTGGTCGCCCGGCTGGAAGTAGCCGAGCGTGCCGGCGGTGACCAGCGCCGAGCAGACGAAGGTCGCGAAGTTCGGGCACGGGAAGAGGCGGGACGGGTCGCCCTGCGCGTTCTCCAGCCCGTCCAGCACGCCGATGGCCGAGAAGCCGAGGCCCCAGACGAGCTTGGTCGTGCCGGGCGTGGACGTGCTCACCCCGGTCGTCTGCGCGGTGTTGTTCGGGCCGAGCGAGTAGGACAGGTCGTTCCAGGTGATCAGCGGGACGATCGTGTCCAGCCGCGGGTCGACCGACGCGGCCGCAAACTGGATCTCGCCGCCGTACGAGCCGCCGACCATCCCGACCCGCGGGTCGTAGGTCTGGGCGTGCCCGGCGTGGTCGACGGCGTCGTGCACCACGGCGTCGAGTACCGGCGCGGGCGTGGTGTGCGCGGCGTCGGTGAACGCGACGCCGGGGGCACCGCCGAGATAGCCGATCAGCTGCGACGCGGCCTGGCCGTCGTAGTCGGGGTCGTCCAGCGTGATCTTGCAGGCCGAGCCGCCGAAGCCGAGGCCGGAGTACGACAGCACGGCGTAGCCGCGGACCGCGAACGCCTTGCCGATGCCGGCCTGGTCGTCCTTCGAGCCGCCGAAGCCGTTGGTGGTGAGGATGGCCGGGACGCGGTGGCTCGCGTCGGCGCCGGCCGGCAGGTAGAGGTCGCCGATGACGTCGCAGGGCTGGTTATGGGCCGGTCCGACCACGGTGGCGAAGTGCAGGGTCTGGACGGTGTACGCGGGCGGGTCGGCGGCGGCGCCGCCGGCCCCGGCGATCGCGACCACCGCGGTGGCGGCCAGGACGGGTGCACTCAACAGAGCGGCGAGGCGAGGGCTGGGCACAGACGTCCTCCGACGGTTTGGTTACTTTCCAGTAACAACGCGCCCGCAACCCGCCGGTTACGGCCAGGGATCATGAACGGCGTGGACGATCTCGCGCTGGCCGCCGATCTTGTGCGCGCCGCCGGCCGGCTGGCGGCCCGGATGCTGCGCGAGGGGCTGACCGTCCAGCACAAGACGTCTATCTCCGACGTGGTCTCGGCCGCCGACCACGCCGCCGAGGACCTCGTCGTGTCCCGGCTGCGGGCCGAACGTCCGGACGACGCGATCGTCGGGGAAGAGGGCACGTCCGATCCGGGGACGGGACGCACCTGGTACGTCGATCCGGTGGACGGGACGTACAACTTCCTGTCCGGGCTGCCGACCTGGTGCGCGGCGATCGCGCTCGACGACGTGCTGGGCGCGATCTACCACCCGGCGGCCGACGAGCTCTGGGCCGGCGGACCCGACCACCCGACCACCTGCAATGGGATCCCGGTCGAGCCGCTGGCCGACCGTCCGCTCGCCGACGTCTCGCTGACGACGTACCTGCATCCGACGACGCTGCCCGACGACCGGCTGCGCCTGCCCCTGTTGCGGGTGATGCAGGGCGCGGCCACGGTGCGGATGCTCGGCTCGGGATCGGTCGAGCTGGCGGCGGTGGCGGGTGGGCGGCTGGGCGCGTCGATCCAGGCCAACTCGCTGCCGTGGGACTGGCTACCCGGTGCGGCGCTCGTGCGCGGTGCCGGTGGGGCGGCCGAGGTCATCGAGCTGGACGGGCATCGCTGGCACGTGGCCGGCGGGCGTCAGGTCGTGGCCGACATCGCGGCGCTGCTGCGCGGCTGACCGGAAAAGTCTGCCCGGACACGGTCGAAGGGCCGGGTGGGGGAACCCGGCCCTTCGACGACAGCATCCCCCGTTGGAGGCTTGTTCGAACGGTGCGCACCGGTCCTGGACGGCCGCATCGAGCAGACATACCGAGCCGCGCGCGGAGCGGACGCTGTGATAGGGGGGCAGTCCTGCACAGATCCGGACAAGTCACACATCTCCACCGCTACCCGAAAGCCTCGGTGGTGACGTGCCTCCGCGGCGGCGTCGGCATGTCTAATGGTTCATCGTCAGACGGCTCGAAAGCGTTACACCCGGGTGCGGCTCAGTCCTCAGCATCGAGCCGGGCGTCGAGCTCGGCCCGCTCGGCCTTGCGCGCCTCGACCCGGGCCTCGAGCTGGCGGGCGAACTGCGCGCGGGGCTTGGCCAGCAGCACGAGCGACAGCGGGACGGACAGCACCAGCGCCAGCACCGGCGCCAGGAAACCGTGCACGCCGAGCAGGTAGAGGATGCCCCACAACGCGAAGAACATCCCGAAGCGCAGGGTCGTGTAGAGCCACATCGAGCCCATCCACCCGGCGAAGCTGGGTTGGGCCGGTTGCTGCTCGCTCACCCGGACGAATCTACCCGCCGGCGTGGGCGCCGACGGAGCAGCAGCCGGTCGTAAAGCTGCCGCACCTGCTGGCCGATCACCTCGGGCGAGAAGTCCTCGGCCCGCTTGACCCCGGCCGCGCCGAGCCGGGCCCGGAGCTCGGCGTCGTCCAGCAGGCGGCGCAGGGCGGCGGCCAGCGCGTCGACATCGCCTGGCGGCACGAGCAGCCCATCCACGCCGTCGGTGATGATCTCGGCCGGCCCGCCGGCGTCGGTGGCCACCACTGGCAGCCGCGGCCGCCATGCCCTCGACGACGACCTGGCCGAACGGCTCGGGCGACCACCGAGGCGTGCACGAGCACGTCGAGTCGCGCCAGCTCATCCTCCACGTTCTCGACGAAGCCGGCGAAAGTCACGACTCGGTCAGTCCGAGCTCGCCGACGAGCGCCCGCAGATTCGCTTCGTAGTCGTCCTCACCGAACATCGCCGAGCCGATGATCCTGGCCCGGACGTCCGGATGGTCGGCCTGAAGTGCAGCGATCGCCCGGACGAAGACGTGCTGGCCCTTCCACTCGGCCAGCCGGCCGACGATGCCGACCGTGTTGCCGGTCCGCCGGCCCGGCTGCAGCTCCATCGGCTCGTACGGGTCGTGAACGACCGGGCTGCCGACGACGGCGCCCGAGCGCACCCGACTCCCGGCGGTACGCAGCGTCTCGGCCGAATTGCAAACGACCATGTCGGGCAGCGACCGCAGCAGCAGCTGGGTCAGCCTGACGGCGCGCGCCGGCATGTAATCGTCGGCGATCCGGTCGCGCAGGTGCCAGATGACCGGCACGTGGGCCAGCCGGGCCGCGACGCTGCCGTAGTAGCCCGACTTGAGCGAGTTGGTGTGCACGATGTCCGGGTCGAGCTCGCGCAGTCGCTTGGCCAGGCGCAGCGTGTAGCCGGCGATCGCGGCCGCGGCCCGGGCGCCGCCGAGCCCGGCCGCCTCGTCGCGGTGGACATCCCGGGCGCCGGGGTCGAGCGGCAGGATCTCGACGGTGGCGCCGGCCTCTTCCAGCGCCGCGCTGCAACGGCCCGTCCTCGCCCAGGATCACGTGCGCGTCGATGTCGGGGACGGCTTCGATCAACCGCACCAGGGCGAGCTCGCCGCCGGAGAGCCGAGCGACGTGATCGAGGTAGACGACGCGCAGCCGACGCGGAGACGTTGCGGTATCGCGGCGGGTCAGCCGATCGATGGCGCGGGCCAGGGCGCGGGTGGCCGGAGTGTCGGCGCGCAGGACGGGCGCGGCGAACGGGCGGCCGCCGCCGGCGATCCGGGCCGGCGCTCCCCACTCCGCGACAGCTTCTTGACGTCGCGGACCGGTCACCGGCACGCGTCGGCCGGCGCTGACCTGCTTGTAGAGCTCGATCTGGCCGGCCGCGACGGCATCCCACGTGCACGTCTTGGCCCGCGCCAAGCCGGCGGCGCGCAGCCCTCGCCACCGCTTGGGGTCATCAACGAGTTCGCGTACGGCGCCGGCCAGCGCGTCCTCGTCGCCTTCGGGGACGAGCACGCCGGCGTCACCGACGACCTCAGGCAGCGAGCCGCTGGTATAGCCGACGACGACCGCCCCGGCGGCGTGGGCCTCGACCACCATCCGGCCGAACTGCTCCACCCAGGTGCGGGTGGCGCGGCTCGGCACGAGCACGACCTGCGCCTGCCGGTAGCGCTCGGCCAGCGCGGTCGCGTCCGACCATGGGTGGATCGTGAGCGCCTCGCCGACGCCGAGGTCAGCCGCGAGCACGCGAGCCGGGGCCGCCTCTGGCCCGGCGCCGACGATGTCGAGGGTGGCGCCGGTCCGCTGGCTAACCGCGGCCAGCACCCGGACCGCGTCGAGCACGCCCTTCTCGGGCACCAGCCGGGCGACCAGCAGCAGCGCGACCGAGCCGGTCGGTGCCTTCTGCTTCCCGGCAGTGATCTCCGGCGCCGGCGCCAGCGGCACCACCTGCACCACTCCCCCGAACCCCTTGCCGACGGCGACGCTGGCCGCCTGCTTGGTGCACGGATACAGACCGCCGATCCGGCCGAGGGCTTGCCGCTCCCACTGCGCGAACGGTGGCGGGAAGCGCTTGTCGATGTTCTGCGCCGCATAGGCGACGACGGCTTGCTCGCGGCGCCAGCTCATGCAGCAGCTGGTGGACCACGCTGCTGAACGGCTCCTCGTGCAGGTCGACGACATCCGGACGCAGCCGCCGGACGACGCCGCCGATCTGGCTGGGATCGACGTAGAGGTGCCGGTTGACATCACCCGGCCGGCGGACCGGCAGCTCGACGACGTCGAACGGCTCAGCTCCGAGATTGTCCGGGCCGGGCCACTCGGACGGGACGACGAGGGTCAGCTCGACCCCGGCGCGGACGAGCGCGCGATCGCGCTCGCGGTGCGCCGAGTCCCGTCCCGCGTGATAGACACGTACGACCCTCACGCCGCCACCGTCACACGACCGGCAGCGCAACTCCCCCGCGCCCCATTCGACACCTGCGCACGGTAACAACCGGCCGGGCTGGTCAAGACACATGCGGTGGCTGAAGATTCGGACTGGTTACGCTGCGGCCATGAGCACGCTGGCGCGCGCGGCAAGGTGGTCGCGCCGGATGCCGCCCTCGAGATTCAAGGAACGAGCCGGGCGCGCGCTCACGATCGGTGCCGGCTGGCTCGGCGCCGAGCCCAGGTGCGTCCTCACGATGATCGACGGAACCGTGTTCGAGCTCGACGCTCGGGATCGGACCCAGGCCGGCGCGTTCTGGAACGGCTCGCACGAGCCGGACTACCTGCGCGTTCTGCGCGGAGTCATCGATCAGTTCGGCCAGGTCGTGTACGACGTCGGTGCGAACGTCGGTCTGGTGGCCGTGCCTCTCGCGCGGTACGTAGGCACCGAAGGGCACGTGAGCTGCTTCGAGCCGGTCCGCGGTAACTGCGAGCGGCTGCGGCGCAACATCGCCCTCAACGATCTGCGCAACTGCGTGGTGCACGAGGTCGCCCTCGGCCAGGCGGCCGGTGAGATCCGTATGGCCCGCGAAGTGCGCCGGAGGACGACGACCGGCAACGCTGTCATCGTGAACGAGCAGCCGAATCTGCCGCACTACGAGTCGATCACAACCGTTCCGATCGAGCCGCTCGACGATGTCGTCCGCCGCGAGGACGTTCCGTTGCCCACCGTGGTCAAGCTCGACGTCGAAGGGGCCGAGGTCGGCTTCCTCGCCGGCGCGCAGCGCACGCTCAACGCCTCGAGGCCGGTGATCCTCGGCGAGTTCAACAACACGCTGATGCCGAAATTCGGGACCACCTTCCTGGACGCCGCTGCTCTGCTGCCCGCCGACTACGCGATCTTCGGCTTCGTCGACGCGAATACGATCGAAGAGAAGCCGGCCGCGGTCGGCATAGGCGACGTGTTGCTCGTCCCGCGCGAGCGCGTGGCCGAGCTCAGGCTGCGGGTGCGCTGACGCCGGCCTGCTCGCGTCACGCAGGTGTGCTGGTTCGGCTCGATGCCACAATTGGCTTGGCGCCACGCTCGCGGCCCGGTGTTATCCGCCGCGTAAGTCGCTTGGCCGGTCGCTCGACCAGAAACCAGCTCGCGAAGGCCAGCGGCACCGTGACTGCTGCGGCGGCGAGCGACAACACACCGGCGCCGGCCTTGGCGACTCCGGCGATCACCAGCAGCTGGGTCACTGGAAACGCGTAGATGTACACCCCATAGCTGATGTCGTTCGGATTGTTGATCCGTTGCGTCCACGCCGGCAGCGCCTGGCCGAGCCAGAGGACTACGTAGGCGATCGGAAGCGCGACGAACTCTCCGCCGGCGTGCGCCAACACCAACGTCAGGGCAACGGCTGCGCAGACCCCGGCGAGCAAGGGCTGCGCCGGCACCAGATCGCGATAGGCCCAGATGAGTGCCCCGGCGAAGAAGTAGGGGACCAGCGACGATCCCTGCTGCAGGGCCACGTGCCCGTCGAAAGCGTGAGAGCTGTTTGCGGCCCCAAGAAGCACCGTCCCCACGAACGCGACGGCGAGATACGGCCGTGGGTTGCACCGGACGGCGGCGAGCAGGAATGCCGCACCGATGCAGAGATAGCAGAGCACCTCGTAGAACAGGGTCCACAGCGACCCGTTCCAGTCGCCCAATGGCTGACGGTCGAGCGTCGACCCCAGCACGGTATGGCCCTGGTACGTGGCGGCGTTCCCCAAAACGTATTCGATCGCGGCCCTCAATGACCATCCGCCGCGCGCGATCGCGGCCAGCGGCGCGCCCACGAACGCCACCGCGAGCAGGGCCACCCACAGACCAGGAAGGATCCGTAGTCCGCGTGCGACAAGGTACGGGGCAATATCTTTGTGCACGCGACTCTCAGTGATCAGATAGCCACTGATCGCAAAGAAACCGGCCACCCCGAATCCGCCCAAGGAAAAGCCCGCGAGCGCTGGATCACCGCCGAACCCGCCGATCGGCCAGGCGTGGGACACGATCACCATCAGCGCGAAGGCCAGGCGCAATGCGTTCAGCGAATTCCGGCACGGGTCAAGCGCCCGTCCCATCGCACGCTCCGCCGCCGCCGTCACTGGCGCACGGTAGCAAGCAAGCCGGTTACTGATCGGCGGACGCGGTCTCCCATTGACGGGACTTCAGTCCCGGCTGTTCGCGATGCGGCCGGTCTCGCATGCCATGATCCTGCGATGGCCCGATCGCCCCTGAAGCGTCGACACGCTCGGGCCGCACATCTCGGCGTCGCGCTGGGCGCTCTGAATGCGCCGTCAACCTTGGTATGGCTGTATGGCGACACCGACAAGCGGGCACACGGCTATATGCCTTACTACCGACGCCACCTCGGCCCCCGCCGGTGGAATCGACAACTCGTCTTCGAAATCGGAGTCGGACAGCACGCCAGCCGCACCGGCGGCGGATCGCTCCCTGTGTGGCGCGACTACCTTCCCCGCGCCCGGATTGTCGGCATCGACTTACATCCGAAGGACATCGCCTGGGGACCGCGAGTTGCCTTCGCCCAGGCTGACCAGAATGACCCGCGGCAGCTGCAATCGGTCGTAGATCAGCACGGCAGACCGGACGTCGTCATCGACGACGGGTCGCACGTCGGCGCACACATTCTGAACTCGTTTCGCACCCTGTGGCCCGTCCTCGTGCCCGGCGGTCTCTATGTGGTCGAGGATTTGGCGACAAGCTTCGCACCCGAGTTCGGCGGAGCAGATCCGGCGCCGAGCGAAACTGCCGTCGGCCTTGCCCGTCAGCTCGGCAGCGACGTTCAGACCCATGATCGCGGCTTCGCGATGTACCCCGGCTTCGCCGCTCGACCCAATCCCGAGTTTGCAGATGTCGCCGCACTCCACGTGTATCCAGGCGTCATGTTCGTCGAGAAAGCTCGCCAATAGCTCGGGGCCTGGCGGACTAATGCGCAAGCCAGTTCCACCGGGCATTGCGGTCGAACTCCTCGGTGAGCTGGGCCGCCGAGTACGGGCCGCCGCCGTCGAGATCAAAGATCCGCAGCCCGGTCTCGGCCAGAAGGTCGTGGACGTCGGTGGACGTTGTCCCGTAATACTCGCTCGCACCCTTGCCATGCTCGAACAGGACAAATGGTCGGTGGGTTGCCAGCATCCGCTGGGCGCCTTGGAGGACGCCGAGTTCGCCGCCTTCGACGTCGATCTTGATGAACGTCGGGACGAAGTCGGGCAGTGCTTCGTCGAGCGATTCCACCTGAACTTCGATTGTCGTGGCATCGACCGGACCGCCAAAGTCGCGTTGACGTAGTCCGCTCATTGCCGGTACCGACAACACGTGGTTGAACGTCGTCACCCCGGATCGGTCCGCAACTGCGGCTTGGCGCACGTCCACACCCCGGAACTCCGCCCTCAACTTGTGCGCCATCTCGGGAATCGGCTCGTACGCGATGTGGTGGCCGCGCGGGGCTAGCCGGACCATCTCCCGCAGGATCGTGCCCGCATGCGCTCCTACGTCCACGCAGCACGAATCGGACCGAAGCGCCAGCGACAGGATCAGGGCTGTGCGTTCGTTGTCGATGCGATCGCGGCGCAATGCTGGGTGCCGGCGCTCGATATACGCCCGGCGCACTGGGGACAACTGCCGCCGTGCCAGCCGGTAGAGGTTCCCCGGATGGCCAGGAGTGCTCATGTTCGCAGTTTAGAGTCCGCGGCGGCGACGCCTCCTGACACCGAACGCCAACGCCGAGCCTGACCTCCTCCGCTTGATCCATTCGTTTCGGAAGATCTGTGCCCGACAGCGCGTCGTAGCCGTGGAGGATGGACCGGCGTCGTGGTGATCGGGTAGCAACAGGCCGGGCCAGAACACGTCAGAGCGCGGCGACTGGCCGAGGCGCAAGCCGATCCTTGAGCCGGAGGAATCGTCGCTCGACCAGCGCGTACGAGATCGCGGCCACGGCCAGGCTCAGCACAATTGTGGCCAACGCAAGATATCTGCGCTGCATCCCGCCGGAGTGATGCGCCAACACGTGAAGTACCGGGATGTGTGCGAGATAGGTGCCGTAACTGATGATGCCAATCCTACGCAGTGGCCCGAGACTGAGCAGCCGTGCAGCGACCCCGGCGCGCGGCGCGGCCGCCAGCCCGGCGATCAGCGAAGCCGTGACAATCCAGCAGCCGGGAAGCGAGACGTAGTAGTACCAGCGCTGGTGTGGCCCACCTGTGTTCGCTGGCGAAGCCACGAGCAGTACGCCGAGAACGACGAGACAGACGCCGGCTAGGCGCGTCGCCACCCTGATCGAAAGCCGGTGATAGGGCATCAGGGCGATCGCGCACCCTAGCAACAGCGCGCCCGCCCTGACGTGCGGTGCGCCGTAGACGTGGGCTCCTTGGAATTCCGCCGACGGATGGAATTGAAGGATCAACATCAGGGTGCTCAATGAGAATCCCAGGAGGGCGATGCTGGCAAGTCGCCCGCGGCTCCATCCTCGATACAAGCCAAAGACCAGCAGTGGCGGCCACAGCAGGTAGAACTGCTCCTCGAGGGCCAATGACCATGTATGGCCGAATAGACCCCCCCAACCCGATCCGAGATACCCGACGATGTCTGTCGTGTACGTCAGCGAGACGAGTGCCGCGCGACCCCAGTCGGACAGACCGGGCACGGGATCGCCCGGGGACCCGAGATCCGGCAGGACGACGAGCCCGAGCAATACAATCAAGAGCAGGGCTGGGTACAGGCGCAGTGCGCGGCGCACATAGAAGTTGCGAAGGCTGACCGTCGCGCGGCGATCGTGTTCGCCCAACAAGATCCCGGTAATGAGAAAGCCGCTCAGCACGAAGAATATGTCGACGCCGAGACTGCCACCCTGGCCCCAACGTATTTCAGTATGTGCGGCCATGACCGCCAGGATCGCCAATCCTCGGATTCCATCGAATGGGGCGACATGCGTCCGGTTCACCGACGTGTCGACCGTTCGAGTGGGCACGATCAGAGACTGCCAGATGGGGAGTTCCTTGATCGTTGATTCGCCGGATGGATCATTCTCCGGCCTATTGGATCATGAACGAGGCGGCGACCGAGGCATCGCCGACCTCATCGGCTCAGGGCGCTTCGTCCAGACCGGGGCTGGCTGAGCGACGAGCCGCCATTTGCTCAGCGGCGGGAGTCGCCATCCCCAGTCGCCGCGACCGACGCTGAGCGATCGCGCGACCGACCCGCTGCGACAGCCGATGGGAAGGGCCCTCGACCAAGCGGTAGAACACGTCTGCCGCGAGAAGTGACACCGGCAGGGCAATCACCAGGACAAGCGCCGGATTGTGCGTGCCGTTTAGTGCGAATGCCGTGGTTACCACGATCGGTTCGTGAATGAGGTAGAGGCTGAAGGATCGTTTCCCCAACCAGGCGACCGGTCTCGCTGTTCCGATGGCAGCGCCGCCGCGAGTGGCCGCGAAGTAGGCGACGAGCATGCACGCGGCGACGACCTGAGCCGCTCGAGCAACACTCAGCCACGTGTCGGTGACCCCATGGAACGCGGAGACAGCCCAATAACCGAACATCAAAATTCCAAAACCAACCACGCAGGCAACTCGAACGACCTTCGACGCTTCAAACCGATGCCCCCACGCTTGGATTGCGCTCCATCGCTGAGCCATGAGCACACCCAGCCCAAAGATCGGCATGTACAGCATCGCGGCGCGGAACGGAACGCCTAAGGGTGCCGCTGCCGGCCCGCGACTGCTTATGCAAATAATCAGGAGCAACACGCCGGCTTTCGTCGCTGACAGGTGACGGTCGCGCAGCAAAACCAAGAAATACAGCGGAAGTGCGAGCGAGAACAACATTTCCCACTGCAATGACCACAGAGGGCCGTCTAGGCTGTCACCGCCTCGGAGTAAGAACGCATCGTGTGCCGCGTCATGCAGGGTGAAGTGGCTGAAGTGCCCGCCGAGCCAGTCGCTGGTTCGGGGATCGGGGCCTCGGCGCACGATGGGCACCACGGCGAACGCGAACGCGACAGCGGCGGCCACTGGCAGGTAGAGGCGCAGCAGGCGTTGCGGGTAGTACCGCTTCCAGCCACCGAAACGGCCTGACGCGGCCGGGAAGGCGAGCACGAAGCCGCTGAGGACGAAGAACACGAGTACGGCCTCGCCGCCCATCCAAAACAAGTGCAGCGGGGAGTAGGTGAGCCACCAGGAAAAGTCGATCGGGCCGCGGTGCACAACGAGATAGGCGTGAGATAGGCGTGGCGATACGAGAAGGCAGTGATGAAAGACCACGACGAGCGCGGCCAGGCCGCGCAGACCATCCAGCGCAGGGAGCCGCCGGGTGGACTGGGAGGACGGCACTGGCTGATGATGCCATCGGTTGGCTATCACTGCGCTGTAGCACCGGCCGGTGACTAGCCTGGCTTCACGGCGTGCGCGTAGACGGAGTTGCCTTCGTCGCCGATCACGGCCCGGCGCTCCAGCACCGAGCATGCGTCCGTGATTGGAATCGACAGCAGCCGCAGGGGGGCCGGATGCTCCAGCCCGCGTGTAGGCATCGAAGGCCAGCGTGCCCCAGCGCCCGAGCCAAACCTGCACGTCGAGCACGTTCAGACCGGCGCCGGTGAGCAGCTCACGCATGCGCTCGGGGCTGTAGCCCATCCGGACGTGCCCGGCGTTGATCTGCCACGCGTCCTCATCAGCGAAGCGATGTACCGTCCCAGCGCGCGTCGTCCATTGATCACGCGGCACGTGGACGAGCAGATGCCCACCGGGTCGCAACGCCCGGGCGAGGTGGGCAACAGCCAACGCATCCGCTGTGATGTGTTCCAGGACGTCAAACGCAGTGACCAGGTCGAGCGACCGCGGTTCGAGATCCGCGAACGAACCCACCCTAAATTCGACCCGTCGGGCGTACCTAGCCGGACGAGCCGCAAGGCAGGCGGCGATCGCCGCAGCATCTATGTCCACCGCGAGCACCTGCGACTCGGGGTACCTGTCGGCGAGCCAGTAAACGAACGTCGCATCCTCGGCGCCAGCGTCAAGAATGCTGCGCGGGTCCAGCTCGAGGCGTCGCAGGACCGGTGACACCGCGCGTAGTTTCAACCGCTTTCCCACGTGCGGCTCTCCGACGGCACGCCGCAGCGCCTGTTTGACCCGCTGCTTGACGAGTACGCGGTCCATCAGGGCACCGTAGCAACCTCGGCTGTCGATCTTTAGGGGCAACTCGATGGTGAGCGGGGCTATCGGACCTTGTTACCGTGCCCACGTGGATGCACCGGACGACGCCGCCCGAACGAGCCTCTTTGGCGGCAATCGCGAGGCGTGGCGTGCCGAAGAGTGACCTCGCGGTCCGAGCGGATGCCTTGTCGAAGACTTATGAGATTCGACATAACGATCACGAGGCAACGACCGCAGCTGAAGCAGTCGTCGCACGGCTGCGTCACCCGTACCGGCGCACCGAACGAGAACAGTTCAGCGCACTGTCGGATGTCTACTTCGAGGTGCGCGGAGGAGACGTGCTCGGGGTCATCGGTCGAAATGGCGCTGGCAAGAGCACGCTGCTCAAGATCTTGGCGCGGATCACGCCACCATCTTCGGGCCGGGTTGACATCTACGGCCGGACCGGCAGCTTGCTTGAGGTCGGCACCGGGTTTCACCCGGAGTTCGCCGGCCGGGAAAACATCTACCTGAACGGCGCAATCCTCGGTATGAGCACGTCCGAGGTGCGTCGCAGCTTCGACGACATTGTTGAGTTCGCCGGCGTCGAGAAGTTCTTGGACACCCCGGTGAAGAGGTACTCCAGCGGCATGTACATCCGCCTGGCGTTCGCGGTGGCGGCAAATCTCGAAGTCGACGTCCTGCTCGTGGACGAGGTGCTCGCAGTGGGCGATGTCGAGTTCCAGAAGAAGTGCCTCGGCAAGATGCGTGACGTCGCAGCCGGGGGCCGGACCGTTCTCTTCGTCAGCCACCAGATGAATTCCGTGTCCGCTCTGTGTACGCGCGCGCTGGTGCTCGATCAGGGCCGAGTCACGTTCGACGGAGATGTGCCGGGCGCCGTTCGCGCATATCAGGCCTCGTTCGCCTCGACCCGGGTCGAGGATCACCGCGCGACCTCGCGGCCCGGAACTGGTGAGGCCCGCATCGCTGCGGTACGGCCGGTCAGGCCCATGTTCTCGCCGGAAGAGGTCAAGACGTTCGAGATCGACATCGATACATTGACGGCATCAGCTGAGACCTACGCCCTGTCTGCAACGGTCGTGGACGAGTTGGGGATCGGCATCCTGGAATGCGATATGCGGCATGATGGCGGCGGCGTTCCTGGCGACCGGCTCGGCCCGTCGACTTTCGTGCTCCGTCTGCGGACGCCGTGGTTGCGACCGGGTCGCTATCGGGTCGACGCCAAGCTCCACCGCATCGGGCCGTGGGTCGATGTATTCGACGGCGCGGCCGAGTTCGAGGTCCTCGACATCCTTCCGTACGAATCGGCAGCGCCGAATGACGCCGGTGCGGCCGGCGTTGCCTTACCCGACTTCGATATCGAGAGAGTTTAACCGCGTGGACGTCGTCCTGCTCACAGCGACTTGGCGGCAAGACTTCGACCGATTCAGACTGCTGCGAAGATCGCTGCGGGAATTCGGCTTGGACGAATCCTTTCGCCACATCGTCGCGGTACACACCGAAGACACCGACCTGCTGACCGACCTGCGACGCGACCGCAATCTCGAGATCGTGCCGACCAGTCGGCTGCTCACGAAACGGATCGAACGCCGCCGGGCAGCGGCACACTTTCGCCGGACGAGGCGTCAGCATTGGGTGGTGGGTGGCCCGGTTGCCGGGTGGTACGCGCAGCAACTCACCAAGATGGCGCTGGTTTCGCTCGCGGCGGACTCGCAGGCAGCTGTATTTCTCGATAGCGATTTGGTCGCGATTCGCCCGTTCGATCGTGATGATTTCATCGCGTCGAGTGGCGCCACCCGGTTCTTCGTGAGCAACGACATGCGAGACGACGGCTCCGAAGGTTGGAATTGCGTATCTGCGCGGCTCTTGGGTGTGGACGAAGAGCTCGTCCAGCATCGTCAGTTCATCCAGTTGCCGACGGTATTCGACGTGCGCGTCGCCACGGCGTTGGTTCACGCGCTCGGGAGCGAGGATCACCCATCGAGCTGGCAAGCGCGGATGCTGGCCGCGAATGCGTTTGAGTACCCGACGTACGGCGCGTGGATAACTCGTGCCCAACCTACGACTGTCGAAACCTGCCCGCCGATGAACACACTGAACTTCAGCGAGTACTCGCACATGTGGGACTTCAAGGATCGCGCCGTCCACGAAATCCACGAGGGAACAGCCAAGTTCTTGAGTGTTCAGTCCCGGCTGCACATTCCGCCGGAGTCATACGAACCAATCGTCGCCGAGGCATGGCACTGACCAGTCGGTTCAAATCACGTCGGCAAAACTGCGCTCCATTCGGACGAAAACCGCTCCGCCGATCACCAACATCGCCACGGCAAAGCCGGCCGAATAGGCGGCGTACTCCCAGTGCAGGTGGCCAACCCCGAGCAACGACCACCGAAACGCCTCGAGCAGGCCGGTCAACGGATTTGCCACGAAGTAGGGGCGCAGCGAATGCGGCACCGCGTTCAGCGAGTAGGCAACTGGGCTCGCATAGATGAGGAACTGGATCAGCACCGGGAGGATGTAGTTGATATCCCGGAAGCGCACCGCCAGTGATGCCGTCATGAGACCGAAGCCGATGGCCAGCGCCAGCGTGACAACGAGCCAGACCGGGAGCAACAACACAGCCGCTGACGGCGCAGTCCCTGTCCCGATGAGGAGCACAGCCATCAGGACCAACGAGACGCTGAAATCGAGCAGCGTGCCGGCGACCACGGACAACGGCAACAGCATTCGGGGGAAGTAGACCTTCGACACGAGCGCGGAGTTTCCGACCAGCGATGAGCTTCGCCTTGGTGACCAGCGTGCTGAACGCGGTCCAGCAGAGCAGCCCGGCATAGGAAAAGACGATGTACGGGACGCCCTCGCTGCTAAGCCCGGCTACCCGTCCGAACACCACGGCGAAGATCCCGGCAGCGATCAGCGGCTGAAGGATCACCCAGATCAGGCCCAAGGCTGTCTGCCGGTAGCGCAACGTGATGTCCCGCACCGCGAGCCGCGCGAAAAGCGACCGGAACCGCCAGAGTTCGGCAAGATCGTGCGTGCTCCACCGGCGGCGGGCGGTCAGGACGAGATGCGCTCGGCCTGAGGCCACCTCGGTCGGTTCGCCCGGCTCGTCGTCGCGCACGACGGAAACGGTAGCCGACGTTCCGGATTAGGATCACGTGGTGCCGGCCGCGACTCCTACCCGTCTGCTCTGGCTGAGCAAGGAGACGCCGGATCGCTTCGGCCAGGGTGGCCAGCGCCGGCAGTTCTTCCAACTGCAAGCGCTGTCCCGCGCCGGGGTCGAGGTCACGGTGTTGACTCCGGCCGGCGAGCAAAGTGATGCGTCCATCGCCGGCATGGCGAGGGTGATCCGATACCGCTCGCGCCGAATTGTCGGCACCTGGCAGCCGGACCCGCTCGCAATGGCGACCGGCGGCGAGTTCGATCGCCTGCTCGTGTCGCATGCCGAGTCATTCGACCTGCTCAGGAGCCGGCATCTCGAAGTCAACGTCCCATGGCTGCTCGACTTTCACAATGTCAACTCCCAGTGGTACAGGCGGCTAGGTGACGAGGCATCCACCGCATACTGGACACCGATCGAGCGCGAGATCCTCGCCCACTCGGATGCCAATCTGACCTGCTCGGACATCGAAACCGACGCGCTGCGGCAGCAACAGGCAGCAGCGAAGATCGCTACTGCACCGAACGGCATCGACCCCGTCGAGTGGCCGGACTCCGCACTGGGCAGCCGAGAGCCGGAGACAGTCGCCGTCTACGGGTCGTGGTGGTACCCGCCCAACCGGGATGCGATCGAGTGGTTCCTCGCCAAGGTGTGGCCGCGAGTTCGCGGCGACGTGCCTGCGGCTCGGCTCATCGTGGCCGGCCCGGGCGAGCCGCCGCCGGCGGTTCACAACGCCGACGGTGTCGACGTTCGTGGCCGCGTCGACGACATCGCCTCGTTGTTGGGCGCAGTGAGTGTCGTGGCTGTACCCGTCCTGGACGGGCCCGGGACCCCGGTGAAGTTCGCCGAGGCGCTCGCCAGTGGGTCCGCGGTCGCCGCAACGATCGACGCCGCGAGCGGAAACCCTGACGCGCCGGCGGTGCTTACGAATGACCCCGACGCGCTGGCCGACGGCATTGGGGGACTCCTTACTCATCCAACCGACGCGACGGCGCTCGGAGTGGCAGGGCGCAATTACGCCCTGACCACCTGTGGGTGGGAGATCACCCAGCAGCCGCTCGTAAACTGGGTGTTGAACGGACAGCTAGGCCCCCGGGCCGACGTGCGATGACGTCGCCTCTGGTCAGTGTCGTCATCCCCGCCTACAACGGCGGCGCGATGCTGCGCACTGCTGTGGACAGCGCGTTGGCGCAGACCTACGCGCCGATCGAGGTCGTCGTCATCGATGACGGCTCGACCGAAGATGTCGCCGCTCTGCTCGGGCCGGTCGCCGACTCGATCCGACTGGTCCGGCAGGCCAACGCCGGCACTGCCGCCGCGCGCAATCGCGGCATCCACGAGTCGCGCGGCGACTTCGTAGCGCTGCTCGACCAAGACGACTGGTGGGAACCCGACAAGCTTGCGCGGCAGATGCCGGCCTTCGACGACCCCGCCGTAGCGCTCGTGCACAGTGGCGCTCGTTTCGTCGACGTCGACGGGCACGTGACCAGCGAGGTGACGGCCGACCCCGGCCTCGATACGCACGCACTTCTCGCCGCGTGTCGCCTCGCGGTGCAGACAGCCGTGATGCGCCGGGACGCGCTGCGGGTCGTGGGCGATTTCGACGAGTCGCTCTCGGCGGCCGACGACTGGGACATGTGGATCCGGTTCGTCGACCGGTTCAGGCTGGCGGCGACGCCGTACACGCTGGCGACGATCCGGGTGCATCCGGGCAACCAGAGCCGCAATGCCGAGCTGATGTACTCCTCAGCCCGGCAACTAATGGCCAAGCACCGACACATTCACGGCTCCTGCCGCAAGTGCCGTCGCGCCCTGCGGCAGGCGACGATCGCCAACCGCGCCGCCTATTACGCCCGCCGCCGCGCCGAGGCTCGCGTCTTGTCGGCGGCGGGCCACCGCGCCGCCGCACTACGGGTGACGGCGATCGCGGTGCGGCGAAATCCGCTCGCGCTGGTCAGAACACCGCTACATCATCTGCGCGCCCGGCGCTTCTCAGGCCTCGACCGCCCCCAGTAGACATAGCCACATCTTGAATCGGGTGCCGGTTACGTAGTGGCGCAGCCACTTCTGATCGCCCACGTGGCGATCGGCCCATTGGTACTTGTCGTCCAGGGCCACTACGCATGTGTTCGTCGGCAACGGCTCCGCGCCGCCTTCCCTATAGGCGAGGTGGACGACCGTCTGCTCGGTCCAGCCGTAGCCGGCGGAATCGGCCTCGCCGATCGTGCCGAGCCGGCGGACCGACTCGGTCCAGTCGACCGGCCGGCCGAGAACCAGAAAGCCGGAGTTCAGCGGTGGGTGCCGCTCGTCGGGCTCGGTCAGCCGGACGTCCAACGCCTCCTGGCAGTCCTGCAGGAAGTACACGCGCTTCGGGTTCGCCGTGACAAGGTCGGCGAAGCCGCGGCCGCCGCGGTGGAACAGCACGTCCGAGTCCGCGTAGGCGACGGGCCGGCCGGCCGGGCGCATGGCGAGCAAGGTGATGAGCTTGCGACCGTAGGCCTTGGTATCAGCAAACTGCTGCACCGGCCCGGGAACCGTCACGCCCTCGGCATACTCGCCGACCGAGGCCACCCGGACGACCGGTGACAGCGCCGACAGGATCTGTGCCGACGCGGCACTGATCGTCCCGTCCGATACGACGACGAACGACTCGGGCTCACCGACGTAGCGCAGGAAGCTACGGATCGACAACACCTGTTCGGGTAGGTCCCGCTCGCACGAGAACGAGATCATGTCGATCGACACCCGCTTCGACGAGACGATCAGCGGCAGGCGACCAGCGCGCGCCCGCCGCTCATAGCGAGCACGGATGACCCGGGCCGCGCGCTTGCCCGCGATCGATCCGCGCTCGGCGACAATGCGTCGCGGATCCCAGGTCGTCCCCCGTGCCGGTCCGATCCTCACCGGACGCCGATCGACTCGGCGAGGGCGACGAACGCCTCGGCCCGCACGCGCCACGACGCGGTGGAGGCGTGCGCGAGAGCGCGGTCGCGCCAACGCTCCAATTCCTCCGGATCCTTCAGCAGCCCGATCGTGGCCGTCGCTACGGCGGCCGAGTCGTCCGGGTCGACCAAAATGGCGGCACCGCCAGCGGCCTGCGGGATGCCGCCACGCGGCGAAGCAATGACCGCGCAGCCGGCGGCCATCGCCTCGAGCACGACCAGGCCGAATGGCTCCTGCGAGATCGACAGCACGAAGGCCAGGTCGTGCGCCCGGAACAGGTCGGCGATCTTGTCACGCGGCACGAGGCCCACATAGCTTCCGCCGAGCGAATCCACCGAGCGGAAGAGCTCCAGCTCGTACTCGGACGGCTCCCCAGCGCCGTACCACCACCGGGCACCGGCGAGCGTTGTCTCGAACTGGCAGCCGTTCTCCTGCGCCTCGGCCAGCGCCTTGAGCGCGACGTGGAAGCCCTTGTTCGGATCAAGACGGCCCACGCAGAGAACCCGCGGCTGGGTCGACTTCGCCCGGCCCTCGGCGTGGAAGATCCCGAGATTGACGCCGTTCAAGATCGTGCGGATCTTCGTTGCCGGCACGCCGGCCTCGATGGTCCGGTCGCGGATGTAGTCACTCACAGCAACAACCGCGTCGGGCTCGACGAGTTCCCGCGGCCGATGAGGTGGCGGCTCGTTCTCGAGCCAGGTCACCGCGCGGGCGTGGGGTAGCGCCCGGTGGACGACGCGCGCGGCCGCAAAGTCGTTGAAGGCGATGACCACATCCGGTGCCGGCCGAAGCGCGCGCAACGCCCGGCGGACCAGTCCGCGGTACTGCTCATACCGTGGGAAGGGCCGGCGCAGTCGCGTTCGGGTGATTCGGTCGACCGCCCGCATCGGCTTGGTGAGCGTCGGCATCGAGCCCAGATCGGTGACGACTCCGACGTCGTAGGTCGGGTTGTGGTCGGTGTAGGTCAGTACCTGCACGGCATGGCCCAGGCGCAGAAATTCGGCCGTCAGTTCCGCCGTGATCGTCGAGATGGCCCCGCCCGACACAGGTGAGTAGTACTCGAGCGGCATGTTGACGAAGCAAATATTCACGTCGTCCGCTCCGACTGGGTCAGAGACCTGAGGTGGTTGTACGTACGCGACCAGGTCAGCGTCTCGGCTCGCGACCGAGCCCGCTCGGCCCACAACGCCCGCGCCTGCTCGTCGGTCACCAAGGTCTCCAACAGATCCGTCAGCCCGCTCACGTCGTCACGCTCGAACAGCTGGCCGCCGGAGCCGACGACTTCCGGTGTGCCCCCGGTGCGACTGGCGACGACCGCGTTGCCCGCAGCCATCCCCTCCAGAGTGGTCAGGCCGAACGGCTCGTCCCACCGGCTCGGGACGACATGGATCGATGACCGTTGCAGCCACTCGGGCAGTTCATGACGGCCGACGTGTCCGGGCCGGTCGACCGTGATCCCTCGGCCGGCCAGTGACTCGGCCAACGTGGTGAGTTCGCGCTGGTACTCGTCTTCCTCGTACCGACCCCAGTGGTTGCTACCGACGATCTGCACCCCGAAGTCGGTCGTGCGCTCGCACAGCAACAATGCGGCCTTCAGCACGAGGTCGGCCGCTTTCTCGATCCCGGTCCGGCCGACGAAGCCGATCACCGGAACGCCTGTGCGTTCACTCGGCGGCCGGATCACGTCCGACGCAACCGCGGAGTACACCGTCGCGACGCGATCACGGGGCAGACCGTAGTGCTCGGCGATCCAGGCTGCGGTGAAGTCGCTGACGGCGGCAACCACGTCAGCCGCCGCGGAAACGCGGCTTCGATACGGCTGACGGGCCGGCAATTGATTCTGGAACAGCAGAACGAGGCGAGCGTCCGGCAGAAATTCACGCAGGTGGACGCAGACCTCGGGGTCGTTCTGCAGAATCACTGTGCAGTCAGGCCCGGCGACCTCGAGCACCGCTCGGCCGACGCGCTTGGCCCAGGCGCGCTGTCCGAGCTTCGGCAAGCCGATAGCCTTGCGCTGCACTCGGGTGAGTTGCGTCCCGAACCAGCCATGGGGGCGGCGGGGGTAGTCGACGAACCGCGTCCTCGGCCAGGCGAACGCGGGCGCGGCGGCCGGCCTCGAGATCACCCACGGCTCGTCGCCTTCGGCCGCGGCCGCCCGGCAACACTCGAAGATGTAGGTGGCGATGGCCCCGCTCTGTGTGGTGGTGAACGTTTCGTCGATGTAGTTGATGAAGACCAGGCGATCACTCGATTTGCGAGTCACTGCTCTCCCGTCGCCGCTGCGCGCCACCGTCAGGTCGCCACGCAGTCAGCGTAGATCGCGGCGTGGAGCCGAGCCGACGACTCCCAGGTGAATCGCCTCGCTTGCGCGATGCCTCCGGCGGCCAGCCTTTCTCGTTTCTCGAGGTCGGCGAGCAAGGCACCGACGGCGGCCGAGAGTGAGCTGCCGTCCGGCTCGCTCAGGACTGCGGCGGCCCCGCAGACTTCCGCGACTGCCGTCCCGTCCACCGCAACCACTGCAGTGCCGCGCGCCATGGCTTCCAGCGCCGGAAACCCGAATCCCTCGTAGGTCGACGGAACGACGACGACCTCGGCTGCTGACATCAACGCCAGATGCGCGGGCCGCGCGAGCCGTCCGAGCATGCGCACGCGCGGCAACCCGTCAAAGGCCGCGTTCCGGCGCACGTCAGGTGGCCCGCACAGTGCGAGCTCGACGTCGGGAAACTCCTTCGCGAGGCTGCGCCAGGCCGCCGCCAGGCCGGCCAGATTTTTGCGCTCGGTCGCGCCGCCTGAGTGCAGAATGAGGCGGGCCCCAAGCCCGAGCTGGTCGAGGATTGCGTGACCGTCCGGTATCTCGGTCCAGACCCTGGGATCGAGACCGTTGGGGATGACCGTCGTGGTCGAGACGTCGAGCAGCGACGCCAGCTCGCCGGCGGCGAAGCGGGATGGGCAGATGACCGATCGCGCCCGCAGGAGGCTGTCCCGCGCTCGGCCCGGAATCTCGCCCTCGTCGGTGAACCGGAGCGGGGCCAGGTCGTGCACTGTCACGACCTCGTTCCGGCCGGCCGGAAGCCGCAGGTCCATCCGGTGGACCAGATCGGTGCGGCCGTACCCGTAACGGGCCGCGAGGTTCTGCACGGTCTGCGGTGCGCGACCGAGCACGCTGAGCGGGAGGCGCGCATCTCCGTCGAGGGCGCTCCGCAGCGATCGCACTCGGACCGTTCGGATCGTGAATTCAGTGGCGACGTCGGCCAAATGACGTTCGAGCTGGGTTTCGTACTCCTGCTGGCCCATCGGTGTTCCGACGGCCAGCGAGGCCAGCGCGACCTCACGCATCGGGACCCCCGGCCGCGCGCTCGGCCCGCACGCGGCTGAGCACTGCGGCGAACTCGCGCGCACGCGCGTCCCAGCTCACTGGTGCTGGACGTTCGAACGAAGCGCTGCCCGCCGCCGTCACGACCACCTGCGCGAAATCCGCCGCCGACGCGATCGACAGTCCGGCCGCCGACGCGGATTGGAAGCCGCTGCATGCTGTAGCGACGACCGGACGGTCGGTGCTCAGGTATTCATGGGCTTTGATCGCATCCAGACTCAGCGTGAAGTCGTCGATCACGTGCGGACAGATCAAGACGTCGGCGGACACGAGCCACGCGGGTACCTCGGTTGACGGAACCGGGCCGGGCCGCTGCACACCGGCCGCGTCCAGCCGCTCCCGGTCGCTCGCGTCGAGGCTGTCCGGGCCGACGAGGTGAACCGTCCCCGGCCACTCACGGGCCAGTCGTTCCACGAGCGAGATGTCGAGCCGGTTGGCGTGCAGCGTGCCCACATACACCGCGTGCGGTGCCGCACCAGCCAGTGCGCGGGGCGTCGCGGCGCGGATCGCCGCCGCGTCCACGCCGTTCGGGATGACGACTGGATCGAGCCCGTACCTTGCCTGCCATCTATCCGCGAGCACCTGCGAACACACGACGGTCGTGGCCCGAACGGCCAACAGGTCTTCGGCCGCGACGATGCGTCGACGTTCCCGGTCGTCCTGCGGCATCGAACGCCAATCGTCGGTCACGTCGTAGACCGCGGGCATGCCCTGGCCGGCAACCGCCGCGCCCGCGACCGGGTCGTTCACCCACAGCACGTCGACCGGTCCGAGTCGGCGGCGCAGCCAGGTGCCGATGACCCGGTGGCCGCCCCATCGCCGCGGCACGATCAACGGGGGCTGGACAACTTCGATGCCAGCCACCGGCCGGCTCTTCGAGGCGCGGACGGAGAGGCCACCGGCGGGCGGGGACACCCACAGCAACGAGCCAACCGCGCCGGAGGCGACGAGTTCAGCGGCGAAGTGTTGATTGCGCCGCCACACTTGATCCCACGGTTCGAGGCTCAACACCGCAGCCCGCAAAGCGTCACTCATGGCGAGTCGCCCGCGCCGCCGGCCGACGCGTGCGCGTCGGCGTAGCAGTCCTCGTAGAGATCGGTGATGCGTTGCCAGCTGTAGGCCTCGACGTCGCGGGTGGCCTGCTCCCGGCGCTGGGCCGCGGCTTCGGGACGGCCGAGCAGCTCGCGCAACCCGCGGGCCATGGCCGCCGCGTCGTCGCCGGGCACCAGCAACCCGTTGCGGCCGTCGTGAACCGTCTCGGGGACGCCGCCGACCGCGGTCGCCAAGACCGGGGCGCCGGCCGCCATGGCTTCGATGACGACGATGCCCTGGGGCTCGTGTCGCGAGGCCAGCACGAAGCCGGCCGCCCCGGCGTACAGGCTGAACGCACGCACCGACGGCACCGCGCCGACGAAGACCACCCGATCGGCGTGGTCCGAACGCCGCGCCCGGGCCTCCAGCTCCGATCGCATAGGTCCGTCTCCGGCCAGCAGCAGGTCGACCTGGGGATGATCGGCGGCGATCATGGCAAATGCATCGATCAGTACGTCGAGACCCTTCTGCGCCACGAAGCGGCCGATACCCAGTAGGTACGGGCGAGCGCGTTGCTCCGGGGCTGCAGCGCGAACCGCCCCTAGATCGACACCATTGCGAACCACCCGGATCTTGTCGGCGAGACCTGGACCGAACGCCGCCAGCGCCTCGTCCACGACCTGTTGCGAGCAACCGGTCACCACATCGGCCGCAGTCAGGAGCCGGCGCCAAGAGCGGCGCATCGTCGCGGAGCGCTGGTAGATCGCCGACGCGTCCATCGTCAGTTCGCCCTGCATGCTGACGACAAGGGGAAGCCGCGTGCGCTGGGCCGCCCGCAGTGCGTAGTAGCCGTTGCTGCTCACGCACTGGACATGCACCAAATCGCATTCGTGGCGGGAGATGACGTCGCGCACGCGGCGCCGGGTTTTGGCGGTACCGACAACGAAGCCGGCCAGGTGTCGGGGCTTGGGCTCGGGGAAGCGGAAGCGCTCGCGGTACACCGGAACGGTGTCGAGGATCTCGTCGCTCGGCAGGCTCGCTGGCCAGCGGTTAGTGATGACAACCGTGTCGCTGCCACGGCCACGCAGTTCGAGGGCAAGCCGCTTGGACAACTCCTCGACGCCACCGAGATGCGGCGCGTAAGAACTGGGAAACAGGGCGACGCTAGGTGGGACGCGATCTGCGGTCATGCCGGCCGTCCCCGCCGCTGGGCGCTCGGCCGGTACTGACCTTCAAGCCGATCGACGTGCGCCGAAATGCTGAACAGATCGCGCTGCCGCGCTTGCAGCCGGGACCCGATGGCCTCGCGCTCAGCCGCCGCCCCGGCGAGCCGCACGAGGATTGCCGCGCACTCTTCAGCATCACCAGGTTTGAAGAACGCCCCGTCCGGACCGACCGTCTCGCGGTGGGCGCCGCCGTCCGCCGCTACCACCGGAGTCCCCTCAGCCATGGCCTCGACCACGGCCAAACCGAACGGCTCCGCCGGGGCCGGTGCGAGCAACAGAGATGCTCGCGCCAGCGCCAGCCGCGGTTTATCCGTCACTCCGGCAAACTCCACATTTGCGCTGACGCCCAGGCTGCGGGCCAGCGTGTGCATCGTCGTCTCGTCGGAACCGCGGCCGTGGATGACCAAACGCCATCCCTGGTCGGCGAGCCCGCTGAGGGCCCACGCCCGCAGAGCGGTCCCGGTGTCCTTCTCCGGCTCCAACCTTTGCAGCATGAGCACCGCGTCGCCGCGCTGTTCGGCCCGCTCCGCTGGCCGCACACCGTTGTGGATCACCACGCAGCGTGAGGCCGTCGCGTCGGCGACGAATTGACTGATCGCGACCTGTACATCCATCCGCCGCTCGATCAACCGCGCCGCCATCCGCCCCGGTGGCGTGCGGCCGCGCGGCGTCGCAAAGTGCCGTGTCACGACGAGTCGTGGCCGCCGAGCGGTCTTGAGCAGCGCGGCCGGCAGTTCGGCCGCGGTCATGTGAGCGTGGACGACGTCCGCGGGTCCGGCCCGGACGAGCGCTCGCGCCGCCGCAAGCGACCGTCGTCGCCGGCATGTGGATGTCCCCGCTGGTAGCTCGGCGCGCATTCGCTCGGTGGTCGCCGCCGATGACCGTCGACCTGCCAGCCTCGGCGATGCAGCTCTGTCGCAGTGTCGACGATGTAACGCTCGACGCCGGCGAAGGCGTCCGAACGGACGACATGGACGACGCTCCCCGCGCGTCACGCCGCCCGTCCGGACGCGGCCCGCGTTCGCATCGGCCCGCGGAGGTAGAGCGAGAAGGTCTGACGGTTCATCTGTCGGCTCGCCCGCGATCCGATCAGCGAGCGGCGCCCAGCGCGACCAGGGCGCCGCCGCGCATCACCCACCAACCCCTGCGGCCGTACCAGTGACGGGCAAACGCCTCGCTGCTGGCATGAAACAACTCGTTGCGCACAACGCCGTCGCTACTGCTCGCGCCGCCAACGTGTGTACGCAGTGACGTCGTCGACGACCTGCCACTGTCCAGCCCGCTCGTAGCGCCCGAAGCTGCCAGTCCGCTTCCTCGGCATAGAGGAAGTACCGCTCGTCCAACCGTCCGACCTCGGCCAGGGCCGTCCCGCGCAAGCAGCAGCACCGCCCCAACGATGAACTGCCGGCCGCGCCAAACGCGCGCCAAGCCAGCAGCGCATCGATCCAGACTTGGCTCGGCGACGGCAGCGGCCACGCTGGCCGCTGCGGCGACGCCGTCGGCATCGACCAGTCGCGGGCCGACCGCGGCCAGTCGCCGATCGGGTTTGTGCAGGGCCGCCTGCAACTACTCGACTCGGCAGTGCTGATCCGCGCGTCGGGATTCAACAGCAGCACGTCATCGACGCCGTCCCACGCCGTGTCGAGCCCGAGATTCATCGGCGGCGGCAAAGCCGATGTTGCCCGGCGCGGCGACATAGCGCGCACCCGCTGCCCTCGACGATCCGGCGGGTCGCTTCCGACGCACCGTTGTCGATCACGAGAACCGATCGGTCGACGCCCAGCGTCGCCAGGCAGCCGGGAAGCTGATCGTCGGATCGGTAGGCGACGACGAGAACCGTCGGCGCGGGCCGGACCGACGTCATCACCCGGTTAGGGTAATAGCCGCAGCAGGGTCACCGACCCGGCCGACGCGATCGAGATCAGATCCAGGGGGTTCGCTCGCCGATGACAGAGCCGACGAGTGATGGTCACCGGCGGCGCCGGCTTCATCGGCGGTCACCTGTGCCGCCGGCTGCTGGACGCCGGACACGAGGTGCTCGCGGTCGACAACTACTACTCCGGCTCGCGGACCAACGTGGCCGATCTGCTCGACAACCCGCGCTTCGAGCTGCTGCGCCACGACGTGACGTTCCCCCTCTACGTCGAGGTGGACGAGATCTATCACCTCGCCTGCCCGGCGTCGCCGATCTTCTACCAGCGCGACCCGGTGCAGACGACCAAGACGTCGGTCGTGGGCTCGATCAACATGCTGGGGCTGGCGAAGCGCACCAAGGCCCGCATCCTGCTGTCGTCCACCTCGGAGGTCTACGGCGACCCGACCGTGCATCCGCAGCCCGAGACCTACTGGGGCCACGTCAACCCCATCGGTACCCGCGTCGTGCTACGACGAGGGCAAGCGCTGCGCCGAGACGCTGTTCTTCGACTACCGGCGCCAGCACGACATGCCGATCAAGGTGGCCCGAATCTTCAACACCTACGGGCCGTTCATGCGCCCCGACGACGGCCGAGTGGTGTCGAACTTCATCGTGCAGGCCCTGCATGGCGAACCGATCACGATCTACGGCGACGGCTCCCAGACGCGCTCGTTCTGCTACGTCGACGACATGGTCGACGCGCCTGATGCGGCTGATGAACACACCGCACGAGGTCACCGGCCCGATCAATCTCGGCAATCCGTACGAGATGACCATGATCGAGTTGGCTACCAAGGTGCTCGAGTTCGTCGGTGGCGGACTCAGAGATCGTCTACCGGCCGCTGCCGGCCGACGACCCGGTGCAGCGCCAGCCGGCCATCGAGCAGGCAGCCGCGGTGCTCGACTGGCGTCCCACGACCCACCTCGACGAGGGACTGGCGCGGACGATCGACTACTTCCGCTCGACCACCGTCTCCGCGTGACCCAACGGCCCGACTTCGCGGTCGTCTTTCCGCGCGCCGGGGTTACCGGCGGCGTCGAACGCGTCGCCTTGGATCTCGTACGCTTCCAATCGGCCCGCCGCGACACCTACTTCGTAGGCGAGACGTTGGACGCCGATGACCTGCAGCACGAGCAGGTACAGCCGGCCCGTGTGCCGAAGTCGCTGCGCCCGCTGGCCTTCCGCCGCGCCGCCGTCGGCCGTCTCTGCGCGACCTGCAGCCGCGCACCACGCTCTCGTTCGGCGCCAACTGCCCGCCCGGCGACGTGTACTGGGTGCAGAGCGTGCACCGCGCGTGGCTCGAAGACGGCGGCGACGTCGTTTTCCACGGCGTGCCGGTGCCCTCCGGTATCCGCCGGCTGCTGCTCCGCCACCAAGTGCTGCTGCGGCTGGAGCACGACTACTTCGTCAATCACCGGCCGCGCGCGATTCTGTGCACGTCGCAGCGTGAGGTCGATGACCTCGCCCGCATCTACGACGTCCCGCGCGAGATCCTGCATGTCGTTCCGAACGGCTTCGACCGGAATCTCTTCTCGCCCCGTACGGCGCGGCACAGCAGCGGGCGAGATGCGCGGCGGGCCATGGCGGTCGCCGAAGACGACATCGTCGTCCTCATCGTGGCCAACGAGTGGCACCGAAAGGGACTGGGGCCGCTGATCGAAGCGGTCGGCGCGTTGAACGATCGCCGGGTGCGGCTCGACCTCGTCGGCAAGGTATCCCCCGGACGACTACCGGCCACTGGCTCAACCGGCTCGGCCTTGCCGACCGGATGCACTGGCACGGTGCATCGTCGGACGTCGGTCGATTTCACGCCGCGGCGGACGTGTTCGCGCTGCCGACGACCTACGAGCCGTTCGGCCTCGTCATCATCGAGTCGATGGCCAGCGGGCTACCGGTAGTGACGTCACGGCTGGCCGGCGCGGCCAAGGCGATCGACAATGGCGGTAATGGCCTGCTGCTCGACGACCCGCGCGACCCGGCCGAGCTGGCGGTAGCGTTGCAGCGCCTGCTCGATCCGGCTGAGCGCGAGCGCATGGGTGCGGCTGCGGCCGGCAGCGTCGCCGACTACGAATGGCAGCAGATCTTCAGTCGGGCCGAGACCCTGATCTTTCCGGATGAATGATCGGTTAGGCGGTCAGGCCGGGCGTCTCGGCCCGCAGCCCGACCTCCGCACCGCCGTGAGCCGCGTCGGCGGCACGACCGAGCCGACCCGACGACGGGTCGACCATGTCCTCGACCACTCCGCGGATGCGCCGGGTGAACGCGGCCGGTGAGAACCGCTCACCGGACTGGCGCAGCGCGTCGGCGTCCCATGAGCGCGCCCGCAACGCCCGGATGCCTTCGATGATCTGCGCCGGGCCGGAGCCGTCGATGAATACGCCGGTGAGATTCTCGATCGTCGAGTCGAGGTAGCCGCCACCGCGCAGCACTACGGCCGGAACGCCGAAGCTCTGCGCCTCGACCGGCGTCAGCCCGAAGTCCTCGTGTGCCACGGCTACCAGCCCGGCGGCGTTGGCGTAGAGCCAGCGCATCTGGGCGTCGTCCAGATCGTGCAGGCTCGTGACGCCGACCGGCCACGCTTCGGTCGTAGCGCCGCCGACCACGACGAGCCGTTCGCCCGGCATCGACGCGACGGCGTCGCAGATCGCGGCGGTGTGCTTGTAGGCCCGCCGCCGGCTGACCGTGAGCAGGTAGCCGGGCTCGATGCCGTGGATGGGCGATTGCGGTCCCTCGGGCGACAGTCCGCGGGCCGGCGGCACGACCGCAGAGTCGATGCCGTAGGTCACCCGGACCCGGCTCGCGACCGCGCCCGAGTTGACGACGTAGGCCGCGGCGCCGTGGGCCGCGAGAGCATCGGAACTGCGCAAGCTTTTCGTCCGGGCGACGTAGCGGCCACGGGCCCAGGCCGGCATCGACGGGAAGTACTCGTGCGGCTGGTACAGCCAGCGCGCCGGGTTGTGGCAGTAGACGATCTTCGGCGCCGGCGTGCTGACCCGGTGGGCCCAGCCGCTGCTCGAGCACACGACAACATCGGCGTCGCGGATCTCGTGGCGCTTGAAGGCCTGGGCGAGGAAGGGGAACGCCCGGCGCGGGTCGCGGCGCAGGGCTGGCACCTTGTCGACCCACAAGCGTTTCGATCTCGTGCTGCCGGAACTCCGGATAGGTGGCCGCGGGCTCCCAGCACGAGGTCACCAGCCGCGACCCCGGGAAAGCGCGCAACAGGTCGAGTGCGACGCGTTCTGCGCCGCCGCGTTGTGTCAGATAGTCGTGGACGACAACGACTTTGGTCCCCCCGAGCATGAGACGACGGTTTCACATCGCGCGCACGACGAAACAACCTGCGGCGGGGACACGCGCGCCGCCGAAGGTCCCGACTTTCTTCAGTTCGGTGACCGCGGTCACGAACCCATCACGCTCGGTAGCTGAAACGCCCGGACAGACACGGACGAACGTCTACGATCGTCAGGACAGCACATGAATTCGGCAGTGGGAGCGTTGTGGATCTGATCGGCTACCTCCGACTGCTCCGACGCCGGTGGTGGATCATCGTCCTTGCCGTGCTCGTGAGCACCGGCGCGGCTCTTGGCGCCACCCGACTCGAGCACAAGCGCTATCAGACCTCCACCAGACTGCTCGTTTCCGGTTCCTCCTCGTTGAGCGCAGTCGACGAGATCACCCGCCGTCAGCTCGCCCAGCAGCGGGCGGTCCTGTTCGCGCAGATCGCCACGACCGATCCGGTGATCACCGCGGCCGAGCAGGCCGCCGACAAGCTTCCCGGGACCCCGAATGTCGGAGCTGACGCCCCCGCGGTCGCAGCGACGCGCCAGCGGGAACGACCCGTTCCTGACGATCACGGTGACGGCCAACACGCCGAGGCGGCCCAGGCCATCGCCAACGTCTACGCCAAGGTCCTGCCCGACGCAGCTATCGAAGCTCGACCAACTCCCATCGGTGGTCGACACGCTGCTCACGGTCGTGAACCCGGCCGCCCTGCCGACCCAACCGTATCTCACCGCGGCCCGCTGCGCAATGCTCTGATCGGTCTGGCTCTGGGCCTCGTGCTCGGCATAGCCGCGGCCGCTCATCCGCGAAACGCTTGGACACCACCCTGCGCGACAGCGACGAGGTACGGCGAATCACTCGCGCGACGATCCTCGGCGTCATTCCGCGAGAATTCGACGACGAGCGGCTACCAGCGGCCACGCGGCCCCACTCGCGCCGATCCGAGGCCTACCGGCAAGTGCGGACTAACCTGGAGTTCGCAGCGGGTGACGAGCGCGCCCCCACGTCGCTTCCTGATCACCAGCGCCGGCTCGGCCGAGGGCAAATCCACCACTGTCGCCAACCTGGCGCTGCTGATCAGCCGGGCCGGCAAGCGCGTTGCGATCATCGATGCCGACCTGCGCAAGCCCACCCTCGCTTCGTTCTTCAACGCGACGAGCGACTTCGGCCTGTCGGATGTGCTCACCGGCAATATCGCCCTCGAAAACGTCTTGCAGCCAATCGCCGGTGAGCAGATCGCAGTACTCGCGAGCGGCCGTCAGCGTCGCCCGGCCGAGCGAGCTGCTCAGCTCGCCGGCTATGGAGCAGCTGCTCGACCGGCTACGTTCCGAGTTCGACACCGTCATCATCGACAGCCCTCCGGTGCTCGCGATCACCGACGCCCTGCTGGTGGGCAAGCACACCGACGGCATGATCGTGATTACTCGCATGCGGCGCACCACGCGATCGGGTCTGCGCCGATCGCTCGAAGCGGTCGAGCGAGTGCACGCCAAGCTGCTCGGCGTGATCGTCAACGGCGCGGTCGATGCAGTCGACAAGCGCTACGGCTACACCAAGGGATATCTCAGCGAAACCCGCTCCGACGACGAACTCCATCCGGACGGCCAGCCGGCTGATCGGCCTCCGGCAAGTCCGCCACCTCCGCCACCTCCGCCAGCCGAGCCAGCGCTGGCCCACCAGAACGGTTCGTACGCCGCACCCGCCGACGCACCTGGGCCCTACGCCGGCAGCTACGTGCCGCCGTGGGCGGCGGACAACTACTCAGTCCCGCAATACACGCAGACCTACCCGACGCATCCGGCGTCAGCCGACCCGATGATCCCCGACCAGCCGCCGCCGGCGCAGTCCTGGGAGATCGGTGGCGGTGGCACCGGCGAGGCCCATCCCCAGCAGTAGAAACGGCAGGGTGACAACACCGGCCGACCAGTAGATGTCGACCATGCCGTGCAACAGTTGGCCGGCCACGGCACCGACCGCCGCCGCCACGAGTGGGGAACCGCGTCGACGAATGCCGGCCGCGGCCACACTCAGCTGAAGCAGGATGAACCCGGCAAGGCCGATCAGCCCCGACTCGGCGAGCTCGTTGTCGACGACATTGTTGGGCGGCTGCGCGTACGGCCCGTATTTGCCGGTCAAGAAGTACTTCATCCCGACGCCGACCACCGGCGAGGTGCGCCATATGTCGCGCGTGACCCGCTCGACGTTGAACCGCACCCCGACGCTGCTGTTGTTGAGATCATTCTGGTCCAGGCTTAACTGGTGATGGATCGATATGTAGGCGCCGACTCCGAGAACAGCCGTCACCAGCCCGGCGAAGATCTTCAGCCGCGGATCGTGGGCTTTGGGGTTCATCGCGAACGCGACCAGGACGCCGAGGACGGCCCCGAGCGCGGCGCCGCGTGATTGCGAAGCGGCCAGCCCGCCACCCACCAGCACGATTGCCGCGAATCGCAACGGGGCAATGACGTGGATCGATTCGGCCGCGGCCAGCAGGACGATGAGCACCGCGGCGAACAGCGCGCCGGCGAAGTTCTTGTTCATCCCCAACGGTTTGGCGGATTGAAAGCCGCTACTGAAGCTGTCGCTCACCGCGATCGCGGCCACGGTGCACGAAACCGCGGTGAGCAGCCGCACCGCGGTGCGATCAGCGCGCTCGCGCACCAGCCAGGCGCCGACGAGCAACGCACCGCCGACATCGACCAGTCGGTGGGCCCATTCGAGATACACACGGCTCGACGGGTTGGCGATCACGCTGGGCAACAGAAGGGCGAGATATAGTGCGAGCCCACCGGCTGCGGTGCGCAGGCGACGAAGTTCCGTGGTACTCGACAGGGCCGGCAGCGCCATGACCGAAGCCGCGGCGACGAACGCGTCCGAGTACGAAATGCCGCCGGCCGTTCCCGGCGCGGACGTTGCCGAACCCAGCCGTTGCACGGCGTAGCAGCCGACGACCGCGACGACCGCGAGGAACACCGGGCGGCGCGAGACGATCAGGAGGACGACAAGAGTGGTGACCGCCAGCGCGCCCAACTTGGCGCTGCGAACGCCGGCAAGCCCTGCCGCGACGCCCGCGACAAGAACGAAAGCGATGAGCAGGTACTCAGGAATCCGGTCGCGCAGCTCCTCCATGCGCATCGGTCCCGTCACGTGATCAGCGTAATGGCTCGCGTTCCCGGACCTGCGCCATGCAGCCAGGCATCGGTGAAGCCCAGGGCGAGCGTGGGGCCACCCGCCGATTCTGGTCTGTCACAGCGCCAACACCGACGCGTCCGCACCACGGCGAATCTGCTGGCGCGGTTCAGGAGGGCTCGAACTCGTGACCGCAGATCAGCACCTGCAGAGGCAGCTCGATATGCGGCTGCGGTAGTCGATGCGGGCTCGGGGCATCGCCTACCTGTGCGACAGCGTGGCGGTCGCGTCGAGCTGGACGGCGGGAGTGGTCCTGTTGCTGGGCGCTACCGCGACGTAGTACGTGTCGCCCACGACGCCCTTGGGATCCTGAGGGTCGTGTTCTGCGACGGCGATGCAGTGGTCAGATGAAGACGGGCCGGCGATGTTGGCGCCGGTGTCGTCGGTCACGTAGACCGACGCGTCGTTGCCAGCTGTTGAGCTTTGCTTTGCCTGCACCTATCGCGAACTCTCCTCGGCCGCAGGTTCTGCTCCCAGCGCCATACCCAAGAGGATGAACGGAAGCGTCACCGCTCCGGCCGTCCAATAGATGTCGACCATCCCGTGCAGCAGTACCGCCGCAACGACGCCGGTGGCCGCCGCGAGCAGAGGTCGGTCGCGCCGCCTCCGCACACCGGCTATCAGGACGCTGCCCTGCAGCGCGATGAATCCGATCAGCCCGATGACGCCGGACTCGGCCAGTTCGTTGTCGACATCGTTGTTGGCGGCTTGGGCGAAGGGGCCGTACTTGCCGGTATTGAAATACTTCATGCCGACCCCGGTTACTGGCGAAGTGCGCCACACATCACGAGTCACCTTCTCCACATTGAAGCGGACGCCGAGACTGGTCGTCGGGTTCTCCGTTGTCTGTCGCAGTTGGTTGCGGATCGACACGAAGGCGAAAGTGGCCAGGACGATCGCCACGACGGCACTCAACGTGCGCGCCCGCCGCCCTTCGCCGCGGCTGTCAAGCGCAAACGCAACGAGCAGCCCGGCGCTCGCGGCAAGCATGCCGCCCCGCGATTGCGAACTCAGCAGCCCAGCCGCGAGTACGAGCACCGCGACAACCTGCACTCGCAAGGTCAGACCAATCACCCTCGAGGCCAGTGCAACGAGCACGAGCACCGGCCCGAACATGGCGCCGAGGAAATTCTTGTTGAATCCGATCGGCGTGGCCGGCGCCCAACCATTGCGGGCCGAATTCGCGATCGCCAGCAGGGCCACAATGCAAGCGATGAGCGTCAACCAGCGCAGGGCGACGCGCGTCAGGCCCTCGCGGGCGATCCATGCGCCGACGATCAGCGCGCCTCCGACCAGCACGAGGCGGTGGGTCCACTCGAGGCACACCCGGCTCGATGCGTGCAGGATCACCGAGGGCAGCAGGCAACTGAGGTAGGCGCCGAGGCCGAGCAGCGCGAGACGCAGGCGCCCGATCTCGGGACTGTCGAAGACAGCCGGAATCGCCAGGAACGCGGCGGCCGTCAGCATGGCATCGGTGTATGAGACACCACCGGCACCGCCCGATGTGAGGCTGGTCGTACCCAGTCGTTGTACCGCGAACACCCCACAAAGCGCGACGACGGCCAAGTGGGCCGGGCGGCGGACGATCACCACGCCGAGCACTGCGGCCAGCAAGGCGGCGACGCCATAAGCAAGGCGGTACGCGCTCACTGCCCCCAAGAGCCCGCCGCCAAGCAGGCCCACGACGACCAGCACCGCCGCCGGAGAACGCAGGCCCAGGAGCCGATCGTGCGACAGCGTGCCAGTCACGGCGCCAGCTTAGAGTGGGGAACTTCCCCGACCCGCGAAAGGATTGCGGCCCTGAACAGCGTGCTGCTGACCGCCGAGGCTTACGGCCGCAGCGTCGGCGTCCGCCTGAACTCAGGCGACCAGGACGCAGTCGTGCCGCTTCTGCCCCATTGGTGGCAGGACTCGGAGGTGCAGCCCGAGCGGGTATGGGAGTTGTCGAGCGCGGGCACCGCGGAGTCAGTCATCGGCGAGCTGGAGCTATGGGTCGCCGAGCACGCCGTTGACCTGATCTTCGTGCACGCGGGAGTGGTTGCATTCGACGGCCAGGCCCTGCTGCTGCCCGGTCGCTCGTTCAGCGGGAAGACGACGCTGACGGCGGCGTTGTTGCGGGCCGGGGCGATCTACGGTTCGGATGAGTACGCCGTTCTCAGCGCGGATGGGCTCGTGCTGCCCTATCCGCGGCCGCTCTCGCTCCGCGGCCAAGCGGCCCGCACTCGGGTCACCGCCAGTGAGCTCGGAGCAGCGACCTTCGCCCAAGCGCTTCCCGTCGCGGCGGTTGCCGAGCTGCGCTACGTCCCTGATTGCGGGTTCGACGTCCAGCCAATGTCGCCTGGCACAACGGTGCTGCGCCTGTTCGACAACACCGTCTGTGCGCAGTCGCGACCCGAAACCGCCTTGGACGCATTGGTAGCGGCGAGCGCCGACGTTCGAGCCGTGGCCGGCAACCGAGGCGACGCCGACACTGCCGTCGCGCCGCTGCGCGCCCTGATGCGCGCAACGGCGTAGCGATACGAATCGTCAGGCATGTGGTGCGCGGGACCGCCGCAGCGCCCGCAGCGCGGCCGGGGAGCTGCGGCGAACCCCGCAGATCGAGTGGGCTACCGACAGGTCTTCCACACCGACCGGGACCGGTCGGCAGCCATGGCGCGCTGGCTCCGCTTGAACACTGAAGGCCGCCATCGGAGGACAGCAGCCCATCAGCCAACCACCATAAAAGTGTCAGCCGAGTACATCTAGGGCGCTTTCCTGAAGCGCCACGCTTCGACGCATAGGCCACCCGTCGCGATCGAAGTCGAGACGAGCCCGCTGCGGAGCCCGCGGTAATAGATCTGGCCGCGATGCCCCCGGTCTGCCGAGGCGCTTACCGGGATGTGGCTGAATGCGTGGCCGGCTATAGCCCACATGGCGGTCGCGCCACGCAGGCTACGAATTGCGCGAGGCACCGGAGTACCAAGTTGGTCGGCGCAACGCCGGGTCAACACCGCCACGATCAGCGAAAGACCGTACAACCGCGCCCGCTGTGCGACTTCGTTCCAGTCCGGCGGGTCAGCCCGCACGGTTCGGTCAATATCTACATACCACGTCAGTCGATGTCCGCCGGAAAGTGCCGCGTGCGCACACAGGTGAAGAAGTGTGTCGACGCGATCGAGCGTCCAAGCGAATGTACCGTCCAGGTCGACTCGTCTGCGCCTCTCTAGGACCTCTGCAGACGGCAGCCCGATACGCCTACGCGCATGTCGGTCGTTGATGAGATCCCAATGCAGATCTACCCCCGTGCCGTTAGGCAGTAAGGCTCCAACTTGCCCGGCCCCGAGCTGTTGCACTGGCTCGACGTCGATACGGTGGCCCTGCGTGGGCAGAACTTCCAATGCCTTCGCGGCATCGTGCGCTGCGACCAGGATGTCAATGTCGCTGCACATTCGGCGATCCAAGGCACCGTACGAGCAGATACTCAATACTGCGCCCTTCAGCAATGCGTACGGAATTCGGGCGGTATTGAGTGCCTCGATCGAGCTCACAAGATCGGCGCGGAAGAGCAGAGACCACGCGACGCTTCCCATCCGAAAGTCTGTAATCATCGAGGTGAGGCTCGGCCAAGCATGGGGATTGTCATCGACGGCATCACGGACGAGCCCTTGGACGCCGTGCTCGACGGCTTCGCGCCAGAAGTCTTCGGCTCGGACAGATCGTGCGCACTCGGCCAAGGAGTTCACCGGACTGCGTTCGACGTGAACGACGTCAATCAGCGTGCGCTCGAGGGATATGCGAGCCGGCCAACGGTCTACCTCGGGCTTCCGCAGGCGGGCCGTCATGCACATGGACCCTACCGGCGACGGTTTGTCAGACCCCGCTGGCAATCGGGGTGGCCCGACCGATCTCAAGCGCAGGTGGGATGAGCGACGCGTTCACACGTGGCGCCTTGCCCACATCGCCTCACAATTAGCTTGAAACCTCCCGATTTGACGGGCCTTTCGGCCGGTAGCCTGTCGCTCAGAAGCCATGCGATCATGGTCGGACACGGGGCAGAACCCGAGCGCCGCCAGCGCCTCAGTTTGCGTTGTCTGTGATCGGGTTGGGAGAGGGTCGATGAAATTCACTACTGACCGCATACCGCTGAGCCGGCGCCGCGGTTTGCTGGATCAGCGGGTCGGCGACGAGGTTGTCGTCGTCGACACCGCGACGCAGCAGGCGCACGCCCTGTCCGGGCTGACCGCTGAGATCTGGTTAGCGAGTGAGTCCGGCGCGTGGACGCGGCCACTCTCACCAGATTTCTGGATCGCCCTGGAGAAGCTGACCAGCGCCGAGCTAGTCGAGACGCAACCTGGGGTCAGCCGACGTCGCGTGCTCAAGGGGGTGGGCGCAGCAACCGTCGTCGGAGGCCTCGTCTCGATCGGTCTACCCACTCCTGCTGACGCGGCAAGCCCCGTCCTGAGCGTCACCTTCAGCACCCCGGGCCTGCACACCCTCAACATTCCACAGAACGTGTTGACGGCGACTTTCACGCTCGTCGGTGCTGGCGGCGGAGCGGGCAGCAGTTCGGCGGCAGCGCTGTCGCCCCCAACGCTTTCAATATCGCCTTCTGGTGCAGCGTCGACCCTGGTGGTGGGGACGACGTTGTTCTACGTCGTCACCGCCCTCGACGCAAACGGCGAAACGATTCGATCGAATGAGGTGTCTAGGGCGCCCACCATGACCCAGCAGGCCAACCAGCTCAACTGGACAGCAGTCAGCGGCGCCACGTCCTACAAGCTGTACCGAGGCACAACGGCAGGTGCGGAAGACCGCCTCATCGCAACAACGGCGAGCCTGACATTCCTCGACATCGGAGGCGCGGGTACGTCGGCGACGCTGCCGACAACTAACTCCACCGGCAAAGGCCTAGGTGGAAACTCAGGCACCGTAAGCGGCACGATCACCCTCGCCAGCAACAGTTCACCAAGCGGGACGACCCTCAACGTTCGGGTCGCTGCAGGAGGTAGCGGCCCGGGTTCTGGCGGTGTTGGCTGGTCGAGCGGTGGCGCAGGGGGCACTCACAACGACGGCGGCGGCGGCGGCGGCGCCAGCGCTATCTACCTCACCACCACCAGTGCGGTTCTCGCGGTCGCTGGTGGCGGAGGCGGCGGCGCCGGCGTGGCTAAGCCGCCGGGCACGGGTAATGGTGGCGCCGGAAATGCGGGCTCAGCGACGGCCCCGCCTAACTCAAACTCGGGCGCCAACGGCGGGAATGGGAACGGCACCAACACGGGAGGCAGGGGCGGTACAACAAACGTCGTCGCTGGCCCGACCATCACGTACACGGCTGGCACCGGCGGCACCGGCGACCAAACCAACGGAGCGGCGGGCACTCCTGTCGGCGGCGGTCCGGGAAGCATCGGTGGGGCCGGTGGCGCCGGATCCGGCAATGGCGGAGGCGGAGGCGGAGGCGGGGGCGGCGGCGGCCCGGGCGGCGGCGGCGGCGGCGCGAAAAGCAGCGACGCGGCCGGGGGAGGCGGGGGCTCCGGCTACGCCAACGGCCAGACAGGATATGCGATAACGCTGGTTACGGTCGGCCAGTCCGGAGATCTCGCCGACAATGCTGGCCTCGGCGGGAACCGGCCCGGAAACGCCACCGCGGACGGCGAAGACGGATTTGCCAGCTTCTCAGGCGTCGGGATCACCGGCGCGTAACTGAGCCAGCCCGCTAGAGGCGCCCGGCCAGAATGCGCGCCAGTACATCCAACTGGCCGGGACGGTGTCACGGCAGGCGCAGAAGTCGGTCAGGTCGTCGGCAATCGGATCGGGTAGATGGTCGTCGTGCTGTGGCACCTGAGCGCCGAACGCCTCGCTCAGGTGCGCGGCCAGTGCTTCCGCGCCGATGCCGTCGCGGCCGGGTTCCGCCTGGAGTAGCCGTGCCGCTCAGCAGCGTGAACGTCCGCGCATCCAGCGCCACTACGACATCCCAATGCGGCTCAGCGGAACCAGTAGGTCGACATCGATGTAGAGGGGCGGCCGGTCGTAGAGCCAGTTCGCCGTGCTAGGTCCCTTCAGCAGGCGTGCGGGATGTCCGCCTCGTGAGCGCACGGGAGACTTCGACCGCGAGCAGGTCGAGCCGCAGTCGCTGAGCCTCTTGCGCCAGATCCATCTCAATCGCCCTGGCTGGACACGCTAGCGATCGGTACCGGTACCCGCGGAACCGTCCGGAAGCTCCAGTTCGCGCGCGGCACCGAATACAGGGTCGGCGCGGAGTACGGATCAAGCGCCGCCGTGGCCTCGACGGAGGGCGGCTCGAGATGCAGGGCGGGAAGTGGTTCGGCCGCGAGCCGGGGGCTCGAGATAGAGGTCGGGCAGTGGCTCGGCGGCGGTGGCTCGGCCGGCAGTCGGCTCGGGCAGTGGCTCGGGCCGGCGGCGATGCGGCCGGGGCAGCCGGTGGTGCGAGCGGCCCCCCACTGCCGCAACTGCTCGGGTGTGGGCTGGTAGGTCGGCGCAGGCACGACAGCCGCTGCCGACGGACGCCTGGTGCGTCGTCGGCTGCAGCAGGTCGGCGTCGATGTCGGCCGGCGTCTCGTCCATCTTCTTGTGCGAGCCCGTGTACTTGTAGCCGTAGCGATAGTCGCGGTCGGCGCCCTTGCCGGCGTAGTTGGGTACGACGCCGATCGGCACCGCGTTCACCCGATCGATCGCCGCGAGCGCACGCTTCACCCGCTCTCGGGTCGTCCGTCCCAACCGGGTCACGAGCACCACGCCGTCGACCATTGGGGCGACGACCAGTGCGTCCGTCACCGGCAGCACCGGCGGAGTGTCGATGAAGACGTACTCGTAGTCGGCGGCCAGCTGCGCGATGACCTTCTCCATCCCGGTGCCCCCGAGCGCCTCGCTCGGATTCGCGGGAATCGCTCCAGAGGCCAGGATGCCCAGCCGGCCGTCGTCGACCACGACCAGCGCCTCGCGCAGGGTTACCCGGCGCGCGAGCACATCGGACAGGCCCGGCTTGCTCGGCTGCTCGAAGACGGCCGCCACGCGCGGGCGGCGCAGATCGGCGTCGACGATCGCCACCCGGTGCCCCGCCCGGCTGAACACGGCGGCGAGATTGGTAGCGACGCTGGTCTTGCCCTCACCCATCGCCGCGCTCGTAACGGCGATCGTGCGCAGCTCACTCTTGCTGTTCAGCAGCGTCGTGCGGATCTGGCGATAGGCCTCGGCCCGGGCGCTGCGCGGGCTGGTGTTGGCCGGCAGCTGACTCTTCGCGGTGTCGCGCGGAATCGTGCCGAGAACGGTCAGGCCGGTGATGCTCTTCGAGCTCGTCGGTGTCGCGGATGGTGCGGTCGATAACCTCACGCAGCAGCGCGATCGCGATGCCGAGCACGAAGCCCGCGGCGAGCCCGAGGGCCAGGTCGTTGAGGAGCTTGGGTGAGGACGGCTCGGTGGGCAGCCCGGCCGGGGCCAGGTTCGACACCGTGACCGGAGTATTGGTGCCGCCCTCGAGAGCATGCAGCGTCGGGACCAAGATCCCCTCGAACGCGTTGGCGATCGCCTGGGCCCGGACCGCCCTCGTGTCGGTCACCGTCACGGTCAGGAACGGACCCTTGTCGTCCGAAGCCGAACTGACCGAGGGAAAGTCGTTCGGATAGCCGGCGGCCTGGGCCGCGGCCTTGACCGCCGGTGCGGTCGATGCCACCTGCGCAAAGGCCAGGGCGCGCTGGGTGGCGAGCACGCGCGCGGTGATCTCGTCAGCGGTCGCGCCCCCGGGCGCGCCTGACACGATCAGCCGTACCGACGCCTGGTAGAGCGGTGTCGCCCGGTGATACACGAAGTACCCGCCCGCACCGCCCGCGACCAAGGTGATGATCACGATGAACCATGATCGGCCCAGCGCGCGCAGGTACTGGACCGTCTCCAATTCGCGCCCTTCGGCTGGTCGGATCAGCCGCGGCTGCGGCCGCTGACGTCACGCGCCAGTGTAGCCATCGACGATCATTCGTCCGACCCGCGCAGCGCGCGGCATCAGGGCGCGTCAGAGCGTTCTGACCCGGGCGCGGCAGATGCGGAAATCCTCCTCTTCGCCGAGGATCGGATCAGGCAGATCGTCGTCCATCTCCAGCGGGTGCTCGCGCAGGGCGGCCAGCCAGGTGCTCGGCCAGCGCATCGGCGCCGATGCCCGGCGCCGGCGGCGAGATGCGGGCCAGCCGGGCGGCCTCGAGCAGCGTGAAGCAGCGGTCCTCGGCCGTCGGGTCGAAGCTGACGACCGCGGCCCGGTGGATGCCCTCGGCGGTCAGGATCAGCTTGGCCGCCATGGCGTCGCGGCCGGCGCAGCCGTCGCGCCTGCCCCGACGCCTCGAGCCCGACCTCGGCCAGCACCTGCACGGCCAACGGGTGCCACGGCTTGCCCTCGGGCGCCGATGTCCCCGCGCTGCGCGACGGCGAGTGCGGGGATCTCGGCGGCGAGGACGGTATGCATCATCGGCGAGCGGCACATGTTGCCGGTGCACACCATCAGGACGTCGACCGGCTCGGTCGCCGTCCGGCGCCACCTGCTCATGCTGTGAAGTATCCCGCGGCGCTCAGTTGCACGAGGCGTTGTCGAGGGAGACGCTCAGCGGCCGCACGAGCGGCTGGCGCAGCACGACCGGCGCGCCGTGCCCGGCCGGCTCGGTGAGGTGCATCGTCACGGTGCGGCTCTGCCCGTGCGGCAACTCGAGGTCGACGGTGAAGACCGGATGCCCCCGCTCGATCCCGGACGCGACGGTCGAGGTCTTCCCATCCACCGTCACCGAGGTGAGCAAGGCGCCGCGCGTGGCGAAGTACTCGACATCCATCCGGTTGTCACCGGGCTTGATCGGATACGCGTGCCGATCGGTCCGCGAGGTCACGTAGGCCGGCAGCCCGCTCGCCGGTGCGCCGTTGGTCAGCTTGATCGTCACGGTGACGGTGCGGGTCGATCCGCAACCCGTGCGCTGCCACGTGAGCGCGCGATCGAGGTAATAGTCGAGCTTGTTGCCGCCGCCGTTGTTGATGACCAGGCCCACGAACGGGCGCCGAGGTGTCGGGCACGAGTCCGCCCGCGGAAGTCTGATCCAGATCGGCCTGGACGGACGGATCAGCACTCCAGATCAACAACCGCCGCTCGCCCAAGGCGTGGCCGGCCGCCTTGACCAGTTCGGAGTTGCTGCCTTCGGAGTCGACGATCTTGGTGCTGGCGGCCTTGGCCACGGCGAGCAGGTAGGCCTTTCGCCCGGCGACGTTCGTGGCGAACTGCGAGTATACGGTGCTCTGGGTCAGGGCGACGACGTTGCCGGCATCGACCGGCGAGCCGTTCGGCAGCTTGGCCGGGCCGGTGACCGCGAGCAGGTAGCTGAGCGCGGTCGGATCGACCGCGATCGCGCCGTCCAGGCGCTGGCCGCTGGCCCGCTGCCACATCGTCGTCCAGATCTTGCCGACGTACGGGAAGTTGGGGCTGACGTTGCTGTTCACGTACAGGCTCGTCGTCTCGTCACCCTGGTAGAGCTCGCTGTAGTCCGGCCCGAAGTCGAGCCCGGTCGCGACGTGGCCCAGCCGGCTGTCGTTCTCGAACCGCGTGAAGCGCGGCTTGCCGTGGCTGATCTCGAGGATGCCGAACGCGCCGGGCAGGCCGCCGGTGCCGCGCGCCTCGGCCTCGTTCTGGAAGCCGACGAAATACCGCTTGGTGCCGGTCGCACCCAGCAACGGTGGCGCGATGTGCGCGGCGAGGTCGACCGATCGGACCTGCCCGGCCAGCCCGCGCAGCGGATCGAGCAGCTCGGTGCGGGCCCGGTCGACCGGCCCCAGCCAGGTGTGGGCGGGCAGCCCGGCGATCGAGCGGGTCGCGCTGCTCATCACCGCGCTGGCCCGGTCGAGCGACGGCGCGCACGGCCGAGATCGCGGCCAGATCGATCGTGCCGTCGGCCCGGCGCAGCGTGCTCGGGTCGAGCCGCTTGCGCGCGTCGATCAGGGTGGGCAGCGCCTTCGACGGCCAGGTCGTCGGCGCTCGCGGTGATGCCCCGGATGGTCCGGAGCGGTTCACCACCGTCGGGCAGGGCGGCGGCCAGGGCCCAGGCCGGGCCGGTGGTCAGCCAGTGCGCCCGGTGGGCGTGGGTCTGCAGCGCGGCAAGGGTGGTGCGCGCCGCGGTGAGGTCGCCGCTGGTGAGCTGGTCGCGCAGCTGGTGCACCTCGGTACGGACCGATTGCAGCTGGCTGCGCGCGATCAGGCCCGTCACGACCACCCAGGCGGCGGTGAGCACGATCAGCCCGCCGGCGCCAAGCAGGACGAACCCGATCCGCCGGCGTCGCCGCAGGATGCGATCCCGCTCCGATGGGTCGGGCTCGACTACCTCGTTCTCAGGCGTGACGGGAGCGTCGGACATCAGAGGAGGCGACGCCCCTCAGGTGCGACGCGCCAGCAGGTCAGGCCAGCGCCCGGCGCCGGCGGCCGCTGATCAGGAATACGAAGCCGGCGATGATCAGCAGCAGACCCAGGCACGCTGATCCCGATCACGGCCACGCCGGTGAACGAAGTGCCGGTTCCACCGATCGACTGGCCGCCAGTGCCGGCACAACCAGTCACGGTCAGCTTGGCGTTCGCCGAGTCGTGCGTGCGCCCGGTCGCGATGATCGTGTGGTGGCCGTTGGCTCCGGCCGGCACGGTGATCGTGGTGCTGAACGAACCTGCGCCGTCGGCCTGCACCGTGGTGAGCGCGTAGGTCTTGGTGTGCATCGTGATGTCGACGAGCTCGTTCGGCGCGAAGTTCGTGCCGGTGACCGTGACCGTCGAACAGCCGCTCACGGCGGTGGCGCTCAGCGACAGGGTCGGGTTGTGGGTGTAGGCCGGTTTGGCCGAACTCGTCGAGGCGCTCGTCAGGAACGCGGTAGCGACGGCGAGGATCGCCACGATCAGGGCGACAAGGCGGCTACGGCCTGACATGCGCGGTCCTCGATTCACTGAATGCGGAGTAGGTCACGACGAAGTACCCCGCGCCGATCACGACGAAAGATAACCCACTAACAGGCGGTCTGGTGAGTCGACCGCTGGAGCGGGCCATTCGTCCCGCCGTCAGTACGCGCCCGTTCGGCGCAAAACGGCCAGAATGGTCCGGGCCAGGATGCCCATGTCGACGCCCAGGCTCCAGTTCTCGACGTAGTAGAGATCCAGGCGCACCGCGTCGTCCCAGCTGAGATCGGACCGCCCGCTCACCTGCCACAGCCCGGTGAGGCCCGGCCGCATCAGCAGCCGGCGGCGGGCCGAGCCGGTGTAGGTGGAGTCGATCGGCGGCCAGCGGGCGCGGCCCGACGAGCGACATCTTGCCCCGGATCACGTGCAGCAGCTGGGGCATCTCGTCGATCGAGAACTGGCGCAGCCACTTGCCCACGCGGGTGACCCGCGGGTCGCGGTGCATCTTGAACAGCACGCCCCCGCCGTCCTGCTCGTTGAACTCGAGGTAGTCGTCGCGGCGGCTGTCGGCGTCGGTGTACATCGTGCGCAGCTTCAGCAGCATGAACTCGCTGCCGTGCACGCCGAGCCGGCGCTGGCGGTAGAAGACCGGCCCGCGCGAATCGATCTTGATGGCGATCGCCACGACGATCAGGAACGGCAGGGCGATCAGGGTGAGCAGGATGCCGCCCAGGATGTCGACCGTGCGCTTGGTGATGCGGGGCAGGCGGCCGAGCTGCGGCTGCTCGAGCCACACCAGCGGCAACCCCTCGACCGGGCTGACCCGCACCCGCGGGCCGGCGATCTCGGTGAGTGACGGCGCGATGACCAGGCCGCGGCCGGTGCCCTCGAGGTCCCAGCCCAGTTCGCGTACCCCGCGCGGGCCGAGGCCGCTGCCGGTGACGGCGACGACGTCGGCATCGACGCGGGCGGCCGTGGCCGCGGCCTCGCGGACGCCGCCCAGCACCCGCGCACCGTTGCCGTCACCGATGACGGCGCCGTGCGGCGAGTCCTCGACGCACACACCGACGACGTGCAGCCCGGCGCCGGTGGCGCGCTCGGTGACCTCGAGCAGGTGATGTACGGACTCGGTGGTGCCGACGGCCAGGATGCGGTGCACCCAGTGACCGTTGCGGCGGCGGTAGTTGACGAACTGGCGCACCAGCGCGCGTCCCAGGAAGAGCAGCGCGATACCCACCGGGATGACCCCGATGACGAAACCGCGCGCGACCTGGGTCTTGGTGGCGTAGCAGAAGACGGCCAGCACGCTCACCGTGACCGCACTCGCCCGGAAAACAATCTTGGCCTCGGTGGGGCCGGTGGCCAGGTGGCGGATGTCGTAGCCACCGGCGTTCTGCAGCGCGATCAGCCATCCGACAACGATGGCGAGTGCATACGCAGCGTAATCATGCGCCGGCTGGGATTCGATGCTGGAACCGAACCGCAGGTTGTAGCCGATCGCGTTGGCCAGCAGCATCGCGATCGAGGTCGGTACCGAAGAGCACGAGGCGGTAGTGATTCATCCACGCCCGAGGGCCCCCGGCGGCGGTGAGGTCCGTCGCCACGGCCGCGGGAGCAGCGTCGGCCGCGCCTACGAGCGGCGCGAAGCCTCGCAAGCTCGCGGTTTCGACGATGTCGGTCATTCGGCGCTCCGGTACACGGAATTACAGTCAGGCGAGAGGCAGAGTCTGGCACTTCGGCCCCGAAACCGCATGCTGAGATTGATCATGCGACTGCCCCCCGTCGAAACTGTACGTGTTCGGGGACACACGTCAAGTCGGTGTGAGGCGACTTGCCCACGTTGGACGCTATGCGGGACTTTCGGCGGATTCGCCCGGGTAGTAGTGCCCGGCGTTACGCCCAGACCGCCTGCGGCTCGGCGCGACGTTGTGCGAGCGGCACCGGCGTGTCGTACTCGCGAATGACCTCGTAGCGGGTATTGCGCTCCTTGGGCTGGAAGCCGGCGTCGCGGATCAGCGTCAACAGGTCGTCGCGGGTGAGCTTGTCAGGGGTACCGAATCCGTCGGCGTCGTGGGTGATCTTGTACTCGACCACCGACCCGTCCATGTCGTCGGCGCCGTAGTTCAGCGCGAGCTGGCTCGTCGACAACCCGTGCATCACCCAGAAGACCTTGACGTGCGGGAAGTTGTCGAGCATCAGCCGGCTGACCGCGAAGGTCTTGAGGACGTCGGCCGGCTGGGCCATCGGCAGGTGGCTGAGCCGGTTGTTGTCGTTATGGAAGCGCAGCGGGATGAACACCTGAGAACCCAGCCGGTCTCGTCCTGGAGCTCGCGGAGCCGCAGGACGTGGTCGACGCGGTGCCGCGGTTCCTCGATGTGGCCGTAGAGCATGGTCGCCGGCGTCTTGAGCCCCTTCGAGTGCGCCAGGCGGTGGATGCGGCTCCAGTCCTCCCAATGCGTGTTGTGGTCGACGATCTGCTTGCGGACGTCCCAGTCGAAGATCTCGGCGCCGCCGCCGGTGAGGCTCTCGAGGCCGGCGTCGATTAGCTCGTCGAGGATCGCGTCGGCGCTGAGGCCGGAGATCGATTCGAAGAAGTGCACCTCGGTGGCGGTGAAGCACTTGAGCGCGACGTCGGGCAGGGCGGCTTTGAGCTCGCGCAGCACCCGCGGGTAGTACTTCCACGGCAGCGTCGGGTGCAGGCCGTTGACGATATGCAGCTCGGTGAGGCCGTCGTCCTTCATGGCCAGCGCCTTCTCGACCGCCTCTTCGACGCGCATCGTGTACGCGTCCTTCTGGCCCGGCTTGCGCTGGAAGCTGCAGTACGCGCACGACGCGGTGCAGACGTTCGTGAGATTGAGGTGGCGGTTGACGTTGAAGTAGACGGTGTCGCCGTTCTTCTCGGTGCGGACGCCGTGGGCCAGGCCGCCGAGCCAGGCGAGGTCGTCGGACTCGTAGAGGTCCTCGCCGTCGCGCCGGGTGAGGCGCTCGCGGGCCTCGATCTTCTCGGTCAATTCCGCCTTGCGGGCCTCGGTCAACGCCATGCGTTGAGCGTACGTGGACGGGTTTCGGCCGGTTCAGAGCGTGTGACCATCCAGCGCAGCGCGAAATGGTCGCCGGCTCTGATGTCGCGGCCCAACGGCGCTGTGGACAACCCAGATCCGGCCCGCGTCGCCGCCACGATGTACGGATGGCACGGGTGGTCGAGGCTCCCGACCCGGACTGGTATCTCGATCACGTGATCGTGCCGTCCGGCATCGAGCGGCGCGCGGTCGGGCCGGTGCGGGCCTGGCAGGGATCGTGGCTGGCGCTGGCCCATCAGCTGCGCGAATCGGGTGACCGCTCGGCCACCGGGCGGGCCACCCGGACGGCACTGCGCCAAGGCTTCGTCTTGACCAGACCCCAGGTGCGCGATTGCGGCGTGACCGACGCGGAGGGGCGGCGGCTGGTGCGGCGCAGCACCTGGACGCCGTGCGGACGCGGTGTGGTGTCGGTCGCGCCGGCCCCCGGACCCGGCGCCGACCCGTTCGATGCGGAACGTCGCCGGCACACGCTGCACGCCGCCGCCGCCGCCGATGAAGCGACGAGATCACGTCGTCGCCCTGGCCAGCGCGGCCATCATGCACGGGCTGCCGACCTTCGACCTGCCACCGCGGCCCGAACTGTTCGGCGGTCCGGGGGCGACGTTCGGCCGGCTCGACTCCGCTCATGTCCGTCGGGCTCGACTTGAGCCGGCCGACCTCGACGAGTGGTTCGGGGTGCCGGTGGTGACCATGGCACGCGCGATCACGGATCTGGCCCGGCTCGACCCGCGCAGTGGATTGATGGCGGCCGACGCCGCGCTGCACGAACGCCTCATTCGGTCCGCCGATATCGACGCCGTCCTCGCCCGGTCCTCGGGCTTGCGTGGCATCGCCCGGGCCCGCGAGATCCTGCGGCTGGCGTCACCAGAGATCGAGTCACCGCTCGAATCGATCACCCACCTCGCCCTGCACGACGACGGCTTCCCGCCGCCGAAACTGCAGCGGTGGATCCGGGGCGCGGACGGCAACCGCTACCGCGTCGACTTCTGCTGGCCCGAGTTGCGGGTGATCGTCGAGGCCGACGGCCGCAGCAAGTACGACGGCGACACGGAGTGGAAGGAGAAGGCGCGCGAGCTGGCGTTGGTCCGTGCCGGCTACCGGGTGGTCCGGGTCCGGTGGGTCGACGTGGTCGTCGGCTGGCCCGCTACCGCCGCGTGGCTGCGCCACCAGATGGCCGATCAGAGCGTGTGACCATTCACAGCCGGCCCAGGCTGGTCAACGCTCTGATCTCGCGTCACCCAGCCGCAGCTCGCGCCGCGCAGCGTAACTGTGGGGGGTCGCCCCGGACGCGCCGACCCCCTAGGGCACTCAGGCTGGCGTCGTGGTGCAGGCCAGCAACGTCGAGATCTGCCTTCGCATCGCGCCGGGGGGCGCGACGAGTATCGAAGGCACCGCCGAATGCGCCGGGCTGCCCGCCGAGCCGTTCACCGGCTGGCTCGAGCTCACCGCGGCCGTCGCCCGCGTCCTGTCGGCGATCGAAGCCGACGCTTCGCTACCCGCCCAGGAGGAAACATGTTCAACCGAATCGCTCGCCGCGCACCCAAGTCGTCGGCCCTGATCCTCGCGGTCGGCGCGCTCGTCGTCGCCGGAACGGGCATCGGGATCGCCTCGATCCCGGACGCCAGCGGCGTCGTGCACACCTGCTACACGACCAACGGCTCGGTCTTCGGCCAGCCCCAGGGCAGCCTCCGGGTGATCGACACCGCCAAGGGCCAGAAGTGCCAGGCGTCGGAAACGGGGCTGAACCTTAACCAGACGGGCCCGACCGGGCCGGCCGGACCCAAGGGCGCGACGGGCGCGACGGGCCCGCAGGGCCCGGCCGGGGGCGGCGGCGTCGCGGGGGCGACCGTGGTGACCCACACGATCACTGGCACCACCGTCGCGGGCGACATCGAGGTGTGCCCGAGCGGGGACATCGCTACCGGCGGCGGCCTCGACTACGTCCTGGGCTCCGGCGGCGCCCGGGTGGAAATGAACGCCCCCGCCTTCGGGCCGTCCAATATCCCGACCGGCTGGCAGGGCCAGGTGGACACCGCCGACGCCGGTGCCTCGATCACGATGACGGTCTACGTGATCTGCGTGCCGGCCGGCTGAACCGGTCCGGCTTTACGCCCGCTCCGGATCCCGTAGCGCGTCCGCCAACTGCTTGCGCGACTGGATCCCCAGCGTTTCGTACGCGTTGGTCAGGTGGCGCTCGATCGTCTTCGGGGTGAGGAACAGGGCCTGGGCGATCTCGAGGTTCGACGAGCCCTCGGCGGCGAGGGTCGCGACCCGGCGTTGGCTGGCGGTCAAAGCGCCGAGGCCGCTGGTGCGGTTGCGCCGGGGACGGGCGCCCGCGATCAACAACTCGGCCCGAGTCCGCTCGGCCACCGCGGTCGCGCCGCAGGCGTCGGCGAGGTCGAGCGCGGCTGTGAGCGACGCGCGAGCCTGGCTGCGTTGGCCGGCTCGGCGCTGAGCGGCACCCAACGAGCTCAGCGCCTTCGCGTGCTCCAGGCGCATCGGTGTGGGGGCCAGCGCGTCGGCCGCGTCGCTGAGCAGCTCGAGTCCGCACTCGCCGCCGTGGACGGTTCCGGCGACGCGCAGCGCGGAACCCAGGGCGCCGGGCGCGCCGAACGCGCGGGCCAGCTCCAGGTGCTCGTCGGCGAGGGCCCGCGCGCGGCCGCGTCTCGCCCGCGGCCAGGCAGGCGAGCGCACCTTCGGCGCGCCAAGGCAGCGCGGCCGAGTCGGCGAACCCGGTTCGGACGGCGAGTCGTTCGGCCGCGCCGAGGTCGGCGAGCGCCTCGTCGAGTGCCCCGACGGCGACCCACAGCGCGATGCGACGGGTGAGGACGACCAGCGACGGCAGCCACGCGGGTAGCTTGCCGGCGCCACCGGCCCGGCGCAGCAGCTCCAGCGCCTCCGCCGGCCGGTTGCGCTCGACCAGCGCATCGACCCGCAGCGGGGTGATCGCGACGAGTTGCAGGCCGTCGAGCGCGTCCACAGACAGGCGCGCGTCGGTCTCGGCGTCGAGGACCTTGCCCACGCGTAGATACAGGTCGGCGCGGAAGCTCCACAGCTGCCCGGCGGCGTGCATCGCGCCGCGGTTCTGGGCTCGCGTCAGCGCGGCGGTGAGCACCCGCTCGGCGCCCTCGAAGCGCTCACAGAGAGCAGCGGTGAACGCCACGTAGGTGGTCATGTTGACGTCGCCGACGGCGCGGGCGGGATCGCCGACGAACGCGGCGTCGAACAGCGCCCCGGCCTCGCTCGCCGGCCGGCCGCGGTAGACGGCGTCGCAGCCGAGGACGCCGCGCAGCAAGCGCGCGGGGAGATCGTCGCGATCCAGGTCCGTGAGCAGTTGCCGCGCCGGTGCGGTGTCGGGCGGTGCAGCCAGGTGCAGGCTGGCCAGCCCGACCCGATTGACCTCGAGCAGCGCGGCCAGGGCTGGCGTGTCGTCGAAGGACGGGATGGTCTGCTCGATGAGTGCGAGCGCATCGGTCAGATCGCCCGGTTGGTTGAGTGCCCGCGTCAGCTCGAACGTGGCGTGCCGGCGCAGCCCGGGATCCTCGGCCAGGCGCAGCGCCTCGCGGAGATGGCCAGCGGCGGCGGGGGCGAGCAGCAGATGTTCGACGGTGCCGAGCTCGAGCAGGACCGCGCTGCGCTCCGCCGGGTCGGCCGGTTCGCGCAGCGCGCGGGCAAGATACGTCGCGGCCGCCCGCGCATCCCCGCGCTCGCGCGCGACCCGCGCGGCGTCGCGCAGCCGCGCCACCACCCACTGGTCGCCGTGGGGTTGGGTGGAGAGCAGCTGCACTGCCACCTGGGTGGGATCGGCGCCGTCGTCGTGCAGGATCTGCGCCGCCCGACGGTGCAGCGTCGCGCGGGCGCCTTCGAGCAGGTCGTCATACACCGCGGCCCGCACGATGGGGTGCGCGAAGTGCGGCGGTCGCCGATCGAGCAGGATGCTCGCGCCGGCGAGCTGGTCGATCACGTGCTCGGCCGCTTCGGGCTCGAGCTGCGCGAGTTTGGCGGCGTGGCGGACTTCGCTGCGATCGCCGAGGACCGCGACCGCGCGGGCGAGCCGCTCGGCCTCCGGCCCGAGTCGGGCCAGCCGGGCGATCACCGTCCGCACCACGCCGGCCGGCGCCATCACCTCGACCGGGGCTCGGTCGCCGGACGTCAACGACTCGCCCCCTTCGGCGATGAGTTCGTGCAGGTAGAACGGATTCCCGCCGGACGCGTCGTGGCAGGCCCGGCAGATGTCGTCCGGCACCGAAGGCCCGACCGCCCGCCGCAGCAGCGTCGCGCTCGCCTGCGCGCTCAGCGGGACAAGCGTCACCCGTTCGGCATCGGCCGACAGCGCGTCGAGGACTTCGGCGCCACCGGCCGCGTGCCCGAACGGACGGGCGGCCACGACGAGGAGAACGGGCAGCTCGCGCACGCGCCGCGAGAGGTAGGCGATCCAGGCCAACGACGATGCATCGGCCCACTGCACGTCATCGACGACCAGGAACAGGCCGGTGTGGGCCGCGAGCGACGCGCAGAGCAACAGCAGGCCGTGCATCACCGCACCGGGGTCGATGTCGTGCCGGGACGATGTCCCGGCCGGGTCGATGACCGCGCGGGCCAGCCCCGGGGCGCCCATCAACAACCCAGTCCCGTTCCGCTCAGCGGCGACGACCGGCGCGAAGAGCTGACGGACGACGCCGAACGCGAGTGCGGTCTCAAGTTCCGCGCCACTCGCCATGAGCACCGCCATCCCGGCGAGGGCGATGCGGTCACGGGCGGCCCGGAGCAACGCCGTCTTGCCGATGCCTGGTGCGCCCTCGACGACCAGCACGCGTCCCGACCCGGCCCGCGCCACGTCGCCGGCCAGGCGGGCGATCTTGCCGAGGACGCCGCTGCGTTCAAGCAGCCCCGCGTTACTCGTTCCCCCCATGGCGGCGCCGACTCCCTGCACCCGTCGCGAGACGCGCCTGTTGCGATTCCGCCCGGGTCGCACCTTTTGGGCCGGAGCCTAATCCGCAGACGGGCGGGCAGCGCGGTGGCGGATCCGGGTGGCACGGAGTGGACGGTCCGGCCATCCGCGCGGGAACCGATCGAAAGTGTGGGGGGTGCCCCCGGAGGTAAGGCGGGCCGGGTGCGATGCAACCTGCTCCCATCCATTGGAACGGCGGGGGAGCCACGTGATGAGTACAGCGACGCGTCTTCGGACGCTCCGGACGGGCGCGCGCAACGGCCGCAGCGGCGGACGGGCCATGCGCAGAGCGTCGACGATCGCGACCGTCGCCGTGACGATCGCCGCCGTGGCAGTGGGCCTCAGCGCACCGGCGCAGGCGTACACCGCGCCGGCCTCGGTCGGTTTCGGCGGCGTTTTCGTCAACCAGTCGAAGACGCTGCACATACCCATCACGCCGGATGCCGGGCTCGTCGTGGCTGGGGCGACGGGCTCGGCCGTGGTGGCACCGTGGTCGTTCAGTGTCGGCACGTGCGCCGACGCCGACCCCGGGCAGGCCTGCGTGGTCGACGAGACCTTGTCGCCCAGGCCCAGCGACGCCGGCGACCTCGTCGCCGATCTGACGCTGTACACCTGCCCGCACTTCTTGGGCGATCCGCTCAGCGCGTGCACCGCGATCACTATTCACCTGACCGGGTACATGGGGGTCGGCCAGTTCCTCGACCCGGACCCCGTCGATTTCGGCGTAGTGCCGATCGGACAGTCGGTGACCCGAGACGTCACCTACTCGATGGACACCGGATTCACGTTCGCCGGACTAACCGACGTGGGTGGCTTCGACCAATGGGGCCTGAGCAACGGGAACTGCTCCCAGGCGACCGGCACCTGCACCATGCAGCAGACCTTCACCCCGACCCAGGTCGGCAAATTCACCAACGAGCTGCAGGTAGTCGAGTGCAGCGGCACTGTGTGTTTCACGACGGGTGCGGCGGTCCTCGGAACGGGAGCCGCCGTCACGACCGGAAGCATGAGCGTCACCCCCGGAGCGGTCGACCCGACCGACACCGTGTCGGCCACCTCCACCACCTCATGCCCGACCGGGACCGCGTCCGTCACGCTCTCGCTGTACGCCACCGACGGTTCGCTGATCGCCAGCGGCCCACCGCCGCTCGTCAACGGATCGGGTCATTGGGCCGGGCCGATCACCGTGCCGGCGACCGCGCCGCCCGGCCCCGAGTTCGTCACGGCCACCTGCCGCACCAGTGAAGGATTTGCTCTCCAGTACTACAACTACGCCCCGCTCACCGTTCGGCGGCAGCGGACTGCGACCACGCTCACCACGCCGGCCAACCCGGTCGACTACGGCCAGCCGATCACCCTCGCCGGGACCGTCGAGCTGACCACCGCAGGCAGCCACCCTCAAGGCAGCCTGAGCTTCCTCGACGGATCGACCCACCTCGGCGCGCCCGTCCCCGTCGACGCATCCGGGCACGGGTCGCTGACGGTGCCCACGTTGTCGGTCGGCAGCCACACCCTCACCGCGTCCTACACCGGTGACCAGCTCGCCAGCTCGGCGACACTCAAGCTCGTCGTGCGCAAGGCCCCGACGCAGCTCGCGCTGGCCCCGGCCACTCGCGCCAACCCCACCGTGTTCAGCGCGCGGCTGACCTCTGACGGCACCCCCGTCGCCGGCCTACCGGTCAGCTTCACCGCCAAGAACCTGTTCGGCGGCGCGACGGCAATGTGCACGGCGACGACCGACAGCAACGGTGTCGCCACCTGCAACGGCAAGAGCGCGTCCCAGCTGCGTCTCGACCCGTCCTACACCGCGAAGTACGCCGGCAACGTCGACTACCTCGCGTCCACTGCGACGGCCAAGTTCAGCTGAGCCCAGGACGTCGGATCAGAGCGTGTGACCATCCAGGCCGCATCATCCTGGTCACACGCTCTGATCTCGCGTCACCCAGGAGCCGCGGGACATCACGCGGGTCAGCACGTAGTCGTCGTCCAGGTGCACGAGGTCGGCCGCCAAACCCGCCACGATCGCGCCACACCGATCGGCGAGACCGAGCAGCCGGGCCGGCGTAGTGGCGGCGGCGGCCGCCGCTACTTCCACCGGCAACCCGACGTCCACGATCAGCCGCCGCACTGCCTCGTCCATGGTCAGCGTGCTCCCGGCCAGCGCCGACGATCCGGACAGCCGCGCCTCCCCGTCGTGCACCACAACCTCGCGATCGCCGAGGGTGAAGCAACCGTCGCCCGCGCCGGCGGCGCTGACCGCGTCGGTGACGAGCGCAACCCGAGAAGGCCGCAGGTTCAGCACCAGCCGGGTCATCGCGTCGTGCACGTGGACGCCGTCGTTGATCAACTCGACGACCGCGCCGGCATCGAGTGCGGCGACAGCGGCGCCCGGTTCGCGGTGCGACATCGGACCCATGGCGTTGAACAGGTGCGTGGCCAGCGTCGCGCCGGAGCCGAACGCGGCCGAGGCCTGCTCGTAGCTCGCATCGGTGTGGCCGACGGCTGCGACGACGCCGGCCGCGACCAGCTCGGCGATCAGGTCGAGGGCGCCCGGCAGCTCCGGCGCCACCGTCATGATCCGCAGGTTCCCCTGCGCCGCGTCGAGCAGCTTGGACAGGACGAGTGGGTCGGGATCGAGGAGATGGGCCCGGTTCTGCGCCCCGCTGCGCGCCGGCGCCAGGAACGGACCCTCGAGGTGCGCGCCGATCACCCGCCCGTCCGCGACGAGGGCGTTGACCCAGCCCAGCTGCTCGCACAGCGCGTCGACCGGAGCGGCCATCAGCGAAACGAGCAGCCGCGTCGTGCCGTGCTGCAGGTGGAACCCCACCGCCCCGGCCATGGCCGCGCCGGACTTCGTGACGTCGAACCCGCCGCCGCCGTGCGTGTGCAGGTCGATGAACCCGGGCAGCAGCCAGCCACCGCCGACATCCTCGCCGGCCGCCGGCCCGGACCCAATGTCGACGATCCGGCCGCCGTCGATCGCGACCCAGCCCGGATCGAGCACGCCGTCGGGGGTGACGACGCGGGCGCCGGCCAGCACCGTCCCCGTCATCCCTTCACCGCGCCTGCGGTCAGGCCGGTCGAGATCCGGCTCTGGAACACCGCGAACAGCACGACCACCGGCAGCGCGGTGAGCGTGGCCGCCGCCATCAGCCCGCCGTAGTCGGCCCCGTGCGTCGGGCTGGACTGGAAGATCAGCAGGTAGACCATCGCCGTCTGCTTGTTGTTGTCGATCAGCAGCGTGTTGGCAAGGACGAACTCGTTCCAGGCGAGGATCCAGCCGTACACCCCGGTCGCGATCAGGCCGGGCGCCACGAGCGGCAGGATGATCTTGTAGAACGTCTGCCAGCGGGTGCAGCCGTCCACCATCGCCGCCTCGTCCAGCTCGCGCGGGATGTTGGCGATGAACGTGCGCAGCGTCCACACCGTGTACGGCGTCGTGAACATCGAGATACGCGATGGCGATGCCGGGGATCGAGTTCTTCAGCTGGAAGTTGTCGAGCAGCAGCGACAGCGGGATCGTCAGGGCGAGCAGCGGGATCATCTGCACGAGCAGCACCGCGAACACGAAGACCCGGCGCCCGGTGAAGCGGAACCGCGCGATGGCCAGCGCCCCGAAGAAGCCGATGACGACGCTGATCAGCACGGCGCTGAGCGTGATCACCAGGCTGTTGCGCATGTCGTCGCGGAAGATCGGGTCGTCGAGCACCTCGCGGAACGCCCGCAGGGTGAGGTGGTGCGGCCAGAACTGCGGGACGAGCTGGTTGATGTCCGCGCTGGTCTTGAACGACGTGATCAGCATCCAGTAGATCGGGAAGCCGAGGATCGCCGAGAGGGCGACCGCAAGCGCGTTCCACCAGCGCGTCGCCGCGCGCCGCCGCCGGTTGCCGACCGGACGGGACGGGCGGCGCGGGGCCGTGACCGGACCGTCGTCGGTGGCGGCCGCCGGCGGCAGGGTCACGGTCATCGCTCGTCCCCGATCGCGAGCAGCTGGCGGATGTAGACGACCATCACCGCCAGCAGGCCGAGCATCATCAGGACGGCGATGGTGGCGCCGACGTTGTAGTGGCTGCTGCCGACCCGTTGGAGTACATGTAGATGCCGAGCGTCTGGTAGCCCGGCTCCGGGTGGCCGTTGCGCATGAACCAGATCTGGTTGAACACGCCGAAGTCCCAGATCACCGACAGGGTCGTGAGGATCACGATGCAGCGGCCGGAGGAACGGCAGCGTGACGTTGCGGAACGCCTGCCAGCTGCCGGCCCCGTCGACCCGCGCGGCCTCGACCACCTCGCTCGGGATCTGGGTGATGCCGGCGTGCAGCGAGATCGCCAGCAGCGGGATGGCGCCCCACACCACGACGAGCGTGACGACCGCGAGCCCCTGGTGCGGATCGGCGAACCAGTCGTGCCCGCGCATGTGCACGCCGGGCAGCTTGTCCAGCAGGTAGTTGACCGCGCCGTACTGGTTGCTGAACAGCCAGTAGAAGACCTGCGTCGACACCGTCGACGGCACCGCCCACACGAACAGCAGCGTCGCGGTCAGCAGACCCGGGCCCAGTTCGAGACCCGGTTGAGCAGCAGCGCGATGGCCATGCCGATGACGAGGCTGAGCGCGACGTTGACCACGGTGAAGACGAGCGTCCGGAACGCCACCGTCCAGAACGTCGAGTCGGTGAGCACGTTGGCGAAGTTGGCCAGCCCGACGAACGGCGTCGTGCCGCTGCTGTGGAACAGCGCGTACTTGCCGGACTCCTGCTTCTGCAGCGACAGCTGGATGATCTTGACCAGCGGCCAGCCGGCGACGCCACCAGGACGAGGACCGCCGGCAGGATCAGCAGGTAGGGCAGCTGGCCGGCCGGCCCGCCGATCCCGCCGGCAGCGGACGACGGCGCAGCGGCGGTCGGGCTCGCCGCTGCGCCGTCGTCATCGAGCTCGATCGCTCGGCCTCAGGCGGCTCAGGAGCTGGCGTTGAGCGTGTTCGCGATCTGCCCGTCGGCCGACTTGGTGGCATCGGCGATGCTCGACTTGCCGGTCGCGATCGACTCCAGCGCGTTCTGCAGGACGTTGCCGCTCTCGACGTTCGCCCAGTTCGGCGTGTTCGGCACGAACCACGTGTCCTTCGCGGCCTCACCGGTCGACTTGTTCGCCTGCGCCTGGCCCTCGTAGACGCTCAGCAGCGAGGTCGTGTTGGGGATCGCGAACTTCGCGAGCTGCGTCTGGCTGGTCGTGTCGGTGTAGATCTTGATCCACTCGGCGCCGAGGCCCTTGTTGGGCGCCTTCTCCGGCACCGCGAGGTCCGAGCCACCGAGGAACGACGGCGTGTAGTTGCCGGCCGCCGTGCCCGGCATCGGGAACGTCGACAGGTCTGGGCGCGAGCTTCGGGTTGCCGGTCTTCGGATCGGTCACCGCGCCGACCTCCCAGCCGTTGCCGAGGATCGCGGCGACGTGACCCTGCGCCATGATCGCGTCCTGGTCGGCCTCGTCCTTGGTCGCACCGCCGACCGAGTACGTCGGTCGCCAGCTTCTGCCACTTGGCCAGCCCCGCCTGCGCCTTGGCGCTCGGACAGCCCGCCGCTCCACTTGCCGCCGACTCTGCTTGGCGATCGTGCCGCCGGCGCCGTAGACGAACGACATCGCCGCGTACCAGTTCTTGCCCGGCATGTAGAACGCCGAGAAGTTGGGGTCACTCGCGTTGGCGGCCTTGACCTTGTCGAGGTCGGCGTTGAGCTCGTCCAGCGTCGTGGGGACGGCGGTGACGCCGGCCTTGTCCCAGAGGTCCTTGCGGTAGATGACGACCCGGCTGCCGGCGTAGTACGGCACCGCCTGCAGCTTGCCTGTCAGGCGACGTGCCGGACTCGGCCAGACCCTTGAGCCAGGTGCCGGAGTTCTCGAAGCTCACCCTTGGACGAGGTGAGGTCGGCGAACGCGCCACCGGCGATGTAGGACGAGGTCTGGGTGTTGCCCAGCTCGACGACGTCGGGGATCGCCGGTCGAGCCGGCGAAGGTCGAGTCGAGCTTGGTCGTGTAGTTCGACCACTGCTGCCATTCGACCTTGACCTTGGCGCCGGTCGCCTTCTCGAAGCGCTGAGTTGGCCTGGTTGACGACCGCCGGCCAGCCCTTCTGGGCGTCGCTCTGCAGCCAGACCGTGACGGTCTTGCCCTTGCCGTCGGTGCTCAGCGCCGAGTCCTTGGAGCCCGACTTGCTCGAACTGCTGCAAGCCGATGCCGCCAACATGACCGTCGATGCGATGACCACCGCGCTCGCGATTGAACGCTTCACGCCAGCCTCCAAGGATGAGTTTCGCCAAGTCGCATGGAATTGGTGTAGACGAATATTGGCCTAGACCATTTTGGGTGTCAAGGCTCCCGCGCGACCAATCTGGAGGCGAAGCGAAAGGTCGCGCCCTTTGTGCCGATATGCGATAGGCGCGGCTACCCGGCGTCGTCCAGGCGGAAGCCGACCTTGAGCCCGACCTGGAAGTGCGCCACCTCGCCGTCGGCGATCTGGCCCCGGATCTCGGACACCTCGAACCACTCCAGGTTGCGCAGTGTCTGGCTCGCGCGGGCCACGCCGTTGCGGATCGCCTGATGCAGGCTCTCCGGCGAGCTGCCGACGATCTCGGTCACGCGATACGTGTGGTCAGCCATGTCAGACCTCCGGTCGGGTTGGGCATTCGCTGCCATCATCCCCGCGGCACGGCCCGACGACTACCGCCGCCGGGCGGAGTGCACGAGTCGGTCGGCCACCGCCGCGAGCAGCGCCGGCGCGACGCCGCGGGTACGTATGACGGGCACCCCGGCCGGCAAGTTCGTCGGCCAGCCGACGTCGACGATGACGGACGCCGGGTGCGCGACCGCGGCCGCGACGAGCGCGCCCTGCCACTCGTGCCGATGCGGATCGCGGACGACGACGACCAGCGTTCGGTCGCGCGCCCGGTCGATGACGCGCTCGACGTCGGCGCTGCTGGTCACCGCGATCGACTCGACGCCGGCGACGCGCGCGCCCAACGGCTCGGCCAGCGACCACGGCAGCTCGCCGGACGCCATGCCCCCCGGTGGCCGTGCCTCCGCGACGAGCGGGCGATCCAGCTGCGGTGGCTCTCCGGTTGCTTCGAGGCACCGGGCCGCGAGTCCGTCGATCGATGCCGGCGCTCGGTCGGACGGCGCAGCGGCCGCCGTCGCCAGTTCGGCGGTGCGTCGGGCCGCGTCACGCAACCGGTCGAGGGTCAGCGCGCCGTCGTCGAGCGCCCGCTGCACGGCGGCGGGCACGGTCTGTGAGTAGCTCGGGATAGTCGCGGGCACCGGTCTCGACGGCGTCGGCGCCGGCGGCGAGCGCCGCGACGAAGCCGCGCTCCATTCCGATCGTCCCGGCCAGCGCCTGCATCTCGATCGCATCGGTCATGACCGTTCCGGTGAAGCCGAGCCGGTCGCGCAGCCGGTCGGTGGTGATGGCCCGACTCACCGTGGCCAGGTTGACCTCGTCGAGCGCCGGCACGAGCAGGTGCCCGGTCATCACCGCGCGCGTGCCGGCGGCGATGCCGGCCATGAAGGGCGGCAACTCCACCCGCTCGAGCTCGGCCGCAGTGCGGTCAAGGGTGGCGACCTCGTGGTGCGAGTCGGCCGCGGTCGCGCCGTGGCCCGGGAAGTGCTTGACGCAGGCGGCCACCCCGACCCGTTGCAGCCCGCGCACCGCGGCCGCGACGTGCCGGGCCACCAGCTCGGGCTCGGAGCCGAACGAGCGCACGCCGATCACCGGATTGCGCGGATCGACGTTCACGTCGGCCACCGGCGCGAGGTCGACGGTGACGCCGGCCTCGACGAGCCGCTCGGCGATCGCCGCGTACGCGTCCTCGGTGGCCGACCCGTCGTCGAGATGACCGAGCGCCGCGGCCCCGGGCGAGGCACTTCCCCGCACCGTATCCAGCCGGGTGACGTCGCCGCCCTCTTCGTCCAGCGCGATGACGATGTCGCGACCGGCGGCGGCGCGCAGCTGCGCGGTCAACCGGCCGACAGCCCGTCCGTCGCCCACATTCGACCCGAACAGGACAATCCCGCCGAGCCCGTCGACGAGCGCGTCGAGCAACCACCGGGGTGGGGTCGGGCCGACGAAGCCGAGCAGGAGAGACGACAGGGCGAGGCGCCGGACGTCGCACACAGATCCCTCTCCGAAATTGGACTAGACAATTCCGGATGCTTCCTGCTTCCGGCCGGGGTGTCAATGGTGTAGACAATCGATCACAGGACGGGCGAGGAGGTTCCCCTTGGTGGTCGTGCCGGCACCCGCACCTCGGTCCAGCCGGGAACCGAGGGAGCCGAAGTACTACGCCGTCAAGCGGCACCTGCTCGAGATCATCGAGACGTTGCCGCCCGGCACCCTGGTGCCGACCGAGCGACTGCTGATGGTGCATCTCGGTACGTCCCGGACGACGGTGCGGCAGGCGCTGGGCGAGCTCGTCGGCGAGGGCCGCCTGGTGCGCCGGCAGGGGTCGGGCACCTACGTGGCCGAGCCGAAGGTGCACTGGCCGCTGCGGATGACCAGCTTCACCGAGCAGGCGACCAGCACCGGCCACTCGGCCGGGACGGTGCTGATCGACGCCGCCCGCGAGAAGGCGACCGACGACATCGCGAGCCGGCTCGGGCTGCGGGTGGGCGCGATGGTCCACCGCATCGAGCGGCTGCGGCTCGTGGACGACGTGCCGATGGCGGTCGAGACGTCGCGGCTGTCCGCGCAGCGCTTTCCCGGGCTGGCCAAGCAGCTGCGCCGCGGCGACTCGCTGTACCGGGTGCTGCACGACGAGTACGGCGTCGTGCCGGTGACGGCCGAGGAGACGATCGAGACCGCGTCCGCCTCGCCGCGCGAAGCCGAGCTGCTCGGCACCGAGACCGGCGCGCCGATGCTGGTGCTCAGCCGGCACAGCTTCACCAAGGACGGCAGCCCGGTCGAGTGGGTGCAGTCCTGGTACCGCGGCGACCGCTACCGCTTCGTCACCCGCCTGACGACCGATTAGCCACCCCGCCGCCTTCGCTGGTTGTAAACGGGTGGCGCCCCCCGCGCGACTTTGACTTCCCCACGCACGCTGGGACGGTCTCCCAGCGTGCGTGGGGAAGTCAAAGTCGCGTAGGAGTTGAGGTTGACGGCGCTAAGTTATCGATGCTAACTTAGCGCCGTTCTTGTTGCCGCAGCTCGGAGGAGACCGCTCATGCTCACTCGCCTCGCCGACCTCGGCATCCGCCACCCGCGCCGCATCCTCGCCATCGCCGGCCTGCTGTTCGTCCTGGCCGCGCTGTACGGCTTCTCGGCCGCCGACCACCTCAGCTCCGGCGGGTTCCGCGACCCGCACTCGGCGTCGAGCCAGGCCGACGACCTGATGCAGTCGCAGTTCCACGCCGGCCAGACGAACCTGGTCGTCGAGGTGAGCACCACGCAGGGCGCCGACAGTGCCGCCGCCCGCGCCACCGGGCTCGATGCCGTCGCCCACATCCGCACCTCGCCCTACGCCGACCAGGTCACGTCCTACTGGAGCGTGCCGGCCAGCCAGCGCGCCGGCCTGGTGAGTCACGACCACACGTCCGGCCTCGTCGTCGCCAGCATCTCCGGCTCCGACTCGGACGCGCCCAAGCGGGCCGCCGCCATCAGCAAGGGCCTGGCCGGCTCGCACGACGGCGTCACGGTCAAGATCGGCGGCTTCGCCAACGCCTTCAACGAGGTCAACGACCAGATCAAGAAAGACCTGACCACGGCCGAGATGATCACCATCCCGCTCACCATGATCGCGCTGATCTGGGTCTTCGGCAGCCTGCTCGCCGCGTTGCTGCCGCTCGTCGTCGGCCTCACCTCGATCATCGGGACGATGGCCGCCCTGCGCGGACTGGCCGCGCTCACCGACGTCTCGATCTACTCGCTGAACATGACGACGGCCATGGGCCTGGCCCTCGCCATCGACTACAGCCTGTTCATCGTCAGCCGGTACCGCGAAGAGGTGCGCAACGGCGCGGCCGTCGATGCCGCCGTCCGGCGCACCATGCAGACGGCCGGGCGCACCGTCCTCTTCTCGGCCCTCACCGTGGGACTGTCGCTGGCCGCGCTGATGGTCTTCCCGGTGTACTTCCTGCGCTCGTTCGCCTACGCCGGCATCGCGGTGGTCGGGCTGGCCACGGTCGCCGCGCTCGTGCTGCTGCCGGCAATGCTGACGCTGCTGGGCACCAGGATCGACGCGCTCGACCTGCGGGTGTTCGTCCGCCGGGTGCTGCGCCGGCCGGCGCCGGTCGTGAAGACGGTCGAGCAGACCTTCTGGTACCGCTTCGCCAACGGGGTGATGAAGCGCGCGCTGCCGGTCGGGTTGATCGTCACCGCCCTGCTCGTCGGCCTCGGGCTGCCGTTCCTCAACGCCCACTTCGCCTACCCCGACGATCGCGTGCTGCCGCACAGCGCGTCGGCGCACCAGGTGGGCGACGACGTCCGCACCGAATTCAGCGCCAACGCCGGCTCGACGATGACCGTGGTCGCCCCTGACATCAGCACCGCGCCCTCGGCGATCGGCGCCTACGCCGGCGACCTGTCCCGGCTCACCCACGTGAAGTCGGTGACGTCCGCGGCCGGCGTCTACGCCGGCGGCCAGCGGATCGCGGCCGCGAGCGGTCCGACGCAGCGCGCCGGCACCGCCACCTACCTGGCGCTCAACATCGACGTCGAGGCCCAGTCGCCGCCGGCCAAGGCGCTGCTGACCGACGTCAAGCAGGTGCACGCGCCGTGGAAGGTGCTCTACGGCGGGCAGACGGCGGTGAACCGCGACAGCCTCAACGCCCTCGGTGCGGCGATGCCCTACGCGCTGGCGCTGATCGCGCTCGCCACGTTCGTCGTGCTGTTCCTGTTCACCGGCTCGGTGGTGCTGCCGCTCAAGGCGCTGGTGCTCAACACGCTGTCGCTGTCGGCCACCTTCGGCGCGATGGTGTGGGTGTTCCAGTACGGCCACCTCGGCTCGATCTTCAACGACCTGACCACCACCAACACCCTCGTCCCGACCATGCCGCCGCTGATGTTCTGCCTGGCCTTCGGCCTGTCCATGGACTACGAGGTCTTCCTGCTCTCGCGCATCCGCGAGGCGTGGCTGGAATCCGACCGAACGCCCGCGGCCAACACGCACGCCGTCGCGCTGGGGTTGGGCCGGACGGGCCGGATCGTCACCGCCGCCGCGTTGCTGATGGCCATCGTGTTCGCCGGCATCGCCAGCTCGAAGGTGTCGTTCATGATGCTGTTCGGGACGGGGCTTACCCTCGCGGTACTGATGGACGCGACGGTCGTGAGAGGAATCCTGGTGCCCGCCTTCATGCGCGTCGCCGGCAGGTGGAACTGGTGGGCCCCGCGGCCCCTGGCCCGCCTGCACGATCGGTTCGGTCTCCGCGAGGCCGAACCCGCGCCGCTGCCCGAGCCACCCCGCCGGCGTCCGCTCCCGGGCCCGGGACGGCGCGCGGAGGAGTTGACGACCGTCGGATGAGCGCCGCACCAGCAACCAAACGGCGCCGCGCGTCGCGCGGATCGGGCGAGCAGCTGCGGGCCGAGATCATCGCGGCGGCGAAGGAGCTGCTGGCCGAGTCCGGCAGCTCCGGCGCCGTGTCGATCCGCGGCGTGGCCGACGCCGTTGGCGTCACGTCCCCGTCCATCTACCTGCACTTCGCCGACAAGGACGAGCTGATCGCGGCGGTCGTGGTCGACGTCTTCGCCGAGCTCGACGCGGCCATGGTCGCGGCCGGTGACCTGGAGGACGAGCCGCTCGCCCGGCTGCGGGCCTTCGGCCTGGCCTACGTGAAGTTCGCGGTCGCGCACCCCGAGCACTACCGGGTCGCGACGATGGAGCGCTGCATCGACAACGCCGAGGGCTCGCAGGTCGACCAGGTGCTGCAGGACTCCGCCTTCGCCCACTTCATGGAGACGGTCGTCGGCTGCATGGACGCCGGCATCTTCACGCCGGGCGATCCGCTGCCGGTCACGTTGCAGTTGTGGTCGGCGGCGCACGGGATCGCGTCACTGATGATCGCCAAGCCCTACCTGCCGTGGGGCGACGTCGAGTCGGCGGCCGACCCAATTCTGTGCGCGGCGGCGCTGGGTAAGGCCGCCGGCGATCTGATCGGGCCCGACCTCAGCCCGCCGGTGGTCACCAAGTGGCTGGCGGCGCAGCGGGCTCGCGCGCGGTGAGCGTCCGGCTGCCTTTCACCCGGCGCGAACTGCACACGACCGAGCGACCCAGCTCGACCGCGCAGTGGACGACATTGGGCCGCGCGCTTGAGCTGCGCCGCGACGAGCGCATCGTCACCGACATGTACGCGCCGGTGTTCCTGAGCGGGGTGAGCAACGCGCTGCTGCGCTCGCTGGACCTCGCCGGGCCGGCCGTCCGGCAGGCCGAACGGCTCGAGCTGGCCGGGCTGGCCGCGTCCGGGCTGTGTCGGCACCGGTTCATCGACGAGCACCTGGTGACGGCACTGCCGTCGGTGTCGCAGGTGCTGATCCTGGGCGCGGGCTACGACAGCCGCGCCTACCGCTTCGCGGTCGAGATCGGCGACCGGCCGGTGTACGAGGTCGACCTCGCCCCGCTGTCGCGGCGCAAGGCGGCGGTCGTCGCGGCCAACGCGGCGCTCTTCGCCCATGCGTCCATCGAGCGAGTCGAGATCGACTTCCGGACGCAGACCCTGCCCGACCGGCTGGCCGGCACCGGGTTCGTCACCGGCGCGCCCACCTTCGTGGTGTGGGAGGGCGTCAGCATGTATCTCACCCGAGCGGCGGTCGACGGCACGCTGGCCGCGCTCGCCGCGCTGTGCGGACCGGGTTCGGTGCTGGCGATGGACTACTGGCAGCGCGTCGGCGGGGTCGGCGGCTATCCGCTGCGGCTGGCGGCCGAGCGGGGCATGCGGCTGATCGGTGAGCCGATCGGCTTCGCGGTGGCGGCCGACGCCGTGCCGTCCGTCCTCGGACCGCACGGTTTCGTGGTGGACGACGTGGCCGAGGCCGACGAGATGACCGCGCGCTACGCCACTGGCGGCCGGCGCTGCGATCCCGGGATGTACGTGGTCGCCGCCCGGCTCGAGTGAATTCGCGGTGATCAATCCGCGTTCCGGCGCGCCCACGTGCGCGGCAGCGCGGATTGATCACCGCTTCAGGGGCCGGCGGCCGGCGCGCGTCCCTCGAACTTGGTGGACAGCACGACGGTGGTGCGGGTGCGGGCCACACCTGGGATCGCGTTCAGTTCGCGGATCGTCGCCTCCAGGCCGCCGACCGCGGTGACCCGCACCTTGATCACGAACGTCTCCTCGCCGGCCACGAACCAGCAGTCCTCGACGACCGGGATCGCGGTGAGCGACGCGGTGATCTCGTCGGTGTCGGCGCTGTCGGTGATGAACACGCCGATGAGCGCGTTGATCGAGTAGCCGAGCGCCTCGGCCGCGACCGCGGCGTGGTAGCCGGTGATCACCCCGGCCGCCTCGAGCTTGGCCACCCGCTCGTGCGCGGCCGGGGCGCTGAGGCCGACGGCGCGCGCGAGCTCGGCGTAGGTGGCGCGGGCGTTCGCGCGCAGCGCATCGATCAGCTTCCGGTCGACGGCGTCCATCCCAGCGACGTTACCCGCGCGGCGCGGTGGGCGGCGCGGTGTCCGCGGCCGCGCCGAGGACGCCGGTCCAGCGGGTGATCAGGTCGTGCTCGACGCCGATCGCGTCCAGCACCTTGGCCGCGATGAAATCGACGAGCTGCGCCACCGACTGCGGCGCGCTGTAGAAGCCGGGGCTGGCCGGCAGCACCACTGCGCCGGCGTCGTGCAGCGTCAGCAGGTGCTGCAGGGTCGCGCGGGTGTACGGCGTCTCGCGCGGGACGATGACGAGCGGCCGGCGCTCCTTGAGCGTGACGTCGGCGGCGCGCTGCAGCAGGTCCTTGCTGACGGCCGATCGCGATGCCGGCGACGGCTGCGGTCGAGGCCGGGACGACGACCATCCCCCGCGCCGGATACGAGCCGCTGGCCGGGCCGGCGGCCAGATCGCCGGCCGGCCAGTGCCGCACGTCACCGGGGTCGCGGGCCAGCCAGCTGGCGAGGTCCTCGTGCCAGTGGGCGTCGCGGAACGACAGCCCGGTCTCGTCCAGGATGGTCAGCCGGGCCGCGCGCGAGACGACGAGGTCGACCGGCAGCTGGGCGTCGAGCAGGCCGTTGATCACCGCGCGGGCGTAGGGCGTGCCCGATGCGCCGGAGACGCCCGACCACCCACGGCGCGCGACTCATGGCGTGGCCGGTCATGCGCCGAGGCCGTGGGTGAGCAGGTCGGCCAGCGCGAAGCCGAACAGCCCGATGCCGATCACGCCGTTCGCCGTGAAGAAGGCGCGGTTCACCCGCGACAGGTCGTCGGCCCGGACGATGGCGTGCTCGTACACCAGGACGAGCGCGGTGAGCGCCACCCCCGTCCACCACAACCAGCCGAGCCCGGCCGCCGCCCCGAACCACACGAAGGCCGCGACCGTCGCCAGGTGCACGACGGCCGACACCCGCAGCGCCGCGCGCGACGCCGAACCGGGCCGGGAACGACCGCGAGCCGATCTCGCGGTCGATCTCGGCGTCCTGGCAGGAGTAGATGAGGTCGAAGCCACCGATCCAGGTGCCGACGGCCAGCCCGAGCGCCACCGCGGCGGCCGGCACGTCGCCGGTGACCGCCAGCCACGCGCCCACCGGCGCGATGAACTGGGCCAGCGCGAGCAGCGCCTGCGGGAAGTCGGTGAACCGCTTGCCGTAGGAGTAGAGGACGAGCAGGAACACCGCCACCGGCGCGAGCGCGAGGCACAGCGGCGACAGCGCCCACGCGCTGCCCAGGAAGACCACCAGCGCCACGCCCGTGCCGACCTCGGCCGAGCGGACGCTCAGCTCGCCGGTGACGAGTTCGCGCCGGGCGGTGCGCGGGTTCAGCGCGTCGAAGTTGCGGTCGAGGATCCGGTTGGCGCTCATCGCCACCGTGCGGGCCGACACCATGGCGACGGTGATCAGCGCCAGCTGCACCCAGTGCACCGAGCGCGTCTGCGTCCACATCGCGGTCAGCGCGGCGATGTAGGCGAACGGCAGCGCGAACACCGAGTGCTCGATCATGACGAGGCGCAGGAACTTCTTGATCTTGTGCGTCCCGCCGCGGCCCGGCGCCGGATCCCGCACTAGATCGCGGGGCGGGGTGCTCACCGTTCCAGTCTGCCAGCCGGGCGGGAGGGCAACTGCCGCCGCAGCTCGTGCTGCCAGCGGCGACGCCCGATCGCGCCGTGGTCGTAGCCGGTCAGCGCAGGTCGCCGAGCTGGCGGTCGAGCTCGGCGACCGCCTGCGCGCGCGGCACGTCGAGGGCGCTGACCGCGAGGGCGTAGGCCCGGGCCGCCGCAGCCAGCCGAGCGGTCGCCTCCTTGCGCGACGGCTTGCGCACCGCGGCCACCGTCGTCCCGTGCCGGACGCGGCTGAGCACGACGCCGTCGGACTCCAACTCGCGATAGGCCCGCGCAACCGTGCCGGGGGCCAGACCGAGATCGCCGGCCAGCTGGCGGATCGTCGGCAGCCGGCTGCCCTCGGGCAGCGCGCCGCTCGCCGCCAACTCGGCGATCTGCGCCCGGATCTGCTCGTACGGCGGGACGGGGCTGCTCGCCTCGATCTCGAGGATCACGCAGCCACCGAGACGGCTGGCCGCCGCACGGGGCGCCGCCGCGGGCTGCGGGCGATCAGGTATCCGGCGATGGGCAGGACGAGCGCGCCCACCAGCTCGAGCCACTGCTCCAGCTGGTAACCGGCGCCGGGCGTCGAGAATCCGCTGGCGTTCACGATCTGCGCCCCCAGGTACCCGCCGAGCGCGAGGGCCGATCCGGTGAGGACGTACAGCGAGCGGCTGCGCAGCGCATCGTCGGCGGCCAGCACATCGGCCGGGGCCAGCGGCTGCGGACGGGCCAGCACCCGCCGTCCGGCAACCACGATCGCCGCGCCGCTGGCGAGGGTCAGCGCGATCTCTAACCACGGAACCCCGTGCGCCGACGGCCGGCGCGGCAGGACGTCGGCGGCTACCAGCAGGTCGGCCGTCACGACCGCGGCCCAGACCACCACGGCGGCCGCGAGCGCCGGCTGCGCGACGTAGTCGCTGAGCCGGCGGCGGTCGAGGGAGGCCACCCGCCGCTCGCCCACCGGCACCGCCGCGATGCGCCACTCGGCGATAACGGCGCCGACGAACCAGCCGGCGAAGATCGCGCCGCCGGTGACGTGGACTGCGTACCCCTTGTCCAGCGTCGCCTGGTAGGCGACTTCCACCAGCACCGCGACGAGCAGGCTCGATCCGCGCCACCGGCGGGTGGTGGCGAGGTAGCGGATGACCTGCATCCCGTTGCCGGCCGTGATCGGCAGCGCCTGTCGCAGCGCGAAACGCTCCAACCGGCGCCGGGTCACGTAGCGGAAGGGCAGCGTCACCGTCAGCGCCACGAGAAGGAGCGCGATCAGCACGAGGCCGGACCAGCTGATGCTCACCGTTGCAATGTATCAATGTTCTGCTACATTGACCAGCGTGCCGACGACGTGGCTTTCCGACGAGGTGTGGGCCGAGCTCGACCCGCGGCAGGCCCGCTTGCCCAAGCAGGCCCGTCGCGTCCTCGCCCTCGCGGTCGCGCTCGTCGCCGCGGCGACGATCGCGATCGGCCTCGGCGTGGCCTCCGGTGAGTTCGGTGGCAATCTGTACGTCCCGGGCTGGTCGATCAAGGTGGACAGCCGTACGCATTCGTTCGAGGAGTCCGTCTCGATCCACAACGACAGCTGGTTCGACGAGACGATCACCGGAGTGGGCATCAGCGGCACGGGATTTCGGGTGACCGATTGGCGACCGACCCATCTCACGATCGCTCACGGCCGGACCAGAACGCTGCACTTCCGGGTGCAGGCGACCGATTGCGCGGCCGTCCGGGCCGGCGAGATCCATCCGGTCGTCCGTCTCGAGAGGTTCTGGGGCACCCAGAGCGTCGCGCTGCCTGTCCTCGACTGGACCCACGGGCTGCAGATGGGCAGCGAACCGCTGTTCAACGGGCCGGGCTGGGAGGCCTGCGGCAAGGGTGGCTAGCGCGTGATGCCGTACTCGCGCCAGCGACGGTCGACGGTCGCGACCGTGGCCTCGTCCAGGACGCATTCGGTCGGCCAACCGCCGGCGCGCCGGTAACCCTCGGTCGGCAGCTTGCGGGTGGCGTCGATGCCGAGCTTGCCGCCGTAGAACTGTTCGTACGCGGCGTGGTCGAGATGGTCGACCGGACCGACCGTGTGCAGCGCGTCGTGGGCGTAGTCGACGTTGCCGAATGCGCGCCACGCGACCTCGGCGTAGTCGTGCACATTGCAGTCGGCATCGACCACCACGATCAGCTTGGACAGGCTGAGCAGGCCGGCACCCCAGATCGCGTTCATCACCTTCTGCGCGTGCTTGGGGAAGCGCTTCTCGATCGAGACGATCACGCAGTTGTGGAAGACGCCGGCCTCGGGCAGGTCGTAGTCGACGATCTCGGGCACCGTCATCTGGATGAGCGGCAGGAAGATCCGCTCGGTGGCCTTGCCGATCGGGCCGTCCTCCTGCGGCGGGCGGCCGACGACGATCGACTGGTAGATCGGGTCGGTGCGCATCGTCAGCGTCTCGACCGTCATGAACGGGAACGGCTCGACCGGCGTGTAGAAGCCGGTGTGGTCGCCGAACGGCCCCTCCGGCAGCCGGGCGCCGGGCTCGACCCAGCCCTCGAGGACGACCTGCGCCGCCGCCGGCACCTGCAGCGGGACGGACACGCAGTCGACCAGATCGACCCGGTCTCGGTTGAGGAAGCCGGCGAACAGGTACTCGTCGATGTCGGCCGGCAGCGGGGCGCTGGCGGCATAGGTGACCGCCGGCGGGCAGCCGAACGCGATCGCCACGGGCAGCCGTTCGCCGCGGCGCTCGGCGATGGCGGCGTGTGACGTCGAGTCCTTGTGGATCTGCCAGTGCAGGCTCACCGTCCGCTCGTCCTGCAGTTGCAGGCGGTACATGCCGAGGTTGCGGGCGCCGGTCTCCGGATGCTTCGTGTGGGTCAGGCCGAGGTTCAGGAAGACGCCGCCGTCGTCGGGCCACGACTTCAGGCCGGGCAGCAGGTCGACGAGATCGATGTCGGCACCGCGCACGATCACGTCCTGGCACGGGGCGGTCTTCACCTTGCGCGGCGGGACGGCGCGCAGCTGCCCGACCTTGCCCAGCGCGTCGCGCAGACCGCCGATGCCGTGCGGCAGCTCGGGCTTGAGCAGCTCGCCGATGCGCCGGCCGATCTCGTCCAGATCATCGACGCCGAGGGCGCGGGCCATTCGCCGCTGGGTGCCGAACACGTTCATCGCCAGCGGCATCCGGCCGCGCGTGGGGCGCTCGAACAGCAGGGCCGGACCGTGCTCGCGGACCACGCGCTGGACGATGCCGGCGACCTCGAGATGTGGGTCGACCGGCACCCGGATGCGGGCGAGATCGCCGTCGCGCTCGAGGGCGGCGAGGAAGTCCTGCAGATCGGCGAAGGCCACGCTGTCGAGTATCCCGTCCGGCACCACCTTCACCGGGGGCAGGTACCGTCGCGCGCATGGCTCAGCTGCTCCTGGTCGAGGACGATGCGGCGATCCGCAGCTCCCTCACCCGGGCGCTGCGCGAGCACGGGCACGTCGTCACCGCCGTCGGCTCGGGCCTGCCGGCGCTCTCGGCCGCGGTCGAGCAGCGACCCGACGTCGTGCTGCTCGATCTCGGCCTGCCCGACATCGACGGCGCCGACGTGCTGTCCATGCTGCGCGCGGTCAGCGCCGTCCCGGTGATCGTCGCCACCGCCCGCGACGACGAGGCCTCGATGGTGCGCCTGCTCGACCTCGGCGCCGACGACTACGTCATCAAGCCGTTCACGGCGGCGCAGCTGACCGCCCGCATCCGGGCCGTCCTGCGGCGCATCGGCAAGACCGACGAAGATCCGGTGATCACCGTCGGCGGCCTGACGATCGACACCCGCAGCTACGAGGTGACGGTGGACGGACGTCCGGTCGAGCTGGCCCGCAAGGAGTTCGAGCTGCTGCTCGCGCTGGCCCGCCGCGCCGGTGAGGTCGTCTCCAAGCGCGACCTGCTCGGCGAGGTGTGGCAGCTGGCCTGGGGTGGCTCCGACCGCACCGTCGACGTGCACCTGTCCTGGCTGCGCCGCAAGCTCGGCGAGACAGCGGCGCAACCGCGCTACCTGCACAGCGTGCGCGGAGTCGGCGTGCGATTGGTGGCCCCGGGGCCATGAGACGGCGGATCATGCTGCTCGTCGTCGGCATGACGGCACTGGTGCTCGTCGCCGTCGCGGTGCCCATCGCGATCCTCGTCAGCAAGACCGTCGTCGAGCGCGGCAAGCAGGACACCAGCCAGCAGGCGAGCAGCGTCGGCATCTACCTGCGCAACGCCCAGCGGACGACCGATCAGATCCGGACACACATCGCGTCCCTGTCGAAAAGCTCCGGACGGCCCACCTCGGTGCTCTGCCCCGACGGCACGCTGATCGGCACGCTGCCCGAGGCGGCCGGCACGGGCGGCAACACCCCGCCGTTCACCGGACCGGGCAACCTGCCCGGCGGCGGTCCGAACGGCGGCGGGGGCGACGGCGACAAGCCGCAGCTGGTGAGCGTCTCGTCGGGCGCCGTTGCGGTACTGCGCGCCGGCTTCGGCAACAACGGCTACCTCGTCCGCGTCTACGCGTCCGACAGCCGGCTGCACAGCGGCGAGACGGCCTGGCTGCTGCTGCTCGCCGGCGCGAGCGCCGGGCATGCTGCTGCTCGCGGCCGGCGCGGCCGAGCTGCTCACCCGGCGCATCGTCCGGCCGCTGATCGATACCGCCGAGACCGCCCGCGCGCTCAGCGTCGGGGACACCACGGCCCGCGCCCCGACCGACGGCCCGCGCGAGATCGGCGAGGTCGGCGTCGCCCTCAACCGGCTGGCCGACCGCATCGATCGAGCTGATCGCCGAGGAGCGCGAGACGGTCGCCGACCTCTCGCACCGGCTGCGCACGCCCCTCACCGCGCTGCGCCTCGACGCCGAGGCACTGCGCGACCCCGAGGACGCCGAGCGGGTCGGCACCCACGTCAGCGCGCTCGAACGGATGCTGACCGCGGTGATCCACGCCGCCCGCCGCCCGCAGCGCGAGGGCCGGATGCCGTCGTGCGACGCCACTGCCGTGGTGCGGCGAGCGGGTGGCGTTCTGGTCGGCGCTGGCCGAGGATCAGGAGCGGACGAGCGAGCTCGTCGCTGCCCGTCGGCGCCGGTGCTGGTGCGGGCCGCGGCCGAGGACCTCGCCGCGGCCATCGACGCGCTGCTCGAGAACGTCGTCGCGCACACGCCCGAGGGCACGGCCTTCGCCGTCCGGCTGACCGCCGACGCCGGCGGCGGGCGGCTCGAGGTGTCCGACGACGGCCCCGGGCTGCCGACCGAGGAGCCGGTGCGCGGGCGCAGCGACCGTGGCTCGAGCGGGCTCGGCCTCGACATCGCCCGGCGCTGCGCCGAGGCCACCGGCGGGTCGATGACGCTGGGCGCGAGCGCGTCCGGCGGCGCGCTGATCACGCTCGAGCTCCGCTCCCCCTGACCGGTACCCAGGCGTTCGCTGAGCGGATACCCAGCACGTCTTGAGGAAGCCTTGACGCTCCGGTGAGGCCGGCCTGACCCGTTCCCGACGAACGTTGTCGCCATGAACGGACGAACCCTTCGCCAGCGCGCCGCCATCGCCGGAACCGTGGCCGCGGCCGCGGCCGGCGCCATCACCGTCGGCCTCGTCAACGGCATCACCGATACCGCCAACGCCCAGACCGGCACGTCCGGCAACACGTCGAACACCAGCTCGACCTCGACGACGTCGGGCTCGGACTCGAGCAGCACGACCATCGACGCCGTCCGACCTCGACGTCGAGCTCGAGCAGCGTCAGCAACGTCGACCAGGGCTCCCAGTCGCAGGGCGGGAGCAACGGATCATGAGCGCCACCTGGACCGGGCGGGCGTGGAGCTGCACGATGCGCCTCGTCGTCGAGGACGAGCGGACGCTCGCCGCGGCCACCGCCGACCTGACCGCACTGCTCGCCCGCGTCGACGCCGCGGCCAGCCGGTTCCGCGCGGACTCGGCGCTGTCGGTCGCGAACCGCCGGGCCGGCCGTCCGGTCCCCGTCCCGAAACTGCTCGTCGACCTTGTCGGCGCCGCGCTCGATGCCGCGGCCAGCACCGACGGGGCCGTCGACCCCACCCTCGGCCTCGCGCTGCAGCGCATCGGCTACGACCGCGACATCGCCGAGGTAGTCAACGGCGACGTCACCACCGGGTCTCCGCGCCCTGATGCGTGGCGTGCGGTGCGGCTGCATCGCGAGGCCGGGCTGCTGACCGTGCCAGTCGGCACCGCCCTCGACCTGGGCGCGACGGCCAAGGCGTGGACCGCCGATCACGCGGCCCGCACCCTCGCCGCCCGCTACGGCACCGCCGTCCTGGTCGAGCTCGGCGGCGATCTCGCCGTCGCCGGCGATCGTCCGGACGGGTGGTGCATCCGGGTCGCCGAGCGCGAGGGCGAGGACGGGCAGCTCGTCCTGATCCGCGACGGTGGCGTGACGACATCGACCACCACAGTGCGCACCTGGCGGCGCGGTGCCGCGACCATGCATCACATCGTCGATCCGGCGACCGGGCTCCCGGCCGCTGGACCGTGGCGCACGGCGACGGTGGCGGCGCGCTCGGCCCTGGACGCCAACGTGGCCTCGACGGCGGCGATCGTCCGTGGCGCCGATGCCCCGTCCTGGCTGGCCGGTCGCGGTCTGGCCGCTCGCCTCGTCGGCCGCGACGGCACCGTGGCGACCACCCCCGGCTGGCCGTCCGCCCGTGCTGATCAGGTTTTCCTGCCGCAGGGACGCTCCGCGTCCGCGGCAGCGTCCCTGCGGCAGGAAAACCTGATCGGAGTCGGGCGATGAACGTCTGGTTCACCGCGCGCGGCGCCGGCCTGTCCGCGCTGATCCTGCTCAGCCTGTCGACCTGCCTCGGCGCGCTCGGGTCGCGCTCGCGAGTGGCCGCCCGCACCGGCAACCCCGGTCGGCGCTACATCGTGCAGTACCTGCACCGGGTCACTGCCGGGCTCGGGCTCGCCGTCCTCGTCCTGCACGTCGGGACGATCCTCGCCGACTCGTACGCGCACGTCGGCTGGCGCGGCGCGCTGATCCCGTTCACGTCCGGCTACCGCCCGACGGCCATCGCGCTGGGCTCGCTGTCGGCGTACCTCTTCATCGGCGTCGCGCTGCTCGGGCTGGCCCGCGGCCGGCTGGCCGCCTCGCCCCGCGGCGCCCGTGTGTGGCGCGCGCTGCACGGGTTGGCCTACCTGGGCTGGGGCACCGCGATCCTGCACGGCTTCACCGCGGGCACCGACAGCTCGGTCGGCTGGGTGCGGCTCATCTACGCCGGGGGCCTCGCCGCCGTCCTCGGCTCGGTCGCCTACCGGGTCGTCCGACTCCAGCCGGCCGCCCTACACCTGCAAGGAGTTTCGCGATGACCGCTCTACTGGACCGGCCCGCGGTCGACACCACCGCCTGGGCCATCGGCGCCCCACGGCTGTTGGCCGGACTGGACGCCGCCGAGCGCCTCGATCACGCCGCGCACCTGCGCACCCACGGCCCACTGCCAACTGTCGATCTGGATCGGCTGCTCGCCCACGTGGACGCGAGCCGGTTGGCCGGGCGCGGCGGGGCCGGCTTCGCCTTCGCCACCAAGCTGCGCGCTCTCCCGGGCGGGTCGCGGCGCGTCGTCGTCAACGGCACCGAGAGCGAGCCGGCCAGCCGCAAGGACCGCACCCTGCTGCGCCGAACCCCGCACCTGGTGCTCGACGGCGCGCTCGCTACCGCGGGCGCCGTGGGCGCCCGCTGCATCACCGTCGCCGTCCACGACGAGACGTCCGCCGCCTCGGTGCGGGCGGCCGCGGCCGAGCGCGGCGACGCCGACCGTCTACAGGTACACGTGATCGCCGGCGGCTTCGTCTCCGGCGAGGCCCGCGCCGTGGTGCGCGCGCTCGCCGGGGGCCCGGCGCTACCGCCCGGCCGCCGCACGCCCCCGACGGTCGACGGAACGCTGGTGTCCAACGCCGAGACCTTCGCCCAGGTCGCCATCCTGCTGCGCCTCGGCCCGCACCGCTTCGCCGACACCGGCACGCCCGCCGAGCCGGGGACGACGCTGCTCACCGTGGGTGGCGCGGTGGGGCGCCCGGGGGTCGTCGAGATCCCGTTCGGGACGCCGCTCGGCATCGTCCTCGCCGCGGCCCAGGCCGCCCCCGAACCGCAGGCGATCGTCGTCGGCGGCTACCACGGCTCGTGGCTGGCACCGATCCCGTCGATCCGGCTCGGGCGTGAAGGGGTGGCAGCGGCCGGCGGTTCGTTCGGCGCCGGCGTCCTGCTCGTCGTCGACCAGGGCACCTGCGCGCTGGGCGAGCTGGCCCGGGTCACCGACTGGCTGGCCGGCGAATCGGCCAAGCAGTGCGGGCCGTGCTACTTCGGGCTGCCGGCGCTGGCGGCCGACGTCGCGGCGCTGGCCGCCGGCCGGCCCGCGGTCGGCGCCGCGTTCGGCCCACGCCCGCTCGGTGGCCGGGCGCGGGGCCTGCGCGCATCCCGACGGCGCGGCCCGGTTCGTGACGTCCGGCCTGCACCTGCTGCACGGCGAGACCGACCGGCATCTGGCCCACGACGGCTGCGGCCGTCCCGTCCTCGGCCGCCTGCCCGTCGCCGGAGGCCGGCCGGTCGTGGCCCCGCTGCGGCGCGAATCGCCGCGTGTCGCGCCGCAGGGGGGCCAACGATGAGCGGGCGGCTGGAGATCGACCGCACCCGCTGCGACGGGCACGGCCTGTGCGCCGCCCTGCTGGGCGAGCGCGTCCGGCTCGACGAGTGGGGCTTCCCGATCCTCACCCAGCCGGCCGTGGCCGCGGGCGACGACCGCCGACGTGCGGCATGCCGTCGCCGCCTGCCCCGCCCTGGCCCTCTACCTGACCACGGCCCCCACGCCGTGAGCCCTGATCAAGGAGTCCCCATGACCGCCCTCGCCGATCATCCCGCTACCGCAGGCGTTGCCGCGGTTGACGTCGAGATCGTCGTCCCCGTCTTCAACGAGGAGGACGATCTCGAGCCGAGCGTGCGCCGCCTGCACGCGTACCTGCGGCGGGACTTCCCGTTCGAGGCGGTCATCACGATCGCCGACAACGCGAGCACCGACCGCACCTGGGCGCGGGCCACCGCACTCGCGGCCGAGCTCGACGGCGTCCGCGCCGTCCACCTCGACGCCAAGGGCCGCGGCCGGGCGCTGCAACACGTGTGGGCGTCGTCGCAAGCGCGGGTCGTCGCGTACATGGACGTCGATCTCTCCACCGATCTCGCCGCGCTGCTGCCACTGGTGGCGCCGCTGCTCTCCGGACATTCGCGACGTCGCCATCGGGACGCGCCTGACCCGCTCGTCGCGGGTCGTGCGCGGGCCGAAGCGCGAGCTCATCTCGCGCTCGTACAACCTGCTGCTGCGCACCACGTTGCGGGCCGGCTTCTCCGATGCGCAGTGCGGCTTCAAGGCGATGCGGACGCAGGCGGCGCGGGTGCTGCTGCCGCACGTCAAGGACACCGCGTGGTTCTTCGACACCGAACTGCTCGTCCTGGCCGAGCGCAGCGGGATGCGGATCGCCGAGGTACCGGTCGACTGGGTGGACGACCCGGACAGCCGGGTCGACATCACCGCGACGGCGCTGGCCGACCTGCGCGGGATCGCCCGCCTCGGCCGCGCGCTGCTGCGCGGGCAGGTGCCGCTGCACGACCTGCGGTCCGCGGCCGGACGGGACGAGGTCGCGGTGCCCGGAGTGCCGCGCCGCCTCGCCGGGCAGGCGCTGCGCTTCGCCGCGATCGGTGCGCTGAGCACGCTGGCCTACCTGCTGCTGTTCCTGCTGGCCCGTCCGTCGATGGGGGCGCAGCCGGCCAACCTCGTGGCGCTGCTCATCACCGCGATCGGCAACACCGCGGCCAATCGCCGGTTCACCTTCGGCGTCCGCGGTTCCGGTGCCGGGCGGCAGCAACTGCAGGGCCTGGTCGTGTTCGCGCTCGGGCTGGCCCTGACGAGCGGCTCGCTGTGGCTGCTCACCCAGATCACGTCCCATCCGGCCCGGGCGGTCGAACTGATCGCCCTCGTCACCGCCAATCTGCTCGCCACCGCGCTGCGCTTCGTGCTGCTGCGCGAGTGGGTCTTCCGTTCGAAGGAGATCGCCCGATGACCCGCACGCCCGCCCTGGACGAAACTGCCCCCTACCTCCCGTTGACTGGCGCGAAATCCGCTGACTGGCGCGGTATTTCGCACCAGTCAGCCGATAACGCACCAGTCAACGGAGAAGGCGGGGACGCTGGGAGCGGCCGTCCCTGTTCGTGCTGCTCGGGCTGACGGCCCTGCTCTACCTGTGGGGCCTCGGCGCGTCCGGGTACGGCAACGACTTCTACGCCGCGGCCGTGCAGGCCGGGACGCAGAGCTGGAAGGCGTTCTTCTTCGGCTCGTTCGACTCGTCCAACTTCATAACGGTGGACAAGCCGCCGCTGTCGCTGTGGCCGATGGAGCTGTCGGGACGACTGTTCGGCTTCAACTCCTGGTCGATGCTCGTGCCGCAGGCGCTCGAGGGCGTCGCCGCGGTGTGGCTGCTGTACGCGACGGTGCAGCGGTGGTTCGGGCACTGGGCGGGACTCCTCGCCGGCGGGTTGCTGGCGATCACACCGGTGGCCGTCCTGATGTTCCGCTTCAACAACCCTGACTCGCTGATGGTGCTGCTGATGGTGGCGGCCGCGTACTTCACCACCCGCGCCATCGAGGCCGCGGCGACGCGCTGGCTGCTGCTGGCCGGCGCGGCGATGGGCCTGTCCTTCCTGGCCAAGGGGTTACAGCCGTTCACGCTGCTGCCGGCGCTGGCCGCCGCGTACCTGGTCGCGGCACCGACGTCCCTGCGCCGGCGGTTGCTGCAACTGCTGGCCGCGGGCGGCGCGCTCGTCGCCGGCGCCGGCTGGTGGGTGCTGGCCGTGCAGCTGACGCCGGCCGCTGATCGTCCGTACATCGGCGGCTCGGGCAACAACTCCCCGCTCGGACTTGCCTTCGGCTACAACGGGCTGTCCCGGCTGTCGAGCTCGTCGAGCGGCCCGGGCGGCGGTTTCGACGGCAACACCGGCGTCGGACGGATGTTCAACTCGCTCAACGGCGGGCAGATCGCGTGGTTGTTGCCGACGGCGCTGATCGGGCTGGTCGCCCTCGTGGTCGTGACGCGGCGCGCGGCGCTGACCGATCGCACCCGGGCCGCGGCGATCCTCTGGGGTGGCTGGCTGATCGTCACCGCGGCCGTGCTGAGCTTCGCCAGCGGCATCATCCACACCTACTACACCGTCGAGCTCGCACCGGCGATCGCGGCGCTGGTCGCGATCGGGGCCGTCGTGCTCTGGCGCGCCCGCGCGACGCAGGGGGCCCGGGTGGCCCTGGCGGCCGGGTCGGTCGTCACCGGTCTTTGGACGTACGCGCTGCTGCATCGCACACCGTCGTTCCACCCGTGGGTGGGTTACCTCGTCGTGGTGGCCGGACTGGTCGCCGCGGGGCTGTTGCTGGCCGCACCGGGCGCGCTGCGGCGGGGGCTGGTCGCGGTCGCGGTGACGGCCGGACTGGTCTCGCTCGCCGGCGGCTCGGCGGCCTACGCGCTGAACACGGCGGCCACGCCGCACACCGGCTCGGTCCCGACGGCCGGTCCGACCGTGGCCGGCGCGGGCGGCTTCGGCGGAGCCGGTGGCGCCGGTGGCGCCGGTGGCGCCGGTGGTGCCGGTGGACCGGGCGGGCCGGGTCGCGGAACCCGTCCGGCCGGCGGGCCGCCGGTCGGTGCACCCACCGGTGGCTTCCCCGGCGGGACGACGAGCGGCACCCCCGGCGCGCGACCGGCCGGCGGGGTAGCCGGCGGCGCGGGCGGCGGGGGCGGCGGGGGCGCGAGCGTCAGCGCCGCGCTCACCACGCTGCTCAAGGCTACGAACACGACCTGGGCCGCAGCCGCGAGCAGCTCGCAGACGGCCGGCCCGCTCGAGCTGGCCAGTGGCCAGGCCGTCATGTCGCTCGGTGGCTTCAACGGCGGCGACAACGCAATCTCACTCGCGCAGTTCGAGAAGTACGTGTCCGAAGGCAAGATCGCGTACTTCATCGGCGGTGGCCAGGGCGGCGGACCCGGCGGGGGCCAGGGATCGTCCAGCGCGATCGCGACCTGGGTGGCGGCGCACTACACCGCCACCACCGTCGGCAGTACCACCGTCTACGACCTCACGAAGGCCGCGACCTCATGACCGCCACCACGTCCGTCCCTCCGGCTCGACCTCCATCTCCCCCGTTGACTGGCGCGAAATCCGCTGACTGGCGCGAAATATCGCACCAGTCAGCCAATAACGCGCCAGTCAACCGGGGGGCGCGGGGGCGCTGGGACCGCGGGCCGCTCGCCGCGCTGCTCCTCGGCACCGGCCTGCTCTACCTGTGGAACCTCAGCGCGTCGGGCTGGGCCAACCAGTTCTACGCCGCCGCCGCGCAGGCCGGCAGCAAGTCGTGGAAGGCGTTCCTGTTCGGCTCGCTCGACCAGTCGAACTTCATCACCGTCGACAAGCCGCCCGCGGCGCTGTGGATCATGGACGTCTCGGTCAAGGTCTTCGGCGTCAACTCGTGGGCGATCCTCGTGCCGCAAGCGCTCGAGGGAGTGGCGGCGGTGGCCCTGCTCTACGCCGCGGTCACCCGGGTCAGCAGCCGCGCGGCCGGGCTGCTCGCCGGCGCCGCGTTGGCCACGACCCCGGTGGCCGCGCTGATGTTCCGCTTCGACAACCCGGACGCGCTGCTGGTGCTGCTCATGACCGCGGCCGCCTACGCCACGGTCCGCGCAGTCGAGGCCGCCCGTTCGCGGTGGCTGATGCTCGCCGGCGCGCTGCTCGGCTTCGCGTTCCTGACCAAGATGCTGCAAGGGCTGATCGTGGTGCCGGCGTTCGCGATCGCCTACCTGGTCGCCGCGCCGGCGTCACTGCGCAAGCGCGTCCAACACACGCTGGCCGCCGGCGCGGCCCTCGTCGTCGCCGCGGGTTGGTGGGTGGCGCTGGTCGAGCTGTGGCCGGCCGGATCCCGTCCGTACATCGGCGGTTCGACGGACAACAGCGTGCTGGAACTGATCTTCGGATACAACGGCTTCGGCCGGCTGACCGGCGCCGACAATAACGGCAGCGTCGGGGGCAACACCGGCGGCGGGTTTTCGTCCGGGACGACGGGTCTGTTCCGCCTGTTCGGATCGGACATGGGGACGCAGATCAGCTGGCTGCTGCCGGCCGCCCTGACCGCGACCGCGGCCCTCGCGTGGCTGACCGCGCACCGGCCACGCACCGACGCGTTGCGCGCGAGCGTGATCGTGTGGGGTGGCTGGCTGCTCATCACCGGTGTCGTGTTCAGCTTCGCCAGCGGCATCATCCATCCGTATTACACCGTGGCGCTGGCTCCGGCGATCGCCGCATTGGTCGGGCTGGGCGTGGCCGAGCTGTGGCGGGCGCGCACGACGGACGTGGCCCGCTGGGCGCTCGCGGCCGTCGTCGGCGGCAGCGCGCTGTGGAGCTACGTCCTGCTCGGTCGCGCGTCCTGGCACCCGGAGCTGCGCTGGATCGTGCTGCTCGTCGGCGCCGCGGCCGTCGCGGTGCTGGCCGTCGGACGGGTGCAGGCGCTCATCGTCGCGCCGCTGATCGCCGCGACGGTGCTGATCGCACCCACCGCCTACGCGGTGCAGACGGCGTCGACCACGCACAGCGGGGCGATCCCGTCGGCCGGGCCGGCGGCCGCTGGCGGGTTCGGTGGCCTCGGTGGCGGACCGGGGGGCCGGGGGGCCGGTACTCGACCCAACGGAGCGCGGCCGGGCGGCTTCCCGGGCGCTGCCCCGGGTGGCACCGGCGGCCGGCTGGGCGGCCTGGGCGGCCTGGGCGGGGCCATCACCGTCAGCCGTGCGCTGGCCACCGCGTTGCGCGCCGGCTCGTACACCTGGGCCGCCGCCACCACGAGCGACAACGAAGCGGCGTCGCTCGAGCTCGCCACTGGCACGTCGGTGATGTCGCTCGGCGGCTACAACGGCACCGATCCGGCGATCACGTTGGCGCAGTTCAAGGCCCTGGCGGCGGCCGGCAAGGTGCACTACTACATCGCGGACGGGCAGGGCTTCATCGGCTCGACCGCCGCGAACACGTCCACCGCCTACGCGATCCAGCAGTGGGTGACGTCCACGTTCACGGCGACGACGATCGGCACCTCGACCATCTACGACCTCACGTCGACCCGCTGATCTTGATATCCCCGGTGCCCCATCGGGCGTTGGGGATATCAAGATCGCTAGGAGAGGCCGGCGTAGGAGTGCAGGCCGGACACCACGATGTTGACGATCAGGAAGTTGAACGTGATCGCGCCGAAGCCGGCAAGATTCACCCAGGCGGCCGCGCGCCCCTTCCACCCGGCGGTCGCGCGGGCGTGCAGGTAGCAGGCGTAGATGACCCAGACGATGAAGGCCCAGGTCTCCTTGGGATCCCAGCCCCAGTAGCGCCCCCACGCCGCCTCGGCCCAGATGGCGCCGCAGATGATCGCCACGGTGTAGAGCGGGAACGAGAACGCCACCACGCGGTAGGCGGCCTTGTCGAGCGTCGCCGCCGACGGCAGCTTGGCCGCGAGCGTGCCGACGGATCCCGGTTTGTAACCGGCCACCGCGCTGAGCCGGTCGTGCCGCGCTTTTACCAGGTACAGCACGGTGAGCACGGCCGACGTCATCAGCGCGCCCTCGGCGATCGACACGAGGGTGACGTGGATGGCCAGCCAGTACGACTGCAGCGCGGGCACCAGCGGCTGCGCCCGTGAGTACAGCACCGTCCCGGCCAGGAACATCATCAGGATGACCGGCAGCAGGACGAACCCGCCGAGGTGGCGCAGCGCCGGCAGCTTCCACAGCACCAGCAGGAACGCGATGACGCCAACGAGGCCGGCCACCGACGCGAACTCGTACATGTTCGACCACGGCACCGCGTCGACCGCCCCGGCCCGCACCGCGATCGACGACGTGTGGATCAGCGCGCCCAGCACGGTGATCACGACCGACCAGCGGCCGATCCGGTCGGCAAGTGGCTGCTTCGTCACGACCGGGGGCGGGCCGGGCGGATCGACGAGAGGCGGTCCGCCGGCCCCGACCAGCTCACGAGCCGGCACAGCCGACGACGTCAGCTTGCGGCCGACCCGGCCGAAGGCGTACTCGGCGGTGTAGCCGACCATGGCGAGCGCGTACACGGCGATGGCGGTCGTGAACAGCCCGTCGGACAGATGGGCCATCGAGCCGTTGATCCCTGCCACCGCTCAGTCCTTCCCTGCACCGATCACGTCGATCGCCTCGTCGTCCGTCTCGTCCGTCTCGTCGAGCGTGATCTGCAGCGTCGATCGGTACCCCTCGTGCACCGGGCTCGCCGCCCCGGACAACTGCTTGAGCAGCCCCGCGAACTCGGTGGTGAAGTTGCCGGAGTCGCTGCGCGCCAGGCCACCGACGGTTACTACGGTAGGCGACTCGCCGGCCGGCCCGGACCCCGGGGCGACGCGTACCCACAGCCGCCGCCGCCGCACGCCCAGCGAGCCCATCAGACCGATCACCATCGCGAGCGCGGCGAAGAGCAGGTAGCCCTGCGCCGGGTCGTGCGACACCTGCAGGCTGGCCCACGGCACCCAGCCGTCGAAGGTCACCGAGACGCCGTTCGGCAGCGTCTTCGTCTGCCCGACGCGCAGGTTGGCCGCGCCGATCTTCGTCATCTTGGACGTGTCGAGCGAGTACACCGTCTGCGGCAATCCGCTGCCGGTCAGATCGCCCTTGTAGATGAAGATCGACAGCACCGGGTCGGCGACCCGCGGCGAGGCCGACGTGATCCGTCCGTCGGCCGCCTCGACCGGCGTCGGCGCGAACAGTCCGGAAATCCCGACGTCGCTGTTGGTCCCCGGCTTGCCCTGCTCGTGGAACGCGCCCTCGGACAGCAGCGTCGACGCATCGGACGGGACGAACGCCTCGACGTCGTGGCGCACGCTGCCGTCAGGCATCCGCACCGTGATCCGCGGCGCGAAGCCGTGCCCGATCAGATAGACGCGGTCACCCTCGAGCCGCAGCGGGTGGTTGACCGTGATCGACGTCTTGCGCGGCGCGGCATCGGGAGTCGGCCGGTAGATGATGTCGGCGCGGAACGTCTTGGGCTCGCCGTCGGCGGTGTAGTTCGCGGTGAACTTCGACATCTCGTCGATGCAGAACCGGGCCGGACGCACCTTGCCCTCGGCGGCGAACCGGCCGGGCTTCCACGAGTCGTACTGCGAGATCGTGTTGCAGAAGCCGTTGCCGGCACCCTGGACGACGACGCGGTTGCCCTCGTAGGTGTAGAGCCGACCGATCGCGATCAGCACCAGCGACGCCAGCAGCGCGATGTGGAAGATCAGGTTGCCGGTCTCGCGGCTGTAGCCCTTCTCGGCCGACACCGTCACCGCGCCGGAGTCCTCGACGCGCTCGACCGTGCGCCAGCGGCGGCCGAGGGTGGCGCGCGTGGTGGCAGCGTAGTCGGCGGCCGCCGCGGACGTCTCGAAGCGACCCGACTCGGGCAGCCGCTCGAGATTCCGCGGCGCGGGCAGCGGCTTGCGGGCCATCGCGCGGGCGTGCACCCGGATGCGCGGGATCAGGCACCCGACCAGCGAGATGAACAGCAGCAGGTAGATCGCGGCGAACCACACCGAGCCGAAGACATCGAACATGCCGATCGCGTCGAGGAAGCGGCCCCAGCCGCCGTGCGCGGTGATGTAGGAGTTGGTCTTGTCCGGGTTCAGCGGGCGCTGCGGCAGCAGCGAACCGGGCACCGCGGCCACCGCGAGCAGGAACAGCAGGATCAGCGCCGTCCGCATGCTCGTCAGCCGCCGCCAGGCCATCCGGGCCGGGCGCAGCAACGTCCTCATACGTCGAACCCGGACGCCGGGCCGACGTTGGCGCGCAGCTCGTCCATCAGGTGGTTCCACTCGCCGCTGACGAGCAGGACGCCGATGGCGATCAGCAACACGCCGCCGACCGCGCTGACCACGCGGGTGTGCCGGCGCAGGAAGCCCAGCACCGAGGTCACCCAGCCGAAGCCGAGCGCGACGAGGACGAACGGGACGCCCAGGCCGAGGCAGTAGCAGACCGTCAGGAACGCGCCGCGCCCCGCGGTCCCCTGCACGAACGACATCGAGTAGACGGCGCCGAACGTCGGGGTCAGGCACGGCGCCCAAGCCAGCCCGAACGCGGCGCCGAGCAGCGGCGCGCCGGCCAGCCCGGCGCGCGGCAGCCGGTGGATGCGGAACTCGCGCTGCAGGAAACCGATCCCGCCGAGGAAGACGATTCCCATGACGATGGTGACGATGCCGAGCACGATCTCGATCGCCCGCAGGTGGGTGCGGATCGTCCCGCCCAGGCTGCCGAACGCCGCGCCCTGCAGCACGAAGATCGCGGTGAAGCCGAGCACGAACAGCAGGGCGCCGACGATCATCCGCCGCTGGCTCGGCCGGGCGGCATCGGTGTCGCCCGAGAGCCCGGCCACGTAGGACAGGTAGCCCGGCACGAGCGGCAGCACACACGGCGACAGGAAGCCGATCAGCCCGACGAGCGCGGCCACGCCCGCGGCGGCCAGCAGCGGACCATCCGTGACGGTGTGGGTGAATCCGCCGTCGGCGAGCATCACGCCGATTCCGCGAGCAACTTGTCGAGCGCGCCGGTGAGGTCCTTCGCCGCGAGCCGGACGATGTAGACCGCCGCGACCTTGCCCGACTTGTCGATCAGGACGGTGAACGGCAGCGCCGCGGCCGGCAGATCGCCCAGGCGCAGCGCCGTCTCACCCTGCTCGTCGAACACGATCGGGTAGGAGATGTCGTAGTCCTTGACGAAGGCGCGGGCCTGATCCCGGACGTCCTTCGTGTCGATACCGATGAAGTCGACACCGCGCGACTTCAGCCGGCGGTATACGAGGTCGAACTGCGGCGTCTCGGTCTTGCACGGTGCGCACCAGGTCGCCCAGAAGTTGACGACGACGACCTTGCCCCTGGTCTGCGCGAGGCCGGTGGTCCCACCGTCCAGCAGGGTGCCGGTGAACGAGCCGGCCGGTCGGCGGTCGGCCACCGGATAGAGCTTCCCGAGCGCGGTTCCCGAGGTGAACTTGTAGGTGCCGTTCGCGCTCTGGTCGACGGCGTCCTTGCCGGTGCACGCCGACAGCGCCAGCAGGCCGGCGACGAGGGTGAAAAGGACGCGTTTCATCCGGTCCAGTGTGCGTTATCGACCTGTGCGGCCCGGCACCGGACTCAGCCGCGGCTACGCCCCGGCGCCGGTGCCGCTGGGCAGCGCCGCGGCCGGCTCGGCGTAGTCGACGCGGACGATGACGTCGCCGTCGAAGGTGAACGACGTGACCGAAGCCAGGCCGCACTGCCGCCGCCGCGGATCGTGGTAGAGGTGCAGCCCTTCGGCCCGGCGCCGCGCACACACGATCGGCAGCTGGTGAGTGACGCAGACGGCCTCGCCCGCCCCAGCCGCGTCGCGCGCCGCCCGGGCCGCCGCGAGCACCCGGTCGGCGATCTCGACGTACGGCTCGCCCCACGACGGCCGCAGCGGATTGCGGAAGTACTTCCAGTTGGACGGGTCCTTGAACAGGCCCTTGCCGCCGGCCACCGCGCGGCCCTCGAGCCGGTTGTCGGCCTCGATCAGCCGATCGTCGATGTCCGCGTCCAAGCCAAGCGCGGCCGCGAGCGGGGCGGCCGTCTGTTGCGCCCGCTCGAGGGGAGACGAGACCAGGTGGGTGATCTTGCGCTCGGCCAGCCAGTCGGCCGCGGCCTCGGCCTGCCGCTCGCCCAGCGCGCTGAGCCGGAAGCCCGGCAATCGTCCGTACAGAATCCCGTCGGGGTTGTGGACCTCACCGTGTCGCAAGAGGTGGACGGTGACGGCGGCCATGCGAATGATCGTCCCAGACGGGGCGGGGCGGCTTGGCTACGGTCTGCTCATGGCTCTCGACCATCTCGCCCATGTGCGCGCGGAGTCGGCCAGCTTCGCGGCCGCGCTACGCGACGCCGACCCAGCAGCGCAGGTGCCCACCTGCCCCGACTGGGACGCCGACGATCTGCTCTGGCATCTCGCCGACGTGTTCCTGTTCTGGGGCATCATCGTGCGCGATCGCCTCGATGACCCCGATGCCGCCGAGGCCGGCAAGCCGGCTCGCCCGGCCGAGCGAGCCGCCCTGCTCGCGCTGTACGACGCGGCCGCCGACCAATTGATCGACACTCTCGCGGCGACCCCGGCTGACGCCGCGCTCTGGACCTGGTCCGACGACCACACCGCGGGCTTCGTCCGGCGCCGGATGGCGCAGGAGGCTCTCATCCATCGCATCGACGCCGAGCTCACGGTCGGCGCACTCACCCCCGTCGACGCCGACCTCGCGGCAGATGGCGTGCACGAGGCGCTGCAGCACCTTCACGGTGGCTACCCGCCGTGGTCGACCTACCGCGCCGACGGCCCCATCGGCCGGCTGCGCTGCACCGACACCGGCGACCAGTGGCGGTTCCGGCTCGGCGCCTTCAGCGGGCTGAGCCCCAACACCGGCAAGACCTACATCGACGAGCCCGCCCTCGACCTGGTCGACGCCGGCGAGCCCTCGTTCACGCTGTCAGGCACTGCGCGCGATCTGGACGCCTGGCTCTGGAACCGCCCCACGCTGGACGAGCCCGTCAGCAACGGGCGCGACGACGACTTCCAGGCCTTCGCCGCGATCATTGCGAAGGGCATCGACTGACGTCAGGGCGTGGCCGACGCGGCTGACGCGGCGGCGGCGGGCAGGGCGGCCGCGATGCGCTCCAGCACCGTCTCGTCCATGGCCGCGTTGACGAACCAGGCCTCGAACGCCGACGGCGGCAGGTAGACGCCGGCGTCGAGCATCGCGTGGAAGAACGGCTTGTAGCGGAAGGTCTCGGCCGCCTGCGCGCCGGCGAAATCGACGACCGGATCGTCGGCGAAGAAGACTGAGAACAAGTTGCCGGCGTACTGCACCTGATGGGCAACCCCGGCGGCCGTCAACGCAGAGGCGGCCAGGGCGCCGATGGTGCGGGCGTTGCGGTCGAGGGCTTCGTAGACGGCGGCGTCGGCCAGGCGCAGCTGGGTGAGCCCGGCCGCCACCGCAACCGGATTGCCGGACAGCGTCCCCGCTTGATAGACCGGGCCGGACGGAGCCAGCCGCGACATCACCTCGGCCCGACCGCCGAACGCGGCCGCGGGCAGCCCGCCGCTCATCACCTTGCCGAACGTGAACAGGTCGGCGTCGACCGGATCGAGCCCGTACCAACCGGTCGAGGAGACCCGGAACCCGGTCATCACCTCGTCCATGATCAACAGCGCGCCGTGGGCGGCGGTGATCTCGCGCAGGCCGGCGTTGAAGCCGTCCACCGGCGCCACTGCGCCCATGTTGCCGGCCGCCGCCTCGGTGATCACGGCGGCGATGTCGCTCCCGTACTCGGCGAAGCAGGCGTGCACGGCGGCGAGGTCGTTGTAGGGCAGGACGATCGTCTCGGCGGTCTGCGCACCGGTCACGCCCGGGGTGTCGGGCAGCCCGAGGGTGACCACGCCGGAGCCGGCCGCGGCCAGCAACGCGTCCACGTGGCCGTGGTAGCAGCCGGCGAACTTCACGATCCGATGCCGGCCGGTGAAGCCACGGGCCAGCCGGATCGCCGACATCGTCGCCTCGGTGCCGGAGTTGACGAGCCGCACCTGCTCGACCGGCGCCACCCGGGCCACCAGCTCCTCGGCCAGCTCGACCTCACCCACCGTCGGCGTCCCGAACGACAGCCCGGACGCCGCCGCGGCCTGCACCGCGGCCACCACCTGCGGGTGCGCGTGGCCGAGGATCATCGGCCCCCACGACGAGACCAGGTCGACGTACTGCCGCCCGTCGGCGTCGATCAGGTACGGGCCGGAGCCACTCACCATGAACCGCGGCGTGCCACCGACGGCGCGAAACGCGCGCACCGGCGAGTTGACGCCGCCCGGGGTCACGGCGCGGGCGCGCTCGAACAGGGCCGCGGAGACAGGCGCATCAGTCACCGGTCCAGTCTTCCCTCCCCCGCATCCTCCTTCGTTGACTGGTGCGAAATCTTCGTTGACTGGTGCGAAATCGCGTGACTGGCGCGATATTTCGCGCCAGTCAGCGGATAACGCGCCAGTCAACCGCGACCGGGCGGAAGAGAGCAGTCGCCCGGCTGGCAGGATCGTCCGACGTGACCCGACGCCCCGTCCTCCCCCTCGCCCTGATCGCGACGGCGCTGCTGGGCGCGGGCTGCTCCAGCTCGACGACGAACGGCAGCGGTCAGGCGCGCTCGACCGCGACCAACCCGCCCTCGACCTCAGCCGCGCCTTCGACCTCGGCCGCGGCGTCGACGTCAGCCGCCGCCTCGTCGACCAGCGCTGCGCCCGCGGCGCCGAACCTCGCCAAGCTCCCGGTGCAGCCGGGCGACCTGCCGGCCGGCTGGTCGTCCATCCCGTCGACTCCTACCTCGGACGATGCGGCCAAGCAGGCCGCGTTGGTCGCCTGCGTCGGCGGCACGAGCACGGCGGCCGACAAGGTGAGCCGGGCCGAGAAGGACTACACGCAGGGCAACAACGAGATCACGTCCAACGCCCAGCTGATGAAGACGCAGGCCGACGTCGACGCCGACACCGCGCTGCTGCACAGTTCGAAGATCAACTCCTGCTACGAGCAGGCGGCCCGCGCGAGCGCGTCCAAGTCGCTGCCGGCCGGGACGAAGCTCGGCGCGGTGAAGTTCACGCTCACCCCGGGCGCGAACGGCGGCCCGAAGAACGTGGTGGCGATCGGGCACGGCACGCTGACGGTTACGGCGAACGGGCAGACGGTCACCGTCTACACCGACGCCGTCTTCATCACCGGCAACCGGATCGAGGGCGAGGTCGACTTCACCGGCCTCGGCGCCCGCATCGACGGCACGCTCGAGGAGAAGGTCGCCACCGCGGTGGCCCAACGCATCGCGAACGCGTGAGAGGCGGACGGAATGAACATCGCAGGCAGTGCGGCCCTGGTCACCGGCGGGGCGTCCGGGCTCGGGCTGGCGACCGCCACCCGGTTGGCAGCGGCCGGCGCGGCCGTGACGATCGTCGACCTGCCGACGGCGCCCGGCGCCGAGCGGGCCGCGGAGATCGGGGGCGTCTTCGCCCCGGCCGACGTGACCGACGAGGCCCAGATCAGCGCCGCACTCGACGCGGCGACCGAGCGCGGGCCGCTGCGGGTGGTGGTGAACTGCGCCGGGGTGGGTTGGGCCGGCCGCGTCCTCGGCAAGAACGGCGTGCTGCCGCTCGACATCTTCACCGCGGTCGTCACGGTGAACCTGATCGGCACCTTCAACGTCATCCGGCTGGCGGCCGAGCGCATCGCCGCCACTGACGAGGTCGACGGCGAGCGCGGCGTCGTCGTTAACACGGCGTCGGTCGCCGCGTTCGACGGCCAGATCGGGCAGGCCGCGTACTCGGCGTCGAAGGGCGGCGTCGTGGGCATGACCCTGCCGATCGCCCGCGACCTCGCCGACAAGCTGATCCGGGTGGTGACGATCGCCCCGGGTCTGTTCCTGACGCCGATGCTGCAGAGCCTGCCGCAGGAGGCGCAGGACTCGCTGGGCAAGCAGGTGCCGCATCCGCAGCGGTTGGGCGATCCGAGCGAGTACGCCGCCTTGGTCGAGCACATCGTCGCCAACCCGATGCTCAACGGCGAGGTGATCCGCCTCGACGGCGCGATCCGAATGGCCCCCCGGTAAGGCGTGGCTCACCTCAGGTCGCGGCGCATCACGATGCGCGGGCCTACGTCGTCCAGGCCGAGTTCGGCCTCGTGGGCCCGCTCGGCGGCCAGTCCCGGCGTCAGGTCGTGCACCTCGACGAACCCGCGCGCGGCGTACCAGGGCGCGTTCCACGGCACCTCGGCGAACGTAGTGAGCGTGATCGCCGGGTAGTCGTGACGCTGCGCCCACTCGCAGGCCCGCTCCAGCAGCCGGCTGCCGAGCCCCCGCCGCATCCACTTGGGGATCACCGCCATCTCGGCGATGTAGGCCAGCCCGTCCACCTCGTCGATCTGCACGTACGCGACCGGCGGCCGGCCGGCCACGAAGATCGCCTTGGCCCGTTGCAGCTCGGCCGGCGACGTCTCGATCTCGGGCAGGTCGTAGCCCGCGGCGCGGAACACGCTGTCGGCCCGCCGATCGATGTCGGGCAGCTCGGGCAGATCGCTGCGCGCGGCGGCCCGCACCCCTTGGTCCTTCGCCGGGCCGGTCACCGCGCGCAGGCCGAGCGCCGACTCGAGCCGGTCCGGGTAGCGCGTGGGGATCACCAGGTCCTGCCCGTCGAACAGCCGGACGGTCAGCCCGTTGAGCTTGCGCGGTTTGCCGGTCGGCCAGCCCAGCACGGGCAGCACGTCCTCGTCATCGATCCCGGCCGCCACCGCCACGATCTCGGCCCGGCCGATCGCCTCGTCGCCGACCCGCACCTCGTCCGGCGTCAACCGCAACGACTTCTCCGACCGGACGGCGTACACGACGATGAAGTTCAGCCCGACGACGATGATGATCGCCGCGATCCAGCCGATCAGGTGCGCGACACCGCCGCCGAGGCTCAGGTCGATGACGAAGCCGATCCCGAGGATGCCGACGAACAACCACAGGCTGGCGTAGCTGCGCGCCGGCTCGTCGTAGGTCGTCGGCTCAACCGGCTCAACCGGCTCCTCGCTCGGCTCGACCGGCTCCTCGCTCACGCCAGGAGGTTAGCCACCTCGGCGGCCCAGTACGTGAGGACGATCGATGCGCCGGCCCGCTTGATCGAGGTCAGCGTTTCGAGGATCACCCGCTCACGGTCGAGCCAGCCGCGCTCGGCCGCGGCCTCGACCATCGCGTACTCACCGCTGATCTGGTACGCGGCGACCGGCACCGGCGACGCATCGGCGACCGCGCGCAGCACATCGAGGTAGGGCAGCGCCGGCTTCACCATCACCAGGTCGGCGCCCTCGGCGACGTCGAGCGACACCTCGGCCAGCGCGTCGGCCACGCTGCGCGACGCGTCCTGCTGGTAGCTCGCGCGATCGCCCTGCAGCGACGAGTTCACCGCCTCGCGGAACGGCCCGTAGAACCCCGAGGCGTACTTCGGCGCGTACGCGAGGATGCCGGTGTCGATGTGACCGGCCGCGTCGAGCGCCTGCCGCACCGCGCCGACCTGGCCGTCCATCATCCCGCTGGTGCCGAGCAGGTGCGCGCCGGCCTCGGCCTGCGCCAGCCCCATCGCGGCGTAGCGGTACAGGGTCGCGTCGTTGTCGACGGCTCCGGTCTCATCCAGCACGCCGCAGTGCCCGTGATCGGTGAACTCGTCGAGGCACAGGTCGGCCATCAGCACAGTTGCGTCACCGAGCTCGGCGTGCAGCCGCCGCAGCGCGACGTTGAGCACGCCGTCCGGGTCGTCGGCGCCGGAGCCGCGAGCGTCCTTCTCCTCCGGCACGCCGAAGATCATCAGGCCGCCGACGCCGGCCTCGACCGCCTCGACCGCCGCCTTGATCAGCGACTCGAAGGAGTGCTGCACGACGCCGGGCATCGAGGTGATCGGGGCTGCCTCGGTCAGCCCTTCCCGGACGAACATCGGCAGGACGAGATCCCCGGACCGCAGCGCGACATCGCTGACCAGCCGGCGCAGCGCCGGCGTGCGGCGCAGGCGGCGGGGCCGCGAGATCGGGAACGGCGGCAGTTCGGGCAGATCCACGCCATCGAGATTACGCCCGCGGCTACGCGAGCAGGCTGACGTCGTCGACCCAGAAGCTGGTCGGCAGCGTCGAGTCGTTGGTCTCGGCGAGCGTCAACGTCACGGTCTGCCCGGCGTAGCCGCTCAGCGCCACGGTCGTGATGAACCACGCGCTCTTCGTGCTCGCATTGCTCACCGTGGCCACGACCGTCCCGTTGATCTTCGCGACGAAGGTGTCGTAGACGGTCGAGCCCGACTCCTGCGTGGTCACGTAGGTCCAGAAGCGCAGCGTCGGCGTCGAGCCGGCCGGCAGGATGAGCGACTGGCTCAGCGTGCTCGTGCAGTTGACGGTCGCGCACGGAGCGTCCGAATGCGTGCCCGAATGCGCCCGCGCCGTGGTGACCGCGCCGCTGCCGGTGGGCGTCCAGCCGGTGACGCCGTTCTCGAAGCCGCCGTCGGTCACCCGCTCGGTCGCCCCGCCGCCACCTCCGCCGCCGCTCGGGCCACCGGCCAGCCACTGCGTCGCGTTGAGCGCCACCGCCGCGTCAGTGCCGGCCGGGTCGTTCCACCCGTCCTGGAGGCTGTTGCCGGACTGCCCCGTCCCGTCGTCGATCGGCGAGCTGTCACCCCAGTAGACGACGCGTCCGGATCCGAAGGTGCTGGTGACCACGGCCGCACCCGTCGTGCCCGAGGCCGAGAAGCCGCTGCGGAACACCTCGCCCCGGACGGCGCTGTTGTCCGCCGGCTTGAGCGTGGCCGTCGTGCCAGAGCGGATGATCGTGCCCCGGACCGCGCCGAACGGCCCGGCGATGATCGGGTCGCCGGCCGCGTGCGCGCCGATGACGTTCGGGTTCTCGGTGGAGATGTTCGAGACGTCGATCGCGAAGCCGAACGGGTCGGTGGCGTCGACGCTGTTGTTGGTCATCAGGTCGTTGAGGATCTTCACCGAGTCGGCGCCGTCGTTGTTGCGGTCGCTGCCGTTGTGATCGCTGATCATGAACAGGCCGCCGCCGTGCTGGACGAAGGTCATGATCGCGGTCTTCTCGGCGCTGGTGAACAGCACGTTGGGCTCGGGCAGCACGAACGCGTTGAACTTGGACAGGTCGAGCGCGTTGGCGCCCGAGCCGTAGGTGATGGCGCCGGTGGGCGGCAGCGTGTCGAGCGAGTAGTTGCCGGTGCGTTGCAGCGTGACGCCCCACGACGACAGCGCGCCGGTCCAGCTGGTCTCGGCGGTCGGCGCCGGGTTCTGCGCGAGCGGGTCGGGCATCGCGGTCGAGATGATCCAGTCGGCGTTGCCGGCGGTCTCGGCCTTGGTGTCGTCGAAGAGCACCTTGTAGACGGTGGCCGCGTGGGCCGCCGGGGCCGCGACGACCGCGGCGGCGAAGGAGGCGGTCAGGGACGCGACGAGCAGCAGACGTCGGAGCATGAGGCAGACATTAGGACGAAATCGGTGAATTGCGGCCTAATCACGCAAAAATACTCCCGAGTTGTCCGCGCTTCCCGGCGTCAGAGCACCGCGTAGCGCGGACAACTTTGCGGACGGCGAAAAGTTGTCCGCGCTTCCCGGGGTCAGAGCGCCGGGAAGCGCGGACAACTCGCGGAGCGGGAGCGGAGCGGACGGGACGCTCAGCGGGCGGCGCGGCGAGCCGACGAGCGGGCGGCCTTCTTCGCCGCCGCCGCCGCGGCCTTCTCCTTGTCGGCCAAGGCTCGCGCCACGGCGAACTCGGCCAGCGCGTCGATCAGCGCCGGCACCGTCGACGACTCCGGCTGCACGTCCACGCGCAGCCCGAACTCGCGCGCGGTGGCCGCGGTCTGGGGGCCGATGCACGCGACCACGGTGCGGGCGTGCGGCTTGCCGGCGATGCCGACGAGGTTGCGCACGGTCGAGGACGAGGTGAAGCACACCGCCTGGAACCCGCCCGACTTGATCGCGTCGCGGATCTCGGCGGCCGGCGGCGCGGCCCGCACGGTGCGGTACGCCGTCACGTCGTCGATCTCCCAGCCCAGCTCGCGCAGCCCGGCGGCGAGGGTCTCGGTGGCGATGTCGGCCCGCGGAAGCAACACCCGGTCGATCGGGTCGAGCACGTCGTCGAACGGCGGGAAGTCGGCGAGCAGGCCCTCGGACGACTGCTCCCCCGACGGCAGCAACTCGGGCTTGATGCCGAACGCCTGGACGGCCTCGCCCGTGGCCTCGCCGACGCAGGCGATCTTCACGCCGGCGAACGCCCGGGCGTCGAGACCGAATTCTTCGAACTTCTCGCGCACCGCCCGCACCGCGTTGGTGGAGGTGAACACGATCCACTCGTAGCGGCCGGTCACCAGACCCTTGATCGCGCGCTCCATCTGGGTGGGCGTACGCGGCGGCTCGACGGCGATCGTCGGCACCTCGACCGGGACAGCGCCGTACGTGCGCAGCTTCTCGCTCATCGCCCCGGCCTGCTCCTTCGTCCGCGGGACGAGGACCTTCCAGCCGTACAGCGGCCGCGACTCCCACCACGCCAACTTCTCGCGCTGGGCCGCGGCCTTGCCGATGGTCACGACGACCGTGCCGGTCATGCCGACCGCGGCCAGCTCGAGGTCGCCGAGCAGGCCGACGACGGTCTGCTGACCCGTGGTCGTGCCGGCACACGACACCGCCACCGCGGTGTCGGGCTTGAGGCCGTAGGCCACCAGCTGCTCGCCCACGTAGGGCACGTCCGCGGCCTCGACGGTCAGGACGAGCGTCCCGGCGGCGTGGGCCAGCGCGTCGTAGTCGACGGTGTCGACATCGCGCAGGTCGGCCTCGGTGCGCACAGCCCCGATCGGGATGCCGGCGTAGGCCGCCGTCCCGACGCCGAGCGCGATGCCGGGCACCACGTCGAACGGGACGACGGTCTTGGCCACCGCGAGCGCCTCCTTGACCGCGTCCTCGGCCGAGAACGGGTCACCCGCGACGAGCCGGACGATTGACTGCCCGGCCCGGGCCTCGGCGAGCATCGCCTTGGCCGTCTCGGCGGCGGTCGGGCCGGCCACACGCACCTCGGCCGATCCGGGGGCCAGCGCGGTGATCGCCGCCGGCACGGTCGGGTCGGCGACGACGAGCTCAGCGGCGCGGATCGCGTCCACCGCGTGGCTCGTCAGCAGCCCAGGGTCGCCCGGTCCGGATCCCACGAAGGTGATCCGGCCGACGATCTTGCGCGCGCGGGTCATGTAGAGCTCCCCATCATTGTGTTTGCACCGTCGGCGATCAGCTCGGCGGCAAGCCGCCGGCCGACGCCGGCGGCATCGGTGGTGGGACCCGTGGCCGAGAGCCGGACGGCGTCACTGCCGTCGAGCGCGGTCACGGAGCCGCGTAGGAAAACTTCGGGGCCGTCGTCGCCTTCGGCGATCTCGGCCAGGCCGCCGACCGGGGCCGAGCAGCCGCCTTCGAGGGCGGCCAGCAGCGCGCGCTCGGCGGTGACGGCGGCCCGGGTGTCGGCGTGGTCGAGCGCGGCCAGCATCTCGATCGCCGCGGTGTCGGACGTGCGGCACTCGATCGCCAGCGCGCCCTGGGCCGGTGCCGGCAGCACCTGGATCGGGTCGAGGATCTCGGTGACGTCGTCGGCGCGGCCCAGCCGGCGCAGGCCGGCCAGGGCGAGCACCACCGCGTCCAGGTCTCGATCGGCCACGCGGCGCAGCCGGGTGTCGACGTTGCCCCGCAGCGGGACGACCTCGATGCCCAGGCCGAGCGCGTTCAGCTGCGCGGCCCGTCGCGGCGAGCCGGTGCCCACCCGGGCACCGGGCGGCAGCTCGCCGAGTGTCAGCCCGTCGCGGGCGACCAGGGCGTCGCGGGCGTCCTCGCGGGCCGGGACAGCGGCGATCGTGATGCCGTCGGCCGGCGCGGTGGGCAGATCCTTGTACGAGTGGACGGCTACGTCGATCTCGCCGTCGAGCAGTGCCTGGCGCAGCGCCGTCACGAAGACGCCGGTGCCACCGATCTGGGTCACGGCCGCGGCCGAGCGATCGCCCTCGGTGATGATCGGGACGATCTCGACCGGCACGCCGAGTGCGGCGGCCACGGTGTCAGTCTGGACGCGCGCGAGCGCGCTGGCCCGCGTACCCACCCGCAGAGTCCGAGTCGTCGTCATGAGCCCGAACCCCCGTCCAGGCGGGGTTGCTTGACGGCCACGACCGACTCGGCCGCGGCCGGGTCGAGGTCGAACAGCTCGCGCAGCGCGGCGGCGTACTGGTCGCCGCCGGGCGTCGAGGCGAGCTCCTTGACCCGGACGGTCGGGGCGTGCAGCACCTTCTCGACCGCGCGGCGCACGGCGTCGGCCACCTCGCGCCGCTCGTCCGGGTCGAGGTCGGGCAACCGGCCGTCGAGGCGGCCCAACTCGGCGTCGATGACCTGATTGGCCTTGGCCCGCAGCGCAGTGACGGTTGGGGCGACCGCGAGCCGCTGCTGCTCGGCGAGGTGGTCGCGCAACTCAGCGGCGACGATCGCGGTGGCGGCGCTGACCTCATCGTCGCTCACCATCGCCCCGCCGGCGCGCAGGGCGTCGAGGTCGACGTAGGTGACGCCGAGCTGCACCGCGACGGCGGGATCGACGTCGCGCGGCAGCGCGAGATCGAGCACGACGAGCGGACGGGACGCCCGCGAGCCGATCAGCTCGGCCTCGACCACCAGGCCGGTCGAGCCGGTGGAGGAGATGACGACGTCGGCCGAACCGATCTCCTGGCCCAGGTCGCTGAGCGGGGCGGCGCGGCCGTCGAGCGAGGCGGCCAGCCGGGCTGCGCGCTCGGGTGAGCGGTTGGCGACGACGATGTCGGTGACCCCGCGGCGGCGCAGCGTCGCGCCGGCGAGCGCGCCCATCGAGCCGGCGCCGATGATCAGCGCCCGCTGGCCCTCGAGCCGGCCCAGGACATCGGCAGCGCGATCGAGGGCGACCGACACGATCGACGCCCCGGCGCGGTCGATGCCGGTGTCCGAGTGCACCCGCTTGCCCACCCGCAGCGCGGTCTGGGCCAGGTCGTGCAGGACGCTGCCGACCGAGCCGAGCTCGACCCCCTGCGCGTAGGCCGCCCGCAGCTGACCCAGGATCTGCGACTCGCCGATCACCATCGAGTCCAGCCCGGACGCCACGGTGAACATGTGCTCGGCCGCCGCTTCGGCGAAGTGAACGTACAGGTGGTCGGACAGGTCGGAGACGGCCAGCCCGGCGTGCCGGGCCAGCACCGACGTGATCTCGGCGACCGCCGGGTGGAAGCGGGCGACGTCGGCGTAGACCTCGATGCGGTTGCAGGTCGACAGCAGCAACGCCTCGCTGATCATCTCGGCGCGGTGCAGCTCGTCGATGGTCTTGCGAATGTCGTCGCCGGCGACCGCGGCCCGCTCGAGCACCGATACCGGCGCTGTCCGGTGCGAAAGACCAACCACCAAGACACTCATCGCTGGCCTCGCTGCGCTCGGCGTGTGGACGAGCGGGCTGCTGTGCCCATGATTTGCTCGCAAGCTTCGCTCATCGGACGGCCTCCGCCAGCGCCGCCGCGGCCTTGCGGGTCTCGTGGAAGGACAGGATCTGCAGCTCGGCGGCGAGATCGACCTTGCGCAGGTGGACATGCGGCGGCACCGAGAGCACGACCGGCGCGAAGTTCAGGATGCTGGTGACCCCGGCCTCGACCAGCCGGTTGCATACGTCCTGCGCCGCGGTCGCGGGCACCGCGAGCACCCCGATCGTGATGGCCTTCTCGGTGACGATCTCGTGCAGGTCGGCGATGTCGCAGACCGTGAGCCCGCGCAGCTGCGAGCCGATCCGGTTCGGGTCGGCATCGATCAGGGCAGCGATCTGGAAGCCGCGGGTGGCGAAACCGGCGTAGCCGGCCAGCGCCTGCCCGAGGTTGCCGACGCCGATCAGCGCCACCGACCGGTGGACGGTGAGCCCGAGGGTGCGCGAGATCTGCTCGGTGAGGGTGGTGACGTCGTAGCCGACCCCGCGGATGCCGTACGAGCCGAGGTAGGACAGGTCCTTGCGCAGCTTGGCCGAATTGACCCCGGCCACCGCGGCCAGCTCGTCGGACGACACCGTCGAGACCGAACGGTCGACCAGGGTGCTCAGTACCCGCAAGTACGTGGCCAGCCGGGCCACGGTCGCGTCAGGCACGCGGGAGTCACCGTGGCGAGCGTCGCGGGGAGCGGTCATCGGCACCTCAGGGCGGGGCGGCCGACGGGTGCTGGAACCCCATGGATCGGCGCCGCGCCGGTGTGGTAGAAGCGGGCTGGAAACGCAAGGAACGGTACGCCGCTCGTGAAAGTTTTCCCAAATCGAGAAGGCCCGTGGTATGGGCAACCGCGACGCTCGCGGAGCGGTCAAATGCACTTGCGTCTCCGCCGGTCCGAACGCAGTGAGGAACGGAGCCTCAGCGGTTGACCGCCTTGCGGAACCGGGCTTCCTCGACCCGCCAGTACCCGTGTTCCTTGCCGTCGACGAGGATCACCGGCACCCGGTCGGAGTACTCGGCCCGCAGGTCGGCCGCGGCGTCCACGTCGAGTTCGCGGTAAGCGAAACCGAGCTCGCCGGACAGCCGCCGCAGCAGCTGCTCGGCCACCTCGCACAGGTGGCAGCCGGTCCGGGTGATCAGCGTTACCTGGTGATCAGCCGGCGGCATCGTCCGCCCCGCGGTCGAGCTGCCACTTCATGATCTTGCCGGTGACGGTGTGTGGCAGCTTCGTCACGATGTCGATCGCCCCGGGCAGCTTGAACCGGGCCAGTGACTTCGCGGCGGTCGCGAGCAGTTCCCCGGCGTCCAGCACCGCCCCGGCGACCGGCACGACGAAGGCCCGGACGGCCTCCCCGGTACTCGGGTCGTTGACCCCGACCACGGCGACCTCGGCCACGCCGGCCTCCGCCGCGAGCACGGCCTCGACCTCGGCCGGGTAGACGTTGAACCCGTTCACGATCACCAGATCCGAGCTGCGCCCCACCAGCCGCAGCCGGCCCTGCGCGTCGGCCACTGCGATGTCGCCGGTGCCGAACCAGCCGTCCTCGTCCGGGCCGTCGTGGCCGTCGGGCCAGTAGCCGGAGAAGAGATTCGCGCCGCGGACGAACACCCGGCCCGGGTCGCCGTCGTCGGCCAGATCGCCGTCCGCGTCGCGCAGCTCGACCTCGACGCCGGGCAGCGAGTGCCCCACGCTGCCGGCCGCCGGACGGTCACGGTCGGCGCCCACCGCGTTGACCGCGATCACCGGCGCAGCCTCGGTGAGCCCGTAGCCGTCGTAGACGGTGATCCCCTCGGCCGCGAAGCCGTCGACCACGCCGCGGCCCAGCGTGGCCGAGCCCGACATCGCGAACCGGACCGAAGCGAAGCCGGCCGCCCGGGCCGGCGACGCCAGCCAGGCGGCGTACTGACCCGGCACGCCCAGCAGCGCGGTGACCCGTTCGGTCGCCATCGTGGCCAGCGTGGCCTCGGCGTCGAAGCGGTCGGCCAGCACGACGGTCGCGCCGGCGTGCAGGCCCATCCCCAGCCCGGCGTTCAGGCCGAAGATGTGGGTGAGGGGCAGCGGGACGAACAGCACGTCATCGCCGCTCACCAGCGGCGGTTCGACGGCGGCGATCTGGTCGAGATTGGCCAGCAAGGCCCGGGCCGACAGCATGGCGCCCTTGGCCCGGCCGCTGGTCCCGCTCGTGTAGAGCAGGACGGCGAGGTCCTCACCGCCGCGATCGGCGTGCGGATCGGCCCCGGACGGGGCGCCGGCCAGCACCTCGCGGGCCGCGGCCGGGTCGAGATGCAGCCGGGCGTCGGAGTCGGCCAGCAGGTGCGCGACCTCGGGGGCGGTGTAGGACGGGTTCACCGGGACCGCGACCAGCCCGGCCCGGGCCGCCCCCAGGTACAGGACGGCGAGATCGGCCCCGGTGCCGAGCTGTAGCGCCACCCGGTCACCGGCGGCCGGGCCGGCGGCGAGCAGGGCGAGGGCGGCCGAGGTGACCTGCTGGTCGAGCTCGGCGTAGGTCAGCCGGGTCGAGCCGTCGATGAGGGCGAGATGTTCGGGTTTGCTCCGCGCAGCGCGCCGCACCAGATCGGACACACCCAGCGCGCCCTTTTCGCCCTCGCCCACACCCACCAGCACCTTCCGTATCACCGGTTGCCGACCGGCCTCGGGGAGCAGGTCCCCAAAGTTCAGTCGAAGGACTGTTGCGTCCGCCGTTCCGGCCTGCGAGCCTGACCGGGAAACCCGCCTGAAAACGGTCGCCCGAATGCCTCCAGAACGGGGCAATCGGACCGCGAGCCGATGATCAGTAGGGTGTTCAAGGAGGCTACCTGCCGGTTAGTCTTAGCAGATTCTTCACACGCGGCGGGCCGGGCGTTCGCGTTACTTGGAGGTATCTCACCATGACGTGGCGTGAACCTGTTCCGGGGCATGGTCGCCCCGCGACGGGTTTGCGCGCCCTCGCCGACCTTGTCAACGACGTACTCACCGCGATGGGTACGGCCCCGGCGTTCGCCGGACCGATGCTCTCCTCAGCCGTCGAGTCCTCCCCGGTTCCGCACAAAGCGACCCCGGCCCGCAGCCGCGGGACGCGCCCGCTGCGCGCGTCCGGCCCGCAGCCCGGCTCAGGGGCCACGCCGGCGCCCGTCCCCCCGGTAGCCGACGATCTCGACGTCCAGGAGGTCGACGAGAGCCACGTCGAGACCTGGAAGCTGGTTCGTGAAGCCCAGGCCGGCGACGGCGAGGCCTTCGGCCAGCTCTACGACCGCTACGTCGACACCGTGTTCCGCTTCGTCTACTTCCGGGTCAACGACCGCGCGCTGGCCGAGGATTTCACCAGCGAGACGTTCCTGCGCGCGTTGCGCCGGATCGGCACGATCTCCTACCAGGGCCGCGACATCGGGGCGTGGTTCATCACCATCGCCCGCAATATCGTGCTCGATCACCTCAAGTCCGCCCGGCACCGGCTCGAGCTCACCACGGCCGACACCCTCGAGGGCAAGGAGCACGTCGAGAGCACCGAGGCCGCCGTCCTGGGCCTGCTGCAGTCCGAGCGGCTCATGCAGGCCGTGGCCCAGCTCGGCGACGAGCAGCGCGAATGCGTGATGCTCCGCTTCCTCAGCGGGTTGTCAGTCAGCGAGACCGCCCAGGTGATGGGGAAGAACGACGGGGCCATCAAGGCCTTGCAACACCGGGCCGTCCGCAAACTCGCCGATCTGGTGGGCGGCGACCTGCGTTGACGATTCTTCGGCAGCTCACAAGTAACGCCAAGCCGTCCGGCTCGTTGACAAGAACGTATGGATCGCAAGGTTTGAGTCGGGGGCCCGGCTCGTCCGTTACGACTGGGGTTGACCGGAATGTCTGAGCATCGGGTATCGATGCTGGGCGCTTCGTGGCGACGCTTCGAAGACCCGACCCGATCGCGCGACCCGCGCGTTCGGGCGGTTGTCGCGTCGCTGGCCGCCGTGTCGGCCGCGCCGCGCCCCGAGTTCCGGGCCGAGCTGCGAACGCAGCTGGTGGCGATCACGCCGCGCATCATCGCCGAGAGCAACGAACCGGCGCGGCTCGCCGACCTCGTCCCCACGGCCACCGCGACCGCACCGGCGGGCCGCCGCCGCGCCGCGGCCGCCCCCCGGCACTCCGACGACACCGTCCTGGCCCGACTGCGCCGCGTTCGGCTCGGCCGCCCGCTGGCCATCGCCGCCTCGGTGTTCACTGCGTTCGCCCTGCTGCTCGGCGGCGCCGTCTACATGAGCAAGAAGGCGCTGCCCGGCGACTCGCTGTACGGGCTCAAGCGGGCGAGCGAGAGCCTGCAGCTGGCCACCGCCGGCAGCGACACCGAGAAGGCTCACGACTACCTCTCCTTCGCCGCAACCCGGGCCAAGGAGGTCCAAGCGCTGCTGTCGCGGGCCACCGCCAGCGCCGCCGGCTACGGCCCGCAGGCCGGCGGGATCGACGCGAGCACCGCCGCGAACATCCGCTCCACGCTGGCCTCGGCCGACTCGGACGTGAAGTCGGCGTCCCAGCTGCTCGGCTCCCAGGCCGTCCGGAGCAAGTCCAGCAAGCCGCTCGGCGCCGTCACCAAGTGGGCGCCCGGCCAGCTCAGCCGGCTCAACGACATCGCCGCGGCAATGCCGGCCGGCTCGCTGCAAGAGCGCACCATGAGCTCGGCCCAGCTCGTCAGCCGGGCGATGGACCGGGCCGAGGCCCTCGCGCCGGCCGTCGACTGCGCCTGCCTCACCTCGGCCGGGTCCGACGACCTCGGGCCGCTGCCCTGCACCACGTGCGGGCCTGCGGCCCTGCCGATCGGTCCGGCCGGTCCGCCTGGCGGATCGACCCAGGGCGCCACCGGCTCGGCCACCAGTGCGGGCGGCAGTCCGGCCGCGCCCGCCCCGAACGCGACGAACGCCAATCCCGACCCCGAGCAGAGTGGGTCCACCGGCAACGAGTCGCCCACCTCGGGGCTGCACCTGCCGACGATCCTGCCGAGCCTGCCCCTGCCGACGCCCACCCTGCCGATCACGGTGAAGTCGTGCGGCATCGGGGCGTCGCTCGGCCCGATCAGCATCGGGATCGGCCTCTGCCCGATCTCGATCGGTATCACGCACCACCCCTGAGCGTTCCCCCAGCGATACGCCGCGGGCCCCCGTCCCGACGCCGGCGCGCCGATACCCTGACACGGTGAGTTCGGCCGGGGATGCGGTGGAGGAGCTCGAACGAGCCCTGCGGATCGCCCCGGACCCGGTCGCAGCCGCGTTCTTCGACGTCGACAACACGATGATGATCGGCGCCTCGATCTTCCATTTCGCCAAGGGGCTGGCCACCCGAGACTTCTTCTCCTGGCGCGACCTGGTCGCGTTCAGCGCCCGCCAGCTGCGGCTGCGGCTGGGTGGAGAGAATCCGGGCGACATGCACAGCTCGCGCGAATCGGCGCTCGCCTTCGTCGCCGGCAAGAAGGTCGCCGAGATCGTCGCGCTGGGCGAGGAGATCTTCGACGAGGAGATGGCCGACAAGATCTGGTCCGGGACGCACGCCCTCGCCCGGCTGCACCTCGATGCCGGGCAGCGGGTGTGGCTGGTCACGGCCACCCCGGTCGAGCTGGCCACGATCATCGCCCAGCGCCTCGACCTCACCGGCGCGCTCGGCACGGTCGCCGAGTCCGAGGACGGTGTGTACACCGGTCGGCTGGTCGGCGAGGTGCTGCACGGCGAGGCCAAGGCCGCCGCCGTCCGCAATCTCGCGCACCGCGAGGGACTCGACCTGGCGCACTGCTCGGCCTACTCCGACTCGATCAACGACCTGCCGATGCTCTCGCTCGTCGGCCGGGCCGTCGCCGTCAATCCCGACTCGGCGCTGCGGGCCGAGGCCAAGCGCCGCGGCTGGGAGATCCGCGACTTCCGGACCGGGCGCAAGGCCGCCCGCATCGGGGTGCCCACTGCGCTCGGGGTCGGGGCCGCGGCCGGCGCCGTTGCCGTCCTCATCCGCCGAACGCAAGTCTCCTCAAGGACCACTCGCTCCGCTCGGGTCCATCGTCGACCCGCACGCAAGGTCGCTCCGCTCGCGCGACGGCGGGCTCTTCGCGCGAGCGCTCATCGCGTCCGTCATCTCCAGACGGAGCGGCGCTGGATCAGCAGGCGGTAGAGCGTGCTCTGGATCGTCTCGCGGACCCGGTCGGCGAGGTCGAACACGATGGCCGCGTCCTCGGCCGACTCGCGGTCGTAGTCCTCGGTGTGGATCGGGTCGCCGAACTCGATGTACCACTTGCTCGGCAGCGGGACGAGCCCGAGCGGCCCGAGCCAGGGGAACGTCGGCGTGACCGGGAAGTACGGCAGGTCGAAAATCCGGGCCAGCAACTTGGCATTGCCCAGGACGGGATGGATCTCTTCGGAGCCGACGATCGACACCGGGATGATCGGGACGCCGGACTTGATGGCGGCGTGGACGAAGCCACCCCGGCCGAAGCGCTGCAGCTTGTAGCGCTCGCGGAACGGCTTGCCGATGCCCTTGAAGCCCTCGGGCCACACGCCGACGAGCTCGCCGGCGGCCAGCAGCCGCTCGGCGTCGTCGGCGCAGGCCAGCGTGCTGCCGGTCTTGCGGGCGATCGTGCCGAGGCCGGGGGTGCCGAAGATGAGATCGGCGCCGAGCATGCGCAAGAAGCGGCCGGCCGGGTGCTCGACGTGCACGGCCACCGCGGTCATGGCCGCATCGAGCGCCCACAAGCCGCCGGCGTGATTGGCCACCAGCAGGGCGCCGCCCTCGGCCGGGATGTTCTCGACCCCGTTGACCTCGACGCGGAACCAGCTGTCGTACAAGGGCTTGAACAGCGGGAGCACCGCGTGTTCGGTGAGATCGGCGTCGAAGCCGAACTCGTCCACCCGGTAGTCGCCCTCGAGCCGGCGGCGCAGGAAGGCCAGGGTGTCGGCCACCCGTCCCTCCCCGCCGGAGGGCGCCGCGACGGCGGTGGCCGACTGGGCCAGCTCGGTCGACGGTGCGGCGGCGTCGTCGGCGCCGGCCGGAGCAAAGGCGTGGATGGACGCGCTGCCGCGCCCCGGTCCGGGAGTCGGCCGGCCGCCGCGGCGGGCGAGGCGGCGCGCGCGGCGCAGCGGGCCGGCGGGGTCGTCGCCGTGCAACTGGATTACTCGCGCTTCGTCCATGCCGGTTCCCTCCCCCTCAGCCGATGCCATCACGTGCCGGATATCGCGAGCCGCTGCCGATCGCGGCGGGCCTGCATCATGCGCGACCCTACGCCGAGCCCGGCCAGGGTCAGCCGGACTCCGGAGCGGGTTCCGCTCAGGAACGTCTCGATCGCGCCGGCCGTCGTGTACCGCGGGGTGTAGCCGAACACGTCGTGCAGCCGGGTGGTGTCGACGACCCGGCCGAAGCTCAGGTAGCGGGCGTCCTCGGCGGTGAAGTCGACGGCCCCGCTGTTGCGAACTGCGGTGCCCACGAGCCCGAGCGCACCGACCGGGACGGGCACCCGGATGCGGCCGGCCTGCCGGATGACCTGGGACAGGGCGACCACGCCGTCGCCGGCGACGTTGACCACGCCCGGGCGGCGCGACACCGTGGCGAGGCGCAGGGCCTCGACGGCGTCGTCCTCGTGCAGCAGTTGCAGCCGCGGGTCGAAGCCGAGTGCGGTGGGGATGATCGGCATGCCCAGATAGCGGGTGAGCGCGTTGTCGATCGCCGGGCCGACGAGGTTGGCGAGCCGCAGGATGCTGACGTCGACGTCGGGGCGGCGGCGGGCGAAGCCGCGGACGTAGCCCTCGACCTCGACCGCGTCCTTGGCGTAGCCGGCCCGGCCGCCGTCGCGCGGGTGCATGTCCTCGGTGAACACGGCCGGGTCGGACGGGCTGCAGCCGTACACGGCGGTGGTCGAGCGCACGACGATGCGCTCGACGGTGTCGGACTTCTGGCAGGCGGCGAGCATCTGCATCGTGCCGATGACGTTCATCTCTTGCATCGCCACTCGGCCGCCGACCGCGCGCGGTGTGGCCATGAGCGCCGCGTGCACGACGGTGCCGACCCGCGCCTGCGACATGACCTTGGCGATCAGCGGGTTGCGGATGTCGGCGCGAACGAACTCGGTGCGGCCGAGCAGCGGCAGGTCGGCGGTGCGCGGCGGCACCGTGTCGATGCCGATGACCCGCTCGATCTGCGGATCGGCCGCAAGCTGGGCCGCGAGCCGCCCGCCGACGAAGCGGCTGACGCCGGTGATCAGGACGACGCTCATCGCGTGGTCCGGGAGGGTTCTACTTCTTGTTTCGACGCTGGACGCGCGTCTTCTTCAGCAGCTTGCGGTGCTTCTTCTTGGCCATCCGCTTGCGCCGCTTCTTGATGACAGAACCCATGCCAGAACCTCGGAAACGTTAGTTGTTGGACCGCGCGGACCAGCCGCAGAAGCCCCCAGCCTACCTGCCACGCCGGAATGCCCCGTTCCAGCCGCGACCGATCACGTTTTCCTGCCGAGGGGACGCTGCGGCGCGCCTCCAGCGTCCCCTCGGCAGGAAAACCCGATCACCCGGGCGGCGGGCTAGCTCACCCAGCTTCGATGAAGGCGGCGCGCAGGTAATCGTGGACGGCGCCCTCGGGCACCCGGAACGAGCGGCCCACCCGGACGGCCGGCAGTTCACCGGCATGCACCATTCGGTACACCGTCATTTTGGACACGCGCATCACCGCGGCCACCTCGGCCACGGTCAGGAACTTCACTTCGGCGAGCGAGGGCTCGACCGGGCGTACCCCGGTCGATTCCTTGGGCTCGTCGTCTCCCCGTGTTGCAGGCATGTCTCACCGACACCTTCGGCACGTGTCGGGTCGTCGGCTTCCCCACCAACGATCGGGACACGCACGTGCTGAGGCTGAGACTAGCGGTACGGGTGGGGCCAATGCGATAGCTGAACCCCACCCGCGTAGGCCCCCGGACCGGTCTTTGCCCGGGTTTGTCATCAATCCGAGGCGCCCAATTCCCTACTGCGCAGCGCGGCGGCCTCGATCGCAGCCAGTAACGCGGCCCGGACCCCGTGAATCTCGAGCTCCCGGATCGCCGCGATCGTCGTCCCACCGGGGCTCGTCACGGCCTCGCGCAGCTGCACCGGATGCTCGCCGGAGTCGCGCAGCATGATGGCGGCGCCGACCGCGGTCTGCACGATCAGCTCGGCGGCGAGCGTCCGGGGCAGGCCGAGCAGGATCCCGGCGTCGATCATCGCTTCGACGAGATAGAAGAAGTAGGCCGGACCCGATCCGGACAGTGCCGTCACCGCGTCGAGCTGCGATTCCGGCACCCGCACGACGCGGCCCACCGAACCGAGCAGCGATTCGGCCGTCTCGAGGTGGTGGTCGGCGGCGTGCCGGCCCGCGGCGACCGCCGTCATTGCTTCATCCACCAGGGCCGGGGTGTTGGGCATGCAGCGCACCACCGCGACCCCGGCCGGCAGCGCCTTCTCGATGTGCGCGGTGGTGACCCCGGCCGCGACCGACACGATCAGATGATGCGCAGCAACGCCCGGCGCGATCTCGGCGAGCAACGTGTCGATGTCCTGGGGCTTGACGGCCACCAGCAGCGTCCCGGCCTGCTTCACCGCTGTGGCGACATCGGTGACCTGAACACCGAACGTCTCGTTCAGGTACGCGGCCCGCTCGGGATGCTTCTCGCTCACCACGATGTCGGCCGCGGTGCGCTCGCCGCGCAGCAGGCCGGACAGCAGCGCCTCACCGATCTTGCCGCCGCCGAGGATGGCAATGGATTCCACTGTTCCTCCACTCTTCGCGCGAGCGCTCATCGCCGCCTCAGCCCTTCGAAAAAAGTGCGCGGGCGAAGAACGCCAGGTTGGCCGGACGTTCGGCCAGCCGGCGCATGAGGTAGCCGTACCACTGGGCGCCGTACGGCACGTAGACCCGCACGGTGCGCCCGGCCGCCGCCAACCGGCGCTGCTCGTCGGGCCGGATGCCGTAGAGCAGCTGGAACTCGAAATCCTTCTTGCCGTGGCTCTCGGCCCGGTCGGCGGCGATCGCGATCAGCGTCGGATCGTGAGTGGCAAACATCGGGTAGCCGTCGCCGGCGAGCAGGGCGTTCAGGCAGCGGACGTAGGACCGGTCGACGTCCTGCTTCTTCTGGAACGCGACCGACGCCGGCTCCTTGTAGGCGCCCTTGCACAACCGAACGCGGCTGCCCGCGTAGGCGAGATCGCGACAGTCGGATTCGGTGCGGTGGAGGTAGGCCTGCAGGACGGCGGCGGTCTCGGGAAACTCGACGCGCAGCGTGCGCAAGATGTCGAGCGTCGAGTCGGTGGTGGTGTGGTCCTCCATGTCGAGCGTGACCGTCGCGCCGACCCGCCGGGCCTCGGCGCAGATCGTGCGGGCGTGCTCGAGCGCGATCTTCTCGCCGTCGCCGCCGAGCGCCTGACCGACGGCACTGAGCTTGACGCTCACCTCGGCCCGCGCGGTCAGCGGGCCGAGACGCTCGGTGAGGCCGGCCGCTTCGAGCGCGTCGAGCAGCTCGAGGTACGCCCGCGCGACCGAATCGGCGTGGGCGCGATCGGTGGTGTCCTCGCCGAGGTGGTCCAGGGTGACGGTGAGGCCGTCACCGATCAGCGCCGCCGCGGCGTCCACCGCCGACGCCGTGTCGGGGCCGCCGACGAACCGGTGCACCACGCTGCGCGAGATCGGCGCGTGGGTGACGAGATCCTCGATGCGCCGGTTGCGCGCCGCGGCCAGGATCGAAGAGCGAAGCATGAGTTGAGGTTAGTGGCCGTGCGACTTACGGGGTGGACGGATGCGGTGCCACCAGGTGAAGTCGGCAGTACGCCAGGGCTTCGGCCAGATCGGCCTCGCGCTCGGCCCGATCCAGCGCCCGGCGGGTGTTGATCTCGACGATCACATGCCCGTCGAAGCCACGCGCGGCGAGACGTTCGAGGACCTCGGCACACGGCTGGGTGCCCCGTCCCGGCACGAGGTGCTCGTCCTTCGGCAGGCCGGTGCCGTCGGCGATGTGCAGGTGCGCGAGGCGATCGCCCATCGCGTCGAGCATGCCGACCGCGTCGGAGTGCGACACCGCGGTGTGCGAAAGGTCCAGCGTGTAGTCGCGATAGGGCTCATCGGCCGCGACGTCCCAGCTCGGCTGGTACGCCGACACCTCTCGTCCACGTACTCGCAGCGGGAACATGTTCTCGACCGCGAACCGGATGTCGGTCTCGTTGGCCAGCCGCTTCACGCCCTCGCGGAACCCGCGGGCGTAGTCGCGCTGCCACCGGAACGGTGGATGGACGACGACCGTCTGCGCGCCGAGCAACTCGGCCGCGAACTGGGCCTTCTGCAGCTTCGTCCACGGATCGGTGGTCCACACGCGCTGGGTGATGATCAGGCACGGGGCGTGGATGGCCAGGATCGGCACCTGATAGTGCTGCGAGAGGCGTTGCAGGGCGTACGGGTCCTGGCTGACCGGATCGGTCCAGACCATGACCTCGACGCCGTCGTAGCCGAGCTTGGCCGCGAGCTCGAAGGCGACCGGCGTGCCGTCGGGATACACCGACGCCGTGGACAGCCCCACCTTCGCGCGCGAGGACCGCAGTCCGCGCACCGGGTCGGGAGTCATGCCGGGACAGTACTTTGCCGGACCGGCTCAGCTGCCGTCGAGCCAGTCCAGTCGGCGCAGGATCACACCTTCACGCAGGGCCCACGGGCACAGCTGCAGCTCATCGATGCCGAGCGCGTCCATCGCCCCGATGGCCACGACCGCTCCGGCCAGCACCTGATGGGCCCGGCCCACGCTCACCCCGTCGAGTTCGGCGAGGTCGGCCGACGCCATCCGGGAGATGAACGCGTGCACCTGGGTCAGCCCGGTGCGGGTGAGGGCGCGGCGGGTGCGCGGACCGGCCGAACTCGGGGCCGCACCGGCGAGCCGGGCCAGGGTGCGGAAGGTCTTGCTCGTCGCGACGACGCGATCGGGCGGGCCGGTGGCCAGCAACCGTCGCGCCGGTCCGGCGAGCTCCTCGGCCACATGGTCGCGCAGCCGGGCGACCTCGTCCTTCGGCGGCGGGTCGGTGCCGAACCACTCGCGGGTGAGCCGCGCCGCCCCCAGCGGCAGCGAGAACGCCAGCTCGGCGTCCTCGTCGGCCCCCGCCGCGAGCTCGAGCGAACCGCCGCCGATGTCCAGGCAGATCAGGTTGCCCGCGCTCCAACCGAACCAGCGGCGCACGGCGAGGAAGGTCAGCCGGGCCTCGTCCTCACCGGACAGGACGGTCAGGCCGATCTCGGCTTCCTTGGCGACCCGCTTCAGCACCCGCGCGCTGTTGCCGGCGTCGCGCACCGCCGACGTCGCGAAGGCGAGCAGCTCGTCGCAGTCGAGCTGATCGGCCTCGCGCCGGGCGGTGATCGCCGCGGCCACCAGCGCGTCGGCACCCGCTCGGCTGAGGTCACCGTCGGCGGTGATGTGCTCGGCGAGACGCAGCTCGGACTTCACCGAGTGTTGCGGCAGCGGCTGCGCTCCGCGGTGGGCATCGACCACCAGCAGGTGCACGGTGTTCGACCCGACATCGAGCACTCCGAGTCGCATGCTCCGATCCTGGCACGCGCGACGTACCCTCGTCGGCATGCCACTGCCAGAGGTCGCGCTCGATTTCCCGCGTGAGTGGATCGAGTTCGCCGACCCGTCCGACGGTTCGCACTGGATCCGCGCCGACCTCACCTGGCTGTGCTCGCGCTGGACGTGCATCTTCGGCCGGGGCTGTCACGGCACGATCGCCGGTCAGGGCAGCACCGGTTGCTGCAATCACGGCGCGTACTTCTCCGACAAGGACGACCGCAAGCGGGTCACCCGCTTCGCCGCTCAACTCACCCGCGACGACTGGCAGTTCTACGACGAGGGTCACCGCGACGGCAAGCTCAAGTTCACGACCACCGGCGAGGGCGAGGACGAGGGGCGGCGCAAGACCCGGGTCGTCGACGACGCGTGCATCTTCGCCAATCGCGAAGGGCATCCCGGCGGGATCGGTTGCGCCCTGCACGGCCTCGCGCTGCGGCTCGGGTTGAACCCGCTCGAGACCAAGCCCGAAGTCTGCTGGCAGCTGCCGGTGCGGCGCGAGCAGGAATGGGTCGACCGCACCGACGGCACCCGGATCCTGCGCTCGACGATCGCCGAGTTCGACCGGCGCAGCTGGGGCGAGGGCGGCCACGACCTCGACTGGTACTGCTCGTCCTCGCCCGAGGCACACGTCGGTGGCGAGCCGATGTACGTCTCATACGGTCCCGAGCTCACCGCGCTCATCGGCGACAAGGCCTACGACGAGCTCGCGTCCATCTGCGCCAAGCGCCTCAAGCTGGGCCTGGTAGCCGTCCACCCCGCAACGGCCGCCGCGCAGCAGCGCCCCCACCCCTAACGTACGTCTTCATCCCCCGGAAGTTGTCCGCCCTAAGCGGCGCTATAGCCCCGGGAAGCGCGGACAACTTTTCAACCCCCGGAAGTTGTCCGCCCTAAGCGGCGCTATCGCCCCGCGAAGCGCGGACAACTTCAAGACTCATACTTGTAGCCGAGGCCTCTTACCGTCACCAGGTACTTGGGGCTGGCGGGGTCGGGCTCGATCTTGGCCCGCAGCCGCTTGACGTGGACGTCGAGCGTCTTGGTGTCCCCGACATAGTCGGCGCCCCACACGCGGTCGATCAGCTGCCCGCGGGTGAGCACCCGCCCGGCGTTGCGCAGGAGCAGCTCGAGCAGGTCGAACTCCTTCAGCGGCAACGCGACCTGCTGGCTGTCGACGGTAACGACGTGCCGCTCGACGTCCATGCGCACCGGGCCGGCCTCGACCACGTTGAGCATGAGTTCCTCGGGCTCGGCGCCGCGCCGCAGCACGGCCCGGATGCGGGCAATCAGCTCGCGCGAGGAGAACGGTTTGGTGACATAGTCGTCGGCGCCGAGCTCGAGGCCGACCACCTTGTCGACTTCGGTGTCGCGAGCAGTGACCATGATGATCGGGACGTGCGAGCGCGTGCGCAGCTCACGGCATACCTCGGTGCCCGACAGCCCGGGCAGCATCAGGTCGAGCAGGACGAGATCGGCGCCGCTGCGGTCGAACGCCTGCAACGCGTCGGGGCCGGTGCCGGCCACCTCGACCTCGTAGCCCTCGCGGCGCAGCATGAAAGACAACGCCTCGGAGAACGACTCCTCGTCCTCCACTACCAGCACTCGCGTCATGCAACAGTCCGATCAGTGCTCGTCATGGTGCTGATCCTCTCCCGTCGGCGGCGCTCCACCTAGGTCGACGGCGCCGTCTGGCTCATCAACCGTGACCAACGATGGACGATCCGAGTGAACACGCGGTAGCCGGATGGTGAACGTCGAGCCGGAGCCGCTCGCGCTCCAGACCGACACCGTCCCGAGATGGTTGGTAACGATGTTCTTCACGATCGCCAGGCCCAGGCCGGTGCCGCCGGTCGCCCGCGATCGCGCCGGATCGACCCGGTAGAACCGCTCGAAGATCCGATCGCGGTCGGCCTCGGCGATGCCGATGCCCTGATCGGTGACGGCGATGTCGACGGTGGGCCGGGCGTCCTCGTCGCGCGACGACCGCGCGGCCACCGCCACCCGCGTACCGCTGCCGCTGTAGGCGATCGCGTTGTCGACCAGGTTGGCCACCGCCGTGGCCAGCTGGGCCTCGTTGCCGCGCACCCGCAACCCTTCGCCGCAGGCCGTGGTGACGGTGATCGAGGCCTGCTCGGCGGCCAGCCGGGTGCGGTCGACGGCCTCGGCGACGATGGCCCGGACGTCGACCTCGGTGGCGCCCGGCATCGGATCGGCCCCCTGCACCCGGGAGAGCTCCATCAGCTCGCCGACCAGCCGGGCCAGTCGGGCGCCCTCGTGCTGGATGCGCCCGGCGAAGCGGGCGACCATGGCCGGCTCGTCGGCCGCGTCCTGGATCGCCTCGGCCAGCAGCGTGAGCGCGCCGACCGGCGTCTTCAACTCGTGCGAGACGTTGGCCACAAAGTCGCGCCGGACGGCCTCGAGCCGGCGCTGCTCGCTGACATCGGCGAGCAGCAGGCACACGGCCGCGGTGCGCTCGTCCGCGCCGCGTAGTGGCACGGCCGTGACCGCGAGCGCGATCGGCTCGCGCCCGAGCCGCCCCATCGGCAGATCGACGGCGACCGTGAGGTGCTCACCGGTCTCGAACGACTTGCGGGCGACGCTGACCAGGCCGGGGAAGGCCAGGGTGTCGATGTCGAGGATGCCCATGGTCCGAGCCGCCGGGTTCACGAGGACGGCCCGCTCTTCGCGATCGATCACGACGACGCCGTGATCGAGCGCCTCGACGACGAGCGCGGCGAGGGGCTGCGGGCGACGCCGGGGCGGATCGGGCGGCGCGTCCGGCGCGAGCTGCCGATCGACCCGGGCCGGTGCGCGGCGGGCGGCGAGGAGGAAACCCAACGCAACGCCTACGGCGAGCGCCACGACCGTGAGTACAGTCGCCAGGACCGGCACATCGTTGATGGTACGGGCGGTTCGGGCTGTGCACCGGCACGACGACCGTCCGAGACATTCGGTGTTCACCTTCAAGACCGACGTCGTTCACGCCTTCAGCACGATGCGGTCGCTCAACGGACGGATCGTGCAGGCATGCGAGACGTGTATCACGACGAACTCGACGACATCGGCGCCGGTGTCGCAGAGATGATCCAACTGGTCGCCGCGGCGATGGAGGGCGCGACCGCGGCCCTGCTCGACGCCGACCTGCTGCGCGCCGAGAAGGTGATCGACGCCGATTCGCGGGTCGATCAACTGCGGGTCGAGCTCGAGGACCGCTCCTTCCAGATGATCGCGCGGCAGCAGCCGGTGGCCACCGACCTGCGCGTGCTGGTGACCACGCTGCACCTGGTCGCCGATCTCGAGCGGATGGGCGATCTCGCCCTGCACGTCGCCAAGATCGCGCGGCTGCGCTTCCCCGACCAGGCCGTCCCGGACGAGGCCCGCGACGTCATCGCGCAGATGGGCGATGTCGCCCGTTCGCTCGTGCAGAAGGTCGGCGAGGTCGTCGAGGGCCGCGACATCGAGTTGGCCCAGGCGATCGAGGCCGAGGACGACTCGATGGACGCCCTGCGGCGCAAGCTGTTCACCCTGGTGCTGTCCCCGCGATGGGCGCACGGCACCGAGGCGGCGATCGACATGACGTTGCTCGGCCGCTACTACGAGCGCTACGCCGACCACGCCGTCGCGGTGGCCCGGCGGATGATCTTCATCGTCACCGGCAAGCGCCCCGAGCGCGCGAACGGCGCCGCGCTGCGCTAGCCGTGACTACTTCTTGCCCTGGTTGGCCACCGCTTCGATGGCGGCCGCGGCGGCGTGCGGGTCGAGGTACTCGCCGGCGCGCGTCGGCTGCAGGGTCGTCGCGTGCAGCTCGTAGTGCAGCGGGATGCCGGTGGGCACGTTCAGGGCCACGACCTCGTCGTCGGACAATCCGTCCAGGTGCTTGATCAGCGCCCGCAGGGAGTTGCCGTGCGCCGCCACCAGGACGACACCCTCGCGGCGCAGGTCGGGCACGATCGCGTCGTACCAGTACGGCAGCATCCGGCCGACGACGTCCTTGAGGCACTCGGTGCGCGGCAGCGTCTCCAGCAGATCGGCGTAGCGCGGGTCGCCGGCCTGGCTGAACTCGTCGTCGTCGGCCAGCGCGGGTGGCGGGGTGTCGTAGGAGCGCCGCCACAGCATGAACTGCTCGTCGCCGAACTCGTCGCGCACCTGCGCCTTGTCCTTGCCTTGCAGCGCGCCGTAGTGCCGCTCGTTCAGCCGCCACGACCGCCGCACCGGGATCCACAGCCGGTCGGCGGCGTCGAGCGTGATCTGCGCGGTCCGGATCGCGCGGCGCAGCAGGGACGTGTGCACCACGTCGGGCAACAGGCCGTGCTCGACGAGCAGCTCGCCTCCGCGCCGTCCTTCCGCCTCACCGGCCGCGGTCAGCTCGACATCGACCCACCCGGTGAAGAGGTTCTTCTGGTTCCACTCGCTCTCGCCGTGGCGGAGCAGGACGAGCGTCGGCATCCCCTCATCCTGCCAGCGGCTGGAACTCGGGTCCGCAGAGTGCCTCCCCGAGGCTGGGTCAAGAATGATCACCGGCCGCATCCGGCGTTGCGGAGCCCGCGCCGTGTTTACGTTGGTATGCGCGCCATGTGGTCGCCCATCGTGCCGGGTCGTCGAGATCGTCATGCCGGATGCGATGGATCGGCGCCCGGTGTGGCGCATCGCGGACAAAGTCCGGATTTGCTCGGGCCTCGTCGGCGATGTGAGCGAGCGTATCCGCGAACTCGTCGAGGTCCGCGCGGCTGTACGACTCGGACGGTTCGACGGTGAACGGCTCGGCGATCACTCGGGGGTGATGGCTCAGCCAATAGTGCAGGCCGAAGTCGGCGGCCCGCCGACCGATGTCCTCGGAGCTGACTCCGGTCTCGCGATACAGGTCGTGCCAGCTGTAACGGACCTGTTCGATGCGGCGGTGCCCGGCGGCATAGGGCGAGGAGGCGCCGGGGATGCTGACGATCCTGTCGTGCAGGTAATTGTTGTTCAGCACTGCGGTCTCGGCGACGTGACGCAATCCTTCGGCGCCCAGGGACTTCACCCAGGCGTAGGCGCGGAGGACATTCTGGGCCGCTCCGGCGAAGGCCCGGACGGAGCCGATGCTGTCGGGCCGATCGTAGTCGAGGGTGTAGTTGTCGCCGGTGCGTTCGACGGTCGGGGTGGGCAGGAAGCGGGCGAGGTCGGAGGTGACGCAGGCTGCGCCGGTTCCAGGTCCGCCACTTCCGTGCGGGGTGGAGAAGGTCTTGTGCAGGTTGAATTGGCAGGCGTCGAAGCCGGCCTCACGGGCGCGGGTGATGCCGAGGATGCCGTTTGCGTTGGCCTGGTCGTAAAGGGCGAGTCCCCCAGCTGCGTGGACGACATCGACGAGATCCTTGATCCGCGGGTTGAAGATCCCGGTGTCTTCCGGATTTGTGATCATCAGCGCCGCGGTGCGTCGGCCCACGGCGGCGCGCAGCGTGGCCAAGTCCGGGTAGCCCCTGCTATCGGGCGCGATGGTGATCACCGTGTAGCCCGCAGTGCGGGCGCAGGCGGCATTCGAGGGATGCGAGAACAAGGTGGTGATCACCTCGTCGCGCGCACCGGCATCGCCGCGGGCGGCGTGATAGGCGCGCGCCATCGAGATGTTGGTCCAGATCGCGGCCGAGCCGCCCCCCGGCTGCAGGCTGACTCGGTCCATCCCCGAGATTTGACAGAGGATCTGCTCTAGCGACCAGAAGATCCCGAGAATGCCCTGCACGGTGGCCGGGTGCTGTAGCGGATGCAGGTCGGCGAAGTGGTGGGATCGGGTGAGCTGGTCGTGGATTTTCGGGCTGTACTTCATGGTGCTGGTCCCGAGACCGACATCGATGGCGAGGTCAGCGCCGAGTGTTTCCTGCGACAGACGCAGGTAATGCCGCAGGACGTGCAGTTGCGCGATCTCGGGTAGGGCGGGCGGCGTTCTGCGCCGTAGCGATTCGGGCAACTTCGTGTCGTCGTCGGCCAGCGCAGCGCGCATGGCCGGCTCGGTCTCGGGCACGTGGATTCCGCGTTGGCCCGGCTCGGAGAGCTGCGTGATGATCGGCTCACCCCAGCGGGCCTGATGGTATCGGCGCACGGCTCGCCGGGGCGATGTCATAGCGCCGCCGCCAGGTTCTCCGCGAGCCGGTCTATGTCGGACTTGCTGTGCCGCTCGGTGACGCATACGAGCAGCGCCTGGCCCAGAGCGGGGTGGTCGCGGGAGAGATCGACGCCGGGAAATATGCCCTGCTGGCGCAGCGCGGCGTCGACCTCCGCGAGAGTTCGACCGGTCGCCGTCAGGTCCAGAGCGAACTCGCGAAAATGCACGGCTCCGGGATGGGTGAGGCTGATCCCTGGGATGCCGGCCAGCCGATGAACCGCGTAGCGCGTGCGTTCGAAGATGGTCTGGCCGATCTCGCGCATCCCGGTCGGCCCCATCAGGGCCAGGTAGGCCCCGGCGGTAATGCCCCACAACGCCGCGGCGGTGCCCACCCATTCCTTGCCCTCCTCCCGTCGCGCGAACGAAGTCCGGTCGAAGGCCACGTCGCCGAAGCCATATTCCCCGGCGGTGGAGGTGCCGGTGATCCCGAACAGCCGGGTAGGCAGTTCGGCCACCATCTGGGCATCGTCGTGGACTGCGATGAACCCGGCCTGCCCGCCGCCGAATTGCTGGTGCATGCCGAGGCTCTGCAAGTCTCCGCAGGTGATGTCAGCGCCGAGTTGTGCCGGCGCCGCGATGAGACCGAGGCAGATCGGATCGCAGCTGACGACAAGCAGCGCGCCGTGCGCGTGAGCCAGCTGCCCGATCTGTTCGACGGCCGGTTCGACGACGCCGAAGTAGTTCGGCGTCTGGACCAGTACCGCGGCGACGTCGTCGGCGAGGGCGCTCGACAACCGATCCAGGTCAACCGTGCCGGTCCGTAGTCCCATTTCCATCGATTCGATCTGCATCCCGGGCTGCAGGTAGTCGACGATTTTGGAACGCTGGGCCCCCGCCAGCGCGCCGGTCATGAGCACGCGCGAACGACCCGTTCGGCGTCCGGCCATCCGGAGGCTGGTGGCCGTTGCCTGGTAGCCGTCGTAGACGGGGATGCTGACCACGTCCATGTCCAGCAATTCGCCCATCAGGCTGGCGTACTCGAACAGAGCCTGGAACCGCCCGTGGTCCTCGTGGGCGGTACCGGCGTAGGCGGTGAGGAACTCGCTTCGGCTGTTGATCTCGTCGCAGACGGCCGGGACATGATGGTCGTAGCAGCCGCCTCCGAGGAAGCTGAGCGCGTCGCGGGTCGAGGTGTTCGCCCTGAGCAGGGTGTCGACGTGACGGGCGAGGTCGGACTCGGCGGTGAGCGGTGCCGGCAGGTCCAGCAGCCCGTCGACGCGCAAGACGTCGGGTATGTCGGCGTAGAGCTCGTCCACGGCGGCGAGGTCGAGCGCGGCCAACATCTGTGCCCGGGCCCGAGGGGCTGTGTTCGGGATGTAGGGGTGGGCGGCCGGAGCGACGGGCTCTGGATCCGAGCCGGGCCTGGACGTGTTCATCGGCCGTCGGTCGCGTCGTCCAGCAGCAGGTGGCGGGTCAACCACTCGGCCGTCGCACTGAGCGCGAGCATCGCGTTCTGGTGATTGGTGCTGGTGTGACCGTCACCGGGGAGGACGAGGTATTCGACGGGTTTGCGGAGGTCGCGCAGTCGCTGCACCATCCGGTCGGACTCGGCGCGGGGTACCCGTACATCGTTTTCGCCGTGCACGATCAATACCGGTATCCGAATGTTGCCGGCGTGGTTGATCGGGCTGCGTTCGCGGAGCATCTCGGCATCGTCGAGCGGGTCACCAACCCATTCGCGCATCCGGTGGCGCCAATGCGGCGGGATCGCCGCGGTGGTCAGGTCACTTCGACCGCAATGCTCGACGGCCGCGGCCCACCGCTCGGGCTGGCGGGCGAGGCAGGACAATGTGGCGAAGCCGCCGTAGGACTGGCCGTAGACGCCGAGCCGGGCGGCGTCGACCCAGTCGAGGGTAGCCAAGTAGTCCGCGGCCGCGCCCAGATCGCGCAGGTCCCCCCCGCCAAAGTCGCGATAGATCAGCCGCTGATAGGCCAGCCCATATCCGCTCGAGCCGCGATAGTTGGGTTCGATGATTCCGATGCCGCGGGAGAGCAGGTACTGGACGAGGGGATCGTAGGTCGGGAACGCTTGCACCTCGGGGCCGCCGTGAACGATGACGACCACCGGAGCGCGGCGCGTGCGATCTGCGCCGCGTGGCCGATACAGCAGGGCCGGCACTCGCAGGTGGTCGGTACTTGGGTAACGGACAAGTTGTGGTTTCACCAACTCGGATCGGTCAGGGACGCCGGCGCCCAGGTTGGTCAGCCGGGCCAGGGTTGCCTGCGGTTCGTCCGGCTCCAGCTGGTACAGCTCGAGTGGAGAGGTAGCGTCGCCCAGCCCGGTGAGCAGCAGCGCGCCGTCCCGGATCAGATGGGGGGCGTACCCGGGCCGGCCGAAGTCCTTCGCGGCGACGCCCCTGGGAAGCACGTCGATCGGGTGATCGACACCCGTTCGCATATCGCGTCGGTGCAGGCGGGTGTATCCATCGGTGTTAATGCACCACAACAAGTGGGGGCCCGAGCGGGTCACGTAGTCGACGTCGTGGTCGGGCGTGGCCAGCCACTGCAGCCGGTGCGGCGCATCGATGGGCAGGTAGGCCAGACCGGCCCGGTCGCGGCCTTGTGTCGTGGCCAGGAAGAGCCCGCGGCTGTCCGGCGACCAGGCGCCCGGGAGGTAGCGAACCGGTCCGGGGTGCGACGTGATCGGCCAAACCTCACCGGTCGACACTCGACACAGAAACAGGTCGTGTTCGGTGTTCTGGCGCAGTCGGTGGATCAGCAGCAGGTTGCCATCCGGGGAAAAGGAGACCGGGGCGTAGCGGTCATCGCCTCGCAACACGATCCGGGCATGATCGACGACAAGGTCGTGCACGACGATGTCGAACACACTGTCGTCGCGCGCGTTGCTGGCGTAGGCGAGCAGCGTCGAGTCTGGGCTGTAGGGCTGGTTGCCGCAGCGCGCCGCGGGCCCGATTTCGTGACGTACTGCTTCGTCGCGGGTCCGCCAGACCGGTGCCCCTGTGTTCGCATCGAGTTCGACGAGCTGGTAGTTCTCCCGTCCGCCCGGATTTGTCTGCACAAGCACCCGAGCCCCATCCGGGCGCCACACGCACCGCTGCACAGGCTCCTCGCCCCAGACGAACGAAGCTCCACCTGTCGGCCCGATCGAGGTTCGCCACAGTCCGGCCGTCGTCTCGGTACCGCTGACGTAGGCAACCGACCTGCCGTCGGGACTGGGCCAGAACTCGCCGAGCTGAGCCAGATCGGAGAAGCGCGCCAAACCGAGCCTGTCTGCAACGTCAGCCATGCGTCTACTCTGCTGCGGCGGGCGGCCAGCTGAGCGCCGATTGCGGTCGATGCGTCAATCGAGATGCCAGGCCGGGCACCGCGTTTACGTTCGCCACCATGCATCTGGATGCCGTGTGGTCCTACATCTCGCAATCCGTACCGCAGATGGTGGCCGACCTGCTGCCATTGCTGCGGCAACCGAGCATCAGCGCCGACGGCAACGGTGTGGCCGACTGCGCGCAGCTCCTGGCCGGCCTGATGCGCGCCGAGGGCATCGACGTCCAGGTGATCGCGACGCCGGGGCACCCTGTGGTGGTTGGGACCGTACATCCGCACCCCGACGCGCCGACCCTGCTCGTGTACGGGCACTACGACGTCCAACCTGTCGATCCGGAAGAGGCGTGGACCACCCCTCCGTTCGAGCCGACGATTCGCGACGGACGGATCTTCGGTCGCGGGACGGCGGACAACAAGGGGCAGCTGTTCGCTCAGCTGATGGCCTACCGAGCCTGGCGGACCGTGCACGGGACGGCGCCGGTGAACCTCACATTCCTGTTCGAAGGGGAGGAGGAGAGTGGGAGCACGCACCTGCCCGACTTCGTTCAGCAGCATGCGGATTTGCTGGCCGCCGATGCGGTGTACCTGTCCGACGGGCCGATCGACGACAGCGGCAACTACCGGGTCGCGCTCGGCGTGCGCGGCATCCTCACGCTCGAGCTGGAGGCGCATGGCGCTCCAAGAGACCACCACTCCGGACACATGGGCAATTTCTTGCCCAACCCGGCCTGGGAGCTGGTCGAGCTGTTGCAGAGCATGCGCGCCGCGGACGGCCGGGTCCTCATCCCCGGCTTCGCAGATCAGGTCGAGGCGCCCGAACCGGCCGCAGCCCAGGCCTGCGCCGACCTACCCGTCGACGTCCACCGATTTCTGGCCGACCATGGCGTGGGCCGGCTCGCGCCATTGCCCGAACCGGGGTTCTACGAACGGCTGATGTTCCACCCGACGCTGAACATTTCGGGACTGCGCGCCGGCTACACCGGGCCAGGTGCCAAGACGATCATCCCCGCAACCGCGGCTGCTCGCCTCGACATCCGACTGGTCATGGATCAAGATCCTGCTGCCGTGTACCAGGCCATCGTCGCGCACGTACGTCAACACGCTCCTGCGGTGGTCGTTCGCCGCATCGGCGGGGCAGTCCTTCCGTCGCGCACACCGGCAGATCATCCCGTCGTCCCCCTCTTCCGCGACGCCGTGGAAAGGGCGAGCGGCGCGCCGGCACTGTTGTTTCCCTCCACTGGCGGCACTCTCCCTGACTACGTGTTCACACGCATTCTGGGGCTGCCGCTGGTCAAGGTGCCCTACGCGAACGCCGACGAAGCCAACCACGCACCCGACGAGAACTTCGAGATCTCCCGGTTCGCAACCGGCATCCGCATCGCCGCTTCCATCTACGCCGCGGCCGCCCGGCTACCTCAGCAGCGCATGCATCAGGTCTGATCCGAGATGCAAGACCTCGTCGTGGCGGATTGTGTAGAGCACGAACCGGCCGGCCCGCTCGGTCCTGACCAACCCGGCGTCGCGCAGGGCGCGCAGATGGCGCGACATCTCCGGCGAGCTCACCCCGAACGCCTCGGCCAACTCCCCGGTCGAGCGAGGATGACGGGCCACCGATCGGCAGATCTGAACTCGTACCGGGTCGGCCAGCAGGCGACAGCGCGCCCGGAGCTGCGATACCTCGACCGGCGCGCGGCGCGGCTCGGAGCGTTGCCCCTGATCGTGCACCGGGTACTGCAGCACCGCCGGCCACCCGGCATCATGCTTGAGCAGCACGTGCGGTGAGCCGAAGATCGTCGGAATCGCTATGAGAGGCGTACGGGACACGTCGAGTACCGCGTGATGAAGCTTGTCGAGCACCACCCGGGAAGGGGCATTCGCAGGCCGGGCGCACGCAGCCAAGGCCGCGATGCCGTGGTGCAGCCCCTTCATCCGGACCGTGCGATCCGCGCGATCCGCCGCCCGCCGCAACGTCGGTCTCACCCGAACCCAGTCGGCGGCGAAGAACAGGGACCAACTCGCGGCCAGCAGCGCCGTGAGACGTCGAAGGAACTGTGCTGGGTCGTCGTGCAACAGCGCCGCCGCCGGTCCGGCCGCCCGGCCACTGGCATATCGAGGCACCCACTCGCGGGCGAGGGCGCCGGCCGAATCGCGGTCGACGCCCGTCAGCGCGCGCCAAGCCAAGTCGGTCACGGTATCGATCGGCGTTCGGGCGAGCTCGTCGAGCTCGTCGTCGATGTCACCGGCCGACGAGTCGGCGAGGGGAAATAGCAGCCGCAGCCGGTAACCGCCCCAACACGGCGCGAAGAGCTCACATTCGCGGCGCCATTGCGGGCTGGTACCCGCCCACGTGCGCGTGCTCCAGGCGGTACGCGGGTGATCTACTGCAGTGAGCTGGTGCAGTGCGGCGCCGAGTTCGGCCAACGGCGAGAGTCCGGTGCGAACCTGTTCCGGCGTGGCGCGCTCGGTAAGGATCGTGACCGTCATCTCGCCGTCCGGTCTCGCGCACGGGACGTGGGCCGAACCGATAGTTCGGTGACGTTGAGGTCGCCTTCGAGATCGAGGATCGTTGCCACGACGGTGGCCAGCTCGACCGGGTCCAGGGCGTCTTGCGGTTCGTCGCGCCGGCCGAACTGCGACCGTGACTGGCCCACCAAACTGGTGGCAACGCCCCCCGGGGAGATGGAGCTCACCCGGACCCCGTTGCCCGTCTCTTCCTCGCGCAGCGAGTCGGCGAGTTCCCGCAGAGCCGCCATGCTGGCGGCATAGGCCGACGATGCCGGCACCGGGCGCGCGCGGGGCGGCGCGTTGATGAAGACGACCTGACCGCCCGCGGCGCGCAACGCTGGCAACATCGTGCGGGTCAGTTCGGCCGCGGCCGCGACATTGACCGTCATCGTCGTACGCCAACTGTCGAACGAAGCGTCTTCCACCGTGGCCACCGGGGCGGCGCTCGCGCAATGCAGGAGCACGTCCACTCGATGCAGGGCGGAAAGCTCGCCCACTGCCGCGTTGGGCTCGCACAAGTCGAGTGGTACCGCAGTAACCGCGGGTAGCCCCTCGCCCAGCGCCTCCAAGTGATCGCTCGCTGGCGCGACTGCGACGACGTCGTCGCCGCGGCCGGCGAACAGCCGCACCAGAGCCTCGCCGATCCCACCCGTGGCACCAGTGACGACGACGACCCGCGCCGCGCCGGCGTCGATGCCCGACGCACGTTCGGCGCGCGTGGCGCGCCTAGTCATCTCGTCCTCGCTCGCCCGTCGGGACACCGACCACAGGAAGGACAGGTCCTGCCCGTCTTGGTCCGTCCGCAGCCCGAACTCGTCGAGCACGGACCCGATCCGATCCGACAACTCCCGCTGGGAGGCGGCGTCGAGCCGTAGCACGCCGCGCGCGCTGGCAACGGCCGCGCCCGGGCCGGCTTCGATCAGTTCGGCGCGATGCGCGGCTATCACGGCTAGATCCACATCTTGCCGAACGGTAGACGGAGGAGCGTCGTGGATTGCGAGGCGAAGGGTCAGGCCGGTCGCACGATAAGGACGTTCCGTGGCTCCGCTACGCCCGCGACGGACCGCGTCCGCCGCAAGAAACCCGCGTTCGGTCAGGATGCGGACGTGCCGCAGCATCGTCGGCGCCGACACCTCTAGGCGTCCGGCCAACTCCTGGTTCGTCCACGACCGCTCGCGGCATAGCCGCACGATGCGCCAGCGGAGCGGATGCGCCAGCGCTTGCAGCTGCTCGACGGTCGCCACCGGCCGGTCATCTGCCACAACATCGAACTTAGCAGCAGGGCTAATCGGTTTCAATTAATGCAATCATTGCGGTGTGGTGATCAGAGTGGCGCGCCGTCCCCCGCAGCACGCGACGGTCATCGGCTCCGGAATCATCGGCCTCACGACGGCTGCCTGCCTTCTGGACGTCGGGATGACAGTGCACATCGTGAGCAGCGAGCGACTCGAAGAAACGACGTCGTGGAAAGCGGCGGCAGCCTGGTACCCCAGCTATATCGACCAATCGCCGCGGGTCATCAGGTGGGCCCGCCGTACATATCAAATCCTCGCCCGCCAGGCCGAACGTGGCGTACCCGGCGTCGTCCTCCGCGACACGAAAACGCTGTACCGCGGCTTCGCGGCACCGTCACCGACCTGGGCCACAGGGCTCCCGGACGCTCGTGCACTCACAGGCTCCGAGTTGCCGCCGCCGTACACCCACGGGCTGCGCTTCACCGCACCGCTCGTCGAAATGCCCACCTACCTCCGCTGGCTCTCGCGTGACGTGGCCCAACGCGGAGCCACCTTCGAGACCCGCCACCTTAAGCAACTGACCGAGGTGCGCGCGCACCAATCCGCTTCGGGGATTCTCATCAACTGTTCCGGCCTCGGCGCACGCACCCTGGTGCCCGATGACACGGTCTATCCGATTCGCGGCCAAGTCGTACGTGTCACCAACCCGGGCATCACCTCCTCGGTTCGCGACGAACATCATCCGGACGGGCGGGTGTATGTGCATCCTCGCAGTCGAGATTGCATCCTCGGCGGTACTGGAGAAATCGGAGCGTGGAGCATGACCCCTGATTCACGCGTAGGCGCCGCGATCCTGACCCGATGCCGGGATCTCGTGCCCGAACTCGCGCACGCGACGGTGCTCGAACATGTCGTCGGCCTGCGCCCCGGCCGCGCGGCGGTCAGACTCGACGGGGCGATGTTCCGCGGTGCGCCGATGATCCACAACTACGGGCACGGCGGCTCCGGAATCACCACCAGCTGGGGATGCGCGCAGCAGGTCACGGACATGATCGTGAGGGGCCTGGCGGCCTGACCGCGACGGCTGTAGGGCGCGCCATCGGCTGCTGTTCACTTGCGAAGTGCGCGAATGCGGCCAGGTTGGCCAGCGGCTGGTCGTTCTTCACCCGCCAGGCCCACTCGCGGCGGATCGAGCCGCCGAAGCCCATCTCGAGCAGGACGTTGAACGAGCCGTCGGCATATTCGAGGACGCTGCCGAAGATCCGGTCGAGCTCGTCGGCGCTGACCGACGCGAGTGGGACGCGGCCGGTGAGATAGACGTCGCCGGTGGCGTCGATCGTCCAGCTCACCGCGTACATGCGGGCATTGCGCTGCAGCAGCCACGCGTAAACCTGCTCGCGGTTCTCCTCCGGCGCGCGCAGCACGAACGCCTCGATCTCGAGGGCGTGCGTGCCGACGGTGAGCATGCAGGCCGTCTTGAGCCGCTTCTCACCCGGCAGCGCGACGGCGAAGGCGTTGTCACCGATCTTCTGCCACTCCAGGTCCTGTTCGGCCAGGGCCGCTTCGATCGTCTCGACCGCCGTCATTGGCCCACCCTCGCACCGAGTTCCTTGATCGCCTCGCCGTACGCACCGAGCAGCCCCGCGGCCGTGCGGTCCCACGAGAACCGCTCGGCGTGGGCCCGGGCCCCGGTGGCCAGCCGGTGCAGCGCCGGCGGGGTGCGCAGCAGATCGCCGATCACCTTGGCCCACTGCTGCGGATCGTGCCCGTCCACGAGCACGCCGGACACGTCGTCGGCGACCGCAGTGGGCAGCCCACCGACCGCGGCCGCGACCACCGGCGTGGCACAGGCCTGGGACTCGAGGGCGACCAGTCCGAATGACTCGTTGTAACTCGGGACGACGGTGAGATCGGCTGCGCGGTAGTAGTCGGCGACCCCGGCCCGCGAGGCCGGCGGGCGGAACTGGACGAGGTCGTGCAACTGCAGATCGTCGCGCAGCGACTCGAGATAGTGCGGGTGGGCCAGCCCCGAGCCACTCGGCGCCCCGAGCACCACGACCTGCAGCCGGCCGGAGAAGGTGGGGTCGTCGGCGAGCAGCGCGGCGGCGCGCAGCAGGATGTCCGGTGCCTTCAGCGGCTGGATGCGGCCGACGAACAGCAGGGTGAACGCGTCCTCGCGCAAGCCCAGCCGCCGCCGCGCCGTTGCCTGCGGACCCGGGGTGAAGAGGTCGAGGTCGACGCCCGGAGCAATGGTGCGCACCTTGGCCGGATCGGCGCCGTAGAGCCGGATCAGTTCGTCGGCTTCGTCGGCGGTGGAGGCGATCAGCCGGTCGGCCTCGGCCGTCACCTGCTCCTCGCCGATCACCCGGGCCATCGGCTCGGGGTCGTCGCCCGCGGCGAGCAGGGCGTTCTTGACCTTGGCCAGGGTGTGGGCCGAGTGCACCAAGGGGACGCCCCAGCGCTCGCGGGCCAGCCACCCGACCTGCCCGGACAGCCAGTAGTGCGAGTGGATGACGTCGTACCAGCCGGGATCGTGATGCACCTCGGCCCGCATGACGCCGGCGGTGAACGCGCACAGCTGCGCCGGCAGATCGCCCTTCGCCAGGCCCTCGAACGGGCCGGCCGTGACGTGCCGGACGTGTACGCCGGGCCAGAGGGTGACCACCGGCGGCTGCTCGCTGGACGTGGCCCGGGTGAAGATCTCGACCTCGACGCCCTGCTGCGCCAGCCGCTTGGCGGTCTCGACGACGTAGACGTTCAGGCCGCCGGCGTCGCCGCCACCGGGCGCGTCGAGCGGCGACGTGTGGACGCTGAGCATCGCCACACGGCGGACCCCGCGATCGGTCGGCGGCACAACGCTCCCTTCGACGCCCGTTGCACAACACTCTCTCGCACCGATTCATGCCCGGGGAGTCCCAGAGCGCCGAACCGGCCACCAGAAGTTGACGTTCGAGGTGTGATCCCTAGAGTCCGACGAACCAACGTGCCACGTCGGGCGCGGGACCGGGGGGTCGATGGCAGAGTCAACGAGCGCCGTTCGCCAGGAGGTCGCGCCCACTCTCGTCCTCGTGGTCGCCGCTTTCGGGGCATTCCTGGCATTTCTGGACTCCACGATCGTCAACGTGGCCTTCCCGAGCATCCAGGCCGCCTTTGCGCATACGTCCTTCGACTCGTTGTCCTGGGTGCTGAACGCGTACAACATCGTCTTCGCCGCGTTCCTCGTCGCCGCCGGGCGGATCGCCGATCTGCTGGGCCGGCGCCGGATGTTCGTGCTCGGGGTCGCCATCTTCACCCTGGCCTCGGCGGGATGTGCCGGCGCCGGCTCGGTCGACGGGCTGATCGTGTTCCGCGTGGTGCAGGCATTCGGCGCCGCCGTCCTCGTGCCGGCCTCGCTCGCGATCGTGGTCGAGGCCTTCCCGCCCGAACGCCGCGCTCACGCGATCGGACTGTGGGGCGCGGCGGCGGCGCTGGCCGCCGGTCTCGGCCCACCGATCGGCGGCGCGCTCGTGCAGGCCCAGAGCTGGCGACTCGCGTTCTTGATCAACGTTCCGTTGGGCGTGGTCGCGATCCTCGTGTCGCGCCGCAACGTCGTCGAGAGCCGCGCGCCGGGCGTGCGGACCGTGCCGGACCTGCGCGGCGCCGGCCTGCTCGCCCTCGCGCTGGCGGCGCTGACTCTCGGCGTCGTCAAGGGGCAGGACTGGGGATGGACGAGCGTCTCGACGTCGGTGGCCTTCGTGGTGGCGGCCGCGGCGGCGCTGGGCGTGGGCCTCAGCTCGCGCCGGCATCCCTCGCCCATCCTCGATCCGACCCTGCTGCGCGTCCGGCCGTTCGCGGTGGCCACCCTCGTCACCATCGTCGCGAGCATGGGCTTCTACGCCTACCTGCTCACCCACATCCTGTGGCTGCACTACGTGTGGGGGTACTCGCTGCTGCGGGCCGGCCTAGCCGTAGCGCCGGGAGCGATCGTCGCCGCGGTGGCCGCGGCCGTACTGGGCCGCCGGGCCGACGAGCAGGGCTACCGGCGTATTGCCGTGGCCGGCGCGCTCGTCTGGGCCGCCGGCTTCGCTTGGTACATCTGGCTCGTCGACACGACACCGCATTTCCTCACCGAATGGCTGCCCGGGCAGCTGATCAGCGGGCTGGGGGTCGGGGCGACGCTACCCATCCTGGCCAGCGCGGCGCTGGCGGCGGTGCCCGGCGGCCGCTACGCCGGCGCGTCGGCCGTGGTGTCGAGCGCGCGGCAGATCGGTGCCGTGCTCGGCATCGCCATCCTGGTCGTGATCATCGGCGTGCCCACCGCCACCTCGGCCGCCGTCGTGTTCCGGCACGGCTGGATCTTCTGCGCGTTCTGCTTCCTGGCGGCGGCGATCGGCGCGACGTTCCTCGGGCCCGGACTCGCGGCCCGCCCGGACGTGAGCGACGACGAACCGGCCCCCGCGGCCGACGTCGACCCCGCCGGCGCGGTCGATCTCTTCGCCTCCGCTCCCGATTCCACCGTCCCGTCCGGTGCGGCGGGTTCGGTCGGCGGCTCAGCCTTGTTCGTCGACCTGTCCGAGGCGGCCCGGGCCCGGATCGAGCAGACGGCCGACCGAGTGACCGTGCTGGCCGGGGAATGGCTGTTCCGCGCCGGCGACGAGGCCGACGGCCTGTACGTGGTGCGGACCGGTCGCCTCGAGATCGTTCGCGACGGCGTGGTGGTGCAGGAGCTCGGCCGCGGCGGAACCCTGGGCGAGCTCGGCGTGCTGACCAGCGCCCCGCGCGCGGCCTCGGTGCGGGCCAAGCGCGACAGCCACCTGCTGCGGCTCAGCACCGCGCAGTTCGACGAACTGGTGGTCACCGAACCGCGGATCCTGCGGACGGTGTCGGCGACCGTCGCGCGTTGGGTGCAGACGAGCCGGCCCGTGGGTCATGCCGACCAGGCCCGGCCGGCGGTCATCGCGGTGGTCGCGCTCGACCCGGATGCCCAGGCTGCCGCCGTCGGCCACCACCTCGTTGCGGGCCTGCGTCCGTACCTGCGCGTCGTGGCTCCGGCCCGGCTCGATGCCAACGGCCTCGAGCGGGCCGAAGCCGACTCCGACCGGGTGGTGCTCGTTGCCGGCACCGAGGACGCCGACTGGCGCTCGTTCTGCCTGCGGCAGGCCGACCGGACGGTGCTCGTCAGCTCGCGCCCGGGCGCGCCACCTCCGCCCTTGGCCGGGCCGGCCGAGCTCAACGCCGACCTCGTGCTGCTCGGCGACCGGGCCAGTCGCCAGGACGTGATCCAGTGGTGCGACGCGTACTCACCGTGGTCGCTGACGCAGCTCGACGGTGGGCCGGCCGATCTCGCCGCCGGCCTGCGCCCGCTGATCGCTCGCATCGGGGGCCGATCGGTCGGGCTGGTGCTCAGCGGTGGCGGTGCCCGTGCCCTCGCCCACATCGGGGTCATCGAGGAACTCGAGGCCGCCGGGCTGCAGGTCGACCGGGTAGCCGGCGCCAGCTTCGGGGCGGTGGTCGGTGCGCTGTTCGCGAACGGCCTGGACGCCCAGGCGATCGACGCGGTCTGTTACGAATCCCTGGTCCGCCGTAACCCGCTGAACGACTACACCGTGCCGGTGCGATCGTTCGCCCGCGGCCGCAAGCTGGAGGTCGCCCTGAACCACTTCTTCGGTGACGTGCACATCGAGGAGCTGCCGCGCGAGTTCCGCGGGGTCAGTGTCGACCTGCTCAACCGCCAGCCGGTCGTCCACCGGCGCGGCCGGCTCGCCGATGTCGTCGCGGCGTCGGTGCGCCTGCCGGGGCTGTTCGCGCCGTACATCCTGGGTGGCCGGCTGCACGTCGACGGTGGCGTCATGGACAACCTGCCGGTGAGCGCGCTCACCGAACGCGACGAAGGCCCGGTGATCGCGGTGAACATCTCGGCCGGTGGGGGCTCGCCGTCGTCCGGCGGTCCACCCCGGATCCCGGCCCTTGGCGACACCCTGATGCGGTCGATGATGCTCGGCGGCGGCGCGAACACCGCCGCCGCCCTCGAGCGGGCCGATCTCGTGATCACCCCCGAGACCCGTGGCGTCGGCCTGTTGGAGTTCCACCAGCTCGACCAGATGCGCGCCGCCGGGCGTCGGGCGGCCCGCGTGGCGTTGGAGCGTTTCCGGGCCACGGACGTCGGCTCGGCCGAGCCGACCGCGGCCGCGGCGGAGGGGACCGCGTCGATGAACGGCCACGCCCCGGCGCGGCGCCGCCCCAGCCCCGGACCGGGACGGGCGGTCGCCCGGCCCTGAGCGGCCGTCACCGATGCCGGACAATCGCGGTATGTCACGAGGGATCGCCGTCGTAACCGGGGCCAGCAGCGGGATCGGAGCGGCCACGGCGCGTCGCCTGGCGGCCGAGGGCTACGACGTGGTGGCCGCCGCACGGCGCCGCGAGCGACTCGACGCGCTGGCCGCGGAGGTTCCGGGGCTGCGGGCGGTCACGCTCGACGTGACGTCGGCCGAGTCGGTGGCCGCCCTGGCGGCCGCGCTCGACGACGTCGCCGTACTGGTGAACAACGCCGGCGGCGCGGTCGGGGTCGAGCCGATCGAGCGGGCCGATCCGGCTGACTGGCAGCAGATGTACGAGACGAACGTGATCGGCGTGCTCCGGGTGACGCAGGCGCTGCTGCCGGCGCTCGAACGTGGCGCCGGCGGCCACGTGGTCGTCACCGGATCGATCGCCGGGCATCTCGTCTATGAGGGCGGCGGCGGTTACACGGCGGCCAAGCACGGCGCGACCGCGGTCGTCGAGACGCTGCGCCTCGAGCTGAACGGGCGACCGGTGCGGGTCACCGAAGTGGCTCCCGGAATGGTGCGCACCGAGGAGTTCTCGCTCGTCCGGCTGCGCGGCGATCAGGCCGCCGCCGACCGCGTGTACGACGGGGTGGACGCACCGCTCACCGCCGACGACATCGCCGACTGCATCGCGTTCGCGGTCACCCGGCCTGCGCACGTGAACGTCGATCTCCTGGTGGTCAAGCCCCTGGCCCAGGCCGCTCCGCACAAGGTCGCCCGCCGCTGACGTCCGGCCCACCCACCCCCCTTTGAAAGTTGTCCGCGCTTCGAGGCGCTATAGCGCCGTTTAGCGCGGACAACTTTTGCGAGGTTTGAAGTTGTCCGCGCTAAACGGCGCTATAGCGCCGTTTAGCGCGGACAACTTCGTGCGGGCGAGATGGCGGCGAGGGGTGGACTAGAGGTCGACGCCGACCAGATGCGCCTCCGGGCGCAGCCGGATGCCGAAACGCTGCTCGACGCCGGCGCGGATGACCCGGGCGAGCTCGAGCAGCTCGGCCGTGGTGGCCCCGCCCCGGTTGGTCAGCGCGAGGGTGTGCTTGGTCGAGACGGCCACGGTGCCGGCGCCCCGGTCGAGCCCGAAGCCCTTGCCGAAGCCGGCGTTCTCGATCAGCCACGCGGCCGAGAGCTTGACCTGCCCGTCGACCTCCCAGTTCGGGCAGCCGGCCGGCACCTGCTCGCGGGTCACGAACGGATTGACGAAGAACGAGCCCACGCTCCACGTGTCGTGATCGCCCGGGTCGAGCACCATGCCCTTGCTCCGACGCAGCTCCAGCACGACGTCGCGCACTCGGCCCGACGGCGCCGGCTCGCCCGGCTCGACGCCGAGACGCCGGGCCAGCTCGAGATAGCGGACCGGCGGTCCGGCCGGCGACTGCATCAAGCCGAAGCTGACCGACAGCACCACGTAGCGGTCGGTGTGCTTGAACGCGCTGGTGCGGAAGCCGAAGTCGCAGCGATCCGGATCCCAGTCCTCGAGCGCGCCGGTCTGCCGGTCGAGCACCCGCAGCCCGGTGATGACGTCGGACACCTCGCTGCCGTACGCCCCGACGTTCTGCACCGGCGTCGCCCCGGTGAGCCCGGGGATGCCGGACATCGCGGCGAGGCCCGACCACCCCTGCTGCACGGTCATGTCCACCACGGCGTCCCAGGGCTCACCGGCCGGCACCGTGATCGAGACGCGGTCACCCAGCTGGTGGAAGCCGATGCCGCTCGTCCGGATCAGCACGACCAGGCCGGGCCAGCCCTCGTCGGCGACCACCAGGTTGCTGCCGCCCCCGACGACGAGGACGGGTTCCCGGGCCGCGTCGGCCGCGCGGACAACGTCGACGAGTTCCTCGGTCGTCTTCGCCTCGACGATGCGCGCCGCCGGGCCGCCCAGGCGCAGCGTCGTGAGGTCGGCGAGGGACATGATTCGCGACGCTACCGGGCGCCGTTCCTAGACTCGTCTCCCGTGGCCGACCCGCAGCAGCCGCGCCGCGCGCAGCCCCGGCTCGCGGCGGGACGGGCCCGCGCGCTGGGACGGCCCACCCGCGGCACGACCAACGCGAATCGGCTGCGACGGATGGACAACTGGATCACCGCGACCCTGGCGACAACCCTGCGGGCCGCGGCCGACCCGCTGGTCATCGACCTGGGCTACGGGGCGACCCCGGTCACCGCGATCGAGCTGGCGGCGCGGCTGGCCCGCATCCGGCCCGACGTCCGAGTGCTCGGCCTCGAGATCGACCCCGAACGCGTCACCGCGGCCCAGCCGGCGGCCGACCCGCCGCGGCTCGACTTCGCCCGCGGCGGCTTCGAGCTGGCCGGGCACCGTCCGACGATCGTGCGCGCAGCCAACGTGCTGCGCCAGTACGACGAGGCCACCGCCGCGCAGGCATGGCTGACGCTGCAGGCCGGGCTGGCTCCCGGCGGCGTCCTCGTCGAGGGCACCTGCGACGAACTCGGCCGGCGCGGCTGCTGGGTGCTGCTCGATCAGCGCGGGCCGCTGTCGCTCACCCTCGCCGGCCGGGTCGAGACGATCGAGCGGCCCGGTGAGCTCGCCGAGCGGCTGCCCAAGGCGCTGATCCACCGCAACGTGGCCGGCGAGCCGATCCACGACTTCCTGCGCGCCTTCGACGCGGCCTGGGCAGCGGCCGCCCCGGTGTCCTCGTTCGGGCCGCGGCAGCGGTGGATCGCCGCGGCCGCGGCCCTGGCCGGCGCCGGCTGGCCGGTGGGCACCGCCCGGGCCCGGCACGGTGAGCTCACCGTCGCCTGGGCCGCCGTCGCCCCACGGTGAGTGAGTGCCGGTCAGCCGGCGAGGCGCTGGCGCACCGAGCCCAGGCCCAGGGTGGCCGAGTCGGGCAGGTAGGTGTGCAGGTGCAGGTCGACGTCGGGCACCATCCGGGTCCGTCCGACCTCGATCATCAGCCGCTGCACCGCCGGAACCGCCGTAGCGGGGTAGGCGATCAGCTCATGGAACCCGACGATCTGCGCCACCCCGGCGAGGTGGCTCATCAGCTCACCGCCGATGCCCATGCGCTGCCACCGGTCCTCGACGAGCAGACCGACCTCGGCGGACAGGTGGTTGTGCGTCGGATCGCGATCGAGCGATCCCACGGCCACCACCTCGCCGGTGGCGTTCACGGCCACGACGCTGTGCGGGCGCCGCAGCGCCTGGTCGAGGGCCGCAACCGCGGGCGCGCGGCCACCGCAGCGGTAGCGGTCGAGCAGCGAGCGCGCGCTGCAGCGCCGATGCATCTGCGCGACGGCGGCGAGGTCGCGGGCCGAGCTGGGCCGCACGAGCAGCGTGTCCGCGCCGATGCGCAGGGTCCACGGTTGGCGGACGAGGCCGCGGTGGGGGCTGGGCACGGCCGGGCGGGGGTCGTCCGGGGGCTCCGGGAGGGCCCGCAGGCAGGGGTTTGACGTTCTCATGCCCTGACGGTCGCACCGGTGCGTTTCCAGCACGTGACGGGTATTCGACGTCTGTGCAACGGGTCGGCGCACCCCGTCCGTCCCCTAGCCTGGGGGACCCAATCGGACGGGGGGTGCCGTGAGCCTGCAGGACCTGTACCTGACCCTGCTCGCCGGCGGTCTCGTCCTGCTGGTGAGCGTGGTCGCGACCCGGGCCGCATCCAGCGTCGGGCTGCCCAGCCTGCTGCTGTTCCTCGGGCTCGGGGTCCTGCTCGGCGAGGACGTCATCGGGATCACGTTCGACGACGCGCAGCTGGCGCAGGATCTCGGCACCGCCGCCCTCGCGATCATCCTGGTCGAGGGTGGTCTGACGACGCGATGGACCGACGTCCGCACGGCGCTGGCCCCGGCCGCAGTCCTAGCGACGGTCGGTGTCGGGGTGAGCACCCTCGTCACCGCGCTCGGCGCCCACCTGCTGCTCGACTTCAGCTGGCAGGTCTGCCTGCTGCTCGGCGCCACCGTGTCGTCCACCGACGCCGCGGCGGTGTTCTCAATCCTGCGCGTACTGCCGCTGTCGAAGCGGGTGGCCGGGCTGCTCGAGGCCGAGTCGGGGTTCAACGACGCCCCGACGGTCGTCCTCGTCCTGATCTTCAGCGTGACCCCGTTCCACGTGTCGACCGGCTCGCTGGCCTGGCACCTCGCGTACGAGCTCGCGGCCGGGGCGGCCATCGGACTGGTCCTCGGCTGGCTCGGTGCGCTCGCCCTGCCGCGGCTCGCGCTGCCGGCGTCCGGGCTGTACCCGCTGGTCACCGTCGGGTTGTGCGTGGTGGCCTTCGCCGCCGCCGGGGCCGCGCACGCCAGTGGCTTCCTCGCCGCCTACCTCGCCGCGCTGGTCCTGGCCAACAGCGGGCTCCCGCACCGCGCGGCGACCCGCTCGTTCGCCGAAGGGCTCGGCTGGCTGGCCCAGATCGGCCTGTTCGTCCTGCTCGGATTGCTCGTGACGCCGAGCAAGCTCGCCCATGCGATCGTGCCGGCGCTCGTGGTCGGGTTCGTCCTGCTCCTTGTCGCGCGGCCGCTCGCGGTGCTGGTGAGCCTGCTCGGGTTCCGGTTCCCGCTGCGCGAGCAGATCTTCCTGTCGTGGGCCGGACTGCGCGGGGCAGTACCGATCGTGCTGGCCACCTTCGCGGTCGTGCGCGGCGTGCCCGACAGCGAGCGGCTGCTCAACATCGTCTTCGTACTGGTGGTGATCTTCACCCTGGTGCAGGGGCCGAGCCTGTACCCGCTGGCCCGGCGGCTGCGGATCAGCCCGACGGAGAGCACCCGCGAGATCATGGTCGAGGCCGCGCCGCTCGACGTGCTCGACGCCGAACTCCTGACGATGACGATCCCCCCGGGATCGCGACTGCACTCGGTGTCGGTGCTCGAGCTGCAATTGCCCGGGCAGAGCGTGGTCACGCTCGTGATCCGTGAGGGCAAGACCTTCGTCCCGGGCCGGGACACCCAGCTGCGCACCGGCGACGAGATGCTGATCGTCACCACCCGCAGCCGCCGCGAGCTCACCGAGCGACGGCTGCGCGCGGTCAGCCGGCAGGGACCGCTCGCGCACTGGTTCAACGAGTTCGGCGACAAGGCCTGACGTAGCGCGGCGTCAGGGGCGGAACACCGAGAGCGCGCCGGGCGGCCGGCCGCCGTGACGGAAGTCGTGCCGGTTGCGCTCGTCGGCGCGCCAGGTGCCGGACCCGGCGAGCACGATCGCGGCGATGATCGCCGCCGCCGCGAGCACGGCCGCGAGAGTGACCGCCCGGCGGTGGCCGCCGTCGACCTCGTCCCCATCCACCGGGCGCAGCACGGTGAGCCGCAGCGCCGGGACGATCCGAGCCAACACGTGCAGCCCGGTGAAAACCGCCCAGACCAGGAACAGCGCCTGATGCAGCGTCACCCAGTCGAGGTCCTGTCCGAGGGCGGAGACGAAGACGGTTCGGCTGCGGTTCGGGCCCAGCAGGATGAGCTGCAGTCCGGACGCGAGCAGACCCAGCGTCGTTGCCACCACACCCGGGCCGAGGATGCGCAGCACCAGCGGCGGCGGACCGGCTTGCCGGTAGGCCGCGTCGTGGCGGTAGTAGCGCACGATGCGCCATCCCGTGGTCACCGTCTTCAGCACCGCCGGGGGCACGAGCAGCGTGCCGATCACGATGTGCCAGCTGATCAGCCCGCCTACGTCCAGGACGGTGACCAGCTCGGCCAGCGAGAGCACCAGCAGGATCAGCCCGGCCCACGCCGTCAATCGCGCGTTGCCGGCCGGTCCGCCCGACTTCGGCGCCACCGGGTCGGCGCGGTGGGTGCGACCCAACGCCTCGGACAGCGTGTCGGCGAGGATCGGGCGCCGGCCGCCGGTACCGGTGGTGTGTGACGCCATGTTCTGCATCGTTGCCGGGAATCGTCTGCGTAGCCTCTGAACCGCGTTGGCGCGCCGGACAGGTAGGGGTGCCGCCTGAAGCGTGTAGGACGGGCGTAGTACAGCTGCAGAAACACCCCACCATCCCTCGAGCGCGCGCCGGATCGCGTCCGGTCTGGGAGACTGGGCGACACGGGCCTCTAGCTCAGTTGGCAGAGCAGCGGACTTTTAATCCGTAGGTCGTCGGTTCGAGCCCGACGGGGCCCACCACGCGCCTGTATTACTTCGGCTGATGCTGGCCATTCGGCCTTCGGTTGATTGGTGACAGTGTTTCGGCTGATGGGTTACAGCTACTTCGGTTGATTGGTGACACTCCCGTTCATGAGGGAGTTGTCTGTGGCTGAGCAGCGGTATGAGGCCGTGCGGGCGGTGATCGCCGACGGCGAGACAGTGACGAGCGTGGCGGCCCGGTTCGGGGTGACGCGTAAGACCGTGCATGCGTGGCTGGCCAAGTACGAGGCCGGCGGGCTGGGAGGTCTTGGGGACGGTTCGCATCGTCCGCGTTCGTGTCCGCATCAGATGCCGGCGGCGGTTGAGGTCGCGTTGGTGGAGTTGCGGCTGGCGCATCCGTCGTGGGGTCCGCGGCGGTTGAGTTTTGAGCTGGCCAAGCGGGCTGGGTTCCCGGTGTCGGAGTCGGGGGCCTATCGGGCGCTGGTCCGGTTGAACCTGATCGACCCGGGCGCGCGGCGGCCGCGTGATCGCAAGTGGAAACGGTGGGAACGCGGCGCGGCGATGGAGTTGTGGCAGATGGACGTCGTCGGTGGGTTCCTGCTCGCCGACGGCACTCGGGCCAAGGTGCTGTCGGGAGTCGATGACCACTCGAGGTTCTGTGTCAGCGCACATCTGATGACGCGCGAGACGTCACAGAAGGTGTGTGACGGACTGGCCAAAGCCCTGCGCACCTACGGGGTTCCCGAGCAGGTCCTGACCGACAACGGCAAGGTGTTCACCGGCCGGTTCAACACCCCACCGGCTCGAGGTGCTCTTCGACCGGATCTGTCGGGAGAACGGGATCCGGCATCTGCATACCCAGCCCCGCTCGCCGACGACGACCGGCAAGATCGAACGCTTCCACCGGGCGATCCGCACGGAGTTCCGCACCGACCGCGTCTTCGCCAGTCTCGCGGCCGCGCAAGCCGAGCTCGACGAGTGGGTCGAGCACTACAACACCGAGCGCCCGCACCAGGCGTTGGACATGGCCACCCCGGCGCAACGGTTCTTGCGCGAACAGCACGCCGAGGTCACCGCCATCCGAACCCCCACCGACGGCCCGCCACGCCCGCCCGGCGATCGCGGCGACGGCTACTGGATCGCCCGCCGCGCATCACCGGTCGGAGTCGTCAGCGTCAACTGGCAACAGGTCTGCCTCGGCCAAGCAGCCGCCCGCCGCAACATCGACGTCTGGGTAACCGACCACGTCCTGCAGTTCTATGACGGCGATCAGCTGCTACGCACCCAACAACGCCAGCACCAAGGAGAAGTCCGCAAGAAGCGAGCGTCGATCCCCGGCGGTCGCCGTCCTACTCTGAAAACGAGTGTCACAGCTCTACCGAAGTAGATCTGTCACCCATCAACCGAAGGTCTTCAGGGCCCACCACGCGCCTGTATTGCTCCGGCTGATCCTTGACACTCCCTCGATGGCAGGGCCGCGACGCGTCGGGCACCACGGCACGTCGGCGCGACTCAACAGATCGTGGTTCTCCCGCGTGTAAGTGGTGCAGGCCCGACCGACACGATGGAGGCGCGGTGACGTTCGAGGAGTTCACCCGGGCGCAGTTACCTGCGCTGCTCCGCTTCGCGCGGGTGCTCTGCCTCGATCGCGGGCTGGCCGAGGACGTCGTCCAGGACGTCCTGGCTCGCGCCTACGGCCGCTGGGAGACGATCGGAGCGCTCGAGAAGCCGGACGCCTACGTCCGCCGGATGATCGTCAACGAGTTCCTGTCCTGGCGGCGTAAATGGGCGCGAGTTGTCCCTGTCGCGGAAATCCCGGAATTGGCGACGGCGTCGGATTCTGCGGTGCAGCAGGCCGATCGCGCTCTGCTGATCACCGAGCTCGCGAAGCTCCCGCGCCGGCAGCTCGCCGTCATCGTGCTGCGCTTCTACGGCGGCCTTTCCGATGCCGAGATCGCCACGGATCTCGGTTGCTCGTCCGGAACCGTCCGCGCGCATGCCTCGCGCGCCCTCGCCGCCTTGCGCGTCGAGCTGACGCCCGAACCGACCTTGTCGAGGGAGTTCTGATGCGAACCAGTGACGACGTGCGAGGGGCGCTGTTCGCGCTCGAGGACGATGCCCCGACGGTGGCCGACGTGCTCGACCAGCTCAAGATCGAAGACGGCCGGCCGGCCCGCCGTCGCGATTGGCTGGTTCCGGCAATGGCCGCGGTGGCCGTCGCCGCGGCCGCCGTCCTGGCCGTCGTGCTGCCCGGCCGGGCGACCCGTCCGACGGCGCCGACGGTGTCGGGCGGCGCAGTCGACCTCCGCTACGGGTTCAGCGTCACCCCCGTGTCTGGGTTGGCGTTCTCCAGCGGCTCGATCGCCGAGGGCCTGCAGGAACGGACCATTGCCACCGCGAGCGGGTTGCCGATCGGCACCATCCAGGCCGGCGGAGCCCATCTCGTGGAGGGGACCTCGGCGCTGCAGGACCGTCGTCCGATCACCGTGTCCGGGCACCGCGCCTACTTCGGGCAGCAGGCCCTCGAGCGGCCGACGCCGGCTGCCTCCAAGCCCGGGCAATGGACGACGACCGTCCCGGTCGTCGCGTGGCCGGACCGGCCGGGCCACTGGCTGATCGTTCGCGCGACACCGCAGCCGTACGGCCCGGTGGCCGCCGCCGTAGTCCACGCGTGGGGAGTGCACGTGCGCGCGCGGCTGACCGCGATCGCCGCGGCGATCCGTCCGACGGCGCCGAGCACGCTCCAGCTGCCGTTCCGCCTCGACGGCGCCCCGGCGAAGATCACGACGCTCACCGCCGGCTCCGACACCGACGCGCGTACCCCGGGTGGCTCGGCCATCGTCGCCGAGTTCGGCATGGAGGTGACCGTGCAGGTCAGCCGCTTGGTCGCCGGGCGACCGGCTGATCCATCGGCTACGACCGTCAAGATTGGGCCCTACAACGGGCACGTCAACACCCACTGTGCCGTCCAGTCCGCTCCGGCTCCCGGCACCACCCCGTCACCCGCCGACTGCGCGCTCACCTACCGCGCCGGGCAATGGCAGGTCGCGATCTTCGTGGCCGGCCCAGGCGGCGGCAGCCGACCGATCACTGCGCAACAGTTCGTCGACATCGCCCGGCACCTCCGGCTCGCTTCGAACCCGAGCGATCCCGCCACGTGGTTCGACGCAGCGATCGCCCTGCCGCAGTGACCGGAGTGAAGGCGGCGGGCGGCAGCGTCACGATGCACGACGAGAGACGCTTGTCGGCTAGTCCGACGGGCGCTGCCCGATCGTGACGCCTGGTGCGCCGGGTGGCGTCGGGGCCGTGCGGACGTCGATCAGGCCGTGCCGGCGCAGCAGATCCTGCGCCGCGGCGGAGTCGAGCGGGGTGCCGCCGAAGGCGAGGGTCTTGAGTCGGGTGAGCGCGTCCGCAGCCGGACCCTCACCGAACCGGCCGTGCCCGACGATCAGCCAGCCGCCCGGCCGCGTCGCCGCGACGACGCGGGCAATGCCGCTGTTCAGAGCCGCGGACGGGATGAACGGGGCCGGCAGCCAGGCGAGGTCGAAGACGTCGTGCTCGGCCAGGCTGGCAACGTCCTGCTTGCGCACGCTCACGCGGTCGGCCACCGCGCTCGCGGCAATGGTCTCGGCCGCGAGCGTCAGCGCGCGGTCCATGACGTCGATTCCCAGGACGTACAGCTGCGGGAACACCTCGGCGAAGCCGACGGCGAGCGCGGCCACACCGGTCCCGACATCGAGCATGCGAGCGGCGGGCGTGGCCAGGCGCGCCGCGAGATCACCCATCCCCGACACCAAGTGCGCAGCGAACAGGGGCGCCGCTTGCGCGCTGGCCCGGCCCTGGGCCCGCAAGCCGGCATCGTCGTTGGTGGACCAGGCGATCGCGGCCCCGGTGAGCAGCGCTGAGGTGATGTGCAGCGGCGCGGCCGCCTGGTTCGCGAGCCCGAGTGCGAGTTCCGGCGAGGGGGTCGTGGCGGCGAGGTCGTCGATGCCGGCCGCGGCGAGCACGGCGCGCGACGCCGCAACCAGATCGGCCGGCCCGTCCTCCCGTCCGGCCAGGACCAGCGCCGCGAGGGACCACGCGGCGGCGTCCCATTCCCGCAACCGGGCTTGGATCAGGTCTTCGTCCACCGGTTCGAACCCTCCGTGACTCGAGTCGATCCAACGGCTACCGGGGTGAAGTCGGCGCGCGGCAGGTCGGCGATGGACGACGAGTCCTGGGTCGCGTCCGGGGCGCCGATCGACGCCACGACGTAGAGCACGACCGCAGGGACGATGAGGTAGACGACCCGACGCATGGTTCCCCCTGGCGCGCGACTTCCCCGAAGTATGCGCGCCTAAGCTCGCAGGCGTGCCGGAACCGACGAACGCCCACGTCGCGTACTTCGCCCTTGGCGGCACGATCTCGATGACCTCGGAACCGGGCGGTGGCGTCATCGCGCGACTCAGTGGCGGCGACCTCATTGCGACCCTGGGCCGGCTAGCGGTCGAGGTCCGCGTCCACGACCCGCACGCCGTTCCCAGCGCCTCGCTCACCTTCGCCGACGTGCTCGACACCGTCGATGCCGCGAGCCAGGCCGTCGCCGACGGCGCCGTCGGGATCGTCCTCACGCAAGGCACCGACTCCCTGGAGGAGACGGCGTTCCTGATCGACTCGGTGTGGCCGCACGACGTGCCGTTCGTCGTCACCGGGGCCATGCGCAATCCGACCCTGCCCGGCGCCGACGGCCCGGCCAACCTGCTCGCCGCGCTGCACGTCGCCGCCGCGGAATCGGCCCGCGGCCGCGGAGCGCTGGTCGTGTTCGCCGATGAGATCCACGCCGCGCGCCACGTCCGCAAGACCCACAGCACTAGCCCGGCCACGTTCGTGTCGCCTGATCTCGGGCCGATCGGGCACGTCGTCGAGGGCACGCCCCGGTTCCTGGCCACCCTTCCCCGCCGGCAGCTGATCACGGGATGGACGCGGGCGAGCCTGGCCGCCACCCTGATCGCGCTCTACACGACGACCTTGGACGACGACGGTGCACTGCTCGCCGGCCCGGGCCACAGCCATCAGGGCCTGGTGCTGGCCGGGTTCGGGGCCGGGCACGTGCCGGCCGGCCTCGTCCCGACCCTGGCCGAGATCCTGGCCGTGATGCCCGTCGTCCTCACCTCGCGCGCCGGGGCCGGGGCGGTGCTGTCCGATACCTACGCCGCGCCCGGATCCGAGCGTGACCTGCTCGCCCGCGGCGTGATCAGCGGTGGCTTCGCCCACCCGTATCAGGCCCGGGTGCTGCTCCGGCTGCTCGTCGCCGCCGGCGCCGGCCGGGCCGAGATCGCCGCGGCCTTCGCCGCACTCGGCTAGCCCCATCCGGTTGACGGAGGTTCGTGACAGAGTGGTGGCCGTGGACGGACCGGTGATCCTCGCGATCGACGGGAACTCGCTCGTCCACCGCAGCTTCCACGCCCAGGCCCGCACCGGGCTGCACACCGCCGAGGGCCGCCCGTGCTGGGCGGTGCGTGGCCTGCTGATGCAGCTCGTGGCGGCCGTCGACCGCATCCGACCCACGGCCGTCGTCGTCGGCTTCGACGACCCCGACTCGTCGCGGCGTCGCGACCGGTGGCCCACCTACAAGGCCACCCGGGTCGACAAGCTCGACAGCCTGGTCGAGCAGCTCGACTGCGCCGCCGACGTGCTCACCCGACTCGGCATCGCCGTCGTCGTGCCGCCCGGGCTCGAGGCCGACGATGTGCTGGCGTCGGTAGCCGTCCAGGCCAAGACGATGGGCGCCACCACCGTCGTCGTCACCTCCGACCGCGACGCGTTCGCCCTCATCGACGACACCACGAAGGTGCTGCGGATCATCAACGGCGGCGTCGAGGCGTCGCCGCTGATGAACGCCGAGCGGCTCAACCTGCTGCTCGGGGTGCGGCCGGAGCAGTACCGCGACTACGCCGCGCTGCGCGGCGACCCGTCCGACAACCTGTCCGGCGTGCGCGGCATCGGCCCGCGCACCGCCGCCACGCTGCTGCAGAAGTTCGGCAGCGCCCGGGCCGCGTTCGACGATCCGGCGCGGGTCAGGGCCGAGCTGGGCGCCGGCCTGGCCAAGCGCCTCGACGACCCCGCCGCCCGCACGGCGTGGGAGCTGAACTGCCAGGTCATGGCCATGCACACCGACGTCGCGATCGAACTCGATCTGCGCGACGGCCCGGGCGTGCTGCCGCTGCCGGCCGCCGCCGTCGATTCGATCTTCCGCTCGCAGCAGCTCGTGTGGTCGGTCAACGAGGCCGTCAGCGTGCTGGCCCAGGCCGACCCGCAGCGGGTCGAACCCCCGCGCGCACCGCTGCCGTCGTGGTTCGCCCCGGCGCCGAGCGGCGGCTACCAGCGGCCGAAGCTGCCCAAACTCGCCCCACGCCCGCAGACGGCCCAGCTCTCCCTCTTCGACTGACGACTTTGACTTCTCCATCCACGCTGCGGGGCCTCGCCAGCGTGCATCGGGAAGTCAAAGTCGCAGGATCAGCCGGCGAGCGCGATGGTCGAGGTGCGGGTGCCGGTCACGTGCGCCCAGAGCCGTCGGGCGGCGGCGTTGTGCGGCGCGATGTCGGCGTGCACGCTCACCAGCCCGGCCCCGCGGGCCCGCTCGACCAGCAGCTCGACCAAAGCCGTCCCCACCCCGTGCCCCTGCTCGGCGTCGACGACGCACACCGCGACGTCGGCGGTGAGCGGGCGATCGGGGTAGCGGCCGTACTCGGCCCAGCCGACGAGCTCGTCGCCGTCGATCGCGGCCACCGCATCCCAGGCCAGCGGCCAGCGCTGCGCGGTGCTGCGCAGGTAACTGTCCGGCAGCGTGGGCACTGCGCCCCAGAACCGCAGGCGCAGCGTCCGCTCCGACAAACCGGGCGCCGCGGCGGCCAGCAGGGCGAAATCGCCTTCCTGCCACGGCCGGAGCACTACCTGTCCTGACTTCATTCTTTGAAGTTAGAAGGCCTAAGACCTGACTGTCAATTGAATAGTCAGCTACGCTACCTCCATGAGCGAACCCCGCGCCCCCTGGTTGGACTTCGACAGCGAGACCTGTTCGGTGCAGCGCACGCTCGCGGTCATCGGCGAGAAGTGGACGATGCTGCTGATCCGCGACGCCGCCAACGGCGTGCACCGCTTCGACGATTTCCGCCGCCATGTCGGGCTATCCGAGGCGGTGCTCTCCGACCGGCTGCGGACGTTGGTCGACCAGGGCCTGTTCGAGACGCGCCAATACCAGGACCCCGGCCAGCGCAAGCGCAACGCGTACCGGCTCACCGCGAAGGGCTGGGACCTCTTCCCGGTGCTGATCGCCCTGATGCAGTTCGGCGACAAGCACCTGGCGCCGGGCGGGGCCGAGCCCTGGGAGATCCAGCACAAGGCCTGCGGGCATCTCGTCCGGGCCGAGGTCCGCTGCACCCACGACGGCGAGCTGCTCACCCACCGCGACACCCAGTCGGCTCCCGGCCCGGGCGCCCGCGCGCTCGCGTCCTGAGCCTCCTCACCGGCCGGGTTCACCCGACTGGTCGCTGCGCGACGGCCACTGCCGTCCTGGAGGCAGTGCCCGTCAACGCAACCCCGACACACACCGATACGCCGACGCCAAGAACGAGGCCCCGCACCCACCCGACCAACGTCTCTACCGTCCGGCGACCCCCTCTTACCGCCGAGCTGAAGCGACGATGACCGCTGTCCCGTCGTGTGAATCGACGGTCAGTCAAGCGGGTCAAACCGGGCTTTCCGAGGGTCTTTCGGTCCGAACATTCTTCTGATCTCGGCGTGACCCCGGACGAACGTCCCGCTACTACAGTTCGGACGTGTCCGCCGAGCCGCGTCAGCGCGGGCTGGTCCTGGTCGTGGAGGACGAGCCCGCCATCGCCGACGTCATCCGACTCAACCTCGCGAAGGCCGGTTACGGGGTGCACGTCGAGCACCAGGGTGACCATGCGCTGGACGCGGTGCGGCGGCTGCGACCGGCCGCGATCATCCTCGACGTCGGATTGCCGGGCACCGACGGCGTCGAGATCTGCCGGCGGCTGCGGGCCGAGCAGGACTGGACGCCGATCCTGTTCGTGACCGCCCGCGACGACGAGGTCGATCGGATCGTCGGGCTGGAGATGGGCGCCGACGACTACGTCACCAAGCCGTTCTCGCCGCGTGAGCTCGTGGCCCGGGTGACCGGGGTGCTGCGGCGCACGAAGGGCACTCCCGAGGCGCCGCCCCAGACCGTCGGCGCGGTGACCCTCGACGCCGGGCAGCGCCGGGTGTTCAACGGCAGCGACGAGCTCAACCTGACCGCCACCGAATTCGACCTGCTGGCCTATTTGATGCGCCGGCCCGGTCGCGTGTTCAGTCGCGAGCAGTTGCTGAGCGAGGTCTGGGGCTACTCGGCCGTGGCCGGCACCCGCACCGTCGACGTGCACATCGCGCAGCTGCGGGCCAAGCTCGGCGCCGCCAGCCCGATCCGCACGGTGCGCGGCGTCGGCTACGCCGCCGAGAACGTCCGGTGAGGCGCCGCGCGTCGCTCGCGACCCGCATCGCGCTGCTGAGCGTCGGCATCGCCGTGCTCACCGCCCTGTTGGCCGGGACCTTGGCCGCCGGCCTCATCCGCAACAACGGCGCCGACAGCGCGCGCACGACCCTGGGCCGGTTGGCCGACGTCACGGCGTCGGTCGCCACGAACGGCCGGACCGGCGCGGTGGCCCAGGCCCGGCTACGCAAGGCCCTGCAGGGATTGGACGTGCGCAGCGGGATCGTCCGGGCCAACGGCACCGTGGTCACCAGCTACCCGATCGTGCGCCGCGCCGTCACCGGCGCCGACGTCAGCGCGCTGCTCGCCGGCCGCAACGTGTCGGTCAGCCGCACCGTCTCCGGCAGCACGACGTTCGTCGAGGCCCGGGCGGTCGGGGTCGGTGGCACCGGCGGGATCGCCGGCATCGTGATCGTGCAGCGCCGCGCCGACGCGGTCGCGCAGGACGAGCGTGCGATCCGGCGCATCGTCCTCGCCCTGCTGATCGCCGGGGGCGCGGCCATGATCATCGGACTGCTCGTGGCGTGGCGGCTGGCCCGCCCGCTGCGCCGCACCGCCGCCGCGGCGCACTCGCTGGCCGCCGGCAACCGCGACATCACCCTGCCCGCCGTCGGACCGGCCGAGGTGGTGGCGGTCAGCGAGGCGATCAACACCCTGGCCGGCGCACTGCGGCATTCCGAGGCCCGGCAGCGCGAGTTCCTGCTGTCGGTGTCGCACGATCTGCGCACACCGCTGACGGTCATCACCGGCTACGCCGAGTCCCTGGCCGGCAGCGTCGTGCCGCCCGAAGAGACCGCGCACGTGGGTGCCGTGCTGCAGGGCGAGGCGAAGCGGCTCGAGCGGCTGGTCGGCGACCTGCTCGACCTCGCCCGATTGGGCGCGCAGGACTTCCGGATCGAGCTCGCGCCGGTCGACCTCACCAGCCTCGTGCACGGAATCGCAAGGGTGTGGTCGGCGCGTTGCGCCGCGGCCGGCGTGGTCTTCCGGCTCGAGGCTCCGCCCGTCCCGCTCTGGACCTCGACCGACGCCGCTCGCCTGCGTCAGGTACTGGACGGCTTGTTCGACAACGCCCTGCGCGTGACGCCGAGCGGCGCGGTGATCGTGCTCGCGGCCGGCAGCACGCCCGGGGCGGCCGTCGTCGAGGTGCGCGACGGCGGCCCGGGACTCACCGACACCGACCTCGCCGTCGCCTTCGAGCAGGGCGCGCTGCACGAGCGCTATCGCGGCATCCGCCAGGTGGGGACCGGGCTGGGCCTCGCCATCGTGAACGGGCTGGTGCAGCGCCTCGGCGGCGGCATCGAGGCCGGTCACGCCGTCGAGGGCGGCGCCCGCTTCACCGTCCGGCTGCCGCTCCTGCCTTAAACCACAGCCGTAAGACCAAAGTTGTCCGTGCTTGCCGTCGTCCTGACGACGGGAAGCACGGACAACTTGGCGGGGGGAGGGGAAAGAACTACTTCTTGACGTCGATGACGTGCTTGGCGGTGAAGGTGGACGTCCCGGTGCCGGTCACGAGGACGTGATCGCCCTTGGCCACCTTGTCGATCGATGACGCCGCGCCCTTGCCGCTCGTGCGCATCCGCACCTTGGTGTCCTTGTTGATCACGAAGGTCTCGCTCTTCTTGTCCGCGGCCTGCACGGTGATCGACGTCGACGAGACCGACGTGACGGTGCCGGTGATCAGATCGTGGGTGACGAACCCGTCCTTGCCCTTCGTGACGATCTGCCCGTGCTGCAGGCGGCGCAGGAGCTTGCCCTTGCCCTTCGCGTGCTTCGCCGCTGACTTGTCGAGCGACGTCTGGCTGGCCGAGGCCGGCGTCCCGGCGGTCGTCTGATCACCGGACAGGGCGAGGGCAGTGCCACCCGCGCCGACGATCGCGGCGGCGGTCACGCCGCCGATGAGAATTCTGCGGTACATGTGGTTGCTCCCTTGGGTCGATCACGAAGTCGCACTACCCACTGTGACCGCTCCAGGTTCGTTCGGTGGCAGGGAAATGTTCGGATCAGGTAAGGGTGTCGCCGCCGCTCGATAGGGTCAGGCCCCGATGAACGACGCGCACCGATGAACGACCTGGCCGAGAAGGCGCTGCACGGCCTGGACACCGCCCGGCGCCGGGTGTGGACGCGGCCGCTGCTGTGCTTTGCCGTGCTGGGTTTCGTCGTGTCGGCCCTGATCGTGGTGGCCGGCGGCGAGATCGAGGCGGCCCGTCCCACTCGGGCGCTCTCGAACTGGCTGGGCCTGCAGGACGCCCACGGCGTGCAGGCCGACAACCCGGTGCCCGGCGTCGTCATGCTGGCCGGCATCGCCGGGCTCGTCCTGCTCTGGCTCTGGGTGGTCGACCACGTCCGGCGTCACAATTCCCGCGAGAGCCGGGTGTGGTTGCTCGCCGCGACCTGGGCGGTCCCGTTCGCGGTCGGACCCCCACTCATGGGCACCACCGTCTACGGCTACGTCGCCTTCGGACTGCTGCAACGCCGCGGGCTGAGCCCGTACGACCACGGGGCCAATCGCCTCAACGACCAGCCGATCGTTGCCGCGATCGACCCCGGCGCTCGCAGCACGCCGAGCGGGGCCGGCCCGGTGGGCACGTTCGTGCAGCACCTGGCCGTGTCCACCACCTCCGGCAACGCGCTCGGCGCGGTGATCGTCCTGCGGGTGGTCGCCGTGCTGGTCGCCGTAGTGATCGCGCGGCTGGCCGCGGATCTGGCCGGCTCCCGGCGCGCGCGAGCGATCACCCTCACTGCGCTCAATCCGTTGGTGCTGCTCTACCTCGTGTCGGCCGCCCGGCTCGACGGGCTGATGATCGCCCTCGTCCTGGCCGCGCTCGTCGCGGCCAACCAGCGCCGCTGGCCGGCGGCGCTCGTGCTGGTGGCGCTCGCCGGCTCGGTCAGCGGGCAGGCGCTCTTCGTCCTGCCCGCGATCGTCTCCGTGCACCTGCTCGGTCGCCGGTCGACGGCGTTGTGGCGGATGCTGGGCCGCGACCTGCTGATCGCGGCCGCGACGATCGGGATTGTCGGCGCCGTCGTCTCCGACGGCTTCGGTTGGCTGTGGACGGTGCATCGTCAGTTCGCGGCCCACACCCCGTTCTCGGCGTCGAGCGCGCTCGCCAAGCTGCTCAGCCCGATCGTCCGCGGCGCCTCCTACGACGACCTCGCCGCCGGTGCCCGGATCACCGTGCTGACCGCGATGCTCTTCATCGTCGGCTACCTCGTCGCCACCGCGCGACAGCGCGCCCTCGAACGCACGGCGGGCTACTCGCTGCTCGCGCTGGCGCTGCTCGCGCCGGTGCTCTACCCCTGGTACCTGCTCTGGGGCTTGCTGGGCCTGGCGCCGAGCGTGAACGGCGCGCGGCGCATCGTCCTGCTCGGCCTGTGCGCCGCCGGATGCGTCCTCGAGCCGCCCGGCTTCGCGTCGACCCCCACGCACGTGGTCACCGCCGTCGCGCTCGGTGTGGTGGCCCTCGCCACCGCCACCTCGCTGTACCTGCGCCACCGCACGCACCCGACCGCCGCGCCGGCTGCGCCGGCTCCGGTCAGCGCGGGAAGCTGACCAACCGCGCGCCGCGCCCCGGCACCATGGTGATGTTGCGCGTCTTGGCCCACTCGGTCGGTCCGCCGGGCGCGATGTCCACCCGCTGCAGCACGGTCTTGAGCACCGCCTCGGCCTCGACCATCGCCAGCGACGCTCCGAGGCACCGGCGCAGGCCGCCGCCGAACGGGATCCACGTCGCCGGCGGTGGGTTGCCCTCGAGGAACCGCTCGGGACGGAACTGCTCGGCGTCGGGGAACACGTCCTCGCGCATCTGGACGAGCTGGATGGACGGGAAGACCACGACCCCGGCCGGCAGGTCGTAGCCGGCCACCCGGACGGGCTTGTTCAGCCGCCGCGCGACCTCGCCGATCACCGGCCGCAGCCGCATCGCCTCCTTCACCGTCGCCTCCAGGTAGGCGTCGTCGTCCTCGTCGGCGGCGCGCTGCACGCGGGCCAGCAGCTGAGGCCGGCGGGCCAGATCGTGGAACGTCCACGCCAGCGTCGACGCGGTGGTCTCGTGGCCGGCGAGCAACAGCGTGATCAGGTGATCGCGCAGTTCCGCGTCACTCTGCGCCGGGTCGGCGACCAGGAGTTTGGACAGCACGTCGCGGCGATCGGGCAGGTCGGCCACGCCCCGCCGCTCGCGGATCTCGGCGTAGAGCAGGTCATCGACCCGGGCCTTCAACTGGGCGAAGCGGCGCCACGGCCCGACCCGCTCGAGGCCCGGATACATCCAGCCGAGGAAGATCGTTGGGCCGATCCGCACTAGCCGCTGCAGCAGCGGGCGCATCTCGACCATCCGCGCCTCGTCGGTGACGCCGAAGACGATGCGCAGGATCACCTCGAGGCTGATGTTGTTCATGTGCGGATGTAGCGCGAAGGGCACGCCGACCGGCCACGTCGCCACGTTCTCGGCGGCCAGGTCTTCGACCACCTCGCCCCAGCCGCGCATGGCCTCACCATGAAAGGCGGACATCACCTTCTTGCGCGAGATCCGGTGCGCGTCCTCGTCGAGCAGCAGCACCGAGTGCTCACCCATGATCGGCCCGAGGATCGCGTTGCCCTCCCCGGCGTGGAAGGTGTCGGCCGGGCCGGCGAAGACCGCGCGAATGTCCTCGGGCCGGGACAGCACCACCGCGCGTCCGGCCGGGGCGATGTGGATCGAGAAGACGTCGCCGTAGCGCCTACGCCAGCGCGGCACCGTGGAGTTGCGCAGGGTGAGGAACAGCAACGTCTGGGCGATCGGTGGCAGCTTCGGGCCGGGCGGCAGGTTGAGTTCGGTGGGCAGCGCACGTTCGGCGACGAAGCGGTCGACGGTGGTCATTGGACCCTCCGGGCTCGCGAGTTCCAACCAGGCAGTCATATATACGCTTGTATAAGACGCTTGTCTAGATGGGCGGGCTATCCTTCACGCCGTGGGACACCGCGAGCAGCTGCTCACCGCCGCCCGCCGGCTGCTGGAGGAGCGCGGGTATGCCCACATCACCGCGCGCGACCTCGTTGCCGCGTCCGACACGAATCTGGCCAGCATCGGCTACCACTTCGGCTCCAAGGCCGCGCTGCTGAATGCCGCCATCGAGGTGTCGTTCGAGGACTGGGCCGAGCAACTCGCGGCCTATGTCATGTCCGACCCGGCCGCCACGCCCCTCGAGCGGGCCGGCGCCACCTGGGTCGCCGCGCTCGAAGGGCTGCCGCAGCGCCAATCGATGCTGCAGGCCTACGTCGAGGCCCTGGCCCAGGCGTTGCGCGTTCCCGAGCTGCGGGCGCAACTGGCCGAGCACTACCAGCGCGCCCGGACGATGGTGGCGGCACTGGTGGCCGCGTCCCTCGGCGACGGCTCCGACGCCGACGATCCGCGCTGCCGGGCGGTGGCAACGCTGGTGATCGCGGCGTGCGACGGGCTGGCCCTGCAGTCGCTGCTCGACCCGGACGGTTCGCCGGACGCCGAGGATCTGGCCCTGGGCCTGGCTGCGGTGTGGGCGGCCTCGATGCCGACCGACGATGTCGGCTAGGTGCTGATCTCGCGGACGGCCGGCCGCACATCAGCCAGATAGACCGCGGCGACCACCACCGAGATCAGCGAGATGGGCCAGAGCGGCGGGCTGGCGAAGGTGCCGAGCAGGCCGGCCACCACGAGGATGAGCAACCAGGACGGCTTCGTCAGCTTGTCCACGGCCGGGAACGCCGCGGTCTTGCGAGTGGCGCAATCGATGAGCGCCCACGCCCGCAACACGATCAAGGCGTAGTACAGGACGTAGTCGGTCCACAGGTAGAGCTTGTCGACGACGTCCATCCCGTCAGCGTACCGAGGCCGGACGCGACCGTGCCCCGCTCCGAATCGGGGCGGGGCACAGTCGCGGTCGAGGCAGATGCCCCGTTGTGACTACTTGGCGGAGCGCTTGGCCGGCGACTTGCGCGCGGCCGGCTTGCTGGCCGGCTTGCTGGCCGGCTTGGTGGCGGCCGGCTTCGTGACGGGCTTGGCCGAGGCGGTCGGCTTGGCCGCCGGCTTGGCCGCCGGCTTGCCGACGCGACCGGTCAGCGACTGCACCGGCTTGACGACCCGCTCGGTGACGGTGTCGACGACAACGCTCGTGACCGGGCGCGCGGCGTCGACCAGCTTGGCGACGCGCTTGTCACCCTTGACGCCGGCGAACAGCTCCTCGGCGCGATCGGTGACTGTGGTGGTGTAGTCGCGGACCTGGGCGAGGTAGGGCTCGACGGCGGTCTTGATGGCGTCGAGGTTGATCGCCTTCTCGGCCGACGCGCGCAGGTCGTTGACGGCCCCGGTGGCCTTCCCGGCGATGTCGGTGACGTTGCCCTTGGTCTTGCCGTAGAGCTCGTTGGCCTGGCCGGTCACGTCGTTGAGCTGGGCCTGGGCGCTGTCGAGAACCTGCTTGCCCTGGCTGACGGCGGTGTCGGCGTAGGAACGGATATCACTGGCGATGGACATGTGTAACTCCCTGGATGATCGGTGCTGAGTGATCGGTGGTGGCGGTGCTAGATGGTGCGTGGCGTCATTCCGCCGTGGCAGCGGCCGGAACATCCGGCGCGGCGGTGGCCACGAGCTCGGCCTCCGCGCGCTGCTGCGCGTTCTCTCGCCGGAACGACTCGTAGATGTCGAGCAGCACCTGCTTCTGCCGCTCGCCGAGATCTTCATCGCTGAGGATGGCGGCCACGAGTTCCTGATTGCCTTCGCGGAATTCGAGGATGCCGGCCCGGATGTAGAGCTGCTCGGCCGAGATCCGCAGACCCTTGGCGATTTGCTGGAGGATCTCCGCGCTGGGCTTGCGAAGACCCCGTTCGATCTGTGAGAGATACGGGTTCGAGACGCCGGCGAGACGAGCGAGCTGGCGCAGCGAAACCTGACCCTGCTGGCGCTGCTCCCGGATGAATTCTCCGATCGCGGCACCACTGCGCTTTGCCTGTTCCCTCGGCCCGTCGACTATCACGCATCCAGTGTGACGGGCAGTGCTAGCTATTGCAAGCGGCCAGCTAGCGACCTCGGTCACGTCCGGTTTGTCCGCTGTCACCTTTGGGGAGGCGCAGCCGTCATGGTGTGGACGGCAGCCACGGAGGAAGGTCGGTAGGGATGGACGAGCAGGAGCTGCTGGCGCAGCGCTTCGAGCAGAACCGGGCCCGCCTGCGCGGAGTCGCCTACCGCATGCTCGGGTCGCTGACCGAGGCCGAGGACGCCGTGCAGGAGGCCTGGCTGCGGCTGAACCGCTCCGACGCCGAGGCGGTCGACAACCTGTCCGGCTGGCTCACCACGGTGGTGGCGCGGATCTGCCTGGACATGCTGCGCAGCCGCAAGACGCGCCGCGAGGACCCGCTCGACGTGCACCTGCCCGACCCGATCGTGACCCGCGACGACGCGTCCGATCCGGAGAGCGAGGCGCTGCTGGCCGACTCGGTCGGGCTGGCCCTGCTGGTCGTGCTCCAGACGCTCACGCCGGCCGAGCGGCTGGCCTTCGTGCTGCACGACATGTTCGCCGTGCCCTTCGACGAGATCGCACCGATCGTCGACCGCTCCCCCGACGCGGCCAAGCAACTCGCCAGCCGGGCCCGGCGCCGGGTGCAGGGCGCGTCCACCGTGCCGGACGCCGATCCGGTCCGCCGGCGCGAGGTGGTCGCCGCGTTCCTGGCCGCGGCCCGCAACGGCGCCTTCGACGGACTGCTTGCGGTGCTCGACCCGGACGTGGTGTTGCGGGCCGAGGGCGGCGTCGGCTCGATCGGACCGACGACCATCCTGCGCGGCGCGGCCCAGGTCGCCGGCGGCGCCATGACCTTCGCGCGACTCGCCCCGTTCGCCCGACCGGCCCTGGTGAACGGCAACCCGGGCGCGGTCACCATCAAGGACGGTCGGGTGCTGTCGCTCGGCGCGTTCACCGTGGCTAACGGCAAGATCGTCGAGATCGACATCTACGCCGACCCGCAGCGACTGGCGCAGCTTGATCTGTCCTTCCTCGACGGCTGACGCCGCGGCCGGATCGTCGGCACCACCGACTAGCGTTCGTCGCGGACGGACGGGAGGTCGGCGGTGGACACCTCGGTCGCGGCTGCCGTCATCACGTCGGGAGCGGCACTCGTCGTCGCCGTCGGCGGCGGGGTGCGCAACGAGCTGCGCTCGGCGGCCGACCGCCGCTACGACCGCCGCCGCGCCTTCCTGACCGATGCGCAGGACGCCGCGCTCGCGCTGCGCGACGCGCTGCGCGACTACGGCGCCGCGCTGCGCGCGCTCGCCGCGGCCCCCGGAGCGGAACCGGCCGGCGCCTTCGTTCTGGCGGTGCCGCCGCGGCTGGACGCCGAGGTCTCGTTGGCCGAGGGGCGCTTCGTGGTGGCCCGGTCACGCCTCGACGACGAGGCCGTCGCCGAATCACTGACGCGGTGGCGATCGGTGGCGCGGGTGAGCCTCATCGATCAGAGCGAGGCACCGGCGGCGGCCGAGCAGCACGCGTTCGACGAGCTGAACGAGTTGATCGGCGCGGCGCTGCGCTCGGCCCGCGGGCGGGCGCGGCCTCGGTCAGGTCGCGACGGGTAGGTCGGCGTCGGCGGCGACGACCGCGAGCCGATCGACCACGCCGAGATCGAGCGCGGCCGACCGGGCGTCGGCGACGAAATCGGCCGGGCCGCCCAGCATCGTGAGCCGGGCCGCGTGCCCGTCGACGAGCGTGCTGCGCACCAGTTCGGCGGCGAAGGACGCGGTGCCACTGACTAGCGGGCGCGCGTCGACGACGACCTCGGCCGCGGCGATCGGGCCGAGCCGGCGCACGCCGGCAGCGGCGAGATCACGCCCCGCGACGAGTTGCGGGAGGGTGAGGGTCGGCATGGTGTCCCCCTTCGACGTTCCCGATTGTCCGCCTCCGCGCAGGCTAGCGCGACCTACTGTCAGCCCGGCCGCGTACCGCTCAGCCGAGCGGGATGCGGGCCTCGACGATCGTGCCGTCGAAACCGGCCTCGGCGTTCAGGTAGCGGCGGGTCGTGGGGAAGTGGCGAATGGCCGCCGTACCGCTCGCGATGTACAGGCTGCCGTCCTGGCCGCCGATGAGCCGCAGGGCCGAGGGCAGGCCGCGACCGCGGTCGGGCTCGTCGTAGCGGCTGACCCGCTCCTGGGTGGCCAGGGCGATGGCGGCCTCGTCGGTCCCCGCGCCGCGATGGGCCAGGGTGGCCAGCATGCCGACCCCGGCATCGGCGATGGCGATCAGCAACTCGCGCCGGCGCGGCAGGGTCTGGGCCGCGAGGTAGCCGACCGTGCCGGAGTGATCCATGACGTTCTGCCCGACCTCGCCCACGCTGCGGTGCAGCGCAGTGGCCAGCTCGCGCCCGCGCGGCAACACCTTGCGGTAGACCATCCGGGCCAGCCGGTCGACCGCGCCGGAGCTGTCGAGCGCGACGACCTCGATGAGATCCTCTTGGCGGTCGTGCTCGCGCGCGGTAGGCAGGTCGTGGACCGCATCGAGTTCGGCGAGTACGCGTCCGAGCCGCATCCGCGCGGCGTAGTGGGCGGGCTCGGGCTGGACCGGCCCGCGCAGTTCGAAGGCGGCGCCGTCGAGCCGGGCTCGGTGGGCCAGGGCCGCGGTGGCCACCATGGCCGACGGCGGCACCCACCGCAGGTCGCCGAGATCGACGCGGCGCACGCCGCCGTCAGGGTGCGGGCGCAGCCGTTCGAGCAGGGCGTCGGGCACGCGGGTGGGCACTGAGCGGGTCTCCTTGCACTGGCCTGACCCGACCGTACGGCCGGGCCCGGACAGTCCCGCGCGTGGCGGTCAGACGCGGTGCGACGCCGCCCGGCGGCGCTTGCCACCGCGGTTGAGCGCCAGGCCGACGCCGAGCAAGGCCGCCGCGCCGACGATCAGCGCGAGGATGTCGAAGCCGGTGATGGCCGGAGGCGGATTCGGGCCAGGGTGGGCTGAGCTGCTGGTGGGGCCGACGCCGACCTGGATCTGGATCGGATCGGGCGGGCACTGCGCGGTATCGAAACCGCCGCCGACGGCGAAGATCAGGTGATTGCCCGTCACGCCCGGTGGCATCGTCACCGGCGTGCTGAACGCGCCCGACGCGTCGGACACCACGTTGGCCAGGACGTAGATCTTGGTGTGCAACTCGATCCGGATGTGCGCGTTCGGGTCGAAGTTGATGCCCGTCACGGTGATGGTCTCGCCGACGGCCGGCGTGGTCGTGCTCACCGACAGCGTGGGGCAGATGGTCGGTGGGTACGCGACCGGGGCAGCAACTGCAGTCGCCGCTGGACCGGCCAGCGCAAGCCCGGCCATCGCAACGGCGAGCGCGAGGATCGCTCGTATCTTCATCAGTAATCCTTCGCGTCGGCCACAGCAGCGTCATCGTGAACAACGCGTGAATCCCGGTTTGGGTGCGGCACTTTGGCTGCTCGCCGACGTGAAGTTTCCGTTTGCAAGCAGCGTCACCCTATATCGACGGACGCGACCTGTCCTGCCATCTCGAGCCGAACATCGTCGGGCAGCGACCGTTTGACGACCGCCAAAGCGACCGGACCCAGGTCATAGTGGTGCAGAGCGGTCCCGAGAAATCCGACTACCCGGCCGTCCGCCTCGATCGGAGTGCCCGGCTCGGGCAACGTGTCGGACTCGCCACTGAGGTGCAGCAGGACGAGCCGCCGGGGCGGCCGGCCGAGGTTCTGTACCCGGGCCACCGTTTCCTGCCCGCGGTAGCAGCCCTTGTCGAGATGTACCGCGCGGCCGATCCAGCCGACCTCGTGCGGGATGGTGCGGTGATCGGTCTCTAGGCCGAGCCGCGGTCGCCGGGACTCGATCCGCAGCGCCTCGAACGCCCAGAGGCCGGCCGGCTGCGCGCCGGCCGCGACCAAGGCGGCGACGATGCCCTCGGCCCGTGCTCTCGGCACGACCAGATCGGCGCCGCCGGGGCCGGGCCAGGCCATGCCGCGGACGAAGCCGCCGCCGGCGATGGCCCGGGCCTGGCCGGCCGACTCCGGAGCCGGCAGGCCGGCGAGGGTGAGCACGGTGCCGGCCGCCGGGCCGACGACCGACAGCACCGCCCAGCCCGCCGAGACGTTGTCGGGATCCACCCGCTTCAGGAATTGCATTTTGTGCAGGTAGGCCAGCACCTCGGCTGCGGTACCGGGCTCGGTGTCGATCCACACCGTCGAATCCAGTTCGGTGACCTGCCAGTGCTGCTCGACGTGGCCGTGGGGGGACAGCACCAGCGCCTCGGTGCTCTCGCCGTCGGCGAGGGAGCTGACGTGCTGGGAGCAGATCGTGTGCAGCCAGCCGAGGCGGTCCTGGCCGGGCACCACCAGGACGTCGCGGTTGCTGCGATCGATGACGCCGGCACCGGTGGTGAGCAGCCGCTGCTCGCGCAATGGATCGCCGTAGTGCCAGGGAACCCCGGCGTCGCGGCCGGTGGCGGGGACTGCCAGGTCGGTTGTCATTGTCTGATTCATCGCTCCGGAGCCGGGTTTTGTTCCGCCGCGCAGGTGCGGCAGCGCCCGAACACGGTGAAGTGTGACCGATCGAGGACGAAGCCGTCGTCGGCCAGGAGCTCGGCGGCGAGGCTGTCGACCCGCGCCGGGTCGGCGTCGACGACCGAACCGCAGCTATGGCATACGACGTGGATGTGCTGGTCTTCGGCCGGCCGGTACGACGGCGCCCCGTGCCCCAGGTGGGTATGGCGCACCAGCCCGAGCTCCTCGAGCAGTTCGAGGGTGCGATAGACGGTGGTGAGATCGACCCCCGAGACCGAGTCGTTGATCTGCTCGGGGGTCGCATGGCCCAGCGTGCGGACCGCGGCCAGCACCTGCTCGCGCTGACTGGTGACGCGCAGGCCGCGCGAGCGCAACCGGTCGGCCAGGTCGGCGCCAGTGGCGTGCTCCGCCGCCTCGTGCGCGTGCACGTGGCCGTGCGGTGGGTGAGCGGAGCTCGTCATCGTCCCCATCGTAGATAGCCTCGGGCCATGGCGAGTGCACAGACGGGAGTGGTCGCGGTGCTGGGCGCGGGCATCATCGATCCCGCAGCGGCCATGGTGGGCGTCACCGACGCCGGGCTCACCCGCGGCGACGGCTGCTTCGAGGGCTGCCGCCTGCACGACGGGGTGATCGACAAGCTCGACGCCCACCTTGCCCGGATGCGGCGCTCGGCCGCGGCGCTCGACATCACGTTCGACGTGGCCGCATGGCAGGACCTGATCGCCGAAGCCGTCGCTGCCTGGTCGCGGTCCGGCGAGGCCGCGGTCAAACTGCTGCTGACCCGCGGGCGGCCGGGCGGGGCACCGACCGGCGCGGTCGCCATCGGGCCACTGCCGGCCGACTACCCCCGGCTGCGGCGCGAGGGTCTGAAGGTGGTGACGCTGTCGCGCGGGGTGGCGTCGGACGCCTTCGTCGACGCACCCTGGCTGCTGGGGGGCGTGAAGACCCTGTCCTACGCGGTGAACATGGCCGCCGCTCGCGAGGCCGAACGCCGCGGGGCCGACGATGCGCTGTTCGTCAGCACCGACGGCATCGCGCTCGAGTCGCCGACCGGATCGGTCGTGTGGTCGCGCGATCGCACGCTGTACACGACCCGCACCGGCCCGACCGGCATCCTCGCCGGCACGACGCAGCAGCTGCTGTTCGCGAATGCCGCCGCTGCGGGTTGGCGCACAGAAGCGGTGCTCGCGCCGCTGGCCGAGCTGCACGCGGCCGACGTCGTGTGGTTGATCAGCACCGTCCGCGGGCCGATCGACATCGTCGAACTCGACCGCCAGGCGCGCGCGCGGCGGCCCGAGATCGACGCCGAGATCCGCCGGCTCGCCGGTTTCTGAGCGCCCCGGAAAGGGCGTTGCCCCACTCGCCCGAGTCGTCGTAACGTGGACGTACACGAGAGAGGGGGTGGTCCGAAGTTGAATACTTACTGGACGCGTGAGGTGGCTTCCAGCTGACCACCGCAAGTGCACTGGACCTGCGAGGGCCTGCCCCTACCGCGCGGCATCTGCGGTGGTGAGCAATACCTGGTAGCTACCCGGACCCCGAGTCGTCGGCCCGTCCAGCCGGCCCGCCCCGAGCGGAAGTGACTCGGGGTCCGACATTTAACGACACGTGGCCCCGCTGGGGCGATCTCCGCGGCGTGTCGCGCCGCAGCGCGGCCACGACGGGCCGGGCGCCTCAGACGAGGTGGGCGGCGCGGTAGATCGGCCGGCTGTACCACGTGAGCATGCCCTGCTCGTCGAGGAAGGCCATGATCTTCTCGGCCATCCACCGGCGCGATTCGTGCCAGTGCGGATTGTTGCGCGCGGCCTTGGTCGCCTCGGCCGGGTCGAGGCCGACCTCGGCGTAGACGTCGGGGCTGATCAAGGACGCCGCCACGAACGCCGCCACAACGGCCGAGGCCAGATTGCTGACGACCTTGGCCACGGGGCCGATGCCCACCATCTGGCGGGCGACCTCCTCGCGGGCGAAGCGCACGTGCCGGGCTTCCTCGACGACGTGGATCCGGTTCACCATCCGCACGAGCGGGTGCACGCTCTCGTCGTTGACCATCTCGCGCTGCAGCCGGTCGGTGATCTCCTCCGCGACGAGAACCGGCGCGAACAGCGCCGGGCCCTTCGCGACGGCCTTGTAGACGCGGGCCAGCTGGTGGATCGCCTTGCGCGGGCGGTACGTCGGCGCGCCCAGCCGGGCGATCGCTTTGGCAAACATCAGGATGTGCCGCGTCTCGTCGCCGATCTCGGTGAGGGCGTACTGGGTCCGCGGGTCCTGCGGATCCTGCTGATAGGCCCAGCGCGTGAGCATCTGGATCAGGATCAGCTCGAACCACAGGCCGGTCGACGCGACGCTCGCAAGTTCCTGGCGGGAGAGCTCGACCCGCTGCTGCGGCGTCATCCGCTCCCACAGCTCGGTGCCGTAGAGCGAGACCCGTTCGAACGGCATGAACTTCATGTCCAGCTCGACCGGGGCGTCCCAATCGATGTCGAGCTCGGGATCGTAGGAGTTCTTCGACGAGGAGCCGAGCAGGCGCGTGGCCGTCTTGCGGACACCGGCGAGCGGCGTATCCAGCGAGGTTTCCAGCGGAGCGGCGGCGGTCATGGTTGTCTCCGATCTCGGCGGTGCCGGTGTGGCCGGCCCCGGATCCGGGTTCCTATCACAAGGTGTAGCACTAACATTTGGCGCTGACAAGCTGTCGCAGGTATTTCCCCCCGAATTTCCGCCTACGCTGGGCCGGTGCCACCCGAGTCGCCCGCCGATCTGCGCGACGATGCCCGCGACGGCCGCTCCACGCGCTGGGATCCGCACCGCCGTGAGCGGCGGCTGGCCATCATCACGGCGGCGATCGCCGCGATCGAGGAGCACGGCCCGGACGTCCTCACTGCGCAGATCGCCGAGCAGGCCCGAGTGCCGCGAACCCACGTCTACCGGCATTTTGACGGCAAGCCCGCGCTGGACCTTGCCGTGTCGACCCATGTCGCCAACCAGATCGGCGAGCAGATCCGGGCCGGGCTGGCCGGCAGTGGCTCGGCCGTCGGAATCATCGCCGGCGCCATCGACGAACACCTGAGCTGGGTCGAGGCGCACCCGAATCTGTACCGCTTCCTCGCGCAGAACGCCTACGCCGTGCGCACGACGGTGCCCGGCGGAGCCGGGGACGCCAAGGCCGTCTTCGCGGCCGAACTCACCGCGCTCATCTCGCGCTACATGGTCGCTCTGGGCATCGACACCGAGCCGGCCGAACGGCTCATCGTCGGCGTCGTCGGGCTGGTCGACGCCACGGCCGCGTGGTGGCTCGGCAACAGCACGGTGCCGCGCGCGACGGTCGCGGCCGAGCTCACCGACCAGGTCTGGCTGCTGATCGATCGCACCAGCCGGCAGCTGGGACTGGTACTGGACCCCGACCAGCCGCTGCCGCCGATCTGAGCTCAGCCCGTCCGGACGCGGACCAACTGGGCGTTCAGATGCGGTGCGTACGGCCGGCCGGCCGGGGCGAGTTCGGTGGCGTAGCCGAGTTCGTCGCCGCGCAGCGCGTACAGGCGGCGTTCGCCGTCGACATCCTTCGCGCTCGGGGCGTGCTCGGCCGAGACGGTCTCGAGCTCCCAGCGCTGATCGCCGGCGGTACCCGCGAGCACCAGGGCCTGCCCCGTGTTGGACGCGAGGACGAGCTCGATGTCGTCCGGTCCACCGCCCGGACGCCAGAAACCACTCTCGCGCCACGCCGGCCGGATCACCGCGCCGGAGGCGTCGACCAGCCACGTCCGTGACTCGTACACGAGGAACGGTCGGCCGTCGTGGACCACACTGACCTGCTGGCCGTAGGCGAACTCGGCCCCGCTGGAGGCCACGACGCCGTGACCAGAGCCCCGCCACACGCCGACGAGCGGCAGCAGCGCGAGCAGCGCGTCGTGGATCGGTGCGCCGGCGCGCAGGTTGGCCGTGTCGGGGACGGGCTCTGTCACCGCTGGCCGGCGAACAGTTTCACGACGATGTAGGCCGACAGCCCGGCGATCGCGAGGAACGTCGCAATCAGCAGCGCGAGATAAGTCGCTTCCACGATTCGGACGGTACAGCAGGATGTGGGCATGGCAGCGTTCCGCTCACTGGTCGTGAAGTGCACGTCGGGGGTCGAGGCCCCCGAGCGTTGCGCGCAGGCGTTCACGGTGGCCGCGACGGCCCTCGCCGCCGGCGCACAGGTCTCGTTGTGGCTGACCGGCGACGCGATCTGGCTCGCGGTACCCGGACGGGCCGAGGAGTTCACGCTGCCGCACTCAGCTCCGCTGGCCGACCTGCGTGACGCCGTCCTGGCCGAGGGCCGGCTGACCGTGTGCACGCAGTGCGCGGCCCGCCGCGATCTCGACCAGGACGATCTGCTCCCCGGCGTCCGGATCGCCGGCTCGGTCAGCTTCGTCGACGAGGTGCTGCGCGAGGACGTCCAAGCGCTCGTGTACTAACCCGGCTGAGGCGTGGCCCCGTAGCGGCGCGACACGCCGAGGCGTGCGCCGCTACGGGGCCAACCTTCAGGCGAGGTCGAGCGAGACCTGCAGCAGTCCGGGCGCGGTGGCCTGCACGTCGCGGCGCCCCTTGCCGTCGCGGTGCAGCACCGACAGCGTCCACATGCCCGGCGCGGCGAAGAACCGGAAATCGCCGGTGGCCGACGTGACGACCTCGGCGGTGAACTCGCCGGTGCCGTCGAGCAGCCGGACGTAGGCGCCCGCGACGGGGGCCCCGTCCTTGCTGACGACGCCGTAGATCACGGTTTCCTTCTCGAGATCGATCCCCGCCGGCAGCGTCGGCGCCTGCTCAGGTGCTCCGCACATTCGTCGTCACACGCCCTTCTCGATCGGGACGCCGACCAGCGAGCCGTACTCGGTCCACGAGCCGTCGTAGTTCTTGACGTTCTCGTGCCCGAGCAGCTCGTGCAGCGCGAACCAGGTGTGGCTCGACCGCTCGCCGATGCGGCAGTAGGCAATCGTGTCGCGGCCGTCGTCCAGGCCCTCGTCCGCGTAGAGCTTGCGCAGCTCGTCGTCGGACCGGAAGGTGCCGTCCTCGTTGGCGGCCTTCGACCACGGGACGTTGAGCGCGGTGGGGATGTGGCCACCGCGCTGGCTCTGCTCCTGCGGCAGGTGCGCCGGCGCGAGCAGCTTGCCCGAGAACTCGTCGGGAGACCGCACGTCGACCAGGTTCTTCTTGCCGATCGCGGCGACCGTCTCGTCGCGGAACGCGCGGATCGAGGTGTCCTGATCCTTGGCCGTGTACGAGGTGGTCGGGCGCGAAACGGTGTCCTTGGACAGCTCGCGACCGTCGAGTTCCCACTTCTTGCGACCGCCGTCGAGCAGCTTGACGCTGTCGTGGCCGTACAGCTTGAAGTACCAGTACGCGTAGGCGGCGAACCAGTTGTTGTTGCCGCCGTACAGCACGACCGTGTCGTCGTTGGCGATGCCCTTCGACGACAGCAGTGCCTCGAACTGCTCCTTGTCGACGAAGTCACGACGGATCTGGTCCTGCAGCTCGGTCTTCCAGTCGAGCTTGACGGCGCCGGCGATGTGGCCGCCGTCGTAGGCGGAGGTGTCTTCGTCGACCTCGACGAACACGACCCCGTCGGTGTTCAGGTTCTCTTCGGCCCAGTCGGCCGAGACGAGCACGTCAGCGCGGCTCATGATGGTTTCTCCTCAGATCGGGATGTGCGAAAAGCGCGAAAGGCGCAACTGATCAGCAAGGCCTTGGGGCGTCCCAGCGAAAGTGCGAGCGCAGCGAGCAGTTTCGAGGGGTCAGCGACACAGGCAGCTGCCCACACGGCACAGGTCGACCGTGCGGCGGGACGTGAGCAATGTGCTCGCCGGCATGCGCACACTGCGCCGCGGGATGCCCATACCGGCAGCGTAGCCGCCCGTTTCAACCGGCCATCACCGGGCGGTGGAAGACCACGGCCTCGGCCGAGCCGTCCACGGCCAGCCCGTTCGGCGTCGGGCGCAGCTCGTCCAGCCGCAGCCCGTACGGCAACGGAGGGAGCTGGATCGGGACGTTCAGCGTCGGCAGCAGCTGGCTCAGCACGACGCTGGGCAGGCTGATCCCGGCGACCGAGACCCCGCGGATCCGCAGCCACACCCCGCCGCCGGCGGACAGGGTCAGCACGGCCTCGCCGCTGATCCGGGCCAGCTGGCTGATCCCCGGCACCGGCAGGGCCGCGGTGGCCATCAACCGGTCGCCACGGTACGCAAGGCTGAGCCCGGGGATGCGGGCCACGCGGGACAGCTCGGAGTACGGGATCAGCAGCCGGCCGGCGACGTGCTCGCAGGGCAGCTCGCGGGTGCGCCGGCCGAGCAGCTCGCGCGGGGGCAGGTAGGCGTTGCTGAGGTGGGCCACCAGCGTGGCCCCGGTGATGTCGCCGATCCGCAGGCCGCCGACCACCTCGACGTCGCGGTAGCGACCGCGCAGTGCCTGCGTGAGGAACGGCGTGCCCAACACCCGCACGGTCGCCGGGTGGCCGAACGGCGCCGACAGGTACTCCGACGCCTTCCGTTCCGCCGTCGCCGCCAGCACCCGGTCGAGCACCGGCAGCCCGATGACGATGACAGCCAGGATTACCGCGAGGATCACCAGCACGATCAGCACGTCACACCCGCCGGGCGCCGGTCAGGTCCGGATCGCGAGGAAGAGCAGGAAACCGACCGGCGCGATGACCGCGATCGGCACAACGGCCGCGAGCACCGGCCGCAGCCGCCGGCCCAACGCCGCGATCGGCTCCGGCGTGGTGTGCAGGACGAACGCCCCCGCTACGGCGAGCAGGCCGGCGAGCGCGCCGAGCGCCGCGCCGGCGAAGGTGGCGCGGCCGCCGTCGAAGTCGGTGACGTCGCGCAGCATCAGGTAGCCGATCGAGCCACCGAGGCCGGCCGACGCGATCAGCCCGAGCAGGCCGCGCGGGACGGCCGGGTCGAACCGCGGGGCCGGCAGCAGCAGGTCGACCAGGCAGCCGACGACGAGCGCGCCGGCGACCGCGGCCACGGCCGTGGCCGCGACCCGTCCGTCCGGGTCGGACGCCCCGAACTCGTGCCGCAGCTGCAGCACGGCCGGCAGGGCGACCTCGCCCAGGACGAGCAGCGCGACCGCCGACAGCGAGGAGACGACCTGGACGCGAGCAGCCCCACGCGCCAGCTGGTGCACGAACATCGCCGGCACGGCCAGGCCGAGGACGGCGAGCAACGTCCCGAGCCGGCCGTGCGGCCACACCGAGGCGGCGACGTCGGCCCCGGCCGCGGCCAGAGTGGCGATCACCAGGCCGCCGATCCGTCCGGGCATCACCGTGCCGAGCACCCACGAAACGGCCAGCAGGGCCTGGGTGACGGCAACCGCGACGAGCAGTTCGGCCGCGCCGGCGCGGGCAGTGAGGACGAGGCCGAGGCCGACGACCAGCGCTACGGCCAGGGTGGTGACGAGCGACAGCTCGACCTCGACGACCGCGACGTCGTCGACGGCTTGCGCGTCAGTCACGCGGGTCATCGTCGCAGACCGCCCGCGCCTGCTCATACTCGTCGCGCACCCAGGTGCCGATGCGCTCGAGCAGCTGCGCGGTGGTCGCCACCTCGGCGTGCCCCATGTCCGGTTCGATCCAGACGTCGGCCTCCGGAGCCGCCGCCGCCAGTGCATCGGCGTGCCCGATGGGGAAGTAGTGGTCGGCCGCGCCGTGGACGATCAGCAGCGGGCGCGGCGCGATGGCGCCGGCGACCTCGGCCGGCGCCTCGGGCACCGTCGCCCACCCGTCGGACGACAGCCGCGTGCGGCGCAACACGCGGGTCGCCGTGCGGCCGGTACGGCTCTCGAACATCCAGTGGACGAGCCGCATCGGCCGGGTGCCGCGCTCGAACCATGTGCCGGGGGCGCTCACGCTGACGACCGCGTCGGCGTCGCCACCGAGGCCGGCGTGGCGCAGCACCGCGGTGCCGCCCATGGACCAGCCCAGCACCGCGACGAAGGAGTAGCCGCCGGCCCGCATCCAGGCGACCGCGGCGGCGACGTCGTGGATCTCGTCCGCACCGGCGGTGCCCCGCCCGCCCGAGCGGCCGTGGCCGCGGAAGTCGGGGGCCAGGACGGCGATGCCCATCGCTGCCAGGGCCCGGCAGATCCGCTGCACGTCGCCGTTGCGCGACGAGCCGGTGAAGCCGTGGGCGACCACGCAGCCGAGTTGCGCCGGTTCGACCGCCCAGTGCATCGCCGAGAGCCGCACGCCATCGGACGTGCGCAATCTCACCCGGCGCGGCTCGGTCATGACCCGATTCTCCCGTCCGGTAATCTGTAAGCGCTTGAGGGCAACGCCGCCCGACCGGTTCGGCAGCGCGGCCGCCCGGCGTCCACCGCCGAAACCTCTCGCTCGGAGGCCCGCGTGGAGCTCATCCTCCTCACCAGCGCATCGCAGCCCACCACCGAGGTGCTGCCCGCTCTCGGCCTGTTGCCGCATCAGGTCACCGTGCTGCCCCAGGACATCAGCGCCCTCGTCGACCGGGGTCTCGGCGACGTCGTCCTGGTCGACGCCCGCCGCGAGCTGGCCGGCGCGCGCACCTTCATCCGGCTGCTCGCCGCGATGGGCAGTGCGGTCCCGGTCGTGGCCGTGCTGACCGAGGGCGGGCTCATCGCGATCTCGGGCGAGTGGGCGGTCGACGACTTCGTCCTCGACACCGCCGGCCCGGCCGAGCTCGACGCCCGGCTGCGATTGACCCTCGAGCGGCACGCCGCCGAGACCGAGGACGTCAGTGGCCGGCTGGAGATCGGCGAGCTGACGATCGACGAGGGCACCTACACCGCGCGGCTGTCGGGCAACGCGCTCGACCTCACCTACAAGGAGTTCGAGCTGCTGAAGTTCCTCGCCCTGCATCCCGGGCGCGTCTTCACCCGCTCGCATCTGGTGCAGGAGGTGTGGGGTTACGACTACTTCGGCGGCACCCGCACCGTCGACGTCCACGTGCGTCGGCTGCGGGCCAAGCTGGGCTCCGAACACGAGGCCCTGATCGGCACCGTGCGCAACGTCGGGTACAAGTTCGTCCGGCCCAACGAGGGCCGCCGTGAGGCGACCGAACCGGCGACGCAGCTGTCCGACTCCCAGCGCACGTAGCCACGATCAGGTTTTCCTGCGCCAGGGACGCTGCGCGCCGCGCGCAGCGTCCACCGGACAGGAAAACCTGATCAGACCAGCGCGCCGATAGCCTCGGGGCGTGTCCGAGATCTCCACCGATCCGCCCGACGCCGCGACCCGGGACGAGATCCTGCGCCTGGCCGAACGGATCGAGGCCGAGGACGGCGCACCCCCGCTGTCGGACCAGACGCTGAGCCAACTGCGCTCGCCCGCTGTCGACCACGTCGTCGCGCACACCGACGGCACGCTCATCGGGTACGCGCAACGCGACGGTGAGTCGGCCGAGATCGCCGCGACCGGCCCCGCCGTCGACGACCTGCTCGACCAGCTGGATGGCCCGGGACTGCGGGTGTGGGCGCACGGGCGCCGTAGCCGGCTCGTCCCGGTACTCGAGCGCCGCGGCTTCGCCCGCACCCGTGAGCTGCACCAGCTGCGCCGTCCGCTCGACGACGTCCCCAGCGATCCGCCACTGCCCGCCGACGTCGTCGTCCGGCCCTTCGCGCTCGGCCGGGACGAGACCGCCTGGCTGGCGGTGAACGCCGCCGCCTTCGCCACGCATCCCGAGCAGGGACGGTGGACGGCGGCCGACCTGCAGGCCCGCACCGACGACGACTGGTTCGATCCGGCCGGCTTCCTGCTGGCCGAGCGGGGCACCGAGCTACTGGGCTATCACTGGACCAAGGTGCATCCGGACGGGACCGGCGAGGTCTACGTCCTCGGCATCTCGCCGGCGGCCCAGGGGCTGGGCTTGGGCCACGCCCTGCTCGTGCGGGGGCTGCGCCATCTCGCCGGCCGCGGCTGCTCGGCCGTACTGCTCTATGTGGACGGCGACAATCCGGGCGCGATCCGGCTCTACGAGCGGGCCGGTTTCACCTCCTACGACCTCGATATCCAGTGGCGGCGGGGTCAAGCCGGGGTGAGCTAGTTCACCCGGGTGTCATTCGCGGCATTTGCGCCGGTCACCTGACTGGGCGCCGCCATTCACCCGTCGTTCACCAAGGCTCCCCCGACCCGCCATTTCTGGCTCTTAGCGTCGCGATCGGAACGTCAAACCGACGAAGGAGAACCGATCGTGAAGCTCAACCGTGCCGGCCTCGCCGCCGGTGTGCTGGTCGCCGTCACGGCACTGGCCGCCTGTAGCAGCAGCGCAAAATCGTCCGGCAACACGGACACCGCCGGTGGCTCGAGCAATCCGTCCACACCGAGCGGCTCAGCCGGCGGCACCGCCCCGACGTGCTCCAGCGGCACGCTGAACGGCGAGGGCTCGACCGCGCAGACCAACGCGATGACGTCGTGGATCAACGACTACACCAAGGCGTGCACCAGCGCCAAGATCAACTACAACCCGACCGGCTCGGGCCAGGGCGTCAGCAACTTCAACGGTGGCCTGGTCGACTTCGCCGGCTCCGACTCGGCGCTCGACCCGACCAAGGGTGAGGTCGCCGCGGCGCAGAAGCGGTGCGGCAGCGCGCCGCTCGACCTGCCGATGGTGGTCGGCCCGATCGCGATCGCCTACAAGCTCGACGGCGTCGACAAGCTCGTCCTGACCCCCGAGCTGATCGGCAAGATCTTCACCGGCAAGATCACCAAGTGGAACGACCCGGCCATCGCCGCCAAGAACAGTGGCGCCACGCTGCCGAGCTCGACAATCAACGTGATCTACCGCTCGGACGCATCCGGCACCACGCAGAACTTCGAGAAGTTCCTGTCCACCACTGACCCGGCGGACTTCACCGCCGCGCCGGCCAAGGACAACGCCGCGACCGTCTTCAAGGGTCAGGGCAAGGCCAAGTCGCAGGGCGTTGCGGCCGCCATCGCGGCCACCGAGGGCTCCATCGGCTACGACGAGTACTCGTTCGCGGTCAGCGGCAGCCTGCAGACGGCATCGATCGACAACGGTGCCGGCCCGGTGGACGTCTCGAAGGACAGCGCCAGCGCTGCCGCCGGCGCCGCCACGGTCGTGGGCACTGGTGACGACCTCACCCTGAAGATCGACTACAAGACGACGGCGGCCGGGGCGTACCCGCTCATCCTCGTCACGTACGAGATCGCCTGCACCAAGTACTCGAAGGCGGCCACCGGGACGTTCGTCAAGAACTTCCTGACCTTCACCGTCAACGGCGGTCAGACCGGTCTCGCGGCGCTGGGCTACGCCCCGCTCCCGGCCGAGCTGCAGACGAAGGTCGCCGCGTCCGTCGCGAAGATCAGTTGATCCCGTCCTGAGCACGCAGCCCCACCGGTCGCCGCGCGGCGACCGGTGGGGCCCACCTCTATGACAGGCGACCACGACTCATGGCAGAGCGAGAGATCATGACCGACCGGAAGTCGCCGTCCCACCCCGGGGACTCGCCGCTTCCGCCGCCGCGCGTCGGCGGGGAGTACGTCGAGGATCCGCCGGCGGACCTCGCGGCGCCGCCGGAGGCCGTCATCGGCTCGAGCGAGCCGTTGGCCGCCGGCTTCACCGGCGGTCCCCCGGTGTCGGGTGTCGGCGAGAGCGGCGGCGGGCGCACCCGTGTGGGCGACCGGATGCTCGCGCTGCTCACCTCCGGTGCCGCCGGGTTCGTCATCGTCCTCGTCCTGCTCGTGGCCACCTTCCTCATCGTCAAGTCGGCCCCCTCGATCGCCAACGACAAGGTCAACTTCCTGACGTCGACGGCCTGGAGCCCGCAGAGCGGCCACCTGAAGTTCGGTATCGCCAGCCTGCTGTGGGTCACCGTGATCATCTCGGTGATCGCGATGGCGCTGGCCGTGCCGATCGCCGTCGGTATCGCGTTGTTCATCACCCAGTACGCGCCGCGCCGGATGGCCCGGCCGGTCGCCTACGTGATCGACCTGCTCGCGGCGATCCCGTCGATCGTCTACGGCATCTGGGGCTTCACCACCCTGGCGCCGGCGCTCGAGCCGGTGCAGCGCGCGATGTCGCACCTGCCCTCGCCACTGTTCGACAACATCTACCCCAACGGCACGATCTTCGACGGTGGCGTTGTGCTGGCGGTGATGATCCTGCCGATCATCACCGCGATCAGCCGCGACGTCTTCGAGCGCACGCCCCGCACCAACATCGAGGCCGCGCTCGCCCTCGGCGCGACCAAGTGGGAGATGGTGCGGATGGCTGTGCTGCCCTACGGCCGGGCCGGCGTGGTGAGCGGCTCGATGCTCGGCCTCGGCCGGGCGTTGGGCGAGACCATCGCCGTCTATCTCATCCTGTCCACCGTCGGCGGCCCGTTCCACCCCTCGATCTTCACCGGCGGCTCCACCTTCGCGTCGCAGATCGCCTTGGGTTCGAGCGAGTTCAGCAAATCGGACTCCACCGGCGCCTACATCGCGGCCGGGCTCGTGCTGTTCGTCCTCACCTTCGTGGTGAACACCGCCGCCCGAGCGATCGTCAACCGCCGGAAGGACTACGTATGAGCAGCGCCGTGATGACCGCACCGGCTGGATCGGCGCCGGTGTTCAGCCGGGCGCGCGGCGCCCGCAAGATCAAGAACCGGCTCGCGACCATCCTGGTGACGCTCTCGTTCGGGGTCGCACTGGTCCCGCTCGTCTGGCTGCTGTGGACGGTGATCAGCAAGGGTTATCACGTCGTCGTCGACTCGGGCTGGTGGTCGAGCGACCAGGCCGGCGTGAGCTCCGGCGTGCAGGGCGGCGGGGCGTCGGCGGCGATCATCGGCACCGCCGAGCAGGTGGCCCTGTGCACCGTCATCTCGGTGCCGATCGCGCTGCTCGTGGGCATCTATCTCGTCGAGTACGGCCGCGGCGCGTTCGCGCGAGTCACCACCTTCATGGTCGACATCCTCACCGGCATCCCGTCGATCGTCGCGGCCCTGTTCATCTACGCGCTGTTCATCGGTACATTCGGGCAGAAGCAGTCGGGCGCCCTCGTCTCACTCGCCCTGGTGCTGCTGATGATCCCGGTGATCGTGCGCACCACCGAGGAGATGCTCCGCCTCGTCCCCAACGAGCTGCGCGAGGCGTCCTACGCCCTCGGCGTGCCGAAGTGGCGCACGGTTCTGAAGATCGTCGTGCCGACGGCGTTCAGCGGGCTGATCACCGGCATCGTGCTCGGCATCGCGCGCGTGGCCGGCGAGACTGCGCCGCTGCTGATCCTGAACGGCTACGCCAGCAACACGAACACCGATCTGTTCCACGGCTTCCAGGCGGCGTTACCGACGCTCATCAACTCGCAGTTCATCAACATCAACACCTCGTCGGGCGTCGGCGCGTACCACCTCGACGCGAACGGCCACAAGGTCGCGGGCGGCGTGGCCAACTACGCGCCCGACCGCCTCTGGGGAGCCGCCCTGACGCTGATCATCATCGTCATGGGGCTCAACCTTCTCGCCCGCCTCATCGGCCGGCGCAACAAAGTCACGTCCTGATCAGGGAGTTGAAGCAGACCGATGGCCAAACGCCTCGAAACGAAGAGCCTCGACATCTATTACGGCAAGTTCCTCGCCGTGAGTGAGGTGTCGCTGACCGTCGCACCGCGCAGCGTCACTGCCTTCATCGGCCCGTCCGGCTGCGGCAAGTCCACCGTGCTGCGCACACTGAACCGAATGCACGAGGTGATCGCCGGAGCCCGGGTGCAGGGCAAGGTACTGCTCGACGGTGAGGACATCTACGCACCCACCATCGATCCGGTGGACGTGCGGCGCACGATCGGGATGGTGTTCCAGCGCCCCAACCCGTTCCCGACGATGTCGATCTACGACAACGTCGTCGCCGGCCTCAAGCTCAACAGCAGCCGGCTCAAGCGCTCGGAGACCGACGGCATCGTCGAGAAGTCCTTGCGCTCGGCCAACCTGTGGGACGAGGTGCGCGACCGGCTCGACAAGCCCGGTGCCGGCCTGTCCGGCGGGCAGCAGCAACGGCTGTGCATCGCGCGCGCCATCGCCGTCGAACCGCAGGTATTGCTGATGGACGAGCCCTGCTCGGCACTGGACCCGATCTCGACCCTGGCCATCGAAGACCTCATCCAGACGCTGAAAGAGACGTACACGATCGTGATCGTCACCCACAACATGCAGCAGGCGGCGCGGGTGTCGGACCGGACGGCCTTCTTCAACCTCGCCGGCGTCGGCAAGCCCGGCCAGCTCGTCGAGATGGACGACACTGAGACGATCTTCGCCAACCCGTCCGACCGCCGCACCGAGGACTACATCAGCGGCCGCTTCGGCTGAGCCGGCCCTGACCCGATTAATCCCGATCAATCTTGGTTGACTGGTGCGTTCTGCGTTGACTGGTGCGTTATTTCGCGCCAGTCAACGGATATCGCGCCAGTCAACGGACGGGCGTAAACTCACCCCACTATTGAGCTTTGGTCAATAACCGGGGGTGGTCGCGTTGTCCATGCACTACGACGTCGTGGTCATCGGGTCGGGGTTCGGGGGCAGCGTTTCGGCGCTGCGGCTGACCGAGAAGGGCTACCGCGTCGGGGTGCTCGAGGCCGGCCGGCGCTTCACCCCGCAGACGCTGCCCAAGAATTCGTGGCGGCTGCGCTCGTTCGTCTGGGCGCCGAAGCTCGGCTGTACCGGCATCCAGCGCATCCACGTGCTCAAGGACTGCGTGATCCTGGCCGGGGCCGGCGTCGGGGGCGGATCGCTCAACTACGCCAACACGCTCTACGAGCCCCTGCAGCCGTTCTACGACGACGAGCAGTGGGCGCACATCACCGACTGGCGGGCCGAGCTGGCCCCGCACTACGAGCAGGCCAAGCAGATGCTCGGCGTCGTGACGAACCCGACCACCACTCCGAGCGACGTCGAGATGCGTCAGCTGGCCGAGCAGTTCGGCAAATCCGACACCTTCCACGCCACCCCGGTGGGGGTGTTCTTCGGTCGCGACGGCGCCGAAGAGCCTGGACGCACCGTCCCCGACCCGTTCTTCGGCGGCGCCGGTCCCGAGCGCACCGGTTGCATCCAGTGCGGCGAATGCATGACCGGCTGTAGGCACGGCGCCAAGAACACCCTCGTCACCAACTACCTCTATCTCGCCGAGAAGAACGGTGCCGAGATCCACCCCCTCACCACGGTCACCGATGTCCGCCCGCGCGCCGAGGGCGGCTACGAGATCCGGACGGTGCGCACTGGCCGCTGGTTGTCGACCACTGACCGCGTCTTCACCGCCGACCAGGTCGTCTTCTCGGCCGGGACGTACAACACCCAGAAGCTGCTGCACCGGCTGCGCGACACCAGCCTGCCGAACATCTCCAGCCGGCTCGGCTACCTGACCCGCACCAATTCCGAGGCCCTCCTCGGCGTGCGGGTCCCCAGGCCGAAACACGACTACACCCAGGGCGTGGCCATCACCTCGTCCTGGCACCCGGACGAGAACACCCACATCGAGCCGGTGCGCTACGGCAAGGGCAGCAACGCCATGGGCCTGCTGACCACGCTGATGACCGACGGCGGCACCCGGCGGCACCGGTGGTGGCAATTCGTGGCGGCGATGCTGCGCAACCCGCTCAAGCTGCGGCTGCTCGTCCCGTGGAAATGGTCCGAGCGGGTCATCATCCTGCTGGTGATGCAGACCCTCGACAACTCCATCACGGTGTTGCGGCGGCGCACCCGGCTCGGGTTCAAGAAGCTGACGTCGGCCCAGGGCGAAGGCGAGCCGAATCCCACCTGGATCCCGGTCGCCAACCAGGCCGCGGCGCAGCTGGCCGAGAATGTCGGCGGGATGCCCGGCGGCACCTGGGGCGACCTGATGAACATCCCGATGACGGCCCACTTCATCGGCGGCTGTTCGATCGGCGATTCCGCAGCAACGGGGGTCATCGACCCCTACCAGCGCCTGTACGGCTACCCCGGCCTGCACGTCGTTGACGGCTCGGCCCTGTCGGCTAACCTGGGCGTGAACCCATCGCTGTCGATCACGGCGCAAGCTGAACGCGCGATGTCCATGTGGCCGAATCGTGATGAACTGGACCCCCGTCCGGACCTCGGAAAGCCCTACAAAAGGGTCGAATCGGTAACCCCACGCGCCCCAGCAGTACCGCAAGACGCCCCCGGCGCGCTACGGTACCGGGCGGTGCCTCTCGGAATGCCCGGGTTCCGCACCGCGTAAGACAGCGTTGGGCCGTCTCGACACGGTGTCCGGTGGGGGCAGATCACACCCCGGGCGCCATGTGCTGCGGTTGCGAGGCTGTACATTTTGGCGGGCGGTCACGAGCCGCCCGTCCGCACGACTGAGAGGCCCGCATGACCACCGACAGCACGCGTACCCACGGCGCCACCGCCCTGGGACGTTTAGCCCGCAAACGCTGGGTACCCGTTGCCGCCGCCGCCACTGCCGCCGCCCTGACCGCCGGCGCCATCGCCAGCGCCGGAGGCGGTGCCGCTGCCGCGGCCAGCCAGCCCCTCGCCCAGTCCGTCGGCAACTTCGTCGACGCCACCCTGGGCGGCAACCCGATCGATCAGGTCGTGGCCCTGAAGTACGCCAGCGCCAAGGCGCCCGGCTCGACTTCGGTCCAGAACCCGCTCGATGCCGAACTCCTCAGCGCCATCGACCTCCCCCTCACCGGCGTGCTCGACCTGCCTTCGCTGCTCGGCATCCACCTCGGTGCCGTGACCCAGAAGGCCCAGGCCAACGTCGACGGTGAGTCCTACGGCCAGGCCGGCCTCGCTCTCGACGCCGGTGGCGTCGCGATCGGCGGCGACCACTCCACCGATCAGGCCGGTAACGCCACCATCGACCTGAGCGCCGCGGGCCTCGCGGGCAACTCGCCGCTGCCGATCCCGGGCAGCGACGGCACGGCGGCCGCCCTCGGCGGCGTCAAGGCCACCATCGGTGGCATCTCGGCCGTAGCCGCCACCCCGAAGGGTGTCGACAAGGGCTCGTTCACCAACTACCAGATCGCCAACCTCAACCTCGAGCTCGGCTCGCCGCTGCTCGGCCAGACCCTGGGCGGCGTGCTCGGCAGCGTCACCGGCGTGCTGCAGCAGGTTGCCACGGCGGCCGGAGCGCTCACGTCGAGCATCACCGGCTGTGACCTCACCTCGGGTGTCGTCCCGACCGAGCTCTCGCTCGAGGGTGGCGCCGTGGTCATCACCCCGGCCACCGCGACCATCAAGATCGACCTCAAGGCCCTGCTCGACGTGCTCGGGCTCGACCTGAACGCGCTGCCGGCCAACACCGACCTGATCAGCTACCTGCTGGCCTACCTCGCCGACCCGAACGGGCTGGCGAAGGGCATCGAGAGCCTGATCAACGGTCTGGTCGACCCGCTGGTCGCCAAGTACGACGCCTGCAAGGCGGCGATCAACGCGCTACCGGTCATCGGCCCGCTCGTCACGACGCTGCTGGACGCGCTGATCGGCGGCAAGACCACGCTCGAGAACGCGGTCAACAACCTGCTGAGCGGTCTGGGCACGGTTGGCACCAACCCGCTCGCCCCGCTGGCCACCCTGCTGCGCAGCCTGATCGACATCGGCGTCAACGTGCAGCCGAACGGCCCGGCCGGTCCGGCTGGTGCCGCCTATGTCGACCCGCTGGCCAAGACGCCCAAGCAGGGCACCGACGTGGTCGATGGTCAGACCATCGAGCGCGCCGTCGAGGTCAACGTGGCCGCCGGCGCGGGTGCGTCGCTCCCGGGTCTGGGTTCGCTGCCCGGTCTGGGTTCGTTGCCCGGCATCGGTGACCTCGGGGTCAACTCGGTGGCCGTGCCGAAGAGCGTCAAGGCTGCGGCCGACGCCGGCTCGGGTAGCACCGGCCTGCTGACGCTGGCCCTGGCCAACGCCGCGGCCGGCCCCAGCTCGGCTGCGGTCGCTCCGCCGTCGAGCTCGGCCCCGCCGACCTCAGCCCCCCCGTCGACCGGAGTGCCCACGGGCGTCCCGGCCGGTCAGGGCACGCACGGCGGTAGCCCGGTGCTCCCGCTGATCCTGCTGCTGTTCGGGCTGATGTTCGCCGGCGGCGGTGTGGTCGCGTACCGCATGCGCACCACGCTCAACCAGCACTAGCAAGTAACGCAGAAGGGCCCGTCGTCCGTATCGGACGGCGGGCCCTTCTCGTTAGCATCAAAGACAGCCACTCGGGCCCGGCCGGTCCCGACAGCTGATCGAGGCGTCACTTCGCCAACCCCGGCGTTCTGGCGCAACCGATGCGTCTGGGGGTTGCACACGATGGACGAATACGCCCGGATGCCGTGGAGCACGCGAGTCTCCGACAAGCTCGGTCACCACGCCACTGCGATCCTGATCGCCGCGATCCTCGCGGTGATCGCCATGGGCTTCTTCCCGCTGCCGGGCCTCTTCTCGTTCACGATGCCGATCGCGTTGCTGGCCGTGGTGCTCTTCTCGTGGTTCCTGATGCGCCAGCACGACCGTCGCCTGTGCGAGCAATGCGTCATGTCGATGCCGCTGAACCCGGCCGAAAAGGCCACTCGCCTCAAGCGGCGGTTCTGGATGGCGCACACCGGCTCCGAGCCGCGCTTCCTGATCCCCTACCTCGTCGTGCTGATCAGCTCGAACTTCGCCACGTCGACGATCGGCCGGATCGGCTGGGGGCTGATGCAGCTGTCGATGGTCTACCTGATCATGTCCAACTCGACGCATCGCCGGCTACAGCCGTGGTGCCCCTGGTGCAGCGACGGCGGCGGCGGCGAAGAGGTCAAGGACACGCCACCGGTCATCCCGCACGACGACCGCGAGCGCGTCTGAGTCGGACGTCCGCTACTTCATCTCGGTGATGTACGGGCGCAGTCCGATCGCGATGTCGACGCAGGCGCCGATCAGCACATCGCGTTCGACGCCGTCGATCGGACGGTCGAGATGCAGCCGCGCTCCCAGGATCGGCACCGGCAGCGGCGGCCCGGCCTGACCCCACCACACGTACTCGTCCCAGGCCTCGTCCACGACGCGGGCGAGCGTCCAGCCGCGGACCTGGCGGACGATGTCGAGGTTCGCGACCTGCTCGCCGGCCGGCGTGGTCACGATCGTCCGGAACAGCTCGTAACTCTCGGCCTCGGTCGGGTGCGACACGAAGCGGAACAACTCGGTGCCGCCGGCCAGCACCGCACTCGACGAGTCGCCCCGGTGGATCGTGGCCACTTCGGCGCCGTCGGCCCGGGTGAACACGCTCGGCGCACCGTCCTTCGAGGCGACGTTCAGCACGCCGCCGTCGCGGTAGGTGATCTGATGGTTGCCGGTGCCGCCGTTGTTGAAGCCGAACAGCGTGCCGAGCTTCTTGCCGCGGCTGTCGCCGACCCCCTGGACGCCGACCGCGAACGGTTCCCCCGGCCCATCGGTGAACGTCATCTTCAGCGCGTTGGACTTCTTGTGGACGACTCGGGCCTCGATGACCGTCGTGCCCCCGACCGATTCGGACATGGCGCGACGATAGCGACATCAGGCACTGGAGGCCTGCTCAGCACGCCTACCTCGTCGGCAGTTAGATTGCTGGCCATGGTCGACATTCGTCATGAGGGCAGCTGCGACGCACCGCTCGAGGTCGCGTTCGCGTATCTGGACGACTACCGCACCGCCACCGACTGGATGTTCGGGCTGGCCAAGTTCCAGCCGGCGCCTGGCGCGAAGGACCAGGGTCTGGGCGCGGTCTTCGACGGGACGTTCTCGGTGAAGCCGGTGAAGCTGAGCTCGACGATCGAGATCACCGAGTGGGAGCAGAACGCCGTCATCGCGTTCAAGTCGATCAAGGGCTTCAAGAACTGGTCGACGTGGCGCTTCGAGGCCGACGGGCCGACCCGCACCAAGATCGTCGTCACGTTCAGCTATGAGCTGCCGGGCGGCCTGGCCGGCCGGGCGATGGGCAAGGCGCTCGAACCGATCGTCGCCGTCTCCGTCCGGCACAGCGATGCCGCCCTGCGCAAGAACATCGAAGCGGTGTACGCCGGCTCGGCCGGAACCTGAGACGGTTTCCGATTCGCCACTTTTCGTCCGCCGTGCGAGGGTCCAAGCTGTAGCAGTTCCAGTTCCGGCCCCCGAAGGGATCTCCATGACCCGATCACTGGTCGCGCGCGTTGCCGCCGTGACCTGTCTCGCTCTTACCGCCGCGTTCCTGACCACCACGTCGAGTTCGGCCACCCCGACCACTCACGTCGGCCCGGTGCACCACAACCCGCTGCTCAAGGACATCCTGTCCGGCGGTGACGACGACGACGCGGTTGACTCGCCGACCCTGTCGGCGCAGTGCCAGAACTTCATCGGGCAGCCGAATCCCTACGGCCCGGTGGCACCGAACGTCGATCAGATCACCGGAGATACGATCGTGACCGCCGGCTCGCAGACCGGCTGCAGCTCGGCGCAGAACGAGACCACGATCGCGGTGAACCCGAACAACCCGAACAACCTCGTGGCCGGCACCAACGACTACCGCGTCTACAACTCGCGCGAGAACCGCAACGACGGCTCGGGTTGGGCCTACACCACCTTCGACGGCGGCCAGACCTGGGCCAACATCGAGCTGCCGCACCTGACCTTCCAGACCGGCGCCACCGGCGCGCTGAGCTACATGGATTCGGCCGGCGACCCGATCGTCGCCTTCGGCCCGGACAACACCGTCTACTACGGCAACATCGACTTCAGCCGGGCCGCCCCGACGGCGGGCGGCAGTCAGCAGGCGAGCGCGATCAGCGTGAACGTGTCGCACGACGGCGGCCTGACCTGGGGCGAGCCGGTGATCATCCAGCTCGACGGGGTCACGAGCGACGGCACCCCGATCCCGACCAACATCTTCAACGACAAGATCTGGCTGGCCGCCGACCAGCACAGCGGCCGCGTCTTTGTGACCTGGACCCGCTTCGCCTACAACGCGGCCGGCGACTACCTCGAATCGCCCATCGTCGTCAGCGTCTCCAACGACTTCGGCGCGAGCTTCGGCACCCGCACCCGGGTCGACGTCCCGCGCGCGAATCCGAGTGGCGGGCGCGGCCTGGTGCCTTACTCGCAGGGCAGCAACCCCGTGGTCTCGAACGACGGCACGCTCTACATCGCCTACGAAGGCGAGGCCTGCGAGACGCTGGCCTGCAACGTCGCCGGTGACAAGGACGTGACGGTGGTCGCCAAGGCCGACCACGGTGCGCACAACTTCGTCCGCACCGTCGTCGACACGAACTACGACTTCCCGCTCAACCCTGACCTCGGCACGCTAGCTCTGACCGGTGAGAACTTCCGGATCAACAGCTTCCCGCAGCTCGCGTACGACCCGGTGAGCGACAAGCTGGCCCTGACCTGGAACGACGACCGCAACGGTCTCTACGACGCTGAGACCGGCGCGTCGATCCGCACCAACGGCGACAACATCTTCTCGGCGTCGTCCGACGGCACCCACTGGAGCAACACCGTGGCGATCGGTACCCGGCAGGACGAAATCTTCGGCGCGGTTGCGGCCCGCAACGGGGTATTCGCGTTGACGTCCTACACCCGCCACTACAACGCGTCAGGCATCCGGCTCGACTACGCGTACTGGAAGTCCAGCGGCGGGCAGTTCACCACGAACATCCGCCGCATCACGACGCAGTCGGAGAACCCGCGGGTGCAGTTCGTTTCCCAGGACGAGGACGGCAACATCTATCAAGGCGTGTTCATCGGGGACTACTCGGCGACCGCTCTCGGGAGTGACCTCGTGCTGCACCCGTGCTGGACCGACTTCCGCGGCAAACCCGGTGTGACCGCGCCCAACCAGGACGCGTACACGCAGGCGATCCAGCTGAGTTCCTGAGCGCGGGTCAGCGCGCCAGCAGCGCCGCGAACCGCTGGGCGAACAGGTAGCTGTCGCCGGGCCAGCGGGCTGAGACGTAGCGCCCGTCCTCGACCACGAACGCCGCTTCGTGGTCGAGGCGGGTGCCGCGGGTGAACGTGCGCGGCCCGCGCTCGAACTGGGTCGGGTCGTCGAGCGCGGCCATGACTTCGTCCTGCACGTAGGCGGGATAGGTGCGGTAGTACCGGCCGAGGCGCCAGGCCGTCGCGAGGTAGCCGCCGCGTTCCATGTACTTGGGCAGGCAGGTCGTGCGCCGGTCGGCCAGCACGCTGCGCCCGGTGCGCGGGTCGGTGCTGCGCGCGAGCACGAGCACGCCGTGGCAGATTGCCCCGACCGGCCGCTCGGTGGCCCAGAACCGGCCGACGGCCTGCTGCAGTTCGGCCGAGCCGAGGTACTGCCGCATCCCAGGGGCGTGGCCGCCGGCGAGCACGAGCCCGTCAAAGTCGGCTAAGTCCAGTCCGCGCCAGCTGATCGGCGCGGTGAACTCCCCGCTGCGTTCGAGCTCACGGTAGAACTCGATCGGTTCCGGCTCGGCGCCGAGTCGGCCGAACAGGACGCCGGTGAGCAGCCGCGGATCGCACTGCGGCGGGTGGCCGCCGGCCTCGGTCGCGAACACCACCTCGTGCCCGGCCTCGGTGAGCAGGCGCCACGGCACCGCGACCTCGGTGGTGTCGAAGTCGCGGTCGGGCAGCGGGACGAGGACCCTCACGAATCACCGGCGGCCGCGTGGTGCCGAGCGTGCGCCGCGGCGATCTCTTCGGCCGTAGCGGCGGTGCTGCCCGGGTGCACCGGGTGATGCGTGCGGCAGGTGACGTACGGGGTGCCGTCGACGTGATGCAGCCCGACCCGGTAGCAGCCCTTCGCATGGCAGTTGATCTTGCGCCAGACCAGCGCCAGGATGGCGAACTCGGGCAGGTCGCTGGCGAAGCCGGACCACCACCCGTACCAGTAGCCGGCCGTGTTGTTCGTCCCGGTGACGGTGAGCAGGAAGTGCCAGACGCCCATGTCCCGACCTTTCGCGAGTGGACGGTCGAAGTGACCGGTCGGAGGGTATCGGCGCCCGACCCGAGAAAGTGCTGTGAAGGGCCGAATGAGGAGGTACGTTCCTACTGTCCCAATGCCGGATATGTAGAGAACGGACGTGTTCGTGAACCCGATCGACCAGGCCCTGTCCCAGCGCACCATCAGCCGCCGCACCCTGCTCGCCGGTGCGGTCGTCGGAGGCGCCGGCGCGTTCCTCAGCCGCGGCAGCGCCGACGCGGCGCCGGCCCACCCGTCGGCCGACCCGTCGACGCGGATCACGATCCTCGGCAGCACCGACACGCACGGCCACATCTACAACTGGGACTACTACAAGGACGTCGAGTACGACGACGCGGCGCACAACGACGTCGGCCTGGCCAAGATCTCGACGCTGGTCACCGCGATGCGCGAGGAGCGGGCCAACACGCTCACCCTCGACGCCGGCGACACGATCCAGGGCACGCCGCTCACCTACTACTACGCGGCGATCGATCCGATCACCGGGCCGGCCGCACCGCCGCACCCGATGGCGGTCGCGATGAACGCGATCGGCTACGACGCCGCCTGTCTCGGCAACCACGAGTTCAACTACGGGGTGCCGCTGCTGCGCCGTTTCGAGTCGCAGCTGAACCACCCGCTGCTCGGGGCGAACGCGCTGCACTGGAAGACCACGCGACCGGCGTTCCAGTCCTACATCATCAAGCACGTGCCGCTGCACGACTGCGCGGCGGCCGGTCACAGCCCCGGGGCGGAGTGCGTGGTCCGGGTCGGCATCGTCGGGTTCGTCACGCCCGGCTGTGCGATCTGGGACAAGGCCAACCTCGACGGCCGGATCTCGTTCAACGGCATCGTCCAGCAGGCCAAGAAGGTCATCCCCGAGGTGAAACGGGCCGGCGCCGACATCGTGGTGGTGGCCTGCCATTCAGGCGCCGACACGTCGTCGTCGTACGGGAACGCCCTGCCCTGGCCGGAGAACGCGTCGTCGCTGCTCGCCCAGCAGGTGCCCGGCATCGACGCGATCCTCGTCGGTCACGCGCACGTCGAGATCCCCCAGCGCTACGTCACCAACACGAGGACCGGCCAGGACGTCCTGCTCTGCGAGCCGTACTACTGGGGCATGCGGCTCGCGGTGATGGATCTCGACCTGGTCCGCCGCCACAACAAGTGGCAGGTCGCGCAGGCCACGTCCACGCTGCTCAACTCGAACACCGTGCCGGCCGACCAGCAGATCCTCGACCTCACCGCCACGGCCCACCAGAACGTGCGGACGTACGTCAACAGCGTGATCGGCACGGCCACCACGGCCATGAGCGCGTCCACCTCTCGCTACGAGGACACCGCCGCGATCGACTTCATCAACTACGTCCAGGCCGGGGCGGTCAAGGCGGCGACCGGGACCGCGCTGCCGGTGCTGTCGATCGCGGCGCCGTTCAACCGGCTGGCCGCGATCCCGGCCGGCGCGGTCACCGTGCGCGACATCGCCGGGCTCTACATCTACGACAACACCCTCGAAGCCATCCAGTTCACCGGCGCGCAGGTGCGCGCGTACCTCGAGTTCTCGGCCGCCTACTTCAAGCAGGTGGCGACGGCCGGCCCGTTCGCGGCCGACGACATCACCAACGCCGTCACCCCGCTCGCGCCGAACGGAACCCCCGACTACAACTACGACATCATCGCCGGTCTCGACGCACCGCTCGCGTACGACATCGACATCAGCCAGCCAGTCGGGTCGCGGATCAAGAACCTGACCTACGGGGGCCCGCCGGTGGCCGACACCGACCAGTTCGTCATCGCGATCAACAACTACCGCGCGTCTGGCGGCGGCGGCTTCCCCGGCGTCACGACCGCGCCCGTCGTCTACAACGCGCAGGTGCCGATCACCCAGCTGCTCATCCAATGGGTCACCGACCACGGCACCGTCGACCCGACCCAGTTCTCGACGATCGACTGGCGGCTCGTGGTAAACGGTCAACCGGTGACGATCACCGGCTGATGATTCTCGTCGTCGGCGGCACCGGGGATCTGGGCGGACGAGTCGCTCGCGCGCTGCTCAGCGCGGGCGAAGACGTTCGGTGCCTGGTGCGGCCGGCGAGCGATGGCTCGCCGCTGCGGGCAGCCGGCGCGACCATCGTCGCCGGAGACCTCGTCGACGCGGCCAGCCTGCGGGCCGCGTGCGCGGGGGTGGAGGTCGTCGTGGCCACCGCCACCTCGATCGGGCGGCAGCTGGCCGGCCAGAAGCGACCGACAATGGGTCAAGTTGACGAGCAGGGGATCAGCGACCTGATCGCGGCCGCCGAGGCCGCGGGCGTGAGCCGGTTCGTCTACGTCTCGTTCGCCGGCGCTGACCACGCATTGGGTTCGCCCCTCGACCGGGCCAAGCTGGCGGGCGAGGCGCGGCTGGGCACCGCGTCGATGACGGTGAGCATCATCCGTCCGGACGCCTTTCAGGAGGTCCATCTGGCGCCACTCGGCCGCTTCGACATCGCTGCCGGCAAGGTGTCGGTCTTCGGCCGCGGAGCGGCGCCGCGGCGCTACGTCAGCACGGCCGACGTCGCCGCGCTCATTGCCCATGTCGCCCGCGATCCGCAACCACCGCGCGTAGTCGAGTTCGGCGGCCCGGAGCTCATCAGCCGCACGGCCGTCATTGCCCTCGCCGAGCGGCTCACCGGGCGCCGGATGAAGCAGCAGCGAATGCCGCGGCTGGTCGCCCGGCTGGGCCTGCGATTGCTCGACCGGCGCAACCCGGCGTTGGCCTCGGTCTTCGGGGCCGGCTTGATGCAGGACCTGATACCGGCGACCTGGGACGACGCCCCGTTACGTGAGCGGGGCATCGCCGCCCGCTCGGTGACCGACTACATCACCGCGCAGGTCGCCGGCCGTGAGTGACGACGACGGCCTGCCCGAGCACGTCGCCCGCAATCGTGCGCACTGGGACCAGCTCGCCACCGGCTACGTCGCAGCGGGCGAGCGGAGCTGGGCGCAGGACGCGGCGTGGGGCATCTGGAACATTCCCGAGGCCGAGCTGCACCTGCTGGACGGGGTCGGCGGCCTGGACGTGATCGAGCTCGGCTGCGGCACGGCCTACGTGTCGGCCTGGCTGGCCCGCCGTGGCGCCCGGCCGGTGGGCATCGACAACTCGCCGCAGCAACTCGAGACGGCGGCCCGGCTGCAGCGCGAGCACGGCATCGAGTTCCCGCTGCTGCTCGGCAACGCCGAGCAGGTGCCCTACGCCGACGCCTCGTTCGACCTCGCGATCTCGGAGTACGGCGCCTGCCTGTGGGCCGATCCGTATGCCTGGGTGCCCGAGGCGGCCCGGTTGCTGCGGCCCGGCGGCCGGCTCGTGTTCCTCACCAATGGCTACCTGCTGATGCTGTGCGCCCCGGACGAGGAAGAGGTGCCCGCCGGTGAGCACCTGCTCCGCCCGTCATTCGACATGCACCGGTTCGAGTGGCCCGATGACGACTCGGTCGAGTTCCACCTCAACCACGGCGATTGGGTCCGTCTGCTGCGGGCGAACGGATTCGAGATCCTCGATCTGTTCGAACTGCAGCCGGCTGAGGGCGCTACCACGCGCTACCCCTTCGTGACCTCGGAGTGGGCGCGGCGCTGGCCCAGCGAAGAGATCTGGGTCGCCCGCAAACTCGAGCGGCGTCAGGCGGCCGTTGGTGCGACCGTCCGGACGGCGGCCGGTTGAGCGGTCGCGGTGCGGTGCAGGTGCTTGACGACGTACGCCGCATCGCGAGCGACGCCCCACAGTGATACCGACGCCAGCGCGAACTGGAACGGCAGGCCGATGAAGTACAGGCCGGCGACCTGGGTGGATACGCCGCGCGCATGTACCGGCCAGCCGTCCTCGTCGAACGCGCCGTCGAGGTCGATCCAGGGGAAGTCGTGCCGGAACCCGCTGCACCAGATGACGTTGGTGACGTCGAGGACCTGGCCGTCGTCGAGCTGGGGCAGCCCGTCGTGGACGCCCACGACGCGGCCGACGCGCTGCACACCGGCGCGGGCCAGCCACTTCGGCTTGACCCGGATCAGCGGCGTCACCTTGCCGCGCAGCTTCGGCGCGGCGCGACGGCCCATGGGGGTTCGCAGGCACAACACGTTGCGCTGCGCGAACCGCACACCACGGACGACGAAGGTCCGCGCGAACCAGTTGTCGATGTCGGGCGGGATGTGCGCGACCTTCGGTCCGGCGACCCAGGTCGGGTGCGACGGCACGACGTCGAGGCTGATGTCGGCGCCGGAGTTGCCGCCGCCGACGATCAGGACCCCGCCCGGCTGCAGCTGGGCCGGGTTCCGGTAGGCCGACGAGTGCAGCTGCACGACGTGTGGGTCGAGGTCACCGGCGAAGGCCGGCACCTTGGGCTCGCCGTAGGAGCCGGTGGCGACGACGACGTTCGTCGCGGTGAGCTCGCCCGTCGTCGTCGCGATCACGAAGCGGTCGTCGGAGCGGCTCAGCCGGATCACCCGGACGTTGTTGCGCACCGGCAGGTCGTGGCGAGCGGCGTAGGCCTCGAGGTAGTCGGCCATCTGGTCCTTGGTCGGGGCCACGGCCCGTGGCGTTTCGAAGCGCAGCCCGGGCAGTTCGCAGTCGCGTCCCGGGGTGAACAGTCGCAACGAGTCCCAGCGGTTGCGCCACGCGTCGCCGCTTCTCGGGTACGCATCCAGGATGACGAACTCGCGGCCGCGCTCTTTCAACTCGTATCCGGCGACAAGGCCGGCCTGGCCGCCGCCGATGACGACCGTCTCGACGTGTTCGGTGGTGGTGTTCATGTCCGCTCCTCAGTCGTGGTTCGTGCTGAGGGACGCTATGAGTCACATCGCGGGCGCGGCATCCGAAGAAATACCCATTCGGGCCGTGGCCGGGTCAGACCAGGTTGTGCTGGAACGCGTACGCGGTCGCGGCCGAGCGCGAGCTGACGCCGAGTTTGACGAAGATGTTGCTCAGATGCCGATGGACGGTCTTCTCGCTGACGAACAGCTCGCCGGCGATCGCCCGGTTGGTCTTTCCGGCGGCGACGAGCCGCAGCACCTGGGCCTCGCGCAACGAGAGCCCGCCCGGGCTGGTGCGCGCGGGACGGGTCGAGAGCTGCTGCACCCGGGCCAGGTCGGGCGCGGCGCCCAGCTCCTGGAAGACCCACCGAGCGGCGTCCAGCTCCATCTCCGCGGTGTCCTCGTCGCCGAGCGCGCGGCAGGCCGCGCCGATCAGGACGCGCACTCGGGCGCCGTTGTAGGGAGCCTCGAGCTCCTGCCACTGCATCCACGCCGAACGCAGGCAGCCCAACGCCGTCCGGGCGTCCCCCTCGGCCAGCATCACGGCGCCGTCGGCAAACTTCGCCGTGGCCCGGAGCAGCGGAACGTCGATCTGGGCGGCGATGGCGGCGAGTTCGTCGGCGGCCGCGCGGGCCGCGGGGAGGTGGTCGGCGGCGAGCTCCACCTCGGTGAGCGGGCCGAGCAGCCGGGCCCGGGCAACCATCTCCGCTGTCTCGTCGAGCGCGCGGCGGATCGCCGCCGTCGCCGAATCGGTGTGGCCCTGCGCAAGGCGCAGCAACCCGAGTCCGGGTTGGGTCTCGTGACCGTGCCGGCTCGCCTGCTTGTACGCGGCCTCGGCGTCGGTGTACTCGCCGCGCAGTCGGTGCAACTCGCCGAGGCGGTAGTAGGCGTTGCCGAATGATGGCCCGGCGGCCTCGGCGAGCCAGTCGCGCGCGCGTTCGGCCTGCTCGTAGGCCTCGGGCCACGCGCCGTGGAACGTGAGGATCTCGGCGCGGTGCACGAGGCAGTTGCCGCGGTACGGAATCAGATCGGGCTGGGTGTCGCACCAGCGGGTCAGCGCGGCCGTCCATTCCTGCGCGCGGCGCACCTCGAGGATCTGCTGGCACGACTCGATCGCCGCGCAGAACGCCAGTCCGGCGACGAGCGGCGACAGGGCGTCGGCGCTGACCGCGACCATCACCTCGTCGAGCGACTGCAGGCCTTCGCTCGCGCGGCCCAGCAGGATCAGGCACTGTCCCCGTCCCATGCGACTAAGCGTCATGCCGTTGGGATCGCGCAGGCGATCGGCGTTGCGCCGGGTCTCGTCGAACATCTCCAGGGCGGCCGAGTAGTCGCCGGCGAACATCCGACCCGCTGCGGTTTGCCCATGGATGAACCAGCGCGCCGCCGTATCCAGGTTGTACTCGTCGCACAACGCCTGCACCCGGGCCAGCCATCCGCTGCCGAGCGCGAAGTCGCCGTTGCTGACGAGGGTGAATGAGCACCACGCTGCCGCCATCGCGGCGCTCTCGACGTCGCCGGCCTCGAGGTGAGCAGCGTGCGCCCGGCTCCACGCGTCGGTCGCCTCGTCGGCCTTGCCGATGCAATGCGCCGCGACGGCCAGCTGCTCGAGGTGCTGCGGGTCCAGCGGGCGTTCCGCGGCAGCGGCGACGAGATGGGCATAGGCCTCGCCCCACGAGCGCCGCGCGTAGGCGTCCTCGGCCAGCTCCACCGCCGCCATACCGAGATTGTCGCTCACCCGGACGGCCTGCCGGGCATCCAGGCGTGGAATCCCACGGTTGTCCCGAGACGTCACATTGCGCGCCCGGCAGGACTCGAACCTGCAACCTCTTGATCCGTAGTCAAGTGCTCTATCCGTTGAGCTACGGGCGCTCGTGGTACCGACGGGCCAGTCTACCGGCTGGCCGGCGACGGTCTGACGGACCATCGCAGCGGAGGCTCCGGGATTCGAACCCGGGATGGGCTTTAGACCCAAACCGCATTAGCAGTGCGGCGCCATAGACCAGACTAGGCGAAGCCTCCAAGCGGCCGAGAACCTCGCGAGCCACCGGTCGGAGAGCCTACAAGGTGACGTCCGACCGCTCCAAAACCGTTGTCTCGAGGGCCGGCGCCGACGCTCCTCGGCCGAGCAACCGGGCCAGGCGGCGCGGCCGCACGAAGAACGCCTCGGCCTCCATCGCGGCCAGCGCGATTCGCGGAAGATCGCGGGTGGCCGGGAAGGAGATGAAGCGCGGTTCCCACCGCGGGCGGAACTTGACGTTGAACCGGTACAGCGATTCGATCTGCCACCACCGCGACGCGAACACCAGCAGCCACCGCCACGCGCGCAGGACCGGCCCGGCGCCGATCTTCTCGCCCCGCTCGATCGCGTCGCGGAACACGGCGAAGTTCAACGACACCCGCGCGATGCCGAGGTCGCCCGCATCCTGCAGGACGGTCGCGATCATGAATTCGTTGAGCCCGTTGTCGGCCGAGCGGTCACGCCGCATCAAGTCGAGTGAGAGCCCGTCGCGGCCCCACGGCGCGAAGTGCAACAGGCCGCGCAGGACGCCGTCCTGATGAGCCGTGACCACGACGCAGGCCGGGTCGGACGGGTCGCCCAGGCGCGAGAGCGCCATCGAGAACCCCCGCTCGACCGCCTCGCCGCGCCAATCGTCGGCGACCCGGCGGAGCTGGGCCAGCTCGGCCGGTCCGAGCTCGCCCACCCGCCGGACCCGCACGTCGTAGCCCGCGCGGGCGATCCGGGTGCAGGCCTGGCGCACGCCGCGCATCGGCCGGCCGTCCAGGCTGAAGTCGTCGACGTCGACGATCGCCTCGTCGCCGAGCACCAGGGCGGTCAGTCCGCAGTCGCGCATGAAGACGGTCGCGCCGCGCTCGCTGCAGCCCATCACGGCCGGCGTCCATCCGTGCTCGTCGACCAGCGCGCGGTAGGCGGCCATGGCCCCCGGCCACGCCTCGGGATCGCCGATCGGGTCACCGCTGACCAGGGCGACACCGAGCACCACCCGGTAGGTGATGGCGGCCTTCCCGGTCGATGACCACACGACCGACTTGTCGCGCCGCAGGGCGAAGTAGCCGAGCGAATCGCGCCGGCCGTGGACGTCGAGCAACCGGCGCAGCCGCGCCTCGTCATCGTCGGAGAGCCTGGCGACCGGCTCCTCGGGACGCAACGCGAACAGCGCGGCGAGCGACACCGTCACCAGCGTCAGCGCCAGCAGGGTCGCATGCAGGACGTCGGCGAACCGGTCTCCCACGAAGTGGACCGGTCCGTCGGCGCCGACCAGCCCAGCCAGGACCTCATGCAATCGGCCGGTGAAACCCGGGTGCCCGATGACCTCGTGCGGGTAGACGTAGACGAGCGCGAGGCCGTAGGCGATCGCGGCGGTCAGCCCCTGCAGCAGGATGCGCAGGGCGAACCAGCGGCTGTGCGGGTCGGACTGCGCGGTGAATCGCGATCGGGCGGTGAGCAACATCGCGAGCAGGACGAGCCCGATCGCGGCCTCACCCCAACGCCGCTCGGCGCGGAACAGATGCGCGACGACGAGCAGGGCGCTGACGATCACCGCCGCGCGCCAGGCCCGCCGCTTGCGCTTGCGCAACCCGGCCGCCAGCCGCAGCAGCAACAGGCCCGAGACGAGGACGACGGCCGTGGCGGTGGCGCTCGCCGGCACCGGAATCACCCGGGTGATCGCGTGCACCCGGAAGCGCTGGCCCACGAACAGCCCGTCGATGATCGTCAGCACCCCGAGCAAGGTGGCAATACCGGCGGCGAGGCCGGGCGCCTGGCGGAGGAAGCCGGCGCCGAACCGATCCCAGCGTTCACGCACGTCCCCATGATTGCCCAGGACGGCACCGACGCCGTCGGGCTCTCAGCGAACTTCGACGAGCGGGATGAAGATCTGGTCGATGATGGCGGTCACATCGCGCTCGGTCAGCGGCTCGCGTTGCAGGATCACCCGATGCGTGAGGACCGCCGGGATGACGTCGGCAACCAGCTGGGTGGCAGCGTCCGGGCGCACCTCGCCGCGCTCGACCCCTCGGCGCAGCAGGGCCAGCAGCGCCGCGCGGCGCGGCGCCTGGAAGCGCTCGTCGACGAGCTGGGCCAGCTCGGGATCGCTCATCGCCTCGCACTTGATGGCCCGCATCGCGTCACCGGACGGACTGGTGATGACCGCGGCGATGGCCCGCGCCACCCCGTGCAACGCCGCGGCGGTGGTGACCGAGTCATCGATGTCCGGCGTGATGCCGCACTGCTCCGGCGTCGGCAGCCCGGCACACAGTGCGTCCATCACGAGTTCCTGCTTGGTGGGCCAGCGACGATAGATGCTGGCCTTGCCGGTCCGGGCCCGCGCCGCGACGCCCTCGACCGAGAATGCGGTGTAGCCCACCGCGGTCAGCTCGGCGAACGCGGCCTCGCGGATGGCGTCCTCGAGCGCGACGCCGCGCTTGCGCTGAACCGGGCCAGCGGCCGGCTGAATCTCGATCGTGGTCACGTGGCGTCGTACCCCTCGGCCATCATCGGAACGCGCGAATGAACAATTAGTGCACGGTTGCGTTCCCTATGCAACAAGCCCTACCGTACAGGTTTAGAGAACGCCTGCGTCCCCTATCGGCTACCCCGAACCGGGCGCAAACCCACGAAACGGAGCTTTCGGTGACCGAAACGCACACCGGAGCGGCAACCACCGTCGCCGGCGATCGCGGCGCCCGGCGCGTCGCCCACCCGGGTCTCATCCTCTTCGTCATCGCCGGGGCGCAGATGATGGTCGTGCTCGACGGCACGATCGTGAACATCGCGCTCCCGTCGATGGGCAAGTACTTCAACAAGAGCCAGACCGACATGACGTGGGCGCTCAATGCGTACACCCTCGCGTTCGGCGGCCTGCTGTTGCTCGGTGGCCGGATGGGTGACATCTTCGGCCGCCGGCGCATGTTCATCTTCGGCCTCGGCCTGTTCACCCTCGGCAGCTTCCTGGCCGGCATCGCCGCGAGCTTCCCGCTCATGCTCGCCGGCCGCGCCGTGCAGGGCGTGGGTGGCGCCATCGCCTCGCCCACCGCGCTGTCGCTGATCACCACCGAGTTCGAAGAGGGCGAGGCGCGCACGAAGGCCCTCGGCGTCTACGCCGCCGTCTCCGGCGCCGGCGCCGCGCTCGGCCTGCTGCTCGGTGGAATCCTCACCAACTACCTCAGCTGGCGCTGGGTCCTGTTCGTCAACGTCCCGATCGGCATCGTGCTGATGACCGGTGCGTTCCTCTACGTCCACGAGTCCGATCGGCTCAAGGGCAAGTTCGACTTCGTCGGGGCCCTGCTCTCGGTGGCCGGCATGGTCGCCACGGTCTACGGCTTCATCCACGTCGCGCACACCGGCTGGAGCAACACCGAAACGTTCGTCGTCTTCGCCGCGGCCATCCTGCTGCTGGTGGGCTTCGTGTACTACGAGGCGAAGGTCGTGGCCGAGCCGATGATGCCGATGCGCATCTTCGAGAACCGCAATCGGGGCGGCGCCTACCTCGTCATGTTCGTCGTCGGCGCGGCGATGTTCGGGATGTTCTACTTCATCACCTTCTTCATCCAGGGCGTGCGTGACTACAGCGCCTTGAAGTCCGGCTTCGCATTCCTGCCGGTCGCGTTCACGATCGGCGTCGTATCGCAGATCGTCGCCCGGCTGCTCGGCCGGATCGGGCTCAAGCCGTTGCTGATCACGGGCACGGTCCTGCTCACCCTCGCGCTGTTGTGGTTCTCCACCGTCGATCCGGCGTCGGGCTACCTGACCAAGCTGCTGCCGGGCATGCTGTGCCTCGCCGTCGCGATGGGCTGCCTGTTCGTGCCGCTCACCACTGCGGCCGTGTCGCAGGTCGCGAACACCGACGCCGGACTGGCGTCGGCCCTGCTCAACGTCGGCCAGCAGGTCGGTGGCGCCCTCGGGCTGTCGGTGATGACGACGGTGTTCGGCACCGCCGGACGCAACTACGCCAACAGCCATCAGGGCACGCTGCGCGAGCACTTGGGACAGGTCACCGGCAGCGATCACCAGCTCGCCGGCCAGATCGCGCAGAGGCTGCAATCCGCCGGGAGCAACGGCTTGCGACCGGACGACGTGAAGAGTTTCGTCGCGTCCCTGCCGCCGGGTCAGCGCAGCGCCGCGCAGGACTTCTTCAGCGGGCCGTACAAGGACTTCAGCCACGGCCTGCTGGCCCACGCGTCCGGTGAGGGCTTCCTGATGGGCGCCGGTTTCGGAGGTGTGGCCATCATCGCCGCCATCTTCCTGATCAACGTCAAGAAGTCCGAGATCGCCGCCGACCCGGCCGAGGTTGCCGCCGTGCACTGACGGGCCGCCGCCTACGCGCCGGTAACGCGCATGATGGGGGTGTGGCCATCAGCGTGTTCGATCTGTTCTCGGTCGGCATCGGCCCGTCGTCGTCGCACACCGTCGGCCCGATGCGGGCCGCCCGCACCTTCGCCGCGGGTCTGGACGAGGACGGGCTGCTCGACCGGGTGACCAGGGTGCGAGCTGAGCTGTTCGGTTCGCTCGGGGCCACCGGGCACGGGCACGGCAGCGACCGCGCGGTCACCCTGGGCCTGCTCGGCGAGCGGCCCGAAACCGTCGAGATCGCGTCGGCCGCGCAGCGGGCCGCCGCCGCGCGCGAGCAGGGCCGGCTCGAGTTGCTCGGCCGGCGGCCGGTGCTGTTCGGCGCCGACGACCTGGTGCTGCACCGGCGCACCAGCCTGCCGTTCCACCCCAACGGGATGAAGTTCTTCGCCTACGCCGGCGACGAAGTTCTGCGTGAGCGGACGTACTACTCGGTCGGCGGCGGCTTCGTCGTCGACGAGGCCGCGGCCGGCGCCGATCGCATCAAGGCCGACGACACGGTGGTCACCTATCCGTTCCGCAGCGGGGCCGACCTGCTCGCGCACTGCGCCGAGACGGGGCTGCCGATCAGTGGGGTCATGCTGGCCAACGAGCTCGCGTGGCGCACCGAGGACGAGGTCCGCGACGGTCTGCTGCGAATCTGGGCGGTCATGCAGGAATGCGTTACCAACGGCTGCAGCAGCGACGAGGCCGTCTTGCCCGGCGGGCTGAAGGTGCGGCGCCGGGCCTCCGAGCTGCACCGGCGGCTGTGCGCCGAGCCCTACGCCACCGATCCGCTGCGGGTCATGGACTGGGTCAACCTCTTCGCCCTCGCGGTGAACGAGGAGAACGCGGCGGGCGGGCGGGTCGTCACGGCGCCCACCAACGGCGCGGCCGGCATCCTGCCTGCGGTCCTGCACTACTACACCCGGTTCTGCCCCGGCGCGAGCGACGACGCGATCGTCCGCTTCCTGCTGTGCGCCGGAGCCATCGGCGTCCTCTACAAGGAGAACGCGTCGATCTCCGGGGCCGAGGTCGGCTGCCAGGGCGAGGTCGGGTCGGCCTGTTCGATGGCCGCCGGCGCGCTGTGCGAGGTGCTCGGCGGCACGCCTGAGCAGGCCGAGAACGCGGCCGAGATCGGGATGGAGCACAACCTCGGCCTGACCTGCGATCCGGTCGGCGGGTTGGTGCAGGTGCCATGCATTGAGCGCAACGCGATGGCGGCGGTGAAGGCGATCAACGCCGCCCGGATCGCGCTGCGCGGCGACGGCCAGCACATCGTCAGTCTGGACAAGGTCATCAAGACGATGCGTGAGACCGGCGCCGACATGAAGGTCAAGTACAAGGAGACCGCGCGCGGCGGCCTCGCCGTCAACGTCATCGAGTGCTGACGAGCCCGCTGCGGGTGAGTGCTCAGGCCTGTTTGAAGGGCAGTACCCGGACGGGGTTGGACGGCGCCACGATCGGACGTGCCAGGCTGGCGGCATGAGCAGCCCACTCGTGCGGCGATCGCCGGTGCACCGGGCGACGGTCACGGCGGTCGAGCAGCTCACGCCGCGGATGCGCCGGGTGACCGTGCAGTCCGACGCGATGATCGGCGCGCGGCTGCGTCCCGCCCAGGACATCGAGCTGCTGCTGCGCGAGGCCAGCGGTCGACGGGTGAAGCGGCGCTACACGATCCGGCATGCGCGGCCGGACACCGGCGAGCTCGATCTCGACGTACTCCTGCACGGCGACGGTCCTGGTGCGCACTGGGGGGCCGGGACGGGACCCGGCGACGAACTCGAGTTCCAGGGCCCGCGCGGCAAGCTCGAACTGCGCCCGGCGCCGGCGCACCTGCTCATCGGAGACGAGTCGGCGCTGCCGGCGATCGCGGCGATCTGCGCGGCCCTGCCCGCCGCCGAGCCGGCCATCGCGTTGATCGAGGTGGGCGACCGGTCCGACGAGCTGCCGGTCCGCGCGGCGGCCAGCTGGATCCACCGCGGCGATCGCCCGGCCGGCACGGCCGACCTGCTCGCCGCCGCCCTCGATGGCGCCGCCGCGACCCCGGCCCCCGGTACCCGCGCCTACCTCATGGGCGAGAGTCGGGCCATGGTCACCTTGCGCGGGCTGGTCGAGCAGCGCGGCGTCGGTCACGATGCGATCTTCGTCAAGGGCTACTGGAACATCGGCCGCCCCGACCGGCTGGCCAACCGCCCGCCGACCTGACCCGGTCGGCTAGCGGAGGTAGTAGCCGCGCACCGTCGAACCGACAGCCCGGCCGTGGCTGCCGCGGGCCGGTGCCGCGCGCGGTGGTGCGGCGACCGAGCCGTGCCCGGCTTCCACGCGCGGCTGCAGCGCCACGGTGCCGCCCGCTCCGAGGGCGGAAATTACGGCCAGCGCCACCATCGCGTGCGTCAGGCGCGGGGGCACACGACGTCGAGCGCCGAACTCCAGCACTTCACCGGCCGGATCCGGCGCGCTGCGCGTCATGCGCTCCATCATGCGCCGCCGGCCGCTGGTTCAGCCCCGGCAGCCGGTCCCGCTCAAGGGCCGGGGGATGAATGTCGACGACAGGGTGAAGACGCGCGGCCCGCCGGAGCCGGACCCGGAACCAGAGCCAGCGCCCAGGCCGGCGCCGGGGCCGGCGTCGAGCAACGCCGGGCCGGCGACGTCCGTCCAGGTCTGCCGGACCGCGCCGTCCCGGGCGTCGACGCACCACAGGTTGTCGCGGCCGTCACCGCTGCGGACGAGGAAGTCCTGCCGCCCGGACGCAACGATCACCGCACCCGGCCCCGCCTCGGCCTCGATCGGGCTGGACCCGAGCGGTCGCAGGGTTCGCGGATCGAGTTGGATCAGCACCGCACCGCGCTCACCGAAGCCGGCGGCCCAGATGCGTCCACCGACCACCGCCAGGCTCCCCTTCGCGATCACCGCCGACGGGGCGGCGACGAGCAGCGGGCGCAGCGCGCCCGGGCGCTCGGCCCTGACCTGCGCGGCACTTCCGTCGAGGTCGAGCAGCAGCAGCCGTCCGCGGATCGGATCAGCCGCGATCGCCCGGCCGCCGCGCATTGCCGTGGCGTCGAGCCGGCTGGCGCCCGGCCCGATCATCCGCACGACCCCGACGTTGGTGTCGATGTAGAGATCGCCGGCGAGCACCGCCGCACCGGTGGCGTTGCCCTTCGCGGTCCGGGAATCGATCGGGTCCAGCGTCCCCGACGCGTACTCGTAGGCGGTCCAGCTCCCGACGAGGGACTGCACGACCCAGATCCGCCCGTGCGCAGCGTCGCCGACCACGATGTAGCTGGCGTCCGGCCGCCGGAACGGCCCGACGACGGTCTCGTTGATGAGCGGTCTCGTCAGCGCGTGCATGTAGAGCAGGCCGTCGCGGACGACGTAGACGAAGCCGTTCATCAGCACCGCCGGCGCCGCGTCCGAGCCGCCGGTGCCGGTCGGCCCGGTCGGCGTGATCCCGCTGGCCACCGGCAGCGCGGGCTGCGGCGAGGCCTTCGATCGCGGGTGGTCGTTGTGACTGCTGACCATTAGGCCCACCGTGAGCCCGGCGATGACCAGCAGCACCGCCACGATCAGGACGGTGCGGCGGCGCGACCCGAAACCAGGGCCGGTCGCGAGTAGTTCCTCGTCGGAGACCAGGTCGTCGCGCATCGTCAGCCCCTGCAGTTCGCGCCCGACAGCGGCTGCAATGTGGTCCCGAACGGGACGGTGTAGACGGTCTCCGCACCACCGGCGCCGTGGACCAGCCCGATCACCACCGGCCCGGGCGGGCCGGACCACGAGCGCACGACCGCACCGGAACCGGCGTCGACGCACCACAGTGTGCCGGCATCGTTGCGGCTGCGGACGAGGAGCACCCGTTCGCCGCCCGCGGCGAACATTGCGCCTGCGGTGCCCAGCCGCGAACCCAGCCCACTGGGTCCGGAGGGGCGCAGCGTGCGCGGATCGAGCCGGGTCAGCACGCCGCGCCCGGCGCCGACGCCGACGGCCCAGATCCGCCCGCCGGCCACGGCCAGGTCGCCGCGGGTGAGATCGCCGACGGGGTCATCGACGACGAACGGCAGCGGGGCCGAGTTCCCGGGCTCGGTCAGATCGGCGGAGACGGCGTTGACCTGCGCCGGCGCGCCGGTCGCATCGAGCAGCAGCAACCGGTGCCGCGTCGGATCGGCCACGATCGCCCGGCCGCCGCGCAGCGGCATCCAGTCGAGCAGATCGGACGGCCGATCGGCGATCCCGACGACACCCTCATCGGTGCTGACGTACAACTCCTTGTCGAGGACGGCGGCGTCGGCGACCTCACCTTCGAGATGGATCACCCGGAGCTCGCGCCGGCCGGCCAGATCGAAGGCGAAGATCGAGATCCGTCCGGGCAGGGAGTGGACGATCCACACCCGCGAACCAGGCACATCGCCCAGCAGGAGATAGGTGCCACCGGCGTCGCCCGGTTCGCCGAGGCGCGCGCGGGTCGTGGCGGCAGTGCTGAGGGGGCGCGTCAACAGCTGCTCGCCCCGCACGACGTACAGCGTCGACCCGATGAGGAGGGCCGGCGTCGCGCCCTCCGGCACCAGGGGCGGCAGCACCGCGCCTCTGCTCGGTGCGGGCACTGGCGGCGTCACGATCGCCGTCGGCGAGCGCTGACCGTGTCGATGCACAGCCACCAGCACGATCAATGCCACGGCCGCGACCGCCGCGAGGATCAGGCCCGTTCCGGTCCGCCGACCGCGCCCCTCGCGCCGGCCCGGATTGGTGTCGAGCAGTTCTTCGGTGCTGCCGTCGGCCGGCCACTGGACAACGTGCATCCCGCGCTCGTGAGGTGCGGGGGGCATCGACATGTCCGGCTACAGGATCGGTTCCGGACGGTAATCCGCGGCGCTCGGCTCGGCGGCCAGGACGGCGCCGACGGCCCGCAACACAGCCGCCACCTGATCCCGGGCCGCACCGGTGAACGACAGCGGCTCGGCCAGCAAGCCGTTGAGCATTTCAGCGCTGAGTCCCAACCGGGAATCACCGGCGAGTCGCTCGAACAGCTCGTTGCGATCGGTGCCCTTCTCCCGCATCTCAAGCGCGACCGCGACCGCGTTCTCTTTGATCGCCTCGTGGGCCGCTTCGCGCCCCACTCCGGCGCGGACCGCGGCCATCAGGACCTTGGTCGTCGCGAGGAAGGGCAGGTAGCGGTCGAGTTCGCGCTCGATCACGGCCGGGAAGGCGCCGAACTCGTCCAGCACGGTCAGGGTGGTCTCGAGCAGCCCGTCGAGGGCGAAGAACGCGTCGGGCAACGCAACCCGGCGCACCACCGAGCACGAGACGTCGCCCTCGTTCCATTGATCACCGGCGAGCTCGCCGGCCATCGCGGCGTAGCCCCGCAGGATGACGGCGAAGCCGTTGATGCGCTCGGCCGAGCGGGTGTTCATCTTGTGCGGCATCGCCGAAGAACCGACCTGGCCGGGTTTGAACCCCTCGGTCACCAACTCGTTGCCGGCCATCAGCCGGATCGTCTTGGCCAGCGACGACGGTGCGGCCGCGATCTGGACGAGCGCGGAAAGCACGTCCCAGTCGAGTGAGCGCGGATAGACCTGCCCGACGCTGGTGAGCACGCGGGAGAAGCCGAGGTGCGCCGCGACCTGCGCCTCGAGCTCGGCCAGCTTGGCCGCGTCCCCGCCGAGCAGGTCGAGCATGTCCTGGGCCGTGCCGACCGGTCCCTTGATGCCCCGCAACGGGTAACGCGCGCCGAGATCGTCGAGCCGGCCGAGCGCGACGAGCAACTCGTCGGCGGCGCTGGCGAACCGCTTGCCGAGCGTGGTGGCCTGGGCGGCGACGTTGTGCGAGCGACCGGCCATCACCAGGGCGTCGTACTCGGCCGCGCGCCGCGCCAGCCGGGCCAGCACGGCGAGGACCTTGGTGCGGACCAGCGCGAGCGACGACAGCACCTGCAGCTGCTCGACGTTCTCGGTGAGATCGCGGCTGGTCATGCCCTTGTGGATCTGCTCGTGACCAGCGAGCGCCGCGAACTCGTCGATGCGGGCCTTCACGTCGTGCTTGGTCACCTGCTCGCGCGCGGCGATGCTGTCGAGATCGACCGCGGCGCTGCCCTGGTCGACCACCGCCTGGTAGGCGTCCAGGGCGCCCGGCGCGACCGCGATGCCCAGCGCTTCTTGCGCGCGCAGCACGGCCAGCCACAACTGGCGCTCGAGCACCACCTTGTGGGCCGGCGACCACAGGGCCGCCATGGCCGTGGAGGCGTAGCGGCCGGCGAGGACATTGGGGATCGCGGGCTTCACCGGACCATTGTCCCGCGTTTCACCCGCGATCGAGCAGTCGGACGTCGCGAACCAGCCGCGCCAGCGGCGCGAGGGGTTGATTTGTGCCCGCCTGGTGGTGGACCTCGACGTAGACGTAGTACTGCAAGAGCGGATGCCCGTAATACGTAGTGGCCTGCGTACCCAACCGGATCGTGCCGTGCTGGTCGTGCCCGGAATCGCTCGTGGCCTGCAGCCGAACCAGAATCTCGTCCCCACCCCGCCGGCCATTGATCTGCAGGAACCACAGCGCCGCGCCGTAGTTCTTGACGTCGAGCCGCACGGTGGTGGCCGATTCCAGGATCATCGCCGGGAACGCCGCCCGGACCGCGGCGAGGGCGGGTGCGGGCGCCGACGCCACTGAGTAGCAACCGATGCCTTTCGGGCAGGCCGCCGGATCGCCGGATCCGACCGGCACCACCGCCGGGACGACGACGGGCTGCCCGTCCGACGCGACCACGGTGAACGTCGCCGCGCCGTTCAGCAGCCCCGATCCGGGGTCGGGCGCGCCGGTGCCGAACCCGCCGACCGGGGCCGAGGCCGACGGGGTGGGCGTGGGCTTCGGGGTGCCGCCGCCCTCGCGCGACATGGCCCGCCCGACGACAATCACTCCGCCCAGGATCACGGCCGCGACCAGCAGGTCGAGTCGCAGCCGGCCGAACCGGTTGAGGGGGCCGCGCTCGCGCGGGCCGGTGCTGAGTTCTTCCTCGTCCGAACTCATACCGAGATCTCGTCGCGGGCCGCGCGCAGGGCGATGTCGGTGCGGTACTGCCCGCCGGGCAGCTCGATCCGGCCGACCAGCTCGTACGCGCGCTCGCGGGCCTCGGCCAGGGTGTCGCCGACCGCGGTGGCCGACACCACGCGCCCGCCGCTCGCCACCACCGCGCCGTCGTCGCGCCGCCGGGTGCCGGCGTGGATCACCCCAGGCTGCTCGGTGCCGGTGATGACGTCGCCGGCCCGCGGGGGCCCGGGGTACCCCGCGGCCGCCATCACAACGGTGACCGCCGCGCCGGCCCGCCACCGCAGCGGCGGCTGCTCGGCCAGCGGGCCGACCGCGGCGGCGTGCAGCAGCCCGCCCAGCGGGGTCTCGAGCAGGGCCAGCACGACCTGGGTCTCGGGGTCGCCGAAGCGGGCGTTGAACTCGACGACGCGCGGCCCGGCCGCGGTGATCGCGAGGCCCACGTAGAGCAGGCCGGCGAACGGGGTGCCGCGACGCGCCAACTCGGCGATCGTCGGTTCGGCCACGGTGCGCACGACGTCCGCGGTGACCTCGGCCGGCAACCACGGCAGCGGCGCGTAGGCGCCCATGCCGCCCGTGTTGGCACCGGTGTCACCGTCGCCGATGCGCTTGAAGTCCTGCGCCGGCAGCAGCGGGACGGCCGTCACCCCATCGGTCAGGCAGAACAGTGACACCTCGGGCCCGTCGAGGAACTCCTCGATCACGACGCGGTCGCACTCGGCGGCATGGGCCAGCGCCACCGCCCGGTCGGACGTCACGACGACGCCCTTGCCGGCGGCGAGGCCGTCGTCCTTGACGACGTAGGGCGGGCCGAACCGGTCGAGGGCCGCAGCGGCCTCGGTCGGGGTCGTGCAGACCGCGGCCGCAGCGGTGGGCACGCCCGCCGCCGCCATGACGTCCTTGGCGAAGGCCTTGCTGCCCTCGAGTTGCGCCGCGGCACCCGACGGGCCGAAGCAGGCGATGCCCGCGGCCCGCACGGCGTCGGCCACGCCGGCGACCAGCGGCGCCTCTGGCCCGACAACGACGAGATCGGCGTCCACGGCGCAGGCGAGGGCCGCCACCGCGGCCGGGTCGGTGGCCTCGACCCCGAGTTGCTCGGCCACGGCCGCCGTGCCGGCGTTGCCGGGTGCGCACACCAGCGCGGTCACCGCGGGATCGGCGGCCAGCGCCAGACACAGCGCGTGTTCGCGGGCACCGGAGCCGATCACGAGGACGCGCACGCGGACGAGCCTAACGAGCCGCGTTCAGCTGAACGTAGCCTCGGCGAAGCTCGTGCAGTACTCCTTGTGGTCGACCGGCTCGGCGATCGTGAATCTGACCTGGTAGCCGACGGCGGTCTCGCCCGGAAGTGCGACCTGAGCCGGGCCGCCGCCGAGCCGGAACGTCGCAGCCCCGTCGGCATTGGTGGTGGCGTGGCCGCTGAGGTTCGGCAGCTTGCCGCTCTTGCCGACCAGCTTGGTCGGGCCGGTGAACACGAGGAAGAACGAGAGGCGGAATCGCGCGAGCGGCTTCCCGTCGCCGGTCAGCCGCGCGGGCAACGTCAGTGGCGCCGTCTGGTTGACCAGATGCACGGGTTGCAGTTTCAGCGCGGTGTGAATGCAGCCGCCCGAATCATGGTTGAGCCCGCACCCGGCGACGGCAGCGAGCGCGCTCACCATGAACGCGCTCGCTGTCACCAACCGAAGGATCAAGGCATCAACAGAAATCCGTGTCGTGGTCGAAGTCGTGCCCGAACGGCGACATCAGCGCCCCGAGGACGTCGACCAGGACGTCCGGTAGCTCGTCGTTGTAGTCGATGAAGTTGAACGTCTGCGGTCCGTCGCCGCCGGACAACGTGACGCCATTCGGGGATTTGGAGATCACCTCAGGCTGTTGTTTGACGGTAAAGCAGACAACGTCGGCGACGCTGACCGTGAAGACATCGCTGTAGCCGTTCATGTCGTAGCGGTGGAACCAGAAGCTGTCGATATGTGACGGCAGCGAGTAACTGATGATGTCCGGGTTGAACGGTCCAGGGGCGTCCGCCCACACGTGCACGTGCACGGAGGGGTTCACGTCGACATCGAACATGTTCATCGAGAACGTGCCGTAGTCGCCGCTCACACCTGGGAAGAGCAACCCGACAAGTGCGGGCAACCCGAACGGGGGATCGCCGGGCTGCAGCAACAAGCTGTGCAGGTCCTCGACGTCCATCTCGATGTCGCCGATGTGACTCGGCCGCATTCCGTAGTGCCCGTCGACGATGATGTCGGTGTCCAGGGCACTGAAGACGGTTGCGCTGAAGTTCTTGTCCTGGATGTCCCCAACCTGGATGTTCAGGCCGAGCTGGATGGAATCCGTTCCCGGGGTCGAGTCGAGCTGCAGGTGGTAGTTCGACGTGTCGAGCGAGACCGTCGTGTGGCCACCGAGGTTGGTGAACCGGAAGAACGCGCCGTTGGTGCCCACGCTGCCCGGGCCGACGTTCGCGCTCAGCTGCGCGTCAACCTGGACCAAGCCGTCGAGGGTGTTGGCCGGCGTGTCACAGGGGTTGCTGTGGTTCTGGCACGCGTTGTAGGTGAAGTCGGGCGCGTTCACGCCGTCGTCCGACGCGGCCGCACCGACGTCGAGGTGCATCTCGGTCGGGATGTCGTTGAAGTCGATCAGCGCCGACCCCGGCGAACCCAGGAGGGTGGCCGTGGCCTGCAGGCGCAGGTCGCCGATCGGGCCCGAGTCCACGACGTCGATGTGGTTCTGCGACCCGAACTCGCCGGTGACCGACACCGTCGCGGGCAGGTTGCTGGCGATGAACTGCCCCCGCACCGTGCCGAGACCACTGATCGTCGTGTCGGCATCGGCGTCGATCTGGAGATGACCCAGACCGGCCGAGGCCGAGTACCCGGCCCGGAACTTCGTCGGGTCGGCCGGATCGGCGCCGAACGGACCGATGTTCAGGTCCAACGGCGACGGCAGCCCGGTGAGGGTCGCCAGCGCGCGCACCCGCGGCAACTGGGCCAGCAGGTTGTCGAGCTCGGCAAAGATCTGCAGCGTGCCGGTCGGGTGCAGACCGACCAGGTTCACCGTGCCGGCGTTCGTGTCGATGTCGACGCTGGTCGGCAGCCCCGGCAGGTTCACGTTCGCCACCGCGCCGAAGCACGACGAGAACACGGTGCAGAAGATGCTGGTGTCGCTCGCACAGCCCGGTGCCGTGCTGCAGGCCTTGGCCCGGACGCCGACGCCCTGTGTGTAGAGCGGCGCGCCGAGGCCGGCCAGCGCGTTCACCTTCCCGACCCGGGCCGACAGGGCCAGCGCGGCCGACGTGTCGGAGTGGTACACGATGTGGCCGTTGCTGATGTCCACATGCACCGCGTTGGGCGTCTTGAGCGTGCCGCCGACGGCGAACTCGGTGTCGTTGACGCCGCCGCTGGCGAGCACGACGTCGGCGTCGAGCCCGACCGTCGCAGTGCCCATGTCCAGGTCGAACGTCTGGTTGCCGTTCGGCGCCTTACCGTAGGCGACCGTGGTGAGGCTGACGACCTTGGCGCCGGCGTCGATGTCACCGGAGGCCTGGTTGTAGTGCGCCGTCAGGTAGTCGGTCGTGTTCGGGACGGTCGCGCCGGCGTGGTTCGTCACGGCGAACGTGGCCGAGCCGAGCGGGCCGGACAGCGCGTGGAAGCCGAACGAACCGGCCCCGAAGTCGGCGGTGAAATGACCCGGGATCGTCGTGGCCTGGGCGAACGCCGACCACGTCCGGCCGTTGTACGGCACGTGCGCGATCACGGTGATGCTGTCGATGGCCGACGACATCGTCGCCTCGGCGTGCGAGTTCGGCAGGTCGACGAGGAAGTCCATCGTCGCCGGCACGCCGTTGATCGCGGCCGAGAGGTAACCCGTCGACGCGCTCGTGACCTTGGCCGAGATGCTGGTGAGCGGCGCCGAGTCGGTGAGCGTGATGTGGTTGACCGCGCCGAAGCTGCCGTGCAGGTGCATCGTGGCCGGCAGGTCGGTGATCGTCACGTTGCCCCGCAGTACCGGGAACGTGGGGTTCGTCGTCGCGGCGTTCACGTCGACGGTCAAGGTGCCCAGCGGAGCCGATGCCGAGTACGACGCGTCGAGCGAGCTGTCGGTGCCGAAGGTGAACGGGCCGGCGGTGAAGTCGAGCGACGCCGGCAGGTCCGACAGCGCCACCTTGGCCGAGATGTCCGGCAGCGCGGCGATCAACCCGATGAGCCGCAGGTAGATGCTCAACGTCGACGACGGCGGCTGGTAGCCGGTGAAGGCGATCGTTCCGGCCACCGTGTCGACGACGACCGAGTTCGGCAGGCCGGACATGTTGATGTTGGCCACGGCCCCGAGGCAGCTCGGGAACGCGCTGCAGAACGGCCCGCCGTCCGCCGCGCAGCCCGGACCGGTCGCACACGATTTCGCCACGCCGGCGATGCCGTTCGCGGGCAATGGTGCCCCGAGGCCGGTCAGCGCTGCCGCCTTGCCGACGCGGATGCCGAGCAGGATGCCGATGTGCTTGTCGGCGCTGTAGGTGATCTTCCCGTTGCTGCCGAAGCTGACGTCAACCGTCGACGGCAGCCCGGTGATCGAACCCAGGACCGAGAGCAAGGTGTCGGCCACGCCACCGGCGCCGCGCGTGATGTCGGCGTCGATCTGCAGCGGGTTCGAGCCCTCGTCGGCCTGCAGGATCAGGTGCTGGCCGCCGGCGCCCTGGACGTAGCCGACCTCGGTCAGGTTGATGATCGACGCACTGCCGTCGAGGTTGCCGGTCAGGTCGTTGTAGTGGACCGCCAGGTGGGCCGGACTGGTCGGCTCGGTCGGGTCACCGTGGTTGCTGACCGTGAGGCTCGCCTGGCCGAGCGGGCCGCTGAGCGCGTGGAAGTCGAAGTTCCCGCCGCCGAAGTCAGCGGTGAAGTGCGCCGGAATGCTGTCCAGCTCACCCACGGCTTGCCACTCGCGACCGGCGAACGGCGCGCGCGCCGCCACCGTGATCGAGCCGATGGCCGAGGACGAGGTGCCCTCGACGTGACTGTTGGGGAAGTCGAGCAGGACGTCCATTGTCGCCGGGATGTCGGTGACCTGCGCGGACAGGTAATCGTTGCCGTGCGGATCGACGGTCTCGATGCCCTGCAGGCTGGCGAACAGCTGCACCAGCGGGATCACCGAGGACGCGGTGTAGTGCACGTGCGGCGCCGACCCGAGATCCCAGTGGGCCGTCATGCTGGTCGGGATGCCGTCGATGCGGGCGTAGATGCTCGGGCCCGTCGTCGTGTCGACGTAGGCCGCGGTGATGCGGTTGATGACTGCACTCGCGGTGTAGGTGAAGTTCCGCCCCGCCGTGTCGAGGTCGATCGACAGGTTCGAGGGCAGGTTGGAGATGTCGCCGCGGAACTTGGTGTGGCCGTCGATGATCCCCGCCGCGGTGAACGACTGGCCGCCGGGCGAGAAGCCCAGCACGACCCGCGGGTGGCTGTCGTAGTACGCGTCCAGCGATTTGAAGCCGGTGATCCGCGCGTCCACCCCGAACGCCTTGTTGTTCATGATCAGGGTGGCGTGGTCGCCGGCCAGCGGGGCGTAGGCGCCGAGCTGGTAGGACGCCTGCAGCGTGGCGGCGCCGAGGCGCGGGAACGCGCTGACCACCAGATGCTTCTGCGCCTCGTTGAACAGCACGCTCAGGGTCGTCGGCAGTTCGGACAGGGCTCCGCGCACCACGATCGGCCCGGTGCTGCCCGAGATCGCCGAGGCCTGGTCGTAGAACGCGAGACCGAGGGCGTTGAGCGAACTCGACGCCAGGTACGAGGCCGTGGTCGAGTCGTTCGCCGTCGTCAACGACAGGTCGATGCTGGCCGGCACGCCGAACGCGTTGGCCTGCAGCGCATGCTGCAACGTGTTGCCCGTGTACTGGTAGTTCGCGAACAGCACCGAGTCGATGGTGTCCGACGCGCGGTAGGTCACCGTGGTCGAACCACCGGACGTCGGCCGGTGCAGGCTGGCCGTCACCGTGTTCGGCAACGTGTCGATCTTCAGCTCGGTGTACTGGTCGCTCGGTGGACTGTCATGGTGTCGGTTGGAGAACACCAGTGCGTCGAGCACGGTGCGCACGCTCGTTCTGGTCTGGACGGTGTCGTCCTCGCCGTTCGGATTGATGATCGCGTGCGCGCTGAAGTTGGTCGGGATCGGGCTGAACTTGATTGACGCGACGGTCGGGTCGTACGGCGTCCCGACCCCGTCGGACGTGATCGCGGTGATCCCGGCGACGAGCGACATGGACGGCCCGGTTGAGGACAGCACGTCGGCCTGAACGTCGTAGATGCCCTGAGCGATGGCTCCGAGGTTGACCGTGAAGATGCCGAGCGAGTTGCGCGACAGGCCGGCGCCGCGGCGGTAGCCGTCGAAGCCCACCGACAGGCGGTGGTAGCCGGGGATGTCGTAGACGGCCCAGATGTTCGCGTTGATCGGCTGGCCGTTCGGGATCTCACTCGTGCTGAGACGCATCTGCAGGAACGCGAAGCCGATGTTCACCAGCGACGAGAGCGCGGTGAAGTCGGCGACGATCTTCGCCTTCAGCGCGGCGATGACGTTCTGCAGGTTGAGCGCGTCGAGCAGCGCGTTGGGGTGGGTGAGCAGGTAGGCCGGGTTCTGGATCAGCGCCAGCAGCCCGGCGAGGGTGGCCTGGGCGGCCGCCAGCAGGCCTTGGTCGTTGAGCAGCGTCTGGCTGGCACTGGTCAACGCGCTGATGCTCGCGACCGGCAGGAAGTCGGCCAGCTCGTCCGGGGTGCGGTCGGGCGAGGCCGGGGTGCCGTTACCGGTCACGTTCACCAGCGCCGGCACCCCGAGGGGCAGGGTGATCGAGCACGACACCGGCTTGGTCGCCGACTCCGAGCACACCCGGTAGGTGATCTGCGGAATGCCGTTGGGCAGCTTCTGCAACAGCGCCAGCGGGTCGACCGGCAGCGGCGGCGGCAGGTTGCCGGAGAGCAGCGCGGCGATCGTCTGCTGCAGGGTGGCCGGGCTGGTCGGGTCGCCGAACTGGGCCGACGCCACCTGCGGCAGCAGCTTGTTGGCGTCGATCGAGGGGTTGCCGCCGGACACGTACGGCCCGGCCGCCGCCATCGTGTTCAGGGCGTCGGTGGCCGTGGCGTCGACGAGGGTCTGGCCGGGCTGCGTTGCCAGCGTGATCGGGGACGGGCTGACCGGCAGCACCTGGGGGACGACGGCTTCGGGGACGGTCGGCGCGCCGTTCGGTCCGGGGTCGATCGCCGGCAGGGCACTGATCGGGGCGTCGGCCGGGGTGGCCTGCGTGCCCGGCTTGTTGGTTCCGTCGGGGCCGGGGTCGAACGAGGTCAGCGGGGCGAGCGGGGGCGGCCGGTGCGACACGGCGTTGGCGGTGTTGGTGTTCGCGACCGGGGCGCCGGACGGCGACGCCACCGGTGCATTCGCATGAGTGGGGGCGGCCTGGGCGGGCGTGGCCACGACCACGAACCCGGAGACGACCACGACCGTCGACAGCGTGGCGACCACAGAACGCAGTCGGCGAGTCCGGCGGACAAAGCGAGCGCTGTGCCGACGTGTCATCTCATGGCCCCCCAAAATCGGATAACCGGCTTCTGTTACGCGGGAGGTATGTTTGGGTAAAGGTCCGATTCGCCGCAACTCGACGCTAAGTCGCTGTGAACCGGGTAAGACCTGGTATCCGACATATCCGGATCAGCTACCGCAGAACGTCCGTCAATTCGTGCCTGAAGGGCAACCGAATCCGTCGCGATCAGGACGTTCCGACCACGGTGACGCCCGCGAGGGTCGGCACTACCAACTGCGCGCCGGCGATCGCCGGGGTGGCAAACCGGCTCGTCACGCCGACGCCGATCGACCCGTGCACCGCGCCGGAGCCGGGGTCGAGCGCGTGCAGCACACCGGCCGCCGGATCGAGCGACCACACCCGGCCACCACCGACCACCGGTGAGCCGGTGATCGACCCGTCCGCGTGCCACAGCGTGTGCAGCTGCCCGGCCGCGTCGATCCGAACCCCCCGCACGCCGTCGGTGCACGGGACGAACACGGTGTCGCCGTCGACCGCGGTGCCGCCGAACGAGCGGCAGACCTGGGACTGGCTGACCTCACCACCGATGCCGCCCAGATGCGTGCGGCGCAGGACGTAGGCGGCGCCGGACTTCCCGGCGATGAAGACCCATGGCCCCACGAGCGTCGGTCCCTGCGAGCCCAGGTCGAGGTCGGCGTCGTTGTCGGTCGGCCACGTGGTCGGCGAGAACGAGTCACTGAGGCGCAGCGAAGGAGACAGCGCGAGCACCGAATCACTGTGGTCGTAGGGATCGCCGACCCCGGACTCGCCGTTGCCGACGGACACATAGAGCCGACCGGACGCGTCGACCACCGGGCCGGGCGGGGTCCAGATGCCGGCCTCGCGCGTCGTCGGGACGGTGTAGGAGATCGGTGACGCCGTGCCGTCCAGCCGGTAGCCGACCACCCGGCCCTTGTAGGCCCCGCAGTCGCCGGCCAGGCCGCCGAACGGCGCGTACACCCGGGCACCGCTGATCGCGAGCGCGCCGCGCTCCTGCATCGCCGCCGGATCGACGCCCGGCAGGTCGAGGGTTCTCCGGAACGCCACAGCACCGGTGCGCACCGACAGGGCAACGAGCGTGTGCGTCGGGGGCGAACCGCTGAACTCGGGCGCGACGTACACGAGGCCGCGACCGGGCGCGTAGACCGGCGTGCCGGTGATTCCCAGGGGGTCGATGTTGCCGCACGGGCGCTCGTGGGCCGGCGACGGTTCGCCGAGGTGGCGCCTCCAGACCTCACGGTAGTTCCGGTCGAACGCGTAAACGGTGTCGTTCTCGGTGGCGACGATGGTGACGCCGCTGACCACGATGGGTGAGGCGTAGACCGCACCGTCGAGGGCCAGCTTGGCGATCACTCGCGGCGCCCCGGCGACCGCGGGCATGGTCGCCGACACTCCGTTGCGATCAGCCGCGCCGTGATAGGCCGGCCAATCGGCCGGCTCGGGGTCAGCCGGCCCGACCGACGACGGTGGCGGAGGCGACGAACGCGACGGCGGCACCGACGTGGACGGCGACGGCGATCCGCCGCTGCTCGTACAGCCGGCCGCGAGCAACAGCCCGGCGATGACGGCCACGCCGCGCCGGCCGGGGGTCACGAGGTGCCGACGACCGGCGGCGTGGCGGTCGCGAGCAGGGCGACCGCGGATCCGGCGAACAGCGGCATGCGGGGCATACCGATGATTCTGCGCGGGTGCGGGCGCGTTGTAACGCGTCGAGCGGACCGATTCCCGATCTCGTTACACGTAGGTGTACTTGTCCGTTGCCACGGCCGCGCTGGTCCCGCCGGCCGCCGTCACCTTCACGTTGACCCGCCCCGAGCCGGGCGGGGTGACCGCGGTGATGCTGGTCGGCGTCACCACGGTGAACGACGCCGCGGCCACGCTGTTGAACTTCACCGCCGTCACGCCGGTGAACTCGGTGCCGGTGATCGTGATCGTCTGACCACCCGCGGCCGGGCCGGTGCTGGGCGCGACGCTCGTGACGGTCGGCGCCGGGGCGAACGTGTACTGGTCAGCCGCTACTGCCGCACTCGTCCCACCGGCCGTCGTCACCGACACGTCGACCAACCCGGCCGCGTGCGCCGGCGTCCTCGCGGTGATCTTGATGGCCGACACCACGGTGTAGGACGCAGCGGCCGTCGACCCGAAGGTCACCGCCGTCGCGCCGGTGAAGCCGGTGCCCTTGATCGTCACCGTCTGACCACCCGCGGGCGACCCGGACACCGGCGCAATGCTGGTGATCGTCGGGCCCCCGGCCGCGGTGAAGGTGTACCGGTCGGCGACGACGACCGCACTGGTGCCACCGTCCGTGGTCACGGAGACGTCGACCAACCCGGCCGCGTGCGCCGGCGTCTTGGCCGTGATCTTGATGGCCGACACCACGGTGTACGACGTCGCCGCCGTCGTTCCGAACGTCACCGCCGTCGCGCCGGTGAAGCCGGTGCCCTTGATCGTCACCGTCTGCCCGCCTGCGGCCGACCCCGACGTCGGCGCAACGCTGGTGATCGTCGGCGCGGTCGACGCCCCTTCCTCCTGCTGTATGCAACCGCTGACGTTCTTCACGTAGTCGTCGTTGCTGAACTCTTCTTGGGTGAGGTACTTCGCCCCGTTGATCACCTGGTTGTACCGCGCTCCGGCCGGCCCGGCGAGCGGACCGTAGATGTAGGCGCAGTCGTCACCGTTCTCGAAGCCCTGCTTGTCGTACCACGCGTCCAGTTCGGGGTCGGTGATCGCTTCGGACATCTCGTGGCTCAACGGGCTGACCTCAACGTCGGCGTCCACGTCCCCGTTCGGTGACTGGATGCCGCCGCCGAGCGACTCGTCCGTGCACGACGAACCGGCCGCTGACTGGTAGACCGGGAACGGCATGTTCGCGTAGATGCTCGGGGTGCCGGCTGCGCCGAAGAAGCTGTGATAGGCACAGAACGCCGAGCTCGAGGTGCGATTGATCGTGCACGCCTGGCCAACCGGATTGCCCGCCTCGAAGCACGACTCGACGCCCTTGGGAGTGAACAACACGTACAGGTGGCCGAAGTCGTGGGCCAGGCCGCCCGCGGTGATCACCGCATTGATCTCGGTGGCGAGCTGGGCGTCGTCGAGGCAGGTCGTGTACCCCGAGTTGTCGCTGTAGATCGCACCGCTGTTGATGACGCAGCCGGCGGCGGGGAATGCGTCGGTGTCGGTGATCGCCGGCGCGGTCTGGATCCCGTAGGTGATACTGCCGTTGCTGCCGGGGTACTGCGTCAGCGACGCGAACACGTTGGTGGACTTCCCGCTGTCGGCCGCCAGGTTGGCCAGATAGGAGTTGGTCACCGACTTGTAGCTGGCGGTGAAGTTGTACCCCGACGGCGCCCAATAGATGGGAGTGACGATCACCTTGTTGTTGACGCTCGGCACCGACATCACCGGGCCGCCGTGGTTGATGAGCGGCGGGGCGCCGACGTAGGGCGGCGCTGTGGCCGGCGCCATCGACGCACTGCCGGCGCACGAGGCGCCCGTCCGCACGGGATGGACGATCCCACCGATGGATCCCGACCGGCCATCCGCCGGAGCGCACCCGGTCGGTGCGGCCGCGGTCGGTGCGGCCGCCGCGATCAATCCGGTGCAGGTCAGCGCGGCGGCTGTACTCAGCGCGGCCACCGCTGCGCGAACGCGCCCGGTCGGACCGTGGGTCGGACGAATGGTCATGATGGCCCCCGAGCGATTCGCCTGCTGGCCCCGCGACAGTACCGCCGCCGAAGCGGATCGCCCGCCGATCTGACACGGTCGCGTCGGGTCGGTTTCCTATCCGGCGAGGAGGTCGCGCACCGCGATGGTCTCGTCCCGGCCCGGGCCGACCCCGACGGCCGAGATCGGAGCTTTGATCATCTTTTCCAGGGCGGTCACGTAGTTGCGGGCGTTGCGGGGCAGGTCGTCCAGCGTGCGGGCGCCGGTGATGTCCTCGTGCCAGCCCGGGAAGGTCTCGTAAACGGGCACCGCGCGGGCGAAGTCGGCCTGGTTCATCGGCAGCTCGTCGTGTCGCTTCCCGTCCACCTCGTAGGCGACGCACACCGGGACCTCGTCGAGGCCCGTCAGGACATCGAGCTTGGTCAGCACGAAGTCGGTGACGCCGTTGATGCGGGTTGCGTAGCGGCCGATGACGGCGTCGAACCAGCCACACCGGCGGGGGCGGCCGGTGGTCGTGCCGAACTCGGCGCCGTTGTTGCGCAGCAACTCGCCCTTCTCGTCGAGCAATTCGGTCGGGAACGGTCCCTCGCCCACCCGGGTCGTGTACGCCTTGATGACCGCGATGACCCGGCTGATCCGGGTGGGCGGGATACCGCTGCCGGTGCACGCGCCGCCGGCGGTCGCGCTCGACGACGTCACGAACGGATACGTCCCGTGATCGACGTCGAGCAGCGTGGCCTGGCCCGCTTCGAGCACCACGGTCTCGCCGCGGTCGAGCATCTGTTCGAGCAGCAGTTGCGTGTCCGCGACCATCGGGCCCAACCGGTCGGCGTAGGACGCGAGCTCGGCCACGACGGCGTCCACGTCGAAACCCTTGCGGTTGTAGATCTTGACGAGCACCTGGTTCTTCAGGTTGAGCGCGCCGGTGACCTTGGCGTGCAGGACGTCGGTGTCGAACAGGTCCTGCACCCGGATGCCGATGCGCGACATCTTGTCGGCGTAGGTCGGCCCGATGCCGCGCCCGGTCGTGCCGATCTTCGACTTGCCGAGGAAGCGTTCGGTCACCTGGTCGAGCGTGCGGTTGTAGGGGGCGATCACGTGCGCCGATCCGCTGACGACCAGCCGCGACGTGTCGACGCCGCGCGCCTCGAGGCCGTCGATCTCCTCGAACAGCACCCCGAGGTCGATCACGACGCCGTTGCCGATGACCGGCGTGCAGCCCGGGGTCAGGATGCCGGACGGCAGCAGGTGCAGCGCGTACTTCTCCCGGAGGCCGTCGGTGTCGATGACGATCGTGTGCCCGGCGTTGTTGCCGCCGTTGAACTTGACCACGGCGTCGACCCGGCTGCCGAGCAGGTCAGTGGCTTTGCCCTTGCCCTCGTCGCCCCATTGGGCGCCCACGAGCACGATTGCCGACACGACCCACCTCCTTAGTTGGCCCCGCTGCGGCGCGCCGGCCGGCGTGTCCCGCCGCAGAGCGGCCACGCTCCCGCGCGTTGGCCCCGGTGCGGCGCGACACGCCGCGCTCGGCGCCGCAGCGGGGCCAAGACTAGTTCAGTGGGCGAGCGCGGCGACCGCTTCGGGATCGCAGTCGGCGAGCAGGTGATTGCAGCGCGCGGCCTCGTCGGTCTCGCCGATCGCCGCGGCGGCGGTGGCCAGTGCGTGCAGCGCCCGCAGGAAGCCGCGGTTCGGCTCGTGCGCCCACGGCACCGGGCCCTGCCCCTTCCAGCCGGCGCGGCGCAGCGCGTCGAGGCCGCGGTGGTAGCCGGTACGGGCGTAGGCGTAGCCCTCGATCGTGCGGCCGCCGGCCAGCGCCGCCTCGGCCAGCGCGGCCCACGCAGCGCACGACGTCGGGTGATCGGCCGCGACCGTCGCCGGATCGGTGCCGGCGGCCAGCAGCGCGACCGCCGGATCCTCGGGCAGCCGGGTGGGCGGGGCGAGCAGATTGCCGAAGGAGCTCATGCGGCTGATTGTGCCCGCCGGCCCGTGAGTCAGGTGCGGACGGGCTGCCGCTCGGCCAACATCGTCCGGGCGCCGGCCACGAAGACCTCGATACCGAACGCGCTGACCCGCCCTGTTGACTGGTGCGTTATCGGCTGACTGGTGCGATATTTCGCGCCAGTCAGCCGATTTCGCGCCAGTCGACGGGCGGGACGACGGGCGGCACGACGGGCGGCACGACGGGCGGGACGACGGGCGGGACGACGGGCGGGACGACGAGTCGGTCAGGCGTCGGTCAGGCGGAGGCGGACGTGCCGGCCGACTGCAGGGCCTCGCAGGCCTCGACCACGCGGTGGGCCATGCCCTGCTCGGCCAGCTTGAGGTAGGAGCGCGGGTCGTAGGCCTTCTTGTTGCCCACCTCGCCGTCGACCTTCAGCACGCCGTCGTAGTTGGTGAACATGTGCCCGACGATCTCGCGGGTGAACGCGTATTGCGTGTCGGTGTCGACGTTCATCTTCACCACGCCGTAGCTGACCGCCTCGCGGATCTCGTCCAGCTCGGAGCCGGAGCCGCCGTGGAAGACGAGGTCGAACGGCGCGGTCTTGCCGACCTTCGCCCCGACCTCGTCCTGGATCTCCTTGAGGATCGTCGGCCGCAGCTTCACCGATCCGGGCTTGTACGAGCCGTGGACGTTGCCGAACGTCGCGGCCAGCAGGTAACGGCCCTTGTCTCCGGTGCCGAGCACCTCGGCCGTGCGCAGCGCGTCGCCCGGGGTCGTGTAGAGCTTCTCGTTGTCGTCCCCGCCGTGCACGCCGTCTTCCTCGCCGCCGACGACCCCGATCTCGAGTTCCAGGATGATGCGCGCCTTCGCCGCCTTAGCCAGCAGCTCGGCCGCGATCTGCAGATTCTCCTCGAGCTCGATCGCCGACCCGTCCCACATGTGCGACTGGAACAGCGGCGGCTGACCGGCGTCGACGCGCTGCTGGGAGATCTCGATGAGTGGACGGACGTAGGTGTCGAGCTTCTCCTTCTGGCAGTGATCGGTGTGCAGGGCGACGTGGACGTCGTACTTCGCCGCGACCACGTGCGCGAACTCGGCCAGCGCCACCGCGCCGGTGACCATGTCCTTGATCGCGGTGCCGGAGGCGAACTCGGCCCCGCCGGTCGAGACCTGGATGATGCCGTCACTGCCGGCATCGGCGAAGCCCTTGATCGCCGCGTTCACCGTCTCTGACGACGTAACGTTGATCGCCGGGTAGGCGAATCCGCCGGCCTTGGCGCGGTCGAGCATGTCGGCGTAGATCTCGGGCGTGGCGATGGGCATCCGGACTCCTGTTCGTGACATGTGGCCTGGGTCGAGTATTGCGCACCGGGCGGTACGCGTAGGGCGAACTCCGCTACCGCCGGGTAGCCGGTGATGGTCGACTGACGCGATGGACGTACTGGTGATCGGTGGTTCGGTGTTCCTCGGCCGGGCGGTGGTGGCCGAGGCACTGGCCACGGGCGCAGCGGTCACCGTCTTCAATCGCGGACGGTCCGGACCGGCGCCGGACGGCGTCGAGCAGGTCGTGGGCGACCGGACATCGCCGGCCGACCTCGGCCGGCTCGAGGGCCGGCGCTTCGACCTCGTCGTCGACACCTGCGGCTACATTCCCGTCGAGGTCGCGCTGAGCGCGCGACTGCTCGCCCCGGCCGCCGGCCACTACGCCTTCGTCTCGAGCATCAACGCGTATCCCGGCTGGCCGGAGAAGCGCGACTACCGCGCCGCCGGCGTGCACGAGGGTTCGCCGGACGCCACACGTGACGACGCGCCGGCGGGCATGTCGGCGGCCGAGGCGTACGGCTGGCTGAAGGTCGGCTGCGAACTGGCGGTACAGCAGGCCTTCGGGGAACACCGTTCGTCCGTCCTGCGCGGCGGCGCGATCGTCGGGCCCGACGACAGCGCGGTCGGGCGCTTGCCGTGGTGGATCGACCGGGTCGCGCGCGGCGGGGAGGTGCTCGTGCCGGGCGCTCCGGACGCGCCGGTGGCGCTGATCGACTCGCGCGACCTCGCGCGCTTCGCGCTCAGCGGTGTGCCGGGGACGTTCGACGTGCCCGGCCCGTCCGGGCGCGACACCCGGGCCGACCTGATGACCGCCTGCGCCGGCGCGACCGGAGCCGGGGCCGCGTTCACCTACGTCGACGAGGACTGGCTGATCGACCAAGGCGTCGAGTACTGGACCGAGCTACCGCTGTGGATCCCGGCGTCGATCGGCCCGAGTGTGTTCGCCTCCTACGCCGACGGCGCCCACCGCGCCGGGCTGCGCTGGCGGCCGCTGACCGAGACGGTCGCCGACACCTGGGCCTGGCAGCAGTCGCTGCCCGACGGGTGGCGGCCGGCGGGGCGCACGTCCGGGCTCGCCGCCGACCGGGAGCAGGAGTTGCTCGCCGCTTGGCGCGCCCGCTGATCAGGTTGCCGACAGGCGACGTCCGTAGAGTGGCCGGATGCTTCTCGCGAATCCCCTGAGCCCCGACACGCTGCTGTCCGGCTCAGGCTCGCTGGTGATCCTCGCGCTCATCCTGTTCGCCGAATGCGGCTTGCTGATCGGCTTCTTCCTGCCCGGCGACACGCTGATCTTTGCCGCCGGCATCAGCATCGCCACCGGCGCCATCTCGACCTCGCTCACCGCGTTCCTGATCGTCGCGCCCATCGCGGCGATCGTCGGCAACCTGGTCGGCTACGTCATCGGCTACCGGGCCGGACCGGTCGTGTTCGACCGTCCGAACTCGCGGTTGTTCCGCCCCGAATACGTCCAGCGCTCGCACGACTTCTACGAGAAGTACGGGTCATGGACGATCATCGCCGGCCGCTTCGTGCCGATCGTGCGCACCGTGGCCACCGTCATGGCCGGCGTGGGACGGATGCGCTTCTCGCTGTACGCGCTCTACAGCGCCATCGGCGGAATCCTCTGGGCCGACGGTGTGCTGCTGCTCGGGCACCAGCTGGGCAAGATCAAGTTCGTCCGCGAGAACAAGGGTTACATCGACTACGCGGTGATCGCGGTTGTCGTGCTCACCCTGGTGCCGGTCGCCGTCCACTACTGGCAGACCCGCAGCCGCAAGAGTTAGGTGGTGTGGGCCTTGCAGGCCTGCTTCACCGAGTCCGGCGCGTCCAGGTGGATGCCGAAGAACGTCGCGTTGAGATCGCACTTGTGGGCGTTGATCTGATCCTGGACGTGCCCGCGCTGCTGCCACACGAACACCGCGGCCACGATGACGACGGCCAGGATGATGAGCCGTCCGATCAGCGCGGTGATGACGAGTGACAGCAGCGCCCCGATCACGACCAGGGCGATGATCACGGCCACGCCGACCTTGGTGATGTCCCCGGCGTTGAGCGCATCGACGGTGTTCACCCGGCTGACGATAGCCTCGGACCATGCCCTCGGACGCCAAGCACGCCCTCGGCGCTCCCCCTGATCTCCCGAACGGCGGCCTGCGGGTCGTTGCCCTCGGCGGCATCAAGGAGATCGGCCGCAACATGACCATGTTCGAGTTCGACGGCCGATTGCTGATCGTCGACTGCGGCATGCTCCTCGGCAAGACCAACTCGCCCGGCATCGACATCACGCTGCCCGACTGGTCCTACTACAGCGAGAGCCTCGTCGACATCGACGCGATCGTGCTCACGCACGGCCACGAGGACCACATCGGCGCGCTGCCCTACCTGCTGCGCGAGCGCAAGGACATCCCGATCTACGGCTCGCGGCTGACGCTGGCGCTGGTCGCGGCCAAGCTCGAGCAGCACCGGATCAAGGCCGATCTACGCACCGTGAAAGAGGGCGAGCGCACCGACGTCGGACCCTGGGGGCTCGAGTTCTTCGCGGTGAACCACTCCATCCCGGACGCGCTGGCGGTCGGGATCCGGGTGGGTGGGCAGACCGTCCTGCACACCGGCGACTTCAAGATGGATCAGACGCCGCTGGACGGTCGGCTCACCGACCTGCCCGGCTTCTCGCGGCTCGGCGACGAGGGCGTCGACTTGCTGCTGTCCGACTCCACCAACGCCGAGGTCGGCGGCTTCATCCCGTCCGAGCGCGACGTCGGCCGGGTCGTCACCGACGTGATCCACAAGGCGCAGGGACGCATCATCGTGGCCTGTTTCGCCTCGCACGTGCATCGGGTGCAGCAGGTGCTCGACGCCGCGGTCGAGGCCGGCCGCCAGGTGGCGTTCGTCGGCCGGTCGATGGTGCGCAACATGCAGATCGCGCGCGACCTCGGACTGCTGCGCGTTCCGGACGGCCTGCTCGTCGATCTCAAGATGCTCGACGAGCTGCCCTCGCGGCGCGTGCTGCTGGTCTCGACCGGATCGCAGGGCGAGCCGCTGTCCGCGCTGTCGCGAATGGCCAACCGCGACCACCAGACGATCCGTATCGGCGCCGACGACACGATCCTGCTGGCGTCCTCGCTGATCCCCGGCAACGAGACGTCGGTCGGCCAGGTGATCAACGGCCTGTCCCGCCTGGGGGCGACCGTCGTCCACAAGTCCATGGCCTTGGTGCACGTGTCCGGGCACGCGCCGGCCGGCGAGCTGCGCTACCTGCTCACCGCGGTACGCCCCACCAACCTGATGCCGGTGCACGGCGAGTGGCGGCACCTGCGTGCGCACGCCGCGATCGGTCGCTCGATGGGGCTCAGCGACGAGCGCATCATGCTGGCCGAGGACGGGACGGTGGTCGATCTCATCGGCGGCCTGGCCAGCATCGTCGGCAAGATCCCGGTCGGCTACGTCTACGTCGACGGCCTCGAGGTGGGCGACGTCGGCGACACCACGCTGAAGGACCGGCGCATCCTCGGCGAGGACGGCTTCCTGACCATTCTCGTCGCGGTCGATCTCGAGGCCGGCAAGGTCGTGTTCGGCCCGGAGATCACCGCCCGCGGCTTCAGCGACGATCCGTCGGCCCTCGACCCGATCCGGGCCGAGCTGATCGAGGTCGTCGAGAAGGCGCTGGCCGACGGCACCCGCGACGCCGAGGCGCTGCAGAGCATGGTGCGGCGCACCGTCGGGCGCTGGGTGGACAAGGAGTACCGCCGCCGGCCGATGCTCGTCCCTATGGTCGTCGAGGTCTGATCCTTCGGACGCGGCACAATGGGACGCATGACCGTTACGACGCCGCTGCAGCCCGGCACGATCTCGCCGCGGCGTTCGGTGCCGGCCGCGATCGCGCGTCCGCACTACGTCGGCACCTGGCCGGGCACGAAGGCCGACCGCGACGACCCGATGGTGAAGGACGCCGACACCATCGCCCGGATGCGCGTCGCCGGCCGGATCGCCGCCGACGCCCTCGTCGAGGTCGGGCGCCACGTGGCGCCCGGCGTCACCACCGACGAACTCGACCGTGTCGGCCACGACTTCCTCGTCGCGCACGGCGCCTACCCGTCCACGCTCGGCTACAAGGACTTTCCCAAGTCGCTATGCACCAGCGTCAACGAGGTCATCTGCCACGGCATCCCCGATTCGCGCCCGCTGGCCGACGGCGACGTGGTCAAGGTCGACATCACCGCCTACATCGGCGGCGTGCACGGCGACACCTGCGCCACCTTCTACGCCGGCGACGTCGCCCCGGCCGTGCGCGATCTCGGCGAGCGCACCCGCGAGGCCATGCTGCGCGGCATCAACGCGGTGCGCCCGGGCCGGCCGATCAGCGTGATCGGCCGGGTCATCGAGTCGTACGCGAAGCGCTTCGGCTACGGAGTGGTGCGCGACTACACCGGCCACGGGGTCGGGCCGTCCTTCCACGCCACGAACGGCCGACGATCCTGCACTACGACGAGCCGCGCTCCACGACGCTGCTCGAACCGGGCATGACCTTCACCATCGAGCCGATGCTCACCCTCGGCGGTTACGACTGGTACATGTGGGACGACGACTGGACCGTGCTCACGAAGGACGGCTCGATGGCCGCCCAGTGGGAGCACACGCTCGTCGTCACCGAAGACGGCGCAGAGATCCTGACGCAGCCCACAGCGCCCTAGATCGCAACCACCAACGCGATGAGCGCTCGCGCGCAGAGCTCGCCGGCGCGCGAACGAGGGACGAGTGATCTTGCGCATCGAAGCGCCGATCGGCCCCGAGGGGGCCAGGAGGCGATCCGACTCGGCGAATTATTATGGGCGCCCGAGCGCCCGGAAGTGCCAGCCGGCCGCGCGCCAGACGGCCGGATCGAGCACGGTGCGGCCGTCGACCATGTTGCGCTGGCGCACCACCGCGGCGAGGTCGTCGGGCTGCAGGCCGCGGAACTCCGCCCATTCGGTGAGGTGCAGGACGACGTCGGCGTCGGCGCAGGCCTCGAGGGCCGAGGTCGAGTACGCCAGCGTGGGGTAGCTGTCCTTCGCGTTGCCCATCGCCTGCGGGTCGTAGACGTGCACCGCCGCGCCCGCCTGCTGGATCGCGAACGCGACGTCGAGCGCCGGCGAGTCGCGGATGTCGTCGCTCTCCGGCTTGAACGCGGCGCCGAGCACGCCCACCCGCCGCCCGGCCAGCGAGCCGCCGCACCATCTCGCGGGCGAGGTCGACCGTGCGGGCCCGGCGGCGCAGATTGATCTCGTCGACGTTCTTCAGGAACGCCACGGCCTGGTCGACCCCGAGTTCGCCGGCCCGGGCCATGAACGCGCGGATGTCCTTGGGCAGGCACCCGCCGCCGAAGCCGAGACCGGCGCGCAGGAAGCGGTGCCCGATGCGCTCGTCGTGCCCGATCGCGGTGGCGAGATGGGTGATGTCGGCGCCGGTCGCCTCGCACACCTCGGCCATCGCGTTGATGAACGAGATCTTGGTCGCGAGGAACGAGTTGGCCGCCACCTTCACCAACTCGGCGGTCGGGTAGTCGGTGACGACGACCGGCGTGCCGCGCTCGAGGATCTGCGCGTACGCCTCGTCGAGCGGCGGCGCTCGACGTGCCGTCGTCGACGCCGATGACGATGCGGTCCGGGCGCAGGGTGTCCTCGACGGCGAACCCCTCGCGCAGGAACTCGGGGTTCCACACCAGCGTGGCTCCGGCGGCGCGTACTGACGCGGCCAGCCGGTCGGCCGTCCCGACCGGAACCGTCGACTTCCCGACGATCACCGCGCCGGGGCGGACGTGCTCGAGCAGCGCGGCGAAGGCGGCGTCGACGTAGGTGAGATCGGCGGCGAACTCCCCCGGCTTCTGCGGCGTGCCGACACAGACGAAATGCAGGTCGGCGAAGGCGGCCGCGTCCTCGATGGACGTGGTGAACCGCAGCGCGCCGGATCCGACGTGCTTGCTCAGCAACTCGGGCAGGCCGGGCTCGTAGAACGGCACCTCGCCGGCCGAGAGCCGGGCGATCTTGGTCTCGTCGACGTCGATCCCGATGACCTCGTGGCCGAGTTCGGCCATGGCGGCGGCGTGGGTCGCACCGAGGTACCCGGTGCCGATCACGGAGATCTTCATGCGCCTGCTCGGCCTCTCTGTCGCCTGCCCGGTAGATGCTAGGTCACCGACCGGCCCGGTTGATCAGGGCGGCGCCGCCGCGAGGCGCGCGCGACACGATCGCGTTGTCTTGCCCAATCTGCGGATTTCGCTAGAGAGCCGGATACAGTGCTCGCGTGGATCCGGTACGCAACCCGTATGCCCCCGGCGCCGGCCAGCGGCCACCGGAACTGGCCGGCCGCGACGCCGAGCTGGCCACCTTCGACGTCCTGCTCGAGCGCATCGCCCGCGGCCGTCCGGAACGCTCCGTGGTTCTGACGGGCCTGCGCGGCGTCGGCAAGACCGTCCTGCTCAACGCGCTGCGCTCGGCCGCGGTCCGCCGCGGCTGGGGCACCGGCAAGCTGGAGGCCCGGCCCGACCAGGAGCTGCGCCGCCCGCTCGCCGCCGCGCTGCACCTGGCGGTGCGCGAGTTGGCCGGCAGCCACCCGGACGAGGCCCGGCACGTGCTCGGCGTGGTGAAGTCGTTCGCGCCAGCGGGCCACCACCGCAGCCAAGGGCCGGCCGTGGCAGCCGGGCATCGACGTTGCCGCCGTTCCGGGCCGGGCCGACTCCGGCGACATCGAGACCGATCTGGTCGAGCTGCTCGCCGACGTCGCCGGCCTGGCCGGCGACAGCGGGCACGGCGTCGCGATCTTCCTCGACGAGATGCAGGACCTCGGAGCCGACGACGTCTCGGCCCTCTGCGCGGCCTGCCACGAGATCTCGCAGCTCGGGCTGCCGCTCGTAGTGGTCGGCGCCGGTTTGCCGCACCTGCCCACCGTGCTGTCGGCGGCGAAGTCCTACTCCGAGCGGCTGTTCCGCTACGCCCGCATCGACCGGCTGGACCGGGCCGCGCACGATCTCGCGCTGCAGGTACCGGCCCGCGACGAGCAGGCCGAATTCACCGATGACGCGCTGGCCGCGATGTACGCGGCCACCGGGGGCTACCCGTACTTCGTCCAGGCCTACGGCAAGGTCGCCTGGGACGTTGCGCCCCACTCACCGGTCACCGCCGCCGACATCGCGGTGGCTGCCCCCGAAGCCGAGGCCGAGCTCGCCGTCGGCTTCTTCGGCTCGCGCTACGAACGGGCCACCCCGGCCGAGCGTGAATACCTGCGTGCGATGGCCGAGGTCGGCGGCGCCGACGACGTCGTGCTGACCGCCGAGGTGGCCAAGGCCGCTCGGCCGGCCACCGCAGTCGCTGTCGCCGGCCCGGGACGGCCTGCTGAAGAAGGGGCTGGTCTACTCCGGTCAGCGCGGCCGGATCGCCTTCACCGTCCCCCACTTCGGCAGATATCTGCTCGCCCAAGACTGAGGCGAGACTGCGCTGGAAGCGGCAGGCAACAGCGGCGCGCCGGGCGCGGCTGGGACGCGATAACAACAGTTAAGTTCCGGAGTGGCGGTACTGGCGGATCCAGGTGTGCATCGCGATCCCGGCAGCAACCCCGGCATTGATCGAGCGGGTCGAGCCGTACTGCGCGATCGAGCACACCGTGGGGGCCACCGCCCGCGCCGCGGCGCTCAGCCCCGACCCCTCCTGGCCGAACAGCAGCAGTGCGTTCACCGGCAGCGTGACCGTCTCGAGCGCGACGGCACCGGGCAGGTTGTCGATCGCCACGATCTCGTAGCCGGCCTCGACCGCGTACACCCCGAGCTCGGCCGCGGACGGGACATGCCGGATGTGCTGGTAGCGGTCGGTGACCATCGCCCCGCGCCGGTTCCAGCGGCGGTTGCCGACGATGACGACCTCGCGGGCCAGGAAGGCGTTTGCGGTGCGCACGACGGTGCCGATGTTCAGGTCGTGCCGCCAGTTCTCGATCGCCACCGCGAACGGGTGCCGGCGGGTGTCGAGGTCGGCGACGATCGCGTCGACCGTCCAGTAGCGGTAACGATCGACGACATTGCGCCGGTCGCCCTCGCGCAGCAGCTCCGGATCCAGGCGCGGATCGTCCGGCCACGGCGACGGATGCGGCCCCACCCCGACTTTGACTTCCCCATCCACGCTGTGGGGGTCCTCGGGCGTGGATGGGGAAGTCAAAGTCGCGAGCCGGGGGAATCAGGCGAGATCGAGGTCGGCGAGCGTGTACGCGCTGCGGTACTCGAGCCCGGCCGCCTCGATCGCCGCCCGCGCACCGCGATCGACAATCGTGGCCACGCCCACGACGTCGGCCCCGGCCTCGCGCAGCGCCTCCACCGCGGTCAGCGGCGACGACCCGGTCGTCGACACGTCCTCGACGACGAGCACCCGGCGGCCCGACACCGACGGGCCCTCGACCCGCTGCTGCATGCCGTGCGCCTTCTCGGCCTTGCGCACGACGAACGAGTCGATGGCCCCGCCCGACGCGTGCATGATCGCGCTGCCGACCGGATCGGCGCCGAGCGTCAGACCGCCGGCCGCGGCGTAGTCCCAGTCGGCCGTCAGCTCGCGCATGACCCGCCCGACGAGCGGCGCGGCAGTGCGGTGCAGCGTGATGCGGCGCAGATCGATGTAGTAGTCGGCCTCGCGGCCCGAGGACAGGATCACCTTGCCGTGCACTACGGCCAGATCCTTGATCAGCGTCAAGAGCGCGTCGCGGTCGGCCACAGGCCGAACAGTAACGCCGGGGATCAGGTGTCGGTGCGGCGGGACTTGCTCGCCTTGGCCCGGCTGCGGGCCAGTTCGGCGCCGCGCGCCACCGATTCCGCGTTGGCCGCGGCCCGCTTCTTCGCGCGCTGCCGCTCGAGGTAGGCCTCGCCGCGTGTGGCGGCGTTCGAGGTCAGCGCGCCCTTGGCCCGAGCCGGGCCGGCGGCCCCGGGGCGACCAGTGGGACGGGCTCCGGCCCGCGCGCCCCCAGCCGGGCTGCGCGGCGCGAACAGGCCACGTCGCACCGGCGCGCCAGCGGCCGGCACCGGCCGGCTCAACGCGAACCACGAGGTGCTCGCCTTCATGTTCACGAGGACGACCGCGACGACCAACAGGGTGCCGGCGGTGAACGCCGGCACCTTGAACGGGGCCGGCACCGACGCGCCCACGGACAGGACGGTGCCGATGCCCACGACCGTCCCGGTGAACGAGGCCAACAGCCAGAACGCCACCACTCCCCACCGCGACCAGTGGCGCCCGCGGTAGACGCTGAGCCCGAGCACGGTGAGCGCCACGACGACCACGATCGTCCCGATCAGCGCACCGGACTGCTGCTGCGAGATCTGGTGATGCAGCTCGGAGGCCGAAGGCACCTTCTTCTTCGCCTTCTTGTCGGCCTTGATCTGCTCGCTGGTGAGCCAGCTGCGCTGGCCGTAGAGCGCGAGTGCGGCAATGAGGGCGGCCACGGCCGACACGGCCATGGCGACCACCGCGCCCTGGACCTGGCGCGGCCGGGCGGCGGCCGGGGCGTCGAGGGACTTCTTCATCGACACCGGGCGCGCGGTCTTGTCACGATCGTCGCTCACCGGCGCAGTGTACGTGCGCCGGGTGGGGCCACGGTCCCGGTGACCGGGCCGACCCGCGTCGATGGCCTAGAGTCGAGGCCCACAACGACCGGCCCCGAGAGGATCAGCATGACGACGCCGTCGGACTCCGAGAGCGGCCAGCCGCCGCGCGAGGGCGTCGACCTCGGCAAGGCCGATCCCGCCGCCGATGCCCCGTTCGATCCGTATCGCTACGGCAAGCCCGATCACCCGGTTCCGGCCGAATACGCGCCGCCCGGCTACACCGGCCCGACGGCCCCGGCCCCGACGCCCTACGGTCAGCCGGCCAACCCCTACAACCCTTACCCGGCTGGGCCGGAGACGCAGAACCCGTTCAACAATCCGCCCGGAACGCCCTACGGCGGCCAGGCGCCGTACCAGTACCCGCCGCCGGGCTACGGGCCCGGCGTTCCGCCACCCCCGCCGTATCACAGCTACGTGCAGCCGCGGACCGGTAACGGCAAGGCGATCGCCGCGCTCGTGCTCGGTATCTGTTCGATCGTCTTCTGCTGGCTCAGTGTGTTCGACTCGGTCTTCATCATCCTGGCCCTGATCTTCGGGCTGCTGGCCCTCAACGACGCCAAGAACGGTCGGGCCGGTGGTCGCGGCCTGGCCATCGGCGCGCTGTGCTGCGTCGTCGTGGGCGCGCTGCTCGCGACGATCATCTCGATCAAGGTCTTCCACGCGATAGACCAGTGCGGCGGGTTCGATCAGTCCAGCAGCAGCAGCTTCAACCAGTGCCTGCGCGACCACATCTGAGGACGCGAGCCCGATCAGGTCGACGGGTACGTCGCCACCACGACGATGACCACCACCCCGATGGCCACGCCGACCCAACCGAGCACGATCCCGGCCGTCGCCATCCCGTAGCCCTGCTGACCCCGCTGCCGGATCTGCCCCAAGGCGAGGTAGCCGAACACCAGCGCCAGGATGCTGCCGATCCAGTAGATCCACAGGATGCCGAGCACCATCGACGCGACGGCCATGCCGTTCGTGCCGGGCGTTTGGAAGCCCGGCGGCCCGTACTGCGGACCGTGCTGCGGCGCGAACTGCGGTCCGTAGTAGGGGTGATAGTCGTACGGCTGTGGCCCGTACGGGTTCGGGTCGACCGGTTCCACCCCGTCGCTCGCGCCGTACGGCGGATCGGGATACGTCATCGCGACCGTCCGCCGCCGACGGCATTCATGACGGTCGCAATCCGGCCGCGACGGGCAGGTTGCGCAGCACCGTGAACGCGAGGGCGAGCGCGAGGGCGGTGAACCCGAGATAGCGCGGCCACGCCCGGCGCGGTTGCCCGGACCGGGCCTGCACGACCCAGTCGAGCCACCAGAGCAGCACCAGCGGCAGCATCGCCACGACGAGCAGGTTGTCGTGCACCGCCGCCGGCACCTGCAGATGCGCCAACGAGTCGACCGCGCGCAGGCCGCCGCACAGCGGGCACCACCATCCGGTGACGGCATGGAACGGGCACAGCGGCACGTCGCGGTGCACCGGGTCGAACGCAACGTCGGCGAGCACCGCCGCCGCGCCCGCGGCCGCCCAGCGATACTGGGTTCGCAGCGGGCGCCGGGTCGCCGGGCGAACGACGCTCATGGCCGGGCGCGCTCAGCGGGCCGGCACAGCGACCGACTTGGCGGCCTTGTCGTGCCAGCCCTGACGCCGCTGGCTGTCGAAGAACGGCGACCAGTAGCCGAGCGTGCAGATCGCGCCGGTGATGCCCATGACGAACCAGCGCAGGGCGGCTCGGCCTGGGCCGATCACGCCGCCTGAGTTGACGTCGATCACCTTGATGCCCGCCGCGCGATGGCCGATCGTCTGCCCACGCATGCCGATGAAGTACGCCGCGTAGGCCATGCCGAGGACCAGGGCGAGCAGATCGATGAGCAGGCTCGCCGACAGATCGAAGCTCTTGGTGCAGGTGCCGGCGGCGTCGCATGACGACTTGGACTTGAACGAACCGGTCGCCACGGCGATCAGTACGACCGGGACGGCGAGAATGATCGTGTCGAGGACGAGCCCACCGAAGCGAGCGCCCATGCCGGCCAGCCGCCCACCGGGCACTGGCGCCGGGCCGCCATACCCGTACTGGTTGGGCGGCGCGTTATACGCCGGGGCGGCCGGATAGGCCGGCGGCGGCCCGTAACCGGGTGGCTGACCGTAACCGGGTGGTTGACCGTAACCGGGTGGCTGCCCGTAACCGGGTGACGGCGGGTAGCCCGCCGGTGGGCCCTGCCCGGGCGGCGGCGGGTAGCCCGGCGGCTGCCCCGGTCCGGGCTGCATCCAGGGGTTGGGCTGGGGCTGGGCGGACGGATCGTCGGGCGTGGTCATGCGTCCCTCCTGCGCCGCCGGCTCGGGGACGTCGGACGGCTCGGGCGCCATGCTCGCACGCCGTCTGCCGGAACGCACGCGGCCGGCACCGCCGCGCTACCCGGCCGCGAACTTGAGATCGAAAACGAGGTGCAGGACGATCCACACGACGCCATCCAGCGCGGCCAGCCCGAAGGCGATGTAGGCGTTCTCGGGGCTGCGGCGCTCCTCGCGGGCCTTCTGCCCGGCGATCGCCGCCAGCATCGCCGTCACCAGCGTGAGGACGAGGCCGAGCACCAGCAGCCCGATGCAGCCGACGACGATCGCCACCACACCCAGCGGATCTGCGGCCGCCTTCGCCTCGTCCTCCCCCTCAGTGTTGTCCGGGCTTCCCGTCGCTGGGGCACCGTTCAGCGAGGACAACTCGTGATCGTCGGACGTCGTCATCCGAGCTGGAGGCCGGAGCGGTCGGGCAGCGCGTCCACGTGGACGGTCTGCCCGTCGCGGACCTCGCCACTGAGCACCGCCTTGGCCAGCGCGTCGCCGATGGCGGTCTGCACCAGTCGGCGCAGCGGGCGGGCGCCGTACAGCGGATCGAAGCCGTTGATCGCCAACCATTCGCGCGCCGCGTCGGAGACCTCCAGCGTCAACCGCCGCGCCGCCAGCCGCGTCGCGAGCGCGGCGAGCTGGATGTCGACGATGCGGGTGAGGTCGTCGGTCGTCAGCGAGTCGAACACCACGATGTCGTCGAGCCGGTTGAGGAACTCGGGCTTGAAGTGCTCGCGCACGACGGACAGCACGGCGTCCCGGCGGACCTCGTCCGGCAGCTCGGAGATGAGCAGCGCCGAGCCGAGGTTGGACGTGAGGACGAGCAGCGTGTTGCGGAAGTCGACCGTGCGCCCCTGCCCATCGGTCAGCCGGCCGTCGTCGAGCACCGCGAGCAGCACGTCGAAGACGTCGGGGTGGGCCTTCTCGACCTCGTCGAGCAGGACGACGGTGTACGGGCGGCGGCGCACCGCCTCGGTCAGCTGTCCGCCCTCTTCGTAGCCGACGTAGCCGGGTGGCGCGCCGACCAACCGCGCGACCGAGTGCTTCTCGGAGTACTCGCTCATGTCGATGCGCACCATGGCCCGCTCGTCGTCGAACAGGAAGTTGGCGAGCGCCTTGGCCAGCTCGGTCTTGCCGACGCCGGTGGGGCCGAGGAACAGGAACGAACCGGTGGGCCGATTCGGGTCGCTGATGCCGGCCCGGGCCCGGCGCACCGCGTCGGACACCGCCTGCACCGCCTTCCGCTGGCCGATGACCCGCGCGCCGAGCTCGTCCTCCATGCGCAGCAGCTTCGCGGTCTCGCCCTCCATCAACCGGCCGGCCGGGATGCCCGTCCAGGCTGCCACCACATCGGCGATGTCGTCTGCAGTGACCTCTTCCTTCACCAGCGGGTCGACGACGGCGTCGGCCTTCTCGGCCGCACTGGCCTCTTCGAGTTCGCGCTCGAGCTTGGGCAGCTCGCCGTACTGCAGCCGTGACGCCGTCTCGAGATCGCCGTCGCGCTGCGCCCGCTCGACCTGGCCGCGCAGCTCGTCGATCTGCTCCTTGAGCTCACCCACCCGGTTGAGCCCGGACTTCTCGCGCTCCCACCGCAGGGTGAGCGCGTCCAGCTTCTCCTGCTGATCGGCGAGCTCCGAGCGCAGTCGGTTGAGCCGCTCGGCCGAGGCGTCGTCCTTCTCCTGGACGAGGGCCATCTCCTCCATCTTCAGCCGGGCGACCGAGCGGCGCAGCTCGTCGATCTCGACTGGGCTGCTGTCGATCTCCATGCGCAGCCGCGACGCCGCCTCGTCGACGAGGTCGATCGCCTTGTCGGGCAGGAAGCGGGAGGTGATGTAGCGGTCGGACAGCGCGGCGGCCGCGACCAGCGCGCCGTCATTGATGCGGACCTTGTGGTGCGCCTCGTACTTCTCGGCCAGCCCGCGCAGGATCGCGATGGTGTCCTCGACCGACGGCTCGGCCACCAGTACCTGCTGGAAGCGCCGCTCGAGGGCCGGGTCCTTCTCGATGTGCTCGCGGTACTCGTCGAGCGTCGTGGCCCCCACCATGCGCAGCTCGCCGCGGGCCAGCATCGGCTTGAGCATGTTGCCGGCATCCATGGCGCCCTCGCCGGTGGCGCCGGCCCCGACCACCGTGTGCAGTTCGTCGATGAAGGTGATGACCTGCCCGCCGGAGTCCTTGATCTCGCTGAGCACGGCCTTGAGCCGCTCCTCGAACTCGCCGCGGAACTTCGACCCGGCGATCATCGCGCCGAGGTCGAGCGCCATCACCCGCTTGCCGCGCAGCGACTCGGGGACGTCGTTGGCCACGATGCGCTGGGCCAAACCTTCGACGACGGCGGTCTTGCCGACGCCGGGCTCCCCGATCAGGACGGGGTTGTTCTTCGTGCGCCGGCTCAGCACCTGCACGACCCGGCGGATCTCGGCGTCGCGGCCGATGACCGGGTCGATCTTGCCTTCGCGGGCGGCCGCGGTGAGGTCGGTGGCGTACTTCTCGAGCGCCTGGAACGTGCCCTCGGGATCGGCCGTGGTGACCCGCTGCGTACCCCGCACCGATTGGACGGCGTCGGCCAGCGCGGCGCGGGTGGCCCCGTGCTGGCGCAGCAGGTCGGCCACGTCGCCATCGGTTGCCGCCAGCGCCAGCAGCAGGTGCTCGGCTGACAGGAACTCGTCGGAGCGGTCGCGGGCCTCGCGCTCGGCCGCGCCGAGTACCGCGAGCAGGGCGCGCGACGCGGCCGGCGCGGCCACCGACGAGCCGGACGCCGAGGGCAGCTTGTCGACCAGCCGGGCGAAATCGGCGCGCAGGGCGAGCGGGTCGGCGCCGACGGCCTGCAGCACCGGCCGGGCCAGGGTCTCGGCGTCGTCGAGCAGCGCGACGGCCAGGTGGGCCGGCTCGACGGCGGGATTGCCGCGCTCGGCCGCCATCCGGGCCGCCGCGTTCACCGCCTGCGTGCTGCGCGTCGTCATGTCCATGCGCTCAGTTCACCTCATCCGGAGTCGTCGTGTCACGGGCGCGGAGTGCGTCCATCTGGGTCAACGCGGCAGAAGTTGAGTCTGTTCCGCTCAACTATGAACCACGCCGCGCATCCGCGCGAGGTGCGCTCGTGCCATCCGTACGATGAGGGGGTGAAGGGCATCATCCTGGCCGGCGGTGCCGGCACCCGGCTGCACCCGATCACCCTCGGGGTGAGCAAGCAGCTGCTGCCCGTCTACGACAAGCCGATGATCTACTACCCGCTCTCGGTGCTGATGCTCGCCGGCATCCGGGACATCCTGGTGATCACCACCCCGCACGAGCAGGACCAGTTCCGGCGCCTGCTCGGCAACGGTCAGAGGTGGGGACTCAACATCGGCTACGCCGCCCAGGAATCACCGGACGGGTTGGCCCAGGCCTTCCTGATCGGGGCCGACCACCTCGCCGGCGGCCCGGGCACCCTCGTGCTCGGCGACAACATCTTCTTCGGCCACGGCCTGCCCCAGCAGCTGCACGAGGCCGTCGCGGCCGTCGACACCGACGGCGGCTGCGCCCTGTTCGGCTACCGCGTCGCCGATCCGGAGCGGTACGGCGTCGCCGTTTTCGAGCAGGGGCGCCTGGTCGACATCGAGGAGAAGCCCGAGAAGCCGCGCTCCGAACTCGCCATCACCGGGCTGTACGTGTACGACGACGAGGTCGTCGATCACGCCCGCACGCTGACGCCGTCCCGGCGCGGCGAGCTCGAGATCACCGACCTCAACCGGATCTACCTCGAGCGCGGCACGGCCCGGCTGGTCGACCTGGGCCGGGGCACCGCGTGGCTCGACACGGGCACGCAGGACGCGCTGATGGAGGCCAGCCAGTTCGTGCAGGTGTTGCAGCACCGCCAGGGCCTCACCATCGCCTGCCTCGAAGAGATCGCCATGCGGCGGGGTTACATCAGCGTCGAGCGGGCGCTCGAACTGGCCGACGAGTTGGGCAACTCGTCCTACAGCACTTATCTCCGGCGGGCCGCGACCGACTACGCCGACCAGGGCACCCCGGCATGGCGGTAGACGTCACCCCGATGACGACGTCGGCCACCTCGATCGCCGGCCTGTGGCAGCTCACGACCAAGACGATCACCGACGAGCGCGGCACGGTGCGCGAGTTCTTCCGCACGAGCGCCTTTGCCGCGGCCGACGTCCAGGTGCCCGACCGGTGGGCCCAGATCAACATGACCTGGACGCACCGCGGCGGCGTGCGGGGCCTGCACGGCGAGCCGATGACCAAGCTCATCGGGGTCGCGGCCGGCAGCGCCTTCGGCGTGTATCTCGACGCCCGGAAGGACTCGGACACCTTCGGCACCGTCGTGACCGCGCCGCTCGAGGTCGGCACGCAGATGCTCGTCCCGGCCGGGGTGTGCAACGGCTTCCAAGCGACGGGGGACGGCTGCCAATACGTCTACTGCTTCGACGCCGAATGGCAGCCCGGGTTGACCGGTGTCGCCGTGCGACCGACCGACCCCGCGCTGAACATCGCCTGGCCGCTGCCACTCGATCCGGGCGACGCCGCGCAGCTCTCGGCGAAGGACGCCGCGGCGCCACTGCTCGCCGACCTCTGACAAGCTGACCTGATGCGCATCTTCGTCACCGGCGGGGCCGGCTTCATCGGCTCGCACTTCGCGCGCTCGGTGATCGCCGGCGAGTACCCGTACCTGGCCGGCGCCGAGGTCACCGTCTTCGACAAGCTCACCTACGCCGGCAATCTGGCCAACCTGGCGCCGGTGGCCGACGACCCCCGCTTCACCTTCGTCCGCGGCGACATCTGCTCGGCCGCCGACCTCGATGCGGCCCTGCCCGGGCACGACCTGCTGGTCAACTTCGCCGCCGAGTCGCATGTCGATCGCTCGATCGGTGGCGGCGCGCGGGACTTCGTCGCGACGAACGTCCTCGGCGCGCAGCAGGTCTTCGAAGCCGCGATGCGGCACGCGGTCGGCACCGTGCTGCATGTGTCGACCGACGAGGTCTACGGCTCGATCGAGTCGGGATCGTGGACCGAGGACCACGTCCTGCTGCCCAACTCGCCCTACGCGGCGGCCAAGGCCGGCGGCGATCTCATCGCCCGCTCGTACGCCGTCACCTACGGCATGGACGTGCGGCTCACGCGCTGCTCGAACAACTACGGGCCCTATCACTTCCCCGAGAAGGTCATCCCGCTGTTCGTCACCAACCTGCTCGACGGCCGGTCGGTGCCCCTCTACGGAGTCGGCGCGAACGTGCGCGACTGGCTGTTCGTCGGCGACCACTGCCGGGCGCTCGCCCTGGTGCTGGAAACGGGAGCGGCCGGCGAGATCTACAACATCGGCGGTGGCCGCGAGCTGTCCAACCGGGCGCTCACTGAACTCCTGCTGGCGGCTACCGGGCGCGACTGGTCCTTCGTGGACGAGATCGTCGACCCCCGCGGGGCCGGGCACGACCTGCGCTATTCGGTGGATTTCGCGAAGATTGCCGCCCTCGGTTACCAGCCGCAGATGTCGTTCGAGGACGGCCTTGCGCTGACGGTGCAGTGGTTCCGGGACAACCGCGACTGGTGGGAGCCGCTGCGCGCCCGCGCGGCTCTCTGACCATGAGGTGGCTGGTGACTGGCGCGGCGGGTCAGGTCGGGCACCACGTCGTCGACCTGCTCGACGACCCGGACGTGACCGCCCTGACCCGGGCCGACCTGGACATCACCTCGCCCGCGGCCGTCGAGGCCGCCGTGCGCCGGCTGCGGCCCGACGTGGTCATCAACGCCGCGGCGTACACGGCCGTCGACGCCGCCGAGACGGACGAGGACGCCGCCTTCGCGGTGAACGCCACCGGACCGCGACTCTTGGCCGGGGCGCTGGCGCGCCACGGGGGCCGGCTCGTGCACGTGTCGACCGACTACGTCTTCGACGGGCAGGCCCGGCGCGGCTACGAGCCCGACGATCCGACCGGCCCGGCGACGGCGTACGGCCGGACGAAACTGGCCGGCGAGCAGGCCGCGCTGGCCGAATTGCCCGATTGCTACGTCGTCCGCAGCTCCTGGGTCTACGGCGGCCCCGGCCCCAATTTCGTCGACACCATGCTCGGACTCGAAGCCTCGCGCGACACCGTCGACGTCGTCACCGACCAGACCGGCTCACCGACCTGGGCCCGCGACCTGGCCGGCGCGCTGATCGCGGTCGGAGCGTCGACGGCCCGCCCCGGCGTCATGCACTACGCCAATGACGGGGCCGCGTCGTGGCACGAACTTGCCGCCGAGGCCTTCCGCGCGGTCGGTGCCGATCCGGCCCGGATCCGGCCGGTGTCGAGTGCGGAATTCGTCCGCCCGGCGCCCCGCCCGGCCTGGTCGGTGCTCTCGACGCGCTCCTGGACCGAGCGCGGCCTGCCGGCCCCGCGCGACTGGCGGGCCGCCCTGCGCGCCTGCGTGGCGGCACGACGCGTCTAACGCCAGGGGTGACATCCCAGCCCAAGCGCGGTTTGGTCTCTACGATCGCCCTGTGAAGCGCGTCGGGTACATCGCGCTGGCCGCGTTGGCGGTTGTCGACGTCGCGGCAGCGGTCTACGTCATTGCGAACAACCATGCCCCGAGCCACTCGCTCGCGGTCGACGCCGTCGACGCCACCGCGCCGTCGCAGTCCACAACACCGCCGGGCACGACCGTGTCGGAGACGAGCCGGTCCGCGTCCTCGTCGGCGTCGTCGACGGTGGCCTCGACGCCGACCAGTACGTCGACGCCGCCGAGTTCGGGGGCCAAGCCCGTCGTCGCCTTCCTCGGCGACGACTGGACCACCGGCGTCGGCGCGACGGCCAAGGGCAAGCGGTTCTCGACCCTGCTGAGCCAGCAGCTGAACTTCACCGAGCGCAACTTCGGCGCCGACGGCACCGGCTACGCCAAGTCGACCGACACCGAGGGTCCGTACAGCAGCCGGGTGGCCGACATCGTGGCCGCGAATCCGCAGCTGGTCGTCGTCACCGGCGGGCGCAACGACTCAAGCGACGATCCGAACACCGCGGCCGACCAGGTCAGCCGGCTCTTCGCCGAGCTGCACAGCAAGCTGCCCAACGTCACCCTGGTCGCCGTCGCGCCGTTCTGGGGTGACAGCGATCTGCCCCCGGAACTGGTGACGCTGGCCAAGGCCATCAAGAAGGGCGTCACCGACGCCGGCGGCACCTACATCGACATTGAGGACCCGATCCACACGCATCCGGACTACATGGCCACCGACGCCGACCCGGACAACGACGGCTACGCCGCCATCGCCGCGGCCCTTGCGCCGCAGCTCACCCCGCTGCTGCCCGGCTGAGCCGCCCGCGGGCGTCACCGCCGGCGTGACTGCGGCGTCCAGACGACGAGTGCCGTCGACGGACCGCGGCGCGCCGCCAGCTCGGCGTGGGCGTGGTCGAGCTCGGCCGCCAGCTCGGCGACCTTGGCCCGCAGCGCATCGACGTGCGACTCGAGTTCGATGATCCGCTTGATGCCGGCGAGGTTGACGCCCTCGTCCTGCGACAACCGCTGCACCTCGCGCAACAGCGCGACGTCGCGCGCCGAGTAGCGGCGCCCGCCGCCGCCGGTGCGCCCAGGCGTGACCAGGCCGAGCCGGTCGTACTGGCGCAAGGTCTGGGCGTGCATACCGGCGAGTTCGGCGGCGACGGAGATCACGAACACCGGCGCGTCTTCGGGGACCTCGTTCGGGCGCCTGCGGTCAGCCATGATTCGCCCCTCCCCGCGGTTCGGTGTGGTCGAGCGCCGCGGTGATCTGCGGGCGGGGGTCGTCGGTCTGGGTGGCGGCGAACTTCTCGAGCAACTCGTGGGCCTCGGCGTCGAGCTTCGTCGGCACCGCGACCTCGACCGTGACGAGCAGATCGCCGTGGTGCCCGCGGCGCTGCACCCCGCGGCCGCGGACCCGCAGGGTGCGTCCCGACGGCGTCCCCGGCGCGATCTTCAGCCCGACCGAACCGTCGAGCGTGGGTACGCGCAGCGTGGTGCCGAGCGCCGCCTCGGGGAAGGTGATCGGCACGGCCAGGGTGAGGTCGTCGCCGCTGCGGCCGAACAGCGAATGCGGTTCGACGTGGACGGTGACGAACAGGTCGCCGGCCGGGGCGCCGCGGGTGCCGGGCGTTCCCTTGCCGGCCAACCGGACTTTCGCCCCGTCCCGGACGCCGGCTGGGATCCGGACGTTGATCGTGCGCACCTGCGTGGTGGCCCCGCTGCCGTGGCAGTCGGGGCACGGGTCGTCGATGATCTGGCCGGTGCCGCGGCACTGCACGCACGGCTCGCTGAACCCGAACGCGCCCTGGTTGCGGCTGACGAACCCGCTGCCGCCGCAGTGGGTGCACCGGTGCGGCGCCGTGCCGGGGCGCGAACCGAGCCCGCCGCACGTCTTGCAACTGGCCGGCCCGGACAGCCGCAGCGGCATCGTGCTGCCGCGGACGGCCTCTTCGAAGTCCAGGCTGAGGTCGGCGGTGACGTCCTGCCCGCGCACCGGGCCGGCGCCGGAGCGCGGGCCGCTGCGGCCGGCGCTCTGGCCGAACAGGCCGTCGAACAGGTCGTTGAGGTTGCTGCTCGACCCGCCGCCGAACAGGTCGGACACGTTGAAGTTGGCGTTGGTCCGCTGCTGGCCGGTGCCGGCGCCGAACCCGCCGAACCCGCCCATCCCGCTGCTGCCGAACAGGCTGCGGGCCTCGTCGTACTCCTTGCGCTTCGTCGGGTCGGAGAGGACGTCGTAGGCCTCGGAGACCTCCTTGAACCGCGCCTCGGCCTTCGCGTCCCCGGGGTTCTTGTCCGGGTGCAGTTCGCGGGCCAGCTTGCGGTAGACCTTCTTGATGTCCGCGCCGGACGCATCCTTGGCGACGCCGAGCGCCTTGTAGTAGTCCTTCTCGATGTAGTCCTTCGTACTCATCGCTCGGTGTCACCTCCTTCTGTGGTGTCCTGTGGCCCCGTTGGGTGGGCTCGCCGGACGAATCGTCCTCGGATCGGGCGGCTTAAAGAGCGGGCCGCCCGATCCTGCGGGCGCTTGCCCGGTTCGCCCCTCCTCAGCTCACTGTTCTGCCGTCGGTGCTTCTTCTTGGTGTTTGGCTGGGACTTCATCTTCGTGCGGTTCGGCGTTGGTTCCAGCCTCGTCGGTCGCCGACCATTCGTCACCGTGCGCTGCTGGCTTCGCCTCACCAATGGGTTGGCCGTCTTCGGTCACTTGGGCGAAGACGACCGGGTCGGTGACGCCGACCATGGCGGGACGGAGCAGGCGGTCGTGGTGCCGGTAGCCCTGCCGCATCACGGTGGTGCAGGTGGGGACGGTGACGGTGTCGCTCTCGTCGTGCAGCACGGCCTCGTGCAGCGCCGGGTCGAACGGGTCGCCGACCGCGCCGAAGGCCTGCAGCCCCAGCTTGGTGAAGACGGCCTCGAGCTTGTCCGACACGGCCTTGAGCGGACCGGTGAGGTCGCCGTGCGCGCGGGCGCGATCGAGGTCGTCGATGACCGGGAGCAGCTCGGCCAGGGTGCGCCCGACCGCGAGCTCGCCGGCCGCGAGACGATCGCGCTCGGCCCGCTTGCGGTAGTTGGCGTACTCGGCCTGGACGCGCTGCAGATCGCGGGTGCGCTCTTCAAGCAGCAACGCCTCGGCCTTGGGCCCGTCGTTGTCCGTGGGTGCCGTGCCCGCTCCGGGCGGAGCGGTGGCCCCACCCGGTGCGGTCTTGCGCGCTTCGCCCGTCACGGGGTCGATCTTGCGGTTGTCCCGAATGACGACCCGGTCCGGCTCTTCCGGGTTGCCGTCACTCACTTGGCTTCCTCGCCCGGGCCCTCGTCGACGACCTCGGCGTCGACCACGCCGTCGTCGGTCGACTCGGATCCGCCCGGCGCCTTGGTGAAGTCCGGCCCGTCGCCGGCCGCACCGGCGTCGTCACCCGCCGCGGCCTGCGCGGCGGCGTACATCGCCCCGCCGGCTTCCGAGGCGATGCTCGAGACCTTCTCCTGGGCCGCCTTGATGGCTTCGAAGTCGGCCCCCTCGAGCGCCTTCTTCAGCTCCTCGACCGCTGCCTGCAGCTCGTCGCGCTTGTCGCCCGGCAGCTTGTCGCCGTTCTCGGCCAGGAACTTCTCGGTGGTGAACTGCAGGCCCTCGGCCGAGTTGCGGATCTCGGCCTCGTCGCGCCGCTTCTTGTCCTCTTCGGCGTGGGCCTCGGCGTCCTTCATCATCCGGTCGATCTCGTCCTTGGACAGGCCCGAGCCGCCGGTGATCGTCATGCCCTGTTCCTTGTTGGTGGCCAGGTCCTTGGCGCTGACGTGCACGATGCCGTTGGCGTCGATGTCGAAGGTGACCTCGATCTGCGGCACGCCCCGGGGGGCCGGCGGCAGACCGGTCAGCTCGAACATGCCGAGCTTCTTGTTGTAGGCCGCGATGTCCCGCTCGCCCTGATACACCTGGATCTGGACGCTGTTCTGGTTGTCGTCGGCGGTCGTGAAGATCTCCGAGCGCTTCGTCGGGATCGTGGTGTTCCGCTCGATCAGCCGGGTCATGATGCCGCCCTTGGTCTCGATGCCGAGCGACAGCGGGGTCACATCGAGCAGCAGGACGTCCTTGACCTCGCCCTTGAGCACGCCGGCCTGCAGGGCGGCGCCGACGGCGACGACCTCGTCCGGGTTGACGCCCTTGTTCGGCTCCTTGCCGCCGGTGAGCTCCTTCACCAGCTCGGTGACCGCCGGCATGCGGGTGGAGCCGCCTACCAGGACCACGTGGTCGATGGCGCTGAGGCTGATGCCGGCGTCCTTGATCACGTTCTGGAACGGCGCCTTGGTGCGCTCGAGCAGATCGGCGGTGATCTTCTGGAACTCGGCGCGGCTGAGCGACTCGTCGAGGAACAGCGGGTTCTTCTCGGCGTCCTGCGTGATGTAGGGCAGGTTGATGCTGGTCTGCTGGTTGGACGAGAGCTCGATCTTGGCCCGCTCGGCGGCTTCCCGCAGCCGCTGCATCGCCATCTTGTCCTTGGTGAGGTCGATGCCGTTGGCCGCCTTGAACTTGTCGGCCAGCCAGTCGATGATCCGCTGATCCCAGTCGTCACCGCCGAGGTGGTTGTCACCGCTGGTGGCCTTCACCTCGATGACGCCGTCACCGATCTCGAGCAGGGACACGTCGAAGGTGCCGCCGCCGAGGTCGAAGACCAGGATCGTCTGCTCCTTCTCGCCCTTGTCCAGGCCGTACGCGAGCGCGGCCGCGGTGGGCTCGTTGACGATGCGCAGGACGTTGAGCCCGGCGATGGTGCCGGCCTCCTTGGTGGCCTGCCGCTCGGCGTCACTGAAGTAGGCCGGGACGGTGATGACCGCGTCGGTGATCGTCTCGCCCAGATACGACTCGGCGTCGCGCTTGAGCTTCTGCAGCACGCGGGCGCTGATCTCCTGGGGGTTGTAGGACTTGCCGTCGATGTCCACCTTCCAGCTCGAGTCGCCCATGTGCCGCTTCACCGAACGGATCGTGCGATCGACGTTGGTGACGGCCTGGCGCTTCGCGACCTCGCCGACCAGCACCTCGCCGTTCTTGGCGAAGGCGACGACGCTGGGTGTGGTGCGCGAGCCCTCCGAGTTCGCGATGACCTCCGGTTCGCCGCCGGAGAGGACGGAGACGACGGAGTTGGTGGTACCGAGGTCGATGCCGACCGCTCGTGCCATGGTGTGGAGCTCCTTCGGTTGCTGATGGATAGCTGTCGCTGATTACCGGCTCGCTTGCGATAGTGCTCCGCGGCGCGAGCCACTGTCAAAAGAACTGAGTCGAGTGCACTCAACTTCCGCTCAACGAGGTGATGTCGGTCACATTCGCCGCCCCACTTCCAAAGTTGTCCGCGCTAGGCGGCGTCAAAGCGCCGGGAAGCGCGGACAACTTTTGGGGGAGAGGGCGAGGGTCAGCGGAGCAGGCCGCGCAGGCTGCCGTGCAGCACGTAGACGCCGGCCTTCGTGGTCGTCAGGGTCGTCCACCCGCTGCCGTCGTCAGCGACTCGAGCGCGCACGGTCGGTACCGCGTCGGCCGTCGAGCCACCGGACGCGGCGGCCTGCTGCGGGGCGGCGGCCAGGAACTTCGAGTAGCGCAGCCTCAGCGTGATCGTGCACGCGCACGGCACGTTCACCGTCATCGACTTCTGATCGTGGTCGAGCACGGTCGCCGGCCGGCCGGCGATCGGCGTCGGGTCGGCGACGCGGTAGAGCAGCCAGTTGTCGTCGCCCCAGATGCGGTGCAGGTACCGCGCGGTGCCTTCTCGCACCAGCGTGTATTCCGGGGGCCCGCCGACCGACGCCGACGGCAGCGCCACGTAGCCCACCGCGTTGTTGTCGAGCCAGATCTTGTAGGTGACCGGGTCGAGCGGGTTCTGCTTGAGCGACTTGTTGAGCGCGTTGTCCTCTTGCGTCTCCCAGCCGCGGGCGAGCATCGCGTGCCCGAGCAGCGCGTCGTACCCGGCGTGTGCCCCGTGATTGACGACCTCGACGCGGTAGTTGCGCAGGTCGGCGACGCGGTCGAGCTCGGCCGCGAGGCTCTTGTAGTACGACACCGACGACACCGGCCGGACGGCGTCCTTGAGGTCGTTGACCGTGGTCATCCCGCCGACGAAGAGCACCGGCGCCACCATCAGGGCGGCCAGCGCGGCGCGCCGCTCGGTGAGCGCCACCACCGCGACCGGCAGGCAGAACCACACGAATCGGGCGAAGTTCGAGCCCAGCCCGTTCGGCACCGCCCACAGGGTGACTGTGGCGATGAACGACATCGCGATGGTCACACGCAGGTGATCGGTCGTGCAGGCCACGGCCAGGCAGCCGAGCCCGAGCAGGACGTCCTTGGCCTGGCTCTGGGAAAAGCCCTCGGGACCCGGGGCGCCGAATGCCGCCGCCACCCCGACGAGCGCGACGGCGACGGTGACCACGGCGTAGGCGATGACCGGCCGGTAGGCCTTCGTGCGGGTGGTCAGGAAGGTGCCGGACAGCCCGAGCACGATGAACGCGCCCGCCACCGGCGACGCCATGATGCCCAGCAGGGTCAGCCCCACCGTGGCCGGGCGGTTGCGGTGCCGCACGGCGAGCAGCACACCGACGCCGAACGCGGCGCCGAGCAGGAATGGCACCCGCCCGCTCCAGAGGTTGATGGCCGCGGCGAGGGCCGCGACCGCGCCGGCCAGGGCCGGATGCCGGGTGTGCCGCACCAGCGCGGTGACCAGCACGGTGATCGCCAGTGCGGCGAGCGCGCCTACGAGTTCGGTGCCGATCACGGCGCAGGCGTAGGGCGTGAGCACCGAGTAGTTGCCCGGGGTCGAGCCGCCGCCGAACCAACTGAACCAGTACGTGAGGCCGACCCCGTGCGACACCGCCGAGGCGCGGGCGCGCGCCGCCCACAGATCGTTGACGCCGGGCCGAAGGATGTAGAAGACGATGCCGTTCGCCACCGCGAACAACGCCGGCGCCCACATGGTGACTGGGACCGGCCGACGCCACGGCTTGACCCGGAGCACGGCCGGCCCCGTCGCGAGTCGGGTGGCGGTGGTCATTGCCCCAATCGTCCCACAGCCAGCACATCGAAAACCCCGAGCGACGGGCGCTGACAGCGAACGACCCGGGGCGATGCCGCCCCGGGTCGTCCGTCGTTGCTCAGCCCTGGTTCGCGAGATCCGCGATCGAGGTCAGGCTGTACTTGTCGGCGGTCGCCTTGGTCACGACAATCGCGTCCGCGTCCTGGGCCTGGGACTGATCGAGGACGGTCAGAGGCGCCGGCGTCGCCTTCGCGAGCGCTGCGTACACCGCGTCGGACGAGGTGGCCGCGGCGCCCTTGTCGAAATACTGCAGCAGCACGCCGCTGTACTCGGGGATGAGATCGATGGAGCCGTCCTTCAACCCCGGGATGTACTTCTCGCGGCTGCCGATGTTCAGCTTGGTGCTGATCTTCGCGCCGGTGGCCTTGAGCGCGGTCGCGTAGATCTCGGCCAGGACGACGTTCTCGGGGAAGTTGGCCGAGCCGACGGTCAGGCTCACGCCCTGATTCAGATTCGCCGGTGGCTTCTGGGCGGCGTACTTGCTCAGCCACCCCTGCGCGGCCGTGGCCGGGTCCTGCTTGTTGACCTCGACCTGCGTGCGCAGGTCGATGAGGTCGGCGGTGGTGAGCTTGGACGAGATGAAGTTCAGCACCTGCTTGACGCCGGTGGTCGCCTTCGACTTGTTGATCAGCGGCACGACGTTTTGGGCCCCGAAGTCGCTCTTGGGGTCGGTGAGCACGACGAAGTTGTTCGCCTTGATCGCCGGGTCGGTGGTGAAGAGATCGGCCGCGTCGATCTGGCCGTTCTTCAGCGAGGTGACGGTGACCGGGCCGCCGGTGTCGGTGACCTTGAAGCTCTGGAACGTGACGCCGTATTTCGACTTGAGGCCGGGCAGGCCGTCGGGCCGGGTCTTGAACTCGGCCGGCCCGCCGAGGATGAGCTTGGACGCGATGGTGCCGGACTTCGCGCCGCCGCTGCTGCTGGACTTGGCGCTGTCACTGCCGCAGGCGCTCAGCAGCAAGCTCGTCGCTGCTGCCGTCGCGACCAACGCTATGGCCTTGCGATTCATGATTCTCCTCATGCGATGAAGTAGTTCCCGTGCTGTCCAGATGTGCTGCTGGATTCGTGCGGTTGCACGCTGTCGGTGGGGCCAGGGCTGCGCCCCGCGTAACTCAGCCAGTCGCGACCTCCCCCTTCGTTCGGATCGCACCGGTGGCGGCGTCGGCAGCGGCGCCGGTCTTGGACGAGAAGCGGCCGGACACCCCGCGCGACACCGCCGCCCGCTGGACCAGCGAGAGCACGAGATCGACGAGGACGGCGAGCAGGGCCACGAGCACGCCGCCGCTGACCATCTGCGGGTAGTCCTGCTGGTGGAAGCCGTCGAAGATGTAACGGCCCAGCCCGTCGAGCGGGAAGTAGGACGCGATGGTGGCCGTGGCGATCACCTGCAGCGCGGCGCTGCGGATGCCGGAGAAGATCAGCGGCAGGCTGTTGGGGAACTCGACCTTGCGCAGCACCTCGGCGCCGGTCATGCCCATGCCCTTGGCGGCGTCGCGGACCGCGGGATCGACGTTGTCGACCCCGGCGTAGGTGTTGGCCAGGATCGCCGGGATGGCGATCAGTACCAGCACGACCTCGGTCGGGATGAGGTAGCCGAGATCGGTGCGGCCGTGGAAGTGCGGGGCGATGATCACCGCGAGCAGCACGAGCAGGCCGATCGTCGGGATCGAGCGCAGCGCGTTCGCGGCCGACACGACCCAGGTGCCGCGCCCGGTATGCCCGATCGCCAGACCGGCCGGCAGCGCGATGAGCAGGGCGATGCCCGAGGGCGATCGCCGAGAATCGGAGGTGGGTCAGCGACCTCGGACGGGATGCCGACGAAGGAGTCCAACGGCCGGTCGCGCCAGTGCGCCGGGTCGTTCAGCCACTTGAGGACGCTAGAGATCACCGCGCCACCGCCCGTCGCCACGGCGTGAGCATCCGATTGCCGAACACGATCGCGGCGTCGAACACGAGGGCCAGTAGGACGCACATGATGATGCCCAGCACGATCGGCGGGTAGTACGGATCGGGCGTCGACAGCTGGATGCCGATGTCGAAGAGCCGGCCGAGATTGTCGATGCCGATGGTGCCCGCCACCGCGACCAGGCTGACGTTGGAGACGGTGGCCACGCGCAGCCCGGCGGCGATCACCGGCGCGGCGATAGGCAACTCGACGCTGATCAGGCGCCGCAGCGGGCCGAAGCCCATCGCCGTGGCCGCGAGCAGCGTCTCTTCCGACACCGAGGCCAGGCCGTCGGCCACCACCCGGGTGAGCAGGGCGACCGAATAGATGGTCAGCGCGATCGGCACCTGTTTCGGATCGAGCGACTTCAGCCCGAACAGCGGCGGCACGATGACGAACAGCGCGATCGAGGGAATCGTGTAGAGCAGCCCGGTGATCGAGATGATCGGCGGATACGTCCACCTGTAGCGGCGGGCGACGTAGCCCAAGGGCAGCGAGATGATCAGCCCGATCACCACCGGCAGCACCGACAGGTAGACGTGGTCCCACAGGTAGCCGAGATCGTCGTGGCGATGAGCCTGGAAGTAACCCCAGAAGTGCCAGGGCGACGAGTCCCCGCCCACCGCGAGGACGGCGCCGGTCATCCGTCCTCACCGGCCTGGGCCGGCCGCGGGCGCCGGGCGAGCTCGCTGGCCGCAGTCTTCTGCGCCTCGTCGCGCACGTCGGCGGCGCGCTCCTCGATCCGGGCGAGGACCAGCGACGCGCTGACAGTGCCGGCGAACGAGCCGTCGGCGTGGACGATCACGCCCCGCCCGCTGGGCGAGGAGAGGGCGGCGTCGAGCGCTTCGCGCAGCGTGCCGGACTCGGCGGCGAGCGTGCCGCCGAGATTGAGCAGTTCCGGCGTGATCTCGCCGGCGAGCGCGGCCTCGGGCAACCGGCCGACGGCGAGCCACCCCTGCGGGCGGGCGTCGGCGTCGACGACCAGCGTCCAGTCGTCGCGGGCCCGATCGCGGGCGACCCGCACCTGCTCACCCAGGCGGGCCGGCGTCTCGTCCTCGAGCGGCAGCGCCCCGGCCGCGGTGAAGCCGAGGGCGCGGTAGCCGCGGTCGCGGCCGACGAAGCCGGCGACGAACGAATCGGCCGGGCGCAGCAACAGCTCGGCCGGCGGGGCGAACTGGGCCAGCTTGCCGCCGACCCGCAGGACGGCCACCTTGTCGCCGAGCTTGATCGCCTCGTCGATGTCGTGGGTGACGAACACGATCGTCTTGCCGAGCTCGCCCTGCAGGCGCAAGAACTCGTTCTGCAACTGGTCACGGACCACCGGGTCGACGGCACTGAATGGCTCGTCCATCAGCATCACCGGCGGGTCGGCCGCGAGCGCGCGGGCGACGCCGACGCGCTGCTGCTGGCCTCCGGACAACTGGGCCGGGTAGCGCTTGGCGAAGGCGGGATCGAGCCCGACGCGCTCGAGCAGTTCCATCGCCCGGGCCCGCGCCGTCTTCTTGTCGGTGCCGATCAGGAACGGCACCGTGGCCACGTTGTCGACCACGGTGCGGTGCGGGAACAGCCCGGCGTGCTGGATCACGTAGCCGATGCCGCGCCGCAGCTGGGCCGGCTTGACCTTCGCGGTGTCCTGATCGTCAAGCCAGATGCGTCCCGACGTCGGATCGATCATCCGGTTGATCATGCGCAGGGACGTGGTCTTGCCACAGCCCGATGGCCCAACCAGCACCGTGATCTGACCCGAGGGCGCCTCGAGGTCGAGCGAGTCGACCGCGACGGTGCCGTCGGGGTATCGCTTGGTGATCGAGTCGAACCGGATCATGTGGCCTCCGGGAAGGTTTCCAGGGCACCCGCGCCGAGGAGGTTGCTGATCACGGCCGCCTCGGCCGAGACGATCCGTCCGTACTCGTGGGTGGTGGTCTCGTCGATGCGGTAGGTCGGGCCGAGCAGGTTGACCGCGGCGATGATTCCGCCGGGCCGGCGCACCGGCGCGGCGATGGCGGTGACGTCGGGCTCGATCCGGTCGCGCTGGGCGATGTAGCCCGCATCGGGCACGTCGCCGGCCAGGGCGGCGCCCACGGCGAGATCGGCGAGCTCGATGGCCCGGCCGACCCAGCTCGTGTGCCGCACCGCGTGGGTGCCCTCGGCCATGGCGAGGTACAGCGCGGTGTCCCGGGGGCCGCGGACGACGAGATAGGTCGACTCGCCCGTGCGCTCGACGATCCGGGCCAGGCTGGGCTGGGCCAGATCGACGAGTGACTGCCGGCTCAGCGCCGTGGCGCCCAGCTGCAGGACCCGGACGCCGGGCCGGAACGCGCCGCCGGCGTCGCGGGCGACGAAGTGGGTGGACTCGAGGGTGCGCAGCAGGCGCAGCGCGGTGCTGGGCGGCAGGCCGACGCGGCGGGCGCACTCGGTGAGCGAGACCGATGGGTTCAGGCAGACCTCAGCCAGCAAATCGAGGGCTCGCTCGACCGTGCGAGTGGAGCCACTCGTGGCCAGCGCCGTCACGCGAGTCCTCCCGGCGTTCAGGTGGGGCTTTCATCGAGTGGCAGCGCGCTGCCACTGCCTGCAACGCAATCACATGGTGCCGACGATGGCGACTCGCGGGGGCAGGAAAGCAGCGAAATGAGACGCGAGCGTGATCAGCGGGGCTTGGCCGGCTTCGGGCGCTCGGACGCGGTGTCGTCGCCGTCGCGGCCGGTCGCCAGCCGGCGCAGCATGCCGGCACCGGGCAGCTCGCTCAGCGTCGTGACGACCCGTTCGATGGTCGAGGTGAGCAGCTGCACCTGGCGCTGGGTGTCGGTGGCCGCCTTCAACGCCGGCACCGCCTCGGTGCGTAAGACCTCAAGCGTCTCGGGGATGTCGCGCAGCGCCTTGGGGTCGATGGCGCCGACCACCTTCTCGAGCGGCCCGGTCAGGCTCTTGGTGGCGGACTCGATGCGCGTCACGGCGCGGTCGAGGCGTCCGACCGTCTGGTTGAACCGCTCGATCGCATCGTTGAACGTCTTCATCGTGGCCGGGAACTGCCCGACGAGCCGGGCGTTCTGCTCGAGCATCTCCTGCATCCAGCGGGCCTGGCTCTCGGCCGACTTCATCAGGTCGCCCACGACCGGAATCGCGCCGACGGCGGACGGGACGCGTGAACTCTCCGGTTTCTTGGGCACGCCTGATTTCTAGACCGTTACCGGCACCCTGTCGACCGGCGCGCGGTAGGCCGATCGCTAGTCTCAGTCAGTTCCGGCTTCACTCACCACCGAGGAGAGCACGTGCAGCACACCGTCGCGCACGGGGTGATCATCGACTGGGACTGGACGTTCCCAGGCGCCCTCCGGCTGAGTCTCGCGCTGGCGATGCTGGTCGTCACGGCCGCCATCGCCGGTCGCCGAATCCTGTGGCTGGTCAAGCTCATCCGATCGGGCAAGAAGGTCGAGGGCCGCACCGACGACCTGCAGGAGCGGTTCAAGGATCAGGTCATCGAGGTCTTCGGCCAGAAGCGGCTGCTGAAGTGGAATGCCCCCGGGATCGCGCACTTCTTCACGTTCTGGGGCTTCGTCATCCTCGGCCTGACGATCGTCGAGGCGTTCGGGGCGCTGGTGCTGAGCCAGGACTTCGCCTTCCCGATCTTCGGCCACGCCCGCTGGCTCGGCTTCCTCGAGGACTTCTTCGCCCTGGCCGTTTTGGCCGGGCTCTCCTACTTCGCGATCAACCGGGTGCGCAACGCGCCCGAACGCAAGCAACGGGCCAGCCGCTTCTACGGCTCGCACACCGGCCCGGCCTGGGCCGTCCTCGGCATGATCGCGCTCGTCGTCCTGACGCTGCTCGCCTACCGCGGCGCCCAGTACAACACCGGGCACTTCCCGTTCGGCCACTCGAAGTGGGCCTTCGCCTCCTACCTCGTGGCCAAGGCCTTCGGCGCCGGCGCGTACAACCAGGGCCTCGAGACGTTCTTCCTGCTCGCGCAGATGGCCGTCATCTTCGGCTTCACCATCCTGGTCACCTACTCCAAGCACCTGCACATCGCCACCGCGCCGCTGAACGTGCTGACCAAGCGCGAGCCCGACGGCCTCGGCCCGCTGCTGCCCGTCACCGACGACGCCGGCCAGCCCATCGACTTCACCGACGCCGAGAACCTTTCCGAGGACACCGTCTTCGGCAAGGGCAAGATCGAGGACTTCACCTGGAAGGGCTACCTCGACTTCGCGACCTGCACCGAGTGCGGGCGCTGTCAGTCGCAGTGCCCGGCGTGGAACACCGACAAGCCGCTCTCGCCCAAGCTCGTGATCATGAACCTGCGCGATCACCTGTTCGCCAAGGCGCCCTACATCATCGGCGGCGAGACGGTCCCTGACGGTGCGAGCCCCAACTTTTCCGACGAGGGCGTCGATCACGGGCACGGCGTGCCCGAGTCCGGCTTCGAGCGGGTGCCGGGCTCCGGGGTCGAACAGGCGTTGCGCCCGCTGGTGGGCACGGCCGAGCAGGGCGGCGTCATCGACCCGGACGTCCTCTGGTCATGCACCACCTGCGGTGCGTGCGTCGAGCAGTGCCCGGTCGACATCGAACACATCGACCACATCGTCGACATGCGCCGCTACCAGGTGTTGATCGAGTCGGCCTTCCCGTCCGAGGCCGGGGTGATGCTGCGCAACGTCGAGAACAAGGGCAACCCGTGGGGCATGGCGAACAGCGGCCGCAGCGAGTGGTTCAGCGACCTGTCCTTCGAGGTCCGCCAGGCCAACCCGGGGACCAAGCTCGACGCCGACATCGAGTACCTGTTCTGGGTCGGCTGTGCCGGCGCGCTGGAAGACCGCTCGAAGAAGGTGACCGTCGCCTTCGCCGAACTGCTGCACACGGCCGGCGTCGAGTTCGCGGTGCTGGGTGAGGGCGAGTCCTGCACGGGTGATCCGGCGCGGCGCCTCGGCAACGAGTTCCTCTTCCAGATGCAGGGCATGCAGAACGTCGAGACGCTGAACTCGATCGAGCGGGCCGGCCCACTGAAGATCGTGGCCACCTGCCCGCACTGCTTCAACACGCTGGCCAACGAGTACCCGCAGCTGGGCGGCCACTACGAAGTCGTGCACCACACGCAGCTGCTCGGCCGGCTGGTCGCCGAAGGCAAGCTCACGCCGGTCGAGCCGGTAGACAAGAACGTCACCTACCACGACCCGTGCTACCTGGGCCGGCACAACAAGGTCTACACGCCGCCGCGCGAGGTGCTCAGCGCGATCCCGCAGCTGAAGTCGCAGGAGATGCACCGCTGCAAGGAACGCGGCTTCTGCTGCGGCGCCGGCGGCGCGCGGTTCTGGATGGAGGAGAAGATCGGCAAGCGGATCAACGTCGAGCGCACGGAAGAGGCGCTCGCCCTCGATCCCGACCTGATCTCGACCGCCTGCCCGTTCTGCATGGTGATGCTGTCCGACGCCGTGGCGGCCAAGATCGGCGAGGGCACGACGCGCGAGGACGTCAAGGTGCTCGACGTCGCGCAGATCCTGCAGCAGTCGATGGGGGCCCCGCCACCGCCGCCCGCGGCGCCGAAGGCCGAGGATCCGACGCCCACCCCGGAGCCGTCCCCGGATCCGGAGCCCGCCCCGGCTAGCTGACGCCCGGTTTGGGTAGGCACTGCTGGCTGAGACGGAATCGGTACCGCCGCTACCGCCCAGTAATCTTCCAATGGTGAGAGACGAGGGCGAACGCTTGCAGCTGGGACGCGAGAAACGGGCGCCCAAGCCCGGCGCTGCACCCACGCCCGACTACGACGAGGACGCCAACTGGTTCGCCCGGTTCCGGCAGCGGCGGCGCGCCCGCCGCGCGGCCACCAAGGCCCGGGTCGCGGCGATGTCGCGCAAGCGCCGCTTCGCGCGGCGTTCGATGATCGCCGGCACCTGGCTCCTTGGGGGCATCGCGGCGCTCATGGTCGCCACGATCGTCATGTACTACATGTTCACCGACGTGCCGCGGCCAGATCAGATCCCGCTCAGCCAGGTGGCAACCGTCGAGTACAGCGACGGCTCGACCCTCGCCCGGATCGGCTCGGTCGACCGCACGATCGTCCACCTCGAGCAAGTGCCCAAGACCGTCCGCTGGGCCGTCCTGGCCTCCGAGGACCGCAACTTCTACAACGAGCCCGGTGTGTCCATCCGCGGCACCATCCGCGCGGCGCTGTCCGACCTCACCGGCGGCGACACCCAGGGCGGCTCGGGCATCACCCAGCAGTACGTCAAGAACGCCTATCTGAGCAACGCGCAGACGCTCACCCGCAAGCTCAAGGAACTGATGATCGCGGTCAAGCTGTCGCGCGAGTACAGCAAGGACCAGATCCTCGAGTACTACCTGAACACCGTCTACTTCGGCCGCAACACCTACGGCATCGAGGCCGCGGCCAAGGCCTACTTCGGCAAGAACGTCGAGCAGCTGAACACCTCCGAGGGCGCGCTACTGGCCGGGGTGCTGCGGGCGCCGTCCTACTACGACCCGGCGGCCAACCCCGATCAGGCGCGGTTGCGGTGGAACTACGTCCTCGACGGCATGGTGAAGACCGGGCACCTCAGCGCCGCTGCCCGGGCGGCCGAGAAGTTCCCGCAGACCAAGCCGCCGAAGGGCACCGGCCTGGGCAGCACCGGCTGGCGGTATCTGCTGGTCAACAAAGTGCTGGCCGAACTGCAGGCGCACGGCATCTCCGAGAAAGAGGTCTACGCGCGCGGTTTGACGATCCGCACCACGATCGACAAGAAGGCCCAGCAGGACGCGGTGGCGGCCATCAGAACGACGTTCAAGCACCTGACCAAGAAGCAGAAGAACCTCAAGAACGCGCTGACAGCGGTCGATCCGAAGACCGGGGCGGTGCTGGCCTACTACGGCGGCACCGGACCCGGGGTCAAGGGCAACGACGGCAAGGTCGACTACAACGATTACGCCGGCCGCGGGGGGCGTCCGCCCGGCTCGTCGTTCAAGCCCTACACGCTGGCGACCGTCCTCACCCAGACGCTGAAGAAGGACCCCGAACACGACCACATCGCGATCGACAGCATCGTCGACGGCAGCTACACGAAGAAGATCGACGGAACGCCGATCAAGAACGATCCCGGCGACCAAAGTGTGAGCAGCCCCCAGATCAAGCTGTCGCTCGCCATGAAGTACTCGCTGAACACGACCTTCGACGAACTCGCGTTCAACGCCGGCCCCGACAACGTCGCGGCCACCGCGCACGCGATGGGCATCGCCAAGACGAACACCGACGGCACCAAGACGCTGCAACAGGCCAACGGGCACACCACGTTCGGCATCGGCATCGGCGACTACCCGGTGACCCCGCTCGACCAGGCCGCCGGCTTCGCCACCCTGGCCAACAACGGCAAGGTCAACCAGCCGTACCTCGTGCAGAAGGCGACCGCGTCCGACAGCGAGGTCGTCTACACGCACAAGAGCTCGGCCAAGCAGGCGATCGACCCCAAGGTCGCCAACGACACCACGCTGACGATGGAGCCGATCGCGGCCTGGTCTAACGACCCGCTGGCCAACGGCCGGGTGTCCGCGGCCAAGACCGGCACCGAGGGCATCTCGCCCACGTCACCGAACAACAGCGACGCGTGGATGGTCGGCTTCACCCCGCAGATCAGCGCCTCGGTCTGGGTCGGGACGGGCCTGTCGAAGCCGATCTACGACGCCAACGGCAACCCGCTCTACGGCGCCAACCTGCCCGGCCAGACCTGGAAGCTGTTCATGGACACCTACCTGGCCGGCAAGAAGCATCTGCCGATGCCGACCAAGCAGATGATCGCCGCCAACGGCGGTACCCCGAAGCCCAAGCCGACGGTGACCGTGACGAAGTCGAAGACGCCCTCGAACACCCCGAAGCCGACGTTCTCGATCACCAGCGGCTTCCCCGGCACGTCGCTGCCGCCGGTCTCGCCGACTCCGACGCCGACCCCGACCCCCACCCCGACCTCGACGAAGACCAAGGGCTGCGGCCTCTTCCAAACCTGCGCCCCGCAACCCTGAGCCGGGCCGAAGCCGCCGTCGCGAAAGTCGGTCCCCGTCCGGCTGATCCGGCCATGCTTGGATGACGCGGTGATGTTCCGGTGACGCAGGCGACGCGGGTGTCCCGGCCGACCGACGAGCCGCCGAGCAAGAAGCTGCTGATCCGGCTGCCCAGCCGCGTCGATCCGACGGCCTGGCGGGCGGCGCGCGCACTCGGCGGCCCGTGGGGTCGGCATGCCGGGGTGCCGCAGACGTCGTGGTGGACGCCGGTGCGCTGGCTGCTCGCGATGACTCTCGTGACGCTGCTGCTCGGCTTCGCCCAGAAGTCACCGTGCGCGAGCGGCGACTGGACCGGCAGCAAGCAGTACACCCACTTCTGCTACTCCGACGTAGTGCCGCTGTGGAGCGACGAGCGCCTCGACGTCGGCGCGGTGCCCTACCGCGACACCACGGTCGAGTACCCGGTGCTCACCGGTGCGTTCATGTGGCTGACGGCCGATCTCACCCGCGGCCTGCACTCGGTGGTCTCGAGCTGGTCCGAGCTGCTGGTGTTCGGCCTGCTCACCGCGCTGCTGCTGTCACTGTGTGCGCTGGTCACCACTGTCGCGACGGCGCACGCCGCCGGCCGCCGCCCCTACGACGCGGCGATCTTCGCCCTGTCACCGTTGCTCGTGTTCCACGCGTTCTCCAACTGGGATCTGCTCGCGATGGCCTTCGCCTCCGGCGCCCTGTGGGCCTGGGCGCGGCAGCGGCCCGTCCTCGCCGGGGCGCTGATCGGGCTGGGCACAGCGGCGAAGCTCTATCCGGTGTTCCTCCTCGTCGCGATCGGCATCCTGGCGATCCGCACCCGCAAGATCTCCGGCGCGCTGTGGGCGACGGCGTCGGCCGCCCTGGTGTGGGCCGCGGTCAACGGGCCGGTGGCGCTGGCGTACCACCGTGGCTGGTGGGAGTTCTACCAGTTCAGCATCGACCGGCCGACCGAACGCTCGACCATCTGGGCGATCGTGAAGACCCTGATCGACGGGTCGGTGACGGCCGGCGATTCGCCGTACTGGAAGCCGCCGGGGATCGCCGTGGGGCTCGCGCTCTTCGCGGCCCTCGCCGGCGTGGTGGCACTCGGCCTGGCCGCCCCGGTGCGACCGCGGCTGGCCCAGCTCGCGTTCCTGTGCGTGCTCGCCTTCCTGCTGACCACCAAGGTGTGGAGCCCGCAGTACTCGCTGTGGCTGGTGCCGCTGATCGCGCTCGCCCGCCCGCGCTGGCGGCTCACGCTGGTCTGGCAGTTCACCGAAGTGGTCGTCTGGATCGCCACCCTGACGCTGCTGCTCGGGTTCAACGCGCAGAACCACGGCATCAGCTACGGCTGGCTGATCCTGCTGTTGCTGATCCGGGACGGGCTGCTGCTGGGGCTGGCCGGGCTGGTCGTGCGCGAGATGTGGAACCCGTGGCTCGACGTCGTCCGCGTCGATGGCGTGGACGATCCCGGCGGGGGCGAGTTCGACGGCGCACCCGACTACTGGGATCGCCCGGCGCAACCCGCACCACTAGCCGATCAGATCGACTCGCGCAGGTAGGCGATGTCGGCGCCCTGACCGTCCGGGCCACCCGGCGTCTCGACGATCACGTCGGTACCGGCGGTGCGGCAGATCTCGGCGATCACGGCCGAATCGATCTGGCCGGAGCCGAAGTTCGCGTGCCGGTCGGCCCCGGAGTCGAAGGAGTCGCGGCTGTCGTTGGCGTGGACGAGATCGATGCGGCCGGTGATCGCCTTCACCCGGTCGACGATGCCGGCGAGATCCTCGCCCCCAGCGTGCGCGTGGCAGGTGTCGAGGCAGAACCCCACGCCGAACTCGCCCACCACGTCCCAGAGCTGGGCCAGCCGATCGAAGCGGCGGGCCATGGCGTTGGTGCCGCCGGCGGTGTTCTCGATGAGGATCTGGATCGGATAGCCGCCGCTCTCGTCGGCCACCCGGGCGAACGCCTTGCGCCAGTTGTCGACGCCGACCGCCGGGTCGTCGCCGGCATTCACGTGGCCGCCGTGGACGACGAGCGCCTTGGCGCCGACCCCGGCCGCCGCCTCGGCGTGCTGGGCGAGCAGCTTGCGGCTGGGGATGCGGATGCGGTTGTTGGTCGTGGCGAGGTTCAGCACGTACGGCGCGTGGATGTAGATGGTCAGGTCGGTGGCCCGGATCGCGTCGGCGTGGGCGTGCTCGACCGGCTTCTTCCAGCCCTGCGGATCGGCGAGGAAGAACTGGGCCGCGGCGGCCCCGGAGGCCTCGGCCGCGGCCAGCGGATCGGTGGAATCGACGTGCGCGCCGATGGCGGCCGTAGTGCCCGTACCCATGCAAAACAGGCTACGTGTCGGCCCCGACACTGCGGCTGGCGCGGCAACCGTCCGTAACCCACACTTGGGACGAGTCGTTTAGCCCAGGGCCAGGTGCGTTAAGCTCTGGTTGGGAACTAGCCCGTAAACGGGCGAATATGTCAGGAGTGTCGATGCCGGATCGTCACCAGGTCTCGGCCGGTCGACGCCCTCGGATGCGCTGGCTCGTCGGCGCGGCGGGCGTCTCCGTGGCCGCCGCGACGCTCCTGGCATTCGCGCCGGCCGGCGCGTCCTCCACCGTCAACGCCCAGCTGTCGATCACCGGTGTGGCCACCTCCACCAGCATCCTCGGTGGCTCCGAGATCGGCGTGCACCCCGGCGACACCGTCAACTTCAAGGCCTCGGCCCTGCCCACAGCCGGCCTCGAGAACATCCCGGCGCTCGGTCCGGTGCTCAGCAGCCTGCTCGACACGCTGCTCGGGCAGTATCAGGTCGTCGTCGCCTTCGGCCCGTCCTTCCCCGGCGGCGCGCAGACCGTCACCCTCGGCGGGCCCACCAAGGGCGCCTGCGCCGGGTTGCCGCAGAAGTCGTTCACCTTCCCGAACAAGGGCAGCTACACCTTCACCTGGAAGGTGCAGTACGTCCTGCCGATCCTGCTGGGCTGCACCAAGAACGGCGTGAGCTCGTCCAACCTGAATCTGCTCGCCAAGGCCGGCGTCGCGCTGAACGCCACCAACAGCTGGGTGGGCAAGGTCGTGGTGGCCGACAACCCGCCCAAGGGCGGCATCTCCATCCAGCTGCCCGGCGTCTCGGTCGCACCCAACATCGGCGGGCATCAGCTGCCCACTCTCGGCGTGCCCGGCATCACCCTGCCGACGCTGAACGTGCCGGTGCCCAACCTGAACAACGTCAAGCCCGGCGGCAGTAACAGCAGCGGCGGGTCCAAGCCCGGCGGCACCAGCACCGGCGCCACCGACGTCCCCAACGTCATTCCGGTACCGGCCCTGGTCGTGCCGCAGGGCGACGGGAACGCCGTGTTCGGCGACGGCGGCTTCAACGTCGGCTCGCTACCGCTGACCGCCACCGGGCTCGGCGGCCTGTCGGCCGACCTGCCGGTGTCCACGGCGAGCACCGCGGCGGGGCCGGCCAAGCACGCCGCCGCGCCGCAGCAAAAGAGCACCGGCAAGCACAAGACGATCGAGCTGGCGTCGGGCAAGTCGTCCACCGGGCAACTGTCCGTGGTCCTGGCCATCATCGCGATCATCGCGCTGACCCTGGTCGCCGCCACCTACGCCCGCCTGTACGTGCTGCGTAGATCGGCCTGATCCGCCGTTAGGCGCGCTCCTGATCACGTTCTCCTGTCGGAGGGACGCTGGGACGGTCCCTGAGCGTCCCCACGGCAGGAAAACGTGATCTCACGGCACCGGTCAGCGGCGATTTCGGGTTCTCATGCCCCGCCCGGTATCGTGACCTTGTTCGGCTCACAGACCCTGACGGCACAAGCGTCGTCGCCCGGTTGTCGAACACCTCCTGCCACGGACCGTCCGTGGCCGATCAGTCCACAGGAGGAATGGCACACTCATGCGCCATTACGAAGTCATGGTCATCCTCGACCCCACCCTCGAAGAGCGGACGATCGCCCCGTCGCTCGACGCCTTCCTGAGCGTGGTGAAGAAGGACGGCGGCACCGTCGAGAAGGTCGACGTGTGGGGCCGCCGCCGGATGGCCTACGAGATCAACAAGCATGCCGAGGGCATCTACGCCGTCGTCGACCTGCAGGCCAATCCGTCCGCTGTGCAGGAACTCGACCGGCAGCTCAACCTCAACGAGTCGGTGCTGCGGACCAAGGTCCTCCGCCCGGACCAGCGGTAATCCGATGGCCGGCGAAACGATCATCACCGTGGTCGGGAACCTGACCGCCGATCCGGAGCTGCGGTTCACTCCCTCCGGCGCTGCGGTCGCGTCCTTCACCATCGCATCCACGCCCCGCACGTTCGACAAGAACTCGAACGAGTGGAAAGACGGCGAGGCCCTCTTCCTGCGCTGCTCCATCTGGCGCCAGGCGGCCGAGAACGTCGCCGAGTCCCTCACCCGCGGCATGCGCGTCGTGGCCCAGGGCCGGCTCAAGCAGCGTTCCTACGAGACCCGCGAGGGCGAGAAGCGCACCGTCGTCGAGCTCGAGGTCGACGAGGTAGGCCCGTCGCTCAAGTACGCCACGGCCAAGGTCAACCGCACCCAGCGCGGCTCGTCCTCAGGCGGCGGCTTCGGCGCCTCGGGCTCCGAGTCCGGCGGTCCGAGCAGTTCCGGCGCACCCGCCGGCGGCGCCTCGGACGACCCGTGGGGCTCGGCCCCGGCCTCGTCCGGCTTCTCGGACGAACCCCCCTTCTAAGCAACCACCTCTCGCGATCTTGATATCGCGGGTGCCGCATGGGGCACCGCGCCTATCAAGATCCACCTGATAACGGAGAACCCACGGACATGCCCAAGCCACCCATTCGCAAGCCCAAGAAGAAGTCGAATCCGCTCGCCGCGGCCAAGATCGAGTACATCGACTACAAGGACACGAACCTGCTCCGCAAGTTCATCTCCGACCGCGGCAAGATTCGCGCCCGCCGGGTCACCGGCGTCAGCGCCCAGCAGCAGCGTCAGATCGCCAAGGCGATCAAGAACGCTCGCGAGATGGCGCTGCTCCCGTACACGTCGACCGCGCGCTGAGGAAGGAGATCATCGTGAAGCTCATCCTGACCCGTGAGGTCGCGGGGCTCGGCCTGGCCGGCGACATCGTCGAGGTGGCCGACGGCTATGGCCGCAACTTCCTCGTGCCGCGTGGCGCGGCCATCAACTGGACCAAGGGCGCCGAGAAGCAGATCGCGCTGATCAAGCGGGCGCGCGACTCGCGCGAGATCCGCGACCTCGGTCACGCCCGCGAGATCAAGGCCGATCTCGAGAAGCTGACCGTGCGGCTCCGCGCCCGCGCCGGCAAGGACGGTCGCCTGTTCGGTTCGATCACCACGACCGACATCGCGTCCGCAGTGAAGGACGCGGGTGGCCCGGTGCTGGACAAGAAGCGGATCCAGATCGACGGGCACATCAAGTCGACCGGATCGCACACCGTCACCGTCGATCTGCACCCGGACGTCGTCGCTTCCATCCCGCTGACCGTCGAGGCCGTCTGACGCTCGACGGCTGTACAACCTGCGCGATCTTCGAGGCCCGGTGACCATGACGGTCACCGGGCCTCGTCGGCGTCGTGGCAGGAACTGACACCTGGCATTCCTGCGTCCACAGAAATGGCGCCGCCAGCCCGCCAAGAGTGGGGGCTGCAGCGCCGGCCCCGGCGTGTCGTCCACACGCTCCTCCACCAGTCCTCTACAGGTCTATCGGCGTTTCCCACAGCTTTGCGCACAGCGCCGTCCACAGGCTGGCTTGTCCCTCGGCCGCGGGGGGCAATACGGTCTCATCTCCACCCACACCAATGACCGGTCGGGAAAGTGTCGGACCCGTTCGGTAACTGTTCGTGCGTGCGAATGACGGGGGATTTCGGGAGGGGCGGCGTCGCATGACCTTGATCGACGACGCGCGTGGGGCGGCCGCTTCGGGCAGCCCCGAGTTCGACCGCACCCCGCCGCAGGCCGTCGAGGCCGAGCAGTCCGTGCTGGGCGCGATGATGCTGTCCAAGGACGCGATCGCCGACGTAGTCGAGGTCATCAAGCCCGGCGACTTCTACCGGCCGGCGCACCAAATCGTCTATGACGCCGTCCTCGATCTCTACGCCCGCGGCGAGCCCGCCGACGCCGTCACGGTGTCGGCCGAACTCACCAGCAACGGTCAGCTCAACCGGGTCGGCGGGGCGTCGTACCTGCACACGCTCATCTCGATGGTCCCCACCGCGGCCAACGCCGGTTACTACGCCGCGATCGTCGCCGACCGGGCCACGCTGCGGCGCCTGGTCACCGCCGGCACCCGGATCGTGCAGATGGGCTACGACGCTTCCTCCGGCGGCAACGACGTGCTCGGCACCACCGACGACGTCGTCGACCGCGCCCAGGCCGAGATCTACGACGTCACCGAGCGGCGCACGTCCGAGGACTACGTCCACATCGAGACGCTGCTGCAGGTGACCCTCGACGAGATCGAGAAGATCTCCTCCAACGGAGGCATCGGCACCGGCATCCCGACCGGTTTCCAACAGTTGGACGAGATCACGAACGGCCTGCACCCCGGTCAGATGATCACCGTGGCCGGCCGGCCCGGCTCGGGCAAGTCGACTATCGCCTTGGATTTTGCGCGGTCGGCCGCGGTCAAGCACCAGAAGCCGACGGCCATCTTCTCCCTCGAGATGGGCAAGCTCGAGATCATGATGCGGCTGTTCTCGGCCGAGGCGGGCGTCGCCCTGCAGAACATGCGCTCCGGGCACATGACCGACACCGACTGGCGCCGGCTCGCGCTGCGCTCATCGGAACTGGCCGAGGCCCCGCTGTTCATCGACGACTCACCCAACCTCACGATGATGGAGATCCGGGCCAAGGCGCGGCGGCTCCGCCAGCGTCACGATCTGCAGCTGATCGTCATCGACTACCTGCAGCTGATGACGAGCGGCAAGCGGGTCGAGTCGCGCCAGCAAGAGGTCAGCGAGTTCAGCCGGTCGATGAAGCTGCTGGCCAAGGAACTGGACGTCCCCGTCGTCGCGCTCTCGCAGCTCAACCGTGGCCCCGAGCAGCGCACCGACAAGCGGCCGCTGCTGTCCGACCTTCGCGAGTCCGGCTGCCTGCCGGCCTCCACCCGCGTGTGGCGCGCGGACACCGGGGCCGAGGTGTCGATCGGTGAACTGCACGCGAGTGGTGCGCGCGACATCACGGTGTGGGCCCTCGACCGCCGGCTGCGCATGGTGCCGCGGCCGATGACCAATGTCTTCTCCACCGGGGTGAAGCCGGTCTTCCAGCTGCGGCTGGCCTCGGGCCGCACTGTCGACGCGACGGCGAACCATCCCTTCTACACCTATGACGGCTGGCGCGATCTCGGCGATCTCGCGGTCGGCGATCGCGTCGCGATCACCCGAAGGGCGCCGGCCCCACTCGAGGCGGTGCGATGGGCCGAACACGAGGTGGTCCTGCTGGCCCACCTGCTCGGCGATGGCTCATTCGTCCGTAACCAGCCGTTGCGCTACGCCAGCGTCGACGAAGCCAACCTGGCGGCTGTGGCCGCTGCCGCCAAGGGCTTCGGCGTCAGCGGCATCCGCGACGAATACCCGGCGGCGCGCGTCAGTACCCTGCGCCTGCCGGCTCCGTTCCGGCTGGCCCGCGGGCGGCGCAATCCGATCGTCGCGTGGCTTGACCAGCTGGGCCTCTACGACCGGCGCAGTCACGAGAAGTTCGTGCCGGCCGGCATCTTCGGGCTGCCCGACGATCAGCTGGCGCTGTTCCTGCGTCACCTGTGGGCGACCGACGGGTGCGTCCACGTGAACGCCGCGAACGTCGTCCGCATCTACTACGCCTCCACGAGCCGGCGGCTGGCTGACGACGTGGCCCGGCTGCTCACCCGGTTCGGCATCACGGCGCGGATCAAGACGACGCACAAGGCCGGCTACCGCGACAACTATCACGTGCACGTCGTCGGCGGCGAGCAGCAGCGTGTCTTCCTCGAGCAGATCGGCTGCTACGGCGCGCGGGGCGACATCGTCGCGAAGGCGTTGCCCATCGTCGCCCCGCTCAGGCCGAACACGAACGTCGACACCCTGCCCGATCAGGTGTGGGACCGGGTGCGCCAGGTGTTGCACGAGCGGCAGATGACCCATCGCGAGTTCGCCAGCGCGATGTCCACCCAGTTCTGCGGCTCGACGCTCTGGAAGCACGCGCCGAGCCGAGCGCGGCTCGCCCGCGTCGCGGCCGTGCTCGACGACGCCGACCTCGACATGCTCGCCACCAACGACGTCTTCTGGGACAAGATCGTGGCCATCGACCCGCTCGGTGAGCAAGAGGTGTTCGACGCCACCGTGCCCGGTGAGCACAACTTCGTGGCCGACGGCGTGATGGTCCACAACTCGATCGAGCAGGATTCCGACCTTGTCCTGCTGGTGCACCGCCCGGATCTCTATGAGCCCGAGACCGAGCGCGCCGGCGAGGCCGACCTGATCATCGCCAAGCATCGCAACGGACCGACCGCCACCGTGGCCGTCGCTTTCCAGGGCCGGTACAGCCGCTTCGCCGACATGCCCAACTGATCGGCGACATGTTCGAGGGGTTCACGGAAGACGTCGTCGATACCGGCGACGCGTCGATTTTCGTCCGGCACGCCGGCGCCGGGCCGCCCGTACTGTTGCTGCACGGGCATCCGCGCACGTCGGCCACCTGGCATCGCGTGGCGCCGTCGTTGGTGGCGCGGGGCTACACGGTCGTGTGCCCGGACCTGCGCGGCTACGGCCGCTCCCGCGGACCGGCCCCGACGACCGACCACGCCGCCCACTGCAAGCGGGCCGTCGCCGACGACATGATTGCCGTCATGACGGCCCTCGGCCACGACCGCTTCGCCGTGGCCGGCCATGACCGCGGCGGCCCGGTCGCCTTCCGCCTGGCCCTCGACCATCCAGCCGCGGTCGCCCGGATCGCCGTACTCGACGCCCTTCCGATCATCGAGCACCTGAACCGGATCACCGTCGAGTTCGCGACCGAATGGTGGCACTGGTTCTTCTTTGCCCAGGCCGAACTTCCGGAGCGGGTCATCACCGCCGACCCGGATCGCTGGTACTCGGGCGATCCAGAACGGATGGGGCGCGAGAACTACGACGAGTGGCGGGCCGCCACCCGCGATCCCAGCGTCGTGCGCGCCATGCTCGAGGACTACCGGGCCGGCCTGTCGATCGACCGAGAGCACGAGCAGGCCGATTGGGAGGCCGGCGTCCGGCTCGCCTGCCCGACTCTGGTGCTCTGGTCGGAGTACGACGATCTCGCGAGGTTGCACGGCGACCCGCGCCGCATTTGGTCCCGCTGGTCCGAAGACGTCAGCGGACACAGCATCGCGTCCGGGCACCACATGGCCGAAGAGGCCTCGGACGAACTCAGCGCCGCCCTTGCTGCGTTCCTTGATCAAGAGCGGACGTCTCCTTGACACCGGCCGTCGCCAGCTGTTGCCGACGTAGCCTCACCGCAGCACGAAGCCGGGCACCAGGGGGTCGTGCGGGTCGATCGAGAACACGTGGTCACCGGTGCGGTAGGCCATCCCGCGCACCTGGGGGATGACCGCGGGGTGGCCGTCGACATCGACCGACTCCAGCACCGTCCCGACGAACGTGCTGCCCACGATCGAGTCGTGACGCAGGACGGTGTCCGCCGGCCGGCCCTCGGCGACCAGCACCGCCAGCCGGGCGCAGGTGCCCGAGCCGCACGGCGAGCGGTCGACCTCGCCGTCGGCGAAGACGGTCACGTTGCGTTGGTGTACCTCACCGGCGGCCGTGCCGAGATGATCGAACCAGATCGTGCCGTAGATGCCGTTCAGGCGCGGGTCGCTCGGGTGCACCGCATGCGCAGAATCGTTCAGCGCCCATTTGATCTCGCGGCCGAGCGCGATGAGCGCCTCGAGGTGGTCGGGCGTGACGGCCAGGCCGAGCTGGGCGGCCGGCAGGGTCGCGTAGATGGCCCCGCCGTAGGCGACGCTCACCGTGACTGCGCCGCGCGAGGTCGTCACCGCAACGTCGGTGGCGACGACCCAACTGGGCACGTTGACGAAGTCCACGGCGTCCACCCGGCCGCGTTCACGATGCACCCGCGCCGTGACCCGGCCGCTGGGCACATCGATCACCACGTCGACCGTCCCGGTGTCGGGCGCCGGCACCCGGCCGGTCTCCACCGCCCATACGCCCAACGCGATCGTGCCGTGCCCGCAGGCGGTGGAGAAGCCGTCCTTGTGCCAGAACAGCACGCCGAAGTGGGCGCCGTCGTCGTCCGGCGCAACGATGAACCCGCCGTACATGTCCGCGTGGCCGCGCGGCTCGGAACACAGCACCGCGCGCAACCGCTGCGCGTCGGGGTCGACGATGGCCCGGGCCCGCCGCTCGGCCACCGTCGCCCCGGCGAACGGCACCGGTGGATCGACCACTATCCGGAATGGCTCGCCGCCGGTGTGGTAGTCCGTCGTCGCGATCGTGGTGGGCAGCATGCACGCATCCTGCCCCGCGCGCGCTACTCGGCCAGCAGTTCCACCTCGACCTCAGCCAGCAGCTCGGGGTCGGCCAGGATGTCGATCGCCACGATGGTGCCGCCCGCGATGGTGAAGCCGAACACCACCCGCGGCACGCCGCGCTGGCTCCACACCAGGCCCGGCAGCCCGTCGATCAGGGCCGGACGCGCGGCCCGGGCGCGGCCGGCGAACGTCGCCGCCACCTCCCGCGCCCCGCGCACCTCGGCGTCCGCGCCGGTCTGCACCGCGGTCGCGTCCGAGCGCAGCACGACGTCGGGGTCGAGCAACGCGAGCAGCGCGTCGAAGTTGCCGCCGCGCGAGGCGGCGAGGAACGCGCTCACCACCTCGCGTTGCCGCGTGGGCGAGGGCACGACCGATGCGCCGTGCACGCGCCGCCGGGCCCGGCTGGCCAGCTGTCGTGCCGCGGCCGGGCTGCGGCCGACGATCGGCGCGATGTCGTCGAAGGGCACCGCGAACAGGTCGTGCAGTACGAAGGCCAGCCGCTCGGCCGGAACCAGGGTGTCGAGCACGACCTGCAGGGCCGCGCCCACCGAGTCGGCGAGCAGCGCCTCGTCCTCGGGATCGATGCGGTCGGGGTGCGCGGACCCGTCATCGGAGAGGTGGTCGTCGAGCGGCTGCTCCCGCCTGGTGCGTCGAGACTGCAACATGTTGAGGCACACCCGCGAGACGACCGTGGTCAGCCACCCGCCGAGGTTCTCGACCTCGCTCGCGTCGCTGCGGGCGAGCCGCAGCCAGGCTTCCTGCACCGCGTCGTCGGCCTCGCTGCTCGAGCCGAGCATCCGGTAGGCCACCGCCCGCAGGTGCGGACGCTGTGCCTCGAAGCGATCGGCCAGCCAGTCGTGTTCGCTCATCGGTCACATTCCTCCGTCGCGGTCGGTCATACCACTGACCGGCGAGACCGCGCCGGTGTGACAACAACAGTGAGGAACGGCAATGACGTCAGGCATGAAAACCGTGATCTACCCGGTGCAGGATCTCGCCAGGGCCAAGGCGCTCTTCAGCGAGCTGCTCGGCGTCGGGCCGACGATGGACGAGCCCTACTACGTAGGCTTCGACGCCCACGACCTGCACATCGGTCTCGACCCGAACGGCCACGCCAAGGGCATGACCGGGCCGGTCGACTACTGGCACGTCTCCGACGTCCCGGCCACCGCCGAGGCCCTGCAGCGGGCCGGCGCCCAGCCGAACGAGGCGGCCAAGGACGTCGGCGGCGGCAAGCTGGTGGCCTCGGTCAAGGACGCGGACGGCAACGTCGTCGGCCTCATTCAGGAGCAGTGACCGACAGGGCGGTGCCGATGACCACGGTCGCATCGAGCTCGTCGTGGCTCGACGCGACCGCCGGCACCAAGCCGGCGGCGGTCACGGCCGAGCGCAGCTGCGGCACCTGGGCTCGGCCGCACTCGACGAGCACCGCTCCACCGGGCGCTAACCACGCCGGCGCACCCGCGATCACCCGGCGCAGCACGTCCAGCCCGTCGGCACCGCCGTCCAGCGCCACGAGTGGTTCGTGCAGGCGGGCCTCCGGCGGCATCAGCGCCACGGCCGCGGTGGGCACGTACGGCGCGTTGGCGACGAGGACGTGCACCCGTTCGCGCAGCTCGGCCGGCAGCGCCGCGAAGAGATCGCCGGTGTAGGCCCGACCACCGAGCGGCGCCAAGTTGCGCCGGGCGCAGCCGACTGCGGTCGGCTCGACATCGGCGGCATGCACCTGGACGTCGGCCACCGCGCTCGCGACCGCCGCCGAAACCGCCCCGCATCCGCAGCACAGCTCGACCACGACCGCGCCGCGAGAAGTCCGGGTTACGGCCTGCGCGACCAGGAACTCGGTGCGCCGGCGCGGGACGAATACCCCGACGTCGACGGCCACGCGCCGGCCGCAGAACTGCACCCAGCCCAGGACGTGCTCGAGCGGCACGCCGGCCACCCGCTGGGCGATCAGCTCATCCAGCTGGCCCGCGGTCGCGGCGGCCTCCGCGAGCAGCTCGGCCTCGTCCTCGGCGAACACGCACCCGGCCGCGCGCAACCGGGCCACCACCGAAGGAGCGGCGGGCACCCCGCGGCTCAGGCCGGCGCGATCGTGGCGTCGATCAGTGCGGCGGCGGCCGACCGCACGGCGGCCGGCACCGCCGGGTCATGATCGATCCGGGCGGACTGGCCGGCGCCGTCGTACAGGAAGTGCAGCTGGTGCGCCAGCCCCGCCGGGTCGCCGGCGCCGGCCTGCGCGGCCAGCTCGGTGAGCAGCGTGCGCAGCCAGGCGCGGTACTTGGCGGTGGCCTGCGCGACGCATCCACCAGCCGGGGCCTCAGCGCTCGCCCGGGCGAAGGCGCAGCCGCGGTAGTCGGGATCGCCGATCAGCTCGGCCTGGGCGTCGAAGACGCCGAGCAGCTTGTCGCGCGGAGTGTCGAAGCGCTGCAGCACCCGGGTGATCCGCGCGGCGAGCCCGGCGTGCCGGGACTCGAGATAGGCCCGGATCAGCTCGTCCTTGCTGCCGAACGTGTTGTAGAGCGACGCCTTGGCCACGCCCGCCTGCTCGATGACGCGGTCGATGCCCACCGTCTGGATGCCCTCGTCGTAGAAGAGCTGGTCGGCCGCGGCCAGCAGCCGCTCACGCGCCGACGGGCGCGCCGCAGCGGGCACGGGGGCGGCGGTCGTGGCGGGCATCGTTCCTCACTCTCGAAGCGGTCGGGTCGAGCCTAAGGCGCGGCGGCGTCGATCTCGACGCGGTCCGCGTAGAAGGCGACGTGGTCGGCGATATCGGCAACCGCCGGGTACGGCTCCGGATAGGTCCAGACGGCATCGGCGATCGCGCCGTCCGGGGTCACGACGTCGTAGTACGAGGCGGTGCCCTTGAACGGGCAGTACGAGGTCGTGCGGCTCGGCTCGATGAGCGACCGGTCGACGTCGGCGATCGGGATGTAGTACACGGCCGGATACGTGGCTTCCTCGAGGCGCAGCGCCGCCGCCGTGTCGGCGACGATCCTGCCGCCGGCCCGGACGGTCACCCGCCCGGCGGCCGGGGAGATGGTGATCGGGTGGTCGGGGCCGGGAACCTTCACGACTGGTCCAATCGGTCGAGTGCTGCGAGGCCGGCGGAGGAGACCGGCAAGAGCTAGAACGGCCAGGACCATCACGAAGATTCCGTACTCGGTGGCCGTGGTGCTCAGGCCGCTGCCGTGCACGACGAGGTAGCCGGCCACGACGGCCGGTCCGCCCATGCTGAGGTAGGACACGACGAACAGCAGCGACAGCACGCCGGCCCGCTCGTGGGCGGCGGCCAGCGGGACCACCGTCCGGATGCTGCCCTGGAAGCCACCGCCGAAGCCGAACCCGGCGAGCGCCGTGCCGAGGAAGAACGCCGCAGACGAGTCGGTGCGGACCGCAACCACGACGACCGCCACCCCGGCCACCAGCGCGCCGATGCCGGCGATCATGACCGTGCGGGCCGGGACGTTGCGGGTCAGGAACGTGCCGGTCGCGCCCGCCCCGGCGACGAGGAACAGCCCCAGACCGCCCAGCACCACCGAGGTCGACCCGGTCAGGCCGCGCGCGAGCGCCGGGCCGAGGGCGCCGTAGAGCCCGACGATCGACCACACCGCAACCAGTACCGGCACCGCGGTCAGCACCGGCCGGCGGAGCAACCGCGGCAGCGTGATCTCGGGAACGAGGCTGGCCAACACGCCGGGCTTGGGACTCACCGTCTCGCGCATGAGCAGCACGCCGGCGGCCTGCAGGACGAAGGCGCCGAGCAGCAGCAGGTAGATCAGGTGCTCCGGCGCCGGCAGGTACTGCACCACGAGACCGGACGCGATTGCCCCTAGTGCGGTGCCGGTGAACGGCGCGACGGCGTTGGCCAGCGTGCCCTTCTCGCGGCTGACGTCGAGCATCGCCGCGCCGAGAGCGCCGAGCGCCGCGCCGGTGGCGAGACCCTGGATGACCCGGGCGAGCAGCAGTTCCGGCACTCCGGCGGCGGTGGCGAACACGACCATGGCGGCCGACTGCCCCACCAACCCAGCCAGCAGCACCGGCCGGCGACCGACGTGATCGGACACCTTGCCCAGGGTCAGCAAGGCGACGAGCACGGCCAGGGCGTAGATGCCGAACACGACCGTCGTGGTGATCGGGGTGAAGCCCCATTCGGCCTGGTAGAGCGCGTAGAGCGGCGTCGGGGCACTGGAGGCCGACAGGAACGACACGACGATCGAGGCGAGCAGCCACAGCGTGAGCGGGGTGGAGCGCGGTGAACGCGCAACCGCCCGGATCGTGGGCAGCGATCGGGTGAGGACGGTGCTGGTCATGCCGACGCTCCCATGAGTAGACCGGTCTGTCTATTGCCTCGAACTGTAGACAGGTCTGTCTAGCCACGTCAAGCGGTTATGACCTGACCCCTTCCCTCCCGTCCCCGTCCGGTTGACTGGTGCGTTATGGGCTGACTGGTGCGATATTTCGCACCAGTCAGCGGATATCGCGCCAGTCAACGGAAGATGGGGCCCCGTGATCGATCTCGACGCGCTCGAAGCGGCGGGCATCGCGAACGCGCACGCCCGACGCGACTTGCTCGAGTACCTCGATGCGCTCGGCTTCTCGGCCGCCGACATGGTCGACGCCGAGCGCCGCGGGCGGCTCTTCGCGCTCTCCGGTGACGCGATCATTAGTTCCGGCCCGGCGGTGCACAGCCTGCGCAGCGCCGCCGAGTCGATCGGGCGGCCCCTCGCCGAGATCGAGCATGCCTGGGCGGTACTGGGCCTGACGGTCGCCGATGCCGATCAGGTCGCGCTGAGCCAGGCCGACGTCGACGGTCTGCAGACCTGGTCCGATCTCGCCGACGTGGCGGGCGAGGAGGCCTCACTCGGCGTCCTGCGGGTGTTGGGCGCCGCGATGGCCCGCTTCGCCGAGGCCGAGTCGTCGGCGATCCGGGCCGGCGTGCCGTCGGTCCAGATCAACTACACCGCCGACGAAGTCGCCACCGCCCGCGCGTTCAACGGCGTGGCCACCTTCGTCCCTCGCATCGGCGCGATGATCGATGCCGTCCATCGCCAGCACCTCGACAGCGCCCGCACCTACTTCGAGGGCGTCCTGCAGGACACCTCGGCCAGCGTCGTCTGCGGGGTCGGCTTCGTGGACCTGTCCGGCTTCACCTCGCTCACCCAACTCATGGCGCCGGACGAACTCTCCGGGCTGCTCAGTACGTTCAACGCGACGGTCAGCGACGTCGTGCACGCCGACGGCGGCCGGGTCGTGAAGCTCATCGGCGACGCAGTGATGTGGGTCAGCAGCACCCCGGCGCAACTCGTCGCGGCCGCCGCGGACCTAGTCGCGCACCCCAAGGCGATCGAGGCCGGCCTGCAGGTGCGAGCCGGATTGGCCTACGGGCCGACCCTCGCGCTAGACGGCGACTACTTCGGCCGCGTCGTGAACCTGGCCGCCCGGCTCTGTGCCGCCGCCGCCCCCGGGCAGATCCTGGTCACCGAGGAGGTCCGCGGCGCGCTGACCGGGTGGGGCGCCGATCCGACCGGGCCGCTCACGCTGCGCGGGTTCGACGACCCGATCCCCGCGTACTCGCTGAGCCGGGGCGTCGAGACGAGCCTGCGGCGCGAACTGGCCGGTGGGGATACCGTCGAGCCGTGAGTGCACTGCAATTGCCGGACCGCATCGATATCCGCGAAGTCGGAATGCGCGACGGGCTGCAACTCGAGGCGCCGGTCCCGCTGGCCGGCAAGCTGGCGATGCTCGAGGCGATCGTGGCTACCGGCGTGCACCGGGTCGAGGTCACCAGCTTCGTCTCGCCCAAGGCGGTGCCGGCGCTCGCCGACGCCGACGACGTCGCCGCCCACCTGGGCCAGTGGCCGGGGCTGCATTTCTCGGCCCTCGTCGCGAACACCCGCGGCGCGGTGCGGGCGATCGATGCCGGCGTCGCGAATCTCGAGTACGTCGTCTCGGCGTCCGACTCGCACAGCCTGGCCAATGCGGGGCGCAAGACGGCCGACGCGGCCGCCGCGATCGGAGCGATCGCCGAGCTGGCCCACGGCGCCGGCGGCTCGCTCGAGGTGATCATCGCGACCGCCTGGGACTGCCCGTTCGACGGCCCGACCGATCCCGCGCGCACGCTCGACGTCGTGCGGGCGGCCGTGCAGCACGGTGCCGATCAGCTCTGCCTCGGCGACACGATCGGGACAGTGACCCCGCGCCGAGCCGTCGCGCTGATCGACGCGGTGCGGGCTGACGCGCCGGGGCTCGACGTCGGCGTGCACTTCCACGACACCCGCGGCACCGGTCAGGCCAACGCCCTGGCCGCGATCGTGAACGGGGTGCGGCAGCTCGACGCGAGCGTCGGCGGGCTCGGCGGGTGTCCCTTCGCGCCGGGGGCCAGCGGCAACATCGCCACCGAGGAACTCGTCTACTGGACGGAGGACTGCGGCATCGAATCCGGCCTCGACCTGGCCGCGGTGGTCGCCGCCGCCCGGGTCACCGAGCAGGCCGTCGGGCACGAGCTGCCCAGTTCGCTGTTCCGCGCCGGTGGGCGTTCTGTCCCGAGAGGTCCGTTCCCCGACTGATCATCCGTCTCGCGTGCCCGCCGGGTGCGGGTTACCGTGACCATCGCCCGGCGCGGAACGGAGGTGGTCGCATGGGCTTCACGACCCCGCGGCTGCCGGACATCGATCTCGACGAATGGCGCCGCCGCCCGCACCATCAGCGCCTGGAGCCACTGGTCAAGGACTGGGGCCTGAACGGCTTCGGCACGCCGGACGCGATCTATCTGGTGTATCTGGTCAAGCTGGTGATCTTCGTCGGCGGCGCGATCCTCGTCATCACGGCGACGTCGAACATCGGCGGCATCAGCGACTTCTCGTCCTGGTGGACGACGCCGATCGCGTACCAGAAGTTCGTCGTCTGGACGCTGCTCTGGGAGATCCTCGGGCTGGGCTGCGGCTCGATGCCGCTGACGTTTCGCTTCATCCCGCCCATCGGCGGCTTCCTGTATTGGCTGCAGGCCGAGACGATGCGGCTGCCCCCGTGGCCCGATCGCGTGCCGCTCACCAAGGGCACCCGCCGCGGCCCCCTCGACGTGGTGCTCTACGCCGCGGTCGTCGGCTTCGCGGTCGTGCTGCTGTGCTCCGGCTCGACCCACGGCGTCGCCTGGGACACGCTGCCGTCCTGGCCGATCTGGGTGCTGCTGAGCTGCCTGGCCGCGCTCGGCCTGCGCGACAAGACGGCCTTCCTCGCCGCGCGGCCCGAGCACTACGCCGTGATGCTGCTGGTGTTCCTGTTTCCGCCGACGAACATGATCTTCGCCCTGAAGCTGTGCATGCTCGCGATGTGGTGGGGCGCGGCCACCTCGAAGCTCAACCGGCATTTCCCGTTCGTCGTCTCGGTGATGATCAGCAACACCCCGTGGCAGCGCTCGACCCGGCTCAAGCGCAGGCTGTGGCGGGCCTACCCCGACGACATGCGTCCGTCGCGGCTGGTCGAGCTCATGGCCCACGGCGGGACGGTCGTCGAGTACTCGGTGCCGCTCGTGCTGATCCTCTCGCGCGGCGGCTGGCTCAGCACCGTCGCAGTGACGATCATGGTGCTGTTCCACATCCACATCACGTCGACGTTCCCGCTCGGCGTGCCGCTGGAATGGAACGTCTTCTTCATCTACTCGACGCTGTATCTGTTCGGGCACTACGCGGCGGTCGGCGAGTCCACCCTGACGTCGGGCCTGCTGGCCGTCCTGCTCGTCGTGCTGCTGGCCGGCGGTCCCGTCCTCGGCAACCTGCGGCCCGAGCTGATGTCGTTCCTGCCGTCGATGCGCTACTACGCCGGCAACTGGGCCACCAGCGTGTGGCTGTTCCGCCGCGACGGTGCCGAGGAGCGCTTCGACACCAGCCTGGTGAAGCCGGCGCCCATCGTCAGCAAGCAGCTGACGCGAATCTACGACGCCGACACGGCTGAGCTGCTGCTCTACAAGGGGCTCGCCTTCCGGGCCATGCACTCCCACGGCCGGGCGCTGAACGGCCTGCTGACCCGCGCGGTGGACGACCTCACCGAATACACCCCGCGCGAGGGCGAGCTGATCGCCGGCGTCGCGCTGGGCTGGAATTTCGGCGAGGGACACCTTCACCACCGGCAACTGCTCGACGCGGTGCAGTTCGAGTGCGAGTTCAAGCCGGGGCAGCTGCGGGTGATCACTCTCGAGTCGCAGCCGATGCGGTCGGGCACGCAGCGCTACCAGATCCTCGACGCCGCCGACGGTCTGCTCGAAGAGGGCACCGTCCGCGTCGCCGACCTGGTCGAGCGCCAGCCGTGGCTGTCGGCCGACGACCTCACCGTCCCGGTGCAGATCGACTTCGCCGCCGAGCGCCGCCCGGTGCCCCCGCCGGCCGCGCCCCGGGCCCGGCCCCGGCCCCGGCCGAAGCCGCGACCGGCAGCCGGCGCCGAGATATCCGCGTGACGAACGCCGTCGTCGTCGGCTCGGGGCCCAACGGGCTCGCGGCTGCGGTCGCCCTGGCCCGAGCCGGCCTCGACGTGACGGTGATCGAGGCGTACGACTCGATCGGCGGCGGGACCCGCACCGAGGAGCTCACCGTGCCCGGGGTCCTGCACGACGTCTGCTCGGCCATGCATCCGCTGGCCGTCGGGTCGCCGTACCTGCAGACCCTCGATCTCGCCCAGCACGGCCTCGAGTGGTGCTGGCCCGAGATCGACCTCGCCCACCCGCTCGATACCGGGCAGGCCGGTGTCCTGACCCAGGACATCGACGCGACCGTGCGCGGGCTGGGGGCCGACGGACCGGCCTGGCGGCGACTGTTCGCGCGGCACGCGGCGCGCTTCGACGAGTTGTGCGCCGACATCCTGCGGCCGGTGGCGCACCTCCCCCGGCACCCGCTGCTGCTGGCGACGTTCGGCCTGCGCGCGCTCACGCCGGCGTCGTGGGTGGTGCGCCGGTTCGACACCGACGAGGCGCGCGGGCTGTTCGGCGGCATGTCCGCCCACGCGTTCCGGCCCCTGACGAGTCCCGACCAGCGCCTCGGTCGGGCTGGCGCTCGGCCTGTCGGCGCACCGCTACGGCTGGCCGGTCGCGCGCGGCGGCTCACGGGCGATCACCGACGCCCTGGCCGCCGAGTTGCTGCGCAACGGCGGCCGGATCGAGACCGGGCGCCGGGTGACCGCGCTGGCCGAGGTCGACGACGCCGATGTCGTCATGCTCGACCTGTCACCGACGGCCGTGCTCGAGCTGGCCGGCGACCGGCTGCCGCGGCGGATCGCGCGGGCCTATCGCCGCTACCGCTACGGACCGGCCGCATTCAAGGTCGATCTCGCCGTCGAGGGCGGCGTCCCGTGGACCAACGACGCCTGCCACCGGGCCGGCACCGTGCACCTCGGCGGGCCGTTCGAGCAGGTCGCCGCGGCCGAGGCCGACGTGCAGGCCGGCCGGATGCCCGAGCGGCCGTTCGTCCTCGTCGGCCAGCAGTACCTCGCCGATCCCAGCCGCTCAGCCGGCGACGTCCATCCCATCTGGGCCTACGCCCACGTGCCCAACGGATACACCGGCGACGCGACCGCGGCCGTGCTCGCCCAGCTGGACCGGTTCGCGCCCGGCATCCGGGAGCGGATCGTCGGCCAGGCCGTCCGCCGGCCGCTCGAGTACGCCGCCTACAACCCCAACTTCGTCGGCGGCGACATCTCCACCGGCGCCAACGACCCGGTGCAGGTGCTGCTGCGCCCGCGGGTCGCGATCGACCCCTACCGCACCGGCATCCCGGGCGTGTACATCTGCTCGGCCGCCACGCCGCCGGGCGGCGGCGTCCACGGCATGTGCGGCGCGAACGCCGCCGCCTCCGCGCTGCGCCACCTCTGACGGGGCACAATCGGACGCATGGAGGACGACCACGGCGCGGCGCCGGTCCGCAGCGCGTCCTTCGCCGAGGCCAGCCGCCTGCTGCGCATCGCGGCGCTGGCCCGGGTGATCGACGAACCCGGGCACGCGGCCCGGGTCGACCCGCTGCTGCAGGGCCGGTTGGCGTTGCGGACGCGCACGGTCGACGTCGCGGTGGACACCGCCGTGGCTGACGCCGCACACACGCTGCTGGCCCAGGGCTGGACCGCCGACGAGATCCACGCCCACGGCGCGCGGCGCCTCGACCGGGTCGAACTGGAGTTCGTCATCGACGCCCTCGCCGCCCGAGCTCGCCTCGACGGGTCGTACCTGAACCGGTGGGCGACCCGGCACCGCCGGACCCGCGGCGACGCCGTGCGCGCCGCGGTGAAGGTGCTGGCGCAGCTCAGCTACGTGCCGGCCCGTTAGCGACCGTACGGTCGCAGCTGGTAGTCGCCGCGCGTCCGGGCGACCAGGCTGCCGTCCTCGCCCACGACCTCGGCCTCGAGGACGAAGGCCACCTTCGCGTCCGGTGCCGCCTCGGCCTTGATCCGCGTGACCTCCTCGCCGGACAGCGACGCCGACGCCGACAGCCGGCCCTTGCCCGGGGCGAGGAAGTCGATGCTCAGGCTCTTGACCAGCGGGTAGTGGGTCGACACGTCGAAGGTGGCGAAATGGATCGCGCCGCCCAGCACCTCGGCCACCGTGAAGATCACGCCGGCGTAGATGACGCCGAAGTGGTTGCTGTTGCCCTCGTACGGGACCTCGGCCCGGACGTGGCCCGGACGCAGCTCGACGAACTCGACGCCCATCTGGTGCGCGCGCGGGATGAGCTGTTCCAGCGCGGCGTTCATGATGGCGACCGGGTCGTCCGCTGGCTCACTCATGCGCCGGACGATAGTCCGTAGGCTCAGCAGCCGTGACGAGCTCGCCGACGCCAGCGATCGTGGTGATCGGCGAGGCCCTGATCGATCTCGTCGAGACCGGCGACGACGAACCCCGCTTGGCCCGCCCGGGCGGCAGCCCCTACAACGTCGCTCTCGGGCTGGCCCGGTTGGACCGGCCGGTCGCCTTCGCGGGACGGCTGTCCGGCGATCCGCTCGGCGCCGTGCTGCGCACCCATGCCCTGCGTTCGGGGGTCGACCTGTCCTTGGCGGCCGACGCCGCTGAGCCGACGACGGTCGCGCTGGTCGAGCTCGACGCCGACGGCACGGCCCGCTACCGCTTCGGGGTCGACGGCACCGCCGACTTCGGCTGGACCGACGCCGAGCTCGGCCGGATCCCGGACACCACCCCGGCCGTGCACTTCGGTTCGCTGGCCTCGTGGCTCGGCCCGGGCGACGCCGCGATCGCGCGCCGGGTGCAGGCCTTGCACGCGGCCGGTGCCGTGGTCACCTACGACCCCAACGTCCGTCCCCATCTGCAGCCCGATCGCGCGGCCGCCCGCAAGCAGATCGAGCGCACGATCCCGCTCGCCCATCTGGTCAAGTCCAGCGAGGAGGACCTCGACTGGTTGCGCCCGGACGAGCCGATCGAGGCGGTCGCACAGTCCTGGCTCGCCCTCGGCCCCGCGGCCGTCGTGGTCACGCGCGGCGCGGCCGGCGCCATCGCGTTCACCGCGGCCGGCGCGATCACCCGGCCCCCTGTCGCGGTCGACGTCGTCGACACCGTGGGCGCGGGGGACGCGTTCATGAGCGGCCTGCTCGACGCGCTCGACCGGCTCGGTCGGCTGCGTCCCGACGGGATCGCTACGGCCCCGTTCGCCGAGCTGCTCGACGCCGCCGCGCTGGTCGCCGCGGTCACTTGCGCCCGGGCCGGCGCCCACCCGCCCCGCCGCGCCGACCTGGACGGCTTCTAGCAGACTGCTCGCCATGCCGGTCAACGCCGCCGACACCGCCTGGGTGCTCGTATGCACCGCGATGGTGCTGTTCATGACCCCCGGGCTGGCCCTGTTCTACGGCGGCATGGTGCGCAGCAAGCACGTGCTCTCGATGCTCGCGCAGAACTTCGCGGTCATCGCCGTCATCAGCGTGATGTGGGCGCTGGTCGGCTACAGCCTCGCGTTCAGCGGCGACGCCGGGGCGGGCCTGCTCGGCAACCTGCACGTCGCCGGGCTGGCCCACGCCAACTCGCCGCTGCCCGGCATCCACCTCACCGTGCCGCAGTCGGCCTTCGCCGCCTTCCAGATGATGTTCGCCGTCATCACCACCGCGCTGCTCACCGGCGCCGGCGCCGACCGCATGCGCTTCGGCCCGTTCCTGGTCTTCGCCACGCTCTGGGCGCTGATCGTGTACGTCCCGCTGGCCCACTGGTCGTTCTCGCCCGAGGGCTGGCTGAACAAGCTGGGTCTGCTCGACTTCGCCGGCGGCACAGTCGTCGAGATCAACGCCGGGGCCTCGGCGCTCGCGCTCGTCCTCGTCCTCGGCAAGCGACGCGGTTGGCCGGCCGAGCCGATGGCCCCGCACTCGCTGCCGCTCACGCTGCTCGGCGCCGGCATCCTGTGGTTCGGCTGGTTCGGCTTCAACGCCGGCTCGGCGCTGGCGTCCGGCGCGCTCGCGGCCCAGGCCCTCATCGGGACGCATCTGGCCGGCTGCGGCGGCCTGCTCGGGTGGATGGCGCTGGAGAAGAAGGCCACCGGGCACGCGACGACCTTGGGCGCGGCGTCCGGCGCGGTGGCCGGGCTGGTCGCCATTACGCCCGCGGCCGGCTACGTCAACAGCCTGGGCGCGATCGCCATCGGCTTCGCCGCGGGCATGGCCGGTCTTACGCCGTCCGGCTGAAGTTCCGGCACGGCTACGACGACTCGCTCGACGTGGTCGGTGTGCACGGCGTGTGCGGCGTGGTCGGGACGCTGGCCGTCGGGCTGCTCGCCACCCGCTCGGTGAACCCGATCGGCCGCGGCCTGATCGACGGCGGTGGCCTGCACCTGCTGGGGTGCAGGCCCTCGGTGTGGTCGTCGCCGCCGGCTGGGCCTTCGTCGCCACCGGCGCGCTCGCCCTGCTCGTGCACCGGACGCTCGGCCTGCGCGCCACCCCTGAAGACGAGCTCGGCGGCCTCGACATGGCCGTACACGCCGAGACCGCCTACGAGCACGGCGCCTTCGGCGGCCGCTGACGACACCCGCCGCTGGCCGCCGGAACGGGACCAGGCGGTGCTTCTGAAGGTGTATTACGCGCGTAATACACCTTGCGAAGCACTCTGGTACCCCTCTGGACGCGCTCGGGTCGGCCGGGCCCGCCCGCGGCGGCGCGCGGTAGCGTCGGCCGCGTGTGGAAGCGCGTCACGGTCGGCGTCGCTGCCCTGCTCGCCGTGAGTGCGTGCACGTCCGGGTCGGCCGCCCCGACGCGACCCGGCCCGTCGGTCACCACCATCACCCTGCCGGCCGACCCCGGCAGCACGCACACCCGCGGCGGCTCGAGCGCGAGCGCCGCCGGCGTCTCACGGGCCGCGCACGGCAACCGTGCTCGGCTCGGGCGACGTGCTGATCCATCCCGCCGCTGTGGCAGCAGGCCCACGCCGACGCTCGGGCCGAGGGCGCCAACGGCTACGACTTCGGGCCGATGTACGCCAGCATCGCGCCCGACGTCGCAGTCGGCCGACCTCGCCACCTGCGAGATGGAGACCCCGCTCGCCCCGCCGCAAGGCCCGTTCGTCGGCTGGCCGGATTTCAACGCGCCGCCGCAGGTGCTCACCGCGCTCAAGGGCGTCGGCTACCAGACCTGCACGACCGCGTCCAACCACACGCTCGACCAGGGCTACACCGGGCTCAAGCGGACCTTGGACGAGCTGGACGCAGGCCGGCCTGCGGCACACCGGCAGCGCCCGCAGCGAGCAGGAGGCCAACCGCCCGCTGATCGTGACGCTGCCCAACGGCGTCAAGATCGGCCAGCTCGCGTACTCGTTCAACTTCAACGGCCACGAGCCGGTGGCCGGCAAGGCGTGGGAGGCGAACCTCATCGACGTGCCGGCCATCCTGGCCGCGGCGAAGCGCAGCAAGCAGGCCGGGGCCGACATCGTCGTCCTGTCGATGCACTGGGGTACCGAATACGCCCATCGTGCGACGCAGCAGCAGCGAGACGAGGCCGACCGGCTGCTGGCCTCGCCCGACATCGACCTGATCCTCGGCGACCACGCCCACGTCGTGCAGCCGGCGCAGAAGCTGCACGGCAAGTGGGTCTTCTTCTGCATGGGCAACCAGATCTCGCGGCACGCCGACCCCATCGCCGAAGGCCGCGAAGGCGTGATGCCGAAGGTGACCTTCACCGAGACCTCGCCGCACCACTTCCGGGTGAGCGCGGCGGTCGCGATCCCGACCTGGATGGAGGACTCCCCGGCGCTGCGCCTCGTCGACCTGCCGCGCGCGTTGAGGTCCACGTCGCTGACGTCGGCGCAGCGCGCGGCCGACGAGACCGCGCACGCCAAGATCGTGCGGCTACCTCGACGCCTACGGCGCCGTCCGCGACGGGCTGACGATCGAGTAGTTAGGCTCGAGTAGTTAGGCTTCTGGCGCGTCGTTCTGACGACGTCGGTGCTCGGCGTCGAGGATGCTCCCGGCCAGCACGCCAGCGGTGACGAGCGGGATCCAGACCCAGATCAGGTACAGATGCACCGCCCCGATGAGGTAGAGCGTGGCCGTGTAGAGCACGAAGGGCACGACCACCGCGGCGATACAGCGCGCCCGGACGTCGGTGTGCTCGCGCAGCAGGGCGAGGTCGGCGGCGGTGGACTGGTTGCCCTTGCCCGGGCGAGGTTTCGGCCGGGCCGCCGGCTCGGGCGCGAGCGGCGGCGGGGGCACCGGCTCGGTCGCGAGGTCGTCCGGCCCGTCGTCGGGATAGAGCACCAGATGGGTGTCGGCGTCGCCGGCATCGTCGGCCTCGTCGTCCTGCACCCGGGCGTGCCGACCCGGTTTCGGCCGAACGGTGATGACGGGGCCGGCGGCGCCGAGGTCGACGACGTCGTCGTCGTCGCTCGCCGAGTGCCGTCCCACGGTTTCAGTGTGACAAATGCGCATGATCTTCGAGGACAGCGCGCCCCACCGCGCTTACACTGCCGGAAATCCTGCGGGCCTAGATGAGGGAGTAGCGCCGTGCGCAAGCGTTGGGGCAGCTGGGCGAGCGGCGTTGCCGCGCTGGCCGCCGTGGCTACGGTGTCCAGCGCCTGTGCGAGCGTGGTGAACGGGCACCCGTCCGTGGGCAACGCCCCCGACGCCAAGATCACCGTGCAGGGCGACAGCGGCAGCGCGTTCGACACGACGGTCAAGAACGCGCTCAGCGACGTCATCGAGTTCTGGACCGGCGAGTTCAAGGACCCGACGTTCCAGAAGGTGTCCGGCGGCATCCCGTTCACGCCGCTCAAGGGCGGGCTCTATTCCGTCGACGGGCTGAAGGTCGCCGAGACGCACAGCGTCGAGGGGCCGGCCCGCACCGAGGCCTGCATCGAACGCGACCCGAGCTTCATCATCGACAACGGCGCGTTCTGCCTGCTCGACGACTCGATCGCCTGGGACCGCTCGCCGACCCACCTGTTCCCCCAGCTCGCGGAGAAGTACGGCCCGCTGATGGTGGCGCTGATCTTCGCCCACGAGATGGGACACGCGATCAGCTACCGGCTCAAGGTGTTCGACCAGCACCTGCCGACGATCGACACCGAGTCGCAGGCCGACTGCGCGGCCGGCGCCTGGGCGGCGTGGGCGCTGAAGGGCCGGGCCGCGCACTTCCGCGACGTCACCCCGCAATCGCTCGACAGCGCGATGGAGGGCTTCCTCGACGGCCGCGACGGCACCCCCAACACGCCCCAGGACATCTCGCACGGCAACGGCTTCGACCGGCTCTCGGCCATCGCCGACGGCATCGACAGCGGCGCGCAGTACTGCTACTCGCCGGACTACTTCAGCTCCCGCACCTTCACCGAGCGCCCCTTCCGCACCCAGGCCGAGTACGAGGGCGGCGACAACACGGCCCTCGCCGAGATCCTCACCCCGACCAACAACGCGTTCGTCCTCGATCTCAACCGGTTCTGGACGGCCGCGGCGAAGTCGATCGGCAAGACGTTCACGCCGGTGAAGATCGCCGAGGCCCCGCACCCGAAGTGCGCCGCGTCCTCGACCAGCGAGTTCGGCTACTGCCCGGACGACAACACCGTGTACTTCAGCTCGTCGTTCGCCGCGTCGGCCTACAACAGCCTGCCCGACGTGACGGGCGATCCGACGACCGGCAACGTCACCCTGCTCAACAACCAGCCCGGCGACTTCGCCCTGGGCGTGCTGTTCTCGATCGCGTGGGGCATGGCGGTGCGGCACCAGCTGTTCAACCGGTCCCTCGACGACGAGGACGCGCTGATCGCGGCCGTCTGCTACACCGGCTCGTACGCCAAGGACGTCAACGTCGACCCGGGCACCCCGGGCAAGGACATCACGCTGTCGCCGGCCGACCTCGACGAGGCCACCTCGTCGATGCTGGACCAGGTGGGACGCAGCCAGGGCTTCGGCGCGCGCGGCTCGACCGGGCTCGACCGGATCCAGGCCTTCGTCAAGGGCTACCGCGGCGGCTTGTCGTCCTGCTGACCGCGCGCCGGCCCGAGCCGGTCGGCGCCGGCGGCGGCGGCCCGCTCGATCGCGTCCAGTAGCGCGGCGCAACTGCGCTCGACCTGCTCGAGCACCTCGCTGAAGCCACCGCGGCCGCCGTAGTACGGATCGCCGACCTCGGGCGGCTCGCCCGGTGCCAACTCCGGGTCGAACGCGCGCAACATCATGATCTTGGCGCGGGCCGCCTCGACGTCCGGCGTCTCGGCGGCGAGCCACCACAGCACGTTGTAGTGGCCGGTGTCGAGCGCCACGATGACGTCGCGGGTGGCGAAGTCGGCCGGCGTGAACTGCTTCGCGACGTGCGCCGGCACGTCCCATCCCGCCTGTGACATCGTGCGCCGCGAGCGCTCGTCCATGTCGTCGCCGGCGTGCCACGAGCCGGTTCCGGCGCTGTCGACGGCGACCAGCTCGGATCGGCCGGTTCCGGCGGCGACCCGGTTCAGCGCAACTTCGGCGGTCGGCGACCGGCAGATGTTGCCCGAGCAGACGAAGCAGACCCGGACCGGTGGACGAAGCACCTGCCCAGTCTTACTCGTGCCGTCGCGGTGGGTAGGTTCGAGACATGCCGGACATCGATTCCTCGTTCCTGGCCATGCCGGCCCGTGGCCTCGCCGGTGCCGCCCTCGGCCGCGCGCAGGAACTCGGCGCCGAGCACGCCGACTTCCGCCTCGAACGCATCCGGGTGGGCCGCCTCGGGCTGCGCGACGGGCGGCTCGACTCCACCTCCGACGGCGAGGACGTCGGGCTCGCGGTGCGTGTCGTCCACGACGGCACGTGGGGCTTCGCGAGCGGCATCGCCCGCACCGCCGACGCCGCCGCCGCGCTGGCCGAGCAGGCCGTGGCCACCGCGAAGGTCAGCCGGGTGCTGAGCCGCGAGCCGGTCGAGCTGGCGCCCGAGCAGGTCTACGACGACGTCACCTGGGTCTCGCCCTACGACGTCGACCCGTTCTCGGTGCCCGAGGCCGAACGGGTGGCCCGATTGGCCGAGCTGTCGGACCGGCTGCTGGCCTCCGACGGGGTCGATCACGTCGACGCGGCGCTCATCCAGGTGCTGGAGAACAAGTTCTACGCCGACACCGCCGGCACGATGACCACCCAGCAACGGGTGCGGATGCACCCGGAATTCACCGCGGTCAACGTCGACCGCGGCGCCGGCGCGTTCTCGTCCATGCGCACCCTCGCGCCGCCGGTGGGGCGCGGCTGGGAATACCTCGTCGGCACCGGGTGGGACTTCGACGCCGAGATCGCCGAGCTGCCGGCGCTGCTGATGGAGCACGCCAAGGCGCCGAGCGTCGAGGCCGGGGTGTACGACCTCGTCATCCACCCGTCCAACCTGTGGCTGACGATCCACGAGTCGATCGGCCACGCCACCGAGCTCGACCGTGCGCTCGGCTACGAGGCGGCCTACGCCGGTACCAGCTTCGCCACTCTCGATAAGCTGGGCACCCTGCAGTACGGCAGCGGCGTCATGAACGTCACGGGTGACCGCGTCGTCGAGCACGGGCTGGCGAGCATCGGTTACGACGACGAGGGCGTCACCGGCCAGCAGTTCGACATCATCCGCGACGGCGTGCTGGTCGGCTACCAGCTGAACCGGCAGATGGCACAGGCCAACGGGTTCGAGCGGTCCAACGGCTGCGCCTACGCTGACTCAGCCGGCCACATCCCGCTGCAGCGCATGGCCAACGTCTCGCTACAACCCGCACCCGACGGGCCGTCGCTCGACGAGCTGATCGGCGCGGTCGAGCACGGCATCCTGATCAAGGGCGACCGCTCGTGGTCGATCGACATGCAGCGCTTCAACTTCCAGTTCACCGGCCAGCAGTTCCACCGGATCGAGAACGGCCGGCTGGTCGGGCAGGTGCGCGACGTCGCATACCAGGCCACCACCACCGACTTCTGGGGCTCGATGGAGGCGGTCGGCGGACCGGACACCTACGTGCTCGGCGGCGCCTTCAACTGCGGCAAGGGCCAGCCCGGGCAGGTCGCCGCGGTGTCGCACGGCTGCCCGGCGGCGCTGTTTCGCGGCGTCAACATCCTCAACACGAAGAGCGAGGGGGGACGGTGACCGCCGCACAGGAGCTCACCGAGGCCGCGCTGGCGGCATCGACGGCCGACGGGTGCATCGTCGTCACGACCGAGCACACTGAGACCAACCTGCGGTGGGCCGCGAACTCGCTGACCACCAACGGCCAGATGCGCTCGCGCTCGGTCACGGTGATCTCGACATTCGACCGCGCCGCCGGCACGAGCGCCGGGGTGGTCACCCGGTCGGTCACCAGCCTCGACGAGGTCGCCGACCTCGTCCGCGCCTCCGATGCGGCCGGCCGCGACGCCGAACCGGCCGACGACGCCAGCCCGCTCGTCGAGCCCTATCCGCACGACGACGACTGGGACGCCGACGCGGCCGAAACCTCCGTCACCGTCTTCGACGACTTCGCGCCGGCTCTGGGCCGCGGGTTCGCCCGCTGGGCAGAGGCCGAGCGGTTGCTGTTCGGCTTCGCCGAGCACAAGATGAGCTCCTACTTCCTGGCCACCTCCACCGGCCTGCGCCGGCGTTTTGATCAGCCCGACGGCCGGGTCGAGATGAACGCCAAGTCCGGCGATCTGACTCGCTCGGCCTGGACCGGCCTGCACACCCGCGACTTCGCCGACGTCGAGGTGGACGAGGTGATCGACCGCCTGGGCCGGCAGCTGGACTGGGCCGCCAACCGGATCGAATTGCCGGCCGGCCGCTACGAGACGCTCCTGCCGCCCACGGCCGTCGCCGACCTGATGATCTATGCCTACTGGACCGCCTCGGCCCGCGACGCCGACGAGGGGCGCAACGTCTACGCCGGCGGCGACGGCGGCACTCGGATCGGCGAGCAGCTCACCGCGCTGCCACTCACGTTGCGCTCGGACCCGGCCGAGCCCGGCCTGCAGTGCCCGGCCTTCGAGCTCGCGACGGCCTCGCACGGCGGGCTGCAGTCGGTGTTCGACAACGGGCAGCCGGTGTCCGCGACGTCGTGGATCGACAAAGGTCGGCTGGCCGAGCTCGTGCGCACCCGGGCGTGGGCCCGCTCCTCGGACACCGCCCCGCGGCCGCTCGTCGACAACCTGATCCTCGACGGCGCGGGCGGTGCCTCGCTCGACGAGATGGTCGCCGGCACCGAACGCGGGCTGCTGCTCACCTGCCTGTGGTACATCCGCGAGGTCGATCCGCAGACCCTGCTGCTCACCGGCCTCACCCGCGACGGCGTCTACCTGGTCGAGGACGGCACCGTGCGCGGCGCCGTCAACAACTTCCGCTTCAACGAATCACCCATCGACCTGCTGGGCCGGGTGACCGAGGTGGGGCGCACCGAACCCACCCTGTCGCGCGAGTGGAGCGACTACTTCCGCCGCACCGCGATGCCGGCCGTTCGGGTGCCCGACTTCAACATGTCCACGGTGAGCAAGGCGTCCTGACCGTACCGGTCAGAACTCGTTGCGTCGCCGCATCCGCCGCGGCCGGCCATCCGGGTCGTACATCAGCCGGTACAAGGGCGTCGCCCACACGCGCGTCGTGCGCGGCAACGGCGCGAGCCGGTAGGGCCGCAGCCGTCCCGGCGGGCGGGCGCCGACCTGCCCACTGGCATGCCACGCGTCCAATCGCTGTGCGCTCGCGGCGAAGGCGTCGAAGGCCGAGTGCGGATCGATCAGGTCGGCCTCGTCACCTGGGGCGCGGTCGAGGTGCTCGCGGGCCAGTTCCAGGCGCAGGTCGCGGGCGAAGCGCCGGGCCCCGTCACCGAAGCGGTCGACACGACGCGGCTCGCGGTCGTCGAGGGTGTCGTCCAGGACCGCGCACGACAGTTCCGAGTCGTGCGTCCACGAGCGCCGGTTGACGTTGTCCGAGCCGACCGAGGCCCACACGTCGTCGACGACGCACACCTTGGCGTGGACGTAGACCGGCGTGCCGGCGTGGTTCTCGATGTCGTACACGACGGCGCGATCACCGGCGGCGGCGTGCACGAGTTGCAGGGCCTGCTCCCGGCCGATCAGGTTCGGCGGCTCGGCGATCCGGCCGTCCTGGTCGGGGAAGCGCGGGATCACCGCGATCAGGCGCAGCTGCGGGTTGGCCGCGAGCGCGTCGGCGATGCAGCTCACCACCTCGTCGTCCCAGAAATACTGGTCCTCGACGTAGATCAGGCTGTGGGCGTTCGCGACCACCTTGCGGTAGGCGCGCGCGATGCTGCGCTCGCCCCCTGGGGCGAACGGGAAGCCGTGCCAGCGCGACGGATAGGTCCGCAGCACCTGCACCGCGTGCGGGCCGCGCGACGGCGGATCGGCCGGCTGGTCCGGCAGGGCGTCGGGGTGCGCGTCCTCGTGCCGGAGGACGTCCATCAGCCGGTGATACGGATTGCGGGTCACCGGCGACGGGTCGTCCCAGCGCTCACGGAAGGACGCGTCCAGGTCGCCGACGGCCGGGCCGCGGACCGCCAGCTGAGCGTCGTGCCACGGTGGACGGTCGCCGTAGGCGGCGGCCATCGGCTGCGTCTGGGGATCGCCGGCGTGCTCGGCGTCGTCGTGGCGACTGTGGCACAGATCGATGCCGCCGGCGAAGGCGACGTCGAGCTCGGGCCGCCCCGGGTGCCGGAGGACCACGAACTTCTGATGGTGCGACCCACCGGGGCGCACCCGCATGTCCCGGACGCACTCGCCGCCGGCGGCCTCGATCTCCTCGCCCAGATGCCGGTTCTCCTGCTCGCTCAACGCGAAACGGTCAAGATGCGAGCGCCAGACGAGCCCCTTGACCACCACGCCACGCGCGGCCGCCGCGCACAGCACGGCCGACACCTCGGTGCCGGGGCCACCCAGGCGCTCGTCCGGATCGCCCCGCCAGTCGGTGAACATCAGGATGTCGCCGGGCTGCATGGCCTGCACGCAGCGCAGGAGTTCGGCGAAATAGGTGGCGCCGTGCACGAGCGGGGTGACCTCGTTGCCGGTGGTCCAGGCGACCCCGCCGTGACGCCGGTCGATGTCGCTGAACGGGTTGGCGCGCTCGTCGCTCGTCAGCAGCCAGCGTCGACGATCCACCCCTACGTCTTCCCCATCCGCGACCCGGCCTGCACCGACGCGGGAATTTGTTCGGGGCCCGGCGACCAAGATCACCAACGGCCGTCCGGCCCTGGTCGGCGGCCGGTGGCCAGGCACCGGATTCCGGGCCCTCCAGCGCCCTAACACCGATCGAGTGTGAGCATTCACGCAGCCCGCCGATTAGGTCTGTAAGCGCTCCCGGGAGATACCTTCTTAGGTACTCATCTCTGGCACGCGAGGGCGTTGGAAACACAATCGCCCGGCGCGGCGACCACCGTTTGACCGGCGAGGAGATTTTGCACATGACGGCAGGCACCATTCCGGGTCTTGATACGGCTCCGACGAAGCACGCGGGCCTGCTCGCCTGGGTGCGCGAGACGGCCGAGCTCACCCAGCCCGACCGCATCGAATGGGTCGACGGCTCGCCCGAGGAGTGGTCCCGCATCACCGACCTGCTGGTCGCGAACGGCACCTTCGTCCGGCTCAACGACGACAAGAAACCGAACTCGTTCTGGTGCGCGTCAGACCCCACCGACGTCGCCCGGGTCGAAGACCGCACGTTCATCTGCAGCCGCGACCCGAAGGACGCCGGGGCCACCAACAACTGGATGGACCCCGACGACATGAAGGCGATCATGGTCGAGCGCTTCCGCGGCTCGATGCGCGGTCGCACCATGTACGTCCTGCCGTACTGCATGGGCCCGTTGACCGCCGACGAGCCGATGCTCGGCGCCGAGATCACCGACTCGGCCTACGTGGTCGCGTCGATGCACATCATGACTCGCCTCGGCACCCGAGCTCTCGAGCTGTTCACCAAGGACGGCGTCGAGCAGCCGTTCGTGCCGGGCCTGCACTCGATCGGCGCGCCGCTCGAGAACGGCGAGCCGGACACGGCCTGGCCCTGCAACGACACCAAGTACATCGTCCACTTCCCCGAAGAGCGGCTGATCTGGTCGTACGGATCGGGCTACGGCGGCAACGCCCTGCTGGGCAAGAAGTGCTACTCGCTGCGCATCGCCTCGGTGAAGGCGCGCGACGAGGGCTGGCTGGCCGAGCACATGCTGATCGCGAAGGTCACCTCGCCCGAGGGCGTGGCCCGCTACATCGCCGCCGCCTTCCCGTCCGCGTGCGGCAAGACGAACCTCGCCATGCTCGAGCCGACGCTGCCGGGCTGGAAGGTCGAGACCATCGGCGACGACATCGCCTGGATCCGCATCGGCGACGACGGCCGCTTCTACGCCGTCAACCCCGAGAACGGCTTCTTCGGCGTCGCGCCCGGCACCGACTACCACACCAACCCGAACGCGATGCGCACCATCGCGAAGGGCGGCTCGATCTTCACCAACGTCGCCATGACCGACGACGGCGACATCTGGTGGGAGGGCATGGGCGAGCCGCCGGCGCACCTCACCTCGTGGAAGAAGCAGGACTGGACGCCCGATTCGACCGAGCCGTCCTCGCACCCGAACTCGCGCTACTGCACGCCGATCAGCCAGTGCGACACCCGGGCGCCCGAGTGGGACGACCCGAACGGCGTGCCGCTCGACGCGATCTTCTTCGGCGGCCGCCGCCGCGACACCGTCCCGCTTGTCACCGAGGCCCGCGACTGGCAGCACGGCGTGTTCATGGGCGCCACCCTGTCGTCCGAGACCACGGCCGCGGCCACCGGCCAGGTCGGCGTCGTGCGTCGTGACCCGATGGCGATGCTGCCGTTCATCGGCTACAACGCCGGCGACTACTTCGCGCACTGGATCGCCACCGGCAAGAACGCCGACGCGGCCAAGCTGCCCAAGATCTTCTACGTCAACTGGTTCCGCCGCGACGCCGAGGGCAACTTCGTCTGGCCCGGCTTCGGCGAGAACATCCGGGTGATCAAGTGGGCACTCGAGCGCATCGACGGCAAGGCCGCCGCAGTGGACACGCCGATCGGGCGGGTGCCGACCCCGGAGGCGCTCGACGTCGAGGGCCTCGACATGACCGACGACGATCTGCGCGGGGCGCTCACCGTGAACGTCGATGAGTGGAAGAGCGAGATCCCGCTCATCGAGGAGTGGTTCGACAAGATCGGCTCGGCGCTGCCGTCCTCGATGCGCGACGAACTCGACGCCCTGAAGCTCCGCCTCGACTCCTAGTCCGCCCTCGCGTCGCACCTCGCTCCGCTCGGGCCGCGTAGCGGCGGCGGGCCCTTCGCGCGAGCGCTCATCGCGCTGTGGTCGAATCGACGACCAGATCGGCGCGGGCCCGAGTGCGGGCGACGAGACGGGCGTTCGCGGCGTCACTGCCCTCGATGGCGCGCGTGCGCGCGTCGGCCGGCGGGCGGCCGAATTCGACGTGCCGGGCAACGAGGCGCTCGAGGCGCACCGGCTTCGGGCGCCTCGACGAACCACACCTCGTCGAGCAGCTCGCGGATCGCCGCCCAGGGCGCCGAGTCGAGCAGCAGATAGTTGCCCTCGGTGATGACCAGCGGCGTCTGCGCCGGCACGGCGATCGCCGCGGGCACCGGTTCCTCGACCGACCGGTCGAACGCCGGGGCGAGCACCGCCGCGCCATCGTGCAACTCGCGCAGCAGGGCCAGGTAGCCGCCGGCGTCGAAGGTACGGGGCGTGCCCCGCTCGCCGACCAACCCCCGCGCGGCGAGGGCGGCCGTCGGCAGGTGGAAGCCGTCCATCGGGACCACGACCGACCCCGGCACCGCGGCGACCAGCGCTCGCGCCAGCGTGGACTTGCCCGCGCCCGGCGCGCCGGCGAGGCCGAGCAGCGCCGGCCGGCCGACAGCGGTGAGCCCGCGGGCCCGGGTCACCACGTCGGCCCAGTCCACCATCACTGCAGCGTGCCACGGCCGGAAATGCGTTGGCCCGGCGGCGTAACGTCGACAAATCGTGAGCGACGATCCGGTACTGACCGCGGAACGCTCCCATCTCGAGCTAGCTCGGGCCTGCCTCGTCACCATGCGCGCCGCCGCTGAGCACATCGCCGACTACGGCGTCGACGAGCTCGCGAGCCACGCCTTGGGACGGGTGCGCGCGCAGCGACTCGAGGCCCTCGGGGCCGACCCCGATGCCCCGCCGTTCTTCGGCCGCATCGATCGCGACCGCGACGACGGCGCCCATGGCGTCGAGGTCTTCCACATCGGCCGGCGCCACGTCCGCGACGAGTCCGGCGACCCGGTCGTGCTCGACTGGCGGGCGCCGATCTCGCGGGCCTTCTATCGGGCGACCCCGGACGATCGGATGAACGTGCGGCTGCGCCGCCGGTTCGGCTTCGCCGCCGGCCGGCTGTCGTCGATGGAGGACGAGCACCTCGACCGCGGCGAGGCGCTCGGGCTGTCGTCGGAGCTGCTGCGCGAAGAGATCGAGCGGCCGCGCGTGGGGCCGATGCGCGACATCGTCGCCACCATCCAGCCCGATCAGGACGAGTTCGTGCGGGCCGACCTCGACACCTCGCTGTGCATCCAGGGGGCACCGGGCACCGGCAAGACCGCGGTCGGGCTGCACCGGGCGGCCTACCTGCTCTACACCTACCCCGACCGGCTGCGCCGCTCCGGCGTGCTCGTCGTCGGGCCGAACAACGCCTTCCTGCACTACATCGCGCAAGTGCTGCCGTCCCTCGGCGAAGGCGGCATCACCCAGAGCACGGTGGCCGGGCTGCTCACCTGGACCCCGCGCGGTACCGAGCCGGCGCCGCTCGCGGTGCTGAAGGGCGACGCCCGGATGGCCGACGTTCTCCGCCGCGCCGTGCTCAGCCATGTGGCCAAGCCGGCCGAGGACATCGTGGCCATCGTCGGGACGAAGCGCTACCGCGTCGGCGCCCACCATCTGCGGCGCTACGTGGACGACGCGCGGCGCGCGTTGGGCACCGGCCTGCGCTGGTCGGTCGCCCGCGAACGGCTGCGCACCCAGGTGGCCGAGGACGTCCGCCGCCAGCGCGAGGACGCCGGCGGCGCCCCGAGCGACGCCGAGACCGCCCGGGTGGCCCGCTCGCCCGCCGTCCGCGAGTGGGTCGACGCAGTCTGGCCGGAACTCTCCGCCCCCGAGCTGCTCGCCCGGCTCTACGACGAGCCCGACTTCCGGCGCCGCTGCGCCGGCCCGGTGCTGTCCGACGACGAGCAGGGGGCCCTGCACCGGCCGCGCACCCGGTCGGTGCGGGCGACTACGTGGACCCCCGCCGACACCGTCCTGCTCGACGAGCTCGAATCCCAGCTCCACGGCACCGACACCTTCGTCCACGCCGTCGTCGACGAGGCGCAGGACCTCTCGGCGATGCAGTGTCGTGCCATCGCCCGGCGCTGCCCGCTCGGCTCGGTCACCGTGCTGGGCGACCTCGCCCAGGCGACGACCCCGTGGGCGCCGGGCGACTGGCTGGTCACCCTCGGGCACCTCGGGCACGAGGCGGCGGTACGGCCGCTGACCGCGGGCTACCGGGTGCCGGGCGAGGTGCTCGACCTCGCCAATCGGCTGTTGCCGCACATCGCCCGCGACGTTCCGCCGGCGACGTCGATCCGGCAGGGGGCGGGCGCGCTCGGCCACGCCCCGCGCCGGTCCCTGGTTGAGCAGGTGCGCGAGTGCGCGGCGGTCGAGGGGTCGGTCGGCGTGATCGTCGCCGACACCGAGGCCCAGGCCGTGCTCGCCGAGTTGCGCGCCGCCGGACTCGAGGCGCACGCCCTCGACGAGGACGCCGACCCGCGCATCGCCGTGGTGCCGGCCGCGGCCGCGAAGGGCCTCGAGTTCGACTCGGTGGTGCTGGTCGAGCCGGCCGCGATCGTGGCGGCCGAACCGAGCCGGGTGGACGGGCTGCGCCGCCTATATGTCGTGCTCACTCGCGCCGTGTCGCGGCTGCGTCTCGTCCACGACGAACCCCTGCCGCCCGAGCTGAGCTAGCCGACGGCGGCTCCGTCGATGATGGCCCGGTCAGCGGCCAGTTCCACCGAACGAACCGTTCCCGATCGATCTCGATCTCGACCTGCTCGCGTGACCCGGGGTCGCTACGCTCCCGGCGCATGACGACCGGCTACACCCTGGACCAGGGCTGGGACGAGGAACGGGCCCGCCTGGCCGGCATCGAGGCCCTGTGGGACCCGGGCACGCAGGGGGTCCTCGAGCGCTGCGGAGTGCGGGCCGGTTCCGCCGTCCTCGAGGTCGGCGCCGGCGGCGGCTCGGTGACCAGGTGGCTGGCCAACCGGGTCGGACCGACCGGCCGGGTGCTCGCCACCGACGTCGATACCCGGTTCGTGGCCGAGCTGGCCTCCGACACCGTCGAGATCCGGACGGCCGACATCGTGACCGACCCGCTCCCGGAGGGCGAATTCGATGTCGTCCACACCCGGCTCCTGCTGGAGCACCTCCCGGAGCGGGACCGGGCCCTCGACCGTTTGGTGAGTGCGCTGAAACCCGGCGGCCGGCTCGTCGTCGAGGATTACGACTGGACCGGCTTCGGCTTCGACCCGAGCGACGAGCGGGAGACCCGAGCCGCGTTGGCGATCATCACGTTCATGGCGAACGCGGGCTTCGACCAGGCCTACGGCCGCCGGCTCACCGGCGCGCTCACGGCGCGGGGGCTGGTCGACGTCCACGGCGAAGGCCGCTCGCTCGTCATCGACGCCGGCCACCCCGGCTTCGCGTTCTTCGCCCTCTCGTTCCGGCAACTCGCCCCGCACGTCGTGCAGGCGGGGCTGCTCGACGAGCAGGATGCCGCGGCGGTGCAGGCCGAACTCGATGCCGGCCGGCACCGCATCATCACCCCGAGCGTCGTGGCGGCGATCGGCCGCGCCTGAGCGAGCCCGCGCCCCGTCGGCGCGCCGTGAGCTGGATCACGGATATGGTAGGAACCCCTGGGTAGTCCGAATGGTGCGCCACCCCTGTACCAACAGACCCCAGCGACCGAAGAACAGGCGTCCGGAGACCCCGTGCGCCCGTCTGCGAGGAGTTAAGTGCGTGAGCGAGCGTCAGCGAGCGAACCATAAGAGCAAAGCGTGCGAAGCCACCTCCCGAGCGCAGCGAGGCACCCGGTGAGCGAGCATATTTCTGCGGTACATCCGGAGCCTGATCTCGTTCAGCTGCTCACCCCCGAGGGTCAGCGCGTCGAGCATCCGGATTATCCCCTTTCCATCACCGACGACGAGATCGCCGATCTGTATCGCGATCTCGTGCTCGTCCGGCGCATCGACACCGAGGCCATCGCCTTGCAGCGGCAGGGCGAGCTCGGTCTCTGGGCCTCGCTGCGCGGACAGGAAGCGGCGCAGATCGGCTCCGGTCGCGCGCTGCGGGCACACGACATGGCCTTCCCCACCTACCGCGAGCACGGCGTGGCGCACTGCCGCGGCGTCGACCCGCTCACGCTGCTCGGGCTGTTCCGCGGCACCAATCTCGGCGGCTTCGACCCGCGCGAGCACAACTTCAACCTGTACACGATCGTCATCGGCGCGCAGACGCTGCACGCGGCCGGCTACGCGATGGGCGTCGTGCGCGACGGCGCGGTCGGCACCGGTGATCCCGAACCGCGACACCGCCGTACTGGCCTACTTCGGCGACGGCGCCTCGAGCCAGGGCGACGTCAACGAAGCCTTCGTGTTCGCCGGCGCCGGCAACCTGCCCGTCGTCTTCTTCTGCCAGAACAACCAGTGGGCGATCAGCGAGCCGGTCGAGCGGCAGAGCCGGGTGCCGTTGTACATGCGGGCCAGCGGCTTCGGCTTCCCCGGCGTCCGGGTCGACGGCAACGACGTGCTGGCCACCCTCGCCGTCACCCGCAAGGCCCTCGACAACGCCCGCAACGCGCTCGGCCCCACGCTGGTCGAGGCCTATACGTACCGGATGAACCCGCACACCACCAACGACGATCCGCGTCGCTACCAGCTCGGCAGCGAGGCCGAGACCTGGAAGCTCAAGGACCCGATCGAGCGGGTCCGGGCCTATCTCAAGCGCGAGACCGACATCTCGGCCGAGTTCTTCACCGATCTCGAGGACGAGGCGAAGAAGCTGGCCGAGCACATCCGCGCCGGCTGCCGCGAACTCGTCGACCCCACCCCCGAGTCGGCGTTCGACAACGTGTTCGTGACGATGCCGGACGAGTTGCGCACCCAACGCGACCAGTTCGCGTCCTTCGTGTCGGAGGTAGCCCGATGAGCGAGCGAACGATGACGATCGCCAAGGCGCTGAACGACGGCATGCGCAAGGCGATGGAAGCCGATCCCAAGGTCGTGATCATGGGTGAGGACGTCGGCAAGCTGGGCGGCGTCTTCCGCATCACCGACGGCCTGCAGAAGGACTTCGGCGAGGACCGCGTGATCGACACGCCGCTGGCCGAGTCGGGCATCATCGGCACTGCGGTCGGCCTGGCGATCCGCGGCTACCGGCCGGTCTGCGAGATCCAGTTCGACGGCTTCGTCTACCCCGGCTTCGATCAGATCGTCAGCCAGGTGGCCAAGTTCCACAACCGGTCGGCCGGTCTGGTCAAGATGCCGATCACGATCCGCATCCCGTCCGGCGGCGGCATCGGCGCCGTCGAACATCACAGCGAATCGGTCGAGACCTACTTCGCGCACACGGCGGGGTTGAAGGTTGTCGCCTGCGCCAACGCCTCGGACGCCTACTGGATGGTCCAAGACGCGATCGCCGACGACGACCCGGTCATCTTCATCGAGCCCAAGCGGCTGTATCACGCCGCCAAGGCTCCGGTGGCCGACGCCCCGACTCCCCTGTACCAGGCGAAGATCGTGCGACCGGGCCAACACGTCACCGTCGCCGGCTACGGCGCCACGCTCACGACGCTGCTCGAGTCGGCCAAGACCGCGGCCGGCGAGGGCATCGAGATCGAGGTCATCGACCTGCGCAGCGTCTCGCCGATCGACATGGACACCGTGCTCGATTCGGTGCGGCGCACCGGCCGGCTCATCGTCGTGCACGAGGCGCCGCAGAGCTTCGGCGTCGGCGCCGAGATCGCCGCCCGGGTGACCGAGGCGGCGTTCTACTCACTCGAAGCGCCGGTCCTACGAGTGGCCGGCTACGACACGCCGTACCCGCCGAGCCGTCTCGAGCACGAGTGGCTGCCCAACCTCGACCGGGTGCTCGACGCCGTCGACACGATCCTGGAGTACTGAGTGAGCGAAGCTTGCGAGCGAACCGTGGGTATCGGCGTGCTTGGCCGGACCGAGCGAAGCGAGGTCTGAGCGATGGGTGAGATCAAACAGTTCCGGCTGCCCGATCTCGGTGAGGGTCTCACCGAGGGCGACATCCTGAAATGGACGGTCGCGGTGGGCGACACCGTCGAGGTCAACGACACGATCGCCGAGGTCGAGACGGTGAAGGCCGCCGTCGAGCTGCCGTCGCCGTTCGCCGGCGTCGTCACCGCACTGCACGCCGCCGAGGGGGAGACCGTCCCGGTGGGCACCGCGATCATCTCGATCGAGGTAGGGGCCGCGTCCACGGCCAGCCCGGGCGCCGAGGACCTCGTCCCGGCCGTCCCCGGCCTGCCCGGCGAGGGCGCCGTGCCGGCCGAGGAGAAGCAGATGACCCTCGTCGGCTACGGCCCGCGCGAAGAGACCGGCGGCCGCCGCCGGCGCCGGTCGCCGTCCGGTCCCGTGGCCACCGCAACCGCGGCCGGGGCGCAGACCTCGTTCAACCTCCCGCCGGCCGGCAGCCCCAATCCGGCACCCGACCTGACCGACGAGGACGAATCGGCCGGGACGGCCGAGCCTGAGCCGCCGACGCAGCCCACCCGCGGTCGCCCCGCCGCACATCACGTGCTGGCCAAGCCGCCGGTGCGCAAGCTGGCGAAGACGCTCGGCGTCGATCTGACCGGCGTCACCCCGACCGGCCCGAACGGGACCATCTCGCGCGACGATGTGCAGTCGGCGGCCAACGGCGGCGCACCGGCGGTCGCCACTCGCGCCTCGGGCGAGCGCGAGACCCGGCTGCCGATCAAGGGCGTGCGCAAGCACACCGCGGCCGCGATGGTGGCGTCGGCCTTCACCGCGCCGCACGTCACCGAGTTCATCACCTGCGACGTCACCGCCACGATGGAACTGCGCGATCGGGTGGCGGCGCGGCGCGAGTTCCGCGAGCTCAAGGTCAGCCCGCTGCTGTTCGTCGCCAAGGCGGTGCTGCTCGCGGCCGCGCGCACACCCGAGATCAACGCCACGTGGGACGAAACCGCCGGCGAGATCGTGCTGAAGCACTACGTGAATCTCGGCATCGCCGCGGCCACCGGGCGCGGGCTCATCGTGCCGAACATCAAGGATGCCGATCAGCTGTCGCTGCGCGAGCTGGCCGAGGCCCTGACCGCCCTCACCGACACCGCCCGCGCCGGGCGCACCTCACCGGCCGACATGTCCGGCGGCACGTTCACGATCACCAACGTCGGCGTCTTCGGGGTCGACACCGGTACGCCGATCCTGAATCCGGGCGAGTCCGGCATCCTCGCCTTCGGGGCCATCCGGCGCACACCATGGGTCGTCGGCAGCGGGGCCGACGAGCGGATCGAGCCGCGGTGGGTCACCCAGCTGGCGGTGTCCTTCGATCACCGGCTGGTTGACGGGCAGCAGGGCTCGCAGTTCCTGTCCGACGTGGCGGCCGTGCTGACGGATCCGGCGCTGGCTCTGCTATAGACCCTTGTGACGTTAGGCACCACGCGGCATCGTGCCGTGATTTGTTTTGTTGAGACCGGTAGCATGGCTAACAGAACATTCACGGAGGTCAAGATGTCCAGCATCACCCGCAAGATCCGCCGCCGGCGCGATTCCCGCGACTTCGAGCGCGCCCTGCGCAACGCCAGCCCGGCGATGCGGCAGGAGCTTTACGCAGCTGCCACCCGGCAGAACTTCCGCATCCTCTAAGGGACGCGGGGCGGCGGGCCGGCCGGAACCCGGCCGGCCGGAAAGATCCGAGCGACGTTGGCCGCGGTCAGTTGGATGAAGACCCCCTGCGCCTCGGCACTCACCCGACCGTCGACCGCGACCCGGGCCGCGACGAACAGCTTGCGGCCGTCCACCCGGTCGAGTCCGGCGGTCACCGTCAACGGGGTGTCCAACGGCGTGGGCGCGCGGTAGCGCACCTCGAGTGACACCGTCATGGCCGAGTAGCCCGCGGTGAATAGCGCCTGCCCCATCGCGTGGTCGAACAGCAGCGAGAGCACCCCGCCGTGGACGAGCCCGGGGCCGCCCTCGTAGGCCGCGCCGAGCACGACCGTCCCGGCCACGCCGTCGTCGGTCGGCGTCGTATGCAGCTGGGGCGCTATCGGGTGCGCACTTCCACCCACCAGGCTCATCGGGTGATACGGGCTGTCGTGCACCCGGTGATTGACCGGGGCCGCCGCGACCTGGGCGACGAGGGCCTCGACCGCGTCGGCCGCAGCCGCGACCTCGCCGGTGTCGGCGCCGGCCCGCACGACCAGATCGGCCAGGGTACGCAGCGCGGCCCCGAGCCGATCGGACGGCTCCGGGCGCGGGGCCGCCGGCTCGCTGGTCACGTCCCCAGAATACTGGAACACGTTCTACTCGGGTGCGCGGGAACAGACGGCGCCGACGGCGCGCTGGATCCCATGTGGACGCGATCGGAACCGGGCCGAAAGTGCGGGCGCCGGACTTCGTCGCCGGCGAGTGGTTCAACAGCGCCGCCCCGCTCACCCTGGCCGGCCTGCGCGGCCGGTTCGTCCTGCTCGATTTCTGGACGTCGTGCTGCGGCAACTGCCTGCACGTCCTCGACGAGTTGCGCCCGCTCGAGGCGGCCCACGGCGATCACCTGACCGTCGTCGGCGTCCACTCCCCCAAGTTCCCGTACGAGGCCGAGCCGGCCACCGTGGCCGCCGCCATCGAGCGCTACGAGGTGCGGCACCCGGTGCTGAGCGATCCGCAGCTCGCCCTGTGGCGCCAGTACGCGGTGCGGGCCTGGCCCACGCTCGTCCTCATCGACCCGGAGGGCTACGTCGTCGCCCAGGCGGCCGGCGAGGGGCAGGTGAGCGCCCTCGGCGCGGTCATCGACCGGCTGGCGCCCGAGCACGCGGCCCGCGGCACCCTGCGCCCTGGCACCGGCCCCTATGAGCCGCCGGCGCCGCAGTCGACGTCGTTGCGCTTCCCGGCCAAGGCGGTGCTGCTACCGGCGCGGCGGACCGGCCGGGACGCGGACACGCTGCTGGTCGCCGACGCCGGTCATCATCAGGTCGTCGAGTTGGCGGTGGACGGCGAGACCGTCCTGCGGCGCTACGGCAGTGGGACGCGCGGTGACCCGTTCGCCGAGCCCAACGGGATCGCTCTGCTGCCGTCCGGACTCGCGCCGTACGACGTGCTCGTCGCCGACACCGCCAACCACGTGCTGCGCGGCCTGCGCCTGGCCGACGGAGCCATCACCACGATCGATCTGCCGGCCGCGCTGGCCGACACCCGCACGATCACCGGGCCGGTGCCCAGCGTGCTATCGCCCTGGGACGTCGTGTGGTGGCCGGCGCTGGGGAAGGTGGTCGTCGCCGCGGCCGGGGTGCACCTGCTGCTCGCGCTGGAGCTCGGTACCGGCGCCGTCACCGTCCTGGCCGGGACGACCGTCGAGGGCCGGCGCGACGGGCCGGCCGCCGACGCCTGGCTGGCCCAGCCGTCCGGGCTCGCCGCCGACGACGACCGGGTGTGGTTCGTCGACTCGGAATCGTCGGCGCTGCGCTACGTCCAGACCACGGCCGGTTCGGATGACGTGACGGTCGGCACGGCGGTCGGGGTCGGCCTGTTCGACTTCGGCTTCGTGGACGGTCCGGCCGCCGCGGCGCGTCTGCAGCACCCCCTCGGCGTCACCGTGCTCGCGGACCGGTCGCTCGCCGTGTCGGACACCTACAACGGCGCGGTGCGCCGCTACGACCCGGCGACGAATCAGGTGAGCACGCTGGCCCGCGGGCTGGCCGAGCCGTCCGGGGCGCTGCTGATCGGCCCGGACCTCGTCGTCGTCGAGTCGGCCGCACATCGCCTCGTCCGGCCGGTGCCGACCGCCGAGCTGATCACCGGGGCGGCCCTGCGCACCGAGCGGCCGACGTCCGAGCTCGCCGCGGGCGACGTCCGGCTGGTAATCGAGTTCACCCCGCCGCCGGGCCGCAAGCTGGACGAGCGGTACGGCCCGGCCACGCTGCTCACGGTGACCGCGTCACCGCCGGACCTGCTGCTCGCCGGTGCGGGCGAGTCGACGGCCCTCGAACGGTCGTTGCGGCTGGCCCCCGGCGCCGGCGTCCTCCAGGTGACAGCGCAAGCCGCGTCGTGCGACGACGAAGCCGCCGAGAACCCGGCCTGCTACCTCGCCCGCCAGGACTGGGGCGTGCCGGTGTCAGTGACCGGCGACGGCGAGGCCGAACTGCGCCTCATGCTGCTCGGTTGATCAACCCGATACCGGGGAGCAGCTTCGGTCCGAGTAGGAATGACCGCATGGACGACGGACCACCCCAGATCCTGCTGCTCAATGGCGGATCCAGTTCCGGCAAGACGACGCTGGCGCACAGCCTGCAGGACGTGCTCGACGGATACTGGCTGCGGCTGGGGCTGGACACGCTCATCGACGCCGCGCCGCGCAAGCTGTTCGGAGTCGGTGGCCTGGAGATGACCGAAGACGGCAGCGTCGGGGCCGGGCCGGACTTCGTCGAAGTGGAGCGGCAGTGGATGGCCGGCATCGCCGCCATGGCGGAATCCGGCGCCCACATCCTGGTGGAGGACAACTTCATCAGCGGCGTAACGGCTCAGCAGCGCTGGGCCGACGCCTTGCGGGGCGTGACGGTCGGCTGGGTCGGGGTGCGCTGCCCCCCGGAGGTTGCGAAGGCGCGCGAGGCCGAGCGAGTCGAGCGGATCAGTGGGATGGCCGAGACCCAGGCCGAATCGGTGCACGAGGGGATTACCTACGACTTCGAGGTCGATACCAGCAGGACCGAACCCGACGAACTCGCGGCCGCAGTCCAAACGCACTTCTTCCCGGACGACTGAGCGCCTGCCGGGCCGGGACCGGTCAGAAGGGTGGTGGGTCTGAATCGGTGTCGGTGTCGGTGGTGGTGTCTATGGGGTGTGGGTTGGGTGTGGTAGCGGCGGCCGGTGGGGCTGGCCCAGGTGATGGTGTTGTTGGCGTTCTTGGTGACGGTCCAGCTGGTTTGGTGTTTGGTGTCGTGGTGGCGTTTGCAGGGTGGGTGCAGGTTCTCCTCGTCGGTGGGTCCGCCGTCGGCCCAGGCGAGGATGTGGTCGATCTCGCCGCGGCAGGAGCGGCGGCGGCAGCCGGGGAAGGTGCAGGTTTTGTGTTGGGTGGTGATGTGATCGCGGAGGGGGGCGGGGGTTGGTAGGTGCTGCGGCCGTAGTGCAGCAGCCGCCCGCCGTGATCGGTGAGTAGCCGGCGCCAGGTGCCCGAGGGGTCGTGGGCGATGTCGCGGGCCATCGAGGCCGGGATGGGTCCGTAGCCGTCCAGTTCACCGGGCTGCTCATCCAGATCGAGCAGCGTCGACAACGCCACTGACACTTGCACGGCCGGGCGCTGCCCCTGCCAGGTGCTCGCGGTGTTGTTCAGGGCCAGGGTGCCGAGCTCGGCCAGCACGTCGGCCCGTTTCTGATCCATCGACCGCTCCACCCCGGACCGGTCGGCGTGATCGGCGGGCAGCGCGTGGGCGGCGGCGTCGATCGTGGTCCACAACCCGGCCGCGGCATCGGCGCGCAGGTAGGCCCAGATGGTGGCCATCCCGTCCTCGCCCGCGAACAGCCGCACCCGCCGCTGACCGAGAGCGTCACGATGCTTGTCCTCGGACCGGCGCGGGTCGATGGCCAACAGCGCGCGTTTCACGGTCTGCCGAAACACCCCGATCGTCTGCTGCTGCGCCTTGTCCGCCACCCGGTGCTCCAGCTCGACCACGCCGGCGTCATCCAGCCCGGCCGCGGCGTCGATCACGGCGCGGGCATGCCCCATCCGCATCGACCCATCCGCCAACCGCTCGAAGGTCAGCGGCAACCGATGCACCAGCACCTTGGCCTCGGCCAGCTTCGCTGCGGCGGTGACCGGCGCGATCGCCAGCACCGCAGCGACCTCTTCGCGCACCCATTCCCGGGCCCGCCATTCCGCATCCCCTTCGGCCGCCAGCAAGGCCAGCGTCTGCTGCTGCTGCGCATCCAACGCCGAACGCTGATGCTCGATCGATTCCAGCAACGACAGCCGCGAATCATGATCCAACCCGGCCGGGTTCACCCCCAACGGGTCGTAGATCGCGGCCACCTCCATGCCCAAAACATTACGGATGACCACTGACAAAACCGGCCCGAAAACCAGCCCCGTCCACCAAGAAGTTTCAAGATCTTTTAGCGGTCGTGATTGGAGCGCGACCGCCACCGGCAACGTGAACCGGGCCCACGACACGACCTCCCGTCGCTGCGTTCTTGCCCTTCCGTCGCTGCGTCTTTCTATCCGTTCTCGGTCCAAAATCGAGCCGCATAGGCTCAAGCGATGCCCAGCGACTTCGCTCTCAAGGCCATGAACGCCACCCACCGAGCCGCGCTCAAGCTCACCGGCAACCGGATCGGCACCAACGTCGCCGGCATGCCGTCGCTCGAGCTGACGACGATCGGACGCAAGAGCGGCCAGCCGCGCTCGTGCATGCTCACCGCCCCGCTCATCGAGGGCGACACGATCGTGGTCGTCGCCTCGCGCGGCGGCGACGACACCCACCCGGCGTGGTTCCTGAACCTGCGCGACAACCCCGAGGTCGAGGTCGCCCTCGTCGGCCAGCCCCGGCGGTCGATGCGGGCGCACGTCGCGACCATCGACGAGCGGGCGCGCATGTGGCCGATCATCACCGCGAAGCACAAGAACTACGCCGGCTACCAGAAGAAGACCGACCGCGAGATCCCGCTCGTCCTGCTCGACCCGGTTGGCTAACGTCGATGGAGTGACCGCCAAACCCGTCCGAATCGCCCTGCAACTCCAACCTCAGCACGCCGACTACGCCGCGATCCGCACCACGGTCGCGGCGGCCGAGGATCTCGGCGTCGACATCATCTTCAACTGGGACCACTTCTACCCGCTGAACGGCGACCCGGACGGCAAGCATCTCGAGTGCTGGACGATGCTCGGCGCCTGGGCCGAGCAGACGACGCGCGTCGAGATCGGTGCCCTCGTCACCTGCAACAGCTACCGCAACCCTGATCTGCTCGCCGCCATGGCCCGCACCGTCGACAACATGAGCGACGGCCGGCTGATCTTCGGCATCGGCTCGGGCTGGTTCCAGAAGGACTACGACGAGTACGGCTACGAGTTCGGCACCGCCGGCGGCCGGCTGAACCAGTTGCGGGCCGACCTGCCCCGCATCGAGGCGCGCTGGGCCAAGCTCAACCCGCCGCCCGTCCGCACGATCCCGGTGCTCATCGGCGGCGGCGGCGAGCGGAAGACGCTGCGCATGGTGGCCGAGCACGCCGACATCTGGCACTCGTTCAGCGACCTCGACACGCTCAAGCGCAAGTCGCAGATTCTCGCCGAGCACTGCGCCGCGGCCGGCCGCGACCCGAAGGCGATCGAGTACTCGGTCGGCACCCCGGCTGGCGACCCGGCCGCGATCGGACCGCCGCTGCTCGAGGCGGGCGCGTCGCTGTTCACCGTCGGCGTCAGCGGCCCCGACTACGACCTCACCAAGCTGCGCAGCTGGCTGGCCTGGCGGGAGTCACTCTGATGGCGCGGGCCGCGTGGTTCTTCGCCATCCCCGACGAGGCCGAGCTGCCCGAGCGTCTGCAGGGGCTGTTCGCCAAGGCCCGCGAGACGGTCGGCTTCGTCCCGAACGTCTTCCGTTCGTACAGCTACCGGCCGGAACGGTTCTCGGCGTGGTTCGGTCACTTCAAGCAGCTGCACGAGCCCACGCCCGGTCTGGACGAGGTCGACCGCGAGATGATCGCCGTGGTGGTCAGCGCCTACAACCGCTGCACCTACTGCATCGTGGCGCACGGCCACGCCCTGCGAAAGGCGCTCGGCGACCAGGTGCGGGCCGACTACATCGCCAGCAACTGGCGCCATGCCGGCCTCGACGAGCGCCGCACCGCGATCTGCGAGTACGCCGAGAAGCTGACCGCGCGCCCGCACGAGATGACCGAGGACGACCTGCACCGGTTGCGGGCCGTCGGGCTGTCCGATCACGAGGTGTGGGACGTCGCCGAGATCGCGTCTATGTACAACTTCACCAATCGGATGGCGCTCGCGCTCGGTCAGCAACCGAACGAGGAGTACCACTCACTCGACCGGGGCTGACGCGGCAGGCATGCTGGATCACGACCCGGTACGCGATCGACGGAGGTCTGATGGACGACAAGTCGCTGCTCGACCACATCCACGAGCTGGTCGAGGAGGAGAAACGGCTGCGCGCCGCGCACCGCGGCCTGTCGAGTGACGACCGCCAGCGCCTCGAGTCACTCGAACGAGAGCTGGATCAGTACTGGGATCTGCTGCGCCAGCGCCGAGCCCGCGAGGAATACGGCGAGAACCCCGACGACGCCAAGGAGCGCCCCGTCAACGAAGTTGAAGGCTATTTGCAGTAGCCGTTCTTATCCACCGTAGGCGCAGCTATTTTGCCGCCGCGGCGTAGAGGGCCCTCGGGGCGACGGCGCCGGCGTAGACGCGGCCGTCGTTGGTGACGAGGACGCTCAGCAGGGACGAGTCGAACAGCCGGCCCTTGCCCCACGACCCGGAGACGGCCGGCAACGCGTCGAGCAGCGCGCCGCCCAGGTTGGTGATGGCGCCCCGGCCGGGGCGCAGTCCGAAGACCGTCGTCCAGCCCGTCCCGGTGCGCGTCGCCGCCGGTCCGCCGTCGTCCCAGGCATTGGTCGAGCCGAGGTCGCGCACCGTCGCGCTCGACGGCGGGGAGAAGTCGAAGTTGCGGGCGGCCTGGTGGGCGAAACGGATGCTCGTGAACGCGACGTCGACCGCCGGATCGCGCGCGCCGCGCGCGTAGACCTGGACGCCGAGCGGGATCTTGGTACTGCCGTCGACGGCGACGTGCACCGAGCGGATCTTGGTCACGTCGCTGCGGGGCGTGAGCACCAGCTCGTACACCGCCCGGTCGGCCACCGTGCGGTCGTCCTCGACGACCACCCGGGTGTCGGAGTCGAGCGCGGCGAGCACTGTGTGCGCGAGATCGGCCGGGGTGATCGAGGCGACGCTCGGCACCGAAGACCCAACCGCTCCCGCACTACTCGCCTGCGACAACACCGAGTGGACGGCGACCTGGTCGGCGCTGCTCCACTGCCACACGTCCGAGCCGTTGCGAAAGACGTCGGTCTCGTCGGTCGAGCCGAGCAGCGCGACCCGCTGCTTGTACCGCCCGCCGTTCCAGACCTGCAGTGTGTGCGAGCCGGACAGCAACGAGGCGAGCGACGCCGCGCTGCCGGACACACCGAGCGTCGTCAGGTCGGGCAGACCGAGTGAGAGACGGCTCACCACCGTGCCGGAGAAGCCGGGCACCCCGGCATGGCGGACGTCGGCCAGCAGCGCCGCCGGCGTGGTTTTCGGCAACGCCTCCGACGACGCTGTCGCGTTGAACGCCCCGGTGGCGGCCAGCGCCGCGGCGCCGGCGACCCCTACGGGCACCAGCCAGCGCAGCGCCCGGCGGCGCGCCAGGAACTGGGGAAGGTGCACTGAATCGAGGATGCGTCGCTCCGACTGTGATGGGGCTGAGGCATTTCCACCTCTGCCCAGGTCCACACTGGCAGTCTGACACGACGGCTTCCCCGTCCCGAGAGGATCTAGGGGAGGTCTCAGTGGAGCTGACCGAAGGAGATCCCGTGCGTTTGCTCATCGTTGAGGACGAGGTCCGTCTCGCGTCTGCGTTGCAGCGTGGGTTGTCGGCCGAGGGGTTCACCGTCGACCTGGCCCACACCGGTCCGGACGGCCTGCACCTGGCCCAAGAGACGACGTACGACGCCGTCATCCTCGACATCATGCTGCCGGAGCTGTCCGGCTACCGGATCATCGAGCAGCTGCGGGCGGCCGAGAACTGGGTGCCGATCCTGATGCTGACCGCGAAGGACGGCGAGTACGACGAAGCCGACGCCCTCGATCTCGGCGCCGACGACTACCTCACCAAGCCCTTCTCGTTCGTGGTGCTGCTGGCCCGCATCCGCGCCCTGCTGCGCCGTGGCGTCCAGCCTCGGCCGGCCTCACTGACGGTCGACGACCTGGTGCTCGATCCCGCCGCCCACACGGTGCGACGTGGTGACGCCACCGTCGAGCTCACCCCGCGCGAGTTCTCGCTGCTCGAGTTCCTGATGCGCCGCGCGGGCGACGCGGTCAGCAAGGCCGACATCCTGCACCACGTCTGGGACGCCAACTACGACGGCGACGCCAACGTCGTCGAGGTGTACGTCGGTTACCTGCGCCGCAAGATCGACACCCCGTTCGGACGGCAGACCCTGCAGACCGTCCGTGGCGCGGGCTACCGCCTGACCCGCGAAGCCTGATCCACGTGGTGGGGCGCGTCATCCGGCGCCGCCTCGTGCGCGTGCTCGGCCCACTCGTGCGCTGGCCCCGGCAGTGGTGGGAACGGCAGTCGCTGCGCGCCCGCCTCACCCTGCTCGCCACGGCGCTGTTCTCCTTCGCCGTCATCACCGGCGCCGTGTTGCTGCTGGTCCTGCAACGCCAGGCCCTCACCCGGGTGCTCGACCAATCGGCCAACAAGACCGCGAGCGACATCGCCAAGCTGTTCGGCAGCGGCAAGCAACCGACCACCCTGCCGCCGACGTCCGGCGGCATCACCGCGGTGCAGGTCGTCGACTCCGGCGACTTCGTCCTCGCCGCGTCGCCGGGTGCCGATCGGCACACGGCACTCGTCACCCCGAGCGAGCTCGAAGCGGTCCGCGACGGTGACCGCCTCACCATCAACAGCACGACGTCGGACGCCCGATTGCGGGTCGTCGGCCGCAAGCTCGGCAGCCGCACGGTCCTGGTGTCCACCGACGTCACTCGCGTCGACGACAGCCTGCGGGTGCTGAGCCGGGCCGCCCTGATCGGCAGCCCGCTCGCGGTGCTGCTCATGGCCCTCGCCTCCTACGGCGTGGCCGCGCTCACCCTGCGGCCGGTCGCGGCGCTGCGGCACGGCGCGGCCGACATCACCGCGGCCGGGCTGGCCAAGCAGCGGCTGCCGGTGCCCAGCGCGCAGGACGAGATCCACCGGCTCGCCGTCACGCTGAACGCGATGCTCGACCGGATCGACTCGGCCACCAGCCGGCAGCGGACCTTCGTCGGCGACGCGGCCCATGAGCTGCGCTCGCCACTCGCGTCCCTGCGTGTCCAGCTCGAGGTCGCGCAGCGGCTGGGCCCGACCGCCGACTGGGACGGCTTGATCGACGACGTGCTCGTCGACGTCGCCCGCCTCGACCGGCTCGTCGAGGACCTGCTCACCCTGGCCCGGCTCGACGAGTCCGGCACCCTGGCGCGTCACGATCCGGTCCCGCTCGACGAGCTGATCCAGGAAGTCGTCGCGGGCTACGGCCACGACCGGGTGCCGGTCAACGCGATCACTGAGCCGGCCATGACCACCGGCGACGCCGAAGCGCTGCGCCGGGTCGCGATCAACCTGATCAACAACGCGGTGCGCTACGCCGCCACCGCGGTCGAGGTGAGCGTCACCCCCGGCAAGCAGGGCGGCAAAGCGGTCGTCCGGATCATCGTCACCGACGACGGGCCGGGCATCCCCGAGTCCGAGCGGGCGCGGGTGTTCGACCGGTTCTATCGCGTCCAGGAATCGCGCTCGCGCACCTCGGGCGGCACCGGCCTCGGGCTGCCCATCGTGCGCGACATCGTGCGCAACCACGGCGGCAGCGTCCGGCTGGCCGCCCGCGAGGACGGCCGGCCGGGGCTGCGCGCCGTGGTCGTGCTGCCGGCCAACGTCGACTGAGTCGCGCGGCTAGCAGGTCGGGGTGCCGCCCGGGGTCGGGGTGGCACCGGGCGTGGGCGGTGGCGTCGAGCCGGGGCAGGACGAGCTGACCGGAGCCTGGTACTGGTAGACGCGCAGGGTGATGGTCTGGTTGGGCGCGTACGCATGGCCCGGCGACGGGCTCTCGCTCGCCACCTTGCCGTCCTTCGCCTTCTCGGCCGGGTCGGTGATGATCACCGGCGGTCCCTGGCTCACGTTCGGGAAGTTCGGCGACAGTGTGTTCGAGGCGTCGTCGAACGTCTTGCCCCGGACGTCGGTCAACTTGAGCGTGCCGGTCGAGACCTCGAGCACGATCTTGGTGTTGGGCGGTACCTGGGTGAACTGCGGCGTGTCCTGCTTCAGGACGGTGCCCGACGGCGCCTTGTTGAAGACGTTCTTGCGCGTGGCGCCGAGCTGGTGGCTCTGCAGGTCGTTGACGGCCTGCGTGTACGACTCGCCCTCGACGAACGGCACCTGCACCGTCTTCGGGGTGAACAGGTGGTAGGTGACGACCGAGCTCTGCTTGACCTTCTGACCCGCGGCCGGCTCGATCGTGCAGACCTGGCCCTTGTCGACCTTCTGGTTCTGCGCGCAGGGGCCGCCGGTGTCGGCGCCCTTCTGCGGCGTCAACTTGGCCTGCCGAATGAGGTTGGTGGCGACGTTCTCGGTCTGCCCGACCACAGACGGGACGGCGACGGTCTTCGCCTTGCTGTCGTTGCCGAGGCTGGCGATGAAGTACGCCGCCGCCCCGATGACGAGCAGCAGCGCCACCACGACCGCCGCCCAGATCAGACCGGTGCGGCGGTGGTCGTCCCCGTCGTCGGGGACGTAGTCCGGGCGGCGCAGCGCGATGGGGGGCGGCGGCGTCCGGGCGATGAACTGGGTGCGCTCGGCGTCGGTCATGACCGCCTCGGCGCTCACCGGCTGGTCGGCCAGCGCCCGCTGCAGGTCCTGGCGCATGTCGCCGGCGGACTGGTAGCGGTTGAGCTGGTTCTTGGCCAGCGCCTTCATCACGATCGAGTCGACGGCGCGGGGAACCTCGGGGTTGCGGGCCGACGGCATTACCGGGTTCTCGCGGACGTGCTGGTAGGCCACGGCCACCGGGGAGTCGCCCTGGAACGGCGGCACGCCGGTGACGAGCTCGTAGAACAAGCAGCCGGTGGAGTAGACGTCCGAGCGCGCGTCCACCGTCTCGCCCCGCGCCTGCTCGGGCGACAGGTACTGCGCGGTGCCGATGACGTTGGCGGTCTGGGTGACGGTGGCGGAGTTGTCGGCCACCGCCCGGGCGATGCCGAAGTCCATGACCTTGACCGCCCCGGCCGGGGTGATCATCACGTTGGCCGGCTTGATGTCGCGGTGGATGATCCCGTTGCGGTGGCTGAAGTCCAGCGCGGCGCAGATGTCGGCGACGATCTCCATCGCCCGCCGCACCGGCAGCCGCCCCTCGCTCTTCACGATGTCGCGCAGCGTGCGGCCTTCGACGATCTCCATGACGATGAACGGCTGGGTGGCGCCGTCCGGCCCGGTGTCCTCGCCGGTGTCGTACACCGAGACGATCGAGGGGTGGTTCAGCCCGGCGGCCGAGTGCGCCTCACGGCGGAACCGGTTCAGGAACGCCGGGTCGCGGGCCAGATCGGCCCGCAGGACCTTGATCGCCACCTCGCGGTTGAGCCGCGTGTCGCGCCCCCGGTGGACCTCGGCCATCCCGCCGTAGCCGATGAGCTCACCGAGCTCGTAGCGGCCGCCGACGACTCTCGGCTGCGTCATGCGTCGATCCTCACTGCTGCTGGTCAGGGTCATTGCTCAGTTCACTCCGGTCGACTTCAAGTAGGCCTCCATGACGTCCTTGGCCACCGGGCCGGCCGCCGCCCGCCCGTGATCTCGTTGCCCGAGACGCCGGCGTTCTCCATGACGACGGCCACCGCGATCCGCGGCTCGCCCTTCACCAGGGCGAAGCCGGTGAACCAGGCGTCCGGCGCCTGTCGTGGCTGGCGCTGGTCTGGCCGACGTCGGCCGTGCCGGTCTTGCCGCCCACCTTCACCGACGGGCCGAGATCGGTGATGTTGGCCGGACCGCCGGTGCCCTCGGGGTTGGTGACGACGCCCTCCATCATCGCGATCAGCTGCTGATCGAGCTCGGGGCTGAGCACCTGGGCCAGCTGCTTCGGCTGCGTCTGCTTCAGCACCGACAGGTTGGGCCGCAGCTCCTTGTCCACCAGGTACGGCTCATCAGCGTGCCGTCGTTGGCGACGGCCGCGGCGAGCATCGCGGCCTGCAACGGCGTGATCCGTACGTCGCGCTGCCCGAACGAGGTCTGGGCCAGCGCCGCGTCATCATGGCCCAACACGGCGTCCGAACCGATCGTCGACGGCGCGACCGGCAGCGGCACGTTCAGCTGCGGGCGGTCGAAGCCGAAGGCCTGGGCCTGCTCCTTGAGCGCCTGCAGCCTGAGCCGCTCGACGGCGAGCGCGGCGAACGCGGTGTTGCACGACTTGGCCAGCGCGAAGGCGAGCGTCGCCGTCTTGCCGTTGTGGCAGGTCTCGCCCTCGAAGTTCTCGACGCAGGGCTGCGACAGGCTGGCCGGGCACGCGCTGGTGCGGCCTCGGTTCGAGCGGCCAGTACGCGTTCGGCGCCGGGATGCGGTCGGTCGGGCTTCACGCCCTTCTTCAACGCGGCCGCGGTGTCGATGATCTTGAAGATCGAGCCGGCCGGATAGTTCTGGTTCGAGCGCGCGGTTGAGCATCGGCTCGCTCTTGTCGTCGAGGTAGGCCTTCCACGCCTTCTGGATCGACGTCGAGTTGTGGCTCGACAGCTTGTTCGGGTCGTAGGACGGGGTCGAAACCATCGCGAGGATCGCGCCGGTCTTGGGATCGAGCGCGACGACCGCCCCGCGCTTGAACTTGCCGTTGCCGGCCTTCATCGCGTTGTAGGCGGCGGTCTGCGCCGCCCGGTTGAGGGTGAGCTCGACGCTGCCGCCGCGCGGGTTGCGCCCGGTGAGGATGTTGCCGAGCTTGGTGGTGAACAGGTCGGACGAGTCGCCGCTGAGGATGCTCGTTCTCGGCGGCCTCGATGCCGCTCGTGTTGTAGATGAACGAGTAGTAGCCGGTGGCCGGCGCGTACAGCGGGCCGTTGCTGTACTCGCGCAGGTACTTGAGCTCGTCGTTGGTCGAGCGTCGACTGGGCGATCGCGCGGCCTTGGACGACGATCTGGCCGCGCGGCGCTGGAGTACTCGTTCAGCAGCACCCGGCGGTTCTGCGGGTCGTCGCGGTAGCTGTGCGCCCTTGACGACCTGGACGAAGTTGAGGTTGACGAACAGCGCGATGAACAGCACGCCGAGGACGACCGACACCTTGCGGATCGGACGGTTCATACCGACACCGCCTGTGCTTCGGCGGGACGTGACGGCGGTGTGGTGGCCGGGCGGCGGGCGGCGTCGGAGATGCGCAGCAGCAGCGCGAGGATGACCCAGCTGCCGAGCAGCGACGACCCGCCGTAGGACAGGAACGGCGTGGTGAGTCCGGTCTCGGGCAGCAGCCGGGTGACGCCGGCGACGACGACGAACAGCTGCAGCGCGACCAGGAAGGCCAGCCCGATCGCCAGCAGCTTGCCGAAGGCGTCGCGCACAGCGAGCCCGGCGGCGATCCCGCGCGCGACGAACACCGCGTACAGCACCAGCAGCCCGATGAGACCGAACAGCCCGATCTCCTCGCCGAACGACGAGACGATGAAGTCGGTGGCCGGCAGCGGCACCAGTTCCGGATGCCCGCTGCCGAGCCCGGCGCCGAAGATGCCGCCGGTGCCGAGGCCGAACAGCGACTGCCGCAATTGGTAGGCGGTGGCGTCGAAGTGCGGCGAGAACGTGTGCAGCCAGACGCTCACCCGGGTCTGCACGGTGCCGAAGAGCTGATACGAGATGTACGCGCCGCCGGCGAACAGCAGCGCGCCGACGATCACCCAGCTGACCCGCTCGGTGGCGACGTACAGCAACACGATGAACAACCCGAAGAACAGCAGCGAGGTGCCGAGGTCGTGCCCGCTGACGAGCACGCCGATGCACAGCAGCCAGACCACGAGCAACGGACCGAAATCGCGCCCGCGCGGGAAGTCGATGCCCATGAACCGCCGCCCGGCGAGGGCGAGGACGTCGCGCTTCTGCGACGAGATAGGCCGCGGCGAAGACCGTCAGCAGGATCTTGGCGAACTCGCCTGGCTGCAGCGAGAAGCCGGCCAGCCGGATCCAGATGCGGGCCCCGTTCACCTCGCTGAACCGGGCCGGCAGCACCGCCGGCAGCACCAGGAAGAACACGCCGATCAGGGCCAGGGTGTAGGCGTAACGCTGCAGCACGCGGTGGTCGCGCACGAGCACGATCAGGGCGATGAACAGCACGACCCCCAGGGCCGTCCACACGACCTGGGTCGGCGCCTGCGCGCCGTCGTAGGTGTTGCCGTACTGCTGCGCCTGCGTCTTCAAGCCGAGGTCGAGGCGGTGGATCATGACCAGGCCGAGACCGTTGAGCAGCACCACGATCGGCAGCAGCAGCGGATCGGCGTAGCGGGCGACCCGCCGGATCACGAGGTGCGTGACGATGCCGACGACGATCGGGACGGCCGCGTAGGTGGCCAGCCGCGAGGAGAAGTGGCCGTCACGGGCCGCCTCGACCGCCCCCTCGGCGGCCACCACGATGAGCACCGCGAACACGAGCAACACCAGCTCGGTGTTGCGCCGGGTGGGGATCCGCAGCGACGGGTTCAGGGTGGTGGCGGTCATGGGACGGGGCAGGTCGGTTCGGGCGAGGACGGGACGGAGAGGCTGACGCTGGCCGAGCTGCCGGCCGGCGTGGTCTTCGCCGCCGGCGAGTGGGTGCCGGTCGGGGTGTGGACGGGCGTGGTCGTGACCGTGGGCGTCGGGGTGATGACCGGCGCCGGGGTGCGGCAGGCCGGCAGCTGCTGCTTGCGCAGGTTGCGCACGATGTTCGCCGCCTCGGCCTTGCTGCCGGCCGGGATGCCGTCGTTGACCTGCGAACGCACCGACGGGTTCAAATCGGCCACCGGCAGGTCGGTGACCTTGTAGAGGTTGAAGAACTTCAGCGGCCCGAACTCGGTGTTGACCCCGCGGAAGACCGCGACGTCGGCCCCGGCCCGGCCGACGAAGTACTGGGTCTGGGTCCACGCGTAGGTGCCGCCGAGGGCGCCCACGATCACGATCAGCACGGCCAACCCGATCAGCCAGGGCTTCAGCGACCGCTTGCGCCGGTGCACGTTGAGCGCGCTCGTCTCGACCGGCTTGGGCCGCGACATCTGGGCGGCCCGCTCGGCGGCGCTGTCGGCGCCGGGCACGTCTGCGGCCGCCGGGTCGACGAAGGCGCCGGCGATCACCGGCACGTCGTCGACGGTGTCGCCGACCTTGGCGTTGATCACGTCGGCGACGATCACCGTGACGTTGTCGGGGCCGCCGCCGCGCAGCGCCAGCTCGACCAGCCGGTCGGCGCACTCCTGCGGGTCGTCGATCAGCATGGTGTCGGCGATGGTCTCGGCCGACACGACGTCGGACAGGCCGTCGGAGCAGAGCAGGTAGCGGTCGCCGGCCCGGGCCTCGCGGATCGACACGTCCGGCTCGACCTCGGTGCCGAGCAGGGCCCGCAGGATCACCGATTTGCGCGGGTGGTCCTTCGCTTCGTCCGGGGTGAGCTTGCCCGAGTCGACGAGGTACTGGACGTAGGTGTCGTCGTGGGTGATCTGGGTGAGCCCGTTGTTGCGCAGCAGGTAGGCCCGCGAGTCGCCGACGTGCACGAGTCCGACCTGCGAGCCGACGAAGCGCAACGCGGTGAGGGTGGTGCCCATGCCCTCGAGTTCCTTGCGCTGCTTGACCGCATCGGCGATGCGGTGATTCGCCTCGACCACGGTGTCGCGCAATGAGCGCATGAGGTCGTCGATGCGCCGTTCCTCGTCGAGCGGCTCGAGCGTGCCGATGACGATCTTGCTCGCGACCTCGCCCGCCGCGTGCCCGCCCATGCCGTCGGCGATCGCCAGCAGCCGCGGGCCGGCGTAGACCGAGTCCTCGTTGTTGCTGCGGACCAGACCGAGATCGGAGCGGACCGCGTAACGCAGGTACAGAGCCATCAGCGCAATTCCAGGACGGTCTTACCGATGCGCAGCGGTACGCCGGGCTCCATCTGCACCGGCCCGTCGAGCTTGCGCTGGCCGAGGTAGGTGCCGTTGGTCGAGCCGAGGTCCTCGACCACCCACATGCCGTCCTGCAGGCTGATCCGCGCGTGCCGGGTGCTGGCGTAGTCGTCCTCGAGCACGAGCGTGGAGTCGTTGGCCCGGCCGATCAGTACCGGGGCGCCGGTGAGTCCGATGCGGGTGCCGGTCAGGCCGCCCTCAGTGACCAGCAGGTGGGTCGGCGCGCCGGAAGCCGGGCGCGGCGCCGCCGCGCTGCCGGACTTGCCGCGGCGGCGGGCCGGCGGCGGTACCGCGATGCGCGGTTGGCCGCTCGTGCGCAGATCGCTGCGGATCACCCGCATGGCCGCAAGGACGAACAGCCACAGCAGGGCCAGGAAGCCGAACCGGATCAGCTGCAGAGCGAGCGCCGAGTTCACACGCGTTCCTGGTGGAACACGATCCGCGTGTGGCCCACCCTGATGACGTCCCCGTGGCGGAGGACCTGACTGCTGATGTCGTGCCCGTTCACCGTGGAGCCGTTGGTCGAGCCGAGGTCGTAGGCGGTGGCGATGTTGCCGTCGAACTGGATGTCCAGGTGACGTCGCGAGATGCCTTGGTCGAGCAACTGCAGATCGGCGTCAGTACCACGACCGATGATGTTGCTGCCGACGCGCAGATCGAAGCGCCGGTTGGTCTGGTCGACGATCAGCATCGCCGCGGCCGGTCGGCCCTGCGGCGCGCGCGGCGGTGGCTCGTGGCGCGGGTCGGGGCCGGCCGAGTACTGCTGCGGCGGCCCGACGGCCTGGCCGGCCATCACCGGCGGTGGTTGCAGCCGAGGCGGCGGGCCGGCCGGTGCGTACATGTCCTGGCCCTGCGGGTACTCGCCGAGCGGGGCGCCGGGCACGATCGGCAACGAGAGCGAGTCGTGCGGGCGCCGGCGCGGCGGGGCGCCGGATTCCATGCGCGACGCGACGCCGAACACCCCGGTGTGCAGCTGCTCGTCGCGCGCGAGATAGACCTCGATGTCGCCGATGGTGTCCCACCGGTTCTCGTCGAGGAACTCTTGCACCAGCTCGGCCAGGGAGTTGGTGAGCTGGTTCTCCCACGGGAGGAGGCGCTCGTGGTCGGACGGCGACAGGGTGACGCGGTAGCGGTTCGGCGAGAGCACCTGACCGCTGCCCATGACGTTGCGCTTGTCGGCCGCTTCCCGCTGCAGGGCCGAGCCGATCTCGACGGGTTCGACCTGGCCTTTGAAGACGCGGGCGAATGCGCCGCCGACCAGGCCCTCGAGACGGCGCTCGAAGCGCTGGGCCAAGCTCACGGCGTCCCTCCTCGGTTGGGCGTAGTTGCAGGCACAGCAGCCCGCGCGTCGGACGACGCGGACCGCAGGAGTCTATCGGGCGCCGCTGAGGTACCCCGATTTCCGCCCCGCTTGCGTGCTACCGTTGCGGCTGCCAATCAGGCGTTCCTTAGGGTGCGCGCCGGGCAAGTGGCGGAATGGCAGACGCGCACGGTTCAGGTCCGTGTGTCCGAAAGGACGTGGGGGTTCAACTCCCCCCTTGCCCACCGACATGTCAGTATCCTCGAAGGCCTGAAACGTATCGAGGGACCCACATGGTGAGACGGCTCCGGCGCCGTGTGATCGAGTCGATGCCCGAGCCCACGTTGCGCCGCCTCCAGCGCCTACGCCATCGCGAGACCCCCGCTCTCACCAAGCCCGTCCGTCGCCTCGGCCCGCGCTCGATCGAGCCCGAGGTCGTCACCGAATTCGACGCCCACGCGGTGCGCGCCGACGTCGCGCGCACGGTGGTTGACGCGCTCGAGGCTGCGGGCGTGGCCTATGTTCTGGTGCCCGGACCACGGGGCCGGGTCGGCCAGATCGGGGTCGACGGCGGCGATCGCGCGGCCCTCCTGTCGGCCCTGGAGCCGGTGCTCGGCCGCCCGGGCTGGTCCCTCGACGGTGATCGGGGCAGCGGCCGCACACTGCGGGTGTCCCGCGTGCTCGCGGCGCCGACCGGCGCCGTCCTGGATACGCGCGACACCGCCTGCGAGATCGCGTTCTGGGTGCTCGACGGCCGGCCTGACCCTCGTCATTTCCGGGCGGCGCCTTACCCGCCCGGCACGCGGGTCTCCCCGCCCGACAATCCGGTCGTCGGGCATCTCACTGCCGAGGCATGGCAGCGCGCGGTCCGGGCTGAACATCACTGGCCGGTCACCGATCCGTTGCCCGATGTCTTCGAGGTCCGCGATCCGGTCGACGTCGTCTACACCTGGGTCGACGGCGACGATCCGCAGTGGCAGCGCCGCAAGGCCGAGTTCGTGGGCGGGGGCCAGTCCGACTTCGCGGCGAATCACTCACGGTTCGCCAACCGCGACGAGCTGCGCTATTCGATGCGGTCGGTCGCCATGTTCGCGAGCTGGGTGCGGCGCATCTACCTGGTGACCGACGGGCAGGTACCCAACTGGCTCGACCCAGATCATCCCAAGGTGACCGTGGTCGATCACCGCGACATCTTCACCGATCCCAGCGTGCTGCCGGTCTTCAACTCGCACGCCATCGAGTCGCAGCTGCACCACATCCCCGACCTCGCCGAACAGTTCCTGTACTGCAACGACGACATCTTCTTCGGCCGATCGGTCGAGCCCGAACTCTTCTTCCACAGCAACGGCATCAGCAAGTTCTTCCTGAGCCGGCAGACCCTCGATCTCGACCCGCCGTCAGCCGACGATCTGCCGGTGCTGAACGCGGCGAAGAACAACCGGGCGCTGCTCGAGCGGGAGTTCGGGGTCACCCTGCGGCACAAGTTCAGGCACACGGCGCATCCCCAGTTGCGCAGCGTCCTGGCCGAGATCGAGGCCCGGCATCCCGAGTTGTTCGCGCAGGTCGCGGCCTCCCGGTTCCGCCATGTCGACGACGTGTCCATCGCGTCCGCGTTGCACCATTACTACGCGTACGCGCGGGGTCGGGCCGTGCCCGGCGAGACGACCTACCGCTACCAGGACCTCGGCCGGCCCGAGACGGCGCGCCGACTCGACGAGTTCCTGCGCGAGCGCCCGCAGCTGTTCTGCATCAATGACCTCGACAGCCCCGAGGGCGATCTGCAGGAACAGCGGGCCGTCCTGAGCCAGTTCTTCGGGCAGTACTTCCCGTTGCCCGCGCCGTGGGAGCGCGATCGGTGAGCCGCACCTCACCGGCCGCTTTCGCCGGATTCCCACAACGCATCCGCGTGACCCGCGGCCCGCTTCGTCAGCCGCGCCGACGGACGAGCCCGCGCAGCCGGCTCTTGCGCTGATCGGTCGACTGCACGACAGCCGTGCGCATGATCGACAGGGAGCCGTGCTTGGTGGAATAGGCGGCCAGTAACGGCGACCGCCCATCCGACGCCGCGACCCGCCGGCCTTCGTAGGCAAGACGAGCAACGGTCCCGCTGTGGTCGCGCAGCCAGAGGTCGATCACGCCGTCTCCGGGCAGCGCGTCGACGTCGACCAGTGCGCGGGAGGTTTCGACCGGGACGACGCAATCGGTTTCGGTCTCGCCCCGACGCTTCGCGTACACCACCGACGCGGTTGTGCCTGCGGCAAACTCCACGACCAGATTTCGGCCCCGCCACGTCACGCTTTCAACGCGTGCTCGATGACTGCCGACAGCGCCGGCGACCTTGAACGACAACATGCCGTTCGCGGTGACATAGACGCCGGGCGGAGGGGCATCGGGGCCGGTTGCCAGTCCGGATTCGGGCTGGGCCACCCGTTTGATCAGCGACTCGCCGAGGAATTGCACCCGCACGAGCAGGTCCCATATTCCTGGTGTCAGCGGATCACCGAACGTCGTGGACGACAGGTCGACGAGAGCATCCGCGGTGACAGCGAGCCCCAGGCCGCGGCGGCACACCTGTGTGTGCACGGGCCACTCGACGCCGGATTCGCGGTGGCGGATCGTGATCTCCAGGCTCCCGCGGTCGTCCTCGAGTAGCGCGCGGTCGACGTCGGAAGCGTTCACACCTGGGTCCAGCGGAAGAAGCGACCGGCCGTCCTTCTCCTCGACCGGCAGGCTTCGGTCCCCAGCCGGCGGACCGCACTGGGCAGCGACCACGACTCGCAGCCGCCCGTCCTGCGCACCGACCGACCCGGTCTCCGTCCGGAACGTGAATTCCGAGCGATACTCCTGCAGCTGTTCGAACCGCTCGAAGTCACCGTCGCGCAGCGCCTGCGCGCGTAGCCGTTTGTACACGGGCAGTCGGTGATCGAGCGCGGGCGGAAGGTGTTCACGAAAGACCGCGTGCACCGCGTCGAACAGCTGCCGACGCGAATTCGACGAACGCGCGAAGTAGGCCTTGGGCGCGAACCGGGTGAAGGCTTGCACCGCCGAGATGACCCGGGCGCTGTCGAGCAACTCACCGGGACCAGCCGCTGTCCTCCAGGTGGACAGCACGTGGCCGTAATGTCCCCAGTACGTGGCCGGGTCGACGGGATTCGACGAGTTGTTGGAGCCGTCATTGCGGTGGACCCACCAGTAGCAGGGTTCGCTGGCGATGACGGACACCGCGTCGGCCCGGGCCAACGCCAAGGCCATGAATTCGTGATCCTCGAGCCGGACCCGGCCCTCACGGAACCGGATGTCGTGATCGATGAGGAACGCCCGGCGGTAGAGCTTGTGAACCGTCCGGCTCAGGATGGCGAGCTCGGCGATGTCGGCGCGGGCAAGGTCGTGCCGCCAGACCGGCCAGTACGGCGTGCTGCGCCCGGTGCGGACGATCTTGCCGTACACGATGTCGGCCCGGTTCGCAGTCGCCATTTCGTACATCACTTCGAGCGCCCGCGTACCAAACCGGTCGTCATGGTCGCTGAAGAAGACGTAGTCGCCGTTCGCCAGATCCAAGCCGACGTTTCGAGGGCGGCCCGGCCAGCCGGAGTTCGGAATGGTCTCGACCGACAGGTTCGTTCGGGCCGCCGCCAGCTCGCGCGCAGTCGTCAAGGTGCCGTCAGTAGACCCGTCGTCGACCAGGATGACTTCGAACTCATCGCTGGACATGGACTGCGCGTCGAGTGAGGCAACGAGGTCGAGCAGGTGCGGTCCGGTGTTGTACAGCGCGACGACGACGCTGACCTTGACGACGCCCCCGTCGGCTGGACCTCCGCCACCGCCCCTCACCATGACCGCGTGCCGGTCACCTCGTGGCTAGGTGGGGGAACGGGCGCCTTGTCGAAGACGATGATGCTGTCGTAGACGTGCATGCCGCGGATCGACCTGGTGTAGTCGTCGACGTCCAAGCGCGAGCGGTCCTGCGAGTGCCAGGCGTGTTGCTGGTCGATGAGGTCCTTCGCGTACTCGATGAACGTCCCCGCCGCCTTGTACCCGCCGCCGTACTTGCGCCAGTAGCTTGTGTGCAGGTCCTCGATCAAGAAGACGCCGCCGGCGGTGATGTGCGGCCAGAGCTCTTCAAAGGTCGCGATCTGCTGGGCCATCGTGTGGCCGCCGTCCTCGATCAAGACGTCGATGTCGCCCACCCGTTCCGCCAGGCTGCGCAGGAAGCCGCGATCCTCCTGGTTGCCGATGACGACGTCCACGCGATCCTCGGTGAGGTCCGCGCATCGCGGGTCTATGTCCACACCGGTGATGGTCGCCTCGGGTCCGAAATAGGACTTCCACATCTGCAGCGAGCCGCCGTGGGAGACCCCGAACTCCACGATGTTGACGGCCTTGCCGCGATACGGCGCGAAGTGACGGTCGTAGATGTCGAAGTAGTGCAGCCACTTGTGAATCAGACGCCCCGAGTTGTCACGGAAGTAGTTTTCGAGGGGGTTGACCGTCGCGCTCATGTGCTGATTCTCCCTGGCTGCCGCCGCGTTACCGAGTTCTCGGGCCGCGCCGGTAAGGTCGCCTTCACGTGGCAACGAGCATCTTAGGGGAGTACCAGTGGGCAAGTCTCTGCCGCCGCCGGCCGTGGTCGACCTCGTCGGCAGCTACGCGCGCCGTCGCGACGAGGACGTCGAAATCGTGCTCTCCGACCCGCAGTTCGCGGCCACGACCTCGACCCTCGTGCTCACGATGGGCAGCACGTCGGTCGACGGCATCGCCGAGCTGGTCGACGAGGGGACCGCCCCCCGCCTCGTCGGACGCGTCCCACGCCGGCGCCTCACGAACGGCATCTGGTCGCTCGCGCTGCGATCCGATGAACGCAGCGACGAGCCGATCGATGCGCGCCTGCTCGTCCAGGGCGATCGGCCCCTCGTACTCCTTTGGGGAGCCAAGACCCAGCCGTCACTCGTTCCGGCCGCACAGCGCGGGGCCGCTGCGCGCAAGACCAGGGCCGCCGCCGTAGCCGGCCGGGCGGTCGATCAAGTGCTTCGCGTGTTGCCGCCCGAGCGAGCGGTGAAGGTTCGCTCGTCCGTACGCGCGACCGCCCGCAAGGTCCTGTCCTAGCCGTTGCTCGCCGGTGTCAGGCAGCGACGAACTGACCGAATGCCGAGCGCACCTCGGCGCCTACGTCGCCCTTTCGCCGACCGCGCAGGGCGATGAGGCTCGCCCAGCCGTCCGACCCGAGTAGAGCCTCTGGCTTCACTGCCCGCGAGCGCGTCAACACCTCATCGGGCACGACTTGTGGGTCCGGCGCCATCGCTATGTCGAGCCATTCGTCGTAACCCGGAAGTACCCCGTCGCGGGCCGCGTTCGGAACGAGCACGACAACGACACCCGTCGGGCTCGTGTCGACCTCGATCACCACCACATCGGGGCACAGATCTCGTAGCGCCTGCGCCGCCTTGAAAACGTCTCCAGTCCAGGCGTGCGTATGCCGGCGCCGCGCAGCCTCGTCGACGCTGCGAGGCAGCATGTCATCGAACACCACGACACTGGTCGGCTCGGTGAACCGTTCGACCGCCAGATAGTCGCGCAGGGCGTACTCGGACAAATGCATGCCGTCGATGAACGCGAGGTCCACGATCGGGATAGGCAGGTGGGCCAGCGGTGACGTGCGCGCGAAGAACTCGTCGCTCGTCGTCCGCGCCAGGTGGACGTCGGCCAGCAATTCGCGCACGACCGAGAATTCCGGGTCGATGCCGATGCTGGGCACTCTGGACAGCGTGAGGCTCTGGCCCAGGTTGACGCCCGTCTCGAGGTACGTGCGGGGCCGTAGCCGGCGATGGAGCGACGTGAGGAACTGGTGGCGGTTCAACTGGACCCCTCATTGACGGACGCGGCTATCCCATCCTGCCGGGCTCGGACCCGCACGCGGTAATCGGGTCCCGCCGGCCGGCGGCCGGTACATTCGGACCGTGACGGAGCTCGGGCCGATCGATGCGGCTGCGGACTGCCTAGGTCGCGCGTGACCAGCGCCAGCCTGCGCGGCCGCCCCGGTGGCTTCACGACCACGAGTACCGGCCGCCCCGGAGTCGGTGAGCGCCTGCGCCGGGTCATCCAGTACCGCCGTATCCTGAGCCTGCTCGTGCGGCGCGATCTGAAGGTGCGCTACGCCGGCTCGGCGCTCGGCTATCTGTGGTCGGTTCTCGACCCGCTGTTGATGAGCCTCGTCTACTGGTTCGTCTTCACCGTCATCTTCGATCGCAAGGTCGGCTATCCCCCGTACATCTTGTTCCTGGTGCTCGGCCAGCTCATCTGGGCCTGGTTCAACGGTGGGGTCAACGGCACCGTTCGCGCCCTGCGCCAGCAGGCACAGATGGTGCGCTCCAGCAACGTCCCGCGCGAGTTGTGGGTACTTCGCGTGGTGGTGTCCAAGGGCGTCGAGTTCGTGTTCAGCCTGCCGGTCATCGTCATCTTCGCCCTCTGCTATTTGAAACGGCCTTCGATCGACGTCCTGCTGTTGCCGCTAGCGATGATCATGTGCTTTTTCCTCGTGCTCGGCTTCGGGCTGATCCTCGCGCCGCTCACCGTCCTCGTCCGCGATGTCGAACGGATCGTCCCGATCTTCATGCGGGTGATGTTCTACGCGTCCCCGGTGCTGTACAGCGTCAAGGACGTCCCGAATCACCTGCACATCGCGCTGTCGCTGAATCCCACGACCGGCATGCTGGTACTGGCCCGGGCATCGTTCTTCCCGCAGGAGCTGTCCGGCGTCGTTCCCAAGGTCAAGAATCGCAAGGACGTCGTGCGCAACGGCCATGTCGTCACGCACTACGTCAACGACTGGTCTTTCGTCTGGCACTCGGCCATCGGAATTGCCGTCATCTTCGCGATCGGGGTGTTCGTGTTCTCGCGGCTCGAGCGCACGATGCTGAAGGAGATCTGATGACGGCGAGCGAGCCGGTGATCTCGTTGCGCGATGTCGGCGTGCAGTTCTCACGCAACCGGCGGCGGCATCGCAGCATCAAGGACCTGCTCATCAAGCGCACCCTGGGCCTGGATGCCGCCGGCGAGTTCTGGCCGTTCCGTCACGTCAGCTTCGACATCCACCCGGGTGAGTCCATCGGGGTCGTCGGACGCAACGGGCAAGGCAAGTCGACGCTGCTGAGCCTCATCGCCGGCGTGCTGCTGCCGGACGAGGGCTCGGTCAGTGTCCGGCAGGGCGTGGCCCCGCTCATCGCCATCACCGGCGGATTCGAGCCCGAGCTCACCGCGCGCGACAACATCCATCTCGTGTCCGGCCTGCACGGCATGACCGCCGGCCGAGATCGCCGACGCGTTCGACGAGATCGTCGAGTTCGCCGAGATCGGCGAGTTCCTTGACACCCCGTTCAAGCACTTCTCGTCCGGGATGAAGGTGCGCCTCGCCTTCTCGGTCGTGTCCCGACTCAACGAGCCGATCCTGCTCGTCGACGAGGTGCTGGCCGTCGGTGACAAGCGCTTCCGCAACAAGTGCTTGAAGCGCATTGAGCGGCTGCTCGAAGACGGGACGACCTTGTTCCTCGTTTCGCACTCCGAGGGCAACTTGCGCCGCTACTGCACTCGAGGGCTCTACCTCGAAAGCGGCGAGCTGCGCTCCGACGGACCGATCGAGGACGTCATCGAGCAGTACGAGCGCGACCAGGGCACCTGGGTCGAGCGCTCCAGCGAGGGCGACGAAACCCAGCAGAACGATCTCGTCGACCTCGCCGCGACATCAACCGACGACGTCTTCTGATCGGCCTCGAGTTGGGCGAACACGCCGCGTCTGGGGTAGGAACCTGGTGTGGACATCCTTGATACGGCCCGCCAGATCTTCGCCCGCGCCGGATCGGAGGCCGGCTACGCGATAACGCTGCTGCAGGCTCGTGGGCCCGGTGTAGTCCTGACCCCGCCGCACAAGCTGCTCGGCACGCTGCGCTCGCTCGAGGCGTACGGCCCGGCCGGTGGCGCGATCGCCCTGGCCGCCGCGAGCTACGGCGACCGGCCGGCGATCGTCGATGAGCTCGGCTCGGTGACTTTCGCCGAGCTGGACCGGCGCAGCGACGCGCTCGCCAACGCGCTGCGCGACAAGGGCTTCAAGCCGAAGGAGGGCCTGGGCATCCTGGCCCGCAACCATCGCCACCTGTTCGAGGCGATCTTCGCCGGCGCCAAGCTGGGTGCGCGCACGCTGCTGCTCAACACCGACTTCGCCGGACCGCAGCTCGCCGACGTCTGCGACCGCGAGGACGTCCAGGCCCTGATCCACGACGAGGAGTTCACCAAGGTCGCCGACGCGGTCGAGCCGACCGGCGGCAAGTACGTCGCGTGGCACGACGGCGAGACTGACGACGACACGCTCGAGGGCTTGATCCGCTCCGGCGGCACGTCGCGGCCGTCCCGGCCGAGCTCGAAACAGAAGATCATCCTGCTGACGAGCGGCACGACCGGCACCCCGAAGGGCGCACCGCGGGACATGGCGCTGTCGCTCGCGTTGCCGGGCGGCTACCTGTCGAAGATCCCGCTGCGCTCCGGGCGCACGGCCGTGCTGGCCGCGCCGGCGTTCCATGCCTGGGGTCTGCTCAGCTCGATGCTCGCGCTCGGGCTGGGCAACACGCTCGTGATCACCCGCAAGGCCACACCCGACTGGACGCTGAACGCGCTCGACGAGTACGAGGCCGACGCACTGATCACGGTGCCGATCCTGCTGTCGCGGCTGATGGACCTCGGCGACGACGAGATCTCCTCCCACGACCTCGACTCGTTGCGGGTGATCGCGGTTTCCGGCTCGGTGCTCTCGGCCGAACTCGCGACCCGGACCATGGATCTGCTCGGAGACATCGTCTACAACCTGTACGGCTCGACCGAGGTGGCGTACGCGACGATCGCCACCCCGGAGGACATGCGGGCCGCGCCCGGCACTGTCGGCCGACCGCCCCAGGGCACCACGATCAAGCTGCTCGACGGCGACGGCCAGGAAGTGAAGCAGGGCGAATCGGGGCGCATCTTCGTCGGCAGCTCGATGCAGTTCGAGGGCTACACCGGCGGCGGCAGCAAGGAGGTCGTCTCCGGGATGATGTCGACCGGCGACATGGGTCACGTCGACGAGGACGGCCGGCTGTTCGTCGACGGCCGCGACGACGACATGATCGTGTCCGGCGGTGAGAACGTCTTCCCGGCCGAGGTCGAGGACCTGCTCGGCTCCTACGACGGCGTCTCCGAGGCCGCCGTGGTGGGCGTCGACGACAAGGACTACGGCAAGCGGTTGCGGGCCTACGTCGTCCTGGCCGACGGGGCCGACGTCGACGAGCAAACCCTCAAAGACCACGTGAAGAGCAACCTCGCTCGGTACAAAGTGCCGCGCGAGATCATCTTCATCGACGAGATGCCCCGCAATCCCGCCGGCAAGGTGATGAAGCGCAAGCTCCCCGACCCGGACTCCGACTCCGACTCCGACTCAAAGGGTTCCAAGGACGCCGACGCCAAGAAGGCCAAGGGCTCCAAGTCCAGTTGACTGGTGCGAAATGGGCTGACTGGCGCACTATTTCGCACCAGTCAGCCCATAACGCGCCAGTCACTCGGCGGCAAGCCGGCTGCAGGCCCGTGGCGCCGCTCGGCGCGTAGCTGCCGCACGACGACGGCCACCTGATCGGGACGGCCGAAGACCTCGGCCGGGCCGAACGTGACGGTGTGCCACCCCCCTCGCGCGATGACATCAATTTCCCGAGTGATGTCGCGGCGCATTCGCCTGACCTCGGCGTGGTCGGCGCCGTTGTACTCGAGGGCGAGACGGACGTCGTCGTAGCTCAGGTCGGGCTCGGCCAACCATTCGCCGTCGTCGGAGTAGACCGCCTGATTCACCGCCGGCGGCGGCAGTCCCCCGCAATGCAACGCATAGCGGAGATGGCTCTCCGGCCGTGATCGCGATCGCGCATTCAGCAACGGCAGCGCGGCGCGAGCAGCCACAACGCCACGCCGGTGCCTCGCCCGGGTGATCAGGTGCGCGAGTTCTTCGTGCGTCGCCCCGCCCCGCAACGCACTGTCGCCCAGCGCGATCAGGTCGGGCAATCGCAGCCGTGCGGCGAGGTCGAGCCATGACCTCGCTTCGGAGGTCACGTCCACCCCGCCCAGCTGGACGACCTCATCGGCGAGCAGTGTCTGGCGCCGGGCCCGTAGCTCCGCTCGGCGACTTCCGGACCGCGCCTCCAGCTTCGGCTCGTACCGATGAACGATGACCTCGATGGGCCCGTCGACATCGGACGGGAGCCACAGACCATGCAGTCGCGCGGCAGTCAGACCGCAAACAACAGTGGCAGCCGGGCACGCGGTGAGAGCCGCGGTCACCCGCCCGAAGAGATTGTCGACCGCCGCCGGCGCGCGCCAGATCCCGTGGGTCACCCGGATCACCTCGTTCATGGCGCGAGCGTGATCGACGCGGGCGGTGGAACGTACGGCATGTGGATACGTCCGCGACTATGCACAGGCCGGCGACACTCAACTGGCGCACGGTTGACTGGTGCGATAACGCGTGACTGGCGCGAAATATCGCGCCAGTGAACGGATTACGCGCCAGTCAGCGGGACGAACTAGGGAGTGGCGGGATCAGCTCGCGGAACCCTCGAGGGCGGCGAGGATCTCGGCGGTGACGTCGTCCTCGTGCTGGTCGGCGTTCACCACGTGCAGCAAGCCCCGGTCGCGGTAGTAGTCGACCAGCGGGTGCGTGGCCTCGTCGAACACGCGCAGCCGGTTCGTGACCGTCTCGGGGTTGTCGTCGGCCCGGCCCTCGGTCTCGGCCCGGGCCAGGATGCGCCGGACGAGTTCCTCGCGCGGCGCGTCAAGATACACAACCGCGTCCGGACCGGCGTCAGCCAGCTCGGCCAGCTTGCGCGCCTCGACCGCCTGCTCGACCGAGCGCGGAAAGCCGTCGAGCAGGTAGCCGCTGCCCTCGGACGCGGCCAGCACCCGGGGCATGAGCAGGCTGATGATGACGGCGTCGGGCACGAGGTCCCCCTTCTGCATCATCGACTCGACCCGGCGGCCCAGCGGGGTGCCGCTCTGCACCTCGGCCCGCAACAGGTCACCGGCAGCCAGGTGCTCGATGCCGAGCCGGGCCGCGAGACGCTCACCCTGCGTTCCCTTGCCTGATCCGGGCGGCCCGATCAGCAGCACGTTCATGAAACTCACCCTTGCACCTGGTCGGCGGCGAGGCGAACGCGGGGCGGCCGGGATCGGACGAGGGCTGGACATTCGGCCGATCTCGTGTGGAATGACCCAGACAAACCCCTGCAATCCGGAGGATCTCCGTGCGTCCATCCCCAGCACGTCTAGCCCTGGCCGCCGCAGGCGCGGCCGCCCTCGCGTTCGCCGTGGCGGCGGTCGCGAACCCCGCGACCGCGGACCCGTCCACCTCGTTCGACATCAGCGAGGTCTACGGCGGCGGCGGCAACACCGGCGCCGTCTACACCCACGATTTCATCGAACTGCAGAACCTCACCGCCACCCAGTCGAGCCTTACCGGCTACTCGGTGCAGTACCTCCCGGCTTCGGCCAGCTCGGCGTGGCAGGTCACCACGCTGAGCGGGCAGATCTCGGCCAGCGGCCACTTCCTGATCGAGGAGGGCGCCGGCGCGAACACCGTCGCCGCGCTCCCCACGCCCGACGTATCCGGCGGCTCCATCAACATGGGCGGGACGGCCGGCACGGTCGCCCTGGTCCACTCGACCACGGCCCTCGCCTGCAAGACCGTCACCGACTGCGCGGCCGACCCGTCCATCGTGGACCTGGTCGGCTACGGCGCCGCGGTGGTCCACGAGGGCGCGGCCGACGCCCCGGCGACGGCCAACGCCACCTCGACCCAACGGGCGGCCGCCGGTACCGACACCGACAACAACGGCGCTGACTTCACCACCGCCGCCCCGAACCCGGCCAACAGCGGGCTCGACCAGACCGGCGGCGGTGGGCCCGGCCCGCTGCGCATCCACGACATCCAGGGCTCGACCTGGATCTCGCCCCAGGTCGGCAACACGGTCACCAACGTGCCCGGCATCGTTACCGCCCTGCGCACCACCTCGAGCAAGGGCTTCTGGATGCAGGATCCCGATCCGGACGCCGATCCGGCCACCAGCGAGGGCATCTTGGTCTTCACCAGCTCGACCCCGACCGTCAACGTCGGCGACTCGGTCCTGGTGTCCGGCAAGGTCAGCGACTTCTATCAGCTGGCCAGCGGCGACACCCTCAGCAGCACGTCGAACCTGTCGGTCACCGAGATCGGCACGCCCACCGTCAGCGTCGTCTCCACCGGCAACACCCTGCCGGCGCCCATCGTCCTCGGCCCCGACACCGTCCCGGACCTCTACGCCCCTGACCTCGGCGGCGCCAACATCGAAACCACCGGGATCGACCCGACGCGCTCGGCGCTCGACTTCTACGAGTCGATCGAGGGCATGCGGGCCGAGGTGGACGACGCCCGCGTGGTCGGCCCGTCCAACACCTTCGGTGAGCAGTACGTGACCACCAAGCCCGATTCGGCGGCCACCTACCGCGGCGGGGCCGAGCTGCTCGGCGAGAACCAGACCCCGGCCGGCCGGCTCGAGGTCGCCACGCTCGACGGCAGCGCGCTGGGCCTCGACGTCGGTGACGTGCTGCAGGGCCCGACGGTCGGCCCGATCGACTGGTCGAACTTCGGGGGGTACGTGCTCGAAGCGGCGACGCTCGGCATTGTGCAGCACAACCACCTGGCCCCGGTGACCGCGCACGCGGGCACGACCAAGCAGCTGTCGATCGCGACGTACAACGTCGAGAACCTGGCGCCGTCCGACTCGGACTCGAAGTACCAGGCGCTGGCCGAAGGCGTGGTCACCAACCTGGCCAAGCCGGACATCATCGCGCTCGAGGAGATCCAGGACAACAGCGGCGCCACCGACAACGGCGTCGTCGCGGCCGACGACACGCTCACGAAGCTGACCGACGCGATCTCGGCGGCCGGCGGTCCGGACTACCAGTATCGCGAGATCGACCCGGTCAACGATCAGGACGGCGGGCAACCCGGGGGCAACATCCGGGTCGCGTTCCTGTTCAACCCGGCCCGGGTGTCCTTCGTCGATGCCGGCGCACCCGACGTCAACCGTTCGACGACGAGCACGCAGGTGACCGTCGTCAACAACCGGGCGGCGCTCACCATCTCGCCCGGGCGGATCGATCCGCAGAACCCGGTGTGGACGAGTAGTCGCAAGCCGCTGATCGGCCAATTCATGTTCAAGACGAAGAAGATCTTCGTGATCGCCAACCACTTCGACTCGAAGCTGGGCGACCAGAACGCCGACGGCCGATTCCAGTACCCGGCGCAGTCGTCGGCGGTGCAGCGGGCCGGACAGGCCCAGGTGCTGCACGACTTCGTGGGCAACCTGCTCAAGGCCGACCACAGCGCACAGGTCGTGGTCGTCGGTGACCTGAACGACTACCAGTTCAGCCCGGCGCTGGCCTCGCTGAAGACCGGCACGTCGGACGGCACCGGCCCGTCGATCCTGACGGATCTGATCACGACGTTGCCGGAGAACCAGCGCTACACCTACGTGTTCAACGGGGTGTCGCAGGTGCTCGACCACATCCTCGTGTCCCCCAAGGTGCACGGGCTGGACTACCAGGTCGTGCACGTGAACTCGGAGTACTCCGCGCAGGTCAGCGACCACGACCCGCAGGTCGTCGACATCACCCCGTGACGCCGGTGCGGTGGCGCCGGCCGGGTTCGCCCGGCCGGCGCCGCCCACCGCGCGGGGCACGAGCTAGCGTTGGTCGTGATCAGCCATCGATGACCGACGTGAAGGGCGACATGACCAAGGGTTCGAAGTCAGCGGATCCGGCAACAGCGGCCGACATCAGTTGGCGGAGGCGGGCCGTCCAGCTCGGGCGACGGTTGGGCCTGCCGATCACCGATGTCGGTCCGGGCGTCGCGGTGCTCGGCCGGTCGGCCGAGTACGACGTGACCACCCTCGTCCCGAGCGAGACATACCTGGTCAACCGGCGCGGGAAGGGCGTCGCGGTCGCCAAGGCCGGCGCGGGCGGGTGGCTGGTGACCCCGAGTGGCAAGGCGCGGCCGGCCGCCCTGACCATCGAGACCCAGGCGCTCAAGCTGCTGGGTGCCCGGCACATCTCCTGGCTGCTGAAGCGTTACCGCATTGACTGCGTCCTCGACGTCGGCGCCAACACCGGTCAGTTCGCGAAGGAACTTCGGCGCAACGGATTCCAGGGCTACATCCACTCCTTCGAGCCGGTGCCGGCGTTCGTCGAGCGGTTGCAGAAGGCGTCGGCCGACGACGAAAAGTGGACGATCCACCAGATGGCGTTGGGCAGCACCGAGGGCACCGTCCCCATGCACGTGCAGAAGACCCTGAGTTCGCTGCTTCCGTCGACCGACTACGGCCGCGCGCGCTTCAAGCCATTGAACGAGTTCGCCGATACTGAGCCGATCGACGTGCCGCTGCGGCGCCTGGATACGATCTTCGACGAACTCCTCGCCCCGGTGATCGCCGCCGGCGTCCCGAATCCGCGGGTCTTTCTGAAGATGGACACGCAGGGCTTCGATCTCGAGGCCTTCCGCGGGTTGGGCGAACGGGTCAAGGACATCATCGGACTGCAGTCCGAGGTCGCGCTCCTTCTCATCTACGAGCAGATGCCGCGGATGCCCGAAGCCATCGCGGTCTACGAGGCCGCCGGTTTCGAGGTCAGCGGCCTGTTCCCGGTCACGCGCGAGCGGGACGGACGCGTCATCGAGTACGACTGCGCGATGGTGCGCGCGAGCGAGCTGCCCGACTGATGGACATGACCGGGTGGTTGCAGGGACAGGTCTTCGTCCAGACCGTCGACGAGAAGGAGGTCGAGGCGGTCACCAGCTTTCTCAAGGAACGCGGTCTCGCCTTTCAGGTGCTCACCCTCAGCGAGCGCATGGTGCTCGACGAGGCGCAGCCGGAATCGGCGGTGACCTCGGATCGATTCAGCATCGCGATCCAGGTCGGCGGTTTCCCACAAGTGCTGGCGCCGGTTCTCAGCGATCTCGTGCAGAGGGTCCACGGCGGCGGATGGGCCGCCGAACCGGCCGACGGCGCGGACGCCTGACACCGGCCGAGGCGGTTTGGACCGGTTCATCCGGGTGTGTGATCGTCATGAGGGCTGAGCGGCGAAATTTCTTGGCTGTAGTTTTGTACTTCACCTTGACTTCACATCACCGGTCCGCCATTGTTTGACCCAGAGGCGGTAAGGACAACTCCCCGGACACGGAGAGTGACCAAAGCGCCTGATGTAAGTCGATTCGTTCCGATGAATCCCCCGCTCACCGGAACTGATCGATGACCCGGGATCGTCTTCGGTGAATCCCCCGCTCACCGAAAACGGGCTCCGTGTCGTGAAACCCCCGGTGGTCCCCCGCCCACCGGGGGTTTCGACATTTAAGACGAAGTCCGGTCAGCTCAGCTGGCGGCCACGGCGCTGGGCGGCGCGGATCGCGGCCGGGCTCGGGGCCGGACGTTCCTTGGCCGGCTTGTCGGCGCCGGACGCGGTGTCATCGGCGGTGTCGGCGGCCTCGCCGGCGGCCGGATCGCGCTGGATCGTGACCTTGCCCGACTCGAGATCGATGCGCTTGCCGCCCGAACTGTCACCCAACTGCTCCCGCGTCGACTGCAGGCGGCGCTTCTCTTCATCCATATGCCGTTTGGCCGGATTGAAGAGGGTGTCGAGGCCCCACTGCGTCATGGCACCGAGCGTACGTCCTGCGTAGCCTCGATTGCATGTTGTTCTCGCGCCAGAAGACCCAGATGGTCGACCCCGAGCACGCGCTGCGCGGGCGTGATCACTACGAGTTCACCGTCCCCGAGACCCACTTCGTCACCGGCCGATCGATCAAGGCGCCGTTCCCCGAGGGGTTCCAGCAGGCCGTCTTCGGGCTGGGCTGCTTTTGGGGCGCGGAAGAGATCTTCTGGCAGGAGCCGGGCGTGTGGACCACCGCCGTCGGCTACACCGGTGGCATCACCGCGCATCCCGACTACGAGGAAGTCTGCTCGGGGCGCACCGGGCACACCGAGGCGGTGCTCGTCGTCTTCGATCCGGACGAGACGACCTACGCCGCGATCGTGGCGAAGTTCTTCGAGATCCACGACCCGACGCAGGGCATGCGGCAGGGCAACGACGTCGGCACCCAGTACCGCTCGGGCATCTATTACACCGACGACGAGCAGAAGGCCGTCGCCGAGCAGGCCAAGAAGCTCTTCGGCGGCAAGCTCGCCGAGCTCGGCTACGGCACCGTCACCACCGAGATCGCGCCGCTCGAGCAGTTCTACTACGCCGAGGCTTACCACCAGCAGTACCTGGCCAAGAACCCGAACGGCTACCGCTGCCATTCCACGACCGGCATCCCGTTCCCGAGCGACCTGCTGGCCTAGCGACCCAGGTCACGTCCGGGTAGGCGCGGCCGCCTTGTGGGGAAGGTAGAGGCCGCGGCTGGATCGTGGCCGCCAACGCTGCCTAAAGGGTTAAGCCCACTATGACCACGACGAGCACCCGATCTACGCCCGCCGACTCCGCGCGACCGGCAAGGACGGTCGAGCGCGGCTTCCGTCCGGACATCCAAGGGCTCCGAGCGATCGCCGTGTCGATGGTGGTCGTGTATCACCTCTACCCGGGATCGCTGCGCGGCGGGTTCGTCGGCGTGGACGTCTTCTTCGTCATCTCCGGCTTTCTCATCACCGCGCACTTGGCTCGGGGCTGGCAGCGCAGCGGCCGGGTACACCTGCTCGAGTTTTGGGGCCGGCGGGCCCGCCGTCTGCTGCCGGCCGCGGCGCTCGTGCTCACGGTCACTTGGCTCGTGTCCCGCGTCGCCCTTCCGGCGACTCGGCTGCCCGCCGCCGCCGACCAGGTGCGCGGCAGCGCCCTCTATTTCCAGAACTGGATCCTGGCGCGCGATGCGGTCGACTACCTGACCGCCTCGGACTCGCCGAGCCCGGTGCAGCACTTCTGGTCGTTGTCGGTGGAGGAGCAGTTCTACCTTTTCTGGCCGTTCGTGTTCGTCGTCGCCGGCCTCATCGGGTGGCGCCTGCGCCGGACGGGCCGGATTGCCGCCGTCGGTATCGCCGCCGCCACCGTGCTCGGGTCGCTGGCCTACTCGGCCCATCTCACCGGGACGGATCCGGCCGCGGCATATTTCGTGACCACGACCCGCATCTGGGAACTCGGTGCCGGCGGCGTGCTGGCCCTGGTCAGCCCCAGGCTGCGCGACCGGCTGGCCGGGCAGAGCTGGCTGGCGTGGGTCGGGTTGGGTCTCATCGCCTCCGCCGCGGTCACGCTCAGCGGGTCGTCGGCCTTCCCCGGCACGGTCGCGCTCGTGCCGGTCCTCGGCGCCGTGCTGCTCATCGCGTGCGGCTCCGATGCGGCGCGGTCCGGACCCTGGCGATTGACGTCCAACCGGCCGATGGTCTTCGTGGGCGACATCTCGTACTCGCTCTACCTGTGGCACTGGCCCGTCATCGTCCTGTGGCAGAGCTACTCCGGTGGCCGCATCGGCCTGCTCGACGGCCCAGTCCTCGTAGCCGCATCGGTACTGCTCGCGTGGCTCACAAAAGTGTTCGTCGAGGATCGCATCCGGCTGGCACCGTACTTCGCGAAGCACACCGGCCACTCGCTCGCGCTGGTACTGACGGTGCTTGTCCCGGTGGGCATCGTCGCCGCCTACTCCGCCCCGAGCCGATATGTCGGCCGGATCGACCCGGTGCACGCCGGCGCCGGCGCCTTGGCCCCCGTCGGGGCAAGTCCGACCTCCGTCGCCCCCGCGCCGCAAGTGGCCGCAGCGCCCTTCGCCCGCACCGCCAAGGTGATCCCGCCGATCGCGCAGGCCCCGCAGGACTTCGACCCCTACACGCAGTGCGAGGCCCCGACCCACAGCGTCAAGCCCCGACCATGCTTCTACGGCAACCGCAGGAACGCCGTGTTGACGATCGCGCTCGTCGGCGACTCGGTGGCCAACCAGTACCGCTCGATTCTGGCCGACGCGGCCCGAAAACGGCATTGGTACGTCATCACCGACCTGCATTCGCAATGCCCCTGGACCGCGACGATGACCGCCGAGCCGGGTACCGGTAATGCCTTCACCGCGTGCCAAAAATGGGGCCGGACCGTCGAGCAGGACATGCTCAACAACTACCACCCCGACATCCTCGTCAGTAGCGACCGACCGGTGATCGGCACGCCGTCGCACCACCACGCCGACGCCACCTCCTTCGGCGCGATCGCGGCGGGAATGGTCACGTACTGGAAAGCGCTGGCCGCGCACGGTACGAAGATCGTCGGTGTCCAGGAATCACCCGAGCCGGGGCGCAACATACCCGACTGCCTTTCCCGTCCCGGGGCGACCGCGGCGTCGTGCACCACGCCGACGGCCAAGGCGGTCCTGCGCAACACCCCGATCGAGCAAGCGGTCGAGCAGATGGGGGCCGAGGCCGAGCGGATCGATCTCAACTCGCTGATCTGCTCGCCGACGCAGTGCCCACCGATCGTCGGCAACGTGGTGGTGTACCGCGACACCCATCACCTGACGCAGACCTACATCACCTCGTTGGGACCGTTTTTCATGGAGCAATTGCTCGCCACGAGAGCGGTGGCCGACCGCTGATGATCAGCTCGGTAGGGCGCGGTGCGCGCGGCGGCCCGCGATTGCGCGCTCGAGATCCTCGGCGAAGTCGACCTCGACCGCGAACAGATCCGAGATGTCGACCGGCTCGATGCGCAGCCCGTCGCGCTGGATCGCAAGTTCGATGCCACGCTCGAAATAGTCCTGTTCGTCGCACTCGTCGAGGCGATTGATCAGGGCGGGCTTGTCGCGGTCGGCGATCAGGTTGATGCCGACGGCCTCGCCGAGGGCGTCGCGAACCTGCTTCGACAGTTCCCGAACGGAGCCGTCCTCGGCGACGGTGTATTTGACCTCTTCCTCGGCGGTCGCCGCGGTGTTCACCGCGATCGCCGAGCGGCCGCCGTCGATGAACGGTCGGAGCCGGCGCAGAACCTCGGCGTCGAAGACCACGTCGCCGTTCATCCACAGCACCGGCCCGTCGGCCGAGTTGCGCAGCGCCTTGAGCAGGCTCTTGGACGTGTTGGTCTGGTCGTAATTCTCGTTGTAGGCGAACAGCTCGTCCGGGACAGCCTCCATCACCATGTCGTGCTTGAAGCCCACCACGACGACGACGCGGGCGTCGTCGCCGAACACCTCACGCACATTGCCGATCTGCTGGGCGATGATCGTCCGGCCGTCGTCGAGCGGAGTCAGCGGCTTCGGCGCGGGGCGGCCCAGGCGGGTGCCCATGCCGGCGGCGAGGATGACAACCTGGACGGTGGGCACGGCAGCTCCGATCAGCGGGAAGTGGTTGCCCAACAGTGTGCCGTGCCGCCGTTGTGGGCGGCCCTACGGGTTGCCGGGCCCGAAGACGGCCTCGACCACCCGCTCGGACGCGCCGCCGTCATCGTGGGGGCCGAACCGGGCGACGAACGCGGCGCGGCGGTCGGCGTAGTCGCGGTCGAGTCGTTGCAGGTCCTCGAGCGCGTCGAGCAATTCGTCCTGTGTCTCGACGATCGGGCCGGGCAGATCGCGCTCGTAGTCGAGGTAGAAACCGCGCAGGGTGTCGCGGTAGCGCGCGAGGTCGTAGGCGAAGAAGAGCATCGGGCGATCCAGCGCCGCGAAGTCGAAGAAGACCGACGAGTAGTCGGTGATCAGGACGTTGCTCATGAGGTACAGCTCCTGGATCTCCGGGTAGCCCGACACGTCACGGACGACGTCGCGCAGCTCGACCGGAATCGTGAGGCGCTTCGCAACCAGAACGTGCATCCGCAACAACAGGACGGTGTTCTCGCCGAGCCGGTCGTGCACCTTCTGCAGGTCGAAGGGCAGCTCGAAGGTGAACCGGCCGCCGCTCACCTGGTCGTCGCGGAAGGTCGGCGCGTACAGGATCACGCGCTGGTCGGGGCGGATCCCGAAGCGGGCGCGAAGCCGGGCGGCGATACGTTCGTGGTCGGGTCGACGCAGCACGTCGTTGCGCGGGTACCCGAGCTCGAGGACGTCGCCGGTGTAGCGGAACGCACTGCGCATGATCTCGCTGGTGAAGTGGTTGGGCGAGACCAGCACCGACCACTGCTGCGCCGCGATGGTGGCGCGATCCAAATAGCCGACGTCGCGGCCGTGAACGGCGGGCAGGTCGTGCAGCATGCGCTTCAACGGGGTGCCGTGCCAGGTCTGGACGTACACCCCGTCGGGCCGGCGGGTGATGTAGTGCGGGAAGCTCTGGTTGTTGATCCAATACTTCGCCCGCGCCAGGAAGAAGTAGTAGCCGGGCGAGAGTCGCTTGACGACACGGGTGTTCTCGTCATGGACCGGCAGTCGACCAGCGTAGGCCCATACCTTCTTCAGTCCGGGGTGCGTGCGGAGGAGTTCCTCGTAGAGGTAGCGCGGGCTGTCGGCGTACTGCTTGCCGATGCCGCTCTCGATGAGGACGAGGTTCGAGTCGGCCGGCCACCGCTTCACCAGGCCGAACATCCGCCGCATCGCCGGGAAGTAGAGCCGGTGGCCACGCAGATACTGGGGCACCGTGGCCGCGATCTCGTTGGCGACCAGGCGTTCACGCACACGAGGCCGCCGCCGGGCGGCGCGAATCGCGTCGTACACCCGCCGGCTGTTGTTGCGGTCGCGGGCGGCGATGAACCGGTCGGCCCGGACGACGAACTGCGGCTCCATCGTGAAGCCGCTCGCCGCTCGGGCGCGAATCTCGGAGATCACCGACGTGGCCGACCGGGCGATCGGGCCCGGCAACTCCTCGTCCAGGTCGAGATGCGACCCCTCGGGCTCGAGGAAACGCTCGCGATCGAACTGGAAGTAGGCGACCGGCTTGTGCAGGAAGCTGAAGTCGAACCCGACGCTCGAATAGTCGGTGATCAACATCGCGCTTTCCTTGAGCAGGCGCTGGACATCGGCGTCGCCCTGGTCGATGACCCGCACAGGCGCGTCGGCGAACAGCGGCCGGAACTGCTGCATGTTGGCGTGCAGGCAGAAGACCACGTCGAGGTCGAACTCCTCGACGAGGGCTTGCAGCCGCGCGTCGTGCAGCAGCCCGGACCAGGTCAGGTGGAACTCGGACTCGGGGTACGCGTCGACGTCCTGCACCCAGTCTCGCCAGGTCGGCATGATCAGGAGCTGGCGGGGCTTGAGCGGCACGTCGTCGGCGAACAGCGAATCGAAGCGCGGCAGGCCAGTGACTGCGATCTCGTCGCGGTCGTAGCCGAAGTCGGAGACCAGGTACTCACGCTCGCGCTCGGAGCTCGCGATGACCAGGTCGGTGTCGAAACCGGCGGTCCACTTGCCGTAGAGCGAGGTCATCCATTTCGTGCCCATGACGCCGTGCTGCAGGAACACCTTGGTGGCCCGAACGGCGCGGTCGAACTCCTTCGTCCGCAACGGGTACAGGAAATCGGGGTGGTGAGTGCCGATCACCTTGTCAGCCAGCAGCGTCAGCCGGATGTGGTCGCGGGAGCCGAAGCGGACCACGTTGCCCAGCGGTTCGACGTTGGCCCGCTCGGGCGATGTTTCCGCGATGACGTAGTAGGCGTCGACTTCAGGATGGTGTTCGCGCAGGTAGCGGAAGAACCAGTAGCCGTTGTCCTGCGCCTTGTACGGCCGCTCGCCGATCAACCAGATCTCGCCGCCGCGATGGACCAGCCGGCTCAGGTGACGCAGGCGGACCTGGCGCCGCATGTAGCGAAACGTGTCGGCGTCGAAGTAGTTGACGTTGAACGAGGTCCGCTTGGCTTTGAACGTGTAGTACGGCGACACCGACACGGCCCGGCCGTCCTGCTCGGTCCACCCGGGCCGGCTCCGTAACCGCGCGATCAGTCGAGTCCGGCCGACCCGTACGTCGAACACCTCGGGGTGCTGCGCGGTACGCAGCTCGAACCACGCGTCATAGGTTTCGTCGTCGAATTCGCGGCCGGCCAGCAGATCGGCCAGCGTTGCGCGGAAGTCGTAGCGGTAGGACCTCAATCCGTAGCGTTCGGCACACTGCTCGGCGTCGAACTCGAGTTCGACCGGGCGCACGATGCGGTGCCCAGACTTGCGGCCCTTCAGCAGCAACCGGGCCGACTGGGCCTCGCCGTGCCGGGTATCGAGCCACCCCTTCATCCGGAACTCGCCATTGCCCACCCGCAGCCCGGAGACGTAGACCGCGCCGTACGGGTTGAGATCGCGGTCGATCGCGACGGATAGGCCGCCGGCCGAGTTCACATACGGGATCGCCCGCCGGCCTTCGTCGGTGACCTCGTGCAGGTGACCGACCACCGTCCGGGTCGCGCGCCCGAGCGGACGCAGTTGGCGCGCGAGCTGCCAGCCGTCGACGTCCGGCCCCAGTTCCGCCCCGGGTTCGCCGGCCACCCGGAGGGCGTCCTCGGATCCCACGCGGACCTGGCGCTCGACCTCGAGTTGCAAGCTGAAGGCGGCGCCGTCGGGGGACCTAACTGGCGGCAGCCCGAACAGGTCGATCCGGACGCGGTTCCCGTCGGCCGTCTTCTCGACGGGTCCGATCAGCACCAGGTCGACCGGGTCGACGCGCCGCGCCCACACATTGAGCGCGACAACGCCGGGCGAGCTGGTCCAGCGCGCCTCCAGGAACCGATCGTCCTGGACCACCTCGAGCTTATCGACGGCGGTGGGGCCATTCGGGTCCGCGCCGCGAAGCACGGACGACAATCGCGTCGCACCGGCTTCGAACCGCTCCAGGAACCTACCCACCGTGGAAATCTCCCCTTGATCCGGAGCGCTCGTCGTGGCGCGACGTCGTTCTTAGATTAGGTCCGCGACCGATCAGGCCGCGGGGGTGGCCGCACGCCGGGTCGTGCGGCCCCGTTCAGCGGCGCAAGCGGCGGGCCGTCTCGCCGAGCCAGCCCTTGATCCGCGACGGCGGGGCGACCGACGTGGCGACCGGCGCGGGATCGGACCGGGTGACCGACAGCGACCCGTGCAACGTCGAGTAGGCCGCGAGATGTGGGCTGCGACGGCTCGACCCCTCGATGCGCGGCCCGTCGTAGCCCAGGCGCACCAGCTCGCCGGCCGGGCCCCGCAGCCAGAAGTCGACGAACCCGTGACCCGGCACCTGATCGACGTCGACCACCACCCGGCCGCCGTCGCGGTGCGCCAGGAACTGCGGATCGGCCGCCCCACGGGCGTCGACGAGCACCGCATAGCCACGCAAGGGCTCGGGCAGACCCACAACGAGCCGTCGCCCCTGCCATTCGATCCGTTCGGCGCACGGGCGGTCGCGACCCTTCGTCCTCCCGGCCCGGAACGAGAGGCCACCCTTCTCGTTCACGTAGACGTCGCGCGGTGTCGCCCGACCTGCCCCCGGGCCGGCGGCCGGGGCGCCGATGCGGGTGGTCATGAGCTCGCCCAGGAACTGCAGCCGCGCCACGAGATCCCAGTTGCCCGGCTCCAGCGGCGCCCCGAAGCCGTTCTCGCTCACATCGATCAGGGCCTCGGTGACGACGCGGAGCCCCGGCCCGCGGGTGCTCGTCTGCGTGGGCACCGGCCATTCGACACCGCTCGCGCGATGCCGGATCGTCACCTCGAGCCGGCCCTGGTCGTCGTCGAGCAGGCGGCGGTCGTCGTCGGAGCCGGCGAGCGCGCCGTCCAGGTGCAGCAGGAACTGATCGTCGCGGGGCTCCACGACGTCCTGCTTGGGCCGGGCCGGCCGGACGCAGCGACCGGACACCACGATCCGAAGGCGGCCCCCCTGCTCGCTCACGGCATCCGTCGTCAGACGGAAGCTGAACCGGCCGCGCAGCTGCTGCAACTGATCGAAGCGCGCCTGGTCACCTGCCCGCAGCGCTTGCACCCGCAGCCGCTTGTAGACCGGGAAGCGGGCGTCGAGCTCAGCCGGCACGTGATCGCGGAACAGCGGGTGGACGGCCGCGAACAGGGCCCGCCGTGATTGCGGCGTCCGGGCCAGGTACGCCTTCGGCGTGAGGCGCCCGAAGGCCTGCGAGCCGACGATGACCCGCGCGGCGTCGAGCAGCTCCCCCGCTCCGGCCAATCGCTCGAACGTCACTAGCACCTGTGTGTAGTCGTGCCAGTAAACCGACGGATCGACCGCCGCCTCGGAGATGTGCGTGTCGCTCTTGCGATGGATCCACCAGTAACACGGCTCGCTGGCCAGGATCGACACGACCCCGGCCCTCGGCAGGGCCGCGGCCATGAACAGGTGGTCCTCGACGCGGACCTTGCCCTCGGCGAACCGCAGTTCATGCTCGATCAGGAACTGGCGGCGATACAGCTTGTGCACGGTGCGCGACACGGTGCCCAGTTTCGCGATGTCGGCGATCCCGACGTCCTGCGCCCACACCGACCAGTACGGCGTCGACCGACCGAGCCGGACGATCTTCCCGTAGACGATGTCGGACCCGTTGGCCGCAGCGAAGTCGTACAGGCGCTCGAGCGCACGCGGGCCGAACCGGTCGTCATGGTCGGCGAAGAAGACGTAGTCGCCGCGGGCGAGGTCGATGCCCACGTTGCGCGGGCGCCCCGGCCAGCCCGAGTTGGGGATCGTCTCGACGACGACGTTGGGGCGCGCTGCCGCCAGCTCGCGGGCGAGCGCCAGCGTGTCGTCGGTGGACCCGTCGTCGACGAGCAGCACCTCGAACTCGTCGGCCGCGAGGCTCTGCGCGTCGAGCGATTCGACGATCTCGCGCAACCGCTCGCCGGTGTTGAAGACCGTCACGATGACGCTGACCTTCAGTGCTCGCCGGCCCGAATTCGTCACAGGCGCGATGCTAGGACGTGTGTGCGGCGAACCGGCGGGCGCACTCAGCGCGGCAACGGCTGGCCGACCACATCTACAGTGGGCGGGTGCCCGAGCTGCCCGAGATCGAGGCCCTCGCGACCTTCCTGCGCGACCGCGCCGTCGGCCGTAGCGTCATCCGGGCCGATGTCGCCGCGATCAACGCGGTGAAGACCTTCGACCCGCCGCTGCGCGCCCTGGGCGGCGCCGAGGTCACCGGCGCCACCCGGCACGGCAAGTTCCTCGACCTCGAGATCAGCGGTCTGCACCTGATCACGCACCTCTCGCGCGCCGGTTGGTTGCAGTGGCGCGACTCGCTGCCGCCGGCCCCACCCCGTCCGGGTGGCAAGGGGCCGATCGCCTTCCGGCTGCATCTGGCCCCCGAGTTCCCCGAGGGACCGGTATCGGGCTTCGACCTGACCGAGGCCGGGACGCAGAAGCGGCTCGCGGTGTATCTCGTTCGCAATCCGCTCGAAGTGCCCGGCATCGCCCGGCTGGGCCCCGACGCGCTCGCCGTGTCGCGCGCCGAACTGGCCGCGCTGCTCGGCGCCCAACGGGCCCAGATCAAGCGGGCCCTGACCGACCAGAACGTGCTCGCGGGCATCGGCAACGCCTACTCCGACGAGATCCTGCACACGGCGAAACTCTCGCCGTTCAAACTCGCGGCCAAGCTCACCGACGACGAGGTCGGACGATTGCACGACGCCATCGGCTCGGTGCTGACCGACGCCGTGGCGCGGTCCGTCGGGCAGAAGGCGGCGACCCTGAAGTCGGAGAAGCGCAGCGGGCTGCGGGTGCACGCCCGCACCGGGCTGCCCTGCCCGGTGTGCGGCGACACGGTACGCGAGGTCTCGTTCGCCGACCGGTCCTTCCAGTACTGCCCTACCTGCCAGACCGAGGGTCGCGAACTCGCCGATCGACGGCTGTCGAAATTGATCAAATGACGACGGCCTAGCCTGGACGGGTGCAGCCGAACGCCGTGCCCGCCGTGGACGTCGCCGACCTACCCAGCGACGCCGTGCTGCTCGACGTCCGCGAGGACGACGAATGGGCGGCGGGCCACATCGCCGGCGCGATGCACGTGCCGATGATGCGGGTACCGCAGCAGCTGCAGTTCGATGCCGGCCCGCTGACACCGGACGCACCGATCGTCGTGGTCTGCAAGGTCGGGGCGCGCTCGGCCCAGGTCACCGCCTGGCTGCGCCAGCAGGGCTACGCGGCCACGAACCTGACCGGCGGCATGCTCGCCTGGGCGGCCGCCGGCCGCCCCCTCGAGGCCGACGGGCCGGGACCGGCCCGGGTCGCCTGATCCTGCGCGTCGGCCGGTCGTCACCCGTCGGACGCTTGGACAGGGGACACTCACCTCGTGAAGCCGCGTGGTGCGCGCCCGGCGGTGGTGCCGCCCGTCCGTCCGATGATCGTCGCCCACCGCGGCGCGTCGTTCGCCGTCGCCGAGCACACGCTCGACGCGTACAAGGCGGCGATCGAATCCGGCGCCGACGCCGTCGAGTGCGACGTGCGGCTGACCCGCGACGGCCACCTGGTCTGCGTGCACGACCGCACCGTCAACCGCACGTCCGACGGCCGAGGCGTGGTCAGCGAGCTGGACCTGCCGAGCCTCGAGCGGCTGGACTTCGCGTCCTGGCACGGGGATCTGCCGCCGTCGGCCGACCAGCTGCTGTCGGACTCGCCGTACCACGCCGGCGTCGCCGCTGACCGGATCGACACCGGCGGTCGGCGTCCTCACCCTCGAGCTGCTGCTGGGCCTCATCCGCGACTCCGAGCGCACCGTCCGGCTGCTGATCGAGACCAAACACCCGACCCGGTACGGCGGTCTGGTCGAGAAGACCCTCGTTGACCTGCTTGCGCGCTTCGGTTGGGCCGGGCGGCCCGGGCCACCCGAGAGCCTGCGCCAGCCGGCCGACATGGACAACCGGGTGGTCGTCATGAGCTTCGCGCCGACGGCGGTCCGCCGGGTGCGGCTGCTCGCCCCCGACGTCCCGACCGTGCTGCTGCTCGACCGGCTCATGCCGCAGCGCCGCGCCGCGCTGCTGCCGGCCGGCGTCCCGATCGCCGGGCCGGGGTTGCACGTGCTGAAAGACGACCCGGAGTTCGTCGAGCGGGCCCACGCCCGCGGACTGCTCGTCTACGTGTGGACCGTCGACGAACCGGCCGATGTCGAGTACGTGCTGGAGCTCGGCGTGGACACCATCATCACCGACCGGCCGCTCGAGGTGCGGGCGCTGCTCGAAGCCCGGTGACGCGACGTGTTTCCGCCCGCGTGCGGGCGGGCACACCGTCGGTATCGGGATGAATCTGGGAGGAGATGTACGGGTGGGCATGCTGGCCGTCGCACACGACGCCACCAGCGCTGCGCTCGTGCGGCAGTCGATCGCTCGACGACCTGACCAGTCAGGACGTCGCGGCTGATTGCATCGATGACGTCGTACTGGTCGCCAGTGAGCTCGTGGGCAACGCGGTGTTGCACACCGCGGCCGATGCGGGCCGCGCCCTCGACGTCACGTGGGACGTCGAGCCCAACGCCGTGGTCGTGCGAGTACTGGACGGCAGCCCCGCGCTCCCCCGGCATCGTTCGACCAATGAGAAAGAGACCGGTGGCCGCGGCCTCGGCATCGTGGCGGCGCTGGCCTCGGACTGGGGCGTGCGCCGCAACGCCGGTGGCAAGCAGGTCTGGGCTCGCGTGCCCATCGCCCACCGCTGAACCCGCTCACCCGGGCAGACCGCGCAGCACCCGCAGCGCCACCGACAGGGTGGCCAGATCGGCGACGTCGCGATCGAGCGCGGCCCGCACCGTCGAGCGGGCCCGTTCGACGCGTTGGAGTTCTGCTCGACCCACGCGTCGATGCGCTGATCGGCGCCGAGGGCGTCGTCGGTGCTGCGCAGGATCGCCGTGGTGATGGCCGACAGCGCGGCGTAGACGTCGTGGCGGGCCGCCGAGCGGGCCAGTGTCGACCACCGGTCGTCACGCGGTAGCGCGGTGACGCGGGTCAGCAGCTCGTCGATCGAGAGGCGCTCGGACACCGCGTAGTGCAACTCGGCGACGCCGTGCGGGTCGTAGCCCGTCGCCTCGGCGATCTCGACGACGTCGAGCAGCAGGAACGCGCTGAGCAGTTCGGCCAGCCGCAGCGCGAGCTCACGCGGCAGCCCGAGCTCGACGAGGTTGTCGGCGTCGTCGAACAGCGTCTGCCGTTCGGCCCCGCGCATCAGGTCGGGCACTGCGCGCCCTGCTGGGCGACGACGGGCCGGTAGCGCTCGATCTCGGCGGCGACGTCGGTGATCGGGAAGCGGACGTCGACGAACCAACGGGTGGCGCGGTCGATCAGCCGGCGCATCTCTTGATACCCGGCGTGCTGCGCCGAGGTGGGGACCTGGTTGTCGAGCGCCTCGATCGCGGCCCACAGCGTCGGCAGGTCGAAGACCGCCCGCACGATGCTGTACGCCCGCGAGATCTGACCGATGTCGGCGCCGGTCTCCTCGATCGCGCGGTGGACGAAGGTCGTCCCGGCCCGGTTGATCATGTCGTTGACGACCACCGTGGTGATGATCTCGCGGTGCAGCGGGTGGCCGGGCAGGTCGTCGGCGAACCGGGCCGAGATCGCCGGCGGGAAGTAGCCGGCCAGCACCCGCTGGAACCACGGCTCCTCGGGCAGCGTGGAGTCCTCGATGTGCTGGGTCAGCGTCATCTTCGAGTAGGCGACGAGCACCGCGTTCTCGGGCGAGAACAGCCCGACGCCCTCGGCCTCGCGCCGCGCGATCTCGGCGTCGTCGGGTAGGAACTCCAGCGCCCGGTCGAGCTCACCGGCGGCTTCCAGCTCCTGCATGAACCGCTGGTGCACCGAGACCAGGGCCGGGCTGAGCTTGCGGGCCATCCCGAGCAGCACGTTCTGCTCGTAGTTGTCGCGCAGCACGTGCCGCGCGACGTCGTCGGTGGCTCCGGCCAGCAGTTCGTTGCGCTCGTCGCGAGTGATCGATCCGGACGCGACCGCGCGGTCGAACAGGATCTTCAGGTTAACCTCGTGGTCGGACGTGTCGACGCCGGCCGAGTTGTCGATCGCGTCGGTGTTGATCTTCCCGCCGGCCCGGGCGAACTCGATCCGGCCGCGCTGGGTGAGGCCGAGGTTGCCGCCCTCGCCCACGACCCGGCAGCGCAGATCGGCGGCGTCGGCGCGCAGCGCGTCATTCGCCTTGTCACCGACGTCGGCGTGGCTCTCGGCCGAGGCCTTGACGTAGGTGCCGATCCCGCCGTTCCAGAGCAGGTCGACCGGCGCCCGCAGGATCGCGTTGATCAACTCGGTGGGGGTCAGCTTGGCCACGCCGACCGGGATGCCCAGGGCCGCGCCCACGCGTTGGCTGATGGGGATCGCCTTCAGCGTGCGGGCGTACACGCCGCCCCCCTCGGAGATGCGACTCGTGTCGTAGTCGGCCCACGACGATCGCGACAGCTCGAACATCCGCTTGCGCTCGGCGAACGAAGGCCCGGCGTCCGGGTCGGGATCGAGGAAGATGTGCCGGTGGTCGAAGGCGGCCACGAGGCGGATGTGCTCGGACAGCAACATGCCGTTGCCGAACACATCGCCAGACATGTCCCCGATGCCGACGACGGTGAAGTCCTCGCGTCTGGATGTCGGTGCCGAGTTCGCGGAAGTGGTACTTCACCGATTCCCACGCCCCGCGGGCGGTGATGCCCATCGCCTTGTGGTCGTAGCCGACCGATCCGCCCGACGCGAACGCGTCGCCGAGCCAGAACCCGTACTCGGTGGCGATGGAGTTCGCGATGTCGCTGAACGTGGCGGTGCCCTTGTCGGCGGCGACGACCAGGTAGGGATCGTCGACGTCGTAGCGCCGCGTGCGCGGCGGCGGCTCGACCCGCTGGGTGCCGTCGGTCTCGGTGACGTAGTTGTCGGTCAGATCGAGCATCGACGAGATGAAGGTGCGGTAGCAGGCAACCCCCTCGGCCAGCCAGGCCTCCCGGTCGACGGCCGGGTCGGGCAGGCGCTTGGCGACGAAACCGCCCTTGGCGCCGGTGGGCACGATGACCGCGTTCTTCACCATCTGGGCCTTCACCAGGCCGAGGACCTCGGTGCGGAAGTCCTCGCGCCGGTCCGACCAGCGCAACCCGCCCCGGGCCACCGGGCCGAAGCGCAGGTGTACGCCCTCGACGCGCGGCGAGTAGACCCAGATCTCGTAGCGCGGGCGCGGTTCGGGCAGATCGGCGATGCGGCGCGGATCCAGCTTGACCGCGATCGCGGCGCGCGGCTCGTCCGACCCGTCGGTGCGGTAGGCGTTGGTCCGCAGCGTCGCGTTGACCAAGCCGAGCAGCGAGCGCAGGATGCGGTCCTGGTCGAGGCTGGCGACGTCGGCCAGCAGCGCCTCGATCGCGTCGACGCGGCTGGTCGCACCGTCGACGAGCGGCGCCTCGTCCTCACGGTCGGGATCGAAGCGGGACTCGAACAGCTCGACGATCGCCGCCGCGATCGGCACGTTGTCGATCAGGGCCTGTTCGATGTAGCCCTGGCTGAAGGTCGTGCCGGCCTGGCGCAGGTACTTCGCATACGTGCGCAGGATGTTGGCCTGCCACCACGTCAGGTTGCTGCGGACCACGAGGGCGTTGAAGCCGTCCTGCTCGATCTGCTCCAGCCAGAGCAGGCGCACCGCTTCGATGACGTTGGTCGCCCGGGCGTCGTCGAAATCGGTTCCGGGTGGCAGCCGCAGGCCGAAGTCGTAGATCCACACCGACTCGCCGGCCGCCCGCTCGAGCTCGTAAGGTCGCTCGTCGAGGACCTCGATCCCCATCTGGGTGAAGATGGGCAGCGCCCGGGCCAGCGACACGGACTGCCCGGTGCGGAACACCTTGAGCCGCCGGTCGGCGTCGTCGTCGTCCTCCGGCGTGTACAGGTCGAAGGCCAGGCCATTGTCGGCCGGCAGGTCGTCGAGGCGGGTGATGTCGCGCACGGCCACCGCGGCGGCGAAGTCTTCCTTGTAGCCCTCGGGCAGCCCGTCGGCGTAGGTACGGAGCAGGTGATCGGCGCGGTCCTCGCCGACGGCGAGGGTGAGCAGGTCGTGGAAGTCGTCGCTCCACCGGCGGGTGACCTTCGCGACCTCGTCCTCGACGATGCGCCGCTCGGGCGAGGCCGGCTGCGCGCCGGGCCGCACCGCGATGAGCAACTGCATGCGGGCCAGATTGAGCTCGACGATGCGGTCGTCGCGGCCGATGACTTCGCCCGGCCAGTGCTTGTTGATCACCGAGGTGACGCGCCGGCGGGTCTCGGGGCCGAAGCGGTCGGACGGGAAGTAGACGAGGATGCTGACGAAGTCTCGATTGAGGTGGATGCGGGCGAAGACGCCCACCGTGTGGTGCTCGGCCCGGTCGACGACCAGCTGGGCCAGCCGCAGCAGGTCCGTGGTCGGCGCCTCGAGCAGCTCGTCGCGCGGCAGCGTGCGGATCGCGGCGAGCAGCCGTCGTCCGGTGTGGCTGTCGGCCCGCACGCCGGAGCGCAGCAGGATCTCGGCGATCCGCCGCCGCACGACCGGCACCCGTCCGACCGTGCCGTCCTCGGCGTTGGTGATGAGACCGAGGAAGACGTGGATCATCTGCGCGCCCGCGCCGCCGGCCGGGGTGACCACGGTGACGCAGTCGTAGTGGGCCGAGCGGCGGACCGTGGACACGAGCGGCGACTTGAAGATCACCAGTGGCGCGCCGCTGCGATAGGCCGGCAGCAGCTCGAGGGGCGAGATCCGCGCGGTGCCGCGCAGCACCCCCTCGGCGTCCGGGTGATCGGTGCGGGCCCGAGGGCTGGCCAGCTCGTTGGCCGAATACGCGGCGTGCCCGAGGATCATGTAGTTGCCGTCGGCCAGCCAGCGCAGCAGCTCGCCGGCCTCTTCGCTGGTCTCGCGGTCGAACTGGCCGGGATCGGCGCTGAGGTCGTCGGCGAGCTCGCGGATCAGGTGATACATGTGCGGGGCGTCCGCGATCGCGTGCAGGACGTCGTCGAGCACCCGGTCGAGGTCGGCGGCGAGCCGGTCCTGTTCCTCGGCCGGGACGCGGTCGAGTTCGAGGTGGATCCACGACTCGACCATCGCGCCGTCCGGGACGTCGGCGTTGTCGTCGAGGTCGTAGATGCGCGTCATCACGCCGTCGGGATCGCGCGACACGACGATCTGCGGATGCAGCATCCGCTCGACCGGCCGGGCGGCGCGCTCAAGCTCGGCCCAGATGGACTCGACGATGTACGGCGCGTCGGCCGAGACGATGTCGACGACCGTCGTCTCGCCGTCGTCGGAGTCGTGAATGCGCATGAGCGTCTGACCCCACGGCCGGACCCGTCCCAGTTCGAGCTCATTGGCCGCGAGCTCGGCCAGCGCCTCGGGCGATCGGCCGGGCAGCTGGCTGCCGGCGTGGGCGAGAAAGCGGCGGGCGAACACGGCGGGCTCGACGCTCGACGAAGGCCTCGCCAAGTCTGTCATTTCTACGGTCACCTCGTTGTGACGACATGTACGGACGGCTGCCCCCATCCTGGCACTGACGACGGCCGCGCGCGTGGGGGGCAGGATGCGAGTCATGGATGCCGTCTCCTCCCGCCCCGTGCCGACCAGCGCCTCGTACGGGATCACCGTGCGGCTGTACGCCGTCCCGTCCCCGTCCGTCGTCGGCGAGCTGGCCACCGCCGTGGGCCGCGCGGGCGGGCTCGTCACCGCGATCGACGTGAGCGAGTCACGGTCGGACCGCATCACCGTCGACGTGACCTGCTCCGCGGTGCACGGCGAGCATGCGGCCGAGATCGTCGAGGCGATGCGAGCCGTGGGCGGGGTGACCGTCCACCGGGTGAGCGACCGGACGTTCCTGCTGCACCTCGGCGGCAAGATCTCGGTCGAGTCGAAGGTGCCGCTGCGGACCCGCGACGACCTGTCGATGGCGTACACGCCCGGCGTCGGCCGGGTGGCCATGGCCCTGGCCGAGCATCCCGAGGACGTCGCCAAGTTGACGGTGAAGGGCAACGCCGTCGCGGTCGTCACCGACGGCTCGGCCGTGCTCGGGCTCGGCAATCTCGGCCCCGGGGCCGCGCTGCCGGTGATGGAGGGCAAGTGCGCCCTCTTCAAACGCTTTGCCGACATCGACGCCTGGCCGATCTGTCTGGCCACCCAGGACACCGACGAGATCGTGCGCGTGGTCCAAGCGATCGCACCCGGGTTCGGGGGGATCAACCTGGAGGACATCTCGGCCCCCCGCTGCTTCGAGATCGAGGCGCGACTGCGCGAGACGATGGACATCCCGGTCTTCCACGACGACCAGCACGGCACCGCGATCGTGGTGATCGCGGCCTTGACCAATGCCCTGCGTTGCGTGTCCAAGCAGCTGGACGCGGCGCGCATCGTGGTGGCCGGCGGCGGCGCGGCCGGCACCGCCATCGTCACCCTGCTGCTCGCGGCCGGGGTGCAGCACGTCCTCGTCTGGGACCGGGAGGGCATCCTGGCGCCGGGCGACGACCGGCTGACCGGCGCCAAGCTCGAGCTGGCGCGGCGGACCAATCCGGACGGGGTCACCGGCGACCTGCACGACGCGCTGCGCGGCGCCGACGTGTTCATCGGCGTGAGCGGGCCGGGTGTGCTCGACGCGCGGTGGATCGTCGACATGGCCCCGGAGCCGGTGGTCTTCGCGCTCGCCAATCCCGACCCCGAGGTCGACGTCGACGCCGCGCAGCCGCTCACCGCGGTGCTGGCGACCGGCCGCAGCGACTACCCCAACCAGATCAACAACGTGTTGGCCTTCCCCGGGGTGTTCCGGGGACTGCTCGACGCCCGCGCCCGTGAGGTCACGATCCCGATGCTGCTGTCGGCCGCGGACGCGCTCGCCCACTGCGTGTCCGATGAGCAGCTCAATGCGACCTACATCGTCCCGTCGGTCTTCGACCCGGCGGTGGCGAAGGCGGTGGCCGCCGCCGTCCGGGCCGCCGCCGAGGATTCCGCCGCGCCGGGCTGACCGGCGGAACCTCGGGGCCGGCCCGCCTCGTCCTTGTCGGCACGGACGACGAGGGGATGGGCCGGCCATGCGAAACCGGGTATTCGGATACACCGCGTTGGGAATCGCCACGCTGATCACGGTGGGCGCCTGCTCGCCCTCAGGTGGAAGCGGCTCCGAAAGCGTCCACGGTGCCGCCGGATCAGCGGCGCTCAACGCCGACGCGGCCGGGCTCAAGGGCGTCCCCCGGGCGGCCGCCGCCCCGCAGCAGAGGAGTGCGGCCGGCGGGACGGTGGCATCGAGCACGCCGCAGGACGACGCGTTCAGTGCCAAGATCCGCACCGCCGAGATGACGGTCGCGGTGCAGAAGGCGGCGTTGGTCCGATCGGCGGCCACGAAGGCGGCCGGTATCGCGCTCGACGCCGGTGGCGAGGTCGACGCCGACGATCGGACGAGCGGCCCGTACGCCAACGCCACGATGCGCCTGCGCGTCCCGCCCGACGCCCTGGAGCGGACGCTGGACAAGCTCTCGGCGCTCGGGGCCGAGAAGTCCCGGTCGCTCTCCACCGTGGACGTCACCGAGAAGGTCGCCGACGTGAACTCGCGGGTGCTCAGCGCGCGCGAGTCGATCGCCCAGCTGCGGTCGCTCTACGGCAGCGCCACGAAGGTGGCCGATGTGATCTCGGTCGAGGGCGAGCTGAGCCAGCGCGAGGCCGATCTGGAGTCACTCGAGGCCCAGCAGCGGACGCTGACCCGGCAGACGTCGATGGCCGCCATCACGCTGACCCTGCAGACCGCGCCGAAGCCGGCCGTGGTCAAGCCGAAGCACAAGGATCGCGGCGGCTTCTTGGGCGGTCTCGAGCGCGGCTGGGACGGATTCACCGGCGCGGCCAGCTGGCTGGCGTCGGCCCTCGGGACCGTCCTGCCGTTCCTGGTCGTGATCGTCCTGCTCGCGCTGGCCGGCCGGCTGGCCTGGAGCCGGTTGCCGCGTCACCCGTCCCCGAGGCCACGGCCGTCCCCGGCCGACTAACCGGCGAGGTCGGCCGCCGCGGCGAGGAAACGGACGTTCTCGTCGGCCGACCCGATGCGTCACTCGGGCGCCCGCACCGGCGAAGGCCCGGACGATCACCCCACGCTCTTCACAGCCGGCCGCCCACTCGGTGGTGGCGTCGCCGAGCGGCAGCCACACGAAGTTGGCCTGGGTCGTCGGCACCTCGTAGCCGAGGCCGCGCAGCGCGGCGAGGACGCGATCGCGTTCGGTCGCGATGTCGGCCACCCGCGCGAGCAGCTGCTGTTCGGCCGGCGCTTCGAGCGAGGCCAGCGCCGCCTCCTGCGCCACCGTGCTGACCGCGAACGGCACCTGGGTCTGCCGCAGCGCGGCGGTGAGGTCGGGATCGGCCGCGATCGCGTAGCCGACCCGCAGTCCGGCCAGTCCGTACGCCTTCGAGAACGTGCGCAGGACGATCAGGTTGGGGAACTCGTCGAGCAGGGTGAGCCCGTCCGGAACATCCGGATCGGTGACGAACTCGCGATAGGCCTCGTCCAGCGCGACGACGACGTCGGTCGGCACGGCGCGCAGGAACCGCACGAGGGCGTCCCGTCCGACCGCGGTGCCGGTCGGGTTGTTCGGGTTGCAGACGAACACCAGCCGGGTCTTGCCGGTGATCCGCTCGGCCATCGCATCCAGGTCGTGCACGTGATCGCGCAGCGGCACCTGGATCGACGACGCGCCGCTGACTGCGCTGATGATCGGATAGGCCTCGAACGAGCGCCAGGCGAACATGACCTCTTCGTCGGCGTCGGTGACGGCCTGCACGAGTTGGGTGCACAGTGACACCGAGCCACATCCCACCCGCACCCGCTCGAGGTCCACCCCGTACTTGGCGGCGAGGGCGGCGGTCAGCTCGGTGGCGAAGTTGTCGGGGTAGCGGTTCATCGCGCCGGCCGCCGCCGCGATGCGGTCGAGCACGTGCGGCAGCGGTGGGTAGGGCGTCTCGTTGCTCGCCAGCTTGATCGCGCCGGGAACGGACCGGCCGGGGACGTAGGCGGGCAGCGTCGCGAGCGTCGGCCGGAGCCTCATGTGGTGCGTCCCTTCTTCATTCGCTCGGCCGGCGGTTTGTAGCGCTCGACGCGTGCTTTGCGGCCCTTGATGAGCGTGGCCGTGAGCGCGGCAATCACCTCGCGTTCGGCGTCCTTCGGGATCTCGACGGTGGAGTACTTGTGGGTGATCTCGATCGCGCCGATCTGCTTACCGGACAGGCTCGTCTCGCCGGCGATCGCGCCGACGAGGTCCTGTGGCCGGATCTTCGCCGCGTGGCCGAGGCTGACGAAGATGGTGGTCATCGTGCCCGGGGCGTTGCGACGCCGCGGCGCGGGGTCGTCGGTGACCGGAGCCGCCGCGGGGATCTCGGCGTCGTCGTCCTCGACGCCACCCGCCTCGTGCGCCATCTTGACCGCGGCCAGCGCGATCTCCATGAGGTCGTAGGTGTCGGTGAGCGTGTCGACGACGACCCGGAACTGCTCGTTCTGCTCGTCGTCGGCCAGGGCGTCCTCGAGCGCGGCGCGGGTGAGTTCGAGGCGCCGGGCGCGCAGGTCGGCGACGGTCGGCAGCGACTCGACCGAGATCTTCTGCTTGGTCGCCTTCTCGATCGCCTTGAGCAGCCGGTGCTGGCGGGGCTCGACCAGGGTGATCGCGACGCCTTCGCGACCGGCCCGGCCGACCCGGCCGATGCGGTGCACGTAGGCGTCCGGTGCCGACGGCAGGTCGTAGTTGATCACGTGCGTGAGGTGGTCGATGTCGAGCCCGCGCGCCGCGACGTCGGTGGCCACGAGCAGCTCGGCGCTCTTGTTGCGCACCCGGGCCATGACCCGGTCGCGCTGGTCCTGGGTCATGCCACCGTGCAGGGCCTCGGCGCGGTAGCCGCGCGCGCCCAGCGTCTCGCCGAGCGAGTCGACCTCTTCCCGGGTCCGGCAGAACACGACCGCCGCGGTCGGCGACTCGACGTCGAGGATGCGGCCGAGCGCGGACGCCTTGTGCTGGCGCGGCACCAGGTAGGCGACCTGCCGCACCCGGGCCGTCTCGGCATCGGTGTGCTCGCGGTGGATGCGCACCTTCACCGGGCTGTCGAGGTAACGCCGCACGAGCCCGTCGATGCGCGCCGGCAGCGTGGCCGAGAAGAGCACGGTCTGCCGGTCGCGCGGCACCGAGGTCATGATCGCCTCGATGTCCTCGGCGAAGCCCATGTCGAGCATCTCGTCGGCCTCGTCGAGGACGACGGTGCGGAGGTCGTCGAAGCTGACCGTGCGCCGGGTCAGGTGGTCGATCGCCCGGCCGGGGGTGGCCACGACCACGTCCACACCGGACTCGAGCGCGCGGATCTGCCGCACGATCGGCTGGCCGCCGTACACCGCGAGCACCCGAGCGCCGAGCTCGCGGCCGTAGCGGTGCGTCGCCTCGGCAACCTGGATCGCGAGCTCGCGGGTGGGGACGAGGACGAGCGCCTGCGGCGCCGTGCCTCCGGGCACCAGGCGCTGCAGCAGTGGCAGCGCGAACGCCGCAGTCTTGCCGGTGCCGGTCGCGGCCTGCCCGACCAGGTCGTGTCCGGCGAGCAGGGCCGGGATCGCCTCGCGCTGGATCGGGGTGGGCTCCTCGTAGCCGAGCGCGTCCAACGCGCCCTGCAGCTCCGGCCGCAGGTCCAGCTCAGCAAAAGAGGTCACTCTTGCCCTTTCCGCCGAGCATGCCGCTCCGTCTGCACCGCTCGCTCCGCTCGGGTGCATCCTCGCGCCATTACGCGACTTCGTCGCGACCGCAAGCTCGCTGCGCTCGCGCGGCGGCGGGCTCTTCGCGCGAGCGCTCATCGCGTTCGTGGCGGACCGGGTGGTCGCGCTCCAGCCACACGATACCGACCCAGCCGTATTCGACTTTTACCTACAAATTCCCGCGGCGCTCTTGTTCGCGCTCGATGGCTTCGAAGAGGGCCTTGAAATTGCCCTTGCCGAAGCCGAGCGAGCCGTGCCGCTCGATGAGCTCGAAGAAGACGGTCGGACGGTCGCCCACCGGCTTGGTGAAGATCTGCAGCAGGTAGCCGTCCTCGTCGCGGTCGACCAGGATGCCGCGCGCCTTCAGCTGCTCGACCGGCACCCGCACCTCGCCGATCCGGGCGCGCAGCTCGGCGTCGTCGTAGTACGAGTCCGGGGTGTCGAGGAACTCGACGCCGCGGGCGCGCATGTCGTCGACGCTGCGCAGGATGTCGTTCGTGGCCAGCGCGATGTGCTGGCAACCCGGGCCGGCGTAGAAGTCGAGGTACTCGTCGATCTGCGACTTGCGCTTGCCCGGCGACGGCTCGTTCAGCGGGAACTTCACCCGGTGATTGCCGTTCGCGACGACCTTGGACATCAGCGCCGAGTACTCGGTGGCGATGTCGTCGCCGATGAACTCGGCCAGGTTCACGAAGCCCATGACCCGGTTGTAGAAGTCCACCCACTCATCCATCCGGCCGAACTCGACGTTGCCGACGCAGTGGTCGACGGCCTGGAATAGCCGCTTCTCCGGCATCGTCATCGTCGAGGTCTGCGCGACGAACCCGGGCAGGTAGATGCCGGTGTAGCGCGACCGATCGATCAGGGTGTGCCGCGTCTCGCCGTAGGCCGCGATCGCGGCCATCCGCACCGTCCCGTGCTCGTCACTGACGTCGTGCGGCTCGGCAATGACGGTGGCGCCCTGCGCGCGGGCGTGGGCCACGCACTTGTCGACGTCCGGCACCTCGAGCGCGAGATCGACGACGCCGTCGCCGTGCTCGCGGTGGTGGTCGGCGTAGCGGCTGGCCGGGTCGACGGCGCCGATCAGGACGAAACGGGCCGAGCCCGAGCGCAGGACGAAGGCCTTGTGGTCGCGGTTGCCGGTCTCGGGCCCGCTGTAGCCGACCAGCTTCATGCCGAAGGCGTGCTGGTAGAAGTGCGCGCTCTGGGTCGCGTTGCCGGACACGAAGACCACGGCGTCCATCGAGGTGACCGGGAACGGATCGGTGGACTCGTCGTAGTCGACCAGACCCACGAGCTGCTTGAGCCGATCGATGGTCAGCTGCGCTTCGCGCTCTTCGGGGGTGAGATCGACGCTCGTCATGCCGTCAGCCTGCGCTGTAGCGCTCGGTTGGGCAAGTGGCCCAGGTTTCGTCGGACAACGTGCACATTCTGTCCACCCGACATCCGACAGATACTGGACAGATTGACTAGCCGAAGACGGCTGCGCTCGCGGCCAGCACGGCGAAAACCGCGAAGACCGTCCCGGCCACCCGGTGCACGAGGTGCAATGGCACCCGGGCCACCACGATCCGGCCGGCCACGACGGCCAGCGCCGCCACGACCACCAGCGCCACCCACGCGCCGACTGCTGTGGCCAGTGCGTGGGCCACGCCGCGGTGCCGCGCGACCAGACCGGCCGTCGCGATCTGGCTGGCGTCGCCCCACTCGGCGGCGAACAGGACGCCGAACGAGGTCACGACTATGCGCCAGAAGGGCGCGGACTCGCGGGCCTCGGCGAGATCGACATCATCGGCACCGGCGGCGAAGGACTCCTTGATGAGCAGGGCGGCGCCGACGGCGAACAGCAGCGCCACGGCGCCTTCCACCGCTCGCCGCGGCAGCAGCGTGATCACGCCACCCGCCGCGGCGGCGATCGCGCACTGGACCGCGAAGGCGAGCGCCACGCCCAGCAGCACCGGCCGCGGGCGGTAGCGGGTCGACAGCACGAGCGACGCGACGAGGGTCTTGTCGGGCAGCTCGACGAGCAGCACCACGCCGAAGGCCAGCAGGCCGGCCAGGAGGGGAGACATCACCTCGATCCTGCCGTGTCGTGCCGGACCCGCGGCCACCGCGCCCCTAGCCTGGTGATCGATGTCCACGTACGTCGCGGTCTTCGCGCTCGTCCTCGCCTACGTCGCCCTCGTGGCGGCGTACTGCGCGCTGCGCACGCTGGCGAGACTGCGCCGGGCCGCGACCGTCCTCGCCAAGGGGGCGCGCGGTCCAGAGGCACACGCGTCGCTGATCGAGGCCACCCAGCGCAACACCGAACGCACCGAGCTGGTGGCCGAGGAGATCGCCGACCTGCGGGCACTCGTCGCCGACGGCTTGAAGGACCGCAAGGATCCCGGGCCGGGCCCCGGACCGGGCGGGCTGGGCAACATCGCGCTGGTGCGCTACGACGCGTTCGGCGAGATGTCGGGCCGGATGTCCTTCTCGCTGGCCCTGCTCGACGAGCAGGGCGACGGCGTGACGATCAGCGCGATCGCCAGCAGCGTCGACACCCGCGTCTACGCCAAGAGCGTCGCCGCCGGCAAGGGCGAGCACGACCTCTCGCCGGAGGAACTGCAGGCGGTCGCGGCCGCCCTGGCCAAGCGGCGGGGACTGCTCAAGAAGAAGGCCAGCTGACGTTCGCCTTTAGGCTGCCTGCGTGACGACCATCGCGTTCCTGGGTCCCGAGGGCACGTTCGCGCACGCCGCGCTCCGGGCGCTGCCGCGCGCGACGGACGCCACCCTGCTGCCGACCACGAACGTCACCCTCGCCATCGATGCCGTGCGCGCGGGCGAGGCCGACGCCGCTCTCGTCCCGCTCGAGAACTCGGTCGAGGGCGCGGTGCCGGCCACGCTGGACGAGCTGGCCAACGGCGAGCCACTGGTGATCGCCGAAGAGACCTACCTCGCCGTGGCCTTCGAGTTGATGGCCCGCCCCGGCACCGACCTGGGCGCCATCGGTTCGGTCGCCACGCACCCGCACGCCGAGGCGCAGGTACGGCGCTGGCTGATCACCAATCTGCCCGCGGCCTCGGTGGCGCTCGTCGGGTCGACCGCCGGTGCGGCGCAGGCAGTCAGCGCCGGCGAGTTCGACGCCGCTGTCGGCGCCGCGGTGGCCGGTGAGCTGTACGGCCTCGAGACGGTCGCGCACGACATCGCCGACAACGGCGGCGCGGTCACCCGCTTCGTCCTGCTCACCCGCCCGGCCCCGCCCCCGCCGCCGACGGGCAACGACCGCACCACGCTCGTCGCCTACCTGCGCGAGGACCACGCCGGCGCGCTGCTGGAGATCCTGTCCGAGTTCGGCACCCGCGGCGTCAACCTCACCCGCATCGAGTCCCGGCCGACGAAAGGCCGGATCGGCCAGTACTGCTTCTCGATCGACTGCGAGGGCCACATCGCCGACGAGCGGGTGGGCGACGCGATCGCCGCGCTGCACCGGGTGTGCGCCGACGTCCGCTACCTCGGCTCGTACGCCCGCCGCGACGGCGCGCAGGGCCCGATCCCGGTCGGGCGGCACGACCCGGAATTCGTCGAGGCGCGCTCGTGGCTGGCGCAGGTCCGCGAATCGGGGACGTCATGAATTCCGACGAGCGCCCCGAGCCGTCGCCGACCGGCGACGAGCGGGCCATCCTGACCGGTTTCCTCGACTTCCACCGGGCCACCCTCGAATGGAAGTGCGCCGGGCTGACGGCCGAGCAGCTCGCCCGGCGGGCGGCCCCACCGTCGACGATGTCCCTGCTGGGTCTCGTCCGGCATCTCGCCGAGGTCGAGCGGGCGTGGTTCGACCGGGTCGACACCGGAGTGCGCCGCCCCCCGGTCTACTTCTCCGACGACGAGCCGAACGGCGACTTCGACGGCGCGGTGCCCGACCAGGCGGTCGTCGACGACGCCTTCGCCACCTGGCGCAGCTCGATCGACGAGTCGCGCGCCGTCGCCGCCCGCACCGACCTGGCCGAGATCTTCGAGCACTCGCGGCAAGGCCCGACCTCCCTGCGCTGGGTGCTCGTCCACATGGTCGAGGAGTACGCCCGGCACAACGGGCACGCCGATCTGCTGCGCGAGGCGATCGACGGCGCGACCGGTGAGTGACGGCTAGAGGTACAGCCCGGTGTTCTGATCGTTGCGCTCGGCTGCGACGGCATGCAGGTCGCGCTCACGCAGCAGCAGGAACTCGTCCCCGGCGATCTCGACCTCGAACCGGTCGTCGGGGCTGAACAGCACCCGGTCGCCGGTCTCGACGGCCCGGACGTGGTTGCCCACGGCCAGCACCTCGGCCCACATCAGCCGCTTGGACACCTGCGCGGTGGCCGGGATGAGGATCCCGCCGGACGAGCGCCGCTCGCCGTCCTCGTGGGAATCCTTCACCAGGACGCGGTCGTGCAGCATCTTGATCGGCAGCCGGTCACCCACGGGCCGAGCCTACGTGCCCCGCACCGACCGGCGCTCAGCTGTGGAACTGCGGCACGAGAAGGTACAGCCCGTAGACCAGCGCGGCCGCGCAGGCGGCGAACGCGACGCCGGCGACCGCGAGGCCAGTGGCGCGGGCGGCCGATCCCGACGGCGCCGAGCGGGCGGTCTCGGCCTTCGCCAGGCCCAGCACGCCGAGGGTGAACACCGCGACGATGCCGACGCCGAAGGCCAGGCTGACCTCGGCCACCTTGATCAGCCCGGCCCAGTGGATGTCGATGCCGGCCATCAGATTCCCCTCACGCGGCCGCGACGAGAACCGGCACCGGGGCCAGCTCGACGGTCGCGGGCTCGTTGACGTTGTCGGCGTTGACCGGCGCGCGCCGCGAATAGGCGTAGATGGCCGCCATCAGGCCGAGGGCGACGAAGCTGACCAGCGCGACGCCGGCGTTGCCGGAGACCGCGACCTTGGCCGACAGCCCGCCGACCACCGCCGCGACCGGCAGGGTGAACAGCCAGGCCAGCGCCATTCGGCGGGCCACGGTCCAGCGCACCTCGGCGAGCCGGCGGCCGACCCCGGCCCCCAGGATGCCGCCGGAGCAGACCTGGGTCGTCGACAGCGCGAACCCGAGATGCGACGAGGCCAGCAGCACGGCGGTGGAGGACGTCTCGGCGGCGAAGCCCTGCGGCGCCTCGATGTCGGTGATGCCCTTGCCCATCGTGCGGATGATCCGCCAGCCGCCGGCGTAGGTGCCGGCCGCGATGGCCAGCCCGGCCAGCAGCACGACCCACCAGCGGCGGACCGGAGCTCGCACCCAGGTGGCCGGACGAGATGAGGACGAGGGTGATGATGCCCATCGTCTTCTGGGCGTCGCCGGTGCCGTGGGCGAGCGCGACCATCGAGGCCGAGACCGTCTGGCCGTGACGGAAGCCGCGATCGACCGTCGACTTGCCGGCGCGCGCCGCGTGAGCTTGTAGGCCAGGAAGGTGCCGACGGCCGCGACGACCCCGCACACGAGCGGGGACGCGACGGCCGGCACGAGCACCTTCTCGACCACGACGTCGAAGTGGACGGCGCCGCTGCCCGCGGCCACCCACACCGCGCCGATCAGACCGCCGAACAGGGCGTGCGACGACGAGGACGGCAGGCCGACCAGCCAGGTGACCAGATTCCAGATGATCGCGCCGATCAGGCCACCGAAGATGATCGCCGGCGTCACCTTGGTGTCGTCCACCAGGCCGCCCGAGATGGTCTTCGCGACCGCGGTGGAGATGAACGCGCCGACGAGGTTCAGCACGCCGGCGATGGCCACCGCGACCTTCGGCCGCAGCGCGCCGGTGGCGATGGAGGTCGCCATGGCGTTCGCGGTGTCGTGGAATCCGTTGGTGAAGTCGAAGACCAGCGCCGTGATGATCACGACGAGCACGAGGAAGGGGATGTCCACGTGACGGACGCTACGGAGGTCCGGTGATGTTCCGGCGGACGTTTGGTGAACGGGAGATGAACGGCCGCGAAGCGGGGCATCCCGCCGTCCGGGGCCGGTAACAAGCTTGTGTCAGTCGTCACGCAGGGCTTTGACCGGGCGCTAGGCTCGCGATCTCACCAGCGGGGCCAGCCTCCGCCGGCCGGGCCAACGTGGCCCGGCGTGCCGAAGAGAGGACGACGATGGCGTTTTCATCGCGCAGAACCAGAGTTCTCACCCTGTCCGTGGCGCGTGGTCGCGGCCGTCGCGCTCGCCGCGTGCGGGGCGGGCAAGAAGAACAATTCCGGCAATTCCAACGGGCCGTCCGGCTCGAGTTCGGGCGCCGCCACTCGGCCGGCAAGCCGATCACGATCGGCACGACCGACGTGGTCGTGGCGCTGGACCCGGCCGGTTCCTACGACTTCGGCTCGCTGACCATGGAGACCAACCTCTACCAATTCCTGATGAACGTGCCGGCCGGCGCAGACCCAGCCGGTGCCGGACGCGGCCGCAGAAGTGCTCGTTCAGCACGCCGACCACCTACACCTGCACGATGAAGCCGAACCTGAAGTTCTCCAACGGCGACCCGCTGACGGCCGATGACGTCGCGTTCTCGTTCAACCGCGTCGTCAAGATCGCCAACCCGAACGGCCCGGCCTCGCTCATCGGCAACATGAAGAGCGTCGTGGCCACCGACCCAGCACCGTCGTCTTCACGCTGAAGAACCCGAACGACCAGACCTGGCCGTTCGTCCTCGGCACGTCGGCCGGCCCGATCGTCGACCACAAGGTCTTCCCGCCCACCAAGCTGCTCGACGACGCCAAGGTCATCGGCTCGGGCCCGTACGAGCTCAGCAGCTACGAGAAGAACCAGCTGGTCCAGCTCAAGGCGAACCCGAACTACACGGGTGACAACAAGCCCAAGACCAGCCAGATCACGATGAAGTACTACACGCAGTCGACCAACATGAAGCTCGACGTGCAGAGCGGCGGCGATCGACGTGGCCTGGCGCAGCCTCAGCCCGACCGACGTCGCCTCGCTCAGCAAGGACAGCAACGTCAAGGTGCTCCTCGGGGCCGGCGGCGCGCTGCGCTACATCGTGTTCAACCTCAAGACGATGCCGGGCAAGGCAACGACGCGCAGAAGCTGGCCATCCGGCAGGCGATGGCGTACTCGGTCGACCGCAACGACCTGGCCACCAACGTCTTCAAGGGCACCTACGAGCCCGCGTACTCGATGGTGCCCGCAGGGCATCGGCGGCGCCACCGAGGCGTTCAAGGACGTCTACGGCGACAAGCCGAACAAGGCCAAGGCGAAGAGCGTGCTGTCGGCGGCCGGCGTCTCCACCCCGGTCAAGCATCCACATCGACTACACGACCGATCACTACGGCCCGACCTCGGCCGACGAGTACAACGAGATCAAGCGTCAGCTCGAAGCCACCGGGCTGTTCAAGGTGACGATCCAGGGCACGGCGTACACGACGTACAGCCCGGAGCGGGTGAAGGACACCTACCCGATCTACCAGCTGGGTTGGTTCCCGGACTTCGTCGACGGCGACAACTACCTGTTCAACTTCCTCGGCGAGCAGAACTTCGTGCACGCGCACTACTGCGACCCGGGGGCGAAGAACCGGCCGTGCGACAAGGACGGCGTGCTGCCGCTGCTGACCAAGGAGGAGACGCAGACGGGCTCGGCCCGGACGGACGCCTTCACCGCGATCCAGAAGAAGCTGGCCACCGGCACGATGCCGTACCTGCCGCTGCTGTCCGGCAAGCAGGTCGCGGTGACCGGCAAGAACATCACCGGAGTCCAGGAGACCCTGGACTCGACCTACCAGTTCCGGATGTGGGTGATCAGCAAGAGCTGACCACCACACCGACCCGGCACGCCGGGCGCGTGCGTGGAAACGCGCACGCGCCCGGCGGCTGCTGATCACAACGGGAGACCGTCGCCCCCGTGGCCGATACGAAGACATCCTCCGGATCCCTGCGCACCTACCTGATCACCCGGCTGCTGCTGGTGATCCCGATGGTGTGGATCCTCGTGACGCTCGTGTTCTTCGTGCTGCGGGTGATCGGCGACCCGATCGAGTCGGCCTTCAGCGGGCGGCTCTCGGCCGCCGAGATCGCGAAACGCCGCCACGCCGCCGGTCTCGACCGGCCGATCCTGAAGCAGTACTGGGACTACCTCACCGGTGTCGCCCACGGCGACTTCGGCAAGACGATCACGGACAACAAGCCCGTCACCGACCTGCTCAAGATCAACGGCGCCGCCACACTCGAGCTCACGTTCTGGGCGCTGGTGTTCGCGCTGCTCGTCGGCGTCCCGCTCGGACGGGTGGCGGCGCGCTACCGCGATCGGCTGCCCGACATCGGGTTACGCCTGTTCGCGGTCCTGGCCTACGCGATTCCGGTGTTCTTCCTCGGCCTGCTGCTGAAGCTGCTGTTCGCGGTGCGCTTGCAGTGGTTCTTCGTCGACGGCCGGGCCAGCCCCAACGTCGAGATCGCGATCAACAACGTCACGCCCAACACGCACATCTACATCATCAACGCGATCCTGTACGGCGACACCAGCTACGTCTGGGACGTCATCCGGCACACCGTGCTGCCGGCGGTGACCCTCGGGCTGCTGATCACCGGGGTCTTCGTGCGACTGGTGCGGGTGAACCTGCTGCAGACCTTGCGCGCCGACTACGTCGAGGCGGCGCGGGCGCGCGGCATCCGCGAGGGCCGGGTGGTGCGCAAGCACGCGTTCCGCAACGCACTCATCCCGGTCGTCACCGTGATGGGCCTGCAGGTGGCGGCACTGCTCGGCGGTGCCGTGCTCACCGAAGAGACCTTCGAGTGGCAGGGCATCGGCTACGAGTTGGCCCACTACCTGCAGAACCAGGACTACATCGCCGTGCAGGGGATCGTCACCGCGATCGCCGTGGTGGTCGCCCTGATCAGCTTCCTGATCGACGTGATCGCGGCCCTCGTCGACCCACGGGTGAGGTACTGACATGACCCTCGGCGTTCCCGAACTCGAAGGCACCGAGACGGCCGTCGCGCTGCCCAGCGGCCGCCGGCACAGCCGCATCCCCGGGATGGACGCCGTCCGGGCCACCGCCGGTTTCCAGCGCGCGATGCTCGTGGCCGGCGCGCTGATCGTGTTGTTCTTCACCGTCCTCGCGGTGTTCGCGTCGTGGATCGCGCCCTACGGCTTCAACGACGACCGGGTGGGCACCAAGATCTTCGGCCGCCAGCAGCCGCCGTCGTCCGCGCATTGGTTCGGGACGACGCAGGGGGGCGAGGACGTCTACTCGCGGGTGATCTTCGGCGCCCAGACCGCGCTCGAGGTCATCATCCTGGCCGTGCTGCTGTCGGTGATCATCGGCGTGCCGCTCGGGCTGATCTCCGGCTACTTCGGCGGCCCGCTCGACCGGATCCTCGTCCTCGTCACTGACGCGTTGTTCGCCTTCCCGTCCTTGCTGCTGGCGATCATCATCAACATCGCCATCGCGGGCGGCACGAGCAGCAAGTACGGCAGCATCGCCGCGGCCGCGATCTCGATCACCGTCGTCTACGTCCCGCAGTACTTCCGAGTCGTGCGCAACGCGACCGTCGCCACCCGCGAGGAGCCGTACGTCGAGGCGGCGCGGGCGATCGGAGCGCCGGCCTGGGTGGTGATGTGGCGCTACATCTTCGGCAACGTCGTCCAGACCGTCCCCGTCATCGCGACGCTGAACGCCGGCGACGCGATCCTGACCCTGGCCGGCCTCGGCTTCCTCGGCTACGGCATCGAGCCATCGTCCGGGGCCGAGTGGGGCCACGACCTCAGCATCGCGGTGAGCGACGTCTCCAACAACATCTGGTGGACGAGCACCTATCCGGGTATCGCGATCGCGCTGCTCGTCGTGGGCGTCACGCTCGTCGGCGAGAGCCTGAACGACGTCCTCAACCCGCTGCTGCGCACGGCGAAGGTCAACCAGGTCGTGCTGCCGCCCCGCGACGAAGAGGCGGCGCAGGCATGACCGAGCCGGTGTTGGCGGTGAAGGACCTGCGGGTCTGGTACGCCGGTCCGTCGGCGCCGGTGCGTGCGGTCGACGGGGTGACCTTCGCGCTGCGCCCCGGCGAGGTCGTCGGGCTCGTCGGCGAGTCGGGATGCGGCAAGTCCACGCTGGGCCGCGGCCTGATGGGACTGACCCCCCGCGGGGCCGCGGTCGACGGTTCGATCCGCTTCGACGGGCGTGAGCTGCTCGAGATGCCCAGGCGCGAGCGGGACCGGTTGCGCGGGGCCGGCATGGGGCTCATCTTCCAGGAGCCGATGACGCGGCTCGACCCGTTGATGCGGGTCAGCGCGCACTTCGACGAGGCGCTCAAGACGCACGAGAAGAAGCTGTCGAAGGCCGAGCGCGAGGTACGCGCCCTCGAGGCGTTGCGGGCCCTCGGCATCCCGCCGAGCCGGTTCCGCAACTACCCGCACGAGTTCTCCGGCGGCATGCGGCAGCGCATCATGATCGCGCTCGCGCTGGCCCTGCGGCCGAAGTTCATCATCGCCGACGAACCGACGACGGCCCTCGACGTCCTCGTCGAGGCGCAGATCCTGCGCATCCTCACCGACATCCGCGAGCGCTTCTCGCCGGCGATCCTGCTGATCACGCACAACCTCGGCATCATCGCCGAGTCCTGCGACCGGGTCGCAGTGATGTACGCCGGACGGATCGTCGAGCAGGGTCCGGTGCGCGACGTGTTCGCCGCGCCGGCCCATCCGTACACGCAGGCGCTGCTGCGCTCGACGATCTCGCTCACCACCCGGGAGCTGCATTCGATCCCGGGGGCGCCGCCCGACCTCGTGGCGCCGCCACCGGGCTGCCGGTTCCACCCACGCTGCCCGTCGGCGATGCAGATCTGTGCGCGCCAGGCGCCGCCGCAGTTCGGGCCGCAGCAGGCCGAGTGCTGGCTGCTCGACCCGACGCTGTCCGAGCCGGCGTCAACGCCCCTGGTCCAGCAGGAGGTGGCCGTTGCCGACGAAGCCTGATCTGTCCAAGCGCGGCGGCGCGCAGACGTCCGACGGTCCGCTCGTCGAGATCACCGACCTGAACGTGCACTACGCGCTGCGCACCAACGCGATGGCCCGCCTCGTCGGGCGGTCGTCCGGCATCGTCCGGGCCGTCGACGGCCTCACGGTGTCGATCGCCCCCGGCGAGGTCCTCGGCGTGGTCGGCGAGTCGGGCTCGGGCAAGTCGACCCTCGGCCGCGCACTGCTCGGGCTGGTGTCGGCCACGAGCGGCTCGATCCGGTTCGAGGGCCGCGAGCTCACCGGGCTGCCGGAATCGAAACTGCGCCCGCTGCGGCGCGAGTTGCAGATGGTGTTCCAGGACCCGCACGCCTCGCTCAACCCGTCCATGACCGTGGGGCGCTCGATCGGGGACGCGCTGCGGATCCACAAGCTCTATCCCGACGCCGACCAGCGGCGGACCGCGGTGGCGGCGGCGCTCGAGCGGGTCGGCCTCGCGCCGGCCGAGCGCTTCATCGACAAGTACCCGGCCGAGCTGTCCGGCGGGCAGAAGCAGCGCGCAGTGATCGCGCGCGCGATCGTGCTCGAGCCCAAGTTGATCGTCGCCGACGAGCCGATCTCGATGCTCGACATGTCGGTGCGGGCCAAGATCCTCGGCCTGCTCGACGAGCTGCGCACCGACCTCGGCCTGACCTACGTCTACATCACCCACGATCTCGCGTCGGCGCGGTTCTTCTGCGACCGCGTCGCGATCATGTATCTCGGCAAGATCGTCGAGATCGGGCCGGTCGCGGAGATCTTCGAGAACCCGCGGCACCCGTACACCAAGGCGCTGCTCGGTGCCGTCCCCGATCCCGATCCGTCGCGGACCGTGGCCCGCGATCTGCCGCGCGGCGAGATCCCGGACGCCGCCGACCCGCCACTCGGCTGCTCGTTCCATCCGCGCTGCCCGGCCGCGTTCGGACCCTGCGGGTGGGAGCCGCGCGACGTGCGGATGGTGCTCGAGCAGCGCTGGACCACGGTGTCGCCCGAGCAGTTCCGCGACGAGTCGAAGCTGGTCGGTGACGGCGCGGTGTTCGCGACCGCCGACGCCGTGCACGCCGCGAGCGGATCACCCGGCGAGGTGCTGCACCTGCTCGAAGACGAGCGCGCGACCCGGCCCGACGATCCGCTGTGGAAGGGCGTGGCCGGGATGTCGGTGTCGGGGCGTTCGGTGCTGATGCAGATGCGCCCGGGCGTCGAGCCGCAGCTGCAGCCGGTGGCCGGATTCCGACGTGTCGGTGTCGTGCCACCTGTATCACGACCCAGCCACGGCCGCCGTCCCCGACAGATCCTGAGCGCTGCAGCTGGATTGACCAGGGTGTCGTCTGAAACCGTATTACGTCGTAGGACAGATTCAGATTGATGACCTCGCCTATCCGCCGTCCTGCACGCCGGCAGCCCGCAGGAGTGCTCGAGCCCGATCCCGCAACTCGCCCGGCCCGATGTCGCCGAGGGCGCGATCGCGAAGCTTGTCCTCGGAAACGAAAGCGTCAACATCTCCGAAGAACCGATCAACAATGGTGAACACCTCGAATGCCATCTCGGTCCGGGGATCGTCGAGGTAGCGGGCTAGGTACGCATCCTCAAACTCTTCGGCCGAGATCTCTCCGCGGGCAAAGCCCAATAGCACGTCTCGGTACGGTGCGATCGCGTCCGCGACGCCCCGAATCAGCACATCATCAGTCACTACCTAGAACTCCTCTCTGAGTGACGTACTGAAACTGGACCGGGGTCATTCGCCATCCAGATATGAACTCGCCGGCCGGCGTCTGTACGACGACGAGCATCGACTCGCGCTCGTAACTAAGGATGACCTCTTGCCCGCGATACACGCCATGAATTCTTGTGACCATCGGCTTGTTCAGGAAGGATCGGAGCGCGCCTTCGAACTCCTCGAAGCCCTCACGGCCACGGCGTGCCGTCACCCCAAAGTCTCTCGCATGCTTGAACTTCCGTTCGAGCGCAAGCCGCGGTGCTATCAGATCTGGGAAGCTCCCGGCGCCCGAGATCCGGCCGATGGCGCCGAGCTCGCCGGAGAGCCGGACCGCGCGGACCCGCACGGCCAGCGTCACCGTGGCCGCGCTGAGCCGGACGTCGAGCACCGTGCGGACCCGGGCCGACACGACGGAGACGCGATCGACCACAGCGGCCACCGTGCGCGCCGCGGTGCTCGCGAGCGCCGCGAATCGCTCGATCAGCGCGCCGACCCGCGCTGCCGTCCGGGCGATCCGCGCCCCCTCGACCGCCTGGGTCGGCGCCTCGGCCATGCCCAGGGTCACGACGGACAGCAACGCGCCGGTCAGCTCGATGCCCGCCGTCCACTCGATCAGGCTGTTGAGCTCGGCCTCGACCGCGGAATGCACCTCGTCGAGGTGGTCGGCGAGCTGATCGCACGCGTCGGCCAGCGCGTGGTGCGCGTTCGCGACGTCGCGCAGGCGCAGGTACATCGCGTCGCAGACGGTGGACATGTCGTCGAATTCCGGCAGCTTGTCGCCCATCGCCGGTACGACCGCCACCGCGACGTATTCGCTGCGTAGCCACAGGTCATCGGCCGACGAGCGCCAGGCCCGGGCCGCGGCGCGGAGGCGGTCCTGATGCCCGTTCGGCCACACGCGGCCGACCAGGTCGGCGATCAGCCCCCACGGACCCGGTGGTGAGCTCGAACCACCCGCGGCGGACGGCACCTCGGTGGCGAGCCCGACCGCCGTGTCGTCGGGCAACCGCGCCGTCACCGCCGCGATCGCATGCCGTACGCCGGCGGTCGACGCGACGTCGGCCGCCTCGTAGTTGCGCGCCGTCTGCGCGAACATCGCCGAGAGCCGGTAGCACCCGTTGAGGACGTCCTGCGTGGCCCCGAGCGTCGCCGCGGCCGACCGGTCGTAGGCCGCGGCCCAGTCCCGCCCGCCGGGGTCGCTGCCGGCCATCGCCGCGCCGTCGCGCAGTCGCCCGACCAGCCGGGTCGTGACGTTGACCAGCGGATCGGCCACGTCGGAGTACACCGACCGCGCCGCCCGGGCGAAATCTTCGGTCTCGACCTCGATCAGCGCGGTCACGGCGCCCACATCCGCCGGTTCGCCAGCGTGGCCGCCTGATAGTTCGCGTGGGCGGTGCCGACGATCGTGCGCAACACCGCCAACGCGGCCTGCACCTCGGCCGCCCCGGCCGCCCACTGGGACTGGGCGTGCGCCTGGTCGGTCGCAGCCCGGCCCGTCCAGCTCTCGTGCAGGCTCCGCCCGCGCGCCTCGACCTCCTGCCCCACCCGGGTCAGGTGGTGCTGGAAGGTCTCGATCCGTTCGAGGAGCCCGGCGAGCTGCTCGAGATCGACGACGACGCGGGTCATCGGCCTACCCCCGCGACGGCACCACGCACCGCGTCATCGGTGGCGGCGTAGCCCGACCCGGACGCCCCCACGGCGCCGGCGAGTTCCTCGAGCGCGGCGAGCATGGCGTGCGCGCCGTCGAGCCACTCTTCCCAGCCGAGGCGAAATGCGGCCGCCGCTCCGCCCTGCCACGCCGTCGCCAGCACCGGCGCGGCCACCGCGGTAAGCCGCGCGAGGGCCGACCGCGCCCAGACCGCCGACGCCGCGAGACCGGCGTCGCAGTCCTGCAACCGCCCCGGGTCGACCGAGTACCCGTCCACATTCGCCCCTTTTCACCCGTTCTGCCGCGAAAGCCTAGGGAGCCGCGCGACACGGCGTGGGGCCTGTGGACAACCGCCACCGGACCCGAAGTCGCGCGAGCGGCGTCAGTAACCTGACCTGGTGATCGACCTCAAGGTGTTGCGCGACGATCCCGAGCGCGTCCGTTCCTCCCAGCGCACCCGAGGGGCCGATGAAGGCCTCGTCGACGCGCTGCTCGCCGCCGACGACGCCCGCCGGGCCGCGGTGTCGCGCGCCGACAACCTGCGGGCCGAGCAGAAGACGCTTGGGCGCGAGGTGGCCAAGGCCGGCCCGGACGAGCGCCCGGCCGTGCTCGCCCGCGCCAAGCACCTCGCCGACGAGGTCAAGGCCGCCGAGGCCGATCAGGCCGCCGCCGACGAGGCCCTGCGCTCGGCCCAGCTGGCCCTGCCCAACATCGTCGAGGACGGAGTCCCGGCCGGCGGCGAGGCGAACTTCGTGACGCTCGAGACGGTCGGCACCCCGCCGGACGTGGCCGATCCGCGCGACCACGTCGAGATCGGGGCCGGCCTCAAGGCCATCGACACCGAGCGCGGCGCCAAGGTGAGCGGCGCCCGCTTCTACTTCCTCACCGGTGTCGGGGCGCAGCTCGAGTTCGCGCTCACCAACCTGGCGATGGCGCAGGCCACGGCGGCCGGCTTCGTCCCGATCATCGCCCCGGCGCTGGTCAAGCCCGAGATCATGCAGGGCACCGGCTTCCTGGGCGCGCACGCGGCCGAGGTCTACAAGCTCGCCGACGACGACCTCTACCTGGTCGGCACCTCCGAGGTGGCGCTCGCCGGCTACCACTCCGACGAGATCCTCGAGACGTTGCCGCTGCGCTACGCCGGCTTCTCCAGCTGCTTCCGGCGCGAGGCCGGCAGTTACGGCAAGGACACCAAGGGCATCATCCGGGTCCACTGGTTCGACAAGGTCGAGATGTTCTCCTACGTCGCTGTCGACGAGGCCCGCGACGAGCATCAGCGCCTGCTCGCCTGGGAGCGCGAGTTCCTCGACCAGCTCGAGCTCGCCTACCGCGTGATCGACGTGGCCGCCGGCGATCTCGGCAGCAGCGCGGCCCGCAAGTTCGACATCGAAGCCTGGTTCCCGTCGCAGGGTGCCTACCGCGAGCTCACCTCGACCTCGAACTGCACGACCTTCCAATCCCGGCGGCTCAACATCCGCACCCGCGGCAGCGCCGGCACCGAACCGGTGGCCACGCTCAACGGCACGCTGTGCGCCATCGCCCGTACCATCGCCTGCCTGCTCGATCACCACCAGCAGCCGGACGGGTCGGTGTACGTGCCGGTCGCGCTGCGCCCCTACCTCGGTGGCCGCGAGGTGCTGACGCCGGCATGAGCGTGCGTTCCGGCGCGACGATCAGGATGGTGGCCACCGACCTCGACGGCACCCTGCTGCGCAGCGATGGGCGAGTGTCGGCCCGCAGCCGGGCGGCCCTCGCCGCGGCCGCCGCGGCCGGCCTGCCCGTCGTCTTCGTGACCGGCCGGCCGCCGCGCTGGCTCGACGTCCTGATCGAAGAGACCGGGTACGTCGGCCTCGCGGTCGGCGCCAACGGTGCCGTCCTGTACGACATGACCACCGAAGAGGTGGTGATGGCCCACACCCTCGACGCCGCCCTCATGCTCGAGCTCGGCGCCGCGATCCGGCACGAGTTCCCGAAGGTGCAGTTCGCCATCGAATACGGCAACGGGTTCGCAGCCGAGCCGGGCTACGTCCACGACTGGGAGATCAACCCGCCTTACGACCGCCGCGGCGTCCCGAGCGCGGAACCGCGCGTCGGCGCGCTGGCCGAGATCGCCGACGAACCGGCGGTGAAGCTGCTGGCCAAGGACCACGACGCGCAGGCCGATGCCTTCCTCGCCGCCGCCGTGGCCGTCGTCGGCGACCGGGCCACGATCACGCACTCGTCTTCGTTCGGCCTGCTCGAGATCTCCGCCCCGGGCATCACCAAGGCGACCGGCCTCGCCGAGCTGGCCGAGCGGCACGGCATCGCCCCGCATCAGGTGCTCGCCATCGGCGACATGCCCAACGACTTGCCGATGCTGCAGTGGGCCGGGCGCTCATACGCCGTGGCCAACGCCCACCCGGCCGTCCGCGAGATCGCCGACGAGATCGTCGGCCGCAACGACGACGACGCCGTCGCCCAGCTCATCGAAGACCTGCTGGGCTAGGTCGAGGGCTCGTCCGGGGGCGTGAGCGCCGCGCGGTGGATCTTGCCGCTCGTCGTCTTCGGCAACTCGTCGGCGAACCAGATCCGGCGCGGGTACTTGTACGGGGCCGTCTCGGCCCGGACGTGCGCCTGCAGCTCGACGATGAGGTCGGCCGACGCTCGGTAGCCGTCGCCCAGCACGACCGCGGCGGCGACCACCTGCCCACGCGCCGGATCGGTTAGGCCGAGCACGGCGCACTCGCGCACCGCGGGATGGCCGAGCAGGACCGACTCGACCTCGGCCGGGCCGATGCGGTAGCCGGCGCTGATGATCACGTCGTCGGCGCGTGACTCGAAGAACAGCCAGCCGTCGTCGTCCTGCCGCACCTGGTCACCCGTCCGCCATGCACCTGGAGGTACGGACGTGCCGTCATAACCCAGGAAGAAGGTCGGGACGGTGGCCGGGTCGACCACCAGCTCGCCGTCCACGACGGAGGCGGCGATGCCCGGCAGCGGGCGTCCCATCGAGCCCGGCGGTGCGATCTCACCCGGCCGCACGCCGGTGACCTGCCCGGTCTCGGTTTGCCCGTAGCCGTCGGCGATCGCGAGCCCGGTCTGCTCGCGCCAGGTCGCGAAGGCCGGCACGCCCAGCGCCTCACCGGCAGTGATCGCGCGACGCAGTGACGGCAGCGCGCCGATCGGTCCGGCTGCGGCGATCAGCCGGTACTCGGTCGGCGCCATGCACACAACGTTGACCTGCTCGCCGCGGATCGTCGCCAACCGGCGGGCCGGATCGAACCGCTCGTCCTGCAGCAGCGCCGCGGCCCCACCGAGCCAAGGGGCGATGAACCCGTTGCGGGCCGATTTCGACCAGCCGGGACCGGCGGTCGACCACACCAGCTCACCCGGCCGGGCCGCCATCCACTCCCGCGCCTGCAGCTGCTGCCCGTGCACATAGCGCTGGCCATGGGTCACCAGCTTCGGCTCACCGCTGGTACCGGAGGTGAAGAGCACGAACGCCGGATCGAGCTCGCCGAGTTCGGCGAACGGCGGCGGCGCGGACGTGGCCAGCAGCGCTGCGTCCGGAACCGTGAGCACCGGGCCCGCCGGCGCGGCGGCATCCAGCGCCGGCCGGTTGCGGACGTCGCAGAGCACCAGTGACGGCCGGGCCCGGCGCAACCGCAACTCGAGATCCTTGGGCCGCAATTGCTCGCTGCAGGGCAGGATCGGCGCGCCGATGTGCAGCCCGGCGATGACGGCCAGGACGTATTCGATCCGGTTGCCGACGAGGGTCAACACCACCGAGCCGCGCTGCACCCCGTGGTCGAGGAACGCCGCGGCCAGCCCCGCGGCCGCGTCGAGGACCGCCCCGAACGTCCATTCGGCCCGACTCCCGTCGCTGGCCAGGGTGACGACGGCCAGCTCGTCGCGCGATCGCCGGGCGACGACGTCGCGGGCGAAGTTCACCCGGCTTTGACGTTGACGTGCGTGGGGATGAACTCGACCGTCCCGGTACCGATCATCGGCACCGGCGCCGCGATCATTGGGATGAGCGTGGGCGGGGCACCGTGAACTTGATCATGTCGTTCGTCTTGATGATGAAGTCGTCCATGCGCGCCTCCTTCCACTCGCAGAAATCGTACGGCGATCCAGCGCTGTCGCTCAGCGGGCGGGGCAGTTCTGCCCCTAGAGGTATTGCCCGGTACCCCGGCCGCCCTGCTCGTCGTCGTCGGACGACGGGGTGAGCCGTACGCCGGGCGGCATGATCATCTGCCCGCCCGGTCCGACGATCACGTGCTGGCCGTCGCCGGCCGATCCGGCCGGCAGCGCGCGCCGGCGGATCTCGTCGAGCTGGGCCCGGGCCGCCATCTGCTGGGCGAACAGCGCCGTCTGGATGCCATGGAACAACCCCTCGAGCCAGCCGACGAGCTGAGCCTGCGCCACCCGCAGTTCGGCCTCGGACGGGACGTCGCCGCCGAACGGGATGGTGAGCCGCTCCAACTCCTCGCGGAGCTCGGGCGCGAGCCCCTCCTCGAGTTCGCGAATGGACGACTCGTGGATCTCGCGCAGCCGGGCCCGGCCGGCCTCGTCGAGCGGCGCCTGCCGAACCTCCTCGAGCAACTGCTTGATCATGGTGCCGATGCGCATGACCTTGGCCGGTTGCTCGACCTGGGCGGCGATCGAGTCGGCCTCGACCACCTCGGTGGACTCGTCGTTGTGCTCTGTCACGGGTCCAGTCTGCCCAATGTCGTCAGCGCACGCGCAGCAGCACCTTGCCGATGTGTTCGCTCGACTCGACGAGGCGGTGCGCTTCGGCGGCATCGTCGAGGGTGAGGACGCGATCGATGATCGGACGCACCGACCCGGCCTCGATCATCGGCCACACGTTGGCCTCGGTCTCGGACACCACCGCGGCCTTCTGGGCCGCCGGCCGACCCCGCAGTCCGGCCGCGTGCACGGTCGCCCGCTTCACGAGCACGGCCCCGAGGTCGAGTTCGCCCTTCGTGCCGCCCTGCAGGCCGAGCACGATCAGGCGCCCGCCGATCGCGAGCGACGCCACGTTGCGGGGGAGATAGACCGCACCCATGTTGTCGAGCACGACGTCGACCCCGCGCCCCTCGGTCTCCTTCGCAACGCGCTCCTCGAACACCTCGTCGTGATAGTTGATCGCCACGTCCGCACCCAGTGACCGGCAGAAGTCGACCTTGCGCTGCGTGCCCGCAGTGGTGAACACGATGGCGCCGCGGCCGTGGGCGATCTGGATCGCCATCGTGCCGATCCCGCTCGACCCGCCGTGCACGAGCAGCCGCTCGCCCGGCTGCAGGCGTCCGGCCACCGGGCCGAAGACCATCGACCAGACGGTGCACGTGGCCTCGGGCAGGGCGGCGGCGTCGAGCAGGCCGACGCCGGCCGGCACGTGCAGCAGCTGTCCCACCGGCGCCGCGACCTTCTCGGCGTAGCCGCCGCCGGCGAGCAGCGCGCAGACCTCATCGCCGACCTCCCAGCCGGCGACGCCGTCGCCCAGGGCGGCGATCGTGCCCGAGCACTCCATGCCGAGGTAGGGCGACGCACCGGGCGGCGGCGGGTAGTTGCCCTGCCGCTGCAAGAGGTCGGCCCGGTTGATCGCGGTGGCGGCCACGTCGATGACCACCTCATCCGACTTCGGCGTGGGATCCGGGACGTCCTGGACCTCGAGCACCTCGGGGCCGCCGGGCTCGGTGATGACGACTGCGCGCATGGCCTCGACCGTAGCGGCGCCCGCGCGTTTCGCGACTTTGACTTCCCGGTGCACGCTGCAGCACCCGTGGAGCGTGCATGGGGAAGTCAAAGTCGGGGCGTTCGGGGTGTCTGGGATCCAAGACCCGCCCGGACGGTGCTGGCCCGCGCCGCACGCCGCGGGCACAGTGGCGTCATGACACGCATAGCGGTCGGTACCGGCCCGCTCACCGAGGCCGACGTCGTTGCGGTGGCCCGACACGGGGTCGGCGTCGAGCTGGACCTCGGCGCCCAGACCGCGATCAGCGCGACCCGGGCCGTCGTGGAGGATCTCGCCCACGACGTCGAACCGCACTACGGCATCTCGACCGGGTTCGGCGCACTGGCCACCAAGCACATCCCGCTCGAGCAGCGCGCGCAGCTGCAGCGTTCGCTGATCCGTTCGCACGCCGCCGGCAGCGGCCCCGAGGTCGAACGCGAGGTCGTCCGGGCGATGATGCTGCTGCGCCTCTCGACCCTGGCGACCGGACGCACCGGTATCCGGCTCGAGACCGCCCTGGCCCTCGCGGCTCTGCTCGACACCGGCATCACCCCGGTCGTGCACGAGTACGGATCACTCGGCTGCTCAGGCGATCTCGCCCCGCTCGCCCATGTCGCCCTCGCCCTCATCGGGGAGGGCACGGTGCGCATCGCGACCGGCGACCGCGTCCCGGCCGCTGAGGCCCTCGCGGCGCACGGGATCGAACCGATCAATCTGCGCGAGAAAGAGGGCCTGGCCCTCATCAATGGCACCGACGGCATGCTCGGCCAGTTGCTGCTCGCCTGCACCGACCTGGACTCGCTGCTGCGCACGGCCGATCTCACCGCCGCGATGAGCGTCGAGGCGATGCTCGGCACCGCCCGCGTGTTCGCCGCCGACCTCCAGGCGCTGCGCCCGCAGACCGGGCAGGCCATTGCCGCCGCCAACCTGCGTGCCCTGCTGGCCGACTCGCCCATCGTCGCCTCGCACGACGGCCCGGACTGCGTTTACGTCCAGGACGCCTATTCGATGCGGTGCGCCCCGCAGGTGGCTGGCGCCGCCCGCGACACGGTGGCCCATGCCCGGCTCGTCGCCGGCCACGAGCTCGCCTCGGCCGTGGACAACCCGGTGGTGACGGTCGACGGGCGGGTCGAATCCAACGGCAACTTCCACGGCGCGCCCGTTGCCTACGTCCTCGACTTCCTCGCCATCCCGGCCGCCGACGTAGCGAGCATGAGTGAGCGACGGACCGACCGGATGCTCGACGTGTCCCGCTCGCGCGGCCTGCCGGCCTTCTTGGCCGACGATCCCGGCGTCGACTCCGGTCACATGATCGCGCAGTACACCCAGGCGGCCCTGGTGTCCGAGCTGAAGCGGTTGGCCGTGCCGGCCAGCGTCGATTCCATCCCGTCGAGCGCGATGCAGGAGGACCACGTCTCGATGGGCTGGTCGGCCGCGCGCAAGCTGCGCCGTTCGATCGACGCGCTCACCCGGGTGCTGGCGATCGAGCTGCTCACCGCGGCGCGGGCGCTCGATCTGCGGGCCCCGCTCGAACCGGGGCCGGCGACCGGCGCCGTCGTCCGCGCGCTCCGCGAGCGGGTGGACGGCCCGGGCCCCGACCGTTTCCTGGCCCCCGAGATCGAGGCGGCCGTCGATTTCGTCCGCAGCGGCGCCGCCCTCCGCGCCGCCGAGTCCGCGCTACCCGTCCCCCTCGCGTAGCCGGGCAACGACCGCGGGTATCAGCTCCCGGTCGATGGGCAACCACGCGGCACCGTCCAGTTCGTCCGCCCGGAGCCAACGCAGCTCGTCGTGATCGGCGCCGGCCACCGGTTCACCCCGATCCAGCGCCGCCGCGTACAGGACGAGGTCGATCTGCCGGTCCGATGCGGTGCCGATGTGCGCATCGACGGTGATTCCCACGCCGAGCTCCTCGTCCCACTCACGCGCCAACGCGGCGCGATCCGCTTCGCCCGGCTCGACCTTGCCGCCCGGGAACTCCCAGCCTCCGGCCAACTCGGCCGGCCGCGACCGGCGGGCCGCCAGCACCCGTCCGTCCCGCACCACCGCCGCCGCCACCACACGCACCGCACCATGCTCCCCGATGTCGGGCGGACGGTCCGCGATCACGTGGAGGAAGATTAAGCCATGGGCTTCCAGATCACGAACGACCCGGCGGCCGACGCCGTCCTCGACGACCATCCGCTCGCGCTCGTCATCGGCGTGCAACTCGATCAGCAGTATCCGATCGAGCACGCGTTCCGTGGCGGGTGGAAGATCCTGAGCCGCTTCGGCTCGCTCGATCCGGCCGCCATCGCCGACGCCGACCCCGACGAGTTCAAGGCACTGTGCAGCACGCCACCGGCGATCCACCGGTTCCCCGGTGCCAAGGCCGCGCAGGTGCAGGAACTGGCTCGCCTCGTGGTGGCCAAGTACGGCGGCGACGTGACCCGCATGTGGACCGAGGCGACGACCGGCCCGGAGCTGCACAAGCGGTTCACCGAGGTGCCGGGCGTCGGGGACCAGACGGCCCGCATCCTGATCGCGCTGCTCGCAAAGCAACTGCGCGTGCAGCCGCCCGGCTGGAAGACGGCCGCGGGCGACTACGCCCGGAAGGGTTACCGGTCCGTGGCCGACGTGGTCGGGCCGGAGTCCCTGGTCAAGGTGCGCCAGTTCAAGCAGGCCGCGAAGGCCGCGGCGAAGGCCGCCGCCGGCTGACTCAGACGCCGGCGAAGGCCGCCGCCCGCATGGTCTCGACGTCCGCACCCAATTCGGCGACCTGCGCGTCATCGACCGTGCCGCCGCATGTCTGCAGCCAGTTGGCGACCATCCGGTGCCCGCCCTGGGTCAGCACCGACTCAGGATGGAACTGCACGCCCTCGATGGGCAGCGATTCGTGGCGCAGGGCCATGACCACGCCGGACGCGGTGCGGCCGGTGACGATGATCTCGGCCGGCAGCTCGTCGCCGGCCACCGCGAGCGAGTGGTACCGCGTGGCCGCGAACGGCGACGGCAAACCGGCCAGCACGCCCGAGCCGTCGTGGATGACTTCGCTGGTCTTGCCGTGCAGCAGTTCCGGGGCCCGCAGCACCGACGCCCCGAACACCGCACCGATCGCCTGATGCCCGAGACAGACCCCGAACAGCGGCAGCCGCCGCTCGGCGCAGGCGGTGACGAAGGCCATCGACGTCCCGGCGTCGTGCGGCGTACCGGGCCCGGGCGAGATCAGCACGCCGTCGACACCCAGGGTGTCGAGTTCGGCCGGCCGCACGGCGTCGTTGCGCCGAACGAGCACGTCGGCGCCGAGCTGACCGAGGTACTGGACGAGGTTGTAGACGAAGCTGTCGTAGTTGTCGACGACCAGGACGCGGGTCATTGCCCCGGCACCGTCACCTGGCTGATCGGCAGGTGCGGCTCGATCCACGGGAACACGACGAACAGCAGCAACAGCACGACCGCCGCCACCAGCAGGAAGGCCTGGCTCAGCTTCAGCGCGAGCGGGCCGGGCAGGTGCCGCCAGATCCATACGTACATCAGGCCTTCACCTCGCCGTAGAGCGCCTTGACGTTGGCCGGCATCGCCAGGTCGGCATTCGGCACCTTGGACACCAGCACCGAGTAGACGATCATCCGATGGGACGCGGTGAACTTCGGGTGGCAGGTCGTCATCGTCATCAGGGCCTTGGTGGGTGTGGTGCCCTGATGGTCGGGCAGCGGCAGCAACACGTTCCCGTCACTCGGATCGACGATCTCGCGGCCGGGCAACGTGATCGGATTGCCGTTGGCGTCGACGCCCGCGTCTTGTTTGACCTTGCTCGGATCCTGGCCGGCCGGCCGGCCCAGCACCCGGTACACGTACCACCAGGACTTGGTCTCGACGATCACCGCGTCGCCCGAGCGCAGCTTGTCGATGTTCAGGAATGGTTCGCCCTTTCCGACCCGGTGCCCGGCGACGGCGAAGTTGCCGACCTGGCCGGGCAGCGCGGTGTTGCGGTAGTGCGCCGGCCCCTTTTCGAGCTGGCCGTCGGTGGGCACGACGCTGCCCTGCACGATGGTGAAGTGGAAGTCCTGGCCCAACCGCGGGATGTACAGGACACCGATCCCGCTCCCGAGCGGGATGGTCGGATCCTTCTCGCCCGGCAGCGGCAGCAGCGGATCCTGCCCGTTCTCCCATTCCTTCTTCAACGCGTTCGCTACCCGCGTCTGCTCGCGGTGGGCGAAGATGTTGGTGATCCACACCTCGTAGACGACGAACAGCAGCACGACGAGGCCCAGCGTGATCAAGGTCTGGCCGATGCCGCGCAGGACGAAGCGGACCTTGTCGCCGGTGCTCATCGCGGTCCGCGGGGGTGGCGGGGGCGCGCTGGGCGGACCGGTCACCGCGGTGTCAACCATTCACTGTCCTCACTTGCCGGCATGCGCGTAGGTCAGGGCGATCGACCCGGTGTAAGCCGGCAGAACCAGATCGTGCTGTTCATCGACGGTGTAGCCCAAGCCGTAGTATCCCGCCGCCTCCCGGAACAGCTTCACCCCGGGCGACGACGCCAGTTGTCCGAGCATTGTCGCTGACGGACCTATGGCTGCAACCCGAAATGGCGGGGAATACACCTCGCCGTTCAGCAACAGGGTGTTGCCCACGCATCGCACCGCCGAGGTGGCGATGACCCGCTGCCCGGCGATCGTCATGGCTTCCGCACCGCCGGCCCACAGCGCATTCACCACGGCCTGGATGTCGGACTGATGCACCACGAGCTGGTTCGGGTCGACCTGGATGCCGGCCGGCTCGCCCGGCGCGTCATCGAGGATCACCTCGAGGCCGGGGCCGCGGACCGCGGTGAGGCCGGCCGGCGCCAGCTTGGGGGTGACCTGCCGCTGCGCCGCGGCCACGGCCGAGTCGTTGTTCCCGGCCTGCTTGGCCGTCCGGTTCACCTCGGCCTGCAGTTGCTGCACCTGCAGGTCGGCGGCACGGACACGCTGCTCGGCCGTGCGCACCGTATCGGCCAGGCTGGAGTTCACCGGCGCGCGAAGCTCGGAGTTGCCCGAATTTCGGGCGCTGGCGGCGAAACCCAGGCCGGCCACCAGGCACACGACCGGCACCAGGGCTCGCCAGCGACGCCCGGTGGCGCTGTCGTCGGACACCGCACCACCCCTCGCCGGACGCTCCGCCCCGTTTCGCCGTCTACGCTAACCGTTGACGTCCGCCGCGCTGGAACACCCGGAGAATCACGTGCCCAAGTCGAAGGTCCGCAAGAAGCCCGATGCCCCGCTGCGGGCGTCGCAGGTCTCCTCCTCCGCTCGCGCCCTCGCGCCGAGCCCCACGTGGTACCCGATCGTGATGGCGGCGGTGCTGCTGCTCGGTCTGGCCTACATGGTTCTGTACTACTTGACCTCGAGCGGCACCTCGCCGCACATCCCGATCATGGCCAGCATCGGCGCCTGGAACTTCGCCGTCGGCTTCGGGGTGATGCTGCTCGGCCTCGTCATGGCCGTGCGGTGGCGATGACTGCTCCGTCCACAGCGTTTTCCACGCCTGTGATTACACGGCTGTAGTTCTCCCCAGCTGGGGACAACCCTGTGGACAAGCGACCCTCGCCGGGCCCGGCCCGGCGACCCCGCCCCTCGCCGCGGCCGTCTCCGGCCGCCGCGGCCGCGCCGATCGCCGCCCAACCGGCCCCGGCCGGGGGCCAGCCGGCCCACGCGAGCTTCGTGCCCGACCGCCGCTACACCGCCATCGCCGCCGGTAGCGCGATCGGCGCCGTGCTGGCACTGCTGATCACCGCGGATCCGGCCGGGCGGCTGATCGCCGGTACGGCCGCGGCCCTCCTGGCGGCCTACGTCATCGGCGATCTGTGGTTCAGCCCGCGGCTCGTGGCGTCCAGCGCCGGGATCGTCGTCAACTCGCCGCTGTCGCGCCAGCGCCTCGACTGGGCCGACGTCGTCGAGGTCCGGGCCGAGACCCGGATGCGGCACGGGCTGCGCAACACCACCCTCGAGATCGACGCCGGCCCGGTGCTGGTGGTGCTCAGCCGGCGCGCCCTAGGCGGCGCCGAGCCCCTCTACGTGGCCGATCTGGTCGAGGCCTTCCGCCCCACCTGATCACCAGGTGGCGGTGCGCACCCCGACCACGACGAGGACGAGCAGCAGCACGGCGCCGAGCCCGGCCACCTGCACATTGGTCGCGATGCGGGCCCGCATGGAGGGCAGCCCGCCGACGGCCAGCCCGGCCAGCGCCCCGGTCACGAAGCCACCGATATGGCCGTACTTCGAGATGTTGGGCACCGAGAACGTCAGGATGAAGTTGATGACAATGGTGCCGATCAGCCACTGCGGATCCAGCCCGAGCCGGCGCACCAGCACCACGCACGCCCCGAACAGGCCGAAGATGGCCCCCGACGCACCGGCCGTGAACCCGCGCGGGAAGTCGAAGGCGTAGATGGCCGCACTGCCACCGAGCGCGCTCAGCACGTACAGGGCGGCGAAGCGCCACCGCCCCAGCAGCTGTTCCAGCGCGGGCCCGACGAAGATCAGCGCCAGCATGTTCGCCGCGATGTGCAGCAGGCTCAGGTGCAGGAACGCCGACGTGATCAGCTGGTAGTAGTCGTGCTGGTCGTGCACCGCCTGCGGGAACAGCTGCCAGTCGAGGAACAGTCGCGAACCGGTCGGGTCGCGCAGCGTTGCGTGCGACTGCAGCCCGCTCACCAGGTAGGCCGCGACGTTCAGCGCGACGAGGGTGATCGTGACGTAGGGCGGCGCCTGCAGCAGTCGCGCGCCCACACTCGTCCGCGGCGTCCGCACGGTGCGGGCGGCCCGCTCGACGTCGTCCGGGCAGTGGAAGCCCACCGATGCCGGGCGCATGCAGTCCGGGCAGATCGGCCGGTCGCAACGGGTGCACCGGATCAGCGCCTCCCGGTGCGGGTGGCGGTAACAGTGCGAGATCGGCTCGCCCGGGGCTGACGACATCGTGGTCAGGCAGGCTCCACCGTGACCGAGTTGATCGTGATGTCCTGCACGGGCTTGTCGCCGCGGCCGACCTTGGTCGTGGCGATGGCGTCGACCACGCCCCGGCTGTCGGCGTCGGCGACCTCGCCGAAGATCGTGTGCTTGCGGTTCAGGTGCGGCGTGCGACCTACGGTGATGAAGAACTGCGAGCCGTTCGTGTTCGGACCGGAATTGGCCATGGCCAGCAGGTAGGGCCGGTCGAAGGCCAGGTCAGGATGGAACTCGTCGGCGAACTTGTAGCCCGGGCCGCCGTAGCCCTCTCCGAGCGGGTCGCCGCCCTGGATCATGAACCCGGCGATGACGCGGTGGAACTTCGTCCCGTCATAGAGCGGGTCGTTGGTCTTGGTCTTCGTAGCCGGGTGCGTCCACTCCGCGCCGCCGGTCGCGAGGTCGACGAAGTTCTTGACGGTCTTGGGCGCGTGGTTGCCGAACAGCTCGATGCGGATGTCACCCGCGGAGGTGTGCAGGGTGGCGATCTGCGTTGCGGACATGCGAGGACTCCAGGCGGTTGGCGTACGGGACCATTCATCCTTGCACGCGCCCCTGGGCGTCAGAATTTGCCGGCGATGGCCTTGCCGATGTACAGCGCGTTGCGCGAGGTGTCCTTGCGCTGGGTGTACACGGTGACCATCACCTTGCCCTTGCTGAAGACGAAGGCCCAGTCCTTCGCGCCGTCCGGCCCGAAGTACTTCGTCTGGAAGCAGATCCCGGTGAGGCCCTTCACGAACTCGCGCTCGGGGATCGGGTCGGTGCCGGCCTCGGCCGTACGCACCATCGCGTTGAACGCCGCCGTCGGCGTCGCGAAGGTGCGGGGCCGGATGTCGGCGACCGCCTCGTACGGGGGTGCGTAGAAGTAGAAGCGGCAGCCCACCGGCTTGAACGTCGTCAGCCGCGTAATGCGGTAGACGCGGTCGCCCTCGAGGTCGGCGACGTTCACGCCGCCGCCGGAGTCGACGTTCAGCCCGGCCTTGATGTACGGGCAACTGCCGTCCTTCTCGCCCTTGTGCGTGGCGTGGCCGGGTACGAGCGGCCGCACGGTGGCGGCCGGGGGCGGCGTGTAGGTCGCGGCGGTCGACGGGGTGCGGGTGCCAGTGACGGTCTGCGTAGCGCCGGGCGTGGTGGCCGGAGACCCGTCCGAGCCGCTGGGGCTGCAGCCGCTGAGGGCCAGCACCACGGCGGCTGCGAGCAAGGCGATCTTCACGCCGGGAGCGTAGCCGGGCCTCACCGGGGGCGCCCGACGGCGACGCGGGCGGCCAACTCGGGCAGCGTGTCATCGATCGGCTCGAGATCGGCCGGCCACCCGCGGCGGCGGTAGGCGCGCTGCAGCAGGTCGTCGGCGAAGCGCGGGCTCTTGGCCAGCACCGGGCCGTGCAGGTAGGTGCCGAACACGTTGTCGCGCACCGCGCCCTCGGTGCCATCGCGGCCGTTGTTGCCGCGACCGGCCTGCGTCGTCCCGAGCGGACGCGCCCCCGGGCCGAGCGTGGTGAGCCCGCTGTGGTTCTCGTAGCCGACCAGCCGGCCGGCGTCCGGCGTGTCGACGAAGTTGTTGCCGATCAACCGCTCGGCCTGCCCGTGCGTCACGACGTCGAGCACCCCGACCCCGGTGATGCGGCGGCCCTCCTGGGTCACGAACTCGTGGCCCAGCATCTGATACGACCCGCAGATCGTGAGCATGACGACGCCGTCGTCGGCCATCGCGCGCAGTTCGGCCCCGCGCGCCGCGAAGTCCTGCCCGATCGCGCCCTGAGCGGCGTCCTGGCCGCCGCCGCCGAGCAGGATGTCGGCGTCGGTCGGCAACGGGTCGCCGAGGCTCACCGGGACGACGGTCACCGGCCGGCCGCGCCACTGCAGCCGCTTGCGCAGCACCATGACGTTGCCGGTGTCGCCGTAGATGTTCATCTCCCGCGGGTACAGGTGCACCAGCGTCAACGAGTTGCTCATGCCGCGACGCCGATGCGCAGCAGGACAGCGTGCAGCTCCCACATCGCGGTGTAGGTGCTGAAGACCACCACCCGCTCGCCGGCCGGCACCGCGCTCACCGCCGACCGCACGGCCTTCTCGAGATCGGGCTCGATGTCGTCGACCGCGACCTCGTCGTAGCGCAGCCGGACGGCCATGTCCGCGGCCCGGGTGCCGGCGGTCGAGCGCCGCGACGGCAGCGGGGCGAGGGCGGCGAAGTCGACGTCCCACAGCCAGGACACGTCCCGGCCGTCGGCGTAGTCGTCGTTGATTGCGACCACGACGGCCGCCGGGGTGCCGGAGTCGAGGGTGCGCAGCGTCTGCCGGAAGCCGGCCGGGTTCTTCACCAGCTGCAGGGTGACCAGACGGCCGTCGACGGTGAAGGTCTGCCCGCGGCCGAACGCGGGTGACACCTTGGCCAGGCCGGCCGCGATCGTGCCGGGGTCGAAGCCGAAGGTCAGCGCGACCGCGGCCGCCCCGCAGGCGTTCTGGGCGTTGTGCGGTCCCTCGGCCCGCAGCACGACGTCGTGGTCGACCCCGTCGATGCGTACGGTCGCCGCCGGCCGGGCCGGGCCGGGCAACGTCTGCAGTTCGACGGCGGCCGGGATCGCGGAGACGTGCACGGGACCGCCATACAGCTCCTCGTCGTTGGGAAAGAACTCGCGCAGCCGCGGGGCGACCCCGTAGTACGAGACCGCAGCCGGCGTGCCCGGTGCGAGCGCCGCGAGCCGTTCGTCGTCGCGGTTGAGGACCACATGCCCGGTGGTGGCGGCCGCGACCTGGCCCAGTAGCCGCGCGGTGGTGTCGATCTCACCGAAGCGGTCGAGCTGATCGCGCATCACGTTCAGCAGCAGCGACCGGCGCGGCGCCACCCGGCCCACGAAGCGCACCGCCCAGGCCTCGTCCAGCTCGAAGACGGCGACGTCGTAGGGCAGCCGGCCGGACCAGGTGGCGTGCTCGATGGTGGCGGTGATGGCACCGCGGACGAAGTTCGAGCCGGTGTCGTTGGTGAGGACGCGCAGCCGCTCACCGAGGACGGTCGCCACCATCTTCGTCGTGGTCGTCTTGCCGTTCGTGCCGGTGACCACGACGACGCCCTCGGGCAGCCGGGCCATGGCCCGGGCCAGGTAGCGGGGAAAGACCTTCTCGACCACCAGCCCGGGCAGGGCGTTGCCGCGCCGGCCGATTAGCCGCAGGGCCAGCAGGGTGAGCTTGCCGAGCCACACCGCGAGGAGGTCCACCCGGAGAACGGTACCGATGACGCAGTTGGCCCCCGTGCGGCGCAACACGCCGAGGCGAGCGCCGCACGGGGGCCAACAATCACGTTGGGCTTATCCGAAGGCCTTCAACCACTTCGGGTTCGGGCTACCCACACCGGTGGTCAGGTCGTAGCCGGGCGTGGTGGCCAGGCTGCTGTCCTGATCGAAGGTGCGCACCGAGTACAAAAGACCACCCGAGGCGTCCTCGCCGTTGGCGAAGTCGACCCGGACGTCACCGGCGGTGGGCGGGTTGCCCAGGACGTCGGTGAAGGCGGTCGCCTGACGCGCGTAGATCTTCGGGTTCAGCAGACCGACCCCGTGGCCGGCGTGCTGCACCGTCAGCGCCGTCATGCCCGCGAACAGCGGCGAGGCCAGGCTCGTCCCGCCGATGCGGTACTCGTCGTAGTAGGTGCCGTTGGAGAACTTCTGCGTCTCGCCGATGAGCATGCCGGTGTTCGGGTCGGCGTCCAGGCCGACGTCGGGCACCTGGCGGTGGGAATTGCTCGTCGTGCCGTCCTGGTAGGCCGGCCGGGCGAACCGGGTCGAGGTGCCGCCTCCGGCGCCGTACAGGAACGGCACCGCCTGGACCCACTTCTTCCCGTTCGGCGACAGCGTGTACTTGTCGGTGCCCCAACCGGTCTCGAAGCTGAGCTTGCCGTTGGCGCCGATGCCGGTGGACGTACCGCCGACGCTGGTCACGTACGGGTCCGAAGTCGGGTAGTCCGCTTGCTTCGTGCCCGAGTTGGCGAGCTCGTCGCCGTCATCGCCGGACGAGAACATGAAGCTGATGCCCTCGAGTGCGCCCTGCACGAACACCGACTCGTAGGCCAAGACCGTGTTGGGGCTGGTGGCCGCCTCGGTGTCGCCCCACGAGTTCGACACCAGCTGGGCGTCGCCGTCGGTGACGACCTGGTTCAGCGTGTCGAGGAAGTCGCTGTCGTTGCAGCTGGCCGACGCGTAGTAGTGGATCCGCGCACCCGGAGCCATGGCGTGCACGGCCTCGACGTCGAGGGTCTCTTCGCCGTACCAACCCGATGGGCCGCACTCGGCCTGGGCGTTGAACGAACTCGGCGTGGTCTGCACGAGCTGGCCCTTGGCGTAGGCGCCGTCACCGTGGGCGACGGCGTACTTCTGCGCGTCGGAGGCGATCGTCGGCGCGGCGTACGCGTCGGTGATCGCGACGGTCACGCCGCTGCCGTTGAGGGTGGTCGCGCCCTCATAGGCCGAGCGGAACTGCGGGCCCGTGTAGCCGCACGGCGCGTAGGCCAGCGTCTCGCCCTGGAACTGCGGAAGGGGCGTGACCGAGTCGGCCTGGTCGGTCGCCTTGATCTGCCCGTAGTAGAGCGAGCACGGGCGGGCGTTGCGGAAGCCGGCCGGCGGCCCGGCGTCGGGCGTCTTCTTGGTCGCCGGCTGGTTGGTCTTCGGCGTGGTGTCGAGACCGGAGATGGTGAGGACGGACGACGCGAGGCCGGCCGGAACGCTGAGCGAGGACGCCGGCGCCTGCACGGCCCGGCCGTTGTGGTTGTAGCGCTCGATCTGGGCGCCGAAGGCCTTCTCAGCCGCCCGGACGTTGCCGCTGACCGAGACGTAGCGGTTCCCGGCGCTGACCCCGGTGACTTTGAGGCCGGTCGACCTGAGGAAGGCGGAGACGGATTTCACCGTGGCGCGAGTGGGGGCGAAGCGGGCCGCGTACTGGGCCGGGGTGATGAACTTCTGGTAGTTCGCGCTGCCCGGCGTCGCCATTTCGGTGGCGAGCGCCTTGGCCGCGTCGAGCCCGCCTCGCGGGGCGAGGTACACCCGGGCCGTCACGGCCGCGGACGAGCTGGCGGCTCCGAGGTGGTGGGCGTGCGCGGTCCAGGCCGGCTTCGTGTCGGGCACGGCCTTCGTGGACGGCGCGGCAGTGGCCGCACCGGCCGCCGTCAACGCCGTTCCGAGCACCGTCGTCGCGGCGATCGCGGCCGCGATGATGCTGCGTTTCTGCATTCATTCCTCCACTTGTGATGGACATACGTGGCCGCGTGGATCGACGCGGCACACGAATGTCGAACGTAGGCGCGGATGACCCCGCCAAACGGATGTGGATGTGTCCCCTTCCTGCACGGCAACTAGTTCGGTAGGACTGATCTCCGGTCGGGTGTGAAGCCGACGTCAAGGTGGGAATAGTTCGGACGACACCTCCCCACATCCCAAGAGAGCAGCGTCCCCGTGACCGGTATCGCCACGTCGCCCCGCCACGTCGCCCAGCACCAGGGGAGGAATGCCGCGGGCCGGATCGGGCTGGCGGCCCGCGGCTTCGTCTATCTCGTCATCGGCTGGCTGGCGATCCAGATTGCCCGCGGCCACCGCACCCATGAGGCCAATCAGCGCGGCGCCCTCGCCGACGTCGCCGGACACTCCTTCGGGCTGGCGCTGCTGTGGGTCCTGGCTCTTGGCTTCGCCGCCTACGCCCTGTGGCGTTTCAGCGAGGCGGCCTACGGCACCGCAGCCGACGGCGACAAGACGAGCGCCCGGCTGAAGTCGCTCGCTCGTGGCGCGATTTACGCCGGATTGTGCGTGAGCACGTTCCTGTTCATCGCCGGTTCGTCTCGGCAGAACCAGTCCAAGCAGCAGGCCACCCTGACCGCCCGGGTCATGCGGCACACCTTCGGTCAGTGGCTGGTCGGACTCGTGGGCGTCGTCGTCCTCATCATCGGCGTCGGCATGATGGCGAACGGGCTGCGGCGCAAGTTCGAGAAGAACCTGAAGATGCACGAACTGCACGGAGCGACGCGCACCGTCGTCGTCTGGGCCGGGACGATCGGGACGACCGCTCGCGGCGTGGTGTTCGCGATCGCCGGGGCGCTCGTCATCGACGCCGCCGTCACCTTCGACCCGAAGAAGTCCCAGGGTCTCGACGGTGCCCTGCGCACCCTGGCTGGGCAGCCATACGGGCCGTGGCTGCTCGGGCTGGTGGCCGCGGGCCTGATCGTGTTCGGCCTCTACGGCTTCGCTCTGTCGCGCTGGGGCAAGACCTGATCGTCCAGGCGCCGGACGAGCGTTCTGGGCGCCCGTAGGCGGTAGCTCTCGACCAGCAGCTCGGCCAGCTCGTCGCGCTCGTCGAACTCGGCCAGCCGGATTCCGACGTCCCCGCGGTTCCACAACGGACCGAAGACGCCGGGCCGGGTGAGCACGGCGGCCAACTCGTCGCCGGGGCAACGCAGGGTCAGCACGGTGGCCGGCCCGCCGGTGCCGGCCGCCGCGGCGAACGACGGCGGGTAGTCGTCGACGATCTCGAGCAGGTGCGCGAACGTGTTGGTCCGGACCTTCCAGCGCGTACCGACCCAGGCGTCCTCCTCATAGGCGTCGGGGAGGGCGAGACACACCGAGCGCGCCCAGCCCAGCTCTGCTGTGAACGAGTCCATGCGGTGATCCTGCCGCCGACCTCCGTCAACGGCGCCCACGCTCAGCTGCGGGCGATGTCGAGCGCGAGGTCGTCGTCGGCGGGGTAGGGCATCGACAGGGTCAGCCGGTCGACAAGGCCGACGAACCGCTCGCGCAGGGCCGGGCCTACCGCGCCCAAGTCGCCGACCACGGCGAAGGTGTTCAGCATGTCGTCGTCGATCAGGAGCCCGAGTTCGCTCCAGCGGCCGGCCTTCGACAGCCCGCGCGCCTCGTCATGCAGGGCGGCCCAGCCGTGGTGGACGAGCACCGGCTCGTACGCCGGCGTGGAGGCGTAGAAACCGATTTGCTGCCGCGTCCCGGCGGTCGCCGCCGCCAACGCCTCGTCCGTGCGGCCGGTGGCCACCATGGCCATGCTGGCCAGGGTGAATGGCGCCTCGGCGCGACCGGCTTCGAGCTTGCTCGCCCGCACCTGGGGCACCAGCACCTCGCGCAGGAAGCTCTGCGAGATGAGCGGATGACAGATGAGCCCGTCGGCGACGGCGCCGGCCGCCGCAACCATCTTCGGCCCGACCCCGGCCAGCCAGATCGGCGGGCTGGGGAAGTCCAGCGGACCGGGCGAGAACAGCGGCGGCATCAGCGTGTGGGTGTAGAAGTCGCCGCGGAAATCGAGCTTGTCGCCCGTCTGCCACGAGTGCCAGATGGCCCGCAGCGCTGCGACGTACTCGCGCATCCGGTCGGCCGGCCGCGACCACGGCATGCCATAGCGGTACTCGATGTGCGGACGGATCTGCGAGCCGAGGCCCAGGATCGTGCGCCCGCCGGCGAGCCGATGAACATCGTAGGCCGAGTACGCCATCGCCATCGGCGTGCGGGCGAAGGCGATCGCCACCGCGGTCCCGAGTTGCAGTCGCGTTGTGCTCTGGGCGGCCAGGGCGAGGGCGACGAACGGGTCGTTGCGCGCCTCGGGCACGAACAGTCCGGTGAGCTGGTCATGTTCTTCGATCCTTCGAGCCACGGCAGCGATCTGATCGGACGCGCCGTGGAAGGTCGGATCGATCGTCGGCGTGGGCATCGGGCCGAGGGTAGGCGACCCGGCCGCCGGGACCCGAGCATGGTCCCGGACTTGTACTACGCGCGGCGCGGTCGTTGCTGACGACGACTGCGGGCCGGTGTTTGCTGGCTCCGCCCCCCGCGGACCGGATCAAGGTCGGTCACGCAGATGTCACCGCGCCGCATCAGCCAGCCCGTCGCCGGCGGCTGGGCGAGGATGTCCCGTCGGTGGAGACGAGGGGAATCGAACCCCTAACCCCCGCCTTGCAAAGGCGGTCAGTGGCTTGATGGTTGGTGACGACTACCGCTGGAGGCAAACGAACACGGGCCTGCCGTGCACTGGCGCCGACGGTCACCGCTGGCCATCGATGGACCTGCCGTTGCCCATCCGTTGCCCACGCACCCGCGTCACCCAATCGCCCTCGCCATCGCCATCGCCATCGGGGGTGCGACCATGACCGCTTGCGCACACCGCATTGATCACATTGCCTGCCACCACTTCGGGGTCCTCGTGTTCCCAAGCTCGGATGACCTGCCATCCGGCGGCTGCCAATCGCGTATCCGTGTCCCGATCTCGATCTTGATTCCCACGGATCTTCCCCTCCCAAAATCGTGCGTTCGCCTTCGCCGCCGTTCCGTGGGATGGGCAACCGTGCCAGAAGCAGCCGTCGATGAACACGGCAACCTTCGCACGCGAGAACACAATGTCAGCTCTCCGCCGTAGGCCAGGCACCGGCGCCGAGTCGACGCGGTACCGATAGCCTCGCGCATGGAGCATCCGACGAACTGCTAGCTCCGGAGCGGTATCTCGAGTCCGCTGAGCCTTCATGCGCCGCAGCGCGGCCGCAGAACTTGGATTCGGTGCGGTTTCCCCCAGCCGAGACACCGCGACTGCCCCGGTCGTATCGCGCTGCGGCTTCATTCGCCCATCATCGCCGGTCCACGCTCGCAGCCACACCTGGTGGCGTCCTCTGCAAGCGCATCGCAGTTGTCCACAATGCCGGCGTCATCCACATCTGACGCCCGGGCTGACTCCACAGCGCCGGGCTCGGGCTATGACGACCACCCGTACAACCGTCCGTGACCCTCTTCCGAGGCGTCGTGATCAAGTCGACCGACACCGCGCGAATCGCAACGCGATTACGCCTGCCTTCGTGCCCTCGATCCTGTGCCGGCGCCTTTGGATCCGCCCTTACCCGGCGCGCCATGGTCAGCCGCCCTATCGGACGAGGCACTGATCAAGGCCAGCATCGCGGACCACCGCCCGCCATTACGCCGGTGGAACAGCCTCGGGCCATTCGGAACACCGTCTCTGGGCAGCTCGTCGAGCATCTCGGCTGCCAGAAGCCGCAGCATCACCGGCCGAACAACGCTGTCACTGACGCCCAGTCGCGATGCGATCTCCCGCGTCGTGACGGTTCCGGAATCGCGAGTGCGGAGAAGGTCATCCGCCGTCAAGACGACGTCCGCGAACGCCATGTTGTTGAACATGGCGTAGCGAACCAGGCGAGCCACCGGAGAGTTGTCGGACATCCCGTCTAGGGTGACAGGAAACGTGAATCGCGTCACGCGATCCGCAAATCGAGAGGCGTTATGAACGGGTCGACGGTGGAGGACACGGGCACGGTTGCATCCGTTGATGCGACGCGAGTCGAGGAGTTCCGGTTTGTTGAGGGCGGCGTACAACGGATGCTTGCCGGCCGCACTCGCGAGAGAAACGTGACCGTTGAGGTAATCCGAGGTCCTGTCCACGACGACCCTCGGCTCGCTTACCAGTCTGCCTTGCTTCGTCGTTGCATCGCCCCCGCTGAGGCGGACCTTCCCGAGGCGAGCTTCGTGGATCTCTTTGCCGGTTGCGGAGGCTTGAGCGTCGGGGCTCACGAAGCTGCTCGCGCGGCTGGTTTTCGGCCATCCGTGCCACTCGCCGTCGAGATGGCAGAGCCGGCGGCGGCCGTATACGCAGCGAACTTCCGCCCAGCCGTGCTGGATATCCGCCCGATCGAGGAGCTCGTCGGCGGTGCGCCCGGCGCCTCGTTGTCTGCAGGTGAACGCAGGCTCGCCAGCCAATACGACGGACTGACGATGGTGCTGGCTGGGCCACCGTGTCAGGGCAACTCAGACCTCAACAACCACACTAGGCGCAACGATCCGAAGAACGCCTTATATCTCCGAGCCGCCAGATTCATCGAGGTCGTCCGTCCGATGCACGCAGTGATCGAAAACGTGCCCGGGGTCGTTCACGACCGCGGCGGCGTCGTCGGCGCAGCCGTAGCGGCCTTGCAGTCCGCTGGATACCGCATATCCGCAGGCATTGTCGGCGCCCATGAGCTAGGTGCCCCCCAGAAGCGGCGACGCCACCTGCTGATCGCTTCCCGGGACCCCGACGTCGTGCCGCGCATCGAGGAGTCGCGTCATGCTTTTGCGGCGCCGCCGACGTCAGTCATGAGTGCGATCTCGGACCTCTCGATCGAGCCGAGCCGAGGCCCATTCGGCACGCCTGCAACCCACTCCTCGGCAAATCGCCGGCGCATCGAGTACTTGTTCCAACACGGGCTGTATGAACTCCCCGACGAGGAGCGGCCCGACTGCCACAGGCTGAAGGCGCACAGCTACGTGTCCGTCTACGGCCGGATGTACCCGGAGCAGCCCGCACCGACGATCACCGCTGGCTTCGGGTCGACTGGTCAAGGCCGGTTCGTACATCCACATGAGCCGCGAACGCTCACGCCTCATGAAGCAGCCCGAGTCCAGGGCTTCCCCGACTGGTTCAGCTTCGACAACGCGCAAGGACGTCGAGATCTTCAGAAGATGATCGGCAATGCGGTCCCAACGCGCCTTGCCTTCGCCGCGGTCGCGAGTGTGCTCCGATGAGTCTTCAGCACGAACCCCGCCCGGCACCGCCGTCGACACCCGGTCTGAGCGTCGTGGGCCTGTTCGCCGGCATCGGGGGTCTGGAACTGGGCATGGCTCGCGCTGGGCACAGGTCGTTGATGCTGAATGAGATCGACGAGAAAGCGAGGGCGGTCCTCTCCGCGCATTTCCCGGACGCGAGGATCACCGCCGACGTTCGCGCACTCAAGACGTTGCCGCGGACCGACGTCCTAACCGCGGGATTTCCATGCACCGACGTGAGCCAGGCTGGGCGGAAAGTGGGCATCGACGGCGCGCAGTCGGGCCTCGTCAGCGAGATCTTCCGACTACTCGCCAGCCGTAGCGTGCGCACACGCCCCGAGTGGCTCGTGATCGAGAACGTGTCGTACATGCTCCGGCTCGATGCTGGACGGGCGATGACTCGGATCGTTGACGCGGTGGAAGACCTCGGCTACCGGTGGGCGTATCGAGTCGTGGATGCACGGGCGTTCGGCGTTGCGCAGCGGCGGCAGCGCGTTCTCCTTGTCGCATCACGCAACCACGACCCAGCGACTGTCCTGTTAGCCGACGACCTCGGCGCCGACGTCGAGTATCCAGACACGGTTGGTGAAACCGACGAGTCCGCCGCCTATGGCTTCTACTGGACCGAAGGACTTCGCGGGCTGGGATGGGCGAAGAACGCCGTGCCAACGATCAAGGGCGGAAGCACAATCGGCATCCCGTCGCCGCCCGCAGTTTGGATTCCACGAACCGGCCAGGTCGGTACTCCGTCGATAACCGTCGCCGAGCAGCTGCAAGGATTCCCGTCCGGTTGGACCATCGCCGAGTACGCGGGTTTACGGGAGGGCACACGTTGGAAGCAGGTTGGGAACGCGGTATGCGTCCCGATGAGCGAGTGGATCGGCTTTCGGCTCCGCACCCCCGGGACACCATTAGATGTCCAGAGGCACCCTCTGCGTCCTGGGGAGCGGTGGCCATCGGCGGCAGCCGGCGTCGCTGGTCACCGGTACCGGATCCACGTCTCACACAGCCCATTCGCTCCCGGCTACGACCTTCGGACGCAGCTGACCGAAGACCTGAAGCCGTTGTCGGCCAGGGCGACGGCGGGATTCTTGTCTCGCGCGAACCGCGGCCGGCTGCGCTTCAGCATCGGATTCCTCGACGCCCTCGACGCACACCTCGCAGCGCAAACCGAGGCTGCGTGAGGGACGCCATCGTCAGTGCCATAACTGATCGAACACGGCGGCTGCAGCTAGCGATGACGGGCCGGTGATACAGATCAGCGCACGAGCTGGCTCTGCGGCCGAGCTGCTTGCAACGACAAGACATCGAGGCGCGGTATCCGGCTCTTGCTCAAGGTCCTTCAGATAGGCCAAGGAATCAAGTACGCCCGCGCGGTCCGGCCGATAACCGTCCCTGCTGGAGTACTTCACCTCGACAAGCCGCAACGTCTGCCTCGGTGCGTCCGCCCGGTAGATGAGGAAGTCAGGCCGAAGCGCAGCCCGTTTGAGCCCGTTCGCTAGGAGAGCTTCGACATAGCGGCCGTCGGCAGCGAGCCCCAGTGTCCGCCGATACGAGCGCTGCCAGTGCATCAAGTACGTAGAACCCTCGTAAGCGATCTCCGCAAAGACCGGAGATCCCGCATCACGCCCGAACGGTGCCGCGATGACGACGCCGCCTGCGGCTCTGATGTGCTTCAAGATTGACAGGCCAACCCAGAGTTCGAAGAGCGCATCATCCGTGCTCGGCCTGAGCACCCCTGTCAACAGCACGTTCGCTAAGCTCTCAGGGCCGCCACCGCTCAAGGCGTCTTCGGCAGCACGCGCGACAGTCCTGAGCTTTTCGATCCGCGCGTCTCTCCGAACGAGCGAATCGATCACTTTCGTGTCGACCGCACGCACCGACCGTGCGGATCTCAGCTTCCGGTCATTCAGGAGTCGATTGATCTCGGCACTCACGTTTCCGATCTGCCGGCCGACGCCAAGCCCACCTGTTTCCAGCGACGCCGTCGTACATAGGCGATCGAGCAGGACTAGGACCCGCATTACGAATCGTGCAAGGTTCGTATCGAAACTTTTCAGCGCCGGGCGGCTCACAAACACCGTCGGATCGGCATAGGCAATTCGACGCTGGGCAGTCTGACTCCACTGCACCGCCCCGTGGACGTAGCCGCGAGTCTCGGTGATTGCGCGAGTCGCAGTCGGCAGCATCTCCCGAAGCAGACGGTCAACGAGCTCCAAGCACTCGATAACCAGTGGGTGCGTCAGGGCTTGAACCGCGAGCGCGCGCCTCCGAAAGTCAGCCGGAAGTCGCCACAGCTGGTCGACGCTCATCCTCAGGTCGCTATGCACCGCGGCAGCAGAGAGAAAGCCGTGGAGTTCGACGCGAATCTCCTCCAACCCTTCGTCTCTGCGCCAGGCGGTCACGCGTCCTCTTCGTCCTCGTCGGCCTCGTCTTGCATGCCGTCGTCTGGCAGACCCATGTCCTCTGTGACAGCGCGCGCCGCCGCACGAACCTGGCTAGCAATCAGCTCGTTCGAGATCCCCTGGGGAACGAAGAGCAACTCAAGTGCTTCCTGCACAACCGACTCGACAGCGAGCGTCTCGGCCGTCTCCGCCGCCAGCTGCACGCGTTCCTGCAGGTAACGGCACGCGTCGGTCCATAGCGCAGGTCCAACTACGATCTCGCCGGCCCCCGCGACAGCATCGATGATCGAGTCACAAATTGAATCCCCCGAGCGAGTCCGCGCAAGTAGTGCGCTCAGTTCGCCGCCCTCCAATACGGGCATTTCGATGATTGCGAATCGGCGCTTCAGCGCCTGCGAGACGGTGTATAGGAGGTCGAGATCGGTCTCGTTCATTGTGGCGATGAGCCGCCACGAACCGTCCACTTCGATGCAGTCGACTCCGGGGCTGGCTGTCGCGCCTTCTGGGATCAACGCAATGCGTTGCGCGTCGGCTCCATCGCCTCGTTCGAACGGGAGTACAACCTGACTTCCCGACAAGAGAGTGAAGAGTTGGCCGATGGCCTTGTCGATGTCTGCTCGGTTGAACTCGTCGACCACAGCCCAGCGATCCGACTCAACGGCCTCGACTACTAGGCCGGGGTGAAACTCAAGTGTCTGCTCACGCGTCTGGCGGTACCCGCCGACCGTGTCGACTGAGGTCCAGTCCGACGTCGCCGTCGTAATCATATGGCCGGCGCAGACGCCGGCGGCTGCCGCAGCCCGTGACACGGCTTCCGCGAATGTCGTCTTTCCTGTCCCGGGGGGGCCGCTCAAAAGCAGATGCTTCTTCGCCCGGAGCGCTGCGACCGCCTTGAGGATCACGCCATCGTCGATGATGAGACCAGCATCGACGCAGGCTTTCCTCACGTCGTCCGCTGTAAGCGAGTCGATGGGTGCGGAAACGAATCCGGTCGGTCCCGGCGGCGGCTGGCCACCATCACTCCCTGTCGCAGCGGGAGTGGCCGTTGGCGAGACGGTCGCAACCTCCGCGTCTGGAAATGCGGCAGCCAGGGCCGCGGCCACCGACGCGCCCGACCGAGCGGCGAACGCTCTCACGTCGAAGACGCCATCCGGCCGCTTCGCAATAACGGCAACGCTGTCGTAGTTGTTTTGGGCAGCGTCCGCAGCATGCTTCTTCGCGAGCTCCATTTCGTCCGTGCCGATCACGGCCACACCAAGGGTGTGATGGCGATCCTTCGCCTTTCCCTGCACCAACCGGATCGGGATGTTCGACGCCCGAGTCGATGATCCGACGACGTAGATTCGATCAGCCGTGATTCCAAGCAGGTCGGACAAGAAGTCGCGTAGCGGGTTGAACTTTGTGGTCGAGGTGTTGGACATGTCGACGTTGCGCACGAAGTCATCGACGGTCGGCTCGACGTCGTCGTCGTCAGGTTGCGTCAAGGACCCTCCTCCAGAGCGCCGACTTTCAGACTAGCGGCGAGACCTTGCCGCATCGCAGCGATTCGTCTCGGCGACCAAGCCGTCGCCGCCGCGATGTTCGGCCACATCGTCCACCGCACCGACGTCCTTACGCTCAAAGCAGCCGGCCACTGCGGGACCGCGGCAAACAACAGCCTGCCCAGCGTCCGCACCACCACGGATACGAGCGGTCCTAGACTCTCGGCAACCGCTCACCATTCAAGCGCCGAATCGACCAGATTAGGGCGCCGCCGACCTCGGGAGCACGAGGACCGGAAACGGCGGCGGAAAGGATGGAGCTAATCGTGCGCCGTCGCCGGGCACTCACCTCCTGGATCAATCGACCTGATTTGAGGACCTGACAGTGGGTCGCGGGGCCACCCCGTCGCCAGGATCTCCCGTGTCGACGAAGCAATCTGCGGTGTTGTTTGCTGTAGTCGAGTACATCGACACGCAGGGCTACCCACCGGCGTTGAGGGACCTCGCAGCCTCGCTCGGGTACCGCAGCGCGGGCAGCATTCACTACCACATTGAGACGCTGATCCGCAGAGGCCTGCTGGCGCGAACGCCAGAACGGCCGCGGGCGGTAACGGTAACTAAGGCCGGTCGTGCCGCCGTTGATGCGGATCATTCGGCGGGCAACGCGGCGGACGCAGTCGCCCTCCCGATGTTTCGTGAGCCGCCAGCGGGCGTCTCCGCCTCGGAGTTCGTCGCCCTGCCGGCGATGCTCGCAGGTCGCGACACCAACCTCGTCGTCATCGCTGCCTCTAACGGTCCCAGCGTGTCCAGGATTCTCCGGGACGATTGGCTGGTTGTGGAGCCCAGCACTTCATACCGAGACCGCGATCTAATTGTCCTGACGACGAGCTATGGCTGGGAGGTTGTGCTTGGCGTAGACAAACCACCCGCCCGTTCCCGGACAGAGGCTCTGGGCCGCGTCGTAGCTGTCCTTCGGCAGCTGCGACATGGCAACTCAGGACGGCCACTGTAAGCGCTCCGCTGCTGCCGAATGATCGACACGACGTGACCCGCACCGTACTGCCGGCGAATTTGAGAAGGTTCTCTTGCGAAGCCTGCCGACAAGTTCATCGATGCGGGATGCATGGACTTCAGTGGCTTGCCTGTTGATTCAGTCTTGAGCATCTGTAGACCGGCCGCGCGACCAACGCGTCACACAATTACCAACTATTTACTCAAATCGGCACGCATGCTACGAAGAATCGGTAGATCGGGCCGCCCTTCGGGGCGGCCCCTCGTGGTTTCCGGCGAAGTGTTGGTTGGTGATGGTCGTGCAGGGCGGAATGCACGTGCACAAGGGCTCTGCCGTCCATGCGCGCGTCTACGTCGAGGCCGACCGTCACCGCTGCGGCGGCTACTACCTCGCCGAGGGTGAGGGGATCGCCGAACGCTGGACCGCGACGCGGGACGGCACGACGTGGTTCGTCGACCACCTCGACGGGCAGTCGTACGAGAGGTGGGTCGCCGGCCTCGACCCAGTAACTGCGATGTCGAAAGGTCGGCTGCGTCATGACGATCGTGCGAACCGATTCCAGGAGGTGACGATCAACGGTCCGAAGTCGTGGTCGCTGGTGGCCGCGTTGGTCCCTGAGGTTGCGGCCGCGTACGACGCGGCTCAAGAACGGGCAGCGACGCAGGTTGTGGCCTGGCTGAGTGGTCATCTCACCTACCGCGTCGGTCGCCGCGGTGAGCAGGTGCAGGCGCCTGTTGACCAGATTGAGGCCGTCGTCGTTCGTCACCACACGTCGAGGGCTGGCGATCCGCACCGACACATCCATCTGCAGATCAACGCTCGCGTGTGGGGTAACGCCTCGTGGCGCGGGCTGCACACGGTCGGGTTCCGCGACTCCGTCACCGCGATGAACGGCATTGGGCACGCCGCGATGATGACCGACCCGCAGTTCCGCGCCGTGCTCGCCAAGTGGGCTTCAGCATCGATCCGAGCACGGGCGAGGTGGAGCAGCTCGCGCCGTACGTGACCGCGTTCTCGACGCGGTCGGCTCAGATCGCCCGCAACATCGACCGGTATGAGCGCGAGTGGCGTGCCGCCCACCCCGACAGCGAGCCGAGTCCGAGATTGCGGCGGCAGTGGGACGCGATGGCCTGGGCCGACGGCCGGCCGCAGAAGCACCTTGCGGAAGACCCCGCGGAGCAGACCGCCCGCTGGGTGCAACACCTGTACGAGATCGGCTACCAGCCACCCAGATACCAAGCCACGGTCGAGGCGACGCCGGTCGGGCACGTCGACCGAGCTGCCGCCGCCCAGCTGGTCCTCTCTCGGCTCGCCGCGAAGGGTTCGCGCTGGAACGCGGCCGACGTGCGGGGGCAGGTCGAGCGGCTGATCGCGGCAGCCGGCGTCGTCACCGACGCTGCGGTGCGGTGGGGGCTGGCCGAGGACGTCACCGCACGCGCCGTCGCGGAGTGCATCGCACTGGTTCAAGGCGTCGATCCGTACTCGCATGTCCGGCACCTGACCGCTGCGCGGGTCGTCGCGGTCGAGGATGAGCTCAACCAGCGGCTCGCCGAGCGAAGTCACGGCCTGACCCCCGGGCAGACCGAGGTGCGGGATCTCGTCACGGCCGCGGCAATGCGCCGCGCACCCGATCTCGACTCCGAACAGTTGCAGGCTGTCGGCGCGATCACGTGCGGTCCGCAACTGGTCGTGGTCGAGGGCGCGGCCGGCGCCGGCAAGACCACCCTGCTCGCCGCCGCCCGGGAGTCGCACCGGCGGGAGTACCGGCAGCTGATCGTCGTCACCCCGACCCGCAAGGCGGCTCGTGTCGCCGCCGAGCAGACCGGTGCAGCCGCGACCTCGGCGGCATGGTTGGCGCACCAGAACGGATATCGGTGGGACGACGACGGCCACTGGATGCGACTGCGCCCCGGCGAGGCTGATCCGACGACCGGCCAGACCTACAACGGGCCGAGCCTGGAAGCGTGGCTGCGTCCTCGCGGCACACTGCTGGTCGACGAGGCCGGGATGCTCGACCAAGACACCGCCCTCGCCCTGATCACCATCGCCGACGAGTCGCACGCACGCGTCGCGTTCGTCGGTGACCGGCACCAGCTGCCCGCCGTCGGCCGCGGCGGCGTCCTTGACCACGCTGTGCGGTGGGTGGACCCGGACGGCTATGTTCCGATCGACACCGTCCACCGGTTCCGCGATCCGTCCTACGCCGACATCACCCTCAAGATGCGATCCGGCGAGCGTCCCGAGCAGGTCTTCGACCAGCTCACCGCGGCCGCCGCGATCCGCGTGCATCCCACCGAGTCCGCCCGCGTGGCGGCGTTGGTCCACGACGTCGTACCCGACCTGCTTGCCGGCCGCGAGGTAATCGTCGCCGCCGACACTCGCTTGAAGGTCACCGAGCTTAACCTCGCCATCCGCGATGAACTCGTCCGCGCCGGCGCCGTCGACAACACCTGGACGGCGCTGAGTTCCGACGGCCTGGTCGGCATCGGCGACAAGGTCGTCACCCGGCGCAACGACACCGCCCTGGGCGTCGCGAACCGCGACACCTGGACTGTCACCGACGTCGGCGCCGACTACTCGATCACAGTTGCCGGTAGGTCAGGGCGGCGGGTCCTCCCGGCGAGTTATGTCCGTGCTCACGTCGGGCTCGGCTATGCCACCACCGTGCACGGCGCCCAGGGCGACACCGTCGAGGTGGCTCACCTGGTACTGACCGACGCCACCAGCGCGGCCGCCGCCTACGTGGGGATGACCCGCGGCCGCGACCTCAATACCGCCCACCTCGTCGCGACAGACCTCGGCGACGGACAGGAGCAGTGGATCTCCACCTTCCGCCGCGGCCACGCGGATCTCGGCCCGCGCGCAGCAGTCCAACGCGCACGCGAGGAAGCCGCGCGATACGCCGCCTACCGTGCACACCCGCATCCAGATGCCGGTCCACGGATCCCATCGCCACCCGCGACCCGCATCCACCAGCCGAGCCGAGGAGTCCGGCGATGAAGACACGAGCGCACGCAGTGGCGCGGCCTGGTACGGCCCGACACAAGCCGACACAGACACGAAAATTGGCGCAAGCGATATCCGCGAACGTGTCAGTTCGAGCCTCTCAAATGGACCTGTACGGAGTAGGGAATCCGCGCCCGACCGGTTCCAATCGAGAGGACCACACGATGACCGACATCGACACGGACACCGAGATGCTCACCCTCACCGAAGCGGCGCAACTCCTGCGCAAGCCGGTCGCGACACTGCGGTACTGGAGGCACCTCGGCGAAGGACCACGCAGCTTCAAGGTCGGTCGCCACGTCCGCTACTGGCGGCGCGACGTGCTGACCTGGCTCCACACCCAGGCCGACGGTCCACAGCCGCACTGATCGAGCGCCGAATCGTCGCAGGCCGGTCGTAACCTGCGGCCGAGAGCGGAAGGAACGAACCATGGCGAGCATCGAGAAGCGCCGACGCACCGCCGGCGGCAGGGTCACGTGGCGCGCGATGTACCGCACGCCGGAAGGCCAGCAGCGGAGCAAGACCTTCGACCGCAAGGTCGATGCCCAGCGGTTCCTCACCACGGTCGAGTCGGCCAAGCTCGGCGGCTCGTACGTCGACCCGGCCCGATCCGTCGGCACCGTCGGCGACCTTGCCAAGACATGGCTCGCCGGCAAGGTCGATCTCAAGCCATCCACCGCCGAGCGGTACGCGGGCATCGTCCGCGAGCACATCGAGCCGCGCTGGGGCGGGGTCCGGCTGGCCGACGTCACGCACAGCGGCGTTCAAGCGTGGGTCGGCGAGCTGACTGCGATCCGCTCGGCGTCGACGGTTCGGAAGGTCCACGGCGTCCTATCGCTGATCCTCGCCTCGGCTGTGAGGGACGGGCGGCTGGCCCGCAACCCGTCCGCGGGCATATCACTCCCGCGGGTCGTGACCGATGAGCACGTGTGCCTCACCCACCAGCAGGTCGACGACCTCGCCGACGTCTGCGGCGGGTACCGGCTCGTCGTGCTGTTCCTCGCCTACACCGGCATTCGCTTCGGCGAGCTGGCAGCATTACGGGTTGGGCGCCTGGACCTGATGCGCCGCCGAGCGACCATCGCCGAGTCGGTCACCGAGGTCAGCGGCCGCGGATTGGTGTGGGGGACGCCCAAGGGGCACGAGCGACGGGACGTCCCGATCCACCGCTTCCTCGTCGACGAGCTCGCGGTCCACGTCGCCGGCAAACCGGCGGACGCCCTGGTGTTCACCGCGCCGCACGGCGGAACCTTGCGCGTCCGCAACTTCCGCCGGGCCGCCCTCGACCCAGCGGCCCGGGCGCTCGGCCTCGAAGGACTGCACCCGCACGCGCTCCGGCACACCGCGGCGTCCCTTGCGATCGCCTCAGGCGCCGACGTGAAGGTCGTGCAGCAGATGCTCGGACACAAGTCAGCGACAATGACGTTCGACCTCTACGGCCACCTAATGGGCGACCGGCTGGACGTTGTCGCCGACGCGATGGACGCCGCCCGCTCAGCAGCCCTCGCAGCTCACTCCAAGCCCGGCCGTCCAGCGGCCGAGCTAGCGACAGCACGTTGGAGAGCGACCGTCGGCTAGCTCACCCGTCCGTCGCAGCCAAGCCCGCGCCATCCAAGGTCGGAGCACAGCTTGGTAGCCACAGTGCAGACCGCCAACCAGGCCACGGGGCTCTTGTTGGAGACGATCACCGCCCCGACCACCGGACCTCCGACGATGAGGCCAAAGCCAAGAAGCTCCCATCCCAGATTTCGGGTCTCCACCATTTCAGACCTCCGCCAGGACCTGTGGCCCGACCGGCTCTGAGCCGAGCCAGTCCGAGTACGGCCGTGCGATGAGACGGGCGTTCTTGTACGCCATCGAGAGGGTGAGCACGGTGTGCCCGCGGTAGCGCTTCTCGCTGTGCACCTTGTCGACGACGAGGGCAAGGTCGGCGCGATCCGGTTGCAAGATGCAGAGCGGAAGGAGCAATTGGATGAACCCCTCGCCACGACCGAAGTAGTACTGCGGGACGGCGGTCTTCCAGTTCATCTGGGCACGCTTCCCAGCTTCCCGAATCGCTCCGTCAAGCGCGTTGCGCAACAACTGCGTGTTGCCACGAAGCGCCACCGGAAACCGGTCGACATTCTCATCGAGGATGTGGTTGAGATCCGGAATGAGCTCGAGGTCCGGGTCGTAGATCAGGTCATCGGGTCGACTGAAGTAGCGCGCGGGCTTGACGTCAACGCTGGAGAACGGCCGCATCCGGTAGTCAGCCAGAGTGCTCCAACCCTTCAGCACCCACGGCTGCTTCTCCGTGTTGATGTTGGCCTCGAACGTAGCGAAGATCGGCTCGTAGTGCGTCGTAAACAGGCCCGTGTTGAATGCGGCCACCTGCTTGCCGTTCTCGTCAGTCGCGAATGCAACTTTGCCTTCCTCGACGATTCGGCGAAACGTGTACTTCACGTAGTTCCCCAAAACGGGGAATTTGAGTGTTCCCGGGTAATCCGGCTCGTCCCAACGCTCCGGCTGCGCCTTGAGCGTCAGCTCTTCCAACTTCACGTCGAAGGTGGGCGGCATCCACGCGAACTCGAACAGGTCCGCGGGGTCGGGGGCGGGGGGTGTGCTGATGCTCATGGCATCTCCTCTTCTGTCATTTCTCCCGTAGGGAGCCATTGGTCATTGCCTTGCATGTGTCACGTCGTTTCCGACGTCCTGCTCACGTTGCGGATCGGTGCCGCTCCAGGGCAGAGGAGGCAGAGTACGCCGCATGGACGCTCTTGTCACGATGTTGGGCCAGGAGATGCGAAGGGCCCGCGCCGCGATGCGGGCACTCGTTTCGATACGGTCCCCGACCGGCGGTCCTGCGTTCCTAGCGGCCACACCTTCGGACGCCGCGCGTGTTGCCCGCCGGTTGCCCGTCGGCGGCGAGCATCGGATAACCGCGTTCCGTTAGGTCGCTAGAGGCCAGTAGATCTGGGACCTGTGGTGGTGGAGACGAGGAGAATCGAACTCCTAACCCCCGCCTTGCAAAGGCGGTGCTCTGCCAATTGAGCTACGTCCCCGAGCGATCAGCGTGAGGCGTCCGAGGTGGCTTCGCGCCACAGCAGCGCCGCGTCGGACTGGGCCTGTCGCCGCCGGGCGGCGAGGGCAGTAACGGCGGCCACGATGGCGGCGAGCAGCAGCGGCTTCTTCACACCCACCTCCTGGACGCTACGCGCCAGACCCGATCGGGAGGGTCGGGACGGCGCGACGCGGTGGGCCTGGGAGGACTTGAACCTCCGGCCTCATCCTTATCAGGGATGCGCTCTAACCGTCTGAGCTACAGGCCCGCAGCACGAAGAGTCAGCATATCGGGACGGGGAAACGCTCTCCAAACCGGTGCGTGAGCACCGGGGACCCGATCGGTCAGCGCTCGGAGAGCGTGATCTCGATGCCGCCGACCAGGTCGGCGCACAGGTTGTAGACCACCGAACCGACGGTCGACAGGGCGATGAACAGCACGATGTTGACCACGCCGATGATCGCCGCGCCGCCGAAGACCACCCCGGCCGTGACCGGCGGCTGCGAGTTGGCGCCCTGGATCGTGGTGTACGCGTCGTTGATCTTGCCGATGACGCCGGCGCCGTCGAGCACGCCGAACAGCACCCCGACCACGATCAGCCAGACGAAGAACAGGGCGATCGAAAGGACGCAGGAGAACTTCAGGACGGTCCATGGGTTCACGTGCCGCAACTGCAGCTGGGCCCGGCGTGGGCCTCGCACCCGGGCGGCGCGGGCGGCCCGACCCGCGGCCGAATCCGCCGCCGACGGAGTGTGGGTCGGCGTCGGCGGCGGCGTCGAGTTCCCGGCCAGGCCGTAGCTCTGCGCCGCGGTGCCCTGCACGAGCGGGACGGCCGCAGTGGGCGCGTCGGCGTGGTCGAGCGGGGTGGACGTCCAGTTGGGCGCCGACGTGGCGCCGGCGCGATCGGAGTCCACATCACCGCCGTGCGAGTTCGTTCCAGGCGCCGTGGAGGTGGAACCCCAAGGTGTCGAGGTCGTCGGCGTTGAGGGCGACGGCCCGGGCCCTTGCGTCATGTCACTCCTGCTCGTCCGGTTCATCGGCGTTGCGGGCGATGGCGACGACATTGACGCCGTCCGGGAGGTTCATCAGGCGCACGCCCATCGTCTGGCGCGAGGCCCGGCGAACTCCCGCCGCCTTCGTGCGGATCACCACTCCGTCGGACGTAATGGCGTAGACCTCGTCCTGCGGGGCAACCACGACCGCACCGACAAGGCTGCCTCGGGTGGACACGATACGCGCCGTGAGCACGCCCTTGCCTCCCCGTCCTTGCACCGGATACTCGCCGACCCGAGTGCGTTTCGCGTATCCGCCCTCAGTCGCGACCAAGATTTCGGCGTCCTCGTCGCGGACGACCTCCATCGCGAGAAGTTCGTCACCGGCGTTGAACCGCATGCCGAAAACGCCCGATGTGGCCCGTCCCATCGGCCGCAATGCGTCGTTGTCGGCGGTGAACCGGATCGACATCGCCTTGCGGCTGACGAGCAGCAGGTCGTTCTCGGCCGAGATGAGAGCGGCGTCGATGAGCTCGTCGTCCTCGCGCAGGTTGATGGCGATGAGGCCGCCGGTGCGGTTGGAGTCGAAATCGGTGAGCTTGGTCTTCTTGACCAGCCCGTGCTTCGTGGCCAGGACGAGATACGGCGCCACCTCATAGTTCTTGAGCGTGATCACCTCGGCGATCGACTCGTCCGGCTGGAAGGCCAGCAGGTTGGCGACGTGCTGGCCGCGGGCGTTGCGGTTGGCCTCGGGCAGCTCGTAGGCCTTCGCGCGGTACACGCGGCCCTTGTTCGTGAAGAACAGGATCCAGTCGTGCGTGGACGTCACGAAGAAGTGCTCGACGATGTCGTCGGTGCGCAGGTTGGCGCCCTGAACGCCCTTGCCGCCACGGCGCTGGGCCCGGTAGAGGTCGGTCTTGGTGCGCTTGGCGTAGCCGGTGCGGGTGATCGTGACGACGACGTCTTCCTGGGCGATGAGATCTTCCATCGACATATCGCCGTCGTGCGGGATCAGCCGGGTGCGCCGCTCGTCGCCGTACTTGTCGGCGATCTCGGTCAACTCGTCACGGATGATGCTGCGCTGGCGCCCCGGGCGGGCGAGAATGTCGTTGAGATCGGCGATCTTCGCCTCGATCTCGGCCGCCTCCTCGATGATCCGGTTGCGTTCGAGCGCAGCCAGCCGGCGCAGCTGGAGGTCGAGGATCGCCGTGGCCTGGCCCTCGTCGATCTCGAGCAGCTGCATCAGCCCGGCCTTCGACTCCTCGGCCGACGGGGCGTTGCGGATCAGGGCGATGACCGCGTCGAGCTGGTCGAGCGCCTTCAGCAGCGCGCGCAGGATGTGCGCCCGCTCTTCGGCCTTGCGCAGCCGGCACCGGGTGCGCCGGACGATGACCTCGACCTGGTGCTCGACATAGTGCGAGACGAACTGGTCGATGCGCAGGGTGCGCGGCACCCCGTCGACGATCGCCAGCATGTTGGCGCCGAAAGTGGTCTGCAGCTGGGTGTGCTTGAACAGGTTGTTGAGCACGACCTTGGCCACGCCGTCGCGGCTCAGCGTGATGACGATGCGCATGCCGATGCGGTCGGAGCTCTCGTTGTGGATCGCCCGGATGCCGGAGATCTTGCCGTCCTTGACGAGCTGGGCGATCGCTTCGACGAGATTGTCCGGATTCACCTGGTACGGCAGCTCGGTGACCACGAGGATGGTCGCGCCCTTGTGGTCCTCTTCGACCTCGACGACGGCCCGCATGCGGATCGAGCCGCGGCCGGTGCGGTAGGCCTCTTCGATGCCGTCCCGGCCGACGATGAGCCCCCGGGTGGGGAAGTCCGGGCCGTGGATCAGCCCGAGCAGCTGCTCGAGCAGTTCCTCGTCGGTGGCGTCGGGGTGATCCAGCGCCCACACGACGCCGGAGGCGACCTCGCGCAGGTTGTGCGGCGGGATTCGGGTGGCCATGCCGACGGCGATGCCCTCGGAGCCGTTGACCAGCAGGTTCGGGAACCGGGCCGGGAGGATGACCGGCTCGGTGGTGTTGCCGGCGTAGTTGGGGATGAAGTCGACGGTCTCTTCGTCGATGTCGCGCAGCATCTCCATGGCGAGCGGCTGCAGCCGGCACTCGGTGTAGCGGTAGGCGGCGGCGGGATCGTTGCCGGGCGAGCCGAAGTTGCCCTGCGGGTCGATGAGCGGGTAGCGCAATGACCACGGCTGGGCCATCCGCACGAGGGCGTCGTACAGCGCCGAGTCGCCGTGCGGGTGATAATTGCCCATCACATCGCCGACGACCCGGCCGCACTTGACGTAGTTGCGATCGGGCCGGAAGCCCGAGTCGTACATCCCGTAGAGGATCTTGCGGTGCACCGGCTTCAGGCCGTCGCGCACGTCCGGCAGCGCCCGGCCGACGATCACCGACATCGCGTAGTCGATGTAGCTGCGCTGCATCTCCGTCTGGATGTCGACCGGCTCAATGCGGTCGTAGGAACCCGGAGGCTCGGTTATGTCAGTCACGGGGACGCCTTTCGGGGCCGATCAGATGTCGAGGAAGCGGACGTCGCGGGCGTTGCGGATGATGAAGGAACGCCGGGCCTCGACGTCCTCGCCCATCAGCACGCTGAACAGCTCGTCGGCGGTGGCGGCGTCGTCGAGGGTGACGAGGCGCAGGATCCGGTGGGCCGGATCCATCGTGGTCTCCCACAGCTCCTTGGAGTTCATCTCGCCGAGGCCCTTGTAGCGCTGGATCGCGTCGTCCTTGGCCAGCTTGCGCGTCGCCTCTTGGCCGGCCTTGATGAGGCCGTCGCGTTCCTTCTCGCTGTAGGCGTAGCTCGGGTCGCCCTTGCTCCACTTGATCTTGTACAGCGGTGGGGCGGCGAGATAGACGTGCCCGGCCTCGATCAGCGGCCGCATGAACCGGAACAGCAGCGTGAGCAACAGCGTGGTGATGTGCTGGCCGTCGACGTCGGCGTCGGCCATCAGCACGATCTTGTGATAGCGCAGCTTGGTGAGGTCGAACTCGTCGTGGATGCCGGTGCCCAGCGCAGTGATGAGCGACTGGACCTCGTTGTTCTTGAGCACTCGGTCGATGCGCGACTTCTCGACGTTGATGATCTTGCCGCGGATCGGCAGGATCGCCTGGAACATCGAGTCGCGGCACGATTTCGCCGAGCCGCCGGCCGAGTCGCCCTCGACGATGTAGAGCTCGCTCTGCCCCGGATCGGTGGAGCGGCAGTCGGCCAGCTTGCCCGGCATGCCGAATGTGTCGAGGGCGTTCTTGCGCGACAGCTTGCGGGCCTGCTGGGCGGCCTTGCGGGCCCGGGCGGCCTGGGAGATCTTGGTGACGATGACCTTGGCCTCGGTCGGATTGGCCTCGAACCACATGCCGAGCTTGTCGTTGCAGACCTGCTGAACAAAGGTCTTGGCCGACGAGTTGCCCAGCTTGGCCTTGGTCTGGCCCTCGAACTGGGGCTCGCCCAGCTTGATCGAGACAATGGCGGCCAGGCCTTCGCGGATGTCGTCGCCGCTGAAGCGGTCTTCCTTGGTGTCCTTGATGACCTTCTTGTCGATCGCCCATTTGTTGACGATGTTGGTCAGCGCAGCGCGGAAGCCCTCTTCGTGGGTGCCGCCCTCGACCGTGTTGATCGTGTTGGCGAAGGTGTAGACGCTCTCGGTGTACATGGAGTTCCACTGCATCGCGATCTCGACCGACAGCCGCGCGGGGGCGTCCTCGGCCTCGATGTAGATGGGGTTCTTGTGGATGGGCTCCTTGGAGCCGTTGAGGTGCCGCACGAAGTCGGCGATCCCGCCGGCGTAGTGGTAGGTGACCTCCTTGGGCCCCTTGCTCGCCTTCGGCGCCGCGGCCGCGTCGTCCTCGTCGACGATCTTCTCGGCCCGCTCGTCGCGCAGGACGATGGTGAGGCCCTTGTTGAGGAACGCCATCTCTTGCAGCCGGCGGCTGATCGTCTCGAACGAGTAGGTCGTCGTCTCGAAGATGGTGGGGTCGGCCCAGAAGGTCACAGTGGTGCCGGTGCGCTTGGTCGGCGCGCCCTTCTTCAACGGCTCGGCCGGCTTCTGGTCGACGTAGGGCTGGGTCCAGCGGAAGCCGTCGCGGTCGATCTCGACCTCGAGGCGGTGGCTGAGCGCGTTGACGACCGAGACACCGACGCCGTGCAGCCCGCCGGATACCGCATAGGAGTCGCTGTCGAACTTCCCGCCGGCGTGCAGGACCGTGAGGATGACCTCGACGGTCGGCTTCTTCTGCTGCGGGTGCATGGCGACCGGCATCCCGCGGCCGTTGTCGCTGACCCGCACGCCGCCGTCGGCGAGCAGGACGACCTCGATGCGGTCGGCATGACCGGCCAGCGCCTCGTCGACCGAGTTGTCCACGACCTCCTGCACGAGGTGATGCAGGCCCCGTTCCGAGGTGGAGCCGATGTACATACCGGGCCGCTTGCGGACCGCCTCGAGCCCCTCGAGAACGGTGATGGAGCTGCGCACCGTAGGTGCTCTTCTGGGGGGACTTACCGGCAGTTCTCGCAGGGCTGGCCACGGGCACGAACCTTCCTCGCCACTGTTCGGCGACGGCGTACCGGGAAATCCGGTACGAACACCTGAATCCAGACACAAATCAAGGGCGAACGGCGCGCAATCGGACCGCACGTCGCCACCCTGGGGTTCTCGGCTCCAGTCTAGCCGAGTGCGGTGACGGAATGGTGCCGCGACGCGACCTGATTTCGCCGCTGAGCCATTTGCATGGGCGCGGGCACGGGAACCCACACGTCCCGGCTGTGGAAAACGGCCACGGCGCGATCAGCCGTATGTGTCCCGCGGGCCCCGTGCGCCTCGTACGGACCGGCCGCCGTGCTTCCAGCTCGGCCCGACCGGGCCCGTAATGACGAGCTTGGCCACGATATCCGGGCCGAGTTCGGCCACCAGCCGGCTGAGCAGCTGGCCGGCGAGCAGCCGCAACTGGGTCGCCCATGCGGTCGATTCGGCCGCGATCCGCAGCTCACCCTCGTGCAGCGACTGCGGACTGCTGTGCGCGGCGACCTCGGGCCCGACGAGGACCGACCACTCGGCGAAGACCCGGGCCTCGGCCAACGGCCGCTGCCACCCGCGCTGCTCGACGTAGCCGGCGAGCAGCGACCCGATCGGTTGCGGGTCGTGGAGCGGATCCGGCCCCGGCGCGGAGTAGCCGCCACGAGGGCGGCCGGCAAGGTTCTCGCGGCGGATCCGGCGGGCCGTCGCGCGATCGCGCTTGCGCGGGGTGGTGCGGGCGATTCCGCGGGCGTCGGCCAACGCCGTCTGGGCGAGGTCGGCGTCATCCTCAGGCTCATCCACACGTTGTCCACAGATCTCCGCAGATTCCGGGGGCGATCCGGGCGGAAAATCCGCTTGTTCGGCCCCCGTGTCCACATTCGCCGGCGGTTTTCCACCGATCGCTGTGGAAAAGGGTGTGATCCACGACGCATCCTCGCCACGGTCGGTCGGCTCATCGGACACGTTGCACCGCACCGTCCTGGACGTCGTAACGGGCCCCGGCGAGCTGGTCGGGGACGTCGCCCGCCACCGCCGCCGTGACGATCGACTGCTCGGCCTTGCCGGCCGCGAGGGCGAGCTGTTCGCGGCGCTCGCCGTCCAACTCGGCGAAGACGTCGTCGAGGACCAGGACCGGGTCGCCGCCGGGCAGCTCGTCGGCCCGCAGGAGCTCGTAGCTGCCGAGCCGCAGCGCGAGCGCGACCGACCAGCCCTCACCGTGACTCGCGTAGCCCCGCACCGGTAGGTCGCCCAGCCCGAGCTCGAGGTCGTCGCGGTGCGGGCCGACGAGGTTGACGCCGCGCTCGAGCTCGCTCGGCCGGGCCCGCTCGAGGTCGGCGAGCAGCGCGGCCTCGATGGTGCCCTCGTCGGGCAGCGTGTCCTCGGCCCCGACCGCGGGCAACGTCGTCGCCAGGGCGCTGGCGTAGCGCAGCGACAGCGGCGCGCTGCTGGGCGCCACCTGGGCGTAGGCGGCGCAGGCGTGCGGGCGCAGGGCCTGCACGGCGGCGAGCCGGGCCCGCAGCAGCTGCGCCCCGTGCCGGGCAAGGTGGCCGTCCCAGACGTCGAGGGTCGACAGGTCGCCCCCTCGACGGGCCGCACCGGCCGACTTCAGCAGGGCGGCCCGCTGCTTGAGCACCCGCTCGTAATCGGCGCGCACCCCGGCCAGCCACGGCGTGCGGGCGACGAGCAACTCGTCGAGGAAGCGGCGGCGCTCGCTCGGGTCACCCCGCACGACGGCGAGATCCTCGGGCGCGAAGAGGACCACGCGCAGCGCGCCGAGGACGTCACGGGGGCGGGTGACCGGCGCGCCGTTCAGCTTGGCCCGGTTGGCCCGCCCGGGCACGATCTCGAGCTCGACCCGCAGCTCGCGGCCGTCGGCCGCCACCGCGGTGCGCACCACCGCCCGCTCGGCACCGGCCCGCACCAGCGGGGCGTCGGACGAGACCCGGTGGCTGCCGAGGGTGGCGGTGTAGGCCAGCGCCTCGATGAGATTCGTCTTGCCCTGCCCATTCGGGCCGATCAGCACCGCCGGCCCAGGTTCGAAGGCGACGTCGGCGGCGGTCCAGCTGCGGAAGTCGGCGACGGAGAGGTGCCGTACGTACATCCAGATCAGCCCGGCAGGCGCACCGGCATGATCAGGTACGTGTACTCGGCGCCGTCGGCCGCCTCGGGCCGCAGCACCACCGGCTTGGTCGACGACGTGAACAGCAACCGCGCCGTGCCGGTGGACAGGGCGCCCAGGCCGTCGAGTAGAAACTGCGGGTTGAAAGCGGTGGTGATCGGGTCGCCCTCAAAGCTGACCTCGAGCTGTTCCTCGGCGCGGCCCTCGTCGTCGCCGCCGGCGGTCAGCGCGACGGCACCGTCGCCGAACTCCATCCGCACCGGGGCGTTGCGGTCGGTGACGAGCGCGACGCGCTTGACCGCCTCGACCAGCCCGCCGACCGCGATCTCGGCCGACGACGCCCACTCGCTGGGCAGCAGCGAGCGGTAGGGCGGGAACGTGGCGTCCAGCAGCCGGGTGGTGGTGCGGCTCGCCCGGCCGTTGGTGGTTCCGGAGAAACCGATGATGCCCTCACCGGTGCCGCCGGCCGACAGCGCGATCGTGAGCGTTTCGCTATGCGCGAGGCTCTTGGCCGCGTCGGCCAGCGTACGGGCCGGCACGAGCACCTGGGCGCTGGCCGACGTCGGATCGCCCGGGCTCCAGCTCAGCTCACGCACCGCGAGGCGGTAGCGGTCGGTGGCCGCCAGCGTCAGCTTGTCGCCCTCGATCTCGAGCCGGACGCCGGTGAGCATCGGCAGCGTGTCGTCGCGACCGGCGGCCACGGCGACCTGGGCCACGGCGGCCGCGAACTCGGCGCCGTTCACCGTGCCGGCCGTCGTCGGCATACTCGGCAGCTTCGGGTAGTCGTCGACCGGCATCGTCGGCAGGCTGAACTTGGCTGAACCGCAGACGATCGTGAGCCGCGAACCCTCGACCGTGACGTCGACCGGGTGCGGCGGCAGCGCGCGGGTGATGTCGGCGAGCAGCCGGCCGGACACCAGCGCCTGGCCGGGCGCGCCGGCGGTGACCTCGAGATCGACCTCGGTGGAGGCCTCGAGGTCGAAGCCCGACACCGAGAGCTGATCACCGTCGACGCTCAGCATCAGGCCGGCGAGCACCGGCAGGGTCGGCCGGCTGGCCAGGCTGCGGGCCGCCCACGTCACTGCGTCAGCAAGCGCGTCGCGCTCCACCCGGAATTTCACGCGTCACTCCGTTCGACCAGCGGGTTGTCCCCACAATCCACCTGGTGGTCGCTCTTGTCGTTGCCCATCGATGTAGAGAGAGTCTCGTCCATCGTCTTCGCATCTGTGGACACTGGGGAGAACGTCGCACAGTCCCCGTGAACGCTAGCGTCGGGTGCTGTCAAGGCTGTGGACGACAGGCGGAGCGTCGTGGGGGTAGCGGCGGCGGTTCGGTGGACAACACGTGAACCGCCGGCACCGTCCACATGACCGTCGTGGTTTTCCACAGAACTGCCCACATCGTGTGTACGAAGCGCACTGATGCCGCCAGTGATCATGTGCGGGCCCGCACCTTGATGCGGCTGGTGAGCTCGGTGATCTGGTTGTAGACCGTCAGCTTCTCGGCCATCTGGGCCCGGATCTTGCGCTCGGCGTGCATGACCGTGGTGTGGTCGCGGTTGCCGAACTTCTCACCGATCTTCGGCAGCGACAGGTCGGTCAATTCGCGGCACAAGTACATGGCCATCTGCCGGGCGCCGACGAGCACGCGGCTGCGAGAGCTGCTCACCAGGTCGTCGATGGAGATCGCGAAGTACTCGGCGGTGACCGCCATGATCGTGGCCGCGCTGATCTCGGGGGCGTCGTTCTCGCCGACGAGATCCTTGAGGACCATCTCGGCCAGCCCGAGCTCGACGGCCTGCCGGTTGAGGCTGGCGAAGGCGGTGACCCGGATCAACGCGCCCTCGAGTTCGCGGATGTTGCTCTGGATCTTCGAGGCGATGAACTCGAGCACCTCGGGCGGCGGGCTCATGCCCTCTTGAGCCGCCTTCTTGCGCAGGATCGCGATCCGAGTCTCGAGGTCGGGGGCCTGGACGTCGCTGATCAGGCCCCACTCGAAGCGGGTGCGCAGCCGGTCCTCGAGCGAGTTGAGCTGGCGCGGTGACTTGTCGGAGCTGATGACGATCTGCTTGTTGGCGTTATGCAGCGTGTTGAACGTGTGGAAGAACTCCTCCTGCGTGCGCTCGGCCCGTTCGAGGAACTGGATGTCGTCGATGAGCAGGACGTCGACCGAGCGGTACCGGGTCTGGAACGCCTGCATCTTGTCGTCGCGCACCGAGTTGATGAAGTCGTTGGTGAACTCTTCGCTGGAGATGTAGCGGGTGCGCAACCCCGGCTGCAGCCGGCGGGCGTAGTGGCCGATCGCGTGCAGCAGGTGCGTCTTGCCCAGGCCGGAGTCGCCGTAGATGAACAGCGGGTTGTAGGCGCGGGCCGGGGCCTCGGCCACCGCCACCGCGGCCGCGTGGGTGAAGCGGTTGCTCGACCCGATGACGAACGTGTCGAAGGTGTACTTCGGGTTCAACCGCGAGCCGCGCTCGTCGTCGGAGTGCTTGGGCCGGTAGTTCGGCGCCGGCGCGACCTGGATCGGCTGATCGGCCTCCCAGTCGTCCTCGTCGGCGAGATCGGATTCGAGGGCGTCGGCCTGCTCGGCCTGCTCGGCCTGCTCGTCCGGGCTCTGCACCGTGACTGCCACCCGGATGTCGCGGCCGAGTTCCTCGCTCAGCACCGAGGCGATGAGTGGCCGCAGCCGGTTCTCGAGGTAGTCCTTGGCGAAGTCGTTCGGCGCGGCGAGCAGCGCGGTGTCCTCGACGAGCCCGAGTGGGCGGGTCAGCCCGATCCAGGCCTTCTGCTGCGGCCGGATGGATGGATCGTCGAAACGCGGCCGGGCCCGGTTCCAAACGGCTACCAGTTCGGCGCTGTCGTCCACGGGCCGGTTCACTCCAGTTGTCACTCGATCGGGCGTTGTCGTGCCCGCAGGCTATCGGGTCACGGTGCGGGCCCGCCGCGGTCGGTAGCGCCGAGAGGGGTGCCGCAATCCACAGACTTGTCCACAGACTGTGTACGGGAGTAACCCCAATTCGGGCCCCGTGCCGGCGCGTCCTCCCGTGTCCCGCCGCAGGGTGACACGGTGCGCGAACCTAACAGCGGCGCGGAGAGCCGACAATAGGAACCGGCGTGTCGCCGACCGGTTCGGCGCGAGTCGGTCGTACTGTGGCGGGTTCGATCGGGCGCGGGTTTGACCTGCGCGCCCGACGATCCGTACCGTTATGGCGTTTGTGCACGCGGTGCGGCGCGCTGTCGCCGCTCGTGCGCGCGGCCGCTGCCGCCCGTTGCAGGTCACACCCGCGTGACCACGTGCGCCGGCGTATCCGATGACCGACTGATGGAGTTCGATCGTGAGCAAGCGCACCTTCCAGCCGAACAACCGCCGACGGGCGAAGACGCACGGCTTCCGGCTGCGCATGCGCACCCGCGCCGGCCGCGCCATCATCGCGGCCCGGCGCCGCAAGGGCCGCTCCGAGCTGTCGGCCTGATCGACCCGGCCTCGTCCGGTCGTCCCCGTCGTGCTGCCCTCCGTGAACCGGATGCGTCGCTCGACCGACTTCGCGTCGGTCGTGCGCGATGGCGGGCGGGCCCGCGGTGGACGGGTGGTCGTGCACCAGCACCGTGATCTGGGTGCGCCGGCCCCGCTCGTCGGCTTCGTCGTGAGCCGTGCGGTCGGCGGCAGCGTCGTCCGGCACCGGGTCACGCGCCGGTTGCGGGCCCAGGTCGCGAGCCGGGTCGAAGCCCTGCCGGCCGGAAGCGGCACCGTGGTGCGGGCCCTTCCCGCCGCCGGCGTGGCGACCTCGGCCCAGCTCGGCGCCGCGCTCGACCAGGCCTTCGCCCGGCTGGCCGGCGCCCGATGAGCGGCCCCGTCGCCCGCGTGACTGCTCGCGGTTATCAACTTGTACCGCACGGCCATCAGCCCCGTCCTGCCGCCGTCGTGCCGCTACACCCCGAGCTGCAGCGCCTACGCGGCCGAGGCCATCAGCGTCCACGGCGCCGGGCGGGGCAGCTGGCTGGCGCTGCGCCGGCTGCTGCGCTGCCACCCGTTCCACGCCGGCGGGCACGACCCGGTGCCCCCGCCCGTTGGGCCCGCGGAGACCATTTCGCTGGCGACGAGTCGGTCGGTCCGACCGGCGGCCTAGGAGTAATTGAGTGCTCAACTTCTTGTACGTAGCGGTCTCCTGGATCCTGCTGCGCTGGCACGACCTGTTCACCACCCTCGGCATGAGCCAGACGAGTGGCTGGGGCTGGGCCCTCTCGATCGTCTTCCTGGTCATCACGGCCCGAGTGCTGCTGTTCCGGCTGTTCATCAAGCAGGTGCACTACACGCGCAACATGCAGAAGATGCAGCCGAAGATCCAGAAGCTGCGCGACAAGTACAAGAACGACCGGGCCGAGCTCAACCGGCAGATGATGAAGCTGCAGCAGGAAGAGGGGTTCAACCCGCTCTCCGGCTGCCTGCCGATGTTCCTGCAGATCCCGGTGTTCCTGGGCCTCTTCCACGTGCTGCGGCACCTGTCCAACTCGGTCACGCTGTGCCGGGCGCACAGCCACAACTCGATCCTGTCGCTCTACACATTCGACCGCACCGAGACGTGCAACGCCGCCCGCGCGCAGATCATGAAGACGCCGCTGGCGGCGTCGTTCCGCGACTCCAACTCCCTCATCCATCGCCTCGGCGGTGACCCGAGTTCCACCCGCTGGGTCCTCGTCATCCTGCTGGTGATCAGCGCCGCGGCCACGCTGGCCACCCAGCTCATGGTCAAGGCCAACGCGACGACGGTCCCCGAGGGCACCGCCGCCACCGTCCAGCGGCTGATGATGTGGGTCATCCCGATCGGCGTGCTGGCCTCCGGCCTGCTCTTCAACTTCCCGCTCGGCGTGCTCCTCTACTGGTTCACCAGCAACCTGTGGACCCTCGGCCAGCAGGCCTACATCATCCGGTATCACCCGCCGGTCGACGAGGACGCCAAGCCCACCGGTGAGCTGGGCAAGACCCTCGCACCGCGGCCGGGCAAGAAGCCGGTCCGGATGGCGAAGGCGTCGGCCGGGTCGGCTGTCATGGACACCGACGACGGGGTGCCGGCCGGTGCCCCACGCAACTCGGTACCGCGCCCCGGGCAGAAACCGGCCGGCAAGCGGCCACCCGCCAAGCGCCCGACGCAGGCCAAGAAGCGGCGCTGACCCGAATTTTCACGTTCCGGCCCCGGACGAACCCGGGGATCCCGCCCGAGAGGACCCACCCGTGAGTGACACCGACGTCGACACCAGCAGCGCGCCGACCGATGAGCAGCCCGACGAGCACCCGCCGACGAGCCCGAGCCGAGCGCGGGCCGCGGCCGCGAAGAGGGCGGCGACGGCCTGCTGGTCCGTGAGGGCGATATCGCCGCCGACTACCTCGAGCGGCTGCTCGACATCGTCGACTACGACGGCGACATCGATCTCGACGTCGAGAACGACCGCGCGGTCGTGGCCATCGTCGGCAGTGACCTGAACGCACTCGTCGGCCCGCACGGCGAGACGCTGGACGCGCTGCAGGAGCTCACCCGGCTGGCCGTGCAGCAGCAGACCGGCGTGCGCAGCCGGCTGATGCTCGATGTCAGCGGGCACCGCCAGGCCCGGCGCGAGGAGCTGCAGCAACTTGCGGCCGACACGGCGGCCCGGGTGCTCGACAGCGGTGAGCCGTCGCGGCTGGCGCCGATGAACCCGTTCGAGCGCAAGGTGGTCCACGACGCGATCTCGTCGGTCGACGGGGTGCGCAGCGAGTCCGAGGGCGAGGAGCCACAGCGGCGGGTAGTCGTACTCGTCGAGCGGTGATCCAAGCCGACGACGCCGGCGCCGGCGCCGCGCCGGAGACACCGGCGGCCGCGGCCGCGGTCTTCGGCGAGCGCCTGGTGCTAGCCGAGCGCTACACCGCCCGGTTGGCGGTCGATGGCGTGGTTCGCGGGCTGATCGGTCCGCGCGAGGTTCCCCGGTTGTGGGCGCGGCACGTGCTCAACTCGGCCGTCCTGACCGATCTCGTGCCGGCCGGCGCGCGGGTGGTCGACATCGGCAGCGGTGCCGGGCTGCCGGGCATCCCGATGGCGATCCGCCGCCCGGATCTCACCGTCGATCTCGTCGAGCCGATGCTGCGCCGGACCGCCTTCCTGACTGACGTGGTGACCGAGCTGGGCCTTGCGGCCACGGTGCGGGTGATGCGCGGGCGGGCGGAAGAGGCTGGAGTGATCGCGTCGGTCGGCCGCGCCGAGTGGGTGGTCGCCCGGGCGGTCGCGCCGCTCGATCGATTGGTGAGATGGTGTCTACCTCTCCTGGCGCACGGCGGGCGGTTGCTCGCGCTCAAGGGGGCGACGGCCGGGGCGGAACTGGCTGAGCACCGGCAGCTGATCCGCCGGCTCGGGGGGATCGGCATTGCCGTGGAGCGGGTGGGGGAGTCGCTGCTCGCCGAGCCGACCTGGGTCGTCGTCGTCGAGCGGGACCGGACAGGACAACGAACAAGAAGGGCCAGGGCATGACGGATCACCCGGCACCTGCCGCGGAGTTCGGCGCTGTTTCACGTGAAACAGTCGTCGATCCGGACGACGGGCGATCGCGACCTGAACCCGAAGATGTTTCACGTGAAACCGAGCACGACACCCCCATCGCGCGCGAAGCGGCCCAGGCCGTTCACGTGCTCAACGTCCGCCAGGAGCAGTGGCCCCGGCCGGCCCGCACCCGCGTCCTCACCGTCGCCAATCAGAAGGGCGGGGTCGGCAAGACGACCAGTGCGGTCAACATCGCGGCGGCCCTCGCCATGCACGGATTGCACGTGCTGCTCATCGATCTCGATCCTCAGGGCAACGCCAGTACCGCCCTCGGGATCGAGCACACCGTAGGCACCCCGTCGATCTATGACGTCCTCCTCGGCGGCCGGCCGATGGCCGAGGTCGGTCAGTCGGCCGACTTCGCGCCGACGCTGACCTGCGTACCGGCCACCCTCGACCTGGCCGGTGCCGATATCGAGCTGACCTCGCAGGTCGCCCGCGAGTACCGCCTGCAGCGGGCCCTCGACACCTATCTCGAGCAGGGCAACGAGAGCGGCGCGACCCGGTTCGACTACGTCCTCATCGACTGCCCGCCGTCGCTCGGACTCCTCACCCTGAACGCCCTCGTCGCTGCCCGCGAGGTGCTGATTCCCATCCAATGCGAGTACTACGCGCTGGAGGGCCTGGCCCAACTGCTCAATACCGTCGACCTGGTCACCTCACACCTCAATCCGAAGCTCGTGGTGACTACGGTGCTGCTGACCATGTACGACAGCCGAACCCGGCTGGCCGACCAGGTCGCCGACGAGGTGCGCAAGCATTTCGGCCCGCTGGTCCTCGAGCCGCTGATCCCGCGCAACGTGAGGGTGTCCGAGGCGCCAGGCTTCGGCCAGACCGTGATCACCTACGACGCCGGTTCTCGCGGGGCCATCGGATACCTTCAGGCGGCGCGCGAGATCGCTGAACGGGGGCGTCCGGTACCGGCGCCCGAGGGAGCAGGATCATGAGTAACCGGCAGCGACGGGGTGGGCTGGGCCGCGGCCTCGGTGCGCTGATCCCCACTGCGGCGGCTGAGCCGCCGGCCGATTTCGAGCCGGCCGGCGACGACGCGACCGTGCCCCATCCCGGCGCGGCCGGCTCGGGTAGCCAGATCAAGCCGGTGCCCGGGGCGACCTTCGATCACCTGCCCATTGCCGCGATCCACGCCAACGCCAAGCAGCCGCGCCAGGTCTTCGACGAGGACGCGCTCGCCGAGCTCACCCACTCGATCCGCGAGTTCGGCGTGCTGCAGCCGGTCGTGGTCCGGGCGGATGCGGATCGCGGCGGTTACGAGCTGGTCATGGGCGAGCGGCGCCTGCGGGCGGCCGCGGCGGCCGGGCTCGAGCACATCCCGGCGATCGTTCGCTCCACCGCCGACGACGCGATGCTGCGCGACGCGCTGCTCGAGAACATCCATCGGGCCCAGCTGAACCCGCTGGAAGAGGCCGCGGCCTACCAGCAGCTGCTCGAGGAGTTCGGTACGACCCATGACGAGCTGGCGCAGCGGATCGGGCGCAGCCGGCCGCAGGTGTCGAACACCATCCGGCTGCTGAACCTGCCGTTGGCGGTCCAGCGTCGAGTGGCCGCCGGGGTGCTGTCGGCCGGGCACGCCCGCGCGCTGCTCGGCCTCGACCACCCCGATCAGCAGGACGAGCTGGCCGCCCGGATCGTGGCCGAGGGGCTGTCGGTGCGGGCGACCGAGGAACTCGTCGCCGTCCTGCGCCGCGAGGGGACGTCCACCAAGCCGGTGCGGCAGCCGCCGGCCAAGCGGATCACCGCGCCGGGGGTCGCCGAGCTGGCCGACAACCTCTCGGACGCGTTCGACACTCGGGTGCGGGTGGACATCGGTCGCCGCAAGGGTCGGATCACCGTCGAATTCGCCTCGATCGACGACCTGGAGCGGATCGTGGGTCTGATGGCCCCGCAGCTGTCGTCCCGATCGGCGGCCGGCGCCGGGGCTCAGTCCGCCAGCCCGAACGAGCCGTAGACGGCGACGTCGGCCAGCTGGCGCCGCCCGCGCCGCAACGACGGTGAGCGGCGGTCGGGCGCCGGGTGGCCCAGGCTGATGACGCCGACCGGGGTGAGTCCGTCCGGTACGGCGAAGGCCGCGCGCAGAGCCGGCCAATGCGGGCTCGGCACCCCGAAGAAGCAGGCGGCCAGGCCTTCGTCCTGCGCCCCGAGCAGGAAGATCATCGCCGCCATGCCGACGTCGATGTGCCAGTAGGGGACCGGCCAGCGCGTCTCGTCCCGGTCGGTCCAGCCCTTGTCCGGCTCGGCGTAGCGATCGAGGTAGGCCTGGCGGTCGGAGAAGAAGATCACCAGCACCGGCGCCTGCCGCATCCGCTCGCGCCAGGAGTCAGGTGCGCCGTCGCTCGTCGCATTCCAGAACGCCGTCCGCGACGTTATGTCATCCAGGACGAGAAATCGCCACCCCTGGGTATGACCGGCCGATGGTGCCCGGATTGCGAGGTTCAGCAGCATATCGACGGTCGCCCGAGGCACCTCGGCGTCCGGATCATACGAGCGGATCATCCGCCGGGATCGGACCACATCGCGCAATTCCATGACCTCAGCCTGGCACGAACCAAAATACGGCTCGGCCCGCCGGGTTCGGATGTGCGATCGTGTGTCCCGTGGATCTGATGCAATCGCGCAAGCTGGCGAATGTCTGCTACGACATCCGCGGACCGGTGCTCGACGAGGCCAAGCGGCTCGAAGAAGAGGGCCGCCGGATCATCAAGCTCAACATCGGCAACCCGGCGCCGTTCGGCTTCGAGGCGCCGGACGAGATCCTCGTCGACGTCATCCGCAACCTGCCGCAGGCGCAGGGCTACAGCGATTCGCAGGGTTTGCTGTCGGCCCGCACCGCGATCGTGCAGCACTACCAGGAGCAGGGCATCGACACCGTCGACGTCGACGATGTGTGGCTGGGCAACGGGGTCAGCGAGTTGATCACCCTGAGCCTGCAGGCGCTGCTCGACAACGGCGACGAGGTGCTCGTCCCGACGCCGGACTACCCGCTATGGACCGCGGCCACGTCGCTGGCCGGGGGCAAGCCGGTGCACTACCTGTGCGACGAGACCAACGGCTGGCAGCCCGATCTCGACGACCTGCGCAGCAAGGTCAGCGAGCGCACCAAGGCCATCGTGGTGATCAACCCGAACAACCCCACCGGCGCGGTGTACTCGCAGTCGGTGCTCGACGAGATCGCCGCCGTGGCCCGCCAGCACGGCCTGGTCGTGATGGCCGACGAGATCTACGACAAGGTCCTCTACGACGACGCCGTGCATCTGCCCTTCGCGCGGTTGGCGCCGGACGTATTCGCGCTGACCTTCAACGGCCTGTCCAAGGCCTATCGGGTCGCCGGCTTCCGGTCGGGCTGGATGATGGTCAGTGGTCCCAAGCGGCACGCGAGCAGCTACCTCGAGGGCATCACGATCCTGGCCAACATGCGGCTGTGCGCCAACGTGCCGGCCCAGCACGCCGTGCAGATCGCGCTCGGCGGCCGGCAGAGCATCCGGGATCTGATCCTGCCCGGCGGCCGGCTGCTCGAGCAGCGCGACACCGCGGTGCGGGCGTTGCACGAGATCCCGGGCGTCTCGTGCGCCGTGCCGAAGGGCGCGCTGTACGTCTTCCCCCGACTCGATCCGGAGATCTACCCGATCGCCGACGACCAGCGTTTCGTGCTCGAACTGCTGCGGGCCCAGCATGTGCTCGTCGTGCAGGGCACCGGGTTCAACTGGCCGCATCCCGATCACCTGCGCATCGTCACGTTGCCGCGCTCGGACGATCTGAAGGACGCGATCGGGCGCATCGGCGAGTTCTTGAGCGAGTACCAGGGCGACTACTGACAGGTTCTTGACAGGAGAGCGGAACATGTCGCGTCGGCTCGTCAACGTGACGCTCGACAACCTGTCCGACCTGCCCTCGAAGTGCCGCAGCTGCGTGTACTGGGAGCTCGATCCGGTGGCCGCCGAGCGGGCGGCCGAGACCGGCGACGCCGCGCTGGAGAAGGAGGCCTGGGTCTCCGACACGCTGCTCGAGTGGGGCTGCTGCGGCCAGCTGGTCTACGTCGACGGGCTGGCGGCGGGCTACGTCCTGTACGCGCCGCCGGCCTACGTGCCGCGCGGGGCCGCCTTTCCCACGTCGCCGGTCTCGGCCGACGCCGTCCTGCTCATGACCGCCCGGCTGCGCCCGGAATTCGCGGGGGCCGGGCTGGGCCGGATGCTGCTGCAGGGCGTCGCCCGCGACGTCGTGCGGCGCGGCATCCGCGCCATCGAGGCGTTCGGGCGCGCGGCCATCGACGAGACCGAGCCCGGCCCGGCCGACCACCGCTGCCTGCTGCCGGCGGACTACCTGCTCGCGGTCGGATTCAAGACGGTGCGACCGCATCCACGCACCCCCCGGCTGCGCCTGGACGTGAAGACCACGGTCACCTGGAAGGAAGACGTCGAGTATGCCCTCGATCGGCTGCTCGCGTCGATGCAGAACCCGGTGCTGTCCCGTTGACAGGTCGGCGGCGCGGACCTGTCAGCTGGCCACCGAGGGGATGCGCATGACGCCGGTGGGCGGGTCGTCGGCCACCGGCAGGTACAGCCGCTGCACCGCCACGAGCAGGCCCTCGGCCATCGTGTCGCGGAAGCGCGGATCGGTGAGCCGGGCCCGGTCGTGTGGCGAGGTGAGGTAGCCGAGCTCGACCCGCACCGTTGGCATCCGGGTGAGCCGCAGCAGTGACCACGACTTGCCGTGCACGCGGTTGTCGCCCATCCCGGTGCGGGCGACGAGTTCGCGCTGGGCGAGATCGGCCAGCCGCTCGCCGATGTGCGAGGTCGACTCGCCGGTGCCGTAGTAGTAGGCGGCGATGCCGTTCGCGAGCGGGGACGAGAACCCGTCGATGTGCACCGACAGCACGAGATCGGCGCCGACGTCGTTGGCCAGCTGCGCCCGTTGCTCGTCGGTGGCGCCGTTGTTCGGGCCGCGGGTGGACCAGGTCCGGACGCCGAGGGCGGAGAAGCGTCCCTCGAGGCGGGAGACGAAGTCCCAGGTCAGCTCAGCCTCGGTGATGCCGTCGCACACCATGCCCGGGTCGTCGCCGCCGTGGCCGGCGTCGAGCACGATCCGCTTGCCGAGCAGGTTCGGGCCGGAGTCGGCCACCGCGACCAGATCACGTAGATACTGGGGTCGGCCGCCGACCACGCGGCGGGCCAGCTGGCGCAGCGCCCGCATCGTGCTGGGGCCGCAGATGCCATCGGGGACCATGCCGTAATCGCGCTGGAAGTCGCGCAGCGCTTCGGCGGTATCGGGCCCGAAGACACCGTCGGCCCGCGGCAGGTGATAGCCGAGCTCGATCAGCTGGGTCTGCAGGGACGCCACATCGTCGCCGGTCAGCAGCCGTCCCGACTCGTGGGCGAGCGGGCGGTCACCGAGGCGCCAGTGCGCCCCGGTCAGCGTCGCGTAGGTCTCGGTACCGACCCGGCCGTCGACCGAGATCCCGCGGCGCTGCTGGAAGTGGCGGACGGCGAGTTCGGTGGCCTCATCGAAGACCGCGGCGGTCTCCGGATCGGTGTTGTCGAGCAGTCCGATCGAGGCCAGCATTCTGCGGACCTCGGCGACGCCGTTGCCGACGGCACCGCGACAAAGGGACTGCATCAGGCGAGAGCCTCACGAATCAGCGCTAGGAGGTTCGGTCAGTGAGCCCATTCTGCCTGCGCAGCCCCCGAACTCAAACAGCCCACAGAACCTGACGAGAACCTGACGCTGGAATCAGGGAAACGAAGTCCCCGAAGGCTGCAAGCAAGGAAAACGCAGTCACCGAAGGGCTGGAAGCAAGGAAAACGCAGTCACCGAAGGGCTGGAAGCAAGGAAAAACGCTGTTGCCGCCATCCAAGGCTGGGTAGCGGCAACAGCAGAAAAGTCCCGGAGAGGCGGAATCGTTCCGCGGCGAACTCAGGCGACGAAGTCGCTCAGCTCGCGGAGGATGGCGGCCTTGGGCCTTGCGCCGACGATGGTCTTGACCAGCTCACCGCCGGAGAAGACGGCCATGGTCGGGATCGACATGACCTGATAGGCGCGCGCGGTCTCGGGGTTCTCATCGATGTTCAGCTTGACGATCGTGAGCTTGTCCGCGTGCTCGCCGGCGATCTCCTCGAGCACGGGAGCGACCTGGCGACACGGCCCGCACCACTCGGCCCAGAAGTCCACGAGCACGGGCCCGTCGGCCTTGAGCACGTCGGCGGTGAAGGACTGGTCGGTGACGGCCTTGGTGTTGGCACCCATCGTGGTTTCTCCTGGTTGTCGGGTATCTGGTGCAACGCCGGAACGGATGGTCCGATTCCCGCGATCAGGCGTTGGCGTACGAGCTCGGACGCTTCGGCCGCGCGAGCGGGGGCGGCGCCGTCGACCAGTGCGGCCAGGTAGCGCTCGGCGTCGAGCGCGGCCTGGCAACCGGTGCCGGCGGCAGTGACGGCCTGGCGGTAGGTGTGGTCGACGAGGTCGCCGGCGGCGAAAACGCCGTCGAGATTGGTGTACGTGCCGTCGTGGGTGAGGACGTAGCCGTCGGCGTCGAGATCGATCTGGCCGCGGACGAGCTCGCTGCGCGGATCGTGCCCGATCGCGATGAACAGCCCGCCGACCGCGAGATCGCGCTCGGCCCCGGTGACGGTGTCACGCAGCCGCAGGCCGGAGACGGTCGTGTCGCCGAGGATGTCGGCGATCTCACTGTTCCAGGCCCACGTGATCTTCGGGTCGTTGTCGGCCCGCTCGATCATGACCTTGCTGGCCCGCAGCGCATCGCGGCGGTGCACGACGGTTACCGATTCGGCGAACCGGCTCAGGAAGGTGGCCTCTTCCATCGCGGTATCACCGCCGCCGACGACGGCGATGTCCTTGCCGCGGAAGAAGAACCCGTCACAGGTGGCGCACCACGACACACCGCGGCCGGACAGCTCGTCCTCGCGCGGGAGGCCAAGCTTCTTGTAGGCCGAGCCCATGGCGAGAATCACCGCGTCGGCGGTGTACTCGCCGTCGAGCGTGCGGACGGTCTTGATCGGGCCGGCGAGATCGACCGAGACGACGTCGTCGGCGACCAGCTCGGCACCGAAGCGCTCGGCCTGGGCCCGGATGTGGCCCATCAGCTCCGGGCCGAGGATGCCCTCGGGGAAGCCCGGGTAGTTCTCGACATCGGTGGTGTTCATCAGCGCGCCGCCGTACTGGGCGCCCTCGAACACGAGCGGCGCGAGGTCGGCGCGGGCGCTGTACAACGCGGCCGTGTAGCCGGCCGGGCCGGAGCCCACGATGATCACATTTCGGTGTTCGGACACTGTCCCTCTTTCCGTTCCGCCTCAGTAACCATCCTAGGGACGCCGCGATTCCCGCCCGGTCAGCGGCGCGCGAGGGCCAGAACCTCACGAACGTCATCGAGTCGCATCCGCCACAACACCACGCTGAGCACCGCCAATCCGACCACGCTGCCAAGCACCAGACCGGCGATAGAACCGCTGTGGCCGGCCCCGAGCTGGTGCCGCGCGGCGACGACCACCCCCCACGCGGCCAGTGCCCCGATGGCCGACGCCGTGGCGATCTGGGCGACCGTCCGCAAAACCCGGCGGAAGCCCAGATGGCCGAGCCGGCGGCTGAGCAGCACGTGACCGGCGAGCGCGCCGACCACGTACGACAGCGAGGTGGAGATGTTTAGCCACTCGACGGCGTGCCGGTTGCCGTTGTAGAGGTCGTTCGAGACCACGACCAGTACGACCTTGGTGCCGACCATGAAGGCGTTGATCAGCGTCGGGGTGCGCCCGTCGCGCAGGGCGTAGAAGACCCGCAGTTGCAGCATGACGAGGGCGAACGGGAACAGGCCGAAGGCCGACCAGGCCAGGGCCGACCCGATCAGCCGGGCGCCGCCGACGGACGTCTCGCCATACGCGAACAGGGTGACCCCCATCACCGGTCCGAGCACGATGAGGCCGGCGGTGATGGGGACGAGTGCGACGGCCGAGAGCCGCGCGCCGAGACCCAGATCGCTGACGACCGCGGCGTTGTCGCCGCGCACCGCGGCCCGCGACATCCGCGGCATGATCGCGGTCAGCACCGAGACGACGAGGATGCCGTACGGCATCTGGAACAACAGGTCGGCGTAGGTGAACACGCTGAACCCGCCGTTGTCGTTGCCGATCCGCTGGATCACCGACACGCCGACCTGACTGACCACGACGTAGCCGAGCACCCAGCCGGCGAGCGAGCCGATCTCCTTGAGCCGGTCGGACTCGCCCGGCGCGGCCCGGAAGCGCCACTGCCAGGTGAACCCGGTGCGGCGCAGCGACGGCACCAGCACCAGCGCCTGCGCGGCGATGCCGAGAGTGGTGCCGATGCCGACGACCAGGATCTGCGGCGTGGTCATGGTGGACGGGTTGAGCGACTTGGGGCCGGGCAACGTCCAGAACACCAGGATCGTCAGCATCATCACGACGTTGTTGAGCACCGGCGACCAGGCGCCCGGTCCGTACACGTGCTTGATGTTGAGGACGGCCATGAACATCGCGCCCAGGCCGTAGAAGAAGATCTCCGGCAGCAGCAGGGTGGCGAAGACGCTGGTGAGTTCGCGTTGCGGCCCATGGTGCACGAACGCGGCGGCGATCCACGGTGCCGCGGCGACGACGACGATCGTCATTGCGCCCAGCGCGGTGACGGCGATTGACAGCAGCCGCTGCGTGTAGGCCAGACCGCCGTCGTCATCTTCGGCCTCGGCGTGCACCAGCAGCGGGATGAGCACGCTGGACAGCACCCCGCCCAGCAGCAGCTCGTAGATCATGTTCGGCAGGTTGTTGCCGCTGTTGTAGGCGTTGCCGACCGCGCCGGTGCCTAGGGCGGCGACGAGCAGGATGCTGCGCAGGAACCCGGTGACCCGGCTGGCCAGGCTGGCCACCGCCATCGAGCGGCTGTTGGCCATCAACCCCTGGTCGGTCGCCGGCGCCGCCCCCTGCTCGCCGGCCGGCGGGTGATCGCCGACGAGTTCGGCCGCCGCCGGATCCGCGGCCGGTTGAGCCCCGGCGTCGGCCGCCGCGCCGGCGGCATCCGATCGGCCGCGACCGCGCCGCGGCTTGCCGATGTAGGTGGTGGAGCCCCACGCCGGTTCATCTGGCTCGTCCCACGGCTGCCACGCGCCGGGGAAGAACGAGGTCATCGGGTCGGCCTCGGTGAACATCCGCGGTTCGATCGGCTGCCGACCGGCGTAGTGCGTCGGCGAACTCCAGTCGTCATCGCGTACCGGCGTATCCGTCATGCTCCCTCCTGCGCCGGTCGCACGACCGGTGCTGCGCTCTTTGATGACCTCGCACGCTCGGTCATGCTTTCGCCTCTACCCGCGCGGCGTCGCTGCTACGCCGTTGGTGCAGCCGCCGGCCGAAGCGCACCAGGAGGGCCAGGGCGAGGACGACCCCGGCCACGATGGTGATGACGACGCCGATGACGCCGAGGGCGGTGCTGCGCACGGTCAGGGACACCGGGTCGCCGAGCGGCTTGTCGTTCGGGGTCAGCAGCCGGGCCTCGACGAGGATGCGACCCGACCGTTCGGTCTTGGTCGGGATGTTGAGCGTCCGCTTCTGGTTGCTCTCGATGCGCTGTAGGCCGATGTCCTTCGTGGTGAACCCGGGCAGGCCGTTCACGACCGTGCTGACCTGGATCCGGATCGTCACCGGATAGGCCAGCTCGTTCTCGACAGTGATCGGGAGCGGGGAACTGTTCGAAGCGAGGGTGTACGCGTTGTGGTGCGGCGAGATGATGTGGACGCCGGTGGTGAGTGAATCGATCTTGGCGGTGAGCTGGCCGGCGTAGGCCAGCCCGGTCGCCTTCGCTCCGGTCTGGCTGAGCCACGCCGACGAAGCGGCGCGCTGGGCGGCGATCGGCAGGCTGTTGAGCAACGTCTTCGCCCCCGCGTTCGCGCTGCCGAGCAACGAACTGAGGTTGGGCCGGGCCTCGCGCTCGCGGGCCACCGCGTCGAGCGATTCCGGTGCGAGCCGCCCGGCCGACGCCGGGACAGCGGCCAACCGGCTGCGGCCGGTGGGCAGCAGGGTGCCGGTGCCGCGCACGGCGTCCCGCAGCGAGATCGGCTCGGCGAAGTTCGATCGGCTGGTGGCCTTGATGGCCTGGACGGCCGACGTCACGTCCGGATCGACGTAGCGCGGCGGGGTGATCGTGACGGCGTGCTCCAACTGTGGCTCCTGGACCGCGCGGATCGCGATCTCGGCGATGAGCTGCGGCAGGTAGGCCACGCCGGCGCCGGGCACACCGCTGTCGGAGATCACCTTGGCCGCGTAGTTCTCGACGGCCGGTGTCGTCAGGGCCGCGGCGACGTCGGTCGGCCCGGCGTCGAGGCGGGCGAGGCCGGCCGGAACGGCCCCGGCGTCGGTGGTCGGCCGGACCGCCCCGGAGTCGAGGATGAGCGTGCTGACCCCGGTGCCGGCCAGGACGCGCAGCGTGGCCGCGCTGACGGCGCCGGCGGCGGGCCAGGCCACCGTGGTGTCGGCCGGGTGGCCACCCAGCGCGGTGTCGACCCGGGTCACCATCGCGGCCGGCAGCTGGCTGGACCAGGTGAGCCCGCGCGCGGTGAGCGTCTCGACGTCCGGGTCGGCGTACGGGGTGAGCTGTAGCTGCACGTCGGGGTCGGCGAGCACGGCCCGCAGCCGCTCGAGCCAGCCCGCGGCCGCCGGCCCGCCGGTGCCCGGCTGGCTGTGGCCCTTGATCACGACGGTGTACCGGCCGGTCGCCATGACCTGGAGTTCGTCGAGCAACTCCGGATCGATCAGCAGGGTGATCGGGACGGTGTCACCGACCTGCTCGGCGACGTCGAGCGCGCGGGACAGACGTCCACCCGACACGCTGGCCGCCAGGAGATCGTCCGAGAACGTGGTGTCGCCGAAGAGCCGGTGCGGAGCCTCGAGCAGGGGCCACACCCAGCTGACCTGCACCGGGGCCGGCTTCGTGCCGAAGGCCGGCAGGTAGGTGCCGACCACGCCCAAACGCTGGTCGACCCCGCCGGGGCCGACCACGTGGGCGCTGAAAAACAGGGGGTAGATCTCGTAGTCGTGGCAGATACAGAGGCCCGCGTCGGTCGACGCGCTGGTGGTGGTGGCGAACGTCGCAGTAACCGTGCTGTCGGCCGGCAGGTCGACCGTGACTGGGTGCGTCGGCGCGATGGGCAGCCCCGAACTCGACGGCGGCGCGGCGGCGGCCAGTGACTGGTCAAGGACGCGCTGATTGCCGATCGGTTCACCGCGCTCACCCACGATGCGAACGCCGGTGATGTCCTTGCCGGTGCGGTTCTCGAGGCTCAACCGGACGGTCAGCGGCCGCAAGTGGAAGTCGGACGGGGGCGTCGGCGGCGACACGCTGAGCACGCTCATCACGACGGTGTCACTGCGCTCGGCCGCGGCCACCGGCGCGGTGGCGAGCGGCACCGTGGCTGCGATGAGCAGCGCCGACGCGGCTGCGGCGCCGAGTCGGGCGTGCACCGGCGAACGCAGGGACCTCACGCCGATTCCGCGAGCAACCTGCCAGCGGTGTCGACCAGTCCGCGCTCGTCGGGGTAGGCGAGCTGGCCACGGATGTCCGGCAGTGGCACCCACGCGACCTCGTCCACCTCGATGTCGGCGTCGGACAGCTCGCCGCCGACCCGGCGCATCAGATAGTGCCGGACGGTCTTGTGGATGCGACACCCTTCGGCGACGAACCAGAAGTCGATCGTGCCGAGCTCGGCGACGATCTCGCCGGCGATGCCCGTCTCTTCCTCGACCTCGCGCAGCGCCGCCTGCTCAGCCGTCTCGCCCACTTCGATGTGCCCCTTGGGCAGCGACCACAGCAGCCGGCCCTGCCGATCGGTTCGCCCGATCAAGGCGCCACGGGGGATCTCACCGTTGAGATCGACGACCAGGCCGCCGGCGCTGAACTCGTCGACCTGGCGCAACCAGCGTTTCGGGCGCCGCCGCTTCTTGGCCTGGCCCCCCGCCCGTCGCCCGGGACGGGGCTCCGGGCTCTGGGACATGGCCCGATGGTAGCCGGACGGTGGGTACGCTGGCCGTCCGTGACACCGCAACAGGCGAAGGGCGATCCGGTCGATCTCGTCCCGTTGCCGCCCGAGGCGCTGGCGTTGGGCCGCGCCTTCGCCGAAGCCGGGCAGCAACTGCACCTGGTCGGTGGCCCGGTGCGCGACGCGCTGATGGGTCGCCCGTGCGACGACCTCGACTTCACCACAGACGCCCGGCCCGAGCGGGTGCTCGAGATCGTCGCCCCGATCGCCACGTCGACCTGGACGACCGGCATCGAGTTCGGCACGGTCGGCGCGCAGGTGCGCGGGCTGCGTTGCGAGATCACCACCTTCCGCGCCGATCGCTACGACCGCGAGACCCGCAATCCGGAGGTGGTGTACGGCGATTCGCTGTCCGACGATCTGCGCCGGCGCGACTTCACCATGAACGCGATGGCGGTCTCGGTGACCGGCGACCGCGTCTTCACCGATCCGTACGGCGGGCTGGCCGACCTCGCGCGCGGCGTGCTGCGCACACCGGGGACACCGCAGGAGTCGTTCGCCGACGACCCGTTGCGGATGCTGCGCGCGGCTCGGTTCGTCTCGACCCTGGGCGTCGAGCTGGCCCCCGGGGTGGACGAGGCCCTGCACGTGATGGCCGGCGAGCTGGCCCGCATCACCATCGAGCGGGTGCAGGCCGAGCTGACCAAGCTGCTGCTCGGCGCGGCCCCGCGCCGCGGGCTGGAGGTGCTCGTTGACACCGGGCTGGCCGAGATCGTCCTGCCCGAACTGCCGGCGCTGCGGATGGCGGCCGACGAGCACGGCCAGCACAAGGACGTGTACGCCCACACCCTGCAGGTGCTCGACCAGGCCATCGACCTCGAGGACGACGGCCCCGATCTCGTCCTGCGCTGGGCCGCGGTGCTGCACGACGCGGGCAAGCCGGCCACCCGCGAGTTCCGCCCCGGCGGCCGGGTCACCTTCCACCACCACGAGGTGGTCGGCGCGCGCATCGCCCGCAAGCGGCTGAAGGACCTGCGCTACTCGAGCACCATCGTGGCCGACGTGTCCCAGCTGGTGTTCCTGCACCTGCGCTTCTACGGCTACCGCAACAGCGACTGGACCGACTCGGCCGTGCGCCGCTACGTCGTCGACGCCGGCCCGTTGCTGGATCGCCTGCACAAGCTCGTCCGCTCCGATTGCACGACGCGCAACCAGCGCAAGGCGGCCGCGCTGTCCGCGGCCTACGACACGCTCGAGGCCCGGATCGCCGAGCTGAAGGCGCAAGAGGAACTGGACGCCATCCGGCCCGACCTCGACGGCAACGAGATCATGGCTGCGCTCGGGATCGGCCCAGGCCCACTGGTCGGCCGGGCGTATCAGCACCTACTCGCGCTGCGGATGGAGCACGGCCCGCTCGGACCGGAGCGCGCGCTCAGCGAATTGCGTTCGTGGCACGCCGCGAACTCATGAAGTAGAGCGCGGCCGTCGCCGCCCAGCCGACCGTGATCACGGCCACCGAGGCCGGACTGTGGCCGTCCTCGGGCAAGAGGCTGGCGGTCAGCACTGCGGCCAGCACGAGCGCGAGGTTGAACAGCGTGTCGTAGATCGCGAACACCCGACCGCGGAAGGCATCTACGACGTGGTGCTGGATGAGCGTGTCGACGCTGATCTTCGCCGACTGCGAGGTGAAGCCCAGCAGCAGCGCCGACAGCACGAGCAGCGTCTTGGTGTACGGCAACACGCAGGCCGCCTCGATCACCGCCGCGGCCGCGAACGCCGCCGCCGGCCACCGCACCGGACCGAAGCGCCGGTAGGCGGCCGGGGTGACGAACGCGGCGACCGCGCCACCGGCGGCGACCGCGACGACGACCTGGGTGAGGCCGGTCAGCCCGGCCCGGAAGAACCCGCCGTCGTGGAAGAAGTTGCGATAGAGCAAGACGGTGCAGACCGTCCAGATACCGAAACAGAGCCGATGGACGCCAATGGCGGCCAGCCCGTTCGCGACCGGCGGCAGCGCTCGGACGTGCCGGGCACCGGCGACCAGGCCGTGCCCGACATCGGCGAAGGTCTCCCGGGCCTGGCGCTCGGCGTCGGACGGGCCGAGCGTCGGGCGGGCGAACCCGCGCGCGATCACGGCCGCGAGCAGGAACGGCACGATGGCCGCCGCGGCGATCTGCGCGTAGTCGTTGTTGGTGCTGCCGATCAGCCCGCGGACGCCGACGGCCACCGCGCCACCGGCCGCGGTCATCATCGTGCCGCTCGTCGACGACAGCGCGTTTGCGGTCACCAGCTCGGCGTCGGCGACCACGCGGGGCAGGGCCGCGCTGAGGGCGGAGAGCACGAACCGACTCAACGAAATGATCACCAGCGCGGTGGCGTAGAAGGCCACGCCGGTCACCCCGGCGGCGATCTCCGCGGCGACACCGATCACCACGATCGCCCGGACCAGGTTCGCGACGACGGCCACCCGCTGGCGCCACCAGCGGTCGAGCAGCACGCCGGCGAACGGCCCGACCAACGAGTAGGGCAGCAGCAGTACCGCGAACCCGGCGGCGACGTCGGCGGCGTGGGCCTGCCGCTCGGGATCGAAGAGCACGGCGCCGGCGAGGCTGGCCTGGAAGACGCCGTCACCGAACTGGCAGGCGAAGCGCAGCGCCAGCAGCCGCTGAAATCCCCGATCGCGCAGCGCGGAGATCAGATGTCCGCGGCGCCTCACCCGTCGAGGCTACTGAGCGGGCACGGCCGAGCCGGGAGTGCCGGCTGCTGGTGGGCGGCCCGATGGCACGCCAAGATATGACCATGGCAGCGGACTGGGGGGCGGTGCGCGGCCTCGAGCCGGCCGCAGGCCGGTTGCTCGTGGCCACCCCGCTGCTCGGCGATCCCAACTTCTCCCGCACGGTCGTCTACCTGCTCGAGCACGACGGCGGCGGCACCGTCGGCGTCGTGATGAATCGGCCCAGCCACACCCCGGTGGGGCAGGTGTTACCGGATTGGCACGACGCGGTCAGCGGCCCGGCCGTGGTGTTCGGCGGCGGCCCGGTGCAGCCCGACGGTGCGCTGTGCCTCGGTCAGTTACAACCCGGCTCGGAGGGGATCCGCGAGGTCGTGGACGGCGTGTCCACGGTTGATCTCGACGGCGACGTCGCCGTCATTGCCACCAACGCGCGCCGGTTGCGGGTCTTCGCAGGACACGCCGGCTGGTCCGCGGGTCAACTCGACGACGAGCTCAGCGAAGGGGCGTGGTGGGTCTTCGCCGGCACACCGGACGACCTGTTCAGCGACGACCCGCGCTCGGCCTGGCGCCGCGTCCTGCGCCGTCAACCCATGCCCTTCAACCTCATCAGCACGTACCCAGAGGATGCGTCGTTAAATTGAATCTTTAGACCGGACCACGAACGCGATGAGCGCTCGCGCGAAGAGCCCGCCGCCGCGCGAGCGCAGCGAGCTTGCGGGAGCGCCGAAGGCGTGATTCGGGATGAGAGATCGGCCCGAGCGGAGCGAGCGGTCGAGACCGAAGCCCGATCCCGGCGGATCAGCCTTTGGTACTTCCCAGCGTTAGGCCGGCGATGAATTGGCGCTGGAGGACCAGATAGACGAGCAGGGTGGGCAGGGCGATGATCAGCGCGCCGGCCGAGAGCAAGTTGCTGTTCTGCGAGAACTCGCCCTGCAGGTTCTTGATCGCCGAGGTGATCGGCAGCTTGTCGCCGGTGGACATCAACGTGAGAGCCCAGAAGAAGTCGTTGTAGATCCAGGTGGTCAGCAGGGTCGCGAGCGCGGCGAGGGCCGGCCGGCAGAGCGGCATCGTGATGCGCCAGTACTGCGTCCATACCGAGGCACCGTCGACCAGCGCGGCCTCGGTCAGCTCGTCCGGGATGGTGCGCATGAAGTTGCGACAGCACGAACACGCAGAAGCCGGTCTGGAACGCGATGTTGATCAGGACGATCCCGGAGATCGAGTCGTAGAGCTCGCCCGATCCGCTGAGCCACGTCGGCACCTGGATGTTCGTGTAGATCTTGAACAGCGGGGCCAGCAGGATCTGCTGCGGCAGCAGATTGCCCGCGGTGAACAGCAACAACATGATCAGGTTGAACCGCACCGACAGGCGGGCCACCACGAAGGCCACGCACGAGGCGAGGAACAGCGTGATGATCACGGCCGGGACGGTGATCTTGCACCGAGTTCTAGAAGTGCAGCGGGATGTCGCCCTGCGTCCACGCGTCGCTGTAGTTCTTGAACGTCAGCGAGTGCGGCCAGGACAGGTAGCCGTGCACGTTCGTGTCGGCCTCGGTCCGCAACGACACGAAGACCGTCCACAGCAGCGGCAGCAGCCACAGCACCGCGAGCACGAGCACGAACAGGCTGGTGGCCGAGCGCCGTCCGTCGCGCGTCCGGCGCGCTGCGTCCGGTGACGACGGTCATCGCTGTTCCGTCCTTGCGGAACTGCTGGACGAGGAAGAACATGATGGGGACGAGCGAGATCACGAGCAGCACGACCCCGAGCGCCGAGCCGTAGCCGATCCGGTTGGCCGGCCCGACGATGTCCTGCGTGATCATGGCCGAGAGCAGTTGCAGGCCGTTGGTGCCGCCGTTCGTGACGTAGACCAGGTCGAAGGCGCGCAGCGACTCGATCACGGTGACCACCAGGATCACGTTGTTGATCGGGCGCAGCGTGGGGAAGGTGACCCGCCAGAACAGCTGCCAGGCGTTGGCGCCGTCGAGCGTGGCCGCCTCACGCAGCGCCGGGTCGAACGCCTTGAGCCCGGCGAGGTAGAGCACCATCACGTAGCCGGCCTGCCGCCACGTGGCCTCGACGAGCACCGCCCACAGATTGAGGTTCGGATTGCCCAGCCAGTTGATCGCATCGTTGGGACTGGTCTTGCCGAGCACGCCGTTGATCAGGCCGTACTGGGCGCCGTACATGAGTTCCCAGATGATCCCGATCAGCGCGAGCGACAGCATGACCGGCAGGAAGAAGATGCTCTGGTAGATCCGGCTGCCCGCGGATGCCGCGATCGAGCAGCACGGCCAGGAACATGCCCAGCGGCGTGGCGATGACCATGAACTCGAGCAGCCAGATGACGTTGTGCCGCACCGCCGGCCAGAAGTCCGGGTCGATGGTGCGCATGTAGTGGTAGTTCTGCGTGCCGATGTTCTTGCCGGCGCCGCGCCGTGGGCGTTGGTGAACGAGAGAAGAACGTCGAGACGGCCGGCCCCCAGATCAGCGCGAGATCCAGCAGCAGCGGGACACCGATCATCAGCGCGATGACGATGCGGTCGCGTTTGGACAGGCGCCGGATCCGGCTACGACGACGCCGACCCCGGGGGTCGGCGTCGGTCGAAGCGCGGTCTCGGTACTCATGTCGGCGGGGCGTGGCTCCGTCTCGTCAGCTGGTGAAGATCTGCCTTGGCCTGGGCCTCGAGCTTGCTGCAGATCGACGCGCCGCTCTTGGGGTTGTTGAGGAAGTCGTTCATCGCGTTCTGGGCGATCGGGTAGGCGAAGTCGGGCCGGGTGTCGCGGTCGAGGAACTGCGCGATGTTCTTCGTCGACTTGATGATCTCGACCGACGACTTCTGCAGCGCGGTGTACGTGCTCTGGTCGTAGTTGCCGGCGGTGCCGATGTCGGTCGGGTTGGGCTTGAGGAACGCCTGCTCGGCCGCGGCGCTGCCGAGGTACTCGAGGAACGCCGCGGCGCCGGCCTTGTTCTTCGCCTTCTTGCTCATCAGGAACCCGTCGATCGGGGCGTCGATGGCGCTGTCGGTCGGATTCTCCGGCGTGATCTCGGGGAAGGGGAAGAAGTCGAGGTCGGGCAGGTTGGCCTTGGTCAGCTGCGGGCCGACCTGGTCGGTGCCCTGGAAGATCATCGCGCGAGGTCTTGTTGGCGTCGAAGAGCTTGACCGCGTCCTGCCAGATCCGGCCGGTCGCGCCCGGGGTGTAGTACGGCGTGAGCTCGGCCCACTTGTCGAAGACGGCCTTGACCTTCGGGTCCGTCCACGACTTCTTGTGCGCCATCAGGTCGACGTGGAACTGGTAACCGTTCATCCGCATGTTGATGATGTCGAAGGTGCCCATCGCCGGCCAGCCGTCCTTCTGCCCGATCGCGATGGGGTTGCTGAAGCCGTCCTTCTGCATCTGCTTGCACAGCGCGATCAGGTCGTCCCACGTCTTCGGCACCGATAGCCGTGCTGGGTGAAGACGCTCTTCTTGTAGAACATCACCCATGGGTAGTTGACCCACGGCACGAGGTAGTACTTGCCGTCCGGACCCTTGGACGCGGCCTTGATGGCGTCGGTGAATTGGCTGCCGATCTTGTCCCACACGTCGTCGATCGGGGTCAGCAGGCCCTGATCGGCGAAGAACTGCATGCGGTTGCCGGCGAACCAGCAGAAGACGTCGTTCGGGGCTGCCCTGCAGGTAGTTCTGGATGTTGTTCTGGAAGGTGTTGTGGTCGACGGTGTTGATGCTGACCTTCGACGCCCGCGAGTACCCGTGCACGGCCGACGCGAACGCGCTCTTGACCGCGGCGTCGGAGTAGTTCGAGCCGATGCTGACGCTGCCGGTGATCGAGCCGCCGCCTCCCCCGCTGGACGAACTGGTGCAGGCGGCCAGCAGGCTCGGGAAGCCGGCGAGGGCCAGTGCGCCGAACGTGCCCTGGAGCATCGCCCTGCGGCTGACAGTGCGTGAGGTGGGGAATTCGCCGTCCATTGGAGCTCCTAGATCTGTCCCAGCCGGGACGTGTGTTTCACCGGGGCCAAACAGTTTCCAACGAGAATCACCAGAACTGACCACAGCCAATCCGTCAAACCCTCAAATGTCAACCCTGAATCGGGAAAGAAGCAACGGCCGTGCGCAGCCGCTCGGCCGCGTCCTCAGCCGGGATGTCGTTGATCCAGACGGCAGCGCCGGACTCGGAGCCGGCCAGGTACTTCAACTTGCCCGGGGCGCGGCGGATCGTGAAGATCTCGGCCCCGAGGTGCCACACGTCGCGGTCGCGGCGCACCGGCGCCTGCTGCCAGCCGGCGATGTACGGGGTCGGGGTGTCGAAGAGCCGGTCGAAGGCCTGCAGCACCCGCAGGTAGATCCGGGCGAGATCGTCGCGTTCGTCGTCGTCGAGCGCCGGCAGGTCGGGGACGTGGCGGCGCGGGACGACCCGCACCTCGTAGGGCCAGCGCGCGGCGAACGGTACGTAGGCCACCCAGTGCGCCGACGTGGTGACGATGCGCGCACCGTCGGCGCATTCGGCCGCGAGCAGATCGCACTGCAGGCACCCGCCGGTGCGCTCGCGGTGATGGCGCAACGCCTCGCCGGACTTGTAGAAGCGCGGCGGGACGAACGGATAGCCGTAGATCTGCCCGTGCGGGTGGCTCAAGGTCACCCCGATCTCCTCGCCGCGGTTCTCGAAGCAGAACACGTAGTCGATCGAGTCGAAGGCCGACAGCGCCGTGGTGCGGTCGGCCCAGGCGTCGACGACGGTGCGGGCGTGCTCGGGGGACAGCCGGGAGAACGGCAGGTCGTGGTCGCTGGTGAAGCAGACGACCTCGCAGCGGCCGGCGCCGGCGGCCGACCGGAACGGCGGTTCGTCGACCAGTGGCACGACGTCGGCCGAGTTCAGCGAGAACGACGGGAACCGGTTCTCGAAGACCGCGACCTCGTAGTCGGCGGCCGGCACCTCGGTGGGCGATCCGTCGCGGGAGGGCACAGCGGGCACAGGTCGGCCGGGGGCTTGTACGTGCGCTCCTGCCGGTGCCCGGCGGTCACTGCATAGTCGCGGAACAGGGGGTTCCAGCGGATCTGCGAGGTCGTCCGGGCCGGCGGCAGATCGGTGCGCCGGTCGGGCGCCGACCGATCGTGACCGGCATCCCGGTCGTAGTAGAAGAGATCGCGGCCGTCGGCCAGATGGGTGTCGAAGCGGACGGTCATTGGTGCGCGGCGACCGTGACGACGTTGGGTACGTGGTCGCCGAGTTTCTGGCGCGCCTCGTCGGGCAACGCATCGTCGGTGATGACCGTCGTCGCGATGTCGAGCGGGCCGATGTCGGCCAGGCCGACGACCCCCCACTTGGACGAGTCGGCGAGCACGACGACCTCACGCGCGCTCTCGACCAGCACCCGGTTGGTGGTGGCCTCGGCCAGGTTGGGTGTCGTGTAGCCGGCGCGCGGATCCATGCCGTGCACGCCCAGGAAGAGCTGGTCGACGTGCATGCTCGCGATCGTGCGATCGGCCACCGGCCCGACCAGCGCGGCGCTCGGGGTCCGGACGCCACCGGTCAGGATGACGGTGACCTGGTTGCCCGAGTCGAGCCCGGTGATGACGTCGGCGACCGTGGTCGAGTTCGTGACCACGGTGAGCCCCGGGATCGACGCGACGTACCGGGCCATGGCCCAGGTGGTCGTGCCGGCCGACAGGGCGATGGCGGCGCCGGGCTGGATGAGCCCGGCCGCGTGCTCGGCGATCGCCTGCTTGATCGGCTGGGCGAGCTGGCTCTTCGCGGCGAATCCCGGCTCGAAGGCGACCTGGCCGGCGAGCACCGCGCCGCCGTGCACCTTGCGGGCCACACCCTCGCCGGTGAGCTGCTCGAGGTCGCGGCGCACGGTCATGTCCGAGACCCCGAGCAGCTCGGTGAGGTCGGAGACCCGGACGGCGCCGAGGCGGCGAAGTTCGGACAGAATTCGCTCCTGGCGTTGCTGCGCGAGCACCGGCGTCTCCTGAGAATCGTCCCGACCTAGCCTCGACTTCGAACAGATTCAAACATGATATAACAGACTTCACCAGTGCTGAAACGAGATCGGAGTGCCGCGTGGCCGTCCGCTGGCGGGCTCCGGGTCGCGTCAACCTGATCGGCGAGCACACCGACTACAACGACGGCTTCGCGCTGCCCTTCGCGATGGCGGTCGGGTGCACCGCGACCGTGTCCGGGCGCGCGGACGGTCGCATCGAGATCACCTCGGCGCAGCGCGACGAGCCCGTGGTGGTGGCGGCCGATGACCTGGTGCCGGGCGCCGGCGGCTGGGCCGGCTATCGCCCTCGGTGTCGTGTGGGCGCTGCGCCGGCGCGGGCTCGACGTTCCCGGCCTGTCGATCGCCCTCGACAGCGACGTCCCGGTCGGTGCCGGGCTCGTCCTCGTCGGCGGCGCTGGTCTGCTCGGTCGCCACCGCGATCGACGACCTGCTGGGGCTGCGGCTGCCGCCGGACGAGTTGCTCGCCGTCACGCGCAGCGCTGAGAACGACTTCGTCGGCGCCCCGACGGGCGGCATGGATCAGCTCGCGGCGCTGCGCTGTACGGCCGGCCACGCCTTGTTCTGCGACATGCGGTCGCTGGCCACCGAAGATGTCCCGTTCGAGCTCGGCGACCGCGCGCTCGCTCGTCATCGACACCCGGGCCGAGCACCAGCACGCCGACGGTGAGTACCGCCGGCGCCGCGAAGGTTGCGAGCGGGCCGCCCGCGCTCTCGGCGTGACGGCATTGCGCGACATCGAGTCGGGCGCGCTGGCCGGCGCCCTGGCCCGGCTGGACGACGACGAGCTACGGCGCTACACCCGGCACGTCGTGACCGAGAACGACCGCGTCCTGCGCGCGGTCGCGGCGCTGCGCGCGGGCGCGATCGACGCCGTCGGCCCGCTGCTGAACGAGTCGCACGCGTCGATGCGCGACGACTTCCGCATCACCGGCCCCGAGCTGGATCTCGCCGTCGACACCCTGATGCAGGCCGGCGCGCTCGGCGCCCGGATGACCGGCGGCGGCTTCGGCGGCTGCGTCATCGGACTCATCGATCGGGCCAGCGTCGAACCCGCGGTGGCCGCTGTGGCCGAGGCGTTCGCCGCGGGTGGCTATCGGGACCCGGCGTGGTTCATCGCCCACCCTGGCCAGGGCGCCCACCGGCTGTAGAAAGGAGTTGGCCCCCGTGCGGCGCGACACGCCGTAGCGTGCGCCGCACAGGGGCCAAGCCTCGGCTCAGATCTTGCCGTCGATGAAGTCCTGGACGGCCACGCGGGCCTCGTCGTCGGAGTACTGCACCGGCGGCGACTTCATGAAGTAGCTCGACGCGGACAGAACCGGCCCACCGAGGCCGCGGTCCTTGGCGATCTTCGCCGCGCGCAGCGCGTCGATGATGATGCCGGCCGAGTTCGGCGAGTCCCACACCTCGAGCTTGTACTCCAGGTTCAGCGGCACGTTGCCGAACGTCTTGCCCTCGAGCCGGATGAAGGCCCACTTGCGGTCATCGAGCCACGCGACGTAGTCGGACGGGCCGATGTGCACGTTGCGGGCACCCAGGTCGCGATCAGGGATCTGCGAGGTGACCGACTGGGTCTTCGAGATCTTCTTCGACTCGAGACGCTCGCGCTCGAGCATGTTCTTGAAGTCCATGTTGCCGCCGACGTTCAGCTGGTACGTGCGCTGCACCTCGACGCCGCGGTCCTCGAACAGCTTGGTGAGGACGCGGTGGGTGATGGTGGCGCCGACCTGGCTCTTGATGTCGTCGCCGACGATCGGCACGCCGGCGTCCTCGAACTTCTTCGCCCACTCAGGGGTGCTGGCGATGAAGACCGGCAGGGCGTTGACGAACGCGACCTTGGCGTCGATGGCGCACTGCGCGTAGAACTTCGCCGCGTCCTCGGAGCCCACCGGCAGGTAGCAGATGAGGACGTCGACGGCCTGCGCCTTGAGCACCGCCGTGATGTCGACCGGCTCGTCGTGCGACTCCTCGATCGTCTCGCGGTAGTACTTGCCGAGACCGTCGAGTGTGTGGCCACGCTGCACCGGGACGTCGAGCTGCGGGACGTCGCAGATCTTGATGGTGTTGTTCTCGCTGGCGAGGATCGCCTGCGAGAGATCGAGGCCGACCTTCTTGGCGTCGACGTCGAACGCGGCGACGAACTCGATGTCGCTGACGTGATACGGCCCGAAGTTGACGTGCATGAGACCCGGGACCTTCTGGGTCGGGTCGGCGTCACGGTAGAAGTGGACGCCCTGGACAAGGGACGCGGCGCAGTTGCCCACGCCCACGATTGCGACCCGGATCTTGCCGGCCGCGGACTGCGAACCCATCAGGGCTCCTCCTTCTCGTTGGTGCATACGGTGAAACTCTTGGTAGTGCTCAGTGCTCGACGCCGCCGTCGGAACGCTCGTGCTCGATCAACTCGGTGAGCCAGCGGACCTCACGATCGACCGACTCGAGGCCGTGCTCGTGCAGCACCCGCGTGTAGCGGTCGACCCGCTCGCCGGTGCGGCCCAGCGCGCTCTTCATCCCGTCCCTCTGCTCTTCCACCCGGCGCCGCCGACCCTCGAGGATCTGCAGCCTGATGTCCGAGCGCGTCTCGGCGAAGAACGCCAGCCGTGCTCCGAAACCCTCGTCGTCGAAGGCGTCCGGCCCTACCTCGGCCAACAGGTCGGCCAAGTGCTCCTTGCCTTCGGCCGTGAGCTGGTAGACCCGCTTGCCCCGCCGGGACCGCGTGGTCGCCGACGAGGTGTCGATCGGGGCCTCCTCGGAGATCCAGCCGGCTTCGGACAAACGCCGCAGGGTCGGATAGAGCGAACCGTAGGAGAATGCCCGAAATGCGCCGAGCAGGGATGCGAGCCGTTTGCGGAGTTCGTACCCGTGCATGGGGCTCTCGTTGAGCAGCCCGAGCACGGCGATCTCCAACATTCCGCTCGCCTCTCTATTTCGATGCGATGTATCAGAACGATACATCAGCGCGACACGGAGGTGTTAGCCGGGTGGCCGGGAGGCGTCCGGCTCGTGACGATTTGCCCTACAACCGCTGACCCGGCTCAGTTCTCCAGCGCGATGGGGGCGGCGATGGCCGGATCGGGGACGCCGAAGCCGTCGACCAGCGTGCGGGCGTGTGGGCGCAGGGTGCCGCACAGCTCGTTGACGGCGGCGATGACCGACTTCGATCGCTGGGCGGTCATCCGGCCGTGCTCCTGGATCCAGGCCCGGTCGGCTTCGATCGTCGACAGGGCGAACAGGTCGCACAGGCTGACGAGCAACTCGCGCTCGGGGCTTTCCGGAGTGCCTTCGATGCCGTGGACGAACGCGGCGAGCAGGACGTTGTCGATGTGCGCCCGCGCGGCCGCGAGCAAGTGGTCCTGTGCGGCGTTGAACACCGCAAACGGGTCGTCCGCGCCGGCGGCCTTGCGCAGCCGCTTGGCCAGCGTCTCGAGCAGGTGCTTCTCGCGCCAGGCGAACAGATCGATCTGCCAGTCATGGTCGAAGATCGTGCCGTCCTCGCTGGCACTGGGCGCCGCGTCGCGCAGGCGCTGCAGCAATCGCCGTCCGCCCGCCCGTTCGACCACGGTCTCGACCACCTGCTCGCCGACGAACCGGGCGGTGCCCATGATGTCCAGCTCGCCGAAGTGGTCGCGGTAGCCGGTGAGCAGCTCCTTCGCCACGAGTTGGAGCAGCACGGTGTTGTCGCCCTCGAACGTGGTGAACACATCGGTGTCGGCCTTCAGCCCCGGTAACCGGTTCTCGGCGAGGTAGCCGGCCCCGCCGCAGGCCTCGCGGCAGGTCTGGATGGTGGCCGTGGCGTGCCAGGTGGCGACGGCCTTGATCCCGGCCGCCCGGGCTTCGAGCTCGCGTCGGTCGGGGTGCTCGTCGGGATGCTCGTCGAGCGGGGCGTCGAGATCGGGCGTCGTCTCGTGCAGGCCCGCGACGAGTTCGAGCTGCGCGAAGTGCAATGCGTAGGACTTCGCCAGGGCCGGCAGCAGCTTGCGCTGGTGGGCGAGGTAGTCCAGCACCTTGATCTCGGTGCCATCGGGACCGGCGAACTGGCGGCGGGCGTCGCCGTAGCGGACGGCGATCGCCAGCGCGACCTTGGTGGCACTCCCGGCGCCGCCGGCCACGCTGATCCGGCCCTGCACGAGGGTGCCCAGCATGGTGAAGAACCGCTTGGTCTGGTTCTCGATCGGCGTCGTGTAGTTGCCGTCGCCATCGACATCGCCGTAGCGGTTGAGCAGGCTGTCCCGCGGCACGCGTACGTCATCGAAATAGAGCCGGCCGTTGTCGACGCCGTTGAGCCCGGCCTTCAGGCCGCAGTCCTCGATGCGGACGCCGGGCCGCGCTTGTCCGTCGGCGTCGCGGATCGGGACGACGAACGCGTGCACCCCTTGCGACTCGCCCTTTGTGATCAGCTGGGCGAAGACCGCCGCCATCCGGCCGTCTCGGGCGGCGTTGCCGATGTACTCCTTGCGGGCCGAGCCGTCTGGGGTGCAGATGACGAACTCGTCCGTCGCCGGGTCGTAGGTGGCGGTCGTGCGCAGCGAGGCGACGTCGGAGCCATGACCGGTCTCGGTCATGGCGAAGCAGCCCAGCAGATCGAGGTTGATGATGTCGTTGAGGTACGCGGTGTGGTGCCGCTCGGTGCCGAGGTGCAGGATCGCTCCGCCGAACAGGCCCCATTGGACGCCGGCCTTCACGAGCAGCGACAGGTCGCCCATCGCGAGCATCTCGAAGCCGGTGATCGAACCGCCAATGTCGTTGCCGCCGCCGTAGCGGGTGGGGAAGCCGAGCCGGGAGTAACCCTCTTCGGCGAGCGCGCCCATCCGCTCGAGCACCCGCGCGCGCTGCGTGGCCGTGTCCTCGCCGTACTCGACGGCGAACCGGGGGTCCTTGGCCAGCTCCCGTGCCCGGCCGCGGATCGTGGCCCACCGTCCGTCCAGGACGTCGCGGATCAAGCCCGGGTCGGCAGCGGCGAGTGACGCGGCGTCAGTCATTGCTCCGGTATACCCGCTCGGCCGCCACCCGTCCTGATCAGGGAGTGGTGGGCAGCGGGGCGAAGACGTCGGGGCGCGGGCGGCCGTCGACCTCGCGGCCGGCCAGCTGGAACACGCCGGCGCCCCCGCCCCAGAGCAGGGCGCCGAGGTACTCGCTGAGCTGCCGGCGGGTCATGGTGTTCGGGTGATCGAGCCACCACAGGCTGGCCGCCCGGATGAAGCCGACGACGGCTTCGCCCCACGGGCTGGCCCCGGCCGGATCGAGGCCGATGCTGCGCAGCTGCTCACCCAGCGCGGCGGTGAGCACCTCGGCCACCGGGCGGCTGAACTCGACGGCAGTGGGCTCGCCGGGTCGGGCCTCGTCGAGCAACCGGTTCTGGGTGATGAACCGGAACAGCTGGGGATTGTCCTCGAGCAGCTGCAGGTACGCGTCGATGCTGGCCTGCATGAGCGCCTGCGGATTCGAGTCGACGGGCACGTGCCGCAGGGCGGTGACCACCTGGGCGATGACCCGTTGCCCGACGGCCCGGTAAAGCTCGTTCTTGTCGCTGAAGTAGCGGTAGATGACCGGTTTGCTCGTGCGGGCCGCTGCGGCGATCTGGTCCATGCCCACGTCGCTGCCGAAGTCGCGGACCGCGGCCACGGCGGCGTCGATCAGCTCTTCGCGCCGGGCGACGCGGTGCTCGGTCCAGCGCGCGGCGCGGCCGTCGACCCGGATCGGGTCGTCGGGACCGCGCCCGTTGCGCAGGATCGGCGACGCGATCGCCTCGATGGCGTCCGTTACCCGCGACACAGGCTTCTTCACGCGAATCAAAGTAGCCGATACCGTGGGTTCGGTACACCTGTTGAGAGGACCTCCGCGTGAAGACTCGTCGCGCCGCCGTCGTCGGTGGCAATCGCATCCCATTCGCCCGTTCGAACGGCCCGTACGCGCATGCGTCCAACCAGGACATGCTCACCGCCACGCTCGACGGGCTCGTCGCCCGCTTCGGCCTGCAGAACGAGCGGCTGGGTGAGGTGGCCGCGGGCGCGGTGCTCAAGCACAGCCGCGACTTCAACCTGACCCGGGAGTCGGTGCTCGGGTCGCGGCTGGCGCCACAGACGCCGGCCTATGACGTGCAGCAGGCCTGCGGCACTGGCCTCGAGACGGTGATCCTCGTGGCCAACAAGATCGAGCTCGGCCAGGCCGACTCGGGCATCGGCGCCGGCGTCGACACCACCTCGGACGCACCCATCGCGGTGAACGAGGACCTACGCGCGGTGCTGCTCGAGGCCAACCGGGCGAAGTCGCTCGGCGCCCGGCTCAAGGCGCTGTCGGGGATCCGGCCGCAGCAACTCGTCCCGTCCATCCCGGTGAACTCCGAACCACGCACCGGGCTCTCGATGGGTGAGCACCAGGCGATCACCACCCTCGAGTGGGGCGTGACCCGCGAGGAGCAGGACGAGCTCGCCGCCGCGTCGCACCAGCACCTCGCCGCCGCGTACGACCGCGGCTTCATGGACGACCTCATCACCCCGTTCCTCGGCCTGGCCCGTGACCAGAACCTGCGGGCCGACTCGAGCGTCGAGAAGCTGGCCACGCTCAGCCCGGCGTTCGGCAAGGCCTTCGGGGCCGACGCCACGATGACCGCGGGCAACTCGACGCCGCTGACCGACGGCGCCTCGGCCGTGCTGCTGGCCAGCGACGAGTGGGCCGCGGCGCACAAGCTGCCGGTACTGGCGTACTTCGTCGACGCCGAGACCGCGGCCGTCGACTACGTCCACGGCGACCGCAAGGACGAGGGCCTGCTCATGGCTCCCGTCTACGCGATGCCGCGGCTGCTCGCCCGCAACGGCCTGACCTTCGACGACTTCGACTTCATCGAGATCCATGAAGCGTTCGCCGGCACCGTCCTGGCCACCATGAAGGCGTGGGAGGACGAGGAGTTCTGCCGCACCCGCCTCGGCCTCGACGGCGCGCTCGGCAAGATCGACCGCGCGCGGCTCAACGTCAATGGCTCGTCGCTGGCGGCCGGCCACCCGTTCGCCGCGACCGGCGGGCGGATCGTCGCGTCGCTCGCGAAGATGCTGAACGAGAAGGGGTCCGGCCGCGGCCTCATCTCCATCTGCGCGGCCGGCGGCCAGGGCGTCGTCGCGATCCTCGAGAAGTAACTCCCTCAGGTTGTCCGCGCTTGCGGGCGTTATAGCGCCTCGCAGCGCGGACAACTTGCAATGGTTGAAGGAAGAAGTGAGCACGCATGTCTGATCGCTACCTCAATCTCGTCAACTCCCCGGTCGGCTCGGCGGTCGCCGCGCGCGTGGGTTTGCCGCAGCCGCAGAAGCTGCGCCGGTACTCGGCCGGTGACCCGGTGCTGCCCGGGCCGGCGCTCGTCGGCTCGACCTCGGGCAAGGTGCCGGCCGCGCTGACCAAGACGCTGACCGGCGCCGGCGTCGAGGTGCAGACCTCGGTCGACGAGGGGCAGCGGGTGGCGGCCCTGGTGCTGGACGCCCGTTCGGTCGCGAAGCCGGCCGACCTCGGCGCGTTGCGCGAATTCCTCGCGCCGGGCATCCGGGCTCTGGGTGCGTCCGGCCGGGTGCTCGTGCTGGGCCGCGCCGCCGATGGCGCCGACATCACCGTCGACGCCACCCGACAGGCCCTTGACGGCATCGTCCGTTCGCTCGGCAAGGAGCTGCGCCGCGGTTCGACGGCCAACCTGCTGCTCGTCGAGGCCGAGGCGTCGCTGGCGTCGGCACTGCGCTTCTTCCTGTCCGGCAAGTCCGCCTACGTGGACGGCCAGCCACTGCTGCTCGGCCCGGGCACCGCCCCGGCGCCGGCCGACTGGGAGCACCCGCTCGCCGGCAAGACCGCCCTGGTGACGGGCGCGGCGCGCGGTATCGGCGCGGCCATCGCCGGGGTGCTGGCGCGCGACGGCGCCACCGTGATCGCGGCCGACCTCACCCAGGCCGGCGAGGCCCTGGCCAAGGTGGCCAACCGGCTCGGCGGCACGGCGCTGCACCTCGACGTCGCGTCGGCCGACGCGCCGCAGCGATTGCTCGATCACCTGGCGGCCCACACCGGCGGCCTGGACATCGTCATCCACAACGCCGGCATCACCCGCGACAAGCTGATGGCCAACATGAAGCCCGAGCAGTGGGATTCGGTGCTCGCGGTCAACCTCGAGTCGCAGTTGCGCATCAACGCCGCGCTGCTCGGCAGCGCCCAGCTCAACGACCAGTCGCGGGTGGTGTGCCTGTCGTCGACCACGGGACTCTCCGGCAACCGCGGGCAGACGAATTACGGCGCGACGAAGGCTGGCGTGATCGGCCTCGTCCGCTCCTCGGCGGCCGCGTTCGCCGATCACGGCGCGTCGACCATCAACGCGATCGCGCCCGGCTTCATCGACACCGAGATGACGGCCAAGATGCCGCTGGCCACGCGCGAGGTGGCCCGCCGGCTGTCGTCCCTGCAGCAGGCCGGTCTGCCGATCGACGTGGCCGAGGCGGTGTCGTGGTTGTCGTCGCCCGGCGCCGGCGGCGTGAACGGACAGGTGCTGCGGGTCTGCGGCCAGAACCTGGTCGGAGCCTGACGTGCCCAAGCTGACCGCGGCGCCGTCGCTGCTGCCGCTCTACGCCAAGGCGGCCGTGACCGCACCGCTGCACAGGGGCGACACGCTGCCCGACTCGGTCTACACCCTCGCTGACCAGGCGATCGACCCGGCGCACCTCGCCGACTACCAGCGGGTGTGCGGCTTCCGGGTGACGGACGTGCTGCCGCCGACGTATCTGCACATCCTGGCCTTCCCGCTGTCGGTGGCGCTGATGACCGAGCGGGCGTTTCCGTTCCCGCTCGTCGGCATGGTGCACGTCGCCAACGAGATCACCGTCGTGCGTCCGGTGCGGGCTGACGAGCGGGTGTCGCTGACGGTGCGGGCGGCCGAGCTGCGACCGCACGCGGCCGGGCGCCAGTTCGACCTCTTGGCCGAAGCCACGGTCGGCGACGAGGTGGTGTGGACGGGGCGCAGCACCTACCTGCGTCGTGGCAAGACCTCAGGGGATTCGCCGAGGTCCGAGCGCAAGGCGGCCGCGCCGGCTGCTGCTGCTTCGGTGGTGCGGGTTCCCGACGACATCGGCCGGCGCTACGGCGCGGTGTCAGGCGACCGCAACCCGATCCATCTGAACAAGCTGACGGCCAAGGCGTTCGGCTTCCCATCGGCGATCGCGCACGGCATGTGGCTCAAGGCGCGGCTGCTCGCCTCGCTCGAGGGACGGCTGCCCGACGCCTACACCGTCGAGGTCGCGTTCAAGCTGCCGGTGCTGCTGCCGGCGACCATCGCGATGGACACCGAGCAGCAGGGCGCGGACTGGCGCCTCGACGTCCGTGACGCCCGCTCGGGCAAGCCGCACGTGGCCGGCACGATCACCGCCGCCGCGCCACCGGCGAAGAAGGCTGCGCCCGCGAAGAAGGCTGCGCCGGCGAAGAAGGCTGCGCCCGCCAAGAAGGCTGCGCCCGCCAAGAAGGCTGCGCCCGCCAAGAAGGCTGCGCCCGCCAAGAAGGCTGCGCCCGCCAAGAAGGCCCCGGCGAAGAAGCGCCCGCCAGCGACGTCCTGACGATCAGCTTTTCCCCGCTGGGAGCCGCTTCGAGGAGCGTTGAGCGGCCACCAGCGGGGAAAAGCTGATCAACGGCGACTTACGCGCTGGCCTTCGACCGGCCGTTGTTGACCGGCTCGGTCGCAGGCCGCGTGGCCGTAGTGCGCCCGGTGCCCTTCGGCATGGCCCGGCGGGCGGCGACCGCGACCAGGCGCTGGTAGCCCGGCCCGGTGAGCCGCACCAGCAGATCGAGGATCTTGGCGTCGAGACCGACCACGGCGCGGGGCCGGTTACCGGTTACTGCGCGCAGGATCGACTTGGCGGCCGATTCCGGCGAGGTGCGGGCCAGCTTGGTGTCGAAGAAGGCGGCGAGCGTCGCGGCGTCCTCGCCGTCGACCGCACCGGCATTGCGGGCGATGGCGGTCTTGATACCGCCGGGATGCACGCAGGTCACCCGCACCGGGTGGCCGTTGATCAGCATCTCCTCGCGCAGTGCCTCGGTGAATCCGCGCACGGCGAACTTGGCTGCGTTGTACGCGCTCTGCCCCGGCATCGAGAGCAGGCCGAACAGGCTGGAGATGTTCACGAGGTGCCCGTCGCCCGACGCGATCAGGTGGGGCAGGAACGCCTTCGTGCCGTTGACGACGCCCCAGAAATCGACGTCCATCACCCGTTCGATCTGCTCGAAGCTCATCTTCTCGACGTCGCCGGTGAATGCGATCCCGGCGTTGTTGATGACGAGGTTGACGCTGCCGTAGTGGTCTGCGACTTCGTCGGCGTAGCTCAGCACGGCGGTCCGGTCGGTGACGTCGAGGCGGGCGTGATGCACCGGCGCTCCGATGATACCGATCTGCTTCACGGTCTCGGCCAGCCCGCTCGCGTCGATGTCGCTGATCGCGAGTTTGGCTCCGCGGCGGGCGAGGTCGTAGGCCAGCGCCCGGCCGATGCCGGAGCCGGCTCCGGTGACGACCGCGACCTTGCCCTTGACATCCGTCATGCCGGGACCTCTTCCTTGACGACCTCGAGCGACCGCCGGGTCGCAGCGATGTGGGTGGTGTCGTACGCCTGGATGTCGAACCTACGGGTGAGATGGCGGAACGCGAAGGTGAAGCTCGGCCACAGCGTGGTGTTGTTGCCGTGCTTGTCGAGGTACCAGCTCGCGCAACCGCCGGTCTTCCAGATCGTGCGGCCCATGTGCCGTTGCAGGTTGGCGTTGAACTTCTCCTGGGCCTCGGGCTGCACCTCGAAGGTGGCCAGTCCTTGGTCGTCCATCGTCCGGAGCGCACTGGCCAGGTAGTTGATGTGCGACTCGATCATGTAGACCATCGAGCTGTGGCCGAGGCCGGTATTGGGGCCGACGACGAAGAGCATGTTCGGGAAGCCGGCCACGGCCGCACCCTTGTAGGCCCGCTGACCCTGCTCGTCCCAGACGTCGGCCAGCGTGCGTCCGTCCTTGCCGATGATCCGCTGGTAGGTCGGTGAGTCGGTGACGTGGAAGCCGGTGGCGACCACGATGGCGTCGACCTCGCGGACGGTGCCGTCGGCACTCACGATCGCGTTCTCGCGGATCTCGGCGATGCCGTCGGTGACCAGGTCGACGTTGTCCTGCGCGAGCATCGGGTACCAGGTGTTGGAGATCAGGATGCGCTTGCAGCCGATCTGCCAGTTCGGCGTCACGGCGGCGCGCACGTCCGGGTCCTTGATGCCCTTGGCGATGTTGCGCTCGGCCATGCGCTGCGCGACCTGCAGCATCCGCGGCTGGAAGGCGAAGCCGAGGACGTAGACCTCGCGGCCCCAGTAGATCGCCTCGCGCGCGGCCCGCTGCGCGAACGGCACGTGCTTGTAGACCAGGCTCTCGGCCTTGGAATAGGCGCGGTCGTGGCGCGGCATCACCCAGGGGGCGGTGCGCTGATAGACGTCGAGGTGATCGACATCGCCCGCGATGGCCGGGCCGACCTGGATCGCCGAGGCGCCGGTGCCGATCAGGGCGACCCGCTTGCCCTCCAGCCGGGCGTCGTGGTTCCAGCGGGCGGAGTGGAAGATCTCCCCCTGGAAGTTCTCGATGCCCTTGATGTCGGGCAGGTTCGGCTCGCACAGGGCGCCGACGGCGGGGACGAAGACGTCGCAGCTGAAGTTGCCGCTCGTGGTGTCGACCAGCCACCGGTTGCTCGGGGCATCCCACGTGGCGAGCGTGACTTCGGTGTCGAACAGGTGCTTGGCGCCGACGTTGTACTTGGCCGCGACGCCGCGCAGGTAGTCCTGGATCTCCGGCTGGGGCGAGAACGAGCGCGACCAGTTCGGATTCAGCTCGAACGAGAAGGAGTACAGGTGCGAGGGGACGTCGCACGCCGCGCCTGGGTACGTGTTGTCGCGCCAGGTGCCGCCGACCTCGCGGCCGCGCTCGATCACGAGGAAGTCGTCGCGTCCCTCTTGCAGGAGACGGATCGCGGTGCCGAGACCGGCGAAGCCGCTGCCGACGATGAGGACCCGGACGTGCCGGCGCTTGCTCTTCGCGGCCTTCGCCGGAGTCTTGGCCGGAGTCTTGGCCGGGCGGGAAGTGGGTGCCTGGGTCATGGAGTAACGGTAACCGGTTCATTGAACGCTAGTCAATAGAGATTGGCTCACGTTCAATAGCGAGATAGAGTGATCTCCATGACTCCGAAGCGGGTGCGGCTCAGCCCGGAGGCCCGGCGCGCCCAACTCATCGCCCTGGGCGTCGAGATGCTGGCCACCCGGCGCCTCGATGAGCTGTCGGTCGAGCTGATCGCCAAGGCCGCCGGCATCTCCCGCGGACTGCTGTTCCACTATTTCGCGTCCAAGCAGGAGTTCCACATTGAGGTCGCGCGGGCGGCGGCGGCGGAGATGATCCGGCGGACGGAGCCCGATACCGACCTGTCGCCGGTCGACGCCCTGCGCGCCGCCCTCACGTCGTTCATCGACTACGTCGAGGAGAACCCGGACAACTACAAGTCCCTGGTGCGGGGCGGCGCCAGCGGTGACGCCGACATGCGGGCCATCTTCGACGAGACGCGCGGCACGATGGCGCAGCGGGTGATTGCGGTGCTCGGTGGCATGGGCCTCGAGGCGAACCCGCGGGCCACCCTCGCCATCCACGGGTGGGTGGCCTACGTCGAGGAATGCGTCGTCCGCTGGATCGACACCCGCACCGTCGAGCGCGAGCAATTGCTGGAGATGCTGACCAAGTCATTGCCGGCGCTCGCGCTGTCGGCTTCGGACGAAGAGGTCGGCACGCTCGTGTCCATCCTCACCGCCGAGCAGGCCATCAGCCAGAAATAGGATGGGCCGCCAGATACTCGGGCGTCCTAGAATCCAGGGCATGCCGTTCTCCGTGCAGCGCAACCCGAGCCCCCGCAGCGACGACGAGCGGGCGGCGATCCTCGCGGCCCCGGGATTCGGCAACCACTTCACCGATCACATGGTCCGCATCGATTACGTCGACGGCGCGTGGGGCCAGGGCCGCGTCGTGCCCTACGGCCCGCTCACGCTCGACCCGGCGACGTCCGCGCTGCACTACGGACAAGAGATCTTCGAAGGGCTCAAGGCCTATCGCCAGCCCGATGGCACCATCGCCAGCTTCCGTCCCGACGCGAACGCCGCCCGGTTCGCCCGGTCGGCCCGGCGGCTGGCCATGGCCGAGCTGCCGGCCGAGCTGTTCATCGAATCGCTGCGCGCGCTGGTCGAGGTCGATCGCGACTGGGTGCCGACCGATCCGGCCGAGTCGCTGTACCTGCGGCCGTTCATGATCGCGACCGACGTCGGGCTCGGCGTCAACAAGCCGTCGAGCAGCTACACGTATCTGCTGATCGCGTCGCCGGCCGGACCGTACTTCGCGAGCGGCATCAAGCCGGTGAAAGTGTGGCTGTCGACCGAGTACACCCGCGCCGCCCCCGGCGGCACCGGCGCTGCGAAATGCGCCGGCAACTACGCCGCGGCCTTCGTCGCCCAGGCCGCGGCCACCGCGAAGGGCTGCGATCAGGTCGTGTGGCTCGACGCCGCCGAGCACCGGTGGGTCGAGGAAATGGGCGGGATGAATCTGTACTTCGTCTACGGCTCCGGTTCGTCGGCCCGCATCGTCACGCCGGCCCTCACCGGCACGCTGCTGCCCGGCGTCACCCGCGATTCGCTGCTCACCCTCGCCGGCGAGCTGGGCTACGCCACCGAAGAGGGCAAGATCTCGACCGACGAGTGGCGCGAGGGCAATGCGTCTGGCGCCATCACCGAGGTGTTTGCCTGCGGCACCGCGGCCGTCATCACCCCGGTCGGTGCGGTCGACAGCGACTCCGGTGCCTGGACGATCGGCGACGGCAATCCCGGCCCGATCAGCATGCAGCTGCGCGAGCACCTGCTCGCCGTGCAGACCGGCCACGAGCCCGACCCGCACGGCTGGCTGCACCAGCTCGTCTGAGCCGTCCCGCCCCTCGGTTGACTGGCGCGAAATGCGCTGACTGGCGCGATATTTCGCGCCAGTCATGCGATATCGCACCAGTCAACGTGGGCTGCGCGCTGTCGGGCAGACTGGCGGCGTGGACGTCCCTTTCCTGACCGAGCAGCTGGCCGCCGACGGTCGGTCGCTGATCGACGCCGTAGCGGGCCGCGACTGGGACGCACGGGTCCCGCGCACCGAATGGAACCTGCGTCAGATGATCACGCACCTCGGCGGAGTGCAGCGCTGGGCCGCGGAGGTCGTCGAGACGCGCAGTGCGAGCGGGGAAACGCCCGCCGGCGAAGCCGTTGGCAGCGGGCCGGGTGATGACGAGCTGCTCGAATGGTTCCGCGAGGGGCACGAAGCGCTGGTCGAGACGCTCAGTTCCGCGCCCGACGACCTCGACTGCTTCACCTTCCTGCCGGCGCCGTCGGCGCTGCACTTCTGGGCCCGCCGTCAGGCCCACGAGCAGGCGATCCACCGGGCCGACGCCGAGGGCGCAACCGGCCGCGAGGTGGCGTTCTTCGACGCCGACTTCGCGCAGGACGGCCTCGCCGAGTTGCTGACCGGCTTCGCGCGGCGCCGGTCGAACGCCGTCGCCCGCGCCGCGACGCTCGGCCTGGACGCCGTCGACGGGGCGTCGTGGTTGATCACCTTCGGCGGCGAGCGGATCGAGGCGACCGAAACCGAGGAGCTTGCCGGCACCGACGTCACGGTGCGCGGGCTGTCGTCCGATCTCTACCTGTGGGCGTGGAACCGGCCGTCGGACGCGGTCGTTGACGGCGACGACGGCGTTGCCGCGCTTTGGGGCTCGACGGTGCAGATCCGCTGGAGCTGAGCCGTGGCCGCGCTGCGGCGCGACACGCGGCGAGTTGCGCCGCAGCGGGGCCAAGCCAAGCCTCAGCCGGTCGGCCAGCGCCGCAATCAGCGCGGCGCCGGCGCGCACGGGTCGGGGGCGAGCAGCCCGGCCACCGGCAGGGTGAGCCTGATCAGGGGCTGCGGCGCGGACGTGGTCGGGCCGGGGGGCCAAAGGATGTTGATCGTGCAGGCGCCCAACCCGCTAATGGCCACGTCGATCGACACATGCGGGGGATCGGGCTGTGGGTTGAAATCGTCGGCGTAGGCCGGCGTGGCCGAGCCGATGGCGGCGACAACGGCGCCGGCGGCGACCGCCACGGCTACCCGGCGGCGCCGGGTGTTCAGCTGCTCCTTGATGGACATGCGGACTCCTTGACTCAGGCCTCGCGGACCGAGGGCGTAGGAGCAATCTCGTCCGCAGGCGGGCGTTTCGCGTCCGGGGCGACCCCCCACCTTTTGCCTGGACCCCCGCCCATGCCGTGGCCTCGCTGCGGCGCAACACGCCGCGTGTCGCGCCGCTGGGCGGCCACGGCTAGGTCGTCGGCCAGCGCCGGAAATTCTGGTACGAGCGGCTCGGCGTCGGGCCGCGCTGGCCCTGATAGCGCGAGCCGTAGATGGCCGACCCGTACGGGTACTCGGACGGGCTCGACAGCCGGAACACGCACAGCTGGCCGATCTTCATCCCCGGCCACAGGGTGATCGGCAGGTTGGCGACATTCGACAGTTCGAGGGTGATGTGCCCGGTGAAGCCGGGGTCGATGAAGCCCGCGGTCGAGTGGGTCAGCAGCCCGAGGCGGCCGAGACTCGATTTGCCCTCGAGTCGGCCGGCCAGGTCGTCCGGCAGCGTAACGACTTCGAGCGTCGAGCCGAGGACGAACTCGCCCGGGTGCAGGACGAACGGGGCCTCACCCTCAGGCTCGACCAGAGCGGTGAGCTCGTCCTGCTGCTGGGCCGGATCGATGTGCGTGTACTGCGAGTTGTTGAAGACGCGGAAGAACCGATCAAGGCGAACGTCAACACTCGACGGCTGCACCAGCGCGGCATCCCACGGTTCCACGGCCAGCCGGCCGGCCTCCACCTCGGCCCGGATGTCGCGATCGCTCAGCAGCATGCCGGAGAGGTTATCGGTCGGCCGGATCCGTTCCGAGCGGTGTCTCAGCGACGAAGGCGGCGATCGCGGCGGCGAGTTCGGGTCCGGCGTCCTCTTGCAGGAAGTGCCCGGCGTTCTCGATGGTCGGATGCAAACGCCCCTGCGCGCCCGGCAGCACCCGCTGCAGGATCGGACCCATGTCCGCGGTGATCGGGTCGCCGTCGGAGAACGCGATCAGGGCCGGCGTGCTCGACGCGGCGAGCACGGCCCACGCGGCGCGATTGGCCTCGGTGGCCGGGTCGTCGGGCGCGGTCGGCACCAGCCCGGGCATGGCCCGGGCCCCGGCCTGGAACGTCTCGTCCGGGAACGGGGCGTCGTAGGCCGCGCGGATCTCGTCGCTCATCGGGCGCCGGCAGCCGGCCTGGACGAAGCGTCCGACTTCGATCTCGGGCGCGGTCTGCATGACTTCGCGGAAGCGGTGCCAGAGCTCGGGCATCGGGTGATCGCCGGTCGGCAGGCCGGTGTTGGCCGCGACGATGCGGGCGAAGCGCTGCGGATGCTCGGCCGCCAGCCGCAACCCGATCAGTCCGCCCCAGTCCTGCCCCACCAGGGTGATCTGCTGCAGGTCGAGGACGTCCTCGATCAGGAAGCGCACCCACTCGACGTGCCGCGCGTAGGTGTGGTCCTCTGGCCGGGTCGGCTTGTCCGAACGGCCGAAGCCGACGAGATCGGGGGCGATCACCCGCAGCCCCGCATCGGCCAACCGCGGGATCATCGCGCGGTAGAGGAACGACCACGACGGCTCGCCGTGCAGCAGCAGCACGGGCTCGGCGTCGGCCGGCCCGGCCTCGACCCAGGAGATCCGCAGCGCCCCGCCGTCCTGGTCGGGCACCTCGGTGTACTGCGGCGGGTACGGGAAGTCGGGCAGGTCGGCGAAGCGCTCGTCGGGCGTGCGCAGGGTCTGCATGGGCCGAAAGTACGCGGGGGTCAGACCCGGGTCGGCGGCAACCCGTCCGGCTCGAGAATTGCGGCGGCGCGGATCTTGGCCATGGCGTCACCCGCGATCAGGGTCAGCACGCGTCCGAGCAGATCGTCGGGCACTGCGTCGGAGTCGATGTCGGCCTCGACGGCCAGACCGTTGCTGAGCGCGAGGAGCACTACCGCCAGCTCGTCGGCCGGCATCGGCAGCACGAAATCCAGCCCGGCGGCGACGCGGTCGAGGGCGCGGGCGATGGTCATCCGGATCTCGCGCCGGCGCAGTCGCAACGCCTGACGCCGGTCGGGGTCGTGGTGCGTCATGGCGAAGTACTCGGCTAGCAACCGGTGCCAGGCCGCGTCCGAGCGCATCGCATGGACGAGTACGGCGGCGACGTCGAGTAGGGCCTGTCGCCCATCGGCGGTGCCCTCGAGATTTGTCAGGCTGGCGTGGATGCGTTCGGCCGCATGCTGCTCCATCAGCGCCAGCACCAGCTCGTCCTTGGAGGCGAAGTTGGAGTAGACGGCGCCCTTCGTCAGCCCAGCTGCCGCCGCGACCTCGGTGAGCGAACTGGCCGCGATCCCGCGCGCGGCGAAGGTCGCGAACGCGGCGTCGAGTACCCGGCTGCGGGTCTCGGCCCGGGTCGGACGGGTGCGATCGCGCGCCATCCCTGCCACCTCCGCTTCGCCGGACCCCTTGACATTGCAGCGTACAGCTCGATACTTCTCGGTATTCAATACCGGTCGGTATCGATTTGCCAACGGAGAGGACAGGACTCGTGGGACGACGACTGGCTGGATCGGTTCTGGGCACCGCCCTCGTGCTCAGCGGCGTTGCGCTGGGCGCGCCGGCCGCGAGTGCCGCCGGCGGCACCAACGACGCAAGCTGCCACCCGAGCGCCGCGCACCCGGACCCGGTCGTGTTCCTGCACGGCCTGGGCGCGACGTACTACGAGGACATCAACTTCCTGCAGTCCGACGTCGCCGCCAAGGGCTACTGCACCTTCAGCCTGACCTACGGCTCGTCCGACGGCTTTCCCTACGTCGGCGGCCTGCGTCCGATCGCCGATTCAGCCGCGCAGATCGGCGCCTTCGTCCGGCAGGTTCTGACCGAGACCGGGGCGACCAAGGTCGACATCGTCGGCCACTCCGAGGGCGGCTTCCAGTCGTTGTACGTGACCAAGACGCAGGGCCTCGCGAGCCGGATCGGCACGGTAGTCGCGATCGCGCCCCCGACGCACGGCACTACGTTCGCCGGCCTGTACAACCTCGCCTACATCTTCGGCCAGGCCGAGCGGGACGGTGTCGACCAAGCGCTGGCTGCCATCGGCTGCCCGGCCTGCTCGCAGCTCGGCGTCGGCGGCTCGGCCGTCGCCACCCTCACCGCCGGCCCGGTCGCGCAACCAGGGGTGAGCTACACGATCATCAGCTCGCGCTACGACGAGCTCGTCACGCCGACCGAGACCGCGTTCGTCCGCGAGCCCGGCGTCAAGAACGTCTACGTACAGGACGCCTGCCCGTTCGATCCGGTCGGCCACATCGGCGAGGCCTACGACCTCAACGTGTGGCGGCTGACCGAGAACGCGCTGGATCCCGCGCACGCGAGGGGTTTCGTCTGCACCGTCGGCTCGCCCGGCTGAGCAACGAGGTGGCACCACTACGAACTGTGCCATTGACTAATGGCAAGGTTGGTGCTCGACTGACCGTATGCAGATCAGTGGAGTGAGACGGGCACAGCGCCGCAGCCGCGAGGCGAACGCAGTCGTGACCGGCGCTGGCAGCGGCATCGGGCAGGCCTTCGCGGTCGAACTCGGGCGCCGCGGCGGCAGCGTGGTGTGCAGTGACATCGACGAGGTCCGGGCCCAGGCCACCGTCGACCGGATCGTCGGCGCCGGCGGGAAGGCGCTGGCACTGCGCTGCGACGTCTCGTCGGCCGACGACGTGGTCGCGCTGGGCCGCGAGGCCCGGGACTGGTTCGCCGCGGCACCGTCGCTCGTGATCAACAACGCCGGGGTCGGAGCCGGCGGCGAGGTGGTCGGCGACACCCCGCTCGCCGACTGGGACTGGACGCTCGGCATCAACCTCTGGGGTGTCATCCACGGCTGCCACGTGTTCGCGCCGATGCTGCGCGAGGCCGGGCGCGGCGGCATCATCAACGTGGCGTCGGCGGCGTCCTTCGGCGCGGCTCCGCGAATGGCGCCCTACAACGTGAGCAAGGCCGGCGTGCTCGCCCTGTCCGAGACGCTGGCGGCCGAGCTCAGCGGTACCGGGGTGCACGTCAGCGTGCTGTGCCCGACCTTCGTCAAGACCAACATCATCGAAGGCGGACGGATCTCCGGCCGCTCGACCACGGTGGCGACCTCGTTGATGAGGCTCACCGGCATGTCCCCTGACCGGGTCGCCCGTACCTGCCTAGACCAACACGATCGCGGCGCGCTCTACGTGCTGCCGCAGCTTGACGCCAAGGCGGCCTGGCAGCTCAAGCGCACCGCCCCGCGCACCTACACCCGCGCCGTTGGCCTGCTCGAACGCGTCGGCCCGTTACGCGGCGAGCCGGTTCGCACTGATCCGGAAGGACGCTGACACGGCGATGGACATGGACAACATGCTGGCCAAGATCAAGGACCGCCAGTGGGCGCTCGCCGACATCGACTGGGACGCTCCCGGCGCCGAGACGATCGACGACGACTTCCGGCCCAAGCTCAAGGCGTTCATGGCCGACCTGTGCTGGATCGAGAATGTCGGCGCGCGCGGGTTCGCGGCGATGGCCACCAAGGCCCCGACGCCGACGATCGCTGAGATCTACCGCTACTTCCACGCTGAGGAGCAGCGGCACGCCAACGCCGAGCTCGCCCTGATGAAGCGGTGGGACATGCTCGACGACGACGAGCTACCCGAGCCGAGCGTGAACATCCGCCTGGCGATCGAATGGCTCGACCGGTACGCCGACGACATGCCGCTGTCGGTGCTCGGCACCGTCATCCCGATGCTCGAAGTCGCGCTGGACGGTGCCCTGTTGAAGTTCCTGCTCGACGAGGTACCCGACCCGGTGTGCCAGCAGGTGTTCGAGAAGATCAACAACGATGAGTCGCGGCACATCGCCGTCGACTTCGCCGTGCTCGACCTCATCGGCCACGCGAAGGCGCGCCGGCTGGCCATCGAGTTCGTCGGCAACGTCGCGTCGCCCGGGCTGATCATCGGCGCGATCATGTACATCCCGTTGCTCAACCGGATGCGCAACAACATCGTCGGGATGGGCTTGCAACCCGAGCGGTTGTACGCCGCGATGAACCGCTTCGAGAAGCTGGGCGAGCGCGGCGAGCACACGCAGCGCGTGCCGCTGTACCAGGTCGTGCGGTGGCACATCGGCATGGTGGTGAACCCGAAGCATCCATATCACCTGCTGGCCAACAGCATGGTGTGGGCGAGCGAGAAGTACCCGCGCTCGCTGCTCAAGCCGATCCCGTCCTGGTTCCGCGAACTCACCTACGAGCCGGTCAGCACCGGCACGAAGCGCGGCCGGCGGGCGGCATGACCGCCACCAGCATCACGTCGCCCTCGGCGAAGCGGCGCAACGGCTCCGGACGCGTCACCGTCGACACGCTGATCATCGGCGCCGGTTTCACCGGCCTCGGTACCGCGATCAAGTTGCGCGCAGCGGGGGTGGAGAACTTCGTGATCGTCGAGCGCAGCGATCGCGTCGGCGGTACCTGGCGTGACAACACCTATCCCGGCGCCGCCTGCGACATTCCCTCACTGCTGTACTCGTTCTCGTTCGCGAAGAATCCGAATTGGTCACGCGCGTACTCGCCGAGCGATGAGATCCGCGCGCACATCGAGGACCTCGTCGCGCGGTTCGACCTGGACCGGTTCATCCGCTTCAGGACCGCCGTCGAGTCGATGGCCTTCGATCAGCGCGCCGGCGAGTGGGACATCGCAACCTCGACCGGGCCGTACCGCGCCCGCACCGTGATCGTGGCCTCCGGGCCGCTCGCCGACTCGAGCCTCCCGTCGATTCGCGGCATCGAGACGTTCACCGGGCACAAGATCCTGAGCTCGAAATGGGATCACGACTACGACATGGCCGGCCAGCACGTGGCCGTCATCGGCACCGGCGCCAGCGCCGTCCAGATAATCCCCGAACTGGTGAAGACGGCGGCGTCGGTGAAGGTCTTCCAGCGCACGCCGGGCTGGGTCATGCCGCGGCTGGACGGGGCCACCCCGAAGCTCGCACGGTCGTTGTTCGCGAAGGTTCCGGCGACCCAGCAGGCGGCACGGACGGCCCTCTTCGTCGGGCACGAGGCCGCCGCGACCGGACTCGTGTGGGACACGCCGGTGACCACGCTCATCCAGAGGGTCGCGCGCGCGCACCTTTACCGCCAGGTCAAGGACCCGTGGCTGCGCCGGCAACTCACGCCGGACTTCCGCGCCGGCTGCAAGCGGATGCTGATGTCGAGCGAGTACTACCCGGCACTGCAGCAACCGAACTGCAAGCTGATCACGTGGCCGATCGCCACGATCAGCCCGAACGGCATCCGGACGAGTGATGCGGTCGAGCATCACGTCGACTGCATCGTCTTCGCCACCGGCTACGACGTGCACCTCGACGGGCCGCCGTTCCCGGTGACCGGACTCGGCGGACGCTCGCTCAATCAGGAATGGGCGGCCGGCGCGCAGGCCTACAAGAGCGCGAGTGCGAGCGGCTACCCCAATCTCTTCTTCACCACCGGGCCGAACTCGGGGCCGGGCCACAACTCGCTACTGGTGTACGTCCAGGGCCAGATCGATTACGCGGTCCGGGGCGTCAAGATCGTTCTCGACCGTGACCTGCGCTATCTCGACGTGCGATCGGACGTGCAGCGCCACTACAACGAGCGGCTGCAGAAGCGGCTCACCCGCACGACATGGATGTCGGGGTGCAGCAGCTGGTACCTGACCAAGGACGGCTTCAACGCCGCGATGTATCCCGGGTTCGCCACCCAGTACCTTCGCCAGATGAGGGACTTCCAGACGCGCGACTATCACCTCGTGGCGCGGTCTGCGCAGCGCCGGTCCGTCGCGTCGGCCGCGGCGGTGTAGGCCGATGCGCGGGCCCAACCCGACTCCGCGCGCGACGAATCCGCGCAGCATCGAGGGCGTGCTCGAAACGTTGCGCCGCGGGCCGCGGCACCTCCCTCGTAATCCGCGGGCGGCGATCGAGGCGGCGGTCAAGCAGCTGCTCATGGTCGGCGTCACACCCGGCGGCGGTTCGCGGCGGGATGCGCCGCCGACCTATCGCATCGACGACCTCGCCCGCGCGTCCGGCACCACCGTGCGCAACGTCCGCGCCTATCAGGAGCGCGGCCTGCTGCACGCCCCGAAGCGGGTCGGCCGCACCGCGGTGTTCGACGATTCGCACCTGTCCCGTCTCAAGATCATCACGTCGATGCTCGAGCGCGGCTACACCACTGCGCACATCCTCGAGATGCTCAGCGCCTGGGAACACGGCCGGGACCTGTCCGACGTGCTGGGCCTCGAGCACGCGCTCGTCCCGGCCCAGACCGAGGACGAGCCGACGTCGATGACCCTGACAGCGGCCCGCGCGCTCGCCGGTGGCCCGGCCGAGCTCGACCGGCTCGTCCGAGCCGGGCTCGTCCAACTGACCGGCAGCCGGGTGCGGGTGCTGCGACCCAAGCTAGTGGCCGCGTTCGCCGAGATGCGCGAGCACGGGATGAGCATGGACAAGCTCGTCGAACTGCACCTTCAGCTGGTCCCGGCGATCGACGGCATCAGCCAGTCACTCGTCGCGGCCGGGGTCGAGCTGCTGGGGCACCGCTTCGAGTCGGACGCCCCGCCGACCAGCGCCGACGTCGCCGAGCTGGTCACGCTGCTGACCCGGTTCCGCACCTTGGCGTTGACGTCGGTCACGGACACGCTGGCCAACTCGATCGAGCAGACGATCGAAGGGCTGTTGGCGGAGTACCTCGCCCATTTCGTCCGCACGACCGAGACGTCGGCCTGACCCCGCCCGCCTCCTCCTCCGAGGCCCGGTATCGTGTGGCGCGTCTGCGGGTGTAGTTCAATGGCAGAACATCAGCTTCCCAAGCTGACAGTGCGGGTTCGATTCCCGTCACCCGCTCCAGCGTGAGCGTCAATGCGTGCCGGAGCTCGGCAGTCCGCGCCGCACCATGAACTCGACGGCCTGGTTCATGTTCACTGGCGTGATCGTCCGAGCGGGATGTGCGGTTGGCCAGACGCGGAAGAGCTCGTCCACGAAAACCTTGACCCACGTCTTGAACGCCTTGGAAGTCGACGTCGATCGCGGCGAATTCCTCCAATCCGTCGAGCAATCGACGAGCTTCGCTGCGGGACACGAAGCGCTGCCCGAGTCTCGTACACCCTTGTTCCGACCTGTACTGATGAGGCGCCGACCGCTTGGTCGTCGCGCAGGTGGTCGACCGTCCAACGGATGCGGTTGGCCGACGGCTGGAAGATGTCCAGGTGCTTCGAGGTGAAGAAGATCTCTTCGCCCGAGTGCTGCTCGCGCCAGGTCGTTCGTTTGCCCTTCGACAACTGTCCGATTGCGTGAAGCGCCGAGTCGAGGCCGAGGCCGCGCCGTAGGTGCTCGTACACACCGGTGCCGTCGTCGATCACCCGAAAGGCCAGCTCGTCGGCGGTCATCCACACCACGACCTCGGCCGATGTCCCGCCGCTGTGGTCGATCGCGTTGTCGAGCATCTCGGTGACGCAGTATCGACGGATGAGCTGTGCCGGGCGTCGACTCGTCGAGCCCGAGGTCGCCCGCGATGTCGCGCCAGACCTTGTGCTCCTCCAGGCCGGCGAGAGGAAGGCGGGTGACGATGCCGGCTACGGGTGTTCGTGGGGCACGGTCAGTCGCGGGACGCCGCCGAGGCCCTTGTTGAAACGGACGCGATCGCGGTATTGGGCCAGCTTGTCCCACAGAGCCGCGTGCGCCGGCCACGGGATGGGTTCATCGCCGTCGAGCCAGGTGTCGCCGAAGGTGATCCACACGACCGTCCAGTCACTGGCGTCGGCCCAACGGCCGTTGCTCCAGTCGACCAGCGAGCGCCGGATCTGGAATTCCAGCCGGGGTGCATCGAGGAACGTCGTCACCGAGCGCACGATCCACACCCGGAAGTCGTCGGCCATGAGGTCGAGTTCGAAGTCGTCGAGGACGGCGGGGTCGATGAGGACAGTCGCGACGTTCTCGTGTCCGCGCGGACGCATGGGCGCGTCGTGGTCGTCGGCCATGATCCAAGTATTCAACGCCGGACCGACACCGGGCCAGGCTCAATCTGCGCGGCGCAGCGGGACCCGCCAGGTGAGGACGAGTCCGCCGCCGCCGACGCCAGGCTCGGTCGCCATCGTGCCCCCGGCCACCTCGGCCCGCCGACGCAAGTTCAGCAAGCCGCTCTCGACCCGATCGGCCGGCAATCCGCGGCCGTCGTCGGTGACGGTCGCGACGAGGTCGCCGTCGACGATCGAAACCTGCACCGCGGCCGTGGACGCCCCCGCGTGCCGGGCCACGTTCGAGAGCGCCTCGTTCAGCGTCGCGAGCAGGTGCCATTGCAACGAGTCCGGCACGGCATCGTCGAGCTGGCCGTCCACTCGAATATCCGGGGCGAAGCCGAGGCTCTGTTCGGCGCGGGCGAAGACGGCGCCCAGCCGCTCGCTGAGTGGGTGGTTCGGCTCGTCGCTGCGCAGCGAGAAAATTGCGCCGCGGATGTCGCGGATCGTGTGGTGCAGCTCGTCGGTGGCCGCGAGCACCCGGGCCGATTCGGGTCCGGCCAGCCGTCCCGACAACGAGTCCAGATTGAGGCCGACGGCGAACAGCCGTTGGATCACGACGTCGTGCAGATCGCGGGCGATCCGCTCGCGTTCCTCGACGAGGCGGAGCTGGTCGACCGCCAGCTTGCGGTCGGTGATGTCGCGCGTGTTCAGCACGAGCGCCGAGACGGTCGGCTCGTGCAGCAGGTTCGTCACCGCGGTCTCGACGAAGCGGTAGGACCCGTCCTCGTGCCGGAACCGGCATTCGACCCGCTCGCCGCCGGCGCCGGCCGCGGCCGCTTCGGCCAGGGTCGCGCTGAACCGCTCGACGTCGTCGGGGTGCACCCAGTCGGTCACCGGCCGCCCGACGAGCACCGCCGGCGGCAGGCCGAAGACGGTGAGCGCGGCGGCGCTCTGGTAACCGATCACGCCGTCGGCGTCGACCAGCGTGATGACGTCGCTCGAGCTCTGCGCCAACGCCCGGAACCGGGTCTCGCTACCCAGCAGGTGTTCGTACGCCGCACCGGCCAGGCTGACGATCACCGAGGCCAGCTGCACCTCTTCCTCGCCGAACAGCTCGCCGAGCTGGCGGTGCGTCACGTACAGGCACGAGCGCACCTCGCCGTGGACGGCGATCGGTGCGGCCATGGCCGACCGGATTCCAGATAGGACGAGGCTGTCGGTCGAGCCGGCCGACTCGTCGAGGGCGAACACCGGTCCGCCCTCGTCGACCGCGCGCTGCAGCAACGTGCGGCTGATGCCGTCGACGTCCTCGCCGGACTGGGTGGTGAGGGTCAGGTCGTACAGCGCGGCGACCGGCACCAGGTGGCAGCGTTCGGCTCGCAGGAGCGCGAGCGCGGATTCGCGTATCGCCGCCTCCAGGGCGGACTTCGTCGGGGCCGCGGCGATGGCCCGGCCGACGTTGAGCAGGGTCGTGAACCGATCGAAGATCGAGATCGCGGCCGGCTGGGCGTCGGCGGTGTCGTTCGTCTGGCCGTTCAGCGGATCGAACGATTCGACCGTCGCCAGCGCGTCACCGTGATCGGACGACATCCCGGTCCGGGTGGCGTGCACCTCGGCGAGGGCCAGGCGGGTGACGGCCTGCTCGTAGCGGGCGCCGGTGCGCACGGCCGCCGAGTGGCTGCGGTCGAGCTGGCGGATCGCGCTGCGGTGCCGGCCGCGCATGGCCGCGACGAGCGCGATCTCGCGGCGGGCGTGCGCCTCGTTGTTGCGGTAGAAGCGGGCCCACCGGATTGCGCCGCGGGCCGCGTGCGCTGCCGCCCGAAGCCGCTGCTCGCGCACCGCCGGGGCGTATGTCGGCGCGGCCATCGCGTACTCGCGCAGCATCGTCGCGTACCAGGGGAAGACCGGGACGATGTACTCCTGCCGCAGGCCCGCGGCGCGGATGGTGCCGATGGCCCGCTCGGTGCATTCGATCGCCGCCCCGAGATCGCCGTTCGCCCGCCGCACTAGGGCGTCGGCGAGATGCAGCTCAGCCGTCGTCTGGGCGTCCTCGCTGCCCTTGTCGAGCAGCTCGCGGACCAGCGTGGCCGGGATCCGTCCGTCGGTTGCGCGCGCCCAGATGCTCAGGGCGATGCCGGCCGCGGTCTGGTCGCCGATCGCGCCGGCCGCCTCGTAGGTCTCGCGCGCGACCTCGACGGTCCGGCGCAGATCCCCCTGCCGCAACAGGCACAACGCCAGGTTCCAGTTGGCGGTGTTGACCTCCCACTGATCACCGGTGCGGCGCAGCAGCCGGATCGCGTCCTCGCACGCGGCCCGAGCCGCGGCGAAGTCGGACGCCGCGTAGAGCGCCACGCCGGTGAAGTTGAGGCTCTGGCCCTGCCCCCACACGTCACCGAGTTCGCGGCCGGATGTCGAGCGATCGTTTGGCGTAGCGCACCCCGCGCCGGTACCAGGGCAGCATCGTCATCACCGGCGCGTGCTCGGACCACGACTGCCCGAGCTCGGCCGACGGCTGGTAGCGCTCGGCCAGGTTCATGCCGCGCAAGTGGGCCCACGCGCACGAGACCTTGCCGCTGTGGAACCAGTAGAGGTAGGCCAGCCGGCTGTAGAGGTGCATCGCCAGGAAGTCGTCGGCGTGCCCGTCGTTGGTCCGGCGGCCAGTCGTCAGCCGCGGTGCCACCGTGTGCATGGTCTGGACGAGCAGCTCCCAGATCAGGCAGGGCAGCAGCGCCGCGCGTCGCGGGATGCGCCGGCCCAGCAACGCCAGTGCCCCCTCGAGCCGCTCCTTCGCTGTCGGAATGTCGCCCTGCTTGAACGCCAGCGCGCCCAGCTTGCCGTCCAGCGCCGCGGCCTGGGACGGGTCGGTGACGAGGGCGCGGGCCGCCGTCAGCTGCTCGCGGGCGTCGCCGTAGACCCCTTGCAGCATGAGCACGTCGCCGAGGCCCTCGGCGATCGGCCCGATGGCGGGGGCGTCGTCCGCGAGCGCGCCGGCGGCCATCCGGTAGTGCGCGACGGCCGCGTCCAAGGCGTAGCGGCTGCGCGCGAGCTCGGCTGCGGCCACCGCGTAGGGCAGCGCGTCCGCCGGCCGGCCGGCTGCGTCCAGGTGGTAGGCGAGATCGAAGACCAGATCGCCCGGGTCGGGGGGCGTCGTGGCGATCAGCGCGTCCGCCGCGCGACCGTGCAAGGCGCGGCGGACGTCGTGGTCGAGGCGGGCGAGCAGTGACTCGCGGATCTTGTCGTGGAAGAACGTGCACGTCGTCCCGGCCTCGTCGACCCAGAGCAGCCGCCGGCGGCGCGCGTCCTCGAGGACCGCGGCGGCGTCGTCGCTGCGCCCGGCGATCCGCACCGCGGTGGCGATCTCGAACTGCTTGCCCAGCACGGCCCCGACGCTCAGCAGCTCCAGCGCGTCGGCGTCCAGCAGTTCGAGCCGCTTGACCAGGAACGCAGCCGAGCGGCGGGCGGCCTGCGCGTCCGGGAGCCGAGCCGGATCCACGGCCCAGCCGGTCGGCTCGGCGACGATCGCGTCGGACTCGACCAGCCCGCGCAGTACCGCGGCCGCCATGAACGGGTTGCCGTCGGCCAACCGGACGACGGTGTCCACAGCCGCGGCCGGGAGCGGGCCGGCCATCGATTCGGCGAGCAGGGCGACGGAGGTGTCGGACAGCGGGCCGAGATGGACGGTGTGCGCGGCCGGCAGCGCGCGCAGCGGGTGATCGGCGGCTACCTCCTCCGACCGGAACGCGGCGATGACCCCGAGGTGATGCGGCCCGTCGTCGCCGGCGGCGAACAGATCGGCCAGCAACCGAACCGTCAGCGCGTCCGACCACTGGCAGTCGTCGAGGATCATCAGGATCGGCTGCTGTGATGTCGCCACTGCGGTGAGCAGGCGGCGCAGCCCGGCCAAGCTGCGGAGTTCACCGAACTGCTCCGGCCCGGTGTCGCGTTCGGCGGCCGCCCCGAGCAGACCGGCGAGTGCCGGTAGCGCTCGGACGATCGCCGGCGCGACGTCGTCGAGGGTCGCGGCGAGGGCCGCCCGCCGCCCGGGCCGGCCGGCGAATAGCGTGACCAGGTCGTCGGCCACGCCGTGCAGCAGCGTGAACGGGCGCTGGCCACCAAGCGCGATGCCCTGCCCGTGGACGACGGTGACGCCGGCCTCGTCCGCCCGTTTGGCCACCTCGGTCAGCAATCGGCTCTTGCCGCCGCCGGAGTCGGCGTCGAGCAGAACCAGTCCGGACTGGTCGGCGGCCAGCCCTTCAGCGACGGCGGTGAGGGCTGCCAGCTCGACCTCGCGGCCGACGAAGGCCGGGTCGGTGAGCGTGAACCGGCGGTCGTGGCGCCCGATGACGACGGCCGGATCCGGATCGCCGGCCTCGATCCCCTGCCGGATCTGCGTCAGGTCGGCGGCGACGGCGGCGGCGGACTGATAGCGCTCGCCCGGATCCTTGCGCAGCAGCCGTTGGACGATGGCCTCGAGCGCGCGCGGCACGGCGTTGGCGGCGAGGTGCAGGTCGGGAACCGGCGTGCTCAGGTGCTGGCGCAGCAGGTCGCCGACGCTCGCCCCGTCGAAGGGCGGGCGCCCGACCAGGCATTCGTAGAGCACGACGCCGAATGCGTAGAGGTCTGAGCGCTCGTCGGCCGGCGTGGGCAGCAGCCCGGCCGCTTCGGGCGACAGGTAGCGCACCGTCCCCACCAGGTCGTCGCGGATCGACTCGTCGAGCCACGGGCTGCGCGCGAACCCGAAGTCGATCAGCGTGACGGACTCGAACGAGCCGTCCGGCGCCAGGCCGTCGACGATGATGTTGGCCGGCTTGACGTCGCGGTGATACACGCCGGCGGCGTGGGCGAGATCGAGCGCCCCGGCCACCGCGATCGCGGCCCGCAGCGTCGCGATGACCGGGAGCGGGCCGTCGCGCAGCACCCGCTCGAGCGTCTCGCCCGGGGCGTATTGCTGGGCCAGGTAGAGATGAGTGTCGGTCTGCCCGGCGTCGTGCAGAGCGCAGACGCCGACCCCGGAGAGTTCGCGCAGCACCCGGGTCTCGTTCAGGAAGCGCGCGTGGGTGCCGGCGTGCAGCGATGCGGCGGCGAACGTCTTCAGCACGACCTGATCGGCGGTGAGCGCGTCGACGGCAAGATAGGTCGAGACGCCATTCCCCTGCTTCAGCGTCTTGACGATGTCGTACCGGTCAGCGATGCGCTGGATCCGGCGCGCGTCCCGTCCGGCGCGGGCCACACCGCCCCCGGGCACATCGGTGAGTCGCATCAGGCGTCCGCCGCTCATAGTCAGGCCGGCGTCCTCCGCAAGCGACATACAGATTCGCCACGCCAACCCGTCCGCCCCCGCGAACCGGCCGCCCTGTTCCGGCAAACGAGCGACCGACCCCAAGTAAAGTCCGTGTCAGGTATTCGTGCGAGGGACTTTCGACCCGGCCCGGGCAGGCTTTCGACTGATCGGCCGTCCCGGGCGCGCCGCCCGGCCATGCGGTTGAGTGGTGCGTTATGCGTGCCTTCGCCTGCGGTACCTGCCGCAGCCTCGTGTTCTTCGAGAACAGCCGCTGCATCACCTGCGGCTCCGGCCTCGCCTACGACCGGCGAGCCGGCGACCTGGTGGTGGCGGCCGCCGACGATCCGCGCCGGTGCGCCAACCGCCTGATCGCCGGCTGCAACTGGCTGGTAGCTCCGCACGACGCCGATCCCCAGGGACTCTGCGGTTGCTGCCGGCTCACCCGCACGCGCCCGCGCGACGACGACCGGGATGCCATGGCGGCGTTCGCCCGGACCGAGGCGGCGAAGCGGCGGCTGGTCTACCAGCTCGATCACCTCGCGTTGCCGACGACGCCGCGCACGACCGACCCTGAACACGGGCTCGCCTTCGACCTCCTGTCGAGCCGCGATGCGCCGGTGATCACCGGCCACGACAGCGGGCTGATCACGATCGATCTGGCCGAGGGCTCCGATCCGCACCGCGAGGCACTGCGGGTGCAACTGGCCGAGCCGTACCGGACGCTGCTGGGTCACCTGCGCCACGAGGTCGGCCACTGGTATTGGGACGTCCTGGTCGACGGCACCCCGCTGCTCGGCCGCTTCCGCGTGCTCTTCGGGGACGATCGCGCGGACTACGCGGCGGCGCTGCAGACGCACTACGGCAAGCCGGCCACCGACGACTGGGTGTCGGCCCACGTCAGCCACTACGCCGCGGCCCATCCGTGGGAGGACTGGGCCGAGACGTTCGCCCATTACCTGCACCTCCGCGACACGATGGAGACGGCCCAGGCCTGGGGCATGCACGTCGACGGGCCGGATCTCGACCTGAACGTGGCGTCGACGGCCAGCCTCGAGGTCGACCCGGATGAGGACGCCGGCTCCTTCGATGAGCTGGCCCGGCAGTGGATCGCGTTCGCGATGGCGCTCAACGCGGTGAACCGCAGCATGGGTAAGGACGACCTGTACCCGTTCCGGCTCAAGCCGGCAGTGATCGAGAAGCTGCGCTTCGTCCACATCGCGGTCACGTCAGTGCGGCACTAGCCACCGGGCAGGATGGACGCATGTCGCCCAATACGCGTGCCCGCGAGCTCGCCCAGTCCCTCGTCGACCGCCTCCTCGCCGCGGACCCGTTCACCGGCACCGGCCTGGGCCTGCGCGAATACGACGCGCTCGTGCCCGACCCGTCGGCCGCCGCCGAGGCTGCCCTGGCCGCCGACCTCGCGACGATCACGGCCGCGGCGCAGAGCGCGGCGCCGGTCGATGCGGCCGACGCCGTCACCCTCGACGTCGTCCGGGCCATGTGCGAACGCAAGCAGCGGGCGATCGCCACCCGGATGGAGGAGTTCACGGTCAGCGCGATGCCCATCACCGGGCCGCCGGCGCTGTTCGCGGTGTTGGCCCGGACCGTCCTGCCCGACTCGCAGGCGGCCGACGATTACCTGGCCCGGGTGCGCGCGTCCGCCGGCTGGCTGGACGCGACCACCGAGCGGCTGCGTGAGGGCGCGGCCCGCGGCCGCTATCCGGTCGGCTCGCTGGTGGACGAGGCGCTCGCGTGGTCCGACCGGGCGCTGGCGACGGCGGTGCCACCGGCGATCACCACCCCCGCGGCGCCGGCCGGGTGGGACGGCTCGGCGGGCTGGCTGGGCGAGCTGGAGCAGGCCGCGCGCGAGGGCATCGGGCCGGCCGTGGCGCGATGGCGCGAACAGCTGGTGGAGCTGCGGGCGAGCGCCCGGCCCGACGAGGCCGCCGGTATCGGCGCCGTGCCCGGCGGCGCGCAGGATTATGAGAGCGCGATCGCGGTGCACACGACGCTGCCCTTCACCGCCGACGAGCTGCACGCGATCGGCTTGGACGAGGTCGGCCGTCTCGAGGAGCGGGCCCGCGAGCTCGGCGGGCAGATCGGGCTGGCCGACCTCGCCGCGGTGCGCCAGGCGGTGCGCGCCTCGACCTCGGCCCTCGCGCCGGAGGCCGCGCTCGCGCTGGCGCAGGACGCCGTCCGCCGGGCCGAGGCCCGGGCCGGCGAGATCATGCCGGTGCCCCTGCCCGATCCCTGCGCGGTCTCGCCGATGCCGCAGACCGTGGGCGAGTCGGGCATGGCGCCGCACTACACGCGGCCGCGCCAGGACGGCAGCCGGCCGGGCACGTACTGGTTCAACACCGCCCGCGCCACCGCCGGCACCGGCTGGGATCTCGAGGCGGTGGCCTTCCACGAGACCGTGCCGGGGCACCACTCGCAGCTGGCCCGGCTGCAACGGCTGACCGAACTGCCGCTGCTGCAGCAGCTGTCGGTCACCGTGCACGCCGAGGGCTGGGGGCTATACGCCGAGCGGCTGGCTGGCGAGTTCGGGCTCTACAGCGGGGTCGAGGCCGAGATCGGATCCGTCTACGTCGAGATGCACCGCGCGGCCCGGCTGGTCGTGGACACCGGCCTGCACGCCAAGGGCTGGAGCCGCCAGCAGGCCCGCGACTACCTGCTCGAGCACGTCGCGCTGTCGGAGGGCTTCCTCACCGACGAGATCGACCGCTACATCGCGTGGCCGGGTCAGGCGCTGGCCTATCTCGTCGGCCAGCGCGAGATCCTGCGGCTGCGCGAGCGCGCGCGCACCGCGCTGGGCGAGCGCTTCGACCTGCCGGCGTTCAACGGCGCGCTGCTCGACAGCGGCAATCTGCCGATGCCGGTGCTCGATCGCGTGATTGCCGAATGGACGGCCGGCCGCTGACGAGCGTTGGCCGCTCCCCACGGCCTGCTGCAGGTCGCAGTAGCGATCTTGATAGGCCAGGTGCCGCATACGGCAGCCGAGGTATCAAGATCGCGCTAGGGCGACACCACCAGGGCGCTGCCGCCGAGGTCGCGCACCGGCTCGGCCGCGGCCTGATAGCGACCGCCGCCGAGCGCCTGGATGCCGGTGGCATTGCCGATCCACGAGTTGAGCGGCAGCACCGCGCCGGTGACGACGTGGAACGTCTCGCCAAACGTCGAGGTCAGCGTCGCGGCCACCGGGCTTGATGCGAAGGCCGGCTCGGCGTCGGTCGTCGCGGCGTTGCGCTGCGACGCGCGCGGGGCGGCGATGGCGTCGGGCAAGGACATCCCGAAGTCGATGTGGTTGAGCAGGATCTGCAGGACGGTCGTGATGATCGTCGCGCCGCCCGGCGAGCCCACCGCGAAGTCGAACCGCCCGTTCTTCAGCACGATCGTGGGCGACATGCTGGAGCGCGGGCGCTTGCCGGCGGCCGGCAGGTTGGGGTCATAGGTCGTCGGCGTGGCCGGCGCGAAGTCGAAGTCGGTCATCTCGTTGTTGAGCAGGAAGCCCCGGCCCGGGACGGTCATGCCGCTGCCGGCCAGCTGCTCGATCGTGTTGGTGTAGCTGACGACGTTGCCATCTGCGTCCGCGACGACGAGGTGATTGGTGTTCGTCCCCTCGTTGTCGGGCGCTGCCTTGGGGGCGGCCGCACCGCAGCCGCCGTAGGGCGGGTACGGATGGCCCGGCGCCGCCGGCGAGCTCAGCGCGGTGTCGTGGATCAGGCAGCTGCGCGTGGCGGCGTAGGCCGGGTCGAGCAGCCCGTGCTGCGGGACGTCGACGTACGCCGGGTCGCCGATGTAGGCGTTGCGGTCGGCGAAGGCCAGCCGCGACGCCTCGAGGTACTGGAACAGGGCCCGGGCCCGGGGCTCGCTGCCGAGCGGGAAGGCCGACAGGATGTTGAGCGCCTCGCCGACGGTGAGCCCGCCGGACGACGACGGCGGCATGCCGTACACGTCCAGGCCGCGGTAGTTCACATGGGTCGGGGTGCGCGGCACCACCTGGTAGCCGGCGAGATCGGCCTTGGTCATGTGCCCCGGCCGGATCGGGAAATCGGCCACGCCGGGGACGACGGGCGGGTTGTTCACGGTGTTCTTGATGTCGGCGCCGAGCGGCCCGCCGTACAGGTAGCCCGGGCCGTTGGCGGCCAGCGCCTGGTAGGTGCGGGCGAGATCGGGGTTGCGCAGCGTGCTGCCGACCGGCAGCGGCTGCCCGGACGGGGTGAGGAACAGCGCGCGGCTGCTCGAGAAGGTCTGCAGATCGGCGAGTGACGCCTGCTCCTGCTGGTTGAAGTTGCCGTCGATGGTGAAGCCGCGCTGCGCGACGCCGATCGCCGGCTGCAGATCGGACGCGAACGATTTCGCGCCGTAGTTCTGGATCGCGTCGGCCCAGGTGGCCACCATGCCGGGTACGCCGACCGACAGGCCGCTGCGCCGGGCCTGCTCGAACGGCAGCGGCTGTCCGGTGTTCGGGTCGATAAACTGCGAGACGGTGCACGACGCCGGACAGGTCTCGCGGCCATCGAGCACCACGACCCGGTGCTGGGCCGCCAGGTAGATGACCATGTACCCGCCGCCGCCCGGGCCGGCGACGAAGGGCTCGGTGACCCCGAGCGTGCTCGCGACGGCCACGGCGGCATCGACGGCGTTGCCGCCATGGCGCAGAACCTTGATCCCGGCCCGGCTGGCGTCGAGGTCGGCCGAGGCGACGGCCCCGCCCGACCCGGTCGCCACCGCCTGTTTGCCTGGGTCGGCGGCCGCCGGCGCGGTCTGGGCCCGGACCGGTGTGGTGGCCGTCCCGACGAGAAGAGCAAGTGCCAGTGCGGTGACAACCATGCGCATGGCTGTTGGTTTGCCCGGATCCGTCCGGATTCTGACATCGCGGGACGATTCTTCTTGACATTCGTGCGTCGATCCGAATACTTAAGCATGTGCTTAACCAAGCGGCGGAGGAGGCGGTGTTCCATGCCCTCGCCGACCCGACCCGACGCCGCATCGTCGAGCTGCTCGACGGCGGCCCGGCCTCGGTCAGTGAACTGGCTGCACCCCTGCCGATGTCGCTGCCCGCGGTCCTGCAGCACCTGCACGTCCTCGAGGCGGCCGGGATCGTCCGGTCCGAGAAGGTCGGCCGGGTCCGCACCTGCCGGCTCGACGTGAAGCGCCTCGAGACCGTCCAGGACTGGATCACCGAGCGGCGCCGCACGTGGGAGCGCCGCCTCGATCGCCTGGGCGACTTCCTCGCCGAGCCCGCCCTCTCCGAACCCGCAACCACCGAGATGGAGAACCAGAAATGACCGAGACCGCCGCCCGCTCCGTCGTCCACGACAGCTTCACCCTCGAGCGCACCTATCCGGCGTCACCGGAACGGGTGTTCGCGGCCTGGACGACGATCGAGGCCAAGTCGCACTGGTTCGGCAACGAAGAGAGCCTCGAACCGCTCGGCGAGCACACGCTGGACTTCCGGGTCGGCGGCGGCGAACACCTGGCCGCCAAGGCCGAGGGGAAGGTCTTCACCTTCGACGCCACCTACTACGACATCGTCGACAACGAGCGCATCGTCTGGGCCTACGACATGACGATGGACGGACGGCGCATCTCCGCGTCGCTCGGCACCGTCGAGATCATTCCGGTTCCCGGCGGGACGCGGTTGGTGCTGACCGAGCAGGGCGCGTTCCTCGACGGCCTGGACACCAGCGCCCAGCGGGCCGAGGGCACCGAGCAGTTCCTGGACAACCTCGGCACCTATCTCACCGACTGAAATCCCATCCCGACACGTGTCGAAACGGCGTCCACCCGCTCGACGCGTTGGTGAAGGCCGCTCGAAACCGGCCGCCCCCACTCGATCAGGAGGCTCACATGACCACCGACCGCCGCCGCTTCGCCGCCCTCGCCGTTCTCTGCACCGGCATGCTGATGATCGTCCTCGACATCACCATCGTGAACGTGGCCCTGCCGGCGATCCGCGACGACCTCGGCTTCTCCGACGCCAGCTTGGCGTGGGTCGTCAACGCGTACATGATCGCGTTCGGCGGCTTGCTGCTGCTCGCGGGCCGCCTGGGCGACCTGCTCGGCCGGCGCCGGGTCTTCCTGGCCGGACTCGGCGTGTTCAGCGCCGCCTCGCTCGCGTGCGGGCTGGCCCAGAACGAGACGATGCTGATCGCAGCGCGGTTCGTGCAGGGCACGGGCGGCGCGATGACCTCGGCCGTCATCCTCGGCATGATCGTCACGATGTTCCCCGACCCGCGCGAGCAGGCGCAGGCGATCGGCGCGTACGCCTTCGTGGCGTCGGCGGGTGGCGCGGTCGGCCTGCTGGCCGGTGGGTCGCTCACCCAGGCGCTCAACTGGCACTGGATCTTCTTCGTGAACATCCCGATCGGCCTCGTGACCGCCGTACTCGCGCGGCGGGTGCTCGCCGCCGACCCCGGCATTGGGCGCAGCGCCGGGACGGACGTCGTCGGGGCCGTCACCGTCACCGCCGCGCTGATGATCGGCGTCTACTCCATCGTCGGGCAGGCGGCCGTCCACGGCTGGAGCGCGCCCGGCACGTTGGGCTTCGGCGGCGCCGCGATCGTGCTGCTCGCGTTGTTCGTCGTCCGCGAACTCACCGCGGCCAACCCGCTTGTCCCGATGGGAATCTTCCGGTCCCGCAACGTGGTCGGTGCGAACCTGATCCAGGTCGCCGGAGGGGCCGGCATGTTCGGCACGTTCTTCCTCGGTTCGTTGTACCTGAAGGGCGTCCTCGGCTACGACGCGATGGAGATCGGTCTGGCCTTCCTGCCGACCACGATCGGCATGGCGACGATGTCGATCCGCTTCACCGAGCCGCTGGTGTCGCGCTACGGAGCCCGGCCGGTGATGGTCGCCGGGCTCGTGCTCATCGCGGCCGCGTTGGTGGAGTTCGCCTTTGCACCGGTCCACGCCGACTACGTCACGCACATCTTCCCGGTCGTCGCGCTGCTGGGCGTGGGCGCCGGCCTGGCCTTCCCGGCGCTCATGACGCTCGCGATGTCGGGCGTGCGACCTGAGGAAGCGGGGCTGGCATCCGGCCTGGTCAACACCACTGGACAGGTCGGCTGCGCGCTGGGGCTGGCCGTGTTGGCCGCGCTGTCGGCGGCCCGCACCCGGCTGCTGGCCAGCGATGGCATCGACGCGAAGTCGGCCCTCACCAGCGGCTACCACCTGGCATTCTGGATCGCCGCGGCTGTGGTCGGCATTGCGGTCGTGATCGCGCAGACCATGCTGCGGCCGGCCGACTCGGCCAGCCAGGCGACCGACGACGAGACTGCGGCCATCGAGCCGGAGCTCGAGCTGGTCTAAGCCGCCCGCCAGCGGCACGGGCGATCATGAGACGGTGAAGCCGCTCATGGTCGCCCTTGCCGTGCTGGCCCTGCTCACCGGGTGCACCAGCTCGGCCCGGCGCCCGGCCAGGTCCGAGGCGTCGACGAGCGAGGCGCCGGCGCCGGCGCCGGTGCTGCACTTCGCGCACATCGTCGTGGTGGTCGAGGAGAACCACAGCTCGTCGGAAATCATCGGTGACCCGCGCGCCCCCTATCTGAACGCGTTGGGCCGCAGCGGGGCCGTCCTCACCAACTCGTACGGCGTCACGCACCCGAGCGAGCCGAACTATCTCGCCCTCTTCTCCGGCTCGACGCAGGGCCGCACCGACGACTCCTGCCCGCACTCCTACAGCGGCGACAACCTCGGCCACCAGCTGCTCGCACGGGGCCAGACCTTCACCGGGTACTCGCAGTCGCTGCCGGCGGCCGGCGACCGCGCCTGCACGGCCGGACCCTACGCCCGCAAGCACGTCCCGTGGACGGACTTCCGCGATCTGCCGGCGTCGGTCAACCAGCCGATGACCGCCTTCCCGTCCGACTACTCAACGCTGCCGCGGCTCTCGTTCGTCATCCCTGACCTCGACCACGACATGCACGACGGCACGGTCGGGCAGGCCGACTCGTGGCTGCACACGCATCTCGGCGCCTACGCGGGCTGGGCGCGCACTCACAACAGCCTGCTGGTCGTCACCTGGGACGAGGACGACCGCAGCGCCGGAAACCGGGTGCCCGGCCTGCTCGTCGGTGCCCACGTACGGCCCGGCCCCTACCGCGGCCGGGTCGATCACTACACGATGCTGCGCACGCTGGAGACAGCACTCGGGCTGCCGCCGCTCGGCACCGCAGCCCACCGGGCACCGATCGGCGGCACCTGGGTGCCGTGAGCCGCTTGGACGTAAAACTCAGCCGGCGGTCTCGGCGACCCGGGCGACGATCGTCTCGCCGATGGCGGTCAGCTGGGCCAGCTGGGCCGACGTGAGCGCGTCGATCACGAACCCGCGAACCGTCTCGACGTGCCCGGGCGCGGCGGCGGCGAGCACGTCGAAACCAGCAGCGGTGAGGCTGGCGATCTGCCCGCGCCGGTCGGTGGCGCACTCTTCGCGGGTGACCCAGCCCCGCTCTTCGAGCCGGGCGACGGCGTGCGAGAGCCGGCTGCGCGAGGACAGCGTGCGATCGGCCAGCTCACTCATCCGCATGGCCCGCCCGTCGGCCTCGGACAGCCGGACGAGGATCTCGAAGTACGCGTGGGGCAGGCCGGCCTCGCGCTGCAGCTGCCGGTCGAGAGCGTCGAAAAGGATCTTGGACGATTCGATGTAGGCGCGCCAGGCGCGTTGTTCGGTGTCGGAGAGCCACCGCGTAGGGGCGTGGGTGGAGACTGCTGGGCCGGCGTCCATGATCTCAATTCTACATGGTTGAACTCTCAACTGACTCGTATTACCCTGGCGGTAACCCTGAAGGAGGGGACTGACATGGCCATCCACCGCCTCAATCACGCGGTGCTCTACGTCCGCGACGTCGCCCGCAGCGTCGAGTTCTACCGCGACGTGCTCAACTTCGACGTCGTCGTCGAACTCGGCGGCCAGGCGGCGTTCCTGCGGGCCGAGGGGTCGTTGAACGACCACGACCTCGGCCTGTTCGCGATCGGTGCGGCGGCAGGTGACTCCCCGGCCGGCCGCTCGACCGTCGGGCTCTATCACCTGGCGTGGGAGGTCGACACCCTGCGCGATCTCGAGACGCTGGCCGGCCGGCTGGCCGCGGCCGGCGCGCTCAGCGGCTCGTCCGACCACAGCACCACCAAGTCGCTGTACGGCCACGACCCGGACGGGCTCGAGTTCGAGATCGCCTGGATCGTCCCGGCCGACCGGCTCGACCCCGCCACGATCGAGGGCCGCACCCGGGTCCAGCCCTTGGAGCTGGCCCGTGAGATCGCCCGCTACGGCGCGGACACCGTGGGCGGGATCGGCGTGAGCCGGGTTGCCGTGGGCTGAGCGAGGGCCGGTTCACACGGAGTTAGCAGTGGCCGACGGCGGGGTAGCTCAACGACATACCCCTGAAGGAGGCTGCACACATGCTCGGACTCATCATCGTTCTCGCGCTCGTCGGACTGGTCGCGGGCGCTCTCGCTCGGCTGCTGGTGCCCGGTCGTGACCCGATGGGCATCGGCGCGACCATCCTGCTGGGCATCGTCGGGTCGTTCATCGGCGGATTCCTCGGCTACGTCCTGTTCCACAAGGATCACCAGGACGGATTCTTCCAGCCGTCCGGCTTCTTCGGCTCGGTGGTCGGTGCGGTGATCGCCCTGCTGATCTACCGGCACTTCGGCGGCCGGCGCGGAATCGGTAGCCGGCGGCGGGGCATGTTCGTCTGAGGCGTTTCCGGCCGTCTCTAGACTTGCGGGGTCAGTCTCCGACGTCCGAAGGCGCCACATGACCCACGCTCCCGTCCGAGTGCTGCTGCTCGAGCAGATCCACCCCGACGCGGAGGAGATCTTGCGCTCGGCCGGTTTCCAGGTCGAAGCGGTCCCGCGGGCGCTCGACGAGGACGAGCTGGTCGAGCGCATCGGCGGCGTGTCGTTGCTGGGTATCCGCTCGAAGACGCAGGTCACCGCGCGAGTGCTGGCGGCCGCCGATCAGCTCGTCGGCATCGGGGCATTCTGCATCGGGACCAATCAGATCGATCTGCCCGCCGCGTCCGAGGCCGGCGTCACGGTGTTCAACGCGCCGTTCTCCAACACCCGTTCGGTAGTCGAGCTCGCCATCGCCGAGATCATCGCGATGACGCGGCGGATGACCGAGAAAAACGCGCTCATGCACGCCGGTGTCTGGGACAAGTCGGCCGACGGCGCGCATGAGGTCCGGGGCCGCACGCTCGGCATCGTGGGCTACGGCAACATCGGCACCCAGCTGTCCGTCCTGGCCGAGAACCTCGGTATGAAGGTGCTGTTCTACGACACCGCCGACAAGCTCGCGCTCGGCAATGCGCGGCAGTGCCTGTCGCTGAAGGAGCTGCTGGCCGAGGCCGACGTCGTCACCCTGCACGTGGACGGCCGGCCGGCCAACGAGAACTTCTTCGGCGAGGCCGATTTCGCCACGATGCGGGCGGGTTCGCTGTTTCTCAACCTGTCCCGCGGCTTCGTCGTCGACTACGCGGCGCTGCGCGCGCACATCGAGGCCGGCCACATCGCCGGCGCGGCGGTGGACGTCTTCCCGGTCGAGCCCAAGGGCCGCGGCGACGAGTTCGTGTCGGAACTGCGCGGACTGGCCAACGTCATCCTGACTCCGCACATCGGGGGCTCGACCGAGGAGGCGCAGCAGGACATCGGCCGCTTCGTGGCCGGCAAGTTCCGCGATTTCGTGCTGGACGGGTCGACGGCGATGAGCGTGAACGTGCCTGGTCTGGCGCTGCCGCGGGCCCAGGGGACGCTGCGCCTGATCCACCTGCACCGCAACGTGCCGGGCGTGCTGGCCCGGGTGAATGGGCTGCTTGCCGAGGGCGGGGTGAACGTCGAGGCGCAGCTGCTCGCGACCCGGGGCGAACTCGGCTACGTCGTCACCGACAGCGCGAGCGGGACGACCCAGGCCATCGTCGACGCGATTCGGGCCATGCCCGAGACCATCAGCCTCCGCGTCATCTTCTGAGCCCGGCGCCCGGCCGCTCGCTGGGAGGTCCCGTCCCCGGCTGTTTGCTCTGCTAACCACGAGGAAGCGCGCGGTTTGGCCGACGATCTTGTGCGCTCACAAGCGCCATGGCGCGACGAGGTGCACAAGATCCACAAGATGCCCGGGCATCGAGCCGCGTTTCCTCATGGTTACCGAAGCAAACACGGCGAATGCACCATCCCAGGCCCCGAAAACCGGGGGCCGGCCCGCGGTGCCCACTCGGCGGCGCCGGCCAACGAGACGTGACGTGCGCTAACAATTGCAAGCAGTGCTTGCGAAAGCCTACTGACGGGTAATATTCTCTAAGTTACTGGTGAGTAACAGTCCCGCTATCTAGAGCAGGAGTCCGGCGAATGGGCCACTTCAAGAGCAACGTCCGCGACATCGAGTTCAACCTCTTCGAGGTCTTCGGCACCGACAAGGTGCTCGACAAGGCGCCGTTCGACGACCTCGACCCCGAGACCGCCCGCGGCATGATCGAAGAGGTCGCCAAGCTGGCCGAGGGTCCGCTCGCCGCGTCCTTCGTCGACGGTGACCGAAACCCGCCGGTGTTCGACCCCGACACCAACTCAGTGACCATGCCCGAGTCGGTCAAGAAGTCCTACAAGACCCTGTACGACAGCGAGTGGTGGCGCACCGAGACCATTCCCGAGCTCGGCGGCCAACTCGTCCCGCGCACCCTGACCTGGGCCATCGCCGAGCAGGTCCTGGGTTCCAACCCGGCCCTGCACATGTATATGGCGGGTGCACCCTTCGCCGGCATTCTCTACAAGAACGGCAACGAGACCCAGAAGAAGATGGCCCAGCGGATGATCGACCGCGGCTGGGGCGCCACCATGGTGCTGACCGAGCCCGACGCGGGGTCCGACGTCGGCGCCGGCCGCACCAAGGCGACCGAGCAGCCCGACGGTTCCTGGCACATCGAGGGCGTCAAGCGCTTCATCACCTCGGCCGAGCAGGACCTCACCGAGAACATCGTCCACCTGGTCCTGGCCCGCCCCGAAGGCGCCGGCCCGGGCACGAAGGGTCTGTCGCTCTTCGTCGTCCCGAAGTTCCACTTCGACCCCGAGACCGGCGAGCTGGGCGAGCGCAACGGCGTCTACGTCACCAACGTCGAGCACAAGATGGGGCTCAAGGCGTCGACCACCTGCGAGCTGCGCTTCGGTGAGAACCCCGACGTCCCGGCCAAGGGCTGGCTCGTCGGCGACGTCCACGAGGGCATCGCGCAGATGTTCCAGGTCATCGAACACGCGCGGATGATGGTCGGCACCAAGGCGATCGCGACGCTGTCGACGGGTTACCTGAACGCGCTCGAGTTCGCCAAGACCCGCGTCCAGTCGGCCGACCTGACCCAGGCGTCGGACAAGACCGCACCGCGGGTGACGATCATTCATCACCCCGACGTCCGCCGCAGCCTGATGCTGAACAAGGCCTACGCCGAGGGCCTGCGGTCGCTGGTCTACTACACCGCCACCGCGCAGGACCGCATCATCGTCGGCGAGCACGAAGGCACCGACACGACGCTGGACGAGGCGATCAACGACCTGCTGCTGCCGATCGTCAAGGGCGTCGGCTCCGAGCGTTCCTATGACCAGCTCGCGCAGGCGTTGCAGGTCTTCGGCGGCTCCGGCTACCTGCAGGACTACCCGCTCGAGCAGTACATCCGCGACGCCAAGATCGACACGCTGTACGAGGGCACCACCGCGATCCAGGCGCAGGACTTCTTCTTCCGCAAGATCGTCCGCAACAAGGGTGCTGCTCTCGGCGCGCTGTCCGGCGAGATCACCGAGTTCCTCGAGTCGATCTCGGACGAGGGTCGGCTGAAGGAAGAGAGTGCCGCGCTGAAGAAGGCGCTCGAGGACTTCGGCGGCATCGTCGGCGCCATGTTCCAGCAGCTGATGAGCGGCCAGGAGGACGCCTCCAACGTCTACAAGGTCGGCCAGAATGCCACCAGGCTGCTGATGTCGGCCGGCGACCTAATGGTGGGCTACCTGCTGCTGCGTCAGGCCGCCGTCGCGCTGGTGAAGCTCGACGCCAACGGGGTCTCCGAGGCCGACCGCGCGTTCTACGCCGGCAAGCCCGCGGTGGCGCGCTTCTTCGCGACCACGGTGCTGCCCGAGCTGAGCGCCCGTCGCGCCGTCGCCGAGTCGATCGACAACGCGCTCATGGACGTCGACGAAGCGTCCTTCTGACCCGTCCGTGCCTCCCACGTAGGAAAAGTTGTCCGCGCTTCCGGGTGCTATGACGCCGCGGAGCGCGGACAACTTCTGGGCTAAGAAAAGTTGTCCGCGCTTCCGGGTGCTGGGACCCCGCGAGGCGCGGACAACTCGGGGGAGCCGGACGGGTCAAGTGCGCCACAGTCGATCCCGCGCTGCAGGTAGTCGGTGAGCGCGCGGGCGGTGGCCGGCTCGTCGAGGATGCCGCTGTCGGATCGGGAGCGGTACGCCTGCAAGCGCGCCACCGCCGCCTCCACCCCGTCGCGGTAGAACGCGAACGTCGCGGCGAACCGGGTGGGCAACTGGGCCGGGTGCAGATCCCAGCCCTGGTAGAAACCGCGCTCCAGCGAACGCCGAACCAGCCGGGCGTGCAGCGCCCACGCCGCGTGCACGGCAGCGGTATCGCCCACCGGCAGCACATTGGTCGAGCCGTCGCACAGGGGCACCCCGGTACCGGCCGCGGCCACCTGCATCACCGCCTTGGCGTGATCGGCCACCGGATGATCCATCGCCTGGTAGGCCGCCGCGACGCCGAGTGCCGCGCTGTAGTCGTACGTGCCGTAGTGCAGCCCGACGCACCGCCCGGCCGCAGCGGGCAGCATCCGGGCGAGCAGCGCGGTGCCGTCGGCGCCGAGTACCGCCTGCGGGGTCTCGATCTGGATCTCGAACGGCAGTCCGGCCAGCCCGTAGCCGGCCTCGAGCGCGGCGCACAGTTCCGCCATCGCCTCGACCTGCCGCACCGAGGTCACCTTGGGCAGGGTGACCCGGAAGCCGACCGGCAGCGGACCGCGGCTGAGCAACGTGTCGAGGAACAGATCGAGGGTGCGCACGCCGCGCCGGCGCGTGGGGCCTTCGAGCGACTTCATCCGCAGGCCGACGAACCGAGGCCCGCCGGTTGCGGCCAGTGCGCCGGCGGCGGCCCGCGCCGCGGCGTCCTCGACGTCGTCGGGCCGGACACCGTAGCCGTCCTCGAAGTCGATGCGCAGATCCTCGATCGGCTCGGTGGCGAGCTTGCCGTGGACCCGGGACATGACCTCGTCGCCGAACCCGGGCAGCGGGCCATGCGTGCTCAGCGCGGCCAGCGCGGCGGCCTGCCACTCGTCGACGGTCGATTCGCTGAACCGGTCGGCCGGGACGTAGACCGTGTGGACGGGCTGCCGGCCGGCCGCCCGGCCGGGATAGCGCGCCGCGCGATCGGCGTCGTCGGTCGCGAGCAGCCCGTCGAGCCGCTCGACGAAGGACGGATCGAGCATCAGTCGATCAGCTCGTAGGCCGCGAGGGTGAGGAAATCGACGAAGTCGTCGTCGAGCGCGACCTGCAGGAACAGCCGGCGGGCGTCGGCCGCGCGCGGGCCGGCCAGCTCGACCGCGTCGGCCAGCTCGCGGACCAACTCGGCGGTGACGGTCGCCCCGTCGTCGAGGGCCACGCCGCCGTGGACCCACTGCCAAATCTGCGAGCGGGAGATCTCGGCGGTGGCCGCGTCCTCCATCAGGTTGTCGATCGCCGCCGCGCCGTTGCCGTCGAGCCAGGCGACGAGGTAGCGCAACCCGACGCTGACGTTGGCCCGCAGCCCGGCCGCGGTCGGCGGTGCCACCGAGGCGGACAGGTCGATCAGGGCGGCGGCGTCGGGCACGACGTCGTCGCGGGTGCGGTCGAGCTGGTTCGGCCGCGTGCCCAGCACGGCGTCGAACACGTCCCGGCATACCGGGACGAGATCGGGGTGCGCGACCCACGACCCGTCGAAGCCGTCGCCGGCCTCGCGCTGCTTGTCCTCGCGAACCTTGGCCAGGGCCTGCTCGTTCACCTCGGGGTCGCGGCGGGACGGGATGAACGCCGCCATGCCACCCATGGCGAACGCGCCGTGGTGATGGCAGGTGCGGACCAGCTGCTCGGTGTAGGCCCGCATGAACGGCGCAGTCATGGTGACGGCCGCGCGGTCGGGCAGCACGAACGCCGGGCCGGCGGTGCGGAAGTACTTGATGATGCTGAACAGGTAGTCCCAGCGGCCGGCGTTCAGACCGGACGCGTGCTCGCGCAGCTCGTAGAGGATTTCCGCCATCTCGAACGCCGCGGGGATCGTCTCGATCAGGACGGTGGCGCGGACGGTGCCGCGGGGGATCCCGAGCTCGTCCTGCGCCCAGACGAAAACGTCGTTCCACAACCGCGCCTCGAAGTGACTCTCCATCTTCGGCAGGTAGAAGTACGGACCGGATCCATTGGCCAGCAGGGCGGCGGCGTTGTGGAAGAAGTGCAGGCCGAAGTCGACGAACGCCCCGACGGTCGGCGCGCCGGCGACCAGCACGTGGCGCTCGTCGAGGTGCCACCCGCGCGGGCGCACCACGATCGTCGCGAGCGGCGCGTCGGTGCGCAGCGCGTACTCGCGTCCGTCCGGACCGGTGAGCGCGGCCGACCCGCGGACTGCGTCGCGCAGATTCACCTGGCCCTCGACGACGTTGCGCCAGTGGGGGGTGTTGGCGTCCTCGAGATCGGCCAGCCAGACCTTGGCGCCGGAGTTCAACGCGTTGATCATCATCTTGCGCTCGGTCGGTCCGGTGATCTCGACCCGTCGGTCGGTCAGGTCGGCCGGCGCGGTCGCGACCTGCCAGTCACCGCTGCGGATCGACGCGGTCTCGGGCCGGAAGGACAGCCGCCCGGTGCGGGCGACCTCGGCCCGCCGCTCGACCCGTTGGGCCAGCAGCTCGGCGCGGGTTTCGGCGAAGCGGTGGTGCAGGCCGGCGACGAAGTCGACCGCCTCCGGGGTGAGCACCTCGTCCGAGCGTTCGACCACCGGTCCGCTGACCGTCACCGTCATGCCGTCAGCCTCCTAGGCGAAGAACTCGTTCGGGTCGACCGCAGCGGCCACATCGGCCGGGAGCAGCCCGAGCCAGCGGCGGGCGATCGCGTCGTGTTGGTCGGCCGCCACGACGCCGTGCAGCCGCAACCGGGAGATCCCGCCGTCGGGATGGAGGTCGAGCCGGACGAGCCGGACCGGTGCGGCCGCCGCGACCCGCAGGACGTGCTCGGTGTCGGGGAGCAGCCGGGTGCGCGGCATCAGGACGGTGCCGGTCTCGGCGTCGGTGAGGGTGGCGGCGCCGGGGGCGTTGCCGACGAAGCGTGACGTGTCGATGACGGCCTCGTGCAGCAGGCCGGGCGCGGCCAGCCGCACGACGAGCCAGTCGTTGCCGTTGTCGCGGCGCCGCGCGGTCTCCCACCCGTCGGACATGACCGCGGCCCGGCCCGGGGCCAGGGCGTTGGCCGGCGAGGCGTAGAACATGTTGCTGCAGCCCTCGACCGCGCTGCCGTGGACGAGGGCGGCGAGATCGACCCGCCCGCCCAGCCGGCGCGGATCGGGCACCACCTCGCCGTGGACGCGGAACCGGGCGACCCCGCCGTCGGGATGGATGGTGAGCCGGACGTGCGTCGCCAACCGTTCCGGCGCGGTGACTGGGATCAGGTTCGACGCGTTGCCGGCCAGGTCGGCGTACTCGATCAGCGGCCGCCACTCGGCGGCGGCCAGCTCGTCGGCGTCCGGGTAGCCGAGCCGGGTCGTCGCGTGCACCGACGCGCGCGGTGGGTAGTTGCCGGTGAAGAAGGTGGTGTCGATGTCGACGGCGCGGACGATGCCGGGGACGCCGAGGCGCACGATCACGTGGTCGTCGCCCGGCGTGCGCCGCCGGCGGGTCTCCCAGCCGTCGTAGATCTTGCCGCGCGGCCCGAACGCCGCCGGGTCGTGCACCGGCGGGCCCGGGTGGAGCAGGCTGTGGACGTCGGCGAAGAAGTCGTCGTTCGTCGCGAGGACGGCCCCACCCAGCGCGCGGCCGGCGAGATCGGGCCGCCGGCGCAGCTCGGCCGCCGACCCCGCGCCCGCTGTCGCATCGCTCACGATCGCCTCACCACCTGCCCGCGCCGCTCGCCGTCCGCGATCGGGACCCCAGCCAACCACGTCTGCGCGACGACACCGGTGAGCGTGCGACCGGCGTACGGGGTCACCGGATTACGGTGCCGCAGCTGCGCCGGGTCGACGACGAACGAATCGTCGGGTGCGAACAGGCAGAGGTCGGCGCGGCCGCCGGGCGCGATCGCGCCGCGAGCGGCCAGCCCGGTCAGCGCGGCCGGGGCCGTAGCCATCCACTGCACCAGCTGGGCGAGCCCGACGCCGCGGCGGCGGGCCTCCGTCCACATCACCGGCAACCCCAACTGCACGGACGCGATGCCGCCCCACGCCGCGCCGAAGTCACCTGACTCGAGGTGCTTGAGGGCGGCGGTGCAGGGCGAGTGGTCGGACACCACGCAGTCGATGGTGCCGTCGAGCAGTCCGGCCCATAGCGCGTCGCGGTTGGCGTCGTCGCGGATCGGCGGGCAGCACTTGAACTCGGTGGCCCCGTCCGGGACGTCCTCGGCTCGCAGGGTGAGGTAGTGCGGGCAGGTCTCGGCCGTCACCGGCAGCCCCTCGGCCTTGGCCGCCCGGATCAGCGGCAGGCTCTCCGCGCTGGACAGGTGGACGACATGGGTGCGGCAGCCGGTGCGGCGGGTCTCGGCCAGCAGCGCTTCGACGGCCTGGACTTCCGCCCGGGGTGGCCGCGACGCGACGAAATCGCGGTAGTGGCGCCCGTGCGTCGGCGGCGCGGCGTCGATCACGCTTCCGTCCTCGGCGTGGGCGATGAGCAGCCCACCGAAGCCGGCGATCGTGCGCATCGCCGCGCCGAGCCCGGCGGCGTCGAGCGGCGGGAACTCGTCCACACCGGACGGCAGCAGGAAGCACTTGAATCCGACCACGCCGGCCTCGTGCAGGGCCGCGAGCTGGCCGACGTTGCCCGGCACCGCGCCGCCCCAGAATGCGACGTCGACCGCCAGCTGGTCCCCGGCCGCGGCCTGTTTGGCCACCAACGCGTCGACGTCGATGGTCGGCGGGATGCTGTTGAGCGGCATGTCGACGAGCGTGGTCACGCCGCCCGCGGCCGCCGCTGCGGTGGCCGTTGCGAAGCCCTCCCACTCGGTGCGCCCCGGCTCGTTGACGTGCACATGGCTGTCGACCAGGCCGGGCAGCAACACGCGGTCGGCGCCGAGCTCGATGACCGGTGCCGAACCGGGGTCGGCGGCCGCGACGACGTCCGCGATCAACCCACCGCGCAGGACGACCGTGGCGCTGCGCTCGTGGCCGTCGACGATCGCGCGCGCGGCGCGGATCAGCACCGTGTCGTCGAGGGCTGCGTCGTCGGTCATCGCCCGCGATCGTGACACAACCGGGCTCGCCTCCGTAGGGTGTCGCGATCATGACCGAAGCCCTGCTCGACGTCGCCGCGCTCGATCGGCTCTCGCCGGCAGCGGCCGAAGCGTTGCTGCGCCCGGCCTGCGGGAGCGCGGAATGGGTGGCGGCGATGGTGGCGGCGCGGCCGTTCGGCACGCTCGCCGCCGTGCTCGCCCACTCCGACGCGGTACTCACCGAACTGGAGTGGCCCGGCGTGCTGAGTGCCCTCGCCGCGCACCCGCGCATCGGTGACCGCGCGGCCGGGCCGACGCTCGAGGCGACCTGGTCGCGGCAGGAGCAGGCCGGCGCGGCGAGTGCGGTCGGCGATGTCCGCGCGGCGCTGCACGCCGGCAACATCGCCTACGAGGAGCGCTTCGGCCACGTCTTCCTCATCCGGGCCAGCGGGCGCACGGCCGCCGAGATGTTGGCCGCGCTGACCGAACGGCTGGACCACGACGAGGCGACCGAGCACGACGTCATCCGGCGCGAACTCGCCGCGATCGTGCGGGGCCGGCTGGAGAAGACGCTGCGATGATGACGCGCCGCGTGCCAGGGTGGACGGTATGAGCGTTTCGACGCACGTCCTCGACGCCGTGGCCGGGCGGCCGGCCCCGGGCATCCGGGTCGTCCTCGAATGCCGTCGTGACGGCGGCTGGGACGAGGTCGCGGCCGGCGCCACCGACCCCGACGGCCGGGTGGCCGACCTGGCGCCGTCGACCGGGCCGGGCGTGCACCGGTTGCGCTTCGACGTGGAGGGGTATTTCGGCGCCGCCTCGTTCTACCCTGAGGTCGTCGTGGTGTTCCGGGTGACCGACGCGGCCGCCCACCACCACGTTCCGCTGCTGCTGAGCCCGTTCGCCTACTCGACGTATCGGGGGTCGTGACGGTGGGGACGACGGTGCTCGACGGCGGCCATGTCGCGACCGTCGACGCGGGTGGCACCGAACACCGCGCCGGTCACGTCGTCATCACCGACGGCCTGATCACCGCCGTCGGGGCCGGGCCGGCGCCCGACTCGGTGGCGGGGCCCCGGATCGACACCCGGGGGCTGCTGGTCACGCCCGGGCTGGTCAACAGCCACCATCACCTCTACCAGTGGATCACCCGCGGCTACGCCACCGACTCGACCCTCTTCGGTTGGCTGACGACGCTCTACCCGGTGTGGGAGCGGCTCACCGACGACCTCGTCCATTCCGCGGCCGCCGCCAACCTCGGCTGGCTGGCCCTGACCGGCTGCAGCACCTCGATGGATCACCACTACGTGTTCCCGGCCGGGGCGGGTGACCTGCTCGCGGCCGAAATCACCGCCGCGCGCGACATCGGCGTTCGCTTCCACCCGACGCGCGGCTCGATGAACCTCGGCCAATCGGCCGGCGGGCTACCGCCCGACTCGGTCGTCGAGACGCACGATGCGGTGCTCGCCGCGACGGCCGAGGCCATCGACCGCTGGCACGACCCGGCGCCCGAGGCGATGACGCGCATCGCGGTGGCCCCATGCTCGCCGTTCTCGGTGACCACCGAGCTCATGCGCGACTGCGCGACGTTGGCGCGGGAGAAGGGCGTGCGGCTGCACACCCACCTGGCCGAGACCGCCGACGAGGACGAGTTCTGCCGCGCCACCTACGGCCGCACCCCGACCGAGTACGCCGAGGACGTCGGCTGGCTCGGCCCCGACGTCTGGATGGCGCACGGCGTGCATCTGCCCGCCGCCGCCATCGCCCGGTTCGCCGCGACCGGCACCGGGGTCGCGCACTGCCCGACGTCGAACGGGCGCCTCGGGGCCGGCATCGCTCCCGTGCGGGCGCTGCTCGACGCCGGAGTGCCCGTCGGACTCGGGGTGGACGGCTCGGCCTCCAACGAATCGGGCCGGATGGTGGACGAGCTGCATCAGGCCCTGCTGGTCGCGCGGCTGGCCGGCGGACCGCTGGCGCTGACCGCCCGCGAGTCGCTGCAGATGGCGACGATGGGCGGCGCCCGCTGCCTCGGCCGCGATCGCGAGTTGGGCTCGATCGAGGTGGGCAAGCTGGCCGACCTCGCCGTGTGGCGCGTCGACGGCCTGGCCGGAGCCGGCATCGACGACCCGGTCTGCACGCTGGTGTTCGGGGCGCCGCAGCTGGCGGCGCTCTACGTCGGCGGCCGGGCCGTCGTCGATGGCGGCGAACTGCGCACCGCCGACGTCACCGAACTGGCCGCCGGCGCGGCCGCCGCGAGCGCCACGATCGGAGGGCGGGGCTGATGGATTTCCTGTCCCCGCGGTCGTGGGAGGAAGCGCTGGCCGCGAAGGCTGAGCGCCCGGACGCGGTACCGATCAGCGGCGGCACCGATCTGATGGTCGAGCTCAACTTCGACCGCCGCCGGCCCGACGCCTTGCTCGATCTCAACGGCGTGGCCGAGCTCGCCGAGTGGGCGCCGGCCGACGGGCACGTGCGGATCGGCGCGAGCGTGTCGTTCACCCGGATCATCGACGAGATCGGGACGCTCGTGCCCGGCCTGGCCATCGCGTCGCGCACCGTCGGCTCACCGCAGATCCGCAACCGCGGCACCCTGGCCGGCAACCTCGCCACTGCCTCACCCGCCGGTGATGCGCTGCCGCCGTTGGTCACCGGCGACGCGGTGGTCGAAGTTGCGTCGGTGCGGGGCCGGCGCGCGGTGGCCGTCCGCGACTTCTTCGTCGGCCCGAAGCGCAGCGTCCTCGAGCCCGACGAGCTCATTCATGCGGTGCAGGTGCCGACGGCAACCGGCCCCCAGCAGTTCGCCAAGGTCGGTACCCGCAACGCGATGGTGATCTCGGTGTGCTCGTTCGCGCTCGCCCTCGACACCGCGCGCCGGCAGGTGGTCGGCTGCATCGGTTCGGCCGGTCCGACCGTGCTCGCGACCCCGGACGCCGAGCAGTTCGCCGCCGCGGAGCTGGACTGGGACTCCGCCGGTGCTCTCGACCCAGCGCTCGCCAGCCGGTTCGGCGAGCTGGCCGCGGCGCACGCGCAACCGATCGACGACGTGCGGGGAACGGCGGACTACCGCCGGCATGCGGTCGGGGTGCTGGCCCGCCGCACCCTGACCTGGACGTGGGACGAGTACCGGAGGTCGCACTCATGAGGCTGACGTTCGAGGTGAACGGAACCGCGCAGGAAGCCGACGACGTGTGGCCCGGCGAGAGCCTGCTGTTCGTCCTGCGCGAGCGGATGGGGCTGCCCGGGACGAAGAACGCCTGCGAGCAGGGCGAGTGCGGATCCTGCTCGGTGTATCTCGACGGCACGCTGGTCTGCGCCTGCCTGGTCGCCGCCGCGCAGGCGCAGGGGCGCTCGGTGCGCACCGTCGAGGGGCTGGCGTCCGGGGCCGACCTGCACCCGATCCAGCAGGCGTTCCTCGACACCGGCGCCGTCCAGTGCGGCTTCTGCACGCCGGGGCTGATCATGGCCGTCCACGACCTGCTCGAGCGCACGCCGGCGCCGGCCGATCCGGAGATCCGCGAGGCGCTGGCCGGCAACCTGTGTCGCTGCACCGGCTACGAGAAGATCCTCGACGCCGTTCGCCTCGCCGCCGAACGCCAGGCCGTCCAATGATGGAGGCGGAAAGGTGACCACCGAACTCGACCACCAACGCGATGAGCGCTCGCGCGAAGAGCCCGCCGTCCGCGCGAGCGACAGCGAGCTTGCGGTGCGGGTCGCAGGATCGACCCGAGCGGAGCGAGCGGTCGAGACGAGACCCGCCCCCGGCGGAATAGGAAACAGCACTCTCCGGCCGGACGGCACGCCGAAGGTCACCGGGGACTTCGCGTACTCGTCGGACATGTGGATGGACGACATGTTGTGGGGGGTCACGCTGCGCAGCCCGCACCCGCGCGCCCGCATCCGCAGCATCGACATCGGCGCCGCGGTGGCCACCGCCGGCGTGACCGCCGTGCTCACCCACGAGGACGTCCCGGGCAGCAAGCTTTACGGCCTCGAGATCGCCGACCAGCCGGTGCTGGCGATCGACGAGGTGCGCTACCAGGGTGAGGCGGTGGCGATCGTCGCCGCCGATCATCCCGAGACCGCCCGGCGGGCGGCGGCGAAGATCGTCGTCGACTACGAGGTGCTCGAACCGATCACCGAGAGCCGGGCAGCGATGTCCCCCGGCTCGCCACTCGTGCACGCGACGCCCACGCAGGACCACTACCCCGGCGGCGGCAACGTGCTGCGCCACGTCCGGATCCGCCGCGGCGACCCGCAGGCGAGCGCCGAAGTCGTCGTCACCGGCGAGTACGAGGTCGGCATGCAGGACCAGGCCTTCCTCGGCCCCGAGTCTGGGCTCGCGGTACCGGCCGAGGACGGCGGGATCGACCTGTTCATCGCGACGCAGTGGCTGCACGTCGACCAGCGCCAGGTCGCGCTGTCACTGGGCCTGCCCGAGGACAAGGTGCGCCTGTCACTGGCCGGGGTGGGCGGCGCGTTCGGTGCCCGCGAGGACGTGTCGATGCAGATCCACGCCTGCCTGCTCGCGCTGCGGACGAACAAGCCGGTGAAGATGGTCTACTCGCGCGAGGAGTCCTTCTACGGCCACGTGCACAGACACCCGGCCACGATGCGCTTCGAGCACGGCGCCAACACCGACGGCAAGCTCGTCTACGTCAAGGCCGAAGTGGTGCTCGACGGGGGGGCGTACGCGTCGAGCTCGCCGGCGGTCGCGAGCAACGCCGGCAGCTTCGCGGTCGGGCCGTACGAGTGCGACAACGTCGTGATCGACAGCTACGTCCTCTACACCAACAACCCGCCGTGCGGGGCGATGCGCGGCTTCGGCGCCGTGCAGGCGTGCTTCGGTCACGAATCGCAGATGGACAAGCTCGCGGCCGCGCTGGAGATGGATCCGATCGAGCTGCGCATTCGCAACGCGATGCACGAAGGATCGCTGATGCCGACGGGGCAGGTGATCGACAGCGCCGCACCGGTCGCCGACCTGCTGCGCCGCGTGCAGGCGGCGCCGCTGCCGCCTGACGACCACTCCGACGATCTGCGCTCGTTGCCGGGCGGCGTCTCGAACACCACCCACGGCGAAGGCGTCCGGCGCGGGATCGGGTACGCCGTCGGCTTCAAGAACGTCGGCTACTCCGAGGGCTTCGACGACTACTCCACCGCCCGGGTTCGGCTCGAAGTGGTGGGCGGCGAACCGGTGGCGACGGTGCACACCGCCGCGGCCGAGGTCGGGCAGGGCCTGATCACGGTGATGGCCCAGATCGCCCGCACCGAACTCGGCGTCGAGCAGGTGGTCAACGCGCCGGCCGACACCAGCGTGGGCAGTGCCGGCTCGACCTCGGCGTCGCGCCAGACGTACTGCACCGGCGGGGCGGTACGCGCGGCGTGCATCGCGGTGCGGGAGCGGGTTGAGGCGCTGGCCGCCGCCCGTGGGTTGTCGCCGGACGCCCCGCTCGCCGTCGTCCTCGGTGACGAGATCGTCGACGAGACGCGTGAGTTCCGGCACCGGCCGACGGTCGCGCTGACCCCGGATCACGGTGGCGCCGGTGACATCGGGCAGGGCGACGCGCACGTGCAGTTCGCCTTCGCCGCGCACCGGGTGATCGCCGACGTCGACGTCGAGCTCGGGCTGGTCCGGCTGGTCGAGGTGACGACCGCGCAGGACGTCGGCAAGGCCTTGAACCCGCTGTCGGTCGTCGGGCAGATCCAGGGCGGGACGACGCAGGGTATCGGCCTGGCGCTGATGGAGGAGATCCAGGTGCGCGACGGCAAGATCGGCAACCCGTCGTTCACCGACTACCTGATCCCGACGATCCTCGACACCCCGCCGATGCAGGTGCAGGTGCTGGAACTGGCCGACCCGGCCGCGCCGTACGGGCTGCGCGGTGTGGGCGAGCCGCCGACGATCTCGTCGACCCCAGCGGTGGTGTCGGCGCTGCGGGCGGCATCCGGACGGTCGCTCACCCGGGTGCCGGTCCGGCCCGAGCACATCGTAGGGACATGACCGTGGTCCGGCTCGGTGACAACCGCTACGGCAAGGCCGAGGTCCGCGTCGTCCGGGTGACAAGAGGCGCCGCGCCCGACGGCGGTGATCTCATCCGCGACCGCAACGTGTCGACCAGCCTGGCCGGCGATCTCGCGGCCACCCACCTGAGCGGCGACAACTCCGCGGTGCTGGCGACCGACACCCAGAAGAACACCGTCAACGCCTTCGCCAAGACCCTGGGCGACTGCGAGCCCGAGCAGTTCGGGCTCGAGCTGGCGCGACACTTCGTGGGTACCCAGCCGGCGATCACGCGGGCCCGGATTGCCATCGACGAGTACGGGTGGACCCGGATCGGCGCGCACCAGCACTCGTTCCATCGCAGCGGCGATCTCACCCGCACGGCTACGGTCGTGCACGACGCCGAGGCCGGCTCGAGCGTCGTGGCGGGCGTCGCCGACGTCGTCGTGCTGAACACGACCGACTCGGAATTCCACGGCTTCCCGCGCGATGAGTTCACCACGCTGGCCGAGACCGATGACCGGGTGCTGGCCACCCAGGTGAGCGCCCGGTGGCGCTACCGCGGCACCGAGGTGGATTGGGCGGGGGCGTTCGCGTTGGCTCGGACGACCCTGCTCGACGCGTTCGCCGGCACGTACAGCTACTCGCTTCAGCAGACGCTGTACGCGATGGGGACGGCGATCATCGAGGCCGTTCCGGACATCTGCGAGGTGCGGCTAGCGCTGCCCAACAAGCATCACTTCCTCGTCGATCTGACGCCGTTCGGGCTGGCCAACGACAACGAGGTGTACTACGCCGCCGACCGGCCGTACGGCCTCATCGAGGGGACGGTCCTGGCCGACGACGCGCCGCCGCCCGGCCTCGCCTGGAGCTGACGAACTATCGTTGCCCGGTGAACCCAGGCATCGATCCGGACGAGCTCGCGCAGTGCCTACGGGTGCTCGCGCAGGCCGAGGCGCTGCCGCCCGAACACCCCGACGCGGTGGCGGTCCGGCGCGCCACCGGCCGCATCTTCAAGGCGGTCAAGAAGGCGCGGCGCGATGAGCGCCGCGAGGCGATCAACGCCGCCGACCGGGCCGTCGTCGCCGCCACCGCCACCGGATCGCCGCAGCGCATCGACGACGAGACCGAGGGGCTGCCGCTGGTGTCGTCAGTGGCCGGCGCCCTGGCCGGCGTGTTCATCCGGCCGCGTCCTTGTTACATCTGCAAGCAGGACTACACCGAGGTGGACGCCTTCTATCACCAGCTCTGCCCGGCCTGTGCGGCGACCAACCGGGCCCGGCGCGACGCCCGCACCGAGCTGGCCGGCCGGCGCGCGCTGCTCACCGGCGGCCGGGCCAAGATCGGCATGTACATCGCGCTGCGGCTGCTGCGCGACGGTGCGCACACCACGATCACCACTCGCTTCCCCAACGACGCGATCCGCCGCTTCCGGGCGATGCCCGACAGTGCCGAGTGGTTGCACCGGCTGCGCATCGTCGGCATCGATCTGCGCGATCCGGCCCAGGTGGTGGCGCTGGCCGACTCGGTGTCCTCGGCCGGGCCGCTCGACATCCTGATCAACAATGCGGCGCAGACCGTGCGGCGCTCGCCCGGTGCCTACGCGCCGCTCGCCGCGGCCGAGAGTGAGCCGCTGCCCGAGGGGCCGTTGCCCGACGTCGTCACCTTCGACCACATCTCCGACGCGCATCCGGCCGCGCTGGCCGGCTCGCTGTCCGAGCACCCGCTGCCGCACCTGCCGGACACGCTGCGCGGCTCGGACATCTCCCGCCTCGCGCTGGTCGCCGGGTCGGCGCTGCCGGTTGCGGGCGGCGGCGGCATCGACGCCGGTGGGCTCGTCCCCGACCTCAACACGATCAACAGCTGGACGCAGCGGGTGCACGAGGTCGATGCCCTCGAGCTGCTCGAGGTGCAGCTGTGCAACACCACCGCGCCGTTCATCCTGATCAGCCGGCTGAAGGCGGCGCTGGCGGCGAGTGCGGCCCGGCGCACCTACGTCGTCAACGTCTCGGCGATGGAGGGCGTGTTCAGCCGGGGCTACAAAGGACCCGGCCACCCGCACACCAACATGGCCAAGGCCGCGCTCAACATGCTCACCCGCACGAGCGCGGCCGAGCTGTACGGCGACGGCATCCTGATGACCGCCGTCGACACCGGCTGGATCACCGACGAGCGGCCGCACTACACCAAGGTCCGGCTGGCCGACGAGGGCTTCCACGCCCCGCTCGATCTCGTCGACGGCGCCGCGCGGGTGTACGACCCGATCGTGCAGGGCGAGGCCGGCGTCGATCTCTACGGCTGCTTCCTCAAGGACTACGCCCCCGCCCCCTGGTGAGCCGTGGCCGCGCTGCGGCGCGGCGCGCCGCGGCGTGTTGCGCCGCAGCGGGGCCAACCCCGGCCGGCGGGAGCGGCGTCCGTAAGGTCGAGGGCGTGGAGTCGTCGCGCTGGATCGAGTTGGACGGGGCCGAGAACGTGCGCGATCTCGGCGGCCTGCCGACGGCGGACGGCCGGACCGTTCAGCGGCAGCGGCTGATCCGCTCCGACAGCCTGCAGGCGCTCACCGCCGCCGACGTGCGCTACCTCGTCGACGACGTCCGGGTGCGCGCGGTCGCCGACCTCAGAACCGGGGTCGAGGTCACCGGCGAGGGTCCCGGGCCGATGACGCAGGAGCCGCTCGTCGAGGTGCATCACCTGTCGCTGTTCCCCGAGGCCGGCGACACCACCGATGTCGTCGCGGCCGACGGGCCGGTCGTCCTGCCCTGGCAGAACCGAGAACGGTCGACGGACGAGGACGAGCGCCGCCGCGGGGCCGCCGGCATCTATCTGAGCTACCTCGGCGACCGGGCCGACTCGATCCTCGATGCGCTGCGGCTCATCGCCAACAGCGACGGCGCGACGATCGTGCACTGCGCCGCGGGCAAGGACCGCACCGGCGTGGTCGTCGCGTTCGCGCTGGCCGAGGTCGGGGTCGAGCGCGCCGCGATCATCGAGGACTACGCCCTGTCCGGCGAGCGGATCGAGGCGATCCTCGGCCGGCTGTCGTCGCGGCGAACCTACGCGACGGATCTGGCCGTGTCCGACGCCGACGTCGACAAGCACAAACCCCGTGCCGCGACGATGGAGCGGCTGTTCTCGGCGATGGACGAGTTCCACGGCGGCATCCCGGCCTGGCTGCGCGCGCACGGCTGGACCGACGCCGACGCGGCCGCGCTGCGCGCCAAGCTCCTCGACTGACCCGTCCCGCGAAGTTGTCCGCGCTTCCCGGCGCCGTGACGCCGGGAAGCGGCGGACAACTTCGAGTTGGGGGCGGCGGAGCGGTCAGCGCTCGGTGTGCTGGCTGACGCTGAGCAGCCGTTGCTTGTGGGTGGCCATCGCCTTGCGCAGCACGTCGTCCGGCACCGGCGGTACATCGGGAGTAGGCAGCCGCCCGGCGCGGAGGCCTTCGACCAGCATCGGCAGATAGCGCCGCCACAGATCGGGCGCGACGTCACCGGTGAGGTCAGCGACCGTGCACAGCATGACCACGACGATCCCGATGTCAGTGACCTCGACGTCGTCGCGCAGCGCGCCGGTGCGCTTGGCGCGCTCGACGAGTTCACTCAGCGGCCCGGTGAGCCGGTCGTTGACCTTCTCCATCTCCTCGGGATCGTGCACGCCCATCAGCACCTCGCGCAGGCCGCGGTCGGCGGTCTGCGCCTCCGCGGCGCCTTCGAGGAAGCCGACGATGCCGTCCCACGGATCGTCGAGGGTGAGGGCGAGGTCGGCGAGCGCGATGATGTCGTCGATCGCCTCGGTGAAGATCGCCTTGGCCAGCTCGTGCTTGTTGGCGAAATGCCGGTACGCCGTACCCACTCCGACGCCGGCCCGCTTCGCGATGTCGTCGAGGCTGGCGTCGAGCCCACGCTCGGCGAAGACTTCGCGCGCCGCGAGCACGAGCGCGGCCCGGTTGCGGGCCGCGTCCTTGCGCAGCGGGCGGGAGGCCGACTCAGTCGCCACGTCCGGGCCTCCCGTCCCTGCATTTGGGTGCTTCAGAGTACGACACCGCCGGCGGCTTCCGGGTCGAGCGCGGGGATGCCCGGACGCAACACGATCGCCGTGAGCACGGCGCCGGCGGCGAAGATCGCGGCGGCCCACCAGAACGCAGTGGTGTAGCTGTGGATCGCGGCATTGGCCTGCAGGAGGTGGGCCGCGGCCGGACTGGTCGTCGACGCCAGGTGTGCTGTCGCGTAACCGGTCGCCGCGGTGGCCGCGATGGTGTTCAGCAGCGCCGTGCCCACCGATCCGCCGACCTGTTGCATCGTGTTCACGGTGGCCGACGCGACGCCGGAGTCGCTGGCGGCGACACCGAGGGTGGCCAGGCTGAACCCGGGTGCGAAGACCAGGCCCAGGCCGACGCCGAGCAGGATCGTGGCCGGCAGGACGTGCGTGGCGTAGCTCGTGTTGAACCCGATCGTGGTCAGCACGTACATGCCGACGGCGGCGATGATCATGCCGGCCGGGATCAGCACCCGCGAGCTCACCCGCAGGACGAGCACGGTGCTCGCGACCGACGCGGTGACCACGAGGCTGGCGGTCATCGGCAGGAACGCGAGGCCGGTGCGCACCGCGCTGTAGCCGAGCGAGTTCTGCAGGTAGTAGGTCAGGAACAGGAACACCGCGAACATGCCGGCGGCCGATGCGAACATCGACAGGTACGCGCCGCCGCGGTTGCGGTCGAGCACGATCCGCAGCGGCAGCAACGGGTTGGCGACCCGGCGCTGCAACGCGACGAACGCGGTCAGCAGCACGCCCGCGGCCACCAGGAAACCGATGGTCACGCCGTTGGCCCAGCCGTCGGTCTGCGCGTGCGAGAAGCCGTAGACCAGCGCGAAGAGTCCGGCCGAGACGACGACGGTGCCGGGCAGGTCGAGCTTGGCCCGTTCGGCCGCCTTGCTGTGCTCGAGCAGCAGCAGCCCGCCCACCAATGCGATGGCGGCGAAGATGAGGTTGACGAACATCGTCCAGCGCCAGTTGGCGTACTCGGTCAGGAATCCGCCGAGCAGCAGGCCGATGGACATGCCGGCACCAGCGATGGCGCCGAAGACGCCGAAGGCCTTGCCGCGCTCGGCCGGGTCGGTGAACGTGGTGGTGAGCAGCGAGAGGATCGCCGGCGCGAGCAGCGCGGCGAACAGGCCCTGCACCGCGCGAGCCGCGATGAGCATGCCGACATCCACCGCCGCGCCGCCGATGGCCGAGGCGATGGCGAAGCCGACCAGGCCGATGACGAAGACCCATTTGCGGCCGATGACGTCAGCGATCCGGCCGCCGAGTAACAGCAGCGAGCCGAAGGCCAGCGCGTAGGCCGTAACAATCCACTGCCGGGCGTTGTCGGAGAAGGCAAGGTCGGTCTGGGCCGTCGGCAGGGCGATGTTCACGACGGTGGCGTCGAGCACCACCATCAGCTGCGCGATGCCGAGCACGGCGAGGATCCACCAGCGCTTGTTGGTGCCGGTGTCCGCCCCGAGCGAAGTCGCGCGGGTGGGCGACTTCTTCTTCTGGAGGGTGGTGGTCATCTGCGTCTCCCGAAAGCTTTCCGGAGCTTGGTTCTCCGGTTCTTCGGACGACGCTACACCAGATGCGGAGACTGGCACTCCACTTTTTCCGAGACGTCCGCCACAGCGGGGCGGTAACGCTCTCGGCGGGTCAGCAGCCGGCGGCGAGGACGTAGCAGCGCAGCGCCGGCTCGGCCCTCGACTCGGGGGCGCCGACCAGATTGATGTCGGGCAGCGACACGCTGAGCAGACCCGGCGCGCCGGCGAGTATCTGTAAGTACGTCTGCAGGTTGATCGGGTTGACCCCGGGCTGATAGAGCCGCAGGCACGACGCATGACCGATCCGGCTGGGTACGGCCGGCCCCGCGTGATCGAGGGCGTCCAGGACGAGGGCGTAGGCCGTCGGATCCACGGTGCCGACGGTGAGGTGCTCGTACAGGTCGAGCGGGCAGACGGACTGGGTGGCGATGTTGGTGATCGCCCCGGCCCCGGTGTGCAGCGAGGACGTCCCGCTCGTCGTGTGGTTCGGCTGCACGACCTCGTCGGTGTGGGTGAAGATCTCGGTGTACGAGATGCCGGCGAAGGTCTCGTCCCCGCTGTTGAGGGCGGCGATGAACGCCGACTTGCTGTCCTGCTGCCAGTCGGCGGGCGGGCAGCTCGTGTAGCCGGGATTGCAGTTGCCACCGATCGTCGTGCCGTGGTTCGTGCCGGCCATGCCGATCACGTCGTCGACCATCGGCCGCGTGTCCGGCCAGAAGCGCAGCGCCCAGCGCATTGACATCCCGCCCTGGCTGTGGCCGAGGATCGCGATCCGGCGGTGGGCCGCGGCGTGCATCGTGCGGATGGCGTAGACGAGGTATTCGCCGGCGGTCTGGATGTCGCCCAAGGTGTGGAACGGCATCGTGATCGCACACCACGCCCGCTGCTGCGCGCTGAACGCGCGCTCGTAGTTCCAGGAGTAGTTCTGCTCGGGGGTGACCCCGGTGGCCGGGTTCAGCAGCACCGGCTCGAGCGTCCCGCTCGTCAACGACCCGCTGCAGTGCAGGGCGGCCTGCAAGGTGGCGGTCGGCACCGAGAGGGCGGGCCCGGGCCGGTTGAGCGGGGCGTAGGCAGTCGCGGCCCCCACGGCGGAACCCCCGGCCGTGCTCGCGAGCGTGATCGAAGCGAGCAGGACAGCGGTGCCGAGTCCGGCCCGGACGGTGCGTAGAGGGGTCACCGGTGACCAACGACGGCGCCAGACGCGGGGTGACGCGGCAATTACCAAAATATCGGTGAGGACGGCCGAAATAGTTAAAGCGTCGCAATAGGAGAAAGTGTTACATCTCGATGGCGGTGTCTTTTATCTACGCGAACGCAATGGGTCGGGGTTATCGGGTCAGCGTCGCTGGGTAATTCACCTGCGCCATCGGGCCGCCGCGCTGAACCGACAGCGAGCGCAGGATTCACAGGAGAATGCGTGCAGCCAACGGCCACCGTCGATCCGCTCGTCGTCGCGCAGGCGCGGGCCGAGCAGCGGGTTCTTGCGCAGTACCTCGTCCCCTGTCCGACCTGCGGGCAGCCCGCCGCCGTGCACGTGGACGAGTCGCCGGCCGAGCCCGTCCTCGTCCGACTCGTCTGCCCGACGGCGTGTCGCGTCAACCCCGCCGCGGCGCTCGCGCTGATCCCCAGCGCCCCACACCGAATGAGTGCGTGAACCGATGACTGCTTCGCTCCCGTCCGGCCTCGACGATCGGGATCCCGAGCCGGACGAGTCGGGGCCCGAGTTCCGGCTCGTCGAGTCGGCGGCCGGGTGGCGGCTGACCGTCGCGCTGAGCGATGAGTTGCGCGCGGCGCTGATCGACGAGTCCGGCGACCGGCCGGCGAGCACGTTCATGATCTCGGTGGCGCCCAATCTGGTGCCCGGCGAGCCGTTCAAGGCCGAACTCGACCTCCGCCGGCCGTAGCCGCCCGGGCCAGAGACGCGTTCCGTCGACTCCGCCGCGGCGTGGTCGTTCGCGGTTGGCATCAGGGCCGGCTCGTCGGCCGCCCGTTGCGCTGGCTCGGGAGACACCTGCCTTAAACGGGGTGGTCGTCGCGCCTACCGTTGAGGCATGCCGCCAACCGGTCATCTGCTGGCGTTCCTGCTCGCGTCCTTCGTGCTGATCGTCATCCCCGGCCCGAGCGTGCTGTTCACGATCGGCCGGGCGCTGACCGTCGGTCGGCCGGGCGCCCTGTTGAGCGTTGCGGGGAACGCCGTCGGGTCCTTCCTGCAGGTCGTCGCCGTGGCGGTCGGGATCGGCGCGCTGGTCCAGCGGTCGACCGAGGTGTACACGGCGGTGAAGATCGTGGGTGCCGCCTATCTGATCTATCTGGGTGTCCAGGCGTTCCGGCATCGGCGGGCGCTGGCCGAAGCCGTATCGGAACCGATCGCCTCCGTCCGCCGATCGGGACGGTTGCGGCTGATGCTCGACGGCGTAGTGGTCGGTGCGTCCAACCCCAAGACGATCATCTTCTTCACGGTGGCGATGCCGCAGTTCGCCGACCGTACCGCGGGGCAGGTGCCCCTTCAGCTGCTCGTGCTCGGCGCGCTGTTCCCGGTCGTCGCGCTGCTGTGCGACAGCGTGTGGGCGGTCCTGGCCGGCTCGGCCCGCGAGTGGCTGGCCCGCTCTCCCCGGCGGCTGGCCGCCGTCGGCGGCGCCGGCGGTGTCGCGATCGTCGGGCTCGGTGTCACGGTGGCGGTGTCGGGCCGGGCCGGGCCGACTGACCCTCAGCAGTTGCCCGGCCGTACCAGCGTCATCGACGTCTCGTTGATCATTGATTCTTGGCCGGCGGACGGTGGGCGGCTTCCCAGGCGCGGTGCGCGGCCAGCGCCGCGGGCCATAGCCGCTCGCGCTCCGGGCCGCCGCGGTCGAAGCGGATGCCGAAGTCGTCGGCGAGCGTGTCGAACCAGTCCGCTTCGTTCGCGATGGGCTCGGCCGCGAAGGCGCCGGCGCCGATGCGGGATCGAATCAAGCCCCGCACGACCTCCACGCCAGTCGCGTCTCGACGCTCGGCCATCGGCACCTGCACGAAGCCGGACTCCGGCGCGGTCGACAACCAGGTGTGCGTTGCGGTGAAGTCATCGAGCCGGGCCGGCGCCAGGCTCCAGCTCATGCCATCGAACCCGCCCGTGGGGTCGTGGGTCAGATGCCAGTGCCCGGCGCCCTCGTCTTCCAGGGTCAGCCGGAACGGCGGCTGGTCGTACCCGCCGGCGACGAGCGGCAGCGGGTCGTAGATCGCGTCGCCGAGTCCGGCGTCGACGTACCAGACGCCGGACTCGTTGCCGGCTGACGGCAGGGCGCTGACGGTGAGCACCAAGTGGTTGCCCAACTCGTCCCGGGTGCGCTCGCCGACGTGCACACCGCCGACGTGCCCGCGCACCGCGTAGCCGAGTGCTGCCAGCAGCAACCCCAGCGCCCCGTTGAGGTGGTAGCAGTACCCACCGCGGCCGGACTCGGCGATCCGGCGCGCCGCCATGGCCGGATCAGTCGACCAGCGCTCGCCGGCCTGGATCCATAGCGTCTCGTAGGGCACCCGCTCGACCTGCCGTCGCACCAGCCGCGTCAGCGCGTCGACCGAGGGCGGCTCCGCCTCCAGCCCCAGTCGCGCCAAGTACGCAGTGCGGACGTCCGCGTCGAGACCGGGTAACGCATCGAACACCCCGCCAGTGTGCCCGGTGCCAACCGGCGCAGTAGGTTGGACAACTGTCCAGGCACGTGTGTATCGTCCAAGCCGCGTGAAAGGTGGCGGCTCCGTGGTCGTGCGCTGGTGGACGGTTGGCCTCCCGATCGGGTCCTGTGTGCTGCTCGTCGCCTGTGGCTCGCAAGTGCCGCCGAAGGAGTTCGTCGGCGCAGCCCCCGGCGGGCACGCCGTGCAGAACGGCAGCACGGTGCCGATCGTGGCCGGCGGCCCGAGCGGTGCAGCCACCGGCACCGCCACCGGCGGTGTCGCCGGCGGACCTACGGCGGCCGGGGGCAACGGCGGCCCGGTCGGCGGATCCAACGGCGGCACCGGCACCCGCGGCGGTTCGACCGGCGGATCAGGTGGGCACTCCAGCGGCGGCGGGGCAGTGGGCGGAGTCAAGGCGGGCAGTTGCGCCGGCTTCAAGAACGGCCCGGGCATGACGAATTCGACGATCACGCTCGCGAACGCCGCGGACGTGAGTGGGCCGGTACCCGGCCTGTTCAAGTCGGCGCAGAACGCCATGACCGCGTACGTCACGTACTTCAACTCCACGTCGAGCATCTGCGGACGCAAGCTCAAGCTCGAGCCGCTCGACAGCCAGACGAGTGAGAGCGGCGACGAGCAGGCCGCCACTACCGCGTGCGGCAATGCCTTCGCGATGGTCGGCTCGATGGGCGCCTTCGACGCCGGTGGCGCCGACACGGTGACGCACTGCGGGGTCCCGGACCTGCGCGCGGTCACCACCGAGACCGGGCGGCTGAAGTCACCGGTCACCTTCGGGGCCGACTCCGCGAATCCGATGCAGATCCCCAACACCGCGTTCAACTACTTCAAGCAGATCGGCGGCGACGCCTACAAGCACGCCGCGTTCGTCTACCTCAACGCCGGCGCGTCCACGTTGAACGCGATGACCTTCATGGCCGCCGAGAAGCGGATGGGCTACAACTTCGTCTACCTGCAGCCGATCAACGTGGCCGGCGGCCTGATCCCGTACGACAGCTACGCCACCAAGATGGCCGCCGCCGGAGTCAAGTACGTGCAGTACATCGGCGCGGCGACGCCGTACGCGCAGCAGCTGAAGCAGGCGATCAACAACGAGGCGAAGAACGAGTCGAGCTTCCACCCGATGTTCGTGATGGATCCGACCGCCTACGACAACGGTTACACGAGCGCGGGCAGCTCCACTGACGGCACCTTCTCCTACGTGCCGGCGCCGCTGTACCTGAGCTCGAGCGAGATCGCCAAGAACCCGGAGCTGACGACGTACGTCCAGTGGTTGCAGCGCACCTCGGGCGGCGCGCCGACCTACTTCGGGGTCTGGGCCTGGGCGGCGGCTCTGCTGTTCACCCAGACCGCAGTGCAGCTCGGCGGCAAGCTGACCCGCTCGTCGCTGCTCGCAGCCGTCCGTGGCATCCACAGGTTCACCGCGAACGGGATGACGCCGCCGCAGAATGTCGGCAGCAAGACGACCCCGACCTGCATGTCCGTCGTGCAACGAGTGAGCGGGACCTGGGTGCGCAAGACGCCGTACCCGTACAGCTGCGGCCAACTCGTCAACGGGGGCAGCTGATGCCAAGCCGCTTCGCGGGTCTCGCTCGATCCGAGCTCGCCACGCTCGTCCCCGAACTCCTGCTCTGCGGCCACCTCATCGACCGATCGGGGATGGCGTGGGTGCTGGGCCAGCTCGGTCACGGCGGCATGGTCGAGGTGGCGATCGACGAGTGGTCGGCGGCCAGTCCGATCTACACCAGGCGCATGCAACGGGCGCTCGGCTTCGAGGGCACGGACGTGGTGACGATCTTCAAGGGATTGCAGTTCGACATCGGCGCGCCGCCGCAGTTCATGGACTTCCGCTACCAGGTCAACTCGCCCGAGTCGGGCGAGTTCTGGCTCGACCACTGCGGCGCGCTGCTCGACGTGGAGCCGATGGGCGAGGAATTCGTCGTAGGCATGTGCCATCACATCGAGGACCCGACGTTCGACGCCACCGCCGGCGCTACCAACCCGAAGGCTCAGGTGCGGCCGCTCCATCGGCCGCCACGCAACCCGGCCGATCGGCATCCGCACTGCCGCTGGACGGTGCAGATCGACGACGAGTACCAGCCGGCCGAACCGAGCCCGCTGCTCGCGGAGATGTCGGTTACCAGGGCGGCATCGCTCGAACTCGACGTGATCGATTCGTCGGACGACGGCGCGGCCAGCTACGCCGGACCGCTCCTGTCCGACGTCGATTTCGCGGCGTTCTCGCGCTCGGCCCTGACCCGGATCGCCGACGAGGTCTGCGTCCAGCACCATCTGCTGAACCTGGCGTTCCTTCTCTCGGTGCGCGGGCACCTGGCCGTCGGTGCAGCGGACCAGGCCCGCGAGATCGGGACCAAGCAGTTGACCGGGATCGCCGGGCTCACGGCTGAGCGGATTCACCGCGCGCTGCAGTTCGAGTCGACGCCTGAGGGCGCGGTACGCATGCTCTCCCTGCATCCGGTGTTCAATCCCGCGGCCTACGTCGACGCGACCTTCGAGGGCGACTCGGTCCGGGTCGCCCGCTCGGCGGCCCACGACGACGGAGCCTGGCTCGCGCTCTGTGGCCCCGCTTCCCTGGCCCCGCTCCAGGCGATGGTGCGCGCCGTCGATCCGCACTTCGATGTCGACGTGACGGGATCGGCCGAAGCGTGGCAACTGACCGTGGTCGTCCGGGGGGCGGCCGCACCGGAATTGCCCGAGGTGCAGGTCACCCGGTTCAGTGGCGGCGCCGCGTTCGCGTTCCAACCCCGAACCTCGATACCGCTCAGCGCGATCGCCCGCCCGCGTGAATGATCGGAGGCCACGAGTGTCGTTGCCTGCGACACCTGGATGGACTACTGTCCAGTTTCGTGTCTGCCCACCTGCGCCGCGCGATACCCGGTTGATCCTCGGAGGCCAGAAATGACAGGCACGACCGACGCCGCCGTGTTCAACCCCTACGACTACCCGATGCAGGACGACCCTTATCCGACGTATGCGTGGCTGCGCGAGCGGGCCCCGCTCTACTACAACCCGGAGTTGGAGTTCTGGGCGTTGTCCCGGCACGCCGACGTGACGGCGGCGTTCCGCACCGAGGGGACGTACTCGAACAGCATGGGTGTGTCGCTCGATCCGTCGGCCTGGGGGCCGCACGCCCGCCACGTCATGTCGTTCCTCGCGATGGACCCGCCGGATCAGACCCGGCTGCGCGGCCTGGTCTCGCGCGGGTTCACGCCGCGGCGGGTCGCCGAGCTCGAGGTCCGGATCCGGCAGATCTCCCGCGAGCACCTGGACGCGCTGTCGCTCGGCGAGCCGTTCGACTTCATCGATCAGTTCGCCGGGCGGGTGCCCATGGACGTGATCTCGGAGATGGTCGGCGTGCCGCCGGCCGATCGCGCCGAGCTGCGGCGCCTGGCCGACCTCCTGGTGCACCGCGAAGAGGGCGCGAGCGATGTTTCGAAGGAGGGGGTCGATGCCGCGGTTGCGCTGTTCGCGTACTACGTCGAACTGCTCGCCGCCCGGCGCCGCGATCCGCGCGATGACCTGACGTCGGCGCTAACCCTGGCCGAGACCGACGGCGACCGGCTCACCGACGAAGAGATCATCGGCTTCCTGTTCCTCATGATCGTGGCCGGCAACGAGACGACGACCAAGCTGCTTGGCAATTCGGTGTACTGGGCGGCCAGGAACCCAGATGAGCTCGCCAAGGTGATCGCCGATCCGCAGCGCATCCCGGACTGGGTCAACGAAACGCTGCGCTACGACGGCTCGACGCAGCTACTCGCCCGCCTGCTGCTCAAGGACGTCGAGCTGCACGGTCAGGTCGCGCGGGCCAACTCCCGCCTCGTCCTGCTGCTCGGCGCGGCGAACCGGGACGGCGCGGTGTTCCCCGACCCGGACCGGTTCGACATCGACCGGGACACATCGCCGATGGTGAGCTTCGGCGGCGGCCGGCACTACTGCCTCGGCGCCAACCTGGCCCGGCTCGAGGCGCGGGTCGCCCTCGAGGAGCTCGTCGCGCGGATCCGCGGGATCGAGGTCGACGACGACCGCGCGACCCGCGTCCACTCCATCAACGTGCGCGGATTCGCCCACCTCCCCGTCGTGGTGCAGCCCCGATGACCGAGCTTGCGGCCCCGGCCCAGCTACTGATCGACGGCACCCTGCGCCCGGCAACCGGGGACGGGACCTTCCCGATCATCAACCCGGCAACCGAGGAGGTCATCGGCTCGGCGCCGGATGCCACGGCCGAGGACGTCGACGCCGCGATCGACGCCGCACGGCGGGCCTTCGACGACACCGAATGGGCCGACGACGTCGCGTTCCGGGTTCACTGTCTGCGCCAGCTGCACGAGGCGCTGGTCGCGCACGCGCCGGCCATGCGCGCGCTGACGACGGCCGAGGCCGGCGCGCCGGCGATGTTCACGACCGGGCCGCAGTACGACGTCCCGGTCGAGAGCCTGGCCTGGACGATCGACCTGGCCGAACGCTACGAGTGGGAACAACAGCTCGGCGTCGCGTCGCCCATGGGCATCAGTACCGACCGGATCGTCCGGCGCGAACCGGTCGGGGTCGTCGCAGCGATCACGCCGTGGAACTTCCCGAACCAGATCAACCTGGCCAAGGTCGGCCCGGCGCTCGCCGCGGGGAACACGGTCGTGCTCAAGTCGGCGCCCGACACCCCGTGGCTCGCCGCGGAGCTGGGCCGGCTGGCCGCGGAGCACACCGATCTTCCGGCCGGCGTGCTCAACGTCATCACTGCGCAGTCGCATGAAGGCGGCGCCGTCCTGACGACGGACCCGCGCGTCGATCTGGTGTCGTTCACCGGGTCGACCGCGACCGGCCGGGCCATCATGGCCGCGGCCGCACCGACGCTCAAGAAGCTCTTCCTGGAGCTCGGGGGCAAGTCGGCCTCGATCGTCCTCGACGACGCCGATCTGGGCACCGGCGTCGGACTCGCGGCCTTCAGCGTGTCCATCCACGCCGGCCAGGGCTGCGCCCTCACCACCCGGCTCATCGTCCCCCGGTCGCGCTACGACGAGGCCGTGGCCATCGCCGCCGCCACCATGGGCGCGCTGCCGCCGGGGGATCCGACAAATCCGGGGACGGTGTGCGGTCCGCTGATCAGCGCGGCGCAACGCGATCGCGTCGAGGGCTACCTGCGCCTGGCCACCGAGGAAGGCGGCACGTTCGCCGTCGGTGGCGGCCGGCCCGCCAGCGCGGAGTTCGCCCACGGCTTCTGGATCGAGCCGACGGTCGTCGTCGGGTTGGACAACAAGGCCCGCACCGCCCGCGAAGAGATCTTCGGCCCAGTGCTCGTCGTGATTCCGCACGACGGCGACGACGACGCGGTGCGCATCGCCAACGACTCGCCGTACGGGCTGTCGGGTGCGGTCAACTCCGCCGATCCGGACCGCGCGCTGCGCGTGGCGCGGCGCATCCGCACCGGCACCCTCAGCGTGAACGGTGGCGTGTGGTTCTGCGCCGACGCCCCGTTCGGCGGCTACAAGCAGTCCGGCATCGGTCGCGAGATGGGTGTTGCCGGATTCGAGGAGTACCTCGAGACGAAGCTGATCGCTCAACCCGCCCCGGACATCGCGAGGACAACACGATGACATCAGCCCGCTCGGCCCATCGATTCCAGGACAAGGTCGCCATCGTCACCGGCGCCGCCCAAGGCATCGGCGAGACCTACGCCCGGCGGCTGGCCGCCGAAGGCGCGGCCGTCGTCGTGGCCGACCTGGCCATCGAAAAGGGCAAGGCCGTCGCCGACAGCATCGCCGCCGAGGACGGCCAGGCGATCTTCGTCGAGACTGATGTCGCCTCCGCCGAGTCGGCCGATGCTCTCGCCGCGGCGACCGTCGCCGAATTCGGCGGGATCGACTATCTGGTCAACAACGCCGCCATCTACGGATCGATGAAGTTCGATCTGCTGCTCACCGTGAACTGGGACTACTACCGCAAGTTCATGTCGGTGAACATGGACGGGGCGCTGCTCTGCACGCGGGCGGTATGGCCGCACATGAAGCAGCGCGGTGGCGGCGCGATCGTCAACCAGTCCTCCACGGCCGCCTGGTTGTACTCCGGTTTCTACGGACTGGCGAAGGTCGGCATCAACGGGCTCACTCAGCAGCTGGCCCGCGAACTCGGCGGCGACAAGATCCGCATCAACGCCGTCGCGCCCGGCCCGACCGACACCGAGGCAACCCGCAACCAGGTCGGCGAGTACGCCGAGCAGCTGGTCAAGGACCTGCCGCTCAAGCGACTGGGCACGACCAAGGACATGGCCGACGCCTGCCTGTTCTTGCTCTCCGACGAGGCGTCATGGATCACCGGGCAGATCGTCAACATCGACGGCGGGCAGGTGTTCCGCGCATGAGCAGAACGGTCGGGTTCATCGGTCTGGGGAACATCGGCCGGCCGATGGCGTCGCGACTGTCCGACTGGCCGGCCGGGCTGTGGGTGTGCGACATCGACACCGCCGCGGTCGCCGCCCTGGAGGCCCAGGGGGCCAAGGTCGCCGCGACGCCGCGCGATCTGGCCGAGCAGGCCGGCTTCATCTCGATCATGGTCCGCGACGACGCCCAGGTGCGAACGGTCGTGACCGGTGTCGACGGGCTGCTCGAGACGGCCGACGCCGGAACGGTGATCGCCGTGCACTCGACCGTCCACCCCGAGACCGTCGCCGAACTGGTCGACGCCGCGGCCCCGCACGGCGTGCACGTCATCGACGCGCCGGTGAGCGGCGGGGCGGGCGGCGCCAAGCAGGGTCGGCTCGCCATCATGGTCGGTGGTGAGCCGCTCGCCTTCGAAGTGAGCCGGCCGATCCTGGAATGCATGGGCGACCTCGTCGTCCATCTCGGGCCGGCCGGCACCGGAACCGCGGTCAAGCTCGCCCGCAACATGCTGCACTTCACGGCGTTCGTCGCGGCGATGGAGGCCAACGCCCTCGCCGAGGCTGCGGGCATCGACCTGGCCACCCTCGGCGAGATCGTTCGGCACACCGACGCCGTGACGGGCGGGCCTGGCGCGATCATGTACCGCGACCAGGCCGGGCCGGTCGCCGCCGATGATCCGTGGTATCCCATCCTGCGACACGTCCATACGCTCGGCGAGAAGGACCTGTCGTTCGCGACCGAGCTGGCTCGCGGCCTGGCGGTCGAGACGCCGCTGGCCGACCTCGCGCTCGACCGACTCGCCAGCAGCCTGGGTCTGGGGGCGACCGATGCCTGAGGACGAGTTGCCGCCGCCGGGGCTGGCCAAGATGAACGAGGTGTACGGGTGGGACTCGCCCGACCGGCCGGGCGACTTCTTCCAGATCACCCGCGATCACCTGTTCGGCGAGATCTGGACCCGTCCGGCGCTCGACACCCCGCAGCGCCGGTTGATGCTCATCGGGCTGATGGTCGGCCGCGGGCTGAACGACGTCCTCGAGATTCAGCTCGACTCGGCCTACCGCCTGGGCGAACTCGACGAAGCCCAGCTGCGCGAGATCGTGATCTTCCTAGCCCACTACGCGGGCTGGCCCAGCGCGGCCACCCTGGTCGGCGTGGTGGAGAAGATCATCGCGAAGGGGCGGACATGACCGCTGCCGCGAGAGCTCGGTGGGTGCGACGATGCCGGAGTTGACCGCTCAGATCGGCCCGGGCGCGCACCCGACCCGTCGGCCGGCCGTGATCACCGGTGCCTCGGCCGGGATCGGTGCCGAGATCGCGCGCGCGCTCGGTGCGGAGGGTTTCCCGGTCGCGCTCGGCGCGCGCCGCGTCGAACGCTGCGAAGAGGTCGCCGCGGAGATCCGGGCGGCGGGGGGCGAGGCCTTCGCCAGCCACCTCGACGTCGCCGATACGGCGTCGGTGAAGGCGTTCGCCAAAGCGGTTGCCGACCAGTTCGGCGACGTCGAGGTCGTCGTCGCCAACGCCGGAACGATGCAGCCCGGCCCGATCGTGGATACCGAACCGGACGACCTGTCGGCGGCGCTGAACATCAACGTCGTGGGCGTGCAGCGGCTCGTGCACACCTTCCTGCCCCGCATGATTGCGCGCCGCCGCGGCGACTTCGTCCTCATCTCCTCCGAGGTTCTCGAACAACCTCGGCCACTCGTGGGGACCTACGTGGCGAGCAAGTGGGGTGCCGAGGGTCTCGCGCGCACGCTGCAGATGGAGACCGAGGGCACCGGCGTCCGGGTCTCGATCGTCCGGCCGGGTTCGACGGCGAGCGAGATCGCGACGGGCTGGGAGATGGCCGACGCGATGAAGGTCGTCCGCTACGGCCAGAAGTTCGGCTCGTTGCGGCATTTCGGATTCCTCCCGCCTGCGGCGATCGCGCGGACGGTTGCGCACGTCGTCGGCGCGCCGCGGGGGACGCACATCGCCGTTTCCTACGTCGCGCCAGAGGCGCCGATCACCGAGGTGCGCGAATGACCACCTTCACCACCATTCCGCGGGTGTCCGGGGGCGCCGAGCCGAACGGTCACCTCGAGGAACTGCGCACCGATCCGATCGCCCTGCTGTCGCGGGTGCGGGCCGAGTGCGGCGATGTCGGCATCTTCGACCTCGCCGGCCGCGACGTCGTCCTGTCCACCGGTGCCGAGGCGAACGAGTCGTACTTCCGCGCGCCGGACGACGTGCTCGACCAGGGTGAGGCCTACCCGTTCATGACGCCGATCTTCGGCCAGGGTGTGGTGTTCGACGCGCCGCCCGAACGCCGCAAGGAGATGTTGCGCAACCAGGCCCTGCGCGGTGACCAGATGAAGGGTCACGCGACAACGATCGAGCACGAGATCAACCGGATGGTGGCCGGATGGGGCGACGAGGGTGAGATCGATCTGCTCGATTGGTTCGCCGAGCTGACGATCTACACGACGTCCTCGTGCCTCATCGGGCCGCGGTTCCGCGAGGAGCTGGACGCGAGTTTCGCGCGGCTCTACCACGACCTCGAGCGCGGTACGGACGCGCTGGCCTTCGTCGATCCCTACCTGCCGATCGAGAGCTTCGAGCGGCGCGATCGGGCCCGCCTGGCGCTGGTCGAGCTCGTCCAGGCCATCATGAGCCGGCGCGCTGCGGCCGGCCCGCCGGCCGACGGCGAGTGGGACATGTTGGACGTGCTGATGGTGGTCAAGAACGACGCCGGCGCGCCGCGGTTCTCGGCCGACGAGATCACCGGGATGTTCATCTCGATGATGTTCGCTGGGCACCACACCTCGTCCGGCACCGCGGCCTGGACGCTCATCGAGCTGCTGCGCCACCCCGACGCCATGTCGAAGGTCGTGGCCGAGCTCGACGAGATCTACTCCGACGGCCGCGAGGTGTCCTTCCAGGCCCTGCGCGAGATCCCGTTCCTCGAGTCGACCCTCAAGGAGACGTTGCGGCTGCATCCGCCGCTCATCCTGTTGCTGCGGATCGCGAAGCAAGAGGTCGACATCGGCGGGTACTCGGTTGCCGCGGGCACGATGGTCGGCGCGTCGCCGGCCGTGTCCAACCGGATACCGCAGGACTTCCCCGAGCCGGACGCGTTCGACCCGTCGCGCTACCTCGAACCGCGGCAAGAGGATCTCATCAACCGCTGGACCTGGATCCCGTTCGGCGCCGGAAAGCACCGCTGCATCGGGTCGGCGTTCGCGATGATGCAGCTGAAGGCGATCTTTTCGGTCATCCTGCGCGACTACGAGTTCGACATGACGCAGCCGTCCGAGTCGTACCGCGACGACATGACGAAGATGGTCATTCAACTTCAGCAGCCGTGCCGGGTGCGCTACCGCCGGCGGGTGCGGTGACCATGCGAATCGTGGTCGACCGCGACCTGTGCCAGGGGCATGCGGTGTGCGTCAGCGAGACCGACGCGGTGTTCGAGGTGGGCCAGCACGACGATCAGGTGACCGTCCTCGACGAATCGCCTCCGGAATCCGAGCGCGACGCGGTGCGCCGCGCGATCACCTACTGCCCGACCGGCGCGCTGTCGGTCGAGGAGGACTGACATGCCGACCTTCGACCGCGACGAGCTCGACGATTTCTGGCGGGGCTGGCTCGAGGCCAACCGCAAGGCCCAGGAGCTCGGGGACTGGACGATCCTCGCCGACTTCTACGCGCCGGACGCAAGTTACGGGTGGTCCTACACGCCCACCGACCACTTCATGGCGACCGGGCGCGAGGAGATCAGAGACTTCGCCCTTGGCACCGAGATGCTCGGCTTCCAGGGCTGGATCTACCCGTATCAGGCCTCGGTCATCGACGGCCGGCAGGGCATGATCGTCGGCTTCTGGCGGCAGGTGACGACCTTCAACGGCCCGACCGGAGATCCGTACGAGATCAACGGTCTCGGCTGCAGCTGGTTCCAGTACGGCGGGCAGCGCCAGTGGGCGTGGCAGCGCGACATCTTCGACTACGGCCTGGCCATGGACGCCGTGATGAAGGTGATCCAGGACGGCCACATGACCCCGCAGCTGGAGCAGCGCATCCAGGCGGCCGCGGCGGGTGCGCAGCCCGGCCACTCCCCGTCGGCGGCGGCGCTCAGCAGTCCACTGTGGCCGGTCGAGCGCACCGCGTACTGAGTCCGGGTCAGGGCCGCATGAGCAGGCGGGCCACGCGGGCCAGCCGATCGCCCATCTCGTCGGCGCGGGCGTGACCCATGCCCACCTGCAGCATCGCGCCCGACCACGCGACGCTGAGCGCGTCGAGGATCTCGGCGGCCGGCCGGTCGCCGAGCGCGGCCGCGATGCGGTCGTTGATCTCGGCGCCGACGAGCGCGCGCAGATGCTTGAGGTCGGGCTCTTCGCTCAGCAGGGCGAGGGTCACCGCGGCCGACAGCTCCGGATCTTCCACGACCAGACTCGCCAGATCATGGAAGACCTCGGCCACCCGTCCGTACGGCGAGGCCTTGCGGCTGCTGATCCGGGGGCGGTCGGACAGGGTCCGCCAGAAGATCTCGGCGACGAGGTGGTTCTTCGACGAGAAGTAGGTGTAAGCGGTGGCGGCCGCTACCTCGGCCCGGGCCGCGACGCTGCGGATCGTCATGTCCGCAAAGCCGACGTCACGCAGCTCCTGACGCGCCGCCGCGACCAACTTGGCGACGGTCTCGGCCTGCCGGGCGTTGAGTTGCCGACGCGTGGCTTGCGTAAACAAGCTGGCGGTGGACATACGACAGGACACTAGTCCAAGTCGCGCTTGGAGCCGGCGCGGGCGAGGCGCTGCGCGAGGACGCCGACGGCGTCCTGAACCGCGCCCGGCGTCACGATGGTGAACGGCGCCGGTATGGACGCGAGCTGCTCGGCGTACCACCTCGGCTCGTCGGTGCTGCCGCGGAGGGTGCAGTTGTGCTCGCTACTCGGATCCAGCCGGCCGAGCGTGCGCGGGATGCAGTGCGCGACCTGGGTCAGGGGGGCGTCGATGCGGACCTCGACGGGATGGGTCCAGCCGTCGGCGAGGTGATCCTCGATCTCGCCCACCGGGTCGAGGTCGTCGGGTGGGACGAACGGCACCTCGGTGCTCTCCACCTCGGTGATGCGGTCGAGGCGGAGGACGCGGCGGTCGTCGGTGCCGGGCGGCCGGCCGAGCAGGTACCACCGGCCATGGCGCACGACGACGGCCAGCGGCTCGAGCAGCGGCCGGCGGCCGGTGCGGTAGGTGACGCGGATCCGCGTGCGGTTCGCGCACGCCTGCGTGATCGTGGCGGTCAGCTCTGGGTCGGGGGTGGCGGCCAGATCGCTCGGATTCTGGGCCTGCACGTGGCGCAGGGCTTCGACCGGCGCGGCCGTCGAAGCTGGGAGCACGCGCAGGATCTTGGCCAACGCGGTCGCAGCCGGGTGGTCGGCGTCGATCGATCCGTGCCAGCCCTGCAGGATGGCCATCACGAGCCCGAGGGCCTCGGACGCGCTGAACATCAACGGCGGGATGCGCGCGCCGCGTCCGACCCGGTAGCCGCCGTAGGGCCCGCTGACCGAGTCGATCGGGATGCCGGCCTCGCGCAGCATCGCCACGTAGCGGCGGGCGGCCCGATCGGTCACGCCGAGTCGGGTGGCCAGCCGGGCGCCGGTGATACCGGGCGCGGCCTGGATCGACTCGAGCGCGAGCAGCGCCCGTCCAACCGGGGCGATGTCAGTGCTCATTGGGTCGCGGAAGCCTTTCGTCCGGAATCCACCGTAGCGTCGGCGCCCCACCGGTGAACAGGAGGACGCAGACCATGGACATGCTCAGCGGTAAGCAGATCGCCGCGGCCGCCCTGGCGGACTGGCGCAAGCTCGGACAGGGGCTGCACGCCCGATTCGTCGTCGAGGACTTCCGCGCCGGGGCCCGATTCCTGGCCGCCGTCGCGGAGGCCGATGCGGCCGCGGGGGATCATCTCGAGTTTCGGCTCGACCGCGGTCACATCGATCTGAAGCTGATCAGCCGCGACGCGATTTATCACGACGACGAGGGCACCGAGCACCAGGTCGACTGGGTGACCCAAGCCGACATCGAGCTGGCCCGCCGCATCAGTGCGATCGCCGCCGATCAGTCGGTGTCAGCCGACCCGCAGTCGATCACCACCATCGAGCTGGCGCTGGACACCGCCGACGTCGCCGCCGTGGCCCCGGTCTGGTCGGCGCTGTTGACCGGCGGCACCGAGGCCCAGGGGCGCGGCACGATCGGCGACGACGTGCGCGATGCCACGAACCGGGTGCCGATCCTGTGGTTCCAGGACACCGATCCGCATCCCTGCCCCCGGCAGCGGTTCCACCTCGACATCCAGGTGCCCTACGACGTCGTCGAGCAGCGCGTCGCGGCCGCGATCGCCGCCGGAGCCGTCGTTGTCGACGACACCAGCGCCCCGAACGCGACCGTGTTGGCGGATCCTGAGGGCAATCGGGCCTGCGTCGCGGCGTTCCAGGCGGCGCCGGCTTCCCCGGCCGTTGTTTGACGACCGGGTTGAGCCGATGGGTCACCTCGGCGGTCGGGCGATGCGGAGGATGGCCGCGGCCGAGAGCTGATCCTTGGGCAGATACCCGGCGGCCAGGCCGGCGGCCAACCGGTCGCCGTGGGCCTGCTCCCGGGTGGAGATCAGGATGACCACGGGACCGCCCCGCCGTTTCAGCTGCCGCGCGACCTCCAGGCCGTCGACGCCGGGCATCTGGATGTCGAGCAGGACGACATCCGGCCGGTGGTGCGCAACCCCGTCCACGACGTCGGCCCCGGACCCGGTATCGGCCACGACGTCGAGACCGTCGCCCACCAGCGCCCGGCGCGCCAGCGCGCGGAATCGCGCGTCGTCGTCGACCAGGAAGACCCGCATCGCCATGTGCGAAGCATGCGCGGCCGGTGCCGACATCGCGTCCGTGTTAGCCCGGACGACGTCCGGGTGTCCCCAATCGGCCAAGGGGGGCAACATCACCCGTCGTGCGGGTGATCCTGGTCGACGATGCCTGGCTCGTACGCGACGGGATCGCCCGGTTGTTCGCCGACGAGGGCATCGACATCGTGGCCCAGCTCCCTGACGCGACCGAGTTGGTCACCACCGCGCAGACGGCTCGCGCCGATGCCGTGATCGTGGACGTGCGGATGCCACCGACCTACACCAGCGAGGGCGTGCAGGCCGCGCTCGAGCTGAAGCAGGCGCTCCCGCAGATCGGCGTGCTCGTGCTGTCCCAGCACATCGAGACCCGCCACGCGCTCGACCTGCTCTCCGGCGCGCGCGCCGGCATCGGGTACCTGCTCAAGCAGCGCATCACCCGTCCGGACGAACTCGTCGGCGCGGTCCGTCGGGTCGCGTCCGGCGGCACGGCGATCGACCCCGAGGTCGTGCGGATCGTCTTCGACACGCCGCGGCGGGTCGATCCGCTCGCCGGCCTCACCCGGCAAGAACGCAACGTGCTCGCGCTGGTGTCCGAGGGCTACTCCAACGAACGCATCGCCGAACTGCTCGCCGTGAACGCCCGCACCATCGAGACCCACACCAGCCGCATCTTCACCAAGCTGGGCCTGGAGGTGGATCAGGCGACGCATCGGCGCGTCCTGGCCGTCCTCGCCCACCTTCGCTCGAAGACCGCATCACCAGCGCGCTGACGTCGTCCGTGCTGGCACAGACGACCGACGGCGCGGCTGGCCCTAGCTTCGCAGTCATGACAACGCTGGAAGACGCCCCGCAAGAGCCGGCCGCGGGCGAGCCCGCGCCACCCGTCACGCCGGACGCGATCATGCAGCTCGGGCTCGGGTTCTGGGGCTCGAAGGCATTGCTGAGCGCCGTCGAGCTCGGGATCTTCTCGCTGCTCGCCGAGTCCGGTCCGCTCGAGGGTGAAGGGCTGCGCGAGCGCCTCGGTCTGCACCCGCGCAGCTGGGCCGACTTCTTCGACGCCCTGGTCGCGCTCGGCATGCTCGAGCGCGCGGGCACCCGGTACGCGAACACGCCGGCGGGCGAGCTCTTCCTGGACCGCGCCAAGCCCTCGTACGTCGGCGGAATCCTGGAGATGGCCAACGCCCGGCTGTACCCGTTCTGGGCGTCATTGACCGAGGCCCTGCACACCGGCGGTCCGCAGAACGAGGCGAAAGGCGGTGGCGAAGACCCATTCGTGGCGATCTACGCCGAGCCGGATCGTCTCGCCCAGTTCGTTCGCTCGATGAGTGGTCTCAGCGCCGGGGCGGCAATTGCGATCGCCGCCCAGTTCCCCTGGCGCGATCACCACAGCGTGATCGACATCGGGTGCGCCGAGGGTGCGGTGCCGGTACAGGTCGCGCTCGCGCACGAACACATGACCGGCGGCGGCCTTGATCTCCCGCCGTTGGCGCCGATCTTCGACGACTACGTCTCCCGCGCCGGGCTGGCCGACCGCCTGACCTTCACCGGCGGCGACTTCTTCACCGACGCGCTGCCGACGGCGGACGTGCTCGTGATGGGCCACATCCTGCACGACTGGGACCTCGACAAGAAGCGGCTGCTGCTGCGCAAGGCGTACGACGCGCTGCCGGAGGGCGGGGCGCTGATCGTGTACGACGCGATCATCGACGACGAGCGCCGCGGCAACGCGTTCGGGCTGTTGATGAGCCTCAACATGCTGATCGAGACGCCGGGCGGCTTCGACTACACCGGCGCCGACTGCCGAGCGTGGATGGCCGAGGCCGGCTTCCGGGACAGCTACGTCGAGCACCTCGCCGGGCCTGATTCGATGGTGGTCGGAATCAAGTAGCCGGCCACCGAATCCGGCGGCCTACGCAGTGGTTGGTTCGCGACCGAAGAGCCGTTTCGACCAGAGGTAGCCGCCCAGTGCGATGGCGGCGCACCAGATGAGCGCGATCCACCCGTCGTGGCCGAGCGGCTTGTTCATGAGCAGGTCGCGCAGGGTCTCGATGATCGGTGTGAACGGCTGGTACTCGGCGAACCAGCGCAGCCCGGCCGGCATGGAGTCGGTGGGGACGAAGCCGCTGCCGAGGAAGGGCAACAGGACCAGAGGCATGGCCCACATTGCTCGCGGCCTCGACGGTCTGACTCACCTGGCCGAGGGCGACGGAGAGCCAGACCAGAGCGAACGTCACCACGACGAGGAACCCGGCCGTGGCCAGCCACGCGCCCACCCCCGCGGCGGGCCGGAAGCCGACTGCGAACGCCACGCCGATCACGGTCGCCAGGCTGAACGCGGCCTGGATCACGCTGCCCAGCACGTGTCCGGTCAGCACCGAGACGCGGGCGATGTGCATGGTGCGGAACCGGGCGATGATGCCCTCAGTCATGTCCATCGCGACCGAGATCGAGGTGCCTTGGACGGTGGAGGTGATGGTCATCAGGATGATCGCGGGGACGACGTAGTTGACGTACGCGGCCCGCCCGCCGGCCGCTCCGCCGGGCACCGGCCCGGCGAGCCCGGCGCCCAACGTGCCGCCGAATACGTAGACGAACAGCAGCAGGAAGACGACCGGCATCCCGACGAGCGTGAAGGTCATCGACGGGTAGCGCAGCATGCGCTTGAGGTTGCGGCGCAGCATCGTCGCCGAGTCGCGCAGCGGGTAGAAGCGGAGGTCAGCCGGGGCCGGCCGAGCAAGGGCCGGTGCGGTCGGGCTCATCGGGTGGTCACCTTCTCGTTCCTGGAGTCGCCGGTGAGGGCGAGGAAGACGTCGTCGAGATCGGGGGTGTGCACGGACAGCTCGTCGACCTCGATGGCCCAGTCGTCGAGCCGGTCGATCAGGGTCTTCAGTGAGCGCAGGCTGCCGTCGCTGGGCACCCGCAGCGCGAGCGCGTCCTTATCGCGCGCGGCCTGACGCAGGACGCGCATCGCCCCGTCGAGGCTCTGCGGATCGGCGAACTGTAGGCGGACGTGGCCGCCGGGGATGCGGCGCTTCAGCTGATCGGGAGTTCCCTCGGCCACGACCCGGCCCTGGTCGAGGACCGCGATCCGGTCGGCCAGCTGATCGGCTTCCTCCAGGTACTGCGTGGTCAGGAAGATGGTGACGCCGTCGGCCACGAGGTCCCGCACGATCTGCCACATGTTCCGCCGACCGCGCGGGTCCAGTCCGGTCGTCGGCTCGTCGAGGAAGATCACCCGCGGGTTGCCGACCAGGGTCATCGCCAGGTCGAGCCGCCGCCGCATCCCTCCGGAGTACGTCGAGACCGGCGTCGGGCCGACGTCGGCCAGGTCGAACTGCTCGAGCAGCTGGGCGGCCCGCTGCCGGCCTTCGCCCCGGGCGAGGTGGTGCAGATCAGCCATCAGCAGCAGGTTCTCCGCTCCGGTGAGCAGGTTGTCCACCGCCGAGAACTGGCCGGTGACCCCGATCGCGGCGCGCACGGCATCCGGATCGCGCGCGAGGTCGTGGCCGGCGACCCGGATGTCGCCGGCGTCGGCGCTGATCAGGGTGGACAGGATCTTCACGGTGGTTGTCTTCCCGGCGCCGTTCGCGCCGAGCAGTGAGAAGACCGTTCCCGGCGCCACGGCCAGGTCGATGCCGTCGAGCACGACCTGGTCGCCGAACGACTTGCGTAGCCCGGTGGCGGCAATCGCCGGTTGAGGTTGCTTGGAGGTCATGGTTTTCGCTCTCTTCCGGGATGGACGGTGGTCAGGACCGGCGGATCGTGATGTCGCCGAAGGAGGTGCGCGCGCGCACCTCGACGGTCTCGTCGGACTCTTCGGGTCGGGTGGCGCTTGTCCAGCAGGTTGCGCACCTGCCCGAACCCGGTGTTCACCTCGAGCCATGCGGCGGTGCCCTCGGCGATGCCGATGTCCAGGTCGCCCATCGCCGTCCCGAGCACGACCGAGCCGCGGGCCACCTCGCCGAGGCGGATGCTGCCGTTGGATGTCTTCGCCGTCGACACTCGCGCCGGCCCGCTCGACGGAGATGTCCCCGTTGGCCGCGCGCACCCGCACGTCGCCGGTCACCGCGTCGATCGTCGGTGTCTGCCGTTGGAGTTCTTGACGACGGCCGTGCCCTCGATCTCGCCGAGCTGGATCTTCCCGGAGCTGGTCGAGATCTCGGCGTTGCCGGCGATCCCGCCGGCGGTGATGTCACCGGCCGACGTTTCGACCTGCAGCGGACCGGTTCGTTCGAGCCAGAGGTTCCCGGCCGCGGTCTTGAACTCGCACTCCCCGAGCCGGCCGGCGCCGCGGAAATCCCCCACCTGCAGCTGGGCGGACACGTGGGAACCGCTCGGCAGGTCGATCGTCACGTCGACCGACCTCGACTTGCGGGAGAAATCGAAGCCCCGCACCTTGGGCCCGGTGATTCGGAGCGCGCCGTTCGCAAAGTCGACGCGGACCTGCTGAGCGGCCTTGACGTCGGACTCGTCGGCGTCGTTGCTCGGACGGACCTCGACCACGGTGTCGCTCCGCTCGCTCGCGACGATCCGCACGTTGCCGATACCGAGTTCGAGCGTGACGGAGATCGGTTCGGGTGTTTCGTATGTTGGCATGGCTGTCCCCTTGTGTGGGTTGGTGAACCGCCCCCGCCGGTCGGGAACGTGGTGTCGGAATGCGGCGCGGTGCGACTAGCGCACCCAGCCGGTGAAGCCCTGTTTGGCCCGGGTGCCACTGCCGCGGGGCTCGGGACGCTGGTCGCGATCGGAGCGCTGCAGGGCGGCGGCCGCCGCCCGCGACCAGCCAGGCATTGACCGAGCGGCCCTCCCTGGCCGCGGCCTCCTCGACCGCGGTCTTGAGCTGCTCGGGAAGACGTACGTTGATCCGCGCCGCGGGGCCGTCCTCACCGATCAGCACGCCGCCTTCCCTCGCGCTGTCCTCGGCCGCGTCGTGCGCCGCAGGCTCGAACGGTGCGCCCGGTGGCGTGGTCACGACGAAGCTCGGATCGCGTCCACGCAGGCGCAGCTCCACCGAACCCGGGGCGAGGTCCCGGGAGATCTCGTCGGCTGCGGCCGACAGCGCGTCCAGCAGAGTCAGCCGGATCGCCGAATCGAGCGAGCCGGTCAGGCGCTCGACCAGCGCGCGCGCGTCTTCGCCGCCGGCTTCGGCCAGCGTGGCGAACTCGCGTCCGAGGTGGTTGACGTGCGTGCTCAAGTCCATGGTGCCATGATGGCACACATCTGGCACACCATCAAGCCATTTTGGCACATGCTCTCGGGCTCAGGCGTCGCGGATGGCTGCGATCGACTCGTTCAGGGCCTTCGGCATGACCGGCGCGACCACGATGTCGTGCCGGCGCTGCCGCAATCGGGCCTCCTCGAGCACGATTTCGTGCAAATCGGCGACAACCTCGCGCTGGATGCCGATCGCTGCGGCGGCGCGCAGCACGGGATCGAAGCTTTCGGGCGCGACTCGCAAGCTGTCCATCGCGCAGGCCCGCAACGCGTCGTACAGCACGACCGTGTGCTGCATCGGCATCCGGGCGATGGTCATGATTTCGGCGATCGAATCACTGTCGTCGTAGGCCGCGGCGGCGGCGAGCACGTCCTCGGTGTAGCCCGCTGCGGTGAGGTAGCCGATCACCCAGTTCCGGCGTTGTGACGAGATCCGACGGTTCCCGCCCACGAACAGCAGCAGCGACTTGGCGTAGACCAAGTCCTCCTCGTCGTGCTGCGCGTCGATGAGCTCGCCCGGCGCCGCGAGGTTCTGCCAGACGATCCACTTCAGCGCCCGTCGCCGCCGGTCCACGTCGCCGCCGATCGCGCGCGCGGTGCGCGCGGCGACGGTCGAGTCCGAGCCGTCGCTTTCGGGGACGACGCGCAGCAAGAGGTCGTCCACGAGGTGGTGCGGGACGGCGGACGGCCCGTGCAGCGGGATGTGGCAGGTGACCGTCGTCCCGAGTCCGGGCTCGGTGTCGACGACGAGGTGCCCGCCCAGCGCGCCGAGGCGGTCGGCCAGCCCGACCAGGCCCGACCCCACGAACTCGGCGCCACCCCGGCCGTCGTCGGTGACCGACACGTGAAGCGCGTCGTCCGCTACGTCGGCCGTCACCGTGATCGAATCGGCGCCGGAGTGCTTGTTGGCGTTGGCGAGCGACTCGGCGACCATGTAGTACGCGCCGACTTCGACGAGTTCCGGCAGCCGCCCGGGCAGGTCGATCGACAACTCGACGGGGATGCCCGGACGTTCGGCGAGTGTCTCGACCGCGGCCGCCAACCCGGCGTCGTTGACGATGGCCGGATGCAGGCCGCGCGCGAGTTCGTGAAGGTCTCCGATCGCTTCGTCGAGCTGGCTGACCGCTTCGGCCAGAAGATCGGTCACCGGACGATCACCGCCCGCGCGCTGACCGGCCAACCGCAGGGTGAGCGCCAGCCCGACCAGACGCTGCTGTGCACCGTCGTGGAGATTGCGCTCGAAGCGCCGGCGTTGCCGGTCGCTCGCGGCGAGGATCCGGGCTCGGGCCGCTTGCTCGTCGCGGACCTGCGCGCGCAGCTCGGCCCGCAGCCGCTCCTGGTCGATGACGGCCGCGACCGCAGCACAGGCCGCCTCGATCTGCTCCGGTTCGTCGAACGACGCCGGATCGCGGATGAGCGCGGCGACCCAGTCGCCGTCCCGTTCGAGCGGGGTGAGCGCGCGCCCGGTGTCTTGTACGGACCGCGCGACGTCGAGACCGAGGTCGTCGATCCAGGTCCCCGTGGCCGAGCGTCGGTAGACGATGTCGAGCGAGGGGTCCGCGAGGGCAGTGCGGAGGTGTTCGAGGGCGCCCGGAGGGGATTCGGCGGGGGCGAGGCGGATGGGACTCATCGATCGGACCTCCGTGCGACTGAGACTGGCCAGTCTGCCAGCGCGCCGCGGTCGCGCGAGATGCCCACGGAGTATTGCTGGCGGCTCGGAGAGAGCTTGGCGACGCGCTGGCCTCGGTCGTGGATGCGTACGCGGACGCCCTCGCTAGACACGTTCCGCACGACAGGCCGAGCCCGAACAGGCCTATCCGCCCACTCTGAATCAGACCCCCGTCCCGAGCTGCCACGGCCAAGATCACTCACCTCAATCACTCCACGCGTCTTGCACCTCTGCGAAGTGCATTTCGTCGTGACGCTCGGTTGCCCGGCGCGATGAGGTCGATCGCTGGTGGACCCAACCGCCGGACGCGGCCGTATTCGAGCGCCACAATTGTGGCCATGACGACCGCTGAACCGCTCCGCTCCGTCCGCGATCACCTGTCGGAGGTCGTCGATCGCGTCGAACGTCAGCATGAGCGGGTCATCATCACCCGCAACGGGCACGACGGCGCCGTCGTCATCAGTACTGAGGACCTTGCTCAGCTCGAGGAGAGGTGACGACGAGCCAGTTGCGGTGCACGACCGCCCCGAGGTGCGCGCGATCAACGACGAAGCTGACCCTCGCCGCTACCTCTCCGGCTGGGCGCACAAAGGTCCGCACGCTCTATGACCGCAGCACGCCGATTGAGCGCATGCCGCACAGCGCGGCTGCCGTCGACGGCGATGCCGCCGACATGCTCGACACGGGTCGTGTTCCCACGAGGCGTGGTGCAGCATTTCCGCTATGAGCGCCGACTTCGAGACATGCTGGCAGATCGAGCCGGAAGACTTCAGACGATGTTGACGAGGATCAGCCGGGTGAACACACTTTCTGAATGAGTGCTGTGACGTCGCCGCTCAAAGTGCGGGAGCGCAAGGGCAGGGTCTGGGCCGAGGACGCTTCCGGCGCCGTAGTCATCGATGGGCGTAACCGAAACGTCCATCCAGACCTGTTCACCTGTGAGGCCTTCGGCGGCACCTGGCGCGTCCGGGGTCAGCAGGTTGGCGAGGCCTACGTCGCCGTCCTCGATCCAACGGGGCACGAGGTGGCGCGGATTGCGTCCCAAGGCAAGCGCCAGCCATCGCTGTTGCAGTTGCCTAACGGTGACTCCGCGGAGATAGCGGGCAAGGGCGGTGGAATGATCATCCCGCCGAGGTGTGAGATCGCGGGTTGGGCGACGGCAGTGGCCCCCAGGTTGGCACCGCAGCGGTACTTCACGCTCACCTTCACTGATGCCGCTCTTGCTCACCCGAGCGCATCGGCGATCGCGGTCGTTGCGGTCTGGCAGGGCGAAACAAAGATTGCCACTGCGATTATGGAGAACGCCGGCGAGTGATCATGTTTCGGGGACTAGGCAAGCGTTCTACGCCTTAGAGGCGTCTCGCGACCTATATCAGGTCATGCACGAGTTGATGCGCTAGCCCCCTCGCCAAGGTATCCGCAGATCGGCAAAGCCGGTCGTTTGATCAAGACGCATTGAGCAGGGCGGCGTCGAAGCGACGAGCGAGTCTCGAGCGGGAGCAAGCCCTGCTCGGCGTGCACCCTTCCTGATATCCCGGGACGTGGCCGATGGAGGGATGGCTCGAGCACCGGGCCGTGCGACGATGCGCGGCAGTGTGCGAGCGGTCGAGAGCAGTGGTCTCGGTTCGTCGAGATTGCTGGCGCAATTGCTGGCGGCAGCATTCGGTGCGAGGTGGCGCCGAGCTGCAGCCCAGCAATTCCGGTAGGTTCGGGCGACTGGAGGGCTCGCATAGTGGCCTAGTGCGGCGGTCTTGAAAACCGCTGTTGGGTGATCCCCAACCGTGGGTTCGAATCCCACGCCCTCCGCACCTTGCCCTTCTGCGACCTTGTCCGCGATATGCGCCGCTTGTACAGTGCGGGCGAACCGGGGGGTTGACGCATGGCTATCGCGATCGTGGGCACTGGCATCGCGGGACTGCATCTCGCGCTGCGGCTGCAGCAGTCGGGCATCGACACCGAGCTGTACGGAGAGAAGACGCCTGAGCAGATCCGATCCGGAACGATGTTCAACACCGTCGCCCGCTTCGGGCGCACCCGGTCCCGCGAGGCCGCTCTCGGGCTGCCGGCGCTGCCGGCGCTCACGAGCGCGGTCCGATTCACGATTCATACCAATCCCCAGCTCGGCAATCCGTCGCTGTCCTTCCGCGGTGTCGTCGACGAGCCGTGGAGCTTCGTCGACATGCGGACCGTCAGCGCCGATGCGCTCGAGACCTACACCGCGCGCGGTGGCAGCTACCGGATCGGCCTGTTGACCATCGAGGACATCGCGGCTCTCGGAGACAACCACGACCTCGTCGTCGTCGCGACGGGCCGGCGCGGCATCGATGAACTCTTCCCCGTCGATCCGAACCGCTCGCCGCACACCCAGCCGCAACGCCAGCTCGCCGCCATGTTCGTCGACGGCTTGCAGACCCTTCCCGATGCGGACTTCGGCTACCACGTCGTGCCCGGAGTTGGGGAGCTGTTCCAACCGACGTTCGTCTCGGCCGCGGGTAACACCGCGGGCCTGCTGTTCGAGGGCGTCCCCGGCGCACCGTTCGCCGAACTCTCCGCTATGGACTACGGCGCCGACCCCGCGGCATTCAATGCTCGTGCCCTGTCACTGCTCAACGAGTTCACGCCCGAGGTAGCGGCTCTGGCCGACCCCGCGACGTTCGGTGTCCGCGGCCCGCTCGACGTGTTGCGCGGGGCGCTGAGGCCGTGCGTCCGCACCGCCAGCGTGGCGTTGCAATCGGGCACGTACGCGCTCGCGGTCGGCGACGCTTGGATTACGAACGATCCCGTTACCGGCCAAGGCGCGAACACCGCATCGCACTGTGCGGGCGTGGCCGCTGAGGCGATCATCGGTGGCGGTCCGTACGACGCGGACTTCTGTCAGCGGGTCGAGAACGCGATGTGGGACTACGCCGGCCCGGTCACCGAGTGGACCAACGCCGTGTTGGGTCCGCCGCCCGACCACGTGCTGGGCGTCTTCGTTGCCGCCGCGCAGAATCAGCAGGTCGCCGACGCGCTGATCGCGAACTTCAATGATCCGCCGGCGATGTGGAACGCATTGCAGTCGCCTCCTGACGCGGAGGCCTTCCTAGCAGGGGTGTGAAAGCCGTCCGTCCCATTGAGGCCCGCTCGCGTCCCCCGGGCTTGCGCGTGAGCGGCATCAAGCCCACACGGGTGCGATGGTGCGGCGGTAGTGCCGGCCGCTCGTCCGGGTGATGAGCCAGAGGACGGGACGCGGGACCTCGCGCCGCAGACCGCGGATCGCATCGGCGTCGGCACCGTCTTGCAGCCACGCGAAGAGGGTGCCTTGGTTGCCGCGATGGGCTTTGCGAACCACCTTCTGTGCGGTCTTGATCTGCGGTGACGCGTGGTGTTCGGCCGAGATCGGCTCCATGTCTCGTTCTTCGTGCGCGAGGTGGTCGATGAGCACGGACGCAAGATGTGCGATCGCGGCCCGCGCCGTCGTGGCCGAGGCGGAGCCGGGTTCCATCCGGAAGCCGCGCATCGACGCGTCGGCTGACTGCAGCGCGTCGAGCATCCGAGCGTGCTCGCCTTCGAGATCTCCGGCCAACGTCTCGGGCGCGCCGAGCGAGCGCAGGGCCGGCCAGAAGATCGTCTCCTCGTCCTCGTGATGGTGGTGCAGTTGGAAGGAGAAGTTGTCCCACGCCGCTGCCAGCCCGTCCGCGCGATGACGGGAGCCCATGGGGAACTCGGCGAGGGCCACATCGAATCGCTCGAGGTCCCGGCGAAACGCCGCATGGATGACGGTGTTCATCGTCTTGTGCTCGGTCATCGCGCTGCACTCCAGACTGCCTGGTCGGCGGGGTAGGTGTCGTAGTCGGGTTGGCTGCGCATGAACGCGGCCCGGTCGGCCTCGCCGTTCATCACGCGAACCAGCTCGCGGAAGAATGGGAATCGCTGGATGCCCGGCGTGATGACGACCAGCAACTCGGCGCTGCTTGCGGCGCTGGCCGCGAAGGCGTGGGCGACGCCGGGGGGTACGACGACGAGATCGCCCTCGGTGACGGTGGTGACGCAATCCCCGGCCAACACATCGGCCCTCCCGCCGAGGACGAAGAACAGCTCGCTGGATCGCGAGTGGTGGTGGGGGTTCGCTCCGACCGCCCCGTCGCGAAGCTGGACCCGATGCGCACTCACCGCGCCGGCGGTCGCGTCGGCATCGAGCAACAGGCGCATCGTGCTGCTTGCGAACGACAGCGTCTCGGCCTCGGCCGCGCGGACGACCGCGCCGTGGGCGAGGTGCGGTAGCACGCTCACGGTCGACGTCTGAGCGGGTGGCGCATCTTCGCTCCTTCAAGCAGGGTAGAGTCACATTCTATTCATAATTAGATTCTAAGGTCAAGTTGGTGGCCAGCGGACGAGCCGGCGCTTCAGGCAGCGCGGGCCGAGCTGCGCACGGCAACGATCAAAGAGACGGTGAACGAAGCCCTTCGTCTGGCCGCCGGTGAGCGGCCGGGGCGAATCGCCCACGCCCTGGACGTACTCGCCGATGTTGACCTTGACGATCGTGAAAACGCGTGGCGCTGAGCTACGTCCTCGACACCAGCGTCCTCAAGCGGCTGCGCTTGCCAAGTGTCCGGAAACGCGTCGAGATGTTGGCGGGCAGCGGCGAGATCGGGCGGGCGACCGTCTCCGACCTCGAGCTGGGGTATTCAGCCCGCAATGCCGCAGAATGGGATGCCTTCATGGGCGCGCTGGATGCATTCGAGCGGATCGAAACGAGCTCGGAACATGTCCAACGCGCGCTACAGGTGCAGCGGCTGCTCGCGGCAAAGAGCCAGCGCGGCCGCAAAATCCCCGACTTGCTAATTGCCGCGGCCGCCGAGCAGCTCGGCGCGACGGTCCTGCATTTCGACGCTGACTTCGATCACGTGGCGTCGGTGACCGGGCAGCGCTGTGAATGGGTCGTTCCAGCCGGCACCATCGACTGACCACGTGCGGGTTCGCAAAACGTCGCTCAGGAAGCGCCCGCTTTCAACAGGTGCGCGTCCCCGGGTTCTGCGACACTCCGGCCATGCGGGGCAGTGACCTCCCGGTGCGCGAACTGCCCAGCGGCGACGTCTGTTTCCTGTTCACCGACGTCGAGGCCAGCACCGCGATCCTGCGCGCGGTGGGCGACGCCGAGTGGGCCCGGCTGCAGGGCGAGATGCATGCGATCGTGCGCTACGCCGTCGAGTCCCACGGCGGCACACTGGTCAACACCGAGGGCGACGGCTGCTTCGCCGCCTTTCCCGCGGCCGCTGAGGGCGCCGAGGCGTGCGCCGCCGCGCAGCGCGTCCTCAGCCGCATCCGCTGGGGCGACGGGCGGACCGTGCGGGTGCGGATGGGGCTGCACGTCGGGACGGGCGTCCAACCGCTGGACGACGACTACGTCGCCCTGGCCGTGCACCAGGCCGCCCGCGTCGCCGCCGCGGCCCACGGCGGGCAGGTGCTCGCGACCGCGGCGGTGGTCGAGCGCTCGAGCGGCGACGCCTTCACCGACCTCGGCCTCTACAGCGTCAGGGACTTCGACGGGCCGGTGCGGCTGTTCGCGCTGACCGACCCGGAGACTGCGGCAATCCGGCCCAAGGTGCCGATGGCCTTCGATCACGAGCTGCCGCGGTATCGCACCGCCCTCGTCGGTCGCGAGCCGGAGATCGACGACATCCTGCGCCGACTACGCGCCCCCGCTCCGCTCACCCTGACCGGACCGGCGGGCGTCGGCAAGACGCGGCTCGCGGTAGCGGTGCTGTCGCAGCTGTCGGACACCGCGGCCGTCGGCCCCTGGTTCGTGGATCTGACGACGGCCGACGACCCGGCCGAAGTGTGGGACCTCGTGGCGCGGTCGCTCGGCTGTACGAGCTCGCAGGTCGACGTCCATCTCGATGCGCTGCTCGGCGAACGGCACGCCGTCCTCGCCCTCGACAACTGCGACCACGTCGCCGGCGCGGTGGCCACCGTCGTGCAGCTGCTGACCGACTGGAATCCCACGTTGCATGTCCTGGCGACGGCCGGCGAGGCGCTGGGGCTGGCCGATGAGGTCGAGCTGCGAGTGTCCGGCCTCGACCTGCCCGGCGCGCTCGAGCCCGCGGCTGTGCTCCAGAGCGCCGCCGGCCGGCTCTTCGTCGAACGCTGGCGGCGCGCCGACACCGAGACCGCACTGGCCGTGGCGGCACCGGCCATCCACCACATCTGCCGCGCGGTCGACGGGCTGCCGCTGGCGGTCGAGCTCGCCGCCGGCCTGTGCGCGGGGGCGACACCGGCCGAGGTGGCCGCCTGGATCGGCGACCGCATGGTCACGGTGCCACGGCTGATCGAACGGACGCTCGGCGAGCTGCCGCCGCTCGATCGGCGCGCGGTCGCGGCGCTGGCCCTGGCCGGTCAGCCCATCGGGCACCGGCTGGCCGACGTTGCCATCACGGCCGTCGGGGTCGAGCCGGGCGCGACCGAAGCGGTCCTGGACGGCCTCGTCCGGCGGGCCCTGCTCGACGCCGATCCGGACGGCAGCTACCGGCAACCGGCAAGGGTGCGCGCGGCCATGCCGGCGCTGCTCGACCCGGACGACCGGCGCCGCGTACTGGCGGCGCTGCTGGCCGACTGCCTAGCGGTGACCGCGGTCGAGCCGGTGCCGCTGTCGCGGCACGAGCCCGCCGCGCCGACCGCGGCCGCGCTCGTCCACGAGAACGCCCTTCCGGTGCGTGAACGGCAGCAGCTCGCCGCGCAGCTCGCGGCCTGGTGGGTGGGCCGGCTCGGCCCACGTCGCGCCCGCGAGCTGCTGGGTGCAGTACTGGAGCTCGGCCGGGCCGGCGCGGCCACCGCGGCGGTCCACCTCGCCATCGCCGACACCTACGAGCCGGGGGCCGAGACGGTCGAGACCGAGCAGCACGTCCGCGCCGCCGCCCGGCTGCTGGGCGAGCAGGATGCGGTCGACCCGGCCGTCGTCGCCCGGATGCAGACGGCGATCCTGCGCGCCACCGCGCAGCCGGACACCCCGCCCGATCAGCTGTAACCTGTTCTAGTGAGCACGGTGGCAGTCGTGACCGGCGCCAGCCGGGGCGCGGGCAAGGGCATCGCGCTCGCTCTCGCCGAGACCGGCGCCGTCGTCTATGTCACCGGTCGCACCCGCGCCGACGGCGATTCCGAGCTGCCGGGCAGCCTCGCCACCACGGTCAAGCAGATCGACGAGCGCGGCGGCACCGGGGTTGCGATGGTCTGTGATCACGGCGACGACGGGCAGGTCGAGGCCGTGTTCGCCCAGATCGGTCGAGACCACGGCCGACTCGACATCCTCGTCAACAACGCCTTCGCGATTCCCGACGGCATCACCTCGCGCCGGCCGTTCTGGCAGAAGCGCCTCGATCAGCAGATGGTGCTCGATGTCGGCCTGCGCTCGACCTACGTCGCCTCGTACTTCGCCGGGCCGCTGCTCGCCGCCGGCGGGCAGCTGGTCGTCAACACCTCTTCGTTCGGCGGCACCTGTTACATGCACGGGCCGGCGTACGGCGCGGTGAAGGCCGGCGTCGACAAGATGGCCCACGACATGGCCGAGGACTTCCGGCCGTTCGGGGTCGCGGCCGTCTCGCTGTGGATGGGCATGCTGCGCACCGAACGGACCGAAGCGCTGTTCACCTCGAGCGATCACCGGTACGCCGAGCTGACGCAGAACGCGGAGTCGGCCGAGTTTCCCGGACGGATCATCGCCGCCCTCGCGGCCAGCCCGGACCGGATGTCGTATTCGGGACAGGTGCTGATCGGCGCCGAGATCGCCGCCGAGCTCGGCGTGACCGACATCGACGGCCGGCAGCCGCCCTCGCACCGCCCGGCCCTCGGCTCGCCCCCGCACTACAGCCCGGCCGTCGTCCACTAGCTGCGGCTACTAACGTCGTCGGCGTGTGCACCGTCGTCGCGCGCTGGAATCCGGGGGAGCCGACCCGAGTTCTGGCGATCCGGGACGAGGTCGTGTCGCGCGACTTCGACGAACCCGGCGAGTGGTGGCCGAGCCAGCCCGGCGTGATCGGCGGCCGCGACCGGACCGCCGGCGGCAGCTGGTGCGTCTCGGACGTGACCACCGGGGTCACCGCCCTCGTGCTCAACCGCATCGAACGGCGGGACGGGACGCCGTCGCGCGGGGGATTGCCCCTCGCCGCCGTGGCGGCCGGCGCGTCCTGGCCCGAGTCGATCGATCACCGCGCGATGGCGAGCTTCAATCTCGTCCTCGTCGGGCCGGCCGGCATCACGGCGTGGACGTGGGACGCCGTCGAGCTGCGCCGTACCGAACTCGGCGCCGGCATCCACATGATCACCTCGCGCGGCGTGGACGGCGACGACGCCAAGACCGCCGCATTCGCTCCGCGCTTCGACCGCGAGCCCTGGCTCGACGTGGTCACGTCGTGCGTGCCCACCGACGACGTGGCGGCGCTCGTCGTGCGACACCAGTTCGAGACCGACGCGTACGCGACCGTCTTCGGGCAGCTGATCAGGTCGACTCCCGGCGAGCTGCGGCTGTCGTACTCGCGCACGCCGTGGGTCCACGGCAGCTGGACCGACTCGACCTGGCCGTAGCTCTCAGGCCTTGTCGCGGCGAGCGACGACCGTGTCGTAGGCGCGCCGCCGGTCCCATCCGGTGAGGGCGGCCAACGCGTTCGCGGCCGCCTTCGTGGCGACACCGTCGGACAGCAGCCCGTCGACGACGGCCAGGACGGAGGGGTCGAGCGCGGCGTCCTTGTCCCCCGGCGTGAGGCAGACGTGCAGGGCGTCCTTGCCGGGGAGGCCGGGTCGTTCGCCCGGCTCGAGCCGCACTGGTGGCTCGTCGCGACGGGCGATGATCACAACTCCCGGGCCGCGGATCTCGTCCGCGAGGCGCAGCAGGGCGGGCAGTTGGTCGGCGGTCGTGGGCACCACGATGCGCGTGCCCGCGGCCGTCCTGCGCAGCAGGTCGCGCCGGTCGCCGTCGCCGGGCGCCATGAGCAGCGGCCCGCGCGACGGCGCCGCCGCCGCGGCCGCAAGCGCGGGGGGCAGCCCGACCGTCTCGACCTCGACCCGGCGCAGCGCGTCGACGACCGTGGCGCCGGGCAGGTCGCGAACCGCGAGCACAAGGACTCGTCCGGCGACCTTGACCGGGCCGTGGCCGACCCGTTCGCCGACGAGGTAGGCCGCCTCGTCGTCCTCGGCGACGACGAGGTCGGCGGCGGCGATCTCGGCCCGCAGCCGTGGATCGGGGTGGGCTGGGTCGAGCGCGAACAGCACCGCGGTGGGTGGGCCGGGGATCGGTTCGACGATGATCTCGACCTCGGCGTCGGGCGCGCGCAATGCGGCGACGAGGTCGCGGGGCAGATCGCTCGCGGCGGCGCTGGCGTGCGTGGCGAAGGTGTCCGGCCGGCGCAGTGGGCTGCGCCGGATCACCGCCGAGCCCGAGGGGTTCCAGGACGAGTTGGCCCGGGCATCGAGGGCGAATGACTCGCCGCCGGCGCTGATCGTGATCCGGACCGGGCCGGCGAGGGCGGCGGGCGCCGCCGGGACACCGACGGCGATGATGCAGGTCGCGCGCGCGGTGATGTCGGCGTCGCCGGAGAACTCGAGGGTCTTGGCGTGGGTGGCCCGGATTGCGCTGTGGCCGTGCCCGACGAGTCGCACCGGCTCAGCCTATGGTGGCCGGCATGCGCAGGGTGGTCGGCAAGGCGACGGTCGACCTCGACGCGGCGGCCTTCGCCGCGGTGCGCGCGCCGTACGGCGGGCTGGTCGTCGACCTCGGCACCGGCGACGGCAAGCACGTCCTGGCCGAGGCGCGACGGCGTCCGGACCGACTCGTCGTCGGGCTGGACGCCGGGCCGGATGCGATGCGCAAGACCGCGGCCCGGGCGGCAGCGAAAGCGGCCAAGGGCGGGCAACCCAACGCGCTGTTCGTGTGGGCCGCGGCGGAACAGCTGCCGGCGGAGCTCGACGGGATCACCGAGCTGCACTCGCTGATGCCGTGGGGCAGCTTGCTGCGCGCCCTGGTGGCGCCGGACGAGGCGATGCTGCGGGCGGTCGCGGCGCGCTGCGCGCCGGGCGCGCCGTTCCTGATCACCCTGAACCTGCACGCGTGGCGGCCGTCGGTGCCCGAGGTGGGGGCGACGCCGGAGCCGACGCCGGACAGTTCTTGGCTGGTCGAGGGATACGCGCGGGCCGGGTGGGCGCTGGATGCGGTCGAGTACCTCGACGCCGCCGCCCTCGCCGACCTGGGTACGTCCTGGACGAAGCGGCTCGGCTCGTCGCGCGACTCACTCGACGTGTTGGCCCTGCGCGGCCGCATCGGCTGACCGTCACCCGGCCGAGCGAATAGCGCGGGACAGTCCCCTGGGCAGGCCCAGGACGACCCGCTCAGGACGGATGCTGGCGGCAGTACTCGTACAGCGCCATGGCCGTCGCGGTGGCCACGTTGTAGCTGTACGGCAGCCCCCACACCGGGATCTCGACGCAGTCGTCCATCAGCTCGAGCTCGTCCCCGGACAGGCCGGCCCGCTCGTTGCCGATGACGAGGGCGGTGCGGGTCGGGAAGGCGTAGCTGTGCAGATTGCGGGAGTTGGTCGTCTGCTCGAGGCCGACCAGCCGGTAGCCGTCGCGGCGTAAATTCTTCAGCACCGGCGGCAGCGAGTTGCGGACCTCGAGCTGCACCGAGTCGGCGCCGTCGCGGGCGACCGTCCGGTCGATGCGGGCATTGCCGCACACGATCATCCGCTCGACCCCGCAGCAGCCGGCGGTGCGCAGGATCGTCGACAGGTTGACGTTGCTCCGCATCGGCGCGCACGCCACCACCAGCTCCCGTGGGCGGCTCAGCGGAGTCGGCGGCCGGTGCCGCACCTGCTCGAAGTCCACATCAACCCCCGCTGTCGTCGAGCGCCTGCCACTGCGCCCGGGCCGCGGGCGACCAGCGGGCATGCAACCGGGTGAACATCTTGGCCGCGGTCGCGCCCGACCACGGGCGCGGCAACAGGTGATCGGGCAGGGCCGGATCGATCCACGGGAAGCGGCGCCACGCGTGCACCAGCTCGACCGTCGACGGCAGCGCGTCGCCGCGGGAGCGGCCGCCGAAGCGCTCGGTGAACTGCTCGTAGCGTGCCTCGACCGCGTCGAGGTCCCACGCCTGACGCACCATCGTCCGCAGGTCGCCGAGGCCCGCGTGCTCCCCGACGAATACCTGGGCCTCGGGCAGCACCCCGGCCTCGGCCAGCGCCCGCTCGACCTCACCGGCCCGGTCGGCGTGCGGGCTGACCCAGACGCCGGGGGCCGGGCTGCCGAGGCCGGTCCAGGTCAGCCGGGTGCGCAGCAGGTGCCGGGTGGCGCGCTCGCTCTCCGGAGCGCGGGCCAGCACGATCAGCCAGCGGCCGTCCCAGTCGCGGGTCCGGCCGGGGAAGCCGTAGATCCGTTCGGTGCCATCGGTCAGCAGCCGCTCGGCCGCCGGCGTGAGGCGCCACATCGTGCGGCGGCCGACGCGGTCAGTGGCGAGCCAGCCGTCGGCGGCGGTCCGCATCAGGGCCTGCCGGGTCGCCTTCTCCTCCACGCCGAGCCGGCCGAAGACCTCGATGAAGGTCGACGTCCACGCCGTCGCGCCGCCGGGCAGCACGAACTCGCCGAGCACGGTGAACAGCAGGCCGCGCGCGCTGCCGGCCCCGGCGGCATGCCGGCGCGAGATGGCCGGCGCGGACGCGTTCACAGGATCATTGTCGCGGATGGTCACCATGCCGTCCAAAGACGTGCTACGAACTATTGACGTCTGACAACAAGAACGTAGAGTAAATGGCCATGACCGCACCGCAAGTGGAGTTCCGGGTCGACCCGACCGAGTACCGGCACTGGCGGCTGGACGTCGAGGGTCCGGTCGCGACGCTGACCATGGACGTCGACGAACAAGCCGGCATGATGCCCGGCTACGAGCTGAAGCTGAACTCTTACGACCTTGGCGTGGACATCGAGCTATACGACGCGGTGCAGCGACTGCGCTTCGAGCACCCCGCGGTGCGCACCGTCGTGCTGACCAGCGCCAAGGACAAGATCTTCTGCGCCGGCGCCAACATCCGCATGCTGGCGACGTCGTCGCACGAGTGGAAGGTGAACTTCTGCAAGTTCACCAACGAGACCCGCAACGGCATCGAGGACGCCACCTTGAACTCGGGGCAGACGTATCTCGCCGCGCTCAACGGCACCGCGTCGGGTGGCGGCTACGAGCTCGCGCTGGCCTGCGAGCACCTCATGCTGATCGACGACCGCTCGTCGGCGGTCTCGCTGCCCGAGCTGGCCTTGCTCGGCGTCCTGCCCGGTACCGGCGGGCTTACCCGCGTGGTCGACAAGCGGCTCGTCCGCCGCGACCGCGCGGACTACTTCGCCACCAAGGCCGAGGGCCTCAGCGGCGCCAAGGCGGTCGAATGGGGGCTGGTCGACGAGATCGTCCCGCGGCCGAAATGGGACGAGGCGGTGCAGCAGCGCGCCGCTGAGCTGGCGACGCGATCGACCCGTCCGGCCGACACGGTGGGCGTCGCGCTCACGCCACTGGCCAAGGAGCGGATCGACGACGCGATCCGCTACCGCCACGTAGCGGCGGCCCTCGACCGCGCCGCCCGCAGCGTCGAGATCACGGTGACCGGCCCCACCGGCGACGTCCCAGCCGACGCCGCCGCGATCCACGAACAGGGTGACGCGTTCTGGCCGCTCGCACTGGCTCGCGAGCTCGACGACCTGATCCTCGACCTGCGCACGAACGAGGCCGAGCTCGGCACCTGGGTGTTCCGCACGCATGGCGACGCCGGGCGGGTGCTGGCCCACGACGAGATACTGCTCGCCCACCGCGATGACTGGCTCGCCAACGAGATCGTCCACTACCTCAAGCGCACGCTGAAGCGGCTCGACGTCACCAGCCGCAGCCTGCTCGCGCTGATCGAGCCGGGCTCGTGCTTCGCCGGTTCGTTGCTCGAACTCGCGCTGGCGGCCGACCGGTCGTTCCAGCTCAGCGGCGTGTTCGAGGACGTCGACCCCGACGCGGCTCCGGCGCAGATCACGGTCGGGGCGATGAACCTCGGACCGGTGCCGATGGGCAATGACCTCACCCGGTTGCAGACGCGTTTCCTCGGCCACGACGAGGCCCTGAAGGCGATCGAGGAGCGCGTCGGCGACGGGCTGGCCGCCGTGGACGCCGAGCGGCTCGGGCTCGTCACCTTCGCGCCCGATGACCTGGACTGGGACGAGGAGGTGCGCATCGCGATCGAGGAGCGGGCCAGTTTCAGCCCGGACGCGCTGACCGGGCTCGAGGCCAACAACCGCTTCGCCGGCCCGGAGACCGTCGAGACCAAGATCTTCGGCCGGCTCACCGCCTGGCAGAACTGGATCTTCAACCGTCCGAACGCGTCCGGGCCGGACGGCGCGCTGCGCCGCTTCGGCACGGGCCAGCGGGCTGACTTCGACCGCACGAGGGTGTGACCCCGATGACGAGCACCGCCGACTACACCGAGAAGATCCCGAACAACGTCGACCTGCACGAGGATCGCCGGTTGCAGCGCGCGCTCGAGTCGTGGCAGCCGAACTTCCTCAACTGGTGGGAGTCGATGGGACCGACGTTGCCCACCGAGGACGTCTACCTGCGCACCGCGGTCAACGTCGGTCGCGAGGGGTGGGCGCACTTCGGTCACGTCGCGATGAAGGACTACCGCTGGGGCATCTTCCTGGCTGAGCGCGACGAGAAGCGCGAGATCGGCTTCGGCGAGCACAAGGGCGAGCCGGCCTGGCAGAAGGTGCCGGGCGAGTACCGCGCCGACCTGCAGCGGCTCATCGTGATCCAGGGCGACACCGAGCCGGCGAGCGTCGAGCAGCAACGCAATCTCGGCGCGACCGCGCCGTCGCTGTACGACCTGCGCAACCTGTTCCAGGTGAACGTCGAAGAGGGGCGGCACCTGTGGGCGATGGTCTACCTGCTGCACGCCCACTTCGGTCGCGAGGGGCGCGAGGAGGCCGAGGAGCTGCTGCACCGCAATTCCGGCAGCGACGACGCCCCGCGCATCCTCGGCGCGTTCAACGAGGAGACGCCGGACTGGCTGAGCTTCTTCATGTTCACCTACTTCACCGACCGCGACGGCAAGTATCAGCTCGGCACGTTGAAGGAGTCGGCCTTCGACCCGCTGTCACGCACCTGCGAGTTCATGCTCAAAGAGGAAGCCCATCACATGATGGTGGGCACCACTGGCGTCGACCGCATCGTCGAGCGGACCGCCCAGTTGATGGTCGAGCACGACACCGATGAGGTGGCCTCCCGCGGCGCGATCCCGCTCGACGTGATCCAGAAGTACCTGAACTTCCACTACTCGGTGTCGCTCGACCTGTTCGGCGGCGAGACGTCCACCAACGTCGCGAACTACTACACCGCCGGGCTGAAGGGCCGCTGGCTCGAGGACCGGCGCCAGGACGACCACCGCCTCGTCGACGATGCGATCCACGTGGACGCCCTGCTCGACGGCGCGATCGGCCAGACCGAGGTCTCGGCGCTGGTCGGGCTGAACACCGATCTGCGGCGCGAGTACATCGCCGACTGCCAGGGCGGCGTCAAGCGCTGGAACCGGATCCTCGAGCGCGCCGGGCTGCCGCAGCGGCTCGCCCTGCCGCACGTGGCCTTCAACCGCAAGGTCGGCGCGTTCGCCGGAATCGAGGCCCGGCCCGACGGTACCCAGCTGGGCGCCGACGAGTGGGCCCGCGAGCAGGGTCGCTACCTGCCGACCGACGTCGACAAGACGCACGTGCGCTCGCTGATGCGTCCGGTCTACGAACGGGGCAGGATTGCCTCGTGGATCGCGCCGCCGCGCAACGGGATCAACAACAAGCCCTTCGACTACGACTACGTCCACCTGCCGTAGTGCCGAGGCGTGGCCGCGCTGCGGCGCGACACACCGAGCGAACCGCCGCAGCGAGGCCACGATGAGCGAGGCGTTCAACGCGTGCGAGTACCTGCTCGACCGGCAGGTCGCGACCGGCCGCGGCGACCGGCTCGCCCTCACCGGCGTCGGCGGGGACGTCAGCTACGTCGAGTTGCTCGAGCGCGTCCTGCGGGCCGCGGCCGGCCTGCGCGCGCGCGGGCTGCAGCCCGAGCAACGGGTGCTCATGGTGATGGCCGACTCGCCCGAGTTCGTGGTCGTCTACCTCGCGGCGATGCGGATGGGCGCGGTGCCCGTCCCGGTGTCGACGATGCTGCACGCCGACGGGCTGGCCGAGCTGGTCTCCGACAGCCGGGCCCAACTGATCGTCATCACGCCCGAGTACGCCGGGCTGGCGGGGTCGGCGGCGGGCGCGGTGCCGATCTCGACCGCGGCCGAGCTGACCGGCGGCGACGACGGTTCGGTCTATCCGACCACCGCCGACTCACCCGCGTTCTGGCTCTATACCTCGGGCACCACCGGGCTGCCCAAGGCGGCCATGCACCGGCACGGTTCGATCCCGTACGTCTGCGAGACCTACGGGGCCCAGGTGCTCGGCCAAATCGTTGACGACCGGAGCCTGTCGGCGGCGAAGGCGTTCTTCGCCTACGGGCTGGGCAACTCGGTGCTCTTCCCGCTCGCGGCCGGCGCCACCGCGATCCTCGAGCCCGCCCCGGCCCGTCCCGACCTGCTGGTCGATCGCGCCCAGGCCCACGGCGCGACGCTGTTCTTCGCCGGCCCCACGTTCTTCGCCAACATGCTGCGGGCCGAGCTGCCGCCGGACGCGCTCGGCGCCGGCATCCGGCTCGCCGTGAGCGCCGGCGAGGCCCTGCCGGCCGCGCTGTACGAGCGCTGGACGGCGCACTTCGGCGTCGACATCCTCGACGGCATCGGCATGACCGAGATGCTGCACATCTTCCTGTCCAACCGATCCGGCGCGGTCCGCCCGGGCACCACCGGCGTGGCCGTGCCGGGCTACGACCTGAAGATCGTCGGCGAGGACGGGCACGAGGTCGAGCCGGGCACGCCGGGCACGCTGTTCGTCCGCGGCGCGTCGACGGCCACCGGCTACTGGTCGCGCTACGACGCGTCGCGCCAGGTGTTCCAGGGCGAGTGGCTGCGCACGGGTGACACCTACGTCCAGGACGCCGACGGGTACTACGCCTGCCTCGGCCGCACCGGCGACATGCTCAAGGCCAGCGGCATCTGGGTGTCGCCGTCCGAGGTCGAGGCCCGGCTGCTCGCGCACCCGGCAGTGGGTCAGGCGGTCGTCGTCGCCGCGCACGATCACGACGGCCTCGAGAAGCCAGTGGCTTACGTCGTGCTGAAGACCGACGCGGTCGCCACCGAAGAGGAGCTGATCGCGTTCTGCCGCGTCGGGCTGCCCTCGTTCAAGCGCCCACGACGGGTGGTGTTCGTCGACTCCTATCCGACGACGGCGACGGGCAAGATCCGCCGGGTCGAGCTGCGGGCGCTGGCCGCCACCGTCCTCACCGAAACCTGAGCGGCCGCTGTAGCGTCGCCACCGTGGCGATCGAGACTGCCGCCGGCGCCGAGCCCGGCCTGCTGCTCAAGTCCACGCAGGGGCGCGGGGTGCTGGCCGCCACGATCCTCGGCAGCGGGCTGGCCTCGCTCGACGGGACCGTCGTCAACGTCGCCCTGCCCCGGATCGGCGCCGATCTCGACGCGGGGCTGACCGCGCTGCAGTGGACGGTCAACGCGTACACGCTCACCCTGGCCGGCCTGCTGCTGCTCGGTGGCGCGCTCGGCGATCGGCTGGGGCGGCGGCGGATCTTCGTCCTCGGCGTCATCTGGTTCACCGCGGCGTCGGCCGGCTGCACCATCGCCCCCGACGCCGCCGTCCTGATCGGGATGCGGGCCGTGCAGGGGGTCGGCGCCGCGCTGCTGACCCCGGGCTCGCTCGCGATCCTCGAGGCGGTCTTCCGGCGCGAGGACCGTGCGGCGGCGGTCGGTGCGTGGTCCGGGCTGGGCGGTGTGGCGACCGCGATCGGCCCGGTGCTCGGCGGCGTGCTCGTCGGCGTGGCGCCGTGGGGCTGGCGACTGGTCTTCCTGCTCAACGTCCCGCTGGCCGTCGTCGTGATCATGCTGTCGGCGCGTTACGTCCCGGAGACCCGTGACGAGCAGGCCACCGGCCGGCTCGACGTCCCGGGCGTTGTGCTGGCCGCGGCGGGACTCGCCTTCGGGGTCTACGCCCTCACCGAGGGACCGCAGCACGGCTGGAGCGGCGCGCTGATCGCCTGCCTGGTCGTCGGGGTCGCCCTGCTCATCGTCTTCCTCGTGGTCGAGGCCCGCGGCCCGTCGCCGGTGATGCCGCTGTCGCTGTTCACCTCGCGCGACTTCGCGGCCGCCAACCTGGTGACCTTCGTCGTCTACGCGGCGCTGTCCGGTGCGTTGTTCCTCATCCCGGTGCAGCTGCAACGCGTCTCCGGCTTCTCGCCGATCGCGGCCGGCTCGGCGCTGCTGCCGGTCACGGCGGTCATGCTGCTGCTGTCGGCGCGGATGGGCCGGCTGGCGCAGCAGATCGGCCCGCGCTGGCCGATGACGGTCGGTCCGATCGTGGCCGGGGCCGGGCTGGCGCTGCTCGTGCGGGTGGGTGCGCACGCCTCGTACACCGTCGACGTGCTGCCGGGGGTCATGGTCTTCGCGCTCGGCCTGTCGGCCACCGTCGCCCCGCTGACGGCCACCGTGCTGGCCGCCGCCCCGGCCCACCAGGTGGGGGTCGCGTCGGCGGTGAACAACGACGTGGCCCGGGCCGCCGGGCTGCTGGCGGTGGCCGTGCTGCCCGGGCTGGCCGGGATCACGTCGCACAGCTACGACCACGCCGACCTGCTCTCAACCGGCTTCCATCACGCCGTGCTGATCGCGGCCGGCCTGTGCGGGTTCGGCGGGGTGCTGTCGGCGCTGCTCATCGGCCAGGACGCGGCCACGCCGGACGACGCGCGCCCCGCCGACCCGACGTTGAACTGCCCGCGCTGCCCGATCGGCGCCCCCAACGCCCGCACCTGATCCGCGTCCCCGAGAAGCACGGACAACTTTTGGGTTAGGCCGGCACCGACAAGGACAGCGCGAAGTCGCCGGCCGGATCGGTCCACCACTGCGTCAAGCGCAGGCCGGCGGCAGCCAGTTCGGCCTGGACGCTGGCGCGGCGGAACTTGGCCGAGATCTCGGTACGCAGTTCCTCGCCGCGCGCGAAGTGCACGTCGAGCCCGAGCGCCGCGATGTGCACGGTTTGGTCCTGCCGCGACCGCAGCCGCATCTCGATCCACTCGTGCTCGGCCGACCAGACCGCGACGTGATCGAACTCGTCCAGCTCGAAGTCGGCATCGAGGTCGCGATTGACCACTGCGAGGACGTTCTTGTTGAACGCCGCGGTGACCCCGGCGGCGTCGTCGTACGCCGCGACGAGGCGCTCGCGGGACTTGACCAGATCGGTGCCGAGCAGGAACGCGTCGCCCGGGCCCAGGGTGCTGCGGACGGCCCGCAGGAACTCGCCGCGCTGGGCCGGATCGAGGTTACCGATCGTCGAGCCGAGGAAGGCCAGCAGCCGGCGCGGATGGCGGGGCAGCGCGGCGAGATGCTGCTCGAAGTCGCCGACGACCGGCTCGACCTCGAGGCCGGGGAACTCGGCACTGACCGCGGCACCCGCGTCCTTGAGCACCGCCGGGTCGACGTCGAACGGGACGAAGCGGCGCAGGGAGCCGCCCGCGCACAACGCCCGCAACAGCAGCCGGGTCTTCTCCGACGTCCCGCTGCCGAGCTCGATCAGCGTCTCGGCCGCGGTGGTCGCAGCGATGGCGGCGGCGTGGGCGGCGAGGATCGAGCGCTCGGTGCGCGTGGGGTAGTACTCCGGCAGCCGGGTGATCTCGTCGAACAGCTCGCTGCCCCGCGCGTCGTAGAAGTACTTCGGCGGCAGCATCTTCGGCGTGGCGCTGAGACCGGCCCGGACGTCGGTGGCCAGCTGGTCGGCCAGGGCGCCGGGGTCGAGGTAGATGTCCATCAGGGCAGCTCCAGGTCGGTGACGGTGACCGCGCCGGCCGCGGTCACCTCGATCAGGTGGTGGTCGGGGACCTCGACCCAGCGGGGGTCGTCGTCCCACGGCTCGCTCGCGACGACGACGCCGTCGGTCTCGACGAGGTAGCTCAGCTCGTCGCCCCAGGTGACGCCCACGATCCGCGCGCCGTCGGTCATCAGGACGTTGAGATAGGCGTCCGGGTCGGCCGCGGCGACCGACTGCAGCGTGGCGACGACGTGCGCCGCACCCGTGGCGAAGACGTGCGCTGCGAGCAGCGCCGAGTCGCACACCGATTCGGCGGCGGCCGACGGTGGCAGCGCGGCCCGGTCGACCTTGCCGTTGTGCGAGAGCAGCCATCGCCCGTCGGTGAACGGTGCCGCCGCCGTCTCGTCGGGCGGCATGCCGACGGTGGCCGAGCGCACCGCGGCCAGCATCGCGCCGGAGGACAGCATTGGGGCGATCGAGGCGAAGGACGCATCGCTCCACAGCGGCCGGGCCGAGCGCCAGCGCGCGACCGCGCCGTCGGTCCGGTAGAGCCCCACGCCCCAGCCGTCGGCATTGAGCAGCCCGCGCTTCTGCCGGCGCGGTGCGTACGACTGGCGCAGCAGCCCGCACGGCGGATCCAGCACCAGCGACGCGATCGTCCGCGGCGCCCCCAGCCAGGCGAGGTGTCTACACATGATCAACGTCCCACGCCAGGCGGAGTCCGCTGAAGATCTGCCGGCGGATGGGATGATCCCAGTTGCGGAACGACGGGCGGATGGACGCCCCGCCGACGGCCCACGACCCGCCGCGCAGCACGCGGTAGTCGCCACCGAAGAACGGCGCGCTGTACTGGCGGTAGAGCATTGGGGTGAACCCGGGCCAGGGTGCGAAGCCCGACGACGTCCATTCCCAGACGTCACCGATCAGCTGCTCGACGCCGTAGGCCGAGGCGCCGCCCGGGTAAGCGCCGACCGGGGCCGGCCGCAGCGCCTCGCCGCCGAGGTTGGCCAGGGCCGGCGTGATGTCGGCCGAACCCCACGGCCAGCGGCGCCGCTGGCCGGCGACCGGATCCCACACGGCGGCCTTCTCCCATTCCGCCTCGGTGGGCAGCCGGGCCCCGGCCCAGGCCGCGTAGGCCTCGGCTTCGAAGAAGCAGACGTGCTGGACGGGCTCATCGGCCGGGATCTCTTCGACGATGCCGAACCGGCGCCGCGACCCGTCGGCCGACCAGAACTGTGGCCGGTCGAGCCCGGCTTCGAGCCGGTGGGCCCAGCCCCGCGCCGACCACCAGCGCGGTTCGGCGTAGCCGCCGGCAGCGACGAAGGCCTGCCAGTCGCCGTTGGTGACCGGGAACCGGCCGATCCGGAACGCCGGCAGATCGACGACATGGGCCGGACGCTCGTTGTCGAGCGACCAGGGTTCGTCAATGGCGTCGACGCCGAGGACGAACGCGCCGGCCGGGACGAGGACGGAGTCGTGCTCGACCGGGCGCGGCACCGGGAGCGGCGCACCCGGCCCGAGCAGGGCGACACCGTCGCGGAGCTGGTGGGTGGCCAGCATCGTTTCGACGTGCTGCTGCTCGTGCTGCTCGACCATGACGTACGGGAACAGCTCGCCCGGCGGCCCGTCCGCGTCGTGTTCGAGCCGATCCAGGCTCTCCAGCTTTTCCAGGACGCGGCCGCGGACGTCGGCGAGATAGCGGCGCGCCTCGCCCGGGGTCAGCAGCGGCAGCGAGACCCGCTCGGCCCGCGGGTGCTCGAACGCGTCGTAGAGCTGCTCGATCCGCCTCGGCAGCACGCCCTGCGCCGCGGCGTTGCCGCCGCGCAGCAGCCACAGATCTTCTTGCTGGCCGATGTGGGCGAGGTCCCAGACCAGGGGGCTCATCAGCGGGCTGTGCTGACGCGTGAGCTCGGACTCGTCGAACTCGGTCAGCTGCAGCGTGCGTCGGCGCGCGGTGTCGAGGCCGTGGACGGCGGTGTCACGCACGGGCTTCCCCCTCGAGGGCGGCGAGCGGCCCGTCCAGCTCGGCGCGGGACCGCAGCTCGTCGCCCGGGGTCTGCCGGCGGTCGACGAGCTCGGCGTAGGCCTCGACCCCGGCCCGCAGTTCGGGCGGGCATCGCCGGGCGGCGAGGTCGAGGCAGCCCCGCGCGGCCGCGTGCAGCGCATCATCGGCCAGCCCGGCCCGCGCCGCCGCTTCCCACGAACCGCTGACCGGCTCGCACAGCTCGGCCGCCCGGTCGGCCGCGATCGGATCATCGATCAGCGTGACCGTCAGCGCGGCCAGCGCGGGCCACCACCGGTCGGGCAGCGCGTCGAGACAGCGCAGCTCGACGTAGCCCCGCGGCCGGATGGGAGGGAACAGCGTGGTCAGGTGATAGTCGAGATCGGTGGTGGTGGGGCGACGGCCGATCGGCGCGGCCCCGCGCAGCCAGGCGCGGAACGGGACGCGCGCGGTGACCGGGGCGACCTCATCGCCATCGCGCACGAGCATCACCGGCGCGTTCAGCGCATAGGTGGCCCAGGCGGCCGTCGGCTCGGTACCAGCGATGGGATCGCTGCGGCTGTGATCGATGCCGTGCCAGGCCTGCTGCCGCATCGAGTGCCACCCCGACGACGTGCCGCCGAGATAGGGCGAGCAGGCCGATGCCGCCACCAGGACCGGCCCCAGGCTGCGGATCAGCTCGAGCCGTTGCGTCCAGCCGGCGCGCGGCCCGGCGTCGAGGTTCACCTGCAGCGCCGCCGTGGCCGACATCATCGCCTTGCCCGGTGCTTCGCAGCCCAGGGCGGCGAAGTGCCGTTCCATGGCCACGTAGCGACCGTGGGGATTGATCCGACGCACCGGACGGGCCGGATCGGCGCCCAGGGGTGCGGTGCCGAATCCGGCGGCGGCCAGGCCGTCGCGCAGCGCCGCGCGGTCGGCCTGCAGCGCCGCCACCGACGAGACGACGTCGGGCGTCGGGGGCGTGGAGAGCTCGAGTTGGCCGCCCGGCTCGACGGTGACCGTGCTGCCGGAGGGCATCGGCGGCAGCCCGGCCGCCAGAGACTGCACCTCGCGCCAGGTGGGACGGCGGGCCGGAGCGCCGAGATCGACGAGATGGAACTCGAGCTCGAGCCCCACCTGGCCACCGGCCGATTCGCGCAAGGCGGTGTCGACGATGTGGGCGCGGGCCGCTTCGACCGGGTCGGCGGCGGCGAGCAACGGGTCGTCCGCGTCCGAGTCAGGGACAGCGGCCATCGGAACGTATTGAGCGGTCATCCGCCCCCTCCAGGTCCGGACCGGTCGCAAACGCGCGACCGCGGGTCGGTGCGGGGGCGGCCACTGATCGCTCAGCGAACCGTCCTCGTATCTGCCAACGTGCTCCTCCAGTGTTACCCGACCCACCGACAACGTGAAACCCGCCGGCGCGCAGTTCCCCGATTCGTAACCCGAACTTCCGCGACTTTGACTTCCCCATCCACGCTGCGCGGCCGGTCTGGCGTGCATCGGGAAGTCAAAGTCGCGAGAATGGCGCGGTGCGTCTCGCGAAGCTCGCCGCTGGGTTGGCCGGCACGGTCCTGCTCGCCGTCGCGCCCGCCGCGGGCAGCGCGGCCGCGGCCGTCCCGGCGGCGCAGACGGTGACCTCGATCCCGTCCGTCGGGCCGCTGTTCTTCCCCAGCGTGCTGGGCCTCGGGCCGCTGCTGCGGTTGCCGCACTACTGCTCGGCGAGCGTGGTGCACAGCCCCGGTCACGATCTGGTGCTGACCGCCGCCCACTGCGTGTACGGCGCCGGGCTGGGGATCGAGTTCGCCCCCGGCTACCACGACGGCATCTCGCCCTACGGCGTCTGGGCGGTGGACCACGCGTACGTCGACCCGGCCTGGGCGCACGGCCAGGACCCGCAGCACGATTTCGCGATCCTCGTTATGGCTCCGGTAGCTGGGCACCACGTGGAGGACCGCGCCGGCGCGGCCGTGCTCGGCCGCGCCCCTGCGGCCGGAACGGCGGTCACGGTCGACGGCTACGTCGCCGGGTCCGGCGGCCGGCCGATCACGTGCACCGCCCCGGTCTACTACACCGGCGGTTACCCCAGCTTCGACTGCGCCGGGTACGCCGGTGGGGTGAGCGGCGGCCCGTGGCTCGCCGGCGGGCAGGTCGTCGGCGTGATCGGTGGCCTGCACCAGGGCGGCTGCACACCCAGCACGTCGTACTCCTCGGCGTTCGGCCCGGCCACGGCCGCGCTGCTCGCGCGGGCGGAGGCCCACCAGCGCGCCGACACCGCGCCGATCCCCGGCAGCGACGGGTGCTGACCGCGGCGCAGATCGCGGCCGACGTCCGCACCGGCCGGCGCACTGCCCGCAGCGCGGTCGAGGACGCGCTGGCCCGAATCGAGGCCGCGGACGGTCCGATCGGCGCATACCAGGAGGTGCGGGTGTTCGCCGCCCTGCGTGAGGCCGACGCGGTCGACGCGCGCCCCGATCGCGACGAGCTGCCCCTCGCCGGCGTGCCGATCGCGATCAAGGACAACGTCCAGGTGACCGGCGAGCCGATGCGGACCGGCTCGCTGGCCACGGACGCGGCGCTGCAGACGCACGACCACGAGGTCGTGCGACGCCTGCGCGCGGCCGGGGCGGTCGTCGTCGGGCTCACCCGGGTGCCGGAGCTGTGCGTCTTCGGGACCACGGACGGGCCGTTCGGGATCACCCGCAATCCGTGGGATCGCACCCGGACTCCCGGCGGCTCGTCCGGCGGATCGGCTGCGGCGGTGGCGTCGGGCACCGTGCCCATCGCGCTCGGCAACGACGGCATGGGTTCGATCCGCATCCCGGCGTCGTGCTGCGGGCTCGTCGGCATCAAGCCGGGCCTTGGCGTGGTGCCGGCCGAGCTGGGCAACGGCTCGTGGTTCGACATGGCCGAGAACGGTCCGCTCGCCACTACCGTCGAGGACACCGCGCTGATGCTCAGCGTGCTGGCCGACCGGCCCGGGCTGGCCACCGTGGTGCCACCGCCCGCGCTGCGGATCGCGGTGTCCACCAAGGTGCCGCTACCTCTGACCCCGCTTGATCGGCACTGGGCCGCGGCGACTCGCGAGAGCGCCGATCTGCTGCGCAGTGCCGGGCACACCGTCGTCGAGGCGGACCCTCCCTACGGGCAGTCGGTGGGGCCGTCGGAGATGGTGCGCTGGTTCGCCGGCACCGAGCTCGACGCCCGGCTGGTGCTCGACCGCAGTGTGCTGCAGACCCGCAACCGGCGGCACGCCGCGGCGGGGCGGGTGGCGATCGCGCTGAAGTTCCCACGCGAGAGCGGCCGGTTGCGGTGGCAGAAGCGCGCCGAGAAATTCTTCGCCGAGTACGACGTCCTCGTCACGCCGGGCCTGGCCCAGCCACCGATCGCGGCCAAGGCGTGGGCCGAACGGGGCTGGCTGGCCAACGTGCTGAGCAACGCCCGCTTTGCCCCGTTCGCGGCGCCGTGGAACCTCGCGGGATGGCCGGCGATGGTGGTGCCGGCCGGCCTGTCGCCGTCCGGGCAGCCCCTGACCGTGCAGCTGGTAGCCACGCCGGGCGCCGAGGGGCAACTGCTCGCCGTTGCGGCCCAGCTCGAGCAGCTGCGCCCGTGGCCGCGCACCGCGCCGCCCAATCGTTAGCCCGATGTGACGTCGACGGTCTTGTCGCGTCCCGCCGGCGCCCTCAAGATCGGGTGTGCTCGTTTTCCGGCTCGCGCTGCGCGCGCTCGTGTGGCGGGCGGCGGCGTCGGCGACGGTCTTCGCGGTCGCCCTGGTGGGCATCGTGGCCGCCGCCGTCGGGCCGATCTATCTGCACGCCGTCGATGAGACGGTCCTCGCCGAACGCCTGACCGAGGCGCCCCAGGGCCAGCGCGACATCCACGTCACCCGCGACACGGCGATCGGGACCACCGAGGTCGACTTCCCGGGTCCGCTTCATGCCGTGGCCGGCCAGGCCGCGGACCCGCACTGGTTCGACCCGCCGGTGTACTCGGAGGAAGCGCAGATCTACTACCGCGGCTCGATCCGCTACGCCAGCCAGCTCGCGGCGATCGACGATCTGTGCCACCACGTCACCGTCGTCAAGGGTCGTTGCGTGGCCGACGGTTCCACCGGCGAGGTGATGATCAGCGCCCGGACGGCGAGCAGTCAGCATCTGGCGGTCGGCGACGTGATCAAGCCGCTGCCCATCGCCAACGTCGTGCCGATCCGGCTGCGCGTCGTCGGTGTGATCACGCCGATTGCCGTGCACGGCGCGTTCTGGGAACCGTGGGATCTCTTCAACGCCACGCCCGCCATCTTCGACAACCAGTTGCCACGGCTCGACTCGTTCTTCGTTAGCCACGCGGCCCTGTCGACGCGCACGCACGATGTCGCCCAGACGATCGCGGCCGACGTCCACCTGGTGCCGGGCAAGGTCCACCTCGACGGGCTGCCGGCGCTGCGGGCCCATGTTCGCAGCGTCAAGGACCTCACCGCCGCGCTGGCCGGCAAGCAGGTGACCGACGTCGTCGTCGGCAGTCAGCTGTCGGACGTGCTGGACGGCATGGACACGGAGATGTCGCTCGCCCGCACGCTCATCATCTTGCCGACGGCGCAGCTCGTGCTGCTGGCGATCTTCGTCCTGTACGCGGTCGTCGCCGGCACCACCGCCGTCCAGGGGCCCGAGGTCGCGCTGGCCAAGTTGCGCGGCCGGCGCGGTCGCAGCGTCCTGCTGCAGGGCGTCCTCCAGCCCGTCCTGCTGATCGTGCTGGCCGCGCCGGTAGCCGCGGTGCTCGCCTGGCTCGTGGTCCGGCTCGTCGCCGGGCATCTGCTCTCCGCCTCCGTCCATGTCGCGTTCCCGGCGTCGGCCGCGGTGGTCGTCGGCGTCGCGACCGCCGGTGGCGTCCTCGCGGCCACGATCGCCGCTCGGCGCATCGTGATATCGCCGGTCGGCGCCTTGCTGCGACGGGGCACCGACTCGAGTGGATCGTCGGTGGGGCTCGCGCTGGCCGATGCCGCCGCGGTGACGCTGGCCCTCGCCGGGCTGGTCGAACTCATCGCCGGCGGCGTGCTCAACTCGGGCAAGACCGATCCGCTCTCGGCCCTCGCGCCGACGCTGCTCGGCATCGCGGCCGCGATCCTCGTGCTCCGGTTGCTGCCGTTCGCCGGCCGCGCGCTGGTGCGGTGGACGCGGGACTCGCGGCGACTGGCGACGTTCCTGGCGGTCCGCCAGATCGTGCGCCGACCGGCCGGGGCGCGGGTGCTCCTGCTCGTCGGCGTGGCCCTGGCGCTCGCAACCTTCGCGGTGACCAACTGGTCGGTGGCCCGGACGAATCGCGAGGTCCGGGCGCTCAACCAGACCGGCGCCGAGACCGTGCTCAGCGTCCGCCCGGGGCCGGGCGTCTACGACCTGCGCCGGGCGGTCGACCGCGCCGACCCGGGCGGTCACTCGATGGCAGCGGCCGTCGTGCAGGCCGACCGGTCCACTCCGCTGATCGCTGTCGACACCAACCGGTTCGAGGGGGTGGGGGCCTGGCGTCCGAGTTACACCCGCACGCCGCTGACCCGGGTGCTGGCGACGTTGCGGGCCGCGGGACCGGCGTCGATCGGCTTCACCGGTACCGCGCTGGCCTTCGACGTCGATCTGACCCGCGGCCTGCCGACCTCGATCGACCTCACCGTCTATGTCACCGGCGCAGATCACCGGCGGACGGCTTACGACGTCGGCCGGCTGCGCCCCGGCCGGCACACCTACCTGGCCGAACTCGCGCCGGTATGCAGCATCGGCTGCCGGGTCACCGGACTGGTACTGCAACCCGGCCCTCTGGACGAGACCTCGACCAATGCGTCGAAGCTGCCCGAGATCCACGTCAGCCTCGCGGCCCGCGCCCGGGTCGCCGGGCGCTGGCGGCCGGTGGCCGGATTCGGGCAGGCCTCGTTGTGGCGCGACGACGGGCAGGCCAACGCGCAGATCCAGGACGGGGCGTCGGCGCTGCGGCTCGTGCTGCAGCAGAGTTCGGTGGACGGTCCCTGGCCGCAGCTGGTGTCGGCCGACACCCCGACGCATGTGCCGGCCGTGGTGGCGTCGGGCACCGCCGCCGCGTATCCCGGGCCCGGTATCCACGACGCGTCGTCATTCGGCCTGGACGAGGTGTCGCTGCCGATTGACGGCAAGATCACCGCGGTCACGCTGCCCCAGGCTGATCGGTTCGGGGCGATGGTCGACTTCGGCGTCGCCCTGGCCGCCATGTCCGAGCAGTCGGGCAGCGCGACGCACTACCAGGTGTGGCTGGCCGCGGGAGCGCCCAAGGACATGGTGGCTCGGCTGCGCACGCAGGGCGTCACGGTCACCGCGACGGCCCGGGCCGCCACTGCGCGGGCGGCGCTCGATCGCTCCGGCCCGGCCTTCGCCGACGGCTTGTTCCTCGTCGCGGCGGCGGCGGCCACCCTGCTCGCCCTCGGCGCCACCCTGCTCGGCGGCATCGTCACCGCGCGCCGCCGGGCCTACGAACTCGCCGCGCTCGAAGCGGCCGGCGTCGCCCCGCGATCGCTGCGCCGGGCCACTGCGGGCGAGCAGGGGATCCTGCTCGGCACCGGTCTGCTCGTGGGGTTGGGCGCCGGCCTCGGTGGCGCGGTGCTGGCGTTGCCGAGCACGCCGTTCTTCGTGAACGAGGACGTCGGCCCTCCGTCCGAGCACGGCCTGCCGCTCGATCTCATCGGCGCCCTGACCGGCGGCCTGCTCGTGGTGTTCGTCCTCACCTCCTTCGTGGTCGCTCGGTTGGTGTCCCGCCAGGCGACCGCTGGCCGGCTGCGGGAGGCCCAGCAATGAGCGAGACGGGGGTGGCCATCAGCTGCGAGGGCGTCGTGCACATCTATCCGGCCTCGGGCAAGGACATGGACGACGTCGTCGCCCTGCGCGGCGTCGATCTCGACGTCGATCCTGGGGAGTTCGTCTCGCTGCTGGGGCCGTCCGGCTCGGGCAAGTCGACCGTGCTCGGCCTGCTGGCCGGCGTGCTGCGCCCGTCGGCCGGCCGGGTGCTCATCGGTGATCACGACATCGGGCGGATGCCGCCACGCGCCCTGGGTCGGTTGCGCGGTGCGCTCGTCGCCACTGTGCTGCAGAACCCCGCGCGCAACGTCCTGCCGTATGCGACGGTGCGGCAGAACGTGCGCTTCGCCGCGCCGCCGGGCGCACCGCGGCATCGCGCGGACGAGCTACTCGAACAGCTCGGCCTGCACCACTTGACCGCGCGGGTGGCCGGCCGGCTGTCCGGCGGCGAGCAGCAGCGGGTCGCCATCGCCTCGGCGGTCTGCGCCGGCGCCCGGCTGGTGCTCGCCGACGAGCCCACCAGCCAGCTCGACGCCGAGGGTCGCGGGGAGGTCGTCGGCCTGCTCGAACGGGTCAACCGTGAGCTCGGCGCCACCGTCGTGCTGGTCACTCACGATCCGCACGTCGCCGAGCGATCGGCGCGGACGGTGACGATCCGCGACGGCCGGGTCGGGGCCGAGGGCCGGCACGGCCGCGAGTTCGCGGTGGTCGGCCGCGACGGTGCGTTGCAGCTGCCGCCCGATGTCCTCGAGCACTTCCCGCCCGGCACGCTGCTCGAGGTCAGTCGGCACGCCGACGCCATCAGCCTGACCAAGCGCGCGGAGGATCCGTCGTGAGCGCCCGCGTCCTCGCCGGAGCCGGCGTGCGGTACGAGGTGGCCGGCCGGATGATCCTCGACGGGGTCGATGTCCGGGCCGAGGCCGGCCGGTTGCTGGCGATCAGCGGCCCGTCCGGGGCGGGCAAGTCGTCCCTGCTCGGCGTGCTGGGCGGGCTGCTCGAGCCGGCCGCGGGACAGGTCACCCTGGACGATGCGCCGGTCGCGCCGGGCGACCTTGCCCTGCGCCGCCGGGTCGGACTGGTGTTCCAGGGCTACGGGCTGGTGACCGCACTGACCGCACGCGAGAACGTGGCGATCACGCTGCAGGCGCGCGGGCGCCCGCGCGACGAGGTGGCCCGGCGAGCAGCCGCGACGCTGGCCGATGTCGGGCTGGCCGACGTCGCCGATCACCTCATCGAGGACATGTCCGGCGGGCAGCAGCAGCGTGTCGCGGTGGCGCGCGCCCTCGTCGCCGAGCCCGACGTGCTGCTTGCCGACGAGCCGACGGCCGAGCTCGACGCCGAGAACCGCGAACGGATCATGCGACTGCTCGCGGCCGCGGCGTCGGCCGGATCGATCGTGGTGATCGCGACCCACGACCCGGACGTCATCGAGCGCTGCGACGACGTGCTGGAACTCGACGCCGGCCGGGTCGTCTCCGATGGCGTCGCGACCGCCTACGACCGGGGCGGGCGCGCTCCGGACGCCGGTCGGCACCGGGCCGCGTCGCCGTAGGCGCGTGCATACGGGCGGTCCTCGGGAGGTGCTCGAACAGTGGTCCGGGCGGGGCCTCAACGCGGGGGTGGTTCGTCCTCGTCGTGCTTGATCAGGTCGACGGGCTCGTGGTGAACGGGCGGTCCGGCCGTAGCTGGCCGGGGCGGCGCACCCGGCGCACCCGGCGCACCCGGCGCACTCGGCGCTCGCGGTACAACCGGCGCGCGCGGTGCGAGCGGGACGGACGGCCGCGACGAAGGGCGGGTGGGTGTATCCGGCGGCCGGGTGGTGACGTGCAGCCGCACGTCCGCGACGACGTGCTCGTCGGCCAGGTGCCGCCGCACCATCTTCAGCGCCTTGTCGTACACGACCCGGCGGGTGAACCCGGGCGCCAGCGATCCGGCGATACCGGCCAACCGGCCTCGGGTGCCGGCCAGCTCGATCGGATTGAGGATCTCGATGGTGATGAAGCGTCGCGTGCCGGTGCTCGACGATGACGCCGACCGCAGCGCCGGCGTGAGCAACGCGGCGACCGCCGGGTCGAGGTCGGGATGATCGGCCGGCCGCAGGTGGAGCCAGATGACCACGCCGAGCGTCACCAGATTCGTCACCACCAGGACGATCACGAGCACCAGCACGGTCAGCGAGCACCCGGCGTCTCGGTGTGTCCGGCCCGCGCGGCGATCACGCCGGCCTGGAACCGGCTGGTGGCGCCGACCTGAGCCATGTAGTCGGCGATGTGCCTGCGGCAGGTGCGGACCGAGATGGACAGCCGCCGCGAGATCGCCTCGTCCTTCTCGCCCTCGGCCATCAGCCGCAGGATCGCGGCCCGGGTGTGGTCGATCTCGGTGTCGTCCTGCGTCTGCTTGTTGATGACCTCTTCGAGCGGTGCCGCCTCGGCCCACAGCTGCTCGAACGTCGCGACGACCCAGGCGATGACGTTGGGTTCGCGGACGACCGCCAGACCGTGCCGGCCGGGATCCTCGGTGGGGATCGGGAGCAGTGCGACCGAGCGGTCGACCACCAGACTGCGGCCCGGCAGCGACGGCGCGAAGCGGATCCGGGCGCCGTTCGCGGCCAGCTCGTTGAGATAGGAGCGAGTGGCCCGGTCGCGCAGCGCGGTGTGCTGATAGAGCGCCCGAGTCTTGATGCCGCGGCGCGCGGAGTAGACGTTGGCCACCCGGGTGCGGCCGTCGATGCGGGTAGCCGGCAACCGGCCCGGGGCGACGGACAGCAGTTCCTGCTCGCAGCGATCGGCGTAGTGCATCAGCACGTTGGCGATCGCGCTCTGGTCGGAGATGACGTCGACGACCGACTCGGTACTGCCGGTGCTCAGGGCGGCGTTCCAGTCGGGGACGAGACGGCGGATCGCGTCGCGCCGCTGCTCGACGGCCGCCCGCCGCGCTCCGAGCTCGAGATCCTCCGCGCCGAGAACGGTGGCCTCGGCCAACATGGGGCTGACCGCGCTGAAGGTCTCGTGGTCGCTTTGCCGCAGCAGGCCCATGTCGCCGAGGCGCGCGGCGCTCTTGTCGAGTTCGTCGATGGTCGCCGCCAAGGCGCCGGCGATGTCGGCCAACGTGGTCCCCGGAGCCGCCAGAACGGCGCGGTAGAGGGCGGCGTCGAGCTCGGCCGGTTCGCCGAAGTCGTTCATGTGGGCCGTCCGCGAGTTGGTGCCAGGCAGGTAGCTGCCAGTTGACGGGTTTGTGTTACCCGGTGTTCACGGCTGATCCTATTGGTGGTGCCCCCTCGCTGTCGGGCGAATGTTCCATGCGCGCGGCGAGATGGTCGACAAAGTCGGACAAAGACCACGAAAGGTTGGCAATGCGGAGGACTTTCTGGCGTCGTCTGGCTACCGCGCTTGCGGTGATCGTGGGCGTCGGAGTCGGCGCGAGCACCGCTCCGGCCTCTGCGCAGACGACGCACAGCAATGCTCATACGGTCAATGCTCATAAGGTCCGCAACGGCGGCGGCGGCGACTGGTGGTGGTGAACGCCCCCTGATGTGACGCTGCGGCGGTAGTCCTGGCCGCCGCAGCGATCCCGACCCGGTCCCGCTCCCCGAGCGCCATACCGTCCCCGTCGAGGCGGTGATGGCGTTCGGGGGGCGGGACCGTCGTCGTCCCGCCGGCTCTGGGAGGATTCGTCTGTGACGGATCGCGTCCCCGAGAGCCTCACCCATGTGCACAGCGGCAAGGTCCGCGATCTGTACCGCACCGACGACGGTCGGCTGATCATGGTCGCGAGCGACCGCATCTCGGCGTTCGACTTCGTGCTCGACAGCGCGATCCCCGACAAGGGCCGCATCCTCACCGCGATGACAGCGTGGTGGTTCGGCCGGCTCGAACCGATCGTCGCCAACCACATGCTCGGGGTGGACGACCCGCTGCATCCCGCCGCAGTGGCAGGGCCGGGCGATGGTGTGCACCGCGCTGGACATGGTGCCGGTCGAGGCGGTCGCCCGCGGCTACCTCACCGGCTCGGGGCTGATCGACTACCGCAAGCGCGGCGCAGTCTGTGGCGTCGCGCTGCCGCCCGGCCTGGTCGACGGCGATCGGTTGCCCGAGCCGATCTTCACGCCGGCCACGAAGGCCGATCTCGGCGATCACGACGAGAACGTCCCCTACGACGCGGTCGTGCAGACGGTGGGTGCCGACACCGCGGCCGAGCTGCGCGAGCTCACGCTGCGCATCTACGCCGCCGCGTCGGCGTTCGCGGCCGAGCGCGGAATCATCCTGGCCGACACCAAGTTCGAGTTCGGTCGTGATCCCGCCACCGGCGCGCTCGTCCTCGGCGACGAGGTGCTCACCCCGGACTCGTCGCGCTTCTGGCCGGCCGACGACTGGACGCCGGGGCGCGCGCAACCGAGTTTCGACAAGCAGTACGTGCGGAACTGGCTGCTGTCCGACGCGTCCGGCTGGGATCGCGAGTCGGGGGCGTCGCCCCCGGCCGCTGCCCGACGACGTCGTGGCCGCCACCCGAGCGCGCTACGTCGAGGCTTACGAACGGCTGACCGGCCTGCGCTTTGCGGACTGGCCCGGCCGCTAGGGTGAGCCCACCGCGTCCCGAGGAGGAACCCGTGGCCCGCGTGGTCGTCGACGTCGTGCTCAAGCCGGAGATCCTGGACCCGCAGGGCCAGGCGATCGTCGGCGCGCTCGGCCGGCTGGGCATCGACGGCGTCCGCGACGTGCGCCAGGGCAAGCACTTCGAACTCGAGGTCGACGACGGCCTCGACGACGAGACGATCACCCGGCTGGCCGACACCCTGCTCGCCAACCCGGTGATCGAGAACTTCGCGATCCGCCGCGACGGCTGAGCCGCTTCACAAGAACGTGTTCCCGGTAGCCTGACCCGGTGCGAGTTGGCGTGGTCACCTTCCCCGGCAGCCTCGACGACCGTGACGCCGCCCGCGCGGTTCGAGTCGCCGGCGCCGAGGCCGTCGCGCTGTGGCACGCCGACCCCGCGCTGCACGACGTCGACGCGGTGATCCTGCCCGGTGGCTTCTCCTACGGCGACTACCTGCGGTGTGGCGCGATCGCCCGGTTCGCGCCCGTGATGGACTCCGTCGTCGCGGCCGCCCGCGATGGCCTGCCGGTGCTCGGCATCTGCAACGGCTTCCAGGTGCTGTGCGAGGCGCACCTGCTGCCCGGCGCGCTGATCCGCAACGACCACCGGAAGTTCGTCTGCCGGGATCAGTTGTTGCGCGTCGAGAACGCGTCCACCCGATGGACGAGCGACTACCGCGTCGGCCAGGAGCTGGTCATCCCGCTCAAGAACGGCGAGGGCGGTTACGTCGCCGACGCCCGGACGCTGGACGAGCTCGAGGACGACGGGCGGGTGGTCGTGCGTTACGCCGGCGACAACCCCAACGGCAGCCAGCGCGCGATCGCCGGCATCACCAACGCTGCCGGCAACGTCGTCGGGCTGATGCCGCATCCGGAGCACGCCGTCGAGGCGCTCACCGGTCCCGGCACCGACGGCCTCGGTTTCTTCCTCTCGCTCGTGGGTGTGGCGGCCGCATGAAGGTCGACACCGTCCAGCTCGCCGCGCAGACCCCCGAACAACCGCAGCCGTACAAGGAGCTCGGCCTGGCCGACGACGAGTACGCCCGCGTGCGCGAGATCCTCGGCCGCCGTCCGAGCAGTTCCGAGCTGGCGATCTACTCGGTGATGTGGAGCGAGCACTGCTCGTACAAGTCGTCGCGCGTGCATCTGCGACAGTTCGGCGAGAAGGCGCCGAAGACCGACGCGCTTGCTGGTCGGCATGGGCGAGAACGCCGGCGTGGTCGACGTCGGTGACGGCTGGGCGGTCACCTTCAAGATCGAGTCCCACAACCACCCGTCCTACGTCGAGCCGCATCAGGGCGCGGCCACCGGCGTCGGGGGCATCGTGCGCGACATCCTGACGATGGGCGCGCGGCCGATCGCGGTGATGGACAGCCTGCGCTTCGGGCCGATCGCGGCGCCCGACACCGCGCGCGTGCTGCCCGGAGTCGTGGCCGGGATCGGCGGCTACGGCAACTGCCTCGGCCTGCCCAACATCGGCGGCGAGATCTACTTCGACGACACCTACATCGGCAACCCGCTCGTCAACGCGCTGTGCGTCGGCGTCCTGCGGGCCGACTCGATCAAGCTGGCCAAGGCCGACGGCCCGGGCAACCACGTCGTGCTCTTCGGTGCTCGCACCGGAGGCGACGGGATCGGCGGCGCGTCGGTACTGGCCAGTGCGACCTTCGACGCCGAGGGCCAGACGAAGCGCCCGAGCGTGCAGGTGGGCGACCCGTTCGCCGAGAAGGTGCTCATCGAGTGCTGCCTCGAGATCTTCGCCGCCGACCTCGTCGTCGGCATCCAGGATCTCGGGGCGGCCGGGTTGTCGTGCGCCACCACCGAACTCGCCGCCGCCGGCACCGGCGGCATGGACGTCCAGCTCGACGCCGTCCCGCTGCGCGACCCGACGCTCACGCCCGAAGAGATCCTGATGAGCGAGTCGCAGGAACGCATGATGGCGATCGTCATGCCGGAGCACCTGGACGAGTTCCTCGCCGTGTGCGGCAAGTGGGACGTCACCGCCACCGTCATCGGCACCGTCACCGAGCTGTCCCCCGAGGACGAAGCGCGGGGCGGGCGGCTGCGCATGACGTGGCACGGCGAGCAGATCGTCGACCTGCCACCGCGCACCGCGGCCAACGAGGGGCCGGTGTACCAACGTCCGATCGAACGGCCGCTCGATCAGGACGCCGTCGTCGAGGTCGACGGGCAGGGACTGCCCCGCCCGCACAGTGCCGACGAGCTGCGCAGCACGCTGCTGCGGCTCATCGCCTCGCCCAATCTGGCTGACAAGTCGTGGGTAACCGACCAGTACGACCGCTACGTCATGGGCAACACCGTGCTGGCCCAGCCCGAGGACGCCGGCATGGTGCGCCTCGACGAGTCGACCACCCGCGGCGTCGCGATCTCTACCGACGGCAACGGCCGCTACACCCGCCTCGATCCCTACGCCGGTGCGCAGCTGGCCCTCGCCGAGGCGTACCGCAACGTCGCCACCACCGGGGCCCGCCCGCTCGCGGTCACCAACTGCCTGAACTTCGGCTCGCCCGAGGATCCCGGCGTGATGTGGCAGTTCGCCGAGGCCGTGCGCGGCTTGGCCGACGGCTGCCAGGTCCTCGGTACCCCGGTCACCGGCGGCAACGTCAGCTTCTACAACCAGACGGGGACGACGGCGATCCTGCCCACGGCGGTCGTCGGCGTGCTCGGGGTCATCGACGACGTCAACCGCCGCACCCGGCACGGCTTCCACAAGGACGGCTCGCTGATCTACCTGCTCGGCGACACCCGCGACGAGTTCGGTGGCTCCGAGTGGCATGCCATCCACGGCTTCCTCGGCGGCCGGCCACCGGTCGTCGACTTCGCCCGCGAGCAGCTGCTGGCCGACATCCTGATCAACTGCTCGCGCGACGGGCTGATCGACTCGGCCCACGACCTGGCCGAGGGCGGTCTTGCCCAGGGCCTGGTCGAGGCCTGCCTGCGGGCCGACACCGGGGCGCGGATCGTACTGCCCGAGGGCGCCGATCCCTTCGTGGCGCTGTTCAGCGAATCCACGGCGCGCGCGGTCGTGAGCGTTGCGCGCAGCGAGGAGGTCCGCTTCACCGACATGTGCACAGCGCGGGGCCTGCCGCACGTGCGCATCGGTGTCGTCGACACGCTCGTGCCCGAACTCGAGGTGCAGGGTCAGTTCCGCATCCCGCTGCGCGAGTTGCGCTCGGCGTGGTCGTCGGCGATGCCACGCCGCTTCGAGCGATGATCGCCGGGCTCGACGCCTACGTCGAGCAGGCGGCCGCAGTCGCCGACTGGCTCGCCGACCTTCCCGCCGACGCGTTCGCGCAACCGTCCGCGCTCGCCGGGTGGGACGTCCGCACCCTGGTCGGGCACCTCGTCCACATGCAGCGGGGCCTGGCGCAACGCTTGACCGATCGCAGCGCCGATTCGCCGGCGCCGGCTGCGGAGTTCGTCCGCCGTTACCGTCCCGCCGTCGAACAGATCGCGGCCGGCACCCTGGCCACCACGGGCGACCGCCCGCCGGGCGAGCTGCTCGCCGAGCTACGTGACACCGCGGCCGTCGTCGCTGCCGGCGCCGAGGTGTCCCCGAAGACGGTGGTGCTCGGCGGGCGCGGCGCGATCACGGCGCAGGACTGGGTGACCACGCGCGTGGTCGAGCTCGTCGTCCACAGCGACGACCTGTCCCGCTCCCGGCCCGAGGCCGACCCGGTGCCGCTGGCCCGCGCCGCCCTCGCCCTCGCCACCCGCTCGCTGGCCGAGATCCTCGCGGCCCAGGCGCCGGGCCGGTCGGTCGAGTTGCGCATCCCGCCGTTCATCGCGGTGCAGGCCATCCCGGGGCCGCGCCACACCCGCGGCACGCCGCCCAACGTGGTCGAGACCGATCCGCTCACCTGGTTGCGGCTGGCCACCGGCCGCACCACCTTCGCCGCCGCCGTCGCCGCCGGCACCGTCCGCGCAAGTGGCACCCGCGCCGATCTGTCGCCCTACCTCCCCATCCTGAGCTGAGCCGTCTCACCCCACGCGAGTTGTCCGCGCGTCCCGGCGTTATAGCCCCCGGAAGCGCGGACAACTTTGCACGGATCTGAAAGGTGTCCGCCCCTGCCGGGGCTATAGCAACCGGAAGCGCGGACAACTTTGCGCGGATGGGAGCGTCCCTACGTCGGCCGCGACCCCGCTCACCCGTACACTCGGAGGCGTGGCGCGAGGCGACGGCAAGCTGACCCACAACCTCCACGACGATGACCCGCGGCCGCAGGACGCCTGCGGGGTCTTCGGCGTCTGGGCCCCCGGCGAGCAGGTCGCCAAGCTCACGTACTTCGGCCTGTACGCGCTGCAGCACCGCGGCCAGGAAGCCGCCGGCATCGCGGTCAGCGACGGCAGCTCGCTGGTCGTCTACAAGGATCTCGGCCTGGTCAGCCAGGTGTTCGACGAGTCCACCCTGACCACGCTGCAGGGGCACATCGCGGTGGGTCACACCCGCTACTCGACCACTGGCTCCACGACCTGGGAGAACGCGCAGCCGAGCTTCCGCACCACGCCGGCCGGCACCGGGCTCGCCCTCGGCCACAACGGCAATCTCGTCAACACCGCCGAACTCGCCGACGAAGCCCGCGCCGCCGGCATCCGCAGCGACATCGGCGCCACCACCGATTCCGAGCTGCTGACAGCGATGCTCGCCGCCCGCCCCGACGTCAGCGTCGAGCAGGCGGCGCTGGACGTGCTGCCCAAGCTGCGCGGCGCCTTCTCCCTGGCCTTCATGGACGAGCACACCCTCTATGCGGCGCGCGACCCTCAGGGCGTCCGGCCGCTGGTGCTCGGCCGGCTCGAGCGCGGGTGGATCGTCACCTCCGAGACGGCCGCGCTCGACATCGTCGGCGCGAGCTTCGTCCGCGAGATCGAGCCGGGCGAACTGATCGCCATCGACGAGGACGGCCTGCGCTCCGAGCGCTTCGCGGCGCCCGATCCCAAGGGCTGCGTCTTCGAGTACGTGTACCTCGCCCGGCCCGACACCACGATCGCCGGGCGCAGCGTGCACTCGGCCCGGGTCGAGCTGGGCCGGCGGCTGGCCAAGGAGCATCCGGTCGAGGCCGATCTCGTCATCCCGGTGCCCGAGTCGGGGACGCCGGCCGCCATCGGCTACGCCGAGGCCTCCGGGATCCCGTACGGCGTCGGGCTGGTCAAGAACTCCTACGTCGGACGCACCTTCATCCAGCCGTCGCAGACGATCCGGCAGCTCGGCATCCGGCTCAAGCTCAATCCGCTGCGCGACGTCATCCGCGGCAAGCGGCTGGTGGTCGTCGACGACACGATCGTTCGGGGCAACACGCAGCGCGCGCTGGTCCGGATGCTGCGCGAGGCCGGTGCGCTGGAAGTGCACGTCCGGATCTCCGCGCCGCCGGTGAAGTGGCCGTGCTTCTACGGCATCGACTTCGCGTCCAAGGCCGAACTCGTCGCCAGCGGCCTCGACGACGAGGGCATCCGCGCCTCGATCGGCGCCGATTCGCTGGGCTACGTCTCGCTCGAGAGCATGATCGCGGCCACCGAACAACCGAAGTCGCGACTGTGCCGGGCCTGCTTCGACGGCGAGTACCCGATCCCTTTACCTGAGGTCGTGGGCAAGCACGTGCTCGAGGGCATCGAACGCTTCGTCGGCCGCGAGCCCGAGCACGCTGCCGGGTGGGCCGCCGAAGACGCCCTGACCCGCCCGTGACCACACCGCCCTCGTACGCAGCGGCGGGCGTCGACATCGCCGCCGGCGACCGCGCCGTCGAGTTGATGAAGTCGGCGGTCAAGAGCACCGTCCGGCCGGGCACGATGGGCGGCCTCGGTGGCTTCGCCGGCCTGTTCCGGCTCGATCTCGACAAGTACCCCGCTCCCGTCCTCGCCAGCTCCACCGACGGCGTCGGCACAAAGCTCGTGATCGCGCAGGCCCTCGACCGCCACGACACGATCGGCATCGACCTCGTGGCCATGGTCGTGGACGATCTGGTCGTCGTCGGGGCCGAGCCGCTCTTCCTGACCGACTACATCGCCACCGGCAAGGTGGTGCCCGAGAAGATCGCGGCGATCGTGCGCGGCGTGGCCGCCGGCTGCGTCCAGGCCGGTTGCGCTCTCGTCGGCGGCGAGACGGCCGAACATCCGGGCGTCATGGCCGCCGGCGACTACGATATCTCCGGCACCGGCGTCGGCGTGGTGAACGCTGACGCCGTCCTGGGCCCCGATCGCGTGCAGCCGGGTGACGTGCTCGTCGCCATGGGTTCCTCCGGGGTGCACTCGAACGGGTACTCGCTGGTGCGCCACGTGCTGCTCGACCGCGGCGGGCTGACGCTCGACGCCGAGCCCGCGCTGCTCGGCGGCCGCAGCCTCGGCGACGAGCTGCTCACCCCGACCCGCATCTACGCCCTGGACTGCCTGGCCCTGGCCGCCGAGTGCGGCGCCCGCGCCTTCGCGCACATCACCGGCGGCGGCTTGGCCGGCAATCTCGGTCGGGTGCTCCCCGACGGCTTGGCGGCGGTCGTCGATCGCGCCACCTGGACGCCGCCGCCGATCTTCGAACTGGTCCGCAGCACCGGTGACGTCGCCCGCGACGAGCTGGAGCTCACGTTCAACCTGGGAGTCGGCATGGTGGCCGTCCTGCCACCGGACCGGCTCGCCGATGCCCTCGCGCTCCTGGCGGCCCGTGGCGTCCGGGCCTGGGAAGTAGGCCGGATCGATCGCGCGGCCGGCGCCGGCCCGGGCATCGCGGCCGTCGGACTCGTTGCGCATTACGCCGGGATCGCCGCTAATTGGCGTTAGCGTGCCGTTGGCCGCTTAGTAACCCTGGCACGGAATGACCGAGTCGCGAACCGTCACTGTTCGTGTCCGGATCGTCACTGCGAGTCGAAGCCGATCAACATCCACGCACAACTGCGCGCGGATGTCCAGGGTCATCGGTCGGTGCCGGTCCAGTCCTCGTACTCGTCCCCGCGCGCGTCCGACTCCTCGGCCGGCGGGGCGAGCCCGTTCTCAGAGACGCCGAGTTCGCGCTGTAGCGCGTCGAGGTCCGTGAAATGAGTGTTGTACTTCAGTTCTCGGGCCACTTTTTGCTGCTTGGCCTTCGCACGGCCGCGCCCCATGGCTCGACCCCCTCGCTCGCGCGCTCATCCGGCGGGGGGGTCTGACGGCCGGTCTTGCTGTGGCCACGATGCCCCGCCGGGAAAGTTGTCATGTCGTGCGCCCAGCGTACCCCGCGCACAAGTTCTGCCGCACGCGGGTGAGTTCTGTCCGGAAGTGTCCATTTACGCCGCATTCGGAACCCACAAAAACCGGACAGGGAGGACTTGCATGGCACAGAGTGGACAGTTGAGCGTGCAGCTATGGGAAGTGGACTTCACCTTATGCATACTTGCGTCGTTCACGTGGAACAGGACTCCTCGTGACGATTCCCCAGAAGGGCGGCACCACTATGACGACGGTTCGCCATCGTCCGGAGACCGAGGCTCTCCTCACGCCATCCGAGGTCGCGACGCTGTTCCGCGTCGACCCGAAGACCGTGACGCGTTGGGCCAAGGCCGGCAAGCTCACCTCCATTCGCACGCTCGGCGGACACCGCCGCTACCGCGAAACCGAAGTTCGGTCGTTGCTCGACGGCAACACCGCAACGGTCGAGGCCTGAGCCAGCAAGCCAAGCTTCAGCCAACGGCGCCGCCGCTGAGCCCCACGGGGCTCGCCGGCGGCGTCGCGGCGTTAACCCGGGCTGTTCCGGCCCGACGGGGTTGCGACCTAGGCTCGGGGCGTGCCGAATGTGTCGTACGCCAGCGGGACCTCCACCAAGCCTCTGCTCGGCCAAACGATCGACGCCAATCTGCGCAGCGCCGTCGCGCGGTTCGCTGAGCGCGAGGCGCTGGTCGACGTCGCCGGCGGTCGCCGGTTCACCTACGCCGAGCTCGATGCGGCGATCGACGAGCTGGCCCGGGCGTTGCTCGCGCACGACGTCGCCAAGGGCGACCGGGTGGGGATCTGGGCGCCCAACTGCGCCGAGTGGTTCCTGGTGCAGTTCGCGACCGCGCGCATCGGCGCGATCCTGGTGAACATCAATCCGGCCTACCGCACCCACGAGCTCGAGTACGTGCTGGGGCAGGCGGCGATCAGCATGCTGATCGCGGCCGTTCAGTTCAAGACGAGCGACTACCGCGCGATGATCGACGAGGTCCGACCCAAGGTCGCGAGCGTCCGCGAGGTCATCTACATCGGCGACCCCAGCTGGGACGCGCTGCTCGCCAGCGCCGCCGCGGTCGGGGCCGACGCCGTCACCGAGCGCTCGGGCCAGCTGGCCTTCGACGATCCGATCAACATCCAGTACACGTCGGGCACGACCGGATTCCCCAAGGGCGCCACCCTCAGCCACCACAACATCCTCAACAACGGCTACTTCGTGGGCGAGGGGATGAGCTACACCGAGCTCGATCGCATCTGCGTGCCGGTGCCGTTCTATCACTGCTTCGGCATGGTGATGGGCAATCTCGCGTCCACGTCGCATGGGGCCTGCGTAGTCATCCCGGCGCCCGGCTTCGACCCGGCCGCGACGCTGCACGCCGTCCAATCCGAGCGGTGCACCTCGCTCTACGGCGTCCCGACCATGTTCATCGCCGAGCTGGCGCTGCCGGACTTCGCCACCTACGACCTTTCCTCGCTCCGTACCGGTTGCATGGCCGGTTCGCCGTGTCCGGTCGAGGTCATGAAGCGGGTCATCAGCGAGATGAACATGGACGAGGTGACGATCGCCTACGGCATGACCGAGACGTCCCCGGTGTCGACCCAGACCCGCAAGGACGACTCGCTCGACCGGCGCACCTCGACCGTCGGGCGGGTGCACCCGCACGTCGAAGTCATGGTCGTCGACCCCGAGACCGATCGGCCGGTGCCGTTCGGGCAGCCGGGCGAGCTGTGCACCCGGGCTTATTCGGTGATGATCGGGTACTGGGACGAGCCGGAGAAGACGGCCGAGGTGCTGCGCAACGGGTGGATGCACACCGGCGACCTCGCGACCATGGACGACGAGGGGTACCTCAACATCGTCGGCCGCATCAAGGACCTCGTGATCCGCGGCGGCGAGAACGTGTATCCGCGCGAGATCGAGGAGTTCCTCTACACCCACCCCGACATCGTCGACGCCCAGGTTATCGGCGTCCCCGATCAGAAGTACGGCGAGGAGCTGATGGCCTGGGTGCGCCTGCGCGAGGGCGCCCCGGCCCTCGACGCCGATGCGATCCGTGCGTTCTGCACCGGCCGGCTCGCGCACTACAAGATCCCCCGCTACGTCCATGTGGTGGACGACTTCCCGATGACCGTGACGGGCAAGGTCCGCAAGGTCGAGATGCGCGAGCGGGCCGTCGAGATCCTCGGGCTGCACGACGCCGCGGCGACCAAGCACGCCTGAGGCGCCCCTGTGGTCTGCGAAAACCGTCGGCCCAGCGCCTGCTAGGGTAGATGCTTGTACCCAACAACTATATGTAGCCGTCAAGCTTTGAGGTAGGGAATGAGCGTCGAAGCGGTAGCCCCCGCAGCCCCCGACCGGGCCGATGTCGTCGCTGTCGCCGACAACGTCATCGACCTGTTGCGGACGTTCAACAAGGCGCGCGCCCGCATGCTCGCCGCCGCCGCACACGATGTCGAATGGTCGGCCCACGTCGTGCTGAAAGTGCTGCAGAACGAGGGGCCGATGCGAGCCGGCGCGGTGGCCGACTGCCTGAACTCCGATCCGTCCACGATCAGCCGGCAGGTGGCCGCGCTGGTGAAGGACGGCCTGCTCGAGCGGCGCGCCGACCCCGGGGACGGGCGGGCCAGCCTGCTCGTCCTGACCGACAAGGCCGATGCCGTCCTGGCCGAGCATGATCGAATTCGGCTCGACTATTTCGCGCAGATGCTGGACGGTTGGAGCGAGACCGATTTGCGACAATTCGCCGGTCTGCTCGACCGCTTCACCCAGGCCTACGAGGCCGCCAACACCGAATGGATCACCGAACGGATCGCGAACCGGTCCGCTCGCACAGGGAGTACGAACTGATGTCCGCGTCGACGACCAGTCAGGCCGAGGTGTCCGCGACGCCGGGTGGCCTCAGCCACAAGCAGATCATGACGATCCTGTCCGGCCTGATCCTCGGCATGTTCCTCGCTGCGCTCGACCAGACGATCGTGTCCACGGCCATCCGCACGATCGGTGACGACCTGCACGGGCTGTCGGTGCAGGCCTGGGTCACCACCGCGTTCCTGATCACGTCGACGATCTCGACGCCGCTGTTCGGCAAGCTCTCCGACATCTACGGTCGCAAGCCGCTGTTCATGCTGGCGATCACGATCTTCATCGTCGGCTCCGCGCTGTGCGGGCTGGCGCAGAACATGTACATGCTGGCCGCATTCCGCGCGTTCCAGGGGATCGGCGCCGGCGGTCTCATGCCGCTCGCGCTGGCGATCATCGGCGACATCATCCCGCCGCGCGAACGGGCCCGCTACCAGGGCTACTTCATGGCGGTCTTCGCCACCGCGTCGGTACTGGGACCCGTGGTAGGCGGCTTCTTCGCCGGCCAGCACAGCATCCTCGGCATCCCCGGCTGGCGCTGGATCTTCTACATCAACGTCCCGATCGGCATCCTGGCGCTCGTCGTCGTCGAGGCCGTGCTCAAGCTCGACCACACCCGCCGTGATCACCGCATCGACTGGGGCGGCGCGGCAATGCTCGTGCTCGGCCTCGTCCCGCTGCTGATCATCGCCGAGCAGGGCCGCACCTGGGGCTGGGCCTCGGCCGGCGCTTTCACGTGCTACATCCTCGGGGTCGTCGGGCTGATCGCCTTCGTGCGGGTGCAGGCGCGGATGGGCGACGAAGCGCTGCTGCCGCTGCGCCTGTTCCGTACCCGCAACTTCGCGGTGGGCTCGGCCCAGGCGATGGTCGTCGGCATGGGAATGTTCGGCGGCATCGCGTCGATCCCGCTGTATCTGCAGATCGTCAAGGGCGCCTCGCCGACCAAGGCCGGCCTGCTGATCCTGCCGCTGATCGGCGGCATGATGGCCGCGTCGCTGATGTCCGGGCAGATCACCTCACGCACGGGCAAGTACAAGATCTTCCCGGTCGTCGGTTCGGTGCTCATGGTGATCGGGCTGTTGACGATGACCCGCATCGGAGCCGACACCGCGCTGTGGCAGACCGACATCTATATGGCGATCTTCGGCCTCGGTCTCGGCATGAACATGCAGAGCATCGTGCTGGCGATGCAGAACGCGGTCGATCCGCGGGACATGGGCGTCGCGACTTCGGCCGTCACCTTCTTCCGGCAGGTGGGCGGTTCGCTGGGCACCGCGGTGTTCCTGTCCATCCTGTTCTCCACCGCCGGCTCGAACATCACGACCGAGTACCACAAGGCCGCGGCCACGCCGGCCTTCCAGCAAGCCGCCGCGGCCCACCCCGATCAGCTCAAGTCGCTGACCGGCGGTGGCTCGCTCAATGACACGTCCTTCATCAAGGGGATGGCCAAGCCGCTTGCGCACCCGTTCCTCGTGGGCTTCTCCGACGCCATGGATCTCGTGTTCCTCGTGGGCGCACTCGTGCTGATCATCGGCGTGGTGCTGTCGGTGATGCTGAAGGAGGTGCCGCTGCGGATGCTCTCCGGCCAGCAGGCCCGCGCCGCCGCTGATGCTGAGGGATCAAACGCCGGTCGACCGACCCCGATCGGTCGGGACTCGGCGGCCGAGAACGCGGCGCGGGCCGCGCCCACCGACGTCGGCGCTTCGGACTAGATCCCGGTCGTTTCGGGGCGCGCCCGCACTGCCGGTGCCTTAGGCTTCGACCTCATCGAGCAGCGGGCGGTTCGCGCCCGCGGGGAGAGCGAGGATCGATATGCCGCACGGCGACAAGCACGGTGAGAAGCGCGAGCTGATTGCGAAGCTCAGCGGCTACGCGACGTTCGCCAAGTGCGACCGCGACGACATCGCCGCCCTCGTTGCCGCCGGCGGCCACTTCAGCCTCCCGGCCGGCTGGCCGCTCGTCCAGGAAGGCATCCCGGCCGACGCCTGCTACGTGCTGACCAGCGGCACCGCCCTCGTGTTCCACCAGCGCGAGCAGATCGCCGAGCTCAAGGAGGGCGACCTCGTCGGCGAGATGGCCCTGCTCGGCGGCGGGCAGCGCCGCGCCACGGTGACGTCGTCCAGCAAGGTGACGGGCTTGCGCATCGAGAACGAGGCGTTGCGGCCCGTCCTGAAGAAGCACCCCAAGATTGCCGGGGCGTTCCGCGCGGTGTACGACGCGCACACCACGGCGTCCTGACGCGCGGCGCAGCCGATCAGGGCTGCGGTGGGTGCTCGGCGATGTCGGCCCAGAACGCGGTGGCGGCGCGCTCCCAGGCGAGGCCGAGCCCGATCGTGGCTCCGGCCGGACCCGGGGCGCGGAACTCGGCCAGCGTCTCGTAGAGCGCCAACCGCTCTGCGTGCGCATCGCGCTGCGTGCGGGCGAGCGCGGCGATCTGGTCCCGGCTCGCGTGCTCACCGAAGAACAGTTTGAGCAGCCCGGCGTCCCGGATGTCGGGCAGTTCCGACGTCGAGTCGGCCAGCCAAGCCTGCAGCGCCACGCGACCGGAATCGGTGATCGAGAACGTCCGGCGCCGGCGACCGTCGTGCTCGCGGTCCTCGGCCACCAGGCCGGCGGCAGCGAGACGGGCCGGCTCGCTGTACAGCTGCGAATGGGGGAACGACCAGAAGTAACCGACCCCAACACTGACGGCCTGCTTCAGGTCGTACGGGGTGGACGGGCCGGCCGTGGCCAGGCAGCCGAGCACTAGATAGGACGTCGGCGTCAGGGCGATTGTTGACACGCTCCGAACTCTATCGTACGGTCTGAATCATCCGAAGCAGACGGTCAAGATCGGAGCGTGTTCGACGTGGTGGTCATCGTGGCGACGCGATTCACAGTCCGCCGCCAGCGTGATCTGCCGCGGTTCCTCGCCGGCTCGGTGGCGGCCGGGCGGCAGGCGCGCCGAAGCGCGGGATTCGTCTTCGGGAAGTTGCGCGCCGAACCGCGCGGCGGGGTGTTCTGGACGGTGACGGCGTGGGAGTCCGGCCGGGACATGATCGCTTTCCGCGACAGCGGGATCCACGCCGTCCTGGTACCGAAGCTCGCCGGGTGGGCCGGCGAGGCGGTGTTCGGCGTGTGGAACGCCGACGGTTGGGCGTTGCCGGGCTGGGCCGAGGTCAGCCGCCGCGTTGCCGAACACCCGAACTTCGCGCCGCTCGACGATCCGGCCGCGGCCCATGAGGCGCGGCGCTTCGATCCGGCCCGCCGATTCGGACTCGATCTACGTTTACGTCGCCCCCGCCGGGCGTCTCGCCCAATCCGAGTTGTCCGCGCTTGCAGCCGCTATGGCGACGTCTAGCGCGGACAACTTTCGCGGGGCGGGTGACGCGATGCCGTGCGTTGGTCTTGCGGTTGGTGGCCAGGGGCGGGGTCGAACCGCCGACCTACCGCTTTTCAGGCGGTCGCTCGTACCAACTGAGCTACCTGGCCGGGAACCGGGCGAAGTCTACCGGACCCCCCTCGAGCGTTTGGGCCGCTGCTTACGGGTAGCCGTACCCGCCACCGCTCGCCGGCGGCGGTCCGGTGAGCTGCGACGAGGACGGGGCGCTGGGCTGATCGGGCTTGGCCACCGTCCATGTACCGCCGCTGTCGGGCCTGCCGTTGCCGTTCGTCGTGCCTGGCCCGGTGTCACCGCTGAACTCGTAGAGCGGGTGCCCGAGGTACGCGACCTGGGTGCTGCCGTCGGGTCGAGCCGTGGTGCTGAAGCTGCCCTTGGCCAGCCCCGCGCCCGAGGTCGGGGCGCCGAGCACCGGCGGCCAGATACTGGCGCACGCCCCGACGCACTTGATCACCTTCGTGGTGTCGACGCTGTTGAAGTACAGCGCTTTTCCGTCCGCGCCGACCAGGTGCCCGCTCTTGGCCGTGATCGAGACCGCCGCCGCGCTCGGCACCGACGAGCCGCCGGCCGGCCGGCTCGGAGGTGCGCTGGAGTTCGTGCTGCTGGTGCTGCTGGTGCAGCCGGCGGTGAGTGCGGCGGCGGCAGCCGCGGTGATCCAGAGTCTGGTGTTCATCGGGCGAACCTCTCGTTGATGTCACCCGTGGTAACGGCGCCGCCGCAGCGGCGGTTCAGCCCAGCGCGTCGTCGTAGCGCAGCCAGACCAGGCGGACCAGCGCGCGGTGCGCGCCGAGCGGTGCCGCGACCGCGCCGCGGTCGGCCACGGCGCGCTGCAGCATCGTCACGAACTGCCCCTCGGCCAGCAGATACGTCGCCACCTGAATCGGTGTCGGCAGGGCAGCGAAGGCGGCCGCCAGGTCGTCGCCCATCGTGAGGACCGGGATCGGGCGCCCCAGCCGGGCACCGAGCAGCTCGGCCGTGGTGGCGCAGTTCGCCCGCGGCTTCGGCCCGGCTCGAGCCGGCACCGACCAGCACCGTTGCGGCGCCCGGTGGGACGGCGGCGAGCCGGTCGACCAGCGCGTCGATCAAGAGCTGATCGGGGCCGAGGTGTCGCGCCACCCTTACCTGGGGGTGGTCGGCGACGGCGGCCGGGATGTCGGTCTGCACGTGATACCCGGTCGATAGCAGCAACGGCACGACGATCGCCGACGCCCCGTCCAGTCCAGCCAGTGCATCGGGCAGGCGGGGCGTCACGACATCGAGGAAGCAGAGCTCGACGTCGATCTGGCGGCCGGGCCTGCGCGATCGCGGCGACGAGAGCGGCAGTGGTGGCGGCGCCCGCAGCGGAGGCGGTGCCGTGCCCAACAACGATCAGGCGCGGCGCGGCGGGACTCATGATGGCGACCCAGACGGGACTTGAACCCGCGACCTCCGCCGTGACAGGGCGGCACGCTAACCAACTGCGCTACTGGGCCTGAACCCGGTTCCCCGGGGTACCTCTGTGCCCCCAACGGGATTCGAACCCGTGCTACCGCCTTGAAAGGGCGGCGTCCTGGGCCTCTAGACGATGAGGGCGGCGAACCGCATCATGCTAGCCCCGCTGGAAGACGTATCCAGCATAGGGGACCGGCCATCGGGCTTCCACAGTGGTCCCGCCGCCCGAGCTCGGGCCTGGCAGGCACCTGACAGCGATTGCGCACCCACCGGCCCAGCCGCCTATGGTAACGAAAAGGTAACGGAAGGACCGGGTATGCGGCACTGAAGCGCCCCCACGCGTCCTCTATCCAACCGCCTTCTACCCGAGGAGTTCCGTGTCGTCCGTGCCGCGCCCGACCCGGGCCGCCCGACGCCGCCGGCCTCGGCCGGTGCTGCGCCGCGCGCTGCTGTCGGCGCTGTCGTTCACGGTGCTGCTCGGGCTGGTCTCGGCCGGCGTGGTCGCCTACGCGTACGAGAAGTACAACGGCCAGATCACTCGCATCGAGGCGTTGCAGACCAAGGATCCGAACATCAAGGAACCGGCCAAGCAGCTGCACGCCGCGAACTTCCTCATCATCGGCTCGGACACCCGCCAGGGCGCCGACTCGGGCTTCGGCAACGAGCCGGGGCAACGCTCGGACACCACGATCCTGGTGCACCTGTCGGCCGACCATCGCCGGGCCAGCGTGATCAGCATCCCGCGCGACGCGTGGGTCGAGATCCCGCGGTGCAAGGCGGCCGACGGCAGTACCGTCGCAGCCCACTCCGAGATGTTCAACTCGGCCTTCTCGATCGGCGGCGCGAAGTGCACGGTCGCGACGGTGCAGAAGCTCACCGGCATCGCGGTCACGCACTACGTCCAGATCGACTTCGTCGGCTTCCGCAGTGTCGTGAACGCGCTGGGCACAGTCACCATCTGCAGCCCGAAGGCCGTCGACGACCCGAACAGCCACCTGAAGCTGCATGCGGGCAACAACCCGCTCAACGGCTCGGAGGCGCTGCACTACGTGCGAGCCAGGGAAACGCTCGGTGACGGCTCGGACCTGGGCCGGATCAAGCGCCAGCAGCAGTTCCTCGGCGTCGTCCTGCGCCAGGCCATGAGCGGCACGCTGCTGAGCAATCCGGTGAAGCTCACTGACTTCCTCGACGCCGCAACCCGGTCGATCACCGTGGACCGGGCGACCACCTTCGGCGATCTGCGGACGCTGGCCGGCTCGCTGCACGGGCTCAACCCGAAGCGGGTCGTGTTCTACACCGCGCCGATCGCCAACCGTGACTACTCGCCACCGGGCACCACGTACAGCGGCAAGGTGCTGCTCGACGCCAAGAAGGGCGCGGCGCTCTACCGGTCGATCATCGAGGACGGATCGTCGACGTCGAAGCGACCGTCCGCCCATCCGTCGACGTCCACCGGGGTCAAGCCGAAGCCCAACCTCAACGCCGGCGACAAGACCTGCACGCTCTGAGCGGGGTCAGCGCCGCCGCGTCCGGGCCCGGGGGCCCTCGACCGCGCGCCACGCGGCCAGCACGACGATGCTGCCGATGATCGCGCCGATGAAGTTCGACGACTTGCGCAGATCGAACTTGTCGTGGAACAGCACGGCCGCGAGCGAGCCGCCGGCGTAGGAGCCGACGATGCCGAGCAGCGCGGTACCGAGGCAGCCGAGGCGTTCTGGGCTGCTAACGAACAAGCGCGCGATCGCGCCGGCCAACAGGCCGACGAGCAGCAACCCCAGGATGTACCAAACCATGGGATGAGTATCGCGCAACGCGATGAGCGTTTCCGGCCCCACGGTGACTGGTGCGATATGTGCTGACTGGCGCGAAATATCGCGCCAGTCAACCCATAACGCGCCAGTCAACGGAAAGAACGGGGGCGGACGGATCAGGTGGGACGCATGCCCAAGAGGCGGATGGCGTCGTCGTCGCGCAGAACGGCCGTGACCCAGCCGCCGGTGCGGCCGTGCGCGCGCAGCACGTCGGCAGCGGCGGCGAGTTCGACTGGTTCGAAGCGCCGGTGCTCCCAATTGATCCGCGCGGCATAGCCGGCCTGCGCGAGCGGGAAGACCGTCTCGTCGGCGGCCAGCGCGGCCCGCGCGGACGCGAGATGCGCAATCGCGTCGTCCAGTGCGTCGACCAGGGCGGCGTTGCCGTCGCACCACGTCGCCACCAACTCCGGCCGAGTGCGTGCGACGCGTGACCCGGACATGTACGACCCGGCCGCGAGCGAGAGTCCGAGCGGTCCACCGGCCAGACCGGTCAGGGCGAGCGCCTCGGCCAGCACGTGCGGCAGCCCGATCACCCGGGCGATCGCCGCGTCCTGCTCGTCGGCCGTAGTCGGCACCGGCTTGGCGCCGAGATCGCAGACGAGCTCGGCGAGCCGGAGCCACGCCTCGAGGGACGTGTCGTCCTCGACCGTCAGCGCCCACGGCGCATCGCGGAACAGCAGCGGATCCGCGGCGTTCCAGCCGGTCTCTTCGACGCCGGCGAGTGGGTGGCCCCCGACGAACTCGACTGACGGCACGATCTCGCGCACCGCGGCGAGCACAGGCGCCTTGAGGGTGCCGACATCGGTGATCAGAACTCCCGGCGCGAGATGCGGGGCCAGCGAGCGCAGCGCGTTGGCCACCTCGGGCAGCGGCATAGCGAGCACCACGAGGTCGGCGCCGTGCACGGCGGCGGCGTCGGTCGGGGCCACTGGAAAACCCGACGCGCTGGCCGCGGCCGCGGTCGCGGGATCGATGTCGAAGCCCACGACGTCGATGCCGGTCTGCCGGACCGCGTGGAGCAACGAGCCGCCGATCAGGCCCAGGCCGAGCACCGCGACCCGGGAAAATCCGGCCGTCACGGCTGGGTCCTCGCTGAATCGCCCACGGTCTGAAGGTAGCGGCACCGTGTTGCCGACTTTCGGCGGCTGGTGTCTCCGTGCCAGGATCGGAGTCCGTTGCACGGACCTTCCTCGACGAGAGGTGGTGGGCACGTGGCAGAGCAGGGCTTCGCGGTCACGGCGTTCCGTGACGGCCCACGCTGGCGCATCGAGCCATTGCCCCCCGGCGTGCTGTCCGATCTGAGCGTCCTGCTCGCGGCGCTGCGCTCACAGCCGCCCGAGGGTGGTCCCTTCGTGATCGCGTGTGTCGAGGACGAATTCTTCGTGATCGCGCGGCAGGACGGCCGGCGCATCTCATTGCTGCTGTCCGATCTCACCGCGGCGGTCGAGTTCCCGCTGGCCGAGCAGGCGATGACCCGGCTGGGAGAGGATCCGCCGGCCGATGACGAGCTGGACGAAGTCTGGCCGGTCGGTGATCTGGAACTGTTCACTGATCTCGAACTCTCGGAGGAGGAGATGGAGGACATCCTCGACGACCTGGACGCGCTGCCCGACGAGATGCTCGAGACGATCGTCGACCGTCTCGGGATCGCCGAGCAGTACGCCCAGGCGACTGACACGGCGTGGGCGAGGCCCTGATGTCGTACTTCGCCGCAGTGCTCACCCGAGCCGGCGATCAGTGGCGCGCCGAAGAAGCCGAACTGGACGACTGTGAATCGCTGTCCGACCTTGGTGACCTGTTGCGGGATCGACCCGGATCAGCCCGGCTGCTCGTGATCGAGCAGGACGACGAGTACGCCGCCATCGTCCGGGTCGACGACGACGCCGACGAACCACGCGCGTTCCTGTCCGACGGGCACGCGGCCGACGCCTACCCGATGGCAGCGATCGTTGCTGAGGACCTCGTCGAGATCGGCGGCGACGAGTTGGCCGACGACGAGGACGCCCCGCCGGCGCATGACAGCGCGCCGTTCGGTGATGCCGACCTGGTCGAGGATCTCGGTACGTCGGCCGCCGACCTGCTCGCGATGTGCGCGCACCCGGGCACGCTGCCGGTCGACCTGCTGGTGGCGGTGTGCGAGAAGGCCGGCTGCGGCGAGGCCTTCGAAGACCTGCGCGGGTGAGCAACCCCGATCACGACGTGATCGGGCTGGCGCTCGACGCCGCGCGCCGTGCGGCGGCCGCGGGGGATGTTCCGATCGGGGCCGTCGTGCTGGACGGCACCGGTGCGGTGATCGCCACCGCGCACAACGAGCGCGAGGCGGCGCACGACCCCACGGGCCACGCCGAGGTGCTCGCTCTGCGCCGAGCTGGGTCGGCGCTCGGCAGCTGGCAGCTGCTCGGCTGCACCCTGGCCGTCACGCTCGAGCCCTGCACCATGTGTGCGGGCGCGATCGTGCTGGCCCGCGTCCCGCGGGTGGTGTTCGGCGCGTGGGACCCCAAGGCCGGCGCGGCCGGATCGGTGTGGGACGTCCTGCGCGATCGCCGGCTCAATCACCGTGCGGAGGTGATCGGTGGCGTCCGGGCCGACGAGTGCGCGGCGCTGCTGAACGAGTTCTTCGCCGATCGGCGCGATCGGCCGGTCCTGTAACCTTTCCGACGGTGGCGTGTCCGAGCGGCCAAAGGAGCACGCCTCGAAAGCGTGTGTGGGTAACACCACCGTGGGTTCGAATCCCACCGCCACCGCCAGGTTTCGCCGGATTCGCGGTTCTAGCGAGCGTCGCGCCGATGATGGGGTGGCAATCTCGCCGAACGAGCCGCGGGTGGGTGCGACGAACGTGTGGGCCAGGATCGATGGTCGCCGGACCGTGGAGTTCGGGACCGTTGGGGAGATGAGGCACAGGCTCGTCGGCTTGGTCGTGGCCGGCGCGAAGGTCGCCACGGCCGGCCTGCTCGAGCAGGACTACCAACAGGAGACCGAGCCACTCGAACACGTCGGCGAGGAACTCGCCGTCGTCGACGACCTCGGCGACGAGGCGGCGCGCAAGGCGTTCAGGTCACCGAGTCAACCCCCATCGTCTGCCTTCGGTTTCACATCAGACCAGCTCCTTGACATTTTGCCTGACTAAGTCAATACTTCCTGACTATGTCAGCAACGGAGGCTCGAGATCGACGATCCGAGCGCGCCGCGGCGACGCGAAGCGAGATTCTCGCGGCCGCCTGGCAGCTTGGCCGGGAGGTGGGGCTGGCCGCGTTGGCGATGCGCGACCTTGGGGCACGTGTCGGGATGCGGGCGCAGTCGCTGTACGGCTACTTCCCCTCCAAGCACGCCATGTTCGATGCGATGTTCGCCGACGCGACCCGCGAGCTGGCCGCTCGGACCGCCAGCTTGGACGCGATCGCGGACCCGGACGAGCGGTTGCGTGAGTTGGCCCGGGTCTTCGTCCGGTTCTGTGTCGAGGACCCGGTTCGTCACCAGCTGCTGTTTCAACGTCCGATTCCGGGTTTCGAACCCAGCGCCGAGTCCTACCAGCTCTCGACCGATTCGCTGGCCTTGGCGCGGGGGGTCGTGCGCAGCTGCGGCATCAGTTCGCAGCGCGCCTTCGATGTGTTCACGGCGCTGGGCAGCGGGCTCGCGGCGCAGCAGAACGCGAATGAGCCTGGCGGCCAGCGTTGGGTGCGGCTGATCGACGAGACCACCGACATGTTCCTGGCGACCTATCGGGGAAAGGCGGGGAGGACGACATGAGCGATTCGATCCCGGTCGATGCCATTAGTCCACTTGATCACGAGGAGGCGATGGCGCTCGCTGAGGCCGAATACGACCGATTGCTCGCTGTCGTCGACACGCTGAGCGACCAGGACTGGGCGAGCGACACCGAATGCGTCGGGTGGACCGTCAAGGACACCCTCGGTCACCTGCTCGGGATGCTCGAGCTGCAGGCCGACCCGACCGAGCTCAGGCGCCAGGTTTCGACTGCGGCCGAACATGCGGCGCGCAGCGGCCGGCTGCGTATCGACGAGATGACCGCGCTTCAGGTCCGCGAACACGAGCATTCGACGATTCCCGCCCTGACCAGCGCGCTGCACGAGGCCGCACCGCGCGGGCTTGCGGCGCGGCGGGCACTCGATGCCCAACGCCGCGCGATGCCGTACGACCCGCAGCTTCCGGGAGAACAGGGATGGACCATCGGGTACCTGTTCGACGTCATCCACACCCGTGACCCGTGGCTGCACCGCATCGACATCTGCCGCGCGACCGGACGCGCCCCGATCCTGTCGGCCGACCACGACGGCCGCCTGATCGCTGACGTCGTCCGGGACTGGGCGCCCCGGCACGGGCAGCCGTTCGAGCTCCACCTGACCGGAGCTGCCGGGGGGCGGTTCCGCAACGGTTCCGGTGGCACCGAACTGGAACTGGACGCGGTGCAGTTCTGCCGTTTCCTCTCCGGCCGCGAGCACGGCACCGGGCTGCTGGCGATCCCGGTCACCTTCTGACCGGCACGGTGCGGCCGGCCACAGTTCGACGTCCGCAGCTGATCGGCTCCGCTGAGGCCGAGCGCGGTCACGAAGGCGGCCGGTCAGCGATCGGATGGGGTCCCGGCCCGCGCGGGCCGGCCGGCAATGAGGGCCAGCGTCTCGCGGGTCTGCCGATCGATGGCCGTCTCGTCGCCGGTGTCGAGGACGTCGACCGCTTCGGCGGCCCAGTCGGCCCAGTCGGCGAGGGCTTGGTGTACTTCGCTAACCAGGCGCAGGGACAGCACGTTCGTGCGCATCCGTTCGGGGAATTGCAATACGCCTGCTGCCAGGGCCGCCAGCCGGTCGAGCGCGTCGTCGGCCTGCTGGGCGAGGAGCTCGACCGTGGCGCGCAGATGCTCGGTGCCGGCCTGGTCGCCGAAGAAGATCTTGATCGCTCCTTCGGACTCCAGCTGCGGCGGCGCGCTGGGCGCGGCCAGCCATGCCCGCAGCGCCCTGCGCCCGCTGCGGGTGATCGTGTAGACGGTGCTCGTCCGCCGGCCGGTCGCCGTCTTCGTGCTCTCCGCCCACCCCAACGCGACCAGTCGCTTCGCCTCGAGATACACCGCTCGTTCGGCCCGCGGGAAGAACCAGCGCAGGCTGCGCTCGGACTGCCGGGCCAGCTCATAAGTCGTCCAAGGCTTCAGGGCCAGCAGGCCGAGCACCCCGTAGGACGTCAGGGTCGCCTTGATGTCCGTCATCTCTTGACAATACTGCACCCTGCAGTAGCGTCATGCTGCAGAATGCAGTATCAAGTGACAAGGAGACGCCGCCATGACCGACTACACGCTGGCCATCAGCGACGACGAGGTCGGGCGGTACCGGTGGATGGCCGAGCGCGCGCTGGTCCTGGAGGCGGCCGAGCTCGACCTGGCCGGGATCGTGCCCGGAGCGGTGGTCGCCGACGTCGGGTGCGGCCCAGCGGCCATGAGCGTCGAGCTCGCGGCGCGGGTCGGCCCGGCGGGCCGGGTCATCGCGATCGAGCGCGACGAGGCGGCGCTCGCCACGGCCCACGCACTGGTGGCGCAGAGCGGCGTCACGAATGTCGAGGTGCGCGCCGGCGACGCCGCCGCCACCGGCGTCGAGCCCGGGTCGGTCGACATCGTGATGATGCGGCACGTGCTGGCGCACAACGGTGGGCGCGAGCAGGCGATCGTCGACCACCTCGCCACGCTGCCGCGGGCCGGCGGGCGGGTGTACCTCGTCGACGTCGACCTCACCGGCTCGCGCACCCTGGGCGAGGATCCCGGGCTGGAGGACTTGAACGACGCTTACGTGCGCTTCCACGCCGCGCGCGGCAACGATCCACGGATCGGCCTGCGGCTCGGGCCGCTCCTGCAGACCGCCGGCCTGGAACTGGTCAGCTTCACCGGCCACTACAGCATCGTCGAGTTCCCGTCGGGCGTGCGGATGCCCGCCTTCGCGGCCCGCGAGGCGATGGTCGCCGAGGGGGCCGTCACCGCTGCGCACTTCGAGCGCTGGGACGCGGCCGCCGACCGCTCGGACGCCGCGGCCACCCGGCCGCTGCACTTCCTGCCCTTCTTCGTCGCCATCGGCCGCACGCCGGCGGGGCGGTCGTGAACCGACTCCTCGTCGCCGTCGCCCATCCGGACGACGAGACCTTCGGCACCGGCTCGGTGATCGCCCTCGCGGCCAGGCAGGGCGTGGACGTGACGGTCTGCTGCGCGACGCGCGGCGAGGCCGGCGAGGCGGACGGGATCGAGGGTGATCTCGGGGCGGTGCGAGAGGCCGAGCTTCGCGACGCGGGGGCGCTGTTGGGCGCCCGCCGATTCGTCCTGCTCGACTTCCTGGACTCGGGGATGACCGGCGAGCCGGCTCCTGGCACGCTGGCCGCCGCGTCGCACGAGCACGTGACCGCCGAGCTCGACCGCGTCGTCGCGGACGTGCGGCCCGATCTCGTGCTCACCCTTGACCCGGACGCGGGCGACGGGCACCGAGATCACGTCGCCATCGGCCGCGCTGCGCTGGCGGCGGGCCGCAACGCGGAAATACCGGTGTACGCCTGGGCCCTGCCGCGAGTACTGCTGGCCCGCTGGTTCGCCGAGTTGGAGCAGGTGCGCCCGGACAGTGCGCACCTCGAGCTCGACCGGCAAGGTCTGGGCCGACCGGACGAGCAGATCAGCACCGTTATCGACGTCGCCGACCTGAAGCCGTTGCGCGAGCTGGCGATCGCCCGGCACGCCAGCCAGACCTCGCCCTACGACGGCATGCCAGCCGAACTGCGCGACGATTTTCTTCGCACCGATCGGCTGGTGCGCCTGTACCCGGCGTGGACCGGCGGCGCGGTCGAGACGACGCTCTTCCCACAGCCGCGCTGAACGGTTCCGGGTTGCGGTGCAACCAAATCGGTGCCGATCGCGGGAGAGCGGATCGCGTCGTCAGGTCCCCTTTCCGGCGGCATCAAGCGGCGGCCCGAGGCTGCCGCCTCGCCGGCGAGCCGGGCGCGGATGGCGCGGCGGGCCCGCTCGGAGTAGCTGGGGTCGGAATACAGGTGGACGTACCAGTTCGCCGACAGCCGCGCCGCCTCCAGCTCGAAGGCGAGCTGCCGCGCATCGGCGCCGTCTCGAAGATGACCGGCTTCGATCGCGCTACGTCGCCGTCGCCGAACTGGCGAACGCACCCCTGGTGACGTTCGACCGACGTCTGAGCCGCACACCAGATCTCCGGTGCGCCATCAGTGTCCCGGCTTGCGCGCGGTGATGACCTGGGCCGACAGCCCGCCGGTGATCGGGCCGTCGCCCAGTCGTGTCAGCAGTTGATCGCTCAGCCGCGCGACGAGTTCGTCAAGATCGCCGCGCTTGTCGAGTTCGAAGCGCAGCGGCGAGCCGAGGCCGTAGCCCTCGCCGAGCCGGCCCGCTGATTCGGCGGTACCGCGCAGTGCGACCGGTTCGACGTGTACGTCGACGAGCCCACCTGCTTCCACATCGGCGCGCAGCGCGTCAGGGTCGTGATAACCGTGCGGGATGCGTTCGAGGAACGTCGGCGGGTCGTCAGGAAACATCGCGTGCACACTTGCGACGACGGCCGACTCGATGTCGCACAACTCGATCGCGTCCCACGTCAGATAGAGCAGCGAACCGCCCGGTGCCATGACCCGCGCGGCCTCACCGTAAGCGGCGCGCTTGTCCGGGAAGAACATGACGCCGAATTGGCACACCACAAGATCGAACGCGCCGTCCGCGAAGTCGAGCTCCTGTGCGTTGGCCTGTTGCCACCTCGCTCCGGGCACGTGTGCGGCACCCCAGTCCACCATCGCGTTGTTCAGATCGGTTGCGGTGATGTCCGCGCGCGGCAGCGCGCGGACGAGTTCGGCGGTGACGAGTCCGGTCCCTGCGGCGAGTTCGAGCACGCGCGCGGGGGCCATAGCAGCGGCGCGGTCGGCAACGTACCGCGCGTACGGTTCGAACACGGCCGGCCCGAGGCAGCGGTTGTAGATCTCCGGCATCGAGCCGAGCCAGCTGACGTCCTCGGTCATGTGCGGCTCCTGGCGCTTGGTCCGGCGACAGTCTCACGGGCAACGACCATCGCAATATGACCCCCTTGCGGCCGGGGCACAAGGTGGCCGACGGTGGCTGGAGGTTATGGCGCACTGGTTCGGCTGCGGTATGAGTTGACGTGGACGGACCGGTTAACGGCACAACCCCGCGATCGGAAGCACCGCGGTCGGCGTCGTCGCCGCGCTGTTCGTCGCAATCATTGGAGTGATCGTGGTCGTGAACGTGAGTTCGTCGCACTCGAAAGGTGAGCTCGCGCAGCTCAACGCGATCCTCGATGCGGCGCCCCTGCCCGCGGGCGCGCACCTCGTCGGGCAGAAGGACAACGAGGCGCACGGCGACCTCGCGGCCTACGCCGAGCGGCAGTACCGGCTCGAACCCGCCGACGACTCGTCCGACCGGATCCGAGCCGCCCTGGCCGCGGCCCGCTACCGGCCGGTCGACGGGCAGACCGGCCAGATCACCGACGTGACCGCGCCGGCGTGGTCCGGCTTCGCCGGCCCGGCCTCCGGCGACGTCACCGTGCTGCCGCCCGGCAAGTCCGGGGGCGGCGTCGAGTTCAACTGGCAGGGTGATGCGCTCTACGTCAGTGTCCAGCAGGGCGACATCGACTGACGACGGGCGCGCTCACGGCGCGAGGCGCGAGGCCAGCCCGGCGATCAGGCAGTCGAGCGCGAAGGCGAACTGGCTGTCGGCGTCGGGTCGGCCCTCCGGCCCGGCTAGGGCAGCGAGCGCGGGCAGCTCGTCGGCGCGGGCCGCCACAGCGCGGTCGAACTCGGCGAGTTGTGGCAAGGTTCCGGCCGGGTCGGCCAGCGCGCGCTCCCAGGCCTCGCCGCACACCAGCAGGTTCACATGTTGCACCGCGTGCGCGACGTCGCTCAGGTCGAAGCCGGCGGCCCGCAGTGCGGCTACGAGCCGGTTGATCTGGTCGAGCCGGCCCGCGGTCGTCGCGGTGGTGAGCCGGACGTAGCGCAGCGCCCCGGCGTTGGCCAGCATCGCCTGGCGGAACGCGAGACCGTAGGCCCGGACGAAGTCGGTCCACGGGGCGTCGGCCGGCGGCGCCCAATCGTCGAACGCCGTCTCTTCCAGCACGCGCGCCGCGACGAGTTCCAGCAGCTCGTCGCGGTCGCGGACGTGGTGATAGAGCGCGGTCGGTGCGACGTCGAGGGCGCGCGCGACGTCGGTCATGCGCAGGCCGTCGCCGACCGCGCGGGCGGCTTCGACGATCTGCTCGCGGCTGATGCGCGGCGGCCGGCCGCGGCGCTTGGCGGCGTCCAATCGACGTCCCCTCGTTGACAATTTCTGAATCGATTCAATAATAGCTCCATGTCCGAGCCTCCACCCACCGAGATGCAGCGTTCGAGCCGGGCGCCGGACATCCTCCGGGCGCGTCTGCAGGACTGGCTGCGGACCCGGCATCCCGACGCTGCGATCACCGATCTGCAGGGCACGTCGGCCAACGGGATGTCCAGCGACACGTTGCTGTTCGACGCCCGCTGGACCGACGATTCCGGGCCGCGAGCCGAGCGGCTCGTCGCGCGGGTCGCGCCCGATGCCGCCGACGTTCCGGTCTTTCCGGAGTACGACCTGACCCGGCAGTACGAGCTGATCCGCGCCGTGGGCGAGCACACCGACGTCCCGGTGCCAGCTGTGTTCTGGAACGAGCCGTCGCCCGAACCGCTGGGCACGCCGTTCTTCGTGATGGCCCGGGTCGACGGTCAGGTGCCCCCGGATCTCATGCCGTACAACTTCGGCGACAGCTGGCTGTTCTCGGCCGCGGCCGAGCAGCAACGCGCGTTGCAGGATGCGACCGTCGACCTGCTCGTCCGGCTGCACGAGATGCCGGTGCCGGACGGGCTCGACTTCGCGACGGACGGGGACACGCCGCTGCGGCGGCACGTCGCGCACACCCGCGCCTGGTACGAGTTCGTCGCCGCCGACGCGGCCCGCTCGCCGCTTATCGACGCCGGCTTCGATTGGCTGGACGCGAACTGGCCGGCCACCGAGGGCGAGGCGGTCGTCAGCTGGGGTGACTCGCGGATCGGCAACGTCCTTTATCAGGACTTCGCGCCGGCGGCGGTGCTCGACTGGGAGATGGCCGGGGTCGGTCCGCGCGAGCTCGACGTCGCCTGGCTCGTCTACGCCCACCGCGGCTTCGAGGATCTCGCCACCCTGATGAGCCTGCCCGGCATGCCCGACTTCCTGCGCCGCGACGACGTGGTGGCGCGGTACGCCGCGGCGTCCGGGCACGAGCTGCGCGACCTCGACTTCTACGAGACGTACTCGGCGCTGCAGTGGGCGATCGTGTACCTGCGCACCGGCGCGCGCTCGGTGCGATTCGGCGAGCGCGAGATGCCGGCCGATCCGGACGAGCTGCTCTACAACGCCGAGCCGCTGCGCCGGATGCTGGCCGGGACGTACTTCTCATGACGCCGGTTCCCCTGGACGAGTACCCGATCCATCAGGCGCCGCTGTCGCTGGCGCACGTGGCCAGCACCGACCGCAACTTCTACGACCGCTGCTACTTCAACGCCCACCCGTGCACCGATGAGCTGTTCCTCGTGACCGGCCTCGGCGTCTATCCGAACCTCGGCGTCATCGACGCGTACGCGACGGTGCGCAAGGGCGACCGGCAGTGGGCCGTCCGCTTCTCCGACGCGCTCGGCGACGACCGGATGAATCAACAGGTCGGGCCGTACCGGATCGAGGTGCTCGAGCCGCTGCGCCGGCTGCGGCTGGTGTGCGACGGCGACGAGCACGGCCTGGGCTTCGATCTGACCTGGACGGGTTCGTTCGACGCAGTCCAGGAGGCGCAGCACCTGATGCGTTTCGGGGCCCGCGCAATCATCGACACCACCCGCTTCGCCCAGGTCGGCACCTGGCAGGGCGAGCTGCGGGTCGACGGCACGACGCACGCGGTGGCCGACTGGGTGGGTTCGCGGGACCGGTCGTGGGGCATCCGTCCGGTCGGTGAATCCGAGCCGGGTGGGCGGCCGCCGGCCGAGCCGATGGCCGGGTTCTGGTGGCTCTACGTGCCGCTGCGCTTCGACGACTTCGCCGTCGTGCTCATTGTCCAGGAGCGGCCGGACGGCTTCCGCACGCTCAACGATGCCGTGCGGGTGTGGGCCGACGGCCGGGTCGAGCAGCTGGGCTGGCCGGCGGTGTCGATCTCCTACCGGCCCGGCAGCCGGCATCCGGTGGGTGCGACGCTGCGCTGCACGGCGCAGGACGGGGCCGCCGTGGTGATCGAGGTCGAGACGCTGACCTCGGTGGCGCTCAACGTCGGGGCCGGCTACAGCGGCGACCCCGACTGGGGCCACGGGCGATGGCGGGGCGAGGGCTTCGCCGAGGGCGCGGTGTACGACCTCAGGGATCCGGCGGTGGCCGGCCGGGCGCCGTACTCGGTGATCGACCACGTGGCCCGGGCGACCTGCGACGGTGTGGTCGGCTGGGGGCTGTTCGAGCACGCGTCCTTCGGCCGCCACGATCCCAGCGGTTTCGCCGACTGGGCGGCGGTTGCGCCCTGAACTGCACGCGCCCCTTAACTGCCCGTTGACTGGCGCGATATCCGTTGAGTGGCGCGAAATAACGCACCAGTCAACGGATTACGCGCCAGTCAACAGAATCTGGGCGGGGGAGGCGGGTCAGTTCTTGATGGCGGAGATCTCGAACTCGAGGGTGATCTTGTCGCTGACCAGCACGCCGCCGGTCTCGAGCGCGGCGTTGTAGGTCACGCCGTACTCGCTGCGCAGGATCTGGGTGCTGCCCTCGAAGCCGATCCGCTCGTTGCCGAACGGGTCGGTGGCCGCGCCCTGGAACTCGAGCGGGAGCGTGACGGTCTTGGTGACGTCCTTGATGGTCAGCTCGCCCGTCACCTCGAAGTCGTTGCCCTCGACGTGCGTGATGGCGGTCGAGGCAAAGGTGATGGTCGGGAACTTGTCCGCGTCCAGGAAGTCGTTGGTGCGCAGGTGGCCGTCGCGCTGGTTGTTGCGGGTGTCGACGCTGGCGACCTGAACGGTCACGGACACTGACGACTTCGACGGGTCATCACCGTCGATGACGGCCTTGCCCTCGAACTCGTTGAAGGCGCCGCGGACCTTGGTGACCATCGCGTGGCGGGCGACAAAGCCGACCCGGCTGTGCGCGGCGTCGATGGTGTACGTCCCGGTGAGGGGACGGAAGGTGGTGATGGTGGCGGTCATGTTCTTCTCCTCGTGTGACGTCTCTTGGTTGATGCGTCAACTAGGACAATACCACGATTGGATGATGTGTCAACCACTAGCGTATGATGACCGTATGGAACAGGTCACTGGCGACGAGCCGCGCTGGCTGGAGCCGCGCGAGCAGTCGGCCTGGCGGGCCTATCTGGAGATGAACGCGAAGCTCACCGCCAGCCTGAACCGCCAGATGCAGAGCCAGTTCGGCCTGTCGATCTCCGACTTCTCCGTCCTGGTGCAGCTGAGCGAGCACGTCGACGCCCGCATGCGGGTGCTCGAACTCGCCCGCGCGCTTGACTGGGAGAAGAGTCGCCTGTCGCATCAGCTCACCCGGATGCAGCAGCGCGGCCTGATCAGCCGATCCAACTGCAGCGAGGACCGCCGCGGCGCCAACGTCGTCCTCACCGATCTCGGCCGCAAGACGGTCGAGACCGCGGCCCCCGGACACGTCGACACCGTGCGCACCTATCTGTTCGACGTCATCGACGCCGAGCAGGTCCAGGCTCTGGACGCGATCGCGCGAGCGGTTGTCGAGCGGCTCGACCGCACCTGCGCCGAGGTCATCGAGCAGTGCGACCTCGCCGACGACGAAGCCGCCGACTGCGGCTGACCGGCAAGCCTCGCCTCCCGCTCCGAGCGTGATGGTTGAGTACAGTCGGGGCGCCCGGCGTCGAGTCCACGCGCCGCTGCTCGAGGAGGACGGGTGACCGTGGTCGAGCCGGGCGGCTCCCGGGCCATCACGGGTCTGCCGATCCTGCTGGTCGAGGACGATCACGGCGACGCGGTGTTCGTCCAGGCCTGTCTGAGCGAGGCCGGCATCGACGACCGCGCGATCACCTGGGCCCGCAGCCTGGCCGACGCCACCGCGGCGCTCGCCGCGCGTCCGGCCTGCATCCTGCTGGACCTCGGCCTGCCCGATGCCGACGGCTACACCGGCGTGCTCAAGATGGTCGATGCCGCACCCGACACCGCGGTGATCGTGCTGACCGGGCGCCAGGAGCGCGACGGGGTCGACGCCCTCGCCGCCGGTGCGCAGGACTACCTCGTTAAGGACGCGATCACCGGGGACCTGCTGGAGCGGTCGATCCGCTACGCCGTCGAACGCAAGCGGGCCGAGCGAGCCCAGCGGCAACTGCGGGAGGTGCGGATCAGTGCCGCCGAGCAGGCCCGGCTCGAGCGCGGGCTGCTGCCGACGCCGTTGCTGCGCACCTCGGCCGTCACCTGCGCCACCTACTACCGCCCCGGCCGCGACGACGCCGTCCTGGGTGGGGACTTCTTCGACGTGGTCGAGACGCTCGACGGCCGCGTTCGAGCCGTGATCGGCGACGTGATGGGGCACGGGCCCGACGAAGCAGCCCTCGGCGTGCACCTGCGGGTGGCCTGGCGCACGCTGGTGCTCGCCGGGCTGCCGGACGACCAGATCCTGCCGACACTGGCCCGCCTGCTCGAGGCCGAGCAGGACGAGCGTCGCCGCTTCGTCACGGCGATCGATCTGACGATCGACGCGACCGCGGCCACGATTCGGGTGGCCGGCCATCCCGCCCCGATCGTGTGCGTGGACGGCGCCCCGTACTACCCCGACCTGACGGTCGGGCCGCCGCTCGGGCTGCGCCTGCCACCCGGACTGGGCGGCCCCTGGGTCGGCAACCGGCTGCCGATCGCGCCGGGCGCGTCGGTGCTGTTGTACTCGGACGGTTTGCTCGACGCGTACTCGGTCGATGGCGGGTCGAACAGTCTGGGCATCGCCGAGCTGGTTGCGGCGGTGACCAGCTGCATGCGGACGGATGGCCCGGCGTCGGCCTGGATCCCGGCCCTGGTGGCGGCGGCCCCGCGCGAATCGATCGACGACACCGCCGTGGTCGTACTCGACGTCGAGGGTCCGTGAGCGCCGAGCCGTCCGAGCGGCCCTGGACCCTGCGCCGCCAGATCGGCCGGTCCTTCGCCGTCCTCGGCGCGGTGCTGACCGTGCTGGTCGCCGCCGTCGTCGTGTCGACGACCGCCTTCGTGCTGGCCGGCAACGCCGCGGTGTACCGCTGGGAGCCCGCGGTGACCGCCACCCAACGCCTGCTCACCGACCTGGTCGACCAGGAAACCGGGCTGCGCGGCTACGCACTGACCCACAACGAACAATTCCTGCAGCCGTACGACGAGTTCCGCGCCGCCGAGGCCGGCGACACTCGACGGCTGCGCTCGCTGACGGGCGGCGACTCCGCGGTCCGGCTCCGGCTGACGGCGTTCGAGACGGCGAAGAACCGCTGGCACACCGACATCGCCGATCCGACCGTGTCCGGGCTGCGGTCCGGCGACCCGGCGGCGCAACGGCTCGTTGCCGGTACCACCGCGAAGCAGCTCTTCGACGCGCTGCGGGCGCGGGCGGTGGCGCTCGTCCAGATCGTCCAGCACCGCGCCGCCACCGCGCGTAGCAATCGCGCGACGGCCGGCGTCATCTTCCTCATCGCGATCTCGCTCACGGTGGCGGTGCTGGCCGCGGTCGGCGTCGGCTTGTGGCGCGGCCTGCACCGCTGGGTGCTCGCGCCGGTGGACCGGCTCGGCGCCCAGACTCGGCTGGTCGCCGGGGGTGCGACCTACCGGCAGATCACGCCGGACGGACCGGTTGAGCTGACCGATCTGGGCCGCGACGTCGAGGCGATGCGCCTGCAGATCGCCGGGCAGCTCGCCCGGGCCGAGCAGATCCAGGAGGAGCTGCGCGTGCGCGGCGAGGAGCTCGCCCGCTCCAACGACGATCTCCAGCAGTTCGCCTACGTGGCCTCGCACGATCTGTCCGAACCGCTGCGCAAGGTGGCGAACTTCTGCCAGCTGCTCGAGCGGCAGTACGGGCCGCAGCTGGACGATCGCGCCCGGCAGTACATCGACTTCGCGGTCGACGGCGCCAAGCGCATGCAGGTGCTCATCACCGACCTGCTGGCCCTGTCCCGGGTCGGGCGCAGCACCGCCGAGTTCGCGCCGGTGGACCTGGACGCGGCACTAGACGCCGCACTAGCAACGCTGGCCGATCCGATCGCCGCGTCGAGCGCCCGGGTCGACCGGCTGAGCGCGCTGCCGACCGTCCAGGGGGACTTGACGCTGCTCACGTCGCTGCTCGAGAACCTCATCGGCAACGCCGTCAAGTACCGGCGCGAGGACGTCGCCCCGGTGGTGAGCATCGGCGCCGAGTTCGACGCTGCCGGCGGGGTTTGGACGTTCACCGTGGCCGACAACGGGATCGGGATCGACCAGCAGTACGCCGAGCGGATCTTCGTCGTGTTCCAACGCCTGCATCTGCGTGACGCCTACGGCGGCACGGGCATCGGCCTCGCCCTGTGCCGCAAGATCGTCGAGTTCCACGGCGGGCACATCTGGCTCGAGCCCGTACCCTCCTCGCCAGGGGCGACGTTCCGTTTCACCCTTCCGGAAGGTGCACTTCTTGCCGAACCACGTGACTGACGTGCCGCGCGCCCCGCTGGGTGTCCTGCTCGTCGAGGACGACCCCGGCGACGTCGTCATCGCCCAGGAAGCGCTGCGCGCCAGTGACCTGAAATCCCGGCTGACCGTGGTGTCCGACGGCGTCGAGGCCATGCGCTACCTGCGCCGGGAAGGCGGCTACGCCGACGTCGAACGTCCGGACCTCATCCTCCTCGACCTCAACCTGCCGGGGAAGAGCGGTCACGAGGTGCTGGCCGAGGTCAAGAACGATCCCGATCTGCGCAAGATCCCGATCGTCGTCCTGACCACGTCGGGCGCGGTCGAGGACGTCGCCCGCAGCTATGACCTGCACGCCAACGTCTTCGTCACCAAGCCGGTCGACTTCGACCACTTCACCGCCGTCGTCAAGCAGATCGACGACTTCTTCCTCACGGTGGCGAAGCTCCCGCCTCCGGGGTGACCCGCCGAGGCCGGACTTCGGACGTGCCCCGCTGCGGCGCAACCCGCCGCGAGTCGCGCCAACGCTCTGCCAACCGTTCACTCTTCGCTGGTTAGAACGTCATATGCGGGGGGAATGGTGCACCCATGACAGCGCGAATCGGGACTATGTCCATCGACGGCACGCCCATTTCTCAAGCAGATCTGGCTCGGATCGACGCCGAAGAGAAGCTGCACAGCGAGCAGAAGCGCAGCGCGGTCCGCGTCGTCGCTGCCAGCTCTCAGGACGCCGACGACTGCCGCACCCTGCTGTCGATCCTCGGCCTCGACCGCGAGATCGTCGCGGCGGCCCGGAACCAGGCCCACGCCACCACCAAGCGCCCGCGCAAGCGGCGCGCCGCCGCCTGATCCTCCGCCTTTCGGCGGACGCCGTCCGCCCGAGCCACGGCCCCACCCGGGCCGGGACCTGAACTGGGCTGCGGTCGAGCAGGGACAGCGACGATGACGCCAACGCCGTACCGCCATGAGGCCCTGCCCTATCGGGGCCGGGCCGACTTCCTGTCGTCGTGCGCAACCCTTGCCGCCACCGGCCGGGCCGACGACGAGCCAATCATTTTCCTCGCGAGCGCCGCGAAACTGGGCGATCTGCGCGACGTCCTCGGATCCGACGCCCACGAGGTCACCCTCGTGCCCACCGACGAGCACGGGCAGAACCCGGCGCGGCTCACCACGCTGCTGCACAGCTTCCAGACCGGACAGGACGGCCGGCGCTGCGTTGGGGTGAACGAATCGGTGGTCGCCGGCCGGACCGGCGCCGGGCTGGCCGAGGCGCAGCTCGCCGAGACGATCCTGAACTCGCCCGTCCTGCAATCCTGGCCGATGTCGGTCGTCTGCCTGTACGACGCCGAACGCCTCGACGACGCCGCGCTGGACCAGATGCGGCGCAGCCACCCCGTCGTCCGCGGCGAGGACGCCAACCCCGCCTTCGAGCCGGGTCTCGCCGCCGAATTGTTCGCCGCACCGCTCGATGAGCCCAACGCTCGGGTGGAGACCCGGGTGGTCGGACCGGATCAGCTCGCCGATCTGCGGGCGTTCGTCCGCGGCTCGGCCGCGGGCGCCGGCCTGGCCGCCGACCGGTTGGACGATCTGGTCCTCGCGGTGAACGAGGTCGGCACGAACAGCCTGCGCTACGGCGACGCCGACTGCCGGGTCGCGCTGTGGCGCACGGACGAGTCGGTGGTGTGCGAGCTGCGCGACCCGGGCCGGATCGCCGATCCGCTGGCCGGCCGGTTGGCGCCGCCGCCGACCGCCACGACGGGCCGCGGGTTGTGGTTGGCGAACCACCTCTGCGACCTGGTGCAGATCCGCTCGTCACAGGACGGAAGCGTGGTCCGGCTGTTCGTCGACTGCTGACGTAGCCTTCCGAACCGTGGAGGCGGAGTTCATCCGGAAGACGGTCCTGGCCGGGGGGCACGCCCTCGCCTATCAGGAGGCCGGGCCGGCCGACGGCCCGGTCATCGTGTTGCTGCACGGGCTCGCCTCCGACGCCGACACCTGGGACAAGGCCGTCGGCCCGCTCGCCGCCCACGGGCTGCGCGTCCTGGCCGTCGACCTCATCGGCCACGGCGAATCGGACAAGCCGGCCGGTGACTACCTGCTGACGGACTTCGCCGACTCGCTGGCCCGCTTCCTCGACGCCCTGGACGTGCCGGCCGCGACGCTGTGCGGGCATTCGTTCGGCGGCGCGATCGCCATGTTCTTCGGCACCCGGCACCCCGAGCGGGTCGAGCGGGTCGTGCTGGTGTCGGCCGGCGGACTGGGCAAGGAGGTGCACCCGGTGCTGCGCGCGGCGGCGCTGCCGGTTGCGCCGGCCGTGCTGCGAGTGGCGCTGCGGCCGCGGCTGCGGCGGCTCTACGGGCGGCCCGGCCTGCACCGGGCGCTGCGGCTGACGCCGGACAACCTCACCAACCTCCGCCGGGCCGGCCGGGCGCTCGGCACCGAGGCCGGCCGGTCGTCGTTCTTTGCTTCCCTGCGCGGCGTGATCGCACCGTCCGGCCAGCTCACCGCGTCGACCGAGATGCGGGCCTTCGCCGAGCGGGTGCCCATGCTGCTCATCTGGAACGAGGGCGACCCGGTCATCCCGCTGTCGCACGCGCAGGCGCATGCCGCCCGGGCGAATGCGTCCAGCCGTCTGGTCGTGTTCCCCAACCGCGGTCACGAGCCGCACCGGCGCAACGGTGAGCGGTTCGCCGCCGAGGTCGCCGCCTTCATCTCTACGTCCTAGTATATGGGAATTCAGTCTCTTATCTTGGGATGCGGCGGTAAAGTGTTTCCATGAGCGACGGCCGGCGGTGGACGATCCTGACGGTCGGCACGTTCGGCCAGGCGGCGACGTGCTGCTTCCTCTACGGCATCCCGATGCTCGTCCCGGCGCTGCAGTCGGACGGGCTCAGCCTGGTTGCCGCGAGCCTGCTGGTGTCCGCGCCGATGGTCGGGCTGCTGCTCACCCTGATCGCGTGGGGCGCGGCCGCCGACCGCTACGGCGAGCGCGTGGTGATCGTGTCCGGCGTCGGGGCGGCGTCGGCGCTGCTGTTCGTCGCCGCCGCGGTGCCGGGCCCGGTCGCGCTCGGCCTGCTGCTGGCGCTGGCCGGGGCGTTCGGCGCGTCGGTCAACGCCGCCAGCGGCCGGGTCGTGATGGGCTGGTTCCCGCCGTCCGAACGCGGGCTGGCGATGGGGACGCGGCAGACGGCGCAGCCGCTCGGCGTCGCGCTGGCCGCCTTGGGGCTGCCGTGGCTCGCCAACACGCACGGCGTGCACGTGGCGCTGCTGTTCCCGGCTGCCCTGTGCGCGCTCGCCGCGCTGCTGGTGTTCCTGCTCGTGGCCGACCCGCCGCGCCCGGAGCGGGCGGCCGGCGCGAGGCCCGCGGTCTCGCCCTACCGCGGGAGTTCGACCCTGGCCCGGGTGCACCTGTCCAGCGCGCTGTTGGTCGTCCCGCAGTTCGCGGTCGCCACGTTCACCCTCGTCTATCTCGTCGGGCAACGGCACTGGGATCCCGCGGTCGCCGGCCGGCTGATCTTCGGCTTCCAGGTGGCCGGCGCGGCCGGCCGGGTGGTCACCGGGATGTGGTCGGATCGGGTGCGCTCGCGCCTGCGGCCGATGCGCCAGCTCGCCGTGGCCAGTGCGGTGCTGATGGGCGTGATCGCGGTGGGCGCCGCGTCGGGGATGTGGTTCGTCATCGCCGGGTTCGCGCTGGGAGCGGTGGCGACGGTGGCCGACAACGGGCTGGCCTACACCGCCGTCGCCGAACTCGCCGGCAGCGAGTGGTCGGGACGGGTGCTGGGCGTGCAGAACACGGTGCAGAACGTCGCGGCCGTGGCCACGGCGCCGGTCCTCGCCGCGGTGATCGGGCATTCGCACTACGCCATCGGGTTCGCGCTCGTGGCGGTGTTCCCGCTGCTCGCGATCCCGCTCACCCCGGTGCGGGCCGAGCGGATCTCAGCTCGACAGGACGTCGCCCGGTCCGACGTCGTCACGAGTGACGCCGCGCAGACGTAGCCCGACGTTGTCGCCGACCGCCGCAGCGTCGACGACCTTCCGGAACATCTCGATGCCGTCGACCTGGACGTCGCGTCCCGTGCCCTCGGTGCGGGTCAGCCGCACGACGCCGGCCTTGCGTACCGTGCCCGCCTCGACCCGGCCGGTGACGACGGTGCCCCGGCCCTTGATGACGAAGACGTCCTCGATCGTCATCCGGAAGCCGGCACCCGCGGCCGGAGCCGGGCCGGGCGCGGGGATGCCCGGATCGATTGGCGCAGCCGCGTTGGCCTGCGCGAGCAGGTACTGCGGATCGAGGCTCTCGTCGTCCTTGCGCCGGAACCACGCCATTGGCGGAGGATAGGGGATTTGAACCCCTGAGGGATTTCTCCCAACCCGCGTTCCAGGCGAGCGCCATAGGCCACTAGGCGAATCCTCCGTCGACGAGGATACGGGCCGCCGATCTGCGCTCGAAAAACGGGACCGCGTCGCGAGCCCAACTGGTCCCCGTAGACTTTCGAGAGACCCCCCGTGTGGCGCTCATCCTGCGAACCTCCCCAGGGCCGGAAGGCAGCAAGGATAAGCAGGCTCTGGCGGGTACGCGGGGGGTCCTCCTTCTTGATTCCCTTCTTGATCAATCCCCACTGCGGCGCACCCCGGCGCGCCCGAGCGAGGATTGATCACCGCAGTGCGGCGGCCCGGGCGGCAAGCCACGCCGCGACCCCGTCGACGAAGACGTGCGGTCGCTTGATCACATAGCGCGGCGTCCGGTGGATGACGCTGTACCCGTCGGTCTCGAGCAGCAGATGGCGATCACTCGTCCGATCCGCATCCCCGGCCAGCGCGTGGTGCGCGTCGCTGTCGATCTCGAGGACGGCGCGTAGTGCACGCCAGAGGAAGTCGACGATGACGTAGCTGCCGTCGCTGAGATCGATCCGGACGTTCGCCGCGAACGGCGGTAGCCCAGCCCGGCGCATCAGGGTTGCGGCCCGCGCTTCGGGCGCCGACCAAGCACCGTCACCCACCTCGTCGATCGCCTGGCGCAGGAACCCGCTGTGGTTGCGGGGGCCGGCCCGCAGTTCGGCCGCCAGCTCGTCGATCGTGCACAGCCCGCGTCGTACCGCCTCAGCGACCAGGGCACGGACGTCGTCGAGACGGCCGAACTCCAGGCCGAGATCAGCCACGGCCCGGGCGACCGGGACGCGCCGGGGGCCAGGCAGTAGCGCCGGCGGCGGCAGCCGGTTCGTGCGCCGCACCCGCACCCAGGACGTGGACCGGGCGGTCGTCGAGCGCGGCACCAGCACGAGCACCGACGCCGGGTCGGGGACCGCTCGCAGGTGCTGATCGGTTAGCGCGGCCGCGCCGGACAGCAGCGCTCCCGGGCCGGCGAAAGCCAGCGCGGCGGCCAGTCGATCGGGTCGCGTGAGAGTGTCCGAGGTCAGGTAGGTGCGCGGCAGCACCCGGCGCCACTGCGCGGTGTCGAGCCGATGCCGGATCGCGCTGCGCGAGTATCCCAGCTCGGTGGCGTCGGCCCGGGTGAGTACGCGCGGCAGGGCGGTGGGATCGAGCAGCGGAACGACCTTGTCGAGGCCAGCGAGGTCCATGCAGTCGAGGGTCGGCCGCTCAGCCCGTTCGGGACCGCGTGGAACGTCGGCTGTGGATGGCGCGATCGGCTGTGGACAGCCGATTCCCCAAGATCAATCCCCGCCACGGCGCACGGGGGTGTGCGTCAGCGCGGATTGATCACCGAGTGGAAAGGCGGCATCCCATCAGTGGCCGGCCGCTTCGAATAGGACGAGGGCTGACTATTGCGTTCCGCCCGCCGCGCGGGCGGCGTGGCGGGTGTCGGTGCGGCTCGTTAGGGTCGACGCGTGGCGGACGGCGGCGCGAGCGGGGCGGGCAGCTCGGGCGGCCCCGGCGGCGCTCCGGCCGCGGCGGTCCACGCCGGCGGCTCGAACCTCGCGCTCTACCGCAAGTACCGCTCGGCCACCTTCGGCGAGGTCATCGGCCAGGATCACGTCACCGTGCCGCTGCGCCAGGCGTTGGCGGCGAACCGCATCAACCACGCCTATCTCTTCAGCGGGCCCCGCGGATGCGGCAAGACGTCCAGTGCTCGCATCCTCGCCCGCAGCCTGAACTGCGCCCAGGGACCGACGCCCGAGCCGTGCGGCGTCTGCGACTCGTGCAAGGAACTCGCCCCGAACGGTCCGGGCTCGATCGACGTCATTGAGATCGACGCGGCCAGCCACGGCGGGGTCGACGACGCCCGCGACTTGCGCGAGCGCGCGTTCTTCGCTCCGGTGCGCGACCGGTTCAAGGTCTACATCGTCGATGAGGCGCACATGGTCAGCAATCAGGGCTTCAACGCCCTGCTCAAGCTGGTTGAGGAGCCGCCGGACTTCCTGGTCTTCGTCTTCGCCACGACCGAGCCGGACAAGGTGCTCACTACCATCCGGTCGCGCACGCACCACTACCCGTTCCGGCTGATCCCGCCCGGCGTGATGCGCGCCCACCTCGAGACGATCTGCACCGCCGAGGGCATCGCCGTCGAGCCGGCCGTGCTGCCGCTCGTCGTCCGCGCCGGCGGCGGCTCGGCCCGCGACTCGCTGTCCATCCTGGATCAGCTGTTGGCCGGCGCCGGGCCTGACGGCGTCACGTACACCAGCGCGATCGCCCTGCTCGGGGTCACCGACGGCGCGTTGCTGGACGACATGGTCGACGCGCTCGCCGCCGGCGACGCAGCCGCGGTGTACGGCACCGTCGACCGGGTCGTCGAGGCCGGTCACGATCCGCGGCGCTTCTCGATCGATCTGCTTGACCGATTCCGCGACCTGATCCTGCTCGACGCCGTGCCCGACGCCGGCGAGCGCGGGCTCATCGACGCCCCGCAGGACCAGCTGGCCCACATGGCCGACCAAGCGCTTCGCCTCGGCGGCGCCACCCTCGCCCGCTTCGCCGAGATCGTGCACACCGCGCTGATCGAGATGCGCGGGACGACCGCCCCCCGCCTCGTCCTCGAACTGCTCTGCGCGCGCATGATGCTGCCCGACGCCTCGACCGACGCCGCCGCCGTCCTGCAGCGCGTCGAGCGGTTGGAACGGCGACTCACCGCCGCCGGCCCGAGCGAGACGGCCCCGGTCGCGGCGGCCTCCGTCGCGAAGGGGGCGGTACCGGCCGCACCAGCGCCGGTCGCGAAGGCGGCACCGGCCGCACCTGCGCCGGTCGCGAAGGCGGCACCGGCCGAACCCGCGCCGGTCGCGAAGGCGGCACCGACCGAACCGATCGCACCGGCGGCGCCGCCCGTACCGGCCGAACCGGAGTTGCGCGCCGCCCAGCCGCCTGCGCCGCCGCCGGCGTCCGGCGAGGCCGGTGCGCTCGACGCCGCGGCGCTGCGGCGGCTCTGGCCCGAGGTGCTCGAGGTCGTGAAGCAGACCAGCCGCCGCACCCGCGCGCTGCTCGACAACGCCCAGATCACCGATGTCGCCGGCGAGCTGGTCACGCTGGCGGCGCCGGGAGCGCTGGCCAAGATGATCGGCGAAGAGAGCAACACGGCAGTGCTGCGCGCCGCGCTCACCAAGGTCGTCGGCGGCGAGTGGAAGATCGCGGTCGACGGTGCCCCCGCGGCGGGCAGCGCGGCCGACGGTGCGGCCCGCGGCGGCGCTGGCTCCGACGTCGACCCGCGCGACGACGCCGACTACGAGCCCGAGTCGCAGCCCGTCGCGCCCGCCGCCGATCCCGAGGCCGAGGCGATGAAGCTGCTGCGCGACGAGCTCGGCGCCCGTCCCCTCGACAGCTGACCAGCCCCGTCCGCGGGAACACCGGACGGGGGCGGGTCAGTGCCCCAAGAAGGCCAGGATGCCGGCTGCGATCGCCGCGGCGATGCGTTGCCGCCCGGCCGCTGACGACTGCAGGGCCGCGTCCCCGGCGTTGCGCATGTTGCCGAGCTCGAGGAACGTCGCCGGCCGGGTCGCGAGGTTCAGCCCGGCCAGGTCGCTGCGGTAGTAGTAGCCGTCGTGCCCGATGTAGGTCGAGGGCACCAGGCCCGACGATCGCTCGAGCGCGGCGTGCAACGCCTGACCGAGTTGGATCGACTGCGCCGCGGTGGCCGCGCTCGCGCCGTCCGGGCGGCGGCTGGCCTGGTTGACGTGGAAGCCGTGCCCGCCGGACGGCGCGCCGTCGGCGTGGATCGACACCACCGCGGCCACTCCGGCTCGGTTGCCGACGGCCGCGCGTTCATCGACGCACGGGCCGACCCCGGAATCGTTCGGCCGGGTCAGCACCACGTGCACGCCCCGCCCCCGCAGGATCGTGCGGACCCGCAGCGCTACGTCCCAGGTGAACGCGTGCTCGGGGTAGCCCGCGTTCGTGTTCGTGCCGGTGGTGTCACATGCCTTGTAGTCGCCGTACCCGGCCGGCACCTGGCGGTTGATCGCGGCCGGGTGACTCGCATTGCCGCCGTCGTGGCCCGGGTTGAGGACGACGGTGAGCCCGGAGTAGCTGATCGGCGGCGGGGCTGCGGTGGTGTGGCGGTGCGTCGGCGTGACCCGGACGGTCGCGGTCCGGCGCGGACTGGACGAGGCCGGCCTGGACGGAGGCGCCGCGGACGTCGACGTGACCGGGGCCGGCGACGACGCGGCCGGCGGGCTCGACCGGCCGGCGCTCCCCGAGGTGCAGGCCGCGGCCACGAGCAGCACCAGCGGCACGACGGTGAGACGGGCACGGCGCACGGGCTCCACCTTCGCACGCGCCGTCCGCCCGGATGGCGTCGGCCGCGCCGGTTACCCTGGGGCGATCTCGGACGAAGGAGAGCAACCGACGATGGCGCAGCAGCGGGGCGGGCCCCAGTTCGGCGGCGGGCAGCCGAACATGCAGCAGCTGATGAAGCAGGCCCAGAAGATGCAGGAGCAGCTCGAGGCGGCCCAGGCCGAGCTGGCCGCCGCCGAGGTCACCGGCACCGCGGGTGGCGGGCTGGTCACGGCCACGCTCACCGGCGCCGGGCAGCTGACCGCGCTCACGATCGACCCCAAGGCCGTCGACCCCGACGATGTCGAGACGCTGCAGGATCTCATCGTCGCCGCCGTGCGCGATGCGCACCGCGCGGTCGGCGAGCTGGCCGAGGAGAAGATGGGACCCGTCACCGGCGGGCTGGGCGGCCTCGGCCTGCCGGGGCTGTAAATGTACGAGGGCGCCGTCCAGGACCTCATCGACGAGCTGGGCCGCCTGCCCGGCGTCGGGCCGAAGAGTGCCCAGCGGATCGCCTTTCATCTCCTCGCCGCCGAAGCCGTCGACGTCGAACGGCTGGCCGCGACGCTGATCCGGGTCAAGAACGAGGTCAAGTTCTGCACCATCTGCGGCAACGTCGCCGAGGCCGACGTCTGCCGCATCTGCAGCGATCCGCGCCGCGACCTGACGATCATCTGTGTGGTCGAGGAGCCCAAGGACGTCGTCGCCGTCGAGCGCACCCGTGAGTTCCGCGGCCGCTATCACGTGCTGGGCGGAGCCATCAGCCCGATCGACGGCATCGGCCCGGACGACCTGCGCATCCGCGAGCTGCTCGCCCGACTGCGCGACGGCGTGGTCACCGAGCTCATCCTGGCCACCGACCCGAATCTCGAGGGCGAGGCGACGGCCACCTACCTCGCCCGGATGCTCAACCCGATGGGCCTGTCCGTCACCCGCCTGGCCAGCGGGCTGCCCGTCGGCGGCGACCTCGAGTACGCCGACGAGGTCACGTTGGGCCGGGCGTTCTCCGGCCGCCGCCGGATGGAATAGCCCATGCGCAGGGGTCTCTACTGGGCCGGTGTGCTGGTGGCGGTCGCGCTGCTCGCGGTCGGGGTGCTCGTCGCCGTTCTCGGCTACGCCCGCACGGCCGGACCCGACGGTGCCGTGCGGGGCTACTTCGCCGCGCTGGCCCGGTCGGATGCTCCGGCGGCACTCGCGTTCGGTGACGTGCCGCCCGGGCCGCACACGCTGCTCACGACGACCGTCCTGCGCGACCAGCAGCGCATCGCCCCGCTGCGGCAGTTCAAGATCGCATCGACCGATCGGCAGGGCTCTACGGCGATCGTCGCGGTGACGTACACGCTCGCGTTCCCCGGTCAGCCGGTGCCGGTCGACGTCGAGGTCGGCGTCCACCAGGCCGGCGGTGATTGGCGGCTCAACCGGGTGGCCGTGCCCACCACGCTCGAGGTGTCCGAAGCCGTGCAGCGCGAATCCATCGTCGGGGCCAACATCCCGGCCGGTCAGACGCTGCTGTTCCCGGGCGCGCTGCCCATCCGCTTCGACACCCCGTACCTGCAGCTGGCCCCGCTGTCCGACAGCGTCTCCTTCGCCGCGTTGGAGGCGACGCCAGTCGTCGTCACGCCGACCCCAGCGGCGCGGACGGCGATGGCGCGCGCGATCCGGGCGAAACTGGTCGCCTGTCTGGCCGCCCCGTCGCCCGACGTGACCTGCCCGCTGCCCGACGAGCGCTGCGTCCCCGGATCGGTGCGCGGATCGGTCACCGGGGGCGTGGTCACGTCTGGTGTGGAGGTGGTGCCGGGCGACCCGGTCGGTGCGTTGAATTACCGCTCGACCGTCGCCGTCACCGGCACGTATCGGCGGCTCAACTTCCACAACCGCGCCGTCCTGAGCCGTGGCCCCATCATGCTGGCCGTGCACGCCGCGGCGTACGCGATGGCGCCCCTACAGGTGCGTTGGGTGATCGGATGAGGCGCCGTGCGGTCGCGGTCCTCGTCGCGCTGCTCGCCGCGGCGGCGCTGGCCGCCGGCCCGGCGGCCGCCACGCCCGGCCCGCCCGATGCCCCGGAGTACTGGTTCGACAGCTGGCAGGTGCAGTCGTTGTGGGATTCCGGCGCGGACGGGCACGGGGTGACGATCGCCGAGATCGACACCGGCGTGAACGCCGCGCTGCCCGCGCTCCGGGGCCGGGTGCTGTCGGGCACCGACCTCGGCATCAAAGGCAACGGCCAGATCGACCGCGAGGTCGACGCCTTCGGCCACGGCACGGCGATGGCGTCGATCATGGTTGCGCGGCCGGGCTTGCTCGACATCACCGGCCTGGCCCCGGGCGCCCGGATCCTGCCGATCGCGGTGCCGCTGTCGGGCACCACCGACAGCGAGCGGCCCGACCGGCTGTCCGATGCGATCCGTTACGCCGTTGATCACCACGCCAAGGTGATCAGCATGTCCTTGGGCGGCCGGCGCTCACCACACACCGACCCGCAGCCGTGCAGCACCGACGAGCAGGAGGCCGTCTTCTACGCCCTCAGCAAGGGGTCGCTGGTCATCGCCTCGGTCGGCAACACCGGGCCGACGAAGAACATCGTGGAAGACCCGGCCGTCTGCCTCGGGGTGATCTCGGTCGGCGCGGTCGACGCCTCGGGCACGGTCGCTGACTTCTCGTCGCGGGAGCCGTTCCTCACCCTGGTAGCTCCGGGGGTCAGCATCCCGTCGCTCAGCCGGGTCAGTGGCGAGGCCTACTCCGGCGACGGCACCAGCCAGGCGACCGCCATCACCTCGGCGGCCGCCGCCCTGGTGTGGTCGAAGTACCCGAGTCTGGATCCGCGCGGTGTCGCCACCCGGCTGATCGCCACGCTCGACGACCGCCGCCGCACGCCCAGCAGCGCCTACGGCTACGGCCGGCTCGATGCCTACCGTGCGGTGACCGCCGACGTCGCGGTCGACTCGCCCAACCCGGTGTTCGACGCCGCCGCGCCGTTCATGGCCCGGGCCGACGCGCTCGCGGCCGCAGCACCGGCCGCGCCGCGGCCGGCGGCCAAGCCGGTCGCCTCCACCGGCTCGTACGTGGTCGGATCGGCGCCGCGGCTGACCCGCGAGGTGCGGGTCGGCATCGGACTGGCCGTGGGCGGCCTGCTGGCGCTGCTTTTGCTGCTCGTCATCGGGTGGCGCGGGCGGCGCCGCCGCAAGGCGGTCGCGTCCTTGCCGTTGGCCCAGCCGGAATTCGCGCCTGAATCGGACTGGCCCAGAAGGGACGACGCAGAGGGCGAGACAGCACCGCGCCCTCGACCCCGGCCCGGTCCGGGGGCGGCGGCGCCCGAAGCGCTGCCGCCGCCCGGCCCGTAGGTCAGCGGGCGCGCGCGGCCCGGTTGACCGCGCTGACGACGGCGCGCAGCGAGGCCTGGGTGGTGGATTCGCTGATGCCGACGCCCCAGTACACCCGCTCGCCGATCTCGATCTCGAGGTACGCGGCCGCCTCGGCGTCGCGTCCGGAGGTGAGCGCATGCTCGTTGTAGTCGAGCACCCGGACCGAGATGCCACCCCACCCGCCCAGCTCATCGGATTGTGGGGCGATGCGTGACATCGCGTCGCAGAACGCCGCGATCGGACCGTTGCCCAGACCGGTGATGGTGTGCTCGACCCCGTTGGCCCGGATCGTGGCCGTCATCCGCTCGGTGCCCTCGTCGGCGGTCGACGCCGTCTTGACGATCTCGACCAGCCCCGGCGCGAGGTACTCGTTGGAGAAGATCTGCCACATCAGCGCGGCGTCGACCTCGCCGCCCTCGCCGTCGGTGTGCTGCTGAATGACGTGGCTGAACTCGATCTGCAGCCGCCGCGGCAGGTCGAGCTTGTGATCGGCCTTCATGATGTAGGCGACGCCGCCCTTGCCGGACTGCGAGTTGACCCGGATCACCGCTTCGTACGAGCGGCCGACGTCCTTGGGGTCGATCGGCAGGTACGGGATCTCCCAGCGCAGGTCGTGCACCGGCACCCCGGTCTCGCTCGCGCGGCGCTCGAGATCCTCGAAGCCCTTCTTGATCGCGTCCTGGTGCGAGCCGGAGAACGACGTGTAGACGAGGTCACCGGCGTACGGGTGCCGCTCGTGGACGTCGATGCGGTTGCAGTACTCGGCGGTCCGGCGGATCTCGTCGATGTCGGTGAAGTCGATCATCGGATCGATGCCCTGGCTGTAGAGGTTCAGCCCGAGCGTCACCAGGTCGACGTTGCCCGAGCGCTCGCCGTTGCCGAACAGGCAGCCCTCGATGCGCTGCGCCCCGGCCAGCACCGCCAGCTCGGCGTCGGCGGTGGCGGTGCCGCGATCGTTGTGGGTGTGGACGGACAGGCACACGTGCTCGCGGCGGGAGAAGTGCCGGCTCATCCACTCGATCTGGTCGGCGTAGACGTTCGGCGTCGAGCGCTCGACCGTGCACGGCAGGTTGATCACGATCTCGCGCTCGGCGTCCGGCTGCCAGACGTCCATGACGCCCTCGCAGATCTCCAGCGAGAAGTCGAGCTCGGTGTCCATGAAGATCTCGGGGGAGTACTCGAGCCCGAACTCGGTGCCCGGCAGGTGGATGTCGGCGTACTTCATGATCGCCTGCACGCCGTCGACCGCGACCGCCCGGCACTCGGCCCGGCCGTCGCCCTCGAAGCCGAACACGACCCGGCGGAACACCGGGGCCGCGGCGTTGTACATGTGAACGGTCGCCTGCGCCGCACTGACCAGCGACTGGACGGTGCGCTCGATGAGCTCCTCGCGGGCCTGGGTCAGGACCGAGATGCGGACGTCCGGTGGTACCCGATCGCCCTCGATGAGGCTGCGGACGAAGTCGAAATCGGTTTGGCTGGCCGCCGGGAAGCCGACCTCGATCTCCTTGTAGCCCATCCGCACGAGCAGGTCGAACATTGCGTTCTTGCGGGCGGCGTTCATCGGGTCGATCAGCGCCTGATTGCCGTCGCGCAGATCGGTCGACAGCCAGCGCGGCGCGGTGGTGATCGCCTTCGTCGGCCAGGTGCGATCGGGCAGGTCGACGGCGGGGAACGGGCGGTAGCGATGGCACGGCATACCGGACGGGACTTGCTGGAAGCTGCGGGTCATGACGGATGCTCCTGATGGGTGAAAGGGAGCGGTCGGCGCAGTGCTACGGCCCGCGACGAGGGGCCGACCGGATTGGTTACCGGGCCTCGTCGCGGCCGCGAAGGAGCAGCGCGCGCGTCATGATGCGTCGAGCCTAACCGACGACCGCGCCCCGCTCCCAGCAATTGACTGGCGCGATATCGACTGACTGGTGCGAAATACCGCGCCAGTCAACGGATATCGCACCAGTCAACGGGAGATGAGGACCATTTCGTCCCCGGTGTAGCGTCCGGGGCACCGGAAACAGTCGACCAGCGGAGCGTGCACCCGTGGCCCGAACAGTGCAGAACTTCATCGGTGGCGAGGCGGTCGAGGCCGCGGACGGGCGGCGGGCCGAGCTCATCGATCCGTCCACCGGCGCGGTCTTCGGTTCGGCGCCGGTATCGGGCGCCGCCGATGTGGACGCCGCCTACGGTGCGGCCGCGCGGGCGTTCGAGACATGGCGCGACACCACGCCGAGCGAGCGGCAGAAGGCCCTGCTGAAGCTGGCCGACGCGATGGAGGAGCGGGCCGAGGAGATCATCGCCGCCGAGTGCGAGAACACCGGCAAGCCGATCGAGCTCACCCGCACCGAGGAGATCCCGCCGGCCGTCGACCAGATCCGGTTCTTCGCCGGCGCCGCGCGGCTGCTCGAGGGACGCAGCGCCGGCGAGTACCTGGGCGGGCACACCTCCTACGTCCGGCGCGAGCCCGTGGGCGTCATCGGTCAAGTGACGCCGTGGAACTACCCGATGATGATGGCCGTCTGGAAGTTCGCACCGGCGCTCGCGGCCGGTAACTGCGTCGTCCTCAAGCCGAGTGACACCACTCCGGTGAGCACGGCGCTGCTGGCCGAAATCGCGGCCGAGTTCTTCCCGCCAGGGGTGCTCAACGTGATCTGCGGCGACCGCGCCACCGGCCGCGCGGTCGTCTCGCACCCGACCCCGGCGATGGTGTCGATCACCGGCTCGACCCGGGCCGGCTCCGAGGTCGCCGCCGCGGCGGCCAAGGATCTCAAGCGAACCCACCTCGAGCTGGGCGGCAAGGCCCCGGTGATCGTGTTCGACGACGCCGATCTCGCCGACGCGGCCGAGAACATCGCGATCGCCGGTTACTTCAACGCCGGGCAGGACTGCACCGCGGCCACCCGGGTGCTGGCCGGCCCGCGCGTCGCCGACGACTTCGCCGAGGCGCTGGCCGAGCAGGCCCGCAACACCAAGGTCGGCGCCCCGGCCGACGCCGACATCCTGTACGGCCCGCTCAACAACGCCAACCAGCTCGAGCGGGTGGGCGGGATGCTCGACCGGCTGCCCGACCACGCCCGGGTCCGCGCCGGCGGGGCGCGGCAGGGCGACACCGGGTACTTCTGGCAGCCAACCGTGGTCAGTGATCTGCAGCAGGACGACGAGGCCATCCAGCAGGAGATCTTCGGTCCGGTGATCACCGTCCAGCGCTTCACCGATGAGGACGAGGCCCTGCGGTGGGCCAACGGCGTCGAGTACGGACTGGCGTCCTCGGTGTGGACGAAGGACCACGGCCGGGCGATGCGGATGAGCCGGGCGCTCGATTTCGGCTGCGTATGGGTGAACTGTCACATCCCGCTCGTGGCCGAGATGCCGCACGGCGGCTTCAAGCATTCCGGCTACGGCAAGGACCTGTCGGTCTACGGCTTGGAGGACTACACCCGGATCAAGCACGTCATGCACAACATCAGCGTGTAAGCGCATCATGATGATTTGATGCCTTGATGCGAACCACGCTCGATCTTCCCGACGACCTCCTCGACACCGCCAAGTCGATCGCCCGTGGCCGCAAGCAGACCGCGGGACTGGCCGTCGCCGACCCGATGCGCCAGGCCTTGGAGCAGACGGCGTCGGCCGGGGTCGATGAGGTCCAGATCAGCCCACTCACCGGCCTGCCGGTCATTCATCTCGGTGTCCGTAATCGCCGGGCGACCGACGCCTACCTGGCCGAGCTGGCCCGTCGACGCGGTGCGCGAGTCGTCACTCTCGACAAGGGATTCGCCGGCTCACAGCCCGACGTCGTCGACCTGGTATCGACAGCATGAGTCACACGGTCGTGGCCGAACTGGTGGGCAACGTGCTGTCGGTCGTCGTCACCGAGGGCCAGTCGGTCGCGGCCGGCGACACCATCGTGATCATCGAGTCGATGAAGATGGAGATCCCGGTGCTCACCGAGTTCGACGGCGTGGTCCGCGACCTCGCCGTGCACGTGGGGGACATCGTCCAAGAGGGCGACGCCCTCGCGGTTGTCGAATAGGAGAAGGCATGGCGATCGAACAGCGCCGGGTTCTGACCACGGCTATCCCGGGTCCACGCTCGGTCGCCTTGCAGGCGCGCAAGACCGCCGCGGTGTCGTCGGGGGTGGGCACCACGCTGCCGGTCTACGTCGAGCGGGCCGGCGGCGGGATCATCGTCGATGTCGACGGCAATCAGCTGATCGACTTCGGCGCCGGCATCGCGGTGGTGTCGGTCGGCAACGCGGCGCCGCGCGTCGTCGAGCGGGTGCGGGCCCAAGTCGCCGACTTCACCCACACCTGCTTCATGGTGACGCCGTACGAGGAGTACGTCGCCGTCGCCGAGCAGCTGAACGAATTGACGCCCGGCGATCACGACAAGCGCTCGGCGTTGTTCAACTCCGGCGCCGAGGCGGTCGAGAACGCGGTCAAGATCGCCCGCTCGTTCACCGGCCGGCCGGCAGTGATCGCGTTCGATCACGCCTACCACGGCCGGACCAATCTCACGATGGCGTTGACGGCGAAGAACATGCCCTACAAGCACCACTTCGGCCCGTTCGCCGGTGAGGTCTACCGGGTGCCGATGGCCTATCCGTACCGCTGGCCGACCGGCCCGGACAACTGCGCCGACGAGGCCTTCGCGGCCTTCACCGGCCTCGTCCACACGCAGGTCGGCGAGGAGAACACGGCGGCCGTGGTCATCGAACCGATCCAGGGCGAGGGCGGCTTCATCGTCCCGGCGCCGGGCTTCCTGGCCCGGGTGGCCGAGTGGTGCGCCGACCACGGCATCGTCTTCGTGGCCGATGAGATCCAGACCGGCTTCTGCCGCACCGGCGACTGGTTCGCCTGCGAGGCCGAGGGCGTGGTGCCCGACCTGATCACCACCGCCAAGGGCATCGCCGGCGGGCTGCCGCTGTCGGCGGTCACTGGCCGCGCCGAGATCATGGATTCGGTGCACGGTGGCGGCCTTGGCGGCACGTACGGCGGCAACCCGGTCGCCTGCGCCGCGGCCCTCGGCGCGATCGAGACGATGCGGGCCGACGACCTCTGCGGCGCCGCTCGGCGCATCGACGCGATCATGCGCCCGCGGCTGGCCGCGCTGGCCGACAAGTACCCGGCGGTGGGCGAGGTCCGCGGCCGCGGCGCGATGCTCGCGATCGAGCTGGTCGAGCCCGGCGGCAAGGAGCCCAACCCGGCACTGACCGCCGCGGTGGTGAGCGCCTGCCACCGCGAGGGACTGGTGACGTTGACGGCCGGCACGTTCGGCAACGTGCTGCGCTTCCTGCCGCCGCTGGTCATTGGCGACGACCTGCTGCACGAGGGTCTCGACATCCTCGACGCCGCCTTCGCCGCGAGCGCCTGACGCCGACCGCCGTCCTCACTTTCCGCGACTTTGACTTCCCAATCCACGCTGCAGGGGTCGCACAGCGTGCATCGGGAAGTCAAAGTCGCGCGAGGGAGAGGCGCACCGGCGCTTCAGCGGGTGAACGTGTAGTTCCACGCGTCGATCTTGTTGAGGACGTACCCGGCGCGTTGCAGCCGGCGCACCGCGGCGACCGTCCCGTGCAGCGGCGCCGGCTGGTCGAACTCGACGCACAGCACCGGCGGCAGCGGCCCGTCCCGCAGCAGCGAGTCGAGCACCGTGTACTCGGCGCCCTCGATGTCCATCTTGATGATGTCGACGTGGTCGTCGCCGAGTTCGCTCATCAACTGGTGCACCGGCTTGACCTTGGCCACGAAGTAGTCGGTGGTGCCGCGCAGATTGACGATCGAGTGCGAGACGTGCCCCTCATACAGCGGGCTGTAGAACTTCACCTCGCTCTCGGCGTCCCACCAGCCCACCGGTTCGAAGCGGAACCGGGCATCGGACGGGGCCTCGCGCTCGACATGCGCGATCGCGCGCGGCGTCGGATCGAAGGTCGTCACCGCGCACCCGCGCTCGTAGAGCGCGAGATCGAAGGTGATGTCCTCGCCGGCGCCGGCGCAGTAGGCGACCGCGCCGGGAACGGCGCTGGCCTCGGGAATCCACCAGCCGCCGTAGTCGCTGCCGAGCCGGACGAGTCCCGGTCGGGGCCGGGGCCGCAACCACAACCGCAGGATCCGGATCGCGCCGTGGTGACGCACCCGGGGGCGCAGCGTCGAGACGAAGGCCCGGAGCCGGGACGCCCGCCGGCGGCGCGGCGGCTCGGTGCCGAGGATCGTCGCCGCGAAGGTGGCGCCGGTCGGCAGTGGGAACACCGAGAGATCGGGGCTCGCCGGGCCGGCCAGCACCCGTTTCAGGGCCGCGCCGATGCTCGCCGGCGTGAGCTCGGCCGCCTCGCCCCCCGAGGTGGCGCGCAGTTCGCGCTCGCGGGTGCGCGAGCCGGCCGTCACCAGCGGGACGCCGGCGGCCAGTGCCTTGCCCATGATCCCGCTCGGCCCCTCGAGGCGCATCGCCAGCACCACGACGTCGACGGCGGCGATGTACTGGTCGAGGCGTTCGTTGGACAGGAAGGCGTCCTCGACGATCACGCGGTCGCGTTCGGCCGCGGGCAGCCCCGCCAGCCATTGCCGGATCTCGTCGCTGAACGGCCCCGATAGGACGAGGTCGGCCTCGAGCCCGCTCTCGAGCAGGGCGGCGAGCACCAGCCCGGGATCCTTGCGCACGTTGATACCGCCACTGATGCCGATCAGGGTGCGGTCGTGGGGCAGCCCGAGTTCGGTGCGCAGGGCCGCGCGGTCACGGCGATGCGCGCTGCACTCGACCGGGTCGCGGGCCCGTTTGACCAGCCAGCCGGTGGCGAACTCGTCCCGGCCGGCAAAGCCGGCGCTGCGGTGCAGGGTGCGGGTGAGCATCGCCGCGGCGACGAGCACGCCCTTCGCAATGCGGATCTTCCAGCCGGCGAAGTTCGCACCCTCGAGCCGAGCCGGGTAGCGCGTCAGGAAGAAGATGACCCGCGGGCGCCGGGGCAGCGAGCGCAATTCCTTGGCCGCCACGAACCACCACTGGCGCAGGGCGTCGTCGCCCTCCATGACAATGACGGTCGCGACATCGCCGTGGTCGCGGCAGGTCGAGGCGATCGTCCGGGCCAGGACGGGCGTGGCGGGCATGACGCCCTCGAACGGCTCCTCGACGGCGAGGTCGGTGCCGGCCAGGAACTCGGCGAACTGGGCACAGGACGAGGCGCCGCGCGAGGTGAGGAGCAGGACCTGGCCGCTGGAGCGGGCCTGCTCGGCCACGAAACCGACGGCTTGGAACCGGTGGCCGCCAGGGTTGGGTTCGACGATGACGGTCAACCCCATGGTGCGGTCCTCGTCAACTCGTCGTCCTTCCGGCGTGATCGACGCAAAGGCTATCGCGCGTACTCGGTATCCTGGGGGCTACCGGGGCGCCGAGCGGAGTGAGGTCATGCGTTGAGTCTCGTCGTGCAGAAGTACGGCGGATCCTCTGTCGCCGACGCCGAGCGCATCAAGCGGGTGGCCGAGCGCATCGTCGCCACGAAGAAGAGCGGCCACGACGTCGTGGTCGTCGTTTCGGCCATGGGCGACACCACCGACGAGCTGATCGATCTCGCCGAGCAGATCGTGCCGGTACCCACCGGGCGCGAGTTCGACATGCTGCTCACCGCCGGCGAGCGCATCTCGATGGCCCTGCTGGCGATGGCCATCAACTCCCTGGGTTACAAGGCCGAGTCGTTCACCGGGTCGCAGGCCGGCGTGCTCACCACCCCCGTCCACGGCAAGGCCCGCATCGTCGACGTCACACCCGGGCGGATCGAGACCTCCGTCGCCGAGGGCAATATCGCGATCGTCGCCGGCTTCCAGGGGTTCTCGAAAGAGACCATGAACATCACCACCCTCGGCCGGGGCGGCTCGGACACCACAGCGGTCGCCATCGCCGCGGCGCTCAAGGCCGATGTCTGCGAGATCTACACCGACGTCGACGGCGTGTACACGGCCGACCCGCGGATCGTCCCGAACGCCCGCCGGCTCGAGACGGTCACGTTCGAGGAGATGCTCGAGCTGGCCGCCTGCGGGGCCAAGATCCTGCACCTGCGCAGCGTCGAGTACGCGCGCCGCTACGGGTTGGCCATGCACGTCCGATCGTCGTACTCGGCCAACCCCGGCACCATCGTCAAAGGTTCGATCGAGGAGCTACCCGTGGAACAGGCGATCATCAGCGGAGTCGCGCACGACCGCAGCGAGGTCAAGGTGACGGTCGTCGATGTTCCCGACAAGCCGGGCGAGGCGGCGGCGATCTTCCGCGAACTCGCCGACGCCGAGATCAACATCGACATGATCGTGCAAAACATCTCGACCGGTGGCACCGGCCGCACCGACGTGTCGTTCACGCTGCCGGCCACCGACGGCCCGACCGCCCTGGCGGCGCTGCGCCGCGTCCAGGAGCGGATCGGCTTCTCCGATCTGCTCTACGACGACCACGTCGGCAAGCTGTCGCTGATCGGCGCCGGCATGCGCTCGCACCCCGGCGTCTCGGCTCGGTTCTTCACCGCGCTCGCCGACGCGGGGGTCAATGTCGAGATGATCTCCACGTCCGAGATCCGCATCTCGGTGGTCTGCCGGGACACCGATCTCGACGTCGCCGTGCGGGCCGTCCACGACGCCTTCGAGCTCGGCTCCGAGGACGAACAAGCGGTCGTCTACGGAGGCACCGGCCGATGAAGGCTGGAAATGTGTTGGTGGACGTAGCCCCCCACGCGAGCGGCCCAGAGGAGGATCGCTGATGGCCAGAGTAGGAATCGTCGGGGCCACTGGGCAGGTCGGCACGGTCATGCGCCGGCTGCTGGCCGAGCGCTCCTTCCCGCTGGACGAGATCCGCTTCTTCGCCTCCGCCCGCTCGGCCGGTGGCACGCTGCCGTGGGAAGGCGTCGACGTCCGGATCGAGGACGCCGCCACCGCCGATCCGTCCGGGCTGGACATCGCGCTGTTCTCGGCCGGCGGCGCGACCTCGAAGGAACTGGCGCCGACGTTCGCGGCCGCCGGGGCCATCGTGATCGACAACTCGTCGGCCTGGCGCATGGACCCCGACGTCCCGCTCGTCGTGGCCGAGGTGAACGGCGCCGAGATCCACAACGCGCCCAAGGGCATCATCGCCAACCCGAACTGCACCACCATGGCCGCGATGCCGGTGCTCAAGCCGCTGCACGACGAGGCCGGGCTGGTGCGGCTGATCGTCTCGACCTACCAGGCGGTCTCGGGCGCCGGGCTGGCCGGCGTCGACGAGCTGGACACACAGATCCGCAAGGTGGCCGACACCGCCGCTGCGCTCACCCGCGACGGCACGTCGGTGGCGTTCCCCGACCCGGTCAAGTTCGCCCGGCCGATCGCGTTCAACGTGCTGCCGCTCGCCGGCTCGATCGTCGACGACGGCGAGTTCGAGACCGACGAAGAGAAGAAGCTGCGCAACGAGTCCCGCAAGATCCTGGCGATCCCGCAGCTGCTGGTCTCGGGCACCTGCGTACGCGTCCCGGTCTTCACGGGGCACTCGCTGTCGATCAACGCCGAGTTCGAGCGGCCACTGCCGGTGGCCCGCGCGCTCGAGCTGCTCGCTCGCGCAGCCGGTGTCGAGCTCAGCGACGTGCCCACTCCGCTGCAGGCGGCCGGCCGCGACCCGTCCTACGTCGGCCGCGTCCGCCAGGACCCGGGCGTGCCTGACGCGCGCGGGCTCGCGCTGTTCGTCAGCAACGACAACCTGCGTAAGGGCGCGGCGCTGAACGCCGTGCAGATCGCCGAGCTGCTCGCGCAGTAGTTCGCCCGCAGGCCGCAGGGCGCGGCGGACATTAGGATGGCCCGATGGCCGCCGCCCTTGATCGTCACGCCGCCCTTGAGGCGACGGCCGACGCGGCCGGGCGTGACCTCGAGGACTCCAGCCCCGAAGAGATCCTGCGCTGGGCCACCGACTCGTTCGGCGCCGACTTCTGCATCGCCGCGTCGATGGCCGACGCGGTGCTCATCGACCTCGCCTGCCGGGTGAGTGCCGGCGTCGCCGTGATCTTCCTCGACACCGGCTACCACTTCGCCGAGACGATCGAAACGCGCGACCGGGTCGCGGCGCGGTACCCGGTGGCCGTTCACACCATCCTGCCCCGGCAGACCGTCGCCGAGCAGGACGACTTGTTCGGGCCGCAGCTGCACGACCGCGACCCGGACGCCTGCTGCAACCTGCGCAAGGTCGAGCCGTTGCGCCGCGGGCTCGAGCCGTTCGTCGCCTGGGCCTCGGGCATTCGGCGCGACGAGACGCCGGCGCGCAGCCGGATCAAGGTCGTCGAGTGGGACGCCAACCGCGACATGGTGAAGATCAACCCGCTCGCGCGGTGGACGCAGGAGCAGGTCGACCGCTATCTCGTCGAGAACGACGTGGTGGTCAACCCGCTGGTCTACGCCGGCTACCCGTCGATCGGCTGCGCGCCGTGCACTCGGGCCGTCGCGCCCGGCGATGACCCGCGCAGCGGCCGCTGGGCCGGCAGCGGCAAGATCGAGTGCGGTCTGCACGCCGATCACCCGGCGCTGCAGCGCCGCACCGATCAGCCGGCCTGAACTTTAGCCGACCCGCGGCGCGCGGTGCGGGCCGCCCGCAGCCGGATCGCCGCGTCGTAGGCCTCGGCGTGCTTGTCGGCGGTGGCCCGGGCCGAGAACGAGCGGCGGACGAAGGCGGCGGCCGCGCGCGAGAACTCGGCCCGCCGGTCGTCGTCGTCGAGCAGCCGGGTCGAGGCCTGGACGATCCCATCGATGTCGTGGGGCGGGACCAGGAAGCCGGTCTCGCCGTCGCGCATGCACTCGTGCACCGAGCCGGTGCGGGTCGACACCACCGGAATGCCGAGGCACTGTGCCTCGGCCAGCGAGGTCGACATTCCCTCCGAGCGCGGCTCGGAGGTGAGCCAGAACAGGTCGAAGGCCTGCGCGAGCTCGGCCACCCGCGAGCCGCCGTCGCGGATGATCAGATCCGTGCCGACCTCGAGTCCGAGCGCGCGCGCCTCGGCGAGCAGCTCTTGGGTGTAGGGCGGATCGTTCTCGGCGCCGAGGATGACGAAGCGGGCCGGGTGGGTGGCGCGCAGCCGCGCCGCGGCCCGGACGAAGGTGAGATGCCCCTTCATCCGGTTGATGTTGTTGACCGTGCCCACCACCACGTCGTCCGGGGCGAGGCCGAGTTCGGCGCGGGCCTTGGCGGCGGTATCCGGGTCGCGGGTGAAGCGCTCGATCGGCAGGCACGGACCGAAGGTGATCAACGGGCCTTCGAACTGCATGATGCCCGGATGCATGGCCGCCACGGTCATCCCGTTGGTCATGATCACGTCGGACCACCGGCGCACCATCGGCATGGCCGCGTGCAGGAAGACCGGCGGCGGGAAGGTGTCGAGCAGCTGCCAGACCAGGGCGGTGTTCTCGAGCTGCGCGGCGAGGGCGCCGTGCGGGTTGGCCGAGCCGTTGATCAGCACGACGTCGATGTCGCGGTCGCGGATCTCCTGCCGCAGCCGCGCGACCTCGGCCCGGAACGAGCGGGCGAGCCGCACGTGGAAGGCCGGGTTGGGCCGGGCCCGGATGCGGTGCAGCGGCAGCTGGATCGTGTCGATGCCGAGCTCGGCGAAGCGCTGCGCAGAGTTACCCGGCTCGTCGGGCAGCACGATCTGGGTGTGATACCCCCGGGGCGCCAGCTCCTTGGCGACCAGGGCGTTGCGGTTCATCGGACCGCCGAAGATCGGGAAGTGGATGACCGAAAGGACGTTGGTGCGCCCGCTCACGCGTCCCGGGCTCCGGCGTCCGGGGCCGGCGTGCGCCACAGCGACCGACACGGGATCTTGTCGCGATCGCAGCGGTCGGCGTACTTCTGTGCGATCTCGGTGACCTCGCGCAGCAGCCCGTCGGCCAGCTTCACCGGGTCGAGCCCGAGGTCGAGCAGCTGGCGGTTCTCGACGTGCAGCTCGTTGGCCGGATCCTCGTTGCGCGGGTTGTCGACGTAGTCGATCTCGGCCCCGGTGAGCACCGACACCATCTTGGCGAGATCGTCCACGCGGTGCGTTTCGGTCATCTGGTTCAGGATCCGGACGCGCTCGCCGCGCTGCGGCGGGTTGGTGATCGCGAGCTCGACGCAGCGCACGGTGTCCTGGATGTTGATGAACGCGCGGGTCTGGCCGCCGGTGCCGTGCACGGTGAGCGGGTAGTTGACCGCGGCCTGCATGAGGAACCGGTTGAGGACGGTGCCGTAGTCGCCGTCGTAGTCGAAGCGGTTGATCAACCGCTCGTCGCGGCTGGTCTGCCGCGTCTGGGTGCCCCACACGATGCCCTGGTGCAGATCGGTGATGCGCAGCTTGTCGTTCTTCGCGTAGTAGGCGAACAACAACTGATCCTGCGTCTTGGTCATGTGGTAGATGCTGCCGGGGTTCGGCGGGTAGAGGATCTCCTGCTCGACCGTGTTGCCCTCTTCGGTGGTCAGCTGGATGCGCAGGTACCCCTCAGGGATCTTCATGCCGGCGGTGCCGTAGCCGTACACGCCCATGGTGCCGAGGTGCACGACGTGGATGTCGAGGCCGGCCTCGACGATCGCGGCGAGCAGGTTGTTGGTGGCGTTGAGGTTGTTCGAGACCGTGTACCGCTTGTGCCACGAGCTCTTCATCGAGTACGGCGCGGCCCGCTGCTCGGCGAAGTGCACCACGACGTCGGGTTGCCACGTCTGCAGCACCGACAGCAGCCGGTGGTAGTGCTCGGCGACGTCGAAGCGGTGGTAGGTGATCTCGTGGCCGGAGACTTCGCGCCAGGCGGCCAGCCGGACGCTCATGGGCGAGATCGGGGTGAGCGAGCTGACCTCGAGCTCGTTGTCGATGTTGCGCCGGGAGAGGTTGTCGACGATCGCGACCTCGTGGCCGTTGTCGGACAGATGCAGGGCCGTCGGCCACCCGCAGAAGCCGTCCCCGCCAAGAACCAGAACCCGCACGACATGTCTCCTCAGTTCGGCCAGTCCCTGTTGCGCCAACGCGACGGACGATACCGGGAGCGTAGTGGACCTGATCGGCGGCAATGAGAAGATCCCCCGATGCGGATCGTGGTCTTGAGCAAGGGTCTTCCGGCCTATCAGGACGTGTGCTATTCCGAGCTGGCCGCGCTCGGGAACGAACTGTTGCTGATCTATCCCGAGGACGGGCTCAAGTTCGCGAGCTTCGACAAGACCCGATTCAGTGACGCGGTGCAGCGCGACCTGTGGACGGGCTCGATGCCCTCTCCGCGCCGGTTGCGGCGAACCGTCGAGGACTTCAAGCCCGACGTCGTGATCATGTACTCGTGGCACGGGCGCGGCTACCGCGCGGTCATCCGGGCCCAGCGCGATCGCGCGCTGCGACTGGTGTTCACCAGCAACTTCTGGCACGGCACGGCGAAGCAGGCGCTGGGGGTTGCCCTGCACCGGTTCTACGTCGATCCGCTGTTCGATTGCGCCTGGGTGCCGAGCGAGCGCTCGGAACTGTTCGCGAAACGGATCGGCTTCGACGGCCGCAGCATCATCCGCGGCGCCAACTCGGCCGACACGCCCACCTTCGACAGCGGCGCTCGGACCGGCACCGAGCTGATGGGCCATCGCCGGTTCCTGTTCGTCGGCCGGCTGATCTGGCACAAGGCGCCGACCGTGCTGGCCGCCGCGTACCGGCGCTACCGCGAACGCGCCGACGATCCGTGGGATCTCGACATCGTCGGGGCCGGCCCGCTCGCCGCCGACTTCGACGGCATCGGCGGGGTGCAGCTGCACGGCTTCACCCAGCCGGCCGAGCTGGCCCAGCTGATGCACCGCTCGTCGGCGCTGATCCTGCCCTCGCACATCGAGTGGTACGGGGTCGTCGTCCACGAGGGCGGCTCGGCCGGGCTGCCGTTGATCGTCTCCGACGGCGTCGGCGCGGCCCCGCATTACCTGCAGGACGGCTACAACGGCTGGACGGTCGCGGCCGGCGACGTCGACGAACTGACCACCGCCATGCTGCGGATGAGCGGTGCATCGGCCGAGCGGCTCGGCCAGATGTCGGACGGCAGCCGCGCGCTGGCGTCGCGGCTGAGTCCGCAGATCTGGGCCCGCAACCTGCACGAGGAACTGCAGCGCCGGCTCGTGGATCACTGAGCCGATGGTCCGTCTCCCGCCGCGGCTGCGACCGTTGTTCCCGCTCGTCAAGCCGGTGTTCACCTGGTCGACCCGCGCGCTCGCCCCGCTGCTCGTGCTGGTCAGCCGCGTGCGCGGGGGTTACCTGCCGCGGCGCTGGGCGGCGACGATGGAAGAGGCCGCCGCGCTCGGCGGCGGCCGGTGCACGGTGGCCCGCCCGCCCGAGCGCATCGTGCGGGTGCGCCCGGCCGGTGGCCGGCCGGCGACGCACCCGGAGTTCGAGGACAACCTCGTCGAGGACATCCCGCGGGTCGCGGTGGTCGAGCTGCCCGACGGCCGGGTGCTGGGCGCCCACGGCGCGGTGATCACCGGCAACAACATCCTGCTGCACGAGATCAGCCGGTACTTCGGCACTACCCGGGCCCGCGAGCACCCGCTGTACCTGCACCCGTTCCCGGGTCCGCCGCTGCGGGTTGACGAGCGCGTCGGCACGCTGGCCAGCCGCGGCGACAGTAACTACTACCACTTCTTGATGGACGTGCTGCCCCGCATCGGGGTGCTCGAACAGGCCCCGGGCATCGCGGCCCCCGACCGGTGGTACGTCGCCGCCCAGACACGGTTCCAGCGCGAGCTGCTCGATCTCATGGGCATTGACGAAGCGCGGCGTATCGACCGCATCCAGCACCCGCACCTGTCGGCGCGCTGCCTCATCGCGCCGGGGCCGCCGACCATGTACGTCGTCAATCCGCCGTGGGTGGTGGCGTACCTGCGCGAACACCTGCTGCCTGCCGGGCTCGAGCGGGTCCCCGGCCGGCACATCTACGTGACGCGGGGCGCGACCGTGAACAACCGCGGCGTGCGCAACGAGGACGAGCTCATCCGGCAGCTGGGCGAGCGCGGCTTTGCGGCCGTCGATCCCGGTGCGATGTCGGTGCGCGAGCAGATCGAGGCCTTCGCCCAGGCGTCGGTCATCGTCGCGCCGCACGGGGCGGCGCTGGCCAACACGGTGTTCATGAGCCCCGGCGCCGCGCTGGTCGAGCTGTTCACCGCCGGTGGCGTGGTGGCCGACTACTGGAAGATGGCCGGCGGCGTCCCGGGGCTGTCCTACTACTACCTCGACGGCGCGGGCCGGCCGGTCGATCTGAGCCGCAATCGGACCCACATGCTGGTCAACGACATCGAGGTCGATCTCGACGCCCTCGCGGAGTTGCTCGACGGGATCACTGGGGACGCCGGCTGACCGCCGGCGAGTGCCGTCGCGTCAGCGGGTGGCTTCCACCGCGATCTGCGAGCCGCCCTCACGCTGCTGGTCGATGCCGTCGAGGTCGGCGTGCGCGCTGTGCCCGAGCTCGCAGCGCACGACGTCCTTGAACCCGGCCCGGACGAGCTCGCTCTCGAGGGCGTCGAAGTCGTAGACGTAGCCGGCGTGATGGCCGAACGACGCGATCGGGATGCGGACCAGATCGAGCGGGTGCTCGACTTCCAGCACCCGGTAGGTGCGGTAGTGGTCGGCCGCCGGCGTGCTCAGCGCGGTGGCGCCGGCCAGATACATGTCTATATGTGCCCGCAGATCAGGCGTGACCAGCCGGATGGTCCCGCCGGGGCGCAGGGCGCGGTGGGCCTCGAGCAGCATCGCCCGGCCCGCGCCGAGCGTGATGTGCTCGATCACGTTGTCGGCGTAGACGATCGACGCCGCCCCGTCTTCGAGCGGCCACCGGATCGTCGCGTCCATGTAGTTGCGGGTCACGGCGTTGACGTTCGTGACGATCCAGCCGGACCGTGGCTGGATGCCGCCGAGCTCGAGCTTCAGCGGCCGCGGCGCCGCGGCCAGCGCTCGGCGCAGCCGCGCCTTGGCCACCGGGGTGTTGACGGTACGGACGCTGGCGCGAAGCACGGCACGGACACGGGGACGCACGGTGCGGACAGTACCGTGTGGCCGTGGTGATCATCTCGCCCGCAACCCGGCCACTAGCCTGCTGCCGGCGAGTTGATCAACTGGATGAGTCGGCCGGTGGGCGCTGGCCGACGGTGCGCGCCGGCGACGCGGACACCACCGTGTAGGGCTCGACGTCACGCATCACGACCGCGTTGGCGCCGATCACCGCGCCGTCGCCGATCGTGACCCCACCCACGACCACCGCGTGGGTGCCGATGAAGACGTCGTCGCCGATCACGGTGCGCTGCGGCCCGGAGCCGGGCCGGCCGTGCGTCTGCGGACCGATGACGCTGCCCAGGTGCAGCGTGCAGTTTGCGCCGATCTCGACGTAGGCCCCCACACCGACCCCGACCGAGTGTGCGAGGTAGAGCCCGGGCCCGATCGTGGCCAGCGGGTTCAGCTCGGCCCCGGACTTGCGGATGCCGCGGGTGCGCAGGATCAGCGCGAGCGGGAGCAGCCCGTGCTGGGCCAGCCAGTGCCCGATCCGGTAGGTGATCACCACCCGCACGTTCGGGCTGACGAGCAGCTTGACGATCGAGCGCGACCAGAAGCGGGCCGTCGAGTACAGCCGGAAGTTGGGGTGGGTGGTGGCCTCGATGTCGGCGCGGACGACGCGCAGGAACGACAGCTCGCCGGACGGGCGGGGACGACTCACCCGCGCGACTTTAGCTGGCGGGCGAACCGCTGTGGTTCCACTCGAACGGCTCCATCTCGCGCAACACCCGCCGCCGCCGGTTTCGCGGCAGATGATCGATGTACAGAATGCCGCGCAGGTGGTCGGTCTCGTGCTGCAGGCAGCGGGCGAAGTACCCCTCGCCGCTGACCTCGATCGGCGCCCCGGTCTTGTCGACACCGCGCACCGTTGCGTGCGACGCGCGGGCCAGCTCGTGGTACGGACCGGGCACGGACAGGCAGCCCTCGTCGTTGAGATCGGGCTCGCCCGACGTCTCGATGGTCGGGTTCACGATGTGCCCGACCTGGCGGGCGCCGGTGCCGTCGGGGCAGTCGTAGACGAACACGGCGAGCTCGATACCGATCTGCGGCGCGGCGAGGCCGACGCCCTCGGCTCGGGCGAGCGAGGCGAACATGTCGTCGATCAGGTCGGCGAGATTCTGGTCGAAGGCCGTGACCTCGCGCGCCGCCCGGTGCAGTACCGGGTCGCCGACGACCCTGATCTTCGGTATCTCCCGCGCCACATTTCCAAGCCTAGCGAGCGGCCGGCCGCCGCCCACCGGTCGGCGGCCGGGCACTCGCTAGGCTGCGGCGATGCATGATCGGCCGGCCCGCACCGGCGCGCTAGCGCGGGTGGCCGAGCGTCCGCGCGAATACGCGAAGCTCGCGCTGCGCAGCTTCCTGCACAAGCGGCATCTCGATCTCGTCGCCGATCCCTACCCGGTGCGGGTCGCAACCACGCTGACCTGGCTCGAGGCCCGGACCGTACTCGACATCGGCGCCAACATCGGCCAGTACGCCACTGCGCTGCGCTCGAGCGGCTACCGCGGTGACATCGTGTCGTGCGAGCCGCTGTCGGACGCGTACGAGCACCTGCGGCGGCGGGCCGAGCGCGACCCGCGGTGGGAGACCGTGCGTACCGCGGTGGGCGACCAGAGCGGCTCGATCGAGATCAACGTCTCGGCGAACTCGTACTCGTCCTCGTTGCTACCGATGACCCATGCGCACAGCGACGCCGCCCCGGGCTCGGCGTTCGTCGCGGTCGAGACGGTGCCGGTGACGACGGTCGCCGAGCTGGTCGGCGCGCGCACCATCGATCCGGCCCGGACGCTGCTGAAGATCGACACTCAGGGCTACGAGGCACCGGTGCTGGACGGGGCGGGCGACCTCATCGGCCGATTTGCCGCCGTGTCGCTGGAGCTGTCGTTCGTCCCCCTCTACGAGGGTCAGCAGCTCTACGACCAGCTCGCCGGCCGGCTGCAGGAGGCGGGGTACCTGCTCTACGGCATCGACGCCGGATTCGGCGACCCGCGCACCGGGCGGATGCTGCAGTGCGACGGCTTGTTCGTGCGGCGCGATCTCGTCGAGCGCTGATCGGATCAGCTCGGACCGGGTCGCGGCCGCCTGGGGCCGGGTGACGGTGCGGGACGCCGCCGCGGCGGCGTCGATCCGGACGCGACGCCGAGCGCCCGCAACGTCGCCTTGACCGCAGTGGTGAGTTCCTCGGCCGCCGTCTTGCTGTGGATCGCCTCCCGCCGGTAGGGGTCGGCCACGTCGTCGTCGTCCGGATCGGCCGGCTGAGGGACGAGCCCGCGCAGCCCGGCGGCCTCGGCCACCGCGGCGCGCGGATCGGTGGCGGTGACGAACGGGGCGATGCGGGCGAACTCCTTGATCGTGAACACCCGGCGAAATGCGGCAGGTAGTTGCCGGATGATTTCCTCGCGGTGGTCGCGCTCCGCGGTCAGGACCAGGTCGGCCGCCGCCGCCATCGCCACCTCGAACTGCCGGGCCCGGTGCCGGGTCGGATCGATGCCCAGCTGGCCGACGACCGACGCGGCGCCCCGATCCATGGGATGTCCGACCAGTGCGTGCATGCCCGCGCTGCTGACCACCAGCCCGGCCGTGGGACCGGCCCAGGCCCGGAGCAGCACCTCAGCCATGGGGGAGCGACTGACGTTGCCGGTACATACGTACAGGACGGCGAATTCCACCCGCCGAGTATCATCTATGCCGTCACACCGGGGGTGTTGAGCGGACCAACCACGAAAACTTGACACTCACGCAACCTCAAGGGGATGTCCTCGTTGGTACGGTCATGCGGCTGAATGTCCATGACTACAGCGGTCACCCGTTTCAGGTGCAGCTGTCGCGACGTCTGGCGAGCCGCGGGCACTCCGTGCTCCACGAGTTCAGCACCCAATACATCACCGGCCACGGCGACCTCGAAGTCGGCCCGGGCGACCCGGACACCCTGCGTATCGAGGGCCTGAGCGCGGCCTGTCCGATCCGCAAGTACGACGCTCTCGCCCGGATGCGGTTCGAGCTGAGTTACGCCAACGCCTGGAAACAGCGGCTGGAACGCGAGCAGTTCGACGCCGTGATCGTCTGCAATGTGCCGCTCTTCGCGCTCGCCAGCATGCGCCGCTACTTCGCCCGCCGCCAGCAGCTCTGGATCTTCTGGCACCAGGACCTCTACAGCTTCGGGGTGTCGGCCGAGATCGACCGCAAGCTGCCATCCCCCATCGGCGCGCCGCTGCGGCACTGGGTCGAGGGCCTCGAACGCAAGCAGGTGCGCAGCGCCGCTCAGGTCATCGCCATCGGCGACGAGTTCTGTCGGCAGTACGAGCGGTGGAACCTGCCCACCGAGCACGTGTCCATCGTCCCCAACTGGGCCCCGCTCGACGCCGTCGTGCCCGGTCAGCGCGACAACGCCTGGGCGCAGGAACACGCGCTGCCGGCCAATCAGGTCCGGCTGCTCTACGCCGGCACCCTGGGCCGCAAGCACAACCCGCTGCTGCTGCTCGAGCTGCTCGACGCCGCCCGAGCCCGTGGAGTGGACGCCTCGCTGGTGGTCTGTTCCGAGGGCGTCGGCGCCGACGAGCTCGCCGCGGCGGCCCGAGGGCGCAGTGACGTGCGGGTGATCGGCTACCAACCGGCCGACCGGTTCGCCGAAGTGTTGGCGAGCGCCGACGCGGTCATCGCGTTGCTCGAACCCGACGCCGCCGCCTTCTCCGTGCCCAGCAAGGTGCTGAGCTACCTCGCCGCCGGGCGCCCGATCCTGGCCCTGGTCCCCGAGGGCAACCCGGCCGCCGCCGACGTCCGGCAGGCCGGCGGATTCGTGGACTCGCCCACCGCCGACGGCGCCCGCGCCGCGGCCGCGTGGCTCGCCGACACCACCTCGTCCGGACCTGACGCCCTGCGCCGGGTCGGCGTGCGGTCGCGGCGGCTGGCCGAGGAGCGCTTCGACATCGACGCGATCACCGATCGCTTCGAGGAAGTTCTGCGTCGCGCCACAGCCGGTCGGAAAAGTCTCGAAACCCCGCCGACCGTGATGGCGGGAACTGAGGAGCGGGTCGCGTGACCCGACTCGCCCCGAGCCTCGACGAGGACTCCGACAACACGCTCACGCTCACACTCGCGCCGGCGCTGACGACCAGCCGGTCCCGGCTGCGGGTGCTGTCCGACCTGCGCGCCGTCACGCCGCCGTCGACCGCGGGCGAGTGGTCGCGGACGGTCATCGGCCGGCTCGTGGTCGCCGACATCCTGTGCGCGCTCGTCGCCGCCGGGATCGGTTTCGGCACCCGCATCGGTCTCGACAACAGCGCCGACGCCCGGCTCTATCTCGTGGGCAGTGCGGCCGTGGCCATTGCCTGGCTGGTCAGCTTGTCCGTGCAGGGCAGCTACGAGATCCGGCGGGTCACCACCGGCACCCGTGAGTACCAGGGCGTCGTCCGGGCCGGCGCGGCGCTCGCCGGCACCGTCGCGATCGTCTGTTACCTCTCCAATGCGCTGATCGGCCGCACCTTCGTCGCGATCGTCATCCCGATCGGCGTCACCCTGATGCTTTTGGTGCGGTTCCTGCTGCGCAAGTCGGTGTATCGCCACCGCCGCAACGGCCGGTGGTCGAGCACCATCCTCGCGGTCGGCACCAGCGAATCCGTCCAGCACCTGGCCGACATCGCGCGGCGGACACCGGAAGCCGGGCTGATCGTGGTCGGGGCCTGCGTCGAGGACGCGGTCGAGGGTGACGAGGTCTTCCCCGGCGTGCCGGTCGTGGGCGACGTCGCCAACGCCGCCGAGCTCGCCGAGTCGCTCGACGTCGACGTGGTGGCGGTGGCCGGCAGCGGCCTCGGGCCGCGGCGCATCCGCGAACTCGGCTGGGCCCTCGAGGGCACCCGTCGCAATATGGTCATGGCGCCCGGGCTGACCGAGGTGGCCGGGCCGCGCGTCTACGTCACCCCGGTCGACGGGTTGCCGCTGATGTGGGTCGACCAGCCCCAGTTCACCGGCACCCGGCGGGTGGTCAAGCGCGCCGTGGACATCGTCGGCGCCGGCCTCGCGCTCATCGTCGCCGCGCCGCTGCTGCTGATGATCGCGCTGGCCGTGCGTATCTCGAGCCGCGGACCGGTGATCTACCGCAGCATTCGCTACGGCCAGGGCAGCCGCGCGATCACGGTGTTCAAGTTCCGCTCGATGTACCGCGACGCCGAGACCCGGCGCCAGGCCCTGCTCGAGTTCAACGAGTGCGGCGAGAGCGTCATGTTCAAGATGCGCCGCGACCCGCGGGTCACGAAGGTGGGGCGCCTGCTGCGGCAGTTCTCGCTCGACGAGGTGCCGCAGCTGATCAACGTGCTGAACGGCTCGATGTCGCTCGTGGGCCCGCGCCCGCCGCTGCCGGAAGAGGTCGAGCGCTATCAGGGCGACGTGCGGCGTCGGCTGCTGGTCAAGCCCGGACTCACCGGCCTCTGGCAGGTGAGTGGACGTTCCGATCTGTCCTGGGAGGAATCGGTCCGGCTCGACCTGTACTACGTCGAGAACTGGTCGCTCGGCTTCGACTTCGCCATCATCGCCCGCACCGTGTGGGCCGTGCTCCGCCGCCGTGGCGCGTACTGACCGTGCCTGAGCACAATCCCAAGCACGGGGGCCGCCGCCCCGCGCCCGTGCCGCGGCACCTTCCGGTGGTCACCGAGGCGCCGGCAGCCGCGCCGGTCCGGGCCTCCGGCCGGTCCGGGCCGCTCCGCCGCCCACGGCGTTGGGGCCGGCACGCCGGGCGCTGGCTGCGGTCCAAGCCGGGCCGATGGACCCTCGTGGGCCTCGCCTGTGCGGTGGTCATCATGATCGGCCTGCTCGGGCAGGGCTTCCTCAAGTCCCCCTCGCCGGCGCCGTCCATCTCGGGGCTGGCCGGCGGCCCCGGCGCCGGCGGTGGCGGCCTGCCGTCGCTCACCGGCACCGCGGCGCCGAGCGCGTCGCCGAGTCCGAGCGGCACGTCCACCAGCCTCACGGGCGACCCGGTGCAGGCCCTGCGCGACGTGTTCCCGGACAACCCGCTCAATCACCTGCGCGGCCCCGGCGTGCACCAGCTGGTGCTCAATGTCAGCTCGAGCGGGCCCATAGGGGTGCTCGGTTACCTCGTGCCCACCGGCCTGAGCGCGCCGTACGGCAGCGTGCGGACGCACCCGAGGCACTGGAGCAGCAGCCAGCAAGCGATCGGCAAGGGCTATCTAGCAGCCGTGTTTGTCCAGACCGGCCGCGACGGCACGCCGATCACCTGCTCGGTCAGCGTGGACGGCAAGGTGACGAACACGGCGACGACCTCGGGGCCGTACGGTCGCGCGGTCTGCCTGGGATGAGGCATCGGGCCTCGATAGGCTGCGGCCGATGAGTTCCCAGGGACAGCTCAAGCACCGGGTCGTGCACGGGGCCAAGATGATCGTGCACCGTGCGGGTTTCGACGTCAGCCGCGAGACCTTCAAACGCCGGTTCGTCCACGCCCTCGCCCAGCACCGCATCGACGCTGTCCTCGACATCGGGGCCAACTCCGGCCAGTTCGGCCTCGCGCTGCGCCGGGCCGGATTCGCCGGCCGGATCGTGTCGGTCGAGCCGTTGCAGCGGGCCTTCGATGAGCTCGAGCGGCACGCCGGCACCGACCCGCGTTGGACCGTCGAGCGCAGGGCGGTCGGCGATCGTCCGGGCACGCTGACGATGAACGTCTCCGGCAACTCGGTGTCGTCCTCGGCGCTGCCGATCCTCGACCGGCACACCGATGCCGCCCCGAACTCGCGCTATGTCGGCACCGAGGAGGTCGAGGCCACGACGGTCGACGATCTCGTCACGCGGCACGCCCTGACCCCGGAGTCCACGTTGCTCAAGATCGATGTGCAGGGCTATGAACACCCGGTGCTCGTCGGCGCCGGCGCAACGCTGCCGCGCTTCGCCGGGGTCCGCACTGAGATGTCTCTGGTGCCGCTCTACGGCGGGCAGACCCTGATGCCGGACGTCCTCGCCCATCTCGCCGAGCGCGGTTTCGAGCTGTGGATGTTCGAGCCCGGGTTCGTCGAGCCCGGTACCGGGCGACTGCTGCAGGCCGACGGGGTCTTCTTCCGGGCCGCGGCGTGACCGCGGTGACCCGCAGCGCCAAGCAGCGCGCCCAGCAGGCGCTGCCCGCACCGGTCGTGCGCCGCCTCGACCGGCTCGTGTTCGCGCTGCGCCGCGGCCGGATCCGGCTCGCCCGGCGCCTGTTCGCGCTGATCGGCTTCAACATCGTCAAGCGGGCCGACTACTACTCCACGCTGCCGGTGCTCGAGGAGATCGAGCAGACCCGGGCGCGCTGGGACCGTCCGAGTGCGCTGGCCGGTCTCGACATCGACGTCGACACCATGACGGCGCGGCTGGGGGAGCTGCACGAGCGCTGGGGCGACGACTTCACCGCCCACGCCGGCGACCACCTGGCCAACACCCGGGTCGGCTTCGGGCCCGGCTATCCGGCCTTCGACGCGCGCACGCTGTACTACCTGCTGCGCGAGCACAAGCCCGCGCGCTACCTCGAGGTCGGCTCTGGGCTGTCCACCTATTACACGACCCTCGCCGGCGACCGGAACGGCGACGAGGGCCGGCCCCTGCAGATCACCTGCATCGAGCCGTACCCGTTCGCCGCGTTGCGCGACCTGCCCGGCTTCGAGCTCGTCCAGGGCTTCGTGCAGGACGTCCCGGTCGAGCGCTTCGAACAACTCGAGGACGGCGATGTGCTGTTCATCGACTCGTCGCACTCACTCAAGATCGACAGCGACGTGGCCTACCTGTTCCTCGATGTGCTACCGCGGATCAAGCCGGGCGTGTTCGTGCACATCCACGACGTCCCGTTCCCGTACAACACGCCATACCCCGCGGACTTCTGGCTGTTCGGCGAACGGTGGCCGGTGTACTGGAACGAGGCGATGATCGTGCAGACCTTCCTCGCGTTCAACTCGAGCTTCGAGATCCTGCTGTCGACACCGCTGATCCGGCACACCGACGAGAAGTTCCTGCTCGAGACGTTCCCGGGTTACGTCGAGGTCGCCGCCGACCCCAACCCACCGTCGTCGCTCTGGCTGCGTCGACGCCCCTGAACCAGCGGCGCAGCGGGCGGCCGAGTCAGTCCTTGAAGATGACCGCGTACAAGGCGTCGCCGTCGAAATGCACGCCGATACTGCCGGTTTCATATCGGTGATCGGCGGCAATTCGGGAAATGTAGAATTCCCAGCTCTGCGGGCTCCAGAAATTCACGTGGCCGACCCACGAGGTGCCGTCCTCAGATGTGTGGCCGGGCGTCGTGTCGAATCGTCCATTGGGCACGGTAACCATCAGTGCGCCGCCGCTATCGAGCAGCCCGAGCAACGCCGGAATCTGCGTTTCGGTATCGACGATGTGCTCCAACACCTCGGTACAGAAGATAACGTCGTAGGTGTCCGAAGTCTTGCGCAGGTCGTCGATGCTGGCCTTGAAGACGCTCGCCGCCGGCGTGAGCGCAGCCGACAGCGAGACGCAGTCCTGGTAGTAGTCGCTGCCGGCCAGTTTGGCGTCCGGGTACTGGCCCTGGACCACTCGGAGCAGATAGCCGCTGCAGGTGCCGACATCCAGGATCCGCTTGCCGGCAAGATCGACACCGTGCTTACCGGCGGCCTCGACGATGCAGTGATAAAAGTTGATCCGCTCGGGTGCGAGGTAGCTCATGACTGCACCCTTGGACGACCACACGCCAAAGGTCTGGCCGTTACTGAACACCTTGTCCAAATCCGCGTTCAGCGAATTCATCTCGGAGTCCGAGTACTTGGTGCCGGACGTGGCCGGATTGCGCTTCTCGGTACGCGAAACGCTAAAGCCGGACTTGGCCAAACGCGCCACCGCGCGGCGCGCCAAGGGCTTCAATACTTCGGTCATGGAGTCTCCGTCGTTGCGCCGGCGGCCAGGGCGAGCCACGGCAGGTCAGTCTAGCCCAGGCGGCGCCACGGGGCGGTCCAGTGGCAGGGCCGGCCCGGGAATCTCCGGGCGAACCGGCCGGCTGGGCGCCCGGTGCCGTCCGGCGTTCTTGCGATCATTGCTGTAGATCAAGGGCGGGATCACCTGCACGACAAAGCCGACGGCGGCCGTAGCGAACAGCGGCCCGGACGCGCCCATCTTGTCGGCCAAGAAGATCGACAGCAGGATGTTCAGCGGCAGCGCGATCAGCGCGCAGATCGAGAGCACCCGCACGCCGGCGCCGTCCATCAGGCTCATCCCCAGCGGATAGGTCGCGGCCTGGCCGAGGACGGTGAGCCCCGCGGCGATAGGCAGCAGCCAGCCCAGTTCGATGGCGTGCCCGCCGATGAGGTGACCGATAGGTCCGGCCACCGGCACGAGGATCAAGCAGACGACCCCGAACGCCGCGCCGAACATGAGCATCAGCGGGCCAACGCTCGGTTCGCGCTCACCTCGGCTGCGCGCGCTGGTGTAGATCGGCCACAGTGGTTGCGCGGACGCGGCCACGAGGGCGATGACCGGGGCGAAGATCTGGATCGTCACCGAGTAGTTGGCCACGGCGTGCACGGTGGAGACGTGGCTCAGGATGATCCGATCGCTCTGCAGCGCGAGCGGGCCGGTCAGCGTGATGATCAGGAACGGACCGGACAGATAGCGGATCGGCGCGCCCGGCCGGAGCCGGCGGCGCGGAATGGACCGCAGGACCCAGGCCCACGAGATCCCGCTCGTCCGGCCGGCCAGCACGCACATCGCGAGGTTGATCACGATGATGGCGCCGGGGGCCACGAGCATGACCGCATCGGACTTCCAGCCGGCTGCGACGATGAGCACGACACCCAGCAGCACGAGCGGGGTGAAGAAGGTCTGCACGATCACGGTCACGTGATTGCGGTGCGTGCCGAGCAGCATGCTCTGGGCCAGGCCGGGCAGGAAACTCAGGGCATACAGCATCATCGCAAGACCGCAGTACAGATTCGGGCCGGCCGCCACGCCGAGCAGCCGGGGCCACGCCCCCATCGCGGTGAGCACCGCGGCCACGCCCGCGGTGCCGAAGGACGACACCAGCAGGGTGCGCGCCGACGTCAGCGTGACCCGGCGGGCGTACTCGGAATCCGGTCCGTGCGAGGCGTACACCGAGGTCACCGCGGCGCCGACCCCGAGGTTGTTGAGCGGTACCAGGTTGATCAGCGTGAGGACGATGGCGAAGTTGTCGAACGACTCGACGCCGAACCGGCTCAGGATCAGCTTGCTGGTCGCCAGGGTGGCGACCGCGGTGGGGACGAAGGAGAGCAGCCGCGCCACGGCGCTGCGCATGATCGCTTTGCGCGCCCCGGGACGATCGGCGGCCTGGTTCACCGGCCGGGGAGCGTCAGCACGTCAGCCCACCGTCGACGACGAGAATGTGCCCGGTCAGGTAGGTGTTGGCCGGATCGGTGAGGAACCGGATCGCCCGCGCCACGTCCTCGGGGTCGCCCAGCCGGCCGGCCGGTGTGCGGCGGACGATCTGGCCGAGCTGGTCCTCGTCGAGGCCGTGGCTCATCTCGGTGCGCAGGTAGCCCGGAGCCACCCCGTTGACGGTGATGCCGCGCGAGCCGAGTTCGCGGGCCATGGCCCGGGTGAAGCCGTCGAGCGCGGCCTTGGTGGCGCTGTAGACGCCGAGGCCGCGATAGCCCGAGCGCCCGACGATCGAGGAGATGTTCACGATGCTGCCCCGGCCCCGGGCCAGCATGCGGCGGCTGACCAGCCGAGTCATGTAGATCGTGCCCTTGAGGTTCAGGTCGACGACCGTGTCGATGTCCTCGTCCGGGACGAGGGCCAGGATGCCGTCGCGGGCGACCCCGGCGTTGTTCACCAGGACGTCGACGCGGCCCCACCGGTCGATGACGTCCTTGACGAAGACGGCGGCGTCGTCGGAGCGGGACAGGTCGGCGGCGGTGAAGAGGAACCGGTCCGAGACGTCGGCGTCAGCCGCCCAAGCCTCGGTCTGTGGGGTCGCGGTACGGGCGCAGGTCGCCACTCGGTCGCCGGCGTCGAGGAACGACTGGACGATGCCGGCGCCGAGGCCGCGGCTGCCACCGGTGATCACGACGACCCGAGGATCGGACGGGGTCGGTTCGGTCACGGTGATCTCCTGACGATCTTGTTGCCGGCCATCGTGACCGAGTCGACGAACTTGATGCTGCGCGGCCGCGAGGCCGGCGGCAGGTCGGAGCACGCGTCTCGGATCGCAGCGTCGATCGTCGCAGTATCCGCCTCAGGCGCGGCGACCACCTCCACCGCGACGATCGCGCCGGTCATGGCGTTGGGCCGGCCGTACACGCGGGCCATGTCCACGCCCGGTACCGCCGCCACCCGCTCTTCGATCGGCAACGGATGCACCTTGACCCCGCCGACGTTGATCACCTCGGACGTGCGCCCGCGGAAGACGATGCGGTCGTCGACGATGTCGACGAGATCGCCGGTGGCCCGCCAGGCGTCGGGCTCGACCGGGGGATCGCCGTAGTAGCCGAGCATGCCGATGCGCGAGCGCACCCACAGCTCGCCGTCGACGATCTTCATCGCCACGTCGGCGTCGTCACCGCGCGACAGCACGTCGAGCGCGAGCCCGCTGCGACCGTCGCGCACCGAGCCGCTCGACCCGAACTCGCTGGCGGCGTAGACCTGCGAGATCTTGGCGGCCGGGAAGGTGCGCCGGATCTCGTCGAGCAGCGGACCGGGAATCGCCTCGCCGCCCAACGTGATCTGGTCGAGGCGCGGTACCGGGCCGCCGTCGGACCGCAGCTCGGCCAGCAGGAAGCGCCAGTAGGTGGGGGTGGCGCTGGCCGAATCGACCGCGTGCGCCCGCATCGCGGCCAGGCCCTCGCGGGGGCGGCGCGGGGCGGGGGCCACGAGGGTCGCGCCGGCGGCGAAGACGTGCAGCAGGATCTGCAGCCCGGCGAACTGGTGCAGGCCGTAGGCGAGCAGCCAGCGCTGCTGCGGCGCCGGGGCGATGCGCGCGGCGCTGCGCAGCAATCGCTGCCAGTCGTGGCGGACGCCGCGGGGCGCGCCAGTGGTGCCCGTGGTGAGCACGAGCAGCGGTCGCGCGGCGGGCGGCGCGGCCGGCACTGGCCCCGGTGGGAGGGCGTTCGGCGCGAGGACGGTCAGTGGCAGGGCGGGATCGGTACGGGTGCTGATCAGCACCGTGTGGTCGAAGCGCTGGGCCAGCTCGACGATCTCGTCCGGATCGTCGGTCGGCGGGTACTGGCCGGCCTCGGCGCCGGCCAGCGACGCACCGGCGAGCAGGGCCGCGACCGTCGCGGCATCGTGGTCGAGGACGGCGAAGCGGGTGATGCCGCCGGCGGCCAGCCCGGCCGCGATCGCGCGGGCACGGCTCAGCAGCTCGCCATAGGTCAGCTCGTACTCGTCGGTGACGATCGCGAGGCGGTCCGGCTCGGCATCGGCCGCCCGCTGCAGCAGCTCGATCAAGCCTCGGCGGCGACCGCGGCGTCGGCCGGCGGCGCCGATTCGGTGTGGAAGCGGATGATGTCGCCCACGGTCTCGGGCATGGAGCCGGCACTGAAGGGATCGCGACCGAGCTCGTCCTCGAGCAGTGCCGACAGCTCGGCCGTCTCGAGCGAGTCGAGTCCGAGCCCATCGGCGTACAGCGGGGTCGACGCGTCGAAGTCGGCGTACTTCTCGACTCGCTGCAAGAACGAGGTGAGCGTCTGCACGACAGCAGCTTCAGTGCTTGGCATGAGTCCCCTGCATCAAGTTTCTGGGCGGCGGCGAGGGCGTCGGTGCCCCGGAAGATTACCTCACGACGAGCCCACAGCCGGTGCCGGTGCCCGGGTGGTGATCTCGCCTCGCCGCGGACCGTCTCGTATGGTCTCGTGCGTGGCCAAGGAGCGAGTGCGCGACCGGTTGATCACCGCCCGGCTGCGGGCGCGGGCCGCCGCCCAGCGCCAGGTGCGCGAATGGGTGTTCGGTGCCGAATCCGTGTTTCCCGGCGATCCCCGGCGCCGGGTGATCGCCGACGACTCGGTCACCGCCGACGTGCGGACGGTCCAGTACCACCCGGACGACGGCTACCCGGTGACGATCGGGAAGTACAGCGGGGTCACCCACAGCGCGGTGATCTTCCACGGCGGGCTGCACCGCTCGAACTGGGTCAGCGCGGTGCACGCGCACCGGGAGGACGGCGAGTGGGCGTGGCCCGAAGGCGCCATGCACAGCAACGGGCCCGTGGTGATCGGCAACGACGTCCTGGTCACCTACGAAGCCATGATCATGTCCGGCGTCACGATCGGCGACGGGGCCATCATCGCCCCTCGCGCCGTGGTGACCCACGATGTCGAGCCGTACTCGATCGTCGGCGGGAATCCGGCGAAGCGGATCAAGTGGCGTTTCGACGAGGAGACCCGAGCTGCCTTGCTGCGCATTCGCTGGTGGGACTGGCCGGAGGAGAAGGTCAGGCAGCTGCGGGCCGAGATCGATTCGCCTGACGTGCAGGGTTTCATCGAGCGCCACGACCCGGCGCGCCAGGGCTGATCAGCTGGCTTCGGCCTGCGCGTCGCGGGTACCGATCCGGCGGGCCGGCACGCCGAACACGACGGCGTTGTCGGGGACGTCGGACAGCACGACCGAATTGGCGCCCACCATCGCGTTGGTGCCGATCCGCACTCGGCCGACCAGCACGGCGTGGGCGCCGATGATCGCGCCGTCGCCGATGGTCGCGAACTGCTGGGTGCCCGACGGGACGTTGTCGTAGTCCTGCGCGGCCGCGGTGACGCCACCGGCGAAGGTGACGTCGTTGCCGATCGTCAGTCCGTAGCCGATGTTCACGCCGATCGGGTGCACGACCATGAAGCCCGTCCCGATGCGCATGCCCGGACCGAAATCGGCGCTGAGAACGACCGTGGACACGGTGCGCAGCATGGTGGCGAGGCGGACGTGCCCGCGGCGATAGAGGCATTGCTGCGCGCGAATGATCAGCGATGCGATCATGCCTGGCAACGTGGCGCACTGGGCGACGACCCGCGGCCAACTGGCGCTCACTCCGGGCCGGAATCGCGCGAAGTCGGAGAACACCAGCTCGCGAAAGCCCGGCTCCGGCGATGCGTCCGTCGTCGTCACGCGGCCCACATTAGCGCTGATATTCTGGCGCCCGCCTGCGGCCCCGCGCGCGGGTGAGACGACCTACCGGAAGGACGACCTCGCCCCATGCCGAGCCCGCTGCCGCTGCCCATCCGCGTCATGGTCAAGGGCGCGTCCACCGTGAACTGGGTGTCGCCCATGGGCGGGCCGCGCACCGACTTCGCCTTCTCGCGGGTCATCGAGGCCGAGCTGCTCGCGGCCGGGCGCCCGACCGAGATGCGGGTCATCTCGGCCCCGTCCGAACTCACCAGTCGCACCCTGCTGAACTGGGAGCGCGAGTTCCTCGGCTGGTCCCCCGACGTCGTGGTGCTCGTGTACGGGCACTACGAGACTGTGCACCTGTTCCTGCCCCGGTGGCTCGAGCGGCACGCCAACAGCTTGCGCTCACGCCCGCGCCGGCTCACGAAGCTCTATCGCACGTACCTGCTGCGGCCGGTCTGGATGTTCCTCGCCCGCCTGCAGGCCCGCCTCGACACCCGCTTCCCGACCATGCGCCCGCAGCGGCCGATCCGGGTGGCGAACGACCTCGAGGCCCTGACCGTTCAGCTGCAGAAGCTGCACAGCCCGCTGATGATCATCGTCGAACTGGTGCCGCCGGCCAAGCGTTACCGCAGCTGGTTTCCTGGCATGACGGCCCGGATCGCGATCATGAACGAGACGATCTCGGCCATGGTCGAGCGGCTGGACAAGCCGAACGTGCGCTACTTCCGCACCAGCGAGCTCGTGCGCAAGTACGCCGACGACGACCTCGACATCGCCACACCGGACGGCTTCCACTTCTCGGTCGACCTGCACGCCCGGATCGGCGCCGAACTGGCGCGCGAGATCCAGGAATGGGCCGACACCCAGCCCCACCTGCAGGTGGCCAAGCCGCGGCGCCGGCCGCGCGCGCCCGGCGCCGAAGCCGGCTAGCTGCTCAAGGGGGCCGTGCGGCCCAGCGGCGGCGCGGGCAGCGGGTCGCGCGAAAGCCATACGCAGCCGTGCTGGCCCACCGCGTCCTCGTCCTGCACCTCGAGCCCGACACCGGCGAAGAAGTCGCGGAGCTCCGGCCACGAGTGCCCCTCGACCGGATGCCACTCGATGACGACCCGCTGCACCGAGGACCAGCTCTCCGGCTTGGAGTTGAGGACGAGGTCGTACTCGCCGCCCTCGCAGTCGATCTTGACCACGTCGACCGGCGCGCCGACGTTGGCGACGGCGTCGTCGAAGCCCACGGTCTCGACCTCGGTCGCGACGCCGGTGGCGTGACCGACCGAGCGCAATCCGTTCAAGCCGCTGCCCGCGCCGTTGTCGTCGAAGACCGCCACCCCGCTCACCGACGAGACCGCCCGTTGATGCACCGTTACGCGGTCACCGACGCCGTTCTGCGTGACGTTGCGCTGCAGGTACTCGGCCGTCGTCGCCGACGGCTCGAAGGTGTTCACCTGGGCCTGCTGGTGCAGCTGGGTCAGCCGGACAGTGAACGTGCCCACGTGCCCGCCGATGTCGAGGACCTGAATGGGCCGCCCCAGCAAGGGGCCGAGGGTCCATTCGAAGCGGTAGCAGTCCTCGGCGAAGATCTCGTATACCGGGACGCGGGCGCCGGGGCGGTTCGGGGTGTCGATGCGGACGCCCGAGCGGGTCTTGAAGGTGAGGCTGCGCGGCCCTTTCGCCGTCCGGCCGAGCGCCATGTCGCGCAGGACGGCCGGCCAGTTGGTGAAGGTGCGCGGAGTCTGGGTCACGCGGCGGGCCCAGTGCACGCGCTGCCGCACTGCGTTGCTCATCGCTCGCCATCCTTCTCGTCGGCGCGCACCAGCCACGCCGTACCCAGTCCGGGTCGCCCCGGCTCGTGCGCCGCGACGACCAGCCCGACCTGCTCGAACCACGACCGCAGCTCGTCCCAGCTCTCACCGGCCACCGGGTGATACTCCATCACCACGCGCCGCACCGAAGCCCAGCTTTGCGGAGCCGAAGCGTAGACGAGGGCGTACTCGCCACCCTCGCAGTCCATCTTCACGACGTCGGGCGCGCCGTCGGTCACGCTCAGGTCGAAGGTCGTCGTGGGCACCTCGAGCGCGTGCCGCTGGTCAAGGGCATCGCGGCCGTCGACGAGGCGCTGATCGTCTCGCATCAGCCCGTTGTGCACGCTGCCGCCGCTGTTGTCGTCGAACAGCGCGGTGCCGGTCTTGTCGGCCAACGCGGCTTCATGGACCGAGATCCGGTCGCCCAGACCGTTCTGCTCGACATTGCGGCGCAGGTAGCGCGCGCTGTCCGGCGACGGTTCGTAACAAACCACCTGCGCCTTGGGGTGCTGGGTGGCCACGTTCACCGCGAACGAGCCGATGTGCGCACCGACGTCGATCACCCGGATCGGACGGCCTTGGAGCGGGCCAAGGAACCAGCTCAGCCGGTAGCAGTCGTCGGCGTACTGCTCGTACAGCGGTAACCGGGCCCCAGGGACGTTGGGGCACGTCATCTGCACGCCGGCCCGGGTGCGGAAGGTCAGCTCGGCGGCGCCGCGACCCACTCGCTGTGCGGCCATGTCGGCCAGCAGCGACGGCCAGTTGCGGAAGGTCCGGGTGGTCTGGGCGACCCGTTTCGCCTCGTGCCGCACGCCGTCGAGGCGGCCCCCGCGGCTCATCGGCCGACCCTTGCTTCGCTCGGTTCGGGCGCGACCGGTTCGAGTTGGCTGCCCGGTTCGTCCACGACCGGATGTCGGCCCTCGCGGACCGCGACGAGCAGGGCCACCAGGATCGCCTCGGGGACGTAGTAGAAGCGGTCGGTCAGGTCGGCTTCGAAAATGTCGAGCGCCAGGGTGGTGATCACCGAGGCGAGAATCGCCGCCGCAAGCGGATCGCGCGGGACCAGCCGAAACGCGGTCCACCCCGCGCCGAGCATGTATACCGACATCGCGATGAACAGCAGCAGCCCACCGGACGCGAGTTCCTGCAGGTACACCTGCGAGGCCTGCGTCGATGCCTGCAACCCGATCCCGTGGATGGGATAGGTGTGGAAATCGATCCAACCCTGCGCGCCCACCTCGGCCCGGACGAAGTCGCTGCCGGTCGTCGTGACGTTGCCGAACAGCCGGGTGGTCCGCAGGACCGCGAGGCCGAGGGACGGGAACACCGCGGCCACGACGCCCGCCCCGGCGAGGGCGGCGAGCAGGATCGCCGGCAGCTGAGCCCGGCTGCGCGGGTGCAGCGCGAAGGAGACCACGATCGCGCCGACGGCGCAGGCGGCGCCGCCGCGCGAGCCGCTCGAGTACACCCCGAGCAGCATGCAGAGCAGGGCGATCGCTCCGAGCCGGCGCTCCCAGCGGGTTCGGGACAGGATCATCCAGATGGCGAGCGGGACGGCGAGGCACAGGCCGGCGGCGAGGAAGTTCGGGTGCAGGGCGAACCCGTCCTGTCGCGGGCTCAGGTTGGGCAGACCGGTGATGAGCTGGCCGACCGACGCGATCCGCAGGTGGTCGATGAACGCCGCCAACCCCGACAGCGCCGCACCCAGCGCAAAGGCGACCGGCAGCCGCTTCAACGCGCGGCGATCGATGATGGACGCGGCGGTGAACATGACCGGTATCGCGGCCACGGCGACGATGAACTTGGCCGCCACCCCGACGTTGATGAAGGAGATGTTGGTGATCTGCTGCGGTCGCAGCTTGCCGCCGGCGTTCACGACCTTGCGCTGGACGAGGTATAACGGGTCGGGCGGGAACAACACGATGAGGACGACGCCGAGAACCAGGGCGTAGCACAGCTGCTTGATCCACCAGGGCGGGCTGCGGAACACCGTGGCCGGCGCGACGATGGCGAAACAGAGCAACGAGACCGCGATCAGCACATCGCCCGGGCGGACCGGGCCCACGAACCAGCCGTTCCACGTCAGCGTGAAGGCGCAGGCGTACGCGGTGCCGAGGCCGACCTTGGCCAGATCGGCGCCGAAGGCGGCCACGACCAGCCCGACGCCGGCGAGCACGCCGATGAGCACGATGCCGAGGGTGTGCGCCCGCAGGGCCCAGGCCTCGATAGCGACCATCAGAACGGCCGCGCCGACCATGGCGGCGTCACCGCGGAATTGGTTCGGCATCGGGTTCTCGGTACTTCCTCACTGAGCATCGCGGCGTGGACCGGCAGGTTTTTCCTCGGGCAGCGTACTGTCAGCGCGTTGAGAATGACGCTCCGAGACCACCGGTCGGCAGGAGCGAATCGCCAATCACCCCTAACATTGCCCATACCTCTACCAGTAGTGCACGCCCAAGTCGTCGGTCTTGGATCCGTGGCCGTCTCCGGAAGGACTCACTGTGTCGCTGCGCTCCTATGTCCGCGTACTGCGCGAGCGTTGGATGCTCCTTCTGCTGTTCGTGCTCATCTCCACCGGCACCGCACTGCTGATCACCGAGTTGACGCCGAAGTCGTATCAGGCCACCGCCCAGGTGCTGGTCGTGTCGAGCACCCCGGCCGACGCGTCCGTCCAGAACCAGGCGAACGCCTTCGTCACCACCCAGGTGCCCACCTACGCCAAGGTCATCGGGTCCCCGGACGTCCTGAAGTACGTGCAGCAGGACCTGCACCTGGGGCTGGCCCCGCGCGACCTGAAGGGCAAGCTCAGCGCGGCCCCCCAGGTCGGCACCGCCATCATCGACGTGACGGCGACCGACGGGTCGGCGCCGCGGGCGGCCGATCTCGCCAACTCGGCCTCGCGTGGCTTCATCCAGGCCGTCCAGGGCTACACGTCGTCGGTGAAGCTGTTCGCGACCGGCCCGGCCGACCAGCCGTCGAGCCCGGCCAGCCCCAACGTCGTCCTCAACGTCGTGCTGGGCATGCTGCTTGGCCTGCTGATCGGGGTGGCGCTTGCGGTGGCGCGCGACATCCTGGACAACCGGATCAAGGACGCCGACTCGCTGGCCAAGTTCGCCGACGCGCCGGTCATGGGGGTCATCGTCGACGACCCCAAGACCAACCGCCACCCGATCGCCACCCGGGCCGGCAACCGCAACATCCGGGCCGAGAATTTCCGGCAATTGCGGGCAAACCTGCAGTTCGCGAACGTGGACGAGCACCCGCGCGTGATCGCCGTGACCAGCTCGATCCCCGAAGAGGGCAAGACCACGGTCGCGATCAACCTGGCGTCGACCCTGGCCGAGGCCGGGTTCAGCGTCTGCCTCGTCGACGCCGACCTCCGCCGCCCCACCGTGGCCAAGGTGCTCGGCCTGGTCAGCCCGGTCGGCCTGACCAGCGTGCTGATCCAGCAGATCAGCCTGCAGGACGTCCTGCAGCACGCCGGCTCCAGCCTCTACGTGCTCGCGTCCGGCCCCACGCCGCCGAACCCGAGCGAGGTGCTGGCGTCGTCCTACGTCCGCGACGTGATCCGCTCGCTGCTCGACAGCGTCGACTACGTGGTCATCGACACCGCGCCGCTGCTGCCGGTCGCCGACGGTTCCGAGGTCGCGGCCCTCGCCGACGGCACCCTGCTGGTCGCGCGGCACGGGCTCACGACCGACACCAACGTCCGGCGGGCGGTGCAGACGCTCAACCGGGTCGATGCCAAGCTGCTGGGCGTGGTGCTCAACCGCACCCCGATCAAGCGCAACAACGAGTACGGCTACACGTACTACCGCACCCAGGAAGTCGGTCACTCGTTGCAGGACAGTAAGAACGACGGGAACCGCCGCGGCCGGCGCGCGGCCGTCGAAGCATAGGAAGGTTCCGACGTGAAGTCTGTCGACGCAGTCGTCACCGGGGCAGGTGGCTTCATCGGCGGCCACCTGGTGGGCTCGTTGCTCGCCGAGGGCAAAACGGTACGGGGCGTGGACGTCAAGCCACTGGACGAGTGGCACCAGGTGCACGGCGCGGCCGAGAGCAGCCAGGGTGACGTGTCGCTGCTCGACACCGCCCGGTCGGCCGTCGACGGCGCCGCGGTCGTCTACAACCTCGCGGCCGACATGGGCGGCATGGGTTTCATCGAGAACAACAAGGCCGCCTGCATGCTGTCGGTGCTGACCAGCACGCACGTCCTGCAGGCCGCGAAGGACGCCGGCGTCGAGCGCTATTTCTACTCGTCGTCGGCCTGTGTATACGCCGCCGAGCACCAGACCTCGCCCGACGTCGTCGCCCTGCGCGAGGCCGATGCCTACCCCGCGATGCCCGAGGACGGCTACGGCTGGGAGAAGCTGTTCAGCGAGCGCATGGCGCGGCACTTCCTCGAGGACTACGGCGTCGAGACCCGCGTCGCCCGCTACCACAACGTGTACGGCCCGAGCACGGCACCTGGACGGGCGGGCGCGAGAAGGCGCCGGCCGCGATCTGCCGCAAGGTGGCGACGCGCCGCGCTGACCGGCGAGCATGTCATCGACGATCTGGGGCGACGGGCAGCAGACCCGCACGTTCATGTACATCGACGACTGCGTCCAGCGGCACCCGGCACGATCACCGACGGCGACTTCCCCGACCCGGTGAACCTGGGCAGCGACGAGCTGGTCACCATCAACGAGATGGTCGACATCGTCGAGAAGATCGCCGGCGATCACCGTCGAGCGCCGGCACGACCTCAGCGCCCCGCAGGGCGTGCGCGGGCGCAGCAGCGACAACACCGAGATGATCCGCCGCTACGGCTGGGCGCCCTCGATCTCGCTGACCGACGGTCTCGAACGCACCTACCGGTGGGTCCACGACGAGGTCAAGAAGACCCTCGCCTGACGTCGGGAATTCGACCATGACCGAGCCGGAGGATCCGGACCCGGCCGCGCACTACGACCGCGTCACCGACGCGTGGCGTCTGCTGCTCGGCGAATCCCTGCACTACGGGCTGTTCGTCCAGGGCGACGAGTCGCTGTCGGCCGCGACCCAGGCCCTGACCGACAAGATGGCCGCGGCCGCGGCGCTCACGCCCGGCCTGCGGGTGCTCGACGTGGGTTGCGGTACCGGCGACCCGGCCTGCCACCTCGTGCGGACCGAGGACGTCGACGTGGTCGGCATCACCACCAGCCGGATCGGGGTCGAGCGGGCCACCGCCCGGGCCGAGGCGGCCGGCCTGGGCGAGCGGGCGACCTTCGAGGTGCGCGACGGCACCGCGAACGGGCTGCCCGACGAATCGTTCGACCGCGTGTGGGCGCTGGAGTCGTCCCACCTCATGCCGGCCCGCGACGAGCTCATCGCCGAGTGCGCGCGGGTGCTGCGGCCAGGCGGCCGGCTCGTGCTGTGCGACCTCACTCGCCGCCGGGACATCTCGTTCCGGGAGCTGCGCGCCCGCAGCGTCGAGTTCGCCACCCTGCGCGAGGCGTTCGGTGAGGCCCGGATGGATCCGCTCGACGGCTATCTCGAACTGGCCGCGAGCAACGGGTTGAAGGTCGAGCTGGCCGAGGACCTCACCGCGGCGACGCTGCCCACCTTCGAGTGCTGGCGGGCCAACGTGGCCCGGCACCGCGACGAAGTGATGCCCCTGCTGGGCCGCAGCGGCGTGGAGGCGTTCGCCCAGGCGGCCGACATCCTCGAGCGGTTCTGGCGCGACGGCACCCTCGGCTACGGAATCTTCGCCGCGTCCAAGGCGGAATGAGGATCGTCGCGTCGTCCCGTGCCGAAAACCTGGGATACCCTTCCCCCGGATTTGCCACGACAAGGAGTGACTTCATTGGCCGACACCGCGCGGGTCGAGGGCGCGATCAGGGATTTCCTGCGCCGCTCGAAGAAGAGCGACGACATCGATCGCGACACCGTCCTGTTTGCCGGAGGTATCGGTCTCGACTCGCTCGCGACGGCCGAACTGTCGGTCGTCCTCGAGGACGAGATGGGCTTCGATCCGTTCAGCGAGGGCCAGATTCCGCAGACGATCGGGCAGATCCTCGACTACTACGAGTCGGCCGCGACCCCTACCGACGCGGCGGCCGGGTAACCGGTATGTCCGCTCTGCGCGCTCCGGCGGCTATGCCCGAGCCGACAAACTTGACCGCGTTTTTACGCCGAACTGCTCCAAACACCGACTTCATTGAGTACATTGACCCCGCGAGTGTCTATTCCCATCTACCTCATGAGTATGCGACGGTGATCATATGAGGCGCCTTTCGGTCCTACTGACGGTGCTCGGCCTGGCCTTGCTGGCCGTCGTCGCCGCCCCTGCGGGTGCCATCGCCGTGCCGGTGCGTGCGCTCGCCGGCGCCTGCAATGACAGCGCTTACCCCCCGTCACCGCACGCCACGATCGCGGCGAGCACGACGACGCCCAACGTCGGTGAGACGATCGAGGCCTCCGGTACCCGCTACTGCCCGGACGAGGACGTCGCGCTGACCCTCGACGGCGCGCCGGTCGGCACCACGCACACCGACGCCCAGGGCGCGTTCGACCCGCCGGTCGTCATCAACAAGGCCGGCAACGCCCTGCAGCTGTGTGGCATCGGCGCCAGCGGGCTGGCCGACGACCGCGACTGCATCGCCCTCAGCACCCCCAACGGAGCGGCGTCCTCGCCGGCCAGCAACAACCACGGCAACGGCGGCGGCACGGCCTTCACCGGCTTCGACATCGCCGCGCTGTGCCTGCTGGCGGCGATCCTGCTCATCGGTGGTGGCGCGCTGGTCGTGGGCAACCGGCGCCGGCGGCTTGTCGGTACCGAGTCCTGAGATTCGACCGCGCGGCGCGCCGGCGCGCCGCCGACGCGTGACACCATCCCACTGTGGCTATCCGGTCGGCTCGACTACGCCGGCTGCGCCGGGACTGGCGGCGTTCGCGGTTCATGCGATACGTCCGGGCCCGGATCCGGTACCTGCGCTATCACCGGCGACCGATTCGGATCGGGCTGATCGTCGGTGGGGTCCTCGTCGGCCTGGGGCTGATCTGGATCGCGATCACGGCGTTGCTCGTCCGGCAACAGCTGCGCGATCTGCAGGGGCGGCTGCAGCAGGTGCGCGTCCTCGTCGCGGCCGGCCGGATCGACGACGCGCAGGTACTCGCCAAGAGCATCCCCGCGGTGGCCGAGCGGGCCCATGACCTCACCAGCGGCCCGGCCTGGTGGTTCGGCGCCCACCTGCCCTGGATCGGGTCGCCGCTCGAGGTCGCGCGGGGCACGACGCTGGCCGGGTCGCGCATCGGCGAGACGGCCCTGCCGAAGCTGTTGAGCGTCGCCAATGCGCTCGACCCGAAGACGCTGCGGACGTCCGGCGACACGATCAAGCTCGCGCCGCTGGTCAGCGCGCTGCCGACGCTGCAGCAGGCGGCGAAGGACATCGACGCCGCCAGCGCGCTGCTGGCCAGCCTGCCGCACAGCACCTGGATCAGCCCCGTCGATAGCGGGCGCACCAGCTTCGCGCGCGATCTCGACACCATCCGGGGCTACACCGACGCGGCGGCGCGGGTGGCCGAGGTCCTGCCGACCATGCTCGGGCGCGACCACCCGCAGACCTATTTCATCGGCTTGCAGAACGAGGCCGAGTTGCGCGGCACCGGCGGCCTGCCCGGGGCCTTCGCGATCGCGGAGGCGTCGCACGGCACGCTGAAGTTCAGCCGCTTCGAAAGCGATGCCGCGCTCGAGCCGCCCGGGCCCAACCACGCGATCCCGACCGGGCTCTCGTTCGGCGCGGGCTACGCGTCGGCGTACGGCCCCTCGCTGCCGACCAGCACCTTCGTCGACTCGAATGTGAGTCCGCACTTCCCCTACGCGGCGCGCATCTGGCAGGCGATGTGGAAGAAGGTCAGCGGCCAGCAGGTCGACGGGGTGCTCGCGCTCGATCCCACGGCCCTGAGCTACTTCCTGGCCGTCACCGGGCCGGCCAAGCTGTCGGGCGGCGGGACCATCAGCGCCGCCAACGTCGTGTCATTGACCGAGCGCGACGAGTACGTGCTGTTCAACGACAACCTCAAGCGCAAGGAGTTCATCGTCTCGGTGCTGAAGGCCGCCTCGCGCAAGATCATCAGTGGCGCGGGCAGCGGGCTGTCGGTCATGCAGGCGGCGAGCCGCTCGGCCGCCGAGCAACGGCTGCTCGCGTGGTCGGCCGACCCGCACGTCGAGCGGGTGCTCAAGCGCAGCAACTTCGCCGGCGCGATTCCGCAGGGCAAGCGTCCGTTCTCGGCCCTGATCGTGAACAACGCCGCGGCCGGCAAGCTGGACTTCTACCTGACCCGGTCGATCACCTACGAGCGCACCGGCTGCGGCTCGACCCGCGACGTCCTCATCACGATCAAGCTCACGAACAACGCGCCGGCTTCCGGGTTGCCGCACTACGTCGTCGGGCGGGCCGACAACCCACCACCGACAGCAAAACCAGGGGACAACCATGCCCTCGTCGACTACTACGCAACGCCTGGGGCGCAGCTGAGCAGCGTGAGCCTCAATGGCAGCGAGTACACGGCGGCGGTGGAGCACGACGTCGGGCATCCGATCTTCCGCTTCGATCTCGAACTGCCCCGCGGCACCACGCAGACGGTGGCCCTGCACCTGAAGGAGCCGGCCGCCGTCGGCCCGCCGCGGATCTGGCGCCAGCCCGGGGTCACCCCGCTGACCGTCCAGAAGTACGACCAGGCCTGCGGCTGAGCGGTCGCGGGGGTCAGGAACCCGCCGGCGCGGTGAACGTGGCGTGCTGCTTGGCCGTCGACGCCACGGTGATCGTGGCGCCCTTCGGCGTCAGCGACTGATAGCGCTGGTCCACCGTGTCGATGACCACGCCCAACCGGTGCCCGTTGGGCACGGTCCACGAGATGGGCTGCATGGCGATCGTGACCGGGCGCAGGCTCGCTCGCCGCGACGGTGTACGGCTGGAAGTCGATCAGGCTGCCCTTCCCGCTCGGTCCGACGTCGTACAGATGGACGAAGACGGTGGCGGTGCCCGACGAGCTCTTGATCGACAGCGACACCGTCGGGACGCCGTTCAGGGCCACCGCCGTGGTGGCGCGTGGACCGATCCACACGAATGCGGTCTTGGTGTTCAGCGAGGCGATCGGGCTCGTGGCCGGGACGAAGGCTGCGCTCGGCACGAGCTGCGCGCGACCGCTGGACGCGACGCTGTCGGTGCCCGCGGTCAGGTGGACCTGCCACTTGGTGGCGGCCTGCAGGCCGGTCTGGTCGGCCGAGCCGGGCACCCCGAGTTGGACGCGCTGCTTGGCCGGGGCCTTGGGCCAGGTCGAGAACGAGCGCAGCGCGCCGGTCTGCACGTCCTTGAAGACGATCGGCCCCTCGGCCTCGATGCCGTTCGCCGGTGCCCCGCAGGTAGTGGTTGAACCAGGCGCTGGCGTCGTCGATCGTGCTGTTCGGCTGCCCGAGCAGGCCGGACAGCTCGGGGCCGCCGTGATCGCCGGGCGCGAGCTCCAGCCGTTTGGGGGTGGTGAGGGCAGTGAAGAAGGCCATGAGCTGGGCCGGGGCGTAGATCGAGTCCTCGAACCCGTTCGCGAGCATGATGGCCGGCCGGTTCGCGTTCAGCTGCTTGACGTAGGTATCGGGCGACCGGGTCTTGGAGATGGCCCGCAGGGCGGTTCCGACCTCCTTTGGCTTGGACACCAGGGTGTGCTGCAGGCTCTTCACGACCGGGGCGAAATGGGTCTTGGCCCGCGACGGTCCGATGAGCAACCGGAGCGCTCCGGTGCTCGGCGTGCCTTGCGGGTCGAGGGCACCACTCACATCGGCCCAGGTGCTGAGCGCCGCGACCGCCTTGACCCGGCGATCGTGGGCGGCGGCCAGCAGCGAGACGCCGGCGCCGTACGAGATGCCCATCAACCCGATGCGCTGGGGGTCGGCGGCGGTGTGCGCGAGCGCCCAGGTGATGACGGTGCGGACGTCCTTCTGGGTGGCCGAGCCCGCGAAGTCGACCGAGCCGGTGGAGGCGGCGAAGCCGCGCTGGGCGTAGCCGACGACGACATAGCCCCGGGTCGCGAACCCGCGGGCGATCGCGCGGTACTCGGTGGCCGGCTGGCCCCAGCCGCCCGGCATGACGAGCAGCGGAGCGCGGCCGGAGGCCTTGGGCGTCACCACTTCGGCCGACAGCTTCGCCCCCGCGGTCGGGATGGTCCGGGCCACGTCGGACCTGACCCCGCCGCCCGAGTCGTCGCCCGAACCGGCGACCCAGTAGATGACGAACGCCGCGACCGCGACCAGGGCGACCAGGGCGACGACGAGAACGCGCCACGACGGCCGCTCCATCGGCCAGCTCGACCGTCGTCTCATGCGCCCCACCGCCCCACCCTATTGATGCGCCAGATTTCGGCGACCGGGGACCACAGGGGGTGGGTTCCGGAGTTGTACTACGCGCGTAGTACACCTCCGGAACCCACCACGGGTCGGCCCAGCGGGCGGACCCCGTTGATCAGTCGCACCGGGTCGGGCACGATCCGATCGGCCGACGACAGCAGCGCTTCCTTCTGCACCCAGGCGCAGCAGTCCGACTTGAAGACGACCTCGGCCGGGCCGCCGCGACGTCGACGGTGGCCGTCGCGGTCGCAATCGGCGTTGAATCCATTGTGGCGATTGTGCCGTGTGCGCGCGGGCGCCGCCTCGGACCAGAAAGGAACCGGCCATGACGACGACCGGCACCGACGAGCAGTCCGAGCGCGAACTGAAGTTCGACATAGCCGACGACTGGGAGTTGCCCGATCCGGCGCGGCTCGCGCCGCCCGGCGGAACGGTGGAACGCGAGGTCGTCCACCTGGAAACGACCTACTTCGACACGGCCGCTCGGGGGCTGTTGCACCACCGGCTCACCCTGCGCCGGCGCACCGGTGACATCGACGCCGGCTGGCAGCTCAAGGTGCCCGACGGCGACGCCCGCCTCGAGATCCGGGCGCCGCTCGGCGGCCGCGGCGTGCCCGAGGAACTGCGCACCGCGACGCTCGGCGTGCGCGCCCGCGCCGCGCTGGCGCCGCTCGCGACGCTGATCACCGACCGCGAGATCCATCGACTGCTCGACGCCGACGGCTCGACATTGGCCGAGATCGTGGTCGATTCCGTGACGTCGACCGAGACGCTCGAATTCGCGGTGACCCGGCACTGGCGCGAAGTCGAGGTCGAGCTGCAGCACGGCGACGAGCAGTTGCTCGCCCGGGCCGCGAAGTGGCTGGCCAAGCAGGGGGCGACCCCCTCGGGCAGCGGGTCGAAGCTGGCCCGGGCCCTCGACGTCGAGCTGGTCACCGAGCGGAATGCGAGCCGGTTGTCCGGGCTCATAGGTAGGTATCTCGACCGGCAGTACGAGGCGCTCGTCCGCGGCGACATCGACCTGCGTCGGGGCAAGAACGCAATCCACGCGGTGCGGGTCGCCGGCCGCCGCTACCGCAGCGTGCTCCGCATCTATGGGCCGTTGCTCGATACCGACCGCGCGGTCGCCCTCGACGCCGAATTGAAGTGGTACGCCGGTGCGCTCGGTGAGGTGCGCGACCGGCACGTCCTGCAGCGACACCTCGACGCCGTTCTCGCCGACCTGCCCCCGGATCTTGTCGTCGGCGCGGTGAGCGACCGCATCGACGAGACGCTGATGGCCGAGCAGGCGCAGGCCGAGGCCGACCTGGCGGCGCTCATGCGCAGCCGCCGCTACGTCGACCTGCTCACCGAGCTGCGGGATTGGCAGCTGGATCTGCCCATCCGCCGCGACCAGCCCGCCGGGCGGGCCAAGCGCTTCGTGGAGCGGGCCGAGAAGAAGGCGCGGCACCGGCTCCGGGCCGCCGACCAGCGCCTGGACGGCACCGACGAGGCGCTGCACCGCGCCCGCAAGGCCGCCAAGCGGGCCCGGTACGCCGCCGAGCTCAGCCGCCCGGAGCTCGGCTCGTGGGCCCAGTCCGCGGCCAAGCGGATGAAGAAGACGCAGCGGCGACTCGGCGAGCATCAGGACGGAGTCGTGGCGGCCGAGTTCCTGCGCCGCCTCGGCACCGGCGGCCACGACATCGGCTTCACCCTCGGCCTGCTCTACGAGCGCGAGCGGGCGCGGGGGCGCCCCCACCACTGAGCCGGCCAGCGCTGACGCACAATGAGCCATGGACGCTCCCACCCTGCGCGAGCTGCAAGCGCCGCTCAAGGCGAAGTACCGCACCGACCCGACCACGGCCTGGACGGCGGTCGGGGCCGCCGGCGATCACCGTGACCCCGGGATCACCTGCACCGTGGGCGGCTGGGCCGGCCCGGTTCGCGCCGGCCTGCACCCGGCCACCGGCGGTGACGGCGCCGACGCCTGCTCGGGCGACATGCTGCTCGAGGCCCTGATCGCCTGCGCCGGCGTCACCCTGCGCAGCGTGGCCACGGCGATGCGCCTGCCGCTGCGCTCGGCCACGCTGCGGGCCGAGGGGTACTTCGACGCCCGCGGCACGCTGGGCGTCGATCGCGAGGTCCCGGTCGGCCTGCAGGACGTCGTCGTCACGGCCGAGCTCGACATCGACGCCGACGACGCGTCCCTGCAGCGGCTGGCCGAGGCCACCGAGCGGTACTGCGTCGTCGGCCAGACGCTGGCCACCCCACCCCGCTTCGTGGTGCGGCGGAGCGAAGCGACTGGCGAGTAACCCTCGCGGCGCGGGAGGCTCAGAGGATGGCACCGTTCTCGCGCATCGCGATCATCAACCGGGGCGAGGCGGCGATGCGGCTGATCCACGCCGCTCGGGACATCACCGCCGACGGGGCCGCCGCGCCGATCACCACCATTGCGCTGTACACCGAGGCCGAACGCAACGCGATGTTCGTGCGCGAGGCCGATGTCGCCTACCCCCTCGGGCCGGCGTCGGCCCGGCCCTACCTGAACCTCGACCTGCTCGAGACCGCCCTGCTCGCGACCGGCGCCGACGCGGCCTGGGTGGGTTGGGGCTTCGTCGCCGAGGATCCGGCGTTCGCCGAGCTGTGCGACCGGATCGGCGTCACCTTCATCGGCCCGAGCCCGGACGCGATGCGCCGGCTCGGCGACAAGATCGGCTCGAAGCTGCTGGCCGAAGAGGTCGGCGTCCCGGTCGCCCCGTGGAGCCGCGGCGCGGTCGACACGCTCGACGCCGCCCAGGCCGCGGCCGCCGCGATCGGGTACCCGGTGATGCTCAAGGCCTCGGCCGGGGGCGGCGGGCGCGGCATCCGGATTATCGACGACGACGCCGAGTTGGCCGCCGCCTACGAGCTCACCCGGGACGAGGCGGCGCGCGCGTTCGGCAGCGGCGTGGTGTTCCTCGAACGGCTCGTCACCGGCGCCCGGCACGTCGAGGTGCAGATCATCGCCGACAGCCACGGGACGGCGTGGGCGCTCGGGGTGCGCGACTGCTCGGTGCAGCGGCGCAACCAGAAGGTGATCGAGGAGTCGGCCTCGCCGCTGCTCGACGCGCAGCAGGTGGACGAGCTCAAGGCGTCGGCCGAGCGGCTGGCGCAGGCGGTCGGCTACTGCGGCGCCGGCACGGTCGAGTTCCTGTATCACCCGCTCGAGAAGTCGTTCGCGTTCCTCGAGGTGAACACCCGGCTGCAGGTCGAGCACCCGATCACCGAGAGCACGACCGACACCGACCTCGTCCGGCTGCAACTGCACGTCGCCGCCGGCGGAAAGCTGGACGGGCCCAAGCCGATCGAGAACGGCCACGCCGTCGAGGCGCGGCTCAACGCCGAGGACGCCGACCGCGACTTCGCGCCGTCCCCGGGCCGCATCGAGCTGCTCGCGCTGCCCTCCGGCCCCGGTATCCGGGTCGACACCGGAGTGGGCGAGGGCGACACCATCCCGGCCGACTTCGACTCGATGATCGCCAAGATCATCGCCCACGGCCGCACCCGCGACGAGGCGCTGGCGCGGCTGCGGCGCGCGGTCTACGAGACCGCGGTGATCATCCAAGGCGGCGCCACCAACAAGAGCTTCCTGCTCGAGCTGCTCAGCCAGCCCGAGGTGATCGACGCGAGCGCCGACACCGGCTGGATCGACCGCGTCCACCGCGAGGGCCGACTGGTCAGCGAGCGGCATTCCGGCATCGCGCTGGTCGCGGCCGGGATCGAGGCCTACGAGGACGACGAGCAGCACGAGGTCGGCCGCCTGTTGCAGACCGCGCGCGGCGGGCGCCCGCAGGTGCAGCACCGGGTGGCCCGTCCCATCGACCTGAAGCTGCGCGGGCGCACGTACCGCGTCGCCGTCGCGCAGATCGGTGACGGCGCGCTTCCGCGTCACGTTGAGCGCCGGCGGGGACGCGCACGTGGTGGACGCCGACGTCGAGCGGATGGGCAATGCTCGCATGCGGCTGTCGGTGTCCGGCCATCCGTTCCGGGTGCTCACCGCGACGCACGGCCCGGTCCACTTCGTCGAGGTCGACGGCGTCGCCCACCGGATCAGCCGCGACGAGGGCGGCGTGCTCCGCGCCCCCGCCCCCGCGCTCGTGGTCGCCACCCCGGCGGCGCTGGGCAGCGAAGTCGCGGCCGGCGCACCGGTGATCGTCCTCGAGTCGATGAAGATGGAGACCCGGATCAACGCGCCGTTCGCCGCCACGGTGCGCGAGCTGCACGTGTCGGCCGGCAGCCAGGTCGAGACCGGCGCGCCACTCGTGCGCCTCGAACCGATCGCCGACGCCGAGGTGCCGGCCCCGCGCGCGGCCGTCGATCTCGATCTGCCCGCGCCGCGGGCCGACGGTGAGGACGCGCTCGCCCGCGGCCTCGCCGACCTGACCGCGGTGCTGCTCGGCTTCGACATCGATCCCAGCGACGACGGGCAGACGTTGCGGGGTTACCTCGAACGGCGCGACGAGGCCGCGGCCCGGGGCGTCGACGTGCTGCCGGGCGAGATCGCGCTGGTCAAGGTGTTCGCCGACTTCGCCGACCTCAGCCGCAACCGCTTGGCCGCCGAGGAGATGCGCACCGAGCTGCGGGTGCACAGCCCGCGGGAGTACTTCCACAGCTACCTGCAGAGCCTCGATCTCGAGCGCAGCGGCCTGCCCGACATCTTCCGCACCAAGCTGGCCGGCGTGCTGGCCCACTACGGCATCACCGAGCTCGATCGCACGCCGCAGCTCGAGGGCGCCGTCTTCCGGATCTTCCTCGCCCAGCAGCGCTCGGCCCCGGATCTGGCGATCATCACCGCGATCCTGCAGCGCTGGCACACCGAACCGGCACCCGACACCGAGGCCGACCTGTGGGCCCGCGAGGTGCTCGACCGGTTCGCGCTGGCCACCCAGATCCGCTTCCCGGCGATCGGCGACCTCGCCCGCAGCGTGCGGTTCCGCTGGTTCGATGAGCCGGTGGTCGAGCAGGAGCGGGCCGCGGTACTCGCCGGGGTGCGCGGTGCCGTCGAGGCGCTCGCCGCCGACCCCGACGCGGCCGATCGGGCCGAGCGGATGGACGCGCTGGCCGCGATCCCCGAGCGCATCGTCAGCTTCCTGGCCAACCGGCTCGAGGACGGGATCCCCCGGCACGAGCCGCTGCTGGAGATCCTGATCCGGCGGCACTACCGCGAGTACGAGATGCACGACCTGCGCTCGCTGGAGGCCGGTGAGCGGCCCTTCGCGGTGGCCGACTACGTCCTCGACGACCGCCCCAGCCATCTCGTCTCGACGGTCGGGACGCACGCCGAGCTGCGGGCCGAGAGCGGCCTGGCGGTCGAGCTGGCCGCGCAGGTGGCGCACCGGTCGCCCGGGCAGCAGGGCGTGGTCGACCTGTACCTGTCCTGGCCCGGCGCCCCCGAGGACGCCGACGCGTGCTCGGCCCAGCTGGCCGCGGCCCTGCAACCGTTGCCGTTCGCCCACGACGTGCGCCGGACCGCGGTCGGCGTGTGCCCTGGCAGCGGGCGACCCGTCCAGTACTTCACCTTCCGGCCGCACGAGGGCGGGCTGGTCGAGGACGCGCTGGTGCGCGGGCTGCACCCGATGGTCGCCCGGCGCCTGGATCTGTGGCGGCTGCGCGACTTCGACATCACCCGCATCGATGCCCCGGAAGACATCCTCATGTATCACTGCATCGCGAAGGACAACGCCGCTGACCAGCGGCTGGTCGCGATGGGCCAGGTCCGCGAGCTCGCTGTCGTCCGCGACGAGGACGGCCGGGTCAGCTCGCTGCCGCAGGTCGAGCGGGTCATCGCCAGCTGTGTCGAAGGCATCCGGCGCGGCCGGGCCCGGCTGAGCTCGGCCGCGGTGGCCCTCGACATGAACCACGTCTGGGTGCACGTCTGGCCGATCATCGACGCCCAACTCGATCAGCTCACCGCGCTGCAGCGCGGTATCGCGCCGCTGACCGCCGGAGCCGGGATCGACGAGGTGCTGGCGCAGGGTCGGGTGGCGACGCCGGAGGGCCTGGTCGCCCCGGTCGCGGCGAAGTTCTTCTACCAGCCCGGTTCCGGCGTCCAGTTCACCGTCGGGCCGCCGCCCACCGAGCGGCTGAAGCCGCTGGACGACTACGCGCAGAAGGTGGTGCGGGCGCGGCGCCGCGGCACCGTCTACCCGTACGAGCTGCAGTCGATGGTCACCGGACCGCGCGGCACCTTCGTCGAGCACGATCTTGACGACGCTGGTCGGCTGGTGCCGGTGCAGCGTCCGGCCGGGCTGAACAAGGCCGCGATCATGCTCGGCATCGTCACCACGCCGACCGATCTGCATCCGGACGGCGTCACCCGCGTCGTCATGAGCGGCGACCCGACCAAGGCGCTGGGCGCGGTGTCCGAGGCCGAGTGCAGCCGGATCATCGCCGCGCTCGACCTCGCCGAACAGCTGGGCGTCCCGGTCGAGTGGTACGCGCTGTCGGCCGGCGCGCGCATCGCGATGAACTCCGGCACCGAGAACATGGACTGGGTCGCCCGCGCGCTCAAGCGCATCGTCGAGTTCACCCAGGCCGGTGGCGAGATCAACATCGTGGTCGCGGGCATCAACGTCGGCGCCCAGCCGTACTGGAACGCCGAGGCGACGATGCTCATGCACACCAAGGGCATCCTGGTGATGACGCCGGACAGCGCGATGGTGCTGACCGGCAAGCAGTCGCTCGACTTCTCCGGCGGCGTCTCGGCCGAGGACAACTTCGGCATCGGCGGCTACGACCGCGTGATGGGGCCGAACGGGCAGGCGCAGTACTGGGCGCCCGACCTCAAGGGCGCGCGCGACGTGCTGATGGCGCACTACGAGTACAGCTACGTCGCGGCGGGGGAGTCCGGGCCGCGGCGGGGTGAGTCGGCCGACCCGATCGATCGCGATGTCACCCTCGCGGCGCACGAGATCGCCGACAGCGACTTCCACACGCTGGGCGACGTCTTCTCGGTGACCACCAACCCCGATCGCAAGAAGGCGTTCGACATCCGCACCGTGATGCGGGCGCTGGCCGATCAGGACCATCCCACGCTGGAGCGGTGGGCCGACATGGCCGACGCCGAGACCGCAGTGGTGTTCGACGCGCGCCTGGGCGGTCAGCCGGTCTGCCTCGTCGGGATCGAGTCGCGCAACGTCCCTCGGCGCGGCTTCCCGCCCACGGACGGCCCGGACACCTACACCGCCGGGACGCTGTTCCCGCGGTCGTCGAAGAAGGTGGCCCGCGCGATCAACGCGGCGTCCGGCAACCGTCCACTCGTCGTGCTGGCGAACCTGTCCGGCTTCGACGGGTCACCGGAGTCGATGCGCAAGCTGCAGCTGGAGTACGGCGCCGAGATCGGCCGGGCGATCGTCAACTTCGCCGGGCCGATCGTGTTCTGCGTGGTGTCGCGATACCACGGCGGCGCCTTCGTCGTGTTCTCCAAGGCGCTGAACCCGCGGATGACCGTGCTCGCGGTCGAGGGATCGTTCGCGTCGGTGATCGGCGGTGCGCCGGCGGCGGCGGTGGTGTTCGCGGGTGACGTGAACAAGCGGACGGCGGCCGATCCGCGGGTGCGCGAGCTCCAGACGCGGCTGAACGCCGCGCCACAGGCCGAGCGCGCCCGCTCGCGACCCAGCTGAACGAGGTGCGCACGGCGGTCCGGGCCGAGACGCTCGGCGTCGTGGCGGCCGAGTTCGACGCGATCCACAACATCCATCGCGCGGTCGAGGTCGGCTCGGTGGACGCGGTGATCAACGCCCACGAGATCCGTCCTCGCATCGTCGCCGCCCTCGCGCAATCTTGATCAACACGGATTTCTGGTTGGTGGGGCGACCACAACGGCGTCTTGATCAACGTCGAATGTGGTCTTGTCTACTATTTTGGTCGGAAAACTTGACTAGCCCGGCAATCGCCTGGAACGGTGTTGCCATGTCCCGCCGCGACCCGCTCGTCAGTCGCCGCTACGTGGACTTCGTGCGCATCAGCGGCAGCCTCTGTCGGCTCTAGCCGATCCGCTGAGCACCACCGCCGGCCGGTTCTGAACGCACCTGGCTGCGCCCACTCCATTCTCTCGATCGATCTTCGCGCGGACCTTCCGCGCGCCTTTGGCGTGCATCCCGCACGTCATCTCACGCGAAAGGCAGCTCATGACGACCACCCTTGACCCCGCGATCGGCAGCGCCGACACGAGCGCGGAGTTCGGCATCCGCCGCCTCGCCGGCCGGCTCGGCGCCGAACTCCTCGGCATCGACGCGGCGAACCCGACCGACGACGCCGTCGCGTTCGTCCGGCAGGCCCTGCTCGAGCACCGCGTGGTGTTCTTGCGGGACCAGCACCTCGACTACGACTCCCAGGTCGCCTTCGCACAGCGCTTCGGCGCGCTGACCCTCGGCCACCCGACCATCCCGTCCCCGTCGGGCCAGCCGCTGCTCGAGGAGATCGACTCGACCAAGGGCGGGCCGGCCAACAAATGGCACACCGACGTCACCTTCGTTGACCGCCCGCCGGCGTTCACGTTCCTGCACGGCGTCGTGATCCCGGCCGTCGGTGGCGACACCATCTGGGCCAACACGGTGGCCGCCTACGAGGCCCTCCCGGTCGAACTGCAGGAGCTGGCCGACCGGCTGCGGATCGTGCACACCAACGCGCACGACTACGCCGTCCCGTCGTCCCGCGCCGAAGCGGAGAACCCGCTGCTCGAAGCCAGCCGCAAGCAGTTCACCTCGACCGTCTACAAGACCGAGCACCCGGCCGTGCGCATCCACCCCGAGACGGAGGAGAAGTCGCTGGTCCTGGGCGGCTTCGCGCAGTCGGTGGTCGGGTTCGGCCCGCAGGCCTCGCGCGACCTCATCCGGATCCTGCAGGACTACGTCACCCGCCCGGAGAACACCGTGCGCTGGCAGTGGCGCGTCGGCGACCTGGCGATCTGGGACAACCGGGCCACCCAGCACGTCGCCGTCTACGACTACGGCGATGCGCACCGGCGAGGCGAGCGGGTCACCGTGGCCGGACCGGTTCCGGTCGGACCGGACGGTCGGCTCTCCACGCCCATCGAGGGCGACGCGACGGCCTATTACGCCACCGGCGCGACGGACTAGGGGCCGGCCGACATGAGCACCACGACCCCATCCACCGAGCCGACCTCCGTCGCGGATCTCTCAGGCCCCGGCGGGACGGCGCGCAGCGGCCCGACCGCTTTCCAGAAACGGCGCCGGCGCCGGCTGCTGCTCGGCGCGGCGGCCGTGCTCGTCGTGGCCGCGGGCGCCACCACGGCCTTCGTCGCCGGGTCCGGCGGCGGTTCCGGACCGGGCTTCACCGTCGCCTATGGCCAGGGCAACGTCGCCAACGCCGACAGCATCATCCAGACCCAGCCGGCGATCGCGAAGACGATCAAGGCCGATCTCAACTTCGTGCCGTTCGACGCCGGGGTCACGGCCATCGCCGAGCTGCGCAGCGGCTCACTGCAGGCGATCAGCGGGGTCGGCAACCCGCCCGTCGTCGGGGCGATCGGCAACGGCACCGACGTTGTCGTCGTCCTGGCGCAGAGCTTCGACGCCGACGCCCTGATCGTCCCGGCCGGAGTCACCACCCCGAGCCAGCTCGCCGGCAAGTCCGTCGGCGTGCTCGTCGGTTCCTCCGAGGACTTCGAACTGCGCGGCTGGCTGAAGCTGAACGGTCTGACCGGCTCGGTGAAGGTCGTCGGCCTGGCCAGCGAGCAAGCGGTGGCCGCGGCCTACCTGTCCGGTGCCCTGCAGGGGGCGTACGTCCAGGCCGGGCCGAAGGCTCAGCTCGTCGCCAAGGGCGGGCACGCGATCACCGACGCGCAGAAGATCGCCAAGCTGGGGATTCCGGGGCTGAACGTCGTCGCCGTGGCGAGGGACGCGATCGACCACCACCCCAAGGTCGTCCAGCAGTACGTCTGCGCCGAGGTGCAGGCCACGCGCGACCTCACCGGGGCGCAGGCCGACAAGTTCCTGACCGCCAGTGCCAAGGCCCAGGGCGTGCCCGGCAACCTCATCGTGCCGGCCACGAAGGCGTTCCCGTTCATCCCGCTCGACCAGCAGCTGCAGTGGCTCGGCCGGCCGGGCCAGACGAACAGCCCGATCGTCTCGGCGTACGCCCAGACCGCGCAGTTCCTGCTCGACCAAGGGCGGATCAAGAAGGTCCCGTCCAACGCCGTCCTCGCCGCACACATCAACTCGTCGTTCGTGCAGAAGGCGCTGGCCGGTGACTGCTGACCTGACCCATGTGCACCCCGCTCCGGCCGCCGTGCAGGCGGCCGGAGCGGGGGAGATCCAGCTGCGGTCGGTGACCAAGGTGTTCCGCCGCGGGGGGCGTCGCACGGTGGCCTTCGCGGAGGTGGAGCTCACGATCGCCGCCGGCGAATTCGTCTGCCTGCTCGGCCCGTCCGGCTGCGGCAAGTCGACCTTGCTTCGGGTCGTGGCCGGGACGCTGCGGGCGGACGAAGGGTCGGTGGTCGTGGCCGGCCGCCGGGTGACCGGCCCGGGCGCCGATCGGGGGATGCTGTTCCAACGCCCGATGCTGTTCCCGTGGCTGACGGCCCGTGACAATGTGCTGTTCGGGCCGCGGGCGCAACGGTCGCGCGGGCGGCACGACCGCACTGACGCTGACCTGGTCGACGAGGCCGATGCCATCCTCGACACGGTCGGGCTCACCGAGTTCGCCGATGCGTACCCGCACGAGCTTTCGGGCGGCATGCAGCACCGCGCGGCGTTCGCGCGGGCCGTGATCACCCGTCCGTCCGTGCTCCTGATGGACGAACCGTTCGGCGCCCTCGATGCGATCACCCGGCTGCGGATGCAGCAATTCCTGCTGGCGATGTGGGAGCGGTACCGGATCACGATCCTGTTCGTCACCCACGACATCGAGGAGTCGATCCTGCTCGGCGACCGGGTGGTGTTGATGGGCGGCCGGCCACCCGGCGATCGCCCAGGTCATCGACGTGCCGCTGGATCGGCCGCGGTCGGTCGATGCCGTGGATGCCGCCGCGGTGTCTGGCCACGAAGCGACACATCCGCAGCGTCCTCACGCACTGACGGACCAACACGAGAGGTATGACCCGTGACGATCACGAGCCTGGACGCCGCGGCCGCCGTTGAGGCGCCGCCGGTGGAGGCCGACGTCTGGCGCGACGACGTCGTCGACCTCACGGCCGAGCGGCGCGAGCGCCGGCGCGCGGGCCGGCGGCGGCTGCTCACCGGCGCCGCCGGCCTGGCCGGGCTGCTGATCGCGTGGCAGGTCGCGGCGGTGCTGCTGGACGACCCGGTCATCCTGCCGTCGGTCACCCGCACCGGCCGCAGCTTCACGCACTACTTCACGCACGGCTATCCCAGCCAGAGCCCGCCGTTGTGGCAGGACCTGTTGATCAGCCTGCGCCGCATCATGGTCGGCTTCGTTGCCGGGGTCGGGCTCGGGGTGTCGGTGGGGGCGGCGATGTTCTCGAGCCGAACCGTGCGCCATCTCATCGATCCGGTGGTCGAGGTGGTGCGGCCGTTGCCGCCGCTGGCGTTCATCCCGCTGTTCATCGTCTGGTTCGGCATCGGCGAGCTGCCCAAGGAGGTGCTGATCGCGTTCGGGGTCGTGCCGGTGATGATCGTGGCCACCCTGGCGGCGTTGGACGACGTGCCGGACGACTTCCAGTTCGCGGCCCGGACGCTGGGCGCCTCGTCGCTGTACACGCTGTGGCATGTGCAGATCCGGGCCGCCCTGCCCGGCATCATCACCGGGATGCGCATCGCGATGGGCGGTTCGTGGGGGAGCATCGTCGCCGCCGAGATGCTGGCGGCTACAAGTGGTCTCGGGTTCGTGATCTCGCAGGCCGGCAACTACCTCGACACCGCACTGGTCTTCTCCGGCATCATCCTGATCGCGCTCACCGAGCTCGTGCTCGACACCGGGTTGCGGGCGCTCATGCGGGTGGCCGACCCGAGCCGCCGCGGCGCGCGGACCCGAGCCTGATCGGGCGGCTGCGCCTGTTATCCGTCTCGACACCACCACGACGAGCGGGACGAAGATCGTCATTCACTCAGTGTGCAGCGCGAAGAAGCCGATCATCTCGAACCGATCGCGGGGGAGCCGGTAGAGGATCTTGCCGAGATACGCCCCGGGCACGATCTCGACCAGCTCGTCGCGGATGCTCTTGATCACCAGGCTCGGGTTCTTGTCCTCGACATCGGAGTAGTCGATCACCATCACCTGGACGTCCGGATCGACCTTGCCGGCCTCGACGTAGGTCTTGAAGTCGAAGGCCAACTTTCCGTCGGCGGCGTCCTTCATCCGGTACCGCGGCCACAGCAGTTTCGATGCGACGTTGACGTTCGAGTTCATCCGGTTGTCGCCCGTTCCGGCGTCGGCGTCGAATCGTTTGCCCTGCCACGGCATCCACAGACTGGTGATCAGCCGCACCGCGGGGTCGAGCACCTTGTTGGTCGTCGTGGTGACCAGGATTCCGTCGGTCGGGCCGTCCAGATCAGTCGGTGGAACACCAAGCCGGTACAGCTCGTTCAGCTCGGCCTCGGCATCTTTCTGATCGGAACCGGACCGGGCCTGGAGATCGAGGAACCATTGCCAGGTCTCGCCGCGCGCGCCGGCCGGATCGCGCGGAGCGCGCCCGCGCAGTTCCCGCACCCGGTCGACCACAGCCGTACGGGAATCATCCTCAGCGTCGGGCATGGCACACGCTCGCTTCCGGAGTTTGGTCTCACACCGTTGTGAGCGGCGACGATATCGTCGTCGGAAGGGGTATGAAAGCGGCATGGACCATGCCGAGCTGCTCGTCGACGCCCTGAAGCGAATCCGTGACTTAGTCCACCGCACCCTGGACGATCTTCCCGTCGACCATCTCACTACCCGCGTGGACCCCGAGGCCAACACCATCGCGTGGCTGATCTGGCATCTGACCCGAGTCCAGGACGACCACATCGCCGAGGTCGCAGGGCAGGAGCAGGTGTGGATCGCGGACGGATGGTTCGATCAGTTCGCGCTGCCCTTCGATGCGAGCGCTATCGGCTACGGGCAGAGTTCGGCTGAAGTGGCCCAGGTGAGCGCAGCTGCCGACTTGTTGACCGGCTATCACGATGCGGTGTGCGCGAAGTCCATCGACGTCGTCGGTGATTTCAGCACCGCGGATCTGGATCGCGTCATCGATGAGCGCTGGAATCCGCCCGTCACGCTCGGAGTCCGATTGATCAGCGTGATCTCCGACGACCTGCAGCACGTCGGGCAGGCTGCGTACGTCCGTGGGGTGCTGGCCCGCCGCTAGCCGTGAGCAGGCGGGCCCGACTCCGGGCCGACCGTAGATCGTTCTGGCACTATCGATCGGTGGACGACGGTCGACCTGTAGGAAGCGCGTCGCGCGTGCTCATCGGCGTCGGCGCCGGGACGGTCATCGGCGCCGCGCAGTGCGCGATCGTCGTCGCGGGTATGCGCCGCACGGCGCGCACTGGCGGGCTGGCCGGGATCGGTGTCGCGGCGCGTTGGGCGCTGGTGACCCTGCTCGTGACGCTTGTCTTGTTGCTCATAGGCTCGCGACTGATGCGGCTTCGATTGTGGGCGCTCAGCGCGGTCGCCCTCATGACGATCGAGGTGGCCGGCCTGTTGCTGACGTGGCAGCACGCCACGCTCGTCGGGCTGCACGGCGACGCGCGGGCGGCGCTGTTTGCCATCGTCATGATCATTGAGATGAGCGGCGTCGCGATCTGGTGGCCACGGCGACAGCGAAGTTAGGTCGCGTAGCGCTCACCGGCGCGAAGTGCTCTCCCGCACGATCAGCTCGGTGTTGAGGACGACGTGCTTCGCGCGTCCGTCCCGGCCCGTCTTGTTACGGTCGATCGTCGTGCTCAGCGCCCGGACCGCCGTCCTGCCCTTGGCGTCCACGTCCTGGCGCACGGTGGTCAACGCCGGATGGGTGCGGCCGCTGGCCGGGCTGTCGTCGAAGCCGACCACCGACACGTCGGACGGTACCGAGAGCCCGGCGTCTGAGACGGCCTGCAGCACGCCATGCGCGATCGCGTCGGAGAAGCAGAGGATCGCGGTCGGCGGGGCATGGCCGGCGAGCAGCTGCTGGCCGGCCGCGCTTCCTATCTCGAACGGGTCTCCGTGCGGCAGCCGGATCACATCCGGCCGCACCCCCGCCGGGTCGAGCGCGTCCAGCCAACCGCGCATGCGTTGCGTCTCCCCGTACGCGAGCGCCGCGCCGCGCGGGTCCTCGAGCCGGCCGAACTCACCGCCGAAACCCGACGTCACGATCCCGAACCGCCGGTGCCTGAGGTCGAGCAGATGCTGCGCGGCCGCCCGTGCGCCGCCGCGATCGTCGACGTTCACGCTCGGAATCCCCGCAGCCGGGGGCTGGTCGACGAACACGACGGGTATCCGCCGCCGGGCCAACCAGCCCACTGCCGGCGAGTCCGGGTCGCAGGAGTACACCAGCGCGCCATCCATCGCGACGTCACGCGCGGGGATGATCCCCTCGCGCGGTGCGGCCGACAACAGCGTCAGCGCCAGCCCGCTCGGTGCCAGCTCGTCGGCGATCGCGGCGATGAAGGCCATCGCCACCTCGTCGGTGAGCGTGTACTGGAGCGTCTCCGACATCAGCAGCCCCACCGCGCCCGTCGTCCCCTTCGCGAGAGCGCGAGCCGTCGGGTCCGGACCGGCATAGCCGAGCTGCTCGGCGACGGCGAGGATCCGATCACGCAGGTCGGCTGACAGCTGGTCGGGCCGGGAGAACGCGTTGGAGACCGTCATGCGGCTTACGCCGACCTGATCGGCGATGGTCTGCAGGGTGACTCGTTGCATCGGATCCGCGCGCTCCCCTCTCGGCCTGCCAGCGTAGGCCCGACACCGCGGGCGCGAGTGGCGGGTGAGATGGCAGTGGCGATGCGGTGGAAGGCCGACGCCGTCCGAGATCGGGCGTGTCGCCCCAAGCGCGGCCGGTCAGGGACGACCGGCGCATTCGGCCGGGCGCTGTGCACGAGGGCACCCTGCGCTTGGGTGGCCACGATGCCGGCAATCACGTGTATCGGCTCCATTGGAGGTCCTCCGTTCCGGTGTCTATCTGTACCGATACAGTAAGCCGGTCATCTATACCGGTCAAGTCAATTTGGCTGGGCACCATCGCTCGTCGTTCAACACGTTCCGGGCTGGCGGCGTCGGGTGACTCGCTGGGCCCCGCTCACGAGCAACAGCCAACTCGCGCGGTCCCCTGGTCATCCCTGCTCGATCGAGACAATCGGATCTTGATACGCCTCGGTCGGCATAGGCCCCGGTACCAATCAAGATCGGTAACGTCTGCAGGTCCGCAGGTCCGGCGATGGCGTCGACGTCTGAATTCTTGCCCTACAAGATCTACACACTCAGGCCGGGCCGCGTCCCCACGGGCCGGTGATCACGCACGTCACGCCGGGGTATTGGACGTTGACGAACAGGTGCTTGCCGTCCGGCGTGAAGCACGGCCCCGACATCTCGCTCGCTCCGATGTCGCCCGGCTCGAAGTCGTACGGGTCCCAGTAGTACAGATCCAGCGGCGCGATGACCTTGGCCAGGTTCGCGATGCCACCGGCCGCGGTCAGGACGCGCAGCCAGTTGTCGCCGCCGGGGCCGTCCTCGCCGTCGCCGTCCTCGGCCATCACGACGGTTCCCGACGGGCTGACGGTGATCGAGTCGGGCTGGTTCAGCGTCTTCGGGTTCGGGGACTCGAAGAGCAGCGTCAGGGTGCCGGTGTCCAGGCTTGTCGGCACGTAGCGCCAGACCTGCCCGTTCTCGGAGTCACCGGCCTCACTCGCGACGAAGGTGACGCCGCCGTTCGCCCACACCGAGCCCTCGAGACCCTCGAAGCGCGCCCCGCCGAGGGCGCGTCCTTGCGAGTAGACGGATCCGGCGAAGTCCTCGGCATCGGACGGGTCGGGTTCGGCGATGTCCACCCAGTGCGTGTCGAGGATTTCGCCGACTCGCTGGCCCTTGACCGTGTTGTAGTGCGCGTTGCCTGAGATGGCGAGCATCTGCAGCTGGCCACCCTTGTGCAGCTGTCCAGGCACCCGCGGCAGGAAGCGGTAGAAGCCGTCGCCCGGATCGCCGTTGTCCTCAGTCATGTAGACGATGCCGGTCGTAGGGTCGACCGGCGCGGTCTCGTGCTCGAAGCGGCCCATGGCCTTGAGTGGCACCGGCGTGACCAGTCCGGTGGCGCCGGACGGGACCTCGAAGACGTAGCCGTGGGGCTTCTCGAAGCCTGCGCCGACGCCATCGGTGGTCTCTTCGCAGGTGAGCCAGGAGCCCCACGGAGTCGGCGCGCCCGAGCAGTTGTCGAGTGTGCCGTTGAGCACCAGGAAGCTCTCGACCTCGCGACGCTGAGCCACGTCGATCAGCGAGGACGTGACGCTGGCCGGGGCCGCGCGATCGTAGGCGTGCGAGGACGAGAGCGAATGCTGGGTGATGTTCGGCAGGTCGAGATCGAGTTCGTGATTGCGGATCAGCCGGTAGCGGTTCCGGCCCGCCGGGAAGATGGCCTGACCGTCGTGGGCGATCGGCGTCGGCAGGCCGTCGCTCATCGAGTCGCCGGCCCGGCCGACGCCGAAGTAGGAGAAGTCGACGGGCAGGGCGAGGTCGGGGCCGGCCTTCACCAGCGGTCCCCAGCCGTCGACGGTGGGGGAACCGAATTTGGCCACGGTGGCCGCACCGGCGGCGGCCGGCAACGCGAACGCGCTGGTCAGGCCGACGCCGGCGAGGCCGGTTCCGGACAGAGCGAGGATTTCCCGCCGGCTGAGCGTCATGGTTTGTCCTTCCGGATGGTGAGCAGCGAGCTGTTGGAGGAGTACGACAGCAGTCCGGTGGCGCTTTCGGGCACCGTGGACCACGACCGAGACCAGCCCTCGAGGACGGGCAGGTAGTACAGCACGATGTAGGGCCGGTCGCTCGCGATCTGCTCCTGCATCCGGTTGATGAGCGTCTTCCGCTCGAACGGCACGGTCGCGACCGCCTGCTGGGCGAACAGTTCGTCATAGCCCGCGTTGCAGTAGCCGCTGTCGTTGGTGTCGTCGTACGCACCGCACGTCATTGCCTCGAGCATGTAGCTCGGGTCGTACTCGGTGTCCCATCCCCACAGCGCCAGGTCGAAGGTGCGGTACTTGTCATCGGCGATGGCCTGTTCGAGGGCGTCGTCGTCGATGGTGCGGACGTTCAGCTTCACGCCGATCTTCGCGTACGACTCGGTGATCAGCTGGCCCATCCGCTGCCCACCCGGCACATCCTCCGACACGAGCACGGTGTAGGCCATGTCATGGCCGAGCGCCTTCCGGATCCCGTTGGACCCCCGCGCGTATCCGGCTGAGTCCAGCAACCGGTTGGCCGCGCCGACGTCGAACGGCAGCGGCTTCACACCCGTGTCGTGCCAGTCGCCGCTCGCGGGCGGGATGATCGAGGCGCCGAGGGTCCCGTGGCCCAGCAGCACGATCTCGTTGATCTTGGCGCGATCGGTGGCGTACTCGAACGCCTCGCGCACCTTGGGATCGAGCAGTTCCTTGTGCTTCTTCTTCTCGGGGTTCGTGTTGATGATCAGATCGTCGAACGACAGCGACTCCTGCTGCACAATCCTGAATCCGGCGCGCTTCAAGGGTGCGATGTCAGTCGGCGCGAGGCTGGGAGTGCCGGTCGCGACGTCGATCTGGTCGGCCTCGAGCGCCGCCACCTCGGCGTCGTCGTTGCCGAAGAACTGCACCCCGAACCCGGCGATATGCGGTGCGCTGCCGTAGTACTTCGGGTTGGTCTTGAAGAGGGCGGACTGGCCCTTGACGTACTTGATGAACACAAACGGCCCGCCGCTGACGAGTGCCCGTTCGGCCGTGGGAGCGCTCGCGACATGGATGAGTTTCGTGCCGCGACCAGTCGCGTATCTCGCCCAGTCCTGCCTGGGTAGCACCGGGATGCGCGCCAGCAGCGCCAACGCATTGGCCACCTGCGCGTTGTAGTCGATCACCAGGGTTGTCGCGTCGGTCGCCCTGGCCTTGATCATGTGTGTGACCGCTCCCGCCCAGGCGGCCGTGGCGTCCTTCTGGAACTTGATCATCAGGTTGATCGTCCACGCGACGTCGGCGGCACCGAGGGGCTTACCGTCCGACCAGCTCGCCCGTCGACGCAGGGTGAACGTGCGCTGCCTGCCGTTGGCCGACGTCACCCATTTGGTTGCGAAGTCGCCGACGGGCTGGCGCGAGCCGAGGTCGTACTGCACGAGGTGCGGGTAGATCGCCTGAAAGAACTCCGCAGTCAGCGAGTCGGTAGTCGTGAACGGATTCAGCGACTCGATGGTGCCGGTCGTCCCGATTCGCAATACCGCCTTGCCCCCCTTGCCTGAGCCAGATGATCCCGAACACGCGGCGAGGCCGAGCACGACGGTCGCGACAGCCAGGATGGCGAGGGAGCGGCGCAGTGACATGCGTTCCTCAGTTCGTCAGCAACAGACACGCGGCGGTATGCCGGTCGGCAATGACCGGAACAAGGGCGGGGTCGGTTGTGCGGCATCGGTCTTCGGCCACCGGGCAGCGCGGGTGGAAGCGGCAGCCGGCGGGAATCGCGGTGGCATCGGGCGGTTCGCCGACGAGGACCTCGCCGCGCATCCCCGGACGAGCCAGATCGGGCGCAACGGCGAGCAGGGCTTTGGTGTACGGATGCGCGGGGTTGGCCACCACGTCGGCCGCCGGCCCCTCCTCAACGATCCGGCCGAGGTACATCACGGCGATCCGATCGGCGTAGTGCGCGGCGCTGGCCAGGTCGTGGGTGATGAGCACGATGCCGAGGTTGTCGGTTCGGCGTAGGTCGTCGAGCAGCGTCAAGACGCCGGCCCGCAGCGAGACGTCGAGCATCGACACCGGTTCGTCGGCCACCAGCACCTCAGGCCCGAGGACGAGTCCGGCGGCGATCGCGACCCGTTGGCGCTCGCCGCCCGACAGCTCGTGCGGGAACCGCTCGGCGAACGTCTCGGCCGGCGAGAGACCCACCTTGTCCAGCATTGCCCGCACCGCGGCCAACCGCTCCGCGCGCGGCACGCGATGTACCCGAAGGGGCTCGGCGACGATGGCGCGCACCCGCAGCCGAGGATCGAGCGCCTCGTACGGGTCTTGGTAGATCATCTGGATCCGGCGCCGCAGCGGGCGCTGCGCCCGCGCGGTCAGCTCGCTGAACGTCGATCCCGCGAACTCGACCCGACCACTCGCCGCAGGCACCGCGCCGAGGACCGTCTGGATGGTGCTGGTCTTGCCGCAGCCGGACTCCCCGACGATCGCCAGCAGCTCCCCGGGTGCCACCGTCAGGCTCACCCCGTCGACCGCCCGGACGGCGCGGGCCGGACGTTGCCTGACGGTGTCGACGACTCGACGCTTGACCGGGTACTGCGTGACCAGGTCGCTGATCTCGAGGATCGGGGGCGCCGGTGCGGCCGCCGGCCGCGGCGGGACGTCGTAGAGCGACAGCACCGATTCGAAGAGCTGCCGGGTGTAGAAGTGCTGCGGGGCGCTGCCGAGCTCGCGTACCGGACCGTGCTCGACGATGCGTCCCTCGTACATCACCCCGGCCGTCTCGCACAGCTGCGCGACCGCCGGAAGATCATGAGTGACGAAGAGCAGCGCGATCCCACTGTCCGCGGTGAGGTCGTGCAGCAGGTTGAGGATCTGGGCCTGCACCATCACGTCCAGGGACGTGGTCGGTTCGTCGGCCAGCAGGACGCGCGGTTCGCAGGCCAGTGCCATGGCGATCGCGGCGCGCTGGCGCATGCCGCCGGAGAGTTCGTGCGGGAACCGCTGGGCCGTACCGGCCGGCAGACTGACCTTCTCGAGCAGTTCGCCCACCCGGCCGGCCGCCGCCTTGGCCGACAGCCGGTTGTGCAGCCGCAGCGGCTCGGCCAGCTGCCAGCCGATCGTCTTGACGGGGTGGAAGGCACTCTGGGCGCCTTGGAAGATCATCGCGATCTCGGTCCAGCGGCGGGCGATCATGCCGGCCTCGCCACCCGCCAGCAGGTCCTGGCCGTCGAGCAGCACTTCGCCCGACACCTCGGCCGTCGGGGGCAGCAGTCCCATCAACGCCAGCATGGTGGTCGTCTTGCCACAACCCGACTCGCCCACCAGGCCGAGCCGGTCGCCGGCGCCGAGCGCGATGTCGACGCCGCGCACCGCGTGCACCTGCCCCCCGACGCCGCGGGGCGCATCGAACCAGACGTTGAGCCCGCGGACCTCGAGCCGTGGGGTGCGCGTACCGGGGGCGGGTGGCTCGGCCCAGGCCAGGGCCGTCACCCCGGCCTCCGCCGATGCCGTCGGGCCTCGACGGCCAACGCTCGTCCCGCCAGCGGGTTGGTGGAGCGCACCCGCCAGCCGCGCACGGACAGATGCGAGACGGCCAGTCGCGGGTTGAGCGCGTCCTCGATCGAGCTGCCGAGCAGATAGCAGGCCACCACCGCCAACGCGATGCAGGCTCCGGCCGGCACGACGACCCACCACGCGCCGTTCGAGGCGGCGGTCCGCTCGTTGGCGTGTTCGAGGATGGTGCCCCAGCTGACCTTGTTCGGGTCGCCGAGCCCCAGGAAGGCCAGCGCACTCTCGTCGAAGATCGCCACCGCGATGGAGATGACGGTGTTGGCCACGAGCAGCGGGCCGATCTGCGGGACGATGTGCCGCGCCATGATGCTGAGGTGGCTCGCCCCCACCGACCGGGCGCGCTTCACGTAGGTCCGCTCGCGCAGCGACTTCACCTGGGCCCGCAGCACCCGGGCCGTGCTCGTCCAGAGCAGCAGCCCGATCACCAGGATCGTGTGGGTGAGGCTGGGGCCCCAGATCGCGGCGACGACGATCATCAGCACCAGGTCCGGGAGAACGAGGAAGTAGTCGGTGATGCGCATCAGCAGCATGTCGACGACACCGCCGACGTAGCCGGACAGCACGCCGACGACGCCACCGATGAGCATGGCCACGCCGGCCGCTGCGCCACCGACGATCAGCGATGTGCGTCCCCCGTACAGGATCAGGCTGACCATGTCGCCGCCGACGTCGTCGGTACCGAGCCAGTGCTCGCCACTCGGGTGGGCGTAGATCGCCGCACTTGTCGCGTGTTCGGAATACGGCGCGAGGAACGGGCCGACGAAGGCCATCAGGGTGAAGGCGGCGAGCATCGCCAGGCCGATCAGGGCCGGCTTGTGGGTCCAGATGAACTGCCGCAACCGCAGCCGACGACTCCGCGCCGGTGCCGTCACCGTGGCGGCGGCCAGCAGGGTGGAGCTCATTCGACCACTCGCGGATCGAGTTTGGCGTAGAGCAGATCCGCGAGGAAGTTGAAGAGCACCACCGAGATGATCAAGACGAGGAAGCCCCCTTGAAGCATCGGGTAGTCACGGTGGCGCACCGCGTCGTACAGCGCTTCGCCCACACCCGGCCACGAAAAAACGACCTCGACCAAGATCGCTCCGGCGACGATCGAGCCGAGCGAGAGCGTGACGAGGGTGGTCACCGGCAGCATCGCACCGCGCAGAGCGTGCCGCAACACGATCCGGCGCTGGCGCAACCCCTTGGCCCGGGCGGTGAGCACGTAGTCCTCGCCGAGCGTCTCCAGCATCGCCGCGCGCACGACGATCGCGTTCCCGCCGTAGAGCGTGAGCGCCAGCGTGGTGGTGGGCAGGATCATGTGCCGCGAGTAGTCGAGAATGCGGTGGAACGTCGACGGCTCGACCAGATTGAAGACGTCCGACGAGCCGGCCGTCGGCAGATATTTCGCGAAGGCGATGAGCAGCATCAGCGCGATCCATTGGGTGGGGAACGCGTAGGTGGCCACCGCCGTGGTGGTGAGCGCGTGGTCGGTGACCGAGCCGCGCCGCCAGGCTGCGATCACCCCCACCGAGACGCCGAGGACCAGCGCCAGCACTGTCGCCACCGTGACGACCGGGATCGAGTTGAGCAGGGCCGACCAGAGATTGCTGGCGACACTCTGCCGGTTGGCGAAGGAGATACCGAGATTGCCGTGCAGCAGCTGGTTGAGATACGCCAAGTACTGATCCCACTTCGACCGGTCGAGACCGAACTCCCTGGTCAACGCCCGCCTCAGCTGCGGCGTGCTGTTCGGCACCCGACCGATCTCCGACACGGCGCTGCCCGGTAACACGCGGAACAGGAAGAAGTTGATCGTGACTGCGGCGAAGACCGTGGCCAGGGCGGCCAGGCTCCGCTTCACGACGTAGTCGGTCCTGGCCATCGGTCGCCACCGTACGACCTCGTCTGGGAGGGTGGCCAGAACTTCGGAGATGTTCGGTATCAAGGAGCCTCGGTTGGGTGGAGTCCGCAGCGCGTTGGACGAGACGGCGGCGTCACTTCGCGAGGTATTCGGGCAGCGTTCGCTGCGCCGCATCCAGTACGCACTCATCGGCTCGGAAGTCGGCACCCTCGCCTTCGATGTCGCGGTGACGGTCTGGGCGTACGGCGTCGGTGGGTTCACCGCCGTCGGCTTGTGGAACGGCATCCGCCTCGTCCTCGAGGCAGTGAGCGCGCCGCTCGGCGCGTCACTGGCCGACCGTTTCCCCCGCAAGGCGATGATGATCAGCGCTGACCTCGCGCGCGCCGCCGTCGTCGCCGCGGCCGCCGCGTGCATCGCGGCCGATACGCCGGCGGCGCCGGTCTACATTCTGGCGACGCTGGTCGGCATGCTCGGCTCGGTGTTCCGCCCAGCGCAGGCGGCCTGGCTGCCGCAGCTCGCCGACCGTCCCGAACAGCTCACCGCCGCCAACGGTGTGTCAAGCACCGTCGAGAGCCTCGCTTACTTCGTCGGGCCCGGCCTGGGCGCCCTGCTCATCGCTGCGACAAATGTGCAGACGGTGTTCCTCGTCGAGGCCGGGAGCTTCGTGTGGTCGGCGGTAATGGTCGCGAGCATCGTGGCCGGACATGCATCGTCCGCTGACGAGGACGACGAGGACGAGACGAGGGTTTGCTGGCCGAGCTGTCGGCCGGGTTCCGCGAGATCGGCCGAGATCGCGACCTGCGTTTGGTCGGGGCGCTGGTCGCCGCTCAGGCCGCTCTGGACGGCATCTGCGAGGTGCTGATCGTGGTCTTCGCGGTCGACATCCTGCACACCGGCGCGCGCGGCGTCGGCTTCATCAACACCGTCTACGGTGTCGGGGCGGTGCTCGGTGGCGCGTACGCGATCGCGCGGGCGTTGCGAAACAGGGTGGCCGTCGACCTCACCGTAGGCGTGCTGCTCTCAGCTCTCCCGTTGGTGCTGGTCGTGGCGTCGCCCTCGAAGTTCAGCGTGTTCGCGATGGCCGTCCCCATCGGCGTGGCCATGGCTCTGGTCGAGGTCAACTTCAGTACGGCCATCCAGCGGCTTGCGCCCCAGCGCGTCATCGGCCGAGTGTTCGGAGCGGTCGAGGGCGCGGCGATCCTCGGTACGGCGTTGGGCGCGAGCGTCGCGCCATTCCTCGTCGACGCGGTCGGCTTGCGTTCCACGCTGGCGATCGTCGCTCTGGTCGTCGGCCTTCCGGCACTCGCAGCGCTGCCGGCGGCCCGGGCGCTCGACCGCAGGCTCAAGCCCCCGGAGGACCTCGCACTGCTGCAGTCGTTGGCGATCTTCGCACCGCTCGGGCCGACGCGTCTCGACGCACTGGCGCGCCACCTCGTACGTACCGAGGTCGCTGCCGGAACGGCCGTCATCACCGAAGGCGAGGTCGGCGACATGTTCTACGTGATCAAGGCGGGCCGCGTCGCGGTCACGCACGAAGGGCAGTTCGTGCGCGAAGAGGGACCAGGTGAGCACTTCGGCGAGATCGCGCTGCTTCGCGGGGTACCGCGTACTGCCACCGTTACGGCGACCGAGGACACCGTGCTGCTGGGGCTTTCGCGCACCCACTTCCTCAACGCCGTGCAGCGGACGGCGGAGTCGTCCCGCGCGATCGAAGCCGTCGTCTCCTACCGGATGCGGTTCTGACCTGTACGCACGGTGGCTCTGACCGGTCGTCGCGGGGATCGCGCCGGATGCTGTCGCGGTACACCGCGACCGCGAAGTCAGCTGACGCGTCGGTAGCGGATGTGGGTGGTCAGCGGTGAGTGCAGCACTTCGACCGGCTCGAAGCCGAAGGACTCAACGCCGTCGAACATGCGCTCACCCGACCCGAGCAGGACGGGCGCGATGTCGAGTGTGAGCTCGTCGATCACCCCGGCCGCCAGCGCCTGCCGGACGGTCGAGGCCCCACCGGCGATGTCCACCCCGCTGGCCCCGGCGGCCTCAGACGCTGCCGAGTAAGCCGCGTCGAAACCGTCGGTCATGAAATGGAACGTCGTTCCCCCGGCCATGTGGATCGGATCGCGGTCGTGATGGGTCAGCACGAATACTGGAGCGTGGTACGGCGGCTCCGGGCCCCACCAGCCCGTCCATTCCGCATCCCAGCCCCCGCGGATCGGGCCGAACATGTTCCGACCCATCACATACGCACCCCGGGGGCGCAAGAGCCACTCGGTTGCGATCTTGTCAGCGTCGTTGGCCCGAGGATCGCCGATATGCCAGGCGTGGAGTTCCCGGCCTCGCTTCCCGAGGGGGTTGTCGAGGCTCTGGTCGGGCCCGGCGACGAAGCCGTCCAGCGAGATCGACATGTGACAGGTGGTGTCCGGCACGATCAACTCCCACGTGTTTGCAACCGGCAAGGGGGTCGTGCGGACGGTAACAGGGGGGTCGACCGGAATTGCCGCGATACGTTGTCGGTGGCTGGTTCCCTCTTGATCAACACGTATTTCTGGTTGCTGGAGCGACCACAACCCCGTCTTGATCAACCTCGGCGCGGTCTTGCCGTGGCGGTGATCCAGGAGCTCACCCGGTCCAGGTGGTGGGTGTCGGGAACGGTCTGACCCGGACCCAGGATGCGGTGGTCGGCACCGGGGGCGATGTGAACGGTTACCGGGGCGGTGATGGGCCTGATCGGGCTGCAGGCTGAAGTCGTGAATGCCGCGACGCTTTCCGGGACCGGGACCATCGGGTCCGCGGCGCCGTAGATGGCCAGGTGCGGACACTTCAGCGACTGGTGATCTCGCAGCGGGTCGTGCGCACTCTTGCGTTTCCAGAACGTCCACATGGGCGCGTCGATGCGGCCGATGTAGTCCGGCAAGACCCGCCGCCCGGCCGAGTTCTGAACCGTGGTCTCGATCTCTGGGTAGGTGCGGTCAGCGGCCGCGGCGCGGCTCAGGAAGTCGTAGAGTTCCAACGCGCTCGCCTGGTCCGCATCGGCGATACCGTCCGCGGGCATCGCCTCGACAATTGCGTGCCGGTCCTGTTCGCCCGGAGTCATGCCGGGACAGGAGTTGGTGACCACGACCGCCACGTCACCGTTTCGCGCTGCGGCGCGTAGCGCCACCCAGCCGCCTTCGCTGTGGCCGAACAACCCCACTGGCACCTGGGGCCCCAGGACCTCGGTGAGGTAGATAAACGCGGCCAACGCGTCCGTGGCCAAGTCATCGAGCGTGCCCGCGAGATAGTCGCCGGTCGAGTCCCCGACGCCGCGCTTGTCATACCAAAGCCCGGCGATCCCGTGGGCGAGGAACGCAGCACGATAGGCCTCGAAGTACCCATCATTAGCGCGATCCGCCGGCCCCGAACCACCGATCATCACCACCCCCGCAGTGACGTCGCTGGCCGGCGTCCACACCTCGCCGCCCAGCACGACGTCACCCGACGCGAACCGGATCACCTGCACCGACCCGACACCCGCCATGGCACGACCGTATAGCGGATTGCCGGTGGCTACGTAGTTTGCTGGACCGTAGCGCGCAGCTGTGGCAGCAGGACCGCCGCTTGCTTTGCTCGCGCCGAGGTGCCGAACATCTCGCGACCCAGCATGACCAGCGAAACCGGGAACAGGACGATCGCCGCCAGGACTAGGAATATGCCGACGAGGCCGTCCAGGCTCGAATCGTTGCGTCCGTCACCGCTGGCCGTCGAGGGAACATTGATTGAGTCGCGCCTTCCGGTTTCGAGCAAACCCTTGAACTTGAGCTTGTAAGGACGCACGGTCGTGCTGGTGCCGTCGGCGAACCGGAGTTTGAGTCGGCTGCGGATGATCGTTCCGCGCGACACCTTCGTGAGCGGCGGCAGCGGGCGCCACGGACGATCGGGACGTTCGAGAACCGAGATGCCACCCGGGCTCACGCGAAGGCCGGTGACGCACTTGTTCATGCGCACCATCGTCACGCCGTCGGGCAGTGGCTCTGCCTGACTGGCGGTGATCTCCGCGGCTGTGTGGAGCGGCAACGGGTCGACCTGCTTCTTGGCCATGGTTCCCTCCGGGACGTGATCACTTGATCCGGCGAAGGCTAGCGGCAGCGAGCGGAGACTCCCACCATCGGTGTGGCGCGCGCTGGCCAGCGGTGTCACTGTGTGGGACGTGAAGGGGGCGAAGGCGACTTCGATGGCCGTCGGAATCATGGTGCTGACAGCCTGCGGGTCCGACGCGCGGGTCACTGCCCAGCGGCGCCGCGACAGCTCGTCGACAGCGACGACGTCGGGCACTCCTCGCCCGTCGATCAGTCTCGCCGGGCACGTCTCGGATGCGGACGCGAAGCGGGCGCGGACGATCGTCGAGGCCTCTCCACTCGTGCGCCAGGCGACGACCGGCGCGTTGTACGACGTCGCGGAGTACATCCCAGGAACGTCGGGAACCGTGCCCGATCTGCCGATGGTTTCCGTCATTCTTCGCCTGCGCCGTGCGGTCGACCTCCCGGCCGGACTGCCGTGCTGGAACCTTCCGGGCGAGGATGATCCCGGCTACGGCCAACCGGTGCCGATCGAGACGGCCGTCCGCCGATGTGGCTCGGCCCGAGGGACGCATGAACTCGATGTCGGTGTCGATATGGATCACGGAACCGTGCTCGTCGTCTTCCCGTGGTCCGGGCCCACAGGCGGATAACCGCTGGCTAGCGGTCCAAGATCATTCGGTCGGGATGACAGGATTTGAACCTGCGGCCGCTTCGTCGCGAAGCACTTCGGAGGGGCGTTTGACGACCGTGTGTCTTCAAGCCGAGTAGCTGCGGGACCGAAGATTCGGGGAGTGCGTGCGGTGGCGGCGTCGGTGACGGTGAGGCTGAACTGGTACAAAGCAGATCTTGTGCAGACTCGCGGGACCGCTCCAGCGTGTCTGCACAAGATCGCTCCAGTCGCGCGATCATCGGCATGATCCGACCATCGGCATGCCCCCTCACATCAGCCGATCGTTCATAGGGTGTCTTCGATCCGGTGCCTCGGCGTCGGATGCCTGCCTTGCATGCGCACAATGCGGCATGGTCGCGCGGGCCCGCGCCAGTGGCATGTCCGGTCGAGTCTGACGTCAGTCCCGGGCGACAGCGCTCAACACAGCCATAACGCGTTCGATGGGGTGGCATCCGTCGCTAGGGATCGGCGGGTGAACCCAGCGCCCGCTTTGCAGTTTCACGACGAAGGCGATGGGTGCAGATCCACTAGCGTCACAGGTTGATCGGGCGGGCACCGAGGGCGAGCTCAGTCCCGACGCGAGTTGCTCGATCTGATTTGGGGTTGCGCGTCCAGCGGTAACCCCGCCGAGATCCGTGCAAGCGATGGCCGCTGTGAGCCGCGTTCCGGCGATGAGCGGGCCGACGTTTGCCGCATGGGGCAGGTGTCCCCGGCAGCCGGCCAGCTCGACGGAGTATGTCGCCCCGCTCAGGACGCTTGCCGTGTTTGCGACAGATGACGATGAGGAGGGAGGCGACGCGCACGCGGCGAATCCGAGAAACACAACCGCTGCGCTTGTGCACGCCAGGCACGTCTTGCGCCAACAAGGACCCATGACCATCAGACGTTGTGGAGGTCGCAAGACGTTCCCACGAGGCCATCGTCCCGCTAATGACCGGACATCGGCATGGCGGCTCGTCTCGGGCCGACCCATCGCAGGGTGTCTTTGTACTGGTGCCTCGTCATGGGATGCCGGCCTACGTCACGCACAGCAGCGGCATGGTCGCGCGGTGCCGCGACAGCGGCATGAGCGGTCGCTCAGACCGGCGACTCGCAGATCCCCGCCTTAGCTGGACGGGTCGATGTTGTCGTGTTTCGATGATCAGACTTGTGTCAGCCCGCCACTGTTCGGCGTCCCTGGGGAGAATCCTTTGCGCTACATGTTTCGTCGTGCCGCTAGCGGGGGCGTCGCTTTCGCGGTTGCCGCGCTCACCATGGTTGGGCTGGCCTCGACCGTCGCGCAGGCCGACCCGGTCGCGCCGTCATTGACCTGCGCCCCGGACACCGGTTCGCAGCAGCGCACGATCAACTGCACCGTGACCGCCCCGGACGGCAACCTGCACTTCGTCCGCGTCAACAACATCACCCTGGGGCATACGTTTGTCGTCTCATCCAAGCTGCCGTGCTCGACCGGCGGGCTCGGTGGCGCGGCCAATCTGAACTTCCGCGCCCCGCAGGGAAACAAGTACAAGATCACCGTCGCCGATTGCGCTGGCAACAAGCACGTCTACAAGATCGACAAGAACGGCAACGTCATCACCCCGCTGCACCCGGAGTTCAGTACCATCCTTCTCCCCCCGGTGGATGGCGCCTGCCCGCTCACGGTCGAATATCAGGGGCTGGCCCCGCTCACCGACTACACCCTCGTCCTCACCGACAGCCCCGACCTGCTGCCATCGACGATCCCTTTCACGACCGACTCGACAGGCAGCTACGTCTTTCTAACGAGCACGGTGCCCAGCGGCGCGATCTATTGGGTCAGCGACGAGCAGCTTTTGCAGGCCGGGAACCTCATCGCCAGCTTTGTGGGCCCTTTTGGGCAGAGCTGCGGCGTTTAGCCGCCGCGAGCAGTCCAAGCAGACCCGCGCGGGATTGGCCACCTAGCCACTACCGCTCATCGGCATGATGCGATCGTTCTCATTGCTGAACTGCGCGGGTCAGGTGGTCCGGTAGGCGTCCGAACGCGGGAAGACGCCGACGACGGTCACCGTGTGTCGGGTGTCGTCGATCCGGTAGATCACGCGGTATGTGCCGCGTCGCGCACTGTGTCGGTCGTCGAGGGGTGGCCGGAGTTGTTTACCGACCCGATGGGGGTTGTCCAGGAGTGGTCCAGCAATGAACTCGTAGGCGGCGAAGGCAACCGCCTCGGGTAGTTGCTCGGTCAGTTGCCGGCGAGCGGTCGGGGCGATGACCAGTTCGTAGCGTTGATCCTTCGCGCTCACTCAGTGGCTCGACGTGCTCGCATGGCGGCGGCCAGTGAGTCTTGGTTCTCACCTTCTCCACGCGCGAGTTCGGCGTCGGCCTCGCTTAACGCGCGCAGGGCGGCGGCGTCGGAAAGGACGGCGATGGTCTCCTCGAGCGCTTCGAGATCGTCGACGGCGACGAGGACCGCGGTGGGCCGGCCGTGCACAGTCACGGTGACGCGGTCATGTTGCGAGCCCACTCGAGCCACCAGTTCCGAGAGGTGCGCTTTGGCGTCGGCCACTGAAGCAAACTCAGACATAGTCATAAGTATGACTAGATTCCTGCGGGATGTCGAGCGCCGGCGTCTCCACCGGAACGGTCGAACCATCGGCATGGTCGCATCGTTCTGGTGATCGACATTTTGACCGCCTCTGGGCGAGCGCATACGGACCGATCTGCGCGGCTATCCGCGCCGACGACCTGCTCGATATCGACGGGTAGGGGCGCGATGATCGCGGCTCGCTCAGAGGCAGCGAGGAGAGGCTCCGACGCCGGTGGCCGGGTTGCGACGACGCCGGTAAGGGCCAGCCGGCTCGTGGCGTCGCTGCGAGAAAGGCACGAGTGCCCTTCCGCCTTCAACCTATACGGCAGTGAGGGGCTTGCGGCAAGCCCCGTGGCTTCCCGCACAATCGGCGGCCGAAGTCGGATCCGGTCGATGAAGTCACCAGGGGACTGGCAGTGATGGACGTGGAAGTAGTCGTCGTTGGCGCGGGACCAACCGGCCTCATGCTCGCTGGTGAGCTCGGCCAGGTGGGGGTACGAACGCTGCTCCTGGAGCGGCGGCAGGTGCCGTCCGAGGTCGCCAAGGCTGGTGGCCTCGCGGGACAGATATTGCAGTTGCTGCACCATCGGGGCGAATTGGACCGATTTCGCGAAGCGAGTACGAGCATGGGCGCGGAGCCAATCCCACGGTTCCCGTTCGGCGGACTGCATCTGGACTTCACCCAGCTTGAGGATTCTCCGATGCGGGTGGTGCGGCTCGTCCAACCACGGCTCGAACGTGTCCTTGCCGAACGCGCGACCGAGCTTGGCGCCGACCTTCGCCGTGGACACGAGGTGGTCGGGGTGCAGCAGGACCCGGACGGGGTGACCGTCGAGGTGCGCGGCCCGGACGGAGCGTACGAAGTTAGCGCGCACGTCCTGGTGGGCTGTGACGGTGGCCGCAGCCGGGTCCGTGAGCTGGTCGGTATCCGGTTGTCCGGCACATCGCTTCCTGAGATCGAGCGGCTGGCCTCGGTAAGTGTGCCGGAGTCGGTGACCGTACTGGACGACGGCGGTCTGGACGTCGCCGGCGTCGGCAAGATCCCGTTCGGCTACACCGCGACCGAACGCGGCGTGTTCGCCTGCTCAGGCACGGCCGGCGCCATCGTCGTCTACACCGCCGAGGTAGAAGAGGCCGAGTACGACGACGACGCGCCCATGACCATCGCAGAACTAGCCGCGAGTGTGAGTCGCGTGCTCGGAGTCGACCTACCGCTTGGACAGCCGCTCCGAATGACGCGGTTCGGCTACTCCGCTAAGCAGGCGGACAGCTATCGGGCCGGCCGCGTGTTTCTGGCTGGTGATGCAGCGCATCTATTCCCCGCGGGCGGGGTTGCGGTCAACGCCGGCATGTTGGACGCAGTCAACCTGGCGTGGAAGGTTGCCGGCGACCTCCGCGGGTGGGCGCCGCCCGGTCTGCTTGATACGTACTCCCATGAACGTCGGGCCGCCGCGGAGCGCACCCTGCTCCATACGCGTGCTCAGGTGGCGTTGCGCCGCGGGCACGGCCCGGAAGGCGACGCGCTGCGTGCGCTCTTCCTGGAGCTGAGTGCCGACAAGCAGCCGCTGCAACGCCTCGGTGCGCTCATGGCCGGCGCGGATGTCGGGGCACCGATCTCGAAAGTGCACCCGCACATCGGCGCCTTCGTGACGGACCAAATCCTGCACGTCCACCACGAGGACCCCAGGTTCTCGGGGATGCTGCGCGCGGGTCGAGCCGTGTTTCTCGACCTTGGTCACGACCCCGATCTGTGTGCGCTTGTCGCTCAGTGGGGTGGCCGCGTCGACGTAGCAACACCGACGGTCGACGAACCATCCGTCGCCGGGCTCCTTATCCGGCCGGACGGCCTCATTGCCTGGGCAGCCGACATCAACTCATCCAGCACGACCACTGTGCCGGAACTTCGGGATGCGCTGACCGCGTGGTTTGGCGCTCCATCAACGTAGAGGTGAGGCATGAGGTCTCGCTGGAAGCGAGCCACGCGCTCATCGGCTGTCGGTCGTTCGACTGACGCAGATCGGCTCGTCTGCGTAGCCGAACCGATCGCGGGCAACCGCCGTGTGAAGCTCACTATTGTCAGCGACAACACGCATAGTGGACGCATGGCCGACACCCTTCCGATCGCCAACCTGATCACCATTGGCGCCCGTGACTTTGTGGCGCTTCGGGACTTCTACCGACGTGTGGGCTGGCCGCAGGTGATGGACGACGGCGAGTACGCGGTCTTCGAGCTGCGCGGCATCGTGCTGGCCGTATTCCCGCTGGCCAAGCTCGCTCGCGACGGAAACACCAAACCCGCGCCCAGCACAGAAGGCATCCGCTTCACCATCGGTGTGCAGGTCGACACCCCCGAGGAGGTGGACCGACTCACAAAGCACATGCGCGCCGCCGGCGCGCGCGTGACCAAAGAACCCGTAGACGCGGAGTTCTTCACCGGGCGCTCGGCCTACCTGTGTGACCCCGAGAACAACTTCTTCGAGATCGTGTGGGCCGACATGCCCACCAATCCGGTCGTCCTCGCCTCGCGACGAGCGGCCGGCCTGTAACTGCAAGCAGGCCGGCGCCGCCGTCGCACCTCCAGTCGGGGGGGCCACGGCGTTTTGTCGAACTTTCGATTCCCGTGCGACTCGCCCGGGTCGTGCCCGGTTAGGGTCGTTCGAACGGCGACATACGGACTCATCTGCGCGCCGCGGCGCCGCGGTCGATGACGCGCAGACCGACGGCTACCGCGCGCACATCGCGCGGCAGAAGAGTGCCTCTGCCGGCTTCGATGGCAAGCTAGGAAGATGCTTGGTCATCTCGGGCTGAATGTGCCGGACCTGGATGCAGCCAAGGCCTACTACGACCAGTTGATGCCGCTGGTCGGCTTCACCACATTCTTCGCGGCTGACGACGAAATCGCCTACCGGCCCGCCAATAACAAGCCGGGCACCTACCTCTTCATCTATCCGGCTACGACCGGTGGCGACTACTCACACGACCGGACCGGGCTCCAGCACGTCGCGTTCATGGTGCCGTCGCGATCTGCCGTAAAAGCCGTACACGTGCACGTTTGCAGTCTTGGCGGGAAGGTCCTCCACCGGCCGCAGGAGTTCCCGCAATATCCACCCCCGTACTACGCGACCTTCTGGCTCGATCCTTTCGGATTCATGCTGGAAGCGGTCTGCCACCGCGATGCCGAATAACCTCGCTCACTCAGCGAAGCCGACAGCTCACCTGACTGGGGTCCGTGAACGGATCCATCCGCTCATCGGCTACTTGTTGCATTGGCCTAGGACCGGTGCCTGGCGAGGCTCGGTTCAGGCGCCCGGTTCGTCGCTCTCACATCGGCTGCCCACGCTGGGCCGTGTGGCTCTCTCATGGCTTGCGCGGGCCGGGCGTGTAACCGAGGCGGACGTTATTGCCGAACGGTCAGGGCTTACGGTGCTCAACCCACACGTTGGGCTCGACGTAGACGGCGACGTCGTTCGCGGTCGACACGAAGACCGGGGCGAGCGCGCCTTCCACGATCACCGGCCCGTCGGCGTCGAACGGGAGCCCGGTCCATTCCCGCCACTGAGCCAGCGTGCCCGGGATGGTCATGGACAGCGGGCAGGTCTTGACGATGCGACCGCCCGCGCGCACATGCACACGTAACCACGAGTCGTACGGCAAGCCGTCCTCGCGCACTCGAAAGGCGTATTCACTCATTGGTGTCTCGGGTTCATTCGACTTCTGCGACGGTCGAACCGGCGCGTAGAGCACGTCGTGTCCGAGCCGGAACGCGTTGTCCCGCACGGCGCTCACCATGGCCGAGGCGATGCCAGTACCTTGACGTTCTTTCAAAACGACGATCTCCAGCGCGCTCACCGCGTTGCCTACCCGGCCGACCAATCGGTCCTCGTGCTGCCACCTGATCACCTCGTCCCAACCGCCGTCCGGGAGGGCTTCGCGCCCGGCGATTCCGAATGCGAACGGCGCCGAGTAGGCCTTGGCGACTGGCTCGTCGTTCTCCGTCGCGAGTAGTACATAGTCCGCGACCGCATCGACTTCTCGGTAGTAGAGCCCCGCGTTCGGATCGTTCTGCATGAACACCGGCCAAGAGCGATCGAAGTCGGCATGATTGGTCGTCCGGAAGATCCCGGGATTCTGGCCTCGGTTGTGAATTGTTATCGCCACGCACCTGAGTCTCGCCGACTAGTCAAAACGCGTATCTGCGCGGTGGGCGGTCGTCTTCGGCGGATCCCCGTGGATCGCGGCCATGATCGCGCTGCATCGCGACAGCGGCATCGTCGCGCTGCGCCGCGACAGCGGCATAGAAAGACGTTCTGACCGGCCACCTGCAGAACCTGGCCTTCTGCTGGACGGGCCGATGGTGTCGTGTTTCGATGATCAAGTCTGGTGTCGACTTGCCCGCGTCGGGCGTTTCTGGGGGGTTGTTATGCGCTTCATGTTTCGTCGTGCCGCTACCGGGGGCCTCGCTTTCGCGGTTGCCGCGCTCACCATGGTTGGGCTGGCCGCGGTTTCGGCGCAGGCCGATCCGGTGGCGCCGTCGCTGACCTGCGCCACGGATACCGGTTCGCAGCAGCGCACAATCAACTGCACCGTGACCGCCCCGGACGGCAACCTGCACTTCGTGCGGGTCAACAACATCACCCTGGGTCAGACGTTCGTCGTCTCGTCCAAGCTGCCCTGCTCGACCGGCGGGCTCGGCGGGTCGGCCAACCTGAACTTCCGCGCGCCGGAAGGAAACAAGTACAAGATCACCGTGGCCGACTGCAACGGCGGCAAGTACGTCTACAAGATCGACAAGAACGGCAACGTCATCACCCCGAGACCGACGGCCTCATTGGTCGTCAGCCCCGGCAGCCTGCAAACAACAAATGGCGGATCTGAATCTCCCCGCTGCGGTCCCTACACCCTGACGGGCAGCGGACTCGAGCCGGGCTCGATCACTCTACTTAGTATTAGCGACGGGACTTCTGGAATAAGTATTGGAGTTGTCGGGTCCGACGGCACTACGGGCCTGACACAGTTCTTTTTCGGCCCCTTTGTACCCGACCCATTCACCTCGGCCACGGACACTGCCTACGTGACTGCGACAGCGGCCGATGGCACGACGATCACATCCAACACGGTTAGCTGCTCAACTACGCCGGGCTAGCCTCGACCGCACCGACTGTCTCTTCGCCATGAGCTCACGCCGAGCTTGGCGGCGGTCGGCGGCCACATCGGATACGCATTCTCATCGCTTGCGGCGCGGACAACGTCGGTTCCGCGAAGGTCATCGAACGATGCGGCGGAGTCCTGGACGACGTTGTGCCCTACGGCGATAGCGGAGACGCGAAGAGGCGCTACTGGGCCCCGACTACGGATCGACCGGGCCGTCGCTGGCCTCGAAGCTCCGGCACTATGGCACGGTCATCGGCAGATCCGGTTGCTCCGCCCGCAGTAATTTCAACTTTCATGGACACCGGTCGTCGTCCTACGCCGTTGGTACGTTGCGGATGTGCCCGCGGCGCCGCGCTATCCGAGCGACCACGACCCGAACATCGAGGTGCACTCGGCGGCGGGACGCTTCGAGGACTTCGCGACGATCGTGGGGCCACGACGCCCGGACGTGCGCACCTGCTGGTGCACCGCCTACCGTGACAGCCGTGTGCCGCCGGGCGAACGCGGCGACTACATGCGCGGCCTCTGCGCGTCGGAGCCCGGCCCGGGTGTGCTGGTCTACGTCGACGCCGTCGTCGCGGGCTGGTGCTCGGTCGCGCCGCACGCGACCTACCGCAGGCTGGAACGATCCCGCACGATCCCCCAGCCGGACGACGCCGACGGCACCTGGTCGATCGTCTGCTTCGTGGTGCGCGCGGGTTATCGCAAGCACGGCCTCATGCACAAACTTCTCGAGGGAGCGGTCGAGCACGCGGCAGCCCACGACGCGAGGGTCGTCGAAGGCTACCCGGTCGCGGTCCGCGAACGGGTCGACGTCATCTCCGGCTACGTCGGGACGGTCGGCCTGTTCGAGCGCGCCGGCTTCGACCGCGGCCTCCTCGCGGCGAGCCGGATCGGAGGCAAGGAGCGTTACGTCATGCGCAAGCTGCTGAGCTGATCGTCCTACAGATGTAGTGAACGACAGCGACTCTCATCGCCGGGTGCACTGGCAACAGCACCGCGGCAAGGAACTCCGACGCGAGCCGTGGCGGGTCGACACCCGCCTCTGTGGCAACGCTGGGCGAACCTGGGTGCACTCCTCCGTCACCGATCAGATCTGATCCTTCACTCGGTCTCGAGATCCAAGGCCCCGGACACCAAGCGACGCTTTACGGCCTGATCATGGTCACCTCACCCCTTCCAGTGCGCGTCGGGGAGGACGTGAAGATCGTCTGGCGTATGACCGGCTCGGGACCGCTTCACCTTTCTGCGACAAACCCCAGTGGCAGGACGGTGCCGTTGAGTTGGGGTCCAGAACAACACGGGGGAAGCGACTTCACGCGGCCAGGAGACGAATGGGGTGCTGGGTACTCCTTCGCCGTCCCAGGCTGCTGGCGTCTACATGCCCAACGCAAAACCGGCTCTGCGGACGTCTGGCTCAGCGTTCGAGACCGATGAGAGGAACCCGGACCGCACCAGCACCAATCGGGGCCGACCCGATCGGGCAGCTCGTGTGCTCAGCAAACTCTTCACGCGGCAGACATCCCAGGTTCTGCGATGTCAAGCGGCGGCGGTGTGATGGTGTGCCTAGGCGGTGTCGCGCTAGTGCTCACCCAGGCTTCGGGGGCACGACATCCCAGCAGCCGTGGTACCTCCTCACGACCAGCAGGCGCACGGTCCGCCGCGAGACCTCAAGAGTCAGATCCGGTGAGTGCTGACCCGCCAGCCGCTACCAACACGGAGCCTGCCTCAACGGCACGCCGACAAAACCCATGAGAGCCGGTAGATGCGCTGCCCGGCAGATGCGTGTGCGCGTCAAGCCGGATCCTACGCAACGTGATCGATTCAACCCCTGGAAGTTTGCCGGGCCCCGCCAATGGCGCAGCGGGAATGCGTTCCTGGCTCTCAATACGATTGGTGCGTGGAGTTGCGCGCACTCTCCTTGGACGACGAGGAGCAAGCGATGGCTGCTCACAAAGAGCTCGCGGTAGACGATTTCGAATTTCTGCTCGATCGCGATCAAGCCGGGTCCTGGCCTGACTATCTCGCCTACCTCTGGAAACGATTCGTCTCGGGAGGGCCGCAGATCGCGTTCCGGCGACGTTCCTAATCGCCGACGCCGACGGACTGTTGGTAGGCCGACTGTCTCTTCGCCATGAGCTGACACCGGGCTTGGCGGCGGTCGGCGGCCACATCGGATACGCCGTACGTCCGGCATTTCGGCGATGCGGGTACGCCTCTGAGATGCTTCGCCAGGCGCTGGCGCTGGCCGCAGACCTAAGTCTGACCCGCGTTCTCATCACTTGCGACGAGGACAACGCCGGTTCCGCAAAGGTCATCGAGCGATGCGGCGGAGTCCTGGACGACGTTGTGCCCTACGGCGATAGCGGAAAAGCGAAGAGGCGCTATTGGGCCCCGACTACGGATCGACGGGGCCGGCTGACCTCGAAGCTCCGGCACTATGCACGGTCATCGGCAAGCCGGTTGTTTGATCAGCACATACGGCCTCATCTGCGCGCGGTTCAACAACTAGGGCCGGCGCGCAGAACGACGGCTATCGCGCGCCGGCGGAAGCGCTACGTCAGCGGCATGGTCGCGCTGCGCCGCGACAACGGCATGAGCGGCCGCCGTCTCAGCCTTCGGTCCGATCGCTGAGCCTGCACGCTAGAGGAACCCTGACTTCATGCCCGAGCGCCAAAATGCGAGGTGGGCCTGGTTAGCTAGGCGCGATCACGCGGAGAGCAATCCGACGCCTCCCTACGTATCACCAATCTTTCTGAACGAGAACACGGCTCCGAGTTCGGCCCGGCTACTGATACCGAGTTTCCGATAGACGCGCGCGAGGTTGGCCTCGACCGTCTTAGGGCTCACAAACAAGGCGTCGGCGATTGCGCGGTTCGTCGCGCCGCGCGCCGCGAGTTCGGCGACCTGTCGTTCGGTCGAGGTCAGCTCGCGGGACGCTGGCGGGCGGCCGCCGATCCGCGCGGACTCGGCTCGCGCCCGGGTGGCAAACGAGCGCGCGCCGAGGGCGTCGAACTCTGCGGCGGCGGCCGAGAGGTCCTCGCGCGCGGCGCGCTTACGGCGGCCCCGACGGTGCGCGACACCGGCCACGAGCAGGCAGCGGGCCCGGTCCAGCGGAACAACTCCATCGGGCACGGCCTCGCGTGCCGCGGCCAGCTCGGCGAGGGTGTCTTCCGTCGGTCGGCCGTTGGCCGCGGCGAGCAGAACGGCTCCCCGCGCCAGTCCCAACGCCGTCCACGGCCGAGCGAACCGCTCATGCCTGATCATCAAGCGTTCTTGCGCCGTGGCCGCCGTCTGGAGATCGCCTGACGCCACGCAGGCCTCGACCCAGTCGGGTTCGAAGCGGTAAGCCAGCGGTTCGGTCAACCCGATGTCATCGAGCGCGCGCGCCAGTTCCCCGAACGAAACGGCGGCTCGGTCGAACCGATTCGATGCCAGCTCCGCCAACCCGCTGAGCTGAAGATTCACTCGTCGACACCATGGGTCGCCGTTATCCGTGGCCTGCTGCAGGCCGGCCTGCGCGGCGCGGCTCGCTGCCTCCACGTCGCAGCGGTACAAATGCAGCATGCCGGCCAACCAGTTCTCGGCCGCCAGCCCGGTTGCGAGTTGCTCGGCGAACTCGCTGGCCTGGGTCGACCACTGCATCGCAGCGTCGTAACGCCCCGCGAGCATCTCGGCCTCGCCGAGGTGACTGACCAGTTCGTGTTGGAACGGCTCGTCGCCGAGCTCGGTCGCGTAATCCAGCATCCAAGTGAGGCGTTGAACTGCCCGGTCGTGCTGGTCGCACGCCTTCCACCAGATCGCCGGAATGGTGCCGTTCAACCAGAGCGGTTGAGAGCCCTCCAACTTCATGGCCTGAGTGAGGAGCTCCTCGCGGATGGGCTCGCCGGAGCGCACCTCGTTGTAGAACAGCAGCATCAACGCCGAGGCCAGCAAGGACTGATCGTCCTGGCCGAGGATCCCGTCGTGGCGATCAGCGTCGTCCAGACCATTAGCCTTCGTCTCGCTCCGCGGGCCGGACAACAGCCTGAGTGCCAACTCGGCGTGTGCGCGAGCCTGAATGGGCGAATCGACGAAGACCCCGAGGTAGGCGTGGATGCGCCCCAGGAGCGGCGAATCCGGCGGCGCAGCATCCAGCGCACGCGAAGCCGCTTGCACGGCGTCGAGCGGGTCGTCCGCGCTCCAGGCGATGGCGGCGCGTACGAGCAATGCGTCGGCCTTCTGATCGCCGGTCAGCACGTCCACGAGGCGTTCGGCCTCCGCTCCCGCTGCGGCATAGTCGCCGGTGTCGAAGCGACAATGAACCGCGTCCAGCTTGCGGTGGTGTCGTTGCTCGGACAATTGCGAGGGTGTCAGTTCGGCGGCCCGATCGTAGAGCTCGGCCGCCACTTCCGGAGCGCCGTGGCGCCGCGCCCGGCGGGCTGCGGCGGCCAACTCGGCGGCCACATCCGCATCCGGCCGCGACGTAGACCGGGCAAGGTGTCGGGCGCGTTCGTCTGGGTCGGCGGCGGCCGCGGCGAGCATGGCGTGCAGGCGACGTCGTAGATTGGCCGGGATGCCGGCTCGCACCGCCGCAGCGTGGGTGGCGTGGACGAACACCACGTGATCGTCGGACATCACGCGAATCAACCCGGCCAGCTCTGCGGCATCCAACGCCGCCGGGTCCACACCCACTGCGATGAGCTGATCAAGGGACGGAACTGTCGACAGCGCGGCCAACTGGACTGCGTGAACAGACGGCTGCGGAAGACCACCAAGGGTCGCGGCGACAAGATCCACCATGGAACCGGGAACCGGTAGATCGTCTCCTGGGCCCGGCATCTCGGGCAATCGAAGTACAGCCCGCACCAACTCGATTGCGAGCAGCGGATTGCCGGCGGCAGCCTGCGTCACCCGGTTCACGAGCGACCGCGTGAGCGGCACGTCGAATCGAGCGGCGAGGACGTGATAGAGCGGCCCGACCCCGAGGGGACTCAGTGGGATTCGCGTGATCGTCCGTCCGTCGGCTATGCGGGAGGGACCGCCCAGCCCCAATGGAACTTCGTCCAGGACAGCACCCGGTACGCGGGACGTTATGACGACGGCGATGTGTGACGAGACTCGGCGCAATGCGAAGCGCAGCGCGCGCTGGCTCGGCGGATCGAGCCAGACCGGGTCATCGATCGCCACGAGAACGCCCGGCTCAACCGATCCGGCCTCGTCGATCAAGGCGCGTGTCGCGGCGGCGAGAGCGCGCTCATCCAGCGCTGCGGACGGTCCTGCGGACAGCAGCGCAGTCCGGACGGCGTCGCGTTGCGGCGCAGGCAACTGTCCGATCTGATCGGCGAGCGGCTGCAGCAGGTCGGCGATGGCAGCCAGCGGAAGCGCGGTCTCGGCCTCAGTTGGCGCGCAGCGCAGCACGACCATGCCCGCCGCTGCGGCACGCTCGGTGAGCGTGCGGAAGACGGCGGTCTTTCCGATACCGGCCGGCCCTTCGATCAGGACCGTGCCCGCCCCGAGCAACGCCGCCCACCCCTGATCAAGTACGGCGTCACGGCCGGCGAGCGCGCCCCCCATGGCCGGAGACTGCCACCGAGCAGCGCGTCCGTCCACTTCTGCGCCAGTCGGTAGACCGTTCTCAGTCCGCGCCGACGTTGTTCAGCCGGCGGCGGCTTCTATGCATTGCTCGGAATCCCGATCGATCTTCTTGCCCAATGCCTCGTTGCCGAGCTCGGCCAGCTCGACTTTCCTGTCGACGTAGTCTCGAAGGCGGGCAGGATCAACGTCCTTCTCCACGACCTTCGCGATACACGTGATGTACGCGTCGTAGGCCCCGGACTTGGACTTGAGCTGCGCCTCGAGCGCGGCTATCTGCGGGTCCATGCGCAGTCTTGCCTCGACGTCGCTCCTACTGGGCCGACCCCCGGTGCCGGAACCAACGGACGCCGGCGGGCTCGATGTCGTTCCACTCGCGGCGGCAGTGGACGTGCCACTACTGCGGTCCTGCGGAGAGCTGCTACTGCACGCCGAAAGGACCAGCGAACCGATCACCAGCGTCGTCGCAACTCCTGTACGTGCGTTCATGGTGACTCCCGATCGTCGAGGATCTTCAGCGGCTGCGAGCGACGCTAGGGGACCTCCGTCGCTGACGAATCGGGGCTTTCCCTACCTATCGCCGACAGATCGATCGTCGCCGGAGCCGCCGGTACGCGGCAAACCACTTCAACCGCTCGCCGCGCCTAGAGCACGCCTCGTCGGCCACCTAGGCGGCAACGCTAAGCCTTCCTCAGACCACATTGATCAAGTCCTTGGGCGACATGGCCTCCCCGTGACACCCTCGTCACCGTCGGCGTGATCCTGATTGCGGTCTTCCTGTTCCCGAACTCGCTGGTCATGCTCGGCCGTGTCGGGCTGATTGCTTTCGTGATCAAAGCCCGCCGACCGGAGCCGCGTCCTCCTGCGACAGCCGACTGAGTGAAACGTAGGGAAACGACTGATTCGTCGAAGGTGGCCGCGCCTCTAGCGTCCGGCATGTGACGGAGCCGCTGTTCGCGATTGAACGCTACGACGACACCGGTGGGCAGCTCGCCTCGCTCGACGAGTTTCCCGAGCTTCCCGTCGGCATGCACCTCAACGGCGCTGTCCACCTCGCGGCAGACGACGTCATCATCGCCTTCGTGCAGGGCCCGGATGCCGACACCGTCAGCGCGGCGGTCGCCGCGGCCGGATGGCGAGTTGACCGCATCGGCCCCGCCAGCTGGATCACCGACAGAGAGGTACCTCGATGACCCGACGTAGCTATCGCCACACCGCGGCCGCGGTGTTCACTGCCGTCGTCCTGGCAGGGTGCAGCAGCAGCAGCACCGACGGACACGGCGCCGCCTCACTGTCCGGTTCACCACCCGGCGGGTCGACCCCCTCCGGTGTGTCCGCGAGCGGCGGCATCAGCGCGTCGACCCCCGACCGCGACACCGAATCCGTGGCGTCGTCGGCGCCTGCCCCAGTAGTGGCCGCCGACGTCGACCCCTGCTCGCTGGTCATGCAGGCCGAGGCCGACCGGGTGGCCGGCGCCCACCTGATGAAGGCAGCGCGGGCTCTGCAGACCTGCACGTTCGCTCCGCCCGCGGGCGGCAGCGTCGCGCAGTTCCAGGTGTTCATCGGCGACGGCGCCAAGAAGGCCTACGACATAGATCACGACGACCTGGGTCACGTGTTCAAGAGCGTGCCGGGGATCGGGGACGAGGCCCACCTCGAGGAGGGCGCCATCTTCTTCCGCTCCGGCGACATCTGGGTCCAGCTGGCGCTACTCCGCCTGGACGATGTGGACACCGGGCCGGGCCTGACCGCACTGGCCCGCACCGTCGCCGGTCGGCTCTGACATGACCACACACCCGCATCCTCTGCAGCAACAGGGTGCGCGCCGGCGCTGCGCGAAGGGTGCACTGTGCATCATCGCGGCGCTAACAGCGTTGAGCGCGTGCACCGCCAGCTCCAACCCAACTCGTTCCGCTCCCGCCGCGACACGAGCATCAATATCAGCCGGGTCAGCGCCGGCGGCGTCGTCGCCTGAGGCGGTCGAACGCTACGGCCCGGCCGCACCCAAGGTTCCAGGCGCCGGCATCACGTACCAACCAGATGTCGTCGTCGTCGGTGGGGGCGCCGACGCCGTCAGATCCGTGTCCGACAACGGGTTCATCTGGACGATCGACGGCAACGCGCCCGGCCTGGACACACTGAAGGTCGGCAAGGTGCTGTTCATGACCTCGCGCGCCGCGGGGCGCGTCGTCGCCATGCAACCGGCCGGCGCCGATTTGGCGGTCACCCTCAGCCCAGTGCAGATCACCGAAGTGATCAAGGACGGTGACCTCCATGTCAATGAATCTGTCGACCTGGCCGGCGCCACGGCGCAGGAGATCCCAGGCGTGGCCGACATCTCCGACACGCCGGCGAAGTTCGTCCAGCTGGCTGGGCCGCGGTCGCTGCCCACTCCGAAGTCCGCCGTGGAACTGAGCATCGGTAAGTGGCGGGTAGGAGCGTTGGTGAACCCAACCGGGCTGACCGTGTCGATCCACAACCTGGTCGGCGCGGCTCTCAAGGTCGGCGCGAGCGTCACGTTCGGCTACAGCCAGCTGCATCTGCTCTCGAACCTCAGAATCGGAGGAGGCCATCTGCTGAGCAAGCCCACCGTGCAGCTCAGTGGCATCGACTCCATCGGGATCGGATTGCAGGGCGGCGCGGCCGACGGCAGCGCCGACAACGCCAAGGTGCGGGTCGAAGTCCCGATCGAACTGTTCAATCGACCGCTCATCCTTCCCGGCGGCCTACCGACGGTGGTCACAGGCAAAGTGAAACTGTTCTTCGAGACCGCGTTCACCGGCCGCCATTCCACCCTGACCGCCGACGGCCGCTACAAGCTCCGCGGACCACTCGGGCTCAAAGACGGTGTCCCCACCGCACCCGGCTTTTCCGTTGACAAGAGCCTGCTGGACTCGATCGGCGGCCTTACTCTGGGCCCCAGCGCAATGATCTTCGGAGCGGAATTCAAGTTGTTCTGGGGCGTCGGAATTCCCGGTGCCGCAGCCGGGCCCTACGGCAAGGCCAACATAACCGTTGGTGTCACCAACGGGTCAGCTCTGGGGGCATCAGTCGCGCGGTGCCGCCAAGTAGATCTCTCCATCAGGGCCGGCGGCGGCGCCGGCCTCGCGCTCGGCGAGGAAGCGACCGAACTACTGCACAAGATCATCCCGGGACTGCCCGCATTCAAGGCCGACCTGGAGGCCGAATTGCTCACCAGCGTCGTGAAAGGCAGCCAGACCATCCCCAACATCCCACTGTGCAAGGTCTGACACGTGCAGGTGTACGTGAGCGAAGCCCTGCCGCGCATCGTCGGCGCAATTCCGCTCGACCTGCAGCAGCCGGCCGCCGCGCCTATCGACGGCCTCCGCGCGCGCTACGCCGGGCGGCAATCGGTTGCCGCCCGGCGAGTTTGACTAGCGCGCGGCGCCGGCCAGGTAGGTGGCAACGATGTAGGTGGCGTGGCGGTCGAGCGAGACTCGGGCGCGGTCGTAGCGCATCGTTGTGCGTGGGTCGGCATGCGATGCGGCTTCTTGGACATCGCGGAGTGGTACGCCGGCATCCAGTGCAGCGGTGATGAATGCGTGCCGCAGGGTGTGCGGTCCGATTGGCTTCTCGACGCCGGCGCGGCGGGCGACGCGACGCACGATTCGGCTCGCGCAATGGCGATCCATTCGCTGCCCGTCCGGGCGTAAGAAGATTGGGCCGTCGAGCCGCTCGCCGATGGCGAGGTCGGTCGCGCGAGCCGTGCGCGGAGCGAGCGGGATCGTGACGATCTTGCCGCCCTTGCGAAGGACGGTGAGGGTGCGATGGCCTCGTTCGAGCCCGAGTGCGTCGATGTCCGCGCCGAGCGCTTCTGAAGTCCGGAGCCCATTGATCGCGAGCAACGAGATCAGCACGTGCTCGTTCGGTGCTCCGAGGCCGGCCGCGACGAGCAGTGACCCGACCTCGTTGCGGTCCAGGCCGATGGCGCGTGACTCATCGTCCAGGCGCGGCCGGCGCACGTGGACGGCGGGCGAGTGGTCGAGCAGTTCGCATGAAGGCCTGTTCCGGGAATAGGGCCTTTCGTTCAACTACGCCGGTCCCGGGCCACATCCGGAGTCCCAGGGCGGCGTCAGCGCAGGCCCGGTAGCGACGAAAGCGCCCGACCGAACTCGGACTGAGCCCGTGCTACGTCAGCGGCGGCGCACGCGCCAAATGTGCCGCGGTCAGACGACCTTCATTGGCCCGTTCGTGGTCGTCCCGGCGTCGTAGGAGGCTGGCGCATAGTGATCAATCTGTGCGGCGCGCGCCTTTGCGACGAGGCGCGCAGATCGACGGCTATCGCGCGCCGGCGGAAGTGCTACGTCAGCGGCATGGTCGCGCTGCGCCGCGACAGCGGCATGGTCGCGCTGCGCCGCGACAGCGGCATGGTCGCGCTGCGCCGCGACAGCGGCATGGTCGCGCTGCGCCGCGACAGCGGCATGGTCGCGCTGCGCCGCGACAGCGGCATGGTCGCGCTGCGCCGCGACAGCGGCATGGTCGCGCTGCGCCGCGACAGCGGCATGGTCGCGCTTGCGCGCGACAGCGGCATGGTCGCGCTTGCGCGCGACAGCGGCATGGTCGGTCGGTTGGGTCTCGCGATCTCAAAGGATTGTGACGAGCGCGAGGCTCTGATCCTCTAAGGCACGTGAGACGTGACCCTCGCCGGTGAGGTCTTCGACGAGAAGCACGTCACCGACGCGAAACGTCCGTGTCTCTCCATTCCCCGCGGTGACCTGCCAGGCGCCAGCCAAGATTGTGAAAATTTGTCGTGCCGGTGCAGGGTGCGGGACGGTCCCGCCCCAATTTCGGCCGGCCCGCATCACGGCGACACCAGTCGCCGGGCCGATCCATGCCAGAGCGGCTGGTTCGGCCGGCGGCGCCTCCATGAATCGATCGAAGGGAACCTCGGCATCCGCGAAGCAAGACGTGCCATCCGCATCGGTATACAGCCTCGGATACGTGAAGTTCGACATCAGCACGTCCCTTCGACCCGCCGCCTAACGGTCGACGGTCAGCATCGTCCACCGATCGAACGTCACTCCGCGGAGATCCGCAAGGTCGAATATTGGCGCTACCCGCGGCATGGTCGCACGAGCGCCGCGACAGCGGCATGGTCGCGCTTGCGCGCGACAGCGGCATGGTCGCGCTTGCGCGCGACAGCGGCATGGTCGCGCTGCGCCGCGACAGCGCGATGGTCGCGCTGCGCCGCGACAGCGCCATGCCACGGTCGGAGGTCGCCGCTGGAGTCGCCGACGGGCTGCCAGACAGCGATCTCGATCGTCAGGGCAGGAGGTCCAGGTACTTCCTGCGCGCCGGCATGGCGTGGATGACCATCTCATCGCCGCTCTGGAAGACCACGACCACGACCACGAGCTCCAGCAGCCGGGCACTGGTGTCGAAACCCAGGCGCAACTCCCGCTCGGGAGAGCCACCATCGTCGAGCGGCTCGATCCACAGCGACCACTGCGCCGCCTGGATCGCATCCTCCGATGAGACGCCGTGTTTGAGCGCGCTCGGGTGGACTTTCACGCAGCGAAGTGGGCCAGCGCAGCCCGGATTGCCTCAGACCTGCTCATGTCGCTCTTGGCCGCCGCCGCGTCCAGAGCGACAAGCTCCTCGACGGTCAGGCGCACCGCCACGACCTGCATCGGTTCGCCCCCGCGACCAGGACGACCGCGACCCCGGTGCTTCAGCTCTTCAACGTCGTATCCGGCTTCGGCCTCATCGGCCCACTTCTGGATCTGTTCCTCGCTCACCACGCGCATATCGTATAACGAAAATGAAGGCAGTTCCAGAGCTTTGGCGCCGGTCGGTCCATTGGCCCGGGACGGCGTCGCCCGATCACCTGCAGATCCGCGCGGACATCGCGCGATCATCGGCATGTGCGCATCGTTCGCGGTGATCAAACTGAGGGGCCTGCAAACCGACGCGTGCGGACTGGTCTCCGCCGGCGACATGCTCGATCTCGAAACGGCCGCGGGCCGGTCCGCCTGTTAGGTCATTCGCCTTTGCTCAAGTTGGCGACGCGTGTTTTCGACAACCCTGTCGCCGCCGCGATTCGGTCGTAAGACCAACCGTCTCTTCGGAGCTGGTTGACCGCCGCGAGTCGCACTTCGGCGAGGCGCTCTAGTTCGCCATCGAGCGCAGCGAACGCGTCGCCCGTCGCCTTGATGACTGCGACGGGATCGTGGAGGTCGGCGATACGCGCTGCCTCGGCCCGCACGGCGTCGCGTAGCTCCGGGGACAGCTCTCCCGGTCGAGCGCCTTTGCGGCGTTGCCGGCGGGAGTCATCCACAGGCCCAGTCCATCGCGTACATAGGTATGTACGCTCGGCTTCACGCGCGGAAGGGGCAAGTCGATGGAATCCGATACTCGCGATCCCCGAGTCCGACTCGAGATCGCGTACTGGATCGACTGCTCGGTCTGCGGCCCTGATGCCGACCCGCCAGCCCCGCGGTTCACGAGCGAGGCCGACCTCTGGCACGAGCTCTTGCGACCGGACGAGCGGGGCTGGATCCGGCTCGATGACGGCCGGATCTTGTGTCCAGTGCACCGGCGGGTGGCCGAATGCGATCGCAACGGGAACGCGATGTCGGCCTGGATCGAGCATCCACTCGACGACGGATTGAAGTGGCGGTTCTGCCTTCGCTGCGGCAGTCAGTTCGGGCAGCGGATCTCAAAATTCGAGCTCCGAGCTGAGTCGTGAACGGAAATCCCCGACGCCAGCACCTTCTGGATGACGCACACGCATCACGAGGGGAGTTGGCTATGGCGAACGACCAGGACGAGGTTCCGCAGTCTGACCTGGCGCTCTACAAGGTGAGCGATGCCGTTCGCTTGCTGAATCTGAGCCGCTCGGTCATTTACGAGTTGCTCCGATCAGGGCGACTGCGCTCCGTGACGCAGGGCCGATCGCGTCTCATCCCGCAGTCGGCGATTCGCGACTACGTCGCGCTCCTCGAGCGTGAAGCCGAGGTCGCCTGAGGTGACGACTCGACGCAGCCGCGGCGACGGGGGCCTGCATTGGGACGAGGCGCGAAGCCGATGGATCGCGACGGTGTGCGTCGGTTTCGGGGCCAGTGGCCGGCGGATCGTCAAGAAGGGCAGCGGTCGCACCAACACCGAAGCGAAGCAGAAGCTCAAGCAGGTCCTGCGCGACTACGACGACGGTCTAGCGATCGCGCCGTCCGACTACACGGTGGCCCAGGCGGTCAACGACTGGCTCACCTACGGTCTGAACGGCCGCGACGAGATGACGGTCAAGACGTGCCGCCACCTCTGCCGCACCCACGTCGTGCCATCTCTTGGTGCTCGCAAGCTCCGCGATCTCACGGCCGATGATGTCGACCGTTGGTTGGCGACGAAGTCGAAGGCGCTGAGCACACGAACCCTGCAGGCAATGCATTCCTGCCTCAACCGCTCGGTCAGCGGGCCATGGCCCGCGACAAGGTCAAGCGCAACGTCGTCGAGCTCTGTTCGGTACCCACCGGCGCGCCGGGACGGCCCTCGAAGTCCCTCACGCTTGCCCAGGCCGCGGACGTACTGCAAGCGGTTCATGGCTCACGAATGTCCGCGTACATCGTGGTGTCGTTACTGACTGGCGCCCGAACCGAAGAGCTCCGCGCGCTCACCTGGGAGCACGTCCATCTAGACGGCGATCCGACGACGGAGCCGCCCACGCCTCCCTACGTCGCGGTGTGGCGGTCTGTGCGCCGAGGCGGAGACACGAAGACCCGGAAGTCGCGCCGCACGCTCGCCCTACCCCAGCGCTGTGTCGAGGCACTCCACCGCCAGCGAGAGCAACAGGCGGCCGAACGCACAGAGGCTGGCGACCAGTGGCGCGAGCATGGGCTCGTATTCACCAGCAAGGTCGGTACGCCGCTCGACCCGTCGCACGTCCGGCGCGACTTTCGCGCCGCGCTCAAGAATGTCGACTGGGCTCAACCCGGACGAGTGGACTCCGCGCGAGCTGCGGCACAGCTTCGTGTCGCTGCTCTCCGATCACGGATTGCCACTCGAGGAGATCTCGCGGCTGGTCGGACACAGCAGCACGTCGGTCACGGAAGCGGTCTATCGCAAGCAGATCCGTCCGGTGCTGCAAAGCGGTGCAGTGGCGATGGATCGCATCTTTGCGGACCGTAGTCACTCAGTTAGTCACTCAGCCGCTGATGCCGATGAACGCTAGGTGCCTGGAGGCCCCGGATTGATTGGTCGGGGTGACAGGATTTGAACCTGCGGCCTCTTCGTCCCGAACGAAGCACGCTACCAAGCTGCGCCACACCCCGCGGTGCAACCGGTCCAGCATAACGGTTGGACCCAACCGTTCAGGACCGGGGGACGAGCGTCAGCAGGGTCGCTTCCGGCCGGCAGCAGAACCGGATCGGCATGAACGGACCGGTGCCGAGCCCGGCGCTGATGTGGAAGTACATGTGCTCGTCCCAGCTGTGCAGCCAGCGGGCCCGGGTGCGTTCGATGCCGCAGTTGGTGACGATCGCCGGCCCGAACGGCACCCGTACCTGGCCGCCGTGCGTGTGCCCGGCCAGCACCAGGTCGTAGCCGTCGCGGGCGAACCGACGCAGCAACTCCGGCTCGGGCGCATGGACCACACCTATCCGCACCACCGCGTCGGTGTCGGCGCGACCGGCGACGAGTTCGTAGCGGGCGCGACGCAGATGCGGATCGTCGGTGCCGGTCAGGGCCACGCGTTGCCCACCGGCGGCGACCGTTGTGCGCACGTGGGTGAGGTCGATCCAGCCGGCGTGAGTCATGGCGCTGGCGAGCTGCGGCCAGGGCAACGGGTCGCCATGGGTCCGCTGTCGGTTGGGCGCGAAGTACCGCACCGGATTCTTCGGGCGGGGCGCGAAGTAGTCGTTGTTGCCCGGGACGAACGCGCCGGGGAACTGTGACAGCGGCTCGAGCGCATGCATGACGGCCGGGATCGCGTCGCGGGCCGACAGGGTGTCGCCGGTGTTGATCACCAAGTCGGGCTTGAGGGACGCGAGCGCACGGATCCACGCCTGCTTGCGGCGCTGGCCGGACGTGATGTGCAGATCGGACACGTGCAGCACCCGCAACGGGTCGGCCCCCGGCGCCAGCACCGGCACCTCGAACTGCCGCAGCGTGAAGGCGTTGCGCTCGATCACCGTGCCGTAGAACAGCGCCCCGGCCCCGGCAGCGCCCAGCGCGGTCAGAGCACGTGGCATGCCGTCCAGCCTACGGACCATCTCAGTGGCCCCGGTCGGTAGCGTCGTCGTCATGCCCGAGCTCAAAGCGCGACTGCACAGCGATCTCAACGCCGCCATGAAGGCTCGCGACGAGCTGACTGTCGCCACCCTGCGGATGGCTCTCACCGCCGTCACCACCGAGGAGGTCGCCGGCAAGAGTGCCCGCGAGCTCAGCGACGACGAGGTGCTGCGCGTCCTGACCCGGGAGGCCAAGAAGCGGCGCGAGGCGGCCGAGGCGTTCACCGCCGCGGGCCGGGACGAGCTGGCTGCCCGCGAGCAGGCCGAGGGCACGGTGCTTGACCGCTACCTGCCCGCGCAGGTGGGCGACGACGAGCTGGCCGAGCTGGTGGCGGCCGCGATCACCGAAGCCGGCGCCACTTCCGCGCGGGACATCGGCGCGGTCATGAAGATCGTCCAACCCACGGTTGCGGGCCGGGCCGACGGCAAGCGGATCAGCGACGAGGTTCGCCGCCGGCTGAGCTGAACCTAGGTGGGCGTCGCGCGTCGGCGGCCCGTCAGGTCAGTGCCCGCCGGGGCCATGCCCGTTCCCGCCCCGGCCGGTGCCGCCGGTGCCGGTGCTGCCGCGACCGGTGCCGGGCGTCTTGCTGATGTGCGGCTTGACGACGACGACGGTCTGGCCGATGTTGTTGCTCGGGCAGACGGTGATTGTGGCGCCCGGCTCGGCTCGCGACGGCCCGTAGTAGGCAACCCGTCCGAACGGAATCGCGCTGGCGCAGCTGAGCCGGTTCGTCGCGTCGAGCTGAACCATCGTGAAACCGCTCTCGGACAGCGCCTTCTTGGCGTCGGACATCGTGAGCCCGGTGAGGACGGGCACCTGCTGGCTGCCCACCTGATTCGGGTCGTCCCACGACCAGTTCTTGTGCACGAGTGACGACTTGAGCGCGGCGATCCACACCTTGGCCGCGAAGTCGCCGTACGCCTGACCGGTTCCCTCGCCCACCAGCCCCTTGGACGGTGCGCTGGTGTTGTCGAAGTCGATGAGCGCGCTGGTGGCGACGAGATCGCGGGTCATGCCGACGAACCAGATCGAGGCGTTCTTGTCCTTCTGGTTCGCCTGGTTGGTGCCCGTCTTGCCGGCGATGAGGCTCTGGTTGTCGGCGTACCAGCCACTGAAGGCCGACGCCGAGGTGCCCACGCCCTTGGTGTCGCCGGTCAGGATCTGCACCGCCTGCGCGGCGACCTGCGGCTGCACGGCCTGTACTCCGGGCTGGCGCTTGATCTGGATGGCGCTGCCGCGGCTGTCGGTGATCGAGAGCACCGGCGCCGGGGCGTTGAACTTGCCGCCGTCGGCGATCGCCGCGTACGCGCCGGCCATCTCGAGCGGGCTGGTGGGCACGGACCCGAGGACGAGTTCCTGGCCGCGCTGGTTGTTGACGATGTTCTGCGCGTAGGTGAGCTTGGGGCTGTCGTTCGGGTCGTGCTGCTGCAAGCTCTTCATGCCCAGCTTGGTCATGATGTCGACGATCGGCTGCAGATCGCAGTTCAACAGCTGATCGGCCAGACCGAGGTAGAAGGTGTTGGACGACTTGGCCGTGGCCGTGCTCAGAGATTCGGTCGTGTTGTAGAAGACGTTGGCGTCGCCGTTGACGGCCTTGTTGTTCGCGGCGCAGTTCTTGGCGGTGTAGGTGCCGACGTTGCCCACCGTGCTGAGCTGCCAGCTCGACGGCACGCCGGTCTCCAGTGCCGTCAGCAGCGGGAACAGCTTGAACGTCGAGGCGGCGTGCGCCGTGTACTTCGTGAACACCGGCTGCTCGGTCTCGCCGCGGGCGGTGCCGTACTTCTTGCTCGCCGCCATCGCCAGGATGTCGCCGGTGTGCGGATCGACGATCGGCAGCACGGCCGTCATCGGCGAGGTGGCCGAGACCAGCTTGTTCATCCGCTTCTGCGCGTTGCTCTGCAGCGACGGGTCGAGGGTGGAGACGATCCTGAGACCGCCGGTCTGCAGCTGGGACGGGGTGATGCCGTTCACCGTCTCGAGCCAGTTGGTCAGGTATTCGCAGAAGAACGCCGCGTTGGGTACCGAGCTGGCGGCGTTGGCGCAACCCTGCTTCACCAGCGGCGGCGACTGGGTGGCCAGCGCGACCGGGGTCGCCTTGGCCTTGTCGGCGGCGGTCTGGCTGAGCTTGCCCACTGCCACCAGGTTCTGCAGGACCTCGTCGCGGCGTTCCTTGGCCGCGGCCCGGTTCAGGAACGGGTCATAGGCCGACGGGGCGCGCAGCATGCCCACGAGCAGCGCCGACTCGGGCAGCGTCAGATCCCTCGCCGGCTTGTTGAAGTACGTCTCAGCCGCGGTCTGGATGCCGTAGGAGTGCTCACCGAAGAACGCGATGTTGAGGTAGTCGTCGAGGATCGTGGCCTTCGACTTGTGCAGGGTGCCCTCGATGTAGAGGGCGCACTTGGCGTCTTCCATCTTGCGCTCGAGGTTGACGTCAATTGCGGCCTGCTGCTTCTTCTTGTCGTCGCCGGCCTGGTAGTACTGCACCTGCTTGACGTACTGCATCGTCAGCGTCGAGCCGCCCTGGGTGTCGCCGTTGCTCGTGTTGATCGCCGACCGGAACAGGCCGCGCAGGTCGACGCCGTGGTGCTGGTAGAAGCGGCGGTCCTCGGTCGCGACCAGCGCGTCCTGCAGATTCTGCGGGATGTCGCTCAGCGGGATCGGCACCCGGTCCTGGCTGAACAGCGTCGCGATCACGGTCTTGCCGTCGCGGGCGTAGACCGTCGTCTTCTGCGGAGGCTGGGTCTCTTCGAGCGTGCAGGTGGTGTTGATGAACTTGCCGGCCGCCTTGCCCGCGACGATGCCGAGGCCGCCCACGTAGGGCAGGACCACGCCTGCGGTCAGGATCCCGACCGCGAACAGGGACGCGACGAGCTTGCCGAGGGTCTGCCAGGTATCAGGACGGGTCGGATCAGCAGCCACGGGATATCAGGGTACGGGCCGTTCTTAAGCCGCCCGCCCCTCCCTCAGGCGCCGAGCAGGTCACCGATGGTGCGCAGGCCGTCGAGGTCGTGGACGTCGGCCGGGAGCGCGGTGACCGAGACCAGCGGCACCTGCGGGTGGGCGGAGGAGAATCGTTTGGTCATCCGGGCGTCGTGCTCGGCCGCCGTGGCGACCTCGGCGTGCACCCGCAGCGCCGCGCGGGCCAGGGCCGACGGGCCGTCGGTGCCGGTCAGCGCATCGGCGGCGAGTTCGGCCTGGGCGGCGCTGAGCGGGTCGGCGCCGTCGACGGTGGCGGCCCGCCGGGTGCGGTTCACCACGATGCCGGCCAAGGGCATCCGCTCGGCCGAGAGCCGCTCGACGAAGTAGGACGCCTCGCGCAGCGCGTCCGGCTCCGGCGCGGCGACGACGATGAAGGCCGTGCCCGGGGTCTTCAGCAGCTCGTACGTCTGCTGGGCCCGCTCGCGGAAACCGCCGAACATCGATTCCAGCGCCGTGACGAACGTCGACAGGTCGTTGAGCAGGTCGCCGCCGATGACCTTGGTGAAGACGCGGGCCACCATGCCGACCGAGACGGTGACGACCTTCATGTACGCCTTGCCGCCGGCCTTGGCTGGGGCGGTGAGCAGCCGGATCATCCGGCCGTCGAGGAAGCGCCCGAGCCGGTTGGGTGCGTCCAGGAAGTCGAGGGCCGACCGCGACGGCGGGGTGTCGACGACGATGAGATCCCACTCTTTGGTGGCGACGAGCTGGCCCAGCTTCTCCATCGCCATGTACTCCTGCGTGCCGGCGAAGGAGGACGACAGCGATTGGTAGAACGGGTTGGCGAAGATCTGTTCGGCCCGCTCCGGCGTCGAATGCTCGAGCACCACGTCGTCGAACGTGCGCTTCATGTCGAGCATCATCGCGAACAGCTGACCGCCGCTGGCCGGATCGATCGACGCGGCCTTGACCTCGCGCGGGGTGTTGTCCAGCTCGGTGAGCCCCATCGACTGGGCCAGCCGCCGGGCCGGGTCGATCGTGAGCACGACGGTGCGCCGGCCGGCTTCGGCGCCGATGAGTGCGATCGCGGCCGCCGTCGTGGTCTTGCCGACGCCGCCGCTGCCGCAGGTGACGACGACCTTGGTCTTCGGATCACGTACCAATGCCGCCGCGTCGAGCAGCGGGTTGCGGAGGTTGCTCATGCCGGCACCTGGATGAAGCATGCGGCGAGGTCCTTGAGCTCGCCGAGCTCGACCGGCGGGTTGAGGTCGGGCAGCTCGATGCGCGGCAGGTCGAGGGCGTCGAGGCGGATGGCGTTCTCTTCCTGCACCGCCTGGCGCTCGGCGTAGGCCACCATCTCGGCGGCCAGCGCCGCGGCGTGCACCACCGGGAGTCGGGCCTTCTTCAGCCCGGCGGCGAGCTTCGCGGTGTCGACGGTGTTGTCGGCGCCGACCTGGCCGTCGGTGATGAGGGTCGGCCGGGCCCGGTTGACGATGACGGCGCCGAGCTGGAACTGCAATCGCCGCAGTTCGGCCGCCGCGTCGATCGTCTCTTGCACCGGCATCTCTTCGAGCAGCGTGACGATGTGCACCGCGGTCCGCGGGCCGTGCAGGAGCTTGATGACGCCGGCGCTCTGGTTGCTGATCGGGCCGAACTTGGTGAGCTTGGCGACCTCTTGCGTCGCGTCCAGGAAGCGGGTGATCCGACCGGTGGGCGGGGCGTCGAGCACCACCGCGTCGTACACGGGCGCGCCGCCCTTCGTGACCCGGACGACGGCTTCCTTGACCTTGCCGGTGAGCAGGACGTCGCGCAGGCCGGGAGCGAGCGTGGTAACGAAGTCGACCGCGCCCATCTTCTTCAGGCCCTTACCGGCGCGCTTGAGGCCGTAGAACATCTCGAGGTACTCGAGCATCGCCTGTTCGGGGTCGATGGCCAGGCCGAACAGCTCGCCGCCAGTGCCGAACGTCGTCAGCCGCTCCTCGCTGTAGGGCATCGGCGGGGTGTCGAAGAGCTGGGCGATCGCCTGCCGCGACTCGACCTCGATGAGCAGTACCTTGCGGCCGCCCTCGGCCAGCGCCAGCGCCAGGGCTGCGGCGGCGGTGGTCTTGCCGGTACCGCCCTTGCCGGTGACGACGTGCAGGCGCGCCTTGTCCGGGATGCCGTCCACGAGCGGGGCGGGCGTCTCGGCCCGCGGGACTGCGCGCGTGGCGACCATGTGCTGAGCGTAGGAGATCGGGCTGTGGGGTCCGTCCGCGGTCTCGTCGCACGTGACCCAGGCAGCAGATAGCGTGCGGAGCATGAGTACCCCGCTGTCGCGGCTCGCGGAACTGGGCATCAGCCTGCCGCCCGTTGTCGCCCCCCTCGCGTCCTACGTGCCGGCTCGCCGCAGCGGGTCGTTCGTCTACACCTCCGGCCAGTTGCCGATGGTCGACGGCGTCCTGCCGAGCACCGGGAAGGTGGGGGCCGAGGTGTCGCCGGACGCCGCCGCCGGGCTGGCTCGGACCGCCGCGCTCAACGCTCTGGCCGCGATCGATGCGCTGGTCGGGCTGGACTCGGTCGTGGGCGTCGTGAAGGTGGTCGGCTTCGTGGCCTCCGCCCCGGATTTCACCGGCCAGCCCGCAGTGGTGAACGGGGCCAGCGCGCTGGTGGGCGACGTGTTCGGCGCCGCCGGGGCGCACGCGCGCTCGGCCGTGGGGGTAGCCGTCCTGCCGCTGGATGCACCGGTCGAGATCGAGATGATCGTCGAGATCGCCCCGTGACGCTGCCGAACAGCGACGTGCCGATCCGCGATGCCGCGACCGTCGCCCTGCTGCGCGACGGCGCCGAGGGCATCGAGGCGTGGCTGCTGACCCGGGTCACGCAGATGGCCTTCGCCGCCGGCATGACGGTCTTCCCGGGCGGCCGGGTCGACGATGCTGATTCCGCACTGCCGCTCGCCGGAGCCGACCTGACGGCGCTCGCCGCCCGCTTCGACTGCGACGAGGCCACCGCCCACGCGCTGATCGGCGCGGCGGTGCGCGAGACGTTCGAGGAGACCGGCGTCCTGCTCAGCGTGCCGTCCGCCGATTTGAGCGGCGCCCGCGCGGATGTCGAGCGCGGCCTCGTGTCCTTCGGCGACCTGTTGCGGGCCAACGGGCTGGCCGTCGACGCCGCCGCACTGCATCCGTGGTCGCGCTGGGTCACCCCGGCCGGCGAGGTGCGCCGTTACGACACCCGGTTCTTCGTCGGCGCGCTACCCGATGCCGCCGTGGCGCAGGACGTGACCAGCGAGTCGAGCGAGGCGTCGTGGGTGCCGGTGGCGGTCGCGATCGAGCAAGCGCAGCGCGGCGAGCGCAAGATGCTGCCGCCGACCATGACCACGCTGGCCACGCTCGCGCCGTTCGCCACCGTGGCCGAGGCCGTCGACTCGGCCCGCGCGCGCCGGCTCGAGGCCGTCCGTCCCGAGCTGCGCATCAGCGACGACGGCACGGTCGCGGTCGAGCTGCCCGACGGTTCGCTGGTGCCGATCCCGCGGAGCATGCTGCCGTGACGCTGTCGCATCCGGCCTACGAGACCGTGCGGGCGGTGACCCCGTACGCCTCGGTCCTGCTGCAGAGCAATCCCGGCCCGATGACGCTCGACGGCACGAACACCTGGCTGCTGCGGGCGCCCGATTCGGACGCGACGGTGGTCGTCGACCCGGGCCAGTCGGACGAGACGCATCTCGGTCGGCTGCTGGCCGCGGCGCCGAACATCGCGCTCGTCCTCGTCACCCACAGCCATTTCGACCACAGCCAGGCCGGCCCCGAGCTGCGCGAGCGGACGGGCGCGCCCGTGCGCGCCATCGATCCGGAGTACTGCCACGGCGCGGCGCCGCTGGCCGACGGGGAGTCGATCGCGGCCGCCGGCGTCGAGCTGCGGGTGCTGGCCACGCCGGGCCACAGCTCGGATTCGGCGTCGTTCGTCGTCGGCGCGAACGACGCCGTCCTGACCGGAGACACGATCCTGGGACGCGGGACGACGGTCGTCGCCCACCCCGACGGGAACCTGGCCGCCTACCTCGACTCGCTGCAGCGCCTGCGCGACCTCGGCGCGGCCGCCGTGCTCACCGGGCACGGGCCGGAGCTGCCGCACGCCGGCGACGTCGCCCAGATGTATCTGGAGCACCGCGAGGAACGGCTGGCCCAGATCCGCACCGCGCTCGCCGACATCGGGCCGGATGCGACCGCGCGCCAGATCGTCGAGGTCGTCTACGCCGACGTCGACCACGCCGTCTGGTGGGCCGCCGAACTCAGCGTCGAAGCCCAGCTCGCCTACCTGCGTCAGTAGAAGCCGATCACGACGCGTCGGCGGATCAGCTCAGCGAGCCCTCCGGGCGAGCCGCTCGCGATCGAGGATGACGACGCTCTTGCCTTCGAGGCGCAGCCACCCGCGCGAGGCGAAGTCGGCCAGCGCCTTGTTGACGGTTTCGCGCGAGGCGCCGACGAGCTGCGCCAACTCCTCTTGGGTGAGGTCGTGCGTGACGCGCAGCTGACCGCCGTCGATCGAGCCGAAGCGCTGGGCCAGCTGCAGCAGCTGCTTGGCCACCCGCCCGGGCACGTCGACGAAGATCAGGTCGGCCAGCATGGTGTTGGTGCGCCGCAGCCGCCGGGCGACGACGCGCAGCAGCTGCATCGCGATCTGTGGACGCTCGGTGGCCCACTTCTGCAGCGCGGCCTTCGGCAGCCGGGCCAGCCGGGCGTCGGTGACGACGGTGGCGGTGGCGGTGCGCGGGCCGGGGTCGAACAGCGACAGCTCGCCGAATTGGTCGGACGGGCCGTAGATGGCGACGAGATTCTCGCGACCGTCGGGTGAACGGCGGCCCAACTTCACCTTGCCGGAGAGCACGATGTAGAGGCTGTCACCCGGCTCGCCCTCGTTGAAGAGCACTGCACCGCGCGGCGCCTCGAAGATCTCGAACTCGCCGGAGAGCGCCTCGACGTCGTCGGGGTCGACCCCCTGGAACAGCCCGGCCCTGCGCAGAATCTCGTCCACGTGTGCTCCTCGATCGCCCGCCGCAATGCGAGCCTGGTCACAGTCTCGCGCGGAGTCTAGTGCTAGAGCAAAACCGGTCAGGATCAGTCCGCCGACTTGCGCCAGCCGCGGCGCAGGCGATTCAGCCCGAGCCGGGTACGGAACCGGGCCAGCGCCGACTCGGTGCCCTCGAGGACGAACGCGTCGAGTTCCTCGCGGTTGGCGTCGTCGAGGAACTGCTCGATGTCGCGCTCGTCCGCGATCTGGCTCAGCGGCTCCTCGACCCGTCCCATGAGCATGACGAAGCCCAGCAGGACGAACGGGAACAGGATGAGCGCGAAGCCGATCATGGTGCCTCCATTCTGCCGCACTCTCGTCGTCAGGTAACCGTCATAGGCTCGGCGGCGTGCCGTCAACGCAGGAATCGCCGCTCGCGCTCACCCGCCGCGCCCGCCGGATCAACCGTGAGCTGGCCGAGCTCTATCCCACTGCCCACTGCGAGCTCGACTTCCGCACGCCGCTGGAACTGTCAGTGGCCACGATCCTGTCGGCGCAATGCACCGACAAGCGGGTCAACGAGGTGACGCCGGCGCTGTTCGCGAAGTACCCCACCGCAGCCGCCTACGCCGGGGCCGACCGCGACAACGTCGAGGCCCTTATCAAGTCGACGGGCTTCTTCCGCAATAAGACCACGTCCATCATCAAGCTCGGTCAGGCTTTGGTCGAACGGTTCGACGGCGAGGTGCCCAACCGGCTGAACGAGCTGGTCACCCTGCCCGGCTTCGGCCGCAAGACGGCCAACGTCGTGCTCGGCAACGCCTTCGGCGTGCCCGGCCTCACCGTCGACACGCATTTCGGACGGCTGGTGCGGCGCTGGCAGTGGACCGCCGAGACCGATCCGGTCAAGGTCGAGGCCGTGGTGGCCGAGCTGATCCCCAAGAAGGAATGGACGATCTTCTCCCACCGCGCCATCTGGCATGGCCGTCGCGTGTGCCACTCGCGCAAGCCGGCGTGCGGCGCTTGCCCGATCGCGCGGCTGTGCCCGTCGTTCGGCGCCGGCCCGACCGATCCGCAGCTCGCCGCCAAGCTGGTCAAGAGCGAGGCCGAGATGGTCCGCTCATGAGGCGTGGCCCCGCTGCGGCGATGTCCGCGGCGTGTCGCGCCGCAGCGCGGCCACGCCTGGGCGAGGTCGCGTGAGCGAGCTGCCGAGCTGGTTGCAGCCGCTGGCGGACAAGGCCCGCGAGATCGATGGCAGCGACCTGTCCCGCTTCCTGCCGCCCGACGACGGCAGTGGCCGCGCGTCGGCCGTACTGATCGCCTTCGCCGGCACCGACCGGGGGCCGGCCGTCCTGCTCATCGAGCGGGCCGCCGACATGCGCACGCACGCCGGCCAGGTGGCCTTTCCGGGCGGCTCGCTCGACCTGACCGACGCGTCACTCGCTGCTGCCGCCCTGCGTGAGGCCCACGAAGAGGTCGGCCTCGATCCGAGCACGGTGCGCGTGGTGGCCGAGCTGCCGGCCATCTTCATTCCGGTGTCGGGCTTCGTCGTCACCCCGGTGCTGGCCTGGTGGGAACATCCGCACGAGGTCCACCCGGTCGACCGCGCCGAGGTGGCCGGCGTCGAGCTTGTGCCGATCGCCGACCTCGTCGACCCGGCCAACCGGTTCATGGTCACGCACCCCTCCGGCTGGCTCGGCCCGGCGTTCGAGGCCGGCGGCCTGTTCGTCTGGGGATTCACCGCCGGCCTGCTCGATCGGCTGCTCGACTTCGGCGGGTGGTCGCGGCCGTGGGATCGCAACGTCCAGCGCGAACTGCCTGAGACGTTCTGGCGGCGCTGACCGACGGCGCCGGGGCGGCCCAGGTTTCGCCGGTACGGTTCGAGCATGCTGTTGCGCCGGGCGTCGCTCGTTGTCGCGCTCCTGCTACTCGCCGCGTGTTCCAACCGGGAATCGCCGATCAACAAGCGGCCGCACACCGGGACGGGCACGGCCTCAGCAGTGGCCGGCGTCCAGCAGATCACCGTGACCGCCGGGCTCGACTACCGATTCCACCCGTCGACCCTGGTCGTCCATCAGGGCCTGGTCCGGATCGTGCTGGTCAATACCGAGAAGCCGGGGTCGGGGCCACCGCACGACGTGGTCTTCAGCGGGCTGCCCGGAGCCGACGTGCCTCTCGCGGCGGCCGGTGAGGTGCATTCGGTGACGTTCACCGCTCCCGCGCCGGGGACGTACAACTTCGTGTGCAGCATCCATGCCCGGCAGAACCAGACCGGCAAGCTCATCGTCCGATGAATCTTCTCGATCTGGTCATCGTGCTGGCGGCCGTCGCGTACGCGATCGGCGGCTTCCGCAGCGGTGCCGTGGTCGGGGTCTTCTCGCTGGTCGGGTTCTTCGGCGGTGCGGTCATCGGCGCCCAGCTGGCCAAGCCGTTGGGTTCACAGGTAGCCGATGGACGAGCCCAGGTGCCGGTCGCCATCTTCTGCGTCCTGGTGTTCGCAACCCTCGGGCAGCTGCTCGGCGTCTACGTGGCCGGGCACGTCCGGGCCAAGGTCGTCCGCGAACGGGGCCGGACGTGGGACGCGAGCATCGGCTCCGGACTCGGCGTGCTCTCGGTGCTGCTGGTGTCGTGGATGGTCGCGGTGCCGCTGGCGTCCTCGCCCTACCCGCGCCTCGCCGCCGAGGCCAGCCATTCGAGCATCGTCCGCGGCGTCAACGACGTCATGCCGCAGAGCGTCCGGCACCTGTACTCGTCGTTGCGCGGGTTCCTCGACCAGAGCGGCTTCCCGCCGGTGTTCGGCGATCTGCCCTCGACGTCGGTCGTCGCGGTGCCGGCGCCGCCGGCCAACCTCACCCCGGCGGTGCGGCACCAGGTCGAGATCGCGTCCGACTCGATCTTCAAGATCTACGGGCAGGCGCCGCAGTGCGGGCGGGGGATCGAGGGCTCCGGCTTCGTCTACGCCCCGCACCGGTTGCTCACCAACGCGCACGTGGTGGCCGGCACCCGCGAGGTCGAGGTGCAGGTGGACGCGCACCGCAATGTCCCGGCCAAGGTCGTTCTGTTCGACCCGGCGCGCGATGTCGCCGTGCTCGACGTGCCCGGTCTGGACGCGCCCGCGCTGAAGTTCCGCAGCGTCGACGCCAAGCGCGGTGACCCGGCGCTCGTCCTGGGCTATCCCGAGAACGGGCCGTTCACGGTGCGCTCGGCCCGGATCCGCACCAAGACGACGGTGGGCGGCACCAACATCTACGGGAACGGCAGCGTCCACCGCTCGATCTACTCGATCCGGGCGATCGTCCGCAGCGGCAACTCCGGCGGCCCGTTGCTCGACGAGGACGGGACGGTGCTGGGCATGGTGTTCGCCACCGCCAGCGACTCGCCCGACACCGGCTTCGCGCTGAGCGACGACGAGATCACTGGATCGGCCGCGACGGGCCGCACACTCACCGCCGGCGTCGCCACCGGTGCCTGCACCCCCGACTGAGTCAGTGGGTCTTGGCCCAGCGGATCAGCTCGCCGCTGACGAACTCCGGCACCTCGTCGTGCGGGAAGTGGCCGACACCGTCGAGGATGCGCCACTCGTACTGTCCGGTCACGTACTGCCCGGATCCCTGCGCGGTGGCCGGCAGAACGCAGCGGTCGAAGTCGCCGTGCAGGTGCAGCACCGGCGCGGTGATGGGTGCGCGGACGGCGGCGGCGTAGCGCCGGCCGTCGGCCCGGAACAGCGAGCGGACCATCCAGCGGTAATGCTCGGCGGCGCAGAACGAGACGGGGTGGATGCGCATGGCCCGCGCGTACCGCTCGACGTCGGCGACGTAGCGCGGCGTGCCGCGCCAGCGCGGGCCCGTCCACCGGTCGTACAGCTCGCGCACCCAGACGGAATCGCGTGACAGCAGGTTCTCCGGCCGGCGCGGGAGCTGGAAGGTGCGCAGGATGTAGGCCGACGCCTGCCGCTGGTCGGGGCCGGCGCCGGGCCGCAGTTCGTGCCGCATGCGCAGGGGATGGGCCGCGCCCACGACCACGAGCGAGCGGACGACGCGGGGGTGGCAGGCCGCCATCGTCCAACCGAGCGTCCCGCCGAGGTCGTTGCCGACGATCATCGCGTCGGATTCGCCCAGGGACGTGACCAGCGCGGCCATGTCCGCCGCCAGTGACGGCGCGTCGTAGCCGCGCGGCGGCTTGTCACTGGCGCCGTAGCCGCGCAGATCGACGGCCACCGCGTGGTAGCCGGCGTCGGCGAGATCGATGAGCTGCTGCTGCCAGCCCCACCAGAACTGGGGGAAGCCGTGCAGCAGCAGCACCAGCGGGCCGGTGCCGAGTTCGGCCACGTGCAGGGCGATGCCGTTGGCGCGCACCATCCGGTGCGTCCACGGTCCTTCGACCAGGACGATCGAACTGTCCGGGGCACCCGGCAATGGGCCGAACCCCATCGGGGCTGCCTACCCCCGCGATTTCTTGAGGTAGTCCACGGTCTCGCGGGTGGACTTGATCGTGCGGGCCGGGGCCTTCACCCGCTTCACCTTCTTGATGCCGATGTAGACGCAGAGCGCGACGAAGAGCAGCTGCAGCACGAAGACGATCAGGAACGCGAGCCACCGGTCGAGGCCCATCGCGGCGATGCCCTCGGCCAGCGCGAAGAAGCCGAACGTCAGCGAGAAGATGAGCACGACCGCGGCAGCGCCGAACAGCCCGACGCCGGTGCCGGCGTTCTTCACCGTGGATCGCAGCTCGAGCTTGGCCAGCTCGATCTCGCTGTGGACGAGGGTGGACAGGTGCGTGGTCGCGTCGGAGACCAGCTTGCCCATGCTCGGCTCGCCGGCCGGCTTGGCCAGTCCGGACGTCATCGAGGCGGCGCTCGCGTCGGCCGCCGCGTGCCGTCCGACCGATCGGGCCGGCCCGTCCTTCGCCGCAGCGTCCTTCGTGGTGGGGATCTTGGCCGTGGCGTCCTTCGCCGGCGTGTCCTTGGCCACCGTGCTCTTCGCCACCGTGCTCTTCGCCACCGTGCTCTTCGCCGCCGTGGTCTTCGCCGCCGTGTCCGTGGCGGGTGCGTCGGCGGCGGGCTCGTCCGCCGGTCGCGGCGTCGGTTTCCGGGCCGGGCCTGAACTCGCCGTCACGGGTCGGCTCCTTCGGTTGGGGGACGTGCGCTGTTGCGCATCATTCCAGCCTTGCCCACCGGTCCGCACAAGTTCACCGCCTTTTGCCGCCTTCGGAAAGTTGTCCGTGTTGCGCCGCGCCCGAGCGACGCGAAGCGAGGACAACGTGAAAGGCGGCGGCGACTAGCCTCGCGGGGTGCCCGCCGACCCGCTCGCTGCGCTGCTCGACCTCCCCGGCGTCGCGGACGGTGTCGCCCGCACCCGCGCCGCCGTGGACGCGCTGCTCACCAACCGCACGCTGCGCCGCCGCTCGGCCGACGTCTCGGCCGAGTCGTCGCTGCGCGGCGCGTGGGCGTCGGCGTGGCTAACCGGGCACGAGGTGGCGCTGGACGACGTCCGCTCCGGGGCGGCCGTCGCCGATCCGATGGTGCAAGGCGCGCTGCGGGCGCAATCGGCCATCGGCCCGCTCGCCGACACCTGGACCCGCGCGCCGCGACAGGCGCTCGCCCGCCTGCACGCGCTCGCCGCCGCCGACCTCGCGCCGGCCGACGACCTGGGCCGGCCGCGGCCCGGCACCGCCTCGCGGCTGGACACCCTGGCCGAGGTGCTCGCCGCGACGTCGGCCCCAGCCGTCGTCGTCGCCGGCATCGTCCACGGCGAACTGCTCGGCCTGGACGCGTTCGCGCCGGTGTCCGGCGTCGTCGCCCGGGTGGCCGTCCGGCTCACCGTGGTCGAGCGGGGACTCGACCCCAAGTCACTGGTCGTGATCGAGGCCGGCCACCGCGAATTGCGCGCGGCCTATGACGACGCGCTCGCGGCGTACCGCAGCGGCACCCCTGACGGCATCGCCACCTGGCTCGTCCACTGCGCCGACGCGCTGGTCGCCGGCGCCCGCGAGGCCACCGCCATCTGCGAGGCGATCGCCCGCGGCTGATTCAGCTGACGTCAGCTGTGCGCCGAAGCACCCCAAGCTGGCCGGAACTCGAAGCGCGGATCGGCCGATACGACGTGCGTCGCCCCGCCGTCCGGATTCATCGTCCAGATGTCGCCGCCGAAGCCAGTGGGGCCGAACGTGAAATGGGTGAAGGCGATGCGCCGGCCGTCAGGTGACCACGCCGGGTTGAAGTTCTGCGCCTCGGGGTGGTCCCCCGGGGTCAGGAACTTGATCTTGGTCTTGCAGTCGGCCAGCGGGCGGCAGGTCGACGGCACCGTCGCAATGCTCTGGCCCTGCCCGTCCGGCGGGCCCTGGCCGTATGTCTCGAAGACGACGAGGTCCTTTGTCACTCCGCTGGTCGCCGGCGAGACGTCGGCGATGTCGCCGCCGAGCGAGTACGGCGTGAGCTGGCGGACGTGCGTGCCGTCGGCGTCCATGCGAAACGCGGCCGCCTGACCGTCGGAGTTTCGAACGCGCGTGAAGACGATGTAGCCGGCCGGCGCGAACCGGGCGCGGTAGTCCTCCAAGACACCGTCGATGCCCGACTCCGACAGCCGCTCACGCTCCGAACCGTCCAGACGGGCCCGCCAGAGAATGGCGTGCTCGGCGCTCTCGTTGGGGCGGTCGAACGGCCCGATCACCGGCGTCCACACCAGGTGCTCGCCGTCCGGGCTCCACGTCGGGGTGACGTCCGCTGCGCAGGGATCGGTGCAGCCGAGATCGATCAGGTGCTCGCCCTTGCCGTCGGTGCCGACCATCCCGATGCGGGCGCTGCCGTCGGCGCCGTCGCGCTCGAAGAGCACGTGGCGGCCGTCCGGCGACACGTCGGCGTCGACGTCGATCGCTCCGGCGGGCGGGCTGGTGAGCGCGCGCAACTGCCCGTTCACGATGCCGACCAGCCGGGCGAAGTGGAACCCGTAGGTGAACCGGGTCCACACCACGGTCCCGCCGGGGACGGACGCGGTGGCGGGCGGTGCCGCGAACAAGACTGCGGCGGCGATCGGAACCGAAGCAAGTACTGCCCACGTGCGGATGCGAGTCATGGCCGTCCCCCGTCCAAACTTCTTGGCGAGAACGGTGACAGACAAAATCCGGCCCGTCAGGGGTGCCAGCATGCCCATTCGTCCGGCGGTGGGGACAGGGCGACGGCGCCGCGACTGCTCGCGGCGCCGTCGTCGTGGCGCGGGCTGCGGGTTACCAAGCGTGCCCTCTGCATGTCGCACGCGGTCCATGGCGTGCTGCTCGGTGCCACAGTCCCGCGTCGACTCACCGTTTGCGTGGTGGGATCGCCGCGTGGGTGCCCGTTCGTCCGTGCGGGACGCCGAGCGCTGGGGGCTGGACCGCCATCGACGTTCGTCGTCCGTAGCCGTATTTGACCCCTGTGACGCGCGTCACGCAACCCCTGGTCGGCGTGTCCCTTACGCCCGTTCGGCCCGCCGTCGAGTGGCGTACCAGACGAGGCCGGCAGCGGCGACGCTCGCGCCGACGACGGTGGCCGCGGTGGCGGGGTGTTCCGGACGCATGCCGGCGATGCGCGCGCGCAGTGGAACCGCATTGGAGAAGGTCAGCAACGGCCACTCGCGATCGTTGGCCACCTTGCGCAGCGCGCGGTCGGCGTTGACGGCGTAGGGGTGGCCGACCGCCTCGAGCATCGGGACGTCAGTGACCGAATCGGAGTACGCGTAGCTACCCGCGAGGTCGTAGCCGCGCTCCTCGGCGAGCTGGATGACGGCGACTGCTTTCTCCGGCCCGTACGTGTAACGGTCGATCTCGCCGGTGTACTGACCGTCGGCGACGACCATGCGGGTGGCGACGACCTCATCGGCCCCGAGCATGGCGCCGATGGGGGCGACCACCTCTTCACCCGACGTGCTCACGATGACGACATCGCGGCCGGCCGCCTTGTGCATGGCGATCAACTCGACCGCCTCGTCGTAGACGATCGGATCGATAATCTCGTGCAGGGTCTCGGAGACGATGTCGCGAACCTGCGCGACATCCCACCCCGTGCACATGCTGGTGAGGTACGCGCGCATCCGCTCGATCTGGTCGTGATCGGCCCCGGCGAGCGCGAAGACGAACTGGGCGTAGGCGCTGCGCAGGACGGCGCGGCGGTTGATCAACCCGCCCTGGTAGAACGGCTTGCCGAACGCGAGCACGCTGGACTTGGCGATGATCGTCTTGTCCAGATCGAAGAACGCCGCGGTGCGTGCCGCAGTCTGAGCCACGCTCGTCCTCGCTTTACTCGGTTGTCATCGAGAATACGGATCAGGACGGTTCCGAGCCCGTCGACGCCCGGGAGCGGGGCGGTCAAATCTGCCGTCCACAGGGCCGCGGTTGTCCACAGGACGGGCGGTCGGCGGCCGGGGACGGGCTGCGTTGGCTTGGCTGGACGCATGGGTTCGGTGATCGGCGTGGTCGGGGGCAGCGGCGGGGTCGGCGCGTCGTCGTTCGCGGCCGTGCTGGCCGCCGTCGCCGGCCCGGCCGTGCTCGTCGATCTCGACGGTTCCAGCGGCGGGCTGGACGTGCTGCTCGGTATCGAGGCGGTGCCGGGCGCGCGCTGGTCCGGGCTGCAACTGGCCGGCGGCCGGCTCGATCCCGTCGATCTGATCGACGGCCTGCCCGGGTGGGGTCCGGTCGCCGTGCTTGCGGCGGATGTGCCGGTCGACGATCCCGGCGCGGTGGTGCAGGTGCTGGGCGCCGCCGCGGCCGCCGGCCCGGTCGTGGTCGATCTGCCGCGGACGCACACGGCGGCGCGGGCGGCGGCGTTGCTCGTGTGCGAGCTGGCGATCATCCTGGGCCGGGCCGATGTCGGCGGGCTGGTGGCGGCTCACGTCGTGGCGGCCGGGTTGGCCGATCGCCCGCGCGGGGTCGTCCTGCGCCGCGGCGAGGTGGCCGGGCCGCGGGCCGCCGAGGTGGTGGGCTGCCCGCTCCTCGGCACGCTGCCGGCGCTCGGCCGCGGCCGGCCGTCGCTCGACCCGTGGCGCCCGCCGCGGGCGGCCGCCCGGGTCGCCACCGGCATCCGGCGCGGCCTGGCCGAGCCGGTCGGGCGACATGACCGCGACGGTGGGACGCGCCGGGTCGACCTGAGCGGGGCGGCACCATGACCGAACTGGTCGATCGGGTGCGGCGGCGGCTGGCCGACGGTCCGGGCGGGCTGGCCGAGGTCGTGCGTACCGAGGCGGGCGGGATCGCCGACGACGTGGTGCTGGCCCGGATGCGGCGCGACATCGGGGCCGAGCTGCACGGCGCCGGCCCGTTGGAACCCCTGCTCGCCACCGCCGGTGTCACCGATGTCCTCGTCAACGGCCCGGATTCGGTGTGGATCGACCGCGGCGCCGGGATGGAGCGGATGCCGGTTGCGTTCAGCGGCGAGGCGGCGGTGCGGCGGCTCGCGCAGCGGCTGGTGACGGGGGCGGGCGGCCGCCTCGACGACGCGTTGCCCTACGCCGACGCCGTACTCCCCGACGGCACCCGCGTGCACGCGGTGCTGCCGCCCCTCACCGCGAACACCTCCATCGCGTTACGGGTTCTCGGGCGCCGGCCCTACGACATCGACGCGCTCGTCGCCCGCCGCGCGATGCCGGCCGCGGTGGCCGCGCTGCTGCGGTCGGTCGTGGCGGCCCGGCTCGCCTTCGTGATCACCGGCGGCACCGGCAGCGGTAAGACGACGCTGCTCGGGGCGCTGCTCGCGGCGGTGCCGGTCACCGAGCGGCTGCTCGTCATCGAAGACGCGCCCGAGACCGTCGTCGCCCACCCGCATGTGGTGCGCCTGGTGCCCCGCGGGGCGAACGTCGAGGGGGCCGGGGCGATCGGGCTGCGCGAACTCGTCCGGCAGGCGCTGCGGATGCGCCCCGACCGGCTCGTGGTCGGCGAATTCCGCGGCGCCGAGATGATCGAGCTGCTGGTCGCGCTGAACACCGGGCACGAAGGTGGGGCCGCCACGCTGCACGCGAACTCGGCGGCCGACGTCCCGTCCCGGCTCATCGCTCTCGGCGCGCTGGCCGGGTCGCCGGCCGCCGCCGTGACCAGCCTCGCGGCCAGCGCGATCGACGTCGTCATCCACCTGGGGCGTCGACCGGACGGAACCCGCGCCGTCGCCGAGATCGGGCTGCTGCGCCGGTCGGGCGCCGACCTCGTCGTCGAGTGCGCATGGTCCGCGGCGGCGGGCGAGCAGCCCGCGACCGCCCGGTTGAGCTCGTTGCTGCGCGAGCGCGGTCACGACGTCCGGCTGGCCGACCTGGCGCCGCGCGCGTGACGGCGCCGGGCGGCGCGGCGCCGGCCTGGCTCGCCCTGGCGGCGGCGATGGTGCTCGGTCCTTGGCCGGCGGGCCGCCCGGCCCGGCTGCGGCTGCGGGTGTTGGCCGCGGCCGGGCGGGCCCGCGCCGCCCCGGAGGCGCGCGACCGTCGCTTGGCGCCGGCCGAGGTGGTGCCGCGCGTGGCCGCGGGTCTGGCCGGGCTCGCTATCGCATTGGTCGCCGGGGTCGCCGGCCCCGCGCTCGCGCTGGCGGCGACGATCGCCGCGCTGACCGCCGGGCTGGTGCTGCGCGACGTCGTTGTGCGCCGGGCGGTCCTGGGTCGCCGTCGGCAGCTCCTCGCGGCGTTGCGCCTGCTGGTCGGCGAGCTGGCGGCGGGGGCCCGTCCCGGCGCGGCGCTGTCCGCGGCGGCGGTGGTCGGCGGGTCGCGCTACGGGCCGGTGTTGGCGGGTGCGGCCGCCGCGCTCGGCACCGGCTCCGACGCCGCGGGCGTCCTGATGGCCGACGCGGACACCCGGGCGCTCGGTCTGGCTTGGCGGCTGGGCGCGGACACCGGCGCGGGGCTCCAAGCCGTCCTCGCGCGCGTCGCCGACGATCTGGCCGCCGCCGACGAGCAGGCCCGGACGGTCGCCGTCGCCCTCGCCGGTCCGCGCTCGTCCGCCGCCGTGCTCGCCGGCCTGCCGCTTCTCGGGATCGGCCTCGGCGTCGCGATGGGTGCCCGGCCGCTCGCGTTCCTGAGCGGGTCGGCCGGCGGCCGGGCTGTCGGTGCCGTGGGCGTGCTCCTCGACGCGGCCGGGGTGCTGTGGATGCGGCGGATCGTCCGTTGCGCCGAGCGGCCATGAGCGCGCCCATCGCGTGGATGGGCCTGGCGGCCGCGGTGCTGATCCTGCCGCCCCGTGCCGGTGCCGGTGGCCGCGCCGCCGCCTCTGGGGGCGATGATCAACTGCCGATTCCGGTTGACCGGCGACCACGATCGGCAGTTGATCACGGCGTGGCCGTGGCCGTGGCGGCGGTCGCGGCCGCCTGCATCGCCGCACTCGGGCTGCGCACCGGCGCGCCGGCGGCCGTGGTCATCGCGCCGGCGACGGCGCTGGCCCTGCGCCGGCTGCAGTCTCGCCCGCGTCCGACCGCGACCGATCGCGGTCTGGCCCTCGTGCTCGATCTCGCCGCCGCGGCCCTGCGCGGCGGTCGCTCGCTGGCCGACGCGCTCGCCCTCGCCGCCCCGGCGGGCGGCGCGCAGACCGCAGCCGAACTGCGCCGCGTGGCCAGCCTGTCCCGGCTCGGGGCCGACGCGGTCCAGGCGTGGTCGGGCCTCCCGCGGGACGGACCCCTCGCCGAACTCGCCGAGGTGGCGATCCGCAGCGCCTCGAGCGGCAGCAAGCTGGCCGGGGCGTTCGAGCGGCTGGCCGGTGAGATCCGCGACACCGCGGCCGCGGCGGCGGCGATTCGGGCCCAGCGCGCCGGCATCACCGCGCTGGGCCCGCTGGCCGCGTGCTTCCTGCCGTCGTTCGTCTGCCTGGGTGTCGTCCCGGTCGTTGTCGGCATGGCCCAGGCTGCGTTCGGCGGCCTGTCCTGAGGGTCCGGCCGCCCGGCCTTAGGCGCCGGCCGCGGCCGGCCCGGGTGGCCTTAGGTCCGGCGGCCAGAAGGCCTCCGGGCCTTAGGTCGCACGCCCGGATGACCGCCCGAGCTAAGGCCCTTGGGCCCTTGGCGGGCCGGAAAAACCGGCGGTCTGGGCAAAGTCCCGATGTGCCGGGGTGGGCCTTACGACGATCGTTGTCGATGTCAGAAACGAGCACCACGGAGGACACCATGAACGTCTACATCGCCGATCAGATCGCCCGCCAGCACGCCGACGCGCTGCTGCAGGAGGCCTCCGTCGCTCGCCGCACCCGCCAGGCCCGTCAGGCCGGCCGGGCCCGCCGCGCCGCGACCAAGCGGGCCGCCGCGGGCGACGAGGCCCAGGCGCACCACAGCGTCCGGATCCACGTCCCGACCCTCGGCTGGGCGCTTCGCCCGTTCACCGCCGTCTCGGCGTGGTACGCGGCCGGCCAGCTCTGATGCCGGGTCGGCGGCGCCACCGGCCATGGCCGCTCAGGCGCCGCCGACCACATGCGCGCCCACCACATGGTCGCCCACCAGGACGAACAGGTCGGTCGAGCGCTCGATCAGCTCATCACGGCTGATCGCCAGGTCACCGCGCACCCACGCCGTCATCGTCTCGGCCAGGCCCCCGAGCAGGTGGGCGGCGGCGAATTCCCCCCACGATCCCAACCGCAACGCGGCCGCCGGGCCGTAGAACGCCTGGGCCTGCCCCACGATCAGCGCCGCGAAGGCCCGGCTCACATCGGCCCGCCGCGAATTCAGCGCCGGCGCGGCCAGCGGCTCGACGAACACGATGCGAGCCTTGCGCGGGTCGTCGCTCAGCAACTCCACTGCGGCCGCGATCGCGGCCCGGGCTTTGGCCCGCGACTCGGCCGGGGCCGCCGCCACCGCTACGACGATCGCGTCGGTGATCTCGGCGATCACCTGGTCGAACACCGCGAGCAGGACGTCCTCGGAGTTGGCGAAGCTCTCGTAGTAGTAGCGCTCGTTCAGCCCGGCCCGTCCGCACAACCCGGCGACGGTGAGCTTGGCGAAGCCGTCCGTCCCGATGATGTCGAGAGCGGCCGCGAGCAGAGCGGCCCGGCGGATCTCGCGGCGGCGCTGGGCCGGGACACCCCCGTACGCCCGCTGCGTCGCCATACGACAAATTCTGGCAGTAGCCCTTGCCAGATCCTAGGAAAGCGCGGATTCTCGTTCTCAGCGCAATGTGGCAGGAAGCGTTGCCAGAACTGAGGGAGCTGCGGTGTCCGGGTACTTCGCGCCCGATTCGATGGCGGTCCGGGTCATGAGCAACCGTGCTGTCGGGCTCAGCTACGGCCAGCGCGCCCTCGTGATCGGAGCCGTGCATCCGCGCCTGTACGTCGGCACCGTCCAGCACACCGAGCACCGCGAGACTCCGTACAACCGGCTGATGCTCACCGCGCGGCTGTTCGAAGCGGTGTTCCTCGGGACGAAGGCGGAAGCCGACCGGGCCCTCGAATTCACTCGCCGCAAGCACGTCACGGTCGTCGGCGAGCTGCCCGAGGACGCCGGGCCGCATTACCCGGCCGGCACGCCGTACAGCGCGACCGACCCGCACCTCATGTATATGACGATGGCGTTCGCCTTCGACTCGGTCGAGCACATGCAGAACCTGCTGGTCCGGCGGCTGTCGGCCGACGAGCAGGAGGAGCTGTGGCAGGACTTCGTCCGCTGGGGCGAGCTGTTCGGCATGCCGCGCTCGGCCGCCCCGGCCACCTATCCGGAGTTTCGCGCGAGCTTCGACGCCTACCTCGAGTCCGATCGGCCTTATCTGACGGACGAGGCGCGCATCGTCGGCAGCTACCTGGCCGGGGCCAAGCGGGGCGACTATGACATGAGCCCGCCGCTGCGGCCGCTGTTCCGCGTGCTGGACCTGCTCGTCAAGGGCAGCCTCCCGCCCAAGATCCGCGAGCTGTACGGGTTCCGGTGGACGCCGGCCCACCAGGCGGCCTACCTCGGCGCCGTCCAGGGGGCGCGGGCGCTGTACGTGCAGCCGCCCCGGTTCGCCCCCCGGCCGCTCGCTCCGGTGTTGCGCGGCAGCAACCGGGACGCGTTCAAGATCATCGCCAAGCGGGAGCAGCGGCAGCTCAAGCGCGGCCGGCGGAGCATGCCCGAGGTGTCTGCGAGCCGTCCCGGCGACGCATCCTGATGCTGCAATCCGAGCGCGCGAAGCCCAACGACTGCTAGCCGATGGTATGCTCGCCATATGAGTGGGACGTACCCAGTGGTGATGGGTGACCGCGGACGTCTCGTGGTTCCGGTCGAACTCCGCGAGCGGCTGAGTCTCGCCGCCGGCACCCCGCTCCTTCTTCTCGACAGCCCGTCGGGAGTGGTGCTGCTGACCCGCGAACAGGCGAAGGCGCTGCTGCACCAGAACCTGTCGGAGCTGGATCTGGTTGGGGAGCTGATCACCGAACGTCGCCGCCAGGCTGCGGCGGAAGACGCAGCATGAACCTCTTCGACGCTTCGGCCCTGCTCTGTTTCCTGAAGAACGAGTCCGGCGCTGACGTCGTTGAGCGCGAACTGCTGGCCGGCGGAGCCTGCAGTGCCGTGAATTGGTCGGAGACGGCGCAGAAGATGCTCGCGCACGGTCAGGATTGGGCGTTGGCCCGGGGCCTGCTCCTCAGCTACGGGCTCGTCGTCGAGCCGGTGTCGGCCGATGACGCCGAGCGCGCGGCCCGCCTGTGGCGTCAAGGCAGCGGCATGTCGATCGCCGATCGAATCGCGATCGCGACGGCGCAGCGCCTCGCGGCAACCGTATGGACCGCGGACAAGGCCTGGGGCACCCAGCCACCGGTACGGCAGGTCCGCTGAGCGCCTGACCCGCGGCTCATCGTCCGTCGGGCGGGTAACCGGCGATGGTCGCACGGACGGGTCTCGGTGTCGGTCGTCGCTGTCCACAGGGCTCGTCGCCTTCCACAGATCGCGGCGGGCGATGGCCGGCAGACGTCGCCGCTGATTGCCTGATCGGCATGACTCTTCTCAGACGGATCCTGGCCCGGGTGCGGGCGTCGGTCGATGCCGGCATGTCCACCGCCGAGTACGCGGTCGGGACGGTGGCCGCGGTCGGTTTCGCGGTCGTCCTCTACAAGGTGGTGCGCAGCCCGGCGGTCTCCGCCGCGTTGACCTCACTGGTCGACTCGGCGTTGCATGCGATCTGAGCGCGGCCGGCCCTGGCGCGGCGACGGCGGGATGGTCACGGCCGAGCTGGCCGCCGGCCTGCCGGTGCTCGTCCTCGTGCTTGCGGTGGCACTGACCGCCGTGTCGGCCGTCGGGGCCCGGGTGCGGCTGCAGGACGCCGCCCGCGAGGCGGCCCGGGCCGCGGCCCGCGGCGATCCGGCGGTCGGCCGGCAGCTGGCCGGGCAGGCCGCACCGGGCGCTCGGTTGACGCTCACGACCGGGTCGGAAGTCGTCACCGCGATCGTCCGGGCCGAGATCCACCCCCTCGGCGGCTGGCTGCCGACGATCACCGTGACCGAACGCGCGGTGGCTGCGGCCGAGCCGCCGACCCCGCCATGACCGCGCGCGCCGACCGCGGCTCGGCCACGATCTGGGTGCTGGCCTGCTGCGCGCTGATCATGGTGATCGCGGGGGCGGCCACGGTGCGCGGCGCAGCCGTCCTCGCCCGGCACCGGGCCGAGTCCGGCGCCGATCTGGCGGCTCTGGCCGGGGCCGGCCGCATCGGCACCGGCGCGCCCGCGTGTGTGGCGGCGGCCCGCACCGCCCGCGACAACGGAGCGCGCCTGCGCACCTGTCAGGTACGCCTCGATCCCGGGGGCCGCAGCGGGACGGTGACCGTCCGAGTCATGGAGACCGTGCGGTTGCCGATCTTCGGCGTCGAGTCGATCCGGGCCAGCGCCCGGGCTGGGCGGCGACCGTCCTATGGCATGCTGGCCGGGGCCGCCCGACGGGCGCCGGCAGCACCGCAACCAGGGGCGACACGGAGGGAACAAGGGTGGAGATCTCGGTCTCGCGGACGAAATCCGGCGATGTCCCGATCGTCGCGGTGAGTGGCGAGGTGGACGTTTACTCGGCGCCCGCGCTCAAGGACAGCATCACCGAGCTGCTCCAGGCCGGCACCAACTCCCTGATCGTCGATCTGAGCGGGGTCGCGTTCCTCGACTCCACCGGCCTGGGCGCCCTCGTCGAGGCCCGCGCCGCGACCAGCGAGGCCGGCGGATCGCTGCCGCTCGTCTGCAGCCAGGAACGCATCCTCAAGCTGTTCACGATCACCGGACTCGACTCGGTCTTCACGATCCACTCGAGCGTCGGCGACGCGATCGCCGCGCTCTAGAGTCATGTCCGGCCCTCGGGGCATACCCGGGGGTCTGGGCGGCCGGTAGCGCGGGCTAAACTCCGCCAGTCAGCGCCCGGCGTTGCCGTTACGGCGACCCGATGCGCGCACCCAGGCCGTCCGATCCGCGCATTGCCGTGGAGATCACGACACAGAATCTAGGGGAGTTGCATGGCCTCGCATCTTTTGGCTGCCGAACCCGGCATCAGTTCCGGTGAGAAGGGCGCGGTAGCGGTGATCGCATTGATCGCCATCGCCGCCCTCGTCTTCGCCTACTCGCTGGTGAGGGAGGTGCTCAAGGCCGATCAGGGCACCCCGAAGATGCAGGAGATCGCGAAGGCGGTGCAAGAGGGGGCGAAGGCCTACCTCAACCGGCAGTTCCGCACCCTGGCCGTGTTCTCGGTCATCGTGTTCGTCCTGCTGCTCGTGCTGCCCGTCAACCACGGCGGGTTCTCGGTGCAGTTCGGCCGGGCCCTGTTCTTCATCGTCGGCGCGGTGTTCTCCGCCCTCGTCGGCTACATCGGTATGACGCTGGCCACCCAGGCCAACGTCCGGGTGGCCGCGGCGGCCCGGGGTGGCGGCCGCGAACGCGGCTTCCACGTCGCGTTCCGCACCGGCGGCATCGTCGGCATGCTGACGGTCGGCCTGGGCCTGCTCGGCGCCAGCGTCGTCCTGTTCGCCTACAACTCCAATGCCCCGACCGTGCTCGAGGGCTTCGGCTTCGGTGGCGCGCTGCTCGCGATGTTCATGCGTGTCGGTGGCGGCATCTTCACCAAGGCGGCCGACGTCGGCGCCGACCTCGTCGGCAAGGTCGAGGCCGGTATCCCCGAGGATGACCCGCGCAACGCCGCCACCATCGCTGACAACGTCGGTGACAACGTCGGTGACTGCGCCGGCATGGCCGCCGACCTCTTCGAGTCCTACGCCGTGACCCTCGTCGCCGCGCTCATCCTGGGCCAGACCGCCTTCGGCGCCAAGGGCCTGCTGCTGCCGCTGATCATCGGCGCCGTCGGCATCGTCAGCTCGGTGGTCGGCATCCTGACCACCAAGCTGCGCGAGAGCGACCGCAACGGGCTCGTCCCGATCAACCGTGGCTTCTTCATCACGGCCACCGTGTCGCTGGTGCTCGTCGCCGTCGCGGCCTTTACCTTCCTGCCGAGCAAGTTCAGCAAGCTGGCCGACCACGAGTCCGGCGCGACCGGCAACCCGGCGGTCATCGCGTTCGTCGCGGTGCTGATCGGCATCGTGCTCGCCGTTCTGATCCAGCAGCTCACCGGGTACTTCACCGACACGGTGCGGCGCCCGGTGAAGGACGTCGCGGACACCTCGCTCACCGGCGCCGCCACCGTCGTCCTCGCCGGTATATCGCTCGGACTCGAGTCGGCCGTGTACTCGGCCGTGCTGATCGGCGGCGCCGTCTTCGGTGCGTTCCTGCTCGGCGGCGGCAGCACCTTCGTCGCCCTGTACGCCGTTGCGCTTGCCGGTTGCGGCCTGCTCACCACCGCCGGCGTCATCGTCGCGATGGACACCTTCGGCCCGGTCAGCGACAACGCCCAGGGCATTGCCGAGATGAGCGGTGACATCGACGAGAAGGGCGCTCGCGTCCTGACCGACCTCGACGCCGTCGGCAACACCACGAAGGCCATCACCAAGGGCATCGCCATCGCCACCGCCGTGCTCGCGGCCACCGCGCTGTTCGGCTCGTTCAACAAGGCGATCGCCGACGCGTTCGACACGATCCAGCGTTCGAGCCACGGCCTGGGTCACGTCAGCAAGCTCACCCAGCTGTCGTTCAGCCTCGACCTGTCGCACCCGAACAACCTGTTCGGCGTGATCATCGGCGCGTCGGTCGTCTTCCTGTTCAGCGGGCTGGCGATCAGCGCCGTGGGCCGGGCCGCCGGCCGCGTGGTTTACGAGGTCCGGGCCCAGTTCCGCGACCACCCGGGGATCATGGACTTCAGCGAGAAGCCCGACTACGCCCGCGTCGTCGACATCTGCACCAAGGACTCGCTGCGCGAGCTGGCCACGCCCGGCCTGCTGGCGATCTTCGCCCCGGTCACCGTCGGCTTCCTGCTCGGTGTCGGTCCGCTGGCCGGCTACCTCGCGGGCGCGATCGGCGCCGGCGTCCTGATGGCGATCTTCCTCGCCAACTCCGGTGGCGCGTGGGACAACGCGAAGAAGATGGTCGAGGACGGCGTCCACGGCGGTAAGGGCACCGAGGCGCACGCCGCGACCGTCATCGGCGACACCGTCGGTGACCCGTTCAAGGACACCGCCGGCCCGTCGATCAACCCGCTGATCAAGGTGATGAACCTGGTCGCCGTGCTGGTCGCCCCGGCCGTGGTCAAGCTGACGGTCGGCGAGCACGCGTCGGTCGGCCTGCGGCTGCTCGCCGGGCTGGTGGCGTTCGCGATCATCGCCGCGGCGGTCATCGTGTCCAAGCGCCGCCGGGTCTCGATGGGCGATGCCGCTCCGACCGCAGCGGCCGAGACGGTTCCGGCCGCCTGACCGCACGTACGTCGACAGCCCCGGCCACCTCGGCCGGGGCTGTCGCCATCTTTCCGCCATTTTTCGAGTTGTCCTCGCTTCGCGTCGCTCTGGCGCGGCGAGGCACGGACAACGCGCGCAACTCGCGCGGCTGGGGTTCTGGTCGAGCTGAGAACCGGCTGTCAGACTGTGCGCTGCTACGGCCACGCCCCGACCCCGGGCAGCTGCGCCGACGTCAACCGACGAGAGGGCTGCGCGATGACCGACTACCCACCGCCGCAGGATCCGGCCGCGCCGGGGTACGGCCAGGGAAATGAGCCCGGCCCGCCGGCGCCACCGCCGTACGGTCAGCCGACGCAGCCGCCGTACGGCCAGCCGGGCCAAGGTCAGCCGCCCTACGGCCAGCCTGGCCAGGGTCAGCCACCGTACGGCCAGCCGGCGCAGGGTCAGCCCGGCCAGCCCGGCCAGCTCGGTCAGCCCGGTCAGCCGCCGTACGGCCAGCCCGACTTCCGCCAGCCCGGTGCGGGCCAGCAGCCGGCGGCGGGACAGCCGGGATATGGCCAACCGGGCTACGGCCAGCCGGGCTACGGCCAGCCGGGCTACGGCCAGCCGGGCTACGGCCAGCCCGCCTACGGGGCCCCGGCCTACGCCGCGCCGGGCGGCTACGGCGGCGGGTACCCGCCGGCCAAGAAGAACAATCGCACCGCGATCATCGCCGCTGTGGTCGCCGTTCTGGTGATCGCCGGCGCGATCGTCGCGATCGTCGCGCTCAGCGGCGGCGACGACAAGAAGAAGAACGCCGGCGCGTCAGGTACGCCGACCGCCCCGGCCTCGCAGTCCGAGAGCGGCTTCCCCAGCAACGGCGCCTCCAGCGATACGGGACTTCCGTCCAGCGACATCGCGTCCGTCCCGTCCACCGGTTACCCAGCCACGGCGACCGAAGCCGGAGACGCATACTTCGCGGATCTCGGCAACGCCGACCTGACCGCGCTCAAGGCGCTGGCCTGCCCCACGACGACAATCACGCTCACCCAGGCGCAGCTCGACCAGATCACCGATGCCACCCCCAACGGCGCCGCCGTCGAATCCGGCAACACCGCGACCGAAACCGGCAAGCTGGAGGCCACCGATGGGAGCTCGGCCACGGTGACCGCGTATCTGAAGCAGCAGAGCGACGGCTGGTGCCTCGACCACACGAGTGGCAGCTGACCCGTCCCGTTGACTGGCGCGTTATCGGCTGACTGGCGCGAAATATCGCGCCAGTCAGTGACTTTCGCCCCAGTCAACCGGGGCGGGCGGGCACGATGGTCACCGTGACCCAGTTCTCGCTGTTCGGCGCCGAGGCCTCGAGCCCGACCCTCGATGACCTGGACGGGTTGCTGCTCGCCGGCGCGCAATGGGTCCGCTCCGGCGCCGGCGCGCGGTTGTCGGTGGTGGTCGCCGATCGCTGGCGGGCCGACGCTCTGGCCGGGGCCTTCGACGACCGCGGGGTCGGCGGCCCGGATCCGATCGTGACCGCGGCCAGCGGCTTCGGGGTCCGGACGGCGTTCGCGGGCGAGCTGGTCGAGCGGGCGGCGCGCTGGACGCGGGGCGCCAACCAAGGCCTGCCGCGGGCCTTCCAGCTCGGCGCCGGAGGCCTGCGGCTCTGGGCGGTCGCCGCCGGTCGCCGCGACGACGTCGGCTACCTGCTCGCCACCGCCGAGATCGACGACCCCATCCACCAGACGGCCGGCGCCCAGCTGTCCCGGCTCGGCGTCGCCGCAGTGTCTCTTTCGCAGCGCGGCGGCCCCGGCTGGCGGGTCACCTCGGACAAGCGGCTGCGGCGGCTCGTCGAGCTGCTCGGGCCACCGCCGCTCGGCGGCGAGAGCGATTGGCCCACCCCGCGCTGAGTAAGAGGAACGGCCGACTTGGCTGCGTCCTGTACCGTCCGCGACTGTTGGATCCGGACGAGAACTGGGAGCAGTAGTGGCGGCACAGGGCGGAAAGACGGGCACCAAACTGGTGATCGTCGAGTCGCCGGCCAAGGCGAAGACGATCGGCGGCTACCTCGGCAGCGGGTACGTCGTCGAGGCGTCGATCGGCCACATCCGCGAGCTCCCGCGCAACGCCGCCGCCGTCCCGGCGAAGTACAAAGGTGTCCCGTGGGCCAATCTCGGGGTCGACGTCGACAACGACTTCGAAACGCTCTACGTGATCAGCGCCGACCGCAAGGATCAGGTCAACAAGCTCAAGGCCCTGGTCAAGGACGCCGACGAGCTCTACCTCGCAACGGATGAGGACCGCGAGGGCGAGGCCATCGCGTGGCATCTCGTCGAGACGTTGAATCCCAAGGTGCCGGTGCGCCGCATGGTGTTCCACGAGATCACCCCGTCGGCCATCGCCGCGGCCGTCGCGGCCCCGCGCGACATCAACACCCAGCTCGTCGACGCGCAGCGCACCCGGCAGATCCTCGACCGCCTGGTCGGCTACGGCGTCAGCCCGGTGCTGTGGAAGAAGGTGTCGCCCGGGCTCTCGGCCGGCCGCGTGCAATCGGTCGCGACCCGGATGGTGGTCGAGCGCGAACGCGAGCGGATGGCGTTCCACAGCGCCACCTACTGGGACGTCGTCGGTACGTTCGCGCCGGCCCAGCCCAAGCCGAACGATCCTGAGACGTTCACCGCCACGCTGGTATCGGTCGACGACCGCCGCCTGGCCACCGGCCGCGACTTCGACGCCGCCACCGGCCGAGCGCCGTCCAACGTTCTTCACCTCGACGAGGACGGTGCCCGCGGTCTGGCCGCGCGGCTCGAGGGGCGCGCTTTCGCCGTCCAAGGCGTCGAAGAGAAGCCCTACCGCCGCCGGCCGTACCCCCCGTTCATGACGTCGACGCTGCAGCAGGAGGCCGGCCGCAAGTTCCGTTGGTCGGCCCAGCAGGTCATGCGCACCGCGCAGCGGCTGTACGAGAACGGCTTCATCACCTATATGCGCACGGACTCGACGAGCCTTTCCGAGACGGCGTTGACCGCGGCCCGCACCCAGGCTCGCGAGCTGTACGGCGACGCCTACGTGCCGGCCGAGCCGCGCATATACACGCGCAAGGTGAAGAACGCGCAGGAGGCGCACGAGGCGATCCGGCCGGCCGGCGACTCGTTCCGCACGCCGGGGCAGGTGCACTCGCAGCTCAACGCCGACGAGTTCCGCCTCTACGAGCTCATCTGGCAGCGCACGCTGGCGTCGCAGATGGCCGATGCGGTGGGCACCACGGTGTCAGTGCGCATCGGCGGCACGTCGATGACCGACGAGTCCGTCGTGTTCACGACCAGTGGCCGGACGATCACCTTTCCGGGCTTCCTGCGCGCCTACGTCGAAGAGACCGACGAGTCGCTGTCGGCCTCCGAGAAGGACGACGCCGAGAAGCGGCTGCCGCAGGTCGTCCGCGGCGACGGCCTCGACCCGCGCGACTTCACGCCGGCCGGCCACACCACCTCACCGCCCGCGCGCTTCACCGAGCCGTCGCTCGTGAAGGCGATGGAGGAGCTCGGGGTGGGACGTCCGTCCACCTACGCCTCGATCATGCAGACGATCCAGGACCGCGGCTATGTGTGGAAGAAGGGTCCGGCGCTCATCCCCACCTGGACGGCGTTCGCGGTGGTCAACCTGCTCGAGCTGTACTTCGGCCGGCTCGTCGACTACGGCTTCACCGCGTCGGTCGAGGACGATCTCGACGCCATCGCCAGCGGCGAGCGCTCGCGCATCGACTGGCTGACTCGCTTCTACTTCGGCTCCACCGACGCCCCGGCCGATTCGCAGCGCATCTCGGCGCAGGGCGGGTTGAAGAAGCTCATCGCGGCCCGGTTGGAGGAGATCGACGCGCGTGGGGTGAGCTCGATCCCGATCAGCGATGGCGTGGTGGTTCGAGTCGGGCGGTATGGCCCGTACCTGCAAGAGGGTGACGGCGACGGCAGCCGACGCGCATCGTTGCCAGACGACCTGGCTCCGGACGAGTTGACGCCCGAGAAGGTGGAAGAGCTGCTCAGCGCGCCATCCGGCGATCGCGAGTTGGGCGCCACCGCCGACGGCCGCGAGATCACCGCGAAGTCCGGCCGCTACGGGCCGTACGTCACCGACGGCGAGAAGTCGGCGTCACTGTTCAAGACGATGGCGCTGGACACGATCACGCTGGCCGAGGCCGAGCAGCTGCTCACCCTGCCGCGGGTGCTCGGTCAGCTCGACGGCGAGGACGTCACGGCGCAGAACGGCCGCTACGGGCCGTACATCAAGAAGGGCACCGACTCGCGCTCGATCGAGTCCGAGGAGCAGCTGTTCACGATCACGCTGGACGACGCCGCGGCGATCCTGGCCCAGCCGAAGCAGCGCGGGCGGGCGGCCGCGGCGGCGCCACCGCTGAAGACGTTGGGGAACGACACCGTGTCGGGCAAGGCGATGGTGGTGAAGGACGGCCGCTTCGGGCCCTACGTCACTGACGGCGAGACGAACGCGTCGCTGCGCAAGGGCGACTCGATCGAGGAGCTCACCGACGAGCGGGCGTCGGAGCTACTGGCCGATCGGCGGGCGCGGGGGCCGGCCAAGAAGGCGCCGCGCAAGGCCGCCAAGAAGGCGCCGGCCAAGAAAGCCGCGGCGAAGAAGGCTCCTGCCAAGAAAGCTCCCGCCAAGAAAGCCCCAGCCAAAAAGGCCTGAGTCTTGGCCCGTAGCGGGCTGGCCCCCGTGCGGCGCGACACGCCGCGCCGGCCGCCGCAGCGGGGCCACGACTCAGGCGAGCGCGGCGGACACGATCTCGTCGACCGCGGCGCGCGCCCGATCGGCGTCGGCGCGGACGAGGCCGATGCGGGTGCGCCGGTCGAGCACGTCGGCAACATCCAGCGCGCCCTCGTGCGTGACGGCGTACTCGATCTCGGCTCGGGTCACGTCGATCCCCTCGGCGATGGGATCCAGCGGCGCGGCCACGGTCGCCGACTCGACGACCGCCCGCGACTGCCCGCCGTGCCGCGCGATGAGCGAGGGCGGCAGGCCGGCGGACGCGGCGCTGTCGGACCGGGCCGGGGCCCCGACCAGCGGGATCGCGCGGGTGCGGCACGGCGCCGCCGACAGCCCGGCCACCGCGACGGCGCGGTCGACGACGTCCTCGGCCATGCGCCGGTAGGTGGTGAGCTTGCCGCCGATGATGCTGACGATTCCGTTCGGCCCGACCGTCACCGCGTGCTTGCGGGACACGTCGGCGGTCGAGCCGCCGCCCATGTCGACGAGCGGCCGCAGTCCGGAATACGTCCCGAGCACGTCGGCGCGGGTCAGCGATCGGCGTAGCGCGGTGTTGATCGTGTCGAGCAGGAAGTCGATCTCGTAGTCGGCGGCGACCGGTTCGTCGGGAATCGGTCCCGGCGCGTCCTCGTCGGTGAGGCCGAGGTAGACCCGGCCGAGCTGCTCGGGCATGGCGAAGACGAAGCGGCTGTTCGAGCCCGGTACCGCGACGGTCACCGACGCCGTCGGGTTGCCGAGCGCGGCGGCGTCCAGGACGAGGTGGGTGCCCCGGCTGGGCCGCACCTTGACCGAGGCGTCCACCCCGCCGGCCCACACGCCGGCGGCGTTGATGACGGCCCGCGCCGACACCGTCAGGGCCGCGCCGGTGAGAGTGTCGACCAGCCGGGCCGACGTGCCGGTGACGTCCTCGGCCCGCATCCGGGTCAATACCGTCGCGCCCAGATCGGCGGCGGTGCGAGCCAGGGCCACGACCAGCCGGGCGTCGTCGATCAGCTGCCCGTCCCAGGCGACGAAGCCGCCGCGCAGCCCGGCCGGGTCGATCGCCGGAAACAGGCGTCGCGTCTCGTCGGCCGACACTCGCCGGGCGCGGGGCAGCAGGGCCGCGGGCGTCCGCGCGCTCATCCGCAACAGGTCGGCCGCGAAATAGCCGGCCCGCACCATCGGCGGCTGGTACCACTTGGTCGACGGCAGGATCGGGACGACGGTGGCGAGCGGGTGCACGAGGTGCGGCGCGACGGTGGTCATCAGCACGCCGCGCTCGACGGCGCTCTCACGCGCGATGCCGACCCGCCCGGAGACGAGGTAGCGCAGGCCGCCGTGCACCAGCTTCGAGCTCCACCGGCTGGTGCCGAAGGCCCAGTCGTGCGACTCGACGAGGACGACGCGCAGCCCGCGCGCCGCCGCGTCGAGCGCGGTGCCGGTGCCCGTGACGCCACCACCGATGACGAGCAGGTCGACCGGGCCGTCGTCGGCCAGCGCGTCGAGGTCGCGCGCGCGGCGCGCACCGTTGAGCACGTGCCCGCTCATGGCTTGAGGTACCCGTCGAGCGCGCGGGTCAGCTCGCGCCGCCACGCGGCGTCGGGCAGGTGGTCGGCGATCATCCGCCGCGACTGGATGGCCGACTGCGCGATCAGCAGCGTCATTGCCGCGAGCTCGTCCGCCTTGCCGCGCCGCACCGTGCCGCCGGGTTGCAGCCGGGCGATGGCATCGCGCATGACCTGCAGCAAGGCGCGTTGGCCGGCGCCGAGGTGGTCGACGATGTAGTGCGTCATGAGACCGGGATCGCTGTGGAAGGTCGGGGCCAGCACGTCGTGAGTGCTGATCTGCTCGGCCAGCTGCACCGCTTGGGCGACCAGCGCTCGCCGGTCGGTGACGTCGCGCCGCATGCCGGCGAGCAGCCGCTCGATTTCGCGCTGCCACAGCGCGCGCAGCACCGCGTCGCCGTCCTCGAACCGACGGTAGACCGTGGGCCGGCTCACCCCGGCCTGCCGTGCCAATTCGCTGATCGGGACGCGGCCGTTGCGCTGCAGGCACTGCGCGGCCGCGTCGAGGATGCGTTCGTCGGTAGCGTTACGAGTTGACATGATGTGTAAAACTGTAACGCATGGTGGAACAACCGCAACTTCCCGTCCCGCCGATGAAGTGGGACGGCTGGGGTGATCCCGCTCAGGCCGCCGAGCTGTCACCCGCGCAGCTCTCGATGGTCAACGACCTGTTGAAGGTGTCGGCCGCCGACGTCGATTCAACGCCGACGGACGAGGTCCGGCTCCGTCCGTCCGCCCTCGCTGCCGCCGACCGCGCCGCGCTGGTGGCCATCGTCGGCGCCGCGCACGTCAGCACGTCCGACGCCGACCGGCTGCCCCGCGCCGGTGGCAAGTCGACGCTCGACCTGCTGCGCCGCAAGGGCCGCGGCGAGCAGGACGCCCCGGACGTCGTGGTGGTTCCCGGCGGCGAGGACGAGATTGTGGCGATCCTCGCGCTCGCGACCGAGCGCGGGCTGGCGGTCGTCCCCTTCGGCGGCGGCACGAGCGTCGTCGGCGGGCTGGATCCGATCCGCGGCACCTTCGACGCCGTCATCTCGCTCGACCTGCGCCGCTTCGACGCGCTCGAGTCGCTGGACGAGACCAACCAGGAGGCCGTGCTCGGGGCCGGCCTCACCGGCCCGGCGGCCGAGGAACTCATCGCGGCGCGCGGCTTCGAGCTCGGTCACTACCCGCAGAGCTTTCGCTACGCCACGATCGGGGGCTTCGCCGCGACCCGATCGTCCGGGCAGGACTCGGCCGGCTTCGGCCGCTTCGACGACATGGTGCGCGGCCTGCGGGTCGTCACGCCGATCGGCGTCGTCGAGGCCGGTCGCCCCGGCCCGAAGAACGCCGCCGGCCCCGACCTGCGGCATCTGTTCCTCGGTTCCGAAGGGCTGTTCGGCGTGATCACCGCGGTGCGGCTGCGGGTGCATCCCGTCCCAGCAGCGAAGGCGTACGAGGCCTGGACGTTTCCCGACTTCGGCACCGGCGCGGCCGCCCTGCGCGCGGTCGAGCAGCTCGGCACCGGCCCGACCGTGCTGCGGCTCTCCGACGAGGTCGAGACAGCGCTCAACCTCGCCACCGTCGACGAGGCCGGCGCTACGGACGCGCCCGCGCCGGGCGGCTGCTTCGCGGTGACCGTCTTCGAAGGGACACCCGAGCTGGTGGCGGCGCGGCACGAGGCGACGCGGTCGGTGCTGCTCGCGCACGGCGGCACCTCGCTCGGCGCCGACCCGGCGCAGCACTGGGAGTCGCGGCGCTTCGACGGCCCGTACCTGCGTGATCCGCTGCTGGCCAACGGCGCGCTGGTCGAGACGCTCGAGACCGCGACCAGCTGGTCGAACCTGACGACGCTCAAGCAGGCCGTCACCGAAACCCTGCAGGCCAAGTTCGCCGAGTTCGACTCGGTGTCGCTCGTGCTGTGCCACATCTCGCACGTGTACGACACCGGGGCGTCGCTGTACTTCACCGTCGTCGGGGCGCAGCGGGCCGACGCCACCGCGCAATGGACGAGCATCAAGGCCGCGGTCAACGACGTGCTGATGAGCACCGGCGGCACGATCACGCACCATCACGCCGTGGGTGCCGATCACCGCGCCTGGATGACGGACGAGATCGGGCCGATCGGCGTCGAGATCCTGCGCGCGGTGAAGGCGACCCTCGATCCGGCCGGCATTCTCAACCCCGGCAAGCTCATCCCATGACTGAGGCGCCCCGACCGGTGCGCAACGTCGCGCTGCTCACCAACCCGGCCGCCGGGCACGGCAAGGCGATCCAGGCCGCCCGGCGCGCCCGCATCCGGTTCGCCGAGCGGGGCGTGCAGGTGCGCGAGCTCATGGGCACCGACGCGGACGAGTCGCGGGCCCTCGCCGCCGAGGCGGTGGCCGACGGCGCTGGGGCCCTCGTCGTCGTGGGTGGCGACGGCATGATCCATCTCGCCCTGCCGGCGGTGGTGGGCACGTCGACTGCGCTGGGGGTGATCCCGGCGGGCACCGGCAACGACCAGGCCCGCGAGTACGGCTGGCCGCGCAAGTCGCCGGAGGCCGCCGCCGACATCGTCATGGACGGCCGCCGGCGCACGGTCGATGTCGGCCGCGCCGTCACCGCCGACGGCCGTTCGACGTACTTCGGGTCGGTGCTGGCGAGCGGCTTCGACTCCTTGGTCAGCGACCGCACCAACCGCATGCGCTGGCCGCATGGCCGGGCCCGCTACAACGTCGCAATGCTGGCCGAGTTCGCCAACCTGCGTCCGCTGCCGTTCGTCCTCACCTTCGCCGACGGCCGGGTGATCGAGCGCGACCTGCTGCTCGTCGCGGTCGGCAACACCCGCAGCTACGGAGGCGGGATGCAGATCTGCCCCGGCGCCGATCCAAGTGACGGGGAGTTCGACGTGACGATCGGTGGGGCGGCGCCGCGCCGGGACGTGTTGCGCCTGATGCCACACGTCTACCGCGGCACGCACATCACCCGGCCGCAGGTGGAGGTGGTGCGCACCACCGGCCTGCGCATCGAATCGCCGCGGATCAATGCGTACGCCGACGGGGACTACCTCGGCCCGCTGCCCGTCGACGTCAGCCTGGTGCCGGCCGCGCTGAGCCTGCTCGTCCCGGCTCAGTAGATGTAGCGGTCGAGGAAGGCGTTGCCGAACCTGCGCTGCGGATCATGGTGCGCGGCGAGAGCCCGGAACCGGTCCAGTTGCGGGTAGTGCGCCCGCACCGCGCCCGGTTCGGTGACGAACACCTTGCCCCAGTGCGGGCGCGGGTCGAACGGAGCGAGGGCGCGCTCGAGAGCGGTCACGGCGGCGCGCACCGCGGCGTCGTCGTCGATCCAGGTGAAGTGCAGGGCGAGCGTCGCGCGCCCGTGGCAGGGGCTCAGCCAGAGCTCGTCAGCGGCGACGGTGCGGAACTCGGCTACCTGCAGCACGCCGCGCAGATCGAGTTCGTGCACCGCCCGGATCGCGTCGGCCCCGTGCTCGCGCGGCACCAGGAACTCGCTCTGCTGCTCGTCGCCGCTGCTCGGGGTGAACTCGAGCCGGAAGTGCGGCAGCCGCGCGGGCCACGGGCCGAGGCGGCCGAGTTGTTCGGTCGCGGCGTTGGTGTCCTGCCCGGTGATCGGGTGCTGTGTGGTGTCGGCGGCCCGGGCGCCCCAGCGCCGACCGTCGGGTGCGTCGGCCCCCCGGGTCTTCACCCAGATCTTGTCGATGACGTCGGGACGGGCCAGGCCGGTGAACATGCTGACGCTGTAGCCCGACGCCATGATCTCGTCCAGATTTTCGAGGACGGTTGGCAGCGGTGCGTCGAGGAAGACGTCCTGCCGCAGGTCGTAGGTCGGTTCGGTGGCGAGCGTGACGCGGGTGGCGACGCCCAGCGCGCCGAGCGCGAGCACCGCGCCGCCGAAGGTGTCGTCGGTGCGGTCGAGTCGGATCAACTCGCCGTCGGCGCGGACGAACTCGATCGCGACGGCGGCTGCGGCGAGGCAGCGGTTGGCGTCGCCCGAGCCGTGGGTGCCAGTGGCGCACGCGCCGGCCACCGAGATGTGCGGCAGCGAGCCGAGGTTGTGCAGCGCGCGTCCCTGCTGGAGCAGCGCCGTGCTGACCTCGCCGTAGCGGGCGCCGGCCGGAACCCTGACCGTGCCGGCGGCCGGGTCGACCTCGATCGTCGCGCCGAGCTCGCGCAGGCTGACGAGCTCGCCGTCGGTGTCGGCGACCCGGTTGAACGAGTGCCCGGTGCCCAGCGCCTTGAGCCGCCGCGATCCCGCCACCAGCTCCTGCAGCTCGGGCACGGTGCGCGGCGTGTGCAGCCGTCCGGTCGAGAAGGTGATGTTGCCGGCCCAGTTCGTCAGCTGCACGCGTCCCATCCTGCCGGTCTACGCGCGGTGGCCGACGGCGAAGACGCGGCGGAACGGGAACAGCGTCCCGGCCGGCGTCGCCGGGTAGGCCTCGCGCAGTTGCGCCGCCAGCTCGGCCTCGAACAGCGCGTACGTTTCGGCCGGCAGCGCGGCCATGACGGGCCGCAGCCCCGTCCCGCGCAGCCACTCGAGCACCGGATCGGCGCCGGCGAGCACGTGGACGTAGGTGGTCTCCCAGGCGTCGGCCACCAGCCCGACGTTCAGCAGCAGCCCCGCGTACTCCTGCGGCGAGCCCACCGCGTCGTCGTGGCGCAGGATCCCGGTCAGTGACGACGCCCAGCGCTGCGACGCGGCCAGCGAGCGCATCAGGGTGTGCGAGAACGAGCCGAAGTTGCCGGGCACCTGCAGTGCGAGCCAGCCGCCGGCCGGCAGCCCCGCGGCCCAACGCGAGACCAGCGCGCGGTGCTCGGGCACCCACTGCAGCGTCGCGTTGCTGATGATGACGTCGGTGTCCGCGGCCGGCCGCCAGGCCGCGGCGTCGCCCACCCGAAAGGTCAGCTGCGGCCCCGGCGTGGCGGCCGCGATCATCTCCGGGCTCGAGTCGATCCCCTCGACGACCGCCGAGGGCCAGCGCGCGGCGAGCGCGGCCGTCAGCGTTCCCGGCCCGCAGCCGACGTCGACCACGCGACGCGGCTCGGACGCATCGACCCGGGCCAGCAGGTCGTCGAACGGCCGGCCGCGTTCGGCGGCGAAGCGGCCGTACTGCTGCGGATCCCAGTCCATGGCCCGATCCTTTCCCGCCGGTGGCCCTGGTCTCAGCATGCTCCACGGCTCCCGCCGCCTAGACTTCGCCGCGTGCCGGTCGGACGCACTCTTGCCCGCGCCCTCACCGGTGCCGCGGGGGCTGCGCTGGGTCTGCGGCTGGCCGGACACACCACCGGAAACGTCGGCCCACTCGAGGTCACGGCCGCCGTCGGGCTGGCGCCGGCCGGCGGCGTCCGGGTGCGCATCCCACCGCTGGGCACGGCGACGATCCGCAGCCACCGCGGGCCGCTGCAGGTCACCGCGCTCGCCACCGGCGTCGACCCGGACGTCATCACTCAACTCGACCGGGATCGACTCGACCAGGCTCAGCGGGCCGCCGCGGCGGATGCCCGCGCACTTGGTCGCGCCCTCGCCGCCCGCTCGGCCCTGGCGGCGCTCGGCGGCGCCGCCACCACCGCCGCGCTCACCCTGCGCCGGCCGCGCGACGTCGTCGGCGCCACCGCGAGCGCGGCCGCCCTGCTCACCGCCGCGGCGGCCACCGCCGCGGCAACCGTGCGCAAGAACGCCTGGCGCACGCCCGAGCTGGACGGCCTGCTCACCAAGGCGCCGGTCCTGCTCGGCGAGCTGCAGACCGCGCCCGAGCGGATCGGCACCTACCGCGACCAGCTCACCGAGCTCATCCGCACCGGCACCGACGTCTACCGCGCGGTGGCCACGCTGCCCGAGCCGCCGCCGGCCGATGCGATCCGGCTGCTGCACATCTCCGACATCCACCTCAGCCCGCTGGCCTTCCCGCTCACCAAGGCCCTGGTCCAGGAGTACCACGTCGACGCCGTGGTCGACACCGGCGATCTCGTCGACTGGGGCACGCCGCCCGAGCACCTGTTCGCCGGCCAGGTCGCCGGCCTCGGCGTCCCGTACGTCTTCGTCAAGGGCAACCACGATTCGGACGGCATCGCCGCCGCCGTCGCCGAGCAACCGAATGCGACCGTCCTCGATGCAACGGGCGGCGTGACCGAGGTCGCCGGCGTCCGCTTCGCGGGCATGGCCGACCCGCGCTTCACCCCGGACAAGACCACCGGCGACGACCACGCCGAGCACCGCGTGTCGGAGGCCGCGGGCACGTTCGCTCAGGCAATCGTGGGTACACAGGTGGACGTGGTCCTCGCCCACGATCCGGCCGCCGCCCGCGCGCTCGCCGGGATCGCCCCGCTGATCCTGGCCGGGCACACCCACAAGCGGGCCGCGCGCCGGCTCGGTGACACCGTGCTGCTGGTGCAGGGCACCACTGGCGGCTCGGGACTGCGCGGCGTGCAGCAGCAGCCGACCACAGCCGTCTCGCTCTCGATCGTCTATCTCGACCGCGCGACCAAGCGGCTGCTCAGCGTCGACGAGTTCACCCTCGGCGGCATCGGCTCGGTGTCGCTGCAGGTCGAGCGGCGCACCGCCGACGACCTGCTAGCCACGACATGAGCGAGGAACTCGCCGCCCCGCGCCGGCCCCGGCGCGAGAACGCGCTGCTCGCGCTCGTCCGGATCCCGGTGTTTCGCCGGATGTGGGCTGCGATCACGTTCTCGAGCCTCGGCGACTGGCTCGGCCTGCTGGCCAACACCGCGCTGGCCCAGCAGCTCACCCATCAGCAGTCCTTGGCCACGCAGGGCGCGGCGATCTCGGGCGTGATCCTCGTCCGGCTGACCCCGGATCTGCTCTTCGGCGCGGTCGCGGCGGCGCTGGTCGACAAGATGGATCGGCGCAAGCTCGTCGTCGGCGGTGAGCTGGCCGCCGGCATCCTGTACGCGTCGATCGCGATCGGCTACAACCTGCTCTGGCTCTACATCGCGCAGTTTCTGATCGAGGCGGCCGGACTGTTCACCCAGCCGGCCAAGCAGGTCATTTGGGTCGCGATCGTGCCCAAGAAGCTGCTGGCGACCGCCAATCAGATCTCGCTCATGTCGGTGTACGGGACCGCGCTGCCGGCCGCCGGCATCTTCGCCCTGCTCTCGGCGGCCAACCGGCTGATCAACGAGTCGCAGAGCCAGTCGCACTCGGCCGTGAACGCCGCGATCGTGATCGCGCTGCTGCTGAACACGCTGACGTTCCTGGTCAGTGCCACCACGGTGTTCCTGAGCCGGCGCTACATCCCGGTCGTGCCGGCCGCGCGCGAGCAGGAGCAGGGCATCTTCAGTCTGCTGCGAGAGGGCGTCGCGTTCGTCCGGACCAACGCGCTGATCCGCGGCCTGTACGTCGGCATCATCGGCGCGTTCGCGGCCGGTGGGCTGACCGTCGGGGTCGCCCAACTCTGGGTGGCCACGCTGTCGGCCGGCGCGGCCGGCTACGGGATCATGTTCGGCGCGGTCTTCACCGGGCTGGCCGGCGGCATGCTGGTCGGGCCGAGGATCCTGCCCGGCTACACCCGCAGCCGGGTGTTCGGTCTCGCGATCGGCAGCGCCGGAATCACCCTGCTCGTCATGTCGGTGATCCGCGACTTCATCCTGGCCACTGGGCTGGCCGCGCTCGTCGGGGCGTTCGCCGGCACGGCCTGGATCATCGGCTACACCCTGATCGGCCAGGAGGTCGAGGATCGGCTGCGCGGACGGATCTTCGCCTTCGTTCTCTCCTCCGTCCGCATCATGCTGCTGCTGACGATCGGCATCGGACCGGTGGTCGCCGGCCTGCTCGGCTCGCACTCGGTCAAGGTGGGCGAGACGGCCCGGCTGCGCTTCTCCGGCCCGGGGCTGACGCTGCTTGTCGGCGGCATCCTCGCGCTCGGCGTGAGCTACTACGCCACCTCGCGCGCCACCCGCTCGCGCACCCGCCTGCGCGACATCATTCGGCGCCGGGTGATCAACACCGGTATGGGCCGGCGGCGCGAGCACCCCGGGCTGTTCGTCAGTGTCGACGGCGTCGATCCGATCGCGAACGCCGCCTACGCCCGGTTGGTCGTCGCCGCCGTGGCCGAATTCGGCTTGCGGGCCCGGGCCACCGCCGAGCCCACCGACTCACCCATCGGGTTGCAGCTCGCCGAGCTGGCCCGCGGTGGGGGAGACGTCGAGCCCGAGACCGCCGCCCTGCTGTCGGCCGCCGACCGCGCCGAGCACGTCGCGGCGGTGATCCGGCCCGCGCTCGACCGCGGCGAAGTGGTGGTGTGTGCGGGCTACGTCCTCACCTCGCTCGCCGTGCACGGCGGCGGTCAGGGGGCCGACGTCGAGCGGGTGCGCAGCGTCAACTCGTGGAGCACCGGGCAGTTGGTGCCCGATCTCACCCTCGTCGTCGAGGCCGGGGACTGGTCGGACGCGGCACCCGAAGGCGACGACTTCGAGACCGAGGCGGCCGCGGCCACGCTGCTCGAAGCGGCCGACGCCGACCCCGACCGGTGCGTGCTGGTACCGCCGGGGCGCCCGGAGGCACTGCCCGACGCGGTCGCCGCGCGGTTGCGGCACCTGATCGCCACTCGCGCCACGCTGCTGACGACCGCCGCGGGGCGGTCCCGTCCGATGCCGGGTGAAGTGGCCGCGCGATAGCGTGCAGTCCGTGCAGTGGCAGCGTGAGGACACCGAGGCGGTGGCCTGCTGCGTCTGCCATCGCGAGGGGCGTCCGATCTACGACCTCGACCCGTTCGGTGTGGTCCGCTGCCCGCGCTGCACGATGGTTTTCGTCAGCCCGCGGCTCAATCCCGAGGCGCTGCAGCGCATGTACGACGACGTCAGCTACTTCGAGGGCGACGGCAGCGTCTACGGCGACGAGGGCCGCTTCTCGCCGGCGATGTTCCTGCAGCGGCAGTGGATGGCCGGGCGCCTCGCGCTCGCCGAGCGCGAGTTGGGACGCCCGGTGGCCGGCGCGCGGTTGCTCGAGATCGGTTGCGCGTACGGGCTGTTCCTCGACGCGGCGCGGCGCCGGGGCTACGACGTCACCGGGGTCGAGCTGTCGACCCGCGCGGCCGACCACGCCCGCGAGCGGGGCCTGACCGTGCACTCCAGCCAACTCGCCGATGCGCCGCTCGAGGGCCCGTTCGACGTCGTGTGCGCGTGGGACACGATCGAGCACGTCCCCGACCCGGTCGAGTTCTGGCGGGCGGTGCGCGGTCTCGTCGCCGACGACGGCGTGGTGCTCTTCTCGACGCCGTACTTCTCGTCACTGCCGGCGCGGTTGCTGCGCCGGCGATGGTGGACGCTCAAGCCCACCGAGCACATCTGGCACTTCACCCCGCAGACGCACCGCACGGTCGCGGCCCTGGCCGGCATGGCGGTCACGCGCACGGTGCTCAATCCGCTGGCCCGGGCGAACTTCGCCCGCCTCGACTCGCTGGTCGGCGTGGCCCGCCCGATCCGATGAGCGCAGGGCTGTTCGTCGCGTTCGAGGGGGGCGAGGGGGTCGGCAAGTCGACCCAGATCGCCCTCGCGGCGGCCTGGCTGCGGGCCCGCGGGCACGACGTCCTCGAGACCCGCGAGCCCGGCGGCACGCCACTCGGGCAGGAGCTGCGCCGGCTGGTCCTCGACCCGGACGGTCACGTCACGCCGCGCTCTGAGGCGTTGATCTACGCGGCCGACCGCGCCCACCACGTCGACACGGTCATCCGTCCCGCGCTCGCGGCCGGCCAGGTCGTCCTCACCGATCGCTACGTCGATTCCACCCTCGCGTACCAAGGGGCCGGCCGCGGGCTCACCGTGACCGAGACCCGGATTATCACCGACTGGGCCACCGCCGGGCTGCTGCCCGACCTCACCGTGCTGCTCGATCTCGACACGACGCTCGGCCTGCAGCGAGCCGGTGCCCGCTCGTCGCTCGACCGGCTCGAGGCCGCGTCGGCCGCGTTTCACGAGACGGTCCGGACGGGATTCCTCGACCTCGCCCGCGCGGCGCCGCAGCGCTACGTCGTGATCGACGCGGCTGCCGGCACCGACGACGTGGCCGCGCAGGTGCAGGCCGCCCTGGCCGCCCGGCTGCCCTGAACGACGGAACCTCTCGACATCGAGAGATATGGCAGCATGAGCGCATGCCAGACGAGGTCGACGAGATCGTGGCCGCATGGCAGCGCGAACGTCCCGATCTCGACGTCGAGCCGTTGCAGGTGCTGTCCCGACTCGATCGCCTGGCCACCGTGCTCGGCGAGCGGCGGGTCGCCGTCTTCGCCCGGCACGGCCTGCGGCCGCACGAGTTCGACGTCCTTGCCGCCCTGCGCCGCTCGGGGCGGCCGTTCGAGCTCACCGCGGGCGAACTCGCGGCGCGCACCTACGTCACATCCGGAACGATGACGAGCCGGCTGGACGGGTTGGGCGGCCGCGGTCTGATCACCCGCGCGGCCGATCGCGAGGACGGTCGACTGGTGCGGGTCGCGCTCACGGCCCGTGGGCGCGAGATCGTCGACGCCGCGTTCGAGGAGCTGCTCGAGACCGAGCGCGATCTGCTGACGCCGCTGGCGGCCGGCTCGCTCGCGCCGCTGGCGGCCGCGCTGCGGGCGCTGCTCGCCAGCGCGACGTCGGAGCCCGGCGCCAGGATCACGTCATGAGCGAGGTCAGACGGTGAGTGTGTGGACGCAGCTGGTCGGGCAGGACGATGCCGTCCAGGTGTTGAAGTCGGCGGCCGCGGCCGCGTCCGACCTCGCCGCCGGCCTGACGGTCGCGCCTGGGCTCATGACGCACGCGTGGCTGTTCACCGGCCCCCCCGGTTCCGGACGCTCGGTGGCGGCGCGCGCGTTCGCGGCCGCGTTGCAGTGCGAGCGGCCGGGCGAGCTCGGCTGTGGCGAGTGCGCCCAGTGCCACACGGTGTCTGCGCGCACGCATCCAGATGTTCACTCGGTCGTGCCGCAGGGCTTGTCGATCAGCGTCACCGAGATGCGGGCCGTGGTGCAGGGCTCGGCCCGCCGACCGGCGCTCGGGCGCTGGCAGGTGGTCGTGATCGAGGACGCCGACCGGCTCACCGAGCAGGCGTCCAACGCGCTACTCAAGGCGGTCGAGGAGCCGCCGTCGCGCACCGTCTTCCTGCTCTGCGCGCCGTCGCTGCACCCCGACGACGTGTCGGTGACCATCCGCTCCCGTTGCCGTCTTGTGCCGCTGCGCACGCCGCCCGCCGCAGCGGTGGCCGGCGTCCTCGAGCGCGACGGCATCGATCCGGGCACCGCGGCCTGGGCGGCGGCGGCCGGGCAGGGGCACGTCGGCCGCTCGCGCCGTCTCGCCCGCGACGCCGACGCCCGCGGCCGGCGGGCCGAGGTGCTGGCCATCCCGGCGTCGCTGACCTCGCTGCGGGCCTGCCTCGAAGCCGCCGACCACCTCGTGGGCGCGGCCGAGGCCGAGGCGGCCGCGCTGTCGGCCGAACTCGACACCGGCGAGACCGAATCGCTGCAGGTTGCGCTCGGCGCCGGCGGCGTCGGCAAGGGGGCGGCGGCCTCGTTCCGCGGCGCGGCCGGCGCGCTGAAGGAACTCGAGCGGCGGCAGAAGTCGCGCGCCACCCGGGCCCAGCGCGACGCCCTCGACCGCGCCCTCGTCGACCTCGCCGCCTTCTACCGCGACGTGCTGCTGCGCCAGGCCGGCGCCGACCTGCCCGCGGCCCATCCCGATCTCGCCGACGACGTCGTGTCCGTGGCCCGGCGCATCAGCCCGCCCGGCGCGCTGCGCCGCCTCGACGCGATCCTGGCCTGCCGCGAAGCGCTGGAACTCAACGTCAAACCGCGCATCGCCGTCGAGGCCATGACCGCAGCATTGCGCCTGCCGGCCTGAGCGACGTCAGCCGCGATAGGGCGCCGTGCCGACCGGCGTGACCCCGGCGGCCCCGAACGCGACCGAGGTCTGGCCCCGGGCGTACCAGACATGCGTCGAGGGGCGGTACACCGCGAGGTCGACCCGTCCGTCACCGTTGTAGTCGCCGGTCAACGGGATGTCGCCGGCCGCCCCGTAGTGGACCGACGCCTGGCCCCGCACGTACCAGGTCTGGTTCGACGGGCGGTAGACCGCGATGTCGGTCGTGCCGTCGCCGGTGTAGTCGCCGGGGACGGGGATGTCGCCCTTGAGGCCGTAGTGGACCGACGCCTGGCCCCGCACGTACCAGGTGGCGTTTGACGGGCGGAACACGGCGATGTCGGTCGTGCCGTCGTCGGCGTAGTCGCCGGGAACCGGGATGTCGCCCTTGAAGCCGTAGTGGACCGACGCCGAACCGAGCACGTACCAGGTGGCGCTCGACGGCCGGAACACCGCGAGCACGGAAGGATGGCCGAGCCCGGCCCAATGTCCCGGCACCGGCACATCACCGTTGAGCCCGAAGTGGGTCTGCGCGGCCTGCACGCCAGTGGGACCAGCGGCGTACCAGTCGCCGTTGGCCGGTCGGAACACGGTCATGTGCGCGAAGCCATCCCCGTTGTTGGTGGTGACAGGCAGGTCGCCGGCCAGCCCGAACTTGAAGGTCGTCCCGTACCCGTCGTCGAGCGTCCAGTGCCCGGACGGGTCGAAGGTCGCGCGGGTACTCGTCTGCGCGAAGGTGAAGTCGTTCGGCGTGCGCAGCTGCCGGGTCGTGGCGAGCTGCAGGCTCGCGCCGTAGTACCGGCTGAGGATGACGTTGAACTTGTTGCCGGTATTCGCCTCGACGCAGTTCTGGCTGCCCCACTGGCTGAGCGTCGTGCCGTTGGCGCCGGCGCCGCACGCCTCGGTGGCCTGTCCGGTAAGGGTGCCTCGGTATTGCGCCTCGATCACGGCGCCGTTCTTGCGGGCGACGAACGGCCAGATCGCCTGCACCGACTTGGTGCTGCGCGGCGCGGTGAGTCGGCTGTTCAGCTTGTAGACCTGGAAGTCCGGGTCGTCGGTCACGTCGAAGCATTGTTTCGGGTCGGCGTTCAGGTACCCGCCGAAGTGCGTAACCCAGTACCAGGCGTAGGACTTGACCGCGACCGCGCCGGCCTTCAGCGCGTCGCCGTCCCAGCTCTCGATCCATTCATTGGGCAGGACGTCCTCGACGTAGGTCTCGAAGTCGACGGGCTGGATCGTGGTGGTGGTCGTCCCGGTCCGCACCAGCACCCGGATCGTCGCCGGCGCGGTTACTTGGGACGTGTTGCCTGAACACGATCCGCCCAGGCCCGGCCGGCACGTCACGTTCGTGAGCTCACAGTCGCCGACGCCGGCGACGAGGGCGTTCGTTCCGGCATTCGCTCCGCCGGGGGTCGACGCGGGCATCGGCGGCGGACCGGCGGCGGCCGTCCCGCCGATGCCGAGCACGGCAACGGCGGCGATCGCCGTCAAAGCACAGATCAGGACGCGACGAACCGGCACAGATCCTCCAGTGATGAGCCTCGGCTTTGTCACGGTACGACATGCTTTTCGGTTCAGCGCCTATCGTGTCCGGCGTGGGCATGATGTGCGCCGTGGTGTTCCAGCCGAAGGGTCGGCTCTACTACGCCGACCCCGGTGAGCTGACGCCGCAGGTCGGCGATCACGTCCTGTACCCCACCGACGACGGCCCCGAGCTCGCCCAGGTGATGTGGGCGCCGCAGTGGGTGAGCGACGACGTCGGGGGCCTGCCCGTGCTCGCCGGGCTCGCCAGCGCGGACGACGAGCGCGACGCCGAGACCAGCCGCAAGAAGCGCGCGGCCGCTCGGGTGGCGGCGCGCAAGCTGATCCGCGAGCACGACGTCCCGATGAAGATCGTCGGCGTCGATCACGTCGCCGCCACCAACCGCACCACGCTGTACTTCACCGCTCCGCATCGCGTCGACTTCCGCGCGCTGGTCCGTGACCTGGGCGCCACCCTCAAGGGACGGGTCGAGCTGCGCCAGTTGTCGCCGCGCGACGAGGCCCGGCTCACCGGCGGCATCGGCAGCTGCGGCCGCGAGCTGTGCTGCTCGACGTTCCTGGTCGACTTCGAGCCGGTGAGCGTGCGGATGGCGAAGGACCAGGATCTGCCGCTGAACCCGCTGCGCATCTCCGGCGCGTGTGGCCGGCTGATGTGCTGCCTGAAGTACGAGCACCCGCTGTATCAGGACTATGCCGCCAAGGCCCCGGCGGTCGGCAGCGACGTGGAGACGCCCGAGGGCGAAGGCCGGGTCGTCGGGCACGACGTGCCGGGCGAGAACGTCGTCGTGCGGATGGCGGCCGACGGCCGCCGCCACGCCTGCGCGCTCGCGTCCGTCTGCGCCAGCCGCAAGGCGTATGAGACCCGAGATGAGGTCATCCAGCAGCCCAGATGAGTGGCGGACGGTCGCGAGGACGGTTGTGGCCGGCATCCGCAGGGACACCGGCCACAACGCCTAGCCGTCAATCAGCAGGACACTCCCGAAATCGCTTCAGCGATCGCCGTCCGGTACTTGCCGCCGGCGCCGGTGAGCAGCACCGCCCGCTGGGTGATCGTGTCACCGACGACCTCATGCTGGTTGAAGACCAGGAACATGTTCAGGCCGAGCGGGATCGTCGCGGGGCTGCTGCCGATGACCCGCTTCACGCCGTTGATGCTCACGCTTGCGACGGACGACGACCCGGTGAAGGTCGGCGTACCGCAACCGACGGTCGTCGCTGACGACTGAGCATGCAGGCCCTTGATCGTGACCTTCAGGCCGAGCGCGATGAGCGTCACCGACGCGATGGTGGACGACGCACCCGCACTGGCGACGCCCGACCCCGAGACGTACCCGGTCGACGTCGTGATCGCGCCAACCCTCAGACCCAGGCCAAGCGGACCAGGGATGATCGTGAGTTTGGCCGACGCCACAGCGTTCGAGTCGTTGGCGCACGGCGAGGTCGCCGGGTTCGCCACGCCCACGACGAGGGCCTTTGGCGCCTGGATGTGCACGCCGCTGGCGACACAGCTGCTGTTCACGTCCGGCTCGAAGTTCGTCGTCACGCCGTTGAACGCCACGTCGTCGACGTACGTCGTGCTACCTGCATTGGAACTGCCCTGAGCGGCGCCGTAGTCGATGATCGTCGCGTTGGGGTAGAGACTCTTGAAGAACGACAGCGGCTGCGGTGAGGCCTGGCTGCCCGCGTTGGGGTCGGGAATGTGCGAACTCCACCACACGCTGCCCGGGCCTTCGAGGTTGCTGAACGTCTGCCATGAGCCGGTGCCGTTGATCGGGTTTCCGTTCAGGTACGGCTCCCAGACGAGCGTGGTGAACCCACCAGTCCCGGTCGTCAGGGCCTCCATGTCGTACGCGGCCTCCGCCCCGGTTCCGGTGCCACGCACGCTGTAGGACAGGCCCTGTACCGAACCCCAGCCGACACCATTCGGCGCCAGCGAGTGCAAGAACTGGACCTTGTCCGCGGCGGTCGGCGTGTCATAGCGCAGCTGACCGACTCCGTCGATGGTCGGAGCTGAGGTGTCGAAGGCCGGCGGGGCGGCGTCCGATTCGGTGAACCAGCCTTGTGCCGCCGCGGTGCTCGGCGTCGTCACGACGGTCACGCCGGCTGCGGTTGCGCTGTTCGCGACAATCGTCATGCCGAGGGCGAGCGCGCCCGCCGCGACGATGACGACCGAGGCTTTGACCGACCGCTTCATTGGAGATCCCTTCCAGGGTTCGAATCACCGTCCTGTGGCGGCAACCTGGGCGCACGCTAGGACTACCCGCGCCGGTCGGCAATCGGAGATCAAGTTCGCGTGAGTGAACCTTTCGCATGGGCTCCAACCTCTAACTGGATGAGGATGTCCGGGGGAGGTCGTCGTGGAGACACCGGCAGGGCCCGAGCCGTTCGGGGACGGTTGGCGTTGCCCCGTGCGGGTCCGGCACCGTCCACTGACCGCGCGCGATCAACACGTCGCGCAGCAGATCCGGACGGTCGGTGATGATCCCGTCCACGCCGTGGTCGAGCAGCCGTTGCATCGTGGCCGCGTCGTTCACCGTCCAGACAATCATCCGCACGCCGGCGTCGTGCGCCCGCGCCACCAGATCGTCGCGGAACACCGGCACCCGGCCCAGCCGTAGCGGGACGTGGGCAAAAGCCGCCGCGCCGTAGCGGGCGCGTGGGCGCGCGGCCAGCCGGGCGAGATCGCGCCACGACAGTGCCGTGCACAGCTGCGGACCGACGAGCGCGCGGGTGGCGGCCAGCCAGCTACCCCGCGCCGCCGCGACGCACACCCGGTCCGTCGCGCCCGTCGTCTGCAGCAACCGGGCGAGCGGCTCGATCACCGCCGGGTCCTTGATGTCGAGGGTGTAGCAGGCGTCCGGGAAAGCCTCGATCAGGGCGTCGAGCGGCAACACCGGCCCGCCGCCGAGGACGGGCAGCGCACGCAGCTGCTCGAGGGTCCGGGCGCGCAGTCGTCCGGTGCCGGCCGTGACCCGCTCCAGGCGGGCGTCGTGGAACGCCACCAGCCGTCCGTCGGCCGTGATTCGGACGTCGGTCTCGAGGTACCGGATGCCCAGCGCGTACGAGCGGGTGAACGCCTCGAGGGTGTTCTCGGCCGCTAGCCCGGCGCCACCACGGTGCGCGACGGCCAGCGGCCCGGGTCGATCCCGATAGGTCACGGGCCGACTGTGCCTGATCGATGATCGCGGTCGGGCCGATCCGGCGGGTACGTCGGCCAGCGTTCATCGGAAGTTCGGCCGTCGGCGGGTTGTCGACGCCCGCTCGTCGTCAGACGTTCGGCCTAGGGTCGCATCCACCGACATCGAACGGAGGACGCCGTGACTGTCCGCGACACCCCGTGGCCGCCTGGGACGCCCTGCTGGGTCGACCTGATGACTCCCGACCAACCGGCGGCGCGCGAGTTCTACGCCGCGCTGTTCGGCTGGCAGATCGACGTCGGCCCGGACGAGACCGGCAACTACGGCATGGCCTCGATCGACGGCCGCAGCGTCGCCGGCATCGGCGGCATGATGGGCATGGATCACCCGCCGGTCTGGAACACCTATCTCGCCACCGCGGACGCCGACGCCACCAGCAAGGCGGTCGAGGCGGCCGGCGGCAGCGTCATGGCCCCAGTCATGGACGTCATGGAGTTCGGCCGGATGGCCTTCGCCCAGGTGCCGGGCGGCGGGGTCTTCGGCTACTGGCAGGCGGGCACGCACACCGGTGTCGGCGTCGCCAACGAGCCGGGCGCGCTCACCTGGAACGAGTTCATGGGCCGCGACTACGACGGCGCGAAGGATTTCTACGCCAAGGTGTTCGGCTACACCTACACCGAGATGGGCGACGGCGGATTCCAGTACGTCACGATTGAACTCGACGGCAACACCGTGGGTGGCATCGGCACGCTGCCGGCCGAGGCGCCCGAGCACGTCCCGCCGCACTGGCGCGTCTACTTCGACGTCGACGACTGCGACGAAGCGGTCGCCAAGGTGAAGGAGCTCGGTGGTTCGGTGCTGCGGCCACCGATGGACATGCCGTATGGCCGGCACGCCGACGTCGCCGACCCACAAGGCGCGATGTTCGCGGTGATCAAGTCGGCCACTCCGGCCGCATAGCTTCCGGGGCGGCGGGCGAGTCGAACCGACCAGTTAGACTTGCCCGTCGCGGCCGAAGCCCGTCTTCGGCCGCACGCCGCCTTAGCTCAGTCGGTAGAGCACCTCACTCGTAATGAGGTTGTCCGGGGTTCGATTCCCCGAGGCGGCTCCATGCTCTGTATTACTTCGGCTGATGCTGGCCATTCGGCCTTCGGTTGATTGGTGACAGTGTTTCGGCTGATGGGTTACAGCTACTTCGGTTGATTGGTGACACTCCCGTTCATGAGGGAGTTGTCTGTGGCTGAGCAGCGGTATGAGGCCGTGCGGGCGGTGATCGCCGACGGCGAGACAGTGACGAGCGTGGCGGCCCGGTTCGGGGTGACGCGTAAGACCGTGCATGCGTGGCTGGCCAAGTACGAGGCCGGCGGGCTGGGAGGTCTTGGGGACGGTTCGCATCGTCCGCGTTCGTGTCCGCATCAGATGCCGGCGGCGGTTGAGGTCGCGTTGGTGGAGTTGCGGCTGGCGCATCCGTCGTGGGGTCCGCGGCGGTTGAGTTTTGAGCTGGCCAAGCGGGCTGGGTTCCCGGTGTCGGAGTCGGGGGCCTATCGGGCGCTGGTCCGGTTGAACCTGATCGACCCGGGCGCGCGGCGGCCGCGTGATCGCAAGTGGAAACGGTGGGAACGCGGCGCGGCGATGGAGTTGTGGCAGATGGACGTCGTCGGTGGGTTCCTGCTCGCCGACGGCACTCGGGCCAAGGTGCTGTCGGGAGTCGATGACCACTCGAGGTTCTGTGTCAGCGCACATCTGATGACGCGCGAGACGTCACAGAAGGTGTGTGACGGACTGGCCAAAGCCCTGCGCACCTACGGGGTTCCCGAGCAGGTCCTGACCGACAACGGCAAGGTGTTCACCGGCCGGTTCAACACCCCACCGGCTGAGGTGCTCTTCGACCGGATCTGTCGGGAGAACGGGATCCGGCATCTGCATACCCAGCCCCGCTCGCCGACGACGACCGGCAAGATCGAACGCTTCCACCGGGCGATCCGCACGGAGTTCCGCACCGACCGCGTCTTCGCCAGTCTCGCGGCCGCGCAAGCCGAGCTCGACGAGTGGGTCGAGCACTACAACACCGAGCGCCCGCACCAGGCGTTGGACATGGCCACCCCGGCGCAACGGTTCTTGCGCGAACAGCACGCCGAGGTCACCGCCATCCGAACCCCCACCGACGGCCCGCCACGCCCGCCCGGCGATCGCGGCGACGGCTACTGGATCGCCCGCCGCGCATCACCGGTCGGAGTCGTCAGCGTCAACTGGCAACAGGTCTGCCTCGGCCAAGCAGCCGCCCGCCGCAACATCGACGTCTGGGTAACCGACCACGTCCTGCAGTTCTATGACGGCGATCAGCTGCTACGCACCCAACAACGCCAGCACCAAGGAGAAGTCCGCAAGAAGCGAGCGTCGATCCCCGGCGGTCGCCGTCCTACTCTGAAAACGAGTGTCACAGCTCTACCGAAGTAGATCTGTCACCCATCAACCGAAGGTCTTCAGGCGGCTCCATGCTCGAATTCCTAAGTGATCAACAGGACGATGGCTCCGACGGTGCGACGCGGTGACATCGAGCGTGGCACCGTTGACGCGGGTGGTCGTGGCTGCGGTCTGTGATGCGGGCACCGGGCGGGCGACGCCACCGCGGTTTGCACCATCAAGCCCAAGCCCTGAATGTCGCTTGCCTCGTGCAGTCAGAGCCGGCTGGCGGCGACCTTGGCCAGGACGAGCGCTGCCCCCTTGGTCGGTGCCGTCGGCGCGCTGAATCCGATGACGATCAGTGCATCCCCTTTCGTGAAGTAGATGGCGTCGGTGTGGGGCCCGCGCAGCTCGAAGGCCTGATCGCCGACGCCGGCCACGTTGACTACGCCGAGCCCACCAGTGCTGGCCAGGCGGGGATCGTGGCGAGCATGGTCGTAGGCGGCCCGGCCCTGGGAATCGAGGACGTTGACGGTGAGGACCTGCTCGGGGTAGCTGCCGTACGTGCAGCCTGTCGCGCCGACATTGCTGGTCGCGGCGGTGCCCTTCCCCGGATCGCTGGCCACCGAGCTGGTGACGTCGGCTTCGGTGACGAGTGAGCAGGCGGCACTTGGGTGGACCGCGGACGCGGCGGCGGTGGTCGAGTGATCAACGGCGCTCGCCGGCGCGCCGGCCGAGGTGGTGGCGGCGCCGCTCTGGACCTGAGCCGCCGACGTGCTCCCCGCCTTCGGTGTGGTGCTGCTGCAGGCGGCGAGAAGCAGGCAGCCGGCCAGGCCGGCGACGGTGGTGGTTCGTAAACGCGCGTGAGTCATGACGGCTCTCTCTGGGGGTGGGCAAGGGCTGGGGGTCGGATGACCCCAACCGGGGTCGGGTCAGGCGCCCGGGTTGATCTGGCGCCGGACCGCGGTGTCGACGTCGCCGGCGGTCTCGTCGACCGGCTCGAGGAAGAACCGCGCCCGAGCGATCACCCCGTCGCGCACGCTGAAGACGATGACGCCGCGCATGAGGTGCGCCGATCCGTCCGGGCGAGTGCCCCGGTGCTCCCATTCGCTCCATACCGTGTCTCCGGAGACCGCGGAAGCGACGATCTCGGTCGAGACGTCGGGGATCGCGGCCAGGATCTGCGTCCAGTTGCGGCGCACCTGCTCATTGCCCGCGAACCCGCGCGCCGGGTGCACCGGCGTCTCGTTGCGGTAGTCATCCGCGAAGCAGGCAACGATCCCATCGACGTCGTGCGCGTTGCTCGCATCACGCAACCGTTCGACCACGACAATCGGGTCAGGGCTGCTGCCGGGCTGGGTCATGATGCTCCGATCACCGGACCATCCGACGGGAGCGACGAGGTTGCGGCTGTCCGGCGGACGATCTAATCTAATCCAGTACACTGGATTCGTTCCATGACTATGGAGCTAATGAATGGCGTCTGTCAAGCCCCGCCGCTACGACGCCACCCGTCGACGCGAACAGGCACTTCGTACCCGCCAGGCAATCATCGAGGCAGCACGGCGACGATTCCTGCACGACGGGTACACCGCCACGACCGTCGCCTCCATCGCGGCCGACGCCGATGCATCGGTCGACACGATCTACAAGTCCTTCGGTGGCAAGGCCGGGCTGCTGCGGGCGATGTGCGAGGACGCCCTGACCGGTGCCGGTCCGGTCCCGGCCGAGCAGCGATCCGACGCGATGCAGGCGGCCGAGTCCGACCCCGCGCAACTGCTGCGCGGCCTCGGCACGCTCACCACCGAGGTTGCCCCGCGGATAGCGCCGCTCATGTTGCTGCTGTCCACCGCCGCCGAGTCCGATCCGGCGTTGGCCGAGTTGCAAGCCGACCTGGAGAGCGCGCGGCTGACCAGGATGGCCCAGGTCGCCCAGACGCTCGCCGGCAAGACGCGGCTGCGAGCCGGCTGCACGGTCGAGCAGGCCGCCGACATCATGTGGACCTACAGCTCACCCGACCTCTACCGCCTGCTCGTCGTCACCCGAGGGTGGCCGCCAGACCGCTACGGCCAGTTCGTCGGGGAATCTCTCGTTGACGCCCTGCTCCCGTAGGCCCTACTCAAGCAGGCAGTCCACTGGGACGGGCCTTTGCCCGCCCCAGTGGACCGCTGTGCTTGCGTTGTGCCGGCTAGATCGAGCGGTGGAAGAGGACGCCGAAGCCGTCGCCGGCGTGGTTCAGGTTGGAGGCCGTCGCCTGGACGTGGGTGCCGTCGAACATTCTCAACCGTTGCGTCGCGGTGTCCCCGAGCGGCGAACCGTTCACGCTGTCCTTGTTCAGGTTCACCCGTCCGAACGCGGGGATCTCGCCCGTGCTGCCGTAGATCGAGCCCACGTAGGAGTAGTTGTAGCTTCCGGTGAGTTCGGCGGTGTCGAACGGGGTGGGGGCGGATGAGGTGGCCGTCACGTCCGTAGTCAGGTCATGCACCGTCGAAGTGGTGGTGGTCCCGTCCTCGACGAGCGTGGTGACCACGACGTCGCCCGGATAGGCGACCTCGATGTCGTTGTATCCAGGCGTGAAGGCCGACAGGTAGTAGAGCGGTGGCCCGCCCTCGCAGACGACCTGCACGTCGGCCTGAGACGTGTCGTTCAAGTCGCCCGCAGTGGGCACGGCGTAGACGCCCCAGCCGAAGTCCATCAAGTTGGTCGACGGACAGGTGGCCGTCGGGACGGTGAACTTCGCGCTCGCGCTGGCCAGGCCGTCCGGCGTGGGGCTGTACCACCCCGCCAGGAAGCTGTGGTCGGTGACGGGTGTTGCCGGCAGCGCTCGGTGCGCACCGCCGACCGCGGCACCGCTGGCCGAGCTATTGGCGCGGGTCGTCGCGCCAGACGGGGCCGGTAGTGCGATGCCGGCGACGGTGACTCCGGCGGCCAGCGCTACAACGGCGCCGAGTCGGATGCTGAATTTCTTTCCGGGCATGATCCGTTCCCCCTTGTGCGGCCGAGAACCGCGGGACCGTCCTGCGGGCCTAGCCGCGCATAAAGCCAACCGCGAGCGGGTCAATTCGGCAATGACCCGTCCGAACTGAACTGAAAATTGCGCCGCTAGCTGACTTCGCGTGAGCAATTTGTGAAGTTCCGGCGCAATGGCGTCGAAGGCGTGCCAGCACCCTTGCTGACCGGGACACCCTGTCGCTGTAATTGCCCCTCACAACTGCATTGGGCGTTCGGGGGAGCGGTGTCATGGTGGCTAGAAGAACAATTTCCGTTGCGGTAGCGGCTGCGGCAGTAGCGATGTTCGGCACGGCCATCACTGCGCCGGCTACGGCCGGGCCGGCGCCGGCGCCGGCGCCGACGCCCGCCGCCCATGCGACGGCCAAGCCCTGGAACCCGCCGCGACTGGAAGGGGCGTCGAACGGCAAGGCCCACTTCGCCGTCATCCCGCGGCACAGCACGCCGAGCGCCTCGCAGGGCAATGCGACATTCACGCCAAATCCCGCATCTGACCTGCAGAACCCCCCGGCCGGATCGCCCGGCGGCACACCGACGGGTCCGATCATGAAGAATCCGGTCATTTACAACATCTTCTGGTTGCCGGACGGTAATCATTTCGAGCCGGACAATCTCGCGACCAGTGACACCCGGTACGAGAATCTGATCAACCAGTTCTCGCAGGACGTCGGCGGGAACGACTACTACCGCATCAACACGCAGTATCCGGGCTCGAACGGGACGCCGCAGAATGCGGTGACGCTCGGTGGCTCGACCGTCGACACCGGGGCGTACCCGAAGCCGGGTACATCGACCAACCCGCTGCTCGAGAGTGACATCAACGCGAAGGTCAACGCCGTCACGGCGGCGAAGGGCTGGCCGACCGGTTTGAACGACCTGTTCGTCGTGTGGACGGCGGCGGGCATCGAGGAATGCGACGGCGCGGCTCACAACTTCTGCACGCCCGGCACCACGGCGGTCATGGGCAACTTCTGCGCCTATCACCAGTTCACCACGCCGCCGCACGCCTACCTGCCCAGCTCGTGCTACAACCGGGCGCCGAATCCATCGCCCAACGACGACCAGGACGCCGACTCGGGCATCGAGATCTTCAGCCACGAGCTGTTCGAGTCGGTGACCGACCCCAACGGCAACGCCTGGCAGGCCGTCGGCGGCGCGTCGGCCGAGATCAGCGACTTGTGCAACGCGCGGAACGGCTACGTCAACTCGAACGGCGCGAACGCGTACCTGAACAGCCGTGGATACACCGTCGAACTGCAATGGAGCAACGCCGTCCACGGCTGCGTCGAAAGCCTGAAGAACGGCTCGGTGACGCCACCGGCGGTGACGATGACCAAGACCGTGGACAACCCCACGCCGACCGTCGGCTCGACGGTCAACTACACCGTGACGATCAACAACTCGAGCGACACCGGCCCGGCGACGAACCTCGTCTTCAGCGACACCTTGCCCGCCGGCTACACCGTGTCGAACGTGAGCGATCCCGGGTCGAGCTCGGCCGCCTGGTCGCCCGGCGGTGGCAGCGTCAGCGTCAGCTACGACAACCTGCCGGTGCACCAGACCGCCACCATCGTGATCTCGGCGACGGTGCCGAACCAGCCGCTGAAGACGGCGAAGAACTGCGGCTCGCTCACGCTGCAGAACGAGGTCACAGTGGCCCGGCCGTCGGTGTCGACCAGCCCCTGCGCGTCGACGACGCCGAAGGACCAGCCGATCTCGCTTACCCCGCTGGCCGCGACGGGGACCGAGGGCAGCTCGACGATCCAGCTGGCGACGCTGACCGACCCCGACCCCGACGGCAAGGCGAAGGAGTACGCGGCCACCGTCGACTGGGGTGACGGCACAACGTCCGCCGGCACGATCACCGGCCCCCTGCACGGGCCGTGGACGGTCGGCGGCACCCACCTCTATCTGGAGGAGGGCACGTACGCCGCCAAGGTGAGCGTCGCCGACATCACCGACGACCCCACCAACACCGCCAGCGTGAACGTGACGGTGAACGTGGCCGACGCGCCACTGACGGCGGGCGCGACGGCGCACCTGGCCGCGGTCGAGGGCGCGCCGTGGACGGGCCAGGTTGGGACGTTCACCGATGCCGATCCGAACGGGACTGTGTCGGACTACTCGGCCACCATCGACTGGGGTGACGGCACGACCACGCCTGGCATCATCGGCGGCGGCCCCACGTTCACCGTCTCGGGTACGCACACCTATCTCGAAGAGGGTCCGTATTCGGTGTCGATCGCGATCAGCGATGTGGGCGGCGCGTCAACCACTGGGCACGCGTCCTTCGCGGTCGCCGACGCGCCCCTGACCGGGACCGGCCTGAGCTTCAACGTGTCGAACCCGGTCAGCGCGACCGTCGCCACCTTCACCGATGCCGACCCCAACGGAACGGTGTCGGACTACTCGGCGACGATCGACTGGGGCGACGGGACGACGACGGCCGGCGTGATCGGCGGCGGTCCGACGTTCACCGTGTCGGGTACCCACACCTACGCCGCGACCGGGCCGTTCACCTTCACGGTCAAGACGCATATCTGCGACGTGGGCGGGGCCTGCACCGATACGACCGGCACGCTCAAGATCACGTACATGACCGGCCGCGCGTACGGTGCGTCGGTCGGGATCGTGACACCGGTGGGGCCGGTGCACGTCGGGCCGGTCCCGGACACCGGGTCGGTCGCCAACTCGTTGGCGTCGACGACGAGCACGCCGTGCAAGCTCAACCTGAACGCCGGGGTGCTGGTGGTGAGGAGCTTGTGCGCCAACGTGACCACGTCGATCACGCCGCACTCGTCCACGGCCACCGCGTCGCTGGCGACGGCGAAGTTGTCGACCGGCATCCTGGGCGTGCCCGTCATCAACGTCGTCGGGTTGACGACGACGTCGACGAGCAGCTGCGGATCGGCATCCGGCTCGACGACGATCGCGACGCTGAGCGTGGGCGGGAAGACGATCACCATCACCGGGCAGGTCAACCTGGTCGTGGCGATTCCCGGCTACCCGGGCGCGAAGTTGCTCGTCAACGAGCAGATCCTCACGCCCGGGCCGAACGGGGACGAGCAACTGACCGTCAACGGGCTGCACCTGATCGTGCCAACCGTGCTCGGGACCAGCGCCGACGTGGTGATCGCGTCGTCGACGAGCGACATCCACAATTGCTCGGCCCCGGGGGCGATGGCGACGATCCACGTGGGCAAGGCGGGATCGCCCCACATGGAGTGAGCGCTGCACCGGAGAGCACGATGGGTGACATGCGAGTGACGTCATCCGGCGCACGAAGGTGGCTGACCGCGGTCGTCATGGCCGCGGTCAGCGCCGCCGCGGTGGCGGGGTGCACGTCGACGTCGAACTCGAAGAGCTCACCGCCGGTGCCGCCGCCGCCGGTGTCCTCGCGGCCGACGTCACTGCCGGCATCGCCCTCGACATCGCTGTCGGGCTCGCCGCCAGTCAGCACTCCGGCCCCGCCGGTCAGCTCGAGTGCCGGGGTGATCACCGTGACGGACAAGCCGTCGCTGCGGAAGACCGTTTCGCTGCACGTCGGAAACCGGCTGCGGGTCGTGCTCGGCAGCACCTATTGGCGCTTCGGCGAGCTGGCTGCGAATCCCGCCGTCCAATCGGTGGGATCGACCGCGGTCACGCCCGACCCCGACTGCATTCCCGGCGGCGGCTGCGGCACGGCCGTGCACGAGTACTCAGTGGTCGGCAGCGGCCGGGCGACGATCACCGCGACCCGAACATCGTGCGGCGAGGCCCTGGCCTGCCGACCCGACCAGAGGACGTTCACGTTGGTCGTGACCGTCACCGCCTGACCGGGTTCAGTTCGGTGGCGGGCTGAGCAGGCGTCCGACGAGATCGCGGCGGCTGCGCACGCCGGTCTTGTCGAAGACCGACTTGAGGTGGTCCTGGACGGTGTGCTGCGAGATGTGCAGCGCGTCCGCGATGGCCGCCGTTGCCTGCCCGCGCAGCACCAGCCGAGCCACGTCGCCCTCCCGTTGGCTCAATCCGTACGCGGCGAGCATGAGCGGCACCGCGGCGCGCGCCGAGACCGGTTCGATGACCACGGCAGTCTGCCCCGCGCCGCCCGACGTCCCGCCCAGCCGCGATGCGTACACGTTGAGCCAGACGCCCGACGCCGTCGGGACCCGGACGTACGGCAACCGGTCGAGGAAGCCGGTTCCGGTGGTGATCCCGTCGAGCGCGCGGGCGACCGCGTGGACGGGTGTCGGCAGGGGCAGCAGGCCCGCGTCATCAGCGAGCAACGAGAGCAGGTGCTCGGCCTCGCTCGTCATGGACACAACGCTGAGGTCGTCGGCCAGAATGACGACGCCGGAACGCACCGTCGCGCTGCTCATCGACGGATGGAGCAGGACGGCTTTGCGGAAGGCCTGCGCAATGTGCGGGGCCAGCCGGGCGAGGGCGCCGCCGTCCGCGGACGAGAAGCCGGGCGCGCGGGATTCGCGGTGCAGGCACAAATAGCCCCAGCAGTACCCATCCGCGACGAGGGCGGCGCGCAGCTCGTCGCCCAGCCCGAGCGGATTCATGATCTGCCGATAGCGCTCGCTCGCCGCCCGGTCGCTACGGGTGGCGAGGTCCAAGGACCCGACGTGCCGGCTACCGGTCGCCAATGCGGCGAACTTGTTCACGTCGGGTTGGCCGAACTCGTTTTCCATGAACTGCGCCGCGACGGTGTCGAGCGGCGCATCCGACCAGCCGCCGGTGAACAGCAGCGTCTCCGGGTCCGCCGTCGCGACGAAGGCGGCGTCGAAGGGGACGACGCGGCGGAGTGCCCGCAACAGCTGCTGGCGCGCGCCGGCGACGTCCAGGCCGCTGTGGCAGAGCCGGACGACGTCTCGCTCGGACCGCATTACGACCGCCGCGTTCGGCATGGTCGAAGTATTCACCCGGCGCGGCCACCGAGAAATCCCACAATCCTGGGATGGCCGCGTGTCCGCGCCCAGCGCACGCTTTCGCCATGACTTCCACCGAAACGGTCACTGACCGCAACAAGAACCTCGTCGACGACTTCATCCAGGCCCTGTTCAGCCAGGGCGACCTGACTGCGATCGAGCGCTACCTCGACCCCGCGTTCGTCAATCACGATCCGCCGTTCCCGGGTGCGCCCAGCGGGCCCGAAGGGATGCGGATGGCCGCATCGGTCTATCGGCAGGCCCTACCGGACTGGCGCAGCGAGGTCGAGCAACTCGTGGCCGAGGGCGACACCGTCGTCGAACGATTCACCGCGCGCGGTACGCACCGCGGCGAGCTGCTCGGCGTCGCCGGCACCGGCAAGACCATCACCCTCCGCGGCATCAACATCTTCCGGATCGAGGACGGCCGAATCGTCGAGCGGTGGGGGCAGCTCGATCAGCTCGACGTGTTCCGCCAACTCGGGCTGGTTCCGGGCGCGGCGTCCTGACGCGGTCGCGTTATGTCGAAGTTAGCTGCGGGTACGGCCCTTGTGAGCTGCCACTGGTGCAGCGAAACGGAAGGTGGTCGTCATGATCGTCTTGGGACTCGTACTCCTACTAGTGGGCTTCCTGGCCAAGATCGCGATCCTGTGGACCCTCGGCATCGTGCTGATCGTCGTTGGCGTGATCCTCGAGCTGGCTGCAGGCGCGGGCCGCATGGTCGGCGGCCGGCGGCATTGGTACTGATCGGCCGGCAACTGATCGCGGATCGGGTGGTTACAGCCGCCCGATCCGCGATCACAAGGGTTGACTCGATTCACCGATTCCGGGATTGCCGGAGTCGGCTGGACTTCCCTCGGTATCTGAGGACGATGACCGATGACCGATGACGGCCGCTCGGCGGCTGTCTGCGCCGTCGGCGCCATCGACCGAGGAGTCACCACATGGAGATCGTCGGCATCATCGCAGTGATCCTGGCCGGACTGGTCGTCCTGATCGGGCTCGTCATGCTGGTCGTCTCGATCCCGGACATCCGCCGCTACCTGAAGATCCGAGCGATGTAATCCGGTTTCTCCACTAGCTGCCACGATTGCGCGGTGCGCAGCGTCGGTATGGCATGAGAGCCCGCCATGGCTGACGACGTCGCGTTCGAGCGGTTCGTACGCGAGCAGTCCAGCTCGCTGTATCGCACCGCGTACCTGCTGACCGGCAACCGCTACACGGCCGAGGAACTGCTGCAGGACACCCTGACCCACCTGTATCCGAAGTGGGCGTCGGTTGCCGCCGCAGAGCGTCCGCTCGCCTACGTTCGGCGCGCATTGCTCAACCGGTTCGTCAGCGGCCGCCGCGCGCCCGCCGCCCGCGGCGAGTCGATGTGGGAGGTGCCGGACGCGTGGGACGGCAGCGACCTCAGCGAGACGGTCGCGGTGTCGAGGACGGTGTGGCAGCTGCTCGGTGATCTGCCCGAACGGCAACGCGCGGCCGTCGTCCTGCGCTACTTCCACGATCTGACCGACGCCGACGTCGCCGACCTGCTCGGCTGCCGCCCGGTCTCGGTCCGCAGTCTCGTCAGCCGCGGGATCGCCGCCATGCGCTCGGCCTACCTGCCGAGCGCCACTGCTGAAGGGAGCGCGCGATGAGCCCGCAGACCGAGACCGGCGACTTCGATCGCCTCGTCCGCGCCGCGCTCGACGACGTCGCCGCGGTCACCCAGCCCGCGCCCGACCTGGCCGATCGCCTGCTCGCGAACGCCCGCGCCGGCCGCCCGGCCGTCGTCGGGCTCACCGGACGCCAGCGCGCCGCCCGGTGGTCGATGCCTCTGCTCGCAGCGGCCGCCGTCGTCGTGCTGGCCGTGGGCGGCGTCGTGACGACAGTGCTCGTCGCCGATCACCATCACCGGCCCGCGCCGCCTGGACACTCGAAGCCGGTCGTGCCGCCGTCGACGCCCGCGCCGCCGTCGGCCGGCTCGCCCTCGCCGGTCGTACCGGCACCGGCCGACGCCCGCGCCCTCACCGTCCAGGACGTGGAGAACGCAACGATTCCGATCCCGGCGTGGTACGGATTCCGGGCTGGCATCGGCCGATGGGGCTGCGCCGCCGGAACGGCCCGCTTCCGCAACGGCACCGCCGACATCCCACCCGGCACCGGCTACCTGCGCGGCGGATATCAACTGCTCGGCGCCCCGGCGATCGAGGACGTGAACGGTGACGGGATCGCTGACGCCACGGTGCTGCTCATCTGCGCGCCGCACCAGCCCGCGGCCTTCCGGGTGCTCGCGCTCGCCGGCCGGAGCGGCGGTCGGGTTCAGGTCATCGGTGACGTGATCGCGCCCATCCCGTTTAGCCGGAGCGACCGCCGCGCCCTCTTCGGACTGCCGGCCGGCGTGCGGCCGGGCACCGGCGGGACGGTCGACGTGCGCTGGACCTACGGCCAGGCGCCCAATCCGGCGGACCCGCCACCGTCGCAGCTGCGCGGCTACCGCATTGAGGGCGGACGGTTCGCGCAGGTCGCGGGACGGACGCGCTTCCCCGACGACTCGGCCGACCTCAGCGTCACGGCCGGGACGACGATTCTGGCGCATGGTGGCACCGGGGCAATCCACGTGACGGTGCACAACGCCGGCCCCAAGGCGAGCACCGGTGCGCTGCTGCTCGTCGAGCTGCACGGCGCCAAGGTCACTGCCACCTCCAACGTGCCCGTCGGGACGAAGCCGGACATGCTCACCGAGACCATCGCCCGGGTGACCCTGCCCGAGCTGGGGGTCGGCGAGAGCTGGACCGTCGACGTCGACGTGCGCGTCACTGGCACCGGGCTCCCCGCGGCCGCGGTGCTCACGGTGACCGGCGGCCTGCAGCCCGACTACGACACGAGCAACAGCGCGACGCAGTCGCTGTTCCACAACTGAATCGGTCAGCTCTCGTCGGGCAGGTTCTCCCGGGCCCACAGCGCGGCCGACGTGCGGTCGGCGACGCCGATGCGCCGGAACACGCTGCCCAGATGCACCTTGACCGTGCTTTCGCTGATCCCGAGCTTGCGGGCGATCTGCTTGTTGGCCAGGCCCTGTGCGGCGAGGCGCAGCACCTCGACCTCGCGGGTGCTGAGTTCCTGCGCCGGGGACGGGGTACGGCCGGGCAGCAGGGCGCCGGCCACTCGCGGGTCGAACGGCGAGTGGCCGGCCGCCGCCGACCGCACCGCCGACAGCAACTCGTCCGGCGCGCAGTCCTTGAGCAGGTAGCCGGTGGCGCCGGCGGCGATGACGTCGGCGACCCGCTGCCGGTCGGAGAACGAGGTCAGCGCCAGCACCTTCGTGTCCGGCCGCTCGGCCAGCAGCTTGCGGGTCGCGCCGACGCCGTCGAGCACCGGCATGGACAGATCCATCAGGACGACGTCGGGCTCGGCCGTCCGGGCGACCTCGACGCCCGCGGCGCCGTCGGCCGCCTCGCCGACGACCGCGATGTCGCTCGCCGCATCGAGCAGCGTGATCAGACCGGCTCGCACGAGGCGATGATCGTCGACGACAAGCACCCGGATCATCGGCGCGGCACCGCCAACTGCAGCGTGGTGCCCCCGCCGGCTGGTGTGTCGAAGGTGAGCCCGGCTCCGGCGCGGCGCGCGGCGTCGGCCATTAGCTGCAGGCCGAAGTGGCCCTCGTCGCGACCGAAGGCCGCGCGCGGCGTCGAAGCCGCGCCCGTCGTCGATCACCTCGAGCAGCGCCCGGCCGGCGTCGAGCGCCGCCAGCCGGATCGTCACCCGGGACGCACCCGAGTGCCGGACGACGTTACGCAGCGCCTCCTGGGTCACCCGGAAGATCGTCTCCTGCACCGGCTCGGGCAGCGCGTCGGCCACGGCTTCGTCCAGCTCGATGGCCAACTCGGTCCCGGTGGCCGTGGTCGCCCGGGCCAGGTCGCGCAGGGCGACGGCCAGCCCGGACGTGTGCAGGCTCGGCGGATAGATGTCGACGAGCAATGAGCGCAACCCGGCGATGCTGTCGCGCACGGTGCCGGCGACCGTCTGCAGCCCGGCGGCGAGCTGAGGCTGTCCGGCCGTCGCGGCCTGATCCGCCTGCCCGGCCGCGGTGAACGACGCGGCCGCGAGCTGTTGGACCACGCCGTCGTGCAGGGTGGCGGCGATGCGGCGCCGCTCGTCGGCCGAGGCGTCGAGCGCGTGGCGCATCAGCAGCTCGCGCTGCTGGCGGGCGCGCCGGGCGCGGACGAGCAAGGCCCAGACGAGCGGGGTGAGCAGCAGCAGCAGCGCGGCCAGGCTGCTGAGCATGACGCCGGCGAAGCCACGCCACAGCTCGTGGCTGCGGTCGGTGACGCTGTCGTAGCGGAAGTACGTCTCGAACAGCAGCGGCTGACCGTTCGGGGTCCACACCGGCCGGTACACCTCGAGCAGCTTGCCCCGGTTGCGTTCGAACTGGTTCTCCGGACGGCGCAGGTCGCTGACATCGGCCTCGAGCCGCGGCTGGCTGAACGCGGCGCGGGCCTCGTCCTCGAGCGGGAAGGTCAGTCCGACCAGTTGCCGTTCGTCGGAGTACAGCACCGCTCCGGCCGGCGTCCACACCTTGACCCGGATCAGCGTCGCGTTCAGGACCCGGGACCGGACGAGCGGATCGAGCACGGTGCGAGTGACCGCCGGGTCGCTCGGCATGGCGTCGGTCAGCGCCGGCTGGACGACCGATTCGGCCAGGACGTCGGTGAGCTGCGCGACGTCGTGAACGGCCTGTTGCTCGGCGATGCGCCGGCTGACGAGCGATCCGGCGACGCCCACGATCACCGCGATGACCACCGCGGCCGCCGCGATCGGCACGACCACCCGGCGCATGCGCACCGGTTGGTCGACGGTCGCGGGCGGCCCCGGGGCCACGACGACGAACGGCTCGGTCACTCCGAGCGCTCAGCCATCAGAACCGCCATGTCCACCATTGTCGTCGCGGCCCGAGCCGCCGCGGCCGGAGCCGCCGGGCCCGCTGTTCCCGCCGCGGTCGTCGCCGGGCTCGGACTCGTGCGCCGAGCTGCCGCGGTCGTCGCCCGGTTCGGCATGGCGGGTGTCGCCACCGCGGTCGTCGCCCGGCTCGGGGGAGCGGACGGGCCGGCTCGTCGACGTGGGTGAGGTGACGTCGGTGCCGTGATCGTCGGCCAGCTGGGGCAGCTGCACCTGCGTCGGCACCCGGATCGGGATCTGGTGGCTGAAGGACGGGTTGTGGGTCAGGCCGGCGACGGCGGGGGCCGCGGCCACACCACCGGCGGCGAGGACACCGGCTGAGATGAGTAACAAGCGTTTCATGCTGCGCTCCAAGTGCTGATCGGTTGCGTCGAAAGTGGTGACACCTTTCTCGCGCATCCCTGGTCGCACCCGCCATTGACCGATCGGACTACTACCCGGCCAGAGGCGGTACTACTCCCATCGGCCAATGGTGGATACGACCGCGCAGGCCGGACGGTTCAGGGCGTCAAGATCACTCCCAGTCAGGAGCCCACCATGAAGACCGTTCTCTCCCGCTCGATCACCACCGCCATCGCCGCTGCCGCGCTGACCGCCCCGCTCGTGCTGGCCGGTCCCGCGTCGGCCAAGGGCGGCGGCGACGCCGTCCGCAGCACCGGCAGCTGCTCCGGGGGTGGCGTGTTCGAGCTCAAGGCCAAGCACGACGACGGCCGCATCGAGGTCGAGTACGAAGTGGACACCAACCGCGCCGGCCAGGCCTGGGCCATCCGGATCACCGACAACGGGGTCAGCGTGCTCGCCGGGACGGCGACCACGGTCGCGCCCAGCGGTTCGTTCGAGCTGCGCCGGTCGATCCCCAACCGCGTCGGGGCCGACACCATCCGCGCCGCCGCAACCTTCGGCACCCGCTCCTGCGGGGGCTCGGTCACGCTCTGACCGATCAGGCCTGGCCGGGCAGCAGCTGCAGGAAGAGCGCCTCGGCGTCGGACAGCAGCTGCCCGGCCGCGTCGAACAGGCGGGCCGAGCCCCACCGCTTGCGACCGTCGATCGAGTCGCGTGACGCCTCGAAGCGCAGCTCGACGTCGAGTGGCGTGACCCGGCGGTAGTTCACCTTGAGGAAGGCCGTGCGCGAGACGCCGGGCTGATGGTGGTTCATCACCCGGCCGAGGACGTCGTCGAACAGCAGCGGATGTGCGCCGCCGTGGGCCGCCCCGTTCCCGCCGAGGTAGAAGCGGGTGAAGGTGACCCGGCCGGACAGCGTCGACTCGGTCTCCTCGTCGATGTAGTACGGCGGCAGCAGCGGATGCGCCCGGCCGGGTAGATCGGGGCGCCACCCGTCCATCCGGTCGGGTTCGCCGACCTGATGCTCACCGATCGCGTCGCAGAGGTCCAGCAGCCGTTCGGTGAGGTCCTTGGCCAGCGCCGGCGGTAGGGCGGCGCCGGTCAGCCGATCCTGCAGCAGGCGCTGGGCGTGGTGCAGCGCGGCGAACTCGGCCCCACCTCGGGGCGCGGGCGCGCGTACGTCCCAGTCCGCCTCCGACGTGACGTCGGCGTCCGGCCAGGGCGTCAGCACCTCGTCGTCGGAGTCTTCGCTCATCGCTGAAATGTAACCCGTTCTAGTTTTCTGGGACGGGCTGGGCGCCGGCCAGCGTGAAGTCGGCGAAGTCGAAGCCGGGCGCGACGACGCAGGCCACCAGGGCCGCATCGTCGCCGGCCGGCTGGGCCGACTGCCACTCGTTGGCCCGCACGAGGTACTGCCCGCCCTCGCGCAGCTCGCAGCTGAAGCCGGGCACCGGGGACTCGTCGAAACCGCCGACCGTGATCAGCATCGGCCCGCCGCCTTGCCACAGCCACAGCTCGTCCGACGTCACCCGATGCCAGGCCGACCGCTGGCCCGGTTCGAGCAGGAACGCCACGCAGGTGGTCAGCTGCCGCGGCCCGCGCGCGGTGTCAATGGTCGTCTCATGGCGCCAGGTCTCGCGGTACCAACCGCCCTCGGGGTGTGGCTGCAGGTCCATCGCAACGGGATCGAGCGGCATCGGCCCAGGCTACGGCGCTCGGCGCATGGGCAGGTGCGGGATGCCGTCCTCGAGGTAGTCGGCGCCGCTGCGCACGAAACCGAAGCCGGCATACCAATCCGCCAGATACGACTGCGCGCCGAGCACGATCTCGCGCTCGCCCACCAGCTCGAGCGACCGCCGCATCAGCTCGGCCGCCAGCCCGGCGCCACGTGCGGACGCGACGGTGGCCACCCGACCGATCCGGGCCCGGCCGTCCGGATCGGTCAGCAACCGCAGCGTCGCCACCACCGCGCCGTCCTGCTCGATCCACAGTTGGCGCGCGCCCGGCTCGAGATCCCGGCCGTCCGGATCGAGATAGACGCAGTCCTGCTCGACGACGAACACCGCAGCACGCAGCGCGAGGATCTGGTACAGCGTCGCCGGATCGAGGTCGGCGAGCGGGGCATCGTGGACCGGGCCAGTCGGAGTCATCGTCGCCGACGGTAGCGGCTCGTGTTGGATGGAGCCCATGTCTCTTTCCAAGCCAGTCATCGACCACCCCGAGGGCGACGCCCCCGCCGACCTCGCCATCGCCGACCTCACCGTGGGTGAGGGGGCCGAGGCCCAGCCGGGTGACACCGTCGAGGTTCACTACGTCGGCGTCGAGTTCGACACCGGAGCCGAGTTCGACGCGTCCTGGAACCGGGGCCAGTCGATCGAGTTCCCGCTGCAGGGCCTGATCCAGGGCTGGCAGGAGGGCATCCCCGGCATGAAGGTCGGCGGCCGCCGCCAGCTCACGATCCCGCCGGAGAAGGCCTACGGCCCGGCCGGCGCCGGGCACCGCCTGTCGGGCAAGACGCTGGTCTTCGTCATCGACCTCATCGACGTGAAGTAGCGGCTGCCGACGTGACCCTTGTCGGGGTCACGTCGCATAGTTGATCCATGCGCAAATGGTTGCCGCTGCTGACCGTCTGTCTGGGCACGTTCATGCTGCTCATCGACGTCACGATCGTGAACGTCGCCCTACCCGACATGGCCACCGACCTGAAGACGTCGTTCGGGTCGCTGCAGTGGGTGGTCGACGCGTACGCCCTGGCCCTCGCCGCGCTGGTGCTGGGCACCGGCTCGATCGCCGATCTGGTCGGTCACCGGCGGGCCTATGTCGGCGGCCTCGCCCTGTTCGCGGTGTCCTCGCTCGTGTGCGGGATCGCGCCGAACTCCGGCGCACTGGTCGCAGCCCGCGCCGTGCAGGGCCTGGGGGCGGCGGCGATGTTCGCGACGACCTTCGCCCTGCTCAACAGCAACTACACCGGCCGCGACCGGGGCACGGCCTACGGTTTTTGGGGCGCGGTGTCCGGGGCCGCGGCTGCGGTCGGCCCGATCCTCGGCGGCCTGCTCACCGAGGGTGCGTCCTGGCGGTGGATCTTCTTCGTCAACCTGCCGATCAGCGTGCTGGCCATCGTCCTGTGCCTCGTGGTTCTCGAGGACGCGCAGGACACCGTGCACTCGCGCGTCGACGGGCCGGGCATCGTCACCTTCAGCGCCGCCGCGGGCGCCCTCACCTACGGCCTGATCGAGGCCAACGAGAACGGCTGGTCCCAGTTCGGCAGCTGGGGCTGGATCGTCGCCACCCCGCTGATCCTGGCCCTCTTCGTGGTCGTCGAACTGCGGTCGGCCGCGCCGATGCTGGACCTGAGCCTGCTGCGTAACCGCCAGTTCACCGGCATCCTGCTGGCCGCCATGATCCTCACCCTCGCGGCCTTCGCGTCGTTCACCTACACCTCGATCTGGCTGCAGTCGGTGCTCGGCCTGAGCCCGATCGAGGCCGGCCTCACCGGCCTGCCGCTCTCGGTCGCGGCGTTCGCCGTCTCGGCCGCAACCGGTCGCTTCCTGCACGGTCGGCGGCCCGGCCCGATCATCGGCGGCGGAGTGATCCTCATCGGCGTCGGCGGGCTGGTCGCTGCGGCCCTCGTGCACGGCGGGGCGTCGTGGCCGGCGCTGATCCCCGGCTTCCTGCTGGTCGGCATCGGCGTGGGGCTGGCGGTGCCGACGCTGAGCTCGGCGGCGATGAGCGCGGTGCCGGTGCAGCGCGGCGGCATGGCCGCCGGCGCCGTCAACACCGCCCGCCAGCTCGGCTTCGCCCTGGGCATCGCCGGTCTGGGTTCGGTCTTCGCGGCCCGGGCCGCACATGTGCTGGGCGACCACAGCGTCCCCAGGCCCGACGAGGTGTCCCGCGCCCTCGCCGGCGGGCAGGCCAGGGCCCTGCTCGCGCACGCCTCAGGCGCGGGCGGCCGCGGCCCGCTGAACGACGCCCTGCACGCCGCGTCCGTGCAGGGCGTGCAGTGGGCCTTCCTCGTCTCGGGGATCGCCGGCGTGCTGGCCGGGCTGGCCGTGCTGGCGATGGTCCGGCCGTCCGCGGGCGACCGCGCCGCGCCGGCCGCCGACCGCGATCTTGATACCGCCAGTGCCGCATAGGGCACGCGACGTATCAAGATCGCGGCCGATTCCCGGGTTAGGCCCGGCCCGGGCCGAGGAATAGACTCGCTGAGAACGCTCGTGAAGCCGTTCACAAAGTCTTGTCCACCGGACCGGCGGGAGCAGGAATGTCGGCATCGACGGCCGCGGTGCGGCCCGAATCGGTGTCACCGGATGCCGCCAACGACGCCGATGTCATCGTCGTCGGCGCCGGCCCGTCCGGCAGCAGCGCGGCCTACTGGCTGGCCACCGCCGGCCTCGACGTGGCCCTGCTCGAGAAGACGACGTTCCCGCGCGAGAAGGTCTGCGGCGACGGCCTGACCCCGCGCGGCACCCGCGCCCTGGTCGACATGGGCATCGACGTCAGCGAGACCAACGGCTGGCTGCACAACCGCGGGCTGCGGGTCATCGGCGGCGGCCAGCGGCTGCATCTCGACTGGCCCGAGCTCACCAGCTTCCCGCCGTTCGGGCTCGTCCGGCCGCGCGCCGATCTCGACGCGATGCTGGCCAACCAGGCGGTCAAGGCCGGCGCCCGCCTCTACGAGCAGACCTCGATCACCGAGCCGCTGCTCGACGCCGGCGGCCGGGTCGTCGGGGTCAAGGGCCGCAACGCCGACCGCAAGCCGCTCACCTTCCGCGCCCCGCTCGTGCTCACCTGCGAGGGCGTGTCCGGCAAGCTGGCGCAGCACCTCGGCGTCCACCGCAACGACAAACGCCCGCTCGGCGTCGCCGTCCGGCGCTACTACACCAGCCCCAAGACCCACGACGACTACCTCGAGTCCTGGCTCGAGCTGTGGGACGGCAAGCCCAACGAGTCGGCGCTGCTGCCCGGCTACGGCTGGATCTTCGGCATGGGCGACGGCACGGTGAACGCCGGCCTGGGCGTGCTCAACTCGAGCGCGGTGTTCCAGAAGACCGACTACCGGGCGATGCTCGCCCGCTGGCTCGACAACACCCCGGCCGAATGGGGCCTGCGCGAAGAGAACGCCACCTGCCCCACCCGCGGGGCCGCACTGCCCATGGGGTTCAACCGCACGCCGCACTACCTGCGCGGGCTGCTGCTCGTCGGCGACTCCGGCGGCTCGGTCAACCCGTTCAACGGCGAGGGCATCCCGTACGCGATGGAATCGGGCAAGTTCGCGGCCGAGGCCGTGGTGCAGGCGCTGGCCCGCCCGGCCGGGCCGGGCCGCGAGCGGGCGCTCGAGGCCTACCCCGACCGCATGCGGGCCGAGTGGGGCGCCTACTACCGCCTCGGCGGGGTGTTCGTGAAGCTGATCGGCAACCCGAAGGTGATGCAGGCCTGCACCCGCCACGGCCTGCCCCACCCCGCGCTGATGCGCTTCGTGCTGAAGCTGCTGGCCAACCTCACCGATCCGCACGACGGCGACATCTCCGACCGGGTGGTCAACGCGCTCACCAAGCTCACCCCGGCGGTCCGCTAGGCCATGCCCCAGCCCCAGCCGGACCCGAGCGCAGGACTAGCCTGTGGACGCTTGTGCGCAACCCGGCCCGGACCCCCAGCGACGAGAGGGAGACAGCACTAAATGCTCGCGCCGTACCTGCCGATCGTGCTGCTGTTCGCGCTCGCGCTCGCCTTCGCCACCTTCTCGGTGGTCATCGCCCCGTTCACCGGGCCCAAGCGCTACAACAAGGCCAAACTCGACTTCTACGAGTGCGGGATCGAGCCGACCGAACAGCCGCTCGGGCCGCACCGGTTCCCGATCAAGTACTTCCTGACGGCGATGCTGTTCATCGTCTTCGACATCGAGATCATCTTCCTGTACCCCTACGCCGTCGCCAACAAGGCGCTAGGCCTGTTCGGGCTGGTCGAGATCATCCTGTTCATCGTCACCGTGTTCGTCGCGTACGCCTACGTCTGGCGCCGCGGCGGACTGGACTGGGACTGACGCGCTATGGGTCTTGAAGAGAAATTGCCGGACGGCGTCCTGCTGACGTCGGTCGAGAAGCTGGTCAACTGGACCCGCAAGTCGTCGCTGTGGCCGGTGCAGTTCGGCCTGGCCTGCTGCGCGATCGAGATGATGGCCTTCGGCGGCCCGCGCTTCGACTCCGCCCGCTTCGGCATGGAGGTCTTCCGGGCCTCGCCGCGCCAGGCCGACCTGATGATCGTCGCCGGCCGGCTCAGCCAGAAGATGGCTCCGGTGCTGCGCCAGATCTACGACCAGATGCCCGAGCCCAAGTGGGTGCTCGCGATGGGGGTCTGTGCCAGCTCGGGCGGCATGTTCAACAACTACGCGATCGTCCAGGGCGTCGACCACGTCGTCCCGGTGGACATGTATCTGCCCGGCTGCCCGCCGCGGCCGGAGATGCTCATCGACGCCGTTCTCAAGCTGCACCACAAGATCATGAACGAGCCGCTCGGCCCGAAGCGCGCGCAGCGCCTGGAGGGTCAGACCGTCGAGCTCGTCCCGTCGTCCTATAAGTACGGCCGCTGATGGGTGGTCCAGTGGAGCGTCCGGTGCCCGAGGACTCGGCGCCGGAGCAGAGCGCCGCCGACATCGCCCGGTCGACCCCGGCGCCGGAGTCGACGGTCGACCGGATGACCGACTCGCCCTACGGCGCCGAGCGCAAGGGCATGTTCGGCGTGGCCGGCAGCGGGGACACGTCCGGCTTCGGCGGCCTCGTCCACGAGCCGTGGACCCCGCCGCCGGCCGAGCGCCCGTACGGCAGCTACTTCGATGAGATCGTCGACGCGCTGTACGAGGCCCACCCGGACGCCGAGGCCGCCATCGACAAGGTGGTCGTCGACCGCGACGAGCTCACGCTGCACATCGACCGCGAGCACCTCATCGGGGTCGCCACCACGCTGCGCGACGACGTCAACCTGCGCTTCGAGCTCTGTTCGAGCGTGTCCGGCGTCGACTACCTGGGCTCCGAGCGCCGCCTGCACTCGGTCGTCCATCTCACCTCGCTCACCTACCGCCGGCGCGTCCGGCTCGAGGTATCGGTGAGTATCGACGACCCGCACGTGCCGTCCCTGACCGGGCTCTACCCGACGGCCGACTGGCAGGAGCGCGAGAACTACGACATGTTCGGGATCGTCTACGACGGCCACCCGTCGTTGACCCGCATCCTGATGCCCGACGACTGGGACGGCCACCCGCAGCGCAAGGACTACCCGCTGGGTGGCATCCCGGTGCAGTACAAGGGCGCCACGATTCCACCGCCGGACGAGCGGAGGGCGTATCGATGAGCGATACCACTGACAGCTACGCGCCGTCGCGGCCGACGACCGAGGGTCGCGTCTACAACCTGACCGGTGGTGACTGGGATCAGGTCATCAGCGGCATGGACCCGATCCACGAGGAACGCCTCGTCCTCAACATGGGTCCGCAGCACCCGTCCACGCACGGCGTGCTCCGCCTGGTGGTCGAGCTCGAGGGCGAGTCGGTCACCGACCTGCGCACCGTCATCGGCTACCTGCACACCGGCATCGAGAAGAACGTCGAGTTCCGCACGTGGACGCAGGGCGTCACCTTCCTGACCCGCGCCGACTACCTGGCGCCGCTGTTCAACGAGACCGTCTACTGCCTCGGCGTCGAGAAACTGCTCGGCGTCGAGGTGCCGGCGCGGGCCCAGCTCATCCGGCTGATCCTGATGGAGATCAACCGGGTCTCGTCGCACTGGGTGGCATTGGCCACCGGCGGCATGGAAATGGGCGCGCTCACCGCGATGACCAACGGCCTGCGGGCCCGCGAGCGCTGCCTCGACATGTTCGAGCTGATCACCGGCCTGCGGATGAACCACGCGTTCATCCGCCCCGGCGGTGTTGCCCAGGATCTGCCCGACGGCACCTACGAGGCCCTGCGCAAGTGGATCGTCGACATCCGCGGCGAGATCGCGGGCCTGCGCCGGCTGCTGGCCGGCCAGCCCATCTGGATCAACCGGCTCAAGGACGTCGGCTGGCTCGGCGTCGAGGGCTGCCTGGCGCTCGGGGTCACCGGCCCGATGCTGCGGGCCGCCGGGCTGCCGTGGGACCTGCGCAAGACCGAGCCGTATCTCGGCTACGAGACCTTCGACTTCGACGTCCCCACCCAGGACACCGGCGACTGCTGGGCCCGCTTCCTGGTGCGCCTCGACGAGATGGACGAGTCGGTGCGCATTGTCGAGCAGGCCATCGAGCGGCTCGAGCCCGGCCCGGTGTGGGTCGACGATCCGAAGATCGCGTGGCCGGCCAAGCTGTCGGTCGGCCCGGACGGTCTGGGCAACTCGCTCGAGCACGTCCAGAAGATCATGGCCTCGTCGATGGAGTCTCTGATTCACCACTTCAAGCTCGTCACCGAGGGCTTCCGGGTTCCGCCGGGGCAGGTCTACACCACCGTCGAGTCGCCGCGCGGCGAGCTGGGCGCGCACGTCATCAGCGACGGCGGCACCCGTCCCTACCGCGTGCACCTGCGCGAACCGTCCTTCGTCAACCTGCAGTCCGCGGCGGCGCTGTCGATCGGCGGCATGATCTCCGACGTCATCGCCTCCGTCGGCTCCATCGACCCGGTGATGGGTGGTGTCGACCGGTGACGTTGCCGACCAACGCCGATGCCGGGCGCTCGAACTTCCGCACGTCGGTCATCAACATCGACCGGCCGGGCGATTCGAGCGTCTTCAGCGACCAGGTGCGCGCCGACGCCGCCGAGTTGATCGCGCGCTATCCCGAGGGGCAGTCGCGCTCGGCGTTGCTGCCGCTGCTGCACCTCGTCCAGTCCGAGCAGGGGCACGTCACCCCCGACGGCATCGCGTTCTGCGCCGAGATCCTCGACATCACCAAGGCCCAGGTGGCCGCGGTGGTCACGTTCTACACGATGTACAAGCGCTCGCCCACCGGTGAGTACCTGGTCAGCGTCTGTACCAACACGCTGTGCGGCATGCTCGGCGGCGACGAGATCTTCGCCGCGCTCAAGGAGCACCTCGGCGTCGGCAACAACCAAACCACGCCCGACGGCAGCATCACGCTCGAGCACGCGGAGTGCCTGGCCGCGTGCGACTACGCGCCGGTGGTCACGGTCAACTACGAGTTCTTCGACAACCAGACCGTCGGCAGCGCGCGCAACATCGTGAGCCAGCTGCAGTCGGGCGAGCGCCCGATGCCGACCCGCGGTGCCCCGCTGTGCACGTTCAAGCAGATCGAGCGCCAGATCGCCGGCCTGCACGACGCCGAGGCCCTCGCGCCCGACGCCGTCAGCAGCGGCACCCCGACCGAGATCGGTGTGCAGGTCGCCATCGAGCGCGGGCACACCGCGCCGTCCTACGCCGTCGACCACGCGGGGAAGGCGACGCAGATCGACGCCGGTCACGCCCAACCGGCCCAGGCTGGGAGCAAGAAGGGCACGAAGCAGACGAGTGCGCATGACGCGCCACTGAAGACATCCGAGTCGGACAACGCACATCGCGATGGGGACGCACAATGAGTCTCACGCCCGTCCTCACCAAGCGGTTCGGCACCCAGCAGCCGTGGAAGATCGACAACTACGAGCGGCTGGACGGCTACGCCGGCCTGCGCAAGGCGCTGACCTTGCCGCCCGACGAGCTGATCGCGATGGTCAAGGATTCCAACCTGCGCGGGCGCGGCGGGGCCGGCTTCCCCACCGGCATGAAGTGGCAGTTCATCCCGCAGGACAACCCCAAGCCGAAGTACGTCGTGGTCAATGCCGACGAGGGCGAGCCGGGCACCTGCCGTGATCTGCCGTTGATGATGAACGACCCGCACTCGATGATCGAGGGCATCATCATCGCCTGCTTCGCGGTGCGGGCCGAGAAGGCGTTCGTCTACATCCGCGGGGAGGCCGTCCACGCCATCCGGCGGGTGGTCGCGGCGGTGAACGAGGCGCGCGACAAGGGCTACCTCGGCGCCGACATCCTGGGCAGCGGCTTCGCGTGCGACATCGTCGTGCACGCCGGCGCCGGCGCCTACATCTGCGGCGAAGAGACCGCGCTGCTCGACTCGCTCGAAGGCCGGCGCGGCCAGCCGCGGTTGAAGCCGCCGTTCCCGGCGACCAACGGGCTCTACGACTCGCCCACCGTCGTGAACAACGTGGGCACGCTGGCGTCGGTGCCCTACATCGTGCTGGGCGGCGCCGCCTGGTACAAGGAACTCGGCCCCGAGGGATCGCCCGGCACGTCGATCTACTCGCTGTCCGGGCGGGTGAAGAACCCCGGCCAGTACGAGGCGCCGATGGGCACCACGCTGCGCGAACTGATCGAGCTGGCCGGCGGGATGAGCCGGGGCAAGGAACTGAAGTTCTGGACGCCCGGTGGCGCGTCCTGCCCGCTGCTGACCGCCGAGCACCTCGACCTGCCGCTCGACTTCGACTCGGTCGTCAAGGCCGGCTCGATGAACGGCACGTCGGCCGTGCAGATCTTCGACGAGGACGACTGCATCGTGCGCGCGGTGAAGAAGTGGTCGGAGTTCTTCCGGCACGAGTCGTGCGGCAAGTGCACGCCGTGCCGCGAGGGCACGTACTGGTACGTCGGCATCTACGAACGCCTCGAGGCCGGCGCCGGCACCGAAGAGGACCTCAGCACGCTGCTCGACCTGTCCGACAACATCCTGGGCCGCTCGTTCTGCGCACTCGGCGACGGCGCCACGAGTTCGGTGTCGTCGTCGATCAAGTACTTCCGCGACGAGTACCTCGCCCACGCCGAAGGCCGTGGCTGTCCCTTCACCGCCGCCCGCACCCTGGCCGGAGCGCACGCATGACGGCCGCGCCGGAGACGAAGGAAGACCTCGTCACCGTCACCATCGACGGCATCGAGATCTCCGTAGCCAAGGGCACCCTGCTGATCCGTGCCGCCGAGCAGCTCGGCATCTCGATCCCGCGCTTCTGCGATCACCCGCTGCTGGAGCCGGCCGGCGCCTGTCGCCAGTGCCTCGTCGAGGTCACCGACATGGGCAACGGGCGCGGCATGCCCAAACCGGCCGCGTCGTGCACCACCACCGTCATGCCCGGCATGGTGATCAAGACCCACCTCACCTCGGTCGTCGCCGACAAGGCGCAGCAGGGCGTCATGGAGCTGCTGCTCATCAACCACCCGCTCGACTGCCCGGTCTGCGACAAGGGCGGCGAGTGCCCGCTGCAGAACCAGGCGATGAGCAACGGACGGGCCGACTCGCGCTTCCACGAGCTCAAGCGCACGTTCCCGAAGCCGGTGGCCATCTCGTCCAACGTGCTGCTCGACCGCGAGCGCTGCGTGCTGTGCCAGCGCTGCACGCGCTTCTCCGAGCAGATCGCCGGCGATCCGTTCATCGAGCTGCTCGAGCGCGGCGCGAACCAGCAGATCGGCACCTCGGACGAGGTGCCGTTCCAGTCCTACTTCTCCGGCAACACCGTGCAGATCTGCCCAGTCGGCGCGCTGACCGGGGCGTCCTACCGCTTCCGGGCCCGCCCGTTCGACCTGCTGTCCACCGACTCGGTCTGCGAGCACTGCTCGTCCGGCTGCGCGCAGCGCACCGACTGGCGCCGGTCCAAGGTCACCCGCCGCCTGGCCGGCAACGACCCGCTCGTCAACGAGGAGTGGAACTGCGACAAGGGTCGCTGGGCGTTCCACTACGCGACCCAGTCCGACCGCATCACCACCCCGCTCGTCCGCGACGACGACGGTCAGCTCGTCGAGGCGAACTGGCCCGAGGCGCTCGAGCGGGCCGCGCGCGGGCTGGCCGAGGCCGTCGACCGCGGCGGCGTCGGCGTACTGCCGGGCGGGCGGCTCACCGAAGAGGACGCCTACGCCTACGCCAAGTTCGCCCGGGTGGCGCTCGGCACGAACGACGTCGACGCCCGGGTCCGCCCGGTGTCGGCCGAAGAGAGCGACTTCCTCGCCGCCCACGTCGCCGGCGTCACGCCCGAGCACGTCTCCTACGCCGATCTCGAGGCCGCGCCGGCGGTGCTGCTGGCCGGCTTCGAGCCGGAAGAGGAGTCGCCGATCGTCTTCCTGCGGCTGCGCAAGGCCACCCGGGCCGGCACGGCCAAGGTCTGGTCGGTGGCCGCGCTCGCCTCGCACGGTCTCGACAAGTTGGACGGCACCCTCGTCCCGTGCATGCCCGGCGCCGAGGCCGCGACCCTCGACTCGCTGCCCGGCCCGGTGCTCGGTGCCCTCGGCACCGATGGTGCCCTGATCCTCGTCGGCGAGCGGCTCGCGTCCGCGCCCGGCGCGCTCAGTGCGGCCTCGGCGCTCGCGGCCGAGACCGGCGCGCGGCTGGTGTGGGTGCCGCGGCGCGCCGGTGAGCGCGGGGCCATCGACGCCGGTGCCGTGCCCAATCTGCTGCCCGGCGGCCGGCTGGTCTCCGACGCCGCCGCCCGGGCCGAGGTCGAGGCGCTCTGGGGCGCCCCGGTGCCGATGCAGCCCGGCCGCGACATCGACGCCCTGCTGCGCGCGGCCGCCGACGGCTCGCTCAGTGCACTCGTCATCGGCGGCGTCGATCCGGCCGACACCGCCGACCCGGCCTGCGCGGCTGAGGCGCTCGACCGCGCCGGCTTCATCGTCAGCCTCGAGCTCCGGCACAGCGCGGTCACTGCGCGCGCCGACGTCGTGCTGCCGGTTGCGCCCCCGGCCGAGAAGGCCGGTCGGTACGTCACCTGGGAAGGCCGCCGGCGGCCGTTCGAACTCACCATCAGTGGCACCGGTTCGATCTCGGACGGACGGGTGCTCAACGCGCTCGCCGAGGAACTCGACGTCGACCTGAAGCTGCCCACCGTCGAGGCCGCCCGCGCCGAGCTGCTGCAGCTCGGGCCGGTGGCGACCCGGGCCGCGGCGCCCACGGCGAAGGCGGCTGCCGCCACCGCACCGGGCGCCGGCGAGGCCGTCCTCGCCACGTGGCACGAGCTCATCGACGCTGGACGTATGCAAGACGGCGACGAGCACCTGGCCGGCACGGCCAAGCCGGTGCAGGCCCGCATCAGCGCCGCCACCGCGGCCGCGATCGGCGTTGCGCCGGGCGAGGACCTGTCCATCAACACCGACACCGGCGCGATCGTGGCGGCGGTCGCCGTGGCCGAGATGCCGGACAACGTCGTGTGGCTGCCCACCAATGCGCGCGGCTGTGCGGTGCGCGCGACACTCGGCGCGCACAGCGGATCGACGGTGCGCCTCGTGCGCACCGACGCCCCGCCGGTCATAGGGGAGGAGAGCTGATGTCGGCCGTGCTCGCCGTCTCGCAGAATCTTCCGGGCTTCGGCAACCAGCCCATCTGGATCTCGCTGATCAAGACGCTGGGCGTGTTCGTCTTCCTCGTCGTCATGACGCTGTTCTCGATCGTCTTCGAGCGCAAGGTCGTCGGCCGGATGCAGAACCGGATCGGCCCCAACCGGGTCGGCCCGTGGGGCGTGCTGCAGTCGCTGGCCGACGGCATCAAGCTGGCGTTCAAGGAAGAGATCATCCCGGTGCTGGCCGACAAGCCGGTGTACTTCCTCGCGCCGATCATCTCGGCCGTCCCGGCCTTCCTCGCGTTCTCGGTCATCCCGTTCGGGCCCGAGGTCTCGATGTTCGGCCACCACACGGCGCTGCAGCTGACCGACCTGCCCGTCGGCGTGCTGGTCGTCTTCGCCTGCTCGTCGCTCGGGGTCTACGGCATCGTGCTCTCGGGCTGGTCGTCCGGCTCGACCTACCCGCTGCTCGGCGGGCTGCGCTCGGCGGCGCAGATGATCTCGTACGAGGTCGCGATGGGCTTGTCCATGGTCGCGGTGTTCCTGTTCTCGAACACCATGTCTACGTCGGGCATCGTCTACGAGCAGCGGCACTACTGGAACGTCCTGGGCCTGTTCGTCTCGTTCGCGATCTACGCGATCGCGGTCGTCGGCGAAACGAACCGGGCGCCGTTCGACCTGGCCGAGGCCGAGTCCGAACTCGTCGGCGGCTTCCACACCGAATACTCGTCGTTCAAGTTCGCGATGTTCTTCCTGGCCGAGTACATCAACATGGTCACCGTCTCGGCGCTGGCCACCACCCTGTTCCTCGGCGGGTGGCGCGCCCCCTGGCCGCTGTCGCTGTGGCACGGCGCCAACGAGGGCTGGTGGCCGATCCTCTGGTTCACGGCCAAGGTCATCGTCGGAATCTTCGTATTCGTCTGGCTGCGCGGCACGCTGCCCCGGCTGCGCTACGACCAGTTCATGCAGTTCGGGTGGAAGGTGCTCATCCCGGTCAACCTGGTCTGGATCCTCGGCATCACCGCCGTCCACGTATTGCGCGACCGGGGCTGGGAATGGTGGCGGGCCATCGCGGTGCCCACGGCCATCGTGCTGCTGGTCGTGGTCGTGCCGGGGCTGATGATCTGGGAAGGCGCGCGCGCGCGGAACGAGGCGCAACTCGTCGAGGACGAAGAGGACGCCGCGGCCGAAGTGCCGACGTTCCCGACGCCGCCAATGGATCTGGCCGTCCCCACTCCACCCCGCATGCTGACCACGGTGAGCGCGAGCCGGCCCCCGGCCGAGCTTCCCGGCGACTCTCCGGGAGGAGATTCCGATGGCTGATCTGCCCGTACCCGTCGGGCCGCCGGAGACGACGCGCCCGGCGCAGCCCAAGGGCACCCCGCTCGGCTTCGGCAAGGGCTTCGGCCTGACCTTCGCGACGATGTTCAAGAAGGTGTACACCGAGCAGTACCCGTTCGACTTCTACCCGCCGCAGGCGCGCTACCACGGTCGGCACGTGCTCAACCGGCACCCGGACGGGCTGGAGAAGTGCGTCGGCTGCGAGCTGTGCGCATGGGCCTGCCCGGCCGACGCGATCTACGTCGAGGGCGGCGACAACACCGACGAGGCCCGCTTCTCGCCCGGTGAGCGCTACGGCGCGGTGTACCAGATCAACTACCTGCGCTGCATCTTCTGCGGCCTGTGCGTCGAGGCCTGCCCGACCCGTTCGCTGACGATGAGCAACGAGTACGAGCTCGCGCTCGACAACCGCCAGGAGCTGATCTACACGAAGGAGCAGCTGATGGCGCCGCTGCTGCCGGGCATGGAGGCGCCGCCGCACCCGATGCGCCTCGGCGACGACGAGAAGGACTACTACACGGTGAAGTCGCAGGCGCCGCTGCAGCAGGGCGCCCCGCAGAGCGCCGCCAACGTGGCCGGCAAGCCGATCACCGGGCACGCCATCGAGGTCGGCCGGCACGGAGGCCGCGGATGAGCGCGGCCGCCACCCTGGCGTCCGGCCCGCTCGTCAACGGGCAGGTACCGCTCGGCGAGGCGATCGCGTTCTGGATCCTCGGGCCGATCGCCCTGGCCGGCGGCATCGGGATGGTCCTGTTCCGCAACGCCGTCCACTCCGCGCTCTCGCTGGCCGGGACGATGATGTGCCTCGGCGCGTTCTACGTGATCGAGCAGGGACCGTTCCTCGGCCTGGTGCAGATCATCGTCTACACCGGCGCGATAATGATCCTGTTCCTGTTCGTGCTGATGCTGGTCGGGCGCGACTCGTCCGACTCGATCGTCGAGACGCTGCGCGGGCAGCGCGTGGCCGCCGCGCTGTTCGGGATCGGCTTCGCGCTGCTCGTCGCCCTGTCCGTCGGCCGCGCCTTCAAGGGCCGCACGCCGACGAACCTCGACACGCCCAACGCCGGTGGGGGCAACGTCCACTCCATCGCCTACCTGCTCTTCACCAAGTACCTGTTCGCCTTCGAACTCACGTCGGCGCTGCTGATCGTCGCCGCTGTGGGCGCGATGGTGCTGGCCCACGTCGAGCGCGAGGGCCCGCGGCGCACCCAGAAGGTGCAGGCCCGCGAGCGCATCCGCTCCGGCCGGCCGCAACCGCTGCCCGGCCCGGGCGTGCTCTCGACCGGCAACTCGATCGGCACGCCGGCGCTGCTGCCCGACGGCTCGCTGTCCTACGAGTCGGTGATGGTGGGCGAGCAGCAGTACCCGCCGGTCATCACGTCGCCGGCCCGCCTCGATCCGGCCGACTACACGCCCGGCGAGGTGCGGTCATGAGTGCCCATCCCTTCCCAGCGCCGGCCGCCCTCCCCGCGCCGGCCGCCGTCGCGTGTGGCGCCGGTGCGGGTCGCGTCCCGGCGTGTCGCCCCGCACGGTCGCCACACATATCCGGGCGCGACCAGCGTGTGGCGCGGCTGCGGGCCGTGTCCCGCCGTGTCACCCCGCAGGGTCGCCACACTCATCGGCGCGGGCCGCTCAACCCGACGACGACGCGGGAGGCAGCAGCATGACGCCGACCTACTACCTCGTGCTGAGCGCGGCGCTGTTCACGATCGGCGCGGTCGGCGTACTGGTGCGCCGCAACGCGATCGTCGTCTTCATGTCGGTCGAGCTGATGCTCAACGCCGTCAACCTCTCGCTGGTGACCTTCTCCCGCATCAACGGCGATCTCGAGGGGCAAGTCATGGCGTTCTTCGTCATGGTCGTGGCCGCCGCCGAGGTCGTCGTCGGACTCGCGATCATCATGGCCATCTTCCGCACCCGCAGGTCCGCGTCGGTCGACGACGCCAACCTGCTGAAGTACTAGAAGGGCGAACGACGTTGATCGCCGCAACCGGCATACAGACCGGCGTCTGGCTGCTTGTCGCCATCCCGGCGCTGTCGGCCGCCGTCCTGCTGCTCGGCGGACGCCGCGCCGACAAGTGGGGTCACCTGCTCGGTGCCGGCGTGCCGGTCGCGCTGTTCGTCTACGCGGTCATCCTGTTCTTCTCGGTGAAGGGCCAGCACAACCGCGAGATCGACAAACACCTGTTCAGCTGGGTGCCGGTCGCCGGCTTCCATGTCGACGCCGGCATGCTCCTCGACCCGCTGGCGATGGTCTTCGTCCTGCTCATCACCGGGGTCGGCTCGCTGATCCACATCTACGCCGTCGGCTACATGGCCCACGACGACGGCCGACGGCGGTTCTTCGGCTACTTCAACCTGTTCATCGCGGCCATGCTGCTGCTCGTCCTGGCCGACAGCTATCTGCTGCTGTACGTCGGCTGGGAGGGCGTCGGCCTGGCGTCCTACCTGCTCATCTCGTACTACTTCACCCGCAACTCGGCGGCCACCGCCGGCAACAAGGCGTTCTTCGCCAACCGGGTCGGTGACGTCGGGCTGTCCATCGCGATCATGATCATGTTCACGTACTTCGGCAGCACCAGCTTCTCGGCGATCCTGTTCGGCAACGCCCACTTCACCAACGGCGTCGCCACGGCCGTCGGCCTGATGCTGCTGCTCGGCGCGTGCGGCAAGTCGGGGCAGTTCCCGCTGCAGACCTGGCTGCCCGACGCTATGGAAGGCCCCACCCCGGTGTCGGCGCTCATCCATGCCGCGACGATGGTCACCGCGGGCGTCTACCTGATCGCCCGCTCGGCGCCGATCTTCAATGCGTCCGAAGGCGCCCGCACGGTCGTCACGATCGTCGGCGCGATCACCCTGCTCTACGGCTGCATCGCCGGTTGCGGGCAGGACGACCTCAAGCGGGTGCTCGCCAACTCGACCGTCAGCCAGATCGGCTACATGTTCCTGGCCGTCGGCCTCGGGCCCGGCGTGTACGCGATCGGCATCATGCATCTTCTCGGACACGGCTTCTTCAAGGCCGCGCTGTTCCTCTCGGCCGGTTCGGTCATGCACGCGATGAACGACCGCATCGACATGCGCCGCTTCGGCGGCCTGTGGCGGGTCATGCCGATCACCTTCGGCGTGTTCGCCTGCGGCTACCTGGCGATCATCGGCATTCCGCCCTTCACCGGCTTCTTCACCAAGGACAAGATCATCGAGGCGGCGTTCGACAAGGGTGGGACGTCGGGCTGGATCCTCGGCATCTGCGCGCTGCTCGGCGCCGGGATCACCGCGTTCTACATGACCCGCGCGCTCGTCATGACGTTCTTCGGCGAGAAGCGGTGGGAGGACGACGTCCACCCGCACGAGGCGCCGCGGAGCATGACGATCCCGATGATGGTGCTCGGCGCGCTGTCACTGGTCGGCGGTGGGCTGCTCGTCCTCGGTGGTGGCACCCAGCACTGGCTCGCACCGTCCGTAGGCAAGAGCATCGAGGTGGGCACGCACACCATCTCGCCGGTCGTGCTCACCATCATCACCGTGGTCGTAGCCGTCCTCGGCGCGGCCGGCGGCTACGTCGCCTTCGGCACCAAGCCGGTGCCGGTGATCCCCCCGGTGGGCGTCTCGCCGGTCACCACGTTGGCGCGGCGCAACCTGTTCGCCGACGCGTTCAACGAGGTGGTGTTGATGCGGCCGGGCCAGTGGCTCACCCGGGCGCTCGTCTACTTCGACAACCGCGGCGTCGACGGCGCGGTGAACGGCATGGCCGCCGGCTTCGGGGGCGGATCGGCCCGATTGCGCAGGACGCAGACCGGCTTCGTCCGCAGCTACGCCCTGTCGATGCTCGGCGGCACGATCGCCGTCGTCGCCGTCCTTCTCGCAGTCAGGTTCCAGTGATGCACAGTCCCGTACTGCTGATCCTGGTGCTGATCCCGCTCGTCGGGTCGCTCGCCGTCTTCAGCCTGAAAGAGGCGCAGGCCAAGCTGGCCAAGCAGATCAGCCTCGCCGTCTCGCTGGTCGTCGTCGTCTACACCCTCGTGGTGCTGTTCAGCTTCGACACCAAGGGCTCGCGCTTCCAGTTCAACGGCAGCTGGCAGTGGATCAAGGCCTTCGGGGTGCACATCGCTTTCGGCGTCGACGGCATCGCGCTGGTGCTGGTGACGATGTCGGTGCTGCTCGTGCCGGCGGTGATCCTCGCGTCGTGGAACGCGCTCGACAGCCGTTCGGGTTCCGAGGAACCCGCGCCCGCGGCCGGCACCGCTCCGCGCCGCCGCAGCGTCAAGAACTACTTCGCGCTGCTGCTGCTGCTCGAGTTCTTCATGGTCGGCGTCTTCACCGCCATGGACGTGTTCCTGTTCTACGTCTTCTTCGAGGCGATGCTCGTCCCGATGTACTTCATCATCGGCAGCTTCGGCGGCGCGCGCCGGCAGTACGCGGCGATGAAGTTCTTCCTGTACTCGCTGGTCGGCGGGCTGCTGATGCTCGCCTCGGTGATCGGGCTCTACGTCACCAGCGACGTCAAGACGTTCTCGATCACCACGCTGATCGCGCATCCGCTGCCCGACGACACGACGCAGAAGTGGCTGTTCCTCGGCTTCTTCATCGCCTTCGCCATCAAGGCGCCGCTGGTGCCGTTCCACACCTGGCTGCCCGACGCCGGCGCCGAAGCTCCCGCCGGTGGAGCGGCGCTGTTGGTCGGGGTGCTCGACAAGGTCGGGACGTTCGGGTTCCTGCGCTACTGCCTACCGCTGTTCCCGGCGGCCTCGCGCTACTTCGCGCCGGCGATCCTGATCCTGTCGGTGATCGGCATCCTGTACGCAGCCTTCCTGGCGATCGGGCAGCGCGACATGAAACGCCTGGTCGCCTACACGTCGGTCGCCCACTTCGGCTTCATCGGCCTGGGTATCTTCGCGTTCACCACGCAGGGCGGCACCGGTGCGGTGCTGTACATGGTCAACCATGGGTTCTCCACCGGCGCGCTGTTCATCGTCGTCGGGCTGCTGATCGCCCGGGGCAAGAGCCGCAACGTCGACGACTACGGCGGTGTCGCCAAGGTGGCGCCGATCCTGGCCGGGCTGTTCCTGCTCACCGGCTTGTCGGCGCTCGCGCTGCCCGGCATGAGCACGTTCATCAGCGAGTTCCTCGTGCTGGTGGGCACGTTCACGCGGCACAAGGGGCTGGCCGTGCTGGCCACCACCGGTATCGTGCTGGCCGCGATCTACGTGCTGTACCTGTACCAGCGCACGTTCCAGGGCCCGGTGCGGGAACGGACGGCGAAGTTCCGCGACGCCAACCCGCGTGAGGTGCTCGCCGTCGCGCCGCTGCTCGCGCTGATCATCTTCCTGGGCGTCTACCCCAAGCCGGTGCTCGACGTCATCAACCCGGCGGTCAAGGCGACGCTGCACGACGTCGGCCACGACAAGGACCCGGTGCCGCAGTACGGCACCGCGGTCGGAGGAAACAAGTGAACGGGATGTTGCTGGCCGGGCCGGCCCACGTAGTGGCGAAGGCCGTGCCGACGATCACGACCCCGTCGGTGGCCTACGTCGCGCTGCTGCCGATCTTCATCGTGCTGGGCGCGGCACTGCTGGGCGTGCTGGCCGAGGCGGTCGTGCCGCGGGCCGAGCGGTTCAGCGTGCAGGTGGGCCTCACCCTCGCCGCGCTGGTCGCAGCCGCCATCACGGTCGGCCTGCTGCACACCCGTACGCTCACCACCCCGTCGCCCAAGGGCAGCGACGTCTTCTTCCGCGGCTCGCTCGCCGTCGACAAGGCCGGCCTGTTCATCCAGGGGACGATCCTGGTGCTGGCCGTCATGGCCGCCCTGCTCATGGCCGAGCGCAGCGTCGACGTCGGCAGCCCGATCGTGGCGTCGGCCGCCGTCGTCGTGGGCTCGCCCGACGACCGCCGCCTGTCGGCGAGCGATCGGGTCCAGACCGAGATCTTCCCGCTGATGCTCTTCGCGGTCGCGGGCATGCTGATCTTCCCGATCTCCAACAACTTGCTGCTGATGTTCGTCGCACTCGAAGTGCTGTCGCTGCCGCTGTACCTGATGGCCGGCATGTCGCGGCGGCGGCGGCTCCTCTCGCAGGAAGCCGCGGTCAAGTACTTCCTGCTCGGCGCGTTCGCATCGGCGTTCTTCCTCTACGGGCTGGCGCTGCTCTACGGCTACGCCGGCTCGGTCGACCTCGGCGACATCCTCACGGCCACCAACACCTCGTCCAAGTCCGATGTACTGCTCTACGTCGGCCTCGCGCTGCTGCTGGTCGGGCTGCTGTTCAAGGCCGGTATCGCGCCGTTCCACAGTTGGACCCCGGACGTCTACCAGGGCGCGCCCACACCGGTGACCGCGTTCATGGCGGCCTGCACCAAGGTCGCCGCGTTCGGCGCGATCCTGCGGGTGCTCTACGTCGCCTTCAGCTCCACGTCCAACGACTGGCGTCCGATCATCTGGGTCGTCGCGATCACCTCGATGGTGGTCGGCGCGGTGTTCGGCCTGACGCAGACCGACATCAAGCGCATCCTGGCCTACTCGTCGATCGCCCACGCCGGCTTCATCCTGGTGGGGCTGGTCGACATCCACAACAAGGACAGCATCTCCAGCGTGCTGTTCTACCTGCTGACCTACGGCTTCACCACGCTCGCCGCGTTCGGCCTGCTCATGATCGTCCGCGACGCCGACGGCGAGGCGACCCATCTGTCGCAATGGTCCGGGCTGGCCAAGAAGAGCCCGGCGGTCGCGGCGGTCATGACGATCCTGCTGTTGTCCATGGCCGGCATCCCGCTGACCTCGGGCTTCATCGGCAAGTTCTTCGTGTTCCGCGCCGCGATCCACACCGCCGGCCCGCTGGTGGTCATCGCGCTGGTGTGCTCGGCGATCGCCGCGTTCTTCTACCTGCGCATCGTCGTGCTGATGTACTTCGCCGAGCCGCCGGAGAACGGCCCGACGATCGCGATCCCCGGCTGGTCGACCACGATCGCCCTCACCTTCGGGGTCGTCGTGACGATCGTCCTGGGCGTCTTCCCGCAACCGATTCTGGATCTCGCCGCAAAAGCTGCACACTTCACGACATGAGTCCGATCGCCTTGGGGGTCGAGTTCGACGACCCGGTCCTCGAGCGGTCGGTGCGCTCCGGGCTCGAGGCGATCGAGGCTGCCCTGCGGGCCGCGGTCGATTCCGAGGACGCGTTCGTCGCCGGCGCTGCTCGCCACCTGGTCGAGGCCGGGGGCAAGCGGTTCCGGCCGATGGTCAGCATGCTGGCGGCGCAGTTCGGCGACCCGTCCCGTCCCGAGATCATTCCGTCGGCCGTGGTCTGTGAGCTCACCCACCTGGCGACGCTGTACCACGACGACGTGATGGACGAGGCTCCCGTGCGCCGCGGCGCCGCGTCGGCCAACGCGCGGTGGGACAACACGGTCGCGATCCTGACCGGTGACTTCCTCTTCTCGCGGGCGTCGAACATCCTGGCCGATCTCGGCCCGCACGCGGTGCGGCTGCAGGCCCAGACCTTCGAGCGCCTCGTCACCGGCCAGATCCGCGAGACGGTCGGGCCGGCCGACGGCGTCGACCCGATCGCCCACTACCTGGCCGTGCTCGCCGACAAGACCGGATCGCTGATCGCCACGGCGGCCGAGTTCGGGGCGTACTACGCCGGCGCCGGTGCCGGCGTGATCGACGGCATGCGGCGGTTCGGCGAGCAGATCGGTGTCGCCTTCCAGCTCAGTGACGACATCCTCGACATCGCGTCGGAGTCGGACGAGTCGGGCAAGACGCCGGGGACGGATCTGCGCGAAGGCGTGCCGACTCTGCCGGTGCTGTACGCGCTGCGCGGCACCGACGCCGGTGGTGCGCGGCTGCGCGAACTCGTGGCCCGGCCGCTGGCCGACGACGCCGAGCACGGCGAGGCGCTGCGGCTGCTGCGAGCGTCGTCGGCGATGGACGAGGCGCGGGGCACCCTGGGCGGCTACGCCGACACGGCCCGGGCGACGCTGTCCGCCCTGCCGGACGTCCCGGCCCGGGCCGCGCTGGAAGTGCTCACCGACATCGTGATCGCCCGCACCGGCTGAGCCTTAGGTCACGATTTCTTGGTCGGGCCGTGGGGGGTGATCTCATCGGTGAAGACCCAGCCGTTCGCGGCCGTGGCCTGGACGACCAGGTAGCGGCCGGTGATGGGCTTGGCGCCGGTGACGGTGATGGCGACACGTTGCGACGCAGTACTCGGGGCTGACCCCTGGGCGATGCCGAGCAACCGGCCCGGCCCCTTCAGCGACATCGCGACGTAGACCGTGACCTGGGACGGGATGTAGACGGCGGCTTGCAGGGCCTGCAACCAACCCGAGGTGACCGAGCAGATCGGTTGCGCCGAGTTCAGCGTGAACGTGATGGCCGCGGGCTGTTGCTCCCAGGCCTGCCATGCGGGGTCCGCGATGTCGGCGCGGCCGAGGCGGTGATCGGTGAGTTCGCGCGCGGTCTGATCGGGGTACTCGGGATCGGGATGCGAGACGTAGGGCGTGGGGGCGAGCCGGATCGGGGCGCTGGCCCCGGTGCACGGACCGGGCGCCGCCGCCGCGATGGTCTTGCCGCGGACGCCGCTGTGGATCAGGTTGAGCAGCCATGAGCCGGCCCAGCGCTGGCCGCTCGGGCCGAGGTGGCCGGTGTCGTCGTAGACGCTGTGGCCGTCGTGCGTGCTGGGGCAGGTGTCGTGCGGGCACAGCAGGCCGTGCAGGTCGGCCAGCCGGGCCGAGTTCCGGGTGGCCGCGGCCTTGAGCAGGTTGTTGATGCAGCGCGAGCGATCGGTGTGGCCGGATTCGTTATCGCGCACAGTGGTGACGTACACGGGAAGGGGGCTCGGCCCGGCCAGGTCGCGGATGGTGTGGTCCAGCGCCTGGGAGTACGCGTCGTCGAAGGTTTGGTCGCAGGGGTAGCGGCGTCGGCCGTTGATCACCGCGCCGACGTCGGACTCGATCGTCCCCTCCATGAGGACGGCGACGTCGGGCGCATTCGTCTGCCGGGCCTGGCTCCACAGTGATTCCTGGTGCGAGCAGTCGATGCCGTTGCTGTGCCCGAGCAGGCCGCACCCGGGCACGCCCTCGTTCAAAATCGTGTCGTGGTTCTGAGTGTCGGAAAGGTGCAGGGCGTAGCCCATGTTCTGAGCCCACGAGTCGCCCGCGACGAGGACGGTGAGGCTGCCGGTGCCCCCGCGGCCGGCCAGCGTGATCGGCTGGTTGCTCAGCGTTCTCGGCAGGGTCGGTGGGAAGATGGTGACGGCCAGCGACATCGCCGCGATGGTGATCAGTACGGCCGACAGCACCCGGGGCCCCGAGAACCGGCCGCGCCGGATGGGCAGTTCGACCCACGAGTAGGACGCAGCCGACACGAGCACCGTCAGGGCCACCCGCACCGTCCACCGGCGCGTCTCGTCGTGGATCACGGTAGGTCCGAGCATGACCCAGATCGGTAGGTGCCACAGGTACAGGGAGTAGCTGCGCTTGCCGACCCAGACAATCGGGGCCCAGTCCAGCGCGCGGGCGTAGATCGACCGGGGGTTGAGGACGACGGCGGCGATGATGACCCCGGCGGCGACACTGCACGACATCAACCAGCCGTGATAGAGAACGACGTGGTTGAAGTTGGCCCGCGTCCAGGAGTATCCCAACCAGCCGGCCGCGGCGAAGGCCGCGACGCCCCAGGCCACCCGCTCCGGCCAGTACGCGAATTCGGACTCGGGTTCGATGACCGTGCGGGCCAGGAGGACCGCGAGCAGGCAACCCACGAACAGCGCGGCCGCGCGGGTGTCGGTGCCGAGATAGGCGCGCAGCGGGCCGTAGTGATCGGCCGCCCACCACTGCCATCCGGCCGAGCTGATTAGGGCGAGACCGGCCGTGACGCCGATGGCCCGGGTGGTGCGGAACGTCGCGACCAGTAGTGCGAGCACGACCGGCCAGACGAGATAGAACTGCTCCTCGATCGCGAGCGACCAGATGTGATTGAGCGGGGTCTGGGTGACGTTCGCGCCCCAATAGCCGACGTTGCCGAACAGCGCGAACCAGTTGTTGAGGTTGAACAGCGACCAGGACGCCTCCTTCGTCGTCGACTGCGCCAAACCGGGTGAGGCGTAGGAGTAGGACCAGACGATCGAGACGGCGATCACGAGGAGCAGCGCCGGCGCCAACCGCCGCACCCGGCGCAGCCAGAACTGGCCGAGGTCGACTCGGCGGCGCGCAGTGCGACGCCCGGTCCGGGCGCGCGGCCCGTGCGCCAGGGCATCGCTGATCAACAGGCTGGTGATCAGGAAGCCGGAGAGCACGAAGAAGAGGTCGACGCCGAGAAAGCCGCCGCCCAGGACGCCGGCGTGGAAGAGCATCGCTGCGACGACGGCGAAGGCCCGCAGACCGTCCAGGCCGGGCAGCCGTCGAAGGCTACGCGCGGCCCCGTCCTGCATGGGGCTGATCTTAGGCGACCCAACGTTTCTCGAACTCGCGATGGTGCGCAGCCTGCGTTGATCAACGCGGAGTTCTGGTCGTCCAAGCGACGATGAAGGCGCTCGTGTCGCGGCTGTTCGCCAAGCTCGATGTGGCCAACCGGGTGCAGATCGCGATCGTCGTCCACGACGCCGACCGGGCGTAGGACTACGCCGAGGCCAGTTCGCGGGTCGGACTGAAGTCGAAGTCGGTGAGGTGGTGCGCGCGGTTGCGCATCGGTTTTCGGTCGGGGTCGATCCAGGCGGGTGGGATCCATTCGGGCATGCCGTCGGCGGCCATGGTTACTTGCCAGCCGCGGCGTTCGAACTCGCGGTGGTGGTAGCGGCAGAGCAGGCACATGTTGTCGATGTCGGTGTGGCCGCCGTCGTTCCAGGGCAGGATGTGGTGGACCTCGGTCCACGCGGCCGGGCGGTCACAGCCGGGGAAGCTGCAGCCGCCGTCGCGGGCGACGAGGACCAGGCGTTGCCCGCGCGAGGCCAGTCGTCGGCCGCGGCCGAAGGCGACGATCCCGCCGGCGTCGTTGAAGATCACCGGGATGAATTCGCCGTCGCAGGCGATCTGCAGCAGCTGGGGGATCGGCATCGGGTCGCCGTGTCCGGTCGTGGCGAAGCCGACGCCGTCGATCAGTTCGGCCAGCGTGGTGGTGGCCAGGATGGTGACGGGCACGCCGCCGGCGGCGGGCAGGGTGTCGGAGCGGATGAGCCGCAGCGCGGCGTCGGCCAGCGCGTCGTGGCGGCGTTGGCCGGGCGTGCGGTCGTCCGGCAGCCCGTCCTGGGCCGGGACGGGCGCGGCGAGGGAGTCCAGGATCGCCTCCCAGGCCGCGGTCAACTCGGCGGTGAAGTAGCCCCGCGGTCGCGACGTGCCGTCGGCGTTCTTGATCAGGGTGAACTCGCGGCGCCGTTCGATCTCGCGATCGCGTGGCTCGGCGCCGTCGGGGTCGATGCGGGCCAGCAGCAGCAGCGCGGTCTTGGCCAACTGGCCGGGGTGCTCGTGGCGGGCGGCCTCGACCAGCATCCGCTCGGCCACCGGCACCACCTCGTACGGCATCCCGCCCGGGATCGCGGCCAGGCAGCGGGTGATCACCGCGGTGTGCGCGGTCGAGATCTCCCCGGCCCGCACCGCGCCGGCCACCGTGGGCAGGATCGGTGTCAACGCCTCACCGGTGAACGCCCGCCGCGGCCCGACATCACGAGCGCGACCGACCCGGGCCTTGGCCTCGGCCGGGGTGATCCGCAGCAGCGTTACCAGCAGATCGGCCGGGCTGGTGCGGGCGTACTCGCCGGCCACCCCACGCTCGACCGTCTCGGCCACCAGCACCTGGTCCACCGCCTCCAAACGGCGGCGCTGCACCTCGAGCTCAGCCAGTAGCTCGGTCAACTCGGTGCTCGTCGCTGCGGTCAGCGGCGCCGACAGCAGCGCGTCGATGCCCGCCCGCACGGTGGCCACCGCCTCCGCTGCCGCAAATCCGTCCATACCGACAAGCTAAACCAGACGTCTGACAGTTCTGGACGAATCCGACACCCGTCCAGAAAAAAAACTTCAGCCGGCGAGCAAGAGTTCCTCGATCCGCCGCAGCGACTGCCGGGCGTACCCGCGCCAGAGCCGGCCGAAGACGGGCATCGCGAGCCGGCCGAGCGACGAGGCCGGATACAACGACCAGTGCCAGGTGACCAGGGTGCCCGTCCCGTCCGCCTCGAAGGACCACGCGCCGTCGACCCGCCGCACCAATGGCTTCATCGGCCCGGTCACGTCGGTGAGGGTGTAGCCGAAGATGCGCGGCCGCTCGACCTGGATGAGCTCCTCGCGCATCGAGCCGCCGCCGGCCAGAAGCACGGTGCGCGTCTGCCCGACCTGACCCCAGGTTCCGATCTGCCCCTCCACGCCGCGGATCCGCGGGATCGGGCCGTACCGCTGGTTGAACAGCACCTCGAGTGGCACCGGCAGCACGCTGTCGAAGGCCTGCTCGGCCGAGACCGGGTACGACCGCGAGCACGACAGCAGCACCGGATCGGGCACGGCGATCAGCGCTCCGGAAGCGGGCCGACGACGGCGGTCAGGCGCGCGTCGATCGTCGCGCTGACCATCTGCGGCACCGGATCGACCGAGATTCCGCCGTCGTCGGCCATCCGCGAGAGCGCGTGGGCCGCCACCCCGCCGTATTGCGCCACCGTCCGGTGCGCCTCGCCCCGCACCGACAGCAGCGTATGGCCTTCGTCGGACGTCATGGCCTCACCCTAGGCGCGCACCGCGCCGAGTCGCTGAACCATTCCGAACGAGGAATCGGACGGTCTGCTCGGCAAGATCGTCGTCGCCAGCTGAAGGAGCGGGCCGTCCGGTCAGTCGGCGATGTTGACGAACCGGACGGCCACCTCGGTCGGCACCCAGCCGAACGCACATGGGGCGAGGCGCGGGCAGGAGCTGAACGTGACCTGCCCCGTCCCGTCGCATGGCACTCGCACTGATGTCGGGATCGCCACCGCCTTGCTGTAGGTGACGAGCTTGACCTGATGCACGCCCTGGGTCGACGCATCCTGCTCGATCCAGGCGTACACCTGGCGGAACGGGCCGGTGTATCCGTTGCCCGAGCCGACCCGCGCCACCGCCACCGTCTGCCCACCGGCCACCGGCCCGGTGCGGCCCGGGGTGCTCGGTCCGGCGCAGACGGTGTGGATGACCGGCACCGCCGACACGGTGACCGTGGGACCGTTGACGATCCCGACGAAGTGCTGGCCCGGTTTGATCCGGGCGGCGCCGGCGGCCGGCGTGATCAGCACGGCGGCGACCGCAGTAGAAGCGAGACCGATGAGGATGCGGACGCCTGTGCGCATGACTGCTCCCTGATGAAGGGTCGAACGCCGTCAGGCTAGTCCGGTACTACTTCCAGCGGAAATGGACGAAGACCCGGCCGAAGTTGTCGGAGTCCTTCTCGACCCGGTGGTACAGCGCCTTGATGTCCTTGCGGTCGAGGAAGCGCAGGACGCGCTTCTTGAGCTGCCCCGATCCCTTGCCGGGGATGATCTCGACCAGCGGCGCCTTCTTGGCCACGGCCTCGTCGATGATGGCCCGCAGGGCCCGCTCGATCTCGTCGCCGCGGTTGTAGATGTCGTGCAGGTCGAGCTTGAGCTTCATCGGGTCACTCCGGTGGTGGGATCGGGATGTAGCGACCGCCCGCGCCGCCGGACCCGAGCCGCGGCGCGAACGCCTCGGTGGCCGATCGCGGCTCGTACGCGACCTCGAGATATGAACTCGGATCGCCGCCTTCGGTCATTGTCAGGCAGGGCGCGACGAACGCGCAGTCGGGACAGTGGTCCGGCGACGGCGTCGGGTAGATCGCCAAGGCCGGGTCGAGCATCTCCAGGACCTCGGCCCCGACCTGCTGCCGGCTGACCTCGATCTCGGCTCGGCTGCGCCGGATGCGGGTGCGCCGGACGACGCCGGCGGTCGTCCGATGGACGCGCTCCTCGATGGCCGCCCCGCGTCCGATCCGGTCCGGCCGGCGCAGTTGCGGGGCCAGCCGGCCGCCGCCGCTCGGCTCGTTCTGCGAGTAGCCGCCGCGCCCCGGCCGTCCGGTCAGCGTCGTGGCCGGTGCGGCCTCGGCGACCTCCAGCGGCGCGGACCGGATCTCGTTGTGCACGGTGCCGGCCACGTCGAGCCCGAGAAACGTCTGCTCCCAGGTCCAGCACGCCGCGACCGCCGCCTCGTCGAGCAGCAGCGCCTCGACCGGTTGCCACTGCGACACGACGTCGTGCACGACGATCCAGCACTCGTCCGCGCCGTCGACCGCGAGCATTGCGACCCGCTCGGTGTAGAGCACCCGCTCACCGGCCGGTCCGGTGAGCGCGCGGCTCGGGTCGCGGACGTCCGGTAGCAGCGCCTCCACGTCGGTCTCGATCTTGAGCGGACAGAAGTCGTCGACGCTCGGAGCCCACGCGAAATACTGCTCGAGCACAGCGGCGCCGAGATCCACCTCGGCCGGAGGCGCGTCCGCCATCGTGCGGCGGTAAGCCTTGCGGACGAGGGGCAGCACGATGTCGCTGTGCCAGTCCCACATGCCGGGGTAGTAGTAGACGGCGAGGGCGTCCAACAGCGCGCGCTCGACACTTTTCGGGCCCCGGGCGACCGACGTCAGGTTCTGCCGCGGCCGCGCCCCGAAGTCCCACTGCCGGCGGCAGCGCTTGAAGGCGGCCCGATCCTCGGCCGAGACCCGATAGTCCACGTGGCTGTTGCTACTCCGGATGCGGCGAGAGTCAACCCGCTCTCGGTTTGTCGCAGGGCAGATACGGGCACGGATTACTCAGCCCAGCCAAGTTGGCGTGGCATTTCACCAGGAGGAACAGCCATGCGAATCGGTGCAGCTCTAGTTCTGATTGCCATCGGCGCGATCCTGCGCTTCGCCATCACGGTCAACAACCCGCACGGCTTCAACGTGCACACTGCCGGCGTCATCTTGATGATCGTCGGCGCCATCGGCCTCATCCTCGAAGCCATCTGGATGTCGACCCACCGTCGTACCGACGTCGTGCAGCAGGCCCCGGTGGTCGGCACCCGCACGACCTACGTCGACTGACCGAACTCGCTCCCCACACCCCCGAAAGTTGTCCGGGCTTCGTCGCGCTATAGCGGCCTGAAGCCCGGACAACTCTTTGCCGGTTTGGTGGGTGGTGCGATTCGGGCACCATCGTCGCGGGCTCAGGAGGAGCAATTGACCGCGGACCCGTTGGACGAAGAACTGAGCCATCGCCGCAGGGCCGAGGGTGAGAAGCTGCTGCCACCGGCGATCGGCGTCGTCGTGGCAATCGCGGTATATGCGCTACTTCCCGGCTCGATCCTCTTTCTGCCGCGTTACGTCATTCCCGCGCTCGAAGCCGCACTGCTCGTCGCGGTGGTGATCACCAACCGCACGGTCGTGACGCGCGGCAGCCACTGGTCGCGCGGCGTCTCGGCCGGGCTGGCGTTCGTCGTCATCGTGGCCAACCTCGCGTCGCTCGGCCTCCTCGTCGATTCGCTGTCCAAGCACGGCACGAAGCCCAGCGGTTTGCTCGTCGCCGCGATGCAGGTGTGGCTCACGAACGTCATCGGCTTCGCGCTGCTGTTCTGGGAACTCGACCGCGGCGGTCCCGTCGCCCGACGGTCGAAGCGGCGCGACAAGCTGCCGCCGGCCGACTTCCGCTTTTCCCAGGACGAGAACGACGACGCCGTGACCGAGGTCGCGGTCGGCGCGAGTATCAAGTCGGGGTGGATCCCGACCTTCGTCGATTACCTGTACGTCTCGCTCACCAACTCGAGCGCGTTCAGCCCCACCGACACCATGCCGCTCACCAGCCGGACCAAGATGCTCATGGGGCTGGAGGCCACCGCCGCGCTGATGACGTCGCTGCTCGTCATCGCCCGCGCGGTCGGCACGCTCGGCCAGTGACCGAGTTGTCTAGCCGGGGGCGGATTGGGGTACCTGGCTCACGTGCGCTGCCTCAAGCGGCGCCGACGGAAGGAGCATCCGATGAGCGAACAGCCCGGAGCGCACCTCGACGAAGAGCCGCAGTCCGATCGCGGCCCAGAGGGTTCACGGGACACCGGCTCGGACGAGCCCGGCGGCGGGCCGGTCGACCGTCCCGAGGGCACGAGTGACGAGAAGTCCGATACGTCGGTCCAACCTCAGTCCACTCAGGACGACGCTCCTGACCTGCAGTCCGGGGGCGGCTGACCCGCCCGGCTCGTGCAGCGCTACCAGTCGGTCGGGTAGATGAAGTCGGCGGCCGGCCGGCTCAATCCCTGCGTGATGCGCATCGCCAGCCGCATCGAGGTCGAGTACCTGGCGGTGCACAGGCCGGTCAGCTGGCCCGGCGTGCATTGCAAGCGGGTCGCGGCTTGCGCCCACGTCACCCCCCGCTCGGTCCGGGCCTTGTCCAGCGCGTCGTAGAGCGCCTGGAGATCCCAGCGCAGGCGGTGGGCGCGATCGGCCGGCGGCAAGGCCACGCCGCGCGTGCCGATCCGGGGATAGGCGATGAAGGTCTCGGGCGGCGGGCCCAACCACCGCAGCATCACCAGCGCGTGCTGGCAGCTCACGTCACCGCTACGGCAGACGTTGGTGATCGTGGACGGATTGATCGGGTGATCGCCGCGCCGCGCGTTGAGGACCGCGGACTCGTCCCACATGAGCTGTGCGGCGACTTTCCAGGTGTGCCCCCCGGCGGCACGCTTACGGTCGAGCGCCGCAAACAGCGCTCGTACGTCGAACCCCCGTGGGCTCAAATGCTGAGCCATGGAGAGATGATCGCAACCGGTAGGACATCTGGCATCTCGAAGCGACGGCGGACACATCCCGGCCACAGCCGAGCCGAGTGCGATCAGGCGTCGATGACGAGCGTGGCAGTGACGCCGCCCTCTTGGCCGTCCTTGTCGTCGTATACCTCGAGCACCGTGATCGCTTCCCCGTCGGCGGTGGTCACCTGGTCGCCGTCCTTGATGGAACTACGGGCGATCTGCACCAGCCCGACCTCGGATCCGTCGGTGTCGATCAGTCGATACGTCCAGGTTTCGGTCATGCGTCGCCCCCTCCAAACATCGCAACGGTCGGTGTCCGCACCTCTAGCATTCCGTACGTGAGCGAGCCCGTCCTCATCGACTATGCCGAATTCGGCCGCCGGCTCTTCGTGGCCGCGGTGACTCAGCAGCGCGTGGCGGACGGGGTGCGCTCGATCGCCGGCCGGCCGATCGAGGTGGGCCCGCTCGGCGTCGGCCCGATGGGCTTGGTGAAGGTGCGCGCCACCGGTGAGGTCGGGACGGCGACGATCGAGCCGCCGCGCGGCCGAAGACGTGAGCTTCGACCTGACCATCCCGGCCGACCTGCACCTGACCATCGAGATAGGCCTCGACAAGTACCGATTCAACGCTGATGTCCGAATCCGGCTCGTGCTCACCGCGCGGCCGGCCGATCCGCTGGTGATCCTCATTGACGTCCCGCCCCCGACCAAGCGCGATGTTGACGTCGAGGTGCAGGCCGAGGGAATGCGGGCCTCGGTCATCCAGACCCTCGCCGGCGTCGACGCCGAGATCAAGCGCGCGGTGGCCAAGTTCGTGCGCCGCGAGCTGGCCAAGCCGGCGCTGCAGAACGGTATGCGCATCGACGTCGCCCGCGCGCTGGAGCGCATCTCCACGCCACGCTGATCGAGCGATCAGCGCCACTCGCGCAGCGCCGGTGTCGCCGTCAACGCCTGCGCGCCGGCCGCGGGGCGTCCAGCCAGCCAGGTCAGCACGGCCCAGTCGGGCCCGCGCACCTCGACCGGGTCGCCGGCGCCGGCGGTCCACTCCCGTCCGACGAGTTCGGGCGCGACCGATCCCTCGGCGGTGACGGTGACCCGTACGGCGCCGTCGACCCGCTGGGCCAGCGATCCGGCCGCCTCGGGCAGCAGGGTCGACACGAGCAGCGCCGGCCAGCGATCGGGCGTGTAGTCGGCGGCGAGATCGACGCGGTGCACCTCCACCTCGCGCCAGCGCCGGAACACCCAATCCCCTGCCGGATCCCCGTGCTCGGTCGGGAGCGCCCACCCGTCGGCTGCCGCGATCGCGGTGAAGGCCCGGTCGAGCCGGTCGCCTGAGTCCCGCACATCGGCGACGAGCTCGTCGAAGGGTCGCGGCGCTCCGGCCGCGATGGCGGCATTGCGCGCGTCCCAACCGTCTGGGTAGCGCTCGACGATCTCGCCGCGCAGTGCGCCGTCGAGGGTGTCGGCGATGCCGTCGGCGTTGCGGGCGATGTGGGTGAGGACGTGTCCGCGCGTCCAGCCCGCACACAGCGACGGGGCGGCGACCTCGGCGTCCGTCCAGGGCCGGCTGGTCAGGCCGTGGACGAGATCAGCGGTCGAGGTGCGCAACGCGTTCAGGTAGGCAGTGGGCTCCGGCATCTCTCGATCCTGGCAGGTGGCCGCAGGCGGATAGGCCGGGGTTCAGCTGGCGGTGGCGTGCCGCTCGCGAAAAGGCCCGCACCTTGGCCCGATTGTCGCATTCGGCCATGCCACACCAACGGCGGTTGCCCGCACGGGACGCGTCGACGAAGAGGCGGGTACAGTTGGGCTCGGAGCACTCGCGCACGAGCTGGAACTCCGGCCCGGCCAGCAGTTCCAGGGTGTCCCCACCAACTCCGCGAGCACGCGGTCAAGCGTAACTATCCGCCGGACGGCCCCATCCGGCTGGAGGGTCAGCCTGGGTGGCGGCTGCTCGGCTAACGCGTTCAGCAGCGTGCGGTCCGGGCGCCGGACGCGACGGCCCGACCGCCGGGCCATGACCGCGCGGTAAAGCGCCTCGCGGATGTCGATCACGCGTTGCCGGTCGGCATCGCTCACCGGCACGCGGTCCGTGGCCAGGCCGGCGCCCACAACCCAGTCGGCGACCGCGTCGGGGGTGTCCAGCTGTTCTTCCGGTCTCGCCCCCCACTTGAGGTGCCGGCGAGATCCAGGCCCGAGCCTCCGCTGACGTAGGCCAAACTCACGTAACCATGTTGACAGGTTACAGAGCGCGCGCGCAAGATGAAACCACCTGAACGGGTTACGAAAGGCAACTCGGTGGCGGCGGAAGAAGCAGGCGCGGTGGCGGTGTCGGCCGCCGACTACCTCTACTTCGTGCGGCGCGCGGTCGACGGCATGGTCGACGTCGTGCGCGAGCTGGGCGACGAGCGGGCGGCGCGCCGGCCCGATCTGCCCGGCGCCAACACGCCCTACGGACTGCTCACCCATTGTCTCGGGGTGATCGAGTACTGGGGTGGACGGTTGGTCGCGGGCCGGGCGATCACCCGCGATCGGCTGGCCGAGTTCGCGGCCACCGGCTCGGTCGACGAGCTGGTCGAACGGGCCGCCGCCGCGCTCGCGCAGCTGGCGCAGGACGTCGCGATGGCCGACTCGGGGGCGGCGCTGCGGAACGAACCGGATGCCTGGGCCGAAGGGCCTGACCAGCCGCTGACGCAGGGCGCGGCGCTGCTGCACCTGTACGAGGAGCTGGCCCAGCACCACGGGCAGATGCAGGTGCTGCGGGACGCCCTGGTGGCCGCCGACCCCGGTCGCCCGTACGACCCGCCGATCGCGTGGCTGCGGGCCAAGCGCGGGGTGAAATGGCGTCGCCCCGGCCCCGAACTGCTGCCGGCGTGGGTGGCCGACATGGACTTCCCGGTCGCGCCGGCCATCCGCTCGGCGCTCGTGCAGGCGCTCGACCGCGGCGACGTCGGCTATCCCGGCTGGCCGGACGCATCCGCTGGCCGAGCCGTTTGCCGCGCGGATGCTCGACCGCTACGGCTGGGCCGCCGATCCGGGACACGTCCGCGGCGTCAGCGATCTCATCCAGGCGCTGCAGGTCGTGCTGTGGCTGCGGGACCGAGCCGCGTCCGACCGTCATCGCCCACCTGCCGAACTACCCGCCGTTCCTCGCCACCGTCGACCGGATGGCCGAGTTCGTCCCGGCGCCGCTGCTTCCCGACGGCGACGGTTGGACGTGGGACCACGACCGCCTCGAACGCGATCTGAGCGGGGTGCGCTCCGGGGTGCTGCTGCTCGTCAATCCGCAGAACCCCACCGGGCGCGTGTTCAACAGGGCCGAACTCGAACCATGTGGCGGAGCTGGCCGAGCGCCACGACCTGACCGTCGTCAGCGACGAGATCCATGCCGAGCTGAACTACGGCCCGGCCCCACACCTGCCGTTCGCGGCGCTCGGTGCGGACATGGCCGCCCGCACGGTCACCATCACGTCGGCCACCAAGGCGTTCAACGTCGCCGGCCTGCGCGCCGCCGTTGCGCACGTCGGCCCGGACGCGCTGCGGGCTGCGTGGGACGACCAGCCGCCTGATCTGTTCGGTGCAACGAATGTCCTCGGGGTGGAGGCCACCCGCGCCGCGTGGCGCGGTGGCGAGCTTGGCTGGCCGCGACCGTCGAGCACCTGCGCCGGCAGCGCGATCACCTGATCGAGCGGGTGGCCGAGCTGCCCGGCGTCACGATGCGCTGCCCCGAAGCCGGCTACCTGGCCTGGCTCGACTGCAGCGCGGCGGACATCGACGGCGATCCGGCCGAGTTCTTCCGCCGGGCCGGCGTCGAGCTCAGCCCCGGCCCCGACTTCGGCCCGGGCAACGAGCGTTTCGCCCGGCTCAACTTCGCCAACTCCCGAGCGGTGCTGGACGAGATCCTCGACCGGATGGCCGCCGCCCTGCGCTGATCAGTTGCGGCCGACGAGATCGAGATAGCCCTGGGCGAGCGGGTGCGCGACGAAGATCGCCACTAGCGCGCCGGCGATCATGTACGGGCCGAACGGGATCGCGGTCTTGCGGTTGCCGCGCCCGCTGATCAGCAGCAGCAGCCCGCCGACCGAGCCGAGCAGGAAGCCGCCGAACGCGCCGACCACCAATGACGACCAGGACAGGTAGCCCAGCACCCCGCCGAGCAGGCCGGCCAGCTTCACGTCGCCGAAGCCCATGCCGGCCGGATAGGCGAAGGCCAGCGCGAAGTAAAACGCGAAGAGGGCGGCCGCGCCGATGCCGGCCCGGGCCAGCGACCACCAGTCGTGCTCGGCCCAGGCCGCGCCGGTGAGCATCAGCGCCAGCACCGGATAGGACGGCAGGACGATCTTGTCCGGCAGCCGCTTGGTGTCGATGTCGATCATCGTCAGGGTGACGCCGATCGCGACGAAGTAGAGGTAGGCCGGCAGCGCCGGCCGCAGATCGAGGTGGACGATGCGGGCGGTGACGGCGGCGAACAGCAGGCCGGTGATCAGCTCGACGATCGGGTAGCGCGGGCTGATCGGCGCCTTGCAGTCGAAGCACTTGCCGCGCAGCACCAGCCAGCCGAACACGGGGACGTTATGCCGGTTGCGGATCTCGGCGCCGCACGACGGGCAACGTGACGGCGGGCTGACGATCGACTCGCCGGCCGGCACCCGGTAGATGACGACGTTGAGGAACGACCCGATGAGCAGCCCGAGCACGCCGGCGAGGACGGCCCACGCCGCGGTCGGGATCACCGCGCCATTGTGCCGTGCAGTCCGGAGTCAGCTCGCGTGGGACAGGACGACGGCCTGCAGCCGGGTCCGCAGCCGATCGAGGTCGGCATCCACGGCGATGCCGGGCCCGCCGTAACAACGCATGACGCCACCGGACGCATCGACCAGGTGGATCTCCCACCCGGCCATGCCCGGCCCGAGGGCCCACGCCGCGCCGTACTCGCGGCGGGTCTCACCGAACGCCAGGACGAGATGCCCGCGCGACCAGGCCCGCGCCATCACGACCTGACCGACGTTGACGGTCGTGTACGGGGTGCCGTCGGCATTGTTCACTTCCAGCGCCCGTACTCGGCTGGTCGGCCGGCGCGATGCGCGAGATCGCCCGCGTCGGCGCACCGAGCTCGGCGTCGCCGACGTGCCCATCTCGGACTAGCGCGCCGACGCGACGAGCACCGGCCGGTGCCTTGGTGGCCCGCAACGGGGTCGGCTGGACCGTGTCGGCGAGGCGGTGGCGTCGGGACTGATACAGCGCAATGCCGGCGAAAACCAGAGCGATCGCGAGAAGTTCGAGGGTGGCGACCATGTGCGGCTCCCATGCTCGGAACGACCCCCGCGGTCACCTTCAGTTGTAACCTAACACGCACTTCACGTCAAGTGACTTCGTCATGACTGCAGATTCCAACTGAGCACGCTGACTGTCGCTGGCGCAGTTGTGCCAGTGATCTGGGCTTTGCCGCGCAGGTTGGCCGAGCCCGAGGCGGCGCACGGTGTGTCGGAAGCGGGGCAGAGATAGACGTTCAGGTACACGATCGAGAAGCCGGTCGTCCCAAACGTTCCGTCGGCAGGAAGTTGGATGACTGGCTTGACTGGCTTGGCCGCGCCGTTGATGGCTATCGTGATCTTGCGCGCGATGACGCCCCAGTTGAATGCCTGCCCCGGCGAATTCTTGTACGCCACGTCTATCCACGACGAGGGTGCATAAAACATGCCATTCACGTAAAGTCCAAGATGCCCATTGACCTTGTTGGAAAGCAGGCCGCAGCTCGTTGCGTCGTCGTTTTTGCCCGCGACAGCAATGCATCCGCCCTGAGCGGAGGCCGTCGCCGATCCACCGTTCGAAAGAGCACTGCTTAGCCCATATATTGCAATCGGGATAGTATTCGAACTGAACGATGCGCACAGCTCGAAATCGGAGGTATTCAGATCTACTTGACTGGCGCCCCCGAATACGAACTCGACTCCAGGAGAGTTCGTATTGGTCGGACTAGCGCAGGCTCCAGGGAGAGAGTGGAGCGGGTTGAGGTTGGTGAGCGTGCTCGCGTTGGCTGGGTCTAAACCTGCGATCGGCTGGCCCGAAGTGTTCAGCGGTGTCCCGCCTAATACGGTCGCAGGCGTCTTCCACGTTAAGTTTGGCGCTGAGAAATCGAAGTAGTAGACGCCGGGGCTGAACCACTCAAGAGTTGTTCCCGAACACGGGGCACTCAGTGCCGCCGCATTCGTGTAAAGGCCAGGACGCAGCGCGGCAATCGTTCCATTGCAGACGGGAGGCGGGGCAGGATTTACCGGTGCAGTCGGGGGGCTGTACGTCGGAAGGGGTATTCCAGGTGCGGAAATGCCAACGCACGGAGGGGTCGCGTCGCAGGTAACGGCCTTGATTGAATATGGCGCAGGGAGCACGATGTTCGTTGAACCGGTGATCGTCGAATCTGATATCACATCACCGTTTGCGACGGGCACGGTTTTCTTGCCATAACTCTGTGCGAATTGGTCGGCCGCGGACGTTCCGACGGTCAGGATCGCTTGATTAGGTTTGTTGCCGCTGCCGATCGTGCCACCCGACCCGGTCGCCGTGTCGGGGGTGCAAGTGATCGACGCGTTGTATGCAGTGGTGTTGGAGCCGCCAGCCGGGTAGAACGGTGCCGCTGCGGTGCCTAGCGAAAGTGTGTCGCCATTCTTCGCCTGGCACAGATTCGGGAACGTGCCCTGCCGCAGCCGGGTCAGCGCGGCTTGGCCGGCGCCGTCCGCTGCGTACTGGGCCGCCGCCTGGTTGCCAAGCACGATGGTGCTGCGGGCGTTCGTATCCGACTGGTCCAGAACGACGCCGAGTACTACGGCGATGAGCGTGACCAGGATCAGAACTAGTAGGACGTCGCCCCGTCGTCGCCTCGTGGCTGTCGTCGGCTTCTCATGTCTGCCTCCGTTGGCCGGTAAGCCTCATCGTGTACGGCTGACCCTTGCCCGTGGGATCCCTGATGCCGAGTTGCAAGGTGACGGTGGCCGGAAGTGTCGCGCTCGTGCAGGTCGTCGAACAGGTAGCTTGATTGACTGCGGCGGTGTCGACATTGTGCGCGAGGGTCGCATCCGACACTTGCGCGCCGTCCCGACAAAACACGCGATGCAGCTGACTCTCGGTTCGGACCGTCCGAATGTAGTAGGCGGCGGAGTCAACGGCCGTGGTCTGAGTCTGGCTGGCCGGGTCCCACGTCGAGTCGTTCCATTTGATGAGCACGAGCTGGGTACCTCCGCCTCCGCTGCCGCACGATCCGGGCGGGAACGATGTCCAAACGCTTTGGGCCGCGCCGTACGGAGCGGTGGCACTTCGGGTACCCATGCTTGAGACATCCTCCGAAAAATACGCGGTGGCGATCTGTTCGTCGTGCGACTCGTTCAGGCGGCTTAGCGTCGTGTTCGAGTTCGTAAAGTAGCTAATCATCAGGTCAGCCACCGGCACCGTGATCACACCGATGATTACCATCGTGATCAGCAACTCTGTCAGGGTGAAGCCGGCGTCCCCGAGACGGAATATTGATCGTCGCAATGAGCTCATGGCTTGCGCACCACGACGACCAAGGATTGCTTGACCTTAAGGTCAGACGTCTTGAGCGTGATCGTCGCTTGTTCAAGCCCCGGGTCGGTTGTACACGTGGAGGACGTGAACCCGCTCCCGGTCCAGTACATGATGTTGACTGTCGGAGCAGCGAATCCGACGAATTGGGCCAAGGTAGGAGCTGAACCGCCGCACGAGACGTAGCTCGCGGCCAATTGCTCTGCATAGTTGTGTAGATATCTGCCTGCGTCTGCCTCACTTCGATGAACTCGGGACGCAACGATCGCGATCGCGATGCCGGAGGCTATCGCCACGACGCCGATGGCGAGAATGGACAACGCGATCAGAAGTTCGAGCAGGGTCTCCCCTCGCTCGCCCTTGGCTCGTCGTTGCCTCGATCGCATCAGACCTTGACCTGGTTGAAAACGCCGTACATCGCGGAAACGAGCGCGATCGCGACGAACCCGACGATCAAGCCCATGACCACGATGACCGCCGGCTCGAACAGGGCGGTCAGCTTCTTGATCTTGTAGTCGAGCTCGGTTTCGTAGTACTCGGCGGTCACCTCGAGTTGGGTGTCGAGCGACCCGGTCTCCTCGCCCACGCGCAGCATCTGCGACGGCAGTCGCGGGGAAGAGCCCGTCCGGGCCAGCGGGGTCGCCGATGCCTTGACCTTCCAGCATCGCTTCGTTCACGCTGCGACAGCGCTGCATGTACACGCGGTTCTCGAGCGATTCAGTCGCCACCCGCAATGCCTCGGGCAGGCTGACCCCGGCGCCCACCATCGACGCCAGGATGCGACAGAACCGCTCGACGAGCGCGTACTGGATCGTGGTGCCCATCACTGGAATCTGAGGAGGAACGCTGTCCTTCGCGTACAGGCCGCGTTCGGTCTGCAATGGCGCCACGATCGCCAGCACGATACACCCACGAAGTCCGATGGCGAGAGCCCACCACCACGTCGGTCAGGAAATCGGTGAATGCCAGCAGCATGCGCGTGGGCAGCGGCAGTTTGGCGTCGAGACTCTTGAAGAAGACCTTGAACTTGGGCAGCACGTAGACCGCGAGCACGATCACGGTGACCATCGACATCGCCGCGATGACGACGGGTAGATCGACGCCGACTTGATCTTCCGGCGCGCTTCGAGGTCGCGCTCGATGTATATCGCCAACCGAGCAAGCACGGTGTCCAGTTCACCGGTCAGTTCGGCCGAACGAACGATGCCGCGATAGAAGTCCGGAAACACCTTCGGATGCCGGTCCAGGCAGTCCGAGAAGCGGTCGCCCGAGCGCAGCCCGTCCTCGATATCGGCCATCATCCTGCGGACGGACGAGTTGTCGGCTTCGTCGCCGATCGTGTGCACGGCGTCGAGAATCGGCAGGCCGGCCCGGATGAATGCCGCCATCTGCCGCGACAGATGCATGAGCTCCGCGCGCTTGATGCGCGGGCCGCGAGATCTCGGTCTGCAGGAAGCTCTTCTTCTCGACGACGCGGATCTCACGCAGTTCCCGCTCGTACAGCGCGAGTTCGACCTCAGCTCGCGGCTCTCGGCCTTCTCGACGCCCTTGGCTTATCTGGCCCGTCGGGCGCGACGGCGACGTAAGCGAATCTAGGCATCGGACACCCCGGCGACATAGAGAGAACGCATCACTTCGGCGAGCGTGGTGACTCCTGTCGGCAACGAGTCGTACCGACTCCTCCTGCAGGGTGCGCATTCCCTGCTTCTGCGCCAGCTTGCGCAGGTCGTCGTGCGAGCCGCGATCAAGGATGAGCTCGCGGACCTCGTCGGTGATCGGCCATCAGCTCGTAGACCCCGATCCGCTCGAGGTAGCCGGTCTGGGAACAGAAGTTGCAACCAGCGCCGTGAACGAAGCCAGTCGTCGGGCGCTCGTCCCCCGAAAGTCTCCAGGAACGCCAGCTCTTCGACGCGTCGGCTCGTACGGCTCGGTGCAGTACGTACACACCCGGCGGACGAGGCGCTGCGCAACAACGGCGGTCACGGAAGACGCGACGAGGAACGCCTCGATACCCATGTCGAGCAGCCGGAACAGAGCGGACACCGCGTCGGTGGCGTGCAGCGACGACAGCACGAAGTGCCCGGTCAACGCCGACTGGACGGCTATGCGGGCGGTGTCGACGTCGCGAACCTCGCCGACGAGGATGACGTCGGGGTCTTGGCGCAGGATCGAGCGCAGGCCGGTCGCGAACGTGACTCCGGCCTGGTCGTTGATCTGGATCTGATTGATCGTCGGGAAGGTGTACTCGACCGGGTCCTCGATGGTCATGATGTTGCGCTCGGGGCTGTTGATCTCGCCCAGCGAGGCGTACGAGCGTCGTCGTCTTTCCGCTGCCGGTCGGGCCAGCGCAGATCACCATGCCGTACGGCGACCGAAGCAGGGATTCGAAGCGGGCTGGCCACGTCGTGCCGGCATGCCCAGCTGCGGCAGCTTGTACAGCGGCCGGCTCTTGTCGAGCAACCGCATGACCACCTTCTCGCCACCGACCACCGCAGTGGTCGAGACGCGGATGTCGACGTCGCGATCTTCGACCTGCAGCGAGATCTGGCCGTCCTGCGGCCGGCGGCGCTCGACGATGTTCATCGCGGCCATGATCTTCACCCGGCTGACGATCGCCGGCCCGATCGAGCCGGGAAGGGACAGCACGTCATGGAGCGCGCCGTCGATGCGGTACCGCACCCGGATCCGGTCGTCGGACGGCTCGATATGGACGTCCGACGCGCGGTCGCGCAGCGCCTGGGTGATCATCAACTGCACGACCTGGACGACTGGCGCCTCTTCGTTGACGGACACTGTTCTCGAGCCGGGCCGATTCGCGGCGCAGCGCGTCGCGGGTCTCGAAGGCCTGCACCTTGGAATCGACCATCGTCAAGCGCGCGGTAACTGGTATCGATGGCGCGCTGGATGTCCTGCGGCGTCGACATGATCGGCACGATCGTCTGCGCGATGATCTCGCCGATCCGACGCGAGCGCGGCCTCGGTCGGATCCGACACCGCGACATGCACGCTGTCGCCGTCGATGAGCAACGGCACGACTCCCAGGCACGCGAGCGGTGTCCTCGCTGACCGAGCGCCAACGCCTCGGGCGACGGCGTGAAGATGCGGAAATCGACGATCGGCAGGCTGAACTGCTCGGCGACCGCCCGCGCCAGGAGGTCCTCGGAAAGTTGGCCGCGCTCTACCAGCACCCGACCGAGCTTCTTGCCCTCGGCGTGCGCTTGTCCGAGCGCATCGACGACGTCGTCGGCTCGCACGACGCCAGCGGCGACGAGCCGTTCGCCCAGCCGGCGCCCGCCGGGACCTCGACCGTCAGGTCGGCAGGCACGCGTGGCCCGTCGGCTTCCGGATCAGACGCGCCGAGGCTCGTCGACCTGGCGTGCTTGCCGCGGCCCAAGCTTCATACGGCAACGCTCGGCCGAACCCGCGGGTGGAGCCTCGATCTCGCGCGGGTACAGGCTGCGCATGACGGCGTCGTCGTAGCTGATGACGCCCATCTGCACGAGGCCCGACAGCGACTGCTCGAATGTGACCATGCCGTCCTTCGAACCGGTGACCAGCGAGTTGCGCAGCTGGTGCGTCTTGCTCTCCTTGATCAGGTTTCGAACCGCCGGGTTCGCGACGAGGACTTCGTAGGCCGCCACCATGCCGCCACCGATCCGCGGGATGAGGCGCTGGTACACGATGCAGCTCAACGACGCCGCGAGCTGGACCCGGATCTGGGCCTGCTGGTCCGCCGGGAAGACGTCGATCATCCGGGCCAGCGACTGGGCGGTGTCGTTAGTGTGCAGGGTGGCGAACACCAGGTGGCCAGTCTCGGCAACGGTCAGCGCGAAGCGGATCGAGTCGAGATCGCGCATTTCGCCGACGAGCAGGACGTCCGGGTCCTCGCGCAGCACGCTACGCAGTGCATCGGGGAACGTGGCCGTATCCGTGCCGACCTCGCGCTGGTTGACGGCGGAGCAGCTTGTGCTCGTGCGACGTACTCGATCGGGTCCTCGACGGTGATGATGTGGCAGGCCCGCTCGGTGTTGATCATGTCGATGATCGAAGCGAGAGTGGTCGACTTGCCCGAGCCGGTTGGACCGGTCATCAGGATCAGCCCCTGATGCTGCCGGGCCAGATGGCGCGACCACGGGCGGAAGCCCGATGCTCGCCATCGAGGGGATGTCGCGCGGGATCATGCGCAGCGCGACGGCGGTCTGGCCGCGCTGAGTGAATGCGTTGCCTCGCACCCGGGCGTCGTCGCGCCAGGAGAACGAGAAGTCGTACTCATGCTGGTCGTCCCACGCCGCCGTCTGCTCCGGGTGAGCAGCTCGGCTAGCAAGCCGTTCGTGTCCTCGTGCGGTCAAGGCCGGGCCCGTCGACCGGCATCGAGCGAACCGTTCGACGCGGATCTGTGGCTGCATGCCCGACGGTCAGTAGTAGGTCGGTGCCCCTGGCCTCCCACAGGTGCCGAGAAGCGGTCGATCCGAGTCGCCGATCGTGTGCTGATTGCATGCATGCCATACTCCCCATCGGGCATTCGACGAGTCTGTAGCAAATGAGACGGGCCAGCGAGGGCCCGAATGCGGCCCTCCCTAGCGCGGTTACGGCGAGGTATGCAGGCGCCAGCGCGAGTCAGCGGACCGCCGGAGACGAGCGTCATGTGTAGCCGTTCGTGGCCGAGGGCGCGCTAGCGAAGTACTTCGGCAGCGCCAGGTGCGGAGGAGCTCGTCCGGCGTAACCGGCGCGGCCGCGTACGCGTAGTGGCCGGTCTGGGCGTAGTAAGCCTCGTCGGCGATCTCGACGGTCTTGCACGTCGGCCTTGCAGGCCGAGGCCTTGCCGTGTCGGTGATGCCTGCACCGAGAACACGACGATCGCGGCGAGCACGCCGAGGATCACGATGACGATCAAGAGTTCGATCAGGGTGAAGCCGGAGTCGCTCTTCCGCGCCTTGTCCAGACGCTTGCTGAGTCGTTTGAGCATGTGTTGTTCCCCCATTTGTCGGGTTGATGTGGATGTCCTGTTTCCACATTCGGATTCAGAGTTACTAACTGCTGCTCCGCCGGGTAGATACGCCCTCTTCCGGCGGCGGACGTGCCGATTCTTCGCAATCGCTACAACTCGGGCAGGTGCGATACATCTCGATCGGGTGGGCGGTTGGGTCCTGTCCACCGCCGCCGCTGACGCACCTCCTGGTCCCGTCGATCGACGAGCATAAGAATGAAATTTGTGGTGATTGCACGCGAGGATGCGTTAGCCGAAACGCCCCAATTGCGGACAAGCCAGACCGTGGGCCGTGCCCGAGCCGATTGATCATTGATGCCCGATATCCACGTTTTTGCTTCCGGGACGATATCCCGCCCCAGGGGGTCGTGGGTAAAGTGAGCGTGAATACGGGACTTTCGGCCGGCTTTTCGGGACAGGTGGCGGCACGGCCGGAAAGCGTGCCGCGACCGGGCTCAGACCGAGATGGCCTCGGCGCTGTCGGCGAGCTGCCGGGACGCCCGCTGATGGCGCAGCCCGTCCACGGTCAGGACGATCAGGGCCAGCCAGACCAGGCAGAAGCCGACGAGCTCGGCCGCCGGCAGCGACTCGTGGCGGATGCCCACTCCGACCGAGAACTGCAGTACCGGCGCCAGGTACTGCAGCAGCCCGACGACGCTCAGCGGCAGCCGCCGGGTGCCCGCGGCGAAGAACAGCAGCGGGATGACGGTGACCACGCCGGTGCCGGCGAGCAGCAGCGACGTCGACAGCCGGGTGCCGAACACCAGGTTGCCCTGCGATCCGATGACGGCGATGGCGATGAGCGCGGGCACGAGCAGCACGCCGGTCTCGACGGCGAGCGAGTCCACGGCGCCGACGTCGGCCTGCTTCTTGCAGAAGCCGTACATGCCGAACGAGACGGCGAGGATCAGCGCGATCCACGGCGGCCGGCCGTAGTCGATGGCGATCACGACGACCGCCACCGCCCCGATCGCGACGGCCACCCACTGCGCCACCCGCAACCGCTCGCCGAGCACGACGACGCCCAGCAGGATCGTCAGCAGCGGGTTGATGAAGTAGCCGAGGCTCGTCTCGACGACATGGTGGGTGTTGACGCCGTAGATGTAGGTGCCCCAGTTGGCCGAGACGAACACGGCCGCGGCGGCGAGCAGACCCAGCTGCCGCCGGTTGTGCAGCACCGCCCGCACCCCATCGAGCCCGGCGCCGAAGCGCAGCACCAGCATCATCACGACGAGCGACCAGGCCATCCGCTCGGCCAGGATCTCGCCCGTCTTCGCCGGCTCGAGCAGCGGGAAGTAGAGCGGGAACACGCCCCAGAGCAGGTAGGCCGACGATCCGTAGAGCAGGCCCTTGCGCTTCTCGTCGGCGGGCAGGCTCACTTCGTCAGCCTACGGATTCGCCGCCGGACTTTCCCGGCCAACGCGATGGTCGTGGCCTTGCCGGCTACTCGACCGACCAGGTGTCGCTGCCGAGCAGCAGGCTCTGCAGGGCGGCGGCGTCGTGCGGTGCCGCCGCGGCCTCGTCCAGCTGGTCGCTCATCATCTGGTCGTAGACCGGCCGCGACACGTCGCGGAACACGCCCATCGGCGCGTAGCCGTTGTCGGGCGAGCTCAGCCGGGACAGCGCGAAGGCGTAGGACGGGTCGTCGCGGAACGCATCGTGCACGACCACGCGGGGATCGTCAGCGGCGACGTCCTCGGCGATCGTGAGCGAGCCGTCGGCGTCGCGGATCGACGGCCTTGTCGCCGTTGGTGCCGAACCGCAGCGGCTGGCCGTGCTCCATCCGGATCGTCCAGTCGTCGCGGGTGTCGTTGTCCTTGAGGACGTCGAACGCGCCGTCGTTGAAGATGTTGCAGTTCTGGTAGATCTCGACGAGCGCGGTGCCCTGGTGATCGGCCGCGGCCCGCAGCACCGACTGCAGGTGCTTGCGGTCGGAGTCCAGCGTGCGGGCGACGAAGGTGGCCTCGGCCCCGAGCGCGACCGACACCGGGTTGAACGGGGCGTCGATCGAGCCCATCGGCGAGGACTTGGTGACCTTGCCGAGCTCGGACGCGGGGGAGTACTGGCCCTTGGTCAGCCCGTAGATCCGGTTGTTGAACAGCAGGATCTTGAGGTTGACGTTGCGGCGCAGCGCGTGGATCAGGTGGTTGCCGCCGATCGACAGCGCGTCGCCGTCGCCGGTGACGACCCAGACCGAGAGGTCCGCGCCGCGAGGTCGACAGCCCGGTGGCGATCGCCGGCGCGCGGCCGTGGATCGAGTGCATGCCGTAGGTGTTCATGTAGTACGGGAAGCGCGACGAGCAGCCGATGCCGGAGATGAAGACGATGTTCTCGCGCGGCACCCCGAGCTCGGGCATGAAGCCCTGGACGGCGGCGAGGATCGCGTAGTCACCGCAGCCCGGGCACCAGCGGACCTCCTGATCGGTCTTGAAATCCTTCGGCTTCAAGCCGAGATCAGTCATGCGTGAATCACTCCTTGCAGCATCTCCGCGAGCTCGTCGGCCTTGAACGGCAGGCCCCGCACCTGGGTGACGCTGATGGCGTCGACCAGGTACTTCGCGCGGATGAGGGTCGCCAGCTGGCCGAGGTTCATCTCGGGGATGACGACCTTGTCGTAGCGCTTGATGATGTCCCCGAGATCGTTCGGGAACGGGTTGAGATGGCGCAGGTGGGCCTGGGCGATCGAGGCGCCGCCCGCGCGGACCTGGCGGCAGGCCGCGCCGATCGGGCCGTAGGTGGAACCCCAGCCCAGCACGAGCACCCGGGCGTCGCCGTCGGGGTCGTCGACCTCCATCGGCGGCAGCGAACGGGCGATGCCGTCGACCTTGGCCTGGCGGGTGCGGGTCATGAAGTCGTGGTTGTCGGGGTCGTAGCTGATGTTGCCGGTGCGGTCGGCCTTCTCGATGCCGCCGATGCGGTGCTCGAGACCGGCGGTGCCCGGCACCGCCCACGGCCGGGCCAGCGTCTCGGGGTCGCGCAGGTACGGCAGGTAGGTGCCCTCTTCGGCGCCGGTGCCGTTCGGCTCGGTGGCGAACTCGACGGTGAGGTCGGGCAGCTCGTCCACGGTCGGCACCGGCCACGGCTCGGAGCCGTTGGCCAAATAGCCGTCGGACAGCAGGAACACCGGCGTGCGGTACGTCAGGGCGATGCGCACCGCTTCGACCGCGGCGGCGAAGCAGTCGCCGGGGGACTGCGGCGCGACGATCGGCACCGGCGCCTCGCCGTTGCGGCCGTACATCGCCTGCAGCAGGTCGGACTGCTCGGTCTTGGTCGGCAGGCCGGTGGACGGCCCGCCGCGCTGGATGTCGCAGATGATCAGCGGCAGTTCGAGTGACACGGCCAGGCCGATCGTCTCGCCCTTGAGCGCGATGCCCGGCCCCGAGGACGTGGTGACGGCCAGCGCGCCGCCGAACGCCGCACCGAGCGCGGCGCCGATGCCGGCGATCTCGTCCTCGGCCTGGAAGGTCCGCACGCCGAAGCGCTTGTGCTTGGACAGCTCGTGCAGGATGTCGCTGGCCGGCGTGATCGGGTACGCGCCCAGGAACAGCGGCAGTTGCGAGCGTTGCGCCGCGGCGATCAGCCCGTAGGCCAGGGCCAGGTTGCCGCTGATGTTGCGATAGGTGCCGGCCGCGACGGTCGCCGGCTTGACCTCGTACGAGACGCCGAACGCCTCGGTGGTCTCGCCGAAGTTCCAGCCCGCCTTGAACGCGGTGATGTTGGCCTCGGCGATGTCGGGCTTGTTGGCGAACTTCTGCCGGACGAAGTTGATCGTGCCCTCGGTGGGCCGCGAGTACATCCACGACAGCAGGCCGAGCGCGAACATGTTCTTGCTGCGGCCGGCGTCCTTGCGCGACAGCTCGCTGCCCTCGAGCGCGTCGAGGGTGAGCTGGGTGAGGTCGACGGCGTGCACGTTGAAGCCCTCGAGCGTGCCGTCCTCGAGCGGGTTGCTGGCCCAGCCGACCCGGGCCAGCGCCCGGGTGGTGAAGTCGTGGGTGTCGACGATCAGCGTGGCGCCCTTCGGCACGTCGGCGATGTTGGCCTTCAGCGCCGCCGGGTTCATCGCGACCAACACGTCCGGCCGGTCGCCCGCGGTCAGGATGTCGTGGTCGGCGAAGTGCAGCTGGAACGACGAGACGCCGGCCAGCGTGCCCTGCGGCGCCCGGATCTCGGCCGGAAAGTTCGGGAACGTGGCGAGGTCGTTGCCGAAGATTGCCGTTTCCTGGGTGAACCGATCACCGGTGAGCTGCATGCCGTCGCCGGAGTCCCCGGCGATGCGGATCACGACCTGATCGAGCTGCTCGACATTCTTGGCCATGCGGGTAGGTGCCTCCCGGCATCGGATCGGCGGCGGAACGCCCGTAATCCGGGGCGCAGCGCAACCCGTTCATATTACGTTTACATCGCGCCTTCTGCTCGTGTGCTCGCTCACTCGGGGGCAGTGAATTTCTGGCCGACGGCAAAATTTCGGCCATGACATTTCGACCGATCTTGGTCGGGACGAGCTAGGCTCGACCCGCCGAAAAAGTCCCAAAACGTCCTGCCGGGGGCGTGTGATGGTCGCCGTTTGGGCGGGTAGACACGTCACAGGGACCACGAAAAGGGGGAGCCATGACTGATCTGGTCCTGCCTGCGTTCGAGATGGATTGCCGCGACTGGATGGTCGTCAGCCCGTCCGAGGCCGGGATGCCGGAAGACGTCGCTGGTGCCCCGCTGCTCGCCGTCCTCAGCACGATGGTCATCCAGGACGACATCCTCGAAGCCAGCGGCGCGCTCACCGTCGGCATGCTCGATGACGCCGAGGAACTCGACATCCGCGCGGTCGCCCCGGGTGCCGCCGCGCACGAGCTGCTCGACTTCGACGTCATGCCGGGCACCCGCCGCTTCGTGATGCCGGCCCCCGGTGGCCAGCGTCTGGCCCTGCTGGCCGAGTTCGTGGTGGCCGACGACGCCGACGACGAGCTCGAGCGCCGCGTCGAGAAGCTGATGGAATCCTTCCGCTGGCAAGCCGCCTGAGGTGCCCGTTCTCGCGATGAGGGTGCAGACGCGCCGCTGATCGTCGGCGAGTCTGCACCCAAAGGTGCGAGCCCGCAGTTGTCCACAGCCCCGCGCAGGCCCGGCTCCCATCACGGCACCATCGCGGGGTGCTTCCTCGCGCCAGCGGTGGCCTCGTCACGACATCGCGTCAACTGCGCGCCGAGGGCGTGAGCCGCACCCAACTCGATACCCAGCTGCGGGCCGGACGCTGGCAGCGCGCCGGACTGGCTGTCGTTCTGCACAACGGGCCGCTGAGCCCAGATCAGCGTCGCCGGGTTGCGCAAGTCCACGGCGGCCCGCAGGCGATCTTCACTGCGTTCACCGCCGGCGAGATCCTCGGCCTGCGCGGTTGGGAGCGCGATCCAATGCACCTCCTGGTGCCGGCGGGCACCCGCCCGCGCGCGGCCAGCCCGGTGCCCTTCGTGCTGCACCGACACCGCTCGTCCGGGGTACGTCATGCCGGCCGGGGCGATGTCGAATACCTGCCCGACGCGCTGCTCCGGGCCGCCGCGACCTTCGCGACACCCCGTCCCGGCTGCGGCCTACTCGCCGCGGCGGTGCAGCAGCGATTAGTGCTGGCTGCCGACCTCACCGAGGCCTTGCAGCGGGCCCCGCGAACCCGGCATCGAGCGCAGCTCCGGCTCGCCGTCGCCGACATCGCGGGTGGGTCCGAGGCGCTGAGCGAGATCGACTTCGTCCGGCTTTGCCGACGCAATCGGTTGCCGGTACCTGAGCGTCAGGTGGTTCGACGCGAGCCGTCGGGCCGGCGCCGGTACCTCGACGCAACCTGGCGCCGGTCGGACGGGCGTCTGGTCGTGGCCGAGGTCGACGGCGCGCTGCATCTCGCCCCTCGACGATGGTGGGACGATCAGTTGCGGCAGAACGAGCTGGCGCTGACGGACGCGCTGGTGCTGCGGTTCCCCAGCGTGGTCGTCCGCGGCGAGGAACCTCTGGTCGTGCGGCAGTTGCGCCGGGCGCTATGGCTGTGAGCCGGATTCGGATGCAGACGCGCGGGTCAGCAGCGGCGGGTCTGCACTCAAAGCTGGCGAGCCGGCTGAGATCAGGTCACCTCGGTGATCGCGGCCGTCGCCACGTCGAACACGAAGCCACGGACGTCGTCGCGGAACGGGATCCACTTGCAGTTGCGCACCGTCTCGACCGAGCGCCGGGTGTCCTCGTAGAGATCGGTGAAGCCCTCCACACGCCACGGCGGCGCTTCGCCGCTCTCCTCGGCCAGCTTGGCCCGGAAATCGGCGTCGTCGAAGCCGTCCATGCCGCACTGGGTGTGGTGGATGATCACCACCTCGCGGGTGCCCAGCGAGCGCTGGCTCAGCGCCAGTGAGCGCAGCACGTCATCGGTCGGGATGCCGCCGGCGTTGCGGATCAGGTGGGCGTCGCCGATGTCCAGGCCGAGGGCGCCGAACAGGTCGAGTCGCGAGTCCATGCACGCGATGACCGTCAGCCGTAGCTTCGGACGCAGCGGGCGCGGGCCCGGAAACGACTCGACGTAGCGCTCGTTGGCATGCACCAGGTGGTCGATGGCCGACATAGCGGCAGTCAATCAGATCGGCTGGTGCGGGCTCGATCACACCTCGGGAACGCAGACCGTGGTCCTGGTCGTTCACCCCACATGCATGGCGTACAGAACGGGCTCAAGACCGCCGTCCTGTTCGGCGCGCTCGGCACCCTGCTCGTCATCGGCGGCGGTCTCATCGCCGGCCGTAACGGGCTCATCATCGGGCTCCTCCTCGCCGTGGCGATCAACGCGTTCAGCTATTTCAACTCCGACCGGATCGCGCTGCGCTCGATGCAGGCCCGACCGGTCAGTGAGGCCGAGCAGCCGGCGATGTACCGGATCGTTCGCGAACTCGCCACCAGCGCCCGGCAGCCGATGCCGCGCCTGTACGTGTCCCCCACGGTGGCCCCGAATGCCTTCGCGACCGGTCGCAGCCCCCGGCACGCCGCCGTCTGCGCTACCGAAGGCATCCTGCAGATCCTCAGCGAGCGCGAGCTGCGGGCCGTCCTGGGCCATGAGCTCAGCCACGTCTACAACCGCGACATCCTCATCTCGTCGGTGGCCGGCACGCTCGCCGCCGGCGTCACCATGCTGGCCAACTTCGCCATCTTCTTCGGCGGGGGCGGCAGCGACCGCGACCGCAATCCGGTCGCCGAGCTGCTGATGGTGTTCCTCGGCCCGCTCGCCGCCGGGCTGATCCAGCTGTCGATCAGCCGGTCGCGCGAGTACCAGGCCGACGAGTCCGGGGCCCAGCTGTCGGCCGATCCGCTGGCGCTGGCTTCGGCGCTGCGCAAGCTCGAGGCGGGCACCGCGGCCCGGCCGCTGCTGAAGACCCCGCGGTTGGCCACCACCAGCCACCTGATGATCGCCAACCCGTTCGGCGGCGGCGTGCGCAGCTTGTTCTCCACCCACCCGCCGATGGCCCAGCGCATCGCCCGCCTGGAAGCGATGGCGAAGTCGGATCCGAGGTATCAGCGGTAGTTGGTGAATTGCAGCGGCACGTCGAGGTCGCTGCCTTTGAGCAGGGCGATGACGTCCTGCAACTGGTCCTTCTTCTTGCCCGACACCCGCACCTGGTCGTCCTGGATGGCCGCCTGGACGCCCTTCGGCCCCTGGTCCTTGATCAGCTTCACGATCTCGCGGGCATGGTCGCGGTCGATGCCCTGGCGCAGCGTGCCGTTGATGACGTAGGTCTTGCCGGACGGCTTGGGGTCGCCGGCGTCGAGCGCCTTCATCGAGATCGAGCGCTTGACCAGCTTCTCCTTGAACACGTCGAGGGCGGCCTTCGCCCGCTCCTCGGTGTCGGCCTTGATGGTGATCCCGAGCTCGCCCGACCACTCGACGGTGGCGTTCACGCCGCGGAAGTCGAAGCGCTGCGAGAGCTCCTTCGCCGCCTGGTTGAGAGCGTTGTCGACCTCCTGCCGGTCGATCTTGCTCACGACGTCGAACGACGGATCGGCCATGACGGATTACCTCCTGCGTGCGGGTCCCCTCGACCGTAGTCGATGGGCTGCGTCCGGTAAGCTCACGTGCCGTTGCCGGAGAAATCCGGCGCGAGGCGGGTTGCCCGAGTGGTCAAAGGGAGCGGTCTGTAAAACCGCCGGCTCAGCCTACGTTGGTTCAAACCCAACACCCGCCACGTAACGAGCCCCCGGATCTCTCCGGGGGCTCGTCGACGTTGCCCAGCGCTCGGGTCCGGTCTGGACGCGTCGGGCTAAGCCGCGATCGTGGAGTGGATGACGGTGACGTTGCCCTCCTTGTCCACCTTGTAGACGTCCTTGTCGCCCGCGCAGTCCGAAACGGTCACGCGGTACTTGTTACCGGTCGGTGCGCGGAAGTTCAGCTCCGCCGATCCGCCGAGGCCGCCGGTGGAGCACTTCTGGTTGGTCGACACGACGAACGTCTGCCCGGCCGTGATGTTGTTGATCCGGACGAGGTGCAGATTGTCGCTGTACCCCGTAACGGTGCACTCGATGGCCCGCTGCTGCGAGCCGGTGTCCACGATGCAGGTCATCGAGGTGGATCCACCGAAGGCCGTGCTGCCGTCGGAGCCGGATTCCAGAGACGTCGATGACGACGCGACGGCCGGCGCGACGAACGCGCAGGCCAGGGCAAGTCCGAGCGTCACGAGTGACCGCCAGGTCAGGCGACGCCGGGTGAGCCATGCGGTTGACTTGGTCACGGTTTTCCTTTCATTGTCCGGATGATTGGTTGGGCCGGACGCGATGCCCGGCCGGCGTCCTTGCCGCTGCGTCTAGGCCTCCTCCCTCGATCCGGTCGTCAACGTGGCGGCGAGGATTACGCCGCCGGCGGCCGGGATGATGGGCACTTGGAGGGGAAAGTCGACCAGCGCGCAGAGGGCGATCGCGCCGGCTACGGCGACGCCCACGGCCTGGTCCCGACGCGGGTGCGAGCGCCTGACCAGTAGCCGACCGACCAGCGCCACGACCACGCCGACGGCGACGACGCCGAGCACCCCGTAGTACTGGGCGTACTGCAGCACGTCGTTGTGATCGAACAGGCTCGTCAGCCGGCCATCGCTGAAGTCGGCGAGTGGCCGCGGCCCGGTGCCGAAGAACCCCGACACGTGGAGATCGCGCAGCGCCCCCTGCCACAGCGCCACCCGGCCGCTGTCACTGCCCGCGTCGCCGACGCGCGAGCGGAGCAGAACGAGCGCGACGGCGGCGGCGATGAGGCCGACGAGTGCCGTGAGGAGAAGACGGAACGCGTCCTCGCCCCGTCGCGGGGCAGCGCCCAACGCGTCGGGCGGCGCCAGCACGCTCAGCGCGGCGGCCAGCACCAACCCGACCACTGCATACGCGGCGGCGTGGTGGCCTTCCCGAACGGCGGGGACGAGCCCGACGAAGGCCACCGCCGCCCAGGCGGCGGCGCGAGCCATCGCGCGGGCGGACGGCCGGTCCCGCCAGGCCAGCCAGACCCAGGCCAGGGCCAGCGCGCCGACCACGGCGCGCGATTGCGTCGAGGCCACGCCGACGGTGACCGCGGTCAGTCGGACGAAGTCGGCCGTGGCGCCGGACTCGGCCGTGGCCTGCACGGCGCACAGGAGCCCGATGCCCAGGATGAGGGCCGTCGAATTCGCGTAGCCGCTGCCCGCGTTCGCCCGCCAACCCTCGGCCTGCAGCGCGGCGAAGCGGGTCACGTGGAACGCGACGCCAAACCAGCAGGCGACGGACACCACCGTCGCCACGTCCACCATCGCGCGCTTCGTCAGCCGGCTGAGACCCGCCGCGGCCAGGACTGACCCACTGGCGGCCAGGGCCATGGCCGCCAGGATGGCCGCCAACGGAGTCAGGGCCGACACCAGGGCGTGCCGGACCGCGGCCGACACCAGGACCGCCGTCGCCGCGGCGCCGCCGCACGCGATGATCCATCTGGTGTCGGCGGGCGGGGCAGCAATCGCCCGACTGGCCAGCCACGCGGCGCCGCACAGTCCGGTGAACACGATCAGATCGGCCCGGAAGAACGCGCCGCGGGCCCACGCGCCCCACAGCAGCGCCGCGAACACGAGCGCCAGGCACACGAATCGGGCCCCGGTCAGCCGCTCGTCGTTCAACGCTGCCAGTTTGCGGGACAGCCCGCGCGCGTCGGCTGCGTCGGCTGCGTCGGCTGCGTCGCCACTCGGCGCGGCCGACCGCGTGGCCGCCGGCGGTGGACCAGCGGGAAGTGAGGAAGCCACGGTCACGCGTCCCCCGCCCCCCGACCACGTCGATGACGTGGCCTGAACTTCGACACAGACCCCCGTCCGCGGGCGTCAGACTCGCATCGACCTCGACCCCCCGCAAATGGGAGGTGGGCAATTCGGACGCCGCCCTTACCGCCGGCTCAGGCGATGCCGATGAGGATGCGGGGATGGGCGTCGGGCCGTAGCCACCGCAGGATCGCGACCATCGCCGACGTGACCGTCGAGATGCACCCGCGAGTCGGTTTACCGGCCGTGGTGACGTGCAGGAAGTAGGCGCTGCCGGCGCCTTGCCGGACCGGGCTGCGGTTGTAGTCGATGACGACCGCGTAGTTGTACGCGCGCCGGGCGCTCACCAGCTGGGTGTTGGGGGTGGCCAGGTGAAAGGGGCAGGCCGTCGAACACACCTGGTGGGTGTTGTAGAGGTGCCCGGGCTGTGAGATCCACCAGTCGGCCGCCGTCACCTGGAAGTACGGCATCGCGGTGCCCGGATCGGGCATCTTTCCGAAGGCCTGGGTCAGGGAATAGCTCCCGATCGGCGTGGCCGGGACATTCTCGTGCGGCGCGGTGGTCACTCCGCCGCTCGCCACGTGCGCGACGGCTTCCGGTCCCACGCGGATCCAGCCCCGGCCGCGGCGTTCCCACGCCTGCAGCTCGGCGGTCGCGGCGTGGGCGCTCGCCGCGACGACAGTGAGGGCTTGTCGGGCGTTGCCGACCGGGAGGGCGAGGGGCAACTGTTGCACTGAACCCACGGGGCGCAGCGGCGAGGCGGCGGGCCCGGACGGATTGATGACCGCCACCATGACCGACAGTCCGATCGCCGCGGCCGCGGCAGCGACGGTCAGCGCTGTACGCGTGATCATGAGGCCTCCCCGGCGCCGACGATATCCCGTCCGCGTGTTTCGCGGGCCCGGCCCGACCCACTACGGTGCACGGATTCGTTCTTAGGGAGGGGCATCCGCATGACCGATCAGGGACCGCAGAACTGGCCACCGCAGCCACCCCCGGCCGAGGCCGGTCCGCCGGGGTACAGCCAACCTCCGGCGTACGGCCAGCAGTACCCGCAGCCCGGGCAGCAGCCGTACGGCCAGCCGCCGGCGTATGGCCAGCCCGGCCAACAGCAGTACCCGCAGCCCGGCTACGGCCCCGGGGGCTACCCGGCCGCACCGGGTGGGTACGGCTATCCCGTCCCGGGCTCCGGCGCATCACGGGTATCGGTCGTGTGGACCGGGTTCGTCCTGGCCGTCGCCGGTCTCGCTGCGGCCATCGGGTCGTTCATGACCTGGGCCAAGGCGGTCGCCGACTTCGACGGCTCGTCGGCGTCGATCGCCGGCACCGATGGACAGCGCGACGGCAAGATCACCGTCGTGCTAGGGGCCATGCTCCTGATCATCGGCATCCTGATCGCCGTCAAGCAGGGCCGCCTCTGGGCCGGGATCGTCGGCATCGTGCTTTCGGTGATCTGCGCTTTCGTGGCGCTGGCCGACATCGGCGACATCTCCGACAAGAGCAAGAAGCTGAAAGGGCTCGGTCACATTGACGTCGGCGCGGGCCTCGTCATCGTCCTCATCGCCGCGCTGGTCGCGTTGGGTATATCGATCGTCGCGGTGTGCGTACGGCGCGTCCCGAGCTGACATACCGCAAGGTATTGCGCTGGGCGGCCCCACGAGCATAATTCGAGTCGTCCAGGCGGACGTCCCCCCCGTACGGCCGCCTGGACTCATTCGGTCAGGGGACGAACGCGGGCCGGGCGATGTCGGCCTTTGACCCGCACCTCGAAGGCGACGCCGTAGTCGGCGGCGGCGTCAGCCAGGTCAGCGACCCCGGCCTCGACGAGGATCGGGGCGCTCCCGTCGCGGCCGGCCAGCCCGGCGAGGCGGAAGGCCAGATTCACGGCATCGCCGTGCACCGTCATCCGCGCGGGGGAGGGATGGCTCGTCGCCACCGCGCCAGTGGTGACCGACCAGCCGAAGCGGATGGACTCGCCGTTCTCGTCGCGCACCGGCGTCAAGGTGGCGGCCTCGCTCGCGTAGCGATGGGCGGCGACGGCGCAACGGACCGCGGCGTCCGCGGCCCGGGCGTCGGCGCTCTCCCACACCGCCAGGATGGCGTCACCGGCGAAATTGCTGACCGTGCCCAGATGGGTGACGACGACGCGACGGAGCTCGGTGAACAGGCCGTCGACGGCGCTGGCGACCGCCGCCGCACCGTGCATCTCGGTCAGCCGCGTATAGCCCACGACGTCGCCGACGAGCACGACGCAGTCGGCCACCGAATCAGCGGTGATGGTGCGCCGCGAGTCGTCGGGCTCGAGCACGATCGCCGTGGTGCGCAGCACGAGCTGGCTGTCGCCCACGGCCACGCGGTCGCCATCGACGAGCGCCACGCGCTCGCCCCTCTCGACCCGGCGGCCGTTGACGCGCGTGCCGTTCGTGCTGTGGTCGACCAGGAACGCTGCGCCGCCCACCAGCTGCACCTCGGCGTGGTCGCGCGACACCGCCGGATCGTCGATCAGGATGCGGCGAGAAGGGGCGATTCCGGCGCATTCGCGGCCGATATGGACGCGGTCGTTCAGCCGCACGGTCTGCTCGTCGCGCGCGCCCGGTCTTACAACGAGCCAGACCCCTCCCACGCAGTTACTCTACGAGCCGCCATATCCGTTGGAGGGGACGACACGTGGCGGACGAAGACCTGTTGCGAGCCGCGTTGCCCGCGTACGAGTTCGACGACGTACTCGGTCGGGGCGCCTGGGGCATCGTCGTCGCCGCCCACCACCGCCGCCTGGACCGACCGGTCGCGGTCAAGATGCTGCCTCTGGCCTTCACCCAGGACGACAGCGTGCGCCGGCGTTTTGCCACCGAGGCCCGCCTGCTCGCGGCCCTTGACCACCCGCACATCGTGCGCATCCACGACTACATCGAGCATGAGGAGATCTGCGCCCTCGTCATGGAACGGCTGACCGGCGGCACGCTCGCCGAGCGCATGCAGGTCGGGCGGATGTCGCTGGAGCAGGCGACGGCGGTGCAGCTCGCGGTACTGCACGGGCTCGAGCATGCCCACCAGCACGGGGTGTTACACCGCGACGTCAAGCCCGAGAATCTGATGTTCGCCGGCGACGGCGTCCTCAAGATCACCGACTTCGGCATCGCCACCGTGCTGGGCGACCAGGCCGAGCGGCTGACGGCGACCGGCATCGCCATGGGAACGCCCGCCTACATGGCGCCCGAACAGATCGACGAGTCGGCGGCAGTCGGCGCCGCGACCGACATCTGGGCCGCGGCCGCGGTCTTCTACGAGCTGCTCACCGGCGCCGTGCCGTATCCGCGCCGCGGCACGCTGCAGGCGTCACTGTTCGCCCGCACGCGGGACGATCCGGAGCCGCTCGAACGGGTGGCCCCGGAGATCCCGCGCGAGATCAGCCGGGCGGTCATGCGCGCCCTCGACCGCGATCCCGGGAAGCGCTTCGCCACAAGTGCCGAGTTTGCCGACGCGCTCGAGCAGTCGGGCACCACCCTGTGGGGCGCCGACTGGGTGACCTCGGCGGCGATACCGGTCTACCGGGCAGCGGCGCGCGGTCGCTCGGACGGTGCCGCCACCACCGGCGCGGTCACGACGGCGCCGGGGCGATCTACCGCCGCCCGGGTGCGCCGCAGCCGGCGTCGCCGCAACGTCGTCGTGGCCGGGTCGGCCGCCGTGCTCGTCGCCGCTGCGGCCACGGTCGCCGCCCTCGCGTTCGGTGGGGACCACAACAACGCCCACACGGCCACGGGCGGCGTGCGTTGGGGGTCGTGGGTGTCGAACGAGGAGTCGATCTCGGCCGCGCCGATCCAGACCTCGCGCCTCGGCCCGGTGCCGGCGGGTTGGGGTTCGCGCATCGAACTCGGGATCAACCTCGAGGCGAAGCGGCTGCCCTTCGTCGCCAGCCATTTCAGCGGTGGGACGACGGCCGAGATCGGGTTCGCCGGCGACCCGATCAACGGCCCCTCGTGGCGCTACGGCAAGTCGGCGCGCGCGCCCGCCGCGACTGCGATCCGCACGCTCGAATCCGAGGGCGCCGCACCGTATGTCACGTACTACGTCCTGCGTGACCTCGGCCGCGGCATCAACAACGACGCGTCCGAGAACGACGTCCTCAAGCTGTTGCGCGACCCGGTGAAGATGAAGGCCTACTGGGGCGACGTCGTCGAGTTCCTCAAGGAGCTGGGCTCGCTAGACCAGCCGATCCCGGTCAATCTCGAGCCTGGCGTCAGCTCGACCGTCGAGGCTTCGGCGGGCGACGCGCGCAAGGTCCGGACCGTGGTCGCCTCGTCCGGCGTCAAAGACCTGTCCGGCCTGCCGGACACCTTTGCCGGATGGACCCAGGCCTGGGTCCGGTTGCGGCACATTTACGCGCCGAAAGTGATGCTCGGCTACAACCTCGAGCCGTGGGCCGCCGGCGACTTCCTCGTCCCCTTCGCCAAGAACTACCACGACTCGGACATCCCGAAGTGGACCAAGCTCTTCGCCCGCTACTACGCCACCCTCGGGACGAAGTACGACTTCATCAACTATGTGGTGGCCTACGGCGAAGCCGGCAAGCAGACCACCGAGGACGCGGACTACTTCGCTCACCCGGACGACTTCGTGCGGTTGACGGAGTGGGTGCGGGGCCTCTCGCAGGACGCACACACCCGGGTGGTCCTGGAGAGCGTGCCGATGGGGAACACGATCATGGCCCCGATGAACAACACCAAGTACCACTGGCGCGATGTGTACGCCCAATGGCTGCTCAGTGGCGATTGGGGCAACCTGCTCGCGATGCGCGAAGCCGGGGCGATCGGCATCGTGTTCGGTTTCGGCTACAGCGGCGCGGACGTCACGTGCCCGTGCGACGCCGCCAACGACGGCGAGAGCCAGGGCGTCGGGCCGAACGCCACGCCCAGTGGCCGCCTGGCCGCGTCGTCCGACGACGACGGTGGCTACCTGCACGATCGGGTGAACGCCTACCTCGACGCCGGCGGACTGAGCCTCGATTAGTGACTCGCGCGTATCAGATGAGGCAGAACCCGGCGGGCGGTGTTGATACCAACATCGCATGAATTCGATCGTTCGGTGGATTGTCGCGACTCTCGTTGCGCTGGGCGCGCTCGTCCCGGCGTCGGTGCCGGCCGGCGCGGCCCCGGTCTATTCCTCGCTGCGGATCGCCGGCAATCACCTAGTCACCGATGGTGGCAAGAAGGTGCGATTGCTGGGAGTGCAGCAGCAAGGGCTCGAGTACATGTGCGTATCCAGTCCCGACTACCTGTTCGACTCGCCCCACGACCAGGCGACGATCGACGTCTGGAAGCGCTGGCATGTCAATACCGTGCGCTTGCCCATCAACGAGAGCTGCTGGCTGGGCGCGGCCGGCGTGGCGTCGGCGCGGGCCGACTACCGGGCCCAGGTCGTGGCTTGGGTGAAGCTCATCCGCCGCAACGGCATCTTCGTGATCGTCGACAGCCATGTGGCGTCTGACGGCAGCGGTCCGGCGACCGACATCCTGCCCATGGCCGACAAGAGCGCGGTGGCGCTATGGCGGTCGGTCGCGTCGACCTTCCGCGCCGTGCCCGGCGTCGTGTACGACCTGTACAACGAGCCGAACCACATCAGCTGGCCGTGTTGGCGCGACGGGTGCCGCATCCCCGCCGGCACCTGGCTGGGCAACCACGCGTACACCGCGGTGGGCATGCAGAGCCTGGTCCTGGCCGTGCGGTCAGCGGGCGCGTTGCAGCCGATCCTGCTCGGCGGCATCGACTGGTCCAATGACAACTCCCAATGGTTGAAGTACCGCCCCATCGACCCGCTCAACCAGGTGTTCACCGACCAGCACGTCTACGGTCCGGCTGGTGTCGCCGCGCCGTGCGACGGCAGCTGCCGCACCGTCCTGCAGCACATCGCGACGGTGGTGCCGGTGGTGACGGGCGAGATGGGCGAGGTCGACTGCGCTCACGGCTACATCGACGACTACATGGCCTGGGCCGACGCGCATGGCATCGGCTACCTCGGCGAGACGTGGAACGCGACGAGTCCCGGCGGCTACGAATGCGGTTCGCCGGTGTTGCTGAAGGACTTCGACTATCCCGATCCCACACCGACCGCCTACGGGATCGGGTTCCGCGACCACATGCAAGCGATCGACACCGCGCCGCACTGAAATGGGGGGACGATCCCGACCCGGCACCTCAGTCGGGTCGGGACCGTTGGGCGTACTCCGCGAGGGCGTCCGGGTCGGGCAGCGTGAGCCGGCGCCGCGCTGTGACGACCAATCCGGCGCGGCGGAACTCGGCCAGCGCCCGCGCCACCGCCGGGCGTGACAGCCCGGTCCAGTCGGCGATCTCGTCCTGACTCAGCGGCAGTGCGATCTCGAGGCCCTCGGCGGTGGGCCGGCCGTAGTCCCGCCCGAGCTGGACCAGCCGGACCGCGACCCGGGCGTTGCCGGTCAGCGCCGCCATCTCGACCCGGGCCTCGTCGGCCTCACGGAGCCGCCGATTGAGACTCTGACACAAAGCCAGGGTCGTGCCCGGGCGGTCGTGCAAGAGGCGCCGCAGCGAGTCGGCGCTGCCCATACCCACCCGGGCCGGCTCGAGCGCGACGACGTCGGCGCTGCGCGAACCCTTATCCAGGATGGCGATCTCGCCGATGAGCTCGCCCGGGCCCCGAAGGCCGAGCAGCACCAATCGCCCCGTCGAAGCCCGGGTGACGAGCTTGAACCGGCCCGCGAGCACAACCGCGAACGACGAGCCGAGATCGCCGTGGCGGATCAGCGATTCGCCCGCCGGCACCGTGCGCTCGCGGATGGTCGCCAGGACCGCCGCCCGATCGTCGTCAGTCAGACCGCCGAGGAACGTCGCATCGTGCACGTCGCGATTGTGGACCGGACGCGGCCGGGGTGCGCGTTGAGCCCGATCAGCGGGGGCGACGGCCGATCTTGCTGCCCAGCCACACGAGCGGGTCGTACTTGCGGTCGGCGACGCGCTCCTTGAGCGGGATCAGTGCGTTGTCGGTGATCTTGATGTGCTCGGGGCACACCTCAGTGCAGCACTTGGTGATGTTGCACAGGCCGAGCCCGTGGTCGTCCTGGGCCGAGTGCTGTCGGTCGAGCGCGTCGAGCGGGTGCATGTCCAGCTCGGCGATACGCATGAGGAAGCGCGGGCCCGAGTAGGCCTCCTTGTTGTCCTCGTGGTCGCGGATCACGTGGCAGACGTTCTGGCACAGGAAGCACTCGATGCACTTGCGGAATTCCTGCGAGCGCTCGACGTCGACCTGGGCCATCCGGTAGTCGCCCGGCGCGACGCCCGGCGGCGGCGCGAACGCCGGCACCTCTTGCGCCTTCTTGTAGTTGTACGACACGTCGGTGACGAGGTCCTTCATCACCGGGAAGGCGCGCATCGGCGTGACGGTGATCGTCTCGTCGCGGGTGAAGGTCGACATGCGGGTCATGCACATCAGCCGTGGCCGGCCGTTGACCTCGGCGCTGCACGAGCCGCACTTGCCGGCCTTGCAGTTCCAGCGCACGGCGAGATCGCCGGCCTGGGTGGCCTGCAGCCGGTGGATGATGTCGAGGATGACCTCGCCCTCGTTCACCTCGACGGTGTAGTCGACGAGGTCGCCGCCCTCGGCGTCACCACGCCAGACGCGGAAGTGCGCCTGGTAGCTGGTCTTGTCCGGCGCCGCGGTCATGCCGTCACCTCGTCGAGCACGTCGGCGATCTCCTCGTCGGTGAAGTACTTCTTGAGCTCGTCCTTCTTGAACAGGGCGAGTAGGTCCGGACGCATCGGCGGCATCGGCTGCTCGACGACGTCGATGCCGTCGCCGGCGGCGTTCTGCGCACAGATCAGGTTGACCTTGCGCCACTCGGGCGACATGCCGGGGAAGTCGTCGCGGGTGTGCCCGCCGCGCGACTCCTCGCGCATCAGCGCTGCCTTCGCGATGCACTCGCAGACCGCGATCATGTTGCGCAGGTCGAGGGCGAGGTGCCAGCCGGGGTTGAAGGCGCGGCCGCCGGCGACCGACACGTCCTTCGCCCGCTCCTTGAGCTTCTCAAGGCGCTCGAGGGCGTCCTGCACCTCGCTGGCCTTGCGGATGATGCCGACCAGCTCGTTCATGCACTGCTGCAGCTCGTCGTGGATGTCGTATGCGGTGTCGCCCTGCTGCGCGAACGGCGCGAGCGCCGTGGCCTCGCAGTCGGCGAGTTGCTGGTCGGTGATCGCCGGGTACTGACCCTTCAGCGTCTTCACGTACGCCGCCGCGCCCTCGCCCGACCGTCGGCCGAACACCAGCAGGTCGGACAGCGAGTTGCCGCCGAGCCGGTTGGAGCCGTGCATGCCGCCGGCCACCTCGCCCGACGCGAACAGGCCGGGCACATTGGTGGCCGCCGCGGTGTCGGCGTCGACCTCGATGCCGCCCATCACGTAGTGGCAGGTCGGGCCGACCTCCATCGGCTCGGCCGTGATGTCGACGTCGGCCAGCTCCTTGAACTGGTGGTGCATCGACGGCAGCCGGCGCAGGATCTCGTCCTTGGGCAGCCGCGAGGCGATGTCGAGGAACACGCCGCCGTGCGGCGAGCCGCGGCCGGCCTTGACCTCGGAGTTGATCGCCCGCGCGACCTCGTCGCGCGGCAGCAGGTCGGGCGTGCGCTTGTTGTGGTCGGGATCCTTGTACCAGGCGTCGGCCTCGGCCTCGTTGTCCGCGTACTGGGCCCGGAAGACGTCGGGCACGTAGTCGAACATGAACCGCTTGCCCTCGGAGTTCTTCAGCACGCCGCCGTCGCCGCGGACGCCCTCGGTGACGAGGATGCCCTTCACCGACGGAGGCCAGACCATGCCGGTGGGATGGAACTGGACGAACTCCATGTTCAGCAGCGTCGAGCCGGCACGCAGGGCCAGCGCCATGCCGTCACCGGTGCATTCCCACGAGTTGGACGTGACCTTGAACGACTTGCCGATGCCGCCGGTGGCCAGCACCACAGCCGGCGCCTTGAACAGGGCGAACTCGCCCGTCTCGCGGTAATAGCCGAAGGCGCCCGCGATCGCGCCGGTGGCGTCGGTGATCAGCTCGGTCACAGTGAACTCGGCGAACACCCGCAGCCGGCCCTCGTCGGCACCGGTGTGGCCGATCTTGGTGGCGTCGTCCTGCTGCAGCGAGACGATCTTCTGCTGCATCGTGCGGATGAGCTCGAGGCCGGTGCGGTCGCCGACGTGGGCCAGCCGCGGGTACTCGTGCCCGCCGAAGTTGCGCTGGCTGATCTTGCCGTCCTTGGTGCGATCGAACAGGGCGCCGTAGGTCTCCAGCTCCCAGACGCGGTCGGGCGACTCCTTGGCGTGCAGCTCGGCCATCCGCCAGTTGTTCAGGAATTTGCCGCCGCGCATCGTGTCGCGAAAGTGCACCTGCCAGTTGTCGTTGCTGTTCGCATTGCCCATCGCGGCCGCGCAGCCGCCCTCGGCCATCACCGTGTGCGCCTTGCCGAACAGCGACTTGCAGATGACGGCCACCCGCAGCCCGGCCTCGTGGGCGGCGATGGCCGCCCGCAGCCCCGAGCCGCCGGCGCCGATGATCAGGACGTCATAGTTGTGCCGTTCCAGCGTGTCGGTCATCGATTCGCTTTCAGTTGACGATTCGGGGGTCGCTGAACGCGTTCGACGCGACGAGGGCGATGTAGCCGTCGGTGAGCATCAGCGTTCCGAGGGTGACCCAGGCGAGCTGCATGTGCTTGGTGTTGAGCTTCGAGACGATGCCCCAGGCCTTGTAGCGCAGCGGGTGGGCCGAGAAGTTGCGCAGCCGGCCGCCCACGATGTGCCGGCACGAGTGGCACGAGAGCGTGTAGGTCCACAACAGCAGGACGTTCACGAGCATGATCAGCGTGCCGAGCCCGAAGCCGAAGCTGTGCCCCTCGGGCCGGAACGCCTGGATGACGTCCCACGTGTTAATGACCGAGATGACGCCGGCGGCCAGGAAGAAGTAGCGGTGCAGGTTCTGCACGATCAGCGGGAAGCGGGTCTCGCCGGTGTACCTCGCGTGCGGCTCGGCCACGCCGCAGGCCGGCGGCGACTGCCAGAACGCCCGGTAGTACGCCTTGCGGTAGTAGTAGCAGGTGAGCCGGAAGCCGAGCAGGAACGGCAACGTCACGAGCGCCAGCGGGATGAACGCCGGGAAGTGCCCGAACCAGGTGCCGAAGTCGCGCGCGGCGGGCGGGCAGTTCGTCGACACGCAGGGCGAGGCAAACGGCGAGAGGTAGTGCTCGTTGCCGGCGAAGAACGCGCGCTGGCTCGCTGTCCGGATCAGGGCGTACAGCACCCAGCCCGACAGCAGGACGAAGGTGACGAGCGGGGCCTTGCGCCAGTTGTCGGTGCGCAGCGTGCGCGCCGGGATGCTCGCGCGTCCGGGGGCGGCCGTACCAGCCTGCATCTTCGTCACCGGTGGTAGCCGCCGAGTCCCTCGTCGTCGGCATCGCGCCAGATGGACGGGTCGAACGGTGTGTCGTCGAGGACGTGGATTTCAGTCGCCTCCGGTGTCGGGACCGCCGCGAGCGGGGTGAGATCGTCGAGCTCCGAGGCGTCGAGGTCGATGCGCTCGATGTCACCGAGCAACCGTCGCACCGCCGGGATGTCGCCGTAGCGATCGCGCAGCGCGAGGACGATCTCGCGTAGCTCGTCGACGGTGCGGTGCAGCGTGGTCAACTCGGTCGTGACAGCCATCGTCAGCTCCAAAACGCCTCGACGATATCGGCCACGCAGGGCCGCTACGGGTCTATGTTGCCAACCTCTCACCACGGGTGGCGCAGGGGGGTTCGCACAGCCGTGCGAGGGCGCGGAACCGGCGCCGCGGGTCGTGTAAAGTCATCCGCTGGCGCACGCGGCGCGTGCGACGCCCCCTTAGCTCAGTCGGCAGAGCGTCTCCATGGTAAGGAGAAGGTCTACGGTTCGATTCCGTAAGGGGGCTCTGGCGGCCTCAGGCTCTTTCGGCTCGGGGAAGTCACGAGGCGGGGTAGCTCAGTCCGGCAGAGCAAGCGGCTCATAATCGCTATGTCGCGGGTTCAAATCCCGCCCTCGCTACAGATCGGCCGATACGGCTGATCTCGACGTTCGACCCACAGCTTCATCGACAGCTTTGACGAAAGGCACTTCCGTGGCAGCCACCGATGTACGTCCGAAGATCACCTTGGCGTGCCAGGTGTGCAAGCACCGCAACTACATCACCAACAAGAACCGGCGCAACGACCCCGACCGGCTCTCGATGAACAAGTTCTGCCCGAACTGCGGCAAGCACACCGAGCACCGCGAGACGCGCTGACCCGCGTTCCGCCCCCGAAGCCCCGTCCCGCTAGTCGGACGGGGCTTCGCTGTGTTCCCGCCGGCTCCGTCGATCAGGATTTCCTGTCCTAGGGCCGCTCGGCGGCGCCGCCAGCGTCCGTCCGGCAGGAAAACATGATCGGCGCCGACGTTGGCCCGCGCCGAGAACGATAATGCTGTAACATGATGTCGCGGATATTTGGGAGGCGCGACGCGATGAGTGACACCGATCCGGCGTCCGACGGCCGGCGACTGCGCTGGACCGAGCACCGGGCCCAGCGGCGCGAGGGCTTCGTCGCCGCCGGCGCCGAGGCCGTCGACCGGTTCGGTCCCGCCGCCAGCGCCGAGCAGATCGCCGAGGTCGCCGGCGTCAGCCGCACCGTGCTCTACCGCTACTTCCGCGATCGCGAGGATCTGCGCCAGGCCATCGCCGATCACGTCGTGCAGGCGGTCGTCGCCAGCGTCCTGCCCGAGCTGCAGCTGCGCCCGCAGACCACGCCGCGCGACATCATCACCGCGGCGATCAGCGTCATCGTCGGGTGGCTGGACGAGCACCCGAACCTCTATCACTTCCTGCGCAGCCGCCGCACCGGTGCGTCCCTGGACTCGGTCGAGAGCACGCTGGCCGACACCGTGGCCGCCCTGCTGAAGTCCACGATGATGATCTTCGGCATCGACAGCGAGCAGGCCGAGCCCGGCGCGTACGGCATCGTCGGCTTCGTCGAGTCGATCGGCAGCTGGTGGCTGCAGCAGCGCCCGCTGAGCCGCGAGCGCCTCATCCAGCTGATCACCACCGGCGTCTGGCATCTGCTCGAGGGGACCGCCCGCGACTACGGCATCAGCCTGGACTTCGACCAGCCGCTGCCGCTGGACGCGCTGATGACACAGGAGACGAACGCATGAGCGGTGTTCCGGAAGAGGACGGCTACGTCGGGCCGGCTGAGCTGATCCACGAGGCGACCACGATCCCGGTGGACGTCCGGCTCAGCGGGCACTTCGATCCGATCAGTGGCAAGTACAGCTGGTACGGCCGGGTCGCGACCGCGCCAGCCGTCACCGCGCTCGTCGAATCCGGCGCCCGCGCCGTGCGCCTGCGCACCCCCTACGCCGAGGTCGAGACCACGCTGTCCGACGTCGACCCGTGGGGCCGGCCGCGGATCGAGGGATTCGGCCTCGCGCCGTTCGAGGTCCTGAGCAGCCTGCCTGAGTAACGTTGCCGCCGTGCCGGTCAGTCAGTCGTTCGTCGGACGGTCGTACCCGCCCACCGAGCCGTATCTGGTGAGTCGCGAGAAGATCGCCGAGTTCGCCACCGCGATCCAGGATCCCAACGCGGCCTACCGGTCGGTCGAGGCAGCCCGCGCGCTCGGGCATCCCGACATCGTCGCGCCACCCACGTTCGCGATCCTGCTGACCCTCACCGCCGGCCACCAGTTCCTGTTCGATCCCGAGGCCGGCGTCGACTACGGCCGGGTCGTGCACGGTGAGCAGCGCTTCGTCCACGAGCGCCCAGTGGTCGCCGGCGACACGCTGCAGGTGACCCTCACCGTCGACGACATCCGGCAGGCGGCCGGCAACGACCTGATCACCACCCGGGCCGAGGCCCGCACACCGGACGGCGAGCTCGTCGTCACCGCGTTCGCGACCACCGTCGTCCGGGGAGCCGACAAGTGACCGCCGTCGGCGACGAGATCCCGGCCCAGGACTTCGCCATCGAGCGGGTCGACCTGGTGCGCTACGCCGGTGCGTCGGGCGACTTCAACCCGATCCACTGGAACGAGCGCTACGCCACCTCGTTCGGGCTGCCGAACGTGATCGCGCACGGCATGTACACGATGGCGCTGGCGATCCGGGTCGTCACCGACTGGGCCGGCGATCCCGGCGCGGTCATCGAGTACGGCGTCCGCTTCACCCGGCCGGTCGTGGTGCCCGATCCCGGCGCCGCCACGCTCACCGTGGCCGGGGTGGTGCGTACCGTGCGTGACGACGGCCTGCTCGAGGTCGACCTCACCGCCACGGTCGACGGGCAGACGGTGCTGGCGAAGGCGCGGGCCGTGGTCCGCCCGCCCCGCGCGGCCTGATGGCCTCGCGTTCGGCCGGCCGGCTGCGCCGCGCCGCCTTCGTCGTGGGCGCGAGCGGCCTGCTGATCGCCGGCTGCACCTCGACGACCGCCGGGCACGGCGCCCTCGGCGGCGCCCGCGGGGCGTCGACCCCGGCCGGCGGCAGCCCGCCCGCCCCCGGTTCGTCCTCCGCCGGTCCGGAGGCGTGCCCAGGCACCTACGCCGCGCCCGACCCCAACCGTCCGAAGATGACGCTGCGCTTCACGATTGCCGCCGGGCACCAGACGGTCCGCGGGCACGAGACGATCGTCTTCCGCCCCGACCAGCCGATCCACGAGCTGGTGTTCCGGCTGACCGCCAACACCCGTCCCACCGTCGACGAGGGCAACAAGATCGAGGTCACCGCCGCCAGCGCCGACCACGGCGGCGGCACGTACCACTTCACCCAGGCCAACGCCTCGATCGCGACTCAGGGCGGCCTGCTGCGCATCCCGTTCGCGAGCACCATCGCCCCGGGCACCGCGATCACCGCGTCGATCGACTTCGTCCTGACCCTCGGCGCCGAGTCGTTCGACCGGTTCGGCCGCTCGGGCGCGTTCGCCTACTTCGGCTCGGGCGAGCCGCTGCTGGCCTGGGAGCGGGGCTTCGGCTGGCACACCGAGGACATGATCAATTTCCCGGCCGAGAGCGCCACCAGCGAGGCCATGGACGTCGATCTCACCGTCACCGCGCCGGCGGCCGACACGGTGATCATGTCCGGCGATCCGGCCGATCCGCCCGCGCACGGCAGTACCCGCACGTGGCACTCGACGATCAGCACCGCGCGCGACGTCAGCGTCTCGGCCGGGCCGTTCTCGGTATCGGACACGACCGTCGGTGGCGTCAAGCTGCGACTCGGCGCACCCGACGCGAACGTGCGCGACCAGCTGGTGCCGGAGTTCCGCCGGGCGATCACCGAGCTGACCAAGCACTTCGGACCGTTCCCGTTCCCGTCGCTCTCGGTGGCCCGGCTGCCCGCCCAGGGCGGGGGCATCGAGTACCCGAGCTCGATCCTGATGCTCGACGGGTCGCGGCTGGTGGCCGTGCACGAGACCGCGCACCAGTGGTTCTACGCGATGGTCGGCGACTCGCAGGCCCTGCACCCGTGGCTGGACGAGGCCTTCGCCGAGTACGCGGAAGAGCTCGTCAACGGCGACCAGCCGCACGACAACGCACTGCAGACCCCGGGCGCGGTGGACGCATCGACCGAGTCGTACGGCAACAACGTCAACGGCTACTACTTCACGACTTACAACAAGGGGGCGGCGGCGCTGTTCGCGGCCCGCACCGCCGGGGGCGCGGCCCGCTGGGACGCCGCCCTGCGCTGCTACGCCGCGGCCAACGCCTGGCGCATCGCCAACCCCAGCGACCTGCAGAAGGCGATCGCCGGGATGCCGGCCGCGGTCGACGCACTGCGCCAAGCCGGCGCGCTCAAGTAGCGGCCACGACTGGGTCAGCCCTCGGCGACCAGCTTGGCGATGCGGCTGACGCCCTCGGCCAGGTCGTCGTCGCCGAGCGCGTAGGACATCCGGACGTAGCCCGGCGTGCCGAACGCCTCGCCCGGGACGACCGCGACCTCGGCCTCGTCGAGGATGATCGCCGCCAGCTCGGCCGAGTCGGCCGCGACACGCCCGCGCAGCGGCACCCCGAGCAGGCCCTTGACCGACGGGTAGACGTAGAACGCGCCCAGCGGCTCGGGACAGACGATTCCCGGGATGTCGGAGAGCATCGACACGATGGTGCGCCGGCGGCGGTCGTAGACGGCCCGCATCTCGGCGACCGCGGACAGGTCACCCGACACCGCGGCGAGGGCGGCCACCTGGGCCACGTTGCTGACGTTCGAGGTGGCGTGCGACTGCAGGTTGGTGGCGGCCTTGATCACGTCCAGCGGCCCGATCATCCAGCCCACCCGCCAGCCGGTCATGGCGTAGGTCTTGGCCACACCGTTGAGGACGACGACCTTTTCGCCGGCGCTGTGGACGATGGACACCATCTCGGCGGCGCCATAGACAAGGTGCTCGTAGATCTCGTCGGTGACCACCCACAGGCCGTGCTCGGCGGCCCAGGCGCCGATCGCCTCGACGTCGGCCCGCGGGTAGACGGCGCCGGTTGGGTTCGACGGCGACACGAACAGCAGGATCTTGGTGCGGTCGGTGCGCGCGGCCTCGAGCTGCTCGACGGTGGCCAGGTAGCCGCTGGTCTCGTCGGTGACGATCTCGACGGGCACCCCGCCGGCCAGCTTGATCGCCTCGGGGTAGGTGGTCCAGTACGGCGCGATCAGCAGCACCTCGTCGCCCGGGTCGAGCAGGGTGGCGAAGGTGTTGTAGACCGCCTGCTTGCCGCCGTTGGTAACGAGTACCTGGGCGGGGTCGACGCGGTAGCCGGTGTCGCGGGCGGTCTTGCCGGCGATGGCGGCCCGCAGCTCGGGCAGCCCGGCCACCGGCGTGTACCGGTGGTTCTTGGGGTCGCGGGCCGCTGCGACCGCGGCCTCGACGATGTAGTCGGGGGTGGGGAAGTCCGGCTCCCCGGCGCCGAAGCCGATGACTGGTCGCCCGGCGGCCTTGAGCGCCTTGGCCTTGGCGTCGACGGCCAGGGTGGCAGACTCGGCGATGGCGGCGATGCGGTCGGATACGCGGGCTCCCATACCTCCATCGTCCCAGACCGGCGCGACTTGGATCGGGGGCGGGCCGACCCGTAGACTGACGCGTCGGGGTCCAATGTGGCCGTGCGTCAGCATGCCCGCGGGTGGTTTACGCATTGGTTTCGGCTGGCGCTCCGAGTCCTTAGGGGCGTGGCTCAATTGGTAGAGCACCGGTCTCCAAAACCGGCGGTTGCAGGTTCAAGTCCTGTCGCCCCTGCGTAGTAGTAGAAGTACCGAGAGGAGTAACCGTGACCGCGACTCGCACCGAGTCACCGTCCGCGCGCCCGTCCAAGGGACGTGGCGGCGCGCCGACGCGTTTCGTGCGCGAGAGCGTGTCCGAGATGCGCAAGGTCCTGTGGCCGTCGCGCAACGAGTTGGTGACGTACTCGATCGTGGTCATCGTGTTCGTGGTGATCATGGTGTCGATCGTCGCCGGTCTCGACTTCGGGTTCGCCCGGCTGGTGTTGAAGCTGTTCGGCTAGACCGCCGAGCCCCACCCGTCGCGAATCCGCCCCGAACCGAAGCAGAGAAGAGAGATCGTGTCCGAGTACGACGACGTCGTGCGTTTCGAAGGCGCCAGCGCCGAGACGTCCGACCAGGCCCGAAGTGAGACCGCTGAGTCGGTCGAGGACGGCCCGACCAACCTCGTCGACGCCGCCCGGCTGCTGGGCGCAACCGGTGACGAGCCGGCGCCGGCCGACGACGTCGTCGAGACGCTGCCCGAGCCTGCTGCCGCCGAGCCCGCCGCCGTCGAGCCCGCCGTCGCCGAACCCGCCGCCGTCGAGCCCCCCGCCGCCGAAACCCCCGCCGTCGAAACCCTCGCGGCCGAAACCCCCGCGGCCGAAACCCCCGCGGCCGAGGCCGAGACGTCCGACGCCGGTGCGGCGGAAGCCCCGGCCGAGGTCGAGGACGAGGATCCGGTCGACGTGCTGCGCCGCGAGCTGCGCACCCAGTTCGGTGACTGGTACGTCGTCCACTCCTACGCCGGCTACGAGAACAAGGTGAAGACCAACCTCGAGAGCCGCATCCAGTCCCTCGACATGGAGGAGTACATCTTCCAGGTCGAGGTGCCGACCGAAGAGGTCGTCGAGATCAAGAACGGCAAGCGGCAGCAGGTGCAGCGCAAGGTCTTCCCGGGCTACATCCTGGTGCGGATGGACCTCAACGACGAGTCGTGGGGCGCCGTGCGCAACACCCCGGGGGTCACCGGGTTCGTCGGCGCGACCTCGCGGCCGTCGCCGCTGAGCCTCGACGAGGTCGTCAAGATCCTCGCCCCCGAGGCCAAGCGGGCCGAGAAGCTGGGCCAGCCGGGCAAGGGCGGTGCCACCGCGGCCGACAAGCAGCAGATCACCGTCGACTACACCGTCGGCGAATCGGTCACCGTCATGGACGGCCCGTTCGCCACCCTGCCGGCGACGATCAGCGAGATCGACCCGGTGCACCAGAAGCTGCACGTCCTGGTGTCGATCTTCGGCCGCGAGACACCCGTCGAGCTGGCCTTCAGCCAGGTTTCCAAGATCTAATCCACGAGAAGAAGAGAAGTTCATGCCTCCCAAGAAGAAGCTCGCCGCGGTCATCAAGTTGCAGATCCAGGCGGGTGCCGCCAACCCGGCGCCGCCGGTCGGCCCGGCGCTCGGCCAGCACGGCGTCAACATCATGGAGTTCTGCAAGGCCTACAACGCGGCCACCGAGTCGCAGCGCGGCCAGATCGTCCCGGTCGAGATCTCGGTGTACGAAGACCGCTCGTTCACCTTCGTCACCAAGACCCCGCCGGCCGCCCGGCTGCTGCTGAAGGCCGCGGGCGTCGAGAAGGGCAGCGGCGAGCCGCACACCAAGAAGGTCGCCAAGGTGACCATGAAGCAGGTGCGCGAGATCGCCGAGACCAAGATGGAAGACCTCAACGCCAACGACATCGACCAGGCCGCCAAGATCATCGCCGGCACGGCGCGGTCGATGGGGATCACGGTCGAGGGCTGAATCCAGCAAGCGTGGGAGGACGGCGAAGGCCGCCGTCCGCTGACCACTGATCCGCAGTTCGCACCGCGGAGAACGGAGCACCACCATGAAGCGCAGCAAGGCCTACCGTAAGGCCGCCGAACTCATCGAGGACGGCAAGATCTACTCCCCGCTCGAGGCCGTCACGATCGTCAAGCAGGCGTCGCCCACCAAGTTCGACGGCACCGTCGAGGTCGCGATGCGCCTCGGCGTCGATCCGCGCAAGGCCGACCAGATGGTCCGCGGCACGGTCAGCCTGCCGCACGGCACCGGCAAGACCGCCCGCGTCATCGTGTTCGCCACCGGCGAGAAGGCCGAAGAAGCCATCGCGGCCGGCGCCGACAAGGTGGGCAGCGACGACCTGATCCAGGAGATCACCGACGGTTTCCTCGACTTCGACGCCGCCATCGCCACCCCCGACCAGATGGCGAAGGTCGGCCGCATCGCCCGGGTGCTCGGCCCGCGCGGGCTCATGCCGAACCCGAAGACCGGCACCGTCACCCCGGACGTCGCGAAGGCCGTCGCCGACATCAAGGGCGGCAAGATCAGCTTCCGCGTCGACAAGCAGGCCAACCTGCACCTCGTCATCGGCAAGGCGTCGTTCTCGCCGGCCCAGCTGGTCGAGAACTACGCGGCCGCGCTGGACGAGGTGCTGCGGTCCAAGCCGTCGTCGTCGAAGGGCAAGTACCTCAAGAAGGTCACCTTCACCACGACGATGGGCCCGGGCATCCCGGTCGACTCGAACCGCACCCGCAACATGCTCGAGGACACCCCGGCCTGATCGGCCCGATTTCGTAGCGCGAGAGCCCGGCAGTCAGCGGGCGCGGTAGGGGTGCGCCGGGTCCAGGCCGTGCGCCGCGAACACCGCGGCGATCGCGCGTAGCGGGTGCCGCTCGCTGCTCGGGTGCCGCAGCGCGAGCGCGACGAGGTGACACCGGTGCTCGCCGAACGTCATTCCGTTGTCGGGGTATTCGGCCGCGCCGACCCCGGGTGCCACCGGCAGGCAGAGCGGCGGGGTCACCGGCTGCAGCAGCGGCTCAAGCTCGTCGAGCAGGCCGGCCGGGATTGCGTCGAGATGCGGCAGGTCCAGCACGGCGCTGCCGCAGCGGGCGATCCGTCGCGGGTCGGTGGCGCAGCCGAGTGACCACGGCAGCCGTCCGGGCAGCAACCGCCCGGTGACGGTGGCGACGAAGTCGGCCAGCCGGTCCGGGGCCGGCGTCAGCAGCAGCCGCACCGAGCCCGGCCGGCTGCGAGGCGGCGTCCAGTAGTCACCCCAGGTGCGCCACCATCCGCCCACCCGGACGACGTCGTGACGCGACACGACCGAGACACCGTCGGCCCGTCGGCGCGACCGGCTGCCCGCGTGGGCGTTGCGATAGACGCCGGCCAGCGGGCCGCGGTCGCCGAGGTCGACTGGGCCGGCGAGCGGATTGAACCAATGCCGGTAGAGCAGCGCGGCGACGCTCATCAGGTCCGGCGCGGCGGCGGCGAGCGCCACCGCGGCCTCGAGTTGCGGCACCGCCCACGTTGGCCAGGGACCGGCCGCAGCTCCCCCCAAGTGCTGCGCCGCGGCCGGTCTCTGGGAAGCGATCGACGGGCGGGGAAGGGACGGGCCGTTCTGCCCCCCGGTCAGGACGGCGCTGCGCGGCAACTCGGTCGCCATGGCTTCCCACCTCCGTCGATCGTCGGGGGGCAGGAGCGGGTGGCCCCGACCCTGATACATCCGGCCGGGACGTATCAGGCGCTGCGCGCGCGTCTCCTTGGCTGTGCGCGGGCCGAAAACCGAGCGTCGCACCCCGCTGGTGGGGCTGCGCCGGTAGCCCTACGCTCCGGCTGGAGCACGGCGACGACGAGACTGAGGTGCACATGGACAGGCCGCAGCCAGGCGAATCGGGCAAGCGCTTCTCGGGCGAGAACGCGCTGCCACCCGATCAGACCCGGCTCCCGCGTCCGGTCGACCCGCCGCGGCACCCCGAGCCGGTCGACGACCCAGCCTTCGACCCCATCGTCGTGCCCTCGGCCGACCTCGTCACCAGGTTCAACGCCCGCGTCCTGGACCCAGCCACGGCGGTGCGCATCCCCAGCCAGCCGCCGGTACGCACGACCGTCTACATCGGCGATCAACTCATCGTCAGTGGTTCGTCCGCGCACGGGTCGCGCGGGCGCCTGAACGACGCTGCCGCCCATTTCGGACTGCGCGTCGTCGACGACGACTCGCCGAAGCACGCCGAGACGGACGAAGTCCTGCGGTCGATGGGCATCGACGATCCGCGGTTCTTCTCGTATCAGGTCCGACTCGAGCCGGCGACGCTCGAGCCGACCAAGCCGCAGCACGTCGACGCCTGGGCCGTTCTCCAGCAGTACCGGTCCGCGGTCCTCAACGACGACGTCGAAGGGCTGACCGACGTCTCGCTGAACCACCTGATGTGGTCGAACACCCCGATGCTGCACGGCACGCCGATGGTCAACGGGACCCCGATGGTCAACGGCACGCCGATGGTCAACGGCACGCCGATGGTCAACGGCACACCGATGGTCAACGGCACGCCGATGGTCAACGGCACGCCGATGGTCAACGGCACCCCGGCGAGTTCCTACATCTTCCCGGGTTGGGGTGGCCGCCAGCCCGTCTCGGTCGTCGGCCCGCCCCCGCACCGGACCGCCGAGGAGGACCTCAGCTGCCGCCGTCCGGTTGTCGCCGTGCTCGACACCGGCGTTGGTGACCACCCGTGGCTGCCCGAGACCATCGTGCACCGCGACCCCGAGGTCAACGGCATCTGCATCGGGGTGAAGGACCCGGCCACCGATCCCGAAGTCGCTGGTGCCGTCATGGACCCGTACCAAGGCCTGCTCGACTCCGATTCCGGTCACGGCACCTTCATCGCCGGCCTGATCCGGCAGATCTGCCCCAATGCCGACGTCCTGGCGATCCGCGTGATGGGCAGCGACGGTGTCGTCCCGGAGAACGAGCTGCTCGACGCCCTGAAGCGCTTGTACGCGCGGCAATGGCTCGCGCAGCGGGACGGGGACGCGGCGGCGGTCGTCGACATCATGACGCTCTCGCTCGGCTACTACCACGAGATGCCGAAGGACCTGTCCTACGACTCGTTGCTGCTGAGTCTGCTCGGCAGCCTCGGTGACTGCGGCGTGACGGTGGTCGCGGCGGCCGGCAACGACGGCACGGCGCGGCCGATGTACCCGGCGGCCTTCACGCCCTACCCCGCCGGCGAGGTTCCCGTGTGTGACGCTGCCTGCTTACCCGTGGTCAGCGTCGGCGCCCTGAACCCGAATCACACGATCGCGCTGTTCAGCAACGCCGGCCCGTGGGTCGTCTGCCATCGGGCCGGTGCGGCCCTGGTCAGCACCTTCCCGACCACCTTCGACGGCGGGCTCAACCCCGCGTTCGAAACGTACGTCCCGGGGGACGGGCTGCGCGAGACCCTCGACCCGGACAGCTTCCGCAGCGGTTTCGGGGTCTGGAGCGGCAGCTCGTTCGCCGGCCCGGTGCTCGCGGCCCAGCTGGCTCAGAGCCTGTATCTCGGCGAGTGCGGGTCGACCGACCCAGTCGATCGCAGCAGCGCCGTCGACCGCGGGTGGGCGGCAATCGAGAAACACGTGCGATTGGCGCGACCGTGATCGGGGCGGGCGCCGATTCGGACACGCTGGCCTCGCGCGCGGCCGCCCTGTTCCGCGCGTTCCGCGCCGGCGACGAGGCCAAGATGGGCGAGCTAGTCGCGCTGCTCACGCCGATCCTGTGGCACACCGCGCGGGCGCAGCGGCTCGATCGCGAGCTGGCCGAGGACGTCGTGCAGACGAGCTGGCTCGCTCTGGTTCGCAACAGCCAGTCGATCGCCGATCCGCAGGCTGTCTTGCAGTGGCTGATCGTCAGCACCCGCCGTGAGGCCTGGCGCGTGGTGAAACAGGCCGACCGGGTGCAGCCGCGCGAATTCGAGCCCGAGGACGCGTTGACCGACGCGTCCGACCAACCCGAGGAACGGGTCCTGCAAAGTGACGGCGACTCGCGGCTCTGGCAGCACATCGCCCAGCTCACCGGGCGCTGCCAGGAACTGCTCCGCGTGATCGCCTTCGCCGATCGGCCCGACTACGCCAGCGTGGCCGAGGCGCTGGGGATGCCGGTCGGGAGCATCGGGCCGACCCGCGGCCGGTGCCTGGCCAAACTTCGCGAGCTACTGACCGCCGACCCCGCCTGGGAGCAGTGATGACGACCCCGAGCCGACCGTCCCTCGACGAGCTCGCCGCCGGTGAGATCGACGCGACGGATCTGCAGGCCCTCACCCGGCTGGCGAACATGTACTCGGTCCTCGACCCGGTTCCGTCCGGTCTGGTCGAACGCGCACAGTTCGGCATCACCCTCGACGCGCTGCACGCCGAGATCGCCGAGCTGCAGCGCTCGGACGCCCTCGCCGGCGCCCGCTCCGACGAGGTGGCCGAGGCGCAGAGCATTACGTTCACCAGTTCGCAGCGCACGGTGATGGTGACGATCACGCCGCTGTCGGCCGACTCGGTCCGCGTCGACGGCTGGATCGCCCCCGGCGCCGGCGTGGAGGTCGAGCTGCGGCTGCCGACCGGCAGCCGGCACGCGACGGCCGACGAGGACGGACGATTCGTGATCGACGACGTCGCCCGCGGCCTGGCCCAGTTCGTCCTGCGTCCGGCCGAGGGAACTGGCGGCACGCCCGTGGTCACGCCCTCGGTCGAACTCTGACCAAACCCGGCTTCAGCGTGAGAGCGTCTGCTGCATGCTGTCGGTCGCTGCGGAGCGCATCGAGCGCGCCGACCGCTTGCACCAGCGGGCGCGGCGTGCGAACGCGGCCTACGACTTCGCCGGTGCGCATCGACTGCTCGGTCAGGCGATTGCACTAGCGGGTCTTCGGGGACCCGATGCGCCGGCCTCGTTGCCCGATCTGCCGGCCGACCTCGCCGCTCTCGTCAGCCGGATCTTCGCGACGTGGGCGCTGTGCCTGGCCGAGTTGCGCGGGTTGCCGGCCGGCCTGGCGATCCTTGACCGGGCCGCGGAACTGTCCGACCAGTACCGGGGGCTCGACGGTGTGGTGTCCCGGGTGGGCGTGGCCAATCAGCGCGGCATCCTGCTTCTCCGCGCCGGTCACCTGGACGAGGCGCTCGAGGAATTCGCCTTGGCCGAGTCGCACTTCGCCGTCGGTAGCCCGCTCGAGAACTGCAACGTGCTGCTGAATCGCGGCGCCGGCCTGCTCACCAAGGGCGACGGGACCGCGGCCCGTGCGGTGCTCGCACGCTGCGTCAAGCTGGCCGATCGGGCTGAGATCCCGATCGTCCAGGGCATGGCGCGGCACAACCTCGGATACGCCGAGTTTCTGTTGGGCAACCTGGTTGCCGCCCTGGACGCGATGACCGCCGCGAGCGCCGCGTACGACCTCCCGCTCGGGATCAGCGGCCTCGACCGGGCGCGTGTTCTCAACGAGGCCGGACTGACCCGCGAGGCCGACCTCGTGCTGGCCGACGTCGCCGCCGGGTTCACCCGGGCGCGCGACGCGCAGGACCTCGCCGAGACCGAACTCGAACGCGCCCGCTGCGCTCTCGTAGTCGACGACGTGCCCGCCGCCCGACGGCTCGCCATGAAAGCGCGGGACCGGTTCCGTCGGCGCGGCAACGCCTGGTGGCGGCGGCGGGCCGAGCTCGTCCTACTCCAGGGCGACCTGGCCGCCGGCCGGCCGGCCGCGCGGCTGCTCGCCCCGGCCCTGCGACTGCGGAGCGAGTTCGCCGACGCCGGGCAACCGCTCCTGGCCCGGACGGCGACCCTCATCGCCGCCCAGGCCGCCCTGCGCGCCGGCCGCCTCGACCACGCCCGCGCGTTGCTGGCCGAGGTGGGCCGCCTGCCGCGCGACGAGCCGATCACCGCCCGGGTGCACGCCTACTACGCCCGCGCCGCGCTGGCCCGCGCCGAGGGGCGGCCGGCGGTCGCGGCCCGGCTCGCGCGCCGCGGGCTGCAGGACCTCGCCGCCCACCAGGCCCGGTTCGGCAGCATCGACCTGCAGACCGCGGCGGCCGTCCATGGCCGCCGGCTGGCCCAACTCGACGTGTCGATCGCGCTGAAGGCCGGCCGGCCCGAGGGCGTCCTCGACGCGGTGGAACGGGCCCGGGCCGTGTCGAACCGGCTGGTGAACGTGCGGCCACCGGCCGACCCCGCGGCCGCCGCCCTGCTCGCCGAACTGCGCCAGGTCGTCGAGTCGTTGCACGGCGCGCCGCAAAGCAGCGACGACCTGCGGCGCCGGCGGCGCGCGCTCGAGCGCGAGATCGCCGGCCGGGGCTGGACGATTGCCGGGTCGGGGCACGCCCGGGCGGCCGCGGGGCTGGGCGACATCGAGGACGCGCTCGCCGGCGACGGTTCGACGCTGGTGAGCTACGTCCAGGCCGACGGCTCTCTGCACGCCCTGGTCATCGGCGCGACCGCGAGCGTGTATCCGTTGGGCGCAGCCGCGGAGGTGGTCGAGCAGGTGCGACGGCTGCGGGCCGATCTGGACGTGCTCGCCCAATCGCAGTTGCCCGACGCGCTGCGGGTGGCCGTCGCCGCGTCGGCGCGCCGTTCCGCCGAGCGACTGGACGCCGAGCTGCTCGCCCCGCTGGACGTGGACGGGCGGCGGTTGGTGATCGTCTCGACCGGCGTCCTCGGACAGTTGCCGTGGGCCATGCTGCCGTCGCTGCGCCAGGTACCGGTGGTCGTCGCGCCGTCGGCGAGCGCGTGGGCGCGGGCGGTTCGGCGGCGCGGCGGCCACCGGCGCCGCACCGTGTTCGCGCTGGCCGGGCCGGATGTGCCGAATGCTGCGCGGGAGCTGCGGGGCGTCGCCCGCGCGTGGCGATCGGCGTCGACCGAGGTCCGGCCGCACGCGGTCGGCGCCGACCTGACCCGAGCCCTGAGCCGCGGCGGGATCGTGCACATCGCCGCGCACGGCTTCCACAACACCGAGAACGCACTGTTCTCATCGTTGCGGCTGGCCGACGGGGTTCGCTTCGCCCACGAGCTGGATCGGACCCCACCCGAGCATGTCGTGCTGTCGGCCTGCGAGCTGGGGCTGGCCACCGTGCTGCCCGGCGACGAGGCGCTGGGCCTGACCAGCGTGCTGCTGCGGTTGGGATCGCGCAGCGTCGTGGCCGGCGTGGCCCGGGTGCAGGACGACGCCGCCGCCACGACGATGATCGCGTATCACCAGGGCTTGGCCCGGGGCTCGGATTCAGCCCAGGCGCTCGCCGACGCCGTGGCCGCGGCCGACGGGGCCGCGCCCTTCGTCTGCTTCGGCGCGGCGTGGAGTCCGGCCGACTGACCGATCGGGTCGGTACGGATTTGGTGCGCGCTCCCGGCGTCGCGTAACCTCAATCACGATTCCACCAAAGACCGCTGGTTGTCGCGTGCGCGCACGCGATCGAATGCCTCCGGAGCGCCGGAGCGGCCCGCGCAGGATGGACGGTTCGGCTCTTGCCGCCCCGTGCGCTCTGCGCCGGGGCGTTTCTCGTTCTCGGGCTCGTCACCAGCCTGACGTACGAGAGGAGGTAGCACATGCCGAATGACACTCACACTCGGCCGTCGCCGAGCGCCGAGAAGGTCGGCGCCGTGGCCGAACTGGCCGAGCACTTCAGCTCGTCGTCGGCCGCCGTCATCACCGAGTACCGCGGCCTCACGGTCAAGCAGATCACCGACCTGCGTCGGGCGCTGGGTCGCGACACCACCTACGCGGTCGTCAAGAACACCCTCACCAAGCGCGCGGCCGCCGATGCCGGCGTGGCGATCGAGGACAGCCTGCTGCAGGGCCCGACGGCGATCGCCTTCGTGAAGGGCGATCCGGTCGAGGCGGCGAAGGGGCTGCGCGATTTTGCGAAGGCCCACCCGCTGCTGGTCATCAAGGGCGGTGTCCTCGACGGTAACGCGATCAACGCGAGCGAGATCAACAAGATCGCCGATCTCGAATCGCGCGAGGTGCTGCTGGCCAAGCTGGCCGGCGCGCTCAAGGCGTTGCCCACCCGCGCGGCCGGCCTGTTCCAGGCCCCGCTGGCGCAGATGGCCCGTCTGGCCAAGGCACTCGAGGAGAAGAAGCCGGCCGAGGCCGCTGCTGCGGCGCCGGTCGAGACTCCCGTCGAGGCTCCGGCCGACGTTCCCGCTGAGGCGTCAGCCGAGGCCCCCGCTGAGGCGTCGTCCGACGCTCCCGCTGAGGCGTCAGCCGAGGCCCCCGCTGAGGCGGTTGCGGAAGCACCGTCCGAGGCACCCGAGACTCCCGCCGAGCCGGCGGAGTAATCACCCCTTAGCCGGCTCATCCGGCGACTAAAGAAAGGACGCCATCATGGCGAAGCTCAGCACCGACGAGCTGCTCGACAGCTTCAAGGAGATGACCCTTCTCGAGCTCAGCGAGTTCGTGAAGCAGTTCGAAGAGACCTTCGACGTCACCGCCGCCGCGCCGGTCGCGGTTGCCGCTGCCGGCCCGGCCGGCCCCGGCGCCACCGCCGACGCCCCTGAGGAGAAGGACGAGTTCGACGTCATCCTCGAGGCCGCCGGCGACAAGAAGATCCAGGTCATCAAGGAGGTGCGCACGCTCACGAGCCTCGGTCTGAAGGAGGCCAAGGACCTCGTCGACGGCGCGCCGAAGCCGGTCCTGGAGAAGACGAACAAGGAGACCGCCGAGAAGGCCAAGGCCGCCCTCGAGGGCGCCGGCGCCACGGTCACCGTCAAGTAGTTCTGACTCAGGCAGTACCTGCACCACGCCGAGGGGCGGTCCGCATCAGCGGGCCGCCCCTCCGCCGTCCCCTCCCGCCGTCCGTCCCCTCCCGCTGCAAGTTGTCCGTGCTTCCCGGCGTCATAGCGACGCGAAGCGCGGACAACTTTCGACCGTGCTGCAAGTTGTCCGTGCTTCCCGGCGTCATAGCGACGCGAAGCGCGGACAACTCGAGACGGGGGTCAGGTGGCGGCGAGGCGGGCGAGATCGGCCTTCGCCAGATCGCCGACCTTGGCCGCGGCCTTGTACGCCGCCCGCACGGACGCATCCGCGGCGGCGTAGCGCTGCGCCAGTCGGTCGATCCGGGCCGGCTCGAGGTGTTCGAGCAACTCCCGCAACTCGAGCCACAACCCGAATTCCGGCGCGGCGGCGAGCAGCTCGTCGATCTGCGCCTCGGTCAGCATCGCGCCGATGTCATCGAGGCGGGCGAGGTCGTCGAGCACGAAGCCGATCCGCAGCAGCTGCTCGCCGGTGAACACGGCCACCGACGCGGCCAGCGCCGCGGAGCTCACCTCGGCCACGAAGCCGCCGATAACGATCCACTCCTCGCGCCGAGCCAGCTCGGCCGCGACCGCCGCGATCCGCTCCGGCGGCATCGCCGCGACCAGTTCCGGCACCCGGGATGCGTCGAGATAGGCCGAGACGTCCGCGAGGTACTTCTCCGAGATCCGACCCACCAGCTCGACCGCTCGGCGCGGTTCGAGCAGCTCGGCCGTGCGGGCCGCGATCAGCGGCGGCACGACGGCCTCGGTGAGTTTGGCCGAGACGGCGCCGGGGACGGCCTTGGTCAGCGCCGCCATCCGGGCGAAGTAGTGCTTGTCGGCCTGGAACAAGGCCTCGCCGATCTGCTTACGCAGCGTGCGCAGGTCGTCGGGCGGCAGCCCGGCCACCATGTCGAGGCGGGCCGGCTCGACGTCGAGCGCGTGGGCCAGCTTGCGCAGCTCGGCGGTGGCCCGGGGTGATGCGGTCATCCGAGCAGCACCTTCTTCACGATCCCGCGTACCGGGAACGGCACATGCTTAAGCGCGGCGGTGAACGCGTCCTCCAAACTGTGGGTCTGGCGCTGCCGCGCGTCCCGGACGAGCTCGACGAGATCCGCGCAGGCGCCCGCATCCAGGGCGAGGACGGTCGCCGGCGGTTCGGCGCCGAGCAGCGTCGAGAGATCGTCGTCCGGATCGGGCATCGACGCACTCCGCTCGGCTGGGACCGGCGCGATGAGCGGCGGCGGAACGAGCACCATATCCGGCCGGCCGAGCCGGCTGCGCACAGCGGGCACATGGTCGGTTCGCAGGTCGCGGCCGACCGAATCGTGCGCAGAGGTCACGTTTTCGTCGCGGTCAAACCCTCGTGAGCGAACTGAGGAGAAATATGCGACGCTAGGTCGCCGGTAGACGTTACCAACGAGTTTCGGTTTCGTTAGTTTGGTGACGTTCGAAGCATTTCGCAGCGGCGGCACAGGTGCACGAGGTCGAGAAGGGACTGCCCGTGGGTGTGGAGGTCGCGGTCCACGATCTGACCAAGAGCTTCGGACGACAGACGATCTGGGGCGACGTCACCCTTACCCTCCCGCCGGGCGAGGTGTCGGTGCTGCTCGGTCCGTCCGGAACCGGCAAATCGGTGTTCCTCAAGTCCCTGATCGGGCTGCTCAAGCCGGACAAAGGCTCGATCATCATCCGCGATGTCGACATCGCCCACTGCAGCGAGGGCAAGCTCTACGACACGCGCAAGCTGTTCGGGGTGCTGTTCCAGGACGGCGCCCTGTTCGGCTCGATGAACCTGTTCGACAACATCGCCTTTCCGCTGCGCGAGCACACCCGCAAGAGCGAGCGCGAGATCCGCGACATCGTCACCGAGAAGCTGGACATGGTCGGCCTGGCCGGCACCGAGGCCAAGCTGCCGGGTGAGATCTCCGGCGGTATGCGCAAGCGCGCCGGCCTGGCCCGGGCACTGGTGCTCAACCCCGAGATCGTCCTGTTCGACGAGCCCGACTCCGGGCTCGATCCGGTTCGCGTGGCCTACCTGAACCAGCTGATCATCGACCTCAACGCGCAGACCGATGCCACCTTCCTCATCGTCACCCACGACATCGGCACCGCGCGCACCGTGCCGGACAACCTGGGCATGCTGTTCCGGCGCGAGCTGGTCATGTTCGGCCCGCGCGAGGTGCTGCTCACGTCCGAGGAGCCGGTGGTCAAGCAGTTCCTCAACGGCCGGCGCGAGGGCCCGATCGGCATGTCCGAGGAGAAGGACGCGGCCCAGGTCGCGGCCGAGCTGGCCAGCATCGACCAGAACGCCGCCCCGCCGCCCGGGACCGGTCCCAAGGGTGGCGGCGGTATCGGCGTCCCGCCGCAGATCCAGCCCAGCCCCGGCCTGCCCGAGCGCAAGGCCGCCGGGCGCCGGCGTCAGCGGGTGCTGGACATGATGCATACGTTGCCCCTGCCCCGCTCAGAAGGCGATCCAGGAACTGATGGACCAGGAGGACCGCGAGGAAGCGGAGGCACGCGGAGAAAGCCCGGCACGGGGACGAGGAGCGGCCGAGAAGCAGCCGGCCCGCCCTGGGCCGCGCTGATGGTCAGTCTTTCCCCGATCGGTGGGGTGCGGCAGGCGGGCAGTCTGTTCGCGCTCTTCCTCGACGTCGGCCGGATGACGTTCAAGCGCCCGTTCCAGGCCCGCGAGTTCATCCAGCAGGCGTGGTTCATCGCCAGCGTCACGATCTTCCCCACGATGATGGTGTCGATCCCGTTCGGCGCCGTCATCGCGCTGGAGCTGGGCACGCTGTCGCGTCAGATCGGCGCCCAGTCGTTCACCGGCGCCGCGAGCGTGCTCGCCATCATCCGCGAGGCCAGCCCGATCGTGTGCGCGCTGCTGATCGCCGGCGCCGGCGGTTCGGCCATCTGCGCCGACCTCGGCAGCCGCAAGATCCGTGACGAGATCGACGCGATGGAGGTGCTGGGCATCTCGCCGGTGCAGCGCCTCGTCGTGCCCCGGGTGCTGGCCTGCGTACTCGTTGCGGTGGCGCTGAACGGCCTGGTCTGCGTGGTCGGCGTCGCCGGCGGCTACTTCTTCAACGTCGTGTTGCAGGGCGGTACGCCCGGGGCCTATCTGGCCAGCTTCTCGGCCCTCGCCCAACTGCCCGACCTCTACACCGGCGAGATCAAGGCTTTCGTCTTCGGCATCCTGGCCGGCGTCGTCGCGGCCTACAAGGGCCTCAACGTCGGCGGTGGCCCGAAGGGCGTCGGTGACGCCGTGAACCAGTCCGTCGTCATCACCTTCATGCTGCTGTTCGCCGTCAACTTCGTGATCACCGCCGTGTACTTCCAGGTCGTTCCGGCGAAGGGCTCATGACGATGGCCACCGACGTCATCGCCACCGCCCGCAAGGCGGTCAACGCACCCCTGGGAGTGCTCGACCGCTTCGGCGAGCAGATGTCCTTCTACACACGGGCCATCGCCTGGACGCCGAAGACGCTGCAGCGCTACAAGAAGGAGACGCTGCGCCTGCTGTCCGAGGTCGTCTTCGGCAGTGGTTCGCTCGCGGTCATCGGCGGCACGGTCGGCGTCATCGCGTTCATGTCGTTCTTCACCGGCACCGAGGTCGGCCTGCAGGGCTACGCGGCCCTCAACCAGTTGGGCGTCTCGTCCTACGCCGGCTTCATCACCGCGTTCTTCAACACCCGCGAGATCGCGCCGATCGTGGCTGGCCTGGCCCTCTCGGCCACCGTGGGTTGCGGCTTCACCGCGCAGCTCGGCGCCATGCGCATCAGCGAGGAGATCGACGCCCTCGAGGTCATGGCCGTGCCCAGCCTGCCGTTCCTCGTCACCACGCGCATCATCGCTGGCTTCATCGCGGTGATCCCGCTCTACATCATCGGGCTGCTGTCGTCCTACCTCGCGTCCTACGCCATCGTCGTCTACTACTACAACGACTCGGCTGGCACCTATTCGCACTACTTCCATCTGTTCTTGCCGCCGCTCGACGTGGTCTGGTCCTTCCTGAAGGTCCTCGTGTTCGCCGTGGTGATCATCCTGACGCACTGCTACTTCGGCTACACCGCCTCCGGCGGTCCGGCCGGGGTGGGTGTGGCGGTCGGTCGCGCCGTCCGGCTGGCCATCGTCGCGATCAACGTCGTCGACTTCTTCCTGTCCTTCGCGATCTGGGGTTCGAACACCAGCGTCCGGCTGGCGGGATAGCCGTGGCCGAACCCAAGGAGACGCTGGGCGCCGTCGTCACGCGCAGATTGCTCGGCGTCCTGTTCCTCGTCGTCGTCGCCTCGCTTATCGCCCTGTCGATCGCGATCTACAACAAGGCGTTCACCGACACGGTCGACGTGACGATGCTCGCCGATCACACCGGCAACGCGCTGATCGTCGAATCCGACGTCAAGGAACGCGGCATCATCGTCGGCTCGGTGAAGTCGGTGCAGTCCAAGGGCGACGGCGCGATCGTGAAGCTGTCGCTCGATCCGAGCCGGATCAAGGACATCCCGAGCAACGTCAAGGCGCAGATCCTGCCCAAGACGCTGTTCGGCGAGCAGTACGTCTCCCTCGTCATCCCGGCCGACCCGGCCCGGCACATCGCCCAGGGCGACACGATCCCGCAGGACCGCTCGACCGGCGCGCTCGAGACCGAGCGGGTGCTCGGCGACCTCCTGCCGCTGCTCACCGCGGTCGATCCGGCCGATCTCAACGCGACGTTGACCGGGCTCGCCCAGGCACTGCACAACCGGGGCGACAAGCTGGGGCAGACGCTCGTCACCTTCGACCGCTACCTCACGAAGCTGAACCCGCACACCAAGCAGCTGGTCGACGACTTGGACCAGCTCGGTCGGGTCTCGCTCGAATACAACGACCTGGCGCCGGACATCTTCTCGGCCCTGCAGAACCTGCAGACCTCGGCCAAGACCGTCGTCAGCCGGCAGGCCGGCTTCGACAGCTTGCTCACCGCGGGCACCGATGCGTCGAACGTCCTCAACGGGTTCCTGCACGACAACGAGCAGCGGCTGATCACCATCACCGGCCAGACCACCAAGATCTACACCTTGCTCGACCAGTACTCACCCGAGTTCACCTGCTTGTTCTCGGGCATCAATAAGCTTTACGAGAAGGCGGCGACGGCCTTCTTCAACCACCGCGTCCACCTGGGCGTCACGATCAACGCCAACAATCTCGGGCCGTACAAACCGGGCCAGGAGCCCACGACCGTGACCGGGTTCGGGCCGAACTGCTTCGGCCTGCCCGACAACCCCGGCCCGACCGACGCCAACGGACGGTTCCAGATCCCGGACAAGTACAAGTGCCTCAACGACGGTGCGCCGCTGACCAAGGCCGCCGCCAGCCCGTCGTGCAAGGCGACCGCTGCGAGCTCGACCAACCAGTCCATCGGGTCGCCTGAAGAGGACGCGCTGGTGAACTCGCTGGTCGCCTCGAACCTGCAGACGACGCCGAACAAGGTGCCCGGCGTGGCCACCCTTTTGGCCGGGCCCCTCCTGCGCGGACAGCAGGTGGTAATCAAGTGAGAGGCTTCGTCGCCCCGCTGATCAAGCTGGTCATCTTCCTGGTGATCACCGCGATCGCCACCTACATCCTGGGCGCCACCATCGCCAACTCGGCGTACGGCAGCACCAGCACCTACTCCGCGAACTTCACCGACGTCGCCGGGCTGCAGCTCAGTGACGACGTCCGCATCGCCGGGGTCCGGGTCGGCACGGTCAACGACATCTCGATCCGGCGCGACAAGCACCACGTCAGCTACGCCCACGTGACCTTCACCGTGCTGAAGTCGCGGACCCTGCCCACCTCGGTCATCGCGCAGCTGCGCTACCGCAACCTGGTCGGCCAGCGCTACGTCGACATCGAGCAGGGCGCCGGCAACCCGGACAAGATCATCAAGCCCGGGGGCACGATCCACCGCAGCCACACGCATCCGGCCGTCGACCTGACCGTGCTGTTCCAAGGCTTCGCGCCGCTCGTGCAGGGCCTGAGTGCGAACAACATCAACAAGCTGTCGATGGAGATCATCCAGACGCTGCAGGGCGAGGGCGGCGCCATCGAGCAACTGCTGACGACGGTCGCCGATCTCACCAACGCGCTGGCTGACAAGGACCAGGTCATCGGTGAGGTCATCGACAACCTCAGCAGCGTGCTCACCGCGGTCGGGCAGCGCGATACCGAACTCGACAACCTGATCGTGCAGCTGCAGGGCTTCATCAGCGGTCTGGCCAGCGATCGCGACACCATCGGCAATGCGATCGACGGTGTGAACAACCTGGCCACCTCGACCGCCGGACTGCTCACCCGCGTCCGTGGACCGCTGGCCAAGGACGTCAAGAGCATCACCGGTCTGGTGGACTCGCTGAACCAGAACAGTTCCACGATCAAGTTCGTGATTCAGCAGCTCCCCCCGACGGTGGCCGCCCTGATCCGCACCGCCGACTACGGCTCGTGGTTCAACTTCTACCTCTGCTCGCTCAGCGGCCTGCTTACCGTCGGGACCATCAAGGTGCCGCTGAGCGGCCTGGTCGACGGCAACGCGAAGAGGTGTGGGTCATGAGCGACGACAGCACCGCACCCCTCACGACGCGCAAGGCACCGCGCATCGGCAAGTCTTTCTCCTCGCGCAACCCCACGCCGATCGGCGCCATCGGGTTGGTGTTCCTGCTCGTGCTGCTGATCGCCGCGTTCAACGCGGCCAAGCTGCCACTGATCGGCGGCGGCACCGAGTACTCGGCCCTGTTCACCGAGTCGGCCAACCTCAAGTCCAACGATGAGGTGCGCATCGCCGGCATCAAGGTCGGCTCGGTCTCCGACGTCACCATCGACACCAAGCTGAACCTGGTGAAGGTGACGTTCACGGTGAAGAACGGTTTCGTCGGCAACCAGAGCACGGTCGACATCAAGCTGAAGACGCTGCTCGGCGCGAAGTACCTCAGCATCAACTCCATCGGCACCAAGGCGCAGAACGCGGGCAAGACGATCTGCGGGCTGCAGCGTGACGGCACGTGCAGCCGCACGACGACCCCGCTCGACATCTATCCGGCCTTCACCAAGCTGCGCGACACGATCCACGACATCAACACCACCGATCTCGCCGCCGCGTTCCGCACGCTGGCCTCGGATTTCGCCGGCACCCCGGATGAGGTTCGCCCGGTGGTCACCGGCTTGTCGCGGCTGTCCACGACGATCGCCAGCCGCGACGAGGCGTTGCAGGCTCTGCTCCACCGGGCCAACCAGGTCACCGGCACCCTGGCCGACCGCGATCAGCAGCTCACCCGGCTGATCAGCGACGGCAACCTGCTGCTGAACGAACTCAACGACCGACGCGACGCCATCCACTCGCTGCTGATCAACACGGCGACGCTCTCGCAGCAGCTGCGCGGTCTGGTGGCCGACAACCGCAAGACGATCGGCCCGCTGCTCGACAGCCTCGACAAGGTCCTCACCCTGCTGCACAACAACGAGGACAGCCTCGATCGCGGCCTTTCCCTACTCGGACCGTTCTACCGCGTGTTCAACAACGTGATCGGCAATGGCCACTGGTTCGACAACTACATCCAGAACCTGAGCCCCTGCGGAGTCCTGGCGCTCGCACTCAAGATCGAGGCGTGCTGATGGCCAAGCTGCCCGCCAACATGACCCGCCTCGTCATCGGGGTGGTCGTGGCCGCGATCGTCGTCGTCGGCGGCTATTTCGCCTTCTTCAACGGCTCATCGGACAAGAAGGTCACCGCCGATTTCGTCTCGGCCATCGGCATCTACCCCGGCACGCCGGTGCGCATCCTGGGCGTCAATGTGGGCACGGTGTCCGGAGTGCACCCGAAGGGTGACTACGTCACCGTCGACATGACCTACGACAGCAAGTACAAGCTGGGCCCGAACGCCGGCGCGGTCGAGGTCGCGAATTCGCTGGTCAGCGACCGCTACATCCAGCTGACCCCGATCTACAAGGCTTCGCGTGATCACGGCAGGTGGCTCAAGAACGGCGCGACGATCGACGTCGACCACACCGGCGGTCCGGCCGAGCTCGACGACATCTACGCCGCGCTCAACAAGCTCTCGGTGGCGCTCGGCCCCAAGGGCGCCAACCAGGGTGGCAAGAACGGCGGCGCCCTGAGCACCCTGCTGAAGGTCTCTGCGGCCAACCTCAGGGGCAACGGCACCGCCCTCGGCAACAGCATCACCAAGCTGTCGCAGGCGGCGCAGACCTTGGCCAACCAGCGCGGCGACCTGTTCGGCACCGTCCGCAACCTGCAGAAGTTCACCAGCACCCTGAAGGCGAGCGACGGCCAGATCCGGCTGTTCAACGAGCAGTTGGCGCAGGTGGCCAGCGATCTGGCGTCCGAGCGCGGCGACCTCGGCTCGGCGCTGCACAACCTGGGACTGGCGCTCGACGACGTGAACTCCTTCGTCAAGGACAACGCCACCAAGTTCCATGTCGACATCAAGGGGCTCGAGGACATCACGAACGTGCTGGTGAAGGAGAAGTCCTCGATCAACGAGACCCTGGCCATCGCGCCTTACGCGCTGGCCAACCTGATCCACACCTACCAGCCGGACATCGGTGCCCTCGCCACCCGTAGCAACCTGGCCTCGCTGTCTAGCCTGGGCAGCTCCAGCCCGACCAAGATCGTCTGCAGCCTGCTGGACAAGGTGCTCGGCGGCCTGGGCAGCCTCGGCAGCGCCGTGGTCGGGGCCTGCGCCGGCCAGACCGGCCTGGCCAGCGCGGCCAACCCTGGCGGCTCATCGGGGTCGGGCTCGCTCGGCGTGCCCGGCATCACCGTTCCCGGCCTGATCGGGGGCGGCTCATGAGCCGCCGCCGCACCGCCGCGCTGGTCGCCGCGGGCGCCCTCACCCTCAGCGGGTGCGGCTTCAAGGGGCTCTACAGCGCCCCGCTGCCGGGCGGTGCCGATCTGGGCGACCACCCGTACAGCATCACCGCCTACTTCGCCGACGTTCTCGACCTCGTCCCCCAGTCGGCGGTCAAGGTCAACGACGTCGCCGTCGGCAAGGTCACGGCCATCTCGCTGTCGGAATGCGCGTCGTCCGATTCGGTGCGCAAGGTGTGGTGCGCGAAGGTCAAGATGAGCGTCCAGGGCTCGGTCAACCTGCCGGCCAACGCGCACGCCGAGGTGCAACAGACCTCGCTGCTCGGCGAGAAGTACGTCGCGCTGCTGCGCCCGACCGGCGCCGAGTCGCCGAAGCGGCTGCACGGCGGATCGAAGATCCAGTTCGTCGACACCAAGTCGGCGCCCGAGGTCGAGCAGGTGCTCGGGGCGCTGTCCTTGCTGCTCAACAACGGCGGCCTGTCGCAGATCCAGAACATCGCGAGCGAGCTGAACAAGGCTCTCGGCAGCCCCGAGCGGCAGCGCGCTGTCCGCGACCTGATCACCCAATTGACGACGTTCACCGGCACGCTCGACAACCAGAAGGGCGACATCACCAACGCGCTCGACAGCATCGACAAGCTGGCCGCCACGTTGAACCGGCAGAAGCAGGTGCTGGCCGACGCGCTCGACACCTTCCCGCAGGCACTGAAGGTGCTGAACACCGAGCGCGGCAAGCTGGTCACCCTGCTGAGCAGCCTGTCCAATCTGGGTTCGGTCGCGACCCGGGTCATCAACTCCACCCAAGAGGGCCTGGTCACCTCGCTCAAGGCCCTCGACCCAGTCGTCACCCGGCTGGCCGAGAGCGGCGCGGATTTCCCCAAGTCGCTGAAGATTCTGGGAACGTTCCCGTTCCCGCTGGGCCTCACTCGGACGATCATCCGGGGCGACTATGCCAACCTGGACGCGGTGCTGAACCTCAGCCTGACCGACCAGCTCTGCGGCCTGCTGCCGGATCCGCTCAACAAGATCTTCTGCAACCTGCCGGGCTCCACCTCGCCGGCGGCGACCACGACCTCGAGCGCGTCGTCGAGCAAGGCGACGACCAACAGCGCCGCGGCGTCGAAACTCCCGCCCATGCTCATCGGCGCGGGGAAGTGAGCCGGCCATGCTGAGACGGAGCACCAAGTTCCAGCTGATCCTGTTCGTGGTCATCACGCTGCTGGGCGTCACGTACGTGGGGGCCGAGTACGTCGGGCTGTCGAAGTACGTCACCGGCGACAGCGGCTGCACGATCAGCGCCGACTTCCCCGACTCCGGCGGCATCTTCACCAACGCCGAGGTCACGTATCGCGGCGTGACGGTCGGCAAGGTCGGCGCGCTGAAGCTGATCAAGCACGGCGTGCGCGTCGAACTCGATCTCGACAGCTGCTCGTCGCCGCACATCCCGGCCAGCGCGGCCGCCACGGTGGCCGACCGATCGGTGGTCGGTGAGCAGTACGTCGACCTCGTCCCGCCGAACGGCAAGAAGCCCTACATCACTGCCGGCGCCAACATTCCGATGTCGCGCAACCACATCCCGACCGCCACCCAAGAGCTGCTGGTCAACCTCGATCAGTTCGTCAACTCGGTGAATCTCGACGATCTGCACACCACGGTCACCGAGCTGGGCAAGGCCGTGTCCGGGCGCGGCGACGATCTCGGCCGGCTGCTCGACGCCACTGACGCCCTGCTCAAGTCGGCCAGCGACCCGCAGACGCTCGATGCCACCACCCAGCTGATCGACGAGTCGTCGTCGGTGCTGCAGACCCAGCTGGACGAGAAGCAGCCGCTGCAGGTGTGGACGCACAGCCTCAACCTGCTCTCGCAGCAGCTCAAGGCCAGCGACGCCGATATCCGGCACCTGTTCGACACCGGTCCGACCGACTTGACCACCGTCACCAACTTCATCAACGACAATTCGACCGACCTCGGCGTCACGCTGGCCAACCTGGCCACGGTCGGCGATCTGCTCGTCCGTCACCTGGACGGCCTGGAAGAGGTCCTCGAGCTCTATCCGGCGCTGGCCGCCGCCGGGAGCGGGTCGGCCCTCGTCCACGATGGGCAGGCGTCCCTCGGCCTGGTGCTGCAGGCGACACCGATGCCGCAGGACTGCGGCGATCCCAAGAACGGCGGCGAGGGTTACAACGGGACTGTCCGTCGCCTCCCCGAGAACATCACGCCGCTCGCCCCCAACGTCGCAGTGCACTGCACCGCGCCGGCCAGCGGCAAGGGTTACAAGCAGGTCCGCGGTTCGGCCCACGTGCCCGGCGGCGACCCGATCAGCCTGAGCGGGGGCGGCGTCGCCTACCCACGCACCGTCACCAACAACATCCTGAAGGTGGGCAAGCCGCTGCCGACCTCGGCCACCCTCGGCGATGCCTCGTGGGTGGGCCTGGTCACCGACGCCCTTCACTGATTCTCAACCGGCCCGCGTACCGTTCGCGAACCGGCCGCGTACTGTCTACGCCGGACCGTCCGAGCCGCCGAACCGGGCACCGATGAACGGAGCGAACACCAGCGCATGCCTGAGTCTCGACGTGCGTCCGCGGCCCCATGGATCACGGCCGCCGTGGCCGGGGTCGTCCTCATCGGTCTGCTGCTGGTCTACTTCGTCGTCCTGCGCCCCGACCAGGACAAGGTGAACGGCGATCTGACCGACACCGAATCGGCCGCCACCAACGCCGCCGCCGTCGAGATGGCCAACCTGCTCTCGTTCCGGCGCGACCACTTCGAGGCCGACTACCAGCGGGCGCTGGCCGGCGCGACCGGATCACTGAAGTCCGATGTCTCGAAGAACAAGGCCATCACGCTGTCGACCATGACCCAGGGCAAGTTCGACCTCGTCGGCAAAGTCACCCACAAGGCCCTCGAAGGGCCGGCCGTGTCCGGCAAGACCAACAGCTACGTGGTGCTGGTGACCGTCAACGGCTACCGCTCGACGACGCTCGACCAGCCGGTCCAGCAGAGCCTCGAGGTCACCGTGGTCCGGTCCAAGGGCAAGTGGCTGGCCTCGGACGTCACCAACATCGGGGTGGGGCAATGACCGCCACGCCGGTGCCATCGACGGGGAGTGGTCCACGTGGCTGACGACAAAACGCCTGCCCCCGAGCCCGAGGACGCCGCGGCTCCCGAGCCGCCGGCCCGCCCTCAGCCGTCCGCGGCCGCTACGGCCGCCAGCCGGGCCCGGCGCATCGGCGGCCGGGTGACTCCGGCCGGGCCGACGCCGGACAAGCCGACACCTGCGCCCGAACCGGCCACGGCCGCCGCCGAACCCGCCCAGCCGGAGGCGGACACCGCTGCGAAGCGGAGCCGGCTGTCGTTCCGCAAGGCCGCCGCGGCCCCGGCCGCTGACGGCGACCGGGCCGAGGCCGACAGCCCCGTCGACCCCGATCCGGCCGTCGACGCCGACACCAAGACCGACGTCGCCACCGACGACGGCGTCGCGGCCACTGAGGGCACGGTGGGTCCGCCGCCCGAGGTTCCGGTCTGGCTGCGCTGGACCCCGGCCGCCGTGCTCACCGCCGGCGTGATCACCATGGCGGTGCTGCTCACGGTCTTCAGTCACGGTGTGTGGTGGGGCCGGCCGTCGGGCAACGCGGTCCGCGAAGAGATGCTCGCGGCCGCCAAGACCTGCGTCGCGCGCACCAACACGTACAAGTACACCGCGCTGGCCGCATACGCGACCGCCGCTCATCAGTGCACCACGGGCGAGTTGACGGTGCAGCTGGACAAGACGATCAAGACGATCATCAAGCAGTACGCCCCGACGCTGAAGGCCACCCAGACCGCGCAGATCAGCCGCGGCGCGCTCGAGGCGGTGAGCCCGCACGGCAAGCAGTGGACCGTCCTCGTGTTCGGCCAACTGACCGTGGTCAACACCAATGAGCCGAAGGGCCGCACCGACCCGTTCGCGGCTCAGGTGCGCATGGAAAAGGTGCACGGCAAGTGGCTGATGTCGGGCCTGAAGACCGTCGCCACCCCCGTCTCCTGACCGACACCGGGCCCAGATGCTTGACGCGGGGGCTTCGGAGAGGCACCCTTTCTGAGCACGGTCATGGCGTGGTTGCTTGCCATGCCCGTAAGCGCTAGACTCGTTCTTTGCGCTGCCCTCTTCCGCCTTCGGCCCGTCAAGGGTCTACTTCGTGGTGCCCGGCTTCCGGACGCGACGGACGGTGTGGGGCCGGGAGTCCGGCGGCGCGGATAGGCCCGGTCCAAGTCCTTGGAAGGACGCATCTTGGCAGTCTCGCGCTCCGGTAAGTTTCGTTCCGACATCAATGGCATGAGGTCAGGTATCCCGGGCGCACCGCCCCGTACCTCCTTCGCCAAGATCCGAGAGCCGCTGGAGGTGCCGAACCTCCTCGCTCTGCAGACCGAGTCCTTCGACTGGCTGGTCGGCAATTCCGCCTGGCAGGCCCGGGTAGCCGACGCCGCCGGCGCTCGCTCCGGGCTCGAAGAGATCCTCACCGAGCTCTCGCCGATCGAGGACTTCTCCGGCTCGATGAGCCTCTCCTTCTCCAACCCGCGCTTCGAGGACGTCAAGGCGTCCATCGAGGAGTGCAAGGACAAGGACATGACCTACGCGGCGCCGCTGTTCGTCACGGCCGAGTTCACCAACAACACCACCGGCGAGATCAAGTCGCAGACGGTGTTCATGGGCGACTTCCCGATGATGACCCGCAAGGGCACGTTCATCATCAACGGCACCGAGCGCGTGGTGGTCAGCCAGCTCGTCCGCTCGCCGGGCGTCTACTTCGACCGCACCCTCGACAAGACCTCCGACGTCGACGTCTACGCCGTCAAGGTCATCCCCAGCCGCGGCGCGTGGCTCGAGTTCGACGTCGACAAGCGCTCGACCGTCGGCGTCCGCATCGACCGCAAGCGCCGGCAGCCGGTCACCGTGCTGCTGAAGGCACTCGGCTGGACCGACGACCGCATCCGCGAGCACTTCGGCTGGTCCGAGACCCTGCTCGCCACCCTCGAGAAGGACCACATCGGCACCACCGACGAGGCCCTGCTCGACATCTACCGCAAGCTGCGTCCGGGCGAGCCGCCGACGCGCGAGTCGGCGCAGGCGCTGCTCGAGAACCTCTTCTTCAACGGCAAGCGCTACGACCTCGCGAAGGTCGGCCGTTACAAGGTGAACAAGAAGCTCGGCAACGACGTCGCGATCGACAATGGCACGCTGACCGAGGACGACGTCGTCCGCACCATCGAGTACCTGATCCGCCTGCACGCCGGCGAAGAGGGCTACGAGACCGACGACATCGACCACTTCGGCAACCGCCGCCTGCGCACCGTCGGCGAGCTGATCCAGAACCAGATCCGGGTCGGTTTGTCGCGCATGGAGCGCGTCGTCCGCGAGCGCATGACCACGCAGGACGTCGAGGCCATCACGCCGCAGACCCTGATCAACATCCGTCCCGTCGTCGCCTCCATCAAGGAGTTCTTCGGCACCTCGCAGCTGTCGCAGTTTATGGACCAGACCAACCCGCTCGCCGGTCTGACCCACAAGCGCCGGCTGTCCGCGCTCGGCCCGGGTGGCCTGTCCCGCGACCGCGCCGGTATGGAGGTCCGCGACGTCCACCCCAGCCACTACGGCCGCATGTGCCCGATCGAGACCCCGGAAGGCCCGAACATCGGCCTGATCGGCTCGCTCGCGTCCTACGGCCGGGTGAACGCGTTCGGCTTCGTCGAGACGCCCTACCGCAAGGTCGAGAAGGGCCGCGTCACCGACAAGATCGACTACCTGTCGGCCGACGAAGAGGACCGGCACGTCATCGCCCAGGCCAACGCGATCATCGACGCGCAGGGGAACTTCACCGAGTCCAAGGTCCTGGTCCGCAAGAAGGGCGGCGAGGTCGACCTCATCGAGCCCGGCGAGGTCGACTACATGGACGTCTCGCCGCGCCAGATGGTGTCGGTCGCGTCCGCGATGATCCCGTTCCTCGAGCACGACGACGCCAACCGCGCCCTGATGGGCGCCAACATGCAGCGCCAGGCCGTGCCGCTGCTCCGCGCCGAGGCCCCGCTCGTGGGCACCGGCATGGAGCTGCGCGCCGCCGTCGACGCCGCAGACGTCGTCACCGCCGAGAAGGCGGGTGTGGTCACCGAGCTCTCGGCCGACTACATCACCGTCATGGCCGACGACGGCACCCACCAGACCTACCGGCTGGCCAAGTTCGCCCGCTCCAACCAGGGCACGAGCTACAACCAGAAGCCGATCGTCGACGAGGGCGACCGCGTCGAGGTCGGGCAGGTCATCGCCGACGGCCCGTCCACCGACGAGGGTGAGATGGCGCTCGGCAAGAACCTGCTCGTCGCGTTCATGCCGTGGGAGGGCCACAACTACGAGGACGCGATCATCCTCAACCAGCGCATCGTCCAGGACGACGTCCTCACCTCGATCCACATCGAGGAGCACGAGGTCGACGCCCGCGACACCAAGCTGGGGGCCGAAGAGATCACCCGCGACATCCCCAACGTCTCCGAAGAGGTCCTCGCCGACCTCGACGAGCGCGGCATCGTGCGCATCGGCGCCGATGTGGTTCCGGGCGACGTTCTCGTCGGCAAGGTGACGCCGAAGGGCGAGACCGAGCTGACCCCGGAGGAGCGGCTGCTGCGCGCGATCTTCGGCGAGAAGGCCCGCGAGGTGCGCGACACCTCGCTGAAGGTGCCGCACGGCGAGGCCGGCAAGGTCATCGGCGTGCGCGTGTTCAGCCGTGAGGACGGCGACGAGCTGGCGCCCGGCGTGAACGAGCTCGTCCGCGTCTACATCGCCCAGAAGCGCAAGATCCAGGACGGCGACAAGCTCGCCGGCCGGCACGGCAACAAGGGCGTCATCGCGAAGATCCTGCCGCCCGAGGACATGCCGTTCCTCCAGGACGGCACCCCGGTCGACATCGTGCTCAACCCGCTCGGTGTGCCGAGCCGGATGAACGTCGGCCAGGTCCTCGAGACGCACCTCGGCTGGGTCGCCAAGACCGGCTGGGCGATCGAGGGCAAGCCCGAGTGGGCCGCGCGACTGTCCGACGACGCCCGCACCGGCGAGCCGGACACCAACGTGGCGACACCGGTGTTCGACGGTGCCCGCGAGGGCGAGATCACCGGCCTGCTGGCCTCGACCACCAAGACCCGCGACGGCCTGCAGCTGATCGGGGCCAGTGGCAAGGCCAACCTGCTCGACGGCCGTTCGGGTGAGCCGTTCCCGGAGCCGATCTCGGTGGGCTACGTCTACATCCTCAAGCTGCTCCACCTGGTCGACGACAAGATCCACGCCCGCTCCACCGGCCCGTACTCGATGATCACCCAGCAGCCGCTGGGCGGTAAGGCGCAGTTCGGTGGCCAGCGCTTCGGTGAGATGGAGTGCTGGGCGATGCAGGCCTACGGCGCCGCGTACGCGCTGCAGGAGCTGCTGACGATCAAGTCCGACGACATCCTCGGCCGGGTGAAGGTCTACGAGGCGATCGTCAAGGGCGAGAACATCCCCGAGCCGGGCATCCCCGAGTCGTTCAAGGTGCTGCTGAAGGAACTGCAGTCGCTGTGCCTGAACGTCGAGGTGCTCTCGAGCGACGGCACCGCGGTCGAGATGCGCGACACCGACGACGACGTCTACCGCGCCGCCGAGGAACTGGGCATCGACCTGTCCCGCCGCTTCGAGCCCAGCTCCGTCGAAGAAGTCTGAGTCGTGGCCGCGTAGCGGCGCGCACCACGGTGTGTCGCGCTGCTACGGGGCCAAGACCTCCCCAGCACAATCGCGTTACAGAAGAAGGTAGGAACCTTGCTCGACGTCAATGTTTTCGACGAGCTGCGTATCGGCCTGGCCACCGCTGACGACATCCGCCAGTGGAGCCACGGCGAGGTGAAGAAGCCCGAGACCATCAACTACCGGACGCTCAAGCCGGAAAAGGATGGCCTGTTCTGCGAGAAGATCTTCGGTCCCACGCGGGACTGGGAGTGCTACTGCGGCAAGTACAAGCGGGTGCGCTTCAAGGGCATCATCTGCGAGCGCTGTGGCGTCGAGGTCACCCGGGCCAAGGTGCGCCGTGAGCGGATGGGCCACATCGAGCTGGCCGCGCCGGTCACCCACATTTGGTACTTCAAGGGCGTCCCGTCCCGGCTGGGCTACCTGCTCGACCTCGCCCCGAAGGATCTCGAGAAGATCATCTACTTCGCGGCCTACCTCATCACCGCGGTCAACCAGGACGAGCGGCACCGCGACCTGCCGAGCCTCGAGGCCGAGGTCAGCGCCGAGAAGTCGACGCTGGAGAAGAAGCGCGACTCCGACATCGACACCCGGGCCAAGAAGCTCGAGACCGATCTCGCCGAGCTCGAGGCCGAGGGCGCCAAGAGCGACGTCCGCCGCAAGGTGCGTGAGGGCGGCGAGCGCGAGATGCGCCAGATCCGCGACCGCGCCCAGCGCGAGATCGACCGGCTCGACGAGGTCATGGACACGTTCCGCAAGCTCGAGGTCAAGCAGCTCATCTCCGACGAGCTGCTCTACCGCGAGCTGCGCGACCGGTTCGGCGACTACTTCGAGGGCGGCATGGGCGCGGAGTCCCTGCAGACCCTGGTGAAGAACTTCGACCTCGACGCCGAGGCCGAGTCGTTGCGCGAGACGATTCGCAGCGGCAAGGGGCAGAAGAAGCTGCGCGCGCTCAAGCGGCTCAAGGTCGTGGCGTCGTTCCTCGCCACCACGAACTCGCCCACCGGCATGATCCTCGACTGCGTCCCGGTCATCCCGCCGGACCTGCGGCCGATGGTGCAGCTGGACGGTGGCCGCTTCGCGACCTCCGACCTCAACGATCTGTACCGCCGCGTCATCAACCGCAACAACCGCCTCAAGCGACTGATCGACCTCGGTGCCCCCGAGATCATCGTCAACAACGAGAAGCGGATGCTGCAGGAATCCGTCGACGCCCTGTTCGACAACGGCCGGCGCGGCCGTCCGGTCACCGGGCCGGGCAACCGTCCGCTGAAGTCGCTCTCTGATCTGCTCAAGGGCAAGCAGGGCCGGTTCCGGCAGAACCTGCTCGGCAAGCGCGTCGACTACTCCGGCCGGTCGGTCATCATCGTCGGCCCGCAGCTCAAGCTGCACCAGTGCGGCCTGCCCAAGGGCATGGCGCTCGAGCTGTTCAAGCCGTTCGTCATGAAGCGGCTGGTCGACCTCAGCCACGCGCAGAACATCAAGTCGGCCAAGCGCATGGTGGAGCGGGCCCGTCCGGTCGTGTGGGACGTCCTCGAAGAGGTCATCCGCGAGCACCCGGTGCTGCTGAACCGCGCCCCGACGCTGCACCGCCTGGGCATCCAGGCCTTCGAGCCGCAGCTGGTCGAGGGCAAGGCGATCCAGATCCACCCGCTCGTCTGCACGGCGTTCAACGCCGACTTCGACGGTGACCAGATGGCGGTGCACCTGCCGCTGTCGGCCGAGGCCCAGGCCGAGGCGCGGATCCTGATGCTGTCGACGAACAACATCCTCAAGCCGGCCGACGGCCGCCCGGTCACGATGCCGACGCAGGACATGATCCTGGGTCTGTACCACCTGACCGCGCTGCGTCCTGACGCCGACGGCAGCGGACGGCTGTTCTCGTCCGAGGCCGAGGCGATCATGGCCCGCGATATCAAGAGCCTGCACCTGCAGGCTCCGGTCAAGATCCGGCTCAAGGGCGTCACGTCCGTCGACAACGGTCGTGCGGACAAGTGGGCGCCGCCGGCGGGCTGGGAGACCGGTCAGCCGGTCGTGCTCGACACCACGCTGGGCCGCTGCCTGTTCAACGACGCGCTGCCGGCCGACTACCGGTTCGTGAACTACGAGGTGACGAAGAAGGAGCTCGGGCAGATCGTCAACGACCTGGCCGAGCGCTACCCCAAGGTCGAGGTCGCGCACACCCTCGACAACCTCAAGGCGGCCGGTTTCCACTGGGCCACCCGGTCGGGCATCACGATCGCCATCGACGACGTCGTCACGCCGCCGACGAAGGCCGCGATCCTCGAGCGGTACGAGAAGGACGCGGACAAGATCGAGAAGCAGTACCTGCGCGGTGTCATCACCGAAGAGGAGCGCCGCCAGGAGCTGGTCGAGGTCTGGACCAAGGCGACCAGCGAGGTCGCCAAGGAGATGGAGCTCAACTTCCCGAAGAACAACCCGGTCTACATCATGGTCAACTCGGGCGCCCGAGGGAACATGATGCAGATGCGGCAGATCGCCGGCATGCGTGGCCTGGTGGCCAACCCGAAGGGCGAGATCATTCCGCGCCCGATCAAGGCGAACTTCCGCGAGGGTCTGTCCGTCCTCGAGTACTTCATCGCCACGCACGGCGCCCGCAAGGGTCTGGCCGACACCGCGCTGCGCACCGCCGACTCGGGTTACCTGACCCGGCGCCTGGTGGACGTGTCGCAGGACGTCATCATCCGCGAAGAGGACTGCGGCACCGACCGTGGCCTGACGATGTCGATCGCGGCTCCGGCCGCCGACGGCACGCTGGTGAAGGACGTCCACGTCGAGACCTCGGTCTACGCCCGGGTGCTCTCTGAGGACATCCACAAGCCCAACAGCAAGGCGGTGCTGGCCACGGCCGGCAGCGACCTGGGCGACGTGAAGATCGACGAGCTGGTCGCCGCCGGCGTGAGTGAGGTCCGGGTTCGCTCGGTGCTCACCTGCGAGTCGGCGCTCGGCACCTGCGCCACCTGCTACGGCCGCTCGCTCGCGACTGGCAAGCTCGTGGACGTCGGTGAGGCGGTCGGCATCATCGCCGCCCAGTCGATCGGCGAGCCCGGCACCCAGCTGACCATGCGGACGTTCCACACCGGCGGCATCGCCGGTGACGACATCACGCACGGCCTGCCGCGTGTGGCCGAGCTATTCGAGGCCCGCGTCCCCAAGGGCATGTCCCCGATCGCCGAGGCCTCCGGGCGGGTGCGGTTCGAGGAGTCCGACGGAACCAAGGGCTCGAGCCGGCGCATCGTCATCGTCCCGGACGACGGCGGCGAGGAGAAGGAGTACCCGATCACCCGCCGCTCGCGGCCACTGGTGAACGACGGGGACTCGGTCGAGGCCGGCGCGCAGCTGATCTCCGGTGCGGTGAACCCGCACGACGTGCTGCGCATCATGGGCCCGCGCGAGGTGCAGCTGCACCTCGTCCGCGAGGTCCAGGAGGTGTACCGCTCGCAGGGTGTGGCGATCCACGACAAGCACATCGAGGTGATCATCCGGCAGATGCTCAAGCGCATCACCGTGATCGAGTCCGGTGCCACCGAGTTCCTGCCCGGTTCGCTCGTCGAGCGGTCGAACTTCGAGGCGGAAAACCGCCGCGTGGTGGCCGAGAACGCCGAGCCGGCGTCCGGTCGTCCGGTGCTGATGGGCATCACCAAGGCGTCGCTGGCCACCGAGTCGTGGCTGTCGGCGGCCTCCTTCCAGGAGACGACGCGCGTCCTCACCGACGCCGCCATCTCGGCCAAGAGCGACTCGCTCGTCGGCCTGAAGGAGAACGTGATCATCGGCAAGCTGATCCCGGCCGGTACCGGCATCTCGCGGTACCGCAACGTTGACGTCAACCCGACCGAAGAGGCCCGCGCCGCGGCGTTCTCGATGTCCGGCTACGACGAGAACGACTACTACGGGTTCGGCAACTCCGCGCTCGGCCCGGCCGTCCCGCTGGACGAGTTCGGCTACGACGACTACCGCTAGCCCTTCTCGAAAGTTGTCCGCGCTATCCGGGGCTCGCGCCCCGCGTAGCGCGGACAACTTTTCGGGTCTAAGGGCGCGCGTCATGGACGAGCCGCATCCGCCGCAGTTGGTCGACGACCGTGCCTGGCTCCAGCCGCACGGTGAGCGAGGGAAAGCGCAGCATCGGCCGGCCGCCGATCACGATCTCGTTCTGGCGCTTCGTGTCGGCCCACCACGATTCTGGCCGCAGATGGACGGCGCCGTCGATCTCCACCGCAAGAATCGTGCCGTCCGGAAGGTCGAACTCGGCGTCCAGATAGCGCACGGTGCCGTTTGGTTCGGGCCGCAGACGCTGACGGCGCGGACGCCCCAAACCCGCCCGCAGCGCCAGCGGACCGAGTTCGATCTCGGCCAGCGTGTGTCCGCCGCCGCCGATGTCGCCCAGGATGTCGCGCATTATGGCGACGTGCCGCACCGGTCCGGCCCGGTGTAGCTCGGCCAGCAACAGATCGGCGTTGGTCAGCCGCTGTTGGACGGCCGCGCAGAGGATGGCGCAGGCCCGACGCGGCCACCGGGACCAGGTCGCGGCGTCGATAACCGATCGGGACATGCGGGTGCGCGGCGGACCGATGGTCCGCACAATGTCGGATTCGGAGAAGCGTCGCGACTCGTGCAACTTCACCCAGGCTGGGACCGCGGCGTGCGTGTCGTGCGGCACGAGGACGTGCACCTGCTCCGGATCGAAACCGGTAAGCCCGCCCGCGGTTGCCGCCGACAGCCCGGCGAGCGCCGCCGGCTTGTCCGGCAGCAGGACGGCCACCCACCGGCGCTGATCATCCGAGAGCGCAGCGTTGTGCAACACGACCACGTTGCGGCCGAACGCCTGCCACCGCCGGGCATCCAGGTGTGCGCGCAGGCGGTCGCGGGAGATGTCGACCGCGCTGAGCTGGGTCCGGGTCGCGACTGCGCTCTGCGCGGCGGCGAGGAGGGCGAGCGGACCCGGTACTGCCACGGGACGGTCGCCCTGCGGCTGGCGTAGTTGGATCGCGGCGCGCGATGGCACGTCGTCCACTGTGGCCCTCGCCAGTCGCGCGCGTGATCGCCTGTGGAAAACCTCGCGCCACCCCTGAGTTGTCCGCCCTTCACGGCGCTAGAGCGCCGGGAAGCGCGGACAACTTTCGCCACCCCTGAAAGTTGTCCGCGCTTCAGGGGGTCAGGACGCCGGGAAGCGCGGACAACTCGCGGCGGCGGGAGCGGTGGCCGGGAGGGATGCGAGACTTTGCGGTGTGACGACATCCGCTGACGCGTCCTCGGCTGGCGCGTCCTCGGCTGACGCGTCCTCGGCCGACGAGGTTCTGGCCGGCCTGGCGCGGCGGGCCACCGACGCGGCCGATTCGTTGACCGACGCCACCGACGACCAGCTGGCGACGGCGCTGAGCGCGATGGCCGAGCGGCTCGAATCGGCCCGGGCCGACCTCGCCGCCGCCAACGAGCGCGACGTCGCGGCCGCGGAGCGCCACGGCATGAGCCCGGCGCTGCTCGACCGGCTTCGGCTCGGCCCCGACCGCGTCGCCGACCTCGCCGCCAACCTCCGGTTGCTGGCCGGTGCTGAGGCGATGGTCCGCGAGATTCCCATCCGCGAGTTGCCGGGCGGGTTGCAGCTGATCGAGCGGCGGCGGCCGGTGGGCGTCATCGGCGTGAACTACGAGGCCCGGCCCAACGTCACCATCGACGTCGCGTCGCAGCTGGTGAAGTCGCGCAACGCCGGCGTCCTGCGCACCGGCTCGGCCGCGCTGGGCTCGGCGCTGGCGTTGCACCGCCACGTGGTCCGGCCCGCCCTCGCGGCGGCCGGCATCGATGCCGACGCGATCCAGATCGTCGACGAACCAGGGCGCGAATACGCCACGGCGCTGGTGCGCCAGCCCGGGCTGATCCGCCTCGTCATCCTGCGCGGCAGTGGCGAGACGACGGCGGCCCTCGGCGCCGAGGCCGCGAAGCACGGCGTCCGCACGCTGGCCCACGCCGAGGGCGGCGGGGTGCTCTACGTCGATACCGCCGCCGACCGCGACACCCTGAGCCGGATCCTGCGTGAGGGCACCGACCGCCTGGGCGTCTGCAACCGGGTCAACCTGATCCTGCTGGCCGAGCCGGTCGCCGACGAACTCGAGCCGCTGATCCGCGCGGAACTCGGCGCGGCCGGCGTCACCGTGTCCGGGGCGCCGCACGATCACCCGATCGGCCACGAGTGGGCCCTCGACGACGGCCACGAGGCCACCGTGACGCTCGCCCGGGTGAGCGACGAGCAGCAGGCCGCGCGGATCGCGAACACCGAGACGTCCGGCCTCGCCGCCACGATCGTCACCGAGGACGCCGCCACCGCCCGCCGCTTCCTCGACCGGTACGCCGGGACGGGTGCGTTCTGGAACGCCACCACGCGGCTGCTCGACGGTTTCAAGCTGCTCGCGGTGCCCGAGACGGGGATCAATGTCGACCACATGCCCGGCCCGCGCGGCCCGGTGACGTTCGCCGATCTGTACCTGCGCCAGTACCTGGTCGTTCCGGTCAGTGTCGTCTGATCGGTAGCCGCGCGCCCTGATGAAAGAATGGCGCCGTGTTGTCCGAAGAGATCGCCGGCTCCGAACAACAGCAGTGGGACCATCTGCGTGAGTTCATCGCCTCGTACGCGGAGCGGCGCCCCGTGCGCAAGGTGGCGGTCGTGGGCAACGCGCCCCTCCAGCCCAGCGCGGATCGAGCGGCCGAGATCGACGCCAGCGACCTTGTCTTCCGAGCGAACTCCCTTGTGCTCGACGAGCCGACTGACGAGCCCACCGTGGGCACTGCATGCCATGTGGTGCTGCTCTCGCACGCCACCCGCAACACCCGCTGGGTGTTCCGTGACTACCGTCGACGGGCCTATCTCGCGCCGCAAGCCGGTGCACCCCTCTACTTCACAGTCGGACCGGTGGTGTCGTTCTGGCCGGCCGACCTCGGCTCGATCCCGATCCCGAATGCGGTCGTCAAGAAGCGGCTCGTCGATCTCTTGGATCCCGATCACGTACCCGGACGGCTCACGCCGACCACTGGGCTCATGGGCCTTTACCTGGCGCACGAGATGTTCCCCGACGCTGATCTCGTGGCGGCGGGGTTCTCATTCCTGGACGGTCACTCCCAGACGGAGTGGCGGCATCATTCCGGCGGCGTGACGGCGGTGCACAAGTACCATGACCTAGCCCTCGAGGGCGCCCTGATGCGGTCGTGGATCGATGACGGCAGCCTACGTTTTCTCGCATGAGCGGCAGTCGCGGCCTCGAACGGAAAGGAACTCGCCCCATGACTGAATCGCCGGTCCCTGCGGCTCGGACGTCGAGTTCGTTGCGGCGCCGGCTCGGCCGGCTCCGCCGCCGGGTCGCCGGGCCGCGCGCCAGTGAGGAGGTCGCGCGGCTGCGCAAGCAGCACGAGACGCTGCGCGACCGGATCGAGCGGCAGGCGACACAGCTTGCGACGTTGAAGAGCACGGTCGCCGCCATGAAGGAACGCTCGCTGCCGTTCGAGCAGGCGGCCAACCGGCGCCAGGTCGAGCACGGCCGCGTCTCGAATCAGGTCGGCGTCCTGGAGGAACGGATGGGCCGGCTGGAGGAGAGGCTGGCCACTGGCCCGCTGATCGCCGACGACGCCGACACCGCCGAGGCCCGCGCCCTGATCGACATCGTGCGCCGCGAGCACGAGCAGGTGCGCGTCCGGATGCAGATCATCAGCCACTACGAGGAGCGGCTGCGCCGCCTCGAGGCCGCGATCGAGTCCTTGGACGACAGCGACGTCAGGCGGATGGTGTGAGCCACGGCAGGCGCACGACCCCTTGCGCCACCAACGCCTCGAGCACCTCGAACTCGGCCAGATAGTCGATCGCGAACGCGCGCGCCTCCGGGATCTCGATCATCCCGTGCACGCCCTCGTCCATCCAGGATGACGCCATGCGCCGGACGAACGCCGCGCGCCACACGTAGAAATTGCCGTTGACCCGCAGGTAGCGGTCGAGCTCCTGACGCCGGGTCACGCCGGTGCCGTCCGGGAAATACCGCGCCATACGATCCGGCTCGCCGTCGGCCGGCCGGACGCCGACCCAGACCGGGTGGAACGTGGGCGCCGACACGCTCACCACGCCGTCCCACGCCGGGTGATCGCGCAGCAGTTCCAGCGCGGCGTCCACCTCGGCCGGCTCCCGGGCCGGGCTGGTGGGGTCGAGCAGGACGACGAAGTCGTAAGCCTGCCCCTCCTGGTCCTCGACCGTCGTTAGGGCGTGCCGCAGCACCGGCGCCATCGGGGTCTCGTCGGCGGCCAGCTCGGCCGGCCGCAGGAACGGCACGTCACCGCCGAGGGCGCGCGCGGCCGCCGCGATCTCGGCCGAGTCAGTGGTGACGACGCAGCGGGTCACCGCGGCGACCATCGCGGCCGCGCGCAGGCTGTGCCCGATCAAAGGCAGCCCCGCCAGGACGCGCAGATTCTTGCCCGGTAGCCCCTTCGACCCTCCGCGGGCCGGCACGACGGCCAGAACACGGGTGCTCGTCATCACCGATCCGTCTCCTCGTCCTGCGTGCGGCGCCGCGGCCCTATTCTGGACCGGATGACTTCGCTGGGATCGATGTTCGCGCTCACCGACCGTCCGGGTCTCTACATCATCGCCGAAGCGGGCGTGAACCATGACGGTTCGGTCGACGACGCGCATGCCTTGATCGAGCTCGCCGTCGCCACCGGAGCCGACGCGATCAAGTTCCAGACCTTCGATCCGGCGTCGCTCGTCTCGGACTCGGTCGAGACCGCGGCCTACCAAGCCGCGACGACGGGCGTGACCACGCAGCGGGAGCTGCTCGACCGCCTGGTCCTGCCGACGAGCGCGTGGTCGGAACTGCGCGACCACGCCGTCCAGGCGGGCGTGGACTTCCTCTCGACCGCGTTCGATCTCGCCAGCCTCGAACTGGTCTGCGGCCTCGGCGTCAGCGCGCTGAAGCTGGGGTCCGGCGAGCTGACGAACAAGCCGCTGCTGGTCGAGGTCGGCCGCCGCGGCCTGCCAGTGATCTGCTCCACCGGCATGGGTTCGCAGGACGAGGTCGCCGACGCGGTTGACTGGCTGGCCGCGGCGCCCGGACTGATGTTGCTGCACTGCGTCTCGAGTTACCCGGCGCCGGTCGAGCAGTCCAACCTGCGCTCCATTGCGACGATGCGCGACCGCTTCGGGGTTGCGGTGGGCTGGTCGGACCACACCGTGGGGACGGTGTCGGCCGTTGCCGCTGTGGCCCTCGGCGCCGCGGCCCTTGAGAAGCACGTCACCCTCGATCGGAGCCGGTCCGGCCCGGATCACGCCGCGAGCGCGGACGCGTCCGGATTCGCCGACTACGTCGAGCAGGTTCGGGCCGCGCACGCCGCGTTGGGTGACGGGCGGAAGGCCCCGGTCGCCGCCGAGGCCGAGAACGCCGCGCTGGTGCGGCGCAGCTGGCACGCCGCGCGCGACCTGCAGCGCGGGGCCGTCATCGCCCTCGACGACGTCCGGCTGCTGCGCCCGGCCACCGGCCTCGCGCCGGCCGAGGACGTCGTCGGCCAGGAGCTGGCCCGCGACGTCGGCGCCGGCCACCCCCTGTTCCCCGACGATCTCGCCGTCCGGTCGCCCCGGTGACCCATCGCGTCGTGGTGTTCGCGGCGGGCCGCGCGGACCTGTTCCCGCTCGCCCCGGTGCTGGCGGCGCTCGCCGGCGCGCCCGATCTGGCGGTAACCCTGTTCGCGTCGGGCACGACCGCCAACCACGACTTCGGTCACCCGTTGGCCGATCTCGACCTCAGCGGCGTTGCCGTGGAACGGATCGCCGACGACCTCGGGTCCAGCGAGTACCTCGACATCACCGCAGGAGGCGGCCGGATCGGGCAGGGGATGGCGAGCGCGTTGCACCGGATCCGCCCGGACGTGTGCGTGGTCCTGGGCGACCGGTGGGAGCTGCTCTACGCCGTTCCGCCGATCGTGCTGCTCGGCATCCCGCTGGTCCACCTGCACGGCGGCGAGGTGACCGAGGGCGCGATCGACGACCGGATCCGGCATGCCGTCACCAAGCTCGCCGATTTGCACTGTGTGAGCACCGAGGCGGCCGCGGCCCGGCTCCGGCAGCTGGGCGAACCGGCCGACCGCATCACGGTCACCGGTGCGCCGGCCCTGGACGCGATGAGCTCGGTCCGGCCCGCCGACGACGCCCGGCTCGCCGCAATCGCGGGACGGCCGGTCGTGCGGCCCTTGGCGCTGGTCACCTATCACCCCCCGACCGCCGGGGGGCCGGCGGCCGGCGACGGAGCCCGCGCGGTTCTCGACGCGGTCGCGGCCACGATCGGGACGGCGATCATCACCCATCCCGGCCTGGACCGGGGCCGGGAGGACGTGCTCGACGAGATCGCCCGCAGCGTCGCCGCCTCGGATCGGCTTGTCGACGTCACCACGTTGGGCACGGATTACCTGCCGGTGCTCGCGGCGTCCGACGTCGTGGTCGGCAACAGTTCCAGTGGCATCCTCGAGGCGGCCACGTTCGGCATCCCGGTCGTGAATGTCGGCGACCGCCAACGCGGACGCGTCAGCGGGATCAACGTCGTCGACGCCGTCGAGGAGGCCGGGGCCATCGCGACGGCGATCCGGGCGGGTCTCGATCCGGCGTTTCGCGAACGGGCGGCCGGTGCGGTCAATGTCTACGGCGACGGTCACGCCGCTCCGCGAATCCTTGACGTGGTTCGCCGGGCCGCCGCCGCCAACCTGGGCCGCAAGGCCTTCGTCGACCAGGTGCCCGCCGGATGATCGGGCTACCGGTCTGGGTGCTCGGCGCCGGCGGTCAGGCCCGCGAGACCCGCGAGCTCATCGCGGCCGTCGGCCGCGATGCGACCGGGCGCGAGCTGGAGTTCCGCGGCCTCGTCGACCACGACGGCGAGGACGGCCTCGCCGCGGAATCCGGCGGGCTGGTCCTCGGTCTCGGGTTCCCGCAGCCGCGGGCCGCCGTGCTGGCTCGCTTCGAGGCGCACCCGCGATTCGTGTTCCCGACGCTCGTGCATCCGCGGGCCGACGTCAGCGGCTCGTCCCGGCTCGGTCCCGGCGTGATCGTCTCGTCCGGTTGTGTGGTCACGACCGACGTCGAGATCGGCGCCGGCACCGTGTTGAACCCCCGATCGGGCATCGGACACGACGCCGTTCTGGGGCGCTGTTGCGTCGTCAACCCCGGCGTCAACATTTCCGGCGCGGTCGTGATCGGTGACGGGGTGCTCATCGGTAGCGGGGCGACGATCCTGCAGGGCGTGCGCGTCAGCGCGGGCGCCACGATCGGTGCGGGGGCGGTGGTGACCCGCGACGTCGCCCCGGATGAGATCGTGGTCGGGGTTCCGGCTCGACCACGCCCGGTCGAGCGCGACGGCGCGGAGGAGTCATGACGATGACGAGGCAGCCGCTCGATGCGGTGACCGCGCCACCGTCGGCGACCCTGCGCGACGTGCTCGAGTCGATCGACCGGTCCGGCCTGGCCGTCGCGCTCATCGTCGACGTCGAAGGGCGCCTGGTCGGCCTGCTCACCGACGGGGACGTACGCCGAGCGGTGCTGAGTGGAGCCGAGCTGACCGCGCCGGCCCTCCCGTTCGCCACCACATCACCGCAGACCGTAGCCGTCGGCTCCGGACGCGCGCTCGTCCTCGACCTCATGCGCGCCCTGCGGATCGTCGCCGTGCCCGAGGTCGACGACCACGGACGGTTGGTCGGCCTGCACACCCTGTCCGACGTCGTCGGGGCCCGGCCGCTGCCCAACCCGGCGGTCATCATGGCCGGAGGTCGCGGCACCCGCCTCGGCCCGCTGACCCGCGCGACCGCCAAGCCGATGCTCGAGGTCGCCGGGCGCAGCATCCTCGAATGGATCGTCCTGAACCTCGTGGGCGGCGGCATCCGCGCGGTGTACGTCAGCGTGAACCACCTCGCGGAGCAGATCGAGGACCATCTCGGCGACGGAGCCCGGCTCGGCTGCACCGTGTCGTACTTGCGAGAGAGCTCGGAGACACCCCTTGGCACTGCCGGATCCCTGGCCCTGCTCCACGCCGTCCGACCCGATCTGGACGTGCCGGTGCTGGTGATGAACGGCGATCTCATGGTGCAGTTCGAACCCGCGACGATGCTGGCCGCGCACGAGCGCAGCGGCGCCGCGATCACGGTGGCGACCCGGCCGTACCGCCACGAGGTGCCGTTCGGTGTCGTCGAGATCGCCGAGGAGTCACGCGTCGCCGCGATCACCGAGAAGCCGACCATCTCGGCCGACGTCAACGCCGGCCTGTACGTCGTTGCGCCGCACGTCCTCGACCTCGTGCCGACCGGCCGGCCGTCGAGCATGCCCGACCTCATCGAGACCTGCTTGGACGGCGAGTTGCCGGTCAACGCGTGGCCGCTGGCATCCGACTGGATCGACGTCGGAACCCCAGCCGATCTCGCCCGCGCCAAGGGGGAAGTGTGACCGGCGGTTCCACGTCATCGCTCGCGGGTCAGACCGTGCTGGTCACCGGTTCCGACGGGTTCATCGGCAGCCACGTCGTCGAGGCCGTCCTCGCGGCGGGCGGACAGGCGAAGGCCTTCTGCCTGTACAACTCGCTCGGCTCGCTCGGCTGGCTGGACGAGTCCGAGTCCTTTCAGGACGCCCTCTCCTCCGGCCAGGCCCAGGTCGTCCTCGGCGACATCCGCGATCCGGAATTGGTGGCGTCGGCGGTAGCCGGCTGCGACGTGGTCCTGCATCTTGCCGCGCTCATCGCGATTCCCTACTCCTATGACGCTCCGCGCTCCTACGTCGAGACCAACGTGCTCGGCACGCTCAACTTGCTCGAGGCCGTCCGTCGCAACGGGACGCCGCGGATGGTGCACACGTCGACGTCGGAGGTGTACGGCACGCCGCAGACGATTCCGATCACCGAGGACCACCCGCTGCGCGGGCAGTCGCCCTACAGCGCCAGCAAGATCGCCGCCGACAAGATGTGCGAGTCCTTCGCCCTGTCCTTCGACACCCCGGTCGTCACATTGCGACCGTTCAACACCTACGGGCCGCGGCAATCGGCCCGCGCGGTGATCCCGTCGGTACTCGCGCAGCTGCTGTCCGGTTCGCCCGAACTGCACCTCGGCGCCACCACGCCGCGCCGCGACTTCACCTTCGTCACCGATACCTGTGCCGGTTTCGTCCGGGCGGCGCTGGCCGATCTGGCGCCCGGCGCGACCGTACAGCTCGGGACGGGGACCACGTACTCGATCGGCGAGGTCGTCGAGATGTGCATGAAGGTGACGGGGACGACGGCATCGATCGTCACCGACCAGGCGCGGATCCGGCCCGCGCGATCCGAGGTGGAGGTGCTGCTGTCGGACCCGACCAACGCGCAGCATCGCCTCGGTTGGGCCGCCACGGTCGGTCTCGAGGAAGGGTTGCGGCGCACCGCGAGCTGGCTGGCGCCCCGCGCCGACGCCCGGCGCGCCGCGCGGTACCAACGGTGACGATGCCGCCTCGGATTCCGCTGGCCGTCCCCAACATCGGCGCGCGCGAGCGCGAGCTCGTCCTGGAGGCGATCGATTCGGGCTACGTGTCCTCGGTCGGTCCGTTCGTGAGCCGGTTCGAGCACGAGTTCGCCGCGGCGGTCGGGTCCCGATTCGCCGTGGCCTGCGCCTCCGGCACCGCGGCGATCCATCTGGGCCTGATCGTCCTGGGCGTCGGCGCCGGCGATCTGGTCGCGGTCTCCGACTTCACCTTCGTCGGCTCGTCCAACCCGGTGCGCTACCAACGGGCCGAGCTGCTGCTGGTCGATTCCGACTCGGCGACGTGGAACATGGATCCGGACCTGCTCGCGGCCGAGTTCGAACGCCGCGAGCGGGCGGGCGAGCCGCTGCCGGCTGCGGTCGAGGTCGTGCACGCCCTCGGCCAGCCGGCCCGGTTGGCCGAGCTGGCCGAGCTCTGCGCGCGCTACGACGTGCCCATCCTCGAGGACGCCGCAGAGTCCCTCGGGGCCGGTTGGTCCAGCGGCCCGCTGGCCGGCCGCAGCACCGGCGCGGTCGCGCGGGTCGGCGCGTTCTCGTTCAACGGCAACAAGATCGCGACCACCGGCGGCGGAGGCATGCTGGTGACCGATGACGAGAGCCTGGCCGTGCGGGCCCGGCACCTGTCCACCCAGGCCAAGGTGCCGGACACCGGCTACCTGCACGACGAGATCGGCTACAACTACCGGCTGACCAACGTCGCCGCGGCGCTCGGCGTCGCCCAGCTGGAACGGCTGCCGGCGTTCGTCGCCCGCAAACGCGAGATCGCAGCCGTCTACGACGCCGCGCTCGCCGACACCGGGCTGACCCGGCCCCCGCGCCGGCCGGGCTACGACTCCACCTACTGGCTGTACTCGGTCCTGGTGCCCGACAGCATGCCCGGCGGCCGGGACGGTCTGCTGGCCGAACTCGCCGCCGCCGGCATCGATGCGCGGCCGCTCTGGCGGCCCCTGCACGCCCAGCCGCCGTACGCTGCAGCGGCCCGGGTCGGCGGCTCTGTGGCCGACGACCTGTTCCAGCGCGGGCTGTCTCTGCCCTGCTCCACCGACCTCACCGCCGCGGACCAGGCCCGGGTCATCGCGGCGATCCGCGGCCGCTGCGCCGCCCCGGCCTGACCCGCGCGGGCCGAAGACGGGGGGCATTTGGTATCGCAGCGTGCACCCGAGTATTGTTGCTGGACGTGCCCGGAGCGATCCGGGTCCTGTCTTGTGCCCGACGGTGCAGCAGCTCGACGACCGGTTCCGGTCGGCGGCCCGCACCTGAAGATCACGGGCATCACCGAGTTCAGTTCGGCGTTCGCGCCGCGCTGGTCTGCGAGTGGGGCGACACGCCCGACCGCGGGGATCGGTGAAGCCGACAGGGGGCCCGGAAACTAGGGCCTGCGATAACACCACAGCAGGGGATCGTCGAGGCGCCGCGTCTCGAGGGACTCAGACAAAAGCAGCAAAACCAGCACGCCCAGACCGCACAAAGGAGATTGCAGGCCGCATGCCTACGATCCAGCAGCTCGTCCGCAAGGGCCGGCAGGACAAGGTCGAGAAGACCAAGACCCCGGCGCTCAAGGGTTCACCCCAGCGTCGTGGTGTCTGCACCCGCGTCTACACGACGACCCCCAAGAAGCCGAACTCGGCGCTGCGCAAGGTTGCCCGCGTGCGCCTGACCAGCCAGATCGAGGTCACCGCCTACATCCCGGGCGTGGGGCACAACCTCCAGGAGCACAGCATCGTGCTTGTCCGCGGCGGTCGGGTGAAGGACCTCCCCGGCGTTCGTTACAAGATCATCCGTGGCTCGCTCGACACCCAGGGTGTTCGCGGCCGCAAGCAGTCCCGCAGCCGCTACGGAGCGAAGAAGGAGAAGGCCTAATGCCCCGTAAAGGCCCCGCGCCGCGTCGTCCGCTGGTCGTCGACCCCGTCTACAGCTCCCCGCTGGTCACCCAGCTGGTCAACAAGGTGCTGGTGTCGGGCAAGCGGTCGATCGCCGAGCACATCGTCTACGGCGCCCTCGAGGGCACGCGTGAGAAGAGCGGCACCGATCCGGTGATCACGCTCAAGCGCGCGCTCGACAACGTCAAGCCGACCCTCGAGGTGAAGAGCCGCCGCGTCGGTGGCGCCACCTACCAGGTTCCGGTCGAGGTCAAGCCGGCCCGCAGCACCACCCTCGCGCTGCGCTGGCTCGTCAGCTACTCCCGGCAGCGCCGCGAGAAGACGATGACCGAGCGGCTGATGAACGAGCTCCTCGACGCCAGCAACGGCCTCGGCGCGAGCGTCAAGCGCCGCGAGGACACGCACAAGATGGCCGACTCGAACAAGGCCTTCGCCCACTACCGCTGGTAATCCGGAAACCCCGGCCCGCCAGCGCACGCCCGCCAGCAAGAAAGACGAGAAGGAATCATGGCTAACAACGCCGAGCTCGCCAAGACCCGCAACATCGGGATCATGGCGCACATCGACGCGGGCAAAACCACCACCACCGAGCGCATCCTCTTCTACACCGGCATCAACTACAAGATCGGTGAGGTCCACGACGGCGCGGCCACGATGGACTGGATGGAGCAGGAGCAAGAGCGCGGCATCACCATCACCTCTGCGGCCACCAAGTGCACGTGGAAGGGCCACGCGATCAACATCATCGACACGCCCGGCCACGTCGACTTCACCGTCGAGGTCGAGCGGTCGCTGCGCGTGCTCGACGGCGCGGTCGCGGTCTACGACGGCGTCGCCGGGGTCGAGCCGCAGACCGAGACGGTGTGGCGGCAGGCCGACAAGTACAGCGTTCCGCGCATGTGCTTCGTCAACAAGCTCGACCGCACCGGTGCCGACTTCTTCCGCTGCGTCGAGATGATGCGCGACCGGCTCAACTCCAACGCGCTCGTCCTGCAGCTGCCGATCGGCAACGAGTCCGACTTCGTCGGCGTCGTCGACCTCGTCGAGATGCGCGCCCTCACCTGGCGCGGCGAGACCAAGCTGGGCGAGGACTTCGCGGTCGAGGACATCCCGGCTGAGCTCGCCGACCAGGCCGCTGAGTACCGCGAGAAGCTCATCGAGCAGCTCGCCGACGTCGACGACGCGATCGCCGAGGCCTACCTCGAGGGCGCCGAGTTCGACGTCCCCACGCTGAAGGCGGCCATCCGTCGCGCGACGCTGGCCGACCTCGTCAACCCGGTCCTCACCGGCTCGGCATTCAAGAACAAGGGCGTCCAGCCCATGCTCGACGCCGTCGTCGACTACCTGCCCTCGCCGCTCGACGTCGACCACGTCACCGGCCTGCTGCAGGACGGCGTCACCGAGGCCGAGCGCCGGGCCGACGAGTCCGAGCCGCTGGCCGCGCTCGCGTTCAAGATCGCGACCGACAAGCACCTCGGCAAGCTGACCTTCGTGCGCATCTACTCCGGCGTCATGGAGAACGGCGCGCAGGTCCTGAACTCCACCAAGGACCGCAAGGAACGGGTCGGCAAGATCTATCAGATGCACGCCAACAAGCGTGAGGAGCTGCCGCGCGCCGGTGCCGGCGACATCATCGCCATTGCCGGTATGAAGCAGACGACCACTGGTGACACGCTGGCCGATCCGGCCAAGCCGATCGTCCTCGAGTCGATGACGTTCCCGGCGCCGGTGATCGACGTCGCCATCGAGCCGAAGACGAAGGCCGACCAGGAGAAGCTCGGCATCGCGATCCAGAAGCTGGCCGAAGAGGACCCGACCTTCCGCGTCCAGAACGACGAAGAGACCGGTCAGACGGTCATCTCCGGCATGGGCGAGCTGCACCTCGAGATCCTCGTCGACCGCATGCGCCGCGAGTTCAACGTCGAGGCCAACGTCGGCAAGCCGCAGGTGGCCTACCGCGAGACGATCCGCCGGGCCGTCGAGCGCGAGGACCTCACCTACAAGAAGCAGACGGGTGGGTCGGGCCAGTACGCGAAGGTCCAGATCGCGCTCGAGCCGCTTGAGCTGACGACCGACGGCCCGACCTACGAGTTCGAGAACAAGGTCACCGGCGGTCGCATCCCCAAGGAGTTCATCCCGTCGGTCGACGCCGGCGCCCAGGAGGCCATGCAGTACGGCATCCTGGCCGGCTACCCGCTCGTCGGCGTCAAGATGATCCTGACCGACGGCGGCTACCACGACGTCGACTCGTCTGAGATGGCGTTCAAGATCGCCGGTTCGATGATCTTCAAGGCCGCGGCCAAGAAGGCCAACCCGGTCATTCTCGAACCGCTGATGGCCGTCGAGGTCACCACGCCCGAGGACAACATGGGTGATGTCATCGGCGACCTCAACTCCCGCCGCGGCCAGATCCAGGCCATGGAGGAGCGGGGCGGTGCTCGCGTCGTCAAGGCGCTCGTGCCGCTGTCGGAGATGTTCGGCTACGTCGGCGACCTGCGGTCGAAGACCCAGGGCCGGGCCAGTTACTCCATGCAGTTCGACAGCTACGCCGAGGTTCCGCAGAACGTCGCCAAGGAAATCATCGCCAAGGCGACGGGCGAGTAAGACCCGAGAGTTTCAACAGCAGAATCCATCGATACAGCCGGACTCATTCATCCAGGAAAGACCGGCAACAGCCCGAGAGGACAGGGATCCACAGTGGCGAAGGCCAAGTTCGAGCGGACGAAGCCGCACGTCAACATCGGCACCATCGGTCACATCGACCATGGCAAGACGACGCTGACGGCAGCGATCTCGCGCGTGCTGCACGACAAGTACCCGGACCTGAACCCGAACACCGAGGCGTTCGACCAGATCGACAAGGCGCCTGAGGAGCGGCAGCGCGGTATCACCATTTCGATCGCGCACATCGAGTACCAGACCGAGCAGCGCCACTACGCGCATGTTGACTGCCCCGGGCACGCCGACTACATCAAGAACATGATCACCGGTGCGGCCCAGATGGACGGCGCGATCCTTGTGGTCGCCGCCACCGACGGCCCGATGCCGCAGACCAAGGAGCACGTGCTGCTCGCCCGTCAGGTCGGCGTGCCGTACATCGTCGTCGCGCTGAACAAGGCCGACATGGTCGACGACGAGGAGATCATGGAGCTCGTCGAGCTCGAGGTCCGCGAGCTGCTGACCCAGTACGAGTTCCCGGGCGACGACGCTCCGATCGTGCGCGTCTCGGCGCTGAAGGCGCTCGAGGGCGACGCCAAGTGGGGCGAGTCGGTGCTCGAGCTGATGACCGCGGTCGACGAGTCGATCCCGCAGCCCGAGCGTGAGACCGAGAAGCCGTTCCTCATGCCCGTCGAGGACGTCTTCACGATCACCGGCCGTGGCACCGTCGTCACCGGCCGCATCGAGCGGGGCATTCTGAAGGTCAACGAGACCGTCGACATCGTCGGCATCCACCCGACCAAGCAGACGACCACCGTCACCGGCATCGAGATGTTCCGCAAGCTGCTCGACGAGGGGCGCGCGGGCGAGAACGTCGGCCTGCTGCTTCGTGGCATCAAGCGTGAGGACGTCGAGCGCGGCCAGGTCGTCATCAAGCCGGGCACCACGACGCCGCACACCAAGTTCGAGGCGAACGTGTACATCCTGTCCAAGGACGAGGGTGGCCGGCACACGCCGTTCTTCAACAACTACCGCCCGCAGTTCTACTTCCGCACGACGGACGTGACCGGCGTGGTGACCCTCCCTGAGGGCACCGAGATGGTCATGCCGGGCGACAACACCGAGATGTCGGTCGAGCTGATCCAGCCGATCGCCATGGAAGAGGGCCTGCGCTTCGCCATCCGCGAGGGTGGCCGCACCGTTGGTGCGGGCCGCGTCACCAAGATCAACGAGTAGCGCCGCTGGGTGGATCTTGATACGCCGGGTGCCGCATGGGCCCCGCTCCGTATCAAGATCCACCCGGCACCTGCCCTCCGTCGTACCGACGGGCGGGCTCGATCCTGAAGTACCGAGCACAGTGAAGGTGAGTCAGCCACCATGGCGGGACAAAAGATCCGCATCCGGCTCAAGGCCTACGACCACGAGGCCATCGATGCCAGTGCGCGCAAGATCGTCGAGACCGTGACGCGCACCGGCGCCCGGGTCGTCGGCCCGGTGCCGTTGCCGACGGAGAAGAACATCTACTGCGTCATTCGCTCGCCGCACAAGTACAAGGACAGCCGCGAGCACTTCGAGATGCGCACCCACAAGCGGCTCATCGACATCCTCGACCCGACGCCGAAGACGGTCGACGCGCTCATGCGCATTGACCTGCCGGCTTCGGTCGACGTCAACATCCAGTAAGCGGAGATCTGAACCAATGGCTAACGACAAGACGGGGATCCTGGGCGAGAAGCTCGGCATGACCCAGGTCTTCGACGAGAACAACCGGATGGTTCCGGTCACCGTCGTCAAGGCCGGGCCGTGCGTCGTCACCCAGATCCGCACCCAGGAGAAGGACGGCTACACCGCCGTCCAGCTCGCCTACGGGCAGATCGACCCGCGCAAGGTCACCAAGCCGGTGGCCGGGCACTTCAAGGCCGCCAACGTGACGCCGCGGCGCCACCTGGTCGAGCTGCGCACCGACTCGATCGAGGGCTACACGGTCGGCGACGAGATCAACGCCGGCCTGTTCGCCGCCGGCGCTCTGGTCGACGTCAGTGGCACCACGAAGGGCAAGGGTACGGCCGGTGTCATGAAGCGGCACGGCTTCCACGGCGTGTCCTCGTCGCACGGCTCGCACCGCAACCACCGCAAGCCCGGCTCGATCGGCGCGTGCGCCACGCCGGGCCGGGTGTTCAAGGGCATGAAGATGTCCGGACGGATGGGCCACGAGCTGCAGACCACGCAGAGCCTCGTCGTGCACAAGGTCGACGCCGAGCGCGGCCTGCTGCTCATCAAGGGCGCCATTCCGGGCCCGCGCGGTGGGCTCGTCCTCGTCCGCAGCGCCGTGAAGGGAGCCTGATCATGACCCTGTCCGTGACGGTCCAGGACCCCACCGCCGAGGCGGCCAAGGGCAAGGCCAAGACCATCGACCTGCCGGCCGACATCTTCGACGTCGAGCCGAACATCTCGCTGATCCACCAGGTCGTCGTGGCCCAGCTCGCCGCGGCGCGCCAGGGCACGCACAAGACCAAGACCCGGGCCGAGGTCCGCGGCGGCGGCAAGAAGCCGTACCGGCAGAAGGGCACCGGTCGCGCCCGCCAGGGTTCGACCCGCGCGCCCCAGTTCGCCGGCGGTGGCGTCGTCCACGGCCCGGTGCCGCGCGACTACTCGCAGCGCACGCCCAAGAAGATGAAGGCGGCCGCCCTGCGCGGCGCGCTGTCCGACCGGGCCCGCAACGACCGCGTCCACGTCGTGTCCGGGCTCGTGTCAAGCGAGACTCCCTCGACCCGCACCGCATCGGTGGCGCTGGCCAAGGTCAGCGGCGCCCGGCACGTCCTCGTGGTGGCCGAGCGCAGCGACGAGATCACCTGGCGCAGCCTGCGCAACGTGCCGGCGGTACACCTGCTCGAGCCCGGCCAGTTGAACACCTACGACGTGCTGATCAGTGACGACGTGGTGTTCACCGAGGGCGCGCTCGACGCGTTCGTCGCCGGACCGGTGGCGGGCAAGTCGGCCAAGGGTGTCGCGTCGAGCGACGAGGTCGACGAGACCGACGTTCCCGCGACCGTCTCGACCGAGAAGCCGGTGTCCACCGAGAAGCCGGCCAAGAAGGCGGCAGCGAAGCAGGCTCCGGCCGAGAAGGCTCCGGCCGAGAAGGCGGCGGCCAAGAAGGCGCGCCGGCCAAGAAGGCCCCGGCCAAGAAGGCGGCGGCGAAGAAGGCCACCGCGACTGACGCCGATGCCGACGCCGAGGCCACTGCCGAGGGAGAGACCGACTGATGTTTGACGACCATCGCGACGTCCTGCTCGCTCCGGTGATCTCGGAGAAGAGCTACGGCCTGCTGGACGAGAACAAGTACACGTTCGAGGTCCACCCGCTGGCCAACAAGACCCAGATCAAGATCGCGGTCGAGAAGGTGTTCAACGTCAAGGTCACCGACGTGAACACGCTCAACCGGCAGGGCAAGCGCAAGCGCACCCGCGGCGGTTTCGGCACGCGCCGCAACCAGAAGCGAGCGATCGTCACGCTGCGCGCCGGCGACCGCATCGACGTGTTCGGACAGATTGGCTGATCATGGCTATCCGCAAATACAAGCCGACGACGCCGGGGCGCCGTGGCTCCTCGGTGTCCGACTTCGCCGAGGTCACCCGTGACCACCCGGAGAAGTCGCTGGTGCGCCCGCTGCACAACAAGGGCGGTCGCAACAACACCGGCAAGATCACCACGCGGCACCAGGGTGGCGGCCACAAGCGGGCCTACCGGGTGATCGACTTCCGGCGCCACGACAAGGACGGCGTGCCGGCCACGGTCGCGCACATCGAGTACGACCCCAACCGCACTGCCCGCATCGCGCTGCTGCACTACGCCGACGGCGAGAAGCGCTACATCATCGCGCCGCGCCTGCTCAAGCAGGGCGACCGCATCGAGAACGGCCCGAGTGCGGACATCAAGCCGGGCAACTCGCTGCCGCTGCGCAACATCCCGGTCGGCACCGTGGTGCACGCCATCGAGCTGCGGCCCGGCGGCGGCGCCAAGATCGCCCGCTCGGCCGGGGCCAGCGTGCAGCTGGTCGCCAAGGAAGGCGCGTTCGCCCAGCTGCGGATGCCTTCGGGCGAGATCCGCAACGTCGACGTGCGCTGCCGCGCCACCGTCGGCGAGGTCGGCAACGCCGAGCAGTCGAACATCAACTGGGGCAAGGCCGGCCGCATGCGCTGGAAGGGCAAGCGCCCGACCGTCCGCGGTGTTGCCATGAACCCGGTCGACCACCCGCACGGTGGCGGTGAGGGCAAGACGTCCGGTGGTCGCCACCCGGTGAACCCGAACGGCAAGCCCGAGGGCCGTACCCGTCGCCGCAAGGCCAGTGACCAGCTCATCGTCCGCCGTCGTCGCACGAACAAGAAGCGCTAAGAGGGTTTGACAGATGCCACGCAGTTTGAAGAAGGGCCCGTTCGTCGACGACCACCTGCTCAAGAAGGTGGACGCCCAGAACGACAAGGGCAGCAAGAACGTGATCAAGACCTGGTCACGTCGGTCGACGATCATCCCCGACATGCTCGGGCACACGATCGCCGTACACGACGGCCGCAAGCACGTCCCGGTCTTCGTCACCGAGGGCATGGTCGGGCACAAGCTCGGCGAGTTCGCCCCGACCCGCACGTTCAAGGGTCACATCAAGGACGACCGCCGGTCGCGGCGCGGCTGAGAACTGAGCTGAGGACATGACTACACCCAATGAAGAGGTGCGGACGGCGTTCGCGAAGGCCTCGCACGTCGGCGTCACGCCGATGAAGGCCCGCCGCGTGATCGATCTGATCCGCGACATGCCGGCGCAGCAGGCCCTGTCGGTGCTGAAGTTCGCGCCGCAGGCCGCGAGCGAGCCGGTGGCCAAGGTGCTCGCCAGCGCGATCGCCAACGCCGAGCACAACTTCCAGCTCGACCCCGAATCGCTGATCGTCTCGCGCGCCTACGTCGACGAGGGCCCGACGCTGAAGCGGTTCCGGCCGCGCGCGCAGGGCCGGGCGTTCCGCATCCGCAAGCGCACCAGCCACATCACCATCGAGGTCGAGAGTGTCGACACGCCGAGCAAGAAGGGACGTACCCGCTAATGGGTCAGAAGGTCAACCCGAACGGGTTCCGTCTCGGCATCTCCACGGACTGGAAGAGCCGGTGGTTCGCCGACAAGCAGTACGCGGAGTACGTCAAGGAAGACGTCGCCATCCGCCGCCTCATGGGCAAGGGCATGGAGCGCGCCGGCATCGCCAAGGTCGAGATCGAGCGCACCCGTGACCGCGTCCGGGTCGACATCCACACCGCCCGGCCGGGCATCGTCATCGGCCGCCGCGGCGCGGAGGCCGACCGCATCCGCGGCGAGCTCGAGAAGCTCACCGGCAAGCAGGTGCAGCTGAACATCCTTGAGGTGAAAAACCCCGAGGGCGACGCCCAGCTCGTGGCGCAGGGCGTGGCCGAGCAGCTCTCCAACCGGGTGAGCTTCCGGCGCGCGATGCGCAAGAGCATGCAGTCCACGCTCAAGAGCCCCGGCGTCAAGGGCATCCGGGTGCAGTGCTCGGGCCGCCTCGGTGGCGCCGAGATGTCGCGCTCGGAGTTCTACCGCGAGGGCCGGGTGCCGCTGCACACGCTGCGGGCCAACATCGACTACGGCTTCTACGAGGCCCGCACCACCTTCGGCCGCATCGGCGTGAAGGTCTGGATCTACAAGGGCGAGGTCCCCACCGGTTCGCGCGCCGAGCGCGAGGCCGCGGTGGCCGCCGAGGCGCTGCGCCAGCGGCGTGACCGGCCCGTCGGCGCGGGGCGCCCGCGTCGCTCCGGCTCGCAGGGCACCACCGGGGTCAGCACCGATGCCGGGCGCGCCGCGTCCGGAGAGGGTTCGGTCGAGGCGGCGGTCGAGGCTCCGGCTGCGGTCGAGCCCAACCTGCAGGAATCGGCCGTCACCAGCGAGGCCGCAGCCGCCGCCGACCAGGCCACCGACGCCCCGGCCGCTGTCACCACCGAGGTGCCGGCCGAGACCGCGGCGCCCGTCGCCGAGGCTCCGGCCACTGAGGCTCCGGCCACTGAGGCTCCGGCCACTGAGGCTCCGGCCACTGAGGCTCCGGCCACTGAGGCTCCGGCCACTGAGGCTCCGGCCACTGAGGCTCCGGCCACTGAGGCTCCGGCCACTGAGGCTCCGACCACTGAGAACACGGAGAGCTGAGTCATGCTCATCCCACGTAGGGTCAAGCACCGCAAGCAGCACCACCCCAGTCGCAGCGGCATGGCCAGCGGCGGCACCAAGGTGGCGTTCGGCGAGTACGGAATTCAGGCGCTCGAACCGGCGTACCTGACCAACCGGCAGATCGAGTCGGCGCGTATCGCCATCAACCGGCACATCCGGCGTGGCGGCAAGGTGTGGATCAACGTCTACCCCGACCGGCCGCTGACCAAGAAGCCGGCCGAGACCCGCATGGGTTCCGGCAAGGGTTCGCCGGAGTGGTGGATCGCCAACGTCAAGCCCGGTCGCGTGCTGTTCGAGCTGAGCTACCCGAACGAGGCGGTGGCTCGCACGGCGCTGACCCGCGCGATCCACAAGCTCCCGATGAAGTGCCGCATCGTGACTCGGGAAGGTGACGTCTGATGGCTACCACTACTGCCGAGCTGCGTGAGCTGCACGACGACGAGCTCGAGACCCGGCTGCGCGAGGCCAAGGAAGAGCTGTTCAACCTGCGCTTCCAGATGGCCACCGGGCAGCTCGACAACAACCGGCGACTGCGTACCGTCCGCCACGACATCGCGCGGATCTACACGATCCTGCACGAGCGTGAGCTCGGCCTGTCGGTCGCTCCTGAACAGACCAGTGAAGGTGTCACAGCATGACCGAAACAACGGAGACGAACGAGGCCCGCGAGTCGCACCGCAAGGTGCGCGAGGGGCTCGTCGTCAGCGACAAGATGCAGAAGACCGTGGTGGTCGAGGTCGAGGACCGCGTCAAGCACCCGCTCTACGGCAAGGTGCTGCGCCGCACGACCAAGCTCAAGGCGCACGACGAGACCGACCAGATCGGCATCGGCGACCGCGTCCTGATCATGGAGACCCGGCCACTGTCGGCGACCAAGCGCTGGCGCGTCGTCGAGGTCATCGAGAAGGCCAAGTAACAGTCCGCTCAGCACAGCAGCACGTCCGGCGTCAGCCACAGATGTAGGAGTAGGCAGTGATTCAGCAGGAGTCGCGACTTCGGGTCGCCGACAACACCGGGGCCAAGGAGATCTTGTGCATCCGGGTGATGGGCGGCTCGGGGCGTCGCTATGCCGGGATCGGCGACATCATCGTCGCGACCGTCAAGGACGCGCTGCCCGGCGCCGGCGTCAAGAAGGGCGACGTCGTGAAGGCCGTCATCGTGCGCACCGTCAAGGAGCGCCGGCGACCCGACGGCAGCTACATCCGCTTCGACGAGAACGCGGCGGTGCTCATCAAGGCCGACGGTGAGCCGCGCGGCACCCGCATCTTCGGTCCGGTGGGCCGCGAGCTGCGCGACAAGCGTTTCATGAAGATCATTTCTCTAGCGCCAGAGGTTCTGTGATGAAGGTTAAGAAGGGCGACGAGGTCGTCGTCATCGCCGGCAAGGATCGCGGCGTCAAGGGCAAGGTCATCGCGGCCGATCCGGTGACCAACAAGGTCGTCGTCGAAGGCGTCAACCGGGTCAAGAAGCACACCCGCATCACCACCGGGGCCCGTGGCGCGAAGCAGGGCGGCATCGAGCACATCGAGGCCGCCATCAGCGCCAGCAACGTCATGGTGATCGACACCGAGGGCAAGGCAACGCGCGTCGGTTACCGGCACGACGACGAGAAGGGCAAGAACGTGCGCATGTCGCGCCGTTCCGGAAAGGACCTGTCATGAGCGCACCGACCACTGAGGTGCCCACGCCGCGGCTGAAGACCCGCTATCGCGACGAGATCGCGCCGGCGCTCACCGAGCAGTTCTCCTTCGGCAACGCCATGCAGGTTCCCGGGCTGGTCAAGATCGTCGTCAACATGGGCGTCGGCCAGGCCGCCAAGGACAGCAAGCTGATGGACGGCGCGGTGCGCGACCTCACGCTGATCACCGGGCAGAAGCCGCTCGTGCAGAAGGCGCGCAAGTCCATCGCGCAGTTCAAGCTGCGCGAGGGCATGCCGATCGGCGCGAAGGTGACCCTGCGCGGCGACCGGATGTGGGAGTTCCTCGACCGGCTGCTGTCGCTGGCGCTGCCCCGCATCCGTGACTTCCGCGGCCTGTCGGACCAGCAGTTCGACGGCAACGGCAACTACACCTTCGGTCTCACCGAGCAATCGATGTTCCACGAGATCGATCCCGACTCCATCGACCGCTCGCGCGGCATGGACATCACCGTGGTCACGTCCGCGGCGAACGACGACGAGGGACGCGCGTTGCTCAAGGCGCTGGGCTTCCCGTTCAAGGAGAACAGCTAATGGCGAAAACTGCTCTGCGCATGAAGGCGGCGGCCACGCCGAAGTTCAAGGTGCGCGGCTACACCCGCTGCCAGCGCTGCGGCCGTTCGCAGGCCGTGTACCGCAAGTTCGGCCTGTGCCGCATCTGCCTGCGCGAGATGGCGCACGCGGGCGAGCTGCCGGGCGTCACGAAGTCGTCCTGGTAATCAACCTTCGCGGCAGGCCCTCGAGGAACCACCGTGAGAAAGAAGTAACCCACTCATGACCATGACCGATCCGATTGCCGACATGCTGACGCGTGTCCGCAACGCGAACACCGCATTTCACGACACGGTCGAGATGCCGCACTCCAAGCTCAAGGGCCACATCGCCGAGATCCTGAAGCAGGAGGGTTACATCGCCAGCTTCAAGGTCGCCGATGCCCCCGAGGGCCAGGTCGGCCGGGTGCTGACCATCGACCTGAAGTACGGGCCCAACCGCGAGCGCAGCATCGCCGGCGTGCGCCGGGTGTCCAAGCCGGGCCTGCGGGTCTACGCGAAGGCTACTGGCATGCCACGAGTCCTCGGCGGTCTGGGCGTGGCGATCATCTCGACGTCGAACGGCCTGCTGACCGACCGGCAGGCCACCAAGCGCGGAGTAGGCGGAGAAGTTCTCGCCTACGTCTGGTGAGAGGAGCAGACCAATGAGCAGAATCGGAAAGCTCCCCGTCCCCCTCCCCTCGGGCGTGGACGTATCCATCGACGGCCAGCACGTCACGGTCAAGGGCCCGAAGGGCACCCTGAGCCACGTCGTCGCCGAGCCGATCACCGTCGCGCAGGAAGACGGCTCGATCGCGGTGTCTCGGCCCGACGACGAGCGGCTGTCGAAGTCGTTGCACGGGCTGTCCCGCACCCTGATCGCGAACATGGTCACCGGAGTCACCACCGGCTACACCAAGACGCTCGAGATCGTCGGCACCGGTTACCGCGTCACCGCCAAGGGCAGCGACCTCGAGTTCGCGCTCGGGTTCAGCCACCCGGTGCACGTGCCGGCGCCCGAGGGCATCACCTTCCGCGTCGAGGCCCCCACCCGGTTCGCCGTCGAGGGCATCGACAAGCAGCAGGTCGGCGAGGTCGCGGCCAAGATCCGCAAGCTGCGCAAGCCCGACCCGTACAAGGGCAAGGGCGTGCGCTACCAGGGCGAAGTAATCCGTCGCAAGGCTGGAAAGGCCGGTAAGAAGTAATGGGCGCCTCCACCATCGCCAAGCAGGCCAAGCGGTCGGCCGGTATCTCGGCCACCCGCCGGGTCGCCAAGTCGCGTCGGCACTTCCGGCTGCGCAAGAAGGTCGTCGGCTCGGCCGAGCGGCCGCGCCTGGTCGTCACCCGGTCGTCGCGGCACCTGTTCGTCCAACTCGTCGACGACGCCAACGGCATCACGCTGGCGTCGGCATCGACCTTCAAGCTGACCGACGGCGACAAGACGGCCCAGGCCAAGCAGCTGGGCTCGAACCTGGCCGACGCGGCCAAGTCCGCCGGCGTCACCACGGTCGTCTTCGACCGCGGTGGCAACACCTACACCGGCCGGATCGCGGCGTTCGCCGACGCCGCCCGCGCAGCCGGATTGGAATTCTGAAGATGAGTAACGCAACCGAAGGAAGCATCTGATGCCAGGACCGCAGCGGGGCGCCCGCACGGGCGGAACCGGTAACGACCGAGGCGGCGAGCGCGGCGAACGTCGCGACCGTCGCGACGGTGGCCGTGGCCAGAACGCCCCTGAGAAGAGCCCGCACCTCGAGCGCGTGGTGAAGATCAACCGCGTCGCCAAGGTGGTCAAGGGTGGCCGCCGGTTCAGCTTCACCGCCCTCGTGGTCGTCGGCGACGGTGACGGCACCGTCGGCGTCGGTTACGGCAAGGCCAAGGAAGTGCCGGCCGCGATCGCCAAGGGCGTCGAGGAGGCCAAGAAGAACTTCTTCAAGGTCCCGCGGATCCAGCAGACCATCCCGCACCCGGTGCAGGGTGAGAAGGCGGCCGGCGTCGTGCTGCTCAAGCCGGCCAGCCCCGGTACCGGCGTCATCGCCGGTGGCCCGGTGCGCGCCGTGCTCGAGTGCGCCGGCATCCACGACGTCCTGTCCAAGTCCCTAGGCTCGGACAACCCGATCAACATCGTGCACGCCACCGTGGCTGCCCTGAAGGCGCTCGTCCGGCCGGAAGAGGTCGCGGCTCGCCGTGGCCTGCCGCTCGAGGACGTCGCGCCGGCGGGCATGCTGCGGGCGCGGGCCGGGCAGGGGGCCTGACGTGCCGCGGCTGAAGATCACGCAGACCAAGTCGGGCATCGGCTACAAGCAGAACCAGCGCGAGACCCTTCGCTCGCTGGGGCTCAAGCGGATGCACGACACCGTCGTCAAGGAGGACCGGCCGGAGATCCGCGGCATGGTCAAGACGGTCACGCACCTCGTGACGGTCGAGGAGGTCGACTGACATGACATTGAAGGTTCATCACCTGAAGCCGGCCGCCGGCTCGCACACCAAGAAGACCCGGGTGGGTCGCGGTGAGGGCGGCAAGCGCGGCAAGACGGCCGGTCGCGGCACCAAGGGCACCAAGGCCCGTTACCAGGTGCCGGCCTCGTTCGAGGGCGGCCAGATGCCGATCCACATGCGGTTGCCGAAGCTCAAGGGCTTCAAGAACCGCTTCCGGGTCGAGTACCAGGTCGTCAACGTCGCCGCGCTGTCCAAGTTGTTCCCGCAGGGGGGCACCGTCGGCATCGACGAACTCGTCGGCTCCGGCGCCGTGCGCAAGGGCGAGCCGGTCAAGGTCCTCGGCAACGGGGAGCTGGCGGTGAAGCTCGACATCACCGCCAACGCGTTCTCCGAGTCCGCTCGCGAGAAGATCACCGCCGCCGGCGGATCGGTCACCACACTCTGACCACGGTCGCGCATCGGGCCTTACGGATTGCTGACCTCTGGGTCGGCCGCCCGCAGGCCCGGTGCGCGGACGCATACTGTGGGCCGACAAGCGGCGACTGTTAGCCTGGGCCGACATCGGGCATACGAGGTTTTCAGTGGCCGTCGGCGCTTCTGAACCCCGGTAAACCGCACCTAGACAAGTTCTGCCGCAGGAGGATTTCGTGCTCAGGGCGTTCGCATCGGCGTTTCGGACGCCCGATCTGCGCGTGAAGCTGTTGTTCACGCTCGGCATGCTGGCCCTGTACCGCCTGGGCGCGTCGATACCGACGCCGAACACCAATACCGGCGCCATCAACAAGTGCATCGCCCAGGGCGCCCAGAACCACCCGAACATCTACTCGCTCATCAACCTGTTCTCCGGCGGGGCGCTGCTCAAGCTCTCCATCTTCGCGCTCGGCATCATGCCGTACATCACCGCGAGCATCATCATCCAGCTGCTCGTCGTGGTGATCCCGCGCTTCGAGCAGCTGAAGAAGGAAGGGCAGTCGGGGCAGCAGAAGCTGACGCAGTACAGCCGCTACCTCACCATCGGCCTGGCGATCCTGCAGTCCACCGGCTTCATCGCCCTGGCCCGCTCGGGCCAGCTGTTCCCGGACTGCGCGAACTCCAACACCTCGATCCTGTTCCACCAGGACATGTGGACCCTCACCACCATGGTCCTGTGCATGACGGCCGGCACCGGCGTCATCATGTGGCTCGGCGAGCTCATCACCGACCGGGGCGTGGGCAACGGCATGAGCGTGCTGATGTTCACCTCGATCGCGGCCCGGATCCCCAGCGAGGGCCACGTCATCCTGCAGAACGCCGGTGGCTTCGTCTTCACGCTCATCTGCCTGCTGGGGTTGGCGATCATCATTGCGGTGGTCTTCGTCGAACAAGCCCAGCGTCGCATCCCGGTGCAGTACGCCAAGCGCATGGTCGGCCGGCGGCAGTTCGGCGGCACGTCCACCTATCTGCCCCTGAAGGTCAACCAGGCCGGCGTCATCCCGGTCATCTTCGCGTCGTCGCTGCTGTACATCCCCCAGCTGATCAGCCAGCTCACCAGTAGCAACGGCACCAGCGGCGGGTTCGCGCGCTTCGTCAACTCGTACCTGATCAACCAGCAGTCGTGGGTCTACCTGACCACGTACTTCTTCCTGATCATCTTCTTCGCCTACTTCTACGTCGGCATCACCTTCGACCCGGTCGAACGCGCCGACGACATGAAGAAGTACGGCGGGTTCATCCCCGGCATCCGCCCCGGCCGTCCGACCGCCGAGTACCTGCAGTTCGTGCTTTCGCGCATCACCCTGCCCGGCTCGCTGTATCTGGGCATCGTCGCCGTGCTGCCGAACTTCTTCTTCAGCCTCACCAGCGGCAACAACCAGAACTTCCCGTTCGGTGGTACCGCGGTGCTCATCATGGTCGGCGTCGCGCTCGACACGGTGAAACAGATCGAGAGCCAGCTCATGCAACGCAACTACGAAGGATTCCTGCGCTGAGCCGCGCCCACACCGGCGTCGTCGCGATCACGAAGGGGAGGCGAGCCAGATGAGATTGGTCCTTGTTGGCCCGCCCGGAGCGGGCAAAGGCACCCAGGCCGAGTTCATCGCCGAGCACTTCGACATCCCGAAGATCTCCACCGGCGACATCTTCCGGGCCAACGTGTCCGGCGGCACCGAGCTCGGCCAGACCGCCAAGAAGTACATGGACGCCGGCGACCTGGTGCCCGACGAGGTCACCAACGCGATGGTCCGCGACCGGCTGGACCAGCCCGATGCCAAGGACGGCTTCCTGCTCGACGGCTTCCCGCGCAACGTGGCCCAGGCCGGCGAGCTGAACGGAATCCTCGACGAACTCGGCGCGCCGCTGTCGGTCGTCCTCGACCTCGACGTCGACTTCGACGAGGTCGTCCGGCGGCTGTCGGGGCGTCGCACCTGCAAGAAGTGCGGCCACGTTTGGCACCTCGAGTACGACCCGCCGGCCACGCCCGACGTCTGCGACAAGTGCCAGGGCGAGCTGTACCAGCGCGACGACGACCAGCCCGAGACGGTGCGGCACCGCCTCGACGTCTACGCCGAGCAGACCGCTCCGCTGATCGGCTTCTACCGCGAGACGGGCCAGCTCGTGGCCATCGACGCCCTGGGCGCGGTCGAGGACGTCACCGAGCGGGCCATCGCCGCGCTCACCCCGTACGCCGACTGATGCGCGGCCTGCCCGAGCGCATCCAGCTCAAGACGCCCGAACAGATCCAGACGATGCGCGCGGCCGGCCTGGTCGTGGCCCGTGCACTGGCCCAGATGCGGGCCGCGGTGGCCCCGGGCGTGTCCACGGCCGACCTCGATGCGATCGCTCGCGACGTGCTGCGTGAGGCGGGGGCGGCGCCGTCGTTCCTCGGCTACCACGGCTACCCCGCGGTGATCTGCGCGTCGGTGAACGACCGCGTCGTGCACGGGATCCCGTCGGCCGCCGAGAAGTTGGCCGAGGGCGACCTGATCTCGATCGACTTCGGCGCCATCGTCGACGGCTGGCACGGTGACTCGGCCATCTCGGTCGCGGTCGGTGCGGTGGCCCCCGAGGTCGCGGCGCTGTCCGACGCCTGCGAGGCCTCGATGTGGGACGGCGTGGCCGCGGCCCGATCCGGCGCGCGACTGACCGACATCTCGCATGCCGTCGAGTCGTCGATCCGGTCGACCGGGACCTACGGCATCGTGGCCGGCTACGGCGGCCACGGCATCGGCTCGGAGATGCACATGGCGCCGCACATCCTGAACTACGGGCGCCCCGGGAAGGGGCCTCGCCTGACGCCGGGCATGGCGCTGGCCATCGAGCCGATGGTCACGCTGGGCTCGCGCGCGACCGAGGAACTCGAGGACGGCTGGACGGTCGTCACCGCCGACGGCAGCTGGGCGGCCCACTGGGAGCACACGGTGGCGATCCTCGACGACGGGCCGTGGGTGCTCACGGCCGAGGACGGCGGCCGGGCCCAGCTGGCCCGGCGCGGCATCGAGCTATCGGCCCTGGCCGCCTGAGCCGGTGGCCGCCGCCGCTCAGGCGATGCGCCACAACGGGGCCCGCGTGGCCGCCTGGACCGCCCGTTGCTCGCCGGCGGTGAGCAGCGCGAGCCGGACGGTGAGGGTCTGCCGGTCGACGTCCAGGCAGTCGGCCAGGGCGGCGAGATCGTGCCCGGCGCCGAGCCCGCGCACGGCCGCGACGAGGTCGGCACCGGACACCAGCCGGCGGGCAACCTCGGAATGCACGAGTACTTCCTCACGCTGGGCGAACGGGCCGCACTCGCCGGTGCCGCGCTCGAGGTGGACGAGTTCGTGGGTGAGGGTGCACCGGCGCTGTGCCGCACTCGTGCCGGCCCGCAGCGCGACAACCGGATAGCGCAGCTCGCCGAGCAGGGTGCCGCTCATCGGCTCGATGACGACCTCGATGTCGGGCCAGTTGATCGCGAGGTCGCGCCACGGGTCGTAGCGCTCGCGCCGGACGGGGGGCATGCCGCGCAGTGTGGCAATGGCCCCCGACGGGAACTCCCGTCAATCCACAGGAGGTTCGGGGGGACCGTGGCGGGCGGCCCGGCGGCGGGCGGTGAGCTCGTCGGGCTGCTCGCCGGCGGTCCGCGCGGTGCCCGGGTCGAGCATGGCGCGGATGATCTCGTCGACCGCGCGCCGCTGCCGGCGGCTGAGCCGATTCGCCTCGAGTGGAGGGATGTACGGGTCGGTCTGCTCGGACGGCAGGCCTGCGGCGGCGCGCAGGGTGGCCAGCGGGACCGCCAGGACGTCGGCGAGGGCGAGCAGGGTCGACTCGTCCGGACGCCCGTGATCGCCGCGCAGGTACCGGGCGGCGGTGTCGTGATTGAGGGAGTGCCCACGTTCCTGGGCCCGGCGCGCGACCGCACGCGCCGAAAGGCCGCCGGTGTTGGCCGCGGTCAGCACCTCTGACAGCCGGGTCACGCCGAAACCCCGGTGGCAGCCCGCCCGTGTGCAGTCACGTCGTAGACATTACTGAGATCGACGCCGCTGTCGGAGCCGATGATCCGGGGATTTCGTACCCGCCGGGTGCAGTCAGCGCGGAGGCTTGTCCACAATCTGACGGACGCAACGACAGACATCAGACATTTCGGCTACCCTGGAAGTTGCGAGAAGCCAGGGCCATCACCGGCCGGAGGGAGCCCCATGCGGGTGCGCGACGCCCAAGCGCTGCGGGCCTATGTGCGACTCTCGGGGCTGTCCGAGCGGGCCCTGGCCGCCCGCGCCGGCATCGGGCACGCAACGGTGAACCATCTGCTGTCCGGGCGCCGCAACACGTGTTCCGAGCGCACCGCCCGGGCGATCGAGCGGGCCCTGGCCTGCCCGTCCGGCGTGTTCTTCGACTCCGTCAGCCCGATGGAGCATCACCAGCTGTGTAGGTGACGGTCTTCAGCACCTTGGCCGGCGCCCCGGCCGCGATCGAGAAGGCGGGCAGGTCCTCGGTCACCACCGAATTCGCGCCGATCACCGACCGCCGGCCGATCGTCACGCCGTTGGTCACCACCACGTTCGCGCCCAGCCAGACGTTGTCCTCGATCGTCACCGCGCCCTTGGACGTGAAGCCCTGCCACGGCACCGGAAGGTCGGGGTCGTCGAAGCGGTGGTTGCCGTCGGTGACGAGGCACCCGTTGGCCAGCATGCAGTGCTCGCCGATGCGCACCTCGGCCACCGCCGCCACCATCACATTGAGATTCAGCAGGCTGCCGCCGCCGATCGAGATGCGCCCGGTGTCCGAGGTCAGCCAGACGCCGGGCTCGAAATAGGCCTGCGGACCGATCTCGAGCCGCCCCTCGAGCAGCATCTGCAGCGGATTGCCGTGGATGGCGCCGCGCGCGAAGGCCTGGCGCTTCGCGAGTTCGAGATGCAGCCGGGCCACGTTCCACGGGCGACGCGGCCGGTGATACCACCGCCACTTCTGCAGCCACAATCGGGCGGCGTCGGCGTCCAAGCGCTCGGGCATGGCCCTCACCCTAGGCAGGACGGATCGCCTAAGGTTGATCACCATGACGATGCCGCCAGGACAACCGGGTTTCGGGGGTGGCCCGCACCACGGTCCGCCGCCCGGCGCTGGTGCGAATCACCCCACCCAGCAGTTCCCCACCGGCCCGGCCGGATTCGGGCCGACCACCCACGGGGGACCGGGCGGGCCGATCGGCCCCGGCGGCCCGGGTCCGCAGGGCCCGCCCCGGCCCAAGGTGTTCTCGGCCATCTGGACCCTCGGGCTGATCAGTGTCGCCGCCGTCGCCCTCGGCCTCTCGCTGGACGAGAACGGCGACAACGCGTGGCACGTCGTGCACGCGTGGGGTGGTCTCGCCCTCGCCGGCGCCGTCCTGGCCATCACGCCGGCCGTTGCCCGCTCGTTGAACCTGACCCCGCACCGGGCCTGGCAGGTGGCCGCCTGCGGCGCCGCTGCGCTGCTGCTGTTCTGGGTGCTGTTCGTACTGCCGAACGTCGGGACGAACACCTCGCTGCTGACGACGGTCGGCATCGCCGCCGGCGTGATTGCGGTGTGGATCGCCCCTGGGCGAGATCAGCTGCCGGATCCGCGTTTGCCCCACCAACACCCGTCCCAGTCCAATCCCTCGCAGCACACCTGGTGAGCGGGCGGTGAGGTCCGATCCGCTCGGGCGGCTGCCCACCTGGCTGCGCCTGTGGGCGGCCGCCGCGCTGTGCGTGCTGCCGCTAGGCCTGCTCTGGCCGGCCCGACCCGGCCCGCTGAGCCTGGGCTACACCCTCTACGGCGACTGCAACTACACCGCGAACGAGTACTGCACGCCCGCTGCGTTCGTACCCGGTAGCTACTTGCCCGGCCACGCCGTGCTCGCCGCGCAGGCGCCGGCCCGGGTCTTCCTGGTGTTCGCCGCGGTCGTCGTGGCCCACGCGGGATCTCGGGTGCGGACGGCGGCCACCAGACGGTTCGTCCGGGCCGCCACGGCAGCGTTGGGCATCGTGGCGGCGCTGGCGCTGGCCGACCACGCGATCCTGCCCCTTGTGTGCGTGCTGCTGGCGCTGGCGCTCGTCGCCCCGCTGGTGTGGCGGGCGCCTTCGGCCCCGGCCGGGGCCGTTTTTGTCCCTGGTGCAATACATAGGTAGACTGGACCGCTGGCGCACGCCGCCCTTTTCCGCTGGACATTTTTCCAGCCCGCTGTGGCCGCGGAACGGGAAACAGGGCCCTCACGGTAGCGCTGCCGAGCAGTACGAAGTCACCGAAATGCGGAGGATATGCCCAAGAAAGACGGGGCCATCGAGGTCGAAGGCCGCGTGGTCGAACCCCTACCCAATGCGATGTTCCGGGTGGAACTGAGCAACGGGCACAAGGTGCTCGCCCACATCAGCGGCAAGATGCGTCAGCACTACATCCGGATCCTCCCCGAGGATCGCGTGGTCGTAGAGCTGTCGCCGTACGACCTCACCCGTGGGCGCATCGTCTACCGCTACAAGTGACGATCCCCAGCAGCGCCACACAGTCAGTTCGACAAAGAAGGGCACGGCCGTGAAGGTCAAGCCGAGCGTGAAGCCGATCTGCGACAAGTGCAAGGTCATTCGTCGCCATGGTCGGGTCATGGTCATCTGCGAGAACCTGCGCCACAAGCAGCGTCAGGGCTGATCGCAGCACCACCCACACGCGCACACCACCCCGCCGCTCGCGGCGGGTTCACCTCCGGGCGAAGGCCGGAGCCCATCCCTGGGCGGGATGGGAACGGGTGCGCATCACACCTTCGACGAAAGAATCCAGGAGAACCGCCCGTATGGCTCGTCTTGCCGGCGTCGACCTCCCCCGCGAAAAGCGGCTGGAGATCGCGCTCACCTACATCTACGGCGTGGGTCGCACCCGCGCCAAGAAGACCCTCGAGGCCACCGGCGTGAGTCCGGACCTGCGGGTCCGCGACCTCACCGACGACGACGTCGTCAAGCTGCGCGACTTCATCGACGCGAACTACCGGGTCGAGGGTGACCTCCGCCGCGAGGTCGCCGCCGACATCCGTCGCAAGATCGAGATCGGTTGCTACGAAGGCATCCGGCACCGCCGCGGCCTGCCCGTGCACGGTCAGCGCACGAAGACCAACGCACGCACCCGCAAGGGCCCGAAGAAGACCATCGCGGGCAAGAAGAAGGCAGGTAAGAAGTAATGCCGGCTCAGGCACGCAAGGCGGGCGCCAAGAAGGTCCGTCGCAAGGAAAAGAAGAACATCACCCACGGCCACGCCCATATCAAGAGCACGTTCAACAACACGATCGTGTCGATCACCGACCCGGTCGGCAACGTGATCAGCTGGGCCTCGGCCGGCCATGTCGGCTTCAAGGGTTCGCGCAAGAGCACGCCGTTCGCCGCCCAGATGGCCGCCGAGAGTGCGGCCCGCAAGGCGCAGGAGCACGGCGTCAAGAAGGTCGACGTGTTCGTCAAGGGCCCTGGCTCGGGCCGCGAGACCGCGATCCGCTCGCTGCAGGCGACCGGCCTCGAGGTCGGCACCATCTCCGACGTCACGCCCCAGCCGCACAACGGCTGCCGCCCGCCCAAGCGGCGCCGGGTCTGAAAGGCATCTGAACAATGGCTCGTTACACCGGTCCGGCCACGCGCATCTCGCGTCGGCTCAACGTCGACCTGGTCGGCGGCGACAGCTCCTTCGAGCGCCGCCCCTACCCGCCCGGTCAGCATGGTCGCTCGCGCATCAAGCAGAGCGAATACCTCATGCAGTTGCAGGAGAAGCAGAAGGCGAAGTACAGCTACGGCGTGCTCGAGAAGCAGTTCCGTCGCTACTACGAGGAAGCAGTGAACCGCCAGGGCAAGACCGGCGACAACCTGCTGCAGATCCTCGAGTCGCGCCTCGACAACGTCATCTATCGCTCGGGCATCGCGCGCACCCGGCGGGCGGCCCGGCAGCTCGTCAACCACGGCCACTTCCTGGTCAACGGCCACAAGGTCGACATCCCGAGCTATCGCGTGTCGCAGTGGGACATCATCGACGTCAAGCCCAAGTCGCTCGAGACCACGCCGTTCCTGATCGCGCGTGAGACCTACGGCGACCGTCCGGTGCCGGCCTGGTTGCAGGTCGTCCCCAACCGGCTGCGCGTCCTCGTCCACTCGCTGCCGGTCCGGGCCCAGATCGACATCCCGGTCCAGGAGCAGCTGATCGTCGAGCTCTACTCGAAGTAGAACTTGCAGCGATACACAACTGAATAGCCCCATTTCGCGGACGTCATATAGCGGTCGTCCCGTCACGAAGGAGAACCACCTTGCTGATCTCTCAGCGCCCCACGCTCGCCGAGGAGCCGATCGCCGACAACCGGTCGCGCTTCATCATCGAGCCGCTCGAGCCCGGCTTCGGCTACACGCTCGGCAACTCACTGCGGCGCACGCTGCTCTCGTCGATCCCCGGCGCCGCGGTCACCAGCATCCGCATCGACGGCGTCCTGCACGAGTTCACGACCGTCGAAGGGGTCAAGGAGGACGTCACTGACGTCATCCTGAACCTCAAGGAACTTGTCGTCAGCTCCGACAGCGACGAGCCCGTCGTGATGTACCTGCGCAAGAACGGCCCCGGTGAGGTCACGGCGGCCGACATCGCGCCGCCGGCCGGCGTCACCGTGCACAACCCCGATCTGCACATCGCGACGATCAACAAGAAGGGCAAGCTCGAGATCGAGCTGGTCGTCGAGCGCGGCCGCGGCTACGTCACCGCCACGCAGAACAAGCAGGCGGGCCAGGAGATCGGCCGCATCCCGGTCGACTCGATCTACTCGCCGGTCCTCAAGGTCACCTACAACGTCGAGGCCACCCGCGTCGAGCAGCGCACCGACTTCGACCGCCTCGTGGTGGACATCGAGACGAAGAACTCGATCACTCCCCGCGACGCCGTCGCATCGGCCGGCCACACCCTGGTCGAGCTGTTCGGCCTGTTCCGCGAGCTGAACGAAGAGGCCGAGGGCATCGACGTCGGCCCGTCGCCGGCCGAGGTCGCCGACATCGCGGCATTCTCGATGCCGATCGAGGATCTCGATCTCACCGTCCGCTCGTACAACTGCCTCAAGCGCGAGGGCATCCACACCGTGGGTGAGCTCGTGGGACGCAGCGAGGCCGATCTGCTCGACATCCGCAACTTCGGCTCCAAGTCCATCGACGAGGTCAAGGTCAAGCTGGCCGGTCTCGGCCTGGCCCTCAAGGACAGCCCGCCCGGGTTCGCCCTGCCGAGCTCGGTCGAGTCCTACGGCGACGACGAATTCGTCGACGACACCGACTACGCCGAGACCGAGCAGCTCTAAGTCACCCCACGAAATCGCTCGCTGCACTCACGAGTTCGCTGGGGACCGCGGTCCCGGTTGCTGAGTTCCAGCCCGCACCTCTAGGAGCACGACATGCCTACCCCCACCAAGGGAACCCGCCTCGGCGGTAGCCCGGCCCACGAGCGGCTGATGCTGGCGAACCTCGCGACCTCGTTGTTCGAGCACGATCGCATCACCACCACCGAGGCCAAGGCCAAGCGGCTGCGTCCGCTGGCCGAGCGGCTGATCACCTTCGCCAAGCGGGGCGACCTGCACGCCCGGCGTCAGGTCATGACCGTGATCCGCGACAAGGACGTCGTGCACAAGCTGTTCGCCGAGATCGGGCCGCGCATGGCGACCCGTCCGGGTGGGTACACGCGGATCATCAAGACCGAGCCGCGCAAGGGCGACAACGCGCCCATGGCCGTGATCGAGATCGTCGAGGAGCTCAAGTCCGTCGTGGCCGAGGCCGAGAAGGCTCGCGGCACGAAGGTCGCGACGAGCAAGAAGCCGACCGGCAGCACCAAGGACATCGCCGAAGACGCGGCCGCCGAGTCGGCGACCGCGGCGGCGGTGGCCGCTTCGATCGACGACGACGCGGCACCGGTCGAGGCCGAGTCGTCCGACGCGGACTCGTCGGTCGATTCCGAAGCGGGCTTGGCCGCGATCGGTCTTTCCCCCGACGACGCCGCTGAAGCCGACCAGGCCGCGCAGGACTCGGTCGGCGACCAGCCCGAGGCCGGCGGCGAGCTCGCCGAGAAGCCGACCGACAGCTGACCTGTTCCATCCCGCAGGGCCCGTCCGCACCGCGGACGGGCCCTGCGGTGTTTCGTGGCAGGCTCTGCGCATGCGCTCGGATTGCTCGCGGACAGGACGCTGAACCGATGCGACTGCGGCTCGACATTGCCTACGACGGCACTGATTTCTCCGGTTGGGCGGTGCAGCCCGGCCGGCGCACGGTCCAGGGCGTTCTCGAGGGCGCGCTGGCCACGGTGCTGCGGGAGCCGGGCGTCGCGCTGACGGTGGCCGGCCGCACCGACGCCGGCGTGCACGCCACCGGGCAGGTCGCGCACCTGGACCTGCGCGAAGGCTCGGGCCTCCCCGACGGCCTCATCCGGCGCCTGGCCGGAGTGCTGCCGCCCGACGTCCGGGTCAGCGCAGTCCGAGTCGTCCCGACCGATTTCGACGCCCGCTTCGCAGCGCTCTGGCGTCGCTACGAGTACCGCATCACCACCGCGCCCGGCGGGGCCGACCCACTCGCGCGCCGGCACACGCTGGCCTGGCCGCGCGAGCTCGACGTGGCGGCGATGCAGGCGGCAGCGGCCGGGCTGATCGGGCTGAACGACTTCGCCGCGTTCTGCCGGCGGCGTGAGGGCGCGACGACGGTCCGGACCCTGCAGCGCCTCGACGTCGAAGCCGCAGGACCCATGATCATGACCACGGTGGTAGCCGATGCGTTCTGCCACTCGATGGTGCGCTCGCTGATCGGCGCGCTGCTGGCGGTGGGGGAGCAGCGGCGGCCGGTCGACTGGCCGTCATCGCTGCTCGGTCTCGACCGGCGGGCCGACGACGTCGCGGTGGCGCCGGCCCATGGCTTGACGCTCGTCGAGGTGGGTTATCCGCCCGATGCCGAGCTGGCGGCCCGGGCCGCGCAAACCCGCGTCCGCCGAGTTCCCTGACCGGCGATCAGGACACCCACCACAGGTCGAGCTGGCCCGCCGACCCGGAACCGCCGGCACCACCCGTACCGCCCTTGCCGCCCGCGCCGCCACCGTTGCCTCCACAGCCGGGCGCGGTCGGGCCGGCGCCGGCCAATCCGCTCGCCGAGGGCGCCGAGGCCGTGCCGACGGTGCCGCGCTGGCCCGGTGCGGTGGGTGCCGTGCCGCTGCCGCCGCCACGGGTGGCGCTCGACGACGCGCCGGCGGCACCCCCGCAGATCCCACCGACCGCCGGGATGACGCCTCGGTCCGCGAAACCGCCGCAGCCCGGTGATCCGTCCAGGCTCACGTCCGCGCAGCCGTACGCGCCGGCCGAGCCCGGGGCCACGGCCCTCGAACTGGACGCGCCGGGGCCGCCCGGGCCGGCCCCGCCCCCCGGGGCCTGGACGAGGGAGGTGCCCGCCCGCGCGATGGTCGTGGCCGCCCCCGGGGTGCCGTCCTGTCCAAAGTTCCCAGTGGCACCCGTTGCGACTACCGCGCCGGTACCGCCGGCGCCACCGGCGCCGACCATCACCATCAACGATTCGCCGGGAGTCACGGCCACGAGCTGCTCGAGCAGCATCCCGGCGCCACCGCCCGCGCCCCCGTAGCAGGACTTGGACTTACTGCTGGCCCCGATGTTCCCCGCGCCCCCGCCACCCCCACCGCCGCCGAGCGCGCGGCAGCGGATCGCGGTGATCCCGTCCGGCACCACGAAGGTCCCGGATGTCGTGAACGACGCCGAGTGCTCGCTCGGCGCGCACCAGCGGCTGCCGTCGGAGACCTCGAGCCGGTTCGCGTCGGTATTGAGTCGCAGGGCACCGGCGGCTGCGGCGGCTGCAGCCGGGCGGGTCGCCGTGCTGCCGTATCCGGTGGCGAACAGATTCGTCGCGTCGACGCCGAGAACGCCGGCTGATCGCCGCCCGAGCGCGACGTCCACGGCGGCCGATCCCCCAGCTCCCCACATCCGGCGGCCGGCCGCGGTCTCGACCACCGCGGGGTAGTCGTCAGTGCCGATCCGGCTGATGTACGCCGCATCGTCGGGCGCGGTTCGCCGCGCCTGGATCGGCTCGACCTGAGCGTGGCTGACGTAGCGCTCGAAACCCATCCCGGGTACGAGGGCGGCGGCGTCGCCGTCGACATGCTTGGTGCAGTAGTAGTACAGGGGCAAGCCTTGGATATCGACCCACGGCTTGACCGCCGGCGCCGACGCGGATTTCCGCACGTAGATCGCGACGTCCAGGTTCTGGAAGTGGGTCGTGCCGCTCAGCGTCACCCCGGTCCCGAAGTCGACCCGCAGTCCGAGCCCGCCGATCGTGCTGCCCGTGCTCTGGATCGCGGCATCCTCGATCGTCAACTCGGTCGCCGCACCCAGCACATCGATGACCGGTCCGGTGGTCTTGGTCGAGGCATAGAACGACGTGTGGTCGAACTTGGTGGCCCAGCCGCCGTTGATGTAGGCGATCGACTGCGACCCGGGTTGGTTGTACTCGATGATGCACTGGTGGAAGACGTTGTCGCTGGGGGCGGCATACGGTCCGCCCGGCACCTGCCGGTCGATGCGCAGGTTGAACCGGCCACCGGTCGCGATCTCGCACTTGCTGAACAGCGCACCGCCGTAGCCCTGGTCGAGGACGAGGCAATCGCGCGCCGCGTACTGCACGGTCAGCAGGTACCAGGCGTCGTTCTGCCCGCCTAGGCAGGTGACCCCGTCCTGCGCGGAATTCAGCACCGACAGCGCGGCGAACGTTCGGCCGACTGCGCTGCCCTCGTAGCCGCGGGTGAACGGCGTCGTGGCCGTCGAGTTGCCGTCCACGACGAAGTTTCCAGTGACCCCGCCGCCACCCCAGACGTGAACGCCGGCCGCGGCGGTCATGCATTGCAGGACGGTGGCGGTGCCCGCGTAACCCCCGCCGGATCCCTGGAGATCGACTCGGCTCGAGACGTAGAGCAGCGTGCGCAGGTGATAGGTACCCGGCGGCAGCACCAGCGTCCCGCCGTTGGTCATCGCCGAGATCGCCGCGAACAGCGCGGGGGTGTCGTCGTCGCCGGGGATCATCGACGGGGGCGGCCCGTACACGATCGTCCCGGCTGACGGCGGCGCTGCGGCTGGGGAGGCATCGGCACCCACCAGGCCTGCGACTCCGGCCGCTGACAGCATGCCCCCGGCGAAGAGTCCCCGCCGCGTGATCGCCGCGGGAACGCGGGACGGCCGCTGGTGCGCCGCCTCGTCGTCGGTTGCCGCGTGCCGGCCCATGGTCTTCACCCTGCGTTTTCTGCCCGTCCCCCGCGGGCAGGCGCCACCGTAGGCCCGCGGGGGCATCGGCGCGACTCGAGATGGCGCAGCTCAGCGCCCGTCCATCCCGTTGACTGGTGCGATATGCCCTGACTGGTGCGAAATGTCGCGCCAGTCAGCTGATATCGCACCAGTCAACGGGCGGGGGTGCCCGGGAACGGGCTACGGGGCCAGGATTGCGGCGAGCAGGCGGTAGCAGCGCTCGATCATCTGGTCGGCCGATTCGGTCGGATGCTCGAGCCACCATTCGACGAGGGAGTTGACGACGCCCATCCAGACGGAGGTGAGCGCCGAGACATCGCGCCGGCTGGTGATCCCGCGCGCCCGCAGGAAGCGGGCCGAGCCGCTGGCCGCGATCTCGCTCATCTGGGCGCGGTAGTCGTGGGCGGCGACCGCGATCTCGCCGGTGGCCGGCATCGAGGGGTCGAAGAGCATCCGCCACGCGTGCCGCTGCGGCTCGAGCGCCTCGAAGATGGCCCGCAAGGGGTAGATCCGCGAGGCCACCGAGTCGTCGACGGCCAGTTCGGCGTCCTGCAGCCGGCTGAGCAGTCCGCCCGACACGTGATGCAGGCAGGCGAGATAGAGCCCGTCCTTCGAGCCGAAGTACTGGTAGATCAGCGGCTTGGAGATGCCGGCCTGGCGGGCGATCTCGACCATCGATGCCCCGGCGTAGCCGTTGGCCGCGAACTCGGCGACGCCGACGGCCACCATCTGTTCCTCGCGCTCGGCACGCGGGACGCCCTTGGTTCCCACGGCGGCACCACTGGACATGGCGGCGATATTACCTTAAGGTAAGTGACTCTAGGGTCAGTTCGACAAGAGAGAGGCCGCCGATGTCGTCGTTCGCCGACAGCCTGCGCGACCCGGTGCTCTACGCCATCCCGGTGTTCGTGGCGTTCATGGCCCTCGAGGTTGCGTCCCTGCGGTTCCTCGAGGACGACGAGCGCGGGGCCGGCGCCTACGAGCGCCGCGACACGCGCACCAACGTGCTGATGGGCGCCGGCTCGCTCGTCGTCAACGGTGGCGCGCGGGTCGCCGCGCTGCTCGCCTACTCGGCGCTGTACGTCCTCACCCCGCTCCGGCTCGACCCGCATCAGTGGTACTCGTGGGTGTACGCGATCCTCATCGTCGACCTGCTCTTCTACACCGAGCACCGAGCCGCCCACCGCGTCCGCATCCTCTGGGCTGCGCACCAGGCGCACCACAACAGCCAGCGCTTCAACTTCTCGACCGCCGTGCGGCAGAAGTGGAACCCGTGGTGGGAGCTGCTGGTCTGGACGCCGCTGCCGCTGCTCGGCCTGCCGCCTTGGATGATCTTCACGTCGTTCTCGGTGAACCTGATCTTCCAATTCTTCGTGCACACCGAGCGCATCGACCGCATGTGGCGCCCGATCGAGTTCGTGTTCAACACGCCGTCGCACCACCGCGTGCACCACGCGAGCGACCCCGAGTACCTCGACAAGAACTACGCCGGGATGCTGATCGTCTGGGATCGGATATTCGGCTCGTACGCCGAAGAGACGCACCGCCCGACCTACGGCCTGACGACCAACATCGACAGCTACAACCCGTTCAAGCTGCAGTACCACCTGTACGGGGCGATCGCGCGCGACGTGCGGCACGCCCGCAGCTGGCGGGACCGCCTCGGGTACGTCTTCGCGCCGCCGGGATGGACGCCCGCCGCCGATTCCGGGAAGTTGTCCGCGCTTCCCGGCGTCCTGGCGACGGCGGGCACGGACGACTCGGTGGCGGTGGGCTAGTAGAACGCGAGGTTGTCGCGACCACACCAGTCGACGACGGCCGGCCACGGTCCGTGGCCTGACTCGACGTTCAGGTGACCGCCGCCGGGGATCACCGTCGTCGCGATCTTCAGCGGTAGCCCGTAGGCCGCCGCGATGCCTTCCGGCAGGTACGGGTCGTCATCGCCGCCTACCAGCACAGTGCCGTCGGCGCCACGACGCACCGTGTCGATGTCCAGCGGCGGCGGGAAGAAGGCCGCGATCTCCACGACGTTCGTGCGCGGCGACGGCGGCGACACGAGCAGCACCCGTGCCGCCCGCGGTGAGTCGCCCGGTGCGGCCACGTGGTGCAGCCAGGTGACCGCGCCGAGCGAGTGCGCCACCACGTCGTAGGCGTCGGCCGGCCGGTCGGCGAGCGCTGTGCGCAGGCCGGCGAGCCACTCGCCGAGGTCGGGATGGTCGAGGTCGCCCAGATCCGGCCACACAACGGCCCGTCCGGCCGCCGTGAGTTTCTCGGCGAGCTCGACCTGCCAGTGGCCGGGGCCGGAGCCCTGCCAGCCCGGGATCACGACGGTGGGGACGGTCCGGGTTGGTCGGCGGGGCATACCCGAAGCCTAGAAGGAGCGGATCAGGCCGATCAGGATGAGGAACTGGGCGGCGTGATAGGTGACGATCACGAGCAGCGATCCGTGCGGTATCCGCGCGACGAAGCGCTCGCGGGCGATGAGCGTGTCCGACACCAGGAACAGCACCGCGCCGATCGCCGTGGCGATGATGCCGGTACCGACACCCAGGATCGTCATCAATCCCAGCATCACGGCGTAGGACGCCACGGCGGCGGCGAGGCTGGGGCCGCCCGAGCGGGTGGCCCCGCGCAGCACGGCCGGCAGGGCCAGACCGGCCACGCCGGCGACGACGAGCAGGCCGGCGACGACGTCGAGCCCGCGGATCTCGGCCTCGACGAACGCGACCTGATACGCCAGGTGCCCGATCAGGAAGGCGCCGAGCCCGGCGAGGAACGGTGGATCGGTGCGCCCCTCGCGGCTGAGCATCAGGCCCACGTCGCCGAGCAGCCCGAACGCGAGCGCGCCGATCGTCCAGCCCTTGGCCGCGCCGAGATCGGCCGTGGCGGCGGCCGCGACCAGCAACGCGAGCGTGGCCGGCTTGAACACGAACTCGAGGCGGAACAGCCGCAGGTGCACTGCGACCCAGTCGGCTACGGCGACCACACCGGCGGCGACGAGCAGCAGCACGGTGGTGGTCACGGCGAGCAGTATGCCCGGCCCGACCTACTTGCCGAGGATGACGCCGGGGTTGAGGATGCCGTCCGGGTCGAGGGCATCCTTGATCCGCCGGGTCAGTGCCATCACCTCGGGCCCGAGCTGGTTGGGCAGCCACGCGGCCTTGAGCCGGCCGACCCCATGCTCGCCGGTGATCGTGCCGCCGAGGCTGATGGCCAGATCCATGACCTCACCGAAGGCCTGCCGGGCCCGTTGCTCCGCGGCCGGGTCGCCGGGCGGGTAGGCGATGATCGGATGGGTGTTGCCGTCGCCGGCGTGGGCGACCACCACGATGCGGGTGTCGCGGGCCGTCGCGATCGCGCGGATGCCGTGCACGAGTGCGGGCAGCGCGGGTACCGGCACGCCGACGTCCTCGAGCAGCAACGTGCCGAGCCGCTCCATCGCCGGGAACGCCGCCCGCCGCGCGGCCGCGAACGCCTCGCCCTCGTCCGGGTCGGACGTCGTGAACACGTCGGCGGCGCCGTTGGCCGTGCAGGCCTGACTGATCTGCTCGATCTCGAGGGCGGCCGCACTGCCCGGTGCGTCGGAGCGGGCGAGCAGCAGCGCCCCGGCCGTGCGGTCGAGGCCCATCTTCACGAGATCCTCGACGGCGTTGATGCTGCCGTTGTCCATGAGTTCCAGCATCGAGGGCCGCAGCCCGGCGGTGATGGCGACGACGGCGTCGGCCGCGGCCTCGATCGAGGCGAACGTCGCGACCAGCGTGCACGCGGGCGGCGGCGCCGGCAGCAGCCGCAACGTCAACTCGGTGATCACGCCGAGCGTGCCTTCCGAGCCGACGAAGAGCTTCACCAACGAGAGGCCGGCGACGTCCTTCAAGCGCGGACCGCCCAGGCGCACCGCCGTACCGTCGGCGAGCACCACCTGCATGCCCAGCACGTAGTCGGTGGTCACGCCGTACTTGACGCAACACAGCCCGCCGGCGTTGGTCGCGGCGTTGCCGCCGATCGAACAGATCTCGAACGAGGACGGGTCGGGCGGATACCAGAGGCCGTGCTCGGCCGCGGCCGCCTTGACCTCGGCGTTGAAGGCCCCGGGCTGGGTCACGGCCACCCGGGTGATCGGATCGATCTCGATCGTGCGCATGCGTTCGGTGCTGAGCGTGATGCCACCGTCGACCGCCGTCGAGCCGCCGGACAGGCTCGAGCCGGCTCCGCGCGGCACCACTGGCACCTGGTGCGCGGTGGCCCAGCGCAGGACTGCCTGCACGTCGGCGGTGGAGTTGACCCGGACGACCGCCAGCGGCGTCCCGGCGTCGGGATCGCGGGCCCAGTCCTGTCGGTAGGTGGCGAGGATGTCGGGGTCCGTCAGCACCGTGTCCGGCGGCAGCGCTGCCGTCAGCTCGTCGAGTGACATGTGTCCATCTTCGCCCACGAGGGCATAAGGCGGTCGCGCGGGAATCGCCGATCGCGGAGACTGGCGCCCATGGGTTACGTCGAGGTCGCCGGGATCAGCCACATCCTGGCCGACGGGCGGGTGCTGCTGGCCGGCGCGGCGTTCCGGGTGGGCGACGGCGCCAAGACTGCCCTGGTCGGCGCCAACGGCACCGGCAAGACGACGCTGTTGCGCCTGATCGCCGGCGACGAGACACCGCAGACCGGCACCGTCACCCGCAGCGGCGGGGTGGGTGTGATGCGGCAGTTCATCGGCTCGGTGCGCGACACCACGTCCGTCCAGGACTTCCTCGTCCAGCTGTCCGCGCCGCAACTGAAGACGGCCTGGGCCGCCCTGCAAGGCGCCGAACTCGTGCTGATGGACCGCGACGACGAGGCGGCCCAGCTGGACTACGCCCACGCCATCGCCGACTGGGGTGACGCCGGTGGCTACGACGCCGAGGTGCTCTGGGACACGGTGACGGTCGCGGCCATGGGCGTCGCCTACGAGAACTGCAAGTACCGCGAGCTGTCGACGCTGTCCGGCGGCGAGCAGAAGCGGCTGGCCCTCGAGCTGTTGCTGCGCGGGCGCGATGAGGTGCTGCTGCTCGACGAGCCGGACAACTACCTGGACGTGCCCGGCAAGCGCTGGCTAGAGCAGCGGCTGCGCGAGACCACCAAGACCGTGCTGTTCGTCAGCCACGACCGCGAGCTGCTGGCCGTGGTCGCCGATCGCATCATTACCGTCGAGGGCGGCACGACCTGGGTGCACGGCGGCGGCTTCGCGTCGTATCACGAGGCCCGCACCCACCGGCACGAGCGGATGGCCGAGCTGCGCCGCCGATGGGAAGAGGAACACACCCGGCTCAAGGACCTCGTTCGCACGCTGCAGCAACAGGCCAAGGTGAGCGAGGTGATGGCGCAGAAGTACCGCGTCATGGCCCGTCGGCTCGAACGCTTCGAAGCGGCCGGCCCGCCGCCGGACAAGCCCGAGGACGAGCGCGTCACCATGCGCCTGCGCGGCGGGCGCACCGGCGTCCGCGCGATCACCGGCAAGGCGCTGGAACTGTCCGGGCTGATGCAGCCGTTCGACGTCGAGATCTTCTACGGCGAGCGGGTCGGCGTGCTCGGCGCGAACGGCGCCGGCAAGTCGCACTTCCTGCGGCTGCTCGGCGGCGACGCCGTGGCCCACACCGGCGAGTGGAAGCTGGGCGCGCGGGTCGTGCCCGGCCTGTTCGCCCAGACCCACAGCCACCCGACGTGGACGCAACGCACCCTGCTCGAGCTGCTCTGGGACGGCGACGTCGACCGCGCCGGCGTCGATCGGGGCCGCGCGATCTCGGCCCTGCGCCGCTACGGCCTGGGTGAGCAGGCCGAGCAGCGTTTCGGGACGCTGTCCGGCGGGCAGCAAGCGCGGTTCCAGATCCTGTTGCTCGAGCTGTCCGGCGCGACGCTGCTGCTGCTCGACGAGCCGACGGACAACCTCGACGTGATCAGCGCCGAGGCGCTCGAGGAGGCGCTGGACTCGTTCGACGGGACGGTCCTGGCGGTGACCCACGACCGGTGGTTCGCGCGCTCGTTCGACCGCTACCTGGTCTTCGGCGCCGACGGCCGGGTGTACGAGTCGGGCGAGCCGGTGTTCGACGAGACGCGGGTCGTTCGGGCGCGCTAGCTGTCGCTCAGCTGGGGCTGTCGCTCGGGGACGGCTGCGCGGTGCTGAGCCCCGGGATGCCCGGCAGCCCGGTGGGCGCGGTGCTGGGCGCCGTCTGGCCGGTGTCCGGAACGGCGAAGACGACGATGTTGTCCAGGTAGTTGCCGGTCGAGGCGTCGAACGGGCCGCCGCAGGTGACGATCGCGATCCGGCCGACGCTCTTCTGGTCGAAGATCGACTGATAGGGCAGCCGGGTCTTGTGATAGGTCCGCACGCCGGTCACCCGGAACTTGACCTCGTGCTTGGCGTCGGCGTTCTGCTTGCCGAACACGTACACCGCGTCGCCCGGATTGAGCTTCCCGATCGCGGCCAGCGAGCCAGTGACGCCGGCGTAGTTGATGTGCCCGGCGAGGATGGCCGTACCGGTGCTCGCCCCGGGCTTGGCGCCGAAGTGCCACCAACCCACAGTCATCGGGTTCAGCGGAATCTCCAGCTCCCGGTCGGCCGTGGTGCCGACGGGGACGATCGGGGCGTTCGCGTGGATCTTCGGGATCTCGATGCGGTTCGGCGAGACGATGTCGGCGACCGGGCGGGCGCCGTGCCCCCCGACCTGGGCCGGCGCCGTGGGCACGACGCCGACATTGCGGGCGTGGGCCTGCACGTTGTTGTTGCCCCAGTACGGCGAGGTCACCCAGGTGATGCCGGCGACGGCGATCAGCATCAGCGCGGCGATGGCGCACGCGAACGGGACCCAGCCGGTGTGTTCGAGCAGCGCAATGGCGCGCTCGCCGGCCAGACGAGGCGTTTTCCTGCGCTTCTTCGCTGCCACCAGACTCCTGTCACGCGTGATCGCAACCATTAAACGCGGTCCGGCCGGTGGCCGCCCGTCCCCGTCCACGGATTTGGACCGCCACCGACCGGGCCGGTAGAGTGGCGCGTTGGCGTGCGACACCTTCGCACGTCCCGGCCATGCCCCGGGGTACAGCCGGTCTTCGGACCGGAGATGACCGTGGGGGCGCAACGGACCCAGACGAGAACGCTGAGCGTTCGCCCCGGGCCCGAGTCCGCGTGAAGACCGAACGAGAGAGCTGAAGAGTGTCTACTTACTCCCCGAAGCCGGGCGAGGTCGAGCGTTCCTGGTACGTCATCGACGCCAACGACATCGTGCTCGGCCGGCTGGCCAGCCAGGCCGCCAAACTCCTGCGCGGCAAGCACAAGCCGCAGTTCGCCCTGCACGTCGACACCGGTGACTTCGTCATCGTCGTCAACGCGGCGAAGGTCGCCGTCACCGGCGCCAAGCGCGACGAGTTCCGCTACCGCCACTCCGGCTACCCGGGTGGTCTGTCCAAGCGCACCGTCGGCGAGATGCTCGAGTCCAAACCCGAGCGCGTCATCGAGCTCGCCGTCCGCGGCATGCTCCCGAAGAACACGCTCGGCCGGGCCCAGCTGAAGAAGCTGAAGGTCTACGCCGGCCCCGACCATCCGCATGCGGCCCAGAAGCCGCAGCCGTTCGAGATCAAGCAGGTGTCGCAGTGACCACTCCCGCCCCCGTCGTCGGCCGCCGCAAGCAGGCCATCGTCCGCGTCCGTCTCGTCCCGGGCACCGGTGAGTTCAAGCTCAACGGCCGCACCCTGGACGGCTACTTCCCGAACAAGCTGCACCAGCAGCTGATCAAGGAACCCTTCGTCACGCTCGAGAAGGTCGACCAGTACGACGTCATCGCCTCGCTGTCCGGTGGCGGCGTCACCGGCCAGGCCGGCGCACTGCGCCTGGCCATCTCGCGGGCCCTCATCGGCCTCGAGCCCGACGACCGTCCCGCGCTGAAGAAGGCCGGCTTCCTCACCCGTGACCCGCGGGCCAAGGAGCGCAAGAAGTACGGCCTGAAGAAGGCCCGCAAGGCTCCGCAGTACTCGAAGCGCTAGCCCCCTCGTGGGTTCGCTGTTCGGTACGGACGGCGTTCGCGGCCTCGCGAACGCCGAGCTCACCCCCGAGCTCGCACTGGCCGTCGCCGGTGCCGCAGCGCGGGTTCTCGTCGCGCACGACGCTTCGCACCGGCCGCTCGCGGTGGTGGGACGCGATCCGCGCGCGAGCGGCGAGATGCTCGAAGCCGCGGTCGTCGCCGGTCTCACCTCGGCCGGCGCCGACGTGCTGCTGGTCGGCATCGTGCCCACCCCAGCCGTCGCGTACCTCACCGCGTCCTACGGCGCCGATCTCGGCGTCGTGCTGTCGGCCTCGCACAACGCGATGCCCGACAACGGCATCAAGCTGTTCGGCGGCGGCGGCCACAAGCTGCCCGACGACATCGAGGACGAGATCGAGGCGGCCGTCGCCGCAGGCTCGAACCGGCGTCCCACCGGGGCCGCGATCGGCCGGCTACGCGCGGCCGACGATGCTCTCGAGCGCTACGGCGCCCACCTGCTCAACGCCCAGCCGACCCGCCTCGACGGCGTGCACGTCGTGGTCGACTGCGCCAACGGGGCCGCCTCGACCGTTGCGCCCGAGGTCTACCGCGGCGCCGGCGCGCAGGTCACCACCATCGCCGCGGCGCCGGACGGGCTGAACATCAACGAGGGGGTCGGCTCGACCCATCTGGACGGGCTCATCCAGGCCGTGCGGCGCACCGGCGCCCACCTCGGCATCGCCCACGACGGCGACGCCGATCGGTGCCTGGCCGTCGATGCCAGCGGGGCCGTCGTCGACGGCGACCAGCTGCTCGCGATCTGCGCCCTGGCCCTGCGTGAGGGCGGGGCGCTGCGCAACGACACCGTCGTCGCCACCGTCATGAGCAATCTCGGATTCCACCGGGCCATGCGCGGCGCCGGCATCGAGGTGCTGACCACGGCGGTGGGCGATCGCTACGTGCTCGAGGCACTGCGGGCCAAGGAGCTGAGTCTCGGTGGCGAGCAGAGCGGACACCTCGTCTTCGCCGACGCCGCCACCACCGGCGACGGCCTGCTGACCGCGTTGCACGTGATGGCCCGGATGGCCACCACCCGGGCGCGTCTGGCCGACCTGGCCGCCGTCGTGCAGCGGCTGCCGCAGACCCTCGTCAACGTCCGGGTGACCGACCGCGACGCGGTGGCCGGATCGGCCGACGTCGCCGTCGCCGTCGCCGAGGCCGAGGCCGCGCTCGGCGATTCCGGACGGGTGCTGCTGCGCCCGTCGGGTACCGAGCAGCTCGTCCGGGTGATGGTCGAGGCCGGCACCCAGGAACAGGCCGACGCGATCGCCAATCGCCTGGCCCGGGTCGTGGCCGAGGCCTGACCGGCCCGCCCGTTCGCGGTTATCGCCGGAGCCAGCCGGGTACCCCTTTCAGAACCGCGGCAGCGGAGTCCTGCCGCCTGTTCGACAGGGAGTACTGGACGTGGGCGAGCAGGTCGATCCCCACACCCAGCCGCTCCAGGCCCAGGGACCCGACGGATCGAGCTGGGTGATCGGCGGGCGGTACCGGGTGCTCGATCGGCTCGGCCGCGGCGGCATGGCCGAGGTGTTCCGCGCGCACGACGACCTGCTCGACCGCGACGTCGCGGTCAAGGTCTTCCGCAGCGTGGTCGGCGACGACGCCGACACCAACGGCGAGGTGCGACGCGAGATGGAGCTGCAGGCCCTCGCCAGACTGAGCCACCCCAACCTGATCACGCTGTTCGACGGATCGGTCGCCGGCGACGGGCCGGCCTACCTGGTCCTCGAGCTGGTCGAGGGTCCCGACCTGTCGGCCCGGCTGCGCGAGGGTCCGCTGCCCGAGAACGAGGCGCGCGAGATCGGGGCGCAGATCGCCGATGCGCTGGCCTACGTCCACGCGCGCGGCCTGGTGCACCGCGACGTCAAGCCGGCGAACATCCTGCTGGGGATCGACGAGGGGCTGACGGTGCCGGGCATGGTCCGGGCGCGATTGTCGGACTTCGGGATCGTCCGGATGATCGGCAGCGCCCGGATGACCGCGGCCGACCTCACGCTGGGCACCGCGTCCTACGTGGCGCCCGAGCAGGCGCGCGGCGCCGATGTCGGGCCGCCGGCCGACGTCTACGCCCTGGGCCTGCTGCTCATCGAGGCGCTCACCGGCGTGCGCTGCTTCGACGGCCCGATCCACGAAGCGCTCGCGGCCCGGCTGAACTCGTCCCCGACCATCCCGGCCCACCTGCCGACGCCGTGGCCGGAGCTGCTGGCGGCGATGACGCAGCCGGATCCGAACGACCGGCCGACGGCGGCCGAGGTGGCGGGCAGCCTGCGGGACGGCGTCGCGCCGGCCGCGAACCCGGTGCTGAGCCCGCCGGGAGCGGCCGCCGTTGTTCCCGTGGCGGCGGCTCCGCTGGTCGCGGCCACAGGTGCCACTGGCCTGGCGGCTGCGGTGACCGATGCGCTGCCGGTCTCGGCGGCGCTGCCGGTCTCGGCGGCGCTGCCCGTATCCGCAGCGGGACCGGCGGTGGCCGCTGGTCCGCTAGGCCCGCCGCCGCCTGTCGCCCGGCCGGTCGCCGCCGTCGATGACGAGCCCGAACCGCACCGCTCGCATCGCGGTGGGCTGTTGCTTCTGGCCGCGGCCGCCTTCGCCGCGCTGGTGATCGGTGGTGGATATCTGCTGCTCGGTGGCACCACCCACGCGCCGGCGGGCACGCCGGCGATCCCGTCCGATTCTCCCGGACATTCGACGTCGGCCTCGCACCACGCCCGGGTGTCGCAGGCCGCCGACGTGCACGGCACGACCGCCACGAAGTCGAGTCACACCAAGGCGGCCAAGCACACGAGCGCGGCCCGGACCACCGCCGCCGCGCGGACCACGGCCGCTCAGACGACCACCTCCACGGCGCCCTCGACCACGGCGAGTTCGAGCGCCCCGGTCAGCCCACCGCCGACCTCGGGCGGCGCAGTGGGCGCGATCGGCTCCCCCGGCCCCACCCCCTGATCCACGCACGCACCGACCCACCCCTGTCGAGTTGTCCGTGCTTCCCGACGGGAAGCGAGGACAACTGTGAGGGGGGTGGGCGGGTCAGGAGAAGTGGGCGATGCCGTCCAGCGTGGATTCGGTGAGCGCGCCGCGTTCGACGAGCACCCGCAGGTGGGCCATCGTCTCGTGGATCGCGAGGATGGTGTTGAACAGATCGAGGTCGACCAGCTTGTGCTGGCGGCGCGTCCAGGTCAGTGCCCCGGCCACCTCGAACGCGGTGTGCGCACCCTGGCCGACGGCTTGGACGGTGGCGTCGAGCCGCTGCTCGTGATGCGCGAGCAGTTCGTCGATGCGGTCGTGGACCGAGTCGGTCACCGGACCGTGCGCGGGCAGCAGCCGGGCGTCGGGCAGCGCGCGGATCAGTTCGAGCGAGGTCAGGTAGTCGCGCAGCGGCGACGGCGGCCGGTTCAGTTCGACGCCGATCGAGGGCGTGATGTGCGGCAGCACGTGGTCGCCGGCGAACAGCGCCTGTGACGCAGTGTCGTGGAACACCACGTGCCCCCGCGTATGCCCCGGCGTGGCGATCACCCGCAGTGTGCGCGTGTTGAGGGTCAGGTCGACGCCGTCAGCGAGCCAGCGGTCGGGATCCTCCCAGTTCAGCAGGTCGTGCTCGCCCTTCCACTCGGCCAGCATCTTCGACAACTCGAGTGCGCCGGCCTCGTGCAGGCGAGCGACGTCGGGGTGCACCTGGATCGTCCGGATCGCTTCGAGGCAGGCCTGCTCGCCGGCGCCGACGGCGACTGATCCGCCGTGATGGCGGCGCAGCGAGACGGCCTGCGTGTAGTGGTCGCGGTGCAGGTGCGTGACGAGGAACTCGCGCACGTCGCCGAGGCCGTAGCCGATCGTGGCCAGGCTGCGGCCCAGCAGCTGTTCGGACTCGTCCAGCGCCCACCCGCCGTCGACGAGCACCACCTGCTCGCCGTCGCTGATCGCGTAGATGTTGACGGCCTTGAGGCTGTCGCCGGGCAACGGCAGCGGGATGCGGTGCACGCCCGGGGCCACCTCGTGGGCGCCCGGCCGCTCCCAGGCATGCCGGTCGGATTCCTCGGACATGCCTGCACGTTATGGCACCGCTGAGCATGGGCGAGGCCGGGAGAGCCGCGTCACAGTCGCCCGGATCGTTCTTAGAGGGGCGTAAGCCGAACTACCGGAAACGCTTCCGGCGCGGTCACACTCGAAGGCGATGACTTCCACCAAGACGAATGCTCCCGAGCCGAACCCGGCGACCCTCGACCACCCGACGGCGCCCATCCCGCGCCGCCGGCGCTGGCCGCGCCTCGAACTCTCGGTGACGCAGCTCGTCGCGACCGCCCTCGCCGCCATCACCGCGACCATCGCGGCGTCGTACCTGGGCGTGTCCGGCACCGTCATCGGCGCGGCGCTGGCCAGCGTGGTGAGCGCGGTGGGCAACGCCGTCTACGGCCACTCGCTGCGCTCGACCCGCGACCGCGTCCGGGTGGTCGTACCGCCCCGTCGCCCCTCCGATCCCGATCGGGATTTCCTGCCCCAGGGACGCTGCGTGGCGCCGCCAGTGGCCCCTCGGCAGGAAAACGTGATCGATGGGGCGCGCCCGCCGGTGGTGCCGACTGCCCGCCCACGCCCGGCGCGCAGCGAACCCAACCGGTGGCGCGGCGTGGCGATCGGCGCGATCTCGGTATTCGTCGCCGTGCTCGCCGTCGTCACCGGGGTCGAGGTCGTCGCGGGCCGCCCGCTGGCCGACATCGTCCGGGGTGACGCCGGAACGGGTACCAGCGTGTTCGGGACGAGCGGCACGGGCACCGGCACCGGCGGCGGGGCGTCCCCGACGGTCACGAAGACGGTGACCCCGTCGGTGGTCATCACGACGCCCACCGTCACCCAGACGGCCCCAGCCGTCACGCAGACGGCCACCCCGACGACGCGGCCGTCCACCTCGTCGCCGAGCACCGGCACGACGGGCACCCCAACCAGCGTCCCGACCGCGCCGTAACCACGAGCGCCGCGACCCCGCCCCGTAGTCTTACCCCCATGTGCGGCATCGTCGGCTACGTCGGACCACGGCCCGCGCTCGACGTCGTCGTCGAGGGCCTGCGCCGCCTCGAGTACCGCGGTTACGACTCCGCGGGCGTCGCGGTGATCGACCGCGGCGAGCTGCAGATCGCCAAGAAGGCCGGCAAGCTCGAGAACCTCGAGAAGCACCTCGCCGGCGAACTCGCCACCCGCACGATCACCGGCAGCACCGGGATGGGTCACACCCGCTGGGCCACGCACGGCGCGCCGAACGATCGCAACGCCCACCCGCACCGCAGTGCCGACGGCCGCATCGCCGTCGTCCACAACGGGATCATCGAGAACTTCGCCGAGTTGCGCGCCGAGCTCGAGCAGGCCGGCGTAGAGCTCGTGAGCGAGACCGACACCGAGACGGTCGCGCACCTCGTGGCGGCGCACCTCGCCGCGACCGGCGGCTCGCTCGCCGACTCGGTGCGGGCGGTCTGCCTCCGGCTGCAGGGTGCGTTCACGCTCGTGCTCCTCGACGCGCAGCAGCCCGACGTGGTGGTGGCGGCGCGGCGCAACTCGCCACTGGTGCTCGGGGTCGGCGACGGCGAGACATTCCTCGGCAGTGACGTCGCCGCGTTCATCGAATTCACCCGCGAGGCCATCGAGCTCGGGCAGAACCAGGTCGTCGAGATCACCCGCGACGGCTACACGATCACCCACTTCGACGGCTCGCCGGCCGAGGGCACGCCGTTCCACATCGATTGGGATCTCACCGCCGCCGAGAAGGGCGGCTACGACTACTTCATGCTCAAGGAGATCGCCGAGCAGCCCAGTGCGGTGGCCGACACGCTGCGGGGCCACCTGGTCGGCGGGCAGATCGTGCTCGACGAACAGCGACTGGACGTCCAGGAGCTGCGCGACATCGAGAAGGTCTTCATCGTCGCCTGCGGCACCGCGTATCACTCCGGGATGATCGGCAAGCAGGCGATCGAGCACTGGACCCGCGTGTCGGTCGAGGTCGAGATGGCCTCGGAGTTCCGCTACCGCGAGCCGGTGCTCGACCGTCAGACGCTCGTCGTCCCGATCAGCCAGTCGGGCGAGACCGCCGACACGCTCGAGGCCGTCCGGCACGCCAGCGAGCAGCGGGCGCGGGTGCTCGCGATCTGCAATACCAACGGCGCCCAGATCCCGCGCGAGTCGGACGCCGTTCTCTACACGCACGCCGGGCCCGAGATCGGGGTCGCGGCCACCAAGACGTTCCTCGCGCAGGTCGCGGCGGTCGAGCTGGTCGGATTGGCGCTGGCCCAGGCCCGCGGCACCAAGTACGGCGACGAGATCATCCGCGAGTACGAGACGCTCTGCTCGGTGCCGGACGCCATCGCGCAGGTGCTGACCACCGTCGAGCCGGTACGCGAACTGGCTCGGGACATCGCCGACGCCAAGGCGGTTCTGTTCATCGGCCGCCACGTCGGCTATCCGGTGGCCCTCGAGGGTGCGCTCAAGCTCAAGGAACTCGCCTACATGCACGCCGAGGGCTTCCCGGCCGGCGAGCTCAAGCACGGACCGATCGCCCTGATCGAGGACGGGCTGCCGGTCGTCGTCATCATGCCGTCGGCCAGCGGGCGTCCGGTGCTGCACCAGAAGATGCTGTCCAATGTCGCCGAGATCAAGGCGCGGGGCGCGCGCACCATCGTGATCGGCGAGGAGGACGACTCGGCCGCCCGCGACCTGGCCGCGCACTACATCGAAGTGCCCACCGTGCCGACGCTGCTGTCGCCGTTCGTGACGACGGTGCCGCTGCAGGTGCTAGCGGCCGAGATCGCGCAGGCGCGCGGATACGACGTCGACAAGCCGCGGAACCTGGCGAAGTCGGTCACTGTCGAGTAGGTAGGCTCCGGTCGTGCTCCACCACGAAGTCGGTCGACGTACTGATCGTCGGCGCCGGGCCGGTAGGCCTGTTCGGTGCCTACTACGCCGGAGTACGGCTGCTGTCCACCGCGGTCCTCGATTCGCTCGAGGAGGCCGGGCGGCCAGATCACCGCGATGTATCCGGAGAAGGCGATCTTCGACGTCGCGGGGTTCCCGGCCATCAAGGGCCGCGACCTCGTCGACCAGCTGGTGGCCCAGGCCGCGCCGTTCAACCCGCACTACATGCTCGGACACCAGGCCGTCGGGCTCGAGCGCGGCGAGGGCGGCTTCGCGGTGACGACGTCCACCGGTCACCGCATCGATGCCCGCGCGATCGTCATCACCGGCGGCATCGGCACCTTCACGCCACGACCGCTGCCGACCGGCGGCGAGTACCTCAACCGCGGGCTCGTGCACTTCGTCCCCGAGCCGTCGGTGTACGCCGGGCAGGACATCGTCGTGGTCGGCGGCGGCGACTCGGCGCTCGACTGGGCGCTGATGCTCGAACCGATCGGCAAGTCGGTGGCGATCGTGCACCGCCGCGACGAGTTCCGGGCACACCAGCACTCGGTCGAGCTGTTGAAGTCGTCCTCGGTCCGCATCCTCACCGACGCGCAGGTCTCCGGCGGTGCGGGGCGACCCGGACATCACCGAGGTCGACGTCACGGTGAAGGGCGCAGGACGAACCGGTCACGCTGGCCTGCGACAAGCTGGTCGCCGCGCTCGGCTTCACCGCCAACCTCGGTCCGCTGATGGAGTGGGGCATCGACATCCAGAAGCGGCAGATCATGGTCGACACGAAGGGCGCCACGTACGGTGCCGGGCATCTACGCCGCCGGCGACATCGTCGACTACGACGGCAAGGTGAAGCTGATCGCCACCGGCTTCGGCGAGGTGGCCACCGCCGTCAACAACGCGTTCGCGTACCTCAACCCGGGCAAGTCGGCGTTCCCCGGCCACCTGTCCGACTACGCCCCCGCTCCGGGCGAGCCCGCGCCCACCGCGTCCCCGACGGCCTGACATGATCGTCGGCGTCGGCATCGACGTCGTGCCGGTGAGCCCGCTTCGCCGAGTCGCTCGCCCGCACGCCGTCGCTGGCCGACGCGGCTGTTCACCGCGGCCGAGCAGATCACCGCGGCCGGGGCCGCCCGCTCGGCCGAGTCGCTGGCCGCCCGGTTCGCAGCGAAGGAGGCACTGGCCAAGTCGCTCGGCGCCGGCGGCGGGATGGCCTGGACCGACGCCGAGGTGCTCGTCGACGACGCCGGTCGTCCGTCGCTGGTGGTCACCGGGACGGTGCTGGCCCGCGCCGACTCGCTCGGGGTGGCCCGGTTCCACATCTCGCTGTCGCACGACGGCGGCATCGCCGCCGCCACCGTGATCGCCGAGCCTGACTTCAGCTGACTGGCGCGTTATCGGCTGACTGGTGCGAAATTTCGCGCCAGTCAGCGGATAACGCACCAGTCAACCGGGAGAATCGGGCAGGCTGAGGGCGTGCGAGGGGTCTACCGGGTCGACGAGATCCGCGCCGCCGAGGACGCGCTGATGGCGCGACTGCCCGAAGGCGCGCTGATGGCCCGCGCCGCGACCGGCCTCGCGGTCGAGTGCGCCGCGCTGCTCGGCCGGGTCTACGGCCGCGCGTCGCGCTGCTCGTCGGGGCCGGCAACAACGGCGGCGACGCGCTCTACGCCGGCGCCGCGCTCGCCCGGCGTGGCGCGGCGGTCCGGGCCCTGCTGCTCGATCCCGACCGGGCGCACGCGGCCGGGCTGGCCGCGCTGCTGCGCGCGGGTGGACGGGTCGTCGCCGCCGACGCCGAGCCGGCTGGCCGGTGCCGATCTCGTGATCGACGGGATCGTCGGCATCGGCGGCCACGGCGGTCTGCGCGCCGCCGCGGCCGCGCTGGCCGCCGCAGCGCGCGAGCACCTCACGGTCGCCGTCGACATCGCCGTCCGGGCGTAGACGCCGACACCGGGGCGGTCGAGGCGACGCCGTGCACGCGGACGTCACTGTCACCTTCGGCGCGCTGAAGACCGGCCTGCTGGTCGGCGCCGGGGCGACGGGCACCGGCGAGGTGCGCTTCGTCGACATCGGGCTGGACGCCACCCTGCCCGCCGCCGACGCGTTCGTGCTCGAAGCCGCCGACGTCGCGGCGCGGCTGCATACGCCCGGCCCGTCCGACGACAAGTACACCCGCGGGGTCACCGGCGTGGTCGCGGGTTCAGCGGCCTACCCCGGCGCCGGCGTGCTGGCGACGGGCGCGGCGATCTGCGGCGGCGCCGGGATGGTCCGCTACGCCGGGACGGCGGCCGACGCGATCCGCGCCCGCTACCCCGAGGTCGTCGTGCAGGAAGGCGCGACACCGTCGGAGTTGCGGGTGCAGGCGTGGGTGATCGGGCCGGGCATCGGCACCGACGATGCGGCCCGCGCGCCTGCTGGCCGACGTCCTGTCCACCGACGTCCCGGTGATCGTCGATGCCGATGCCATCACCGTGCTCGGCGCGGCCCCGGAACTGCTGCGGGGGCGGTCGGCCGCGACCGTCCTCACGCCGCACGACCGCGAGTTCGCCCGCATCGCCGACGGGCCGACCGCCGATCGGCTCGGCAGCGCCCGAGCTGCCGCCGCGACGCTCGGGGCGACCGTCCTGTTCAAGGGCGAGACCACGGTCGTGGCCGCACCCGACGGCCGGGCCTGGATCAACCGCACCGGCACGCCGTGGCTCGGCACGGCCGGCAGCGGCGACGTCCTCAGCGGCCTGATCGGCTCGTTGCTCGCCGGCGGACTCGACCCGCCCGAGGCCGCGGCGGTCGGTGCGTTCGTCCACGGCGTGGCCGGCCAGCTCGCCGCCACGTACGGGCCGCCGTCGTCGGTGGACGTCCTGCACTCACTGCGTTCAGCGCTCGCACACGATCGCGCTCGGCTGACCACCTGCGGGTGCAGGATGCGATCGGTGATCGCGACGCCGATCACGACCGCCACCGCGCAGATCGCCGAGCGTCAGGGCCGCGGTGTGCGGCGCGAGCACGCCGATGCCCGCCAGCACCCCGACCGCGATCACCCGCGGCCACGACACGCTGCGCCACACCACCGCCTTGAACAGCGCGTGGCCGCCGAGGAACAGCGCCGTGCCGCCCAGGACGAGCCAGGCCGCCGCCACATCGCCGTGCGCGGTGCGGATCGTCGCAGCACCCGCTCGTCCGCGGCGGCGGTGACGATGATGCCGCCGACGATCAACGGATGGATCCAGTGGAAGGCGTTGCGGGCGAGCCGGCCCGGGTCGGCCGACGACTCGATCACCCGTGCACTGTCGGCTCGGCCGCCCGGTCGAAGTACACCCACCACAGCCCGACCGCGCCGGCGAAGGCCGCCCCGAAGGCCGCGATGTCGTGCCCGGTCGGGTGCTCCACGTCGCAGCAGCGCGCCGATGACGACGATCGACTCGCCCAGCGCGATCAGGACGAAGGCCTGGCAGCGCTCGGCGAAGTGGCTGCCGCTGATCGTCCATTCAGTGGTCGCCGAGCCGCCGAGACCGGGGACATAGAAGCCGAAGGCGGCGCCGACGAGATCGATCGCGATCGCGAGCGCCCACAGCGCTTCGCGCACATGACCGTGCTCGACCGCGCCGATGATCATGACGGTGCTGCTCACGGCCGTCCACGGCAGGATCCGCACGAAGACGATCTGCAGTCGCTCACCGCGCAGCGCCCAGATCGTGAACAGGGCCCGGCCGGCCTGGATCGCGACGTAGGTGGCGGCGACAAGCAGGCCGCGGTCGGCGAAGGCGTGCGGGATGCCGGCGGCGAGGACCAGGCTGCCGAGCATGACGCGCGATCAGCATCGCGCGCGCCGGCGGGCCGGTTCGGGTCGAGGTAGTTCACCGCCCAGGTCGTGTAGACCCAGACCTGCCAGACCATGGCGAGCAGCACGGCCGTCTGGATCGCGCCGTCGCCGCGGAGTGTTGCGTCACCAGCAGGTGCGACAGCTGGGTGACGGCGAAGACGTAGACCAGGTCGAAGAACAGCTCGATGTTGGTGACCTCGTCGGCGCCGTCACCCGAGCGCAGCATGTCCGAGTCGCGGCGTCGATTCCACCGCGCAACTATCTCGCGAATCCGGCGCCGGCGCGTTTGGGAGGATGGCGCGGTGCTGCGAACCGAGGCCGTCGTCGACCTGACCGCCATCCAGGGCAATGTGGCGACGTTGAAGGCCGGCACGGCGGCCGAGCGTGATGGCCGTGGTCAAGGCCGACGGCTACGGGCACGGACTGGTGCCGTCGGCCCGGGCCGCGCTGGCCGGTGGCGCCACCTGGCTCGGCACCGCGATCGTCGACGAGGCGCTCGCCCTGCGCGCGGCCGGCATCACCGTGCCGCTGCTGTCCTGGCTGTGGACGCCGGACGAGGCCGAAGCGGTTGCGCCGGGCGCTCGCCGCCGGCATCGACCTCTCGGTCAGCAGCCAGTGGCAGCTGGACGCGGTCTCGCGGCCGTGCGCGAGTCGGGCACGACGGCGCGCGTCCACCTGAAGATCGACACCGGGCTCTCCCGCAACGGTCAGCTACGTCGACGACTGGCCCGAGCTGGTCGGCGCCGTCGGCCAAGGCGCAGGCGGCCGGCGAGGTCGTCGTGGTCGGCGTCGTGGTCGCACTTCGCCTACGCCGACGAGCCCGGCCACCCGACCATCGATCGCGCAGATCGCGGCGTTCCGCGACGCGCTCGACGTCGCCGCGCGGGCCGGCGTCGAACCGCAGCTGCGGCATCTCGCGAACTCGGCCGCCACGCTCACCCTGCCCGGACGCCCACTTCGATCTCGTCCGGCCGGGCATCGCGGTGTACGGCCTGTCGCCGGTCGCCGGGCGACTACGGGCTCACCCCGGCGATGACGCTGCGGGCCGGCGCCGCGGGCGTGAAACGGGTCCGCGCCGGCGAGGGAGTCTCGTACGGCCACGAGTACACGACCGCGCGCGACCACCACGCTGGTGCTGGTGCCGCTGGGCTACGCCGACGGGGTGCCCCGGCACGCGTCCAACGTCGGTCCGGTCTGGGTCAACGGGGCGCGCTTCACCGTGGCCGGCCGGGTCTGCATGGACCAGATCGTCGTCGACGTGGGCGATCTTCCGGTGGCGCCCGGCGATCCGGTGGTGCTGTTCGGGCCGGGTCACGACGGCGAGCCGACCGCCCAGGACTGGGCCGACGCCGATCGGGCACGATCCACTACGAGATCGTCACCCGGATCGGGCCGCGGGTGCAGCGGGTGTATCGCGAATGACCCTCGGACCGCGACCTGGGCCTGGTCGCCCGGCCGGCCCGTCCGTCCCCGGTGCGTTCGGGCCCGGTGCGTTCGGGCCGCGCGTCGTCCGGTTGCCGAACGTCGATGACACCCGAGCGCTGGGCGCGCGCCTGGCCGCGGTACTGCGCGCCGGCGATCTGGTCGTGCTCAGCGGCCCGCTCGGCGCCGGCAAGACCGCGCTCGTGCAGGGCATCGGCGCCGGCCTCGACGTCCACGGACGCATCGCGTCGCCCACGTTCGTGATCGCCCGGGTGCATCCGGCACGGGCGGCCGACCGGCCCACGCTGGTGCACGTCGACGCCTACCGGCTCGGCTCGCTCGACGAGGTCGACGACCTCGATCTCGACGTCGAGGCGCAGAGTGCGGTGACGGTGGTCGAGTGGGGGGCCGGGCTGGTCGAGCAGCTGGCCGACGACCGCCTGGAGATCGCGATCGAGTATGCCGCCGATTCCGAGGAACGGACGGCCACGCTCACGCCGGTGGGCGGCGACTGGGCCGAGCGCCTGGCGGCGGTGTCCGGGTGGCCCGGCAACTAGGCTCATCCCTCGTGTTCGTGCTCGCCGTTGACACCTCGTCGCCCGCCGTGACCGCCGCCGTGGTCACGATCGCGGGCGAAGTCGTGCTGGCGGCCGAGCGGACGACCCTGGCCGCCCGCGGGCACAGCGAGCTGCTCGCCCCGTCGATCGTCGACTGCCTGGCCGACGCCGGCATCGGGGCCGGCGCCGTCACCGCGGTCGTGTGCGGCACCGGGCCCGGGCCGTACACCGGGCTGCGGGTGGGCCTGGTCACGGCGGCGGCCTGGGCCGACGCCCTCGGTATCGCGGTCTACGGCGTCTGCTCCCTCGACGCGATCGGCCGGGCCGCCGCCGACGAAGCCGCCCTCCTCGTCGCCACGGACGCCCGCCGGCACGAGGTCTACTGGGCCCGCTACGCCCACGGCGCCCGGATGAGCGAGCCCGCGGTCGCCCGGCCGGCCGACCTCGACCTCGACGGCCTCAGCGCCGTGGCCGGTGCCGGGGGCGAGCTGTACCAGCAGCTGTGGCCGGGCCTGACGCGGCGTCCGGAGCGCTACCCCGATCCGGTCGCCCTGGTGGAGCTGGCCCGCGAGCGGATCGAGACCGGCGCGCCGTCGGAGGTGCTGCAGCCGCTCTATCTGCGCCGCCCGGACGCCGTCGTCCCCGGTGCCCCGAAGACGGTGAGCCAGTGACGACGCCCGGCGAGGCGTGGCCGCCCCGCGGCGCGACACGCCGCGCGGACCGCCGCAGCGCGGCCACGCCTGAGGTGACCGTCGCGCCGATGACCGCGGCCCACATCGACGCCTTGATGCCCTACGAGCGTGACATGTTCGGCACCGAGGCCTGGACGCGCAGCAGCTACCGCGCCGAGCTGGCCGACACCCGGCACCGCTACTACGTCGCCGCCGAGACCCCCGACGGCGACCTGCTCGGGTGGGCCGGGGTGATGGTCGTGGGCGACACCGCCGACATCCTCACCGTCGGCGTCGTCCCGGCCGCCCGCCGCGCCGGCATCGCCCGGCTGCTGGTCGACGTGCTGCTCGCCGAGGCGATCCGACGCGGCGCCACCGAAGCATTCCTCGAGGTACGGATCGACAACGGCGCCGCCCGCGGGCTGTACGCGAGCGGGGGCTTCGCCGAGATCGGCGTGCGCCGCGGCTACTACGACGGCGGCCGGGTCGACGCGGTCACCATGCGCAAGGGGCTGGGCCAGCCGTGACGATCGTGATGGGGATCGAGACATCGTGCGACGAGACCGGCGTGGGCTTCGTGCGCGACGGCGTGCTGTTGGGTGATGCGCTGGCTTCGAGCATGGACGAGCACGCCCGCTTCGGCGGCGTCGTGCCCGAGATCGCCGCCCGCGCACATTTGCAGGCGATGGTGCCGACGGTCCATGCGGCCCTCGCCAACGCGCAGCTGAGCCTGGCCGACGTCGGCGCGATCGCGGTGACGGCCGGGCCCGGGCTGGCCACCGCGCTGCACGTCGGCGTCGCCGCCGCCAAGGCCTACGCCGCTCGCGCTGGATGTCCCGCTCTACGGCGTCCATCACCTGGCCGGCCACGCCGCGGCCGACACCCTCGAGCACGGCCCGCTGCCCGAACGCTCGGTGGCGCTGATCGTCTCCGGCGGGCACACCTCGCTGCTGTTCGTGCGCGATCTCGTCCGCGCGCCGATCGTCCATCTGTCGGACACCGTCGACGACGCGGCCGGCGAGGCATTCGACAAGGTGGCCCGGCTGATCGGGCTGCCCTATCCGGGCGGGCCGTCCATCGACCGCGCCGCCGCGCACGGCGATCGCAGCGCAATCGCGTTCCCGCGCCCCCTGACCGGCCGCAGCGATCCCGAACTCGGCTTCTCGTTCTCGGGACTCAAGACCGCGGTGGCCCGCTACGTCGAGAAGCACCCCGACGCCGAGGTCAACGACGTCGCCGCGAGCTTCCAGGAGGCCGTGGCCGACGTGCTCACCGCCAAGGCGATCCGGGCGTGCCGGCAGCAGGACGTCGACACCCTCGTCGTGGTCGGCGGCGTGGCGGCCAACAGCCGCATCCGGGCGCTGGCGCAGGAGCGGTGCGACGGCGCCGGCATCGAGCTGCGCATCCCGCCGATGCGGTTGTGCACAGACAACGGCGCCATGATCGCCGCGATCGGCGATCTGCTCGTCCGGGACGGGGCGACACCGTCGCCGCTCGACCTGTCGGCGGTGCCGACGATCGAGCTCGAGCAGGCCCAGCTCGCCCGCGCCTGAAAGGGTGAGGTCGTGACGACGGTGATGTGGGAGGTCAGGGCTGCGGACGGATCGGACGAGGCCCTGCTGGCCTGGGTGCTCGAGCACGCCGCCGCGGTGGCCGATGTGTACCGCAGCGCGGACGGGCGGATCGTCGTCATCGACCCGACCGGTACCGAACCACCGCCGCCACCGGTCGAACTGGTGGCGCGTTCACCGCACGTGTGGCCGTTCGAGCGGGTGGATCGCTGAGCTTGCCACCGGCGGCAAAGGGCAGCACAGTGCATTCGTGGTGAACTCCCCGGATAAACCGACCTCGAAAGCCCCCGCGCTGGGCCCGGCCGCCGCCGTGCGATACGCCAAGCGGGTCACGCACACCGCGCGGAATGTCGCCGAGGTGATGCGATTCGGCGGCCTCGAGACCGACGAGGAGGAGTCGCCGTACGCGGTCGTCGCCGAGCGGCCCAACTACCGGCTCCGGCACTACTTCGCCGACGACGCCCCAGCCGGCAGCACCCCGATCCTGCTCGTGCCGCCGCTGATGATGACCACCGAGGTGTGGGACGTCTCGCCCAGCACCTCGGCCGTGGCTGCGCTGCACGAGTCAGGCGTCGACGCCTGGGTCGTCGACTTCGGGCATCCCGACCGAGAGCCCGGTGGTCTCGAACGCAACCTGACCGACCACGTCCTGGCGGTGAGCGACGCCGTCGAGCGGGTGAACGAGGCGACCGGCCGGTCGGTCGTGCTGGCCGGTTACTCGCAGGGCGGGATGTTCTCCTACCAAACCGCGGCCTACCGGCGTGGGAAGGGCATCGACTCGCTGGTCACCTTCGGCTCGCCGGTCGACACCACGGCCCCGCTGCCGATCCCGATCTCGCCCGAGGTGGTGGCCCGGCTGGCCGGCGAGCTGGTCGACAGCGGGCTGCTGCGCCGGGTCGCCCTGCCCAGCTGGATGGTCCGCCTCGGCTTCAAGATGCTCAGCCCGGCCAAATCGGTGCAAGGCCGGGTGCAGTTCCTGCTGGCCCTGCACAACCGCGACGCTCTGCTGCCGCGCGAGCGGCAGCGCCGCTTCCTCGACGAGACGGGTTGGACGGCGTACTCGGGCCCGGCGATCGCCGAGCTGCTCGAGCAGTTCGTCACGCATAACCGGATGCTCGAGGGCGGCTTCGTCATCGACGACCGGTTGGTGACCCTCGCCGACATCGACCTGCCGGTCCTCACCTTCGTCGGCGCAACCGACACCATCGGCCACCCGGACTCGGTGCGCGCGATCCGGCGGGCCGCGCCCCGGGCCGACGTGTACGAGGTGACCCTGCCCGGCGGCCACTTCGGCCTCGTCGTCGGCTCGTCGGCGAGCCGGCTCACCTGGCCGTCCGTGGCGGACTGGATCCGCTGGCGGCGCGGCGACGCCGAGCTGCCGGACACCATCGAGCCGGCCGACGCCGTCGAGCCGGGCAAGCAGCTGCGCCCCAGCACCGCGGCGTCGGCGGCCGCGCAGGCCACCGAACTCGGTCTGGCGGCCGGACGGGTGGTGCTGACCTCGGCCCGCCGCGCGGCCCGGCTGGTCAACGGCGTGGTGCGCGAGGCGCCGGTGCAGTTGCCCAAGCTGGCCCGCCTCGAGCAGCTGGATCCGCGTAGCCGCATCTCGCTCGGGCAGCTGATGGACGAGCAGGCCCGGCGCGCACCCAAGGACGTCGCGTTCCTCTTCGGCGACCGGGCCTACCGCTGGGACGACGTCAAGCGCCGCGTCGACAATGTCGTCAAGGGGCTGGTCAGCATCGGCGTGCGGCACGGCGACCGGGTGGGGGTGCTGATGAGCACCCGGCCGAGCGCCTTCACCGTGGTGTCCGCGCTCAGCCGGCTGGGGGCGACAGCGGTCATGCTGCGGCCCGACGGCGACCTGGGCCGCGAGCGCGGGCTGAGCCGGGTCACCTGGATCATCTCCGATCCCGAGCACACCGAGCTGATCGAACAGGTCGACGGCGTGACCTGGGCCGTCCTCGGCGGCGGCGGTCCCGAGGTCAGCGAACGCAGCCAGTGGCGCAAGCAGCATCCGGACGTCATCGACATGGAACACATCGATCCGGACGAGGTCGAGCTGCCGCACTGGTATCAGCCCAATCCGCACCGCGCCGGTGACGTCGCATTCGTGCTGTTCACCGGTGAGGGCACCGGCACCAAGGCGCTGCAGATCACCAACCGGCGGTGGGCGCTGTCGGCCCTCGGCACGGCCACCGCGGCCGCGCTGAAGCCCGGGGACACCGTCTACAGCGTGACGCCGGTGCATCACTCGTCGGCGCTGCTCATGAGCATCGGTGGTGCGGTGGCCGGCGGCGCCCGGTTCGCGATGGCCAGCGCTGACGATCCCGAGACCTTCTGGGACGAGGTGCGCCGTTACGGCGCGACGCACGTCTCCTACACCTGGACGTCCCTGCGGGCGGTGGTGAATGGCGACCCGAACCCGGCCGAGCAGCACCACCCGATCAAGATGTTCATGGGCTCAGGGATGCCCCGCAATCTTTGGCGGCGCACCGCCGACCGCTTCCCGTCGACGAAGATCCTCGAGTTCTATGCCTCGGCCGAGGGCGAAGCCATCCTGGCGAACCTGAGTGGCCGGTCGCCCGGTTCGATGGGCAAGCCGCTGCCGGGCACGGCCGAGGTACGGGTCGCAGCCTACGACCTCAAGGCCGACAAGCTCGCGCTGTCCGCCGGCGGCTTCGCCCGCGAGGGCACCGTCGACGAGGTGGGTCTCTTGCTCGCCCGGGTGAACCCGTCCGACTCGATGTCCGGGACGGTCTTGCGCGGCGTCTTCGAGAGCGGGGACGCCTGGCGGTCGACCGGTGATCTCTTCCTGCGCGACGAGCACGGCGATCTGTGGCTGGCCGGCCCGGTGGCTGAAGTGGTGTCCACCGCCGACGGCCCGGTGATCCCGTCGGGCGCCCGCTTCGCGCTCGGCACGATCCCGTGCATCGATCTGATCGTCGCCTACGGGGTGCACGAACGAGTGGGTGAGGTCCTCGTGGCCGCGGCCACCCTGCGGCCCGGCACCGAGATCAGCACGGCCGACCTCGACAAGGCGATCGGCAGGCTGCCGGCCAGCCAGCGGCCGCGGTACGTGCAGGTGGTGCCGTCGATCCCGGTGACCACCTGGCACCGCCCGCAGTGGCGCACCCTGCAGGCCAAGGGTGTGCCGACCCCGACGCGCACCCGCAAGGTCTGGAAGCTCAAGCGCGATCGCGCCCACTACGACCAGCTGGCGTGATCGTCAGGGCGTGATCTCGTCGAGCGCGATGTCGACGGCGAAGGGCGTGGTGAGGTGCACGACCTGGCCGGGGCCCCAGGTGCCGCGGTCGGTGTAGGTGGACGCCCCGGGCGCGAGTTCGTACAACGTCAGGGTCACGTCTGGCACCGTCTCGACGCGGAGGTAGACGGCGACGCCGGCCGCGGCGTACTGCGCCGGCTTGGTGATCCGGTCGGTCGTCTGCGAACTCGGCGACACCACCTCGACCACAAGCTGCGCCTCGGCTGCGGGCACGAGGTTGAGATCCGTCCTCGCCAACTGGGCCGTGACCACGAGGAGGTCGGGTACCAGGTAGGACGGGTGCAGGTCGACCGCCATCTGCGCGAGGAACTCGTACTCGGGAACACCACCGCGCTCGAGGGCCCGGCGCAGTCGCGAGCACACCACCTCGTGCCGCAGAGCGGCGGACGGGCTCACGATTAGCGCGCCGTCGACGATCTCGAACCGCCGGAAATCGACGTCGGTGTCTGGCAATGCCGCCTGCAGGTCGTCGAAGGTCCACACGTCGTGTTTCTCGGCCAACGCGACCATGCCTGCCTCGTTCCCCATGCTTCCAGTGTGGCCTCCACCGCGGCCAAGATTCCACACATCGGACCGGCGCCGTTGCCGTCCGGGCGCAGCTGTGGAAAACCCGCAGGCCATCGGGCAACGGATCGAGGGTCAGCGCTGTCTACTGGGGGTGGAGGTACTGGTGCGGACGGACGTCGGCTTCGCGGGATTCGTGCGCGAGCACACCCCGGCCCTGCTGCGCACCGCCTACCTGCTCACCGGCAACGCCCAGAACGCCGAGGAACTCGTCCAGGACACGCTCGTGCGGCTCTATCCCAAGTGGGACCGGGTGGCTGCGGCGGACGTGCCGCTCGCCTACGTGCGCCGGTCGATGGCGAACGGCTTCATCAATCAGCGCCGGCGCGCGTCGCGGCGCGAGTACGCCTACGAGGACGTGCCCGAACGCATCGACGAGCGGGACGCGGTCGACCAGCTGGCTGATCGCGACCAGATCTGGAGCGGTCTGCGCCACCTGCCCGACCGGCAGCGGGCGGCACTGGTGATGCGCTTCTTCGAGGACCTCACCGACGACGAGTCGGCCGCCGCCCTGGGCTGCCGGGCGGGCACCGTCCGCAGCCTGATCAGTCGCGGGCTCGCCGCGCTGCGTGAGCAGCTGACCGACCAACACCCGCCCGCGGCGGGGAGGACACCATGAGTGACAACCCGAACCTTGACCCGGTCGCCGCCGCCCTGCGCGCCGCGCTGGCCGAGCACGCCCGGATCGCGCCGCGCGGCGACCTGCTGGCCGAGCGGATCATCGACACGGTCGAGCGCTCGCCGGCGCGCCGACCGCGCCGGGGTTGGCGCACCTGGTCATTGCCGCTGGTCGCCGCCGCCGCGGTCGGCGGGGTCGTCGCCGCGGTAGCCGGGATCGAGAGCTATCACCCGCAGGCGTCGCCGCCGGCCGGATCACACGGCCCGTCGTCGACGCCGTCGATCGTGGCAACGGTCCCTCCCACCGCCATCGGTTCCGCACCGGCCGTGGCCCCGACCGCGGCGACGTCGCCGCCGGACACGTCCACGCTGCACAACGTGCAGATCCTCGATCTCACCTTCGCCGGGGCGAACGATGGCTGGGCGCTGGCCGCGGCCGACTGCATCGGGGCGCCCGGTCGCTGCACCGCGTTGCTGCGCAGCACCAACGGCCACACCTGGAAGAGCATGGCCGGGGCCGCCTTCAACGTCGCCGGCGTGCGTGGCTGTGCCGATCCGTGCGTCACGTCGATCCGCTTCGCCGACCATTCGGTGGGTTACGCCTTCGGGCCGACTGCCCTGTTCATGACCACGGACGGCGGCCGCGCGTGGCAGCGGCAGTCCGGCGGTGCCCTTTTCCTCGAGACGCTCGACAACAACGTCATCCGGATCACGTCGGACGGAACCGGATGTCCTGGCCCGTGCACTGTGCGGGCGGCGACCGCTGCCATCGGTAGTTCGACGTGGACGCCGGCGCGCTTCCCGGCCGGCGCCCAGCCCGCCGTCTACGGTCTCGCCTTCGCCCGCGGTGGCTCCGACGCCTACCTGCTGATCATGGGGCACAGCGCCGGCGGTGCGCCGAACGGCCGGTCGACGTTGTACCGGTCCTCCGACGACGGTCGCGACTGGGTGGCCGCCGGCGAGCCGTGCCCGCAGTCCGCGCCGGAGGTCGACAGCTCGGCGCTGGCCGCGGCGCCGGGCGGTCGGGTGAGCGTCCTCTGCACGAACCGGCAGGCGCCGAACCGCCAGTTCGTTGCGACCTCGACCACCCACGGCGCCACCTTCACTGCGCGCGGAGCGTTGCCGCAGCGCGCGGATCAGCTCGCCGGTGACCCGACCACGGTTCTGGTGACCGCCGGCGACAGCCTGCTGCGCAGCACCGACGGCGGCCGTTCGTGGGCCCGGCTCATCCAGCCGACCGGGCCGGTCAGCTTCCTCGGCTTCGAGTCGTCGACGGTCGGCCGGGCCGTCACCGACGGCGGTCGCACGATCTGGACCACGTCTGACGGGGGACGGCTCTGGAGCCGGCTACCGCTGGGCTGAGCGGGCCCCGTCCGGGCAAGTGCGAAACGAACCCTTCAGAAATGTCGATGCGCGGTCGGTGAGCTCGTCGGGATGATGTTCGAGCAACCCCGACCCGAGGAGCAGGAAATGCAGTTTCTGATGTTCGTTTGCGTTGACACCGAGCCGGTCGAGCCGCCCGCCGGGCCCGAGGGTGACGTCGAGGAGTGGGTGACGGCGATGGAAGGCCGAGGGGTCCGGCTGGCCGGCGATCGGCTGGCCCACGAGCGCGAGGCCGCCACCGTCCGGGTGCGCAAGGGCCAGGTCATGGTCACGGACGGCCCGTTCCTCGAGACCAAGGAGATCCTGGCCGGCTTCGACCTGCTCGAGTGCAAGGACATGGCCGAGGCGATCGAGGTCGCGGCCGCGCACCCGTTCGCGAGCCGGGGCGTCATGGAACTGCGCCCGGTCTGGGCCGGCTGATCCGAAACCCTCGGTGATCGACTCGCCCGGAACCCGGCTACAGCCGGGTTCCGGGCGAGTTGATCACCTCTGGAGGGAAATCCGTGGCTAGGTGCCTGTTGCAGAAGCTGCAGCTGCGAAACCGCGTCCAGGCCGTCGTCCTCGCGTACGAAACCGGCCTGGTCCGCCCCGGCACCTGACCCCACGCCTCTCCCGATGATCAACTCGCCGGAAACCCGCCCACAGCCGGGCTGCGGGCGAGTTGATCATCTTGGGGGAGGGGTGGGTGGGACCCGCCGTCGACAGCTGGCACTCACCGCGTTAGAGTGCCAACTGGGAGAGGTTGACCCCCGCGACGGCAGCCGGTCCCGCACACGTAGAACCTCACACCCGAGAAGGGGAGTTACACCGTGACCGCCACCAAGGTCAGCATCAAGCCGCTCGAGGACCGCATCGTCGTCCAGGCGAACGAGGCTGAGACCACGACTGCCTCGGGCATCGTCATCCCCGACACCGCCAAGGAGAAGCCGCAAGAGGGCACCGTCCTCGCCGTCGGCCCCGGCCGCATCGACGACAAGGGCAACCGCGTCCCGCTCGACGTCTCGGTCGGTGACGTCGTCCTCTACAGCAAGTACGGCGGCACCGAGGTCAAGTACGCCGGCGAGGAGTACCTCGTCCTCTCCGCCCGCGACGTCCTCGCGATCATCGAGAAGTAAGCACCACCGTCCCGCCCCGGCACGCGCTGCGTGACCGGGGCGTTTCGGTCGTGCCTGCACAACGAAGGGACACCCATGGCGAAGATCCTCAGTTTCGACGAGGACGCCCGCCGCGCACTCGAGCGCGGCGTCGACAAGCTGGCCAACGCGGTCAAGGTCACCCTCGGCCCGAAGGGCCGCAACGTGGTGCTCGACAAGAAGTTCGGCGCGCCCACGATTACCAACGACGGGGTCACGATCGCCCGTGAGGTCGAGCTCGACGACCCGTACGAGAACCTCGGCGCCCAGCTGGCGAAGTCGGTTGCGACGAAGACCAACGACGTCGCCGGCGACGGCACCACCACAGCCACCGTGCTGGCCCAGGCGCTCGTCAACGCCGGGCTGAAGAACGTTGCGGCCGGGGCCAACCCGATGTCCCTGAAGCGGGGCATCGACGCGGCGGTCATCGCGGTCAACGCGGCGCTCGACGAGGCGGCCAAGCCGGTCAACGGCGAGCAGGAGATCGCGCACGTCGCGACGATCTCGGCCCAGGACGCCACCATCGGCGCGCTGATCGGCGAGGCGTTCACCAACGTGGGCCAGGACGGCGTCATCACCGTCGAGGAAGCCCAGACGATGACGACCGAGCTCGAGTTCACCGAGGGCATGCAGTTCGACAAGGGCTACATCAGCCCCTACTTCGTGACCGACCCGGAAGCGGGTGAGGCTACCTTCGACGACCCCTACCTGCTGATCACCACCCAGAAGATCTCGTCGGTGGCCGACCTGCTGCCGGTGCTCGAGAAGGTGGCCGAGTCCGGCAAGTCGCTCGTCGTCATCGCCGAGGACGTCGACGGCGAGGCGCTGTCGACCCTGGTCGTCAACGCGATCCGCAAGACCTTCGTCGCGGTCGCGGTCAAGGCGCCGTTCTTCGGTGACCGGCGCAAGGCGTTCCTGCAGGACCTCGCCGTCGTCACCGGTGCGCAGGTCATCGCGCCCGAGGTCGGCCTCAAGCTCGACCAGGCCGGACTCGACGTCCTCGGCCGGGCCGGGCGGGTGGTCGTCACCAAGGACACCACCACCGTCACGCACGGTGCGGCGTCGCAGGACGAGATCGACGCCCGGGTGGGGCAGATCCGTCGCGAGATCGAGGACACCGACTCCGACTGGGACCGCGAGAAGCTGCAGGAGCGGCTGGCCAAGCTGTCCGGCGGCATCGGCGTCATCAAGGTCGGCGCGGCCACCGAGGTCGAGATGAAGGAGCGAAAGCACCGCATCGAGGACGCCATCTCGGCCACTCGCGCCGCGATCGAAGAGGGCATCGTCGCCGGCGGCGGCGCGGCCCTGGTGCACGCCGCTTCGGCCCTCGACGGCGATCTCGGCCTCACCGACGACGAGGCCACCGGCGTGGCCGTCGTGCGCAGCGGGCTGTCCGAGCCACTGCGCTGGATCGCCAGCAATGCCGGGCACGAGGGCTACGTCGTGGTCGCGCACGTGCGCGAGCTTGCCGAGAACCACGGTCTCGACGCGGCCACCGGTGAGTTCGTCGATCTGCTCGCGGCCGGGGTGGTCGACCCGGTCAAGGTCACCAAGGCGGCGCTCGCCAACGCGGCTTCGGTGGCGTCACTCGTCCTCACCACGCAGAGCGCGGTGGTCGAGAAGCCGATCGACGAGGACGAGCACGAGCACAACGGCCACTCGCACAGCCACGGCGGTCACGGCCACGGCCACTCCCACGGCCCCGGGTTCTAGGGGGCCAACCCGCGCGAACGGCCCGCACAACCGAACGGCCCCACAAGCAAAGTTGTCCGCGCTTCCCGGCGTCATAGCGCCGGGAAGCGCGGACAACTTTTAGGGGAGGGGGTGCGTCAGGCGCTCGCGCTGGTGAGCAGCGCTTCGCGCTCCTCGACCGACAGGCCGCCCCACACGCCGTAGGGCTCGCGGGCGGCGAGCGCCCAGCGCAGGCAGCTCTCGATCACCGGGCAGGCCGCGCAGACGGCCTTCGCTTTCATTTCGCGCCGGACCCGCGACGGGCCGCGTTCGTTCTCCGGGTGATAAAAGTTCGCGGTATCGCTACCACGGCACGCGGCGACCATCTGCCAATCCCAGTCGCCCTGCCGGAGCGCGGGAAACCGCCTCAACTCGGTCATTGGCACTCCCCGAATGAAACCCGGATCGCCGTCCCCTGTGGCGATCGTCTGATCATTCAAAGATCGAGGACACCAAAAGTGACGCGCACCATTGAAGATGCGCGATATGAGGTTTTTGCCCGGCTATTCTTGCCCTTTCGGGCAGCTAGCGGCGCTTGCTCAGAGCCTGCACCGCGTCGGCGTACCCGCGGGCGTAGTCCCAGCTGACGTAGGCGTCCTGGTCCGGCGAGAAGGCCGGCTCGTGGACGTGGGTGCGGCCCTCGCCGAGCAGGGCCCGCAGATTGGCCGCCATCAGGTCCCAGCCGAAGAAGTGCTGCTCGCCGCAATCGCCGCAGTCGACGGTGATGCCCTCGATGCCGTGCGGGGCGAGCGTGGTGCGGAATTCGGTGAGTTCGGCCAGATCGGCCAGCACGTCGGCCCGCTCGTCCTCGCTGAGCGGCTGGGCGGGCTCGTGGTCGTCGAGCAGCGCGGCCGGATCGTCCGGATCGCCGAGGAATGGATCCATTGGCCCGTCGTCGAGATTCATCGGAGGCCGCCCGCCGTGTGCTTCACGCCCCCACGGTAAGTCCCATCCCCACCTCGGCGCCAACCGAGATGGGGACGGGACCGATTTCACGGGGCTGCGATGGCCGAAAGTGGCGGCGTCCGGGCCGCCCGGAAGCCCGGCCATAGCGCGGCCAGGACCCCGATCAGGGCGGCGAGGACGAGGAAGGTCACCGCCTGCGCCCAGGGCACGCTGAGGGTCTCGAGCCCCTCACCGCGCAGGGCGTGCGCGAACAGCGAGCCGAAGCCCAGCCCCACGGCGACGCCGAGGATCGCGCCGAACAGGGCGATCAGCAGCGATTCCAGATACACCGTGCGCCGGACCTGTGCGCGTTGCAGGCCGACGGCCCGCAGCATCCCGATCTCGCGCCGCCGTTCGATGACCGACAGCGCCTGGGTGTTGATGATCCCGAGCACCGCGATGACGATGGCGAGCCCGAGCAGGCCGTAGAGCAGCGCGATCAACCCGTCGATCTGGCTGGCGACCATGCCCCGGAACTCGGCGCGGTTGCGGACGTCGACCACGTAGTAGTCGTTCACCGCCGCCTTCAGCCCGGCCCGCAGCGCGCCGAGGTCAGCGCCCGCCTGCGCGTGGACAAGGGCGACGTCGTCCGACCATTCGTTGCGCGGCGTCAGGGCCCGGTAGACGTCGCCGCCGACGGCCCACGGGCCGATCAGCTTGTCGTCGGCGTAGATGCCGGTCACGGCGAGCGTCATCGTGGTCAGGCCGGGCACCGCGAAGGTGTGCTTGGTCCCGACCGTCCAGTGCCGCTCGGTGGCGACCTTGTGCGACACGATCATCCGGCGGCCGGACGTGTCGACCGAGCCGGCGTCCATGTGCACGCGCAGGACCGCCCGCAACGGCCCGTCGATCGCAGCCCCGCCGCGGGATTGCCCGTCGACCTTCGCCTCGATGTCGTGGATCTCGGTCACGGACGCCACCCCGGACACGCCCCGAGCCGCCTCGGCCGCCCCGATCGGCACGGCGACCGCGGCGTCGGTGGTGAGGATGTAGTCGGCGGTGGCGCTGTTGGCGAACAGCTTGTTGATGCTGGCCTTCATCGACGAGCCGACCACCGCGATGCCGGTGACCAGGACCAGTCCGAGCGTCAGGGCAAAGGCGGTGGCCGCGGTCCGCCGTGGATTGCGGACGGCATTGGTGCGGGCCAGCCGGCCGACCACGCCGAACGGGCGTCCGATCACCCGGCCCATCGGGTCGATGACCCAGCGGGCCGCCGCGGGCGACAGCAGCATCGCGGCCGTGCAGGTCGCGACGAGGCCGAGGCCGATCAGTGACGCCGAGTCCGAGGCGGACGCGGCGCGCACGCCGGACACCGTGATCGCGGCGGCGACGAGGCCGACCGCGACGCCGATCGCGGTGCGGCGGCGCAGACCGGCCGCCGACGGGGTCGCGAACTCCTCGCGCATCGCCGCGACCGGGGCGATGCGTCCGGCCCGCCGAGCCGGAGCCGACGCGGCGAACACCGTCACCAGGGTGCCGAGCAGCAGGGACACCACGACCGTCCGGGTCGACAGGACGAGACCGCCCGAGGGCAGGCCGAGATTCAGCGCGTCGAGGAGCGCGTGCAGCCCGTAGGCCAGCCCGACGCCGCCGCCGAGCCCGAGGCCGCTGCCGACGACGCCGATCATGAGCGCCTCGAACCCCACCGACCGGCGGACCTGCTTGCGGTCGGCGCCGATCGCCCGCAGCAAGGCGAGTTCGCGTTGCCGCTGCGCGACGATCATCGAGAAGGTGTTGTAGATGATGAACGTGCCCACGAGCAGGGCGATGATGCCGAAGCCCAGCAGGATGTAGGTGACGAACGACAGCGCGTCGGAGATGTCGGCCGAATCCGCGGCGCGGACCTGCGTTCCGGTGCGGGCCTCCAGCCCGGCCGGCAGCACCTGCCCGATCCTGGTCACGAGCTCCTTCTCCGACACCCCGGCGCGCGCGGCCACGTCGACCGCCGAGTAGTGGGAGCCGTCGGTGAACAGCGACATCGCCTGGGCCCGGCTCAGCAGTGCGCCGACGTATCCCCCGGTGTCGAAGGAGACGCGGTAGATGCCGACGACGGTCACCGGGGTGACGGCGGCGTTCGGCACGACCAGCCGGACGTGCTCGCCGACGGACAGGTGGTACTTGCCGGCGGCGCCGTTGTTCACCACCATCTCGCCCGGCCGCTGCGGGGCGCGGCCCTGCACCAGCTTCGGAACAGCGCGGATCTTCTCCGCCGCCCCGTCCCAGGCCCCGCCCTCGCTGGGCGCGCCGCCGGTGTCGACCTTCTTGCCGGCGCCGTCGATCAGGACGACGTCGGAGCTGATCCTGGGTTCGGCGGCGCGGACGCCGGGCACCGCGGCGATCTGGGCCAGCGCCGTGACCGGCACGCCGGCCGAGTAGTCGTGGGTCGCCTGGACGCGGGCGTCGATGCCCTTGTCGCTCGTGGCGAAGATCGTGTCGAAGCTGTGCTTCAGGGTGTCGGTGAAGATGAACGAGCCGGCCACGAACGCGGTGCCGAGCACCACCGAGACGACAGTGAGCGCCAGCCGCACCTTGTGCGCGCGCAGGTTGCGGAGCGAGATCGTGCGCATCGCGCTCATCGGGCGTCCTTCCAATCGATCGTCATGCGGCTGCGAGCTCGGCGCGTCACTGCTCCAGGCCCTTCATGGTGTCGAGGACGGTCTCCGCGGTCGGCTCGCGCAGCTCGGCGGTGATCCGGCCGTCGGTGAGGAACAGGACGCGGTCGGCGTAGCTCGCCGCGTACGCCTCATGCGTCACGATCACGACGGTCTGGCCGAGGCCGTCCACCGACTCACGCAGGATGCGCAGCACCTCGCCACTGGCCCGCGAGTCGAGATTGCCGGTGGGCTCGTCGGCGAAGACGATCTCGGGCCGGCCGGCGAGGGCCCGGCCGACCGCGACCCGTTGCTGCTGGCCGCCGGACAGCTCGCTGGGCCGATGGTCGAGCCGATCGCGCAGCCCGAGCGTGTCGATGACGGTGTCGAGCCACTCCGGGTCGGGGCGGCGCCCGGCGATCGCGCTGGGCAGCGTGATGTTCTCGAGCGCGGTGAGGGTCGGGACGAGGTTGAACGCCTGGAACACGAAGCCGATCCGGTCGCGGCGCAGTGCCGTCATCTTGCGGTCGGAGAGCTCGCGCAGCTCGACGTCGCCCACGAACACCGAGCCCGAGGTGACGGTGTCGAGGCCGGCGAGGCAGTGCATCAGCGTCGACTTGCCCGAGCCGGACGGCCCCATGATGGCGGTGAATTCGCCCCGCTGCAGTTCCACGTCGACGTGGTCGAGCGCGCGGACGGCCGTTGGTCCGGCGCCGAAGCTCTTGACGACGTCGACGGCGCGGGCGGCCGCGTCGACTCCGGTGAGGGGTGTGATGGGGGGCAGGGTGTCGCTTCTGGTCATACGTCGAGCCTGAGGCGGCGGCCCGCTCAGGACCATTGGGTTTCCCCCCGAACTGCCCCTGACATTTGTCCCGGTCACGTCGGGGGCTGGCCCTACTGACACCCCGCCCGCGCGTAGGATGAACTACCGGCGACCGCGAGGAGTTCGAGAACGTTGGCCCACGAGCCCGAGGTCTTTGGCGGCACTGAGATCCCTGCTCTCCCCGACAAGTTCGCCCCGCTCGGGCTCACCTACGACGACGTCCTGCTCCTGCCGGGCGAGACCGACGTCGTGCCCGACGAGGTCGACACCACCTCCCGGCTCACCCGTGAGATCTCGATCGCCGTGCCGCTGCTGTCGGCGGCCATGGACACCGTCACCGAGGCCCGGATGGCCATCGCCATGGCCCGTCAGGGTGGCATCGGGGTCTTGCACCGCAACCTGTCCATCGACGACCAGGCGTATCAGGTCGATCTGGTGAAGCGCACCCAGACCGGGCTCATCCCCAACCCGGTCACGATCGGCCCCGACGCCACGCTCGAGCAGCTGGACGAGGTCTGCGGGCAGTACCGCATCTCGGGCCTGCCGGTGGTCGACGGCGATCAGCGCCTGCTCGGCATCATCACCAACCGCGACCTCCGCTTCGTCTCCGTGGCCGAGTGGGCCACCACGAAGGTCGATGAGGTGATGACGCCGATGCCGCTCATCACCGCCCCGGTCGGGATCTCGCACGCTGACGCCACCACGTTGCTGCGCCAGCACAAGCGCGAGCGCCTGCCACTGGTCGATCCGGCCGGCCGGCTCGCCGGGCTGATCACCGTGAAGGACTTCGTCAAGTCCGAGCAGTTCCCCGACGCGTCCAAGGACGCCCACGGCCGGCTCATGGTGGGGGCGGCCATCGGCTATTTCGGCGACGCCTGGCTCCGGGCCACCCGCCTGATCGACGCGGGCGTCGACGTCCTGGTGGCCGACACCGCGCACGGACACGTCCGGCTGCTGCTCGACATGGTGGCCCGGCTGAAGTCCGATCCGGCCACCCGGCACGTGCAGGTCATCGGCGGCAACGTCGCGACCCGGGCCGGCGCGCAGGCCTTCGTCGACGCCGGCGCCGACGGGGTCAAGGTCGGGGTCGGGCCTGGCTCCATCTGCACCACCCGGGTCGTCACCGGGGTCGGGGCGCCGCAGATCACCGCGGTCTACGAAGCGTCCCGCGCCTGCCGGCCGGCCGGTGTGCCGGTGATCGCCGACGGCGGGCTGCAGTACTCCGGCGACATCGCCAAGGCCATCGTGGCCGGCGCCGAGACGGTGATGATCGGCTCGCTGCTGGCCGGCTGCGACGAGTCGCCCGGTGAGCTCATCTTCGTCAACGGCAAGCAGTTCAAGTCCTACCGCGGCATGGGCTCGCTCGGGGCAATGAGCTCTCGCGGCAAGAAGTCCTACTCGAAGGACCGCTACTTCCAGGCCGAGGTCAGCAGTGACGACAAGCTCGTCCCCGAGGGCATCGAGGGGCGGGTCGCCTACCGGGGCCCGCTGGCGGCGGTGGCGCATCAGCTCGTCGGCGGGCTGCGGCAGTCGATGTTCTACGTCGGCGCCCGCACCGTGCCCGAGCTGCAGGCCAAGGGCCAGTTCATCCGGATCACCCAGGCCAGCCTCAAGGAGTCGCATCCCCACGACATCCAGATGACCGTCGAGGCCCCCAACTACGCCGGCTGACCCGCCAGTTGATCAGCTTTTCCTGCCCTAGGGACGTTCGGGACGTCTCGCAGCGTCCCTAGGGCAGGAAAACCTGATCAGATCGACTCGTTCAGGTCGCCGGTGTCGCGCAAGCCGGCCCCGAAGACGGCGGCCTGCGTGCGCCGCTGCATGCCCAGCTTGGCCAGCAGGCTCGACACGTTGTTCTTGACGGTCTTCTCGGCCAAGAACAGGCGCTCGCCGATCTGCCGGTTGGTCAGCCCCTCGGCGATCAGGATCAGGATCTTGCGCTCCTGGGTGTTGAGCGACGCGAGCCGGGCGTCTTCTTTCTTGCCCTCACGGATCCGCTGCAGCACCCGGGCGGTCACCGACGGGTCGAGCAGCGACTGGCCGGCCGCCACCTGGCGCACCGCGTCGATGAGATTCGAGCCGCGGATCTGCTTCAGGACGTAGCCGGCCGCCCCGGCGAGCACGGCGGCGAAGATCGCCTCGTCGTCGTCGTACGAGGTCAGGATCAGGCAGCGGACGTTCGGCTCTTCCTCGCGCACGACTCGGCACACCTCGATGCCGCTGCCGTCGGGGAGCCGGCCGTCGAGGATCGCGACATCGGGATGCACGGCCGGGATGCGGCGCAGCGCCTCGGCGACGGTGCCGGCCTCGCCCACGACCTCGAAGTCGACGACGCTGTTGAGCAAGTCGGCCAGACCGCGCCGCACGATCTCGTGATCGTCGAGCAGGAAGATGCGGGTAACCGATGGCGTCGCTTCGACGTCGGTCATGGACAAGCTCCTCGGTACGGCCCAATGGTGTTCAGACCACCACATCATGCGCTGTAGCGGAATTCGGCGCACCGTGAGGCATACCGTCAGGGTGTCGCGTGCACTCCGAAAACGCGGTTGCGGATCTCGTCGATCGTCTCGTCGAGGTCGGCGATGTGCCGCGACAGCCGAGCCGTGATGTCCGGGTCGAGGCGCTGACCGGCGATCGCCTGCAGGCCCACGCCGGTGGCGAACAGGCGCTGCATGACGCTGTCGTGCAGGTCCTGCGCGACCTTGTGCCGATCCTCGAGGACGCGGACCCACTCCGCCGCGGCCCGCGTCTCGTTGAGTTCCAGGGCGACGGCGACCTGCGCAGCGAACGTCGAGGCGAGTTCGACGTCCTGGGGCCGGAACTGGGGCCGGCCCACGGTGCGCAGCAACACGAGGGCGCCCCGGCTGCCCTGCCCGTCGAGCAGTGGCGCGAGCATCGCCGGGCCGTACGCGTTGCGGTTCTCGTAGCCCGCGTCGGCCCACAACGTGACGTCGTGCGTCCGGCTGCTCGTCGCGGCGAGGATGACCCGGCCGAGCGTCGACGCGCGCGGGTCGAAGATCAGGCCACGGAAATCGTCGGCCCCGCGTCCGGTCGCCGCTGTCACCTGCAGCCGGCCGTCCGTGGTGGGAACGATCAGCGACGCGTAGTCGGCGTCGGCGACCCGCGCCGCTTGCGCCACGACCTCGTCCAGCACCTCGTCGTCGGAACGGGCCAGCAAGGCCCGGGCGATGTCGCCCGATGCGGTCAACCAATCCCGGCTGCGGCGGGCCTCGTCGTAGAGGTGCGCGTTGTGGATGGCGTTGCCGGCCGTCGCCGCCAGCGCGACCACGAGTTCCTCGTCGTCGGTGTCGAACCGGTGGGCATGTGGGTCGGCCAGATAGAGGTCTCCGATGACCGCCGACCGGACGCGGATCGGCACCCCGATGAATGACTGCAGCTCCGGCCGGCCGGGGAATTCGATCGGCTGGCCGTCGGCGGCGAGGTCGCCGAGCCGAACCACGTCGGGCTCGATCAGCCGGCGGCGAGGCGCCCGATGCCGAGCCGGGCCGGTCGCGATCCGGGCCGCGACGCGGGCGTCCAATCCGTAATGGACGACGTGTTCCACGGACCCGTCAGCGGCGCTGACGATGAGCGCGCCGTACCTGGCGCCGACCAGGTCGCACGCGGCCCGGACGATCCGGTCCAGGACCGACGTCGGGGACAGATCGTCGGTGATCGTGCGGTAGGCGAGCAGCAGTCCGCGCAGCCGGTCAGCGCCCGCAGCCGTCGGGCTGTGCGCGGTGGACGTACTGCCGGTCATGCCACGCCGTCCTTGCCGCGCATCCAGGCGCATCTCGGGGTGAAGAAAGGACGGACGGCCCCCGATCGTTGATCGAGGGCCGTCAGCTTCGGTGGCCCTGCTCGTCCGGTCGGCCGCCGCCCCTGCGCAGTGCCGCCCGGGCAGTGCCCGCGTCGCCGATCGATTCCCCCAACCGCTCGGCGGCAACAAATGTTTGATCCGCGTTGGGAACGATGCTCGGTCTCCGGCGACGGACCCAGGACAGGATGGCCCGCTGGGACGGGCCTTTGGTCCTGTCCTCGGCCCGAATTCGGGCGTGCGGCAGACTCAGGGCCATGCCGGAGACCGTGGAGATAGGCCTCGGCCGCAGCGCGCGCCGCGGCTACCACCTGGACGACGTCGCCCTCGTCCCAACCCGGCGGACGCGCGGGCAGGCGATGGTCTCCACGGCCTGGCAGATCGATGCACACACCTTCGAGCTGCCCTTCGTCGCCGCGCCCTCGGACGCGGTCGTCTCGCCGGCCTCCGCGGTCGAGATCGAGCGCCTGGGGGGGTTGGCGGTGCTCGACGGCGAGGGCCTGTGGTGCCGCTACGACGACGCCGCGGCCGAGCTCGGCGCCCTCGGCGACGACACCGCGCAGCTGCAACGGGTCTACGCCGAGCCGGTGTCGCCCGAACTGCTGCGCCGGCGCATCGGCGAGCTGCGCGCGGCCGGGGTACGGGTCGCCGTGCGGCTGTCTCCGCAGCACACGGCCGAACTCGCGCCGCACGCGCTGGCCGAGGGCGTCGACCTGTTGGTCATCCAGGGGACGGTCATCTCGGCCGAACACGTGCTGGGCGAGGGTGAGCCGGGGCTCAACCTGAAGACGTTCATCGCCGATCTGGACGTGCCGGTGCTGGTCGGCGGCGTCACCAATTACCAGACGGCGCTGCACCTGATGCGCACCGGCGCGGCCGGCGTGATCATCGGCTACGGCGCGCACCTGGGCTCGACCACGCACGCCGCGCTGGGTATCGAGGTACCGATGGCCACCGCGCTCGCCGACGCCGCGGCGGCCCGTCGCGACTACCTCGACGAGACCGGCGGGCGGTACGTGCACCTCGTGGCCTACGGCGATATCTCGACCGGCGGCGACATCGCCAAGGCGCTGGCCTGCGGGGCCGACGCGGTGATGCTGGGGGAGCCGCTGGCCATGGCCGCGGGCGCCCCCGGCGGGGGGCTGTACTGGGACGCGACGGCGTCGCACCCGCGGGTGCCGCGGTCGGCCGTCCTCGACTTCGCGACCGGCACCGACGACGAGGATCGGCCTACTCTCGAAGAGGTGCTGCTTGGCCCGACCGCGGACCCGACCGGCGGGCGCAATCTCTTCGGAGCCGTGCGCCGGGTCATGGGCAAGTGCGGCTACTCGTCGGTGAAGGAATTCCAGAAAGCCGAATTAATAGTGACCACGACGCGATGAGCGTTTGCGCGAAGAGCCGCGCCTGCGGGCCGAAGGCCCGGATGGCTCGAAGATCCGTTCGAGCGCAGCGAGCGGCGGAGACGGAGAGCCATGAGCGCCGGAATTAAGTTGGGCTACAAGGCGTCGAATGAACAGTTCGCGCCGCGGGAACTGCTCGACTATGGCGTGCTGGCCGAAGAGTGCGGCTTCGACTCCGTCTTCGTGTCCGACCACCTGCAGCCGTGGCGCCACGACGGCGGCCACGCCCCGTTCGCGATGACTTGGCTGGGGGCCCTGGGCGCTCGAACCGAGCGCATCACGATGGGTACGTCGGTGCTCACGCCGACCTTCCGCTATCACCCGGCGATCGTGGCGCAGGCCTTCGCCACGCTGGGCTGCCTGTTCCCGGAGCGCGTCGTGCTGGGCATGGGCAGCGGTGAGTCGATGAACGAGGTGCCGCTCGGCGTCGAGTGGCCCGACGGCAAGGAGCGCTTCGCCCGGTTCCGCGAGGCGGTGAAACTGATCCGGCAGCTGTGGTCAGAGGAACGCGTCTCGTTCGAGGGCGAGTACTACCGCACCGACAAAGCGACGATCTACGACCGGCCGGAACAGCCCGTCCCGATCTGGCTGGCCTCGTCCGGACCGGCGGCCACGCGCTTCGCCGGCCGGCAGGGCGACGGCTGGATCACCACGTCGGGCAAGGACCCGGCCCTGTACACCGACACCCTGATGCCGGCCATCGCCGAGGGCGCCGAAGCGGCCGGCCGCTCCACCGCCGACATCGAGATGATGATCGAGGTGAAGGTCTCGTTCGACCACGACCGGGACGAGGCGATGCGGGCCACCCACTTCTGGGGCGCGCTGGGCCTGACCCCGGAGCAGAAATCCGGGGTCGAGGACCCGGTCGAGATGCAGCGCCTGGCCGACGCGTTGTCGGTGGAGCAGACGGCGAAGCGCTTCATCGTCTCGACCGATCCCGATGAACACGTCGAGAAGATCAAGGGTTACCTCGATCTCGGCTTCAACCATCTCGTCTTCCACGCCCCCGGTCCGGATCAGGCCACGTTCCTGAAGTTGTACGGCGCGGAAATACTCCCCCGGCTGCGAGCCTTGTGACTTCTATGCAGCCAGCCGTCGCCAGCGGCCTGCGCCGTGCCCTGCGCCGGGCCCGGGACGGGGTCTCACTCGACCCGGCTGAGGCCGAGATCCTGCTGTCGGCGCGCGGCGACGGCCTGGCCGACCTCTGCGGGTCGGCGGCCCGGGTGCGCGATCAAGGGCTGGCCGACGCCGGCCGTCCCGGCGTGATCACCTATTCGCGCAAGGTGTTCATCCCGCTCTCCCGGCTGTGCCGCGACCGCTGCCACTACTGCACCTTCGCCACGACGCCCAACCGGGTGCCGGCGCCGTTCCTCTCGCCCGACGAGGTACTCGCCATCGCCACGCAGGGCGCGGCCCTGGGCTGCAAAGAGGCGCTGTTCACCCTCGGTGACCGGCCCGAGGAGCGCTGGCCGGCCGCGCGCGAGTGGCTCGATGCGCACGGCTACGACTCGACCCTCGCCTACGTGCGGGCGATGGCGATCATGGTGCTGGAGCGGACGGGCCTGCTCCCGCACCTGAATCCGGGCGTGATGACCTGGGCCGAGCTGCAGCGGCTCAAGCCGGTGGCGCCGTCGATGGGCATGATGCTCGAGACCACCTCGCGGCGGCTGTTCGAGGATCCGCACGGCGCCCACTACGGCTCGCCGGACAAGGATCCGGACGTCCGGCTGCGGGTGCTCGAGGACGCCGGGCGCTCCACGATCCCGTTCACCACCGGCATCCTCATCGGCATCGGCGAGACGCCGGCCGAGCGGATCGACTCGATCTTTGCGATCCGTCGCATCGCCCGCGCGTACGGCGGCATCCAGGAAGTGATCGTCCAGAACTTCCGGGCCAAGCCCGACACGGCGATGGCGCGGATGCCCGACGCCGAGCTGGGCGACCTCGCCGCCACGGTCGCCGTCGCCCGCCTGGTGCTGGGTCCGCGCATGCGCATCCAGGCCCCGCCCAACCTGATCGGCGACGAGTTCCGACTGCTGCTCGAGGCCGGCATCGACGACTGGGGCGGCGTCTCGCCGCTGACGCCCGACCACGTGAACCCCGAGCGGCCGTGGCCGCAGATCGACCAGCTGGCGGCGCGTACCGCCGAGTCAGGGTTCCGGCTGGTCGAGCGGCTCACCGTCTATCCGTCCTACGTCACCGCCGGCGAGCCGTGGCTCGATCCGCGAGTAGTGCCGCACGTGGCCGCGCTGGCGGCGCCGGACGGCCTGGCCCGCGCCGATGCCGCGATCACCGGCCGGCCGTGGCAGGAGCCCGAAGACGGTTGGACGTCGGTCGGGCGCACCGATCTGCACACCGCCATCGACACCGAGGGCCGCACGGCCGACCGCCGCACCGATTTCGACAGCGTCTACGGCGACTGGGCCACGGTGGCCGAGGAGGCGAAGCGCACCGGCGCGCCCCAGCGCTTCGACCCCGATGTGGCCGCCGCGCTGCGGGCGGCCGAGCGCGACCCGGCCGGCCTGTCCGACGCGCACGCGCTCAGCCTGTTCCACGCCGACGGGGCTGAGCTCGGCGCGGTGGCCGCGCTGGCCGACGCCCTGCGCGCCGACGTCAACGGCGGCGAGGTCACCTACGTCGTCAACCGCAACATCAACTTCACCAACGTCTGCTACACCGGCTGCCGCTTCTGCGCCTTCGCCCAGCGGCGCACTGACGCCGACGCCTACACCCTGTCGATGGACGAGCTGGCCGACCGCGCGGCCGAGGCGTGGGACCTCGGCGCCACCGAGGTGTGCATGCAGGGCGGTATCCACCCGGATCTGCCCGGCACCGCGTACTTCGACATCGCGCGAGCGGTGAAGACGCGGGTGCCGGACATGCACGTCCACGCGTTCAGCCCGATGGAGGTCGTCAACGGCGCGTCCCGCACCGGCCTGTCGATTCGCGACTGGCTGGTCGCGGCCCAGGAGGCCGGGCTCGACACGATCCCCGGCACGGCGGCCGAGATCCTCGACGACGACGTGCGGTGGCTGCTCACGAAGGGCAAGTTGCCGGCCCGCGAATGGATCGAGGTCGTGACGACGGCGCACTCGCTCGGCATCCGGTCGTCCTCGACGATGATGTACGGCCACGTCGACAACCCGTCGCACTGGCTGGGGCACTTCCGCACCCTCGCGCGCATCCAGGACCAGACGGGCGGCTTCACCGAGTTCGTCGCGCTGCCGTTCATCCACACCAACGCGCCGATCTATCTGGCCGGCGTCGCCCGGCCCGGTCCCACCGCGCGCGAGAACCGCGTCGTGCATGCGATGGCCCGCATCCTGCTGCACGGCCGGATCGACAACATCCAGTGCTCGTGGGTGAAGCTCGGCGTCGACGGCTGCCGGCAGCTGCTCACCGGCGGCGTCAACGACCTCGGCGGCACGCTGATGGAGGAGACGATCAGCCGGATGGCCGGCAGCCAGCACGGCTCGGCCAAGACGGTCGCGCAGCTGCGCGAGATCGTCGGCGGGCTGCCCGGCCGCACGCCGCGGCAACGGCTCACCGACTACGGCGTGGTCCCCGCCGAACGCCTCGCCGCCGCCGTGAGGTTCACCGGCGAGCTGCCGAGCCTGAGCATTCGCGCGATCTGACCCGCGCCGCCTCTCCGCGCGCGGCCGTCCGCCCACCGCACGTTGTCCTCGCTTCGCGTCGTTGGGACGCGGGGAAGCGAGGACAACTCGGAAGGGGTGGGGCGTGGCGTCACAGCCAGTCGCGCCGCTTGAAGCTGATGTATAGGGCGACCGCGATCGACGACAATGATCGCCACGCTCGCCCAGACGCCCCACTCGCGCCCGAAACCCGGATACGGCACGTTCTGCCCGTAGAAGCCGGTGACCGCCGTCGGCACCGCGATGATCGCCGCCCAGGCCGTCAGCTTCTTCATGACGACGTTCATCCGGGTGTCCGACAACGACATGTTCGTCTCGAAGATCGACGTGATCATGTCGCGCAGCGACTCGGTCCACTCGGCCGCCCGCAGGACGTGGTCGTACAGATCCTCGTAGTACGGCGCGAGCTCGGGGGCGCTGTCCTCGCTGGTCGCGCGCCGCATGATCGTGTTGACGACCTCGCGCATGGGCAGGATGGCGCGGCGCGCCTCGACCAGTGAGCGGCGCAGTGTGAACGTGGTCTTGCGAGACCTCGCGCGCCGACTCCGCCTTCTCGTCGAACAGGATGTCCTCGATGCCCTCGATGGCGTCGTCCAGTGACTCGACCGCCTCGAAGTAGCCGTCGACGATCTCGTCGAGCAGGCCGTGGATCAGCGTGCGCGGTCCGTACTTGATCAGGTCGGCGTTGTCGTCCCAGCGCTGCACGACGGCGTCGATGTCGAGCGACTCGTCGAGGCGCACCGTGACGAAACCGCGCTTAGTGCTGAACGCCGACACCCGGCCGGTGGTCAGCTCGCAGGCTGTCCTTCTGGTGCTTGATCGCGTAGGCAGTCATGAACATGTGCGTTGCGTAGCGCGTCGCTTTCGGCCGCTCGATCATCGCGACTGCGTCCTCGACGGCATGCGGGTCGAGGCTGAGCTCCTCCGCCAGCTGGAGCAGCGTGCTCTGGTCCGGCCGGACGAGGTCGGCCCATACCAAACAGTCTGGTTCGTCGAGGTAGTCCGACACCTGTTCGAACGGGAAGTTCTCGGCCTCGAGCGTCCCGTTTCGCCAGACCCGCGTGCGGATCGCAGATTGCGGCATGACGACAGTGTCGCGCGGCTCTCGTGCTGATGCGCCGCAGGGCGCGTAGTTTTCTCAGCTGTGGGGTGGAAAGCGTCGCAGCTTCCGGACCTGACGGGCCGCGACGGCCGTCATCACCGGAGCGAACTCCGGCATCGGGTTCCAGACGACCCGCGCGCTGGCGGCGCACGGCGCCCGTGTGGTGATGGCCTGCCGCAACGTCGATGCAGCCCAGGCCGCCGCGGCAACGCTGCGAACGGCGGCGCGATCAGCGTGCGCCGGCTCGACCTCGCGTCCGCGGCCTCGGTCCGCGAGTTCGCCGAGGCGCTGGGACGGACCGCTGGATCTGCTGATCAACAACGCCGGCGTGATGGCGCCGCCGAAGCTGTCGATGACCGAGGACGGGTTCGAGAAGCAGTTCGGCACGAATCATCTCGGCCACTTCGTCCTCACCGGCCTGCTGCTGCCGGCGCTGATCGCATCCGGTGCCGGCCGGGTCGTCACGGTCGCCTCGATCGCCCACCACGGCGGCACTGAGGCGGTCCTCGACGGCAACGTCGGCGAGGGCTACAACGCGCAGAAGACGTACTCGAACTCCAAGCTGGCCAACCTGCTGTTCGCGCTCGAGCTGCATCGCGAGCTCGCCGCGCACGACGCTGCCGGTCACGTCGACCGCGGCGCACCCGGGCGTGTCGGCCACCGGGCTGTTCGGCGATCGCGAGGGCATGGGGGCCAGCGCGTTCATGCGCACGGTCGGGCCCATCTTCGTCAAGGTCTTCAACCAGTCGGCGGCCGCCGGCGCGCGGGCGACGTTGTACGCGGCGATCGAGGCCGAGCCCGGCTCCTACACCGGGCCGCGGGTGTTCGGCGAGACGCGCGGCCCGATCGGCCCGGCCCGGCTGTCGACCCCGGCTCAGGACGAGAAGCTGGCCCGCCGGCTCTGGCAGGTCAGCGAGGAGATGACCGGCTTCCGCTACGACTGGAGCTGACCCGCGACTTTGACTTCCCGATGCACGCTGGCGATGCGTCGCAGCGTGCATCGGGAAGTCAAAGTCGCGCCCGTAGACTTCGGCCGTGGAGACCGACCTCGTCCTCGTCGTTGACTATGGGGCGCAGTACGCGCAGCTGATCGCTCGCCGGGTCCGCGAGGCGCACGTCTACTCCGAGATCGTGCCCAGCTCGATGCCGGTCGCCGAGATCCTGGCCCGTAAGCCGAAGGCGATCATCCTCTCCGGCGGCCCGTCGTCGGTGTACGTCGAGGACGCGCCGCGCACCGACCCGGCCCTGTTCACCGCCGGCGTGCCCGTCTTCGGCATCTGTTACGGCTTCCAGTCGATGACCCAGGCGCTCGACGGCGAGGTCGCGCACACCGGCGGCTCGGAGTTCGGCCGCACCTCGCTCACCGTCACCGAGCCCGGCGTGCTGCTGCGCGGGCTGCCCCTGACCCAGCAGGTCTGGATGAGCCACGGCGACGCCGTGACGCGTCGCGCCGCCCGGCTTCACCGTCACCGCCGGTTCGGCCGGTGCGCCGATCGCCGCCTTCGAGGACGTCGCGCGCGGCCTGGCCGGCGTGCAGTTCCACCCCGAGGTCATGCACACCGCCCACGGGCAAGAGATCCTGCGCCACTTCCTCTACGACATCGCCGGCGCCCGTCCGTCCTGGACCGAGGCCAACATCATCGACGAGCAGGTCGAGGTCATCCGCCGCCAGGTCGGCGGCAAACAGGTCATCTGCGCGCTGTCCGGCGGGGTCGACTCGGCCGTCGCCGGCGCGCTGGTGCAGCGGGCGATCGGCGACCAGCTCACCTGCGTCTTCGTCGATCACGGCCTGCTTCGCGCCGGCGAGGCCGAGCAGGTCGAGCGGGACTTCGTGGCCGCCACCGGCGTCAAGCTCAAGGTCGTCGACGCCACCGACCAGTTCCTCGGGGCGCTCGACGGGGTCAGCGACCCGGAAGAGAAGCGCAAGATCATCGGCCGCGAGTTCATCCGCTGCTTCGAGGCGGCCGCGCGCGAGATCGTGGCCGAGGGCGAGTCCGTCGAGTTCCTCGTCCAGGGCACGCTCTACCCCGACGTCGTCGAGTCCGGCGGCGGCACCGGCACCGCGAACATCAAGAGCCACCACAACGTGGGTGGCCTGCCCGACGACCTGCAGTTCGCGCTGGTCGAGCCGCTGCGCACGCTGTTCAAGGACGAGGTGCGCCGGGTCGGCGAGCAGCTCGGGCTGCCGGCCGAGATGGTGTGGCGCCAGCCTTTCCCCGGCCCCGGGCTCGGCATCCGCATCGTCGGCGCGGTCAGCGCCGAGCGCCTCGACATCCTGCGCCGGGCCGATGCGATCGCCCGGTCCGAGCTGTCGGCCGCCGGCCTCGATCGCGACATCTGGCAGTGCCCGGTGGTGCTGCTGGCCGACGTCCGCTCGGTCGGCGTCCAGGGCGACGGGCGCACCTACGGCCACCCGGTGGTGCTGCGGCCGGTGTCGTCCGAGGACGCCATGACCGCCGACTGGACGCGCGTCCCCTACGAGGTGCTCGAGAAGATCTCCACCCGCATCACCAACGAGGTGCGCGAGGTGAACCGGGTCGTCCTCGACGTCACGTCCAAGCCGCCCGGCACCATCGAGTGGGAGTAGGCGTCGATCGCACGGGTGAGTAACGAGGTACCGGCTACGCGAAGATCGAGCGGACGTGCTCGTTGAACGTGCGCATCTGCTCGACCGGCCCGACCTCGATGAAGACGCAAGGCTCGGCGGTCGTGGCGGTGTGCCCCGCCGGCCAGTGATACACCTCGCCGGCGCGGGCCGTCTCAGTGGCACCGTCGGCGTGCACGACGTCGATCGAGCCGCTGAGCACGATCCCCCAGTGCGGGCTGGGACACCGGTCGTTCGGCAACCCCTTGAGCAGCGGCCCCATGTCGGCGCCGGCCGGCACGCTGACATGGCGGATCGCCAGGTCGCCGAGCTCCTGGTATCGGGTCTGCAGCTCTCCTTCGTCGATCTCGACGGGCATCGCGTTCACATGGGTGGCCATGGTGATCTCCTTCAGTCGTGGAAGCGGTCCATACCCCGCAGGCGAGAGGATCGGTGTCACAATGCGACAGTGACCGGCCTGGGAGCCGCCCGTTCGGCGGTGCTGGTCGGCGCCTGGTCGGAGGCCCTCGCTGCGCTCCCGGCCGACGACCAGGGCCCGGACGCCGTCGAGATCCGGGCGCTGGCCCGGTATGCGCTCGAGGGCCTGGAAGCCTGTGTCGGCGAGTGGGAGCGCCTGCACGCCCGCTGCGCGGCGACCGGCGACCAGCTCGGCGCGGGCCGGGCGGCGGTGATGATCGCGCTGTTCCTGCTCATCGACAGCGGGCTGATGGCACCGGTCCGCGGATGGCTCGCGCGCGGTGAGCGGGCTCTCGCGGCTCAGCCCGTGGGACCGGTGCACGCGATGATCGCGATGATCCGCGGGTACGAGCGATTTCTGTCCGGTGATCGGGCCGCGGCCCGGAACTTCTCGGCGGAGGCCGTCCGGCTGGGGGATCTCCACGACGTCGCCGGTGCGTCGGTGATCGGGCAGGTCTGCCAGGCGCGACTGTTGGTGGCGGACGGATGCGTGGCCGAGGGTTTGGCCGCTCTGGACGAGGCCGGAGCCCGCTTGATGTCGGGCACGATCGACGCGTTGCCCGTCGGCATGATGCTGTGCGAGATCGTCTGCACCGCGCAGAGCCTCGTGATGCCCGAACTCGCTCGCGAGTGGACCGACGTCATGGCGGGCTGGGGGCACGGCTCAGCCGTCGGTGGGATATCCGGACGCTGCCGGGTCCACCGGGCCGAGCTGCTCCGGATCAGTGGCCCCGGGGACGAGGCCGAGGCCGAGGCCGAGGCGGCCTGCGCGGAGCTGCGGCCATGGATGCGTCGCGAGTACGGCTGGCCGCTCGTCGAGCTCGGCAACATCCGCCTGCGCCGCGGCGATCTGCGCGGGGCCGAAGAGTCGTTCAACTCGGCCCACGATCTGTCCTGGTCGCCCCAACCCGGGCTGGCTCTGCTGCGCCTGGCGCAGGGCGACATCCGATCTGCGTCCGCGCTCATCGCCGATGCGATCGCCCACCCGGCCGACCTTCCATGGAAGGAACGGCCGCCCACGGGCGACCTGCAGCTGGCCCCCCTTCTGGACGCGCAATCGCAGATCGCCGCCGCCGCTGCGGACGGACCCACTTGTGCTGCAGCGGCGAAGGAGCTGGGGCGTATTGCCGCGGCCTACCCGAGCCGCGGGCTGGCGGCGATGGCTGTGGTCGCTCAGGCGCGCGCAGCCCTGCTCAGCGCGGACCCGACCGGAGCAGAGGGGCTCGCGCTCGACGCGGCCCGGGAGTGGGCTGCGCTCGGTGCCCCCTACGAAAGCGCCGTCGCCCGCGTCGTCGCGGGGGACGCGCGCGTGGCCGGCGGGAATGTCGAGGGAGCGCAGCAAGAATGGCTGAGCGCGCAGCGGGCGTTCGTCGCTTATGGCGCGGCTGGCTGGGTCGCCCCGCTCGGCGTCCGACTGGGCGGCACCGAGCCCGAGCACGTCCCGTCCACGATGCAGGCAACCTTCCGGCGCGACGGATCGATCCGACGCGTGCGTTTCACTCACGCGGAACTCGCCCTGCCGGACCTCGTGGGCTTCCGGTACCTCGAGCAGTTGCTGCGCCGACCCGGTGTCGAGATCGCGGCCGTTGACCTCGTGGCCACCGAAAACGGCGGCGTGGTGATGGCTGAGAGCGGACTACCGGCGCTGGACGATCAAGCCTTGCGGTCCTACCGGCGGCGACTGGCCGAGGTCGACGAGGACATCGCTGACGCCGAGGCGATGAACGATCTGGGACGCGTGGCCCTTGCGCAACGCGATCGGGGGTTCTTGATCGCCGAACTCGGCCGGGCTTCGGGCCTCGGCGGGCGCATGCGCGCGACCGGCGGCTCGGCCGATCGGGCCCGCACGAGCGTGTTCCGAGCGCTGCGCTACGCGATCGATCGCCTCGCTGCGGCGGACACCGCGCTGGGCGCGCATCTTCGTTGCCGGGTGCGGACGGGGACGTGCTGCAGTTACGTCAGCGATCCGCTGGCGCCTGTCGTCTGGAGCATCTAGCGGCCCGCTGCGCCGGATAACCGACCGTCGAGCGACACGACTCGTTGGCACGCCAAGGACGGCCCGACGCGTCAGCTCGCACCACACACGGCCGCTCGGGGAGCGAGCAGATCGTGTCCGCCCAGGATGACGAGATTGCCGACTGGCGGTTACAGTGCGATCGGCGAGCAGGCCGACCGACCGGTGCGGGGGCGCCGGTCCGGTGGAGTACGTCCCTCCGCTCGGGTTTATGCCGGGTGGGAGGGGTCCATCAGGTCGTAATCCCTCTCAGCTTGAGGAATGAAAATGGCCCGAACGACACGAACTTCCCGCTCGGCCCTGCGCCGGTCCGTCGCGGTCACCGCCGCGGCCGGGCTCGTCCTCGGCCTCACCGCCGCGGCGAACGCAGCGGGGTCGCCGGAATCGGACAAGCTGGCTCCCGGTGCGGCGACGACGAAGCTGGGCACCGCGCCGCCAACGGCGACCAAGCCGAAGGGGCTGCCGGCCAAGGGCAACGTCGCCTTCTTGCTGAAGCTGAGCACGTCGTCGACGTCGTCGATCTACTCTTCGACGAAGCGCGCCAAGGGTACGACGCCGGCCCGGGCCGCCGCCCGCTCGCAGCTCGCGACCATCACCTCGGCCCAGGGCCACGTGGTCTCCGCGCTGCCGAGTGGATCGAAGGTGCTCTACCGCACGCATGCGACCCTCGCGGGTGTCGCCGTTGTCACGGACGTGAAGAACTACGCCGCGCTGCGCAAGATCGCCGGCGTCACCGCCGTCTACCCCATTGCGGCCAAGAAGCCGTCGCTGACCTACGCCGTGCCCTACCAGGGCGGCGCGGCGGCGTGGCAGGCCTACGGCGACCTCGGCCAGAACTCGACGATCGCGATCATCGACACCGGTTCGGACTACACCCACGCCGACCTCGGCGGGCCGGGCACGGTGGCCGCCTACCAGGACGCGCTCGCGAACGACACCGAGGTTCCGGCGCCGGGCTCGTACGACCCGAACAAGTTCGACGCCACGACCAGTGACGTCAACGGCGGTCTGGCGTACATGTACGACTTTGCCGGTGACGACTACAACCCCGGCGGGGGAGTCACCACTCCGCAACCCGACCCGAACCCGCTCGACTGCGCCGGCCACGGCAGCCACGTCGCGGGTATCGCCGCGGGCTACGGCGAGTCCGCCGACGGCGCCACCTACCACGGCGTCTACAGCACGCAGACGCCGTTCGCCACGATGCGGATCGGCCCTGGTGTGGCCCCGAAGGCGCACATCTACTCGTACAAGGTCTTCGGGTGCGAGGGCGACACGAACGTTGTCGGCGAGGCCATCGACAAGGCGATGGACCCGAACGGCGACGGTGACACGTCCGACCACGCCGACGTGATCAACATGTCGCTCGGCTCCGACTTCACCTACCCCGATGACGGGGACGCCGAGCTGGTCAACGAGGCCTCCGCGATCGCCGGCGTGACCGTGGTGGTCTCCTCCGGCAACGCCGGCGATCTGCAGGACGCGGGCGGTTCGCCGGGCGACGCGGTCCGGGCGCTCACCGTGGCGAGCTCGCAGGACGCCTCGTCGAAGGTGGACGCGCTGCACGTCACGATCGGCGGCACCGGCCACGACTACGCCGCCGAACGTTCCGCGGCTTATGACTGGACGACCCAGCCCGACCTTCACGGGCCGGTGGTCCGGTTGACCCAGCCGGGCAACCTCGACGGTTGCGACGACATAACGTCGCCGTACAAGGAGCAGATCGCGGGAAAGGTCGCCTTCGTCGAGTGGGACGACAACGACACGACGCGGCGGTGCGGTTCGGTCGCCCGATCGGCCCGGCTCGTTGCCGCTGGCGCAACCGGATTCATCTTCGGCAGCGACGACGAGAACTTCACCGCGGGAATCACCGGCAGTACGGTCATCCCTGGTGTTCTCGTCGCCAAATCCGGGGCGGACGCGATCCGGGCGGCACTCACCTCGAACGTGCCGGTCCAGGCGACCGGCACTACCTACGGCGGGTTCGACCAGTTCGACGCGAGCCTGAACGACACGCTCTCGTCGTTCTCGTCGCGGGGCATCCACGCCGCCGGCGAGGTGAAGCCGGACGTCACGGCCATCGGAGCTTCGGTGTGGTCGGTCGGCATGGGGACCGGCAACGACGGCCTCAACGACAGCGGCACCTCGATGGCGTCGCCGATGGTGGCGGGCACCGCGGCCCTGGTGAAGTCCAAGCACCCGGACTGGACGCCGGAGCAGGTGAAGGCGGACATCATGAACACCGCCGACGCTGACCTGTACCGGGACCCGAACTTCTCGGGGCCGAAGTACGCGCCGAACCGGGTGGGCACCGGGCGCTTGGACATCAAGACGGCGCTCGACAACTCCGTCCTGGCCTATACCGTCGACGGCCCGAGTGGCACCAGCACCGGCGCGGTCAGCGCGTCGTGGGGCGCGCTCCAGCTGCCCGCCAACAGTGGGGAGTGGACCGGTTCGAAATCGATCAAGTTGCAGAACACCGGTCTCGCCGCGGCCACCTACCACGTCTCGTTCAAGCAACCGCACCACGATTCCGGGCGTGAGTTACTCCGTCGCGCCGTCGACGGTGACGGTTGCGCCGCGGCAGTCCGCGACGGTGACCCTCACCCTGACGATCGAGCCGGACCAGCTCACGAAGCCGATCGACCGAACGTCGGACCGGGTCACGATCCTGCCGCGGCAGTACCTCGCCGACGCCAGCGGCCTGGTGATGTTCAAGAATCAGGCCAAGAGTGGCGCGGACCTACGGGTAGCCGCGTACGCAGCGCCGCGGCCGGCGTCGGTGATGACCCAGCCGTCGGCGGTGACCATGCCGAGCGGCTCGGTGCAGCAGACGCTTGCTACCGCTGTCCGGAACCCAAGTTCAGCAGGGCTCGGGCAAGACCGCGATCCAGTCGCTGGTGTCCGGGTTCGAGCTGCAGGCCACCAGCGGTGCGCTCCCGCAGTGCGCGTCGCCCGGACAATCCGGCTGCTGGACGGTCCCGGAGCAGCGGGCGGCCGACCTGAAGTACTTCGGGGCGACCTCGGACGCCCCGCAACTGGCGGCCGTCGGTCAGGATCCGGCGTCCGCCGGCGAGGTGTACTTCGCCGTCGCGAGCCAGGGGTCGTTCCGCCACCCGGCGAGTCAGGCGGAGTACGACATCTACATCGATACCGACGGTGACAAGGTGCCGGATGCTGTCCTGTTCAACACCCGGGTCCCGGCGAACACCGACACGACCGACGTGATGGTGAGCGAGCTCGTCGACCTCAACACCGGCGCCGCGACCATCGTCGACGGGCTCAACGCGTCCTTGGGCGACACCGACACGGCGATCTTCGACAGCGACGTCCTCGTCCTGCCCGTGCCGGTGGCCGATCTGCCGGGCTTCTCGGCCGACCGGCCGCGGATCAACTACGCCATCTTCTCCTTCGACTACGAGACCGGGCCGCCGATCGACAGCGCCGGCGACATCGACGACAACGGCGCCATCACCGGTGGACTTTCCCTGGACGTACTGCACCCCGGTGTGTCTGTCCACGGCTCGTACAACGGCTCGTCCAGCCCGATCCTGTTCCAGGACTCGCCGGGAACGGTGCTCTCGGTTCAGCGCGACGTGGCCGCCTACCGCGCCGACCACGGCCAGGGTGTGCTGATGGTCCACTTCCACAACCTGACCGGTAACAAGGCTCAGGTCGTGAGCTTTCGCCAAGGCGAAGCCGACCGTGACGTTGACCTTCGCGCCGAGCACGATCAAGAAGGGTAAGTCGACCACGGTGACCGTGACCGTCACCGGGACCGCCGACAAGCCGACCGGCTCGGTGACCGTGAAACAACTCAACGGCGCGGCGCCGGGCAAGATCAGGACGGTGACGTTGAAGAACGGCACGGCCTCGTTCACCTACACACCGGTCTCGAGCGGCACGTACACGTATCAGGCAACGTATTCCGGAGACGCGATCTACGCCGGTGGAACCTCGGGGGTGGCGACCCTCAAGATCACCGCCTGACCGATGCCTGAAAGCGCATCATGCTCGGCCGCCGGGTCGCCAACCCGGCGGCGGGGCAGCGTTCGTCTAGCCGGACAGGCAGAGTCGTCGATCGCGCTGATGTGAGGGTCGTCGGCGCCGCAGCAGCCGCCGAGGGTGGTGAGCGCGGGAAGGGTCATTTCGACGACTGGTGCCCACAGTTGACCATGTACCCGGTGGCTGCCGCACCGGTGGCGGCGTCCACATCGTCAACCCCGTCGGGCAGTGAGTGCTCGTCCGGCCGCTACGTGACGCGACGGGGCGGCTCCACCGATACCGGTTGCACAGGAGGGGCGGCGAACTTCTTGGTCATCTGGATCGACACGACCTCGAAACCCAACGACTCGTACAACCGCTGGGCTGTCCGGTTGGACCCGAAGACGTTCAGTCCGACGGCCGCCTTCCCGTCCGCTCTCAGAACGTCCTGGGCGGCGATCATCGCTGCCCGGCCGAAGCCCTCGCCGCGTCTGCGGTCGTCGATGACGATGTCGTAGATGAAGCCGTGGTCGCCTCGGGTCGGATGCGGACCCAGCCAGAGCGTTCCGATTCGCTCGCCCTGGGTGTCGAGCACCACCAGGACATGCGCGCCGGGCGACTCGAGACCGTCAGGAAGCAGTTCGGCGAACTGGACGGTGGCCCGGGAACGGGCGGCTTCGATCGGGCGATCCATCGCCCGGGCCAGGTCTTGGGCGAAGGACTCGACCGACTCGTCGCGCCAGGCGTCGAACTCGTCCGGCGACATCGGTCGCAGCGACACGATCCCGTGCGGCATGGTTGCCCCCTGCATAGTGGCGTTCGCAGTGACGACGATAGAGCGCCCGAGCGTCGCGACGCGGTGGACGCGAGGGGCGACATAGCTAGCCTTTCGGACTACTCATCACATCGATGATCGCGGGGGACATGATGAAGCGCCTGCTGCAGCGAGACCAGACCGTGGGCGGTGACGTCACCCGGTCCTGGTTCGACGACTATCTGCGCCGGTTCGCCGCCTGCGCGCGCAACGACACCGATGACCTGGACGGGCTGTTGGACTACTACGCCGTGCCGCTCGTCGTGACCAGCGACGCCGTCGCGGTGGCCCTGACGAGCGCGGACGACGTCATGACGTTCGTCCGGCAGCAGATAGATGGCTTGCGCGAAGTGGACTACGACCACACCACGACCCTGCGCGGCGACGTCGTCGCGCTCAACGGAACCAGCGCCCTTTACGCCGGGGAGTTCTCGCGCCACCGCGGCGACGGTGGCGAGATCGGGCGGCTGCAGGTCACGTACCTCATCACCAACGGGCCGAGTGGGCGTCGGATCTCGGCGATGGCACTGCACAGCGGTTAGCCGACCCACCAGGATCACGCCACGCGCCACGAATGAGCCCCGCGAGCGGCCGTTGTCTCAGCTCAGGGGGGTGGTGACCGTGACGGTGGTCCCGCTCGCCGCGGCGCCTGATGCGTTGAGGGCGAAGACGGCGTAGGTGTACTGCGTGCCGGGGAACACCTGGAAGGTGTTGGTGTACGTGTGCGCCGGCTTGGCCAGCGTGACGCCACCGCACGGCATCGTCGGGGCCGTGGGCCCGACCGCGTCGCAGATCAGCACGCCGGCGAAGTTCGGATCGTCCGGGTTGGTCCAATCGAGCGTGATCGACGTGGGCGAGCCGGCTGATGCGGTCAAGCCCGTCACGTTGGCCGACAGCGGCAGCGGCGGGGTGCTCACCGTCGTCGAGGCACCCGCCGCGGCGTTGCCCGCGGTGTCGTACGCGAACACCGAGTAGGAGTACTGCGTCGAAGGAACGAGGCCGGTGCTGTCGGTGAACGTGCTAGTGGGTGCCGTCAGGTTCACACCGGCACAAGGCAGCGTCGGCGCGACCGTGCCGAACGCTCGGCAGATCCGCACGCCGGCGAAGTCGGCGTCACCCGGGTTGGTCCACGTCAGCGTGATCGACGTCGCCGAGAGCGCGGTTGCGCTGAGATTGGTGACGCTGCCCGGCGGAGTCGCAGCGGCCGTGGCCGTGGCGTGCGCTCCGCTCGCGGTCGTGCCCACGGTGTCGTAGGCGAAGACCGTGTACGTGTACTGGGTGCCGGCGATGAGGCCGGTGCTGTCGGTGAACGTGTGGATCGGCGCGGCGAGGTTCACCCCGGCGCAGGGCAGCGTCGGTGCGGTGGCGCCGGTTGCCCGGCACACCCGCACGCCCGCGAAGTCCGGGTCGGCCGGGTTCGTCCAGTCCAGCCTGATCGATCCGTCCGCGAGCGCGGTCGCGATGAGGGCGGTGACGTTACCGGGCGGGGTCTTTGCCTGCGTCGTGACGCCCGCGTGCTTGCCGGCGGACACATTGCCGGCCTTGTCCACCGCCCACAACGAGTAGGTGTAACGCGTGTTCGGCAGCAGCTGCGTGCGGTCGGTGAAGCTGGACGTGGGCTTGATCAGATTCACGCCGGCACACGGCAGGGTCGGCGCGATCGAGCCGACCGCGCGGCAGACGCGCACCAGCGCGAAGTCGTTGTTGGTCGGGTTGGTCCAGTGCAGCGTGACGCTGTCCGGTGCCGGGCTCGTAGCCGTCAGCGCGGTGACCGGGCGGGGCGGCGTGGTGTCGGCGGCCGCGGCCGGGCTGCTGAGTGCGGTGAATACGGTGACGATCCCGATCGCCGCTAGCACGGTCGTGATGATCCTGCGCTGTCCTGCCATGGTTCCCCCGAAAATGGTCGCTGATGATTGGTCCGCTCCGGCGCGCGCACCATAGCCAATTTCGGGCCGCTCCGCCGCTCGGAACCCGTTCGGGCCGAGTCGGTCCTGGAGTGGGAGTAGAACACTCCTCATGACGGCCACGTTGCCCAGCGGCCGGGTGACGTTCGCATTCACCGATGTCGTCGGCAGCACCCGCGCGATCGCGTCGCATGGCGAGGTGTTCGTCGCCGCGCTGCGATCGCTGCAGGCAACCGTGGCCGAGCACGCCACCAGCAACCGGGGCGCGGTCGTGAACACCGAGGGAGACGGCGCGTTCCTCGCCTTTCCGTCAGCGGCGCTGGCCGTGCACGCGCTGCAAACGCTCATGCGGACGGTCGGGGACACCGCCGGCCCGGGACTGGCCTTGCAGTTGCGAGCGGGTCTGCACACCGGCGATGCGCAGCCCATTGCCGGCGACTATCTGGCCTTCCCGGTGCATGTCGCCGCGCGGGTGGCCTCGGCCGCCGGGGCGGGACAGGTGCTGGCCTCGCAGTCCGTCGTCGACGAGCTGCCGAGCCCGGTGGGCGAGCGGCTCGGCGCCTTCGTCCTGCGCGACATTGCCGAACCCGTCACGCTGTGGCGCGTCGCCGGCGACGATGCTCCCCCCAAAGCCACGCCGACCCGCAACACCAATGTCGCCCTGACCCGCACCGCCTTCGTCGGGCGGCAGGACGAACTGGCCGCAATCGATGCGCTGGTCGCGCAGCCGGGAATCGTCACCATCGTCGGCACCGGCGGGCTCGGAAAGACCCGACTCGTGAGCGAGTACGCGCTGCGCGCCGGCGACGGTGTGCCCGGGGGAGTCTGGCTTGTCGAGCTCGCCTCGATCGTCAGCGAATCGGAGATTCGGCCGGCGCTGGCGTCCGCCATCGGTATGACCGGGCCACCGGGCGCCGACGCAATGGCCGCCGAACTGAACCGGCGCGGCCACATCGTTCTCGTGTTCGACAACTGCGAGCACCTGATCGACCCGATCGCCGAGCTCGTCGCCGAGCTTGCGGCGTCGTGCCCGGAACTGCGCCTGCTGTGCACCAGCCGCGAGGCCCTCGACATCCCGGCCGAACGGGTCCTGCGTCTGTCCCCCCTCGCGACAGCCGACGGGGGGCCGGGCGACCGCGCGAGCGCCGCCGAGCAGCTGTTCCTCGACCGGGCCACGGCCGCCGGAGCGGACGCCGAGGGGTTCGACCGCACCGAGGTGAGCCGGCTGTGTCAACGCCTGGACGGCTTGCCGCTCGCGCTGGAGCTGGCCGCCGCCCGCGCCCCGTCGATGCCGATCGGCGAGCTCGCGGCCGCCCTCGATCGGGGCGATGTCACCTTGAGCCGGCGCGGCGGGGCCGACCGTCAGCGCAGCCTGGACGCGTTGGTCACCTGGAGCCTCCGGTTGCTGGACGAGGCTCAGCGCACCGCACTGGTCACGCTCGCGGTGTTCCCGGGACGGTTCAGCTCCGACATGGCCGCGAGCGTTCTGAACCGGATCACCGACCAGCCGATCGCGGTGGTCGACGCGCTGGCCCGCCGGAGCCTGCTGGATCTGGACGGGTCTCATTTCCGCATGCTGGTGACGGTGCGCGACGTCGTGCGTCAGGAGCTCGACCGGCGATCAGAGCTCAAGCCCGCGGCAATGGCCGCCGTGTTCGAGTGGTGCGTCCAGCGCAGCGCCACTCGGGAGAGCGGTTGGGGAGAGAACCCGGACGAGATCACCACGCTCGTCTACTCCCTCGATTGGGCGCTGGACACCGGGCGGTCCGGGGGCGGGCGGGTCCTGGAACGGATCGCGTACTGGAACCTCACCAATTCGACGCTGGCCGTCTCGATCGAGCTGGCTCGGCGGGTGCTGGCCCGGCCCGTGCCCGAAACGGCCGACGACATCCGGCTGGACTGCGCCGCGATGCGGGTCATGGGCGGCATGGCCGGCAACGCCGAGGACGCGTCGACCGATCGCGTCCGGCGCGTCGTCGAGAACGCCCGCCAGAGCGGCGACCGCGCGGTGTACGTGAAGGCACTGGCGACGCTCGCGTCGCTGCTCGATCGCCGCGGCGCCCACGCCGAGGCGCAGGTGCTGCACGACGAGTATCTCGCGATTGCTCGAGCGGATGATTCGGTGGAGCTGAAGGTGTCGGCGGCCCTCTGCGACCTCGGGGTGTCGTGTCACCTCAGCGGCGACCTGGACCGGGCCGAGCGGTTGTACCGCGACGCCATCGACGTCAGCGCTCCGGACGATCCCAACCGGTTCACCTCGCGCTCGAACCTCGGCGAGGTCCTGCTTGACCTCGACCGGCCCGACGCCGCGGCCGAGCAACTGCGGATCGGCCTGCGCGAGGCCCGCGGACGGCCGTCGCTGAGCGCCTGGATCCTCGGGCTGCTGGTCGAGGCCGAGGCGCGTCGACGGAACGGCGACATTGCGCGGGCGTTGGCGGCCGAGGCGGAACCGCAACTGCTCCGCATCGAGGCCGTCGATCCCTCGGTGCGGTACGTCCTCGAGCGGATGCACGCCGCACTCGCCGCACTGTCTGAGCCGAACCTGACGTAGGGCGCGGGACCGATACCTGCGACGTGCCGGCCATGGGCTTGAGCGTCTAGAACGCCTGCCGCACGAGGGTCAGGTCTGCCACCTTCGCGAAACCGAGCGCGGCCAGGATCGGCTGCGACTGATCGGAGGCCTGGACGAACAGGGCCGGCGCCCCCGCAGCCGCGGCGACGTCCCACCGGTGCCGGACCAGGGCGCGGTACAGGCCGCGGCCGCGCGCCGTGGGGGCGGTGCCGCCGCCGACCAGACATGCTGCGCCGTGGCCGGTGAACAGCAGGCCGCCCGCGGCGACCGGTTCGCCGTCGAGGTGCGCGAGATAGCACCGCCGGCGCGGGCCAAGGGCTAGGAGGTCGCGCCAGGCGTCGTCATGATCGGCGATGACCGCGCGGCGGACGGCCTCGTCGACCGGCCCGGTGCCGCCGGCCTCGAGGGTGAGCAGTCGGAAGGCCAGGAATGACTCAGCGTTGTCCACCTCGCGGATGACCACGTCGGCCGGTCCGGGCGGCGGTGGGGTCGACATCGTCATCGCCGTCCCGTGCCCGACTTCGTTCGCACCGAGCGTGGTGAGAATCTCGAGCGCGTCGCCGGGTGTGGTCGACGGACTGAGGAACCAGTAGCAGTCGGTCCGCCCGCGCGCGCCGAACCACTCGACCGAGTGGCCGGCCAATGCTCGCAGCCCGTCGGCGCCGTCGGTGCGCACGGCGGCGACGTTGGCGAAGAACGGCGTGGGGCCGGGGATGTAGGTCAGGCAACCGCCGAACGACCAGTCGCGCTCGACGCGCGCCGCCGGCAGGTGGGCCATCGCGTCCTCGGCGATCTCGGCGAGGTCCATGCCGAAAATCTAAGGCAGCGGACGAGATCCGGGTTCAGGCCAAGACATTCGCCGAGGCTGGGGGTCGAGCGCGCAGCTATTCGGCGCCGGTCGTTTCGTACTCCTCGACCCGCGCCTTCATCAGGGCCTTCAGGAGCTTGGTCGGCAGCTCGCGTTCGTAGGGGGGCTTGGGCATCGGCATGGAGTGAACGTGCCCAATCCCCACGTGGACTGACCGGCGATCGCGGGCCCTGGAGCTCCACGATCGCCGGTCAGATCGGGCGGGAGCTGGTTCAGCGGCGGTCGACCGACACCGCGCCGTCGGCCAGGTGGACGTCGACGGTGATCGGCGCGCCGGTGGCGCCGGCCGGCGGATCGATCGTGCGGCTGAGGCCCACGCCGCCGTGCTGCGGATCGTTGTCATCGATCCGCACCGTGCCGAAGTGGATGTTGGCGACCACGGTCAGGTTCATCGACTTGGGTGCGATGACTCGCACCTGACCGGCGCCCATCGTGATGTGGACGGTGCGCGGGCCGGTCTGGATCGGCAGGTCGCGCAGGTCTAGCGTGCCCTGGCCGAAGGCCAGCCGGTAGTGCGAGGCCAGCGTGGTGGACGGCTTCCACTCCTTCTGGCCGACGCCGTCGTGCAGGCTGGCGTGGCTGCCGCCGAAGGCCACCACACCCAGCACGGACGGGATCAGCAGCGTCGCCATGCTGAGCGGCAGCCGCCGCGTCACCAGCCCGGCGAGGAGGCCGACGACGACGATGCCGAGGGCCGTCCAGAAGTAGGTCTGGAACTGGATGCCGGTGACGGCATCGACGATCCCGAGCACGGTGAGCGAGACAACCAGCGCGGCGAGCATCGCGATCCGGATCGGCAGCGAGCGGCGGCGGCGTTCGCGCCGGGCCGCGCGGGCCTCGTCCAGCCACGCCCGTGCGTCGCGCACCCAGGTGGGCTGCTCCGCCGCGGCCAGCAACTCCTCCTTGGTGAGGCTCACCGCCGGGGCCGGCGGAGCGGCCTGCATCTCGCGCCGGCCGAAGAACACGACGAGCAGCACGACGACGGCGATCACCGGGAAGAACGGACCGGGGGCCCACCAGCTGAAGGCCACCGCCCAGAGGATCAGACCGGCGACGATCGCGATGAGCCAGACCGGGATGCGGCGCCGGCGCAGGGCGGCGATCCAGCCGTCGATCGGCGCTCGTTCGGTGCCGAGCTCGGGGATGGCGGCCCAGGCCAGCAGGTAGGCCAGGATCCCGGCACCCCCGAAGAACGCGGACGTCGCGAACAGCACGCGGAACAGCACCGGATCGAGGCCGAAGTAGTCGCCCAGCCCGCTGGAGACGCCGGCGGCGACGCGATTGGTGCGGTTGCGCCGCAGGACGCGGGGCGTGCCGGACGGCGGGGGCGGGGGCGGGGCGAACCCGCCGAGGGTGTCACTCGTAGTCATGGCACCAACCCTGCAGTCTGAGGAGCCTCGGCCGCATCGGGCGTCGCCCGGATGCCGACCCTGATTTCCCGGGCTCCCGCGACCCTGAGACGCACCCTCCGGGCGGTACCTGATGCGGGACGGTGGCTCGGCCCGTAATCATGGGGACGTGACTACCACGGCGGCGCAGCCGCGTCGCCTCTATCGGCGTCCCGATCGGGGCATCGCCGGCGGCGTGGCGACCGGCATCGCCGAGCACCTCGGCGTGCCGACCAAGGTGATCCGCCTGGCGTTCGTCTTCCTGACGCTGGCCGGGGGGCTCGGCGTCGCCCTCTACGGCGCGTACCTCATCGTGGTGCCGACCGCCCCCGACGCCGGCCGCGGCCGGTTCCCGCTGTGGCTCGAGTACACGCTGGCCGGGATCGCCGCGGTGACCGCCGTCGGGATCGCCGCGACCTCGCTGCCCCAGGGCGGATTGTTCCCGCCGATCCTGCTGGCGTGTCTCGGCGGCGCCCTCATCTGGCGCCAGGCGTCCGAACCCGACCGGGCCCGCTTGCGGACGCTCTCGCGGACCTCCCTCGCAGCGGCGGGCGCCGAACGGATGGGCCGGGTCCGGCTGGCCGCGGGCTTCGCGCTCGTCGTCGGCGGCGGGGCCCTCGTCCTCGCCAGTACCGACTTCACCGCGATCCGCGACGGGCTGCTCGCCATGGTCGTCACCATCGGCGGTTTGGCGCTCGTTACCGGGCCCTGGTGGATGCGGATGATGACCACGCTGTCCCTCGAGCGGGCCGAGCGCATCCGCTCGCAGGAACGGGCCGACATCGCCGCGCACCTGCACGACTCGGTGCTCCAGACCCTCGCCCTGATCCAGCGCAATGCCGCGTCGCCGCGCGAGGTTGCGCGCCTGGCCCGCGGACAGGAGCGGACGCTGCGCACGTTGCTGTACGGCACCCGCACCGCGTCCGGACAGTTCGCCGAGGAGCTGCGGGTTGTGGCGGCCGAGGTCGAGGACGCCTATGCGGTGAGCGTCGATGTCGTGCTCGTCGGCGACGCACCGCTGAACGACGACCTGGCCGCCCTGGTGGCCGCGGCCCGCGAGGCGCTGGTCAACGCGGCCCGCCATTCTGGCGTCGACGCCGTGAGCGTGTACGCCGAGTTCGAGCCCGAGCAGGTGAGCGTGTTCGTCAAGGACCGCGGGGCCGGCTTCGAGCTCGACGAGATCGGGGCCGATCGGCAGGGCGTCCGCGGCTCGATCATCGGCCGAGTCGAGCGCCACGGAGGCACGGTGCAGGTGACGAGTACCCGGGGTGCCGGGACCGAGGTCGAGATGAGGATGCCGCTTTCATGACCGCGACAGTGGTGCTGGTCGACGACCACGCGATGTTCCGCAGCGGGGTGCGGGCCGAGCTGGGCGATCGGGTGACCGTGCTCGGCGAGGCCGGCGGGGTGGCCGAAGCGATCGACGTGATCACCCGGACGCAACCCGACGTCGTCCTGCTCGACGTGCACATGCCGGACGGCGGCGGCCTGGCCGTCCTCGAGGCGGTCTCCTCGCAGCTGCCGGACACCCGCTTCCTGGCCCTGTCGGTATCCGACGCGGCCGAGGACGTCATCACGCTGATCCGGGCCGGCGCGTCCGGTTACGTGACCAAGACGATCTCGGCCGACGACCTGGCCGACGCGATCGCACGGGTGGCCGACGGCGACGCGGTGTTCAGCCCTCGGCTGGCCGGGTTCGTGCTCGACGCGTTCCGCGACGCGCCGGTCGTGCCGTCGGTGGATCCCGAGATGGACCTGCTCACGCCGCGCGAGCGCGAGGTGTTGCGGCTGCTGGCGCGGGGCTATGCGTACAAGGAGATCGCGGCGCAGCTGTTCATCTCGATCAAGACGGTGGAGACGCATGCGTCCAACGTGCTGCGCAAGCTGCAGCTCTCGAGCCGGCACCAACTGACCCGCTGGGCCGCCGACCGCCGCATGTTGTGATCCGCCTCCCTGAAAGTTGTCCGCGCTAAACGGCGCTATCGCGCCGCGAAGGGCGGACAACTCGGGAAAGGAGCGGCGGCATGTCAGCGAATTCCGCGGCAGACCTGCAGGACGCTGTCGGCGAGGGCGGGGCCGTTGGGGCCGAGCGCGTCGCGGTAGGTCGCCATGATGACGCGCTCACGGCCGAGCTCGACCCGGGTGCCGCCGGCGTTGACGCGCGCGGTCTGGATGCGTTTCGACAGCTTGGCCCGCTCGGCGACGAGGCGCACGATCGCCTCGTCCATCGCGTCGATCTGAGCGCGCAGGACCGGGATCGCGCCCGCGGCGGCCGACTGCTCGGCGGTGGTGGCGGTGGTCATCGGTATGCCTCTCGTCTGCTCCGCACCCGGCCCTGGCACGACAAACGCCCCGGGGCTCGGCCCGGGGCGTCGGTTGGTGGAGTGAGTTCAGCCAGCAACAGGCACCGGGTTGCGGTACCCATAAAAGAATCGGTTGCTGCGCACGGATCGATGGTGACACGAGATCCCACGGCGCGGCAAGCGCGGCCCGGGATCCGGGACGCGCTTGCCCTCCGTCGCTCACACCGTTTCGGCGCCGATTTCGCGCTCTTCGGCCTCGGCCTCGGCCTGGGTTTCGGCGATGTTCTCGTCCATCCGGGCCTTGGGCAGACGTACCTTGAGCGCCAGCCAGTACACCAGCGCGGTCAGGCCGAACATCACCAGGAAACCCCAACCGAAGCCGATGGCGGCGCGGTTGCCGGCGTGCTCGGACTGGTCCGGATAGTCGCCGAGGTAGCTGATGAGGCACAGCCCAGCGAGCCACGGCAGCGCCCAGGTGGCCCCGGCCCGCCAGTCCATCTTGGGCATATCGCCCTTGCCGGTGAGATGGAAGATCCCCAGCAACACGAACCCGATGAGGATCGATACGAACAGCTTCCAGTCGGTCTTCCAGCCGGCCCAGTAGACGATCAGGTTGGACGAGTAGAGCGCCAGGAACGGGATGGCGTCGCCGAACGGCAGTTTGAACGGACGGACGTGGTCGGGCAGCTCGCGCCGCATCGCGGCCACCACCAGCGAGCCGGAACCGAAGGACAGCACCGTCGCTGAGGTGATGAACCCGACGAGTTGCTGCCACGAGGGGAACGGCAGGAAGACGATGAGGCCGACCACGAAGGTGACGATCAGGCTGACCATGGGCACGCCGCGCGGCGTCGTCTTCGCCAAGGCGCGCGGTGCGTTGCCGTTCTTGCCCATCGCGTAGGAGATGCGGCCGGTGACGGTCGTGTAGATCAGCCCGGTGTCGGCCGGCGAGATGATCGCGTCGATGTAGAGAACGGTCGCCAGCCAGCCCAGCCCGATGATCGACGCGATCGCCGCGAGCGGCCCGAAGTCGTTGGTGAACGTACAGGCCGGCCCAGCCCTTGGAGAGATCGTGCGGGTTCACCGCGCCGATGAAGGCGACCTGCAACAGGATGTAGATGATCCGCGGTCAGGATGACCGAGCCCACGACCGCGAGCGGCACATTGCGCTTCGGGTTGTTCGTTTCACCGGCGAGTTCGACGCCCTGACGGAAGCCGAGGAACGAGAACGTGATGCCCGCGGTCGCGATCGCGGTGAACACGGCGTGCATACCACCGGTCGAGAAGCCGTGGCTGCTGAAGTTGGAGGAGTGGAACTTCGTCACCATGAACGCGACGATCACCAGCGCGATGACGCCGAGCTTCCACCACACGACCACGTTGTTGATCCGCGCGAACCAGCGGATCCCGTAGTAGTTCACGACCACGAAGAACGCCATGCCGACGACGGCCACGACGTAGCCGAGCGCGGTCAGGGTGTGCACCGCCTCGCCGTCGACGGTGTGGGCTTTGGTGAAGTTGGCGTACTTGGTCGCGTACTGCAGCGCGCCCTCGACCTCGATCGGCGCGACGGTGGCGGCGGCGACCCAGGTGATCCAGCCCATCGTGTAGCTGGCGAAGGAGCCGAAGGCCAGATGCGGGAACCGGACGACCCCGCCGGAGATCGGGAACATCGTCCCGAGCTCGGCGAAGACCAGGCCGATCAGGACGATCATGACCGCGGCGATGGCCCACGAGAAGATCGCCGCCGGGCCGGCGATCTGCGACGCCGTCAGGGCACCGAACAGCCAGCCCGAGCCGATGATCGATCCGACGCTGGCGAACAGCAGCCCGATCATCCCGATGTCGCGCCGCATCTTTGCCGTCGCCGCCGGACGATGCGCCACCGGCGGCCGGCCGCTCCTGAAGTGTGGTCATGTCTTCGATGTCCCCTCAGCTCGTTCTCACCGGCCTACCCGCCGACGAACCGTGCGAAACCGGGCACCCGGCTCGCGTCGGCGTCCGCACGTAGGCTTGACGCCGAGATGAACCAACCCGTCGACGCGCTGTTCGCCGTGCCGGCCGATGACGACAAGCCGCACCGGCCGCGAACCCGGCTCGCGGTCGATCCGGCCACGCTCCTGGACGGGCTCAACCCCCAGCAGCGGGCGGCCGTCGTGCACGCGGGCGGGCCGTTGTTGATCGTCGCCGGCGCCGGCTCCGGCAAGACCCGGGTGCTCACCCACCGGGTCGCGTACCTCCTGGCCGAGCGCGGTGCCACGCCCGGCCAGATCTTGGCGATCACGTTCACGAACAAGGCCGCCGGTGAGATGAAGGAACGCGTCGCCGCCCTGGTCGGCCCGCGGGCCCGGGCGATGTGGGTGTCGACCTTCCACTCGATGTGCGTGCGATTGCTGCGGGCCGAGGCCAAGGAACTCGGGCTCAAGTCGTCGTTCTCGATCTACGACGCCGACGACTCCAAGCGGCTGATGACGATGGTCGGCCGCGAGCTCGATCTCGATCCCAAGCGCTATCCCGCCCGCTCGTTGACCGCGCAGATCAGCAATCTCAAGAACGAACTCGTCACGCCCGAGGCCTGGGCCGACAAGGCCGGCAGCGCGCCCGAGAAGGTGCTGGCCGAGGCGTACTCGCGCTATCAGCTGCGGCTGCGCGGGGCGCACGCCTTCGACTTCGACGACCTCATCATGCAGGCCGTCCGGCTGCTGCAGGAACGTCCCGACGTCGCCGCCCGCTACCGCGAGCGCTTCCGGCACGTGCTCGTCGACGAGTACCAGGACACCAACCACGCGCAGTACACGCTGGTGCGCGAGCTGACGATGGGCGTCGATCCGGCCGAACTTGCGGTGGTGGGCGACGCCGACCAGTCGATCTACGCGTTCCGCGGAGCGTCCATCCGCAACATCCTCGAGTTCGAGCGCGACTATCCCGACGCCACCACGATCATGCTCGAGCAGAACTACCGCTCCACCCAGACCATCCTGTCGGCGGCCAACGCGGTGATCTCACGCAACCCCGACCGCCGGCCGAAGAACCTCTGGTCCGACGCCGGCGCCGGGGAGCCGATCACCGGCTACGTCGCCGAGAACGAGCACGACGAAGCGGCCTGGGTCGCGCAGCGGATCGAGGAGCTCGGTGACGGCGGGTCGGCCGTCGCCTCCGATGTCGCGGTCTTCTACCGCACCAACGCGCAGTCGCGCGTTTTCGAAGAGGTCTTCATCCGGATCGGTCTGCCGTACAAGGTCGTCGGCGGCGTGCGCTTCTACGAACGCAAAGAGATCCGCGACGCCCTGGCCTACCTGCGGGTCATCGCCAACAGCGACGACCTCGTGTCCCTGCGCCGCATCCTCAACACCCCGCGGCGGGGTATCGGCGACCGCGCCGAGGCGTGTGTCGAGGTGTTCGCCGCCCGCGAGCGCATCACCTTTGGCGCCGCACTCGAACGCGCCGACGTCGTGCCCGGGCTCGCGCCCCGCTCGCTGAACGCCATCCAGGAGTTCACCGCCATGCTCACCACGCTGCGCGGTGTCGCCGCCGGCCCGGACGGCACGCCGGCCCAGGTACTCGAGGCGGTGCTCGACCAGACCGGCTACCTGCGCGAGCTCGTGGCCTCGTCCGATCCGCAGGACGAGTCGCGGGTCGACAACCTGCGCGAACTCGTCAGCGTCGCCGGTGAGTTCGAGGAGCAGCGGGCGGCCCTCGGCGAGCCGGTCGGCCTCGACGCCTTCCTCGAACAGGTTTCGTTGGTCGCGGACGCCGACGCGGTGCCCGACGCGTCAGGGGGCGTCGTCACCCTGATGACGCTGCACACCGCGAAGGGCCTCGAGTTCCCGGTCGTCTTTGTCACCGGTCTCGAAGACGGCGTGTTCCCGCATTTGCGCTCGCTCAGTGACCCCGACGAGATGGCCGAGGAGCGGCGGCTCGCGTACGTGGGCATCACCCGGGCCCGGGAACGGCTCTACCTCTCCCGCGCGCTGTCGCGCTCGGCGTGGGGGGCGCCGTCCTGGAATCCGCCGTCGCGCTTCCTTGACGAGATCCCGGCCGAGCTGGCCACCTGGACCGGCGCCGTCGACCGGGTGCCCTTCGTCGACCGCTACGACGACGACGGCCCGGGGCGTCACTCCGACCACGGCTACCGGGCGCGGCCGCGGTCGGCGCAGGAGCAGCTGGCGTCGTCGCGGATGTCGGGCGGCCGCGGCGTGCGTGGCGGCGTGGGCAATCGCGCGGTACCGGTCCTGGCGGTGGGTGATCGCGTCACGCACGACGCCTGGGGGATGGGCACGGTCGTGGACACCCGCGGCGCTGACGACGGCGCGCAGGCCCAGATCGACTTCGGCGCCGGCACCGGCGTCAAGTGGCTGATGCTGCGCTACGCCCCCGTCCAGAAGCTCTAAGACCAATTCCCTGTGATCACAGAGTTGTCGCCCGGTCGGCCTACTGTGGCTCCGTGGACGACATCCCGACCTTGTTCGAGTGGGCCGGTGGGGCCGAGCGATTCCGGGCCCTGATCGACGCCTTTTACGACCGGGTCGAACAGGACGAGCTGCTGAGCCCGTTCTTCCCCGGCGGCGTGTCCGAGGAACACCGGGCCCACGTCACCACGTGGTGGATCGAGGTGTTCGGCGGCCCGGCCGCCTACACCGACTCGCTCGGCGGTTACCCGGCGATGCTGCGCCACCATCGCGATCTCGGCATCACCGCCGAGCAGCGATTCCGGTTCGCGTCGCTCATGAGCCGGGCCGCCGACGATGCGCAGCTGCCCGACGATCCGGAGTTCCGCGCCGCCTTCGTCGGCTACGTCGAGTGGGGCACCCGGCTCGCGCTGCACAATTCGCAACCGGGGGCCGAGGTGGTGGGCGAGGCGCCGGTGCCGCACTGGGGCTGGGGCGTAGCGCCGCCGTACCAGCCCTGAGCCCGGCCGGGTTACGCTCCGGACGTGGCAGATCGGATACGCGTCGTCATCGGCAAGCCGGGGCTGGACGGCCACGACCGCGGCGTGAAGGTCATCGCCCGGGCGCTGCGCGACGCCGGCATGGAGGTCGTCTACACCGGCCTGCACCAGACGCCGGAGCAGATCGTCCAGACCGTCATCCAAGAGGACGCCGACGGCGTCGGGCTGTCGGTGCTGTCCGGGGCCCACATGACGCTGTTCAAGCGGACGCTGGAGCTGCTGAAAGAGCACCAGGCGGACGATGTGGTGGTGTTCGGCGGCGGGATCGTCCCGGCCGAGGACATTCCCGAGCTGGAAGCCATCGGCGTCGCCAAGATCTTCACCCCCGGCGCGACGATGGAGCGAGATCGTCGACTGGGTGCGGGCCAACGTGCCCGCCGAGCACGACTGAAGGCCCGCGCGGCGCGTGAATCCAGTCTCAGGCCGGGTCCGCGCAGCCCTCGAAATAGCTAATGTCCAAAGGTTCGCCGCACACCGCTCATCGGATGAGGACGTATCAGCGTGGATCTGTTCGAGTACCAAGCCAAGCAGCTGTTCCAGAAATTCGGCGTACCGGTCAGCCTCGGCGAGGTCGCGACCACGCCGGACGAGGCCCAGGCCATCGCCGAGCGGATCGGCGGCGTGACCGTCGTCAAGGCGCAGGTCAAGATCGGTGGTCGCGGCAAGGCCGGCGGGGTCAAGGTCGCGAAGACCCCGGCCGACGCCCGGGCCAACGCCGAGCAGATCCTGGGCATGGACATCAAGGGCCACACGGTGCACCGCGTGCTGGTCGATCCGGGCGCGGACATCAAGGAGGAGTACTACGTCTCCTACCTGCTCGACCGGTCGAACCGCACCTTCCTGGCGATGGCGTCCTACGAGGGCGGCATGGAGATCGAGCAGCTGGCGGTCGAGCGTCCGGACGCCCTCGCCAAGGTGCCGGTCGACGCGATCGCCGGGGTCGACGCCGCCAAGGCGCGCGAGATCGCTCAGGCCGCGAAGTTCCCGGCCGACCTGATCGAGCCGGTGGCTGGCGTCCTGGTCAAGCTGTGGCAGACCTTCGTGGGCAGCGATGCGACGCTGGTCGAGGTCAACCCGCTGGCCCGCGTCGGCGACGGCAGTGTCGTCGCCCTCGACGGCAAGGTGACCCTGGACGAAAACGCCGACTTCCGGCAGCCCGGGAACGCCGACTTCGTCGACGTGCAGGCCGCCGATCCGCTCGAGCAGAAGGCCAAGGAGAAGAACCTCAACTACGTCAAGCTCGACGGCGAGGTCGGCATCATCGGCAACGGCGCCGGTCTGGTCATGTCGACGCTCGACGTCGTCGCCTACGCCGGCGAGCGGCACGGCGGCGTCAAGCCGGCCAACTTCCTCGACATCGGCGGTGGCGCCTCGGCCGAGGTGATGGCGAACGGTCTCGACATCATCCTGAACGACCCGTCGGTGCGATCGGTGTTCGTCAACGTGTTCGGTGGCATCACGTCGTGCGACGCGGTGGCCAACGGCATCGTCGCCGCGCTCGGCATGCTCGGCGACGAAGCCAACAAGCCGCTGGTGGTGCGCCTCGACGGGAACAACGTCGACGAGGGACGGCGCATCCTCGCCGAAGCGGCGCACCCGCTCGTGACACTGGCCGACACCATGGACGACGGCGCCGACAAGGCCGCCGAACTTGCGAACGCGGGGAACTAGGCAATGGCAATTTTTCTGGACGAGAACAGCTTGATCATCGTGCAGGGCATGACCGGTTCGGAGGGCATGAAGCACACCCGCCGCATGCTCGCGTCCGGCGCGGCCGTGGTCGGCGGGGTCAATGCCCGCAAGGCCGGGACGACCGTCGACGTCGACGGCAGGTCGCTGCCGGTGTTCGGCTCGGTGGCCGAGGCCATGGGCGCGACCGGCGCGAACGTCACCGTCGGGTTCGTCCCGCCGGCCTTCACCAAGGACTCGGTGATCGAGGCCATCGACGCCGAGATCCCGCTCGCGGTCGTCATCACGGAGGGCGTGGCCGTGCACGACACCGCGAACTTCTGGGCCTACGCGCAGGGCAAGAAGACGCGCATCGTTGGCCCCAACTGTCCCGGCGTCATCAGCCCCGGCAAGTCGAACGCCGGCATCATCCCGGCCGACATCACCAAGGCCGGCCGCATCGGGCTGGTGTCGAAGTCGGGCACGCTGACCTACCAGATGATGTTCGAGCTGCGCGACTTCGGCTTCTCGACCTGCGTCGGCATCGGCGGCGACCCGATCATCGGCACGACGCACATCGACTGCCTCGAGGCGTTCCAGAACGACGACGAGACCGATGCGATCGTGATGATCGGCGAGATCGGTGGCGACGCCGAGGAGCGGGCCGCGGCCTACGTCAAGGCCAACGTCACCAAGCCGGTAGTCGGTTACGTCGCCGGCTTCACTGCGCCCGAGGGCAAGACGATGGGGCACGCCGGCGCGATCGTCTCCGGATCGTCGGGCACGGCGCAGGCCAAGAAGGAAGCTCTGGAGGCCGCGGGCGTGAGAGTGGGCAAGACGCCGAGCGAGACGGCCCGGCTGATGCGCGAGATTCTGGGGTAACGCCGCCCACTGTGTGATGTATCAACGAGGCGGTGGCGATCTCCTTTCGACGGACTCGCCGGGCCCGAAGCTGCGTTGGTTGTTCCGCTCGACCGCTGCGAGCGCTAGCTTTTGCTGAGAGTTCGGCCATGCACGTCGATCTAGGAGAGGGACATGACCTTCCAACCACCACCGCCACCCCCGGGTGGTAACCCGCCGCCGCCCCCGCCGCCGCCACCCGGACAGTGGGGCCCGCCGCCGGGCGGTGGTTACCCGTCGCCACAGGGCGGGTTCGACCCGAAGAACGTCAACCCGCTCGACTGGGGCATCCTCGCCGCCGGCGTGCTGGCGTTCATCTTCTCGCTCTTTGACTACTACACGGTGACGGTCAGCGTCCGCGGCTTCGGCGGCGGTAGCGCCAGCGCGAGCGCGTGGCACGGCTTCTTCGGCTGGTTCGCCGCGCTCGTCGCGCTCGTCGGTGCCGCCTTGGTCGCGATGGATCTCTTCGCCCCGCAGGTGAAGCTGCCCATCCCGACCCGGCTCGCCGGCCTCGGTGCGTTCGCGATCGCCACGCTCTGCGTGATCCTCGCGCTGTTCGTCTTCCCGGGTAACACCGACAGCGTCTCGGGCCCGGGCTACAGCGTCGATGAAGGCCACGGCTTTGGTTACTGGGCCAGCCTCATCGTGATCATCGCCGGTCTCGTGCTGTCGCTCATGCGGTTGCAGCAGACCGGGGGCAAGCTGCCGGGCGCGCTCGGCAACATCCCGAATATCGGCAACAAGGGCCCGCAGGGTGGCATGGGGGGCGGCAACCCGCCGCAGCCGCCGCCGCCCGGATACGGCCCGCCCGGTCAGTGAGCTGACGGCCGGTTCTTTCTGAACGACTGCCGGGGTACGCGTTGCGTGCCCCGGCAGTCGGCTGTCCGGCCCCGGCGCGTCTGCGGGCGATCCTCGGTCCGGTTTGTCAGCCTGGACGGGTGCCGGTCGATCGCGCTGCCCTGACGTCGCGTCGTGGCGTCCCGTCCCCGACGCCGGCGCGTCCGATCCTGCTCGCGGCAGCCTGGACCGGCGCCGGGACCGTCCTGGTCGCGGCGATCGTGTCCAGCGCGATCGTCGCGATCTGCTGGCTGCCCGCCGCGGGTCGGGCGGGCAACGCCGGCTCGGCGATCCGAGCCGGCATCCTGACCTTCCTGGCCGGCTTGCACGGCGGGATCACCGTCGACGGGCTCACCTCCGCCTTCGTGCCGCTCGGCATCACCGTGCTCATCGGGGCGCTCGCGTGGCGGGCCGGTTCCGCGCTCGCCGGCATCGCCACCGATCTGGGCGTGGACGACGTGCGCCTGCTCGTGCGGGCCGCGATCGTGCAGGCCTCGGTCTTCGCGCTCGCCTGCGGGGTCGCCGCCGCCGCGGCCGGCCTCGGCACCAGCCAGGTTTCGGTCGCCCCCGCGGTCGTCGCCGCGCTGATCCTGTTCACCGTCACCGGCGGAGTTGCGTTCGTCCGCCGGACGGCGCTGGCCGACGCCGTGGCCGAATTTCGGCCCGAGTGGCTGCGGCCCGCGCTGCGGGCGGCGACCGCCGCGATCGCGGTCTACCTGGGGGCCGGCGCGGTGCTGGTCGCCGGCTCGCTGGTCGCGCACCACACCGCCGTCGAGACCCTGTCGCGCCATGTCGGCGGCGGCTGGTCCGGCGCGCCCGTCCTGCTGCTCGGGATCCTGGCCGCGCCCAACGCCGCGATCGCCGGGGGTTCCTACCTCGCCGGGCCTGGATTTGCGCTGGGGCACGGCAGCAGCGTCACGCTCGGCTCGACGGTGCACGGCACCCTGCCCGCGTTCCCGGTGCTGGGGGCGGTCCCGGCCGGCCCGGCGACCACGCCGGTCTGGTTACTGACCGCCGCCACTCCGGTGCTCGCCGGCGTCGGCGTGGCCCGCATCGTCGCGGCGTCGGCCGGGTCGTGGCGGGAGCAGCTGCGCACCGCCGTCGCCGCCACGGTGGCCACCATCGCGATCGGGGTGGTGCTCGGCTGGCAGGGCGGCGGAGCCATTGGCTCCGGCCGGCTGAGCGCGTTCGGGGCGTCGCCGTGGCAGTTCGGCCTGGCGGCCGGCGCCGGCGTGGGCGCCGTCGCCGCGGCGGCTCTCGCCGGGCTCGGCGCGATCGCGTGGTGGCGCAGCCGCGACGACAGCCTCGGCAGCGCGGTGCGGGCGTCCCTCGTGGCCGTCGTGTCTCGACCCGAATCGCCGGCCGACGACGAGTCGCCGGCCGAGGGCTGCGCGACTGAAGCTGACGATGCCGACGCGAGCGCCGGGCCCCTGGACCAGGTGAGTTGATCAGGTTTTCCTTCCGAGGGGACGCCCGATTCGGCCGGCAGCGTCCCGGCCACAGGAAAACGTGATCGACATCTGCCCCGGGTAGGGTTGGCGCGTGCAAAGGGGAGCCAGGCTCGTCGTGCTGGCCTCGGGCAGCGGCAGCACCCTGCAAGCCGTCCTCGACGATCCGGAGCTCGGCCCACAGGTCGTCGCCGCCGGCACCGATGTTCCCGGTTGTCCGGCCATGCAGCGGGCGGCCGCCGCCGGGGTGCCGACCTTCGCGGTAGCCCTGCGCGATAGCCCCGACCGCGCGGCCTGGAACGACGAGCTCGCCGCCGGCATCGCCAAGCACGATCCCGATCTGGTCGTGCTGGCCGGATTCATGCGGGTGCTGGCGCCGCACGTCGTCACCCGGTTCCGGATCGTCAACACCCATCCCGCGTTGCTGCCGGCCTTTCCGGGTGCGCACGCGATCCGCGACGCCCTGGCCGCCGGCGCCGCCGTCACCGGCGTGACCGTCCACTGGGTCGACGAGGGTGTCGACACCGGCCCGGTCATCGCCCAGGCCGAGGTGCCCGTCCGGCCCGGCGACGACGAGGACAGCCTGCGCGTCCGGATCCAGGCCGCCGAGAGACCGCTCTACCTGCACGCCCTACGACAGCTCTGCACCGAAATCGGAGAGTCCGCATGACCAAGATCGCCGTCCGGCGCGCGCTGATCAGCGTGTACGACAAGTCCGGGCTGGAGGCGTTGGCCCGTGGCCTGCACGAGGCCGGAGTCGAGATCGTGTCCACCGGCTCCACCGCCGCCCGGATCCGCGAGCTCGGCGTCCCGGTCACCGCGGTGGACGAGGTGACGGGCTTCCCCGAGATCCTCGGTGGCCGGGTCAAGACGCTGCACCCGCACGTGCACGCCGGCCTGCTGGCCGACCAGAACGACGCGGCCCACGTCGAGACGATCGCCGGGCTCGGCATCGCGCCGTTCCAGCTGTTGGTCGCGAATCTCTACCCGTTCGCGGACACCGTCGCGAGCGGTGCCTCCACGCCGGAGGTGGTCGAGCAGATCGACATCGGCGGCCCGGCGATGGTGCGGGCCAGCGCGAAGAACCACGGCTCGGTGGCCGTGGTGACCGACCCGGCGCGCTACGACGACGTGCTGGCCGCCGTGCGCGCCGGCGGCTTCGATCTCACCGCCCGCCGGGCCCTCGCGCTCGCGGCGTTCCGCCACACCGCGGCCTACGACATCGGGGTGGCGTCCTGGCTCGGCTCGACGATCGCACCCGACGACGAGGTGGACGGTGCGCCCAGCGGCTTCCCCGGCTGGATCGCGGCGAGCTGGGAGCGCGCGGCCGTGCTGCGCTACGGCGAGAACCCGCATCAGCGCGCCGCGCTGTACGTGTCGCCCGGTGGCGGCGGGATCGCCGCGGCCGAGCAGCTGCAGGGCAAGGAGATGAGCTACAACAACTACGTCGACGCCGACGCCGCCTGGCGCGCGGCGTATGACTTCGAACCGCCGTGCGTCGCGATCATCAAGCACGCCAACCCGTGCGGCATCGCTGTTGGATCCGACGTCGCCGACGCGCACCGCAAGGCGCACGCCTGCGACCCGACGAGCGCGTTCGGCGGGGTCATCGCCACGAACCGGCCGGTCACCGCCGAGATGGCCGAGTTCGTCGCCACGATCTTCACCGAGGTGCTGGTCGCGCCCGCCTTCGACGCCGGCGCGCTCGAGGTGCTGGCCAAGCGGAAGAACCTGCGGCTGCTCGTCGCCGCACCGCGGCCGGCCGGCGACGCGGTCGAGTCGCGGCGGATTTCCGGCGGCCTGCTGCTGCAGAGCATCGATCGCGTCGATGCCCCCGGTGACGATCCGGCCGCGTGGACGCTGCAGGCCGGCGACCCGGCCAACGGGCGCACGCTGGCCGATCTCGCCTTCGCCTGGCGCGCGGTGCGGGCGGTGAAGTCCAACGCGATCCTGCTCGCGCGCGACGGCGCGACGGTCGGCGTCGGCATGGGCCAGGTCAATCGGGTCGACTCGTGCCGGCTCGCGGTCGAGCGTGCGGGTGACCGCGCGTCCGGGTCGGTCGCCGCGTCCGACGCGTTCTTCCCCTTCGCCGACGGCCCGGGGGTCTTGATCGCCGGCGGCGTCCGCGCGATCGTCGAGCCCGGCGGGTCGATCCGCGACGACGACACCATCGCGGCGGCCAAGGAGGCCAACGTGACGCTCTACTTCACCGGGACGCGGCACTTCGCACACTGACGGGGTCGATATGGGCGAGGACGACGATCCGGTTACGCCGCCGATCCGAGCGAGTACGCGCGCGTGTTCACCGACACCAGCGCCGGCACCGACTGGGATCCGCTGTCCGGCGCGCCGGCCGGGGTGAGCGAGAACGACCCCGGCGTCGAGTCGGTGCAGAGCGCCGACTACCGCGAGCTGGCGGCCGAGGATCAGCGGTGGGAACGGCAGCACTATCTCCGGTGCAACTTCACCCATGCCGACCTGTCCCGCGCGCAACTGCAGCGCTCGGCCTTCGTCGGCTGCACCACTTCACGGTGCGCGGCTGACGAGCGCGACGATCGAGGAGTGCAAGCTGTCGGGGTCGGTGTTCGACGGCGCGGCGATGAACGGCGTGACGTTTTCGGTGTCGTGATCGGCTGATCGGGCTGGGCTGGCAGGATGCTGCACTGTGGCAGCGACGATCCTGGACGGCACGGCGACCTTGGCCGCGATCAAGGCCGAACTGACCGAGCGGGTCGCCGCGCTCGCGGCCCGCGGCCGGCGGCCGGGGCTGGGCACCGTCCTGGTGGGCGACGACCCGGCCAGCCGGTGGTACGTCAACGCCAAGCACAAGGACTGCGCCGCCATCGGGGTTACGAGCATCCGCCGCGACCTGCCGGCGACGGCCACCCAGCAGGAGGTCGAGGCGGTCGTCGCCGAGCTCAACGCCGATCCCGAGTGCACCGCGTTCCTGGTGCAGCAACCGACCGGATTGGACGAGTTCGCGATCCTGGCGGCCGTCGACCCGGTGAAGGACGTCGACGGCCTGCACCCGACGAACCTGGGCTGGCTGGTGCTGGGCAAGCCGGCGCCGTTGCCGTGTACGCCCACCGGAATCATCGAGTTGCTGCGCCGCTTCGACGTGCCGATCGCCGGCGCGCACGTGGTCGTCGTCGGGCGCGGCATCACCGTCGGCCGACCGCTGGCGCTCATGCTCACGCGGCGCAGCGAGAACGCCACGGTCACCGTCTGCCACACCGGCACCGTCGACCTGGCTGCGCAGGTGCGGCAGGCCGACATCGTCGTGGCCGCCGCGGGCTCGCCGTCGCTGATCACGGCCGACATGGTGAAGCCGGGTGCGGCGGTGCTCGATGCCGGCGTAAGCCGCGTCGACGGCAAGATTGCGGGTGACGTGGCCCCCGACGTGGCCGAGGTCGCCGGGTACCTCAGCCCCAACCCGGGCGGCGTCGGCCCGATGACGCGGGCGCTACTGCTGCGAAATGTGGTCGAGGCCGCCGAGCGCGTCGCCGCGGCCGGACCGACCAGGACATGACAGCGGCATGACGGTGCTCGCCCGGACGCGGCGGTGGATCACCGAGCAATTCGCGTTCCTCGCGGTGTTCGTGATCCTCGCTGCGGCCTTTCTGTACCTGGTCATCGAGCCGCGGCACTGGGGCCGCTGCTCGGGCCTGATCGCGGTGGCGCTGCTGCTCGCCGGGGTTCTGCGCGGCTGCCTGCCGACCGAGCGGGCGGGGCTGCTCTCGGTGCGGTCGCGGGTCGGCGACACCGTGTGTTACCTCGTCCTGGGTGGCATGGTTCTCGCGCTGGACATCCGGCTGCACGGCTGAGCCGTCGGTGCCTTAGCCTGCAAAGCTATGACCTCCAACGCGGCTCCAGTCACCGTCACCGTCACCGGCGCGGCCGGTCAGATCGGGTATGCGCTGCTGTTCCGAATCGCCTCGGGCCACCTGCTGGGTGCCGACGTCCCCGTGCGGCTGCGGCTGCTCGAAATCGCCCCGGCCCTGAAGGCGGCGGAGGGGACGGCGATGGAACTCGACGACTGCGCCTTCCCGCTGCTGGCCGGCATCGACATCACCGACGACCTCGCCACCGCGTTCGACGGGACGAACGTCGCGTTGCTCGTGGGGGCGCGGCCGCGCACCGCGGGCATGGAGCGCGGCGACCTGCTCGAGGCGAACGGCGGCATCTTCGGGCCCCAGGGCAAGGCGATCAACGAGCACGCGGCGTCCGACGTCAAGGTGCTGGTCGTCGGCAATCCGGCCAACACCAACGCGCTGATCGCGCAACGCAACGCGCCCGACGTCCCGGCCGGCCGCTTCACCGCCATGACGCGGCTCGACCACAACCGGGCGCTGTCGCAGCTGGCGGCCAAGCTGTCGGTGCCGGTCACGGCCATCGAGAAGATGACGATCTGGGGCAACCACTCGGCCACGCAATACCCCGACCTGTACACCACCCAGGTCAACGGCACGAGCGCCGCAGACCAGGTCGACGAGCAGTGGCTCAAGGACACCTTCATCCCGACGGTGGCCAAGCGCGGCGCCGCGATCATCGAGGCCCGCGGCGCGTCGTCGGCCGCGTCGGCCGCGAACGCGGCCATCGATCACGTCTACGACTGGGTGAACGGCACCGATTGGACCTCGTCGTCGGTCGTGTCCGACGGCTCCTATGGCGTGGCCGAAGGGCTCATCAGCTCGTTCCCGTGCCGGGCGGTCAACGGCGAGTGGGAGATCATTCAGGGCGTCGACATCAACGACTTCTCCCGCAGCAAGATCGACGCGTCGGTCGCGGAACTGACCGAGGAGCGCGACGCCGTCTCGGCGCTCGGCCTGCTCTGACGGCGTTGGGAGGAACCTGATGCGTGCCCTTCGCCCACTTGCCGGCGTCGCTCTGGCTGCCGCCGCGATGCTGGTGCCTGGGGCGGCCGGCGCCGCCCCGGGGTTCGACCCGGTCACCGAGGCGCGCAACTACTCGATCACCCTGGAGCGGCAGGCGATCTACGACACCCCGTCCTACCAGGCCAAGCTGCTGACGATCGGCACGCAGAACGCGCTCGCCGCAGTGCGCGCGCAGCTGCGCGATCCCGGCCGCAACATGTTGTCGACGCTCTGCGCCACCCAGCAGAACGGCTGCGCCGGCGACATCCGGCTGAACAACTGGGGGACCAAGGGCTACGGCATCGTCACGCCCGTCCTGTTCACCGCCCGCAACGGAGCGACCCTGTCCGGGCACGTCTGGGCCACCCGCAGCGGTCCGGCGAGGCGGCCGGGCGTGGTGATCACCGACGGATCGGTGCAGGCCGACGAGCAGATGTACTGGTACGCGGCGCAGACCCTGGCCAAGGATGGGTACGTGGTCCTCACCTTCGACCCGCAGGGCCAGGGGCAGAGCGACACCCTCGCGGCCGGGCCGGACGCCCTCGAGGGCGTACCAGCCCAGACCGACGGCCGCCCGTTCTACGACGGTACCGAGGACGCGATCAACTTCTTCCTGTCGACGCCGGCCCAGCGCTACGAGCCGGTACCCAGCTGTACGACCGGCACCAGTCACGCAGCCAAGCAGAACGCCCGGGTGGCCGCGCACCTCGACACCGCGTACAACCCGTACTGGGCGCTGCTCGACCCGTCCGAACTCGGGCTGGCCGGCCACTCGTACGGGGCGGCCGGGGTCTCCTACATCGCGCAGTGGGATCCGCGGGTCTCGGCCGTCGTTGCCTGGGACAACCTCGGCCGGCCGGTGTCGAAGGGAGGTGGCTCGCTCGGCGAGCAGCCCTGCCCGGCGAATCCGGCCGCCCGGGCCGCGGTGCCGATCACCAAGCCCGGTCTGGGCCTGTCGGCCGACTACGGGCTGCCGCCGCTGCCGAATCTCAGTCAGCCCGACCCGCAGGGCAAGTCGAGCGCGTCGCAGGCGTACAGCGCGGCCGGGGTCGACAGCGGCGAGATCATCATCCGCGGCGGTTCGCATCTGGACTTCTCGTTCATCCCGCTCGTCGCGCTCGGGGCCTCGCTGCGCGGACCCGATCTGAGCGATTGGTACACCTCGGCCTGGTTCGACAAGTACGTCAAACACGATCCGAACGCCGATGCTCGGCTGCTGACGACGCGCTGGCAGCACGACGCGACCGAGGCCGCGATCGATCCGGGCCACGACGGCAACGCCTTCTCGTTCTACTACCGCTCGCGGCTGTCGATCCATCGGTCCGGCGACGCGGTCTTCGATTGCGAAGACCTGCGGACCGGATGCGCGGGGATGTCGGCCGCCGACGGCTGGTCGGGCACGTACTCCTACGTCAAGATCGACACCTCGGCCGACAGCTAGGAGCCCGCCTCGACGCCTGGTGTCCGGCGGCGGAGGTGGGACAGGGCCGCCGCATCGCCCGGCCCGCCGCGCTGTTCGAGCCGGCGCGCGACCTCGGCGCGGTGCTCGTCGTCGACGTTGCCGCCGTACTTGAACTTGGCCCGCACCTCACGCACGGCCAGCCGCAGCCCGCGGATGCCGGCCAGGCGCCGCCCGTGCTCGGCCGGATCGACCGCGCCGCTGCCGGGCTCGGTGACCGCGAGCTGCCGGCGCAGGATCGCGGCCTTGCCGTCCTGGTCGTCCACCACGGTCGCGTCGGCGATGATCTGCACCGCGGCGTAGTAGGTGGTCGGGACGCCGAAGCCGGGGTCCTCGTCGCCGATGGCCTTCCAGGCCGCGGGCACGTAGGCCCAGTCGCCGGCCACGCTCAACACGACGGCCGGGTTCTCGTCCAGCGCCGCCCAGATGGGGTTGGGCCGGGCGAGGTGCAGCAGGACCTCGCTCGCGCTCTCCAGCGCGAACTGCGTCGGCACGACGACGGGGACGTCACGCCCGCGACCGGCCGCGACGAGATGGCCGAAGCCCTGGGCGCGGACGAAAACGATCCACTCGACTTCGCCCGAGCCGGCGTCCCACGGATGGATGAGCACCAGGACAGCCTAGGCAGGGAGCCGAGGACGATCGCGGGCCGTCAGCCGGCGATGGTCGGGGTGTATCCCGGGCGGCCGGCTTCGGTCCAGGCCTGCCAGAGCTCGGCGAAGTCGGCCCCGAACGGATCCTGGCCGCGGCTGGACATGGACGCGCGGCGGATGCTGAAGTCGAGTGGGGCCAGCTCGACCGCGCGCTGGAAATGCTGCTCGGCCGCCTCGGGCCGGCCGGTGCGGTGCAGGAAGGCGGCCAGTCGCCGCTCGGCCCGGGCGGCCCGCAGGTCGTCCGAGTCGTCCAGCGGCGGCGGGGGCGGCGGCTCGCCGCCGGCCACCCAGGCCCGCAGCGCTTCGTGGTGGGCGGCCGCCTCGACTTCGGTGAACTCCTTGAACCGATCGTCGCCCGGCGCGATCGTCGGCGGCTTGACGACACGGCCGGTCTCGTCGAGCCATACCGTCGAGGGCACGTTGACGATTCCGAAGATGTCGGAGACGCGGTGATCGGCGTCGATCGCGACCGGCAGCCCCGGCACCCGGGCCGTCCACTTGCGGACGGCGTCCACGTCGTCGTCCAGCGCGACCGTGACGAGGTCGAGACCCAACGGCCGCAGCTCGTCGGCGAGTTCGAGCCACGAGGGCAGTTCATACCGGCACCCGCACCAGGTCGACCACGTGACGACGGCGGTCTTGCGGCCACTGCGGGCGAGCTGGACCGGATTGCCGTCGACGTCGGGCAGCTCGACCGCTGGCGCGAGGTCGCCGGCTCGCAGCGCGACGCCACCGGGCGCGCCGAGTACCGCCACGGCCGGATCGGGGCCGCGCTCGACGGCGACTGGCCGATGCAGGGCCGCGGCCAGGTCGTCCAGCGATACGTCCGCGCCGAAGCTGCCGGGGTAGCAGACGTCGCCGCGGCACAGGCCGTAGGGCTTGACCTCGAACCCGGTGGCGGCGAGGACGGCCGCGTGATCGAGGGCGAGATCGAGCGTGACCGGTACCTCGACCGCCGAGTCGCCGTCGAACAGGAGCAACGTGGTCATCGGGGCAGACTAGAACACGTTCTCGTTTCCCGCGACCGCCCGCACCCACACCCGCGAGTTGTCCGCGCTAAACGTCGCTATAGCGCCCGGAAGCGCGGACAACTTCCTAGGGGGCTGGAAGTTGTCCGCGCTAAACGTCGCTATAGCGCCCGGAAGCGCGGACAACTTCGTGAGGGGGTGGCGGCTGGGGGCCGAAGTCAGATCTCGTTCAGGACGGCGGCGCGCAGGACATCGAGCCCGAGCGAGCCGATATCGAGCGCGCGGCGGTGGAACGCCTTGAGATCGAACTCCGCGCCTTCAACGGCCTGCACTTCGGCGCGCAGCTGCAGCCACAGCCGCTCGCCGATCTTGTAGGACGGCGCCTGCCCGGGCCAGCCCAGGTAGCGGTCGAGCTCGTAGCGCAGGAACCCGTCGGCCACGTTGGCGTGCGCGCGGAGGAACTGCCAGGCCTTGTCGTAGTTCCACTCGCCGCCGCCGACCTCGGCCGGCGCGGGCAGGCCGTTGTGCAGGCCGACGTCGAGCACCACGCGAGCCGCACGCAGCGACTGGCCGTCGAGCATGCCGAGATAGTCGGCCGGATCGTCCAGGAAGCCGAGGTCGGCCATCAGCCGCTCGGCGTAGAGGGCCCAGCCCTCGCCGTGCCCGCTGATCCACGACGCCAGCCGGCGCCACCGGTTGAGGATCGCCCTGCGGTAAGCCGTCTGCGCCACCTGGAGGTGATGACCCGGGACGCCCTCGTGGTAGACGGTGGTGCGCTCACGCCAGGTCGTGAAGGTGGTGATGCCCTTCGGCACCGACCACCACATCCGCCCCGGCCGGGTGTGCAGGTCCTCGCTCGGGCCGGTGTAGTAGATGCCGCCCTGCTGCGTCGGCGCGATCCGGCACTCGAGCGTGCGGATCTCGTCCGGGATGTCGAACTGGGTATCCGCGAGCGCCGCCACCGCGGCGTCCGACGTCTCTTGCATCCACGCGCGCAGGGCGGCGGTGCCTTCGAGCGTGTGCGCGCCGCTCTTGTCCAGGTGCGCGATCGCCTCGTCGACGGTGGCCCCGGGCTTGATCCGGTCCGCGGTCGCCGTCATCTCGGCGGTGATCCGGGCGAGCTCCTGCTGTCCCCACTCGTAGGTCTCGTCGACGTCGATTCTGGTGCCCAGGAACTCGCGCGAGTGCAGCGCGTAGAGCTCGCGCCCGGCCGGGTCGGCCGTGGGGGCCCGGCCGGCGAGCTCGTCCCGCAGGAAGGCGCCGAGCTGCTCGTAGGCGGCCGACGCGGCCTCGGCGCCGGCGCGCAGGTCGCCGCGCAGCGAGTCCGGCAACGGGTCGCCGGACCCGGTGGTGGCCCCGGTCGCGAAGCGGCCGAAGAACCCGTTCGGCCCGACGTTGTTCGCGCACTGCGCGGCCGCGGCCTCGACCTGACGAAGCGCGCTGACCTGCCCGCGGTCGGCGGCGACGCGCAGCGACTCGGTATAGCCGCGAACGGCGGTCGGCACGGCGTTCAGGCGCCGCGCTACGACGGCCCAGTCGTCGGCCGAACCGGTCGGCGTGAGGTCGAAGACGTCGCGGATGAGCTGGACGGGCGACGCGATCACATTGAGGCTGGATTCGTCAGTGCCGGCCGCGCGCAATTCCTCGTTCAGAGTCAACAGCTCGCGCAGCGCGGCGACGGTGGTTCGGTCGTTCGCGTCGGCCGGAACCGCGTCGTCGAGCGCCGCCAGCGTGCGGCGGCGCTGGTCGGACAGGCTCTGCCACCAGTCGGGCGTGAAATCGGGCAGCGCGTGATCGTGGCCGGCCACGCCGATGAACGTGGCCTCGATCGGATTGAGCGCGACCGACTCGTCGAGGTGGGTGTCGGCCACTGCATCCACGTCGGTAGGGGTGCGGGTTGTGGTCATGCTCAGCAGACTAGGACCCGTGGGACCGTCAATTCCGGACCCAAGGTATCTTGATGTCAAGAGAATTCAGCGGCGAGTCCGGAGGACGTTGCATGAAGATCATCTACACGCACACCGACGAAGCGCCCGCGCTGGCGACCTACTCGCTGCTGCCGATAGTGCAGGCCTTCGCCACCCCGGCCGGGGTCGAGGTCGAGCTGCGCGACATCTCGCTGGCCGGCCGCATCCTCGCCGCGTTGGGCCAGCAGCGGGACGAGCTCGGCGAGCTCGGCGAGCTCGCGACAACGCCCGAAGCCAACATCGTCAAGCTGCCGAATGTCAGTGCATCCGTCCCGCAGCTCAAGGCCGCGATCGCGGAGCTGCGCGAGCAGGGTCACGACCTGCCCGACTACGAAGACGCGCGCGAGACGTACAGCAAGGTGATGGGCTCGGCCGTCAACCCGGTACTGCGCGAGGGCAACTCCGACCGCCGCGCCCCAGCGTCGGTCAAGGCCTACGCCCGCAAGCACCCGCACTCGATGGGCGCGTGGTCGCCGGAATCCAAGTCGCACGTGGCGACCATGAGCGACGGCGACTTCCGCTCGACCGAGAAATCGGTGACGGTCGCGACGGCCGGATCGGTCCGGATCGAACACGTCGCCGAGGACGGCGCGATCACCGTGCTGAAGGAGACGACCCCGCTGCTGGCCGGCGAGGTCATCGACGCCGCGGTGATGCGCCGCACCGCGCTGGACGCCTTCCTGGCCGAACAGGTGGCCGCCGCCAAGGACGCGGGCGTGCTGTTCTCCGTCCACCTCAAGGCCACGATGATGAAGGTGTCCGATCCGATCATCTTCGGCCACGCCGTGCACGCGGTCGTTGGCGACGTCTACGACAACTACCCCGACGTCAGCCCGAACGACGGGCTCGGCACCTTGCTCAGCGCGCACCCCGAGGCCAAGGCCGCGGTGGACGCGGCCCTCGCCGCCGGGCCGTCGATCGCGATGGTCGACTCGGACCGGGGGATCACCAACTTGCACGTCCCGAGCGACGTCATCGTGGACGCCTCGATGCCGGCGGCCATCCGCTCGTCCGGGCAGATGTGGAACGGCGACGGCAAGCAGCAGGACACCAAGTTCGTCATCCCCGACTCGTCCTACGCCGCTCTCTACGGCGAGACGGTGGATCACTGCCGCGAGCACGGGGCCTTCGATCCGGCCACGATGGGGACGACGCCGAACGTCGGGCTGATGGCCCAGAAGGCCGAGGAGTACGGCTCGCACGACAAGACGTTCGAGATCGCCGCCGCGGGCACGGTGCGGGTCGTCGACGAGGCCGGCACCACCCTGCTCGAGCACCAGGTCGACGCGGGCGACATCTGGCGGATGTGCCAGACGAAGGACGCGCCCATCCAGAACTGGGTCGAGCTCGCCGTCGACCGGGCCCGCGCCACCGGCGCTCCGGCCGTCTTCTGGCTGGACGAGACCCGCGCACACGACGCCGAGGTGCTGGCCAAGGTGCGCCCGGCGCTGGCTGCGCTCGATACCGAGGGACTGCAGATCGAGATCCTCGACGTCGCCGCCGCCACCCGCTTCACCCTCGAACGGGCCCGCGCCGGCGAGGACACGATCTCGGTCACCGGCAACGTGCTGCGCGACTACCTCACCGACCTGTTCCCGATCCTCGAGCTCGGCACCAGCGCCAAGATGCTCTCGATCGTGCCGCTCATGAACGGCGGCGGCCTGTTCGAGACCGGCGCGGGTGGCTCGGCCCCGAAACACGTGCAGCAGTTCGTCAAGGAGAACCATCTGCGGTGGGACTCGCTGGGCGAGTTCCTCGCCCTCGCGGTGTCGCTGGAGATGCTGGCCGACAAGACCGGCAATGTTCGGGCCAAGCTGCTGGGCACCGCACTCGACCGCGCCACCGGCACCTTCCTCGAGGAGAATCGCTCGCCGTCGCGGCGCGTGGGCGAGCTCGACAACCGGGGCAGCCACTTCTATCTGGCGCTGTACTGGGCCCGCGAGCTGGCGGCGCAGACCGACGACGCCGATCTGGCCGCCGCCTTCGCCGACGTGGCGCAGGCGCTGGGCGACAACGAGGAGCGGATCGTGGCCGAGCTCAACGAGGTGCAGGGCGAGCCGGTGGACATCGGTGGCTACTACCGTCCCGACCCCGAGCGGGCCGCCGCCGCAATGCGGCCCAGCCCCACCTTCACGGCGACGCTGGATGCCCTCGTCGCTCGGTAACTCACCTGGAACTCACGCCCCCGGGTCGTTCCTGACCGGGGGCGTTTCCGTACCTGCAGGTACGTCACCAACGCCAATTCCCTTACGTCGCAGGCGATTCAGGAATCCCGACATTCCGGGATCCGATTTGCAAGTTACTGTGACATCGTGTCTGATTGTGACCCAGGTCACGCACCTTTGGCATGACATCTGGGTAACGTCCGGATGACGGGCACGTGGTTCCCCACGGCGTGCCGGACGGGCACACCGAGGAGGCGCAATGCTCGCGTTCGAGCGGCACGGATCGGGCGATCCGCTCGTGCTCGTCCACGGCGTCACGCATCGACGCCAGGCCTGGTACCCCGTATTGGACCAACTGGCCGAGCAGCGTGAGGTCATCCTCGTCGACCTGCCCGGACACGGTGAGTCGCCACCGCTCGTCACCGAGGGCCGTCCGGTGGCCGACGTCCTGCGCGAGCAGTTCAAGCAGTTCCTCGCCGATCTCGAGCTCGATCGGCCGCACGTGGCCGGCAACTCCCTCGGTGGGCTGGTTTCCCTAGTCGCCGGCGTCGAGGGCGACGCCCGCAGCGTCACCGCCCTGTCGCCGGCCGGGTTCTGGCGCAACAAGGCGCAGTTCGCCTACACCAAGCAGATCTTCATGCGGGCCTGTGCGATGAGCGAGCGCCTCGGCAACCGGGCCGAGTTGCTGGCGCACACCCGCGGCGGCCGCAAGGTGATGTACGGGCTGCTGACCGCGCACCCGGCCCGGGTGTCGCGCGACCAGGCCATCGGCGACCTGCGCGGGTTCCTCTACGCCCGCCCGGCGCTGCGCACGCTGCTGCAGGCGGCCGAACCGTTCGACGGCCAGATCCCGGTCGAGGTGCCGGTGACCATCGCGTGGGCCGCTCGCGATCTCGTGCTGCCGCCGTGGCAGGCCGAGGTCGCCAAGCAGGTACTGCCGATGGCCGAGCACATCCTGATGCGCGGCGTGGGGCACGTCCCGATGACCGACGATCCGCAATTCGTCGCGAAGATCCTGCTGCGTGGCAGCGCCCCGGTAGCCAGCATCGCCCCGATCGCCGTGGCCGCGCCGGCGCGAGCGCGCCGTACCGCGAGAGCGGCGACCGCCTGACCTCGGATCCGCCGTCCCGGCTCGTTGAGTGGCGCGATATGAGTTGAGTGGCGCGATATTTCGCACCACTCAACCGATAACGCGCCAGTCAACCGGCCGGGGGCGTGGTCACTAGACTCGTCCCGTGTCCGGCGCCGTTGTTCTGAACATCGGCATCGTGCTGCTCCTGATCATCATCGAGGGCGTCTTCGTGGCGGCCGAAATCGCGCTGGTGTCGCTGCGCGAGAGCCAGGTTCGCGGGCTGGCCGAGGCCGGCCGGCGCGGGGCGGCGGTGGCCAAGCTCGTCTCCGATCCCAACCGCTTCCTCGCGGCTGTGCAGATCGGCGTCACATCCACCGCGCTGCTGTCCAGCGCCTATGGCGCGGTGACGCTGTCCGAGAACGCGAAGGACTTCCTGGTCGGGCACGGCTGGGGCAAGGGGCTGGCCGGCGCCACCGGCATCATCGGGGTCACCCTCATCATCTCGTTCGTGACCCTTGTCCTCGGCGAGCTGGCGCCCAAGCGGCTCGGCCTGCAACGGGCTGAGAAGGCCGCGGTGTTCTTCGCGCCGCCACTGAGCCGCATCGCGTCCTTCTTCCGGCCGGTCATCTGGCTGCTGTCGAAGTCGACCGACCTGGTGGTCCGGGTGCTCGGCGGCGACCCGCACGCCGGGCGCGAGCCGATCAGCGAGGAAGAGCTGCGCGGCTTGGTGGCGGCGCACGAGTCGCTCACCTCCGACGAGCGACGGCTCATCGACGATGTCTTCGCGGCCGGCGAGCGGTCGATCGGCGAGGTGATGGTGCCCCGGCCCGACGTCACCTTCCTGGACGCGTCGATGACGATCAGCAAGGCGGCCAAGGTCGCGTCCGACTCACCGCACTCGCGCTACCCGGTGGTCGGCCGCGATCACGACGACGTGCTGGGCTTCGTGCACATCCGCGACCTGCTGCTGCCCAGCGTGCGCCACGACCGCGACCGCACCGTGGCCAGCGTGGCCCGCGAGGTGAAGGCGCTGCCGGGCAGCAAGCACGTCCTCAACGCCATGTCGGAGATGCGGCGCGAAGGGCACCACATGGCGATCGTCGTCGACGAGTATGGCGGCACCGACGGCATCGTGACGCTCGAGGATCTCATCGAAGAGGTGATCGGTGACATCCGCGACGAGTACGACGCGGACGTCGCCGAATCGCGCCGTCTGGCCGGCGGCGAGGTCGAGGTTGACGGCAAATTGAATCTGGACGAGATCGCCGACATCTCCGGGGTGGACCTGCCCGAAGGCCCGTACGCCACCGTCGCGGGCTTCGTCATGGCCGAACTCGGCCGGCTGCCGAAGACCGGCGACGTCGTCGAGCACGACGGGGTCCGGCTCACGGTCGTGCGCACCGAGGGCCGGCGCGCGGCCCGGCTTCGAGTGACCCCGCGCCCGGCCGAGAAGTCCGATGACGGGGCCTGAAAGAATCGGTCCATCATGGTTTCGACTTCTCCTGGCGCGTCCCGCGTGCTCTCCGGGATCCAGCCGACCTCAGCCTCTTTCCATCTCGGCAACTACATCGGTGCCGTGCGGCAATGGGTGGCCCTGCAGGAAGCGCACGAGGTGTTCTACTTCCTGGCCGATCTGCACTCGCTGACCCTCGAACCGCCCCTGCCGGCCGAGCTCACCGAGCGCAGCCGCGCGGCGGCGGCCCAGCTGATCGCGGCCGGCGTCGACCCCGAGCGCAGCGCGGTGTTCCTGCAGAGCCACGTGGTCGGGCACACCCAGCTGTCGTGGGTCCTGGAATGCTTCACCGGCTACGGCGAGGCCCAGCGGATGACGCAGTTCAAGGACAAGGCGGCGCGGGGCGAGGCGGTCAGCGTCGGGCTGTTGACCTATCCGGTCCTGCAGGCGGCCGACATCCTCATCTACCAGGCGCACCAGGTGCCGGTCGGCGAGGACCAGCGCCAGCACGTCGAGCTCACCCGCAATCTGGCCCAGCGCTTCAACGGCCGCTACGGCGAGACCTTTGTCGTGCCGGAGGCCTACATCATGAAAGAGGCGGCCAAGGTTTTCGATCTGCAGGACCCGAGCGCCAAGATGAGTAAGTCGCTGCCCGATGCCGGCACGCTGAACCTGCTCGACGAGCCGTCGGCGCTCGCCCGCAAGATCAAGCGGGCGGTCACCGACACCGGATCCGAGATCCGCTACGACCCGGCCGCGAAGCCCGGGGTGTCCAACCTGTTGGCGATCCTCTCAGCGGTCACCGACACACCGATACCGACGCTGGAGACCGAGCTCTCCGGCCAGGGCTACGGGGGGCTGAAGAACGCGGTCGCCGACGCCGTCGTCGCCTTCGCCGAGCCATTCGGACGTCGGGTGAAGGAGTTGATGGGCGATCCGGCCGAGATCGACCGCATCCTGGCCCGGGGGGCGGAGCGGGCCCGGCCAGTGGCCGAGGCGACGGTCGCGACGGTGTACGAGCGGGTCGGCTTCGTCGCGCCCGCCGGCTCATGACCCACACCGGCACCGTCATGCTCGGCGTGGCGATCGCGATCCCGCAGCCGCACGCCCAGGTGCTCGCCAAGTGGCGCCGTCACGTCGGTGATCCGGTGGCCGACCTCGTGTACCCGCACGTCACGCTGCTGCCGCCGACGCCCGTCCCGTCCGACTCGATGGACGCGATCGAGCAGCACCTGACCGATACCGCCGCGGGGCACCGTCCGTTCGTCATGCACCTGGCCGGCACCGGCACGTTCCGCCCGACCTCACCAGTCGTGTTCATCCAGGTGGCCACCGGGGTGTCAGACTGCGAACTGCTCGAGCGCGAGATCCGCCGCGGCCCGCTCGCGCGCGAGCTCGAGTTCCCGTACCACCCGCACGTGACCGTGGCCCAGGACATCGCCGAGACGGCGCTGGACGAGGCCTACGACGGGCTGGCCGGGTTCGTCGCCCGCTTCCCGGTCGAACGATTCGCGCTGTTCTCCCGCGCCGAGGGCGGGCAGTGGACCTGGCGGACCGAATTCGAGCTCGGAAGTGCGGCGGGCGACCGTCGCGGGTAATGCTTGCGGCATGACGCAAGGGCGGCTGGCGCGACTCAAGGGTGCGGCCGGCGAACGCTGGGCCACCGCCAAGCAACAGCACTCGTGGCTGCGGCACATCGTGTCGGCCTGGCAGCTGCTGCAGCGCAACAACGGCAGCCAGTACGCGGCCGCCATCACGTACTTCAGCTTCCTGGCGCTGTTCCCCTTGCTGCTGTTGGCGGTGTCGGTCACCGGATTCGTGCTGCATTCGCATCCCGGCGTCGAGCGGGATTTCTTCGCCCACGTGTCGAGCAAGATCCCGGGCAGCTTCGGCACCACGGTGAAGTCGTCGTTGAAGGCCGCGATCGACAGCCGCACCGGGCTCGGGATCGTCGGGCTGGTGGGCGTGTTACTGACCGGCCTCGGCTGGATCGGCAACCTGCGGACGGCGATCGACGGCGTGTGGGGGCGGCAGCCGGCCCAGGTCAATTTCCTCAAGGCGCGAGTGACGAACCTGGTCGTGCTCGGCGGCCTCGGCCTCGGCATCGTCGTCTCGCTCGGACTCACCGTCGTCGGCACGGCGCTGACCGACCAGATCCTGCAGGCACTGTCGCTCGATCACCTGCCCGGCTCGACCACGGTGCTGAAGATCCTCGGCATCGCCCTCGCGCTCGCCGGCGACATGCTCATCTTCTGGTGGCTGCTGATCCGGTTGCCGCAGATGGACGTCCCGCCTCGGGTCGCGGTCAAGAGCGTGCTGCTCGCGTCGGTCGGCTTCGAGGTGTTGAAAATCGTCGGGACGTACACGATCGCGCACACGGCCAACAGCCCGACCGCCGGCCCGTTCGCCGGCATCATCGCGGTGCTCGTCTGGATCCAGCTGGTCGCCCGCTTCATGCTCTTCGCGTGTGCGTGGGCGGCAACGCTGACCGCCGAGCACCGCGCACTGACGGCCAACTCGGTACCGGTGGACGAGCCCGATGCGATGGCCGACGACGGCGAGCCTGAGCCCGAGCCGGGAGTCAGCCCGGCGGCCGTGGGCGTGGCGCTCGTCGGGGTGGGGGCGGTGGCCGGTGCAGTCGCCACCTGGGCGGTGAGTGGCGGCGGGCGGCCCGCACCGCGAACCCGCCGGCCACGCCCAGCGCCGCGAGCGCAGCGATGACCTGCAGCACCAACGGTGATCCGCCGCCACCGATCCGGGCGGTGAACGTCTTGCGGGCTGCGGCGGCGCTCGGGTGCCCCGCCGCGTAGACCGGCGCGGCCAGGTACCCCACCGGAGGCGTTCCGGGCGGCAGCGCAGCCGCCCACTTGACGAGCGCCGTGGCCTGCTGCCACTGGTCTTTCGGCCAGCGTTGCGCCCGCAGCAGCACGACGCCGTAGCGGCGGCCGCCGCGCTCGATGGCGCCGACGAACGTGTGTTGCGCGGCATCGGTGAAGCCGGTCTTGGCGACGAGCGCCCCCTTGACCGTGGTGAGGAACTGCTCGTTCTGGTTGTCGAGCTCGACCGGGCCGTAGCCGTTGATCTTCTGCACCGGCAGGACGGCCCGGGCGGCGGTGTCGTAGGCCACGAAGCGGGGCTGGGCCAGCGCGGCCCGCAGCACCAGGGCCATGTCGTAGGCGCTGGTGAGCTGCTGCCAGCCGTCCAGGCCGGACGGTGTCTGCACGTAGGTGTCGTACGCGCCGAGCCGCTGCGCCTCGGCGTTCATCAGGGCGACCGTCTTCGCCCGGCCGCCCGCCGCTTCGGCCAACGCCTCGGCCGCATCGTTGCCGGACACGAGCAGCAGGCCGCGAAAGATCTGGTCGATCGTGTAGTCGCCGCCCGCGACCAGCCCGGCGTGCGAGCCCTCGGTGTTGGCGGCGTTGGCGCTCACGACGACGCTGCGGCTGCCGGGCAGCCGGGGCAGCAGCGTCACCGCGGTGAGCAGCTTCTGGATGCTCGCGGGCTGGTAGCGGCCGTGCGGATCGCGGGCGGCGACGACGTCGCCGTCGTCGAGGTCCACGACGATCCACGACTGGGCGGTCACCTCGGCCGGCGGTTTCGGGGCGCCGTCCGGCAGGACGAGCCTGCGTGCCAGCAGGGCCGCGCCGCCCACGGCCTCGCCGCGTGGGCCGTGGCCGCCGGCCGGCGGATGCGGGTCGGGAGCGGCCGGGGAATTGCCGCTGTCGGTGGGCTTCGGGGCCGGTGGCGGGACGACGCGGGTCGTCGCGAATCCGGGCGCTCCGGACGGGGCGGGCGATGCCACGGCGGGCCGGGCCGAGGCGCCGAGGGCCAGCGCGGCCAGCGCGGCAGCCGCGGTTCGTCCGAATGACACGCGACGAAGGGTAGGTGCCGAGGACGGGCCGGTGCGGGCAGCGCGCCGTGGGCCTGCTGCGCGGATCTTGATACGTTCCGCGGGTCATGCCCGGCGAGCTCTATCACGATCAATCGAAGATGGCGCGACGCAGCTGAGCAACGACCAGGCGCTCGTCGGTTCGGAGGACGACCGTCGGGAAGCGCAGCATCAGCGATCCACCCAGGACGACCTCGTTCTGCCGAAGCTGGTCGTCGTACCACCGCCGGGGAACCAGGTGTAGCGCTCCGTCGACCTCGACCACCACCCGCCGGCCGCGCCGGCTCGTCCACTCGGCATCGAGGTACCGTCGTCGACCGTCGGGCTCCACCCGAACCGCCTGTTGGTGCGGCGGCGGCAGACCGTTGCGCCGGCAGAGTCGGACGAAGTCGATCTCGCTGAGGGCGTGCGCGCCCATCGCGATGTCCCCGACCGCGGCCCGAAGCACGCGACGATGCCGCGTGCGAGGCGCGGCTGCGATGGCCTGAAGCAGGGCGGCGGCGCTGGTCAGCCGTTGCTGGACTCCGGCCGCGAGGATTCCGCAGGCCGGGCGCGCGGAGGTGAAGCTCGACGCCGCGAGGACCAGGGCCGAGCTGATGGCCTGGCACGTGCCGGCGCGTGCTGCGTCTATGGGCCGCGCGGTGCGATGCAGGATCACCCGGAAGCCGATGGCGGCGGGTTTCGGCACACCGGCCGGAGCAAGTACGTGGACTTCGTCGCGCTCCCATCCGCGCAGGCCGAGCAGTTCCGCCGCCGAGAACGACGCGAGGACGGCTCGAGGGCCGCAATTGAGGACGCCGACGCGCCAGCGCTGCTCGCGGGTGAGCTCACCGTTGTGCAAGACGACCGCCCGACCCACCCGCCGCCATCGCCCGGCCGCAAGCTGAGCGTCGACCGTGGCTGGCGAACACCCGAGCCGATGCAGCTCGCGACGGGTGCACGCGTCCACGCCGATCCCGCTGGTCAAGTGGGCGCTGCGCGCTGCCGCGGCCGTAGGCATGCGGTCAGCTTGACGAGTTTCGGATTCGGCGCGCCGGCCTGTGGACAACCGTCCGCCGATCTTGATACCGCGCGTGCGCTATGACGCGCGACGGCTATCAAGATTGCTAAGAACTAGACGCGGCGGAAGAGCAGCGCGCGCTTGACCTCGGCGATCGCCTTGGTGATCTCGATGCCGCGCGGGCACGCCTCGGTGCAGTTGAAGGTCGTGCGGCAGCGCCACACGCCCTCGCGGTCGTTGAGGATCTCGAGGCGTTCCTCGGCGCCCTGGTCGCGGCTGTCGAAGATGAAGCGGTGCGCGTTGACGATCGCGGCCGGGCCGAAGTAGGTGCCGTCGGTCCAGTACACCGGGCACGAGGTCGTGCAGGCGGCGCACAGGATGCACTTCGTGGTGTCGTCGAAGCGGTCGCGATCGGCCTGGGACTGGGTGTACTCGCGCGACGGGGCGTTGCCGTAGGTGATCAGGAACGGCTTGATCGCCCGGTAGGCCTCGAAGAACGGCTCCATGTCGACGACGAGATCCTTCTCGAGCGGCAGACCTTTGATCGGCTCGATCATGATCTCGTCCGGCAGGTCCTTCACCAACACCTTGCAGGCCAGCCGGTTCACGCCGTTGATCCGCATCGCGTCCGAACCGCACACGCCGTGCGCGCACGAGCGGCGGAAGGTGAGCGAGCCGTCGATCTCCCATTTGACGTGATGCAGCAGGTTGAGCACGCGGTCGGTGGGCCGGGCCGGCACGTCGTAGGACTCCCAATGCGGCGCGGAGTCCACCTCGGGATTGAAGCGACGGATCTTCAGCGTGATCGTCCGCATGGCTACTGCAGTCATCGGCTAGTACTTCCGCTCCATCGGCTGGTAGCGCGTCTGCACTACCGGCTTGTAGTCGAGCCGGATCGCGCCGCCCTCGGTGCGGTAGGCCATCGTGTGGCGCATGAAGTTCACGTCGTCGCGGGCCGGGTAGTCTTCGCGGAAATGGCCGCCGCGGGACTCATTGCGAGCCCGCGCGCCGATCACCAGCACCGCGGCGAGGTCGAGCAGGAAACCGAGTTCGACGGCTTCCAGCAGATCGGAGTTGAACCGCTTGCCCTTGTCCGACACCGACACGCCGGCGTAGCGGACCTTCAGCGCGGCGATGTCCTCTTCGGCCTGCTTGAGCGATTCCTCGGTGCGGTAGACCTGCGCATTGCGGTCCATCGTCTCCTGCAGCTCGCGGCGGATCGTGGCCACGCGTTCGCCGCCGGTCGACGAGAGCAGGCCGTCGACCATCGCCAGCACGGTGGCCTCCGGCGCCGGCGGCAGGTCCGAGTGCGAGCGTTTCGCGGCGTACTCGGCGGCCGCGATCCCGGCCCGCCGGCCGAACACGTTGATGTCGAGCAACGAGTTCGTCCCGAGCCGGTTCGAACCGTGGACGGAAACACACGCGACCTCCCCAGCGGCGTACAGGCCCGGGACCACCGTGGTGTTGTCGCGCAGGACCTCGGCCCGAATGGTCGTCGGCACGCCACCCATCGCGTAGTGCGCGGTCGGGTACACGGGCACCGGATCGGTGTACGGCTCGACGCCGAGGTAGGTGCGGGCGAACTCGGTGATGTCGGGCAGCTTGGCGTCGATCTGCTCGCGCGGCAGGTGGGTGAGGTCGAGCAGCACGTAGTCCTGGTTCGGCCCGGCGCCGCGGCCCTCACGGACCTCGTTGGCCATCGACCGGGCCACGATGTCACGCGGTGCGAGATCCTTGATGGTCGGCGCGTAGCGCTCCATGAAGCGCTCGCCGGCGGCATTGCGCAGGATGCCGCCCTCGCCGCGCGCGGCCTCGGACAGCAGGATGCCCAGCCCGGCCAGCCCGGTCGGATGGAACTGGAAGAACTCCATGTCCTCGAGCGGCAGGTTCTTGCGCCACACGATGCCCATGCCGTCGCCGGTCAGCGTGTGAGCGTTGGACGTGGTCTTGAAGACCTTGCCGAAGCCACCGGTCGCCAGCACCACTGACTTGGCCGCGAACACGTGGATGTCACCGCTCGCCAGCTCGTAGGCCACCACGCCCGACGCCCGGTCACCGGTCATCACGAGGTCGAGGACGTAGAACTCGTTGAAGAACTCGACGCCCTGCTTCACGCAGTTCTGGTACAGCGTCTGCAGGATCATGTGCCCGGTGCGGTCGGCCGCGAAGCAGGATCGGCGGACGGCCGCCTCGCCGTGATTGCGGGTGTGCCCGCCGAAGCGGCGCTGGTCGATCTTGCCCTCGGGCGTGCGGTTGAACGGCAGCCCCATCTTCTCGAGGTCGATGACGGCGTCGATGGCTTCCTTGCACATGATCTCGGCCGCGTCCTGGTCGACGAGGTAGTCGCCACCCTTGACGGTGTCGAAGGTGTGCCATTCCCAGTTGTCCTCTTCGACGTTCGCGAGCGCGGCGCACATGCCGCCCTGGGCCGCCCCGGTGTGCGAGCGGGTCGGGTAGAGCTTGGTGAGGACGGCGGTGCGCACCCGCGACGAGGATTCGAGCGCCGCCCGCATGCCGGCGCCGCCGGCGCCGACGATCACGACGTCGTACGTGTGCTGGTGAACCGTTGGCAAGGGACGTCCCTAGAGATTGGGGTCGAAGGTGAAGATCACCAGCGTGCCCAGCGCGATCGTGACGGTGGTGGCGGTGTACAGAACGGACTTGAGCACGAGCCGGGTGCCGTCCCGCCGGGTGTAGTCGTTGATGATCGTGCGCAGGCCGTTGGTGCCGTGCAGCATCGCCAGCCACAGCATCAGCAGGTCCCATACCTGCCAGAACGGCGAGGCCCAGCGTCCGGCGACGAAGGCCCAGTTCACCCGCTGCACCCCGCCGTCGAGGATGTTCATGATGAACAGGTGCCCGAGCACCAGTACCACGAGGATGACCCCGGACACCCGCATGAACAGCCACGCGTAGAGCTCGGTGTTGGTGCGGCCGCGGCGGCGGACCGGGGCCGACCGCGGCGCCTCGATGACCGGCGGTATGGGCGAGTTCACGTCGAGCCGAACAGGGACTCGGCGGTGTGCTTGAACATGAAGAAGGCGCCGGGCACCATCACCGCGACCCAGACGACGACGATCGCCCACAGCAGCTGCCGCTGGTAGCGCGGTCCCTGGCTCCAGAAGTCGATGGCGATGATCCGCAGCCCGTTCAGGGCGTGATAGAGCACCGCGCCCACCAGCCCGATCTCCAACAGGTTCACGAACGGGTTCTTATAGGTGTCGATGACCCTGTCGTAGGACTCGGGGGAGACCCGCACGAGCGCGGTGTCGAGGACGTGAGCGAAGAGGAAGAAGAACGTCAGGACGCCAGTGATCCGGTGCGCCACCCACGACCACATGCCTTCGCGGCCCCGGTAGAGCGAGCCGACCGGCCGGATCCGGCCCCGATCGGGTGGAAGCGGTGCCGGCGCCCGGCCGTTCGGCGGGCTCGGCGCGGCGGTCACTCCCGAAATGCTAGGCCTTCGCGCACAACGATCTGATTTCGACCCTGACCGCTGTTCCGGCAGGCGGGGGGTAGGGATTACGGTGCACGAATCACCCGGTGCTGTCGGGAGTCGGGGATCCGTCCCGGCCGGACGCACTTCGGTATCTACGAGAGTGAGGGGATCAGCCTTGCGCGTACTGCGTGGGATGAAGCTCGGAGCCCTCGCGGTGAGCGCCTCGCTGGCGCTTGCGGCGTGCGGCAGCAGCGGCGGCGGCGGTGGCGGTTCGACCGCGGCCGGCGGTTCGACGCCGGCCGGCGGTGGTAGCAGCAGCGCGCCGTCCAATAGCAACGTCAAGGTGGGCATGGCCTACGACGTCGGCGGTCGTGGCGACAAGTCGTTCAACGACCTCGCCGCAGCGGGCCTGGACAAGGCCAAGTCCGACCTCGGGGTGCAGGTGAAGGAGCTCGCCGCAACTGTGGGCGAGAGCGAGCAGTCGAAGGAACAGCGGTTGCAGTTGCTGGCCTCGCAGGGCTACAACCCCATCGTCGCCATCGGTTTCGCCTACGCGACAGCCGTCGGCAAGGTGGTGCCGAACTTCCCGAAGGTTCATTTCGCGATCGTCGACGACGACACGAACTGCACGGGAGCGCACGCACTGCCGAACCTGAGTTGCCTGCTGTTCACCGAGAACGAGAGCTCCTACCTCGTTGGCGTGGCGGCGGCGCAGGCCACCAAGACGAAGAACGTGGGCTTCATCGGTGGCGTGAACGAGCCGCTGATCCAGAAGTTCCAGGCCGGCTTCGCTGCGGGCGTCAAGTCCATCGACCCGTCCATCAAGATCCAGGTCAAGTACCTGACCCAGCCGCCGGACTTCGCCGGCTTCAATGACGCGGCGAAGGGCAAGACGGCCGCTCTCGGCATGTACAACGCCGGCGCCGACGTCGTGTACCACGCGGCGGGCGGCTCGGGCGTCGGCGTGTTCGACGCTGCCGGCAGGTCAAGCACTGGGCGATCGGGGTCGACTCCGACCAGTACCAGACCGCTCCGGCCAACGAGAAGCAGTACATCCTCACGTCGGCGCTCAAGGGTGTCGACACGGCGGTGTTCGACTTCATCAAGGACGACACCACCAACGCGTTCAAGGCTGGTGACCAGCGGTTCAGCTTGAAGGACAACGGCGTCGGGTACGCAACCTCCAACCCGGCCCTGGATCCGTTCAAGGCAAAGATCGAGGAAGCCAAGGCGAAGATCATCAGCGGAGCGATCACGGTGCCAACCACACCCTGATTTCCGTACGGATCTCGACCGGTCCGGGACGACGCGGTATAGCTTCGTCCCGGCCCGGTTTCTCGTTCCTGGATGGAGAGCGCTCATGTCCGCGGACAGTGCCGCCACCGACGGCCCGGTAGCGGAGTCGGCGGCCCCGCTCGCCGTCGTCCTGCGCGGCATCACGAAGCGGTATCCCGGCGTGGTCGCGAACCACGACATCAACATCGCGGTGCGGCACGGGCACGTGCACGCCATCGTCGGCGAGAACGGTGCCGGCAAGTCCACCCTGATGAAGACCCTCTACGGCATGCACAAGCCGGATGAGGGTGAGATCGAGGTCGACGGGCGGCCGGTGCACTTCTCGTCGCCGGCGGACGCGATCCGAGCCGGAATCGGCATGGTGCATCAGCACTTCATGCTGGCCGACAACCTGACCGTGCTCGAGAACATCGTGCTGGGCGCGGAGCCCACCCAGGGCGGCCTGCTCGACAAGCGCGCGGCCCGGCGCAAGATCACCGAGATCTCTGATGCCTACGGCTTGGGCATCCGCCCCGATGTGCTGGTCGAGGCGCTCGGCGTCGGCGATCGGCAGCGGGTCGAGATCGGCAAGGTGCTCTATCGCGGTGCCCGCATCCTCATCCTCGACGAGCCGACCGCCGTGCTCGTACCGCAGGAAGTGGACGAGTTGTTCGGCAACCTGCACCATCTCAAGGCCGAGGGCCTCACCGTGCTGTTCATCTCGCACAAGCTGGACGAGGTGCTGGCGGTCGCCGACGAGATCACCGTGATTCGCCGCGGCACGACGGTGGCTACCGTCAATCCGAAGGAGACGACGGCGCGCAAGCTCGCCGAGCTCATGGTCGGCAGCGAGCTGCCGGTGCCCGAGCTGCGGGAGTCCACCGTGACCGACGTCGTTCAGCTCGACATCCAAGGTTTGACCGTGCTCGGGGCCGACGGTCGCGCGGTGCTCGATGACATCACGTTCGCGATCCGCAAGGGCGAGATCGTCGGCATCGGTGGTGTCGAGGGCAACGGCCAGGCCGAACTGGTCGAGGTGATCCTCGGGCTGCAGCCCGTGGCGGCCGGCCGGCTGCGGCTCGGCGAGCAGGACATCACGCGCTGGTCCACCCGCCGGCGACGCACGGCCGGCATCGCCTATATCCCCGAGGACCGGCACCGGCAGGGTCTGCTGCTCGAGGCGCCGCTGTGGGAGAACCGCATCCTCGGGCACCAGACCGAGCGACCGAACGTGCGGGGCCCGCTCATCGACGTCGCCGCGGCCAAGCGCGACACGCAGCGCATCGTCGAGGACTACGACGTGCGCACCCCGGGTATCGACGTCACCGCGGCCTCGCTGTCGGGTGGCAACCAGCAGAAGCTCATTGTCGGGCGGGAGATGAGCGGCAACCCGGTCGTGCTGATCGCCTCGCACCCGACGCGTGGTGTGGACGTCGGCGCGCAGGCCGCGATCTGGGAGCATCTGCGCGCTGCCCGCGCCGGTGGCCTGGCCGTGCTGCTGATCTCCGCCGACCTGGACGAACTGATCGGGATGTCCGACACCTTGCAGGTCATCCTGCGCGGCCGCCTAGTTGCGACCGTCGACCCGCGCACGGTCACCCCGGCCGACCTCGGCGCGGCGATGACCGGAGCCGACTCCACCGCCGGCAATGCTGCTGAAGGCGATCCGGTGCAGGAGGGATCGTCATGAGGGATCGCCTCAACCGGCTCCTGCTGGTTGTCGTCGCGGCGGTGCTCGCGCTCGTCTTCGCGGCGCTCATCACAGCTCTCGTTCTCGAGCTGACACACCACAATGCGTGGACGACGTTGCGCCAGATGGTCGACTACGGCACCCAGGCCGATCAACTCGCCGGCATCCTCAACCAGGGATCGACCTACTACCTCTCCGCGATCGCCGTGGCCATCGGGTTCCGGATGAACCTGTTCAACATCGGCGTGGACGGGCAGTACCAGCTGGCGGCGCTGTTGCGGCCGCGTTCGGCGGCCAGTTCAACCTGCCGAACGGCATCCACCAGATCGCCATCATCATCGTCGCCATGCTCGTCGGCTCGCTCTGGGCCGGCGTCGCCGGCGTGCTGAAGGCGACCCGCGGCGTCAGCGAGGTCATCTCGACGATCATGCTGAACTTCATCGCCACCGCCATCATCGCGTATCTGATGAGCACGAAACGACTGGCCCAGTTGTCCGGTGAGAACCTGACCACCAAGCCGATCAGCGGGTCCGGTCAGGTCCGCGGGTTGGACCTCGTGCCAGGCGCGCACACGAAGGTGTTCGGGCTCGTCTTCCTCGCGGTGTTCGTCGGGGTTGCGTTCCAGCTGCTGATCTCGCGCACTCGCTTCGGCTTCGACCTGCGCGCCACCGGCCGCTCCGCCTCGGCCGCGCAGGCCAGCGGGGTCAACGTCAAGAAGATGATCGTCATCGCGATGCTGCTCTCCGGCGCGGTGGCCGGTCTGGTGAACATGCCGGTGCTGCTCGGCGACGCCCACAACTACTCGCTGAGCACGCCGTCCGGCATCGGGTTCACCGGTATCGCGATCGCCCTGCTCGGCCGCAACAACCCGCTGGGCATCGTGTTCGCGTCGCTGCTGTGGTCCTTCCTCGACACGTCGTCCAACATCCTGCAGATCAACAATGTGCCGCAGTCCGTGGTGCAGATCGCCGAGGGTGTGGTCGTGCTGTCCGCGGTCGTCGCATTCGAACTCGTCCGGCGTTACGCACTGCGCCTGCAGCAGCGTCAGGTCGGCCGTGAGTTAGGCACCGCCGACGTGGCGGATACGTCCGAGCCGACCGAGGGGGTGCCGGCGTGAGCGTCCAAGGGACGGGCCTCGTCGACGCCCCGGCGCCGCTCGTGGGACGCGGGACGGTGGCGGTGAATCGCGCCGCCACCCGACTGATCCTGGCCGTCGTCCTCGGCCTCGCGCTGATCAGCCTCACCCGGGTGATCAGTGACAAGCCCGGGCTCACGACCGGCGGCGCGCTCGGCGCCGCGATCAACGCGGCCATTCCGATCATGCTGGCCGGTCTCGGCGGTCTGTGGTCGGAGCGATCCGGCATCGTGAACATCGGGCTCGAGGGGCAGATGATCCTCGGCACCTGGTTCGCCGCCGACTTCGCCTACCACTCGGGCAGCGCCTGGATGCTGATCGTCGGTGGGCTCGTCGGAGGTCTGATCGGCGGCATCCTGCACGCCATCGCGACGGTCGGCTTCGGGGTCGATCAGATCATCTCCGGTGTCGCGATCAACCTGCTCGCGCCGGGCATCGCAAAGTACCTTTCCGGCATCTATTTCACGACCAGCAAGGCGCTCACCGACGGCGGCGGCCCTACCCAGTCGCCGAAGGTGCCCACGTTCAACACGCTCACCTGGTCGGGTGCCGACCACTGGTTCACCAAGATCCAGCACCATCAGTGGTTCTTCATCTCCGACGTCGCCGGGCTGCTCGACGGACTGGTGACCTCGCTCAACGTGTTCACGATCATCGCGTTGCTGCTGATCCCGCTCACCTGGTTCGTCATGTGGCGCACCGCGTTCGGGCTCCGCCTGCGCTCGTGCGGTGAGAACCCGACCGCGGCGGAGACGCTCGGGCGTGCGGGTCTACACGATGAAGGCCGTCGCCGTCGTGATCTCCGGGCTGCTGGCCGGACTCGCCGGCGGGTTCCTCGTCGACTACAGCGGCGTCTATCACGACGGCCAGACCGGCGGTCGCGGCTTCATCGGCCTGGCCGCGATGATCTTCGGCAACTGGCGGCCCGGCGGTCTGCTCGCCGGATCCAGTCTGTTCGGCTACACCGACGGGCTGCAACAGCAATCGTCCACCGCAACCGTGCACGCGCTGTTGCTCCTCGTGGCCATCGTGCTGGCCCTCGTCGGGGCGTACCAGCTCTACCAGCGGCGGGTCGGATCCGGCGTCGGGTCTCTGGTGGCCGCCGGCCTGGTGTTGCTGTGGTACCTGACGACGAACAGCATTCCGGCCGAGTTCGCGACCTACAGCCCGCAGATCATCACCTTGTTCGTGCTCGCCTTGGCCTCGCAACGGCTGCGACCGCCCACCGACGACGGCATCCCCTGGCGGCGTGGTCAAGGAGCATGACCGTCTCGCTCGATCTGCGAACTGACCTCGCCGCAGGTCGTGGCCGACCCGTATCCGTACTTCGCCGCGGCCCGGGAGCACGCGCCGGTGCAGTGGCACGACGGCGTGGGTATGTGGCTCACGTTCACCCACGCCGCGGCCAACACCGTGCTGCGCACGCGCACGCTCGGCCGGGTGTGGGCGCCGCGCTGGCCGGCCGAGCCGATGCCGTTCTTCGAGCTGATCCATGTGCACTCGCTGCTCGAGAACGAACCGCCCACGCACACGCGGCTGCGCCGGCTGGTAGCGGCGGCGTTCGCCCGCGGGCACGTCGAGCGGCTGCGCCCGCGCATCGCCGAGCTGGCCGAGCGGCTGGCCGCCGACGTCGCCGACGCCGGGGCGGACGGTTCGGCGGTCGACCTGATCGCGCTGTACGCCGAGCCGTTGCCGGTGCAGGTGATCGCCGAGCTGCTGGGCGTGCCCGAGCCGGACTGGCCCCTGCTGCGGCCGTGGTCGAACGCGATCGTGAAGATGTACGAGTACGCGGTGACGCCGGCCCAGCGCGCGGCCGCCGAGACCGCGTCGCGCGAGTTCGTCGACTACCTGCGCGAGCTCGTCGCCGAGCGCCGGCAGGCGCCGGGCGACGACCTGGTGTCGTCGCTGATCGCCGAGACCGATGCCGACGGCGCCCGGCTGACCGAGGACGAGCTCGTCACCACCTGCACGCTGCTGCTCAACGCCGGGCACGAGGCGACGGTGAACGTCGTCGGCAACGGCATGACCGCGCTGCTGAGCGCGCCCGATCAGCTCGCCGCGGTGCGCGCGGATCCGGCGCTGGTGCCGACCGCGGTGGAGGAGCTGATCCGCTACGACTCGCCGCTGCAGCTGTTCGAGCGCACCGCGCTGGCCGACACCCCGGTCGCCGACGTCGTCGTGCCGGCCGGCGCGAAGATCGCCGCCCTGCTCGGCGCCGCCAACCGCGACCCGGCGGTGTTCGCCGAGCCCGACCGCTTCGACGTCACGCGTGCCGACAACCCGCACCTGGGCTTCGGCGCCGGCATCCACTTCTGCGTCGGCGCCCCGCTGGCCCGGGTCGAGCTGCAGGCCTCGCTGGCCACGCTGCTGGCCGCTTCCCGGAGCTCGCGCTGGCCGAGGCGCCGGAGCGGCGACCGGAATTCGTCATCCGCGGCGTCCAGTCGCTGCCCGTCACGATCACCGGAGGCTCGACATGAGTGACATCGACTGGCCCGGCCTGCGCCGGGCCGCGCTCGAGGCCATGGGCCGCGCCTACGCGCCGTACTCGCAGTTCCCGGTGGGCGCCGCGGCGCTGGTCGACGACGGGCGCGTGATCGTCGGCTGCAACGTCGAGAACGCGTCCTACGGCGTGGGCCTGTGCGCCGAGTGCGGGCTGGTGTCGGCGCTGCACGCGAGCGGGGGCGGGCGGCTCGTCGCGTTCGCCTGCGTCGACTTCCGCGGGGCCGTCCTCATGCCGTGCGGCCGGTGCCGGCAACTGCTGTGGGAGCACGGCGGACCCGACCTGCTGGTCGACACCGCCGAGGGCGTGAAGCCGATGATCGAGGTGCTGCCGATGGCCTTCGGGCGTGAGGACCTCTCCCTTGGCTGACCAGGACTTCGACGCCGTTGACGTCATCCGCACCAAGCGCGACGGCGGCGTGCTCAGCGACGCCCAGATCGATTGGGTGATCGCCGCCTACACCCGCGGCGACGTCGCCGACGAGCAGATGTCGGCGCTGGCCATGGCGATCCTGCTGCGCGGCATGACCGGCGCCGAGATCGCCCGCTGGACCGCGGCGATGATCGCCTCCGGTGAGCGGCTGGACCTCTCGTCAGTGCCGCGGCCCACCGTCGACAAGCACTCCACCGGCGGCGTCGGCGACAAGATCACGCTGCCGCTGGCCCCCCTCGTCGCGGCCTGCGGGGCGGCGGTGCCGCAGCTGTCCGGGCGCGGCCTCGGCCACACCGGCGGCACGCTGGACAAGCTGGAGTCGATCCCGGGCTGGCGGGCCGGGCTGTCCAACGCCGAGTTCCTGGCCCAGCTCGCGGCGGTCGGCGCGGTGGTCTGCGCCGCCGGCGACGAACTGGCTCCGGCCGATCGCAAGCTGTACGCGCTGCGCGACGTCACCGGCACGGTCGAGGCGATCCCGCTGATCGCGTCGTCGATCATGAGCAAGAAGATCGCCGAGGGATCGTCCGCGCTGGTGCTGGACGTGAAGGTGGGCAGCGGCGCGTTCATGAAGTCGGCCGCCGACGCGCGAACGCTGGCCGAGACGATGGTCGAGCTGGGCGACGGCGCACGGCGTGCAGACCGTCGCGCTGCTCACCGACATGTCGACGCCGCTCGGGCTCACCGCGGGCAACGCGCTGGAGGTGCGCGAGTCGGTCGAGGTGCTCGCCGGTGGCGGCCCCGCCGACGTCGTCGAGCTGACCCTCGCGCTGGCCCGCGAGATGCTCGACGTGTGCCGGCATCGACACCGATCCGGCCGATGCGCTGCGCGACGGTCGGGCCATGGATGTCTGGCGGGCGATGATCTCGGCCCAGGGCGGCGATCCGGCCGCCCCGCTGCCGCAGGCCCGCGAGACGCATTCGGTCGTCGCCCCGGCCACCGGCGTCCTCACCCGGCTGGACGCGATGGCGGTCGGGCGTGGCCGCGTGGCGGCTCGGGGCCGGCCGCGCCCGCAAGGAGGATCCGGTGTCGGCCGGGGCCGGTGTCGTCCTGCTGGCCAAGCCGGGCGACGCGGTCACGGCCGGACAGCCGCTGCTCGAGCTGCACGCCGACGACCCGGCCCGGTTCGCGCGGGCCCTCGACGCGCTCGAGGGCGGCTACGACATCGGGACGGACGCACCGGACCGCCCGCTGATCATCGACCGCGTCGCCTCGTCCGGCTGACTGGCGCGATATCAGCTGACTGGCGCGAAATATCGCACCAGTCAACGACTATCGCACCAGTCAACGAGGGCTGGACCCGCTGACGGCGCCGGGTCGGGTCGCTACGGTGGGCGCATGCCCGTCGCGCTCGATGCCACTTCCATCCGGACCGCGCCGAAGGTGCTGCTGCACGATCATCTCGACGGCGGCCTGCGCCCGGCGACGATCATCGAACTGGCCGAGCGCATCGGCTACCGCGCGCTGCCCTCGACCGACGTCGACGAGCTGGCGCAGTGGTTCCGGGCGGCCGCCGATTCCGGCTCGCTCGAGCGCTACCTCGAGACGTTCGCGCACACGGTCGCGGTGATGCAGACGACGTCCGGGCTGTCGCGGGTCGCCCGCGAGTGCGTCGAGGATCTCGCCGCCGACGGCGTGGTCTACGCCGAGGTCCGCTGGGCCCCGGAGCAGCACGTCGACGGCGGCCTGACCCTCGAACAGGTCGTCGAGGCCGTGCTGTCCGGATTCCGCGAGGGCGAGGCGGTCGCAGCGGCCGCTGGTCGCTCGATCCGGGTCGGCGCCATCGCCACCGCGATGCGCCACGCCGCGCGCTCGCGCGAGATCGCCGAGCTGGCGGTGCACTACCGCGACGAGGGCGTGGTCGGGTTCGACATCGCCGGGGCCGAGGCCGGCTTCCCGCCCAGCCGGCACCTCGACGCGTTCGAGTACCTGCGCCGCGAGAACTACCACTTCACGATCCACGCCGGCGAGGCGTTCGGGCTGCCGTCCATCTGGGAGGCGATCCAGTGGTGCGGCACCGACCGGCTCGGGCCACGGCGTGCGCATCGTCGACGACATCTCCGCCGGCGGCCGGCTGGGCCGTCTCGCGCAGTACGTCCGGGACAAGCGCATCCCGCTCGAGATGTGCCCGTCGTCCAACGTGCAGACCGGCGCGGCCAAGTCGATCGCCGAGCACCCGATCGGCCTCCTGCGCCGGTTGCAGTTCCGGGTCACGGTCAACACCGACAACCGGCTGATGAGCGGGACGTCGATGAGCCGCGAGATGACGTTGCTGGCCGAGGCGTTCAACTACCAGTGGTCGGATCTGCAGTGGTTCACGATCAACGCCATGAAGAGTGCGTTCATCGGCTTCGACGAGCGGCTGGCCATCATCAACACGGCCGATCAAGCCGGGCTACGCCGCCCTCATGGCCTGAAACGCAAGTTGTCCGCGCTTCGCGGCGCCATGACGCCGCGAAGCACGGACAACTCGTCAGTTGTGGAACGGACGAATTAGCCGATCACGTCTCGGTGACGCAGCCGCCGCTCACCTGAGCCTCGGCGACCACGAGCACGTCCTTGGTGACACCGAGCACGGTCGACGTCAGGACGAGCGCCTGCTCCTTCAAGGCGCCGTTGACGCCCACCGACTCCTTGTTCAGATCGAGCGCCAGGCCGAGGACCAGCGGGATGTGCGTCGGAGTCGACCCGATCACGTAGGGGTGCCCACCCACGAAGATGGTGCCGACGTAGGTCTGGCCGCCGCCGAGGTGGCAAATGTTGCGGCCGTTGTTCGAGCCCTGCGCCTGGGCGCGGACGACGTCGGCCGTGATGGACAGCGTGCCGATGTTGATGGCGAGGTCGGCGACGTTCGCCGACGCGTTGAACTGGGTACGGTTCGGCGGGTTGCCGATGAACGTGCGGCTGCGGATCACGCCGAGATTCACCCCGAGGAGACCGGGGATACCGAGCGTCGGCGGGTGCAGGACGGTGGCGTTCTGCGCCGCGCAGGGCGAGGCCGGCGGGTTGGCGTGGGCGATGACGACAGTGCCGAGCGTGACGCCCTCGGCCTCACAGACCGAGCCGGGCGGTATCGATGCTGATGCGTTCGCAGGGCCGAGGGCGATCGCCAAGCTGACGATGCTGCCTGCCGCGGCCACAGCGGCAGCAGTGAGTCGTCCCCAGCTGCGGGCGCGGTGCCGTCCTTGTGTACTCATCCGGGGTCCCCCCATTCGTGCGCGGCAGGTCGCAACCGGGACTATCCGGCCCGTGACCGGGCCGCCGCGTTTTTGGCGCCGTCGGGAAATGACGGTTACGTCGGAGCCTGTAGCCGTCGGATGCCGTCGTCAAATCGAAACTCGGACATCTAACGCCGATCCAACGCCGGGCGGGTCAGCCCAGCAGCCCGCGGGCTTGCTTGGCCAGCAGCACGAGCAGCGCCGCGGCATCGACCTGGTGCTTGAACACGGCGTCGGTGCCGGCGCGCTGGAGCAGCGCAGCCGTCATCGGGGCAGCTTGATTGGCGTCGACGGTGAGGACGACGTCGCCCCCGGCGCTGATGAACGCGACCGCGCGCTGGCCCACCGAGTAGCCCGACACCTGGGCTGCGCCGCCGACGTCGTCGCTGATGATCAGCCCGCGGTAGCCGAGGTCGCCGCGGAGCATGCCAGTGACGATCGGGCGCGAGAACGCCGCCGGTGTGCCGGGGTCGATGCGGGCGTAAATGGCCGTCGACATCATCACGAACGGCGCGCCGGCGGTGATGGCGGCCTGGAACGGCGCGAGGTAGGCGTCGTGGCGGGTCGTGGCCGAGTCGGTAACGCCGCTGGTGGTGTCGGTGTTGCCGCGGACCCGGCCCAGCCCGGGGAAGTGCTTCACCGTGACATCGACCCCCGCCGCGGCCATGCCGCGCAGCACGGCTAGCCCGTGCGCCGTGACCGCGGCCGGGGTGGAGCCGTACTGCCGATCGAGGTCACCGATCGGCGGGTTGGCCCCGAATCCGGCCGGGACGGTGTCGAGCACCGGCGCGAGGTTGACGTTCACGCCGGCCTGGCGCAGCTGCTGGCCCCATCCGAACGCGTAGCCCTGCAACGTCGCCGGCCGGATGCCGCCCTGATCGACCGCGCTGACGATGCGCGTGAAGCCCGGGCCTTGCAGGCGCTGGACGAGACCGCCCTCTTGATCGGTCGCGATGAACAGACCGGCGCGTCGCGGCGCCAGCGCCTGCAACCGGTCGGTGACGGCCCGGGTCTCCTGCACGCCGGCGTAACTCGTGCCGTCGAGGATGACCGAACCCACTGCGTACCGGGTGATTGCGTCGGTGGTCGATTGCGCCACCGTGGTGGTCGGGCAGTCGACCATCAGCAGCTGCCCGACCCGCTGCGCGCTCGCTCATCGCGGCGAACACCTGCTGCGCCGTCACCCGGGCCGGCGGCAGCTTCGAGGACGAGCGGGGCGGCTGGGTGGTCGATGCCGGGGGGCTGTGTGGCCGGCTCGAGGCCGGGGACGACCCGGGCGTCGACGGGACGGTCGAGCCCGATCCCCGTCCCGGCTCGGCGCTCGAGGTGCAGGCGGCGAGCAGCGCGGCCGCGCCGAGCGCGAGCAGCAGGTGGATCCGCATCATTCCGCCCAACCGAAGGTTTTCGTGACGGCCTTCTTCCAGGTTGAGTACAGATCCTCACGTTCTGTTGCAGCCATCGCCGGATTCCACGTCTTGTCCGCCGTCCAGTTCGCCCGGATCTCGTCGGTGGACGCCCAGAATCCGACGGCGAGGCCGGCGGCGTACGCGGCGCCGAGCGCCGTGGTCTCGGCGACCACCGGCCGGACCACAGGCACGTCGAGGATGTCGGCCTGGAACTGCATCAGCAGCTCGTTGGCGACCATGCCGCCGTCGACCTTCAGCGAGGTGAGGGCCACACCGGAGTCGGCGTTCATCGCTTCGACCACCTCACGCGTCTGGAAGGCGGTGGCTTCCAGCGCGGCCCGGGCGAGGTGGCCGCGGTTGACGAAGCGGGTGAGGCCGACGATGGCCCCGCGGGCGTCCGGGCGCCAGTGCGGCGCGAACAGCCCGGAGAACGCCGGCACGAAGTACGCGCCCCCGTTGTCGTCGACCGAGCGGGCCAGCGCCTCGACGTCATCGGCCGAGGAGATCAGGCCCAGGTTGTCGCGCAGCCATTGCACCAGCGAGCCCGTGACCGCGATCGAGCCCTCGAGCGCGTAGACGGGAGCCTCGCCCGGCAGCGCGTAGCAGACGGTCGTCAGCAGCCCGTTGTCGCTCAGCACCGGCTCGGTGCCGGTGTTCAGCAGCAGGAAGTTGCCGGTGCCGTAGGTGTTCTTGGCCTCGCCCGGGGCGAGGCAGGCCTGGCCGAACATCGCCGCCTGCTGGTCACCGAGGATGCCGGCGATCGGGACGCCGGCGAGCGGTCCGCGGGCCCGCACCGTCCCGTACACCTCGGAGGACGTGCGGATCTCGGGCAGCATCGCCATCGGCACGCCCAGCTCGGCGGCGATCTCCGGGAGCCACTGCCGCGTCTCGAGATCCATCAGCATCGTGCGCGACGCGTTGGTGGGATCGGTGACGTGCACCCCGCCGTCGGCGCCGCCGGTGAGATTCCACAGCAGCCAGCTGTCGATCGTGCCGAACGCCAGCTCGCCGTTCTCGGCCCGGCCACGCGCGCCGTCGACCGCGTCGAGCAGCCAGCGCACCTTCGGCCCGGCGAAGTAGGTCGCGAGCGGCAGGCCGACGCGCGCGCGGTAGCGGTCGACCCCGCCGTCGGCTGCGAGGTCGTTGCAGATCTGCTGCGTGCGTGTGTCCTGCCAGACGATCGCCGGCGCGATCGGCTCGCCGGTCGCGCGGTCCCACACGACGGTGGTCTCGCGCTGGTTGGTGATGCCGATGGCCGCGACGTCGCCCGACGTGCACTCGGCCTTGGCGAGCGCGCCGCCCATCACGGTGCGGGTGTTGGCCCAGATCTGGGCCGCGTCGTGCTCGACCCAACCCCGGCGCGGCAGGTGCTGGTCGTGCTCGACCTGCTCGACCGCGACGATGCGGGCGTCGTGGTCGAACAGCATGCAGCGGGTGGACGTCGTGCCCTGGTCGATCGCAGCGACGACGGTGGCCATTGGGCTAGCGTGCCATCTGTGAGCGAGGCTTGATGGTGCAGGAGGGCATCCCGAAGGGCGGCGCGGCGTCGCGTCTGGATGCCGCCTACCGCGAGGCCGCGTGGGCCCGCCTCGAGCAGGACGCGTTCGACGTCGTGGTGATCGGCGGCGGGGTCACCGGCGCCGGGACCGCGCTCGACGCCGCGACCCGCGGGCTGTCGGTCGCGCTCATCGAGGCGCGCGACTGGGCGGCGGGCACGTCCAGCCGATCGTCCAAGCTCTTCCATGGCGGGCTGCGTTACCTCGAACAGCTCGAGTTCGGGCTGGTCCGCGAGGCGCTGCGCGAGCGCGAGCTGATGCTGACCCGGCTCGCCCCGCACCTGGTCAAGCCGGTGCCGTTCCTGTACCCGCTGACGCACCGGCTGTGGGAGCGGCCGTACGTGGCGGCCGGGCTGCTCATGTACGACTCGATCGGCGGGCACAGCAGCCTGCCGGCGCAGAAGCAGCTGTCGCGGCGGGCCGCGCTGCGCATGTTCCCCGGGCTGCGCGACGACGTCGCTGGTCGGCGCGGTGCGCTACTACGACGCGCAGGCCGACGACGCGCGGCACACCCTCACCGTCGCGCGCACCGCGGCCCGCTACGGGGCGGTGGTGCGGACCTCCACGCAGGCCGTCGGCTTCGCCCGTGAGTCCGACCGGGTCGTCGGCGTCGTCGTCCGCGACACCGAGGACGGCCGGGAGACGACGGCGCGGGCCGGTGTCGTCCTCAACTGCACCGGGGTGTGGACCGACGAGATCCAGGCGATCTCCGGCGGCCGCGGCCGCTTCCGCGTGCGGGCGTCCAAGGGCGTGCACATCGTCGTCCCGCGGGAGAAGATCACCGGCGACGCCGGCCTCATCCTGCGCACGGCGTCGTCGGTGCTGTTCGTCATCCCGTGGAAGAACCACTGGCTGATCGGTACCACCGACACCGACTGGAACCTGGATCTCGCGCACCCGGCCGCGACCAAGTCCGACATCGACTACCTGCTCGACTGCGTGAATGCGGTGCTGGTCGCGCCCCTGACGCCGGGCGACATCGAGGGCGTGTACGCCGGCCTGCGCCCGCTGCTGGCCGGTGAGTCGGAAGAGACCTCGGCGCTGTCGCGTGAGCACGCCGTCGCCCGGGTCGTGCCCGGCCTGGTCTCGATCGCGGGCGGCAAGTACACGACCTACCGGGTGATGGCCGCCGACGCGGTCGACGCCGGCGCCGAGGACCTGCTCAAGCGCGTCGCGCCCTCGTGTACCGACCGGGTGCCGCTGCTCGGCGCGGACGGGTTCTTCGCGATGCAGAACCAGATCGAGTCATTGGCCGGCGAGTACGGGCTGCATCCCTACCGGGTGCGGCACGTCCTCGACCGGTACGGCTCGATGATCCGCGACGTGCTGGAACCGGGCCTGGCCGATCCGGCCCTGCTCGAGACGGTGCCGGGCGCGCCGGACTACCTGCTGGCCGAGATCCACTACGCCGTCACCCACGAAGGCGCCCTGCATCTGGAGGACGTGCTCACCCGGCGCACCCGGATCTCGATCGAGTACCCGCACCGCGGAGTCGAGTCGGCCGCCGCCGTCGCCGACCTGATCGCCGTCGTGCTGGGCTGGTCCGACACCGAGCGCGACACCGAGGTGGCGAACTACATCGCGCGGGTGGACGCCGAACGGTTGTCGCAGTCGCGCTTCGACGACGCCACCGCCGATGCGGTGCGCACGGCCGCGCCCGAAGCGCGTGCGTCTCTCAGTCCTGGGGCTCGAAGCAGCTCTGCACCTCGTTGAGGAGCTCGGTCCAGTCGTCGCGGTCGACCGACGGGCCGGACAGGACGTCGAGATCGGCCTCCAGGCCGCAGAACTCGGCCAGCTCGCGGACCAGCTCGGCCCCTCGGGTGGACGGCTTGCGCAGGTCGTAGCTCGCGTCGTCGGCCGGCTCGAACGCGTCGTCGTCGTCGACGTCGGCCAGCTCGTTCCACCACTCGAGTTTGACCAGCCGGTGCTCTTTCGCGGTGCGGCAGTAGCGGGCGAGCGCGGCGACCTCGGTGAACACCGCGACCGTGTCGTCGCCGCCGAGGAAGACGGTCTCGGTGTCGTCGCCCTGGACGTCGGCCAGGACCTCGCCGCGGACGGTCAGGTAGGTGGCGTCGGCCAGGACGATGTGGATCGGCTCGGCGCCGATGCGCTGCCACAGGGACTCGTCCTCGTCGAACTCGGTGACGGTGAAGTCGCCCTGCCACGACAACCACGACTCCACGCGCGCGATCGCCCGTTCCCACGACTCGGCGATGGTGTCGCCGAGCTCGTTCCAGCGCTTGCGTCCGTCCTTGCCCTGGTAGCTGACCTCTTCGTCGACCAGCTCGGCGTAGGCCGGGGTGCCCTCGACGAGGCGGCGCAGCGCGCCGTCGTCGCAGCAGTCGGCGATCCGGCCGACCATGTCGACGACGTTGGCGAGGGACGAGACGTGCACCGGGTCGGGCTCGTCACCGGCCCATTCGTAGACCTGGTCGAGGTCGTAGTGGTCCTCGCTGCCCGGCCGCAGCTCGTCCGGTGTCGCCTTCAGCACGCGGCCGTAGCCCGGATGATCGGACAGGTCGTTCTCCTCGCCCGAGGCGATGAACGCGGCCAGCTCGCCGGAGTTCGGGTAGAGCAGGATCTTGGCGCCGTCGCCGAGGAAGCCCTGCCACTCCTCGCCGTCCTCGTCCTCCCACGGCGGGGCGTAGAGCGTCAGCCCGGTGCGGTCGTTGACGGTCAGGGTGATCGGCACGATCGGCGCGTTGGAGCTCGTCATGGGGCAGAACCTACCGGGCAGTCGGGCTGTCCGAATTGTCAGTGGGTCGAGCAGGATGGTCGATATGAGCGAAACGCGATCCCGGCTCGTCGGCAGCCTGCGCCCCGACCTCGGCCCGGCCGCCGGCACCCCCATCGACCCGGCCACGACGATCGAGGCGACGCTCGTGTTGCGGCGGCGGGCCGAGCCGCCGGCCGCTGCCTTCACCGGCCCGGCCCTCACCCGGGCCGAACTGGCCGAGCGGTACGGCGCCGACCCGGCCGAGGTCGATGCGGTCGTCGCGACGCTGGCCGGCGCCGGGGTCGAGGTCGTCGCGGCCGATCCGGCCACCCGGCTGGTCCGCATCCGCGCGGCGGCCGGGCCGCTGTCCGGGCTGTTCGGCACTGCGCTGCAACGGCCGGCCGCCGCCGGGCTGGGCACCCGGCTGCGGGTCGGCGAGCTGTCACTGCCGGCCGGGTTGGCCGGCCCCGTCGTCGGCGTCCTCGGGCTGGACGACCGCCCGCAGGCCGCTGCGCGATACCGGCTGGCCCGGGCCGGGGTGGCGTCGGTCAGCTACACGCCGCTGCAATTGGCGAGCGCCTACGACTTCCCCGAGGCCGACGGAACGGGGCAGACGCTCGCGATCATCGAGCTCGGCGGAGGTTTCGGCTCGGCCGATCTCGACGCCTACTTCGGCGGGCTCGGCCTGGCTACGCCGGCGGTCGCCGCGGTCGAAGTGGACGGTGCGACGAACGCCGCTGGGCAGGATTCCAACGGGGCCGACGGCGAGGTGCTACTCGACATCGAGGTCGCGGGGGCCATCGCGCCGAAGGCGTCCATCCTCGTGTATTTCGCGCCCAACACCGACGCCGGTTTCGTCGACGCCGTCACCCAGGCGGCGCACGCCACCCCCACGCCGACCGCGATCAGCATCAGCTGGGGGCAGAGCGAAGACCAGTGGACCGCCCAGGCCCGATCGGCCATGGACGCCGCCTTCGCCGACGCCGTGCTGCTCGGCGTCACGGTCACCGCGGCGGCCGGTGACAGCGGCAGCAGCGACAGCCAGCCCCAGGGCGCGCCGCACTGCGACTTCCCGGCCTCGAGCCCGCATGTCCTCGGCTGCGGCGGCACCACGCTGCATCTCGGCGCCGACGGCCGGGTGGCCGGCGAGACGGTGTGGAACGACGGCGGGTCGGGCGGTGCGACCGGCGGCGGGGTCAGCGACGCCTTCACGGTGCCCGATTGGCAGGCCGCGGCCGGCCTTCCGCCCCGCGCGGGACATGCCTCGGCCGGGCGGGGCGTGCCGGATATCGCCGCCGTGGCCGATCCGCAGACCGGCTACCAGGTCATCGTCGACGGCCAGTCCGCGGTCATCGGCGGTACGAGCGCGGTCGCGCCACTGTGGGCCGGCCTGGTCTGCCGGCTGGTGCAGCTCACCGGCCGCCCGCTCGGCTTGGTGCAGCCGATCCTGTACGCCGGCAGCGCGCCTGGCACAGCGACGCCGGGTCTGCGCGACATCACCGGTGGCAGCAACGGGGCGTATTCGGCCACCGCCGGATGGGACGCCTGTACTGGGTTGGGCGTGCCCGAGGGGTCGGCCCTGCTCGACGTCGTCCGCTCAACCGCATAAGTACGGGGCGTCGCGCAACCGGATTTTCCACGCCGCGCTGGTCGTCGCAGTTCGAACCCGGGGCGGCCGGCTCGCGTACCTCCCCGCATGTGCGTAAGTGAACTTGAGGGCGTGGATGTCCGGCTCATCCAGCGCGTGATCCGATCGCGTCGGCGGCCGGCATGACCTACATCGACGACCTGGCCATGCAGCATCGGCGGGCGCTGCTCGACGAGGCTGACGCCTTTCGGCTCGACCGGCTGGCTCGCGCGGCTCGGACGCCTCGTGCGCTGCCGGGGCTCGCCGCGCTCACGCAGGCGGCCGCCGTGCAGATCCGGCCCATTCGCCCGGCCGACGACGTCCTGCTAAGCGATGGCTTCGGCCGCCTCGGCCCCGAGTCACGCCGTACTCGGTTCCTCGGACCGAAGAAGGCGCTCACGCCGGCCGAGGTGCGCTACCTGACTGATGTCGACCACCACGATCACGAGGCGCTCGTGGCGCTGGACCGCATCGACGGCACGGGCGTGGGCGTCGCCCGCTACATCCGCGATCGCCACGACGCCCAGACGGCCGAGGTCGCGGTCACCGTGATCGACGACTGGCAGCGGCGCGGTATCGGCACCCGCCTCATCACCCGGCTGCGGCGCCGGGCGCTGGCCGAGGGCGTCTCCCGGTTCACCGCGCTCGTGCTCGCCGAGAACGCCGGCGCCCGGCAACTGCTGCGGCGCATGCCGGGCGGCGCCACTCTGATCGAGCGCGACGACGAGCGTCTGGCCTATCTGGTCGAACTCGTCTGCGCGCGCGGCGCAGCGCGATAGCGCCGCCCTGATCGTGTCCGGCGACTCGCGCCGGACCATTATGAGAAATGGAGATAACGTGCCTCTGTTCATGGATGTGCACAACATCGATGGCGGGGTGTCCGCGGCCGACGTCGCCGGCGCCCACAAGGCCGATCTGGAGACCCAGGACGCCCACGGTGTGAAGTACCTGCGCTACTGGGTGGATGAGTCTGCGGGCCGGATCTTCTGCCTGGTCGAAGCGCCCGACGCCGAGGCGGCCAACACCGTCCACCGTGAGGCGCACGGGCTCGTGGCCGACCAGATCTACCCCGTCAGCGAGCACGAGTAGGTCACCGGTCCCGGCCGGTCGGGTTCGTCCGGCCGGCCGGGACGCACTATCAAGAGCTCAGGTCGCCTGCTCGCGGGCGCACCACCAGCTGGTGCGCCCGCCGACGGTGCTGCGGGCCATCGGCGCGCCGTCGCGGGGGCAGAGCGCCCCGGGCTTGCGGAACGCCACGATCGAGAGGGTGTGCACGCCGCCGCCGCGGATCGCCGCGCCGACAGCCCGGCGCAGCGCGCGCAGCAGCCGATCTACATCGGGTCGGGTCAGCGCGGTGACCGGGCGGGCCGGATTGATCCGGGCCCGCCAGAGGATCTCGTCGGCCAGCAGGTTCCCGACGCCCGCGATCGCGTGCTGGTCCAACAGCCGGGCCTTGACCGGGGCGGTGCCGGACGACAGCGCCGCCCGTAGCTCGCCCGGGGTGATGATGGCGGCGTCCGGTCCCAACACCTCGATCTGCGGATCGAGCCGCACCCGGCCCAGCCGACGCGGATCGACGAGCATCAGGCGGCCGCCGTCGGCGAAGACGAGGGTGAACCGTGACCAGCGGTAGTCGCCCGGAGCCCGCCGCCCTTCCCAGTAGTCGCCGCCGTCGATCTCGTCGCCGGCCGCCGACGCGACGACGATCTTGCCCGACATGCCGAGATGGATGCCGAGGCTCGGGCCGGCTGCGCGCGACCGGCCGACCGGTGACGTGTCGCACCACATGCTCTTCCCGCGGCGATGGGCCACCGTGAGCCGCCGTCCGATCAGGGCGTCGCGAATCTGCCCCGGCGGATGGGGACGACACACGAACGAGTCGGTGTCGTCCACCGCCACGATCCGCCGACCCAACGCGGCCCGCTCGATGACCGATCGAGCCGACTCGACCTCGGGCAACTCCGGCATGGTGACCATTGTGTCGGTCCGTCGCCGCGGGCCGCCGGCCCCTACCGACGGGCACGCGCGCCCGGCCACAGGCGTGTTCTAAACGTTCCGGGACTGCCCGCAAGCTCGCACCCGCGCGTGTCAAACGGAGTCGAACCGCCCGCGCAACTGTGCAGGCAGTCCCGGAACGTTTGGCGAGCACCGCTCCGCGCAACTTTGCGGGCAGTCCCGGAACGTTTGGCAGGCACTCCCTGGGACCCCGTGAACCTCGGGCCGGGTTGTCCACAGCTGCGTGCCTCGTCCGCCGCCAACCGCCCCGATCCAGCACCCTGTGCCGATGGACGTCGAAAACCCTGCCCCCGAAACCGAGGCCGCCGACCCGTGGGAGCCGCGACCCCTCGACCTGCCGGCCCTGCTCCGAGCGGCCCGCGGGATGCGCAAGGTCAGCCAGCGCCGGCTCGCCGAGCTGGCAGGGGTACCGCGCTCCACCGTCGATCGCATCGAGGCCGGCGTGTCGGATCCGCGAGTCGGCACGCTGACCGCTCTGCTCTGCGCCATCGGCTACGAGCTGGCAATCTGCAGCCACCCGGGCCGACTGCTCAGGGTGGATCCCGACCGCGAGGCGCTCGTCGACTACGCGGGACGGCATTTCCCGCCGCATTGGGAGGTCGAGCCGGTGCGCAGCTACGACAGCTGGTGGGGATGGTGGCGCAAGAATCCCAACGTCAGGAGTTTCCCACCTACGCACACGTACTGGTGGCGTTACCCGTCGATCGGCTTCACCCCCTGGGAGGACGCGACCTGAGCGGCAGCGCCTCCAGCAGCACTCACACGCCGATGGGGTGCCATACCGTCTTCGTCTCGACGAACGCGTTGAGCCGCGACAGCCCAGGGGCGGCGGCCCAGTCATCGCTGCGCGGGATGAAGACCCGCTTCACGTTGTCGGCCGCGGCGGCCTGCAGATCGGCGCGCGCGCCTGGGGCGGCACCGGTGAGGTCCAGCGCGTTCACGTCGCGATGCGCGGCGAGCCACGGCGCCAGCTCCGCGGTGAATCCGGTGAGCAGGTTGACGACGCCACCGGGCAGATCCGAGGTCGCGATGACCTCGGTGAGCGCGACGGCCGGCAGCGGGCGGTCCTGTGCGGCCACGACCACGGCGGTGTTGCCAGTGGTCAGCACCGGCGCGAGCACCGACACGAGGCCGAGCAGTGACGAGTCCTGCGGGGCGAGGACGGCCACGACGCCGGTCGGTTCCGGCAGCGAGAAGTTGAAGTACGGGCCGCTCACCGGATTGGTCGAGCCGACCACTTGGGCGTACTTGTCGGCCCAGCCGGCGTAGTGCACCCAGCGGTCGATCGCCGCGTCCACCTCGGCCTCGCCGGTGTCGCCCTGACCTAAGAGCGCGGCGAACTGCTCGCGCCGGCCTTCGAGCATCTCGGCGATCCGGTACAGGATCTGCCCGCGGTTGTAGGCGGTCATACCGGACCACTTGCCGAACGCCGCGCGCGCCGCTAGCACGGCATCGCGCGCGTCCTTGCGGGACGCCTGAGCCGCGTGCAGCGTTTCACCGGAGGGTCCGGTGACCGGATACGACCGACCCGACTCCGAGCGCGGGAACGCGCCGCCGATGAACAGCTTGTACGTCTTGCGCACGGCCAACCGCTCGGGATTCTCAGACATCTAGATACGCCGCCAATCCGTGGCGGCCGCCTTCACGGCCGAAGCCGGATTCCTTGTAGCCGCCGAACGGCGAGCTCGGATCGAAGCGGTTGAACGTGTTGGCCCACACGACCCCGGCCCGCAGCCGGTTGGCCATCGAGAGGATGCGCGAGCCCTTGTCCGTCCACACGCCGGCCGACAGCCCGTACGGCGTGTTGTTGGCCTTCTCGATCGCTTCGTCCGGCGTCCGGAAGGAGAGCACCGACAGGACCGGACCGAAGATCTCTTCCTGGGCGATGCGGTCGGACTGCGAGACGCCGGTGAAGACGGTCGGGACGAACCAGAACCCGCGATCGGGCAGCTCGCACGGCGGCGACCAGCGGGTGGCGCCCTCGGCCTCGCCCGCGTCGGACAGCTCGCGGATCCGGGCGAGCTGGGCGGCCGAGTTGATCGCCCCGACGTCGGTGTTCTTGTCGAGCGGATGTCCCACGCGCAGGGTGGCCAACCGGCGCTGCAGCGACTCGACCAGTTCGTCCTCGATCGACTCCTGGACCAGCAGTCGCGATCCGGCGCAGCACACCTGGCCCTGGTTGAAGAAGATGCCGTTGACGATGCCCTCGACGGCCTGATCGATGGGGGCGTCGTCGAACACGATGTTCGCCGCCTTGCCCCCGAGCTCGAGCGTGACCTTCTTGCCGCTGCCGGCGATCGTGCGCTGGATGATCTTGCCGACCTCGGTCGATCCGGTGAAGGCGATCTTGTCGATGTCGTTGTGCTCGACGATGGCCTGGCCGATCGCCGGCCCGCCGGCCAGGACGTTCACCACCCCCGGCGGGAGGTCGGCCTCGGCGATGATCTCGGCCAGGACCAGCGCCGTGAGCGGTGTGGTCTCGGCCGGCTTGAGGATGACGGTGTTGCCGCAGGCGAGCGCCGGCGCGATCTTCCAGGCGGCCATGAGCAGCGGGAAGTTCCACGGGATGACCTGGCCGGCCACGCCGAGCGCGCGGGGTGACGGGCCGAACCCGGCGTAGTCGAGCTTGTCGGCCCAGCCGGCGTAGTAGAAGAAGTGCGCGGCTGCCGTCGGGATGTCGACGTCGCGCGACTCGCGGATCGGCTTGCCGTTGTCGAGCGACTCGAGGACGGCCAGTTCGCGGCCGCGCTCCTGGATCGCCCGGGCGATGCGGAACAGGTACTTGCCCCGCTCGGCTCCGGACATCTTCGACCACGGGCCGGCATAGGCCCGCCGGGCGGCGCGGACGGCGTCGTCGACGTCGGAGACGCCGGCCTCGGCCACCTCGGCCAGCGGCTCCTCGTCGGCCGGGTTGATCGTCTTGATGGCCTCACCGGCGCCGTCGCGGAACGTGCCGTCGACGAAGATCTGGTAGCTGGGCTTGAGCCGCGCGATGTCGCGTGATTCCGGCGCCGGTGCGTATTCGAAGGCAGGAGGCATGTCAGCTCACCGTCACATAGTCGGGGCCGTCGTAGTTGCCGGTGGCCAGCTTGTGTCGCTGCAGCAACAGATCGTTGAGCAGGCTGGACGCGCCGAACCGGAACAGCGCCGGGTCGAGCCAGTCGTCGCCGGCCACCTCGTTGACCATCACGAGGTAGCGCACGGCCTCCTTGCTGGTGCGGATACCGCCGGCCAGCTTCACGCCGCGCAGCTCGGCCGTGCGGCTGCGGAAGTCGCGTACCGCCTCGAGCATGACGAGGGCGACGGGCGGCGTCGCCGCCGGGCTCACCTTGCCGGTGGACGTCTTGATGAAGTCGCCGCCGGCGAGCAGGGCCAGCCACGAGGCGCGCCGGACGTTGTCGAGCGTGACCAGCTCACCCGTCTCGAGAATCACCTTCAGATGCGCCGGACCGCATTCGGCCTTGGTCGCGACGATCTCGTCGAACACCCGCCCGTAGTGGCCGGCGAGGAAGGCGCCGCGATCGATCACCATGTCGATCTCGGTGGCGCCGGCCGCGACCGCTTCGCGGACGTCGACCAGCTTGGTGGCCAACGCCGCCCGCCCGGACGGGAACGCGGTCGCCACCGACGCGACCTGCACTGACGTACCTTGCAGCGCCTGCACCGCGGTCTGGACCAAATCGGGGTAAACGCATACGGCGGCGACGGACGGCACGGACTGGTCGGACGGGTCGGGGCGGGCCGCCTTCGCGCACAGCGAGCGGACCTTGCCGGGCGTATCGGCGCCCTCGAGCGTGGTGAGGTCGACCATCGAGATGGCGGTGTCGATGGCCCAGGCCTTGGCCGTGGTCTTGATGCTGCGGCTGGCCAGCGTGGCCGCCCGGGCCTCGGCGCCGACCTGGTCGACGCCGGGCAGGCCGTGCAGGAATCGCCGTAGCGTCGCGTCGTCGCGCGTCACGTCCGGCAGCGGGCTTGGCTGCAGCGTTGTCACTCGGTCCAGTCTATGGCGCAGCGGTACTGCGCCCCTAACGTCGAGGGCCATAAGGTCGAGGCGTGCAGACCACCGTCGTCGACCATCCGATCGTGCAGGCCCGACTCACCGTGATGCGGGACGAGCGCAGCACCAATTCCGAGTTCCGGGCGGCCCTGCGCGAGCTCGCCACGCTGCTGGTCTACGAGGCGACCCGCGATCTCGAGCGCGCCGACCTACCGGTCACCACGCCGGTGGCGGCGACGACCGGCGCCGCTATCGCCAACCCGCCGCTGCTCGTCCCGGTGCTGCGGGCCGGGCTCGGCATGGCCGAGGCGGCGTTCAACCTGTTGCCCGAGTCCCAGATGGGCTTCGTCGGCCTCGCGCGCGACGAGGACACCCACGAGCCGGTGCCCTACATGGCGTCGTTGCCGGACTCGCTCGCCGGCCGGCCGGTGATCGTGCTCGACCCGATGCTCGCGACCGGTGGTTCGTTGTTGCACTGCCTGCGCCTGCTCACGCAGCGCGGGGCCGACGACCTGACGGTCATCTGCGCCCTGGCCGCGCCCGAGGGGCTCACCACACTCGAGGCATCGGGGCTGCCGATCCGGCTGTTCACCGCCAGCGTCGACGAGCGGCTCAACGACAACGCCTACATCGTCCCCGGCCTCGGCGATGCCGGTGATCGGCAGTTCGGTCCCAGGTAGGCCGGTCAGCGCGGCCGTGACCACATCGTTACGTCCGGTTTGCCGGGTGTGGCAACGAACCGGCCGATCATCTCGTCTGTATGGACGTGGGGGAACGCGGCCGTCGGGGATCGCATCGGGTGATCCTCGCCTCGGTGCTGCTCGCCTTCGCGCTGCTCGCCGCCGCGTGCGCGTCGCACCGGCCGCAGCCGCAGGCCGCCGGGGGCGGGCCGCGAGCCACGGTGGACAAGTCGTTCCATCCGTACAGCGCCAACGGTGAGCTCGCCATCGACGTGGCCGACGTAGCGACCGGATCCTGCTGGACGACGAGCATCGCCGCCCCGGCGTCGGGCGCCTACCGCTGCATCGCCGGGAACCGGATCCTCGATCCGTGCTTCGCCGCCCCGACCACGGCGACCGCGAGCAAAGCCGTCCGGACCGAGGTCGCCTGCGTCGAGACCCCGTGGTCGAACGCCATGGTCCTGCACGTGACCGGGCCGCTCCCGAAGGCTGATCCAGCCGACGACGGGGCCGGATCGGCACGGCCGTGGGCCTTCGAGCTCGACAACGGGGTCCGCTGCGTGGCCACCACCGGGACGGTGCCGGCCGTCCAGGGGGTCAGCCTGGGCTACCACTGCCTCGACGGCCGCGACGCGGCGCTGCTCGATCCGAGCGCCACGCCGATGACGGCGGACTACGGCGACCCGCAGGCCCAGAGCCTGCAGCCGGTGACCGTGGCCACGATCTGGCGCGGCTGAGGCAACCTCGGGACCGGTTCGCGCGACCACTCTTCGTGCCCATGCATTTCCCGGCCGTCCCGGCGAGAGCGACGTGACGCTGTGGCACCCTTGACGCTGGTGGAGCGTGACAACGAGGTGCAGTCTCTCGGGCACCTTTCCGCGCCCAGTCCCGCGCCGGTCGATCTGCACGGTCTGTACACCGCCCACTGGCGCTACCTCGTCCGGCTGGCCGCGCTGCTCGTCGACGACACGGCCAGCGCCGAGGACGTTGTGCAGGACGCGTTCATGGCCCTGCACAAGCGGTCGGGCTCGTTGCGCGACCCGGACGCCGCTCTGGCGTATCTGCGCGCGTCCGTCGTCAACCTGTCCCGCTCGGTGCTGCGCCGGCGACAGGTGGCCCGCAAGCACCTGAAGGTGGCCGAGCCCGAGGCCACCGCACCGGCCGATCACGACGTGCTCGTCCGCGACGAGCACCGGGCCGCCCTCGCCGCGGTGCACGCCCTGCCCCGGCACCAGCGCGAGGTCCTCATCCTGCGGTACTGGTCGGGCCTGTCCGAGCGCGAGATCGCGCAGGCGCTCGACATCTCCACCGGCTCGGTGAAGTCGGCCGCGAGCCGCGGACTGGCCACCCTGCACCGCGTCCTGGGGGGTGATCTTCCGTGACCGACGACGATCTCGAACGGACTTTGCGAGCTGCGTTCGACGCGCGGGCGCGCGCGGCCGTCGGCGACCACGAACTGCCACCGCCGCCGCGGTTCGCCACCACGTCGCCCGGAGGCCACCGGCACCGGCGGTGGCGATTCGTCGCGCCACTCGCGGCGGCAGCGGCGGTCGTCGCCGTGGGCGTCACGGTGACCGCGCTGCACGAATCGTCGGGCCACGTCACCGTGGCCGGGCACAGCACCGCCGTCCTGACGCCGTCGGCCGGCACCGGGCAGCCCGTCCACATCAAGGTGGCCAACGCCGACGGCGCGACCTACGGCGTCGGCATGCCGGTGATCGCCTACTTCTCCAAGCGGATCACCGACGCCACGTCGTTGTCGGCCGCGACCACGATCGCCGTCAACGGCGCGCCGAGGCGTGGCGCGTGGTACTTCGAGCGCTCGACCGCGGTGGCCGGCTATCCGGTCGAGGGGCACTTGCGGCTGTCCGGGTTCTGGCCGGCGCACGCCAAGATCCGCGTGGCGCTGGCGACCAAGGGCATCACCGCCGGCACCGGGCTGGCCTTCGACGACGCCGTCAGCGTCAACTTCACCACCGGCGCGGCGATGATCGCCCGGGTCGACGACGCCGCGCACACGATGCGCCTCACCGAGGACGGCAAGCCGATCGCCACCTACCCGGTGTCCCTGGGCAGCCCGACCACCCCGACCAGCCGGGGCACGAAGGTGATCATGCAGAAGCGGCCCAGCGTCTGCCTGCACGATGTCGCCGGCACGTACTACCAATGCGGCATCAAGGACGCCCAACAGCTGACCTATGACGGGGAATACCTGCACGCGGCGCCGTGGAACTCGTACAACATCACGCACGGCATCGACTCGTCCAACGGGTGCACAAACCTGACCCCGGCCGCGGCGCAGGCCCTGTACAAACTCCTGCGGGTCGGTGACGTCGTCGAGTTTCCGGACGCGAACGGGCCGGAGTTGCCCATGAGCCGCGGGTACGGCGACTGGAACGTGCGGTGGAGCACCTGGCAGACCGGTGGGCTGGTGCCGACCCGCTAACCGTCGAGCTGGGCCGACACCTCGGCCCGCAACCGGTCCAGAGTCCGCCCGGCCACCTCGGCCGACCCGCCGGGCTCGACCACCTCGAGGTAGGCCTTCAGCTTCGGTTCGGTGCCCGAGGGCCGCACGACGACCCGGCCGCCGGGCCACCGCCAGCGCAGCACGTCGGAGTCGGGCAGCAGGTCCTCGACGGTGATCGGTGCGCCGACGAGGGTGGCCGGCGGGGTCGTGCGCAGGCGCCGCATCGTCTCGTCGATGATCGACAGGTCGTCGACGCGGATCGACACCTGATCGGTGGCGAACCGTCCGTACTCCAGCGCCAGCTCATCTAGGCGGGCCAGCAGTGACGATCCGGCGGCCTTGAGCTCGGCCGCGAGCTCGGCCACCCGCAGCGCCGCGCTGACGCCGTCCTTGTCGCGGACGAGCTCGGGGGCAACGGCATAACCGAGCGCTTCCTCGTAGCCGAAGGCGAGATCGGGCGCGGCGCGGGAGATCCACTTGAACCCGGTGAGGGTCTCGGCGTACGGCACGCCGTGCCGGCCGGCGATCGCCCCGAGCATGGATGACGACACGATCGTCGTCGCGTAGGTGCCACGCACGCCGTGGCGCAGCAACGAATCGGCCAGCAGCACGCCCACCTCGTCGCCGCGCAGCATCCGCCAGCCGGCGTCGGTATCCGGAAGGGGCACGGCGACGGCGCAGCGGTCGGCGTCGGGGTCGTTGGCCAGGACGATTTCGGCGTCGCGCTCGCGGGCCAGCGCGAGCGCGAGATCGAGCGCGCCCGGCTCCTCCGGATTGGGAAAGGCGACCGTCGGGAAATCCGGGTCGGGGAACTCCTGCTGGCTGACCGGGATCACGTCGCGGAAGCCGGCGGCGTCGAACACCGCCCGCAGCGTGGTGGTGCCGACGCCGTGCATGGCGGTGTGCACGATGCGCAGCTCCCGGGGCCCGGCCTCGATCAGCCCGGCGATGGCCTGCACATAGGCCGCGACGATCTGCTCGTCCAGCACCGTGATGCCGGCGTCGTCGAGCACGATCGCCCTGGCCGGGCCGACGGCCTTGATCGCGGCTTCGATCTCGGTGTCGGTCGGCGGGGCGATCTGCGCGCCGTCGCCGACGTAGACCTTGTAGCCGTTGTCCTGCGGCGGGTTGTGGGACGCCGTGACCATGACGCCCAGCACGGCGCCGAGGTGCTGGACGGCGAACGCGAGCACCGGCGTGGGCAGCACGCGGGGCAGCAGCCGGGCGTCGTAGCCGGCGGCGGCGAAGATCGCGGCCGAGTCGCGGGCGAAGTCGGCCGAGCCGTGGCGCCCGTCGTAGCCGATCATCACCACGGCGCCGGCGGGGGTGCGGTCCGCGAGCCACGCGGCCAGCCCGGCCGCGGCCCGGCGAACGACCACGCGGTTCATCCCGTTGGGGCCGGCCCGCAGGGGGCCGCGCAGGCCCGCGGTACCGAACGTCAGCGGCCCGGCGAACCGGTCGTCGAGCTCGGCCTGCGCGCCCGCGTCGAGCAGGGCGGTGAGTTCGGCCGCAGCGGCCGGGTCGACCTCGTCGGCGATCCAGGCCTCGACCTCGGCCCGGCTCACCATCGGGCCGCCACCTCGTCCAGGCCGAATCCGGCCGACGTGAACCCGCCGCCGACGAAGCGGTCGGACGGGTCGGGGGCGGCGTCGGGGATCTCGCCGGCGTAGTCCTCGGCGTCGTCGCGCGGTTCGTATCCGAGCGCGCGCGCCGCGGCCAGCGACCAGGTGCGCCGCGTGTTGGCCGAGATGCCCCACAGCAGCGCGTAGTCGAGAGTGGGCGCGCGCAGGCAGGCGTCCACCAATCGCGCGGCATCACCCGGGGACAGCCAGGTCGACAGCGAGCGCTCGTGCGTCGGGCGCTCGTCGAAGGTGCCGATGCGCAGGCACGCGACCCGCAACCCGTACCGGTCGGCGTAGTAGCGGCCGAGGGCCTCGCCGAAGATCTTGCTGACGCCGTAGAGGGTGTCCGGCCGCGGACCCAGATCGCCGGGCAGCCGCGCCGACGGGTCGTCGGCCAGCGGCGTGAAGCCCACCGCGTGGTTGGACGATGCGTAGACGACGCGGGGCACCCCGGTGCGGCGGGCGGCCTCGAAGACCTGGACGGTGCCCTCGATGTTGGCCTCGCGGATGACCGGCCACGGGGCTTCGGTGGGCTGCCCGGCGAGGTGCACCACCGCGCCGACCCCGTCCATCGCCGCGTCGAGGTCGGCGGCGCAGGTGACGTCGCCGACGATGCCGCCCGGCGTCGCGACCCGATCGAAGCGGCGCAGCGTCCAGCCGTAATTCGGCAGCCGCTCGGCCAGGGCCGAGCCGATCCGACCGGCCGCGCCGGTGAGCAGCACGGGCCGCTCCGCCACGGCCGGATCCTCGTTCACAACTGGGGAATTACCTGGCCGAGCAGCGTGCCCATCCGGGCCGCTGACGCCTTCCCCACCGCCAGCACCTCTTCGTGGTCGAGGGGGTCGCCGAGGCCTGCGGCCAGGTTCGTCACCAGCGAGATGCCGAGCACCTCGCACCCCTCGGCATGAGCGGCGATGGCCTCGAGCACCGTCGACATCCCGACGAGGTCGGCGCCGAGCACCCCGGCCATCCGCACCTCGGCCGGCGTCTCGTACTGCGGGCCGGGGAACTGGGCGTATACCCCCTCGGCGATCGACGGATCGACCGCCCGGACGAGGGCGCGCAGCCGGGCGGCGTAGACGTCGGACAGATCCACGAAGCGCGGCCCGACGAGCGGCGTGCGGCCGGTGAGGTTGAGGTGGTCTCTGATCAGGACCGGATCGCCGACCGCGAGCCCAGGCCGCAGCCCGCCGCAGGCGTTGGTCAGCACGATCACCCGGCAACCGGCCGCGGCGGCCACCCGCACCCCGTGGACGACCGGCTCGACGCCGCGTCCCTCGTACAGATGGGTGCGGCCGAGGAACGCGAGCACGCGCCGTTCGCCGACCTCGACCGAACGGATCCGGCCGGCATGGCCCTCGACCGCCGGCGGCAGGAAGCCCGGCAGCTCGGTGACGGGCAGTTCGGCGGCGGCCGGTCCCAAAGCATCGATGGCCGGGACCCAGCCCGACCCCAGCACGATGGCGACATCATGACGGTCGAAACCGGTGCGGGCGGCGAGCTCGGCGGCGGCGGCGTGCGCGGTCTCGGCCGGGGAGGCGACGTCGGTCACGATGGCCGACCCTACCCGGATGCGACGGCACCCGGGCGCGGGCCGGCGCGGGGTCCGGGCGGCTACGCCGCTCCGGCGCCGGGCTTGTGACATCGCAGGCAACGGGCGGTCTGCGGCAGGATCTCCAGCCGCTCGATGCCGATCGGGGCGTCGCACGCCACGCACCGTCCGTAGCGCCCTTCGTCGATGCGCCAGAGGGCGGCCTGCACGTCGCGCAGGGCGGCGCGGGCGCCGGAGACGAGCGACCGGAAGATCTCCGGATCGGTGCTGCTCAGCGGGCCGTGCGGCCCGGGCAGATGCAGCTGGGTGAGCTGGTCGAGGCGGAACTCGCGCTGCTCTTCGAGCATCGACCGCAGGACGGCGATGTGCTCGTCGAGCAACGGGGACGGCGGCGCCCGGTGTGGGGCGGGAAGTGTGTGGCGGGACATCTGGACTCCTCGGGTTCGGGCCGGATGGGCTGATCCGCGCCGGCCGATCCCGCGTCGTGCCGGGATGTGCCTACGCGAGAGCCTCGCCCGGGGGCCCGCGAACCTGCGGTGTCTGCGCTGTGCGTGAGCTGGCGCGTGTGGAGGAATCGGATGTGTCGAAGCGGCCGGTCCGTGTGCCGGCGGCCACCGCGGCCACCGGCACCGCACCGGGCGGCTCGGCGCGCAGGTGGGCCTGCGCGGTGTCGCCGCTGACGGCCGCGAGAACGGCGACCGCGTGCGTGACGTGCTTGTGCGACGGGACCGAGTGGGCCGCCGTGACGAGGCCCAGGCCGAGAGCGCAGAGCAGCAGCAGGACGAGCGCACGGCTGCGCGCATCGACGTCGACCCGGCGCTGCGCCCGCATACTTCTCTGACGCTGCGAGGGCCATGATCGTTCCACTCGGCCGGGTTCTCCTCGGAAACGCACAGGTCGCGCCGGGCGCGGGATCCTAATGCCGGCGGCGACGATTGCCGCCCGCGGTCTGTGGACAAGCGGGCGCCGTCCACAGGGCCGTCATTCCGGCGGCGCCGGCCCGTCCAGCGGCCTAACTTCTGCGGCCATGACCCGTTCCCCGCTCCGCCGTACCCGCTCGCCCCGCCATGCCGCCCGGCCGCGGTGGCGCGCCGCCCGCCGGCCGGTCGCCCTGCTCGTCGCAGTTGTCATGGCGCTGACTGGCGCCGCGCTGCTCGCGGCCGGCCGGCCCCCGGTCGCGACCGCCGCCACCGGCGCATCGGTGCTTCCGGGCGCCGGCCGCTGGATCGCCGGGCGCACCGACTTCGTCGGCTCGTACCGGGCCCGGGTCGGTGGGCGCTGGCTGACGGTCTACTGCGTCAGTCCCGACCTGCGCACGCCCGGCCGAATCAGTCTGGCGACGTCGTCCCAGCTCGGTCCAGGTGGCGTGACCGCGACCCGCGAGGTCGCCCAGACGCTCAGCGCCCACGGAGCGGCCACGAGCGCCGGCCAGGCCGAGGCCGTCAGCCAGGCCGTCAACTACGAGCTGGGCCACCGGGCGGCGGTTGCGCGCCGGGCCCGGTACCTGAGCCGGTCGGTCCAGGCGCTGGCCATGCGCTATGTCGCCGAGGCGCGGCGGGCGCGCGGGCCGTACCGGCTGGCGCTGCACCTCGATTCGGCCCCGCTGCCGGGCCAGTCCGGTCGTGCCACGGTTACGTTGCGCGGCCCGGGCGGCGGCCGGGCGGCGACGGTGCGGCTGACGCACACCGCGGCGGTGTCGACGCCGGGGACGGTGCGGCTCGACGTCGCGGGCCATGGCGGCTTCGGCTTCCGCACGGTCGGGGCCGCGGCGGCGCGGATCGACGCGACCGTCGGCGGTCTGCCGCCGGTGACGGTGCGGTCCAGCCGGCCGCCGGCCGGCGTGCAGCGGATGATCACGTGGTCGGCGCCGCTGGCCGCGCGGGCGACGGCGAGTTACCAGGGCCGGGTGAGCGGCTTCAGCTCGAGCTACGAGTGCTCGAGCACGTGCAGCGGGAATCCACGGGTCACCCTCATCGCCTGCGCTGCGGGCGGCACCTATCCGAGCCGCATCACCTATGTGTACGGGCGGCGGACGCATTCGGTGGACTTTCCCGCGGCCCGTGACCGGCGGTGCGCGACCTGGCGCCTTCGGCTGCCCGACGGTATGCGCGTGACGGCCTCGTGGCGCTTCCGCACCCCGTCGGGCTGGACGGCACCGCGACCGGCCGGCGGGCAGTTCGTCGTCGACTGCCCGTCGGTGCCGCCGGTCGCGGTGACTGTCGGGGTCGACTGCCACGCGGCCGCGCTGACTGCGGTGCTCGGTCGCCGGGCCGCTGGGCCCGCAGGTCGCCTGGTGCCGCTGCGCAACGACACCGGGCACGCGATGGTGCTCGACGTCGGCGGTGCCGCCACCGGCCACTTCGTCGTCCCGCCGGGCGCCACCGCCACGCCGCAGTCGTTCGCCGTCCGCTGCGACGTGCCAGCCGAGCTCACCGTGCGGGCCGGGATCCGGCGCGCGGACGGTACCTATAACTACGGCCATCTGACCCGAGTGGTGCTGTCCTAGCACCACCGCGCACCAGCCGCCGGCGGGCGGCGGCGCCGGTGCGGGCGCCGAGAGATCGGCCACCTCCGGGCGGTCGGAACCGCTTGCGGCACCTACGATCCGACCATGCCCGCCGATCCGCCTGCGTTGGACCTCGCCGCCGATTTTCCGACGCCGACGCGCGACGAATGGCGGGCCCTCGTCGCCGCCGTGCTCGCGAAGTCGGGGGTGACCGACGCCGACCCCGAGGCCGCGCTGTCGTACACGACCTATGACGGGATCCGCATCGCGCCGCTGTACACGGCTGACGACGTCCACGACGTCGACGCCGACGGGCGGCCCGGGCACCCGCCGTTCGTGCGGGGCAGCACCGAGCAGGGCGCGGCCGCCACCGGATGGGATGTGCGCACCCGGCACGCTGAGCCCGACCCGGCCCGGCTCAACGCCGCGCTGCTGGCCGATCTCGAAACCGGCGCCACGTCGCTGTGGCTCGTGCTCGGCGACGGCGGACTGGCCGTCGACGACCTCGGCCCGGCACTCGACGGCGTCTATCTCGACCTCGCGCCGATCGTCCTCGAGGCCGGCGCTTCCTTCCGGGAAGCAGGTCTTGCTCTGCTAACCGTGGGCAAGCAGCGCGGTGTCGACCCGGCCGAGCTGCGCGGCAGCCTGGGCGCCGACCCGATCGGCGTGCGTGCCCGCACCGGCGCCCCGGCCGATCTCGCCGCCCTGCTTCCTCTGGGTGAGCAGAGCAAGTCGTTCGGCCGCATGCATCTGGTCACCGCCGACGGCACCGTCTTCCACGACGCCGGCGCGTCCGACGCGCAGGAACTCGGGATCGGCACCGCGGTCGGCGTCGCCTATCTGCGGGCGCTCACCGACGCCGGCTTGAGCGTGGACGAGGCGCTCGAGCGGATCGAGTTCCGCTGGGCGGTCACCGCCGAACAGTTCCCGTCGATCGCGAAGCTGCGCGCCGCCCGCCGAATCTGGGACCGGGTGGCCGAGCTGTCCGGCGCGGCCCCGACCCGCCGCGGCCAATATCAGCACGCGGTCACCTCGGCCGCCGCGCTGACGCAGCGCGACCCGTGGGTGAACATGCTGCGCACCACGATCGGCTGCTTCGCCGCCGCGGTCGGCGGGGCCGACGCGATCACGGTCGCGCCGTTCGACTCGGCGATCGGGCGCTCGGACGCCTTCGCCCGGCGGATCGCTCGCAACACCCACGCCGTCCTGCACGACGAGTCCAGCGTGGCCCGGGTGATCGACGCCGCCGGTGGATCCTGGTACGTCGAATCGCTCACCGATCAGCTGGCCGACCGGGCCTGGGCGATCTTCACCTCGATCGAGCAGGCCGGCGGGGCGCTGGAGGCTCTGGACACCGGCGTCATCGAGGCGCTGATCGCGCCGGTTCGCGCCGCCCGCGCCGCGGACATCGCCCACCGGCGCGCGCCGATCACCGGCGTCACCGAGTACGCCTTCGTGGCTGAGGCGCCGGTGCAGCGCGACCCGCTGCCGTCCCCGCCGTCGAACCCGCTGCTGCCGCGCATCCGCTACGCGCAGGACTTCGAGGCGCTGCGCGATCGCAGCGACGCGGCCGCCACCCGACCGGTCGTCTTCCTCGCCGCGTTGGGACCGCTCGCCGCCCACAGCGCGCGCGTCGGCTTCGCCGCCAACCTGTTCCAGGCCGCCGGCATCGAGTGCGTCACCGGCACGGGCACGGCCGACGAGCTCGCCGCCGCGTTCGCCGCGGCCGGCACGCCGGTCGCCTGCCTGTGCTCGTCGGACAAGGTCTACGCCGATACCGCCGCCCCGGTCGCCGCCGCCCTGCGCGCCGGTGGCGCCGAGCAGATCTGGCTGGCCGGGAAGGTCGAGACGGCGGGCGTCGACGGGTACGTCCACGCCGGCGGCGACGCGCTCGCCGTCCTGCGCACCACCCTCGACGTGCTGGGAGTGGACGCATGAGCCCGATCCCCGACTTCAGCGCCGCCACGCTGGCCGACCGCGCCGCGCCGGCGGACGCAAGCGTGGCCGCCGAGCGGCGCGACTCGCCGGCCGCGGCGCCGCAGGGCGGCCACGATCCTGCGGTAAGTCCTTGGGAGACACCCGAGGGCATCACCGTCCCGCCGCTCTACACCGCCGCCGATCTCGCCGACCTCGACACCCTGGCCGGCTACCCCGGCATCAAGCCGTACCTGCGCGGGCCGTACCCCACGATGTACGTCAACCAGGCCTGGACGATCCGGCAGTACGCCGGCTTCTCCACCGCCGCCGAGTCGAACGCGTTCTACCGGCGCAACCTGGCGATGGGGCAGAAGGGGCTGTCGATCGCCTTCGACCTGCCCACCCACCGCGGCTACGACAGCGATAACCCGCGGGTGGTCGGTGACGTCGGCATGGCCGGCGTCGCGATCGACTCCATCCTCGACATGCGCCAGCTCTTCGACGGCATCCCGCTCGACAAGATGAGCGTGTCGATGACCATGAACGGTGCAGTGCTGCCCGTCCTCGCGCTCTACGTCGTCGCCGCCGAGGAGCAGGGCGTCGCCCCGGAACAGCTCACCGGAACCATCCAGAACGACATCCTCAAAGAGTTCATGGTCCGTAACACCTACATCTACCCGCCGACGCCCTCGATGCGGATCATCAGCGACATCTTCGAGTTCACCTCGCAGCAGATGCCGCGCTTCAACTCGATCTCGATCTCCGGCTATCACATCCAGGAAGCCGGTGCGACGGCGGATCTCGAGCTGGCCTACACCCTCGCCGACGGCGTCGAATACATCCGGGCCGGGATCGCCGCCGGCCTCGAGGTCGACAACTTCGCTCCGCGGCTGTCGTTCTTCTGGGCCATCGGGACGAACTTCTTCATGGAGGTCGCCAAGCTGCGCGCGGCCCGGTTGCTGTGGGCCAAGCTGGTGTCGCAGTTCGAGCCGCGCAGCGACAAGTCGCTGTCGCTGCGCACGCACTCGCAGACCAGCGGCTGGTCGCTCACCGCCCAGGACGTGTTCAACAACGTCATCCGCACGTGCATCGAGGCGATGGCCGCCACCCAGGGCCACACGCAGTCGCTGCACACCAACGCCTTGGACGAGGCGCTCGCGCTGCCCACGGACTTCTCGGCCCGCATCGCCCGCAACACCCAGATCGTGCTGCAACAGGAATCCGGCACCACCCGCGTCATCGACCCGTGGGGCGGTTCGGCCTACGTCGAGAAGCTCACCTACGACCTGGCCCGGCGGGCGTGGGGTCACATCCAGGAAGTCGAGCAGGCCGGTGGCATGGCCCGCGCGATCGACCGGGGCCTGCCGAAGCTGCGCATCGAGGAGGCCGCCGCACGCACCCAGGCCCGCATCGACTCGGGCCGGCAGCCGGTGATCGGCGTCAACAAGTACCGGCTGGCCGAAGAGGATCACCTCGACGTGCTCAAGGTCAACAACGCCGACGTCCGCCGCGAGCAGGCCGAGAAGCTGCAGCGGCTGCGCGCCGACCGCGACGGCGCGGCCACCCAGGCCGCCCTCGACGCCCTGACGAACGCGGCCGGCGATTCGGGCGGCGACGGCAACCTGCTTGCCCTGGCCATCGACGCGGCGCGGGCCCAGGCCACCGTCGGGGAGATCTCGGACGCGCTGGAGAAGGTCTACGGTCGGCATTCGGCGACGATCCGGACGATCTCCGGCGTCTATCGCGAGGAGGCCGGAGCCGGGGTGGACGTGATCGACAAGGCGCGCGCCGCCACGACCGAGTTCGAAGAGGCGCAGGGCCGTCGCCCGCGCATCCTGATGGCCAAGATGGGTCAGGACGGGCACGACCGCGGCCAGAAGGTGCTCGCCACCGCTTTCGCCGACCTCGGCTTCGACGTCGACGTCGGCCCGTTGTTCCAGACCCCGGCCGAGGTGGCCCGTCAGGCGGTCGAGGCCGACGTGCACATCGTCGGCGTCAACTCCCTCGCCGCGGGGCATCTAACCCTCGTCCCCGAACTGCGCGACGAACTGGCGGCACAGGGCCGCGCCGACATCATGATCGTGGTTGGTGGCGTGATCCCGCCGCAGGACTTCGACGACCTCCGCGCGGCCGGCGCGGCGGCGATCTTCCCGCCCGGCACCGTCATCGCCGAGGCGGCGATCGAACTGCTCGGCAAGCTGACCGACCAGCTCTCGCACTCGTCCTGATGGCCGTCGCCGAGCTGGCCGACGGGGTCCGCGCCGGCCACCGGGCCGATGTGGCGCGGGCGATCACGCTCGTCGAGTCGCGCCGCGCCGATCACCGCGAGCAGGCGCAGCAGCTGCTCGCCGCGCTACTGCCCCACACCGGCGGGGCCGAGCGCATCGGCATCAGCGGGGTGCCCGGCGTCGGGAAGTCGACCTTCATCGATCAGCTCGGCGTGAACCTGATCGAGGCGGGTCACCGGGTGGCGGTGCTGGCCGTCGACCCGTCCTCCGGCCGCACCGGGGGCTCGATCCTCGGTGATAAGACCCGGATGACCCGGCTGGCCAACGACGAGCGCGCGTTCGTCCGCCCGTCGCCGTCGGCCGGCACGCTGGGCGGCGTCGCCCAGGCGACCCGCGAGACGATGCTGGTGATGGAGGCGGCCGGCTATGACGTCGTCCTCATCGAGACCGTCGGGGTCGGCCAGTCGGAATACGTCGTGGCCGACATGGTCGACACCTTCCTGTTCCTGACGCTGGCCCGCACCGGTGATCAGTTGCAGGGCATGAAGCGCGGCATCCTCGAGCTCACCGACGTGATCGCGGTGAACAAGGCCGATGAGCAGCACGAGGACGAGGCCGAGCGGGCGGCCCGCGACCTCTCGGGTGCGCTGCGATTCCTGCGCGGCACCGACGACGACTGGCAGACCCCGGTCGTCACCTGCAGCGGGCTGCACAACCTGAACCTCGACGGCGTGTGGCACCACGTCGTCCGGCACCGCGGCTGGCTCGAGGCGCATGGCGGGTTGGAGCGCAAGCGCCGCGATCAGATGGTGGAGTGGACGCGCGCGCTCGTGCGCGACCGGCTGCTCGCCCGGCTGGCCGCCCCCGGGGTCCGCGAGGCCGTCCGGGCCGCCGAGGCCGCCGTCCGGGCCGAGGAACTCACGCCCGATCAGGCGGCGCGCCAGATCCTGGCCGCCCTCGACGACGGTTGAGTCGCCGGCGGATCACGTTTTCCTGGCCTGGGGACTTTCCGGCCGCCGGGCAACGTCCGCCCCGAAGGAAGACGTGATCGAGTCGGGCTAGTTGGCAGCCCGGTTGGCCTGCTCGAACCGGGCCGCGCTGAGCCGGACCATGGTGAGGGCCACCGCGAATCCGGCGAGGGCCATGACAATCCGCCGGGGAGCGCGGTTGACCTCGAGGGCTGGATGAAACCTCATGTCGGCCAACCTCCTTCACTGTTGCGGACCGCGCTCGTGAGCACGGACCCTGCTGGCCCGATTTGTTCGGGCCTGGAACTAACTTTACCGGTGACGGAACGGACGAATCGGGCATTGTTGACGCGTGTACCGACCGTCACAGGGACCGGCCGACCTGATCGTTGGCCGCGCGGCGGCGCGACGCGCCGGGCGAATCGTCGCTACGGGGCCACGACCCTGGCCCGTAGGGTGGGGCGCGGTGTGCCGGGAAGTCTGGTCGGCGAGTTGCTCGTCACTGCCCGGAAAGGACGCGCCGCGTGCATGATCTCGTCCCGTTCGCGGTGACCTGCGTCCTCTTGGCCGCTGCGCTGCTGGCCGCCGTCGGCTCGAACCGGCTGGCTGAACGCATCCGCATTCCGGCGCCGGCCCTGTTCCTGATCGTGGCCGCGGTGGTGGCGGCGATCGTCCCGAAATCCGATCGGCTGTCGATCGTCGCCGATCAGCGCATCGTCACGGTCGCGCTGGTGCTCATCCTCTTCGACGGGGGCATGCACATCGGCTGGGCCCGCATGCGCACCGCGGCCGGTGCAGTGGTGTGGCTCGGCGTGGCGGGCACCGCGGTCACCGCGGCCGCCCTGGCGCTGGCCGCGCACGGCTTGTTCGGCTTCGACTGGCGGCCCGCCCTGCTGATCGGCGCCGCGCTCGCGCCGACCGATCCGGCCGTGGTGTTCTCCGTCCTCGGCCGCCGCGAGATCTCCGGGCGCACCGGGACCCTGCTCGAGGGCGAGTCCGGCGCCAACGACCCGGTCGGCATCGCCTTGATGGTCAGCCTGCTCGGCGCCACCGGCAGTGGGTGGTCGGCCGTCGGCAGCGGGATCGGCCAGTTCGGGCTGCAACTCGTGGTGGGCACGGCCTTCGGGCTCGTCGGCGGATGGCTGCTGCGCGAGCTGATGCGGCGCGTCGTGCTGCCCAATGCGGCGCTCTATCCAGTCCAGACGGTCGCGTTCGCGCTGCTGCTCTACGGCGGCGCGACCGCATTGCACGGCTCCGGCTTCCTCGCCGTGTTCCTGGCCGGCATCCTGGTCGGGGACGCCCGCACGCGGGCCGAGCAGGAGATCAAGCGTTTCAGCGGCGCCCTGGCCGCGCTCGCCGAGATCGTCGCCTTCGTGGTGCTCGGGCTGTCGGTGGAGCTCTCGTCGGTGGTGACTGGCAACCGGGTGTGGGTCGGCCTCGGCCTGGCCGCCCTGCTCATGCTGGTGATCCGGCCGGTGCTGGTGGGATTGCTCCTGCTCCCCGTCCGGCTCCGGTCCGGCGAGCGGCTGTTCGTGCTGTGGGCCGGGCTCAAGGGGGCGGTGCCGATCCTGCTCGGCACCTACGTCGTCGTCGAGAAGACCGGCCGGGCCGGCGAGATCTACGACCTGATCTTCATCGTCGTCACCGTCTCGGTCATCGTGCAGGGCGGCCTGGTGCCGACGATGGCGCGGCTGCTGCACGTACCGATGCGACCCCGCTCGCCCGCTCCGGGGGGACGCGGCCGGGAACACGGCCGGTGATCGAGGTAGATACGCTGCCCGACGTGTGCAGCGAATCGTTCGACGTCGTCGCCGTGCGCCGCGATCTGCACGCCCACCCCGAACTCGCGTTCGCCGAGACGCGGACCACCGCGCTGATAACGGCTCACCTGAGCGCCCTCGGCCTGGCTCCGAAGGTGATGCCCGGCGGCACCGGGGTGCTCTGCGAGATCGGTACCGACGGCCCGTTGATCGCCCTGCGCGCCGACATCGACGCGCTGCCGCTGCCCGATGAGAAGTCGGTGCCCTACCGCTCGACGGTCGAGGGTGTGTGTCACGGCTGCGGCCACGACGCGCACACCGCGATCCTGCTCGGGGCCGCGGCGGCGCTCGCGGCCGACCCGCCGCCGGGACGCGTCCGGCTCGTCTTCCAGCCGGCCGAAGAGACGGTGCCCGGCGGCGCCGTCACCGCGGTCGAGGCCGGCGCGCTGGACGGCGTGGTGCAGATCTTTGCCCTGCACTGCGACCCGCGGCTGCCCACCGGCCAGATCGGAGCCCGCGTCGGTGCGATCACCGCGGCGTGTGACCACGTTGAGGTCCGGCTCACCGGGACGGGTGGTCACACCGCCCGTCCGCACCTCACCCAGGACGTGGTCTACGCCCTCGGCCGGGTGATCACCGACCTGCCCGGCCTGTTGTCGCGGCGAGTCGATCCCCGGGCCGCGCTGTCGCTGGTGTGGGGATCGGTCGAAGCCGGGCGGGCCGCCAATGCGATCCCGATGTCCGGCCGGCTGCGCGGCACGCTGCGGGTGTTCGGCCGCGACGCGTGGGACGCGGCCGGTCCGCTGGTCACCGCGCTGGTCGAGCAGATCGTCGCGCCGTGCGGCGTGCTGGCGACCACGGCCTACACCCGCGGGGTCCCGCCGGTCGTCAACTCGGCCGACGCGGTGGCCGTCCAGCAGGCGGCGGTGCGGGCCGAGTTCGGCCCGGACGCGTTGGTCGAGACCGAGCAGAGCATGGGCGGCGAGGACTTCGCCTGGTACCTCGAGACCACCCCCGGTGCGCTGGCCCGGTTGGGCGTGCGCGGCCCGGCCGGCCCGGAGTTCGATCTCCATCAGGGGACGTTCGACATCGACGAGCGGGCGCTCGACATCGGCGTGCGCTACAGCGTGGCGGTAGCCCGCGAGGCTCTGCGCTCGCTCGGCGGAGTGATGCTTTCCCGGTTCGAAAGCGCATCGACGAGGAAGGTTCACCGGTCGGCGATCTTTCGTCGTCGGCCGGCGGTTCTGTGCCTCGGCGCTCTAGCACGCCCTGGTGACAGTTTCGCCGGTTCGTTCCGACGTGGTTGTGGACATCTTGGGGTTGTCCACAGATTGCGGAAGTCCCGTGTTTCGGGGGTTCGCGTTCACCTAGAATCGTACGTATGAGCAGTGCAGTGATGACGCGGACCGATCCGATGGTCGCGCTCGCTGCTGCCCATGCGGCCTTGGACGAGCTATCTGGTCTGGACCTGACCGGCTTGAACGATGACGGGCTGCTGGGGTACTGGCGGGAGTTGGAACGGCTGCGCCGCCGCATCCCCGCTGTCGAGCATGCGCTGGTGCTGGAGGCGCAGGGCCGCGGTCTGCCTGAGGCGGTGCAGGTCCGTTCGGTCGCCCAGCTGTTGCGCGGGCTGCTGCGCCTGGACCCGGGCGAGGCGGCCGGGCGGGTGCGGGCGGCCGAAGCGGCCGGGCCGCGTCGGACGCTGACCGGTGAGCCGCTGCCGGCGATCTTCCCGGCCGTCGCGGCGGCGCAGGCCGCGGGTGAGATTTCCGAGCGGCAGGCCCGGGTGGTGGTGGCGACGGTGGACAAGCTCCCGGACGCGGCGCAGGCCGAACACGGCCGGGCAGATCGAAGCGCAGCTGGTCGGCTACTGCGCCCAGTTCGATCCGGTCAACCTGGCCAAGCTGGCCGAACGGATCCTGGCCCACCACGACCCCGACGGTCGCCTGGAAGAAGTCGAGCACCGCGAACGGCACCGTGACCTGACCCTGCAGCAACGGGTGGACGGCTCCAGCAAGCTGTCGGGTGAGTTGACGGCCGAGGCGACCGAGCTGCTGCTGCTGCACATCGACGCGTTCGCCCGACCCAAGCCCGAGACCGACGGGGTCAAAGACCCGCGCACCGCCGGGCAACGCCGCCACGACGCCCTGCTCGAAGCATTGAAACTCAACCTGCGCGCCCGCGTGCTGCCTTCGGTGGCTGGGGTGACCGCGACCATCGTGATGACGATGACCGTCGAGCAGTACGAAACCCGGCGCGGGTTGGCCCGCACCGGCCACGGCGCGCTGGTGCCGGTGCCCGAGGCGATGCGGATGACCGGCGGGGAGTACCGGCTGATGAACGTCGTCATCGACAAGACCAAGGGCATCACCGCCTACAGCAGCACCGCCCGCCTGCACACCGAGCGGCAACGCCTGGCCCGAGCCGCCGTCGACGGCGGCTGCACCTTTCCTGACTGCCCGATGCCCGCGGCCTGGTGCGAGATCGATCATGTCATCGACCACGCCCACGGCGGGACCCACCCGCGTCGACTACGCCGTGCTGGCCTGCCGCTATGAGAACAACACCCGCAAAAAACAAGGCTGGCGATCAACCCTGATCAACGGCCGCGCCGCGTGGATCCCGCCGCGCTGGATCGATCCAGCGCAGAAACCCCGCCACAACGAACTGCACCGACCCCTGACCGACCCACCCGGCGAATGACAAAGGGCCGCTGCCGCGCACCGGGTGGAGCGGAAACGGACGCTTGCGGGCCGGGCCGGGCCGGCCCGGCCCGGCCCGGCCTGCGCGGGGCTACTCGCCCAGCGAGCGGCAGGGGCGCATTCGCAGGTCGGCCACGTATTCGTCCGGGGCACCGGCGGCCTGCGCTGCGTCGGAGATGAGACCGATCGTGCGGGCCGACGGGAGCCCACCCTCGAAGCTGTCGAGGACGTAGACGAGAGCGAGCACATCGCCGTCCAAAGTCGAGATGCGCAGCCGGATCTTGTTGTAGAGGCCGGTGTCGGCACTCTCCCAGTAGTCCAGGGTCTTCATGTCCTGCGGTGACACCTCGTAGAGCGCCACGAAGACTTGACCGGCCTTGTCCGGGACGACCATCGGCAGCGCGCCGTCCCAACCCAGGTCCTCACCGCCGAAGCTGAGACGCCAGCCGTTGAGCCAGCCGGTGCCGGCGGCGGGCGAGTGCGGGCAGCGCTCGAGCATCTGCTCGGGGTCCATGTTGGAGCCGTAAGCGGCGTAAAGCCCACCCAGCCCGGCCACTCCACCACCCCTGCTCGGCGAATGCGTCGGGGGGAGCGTACCGAGCGCCCCGTCGACACGGGACAATGGACGCGTGACCAACGGGACGCGGATCGTCATCATCGGTGGCGGGCCGGCCGGCTACGAGTCGGCGCTGGTCGCGGCCCAGCTCGGCGCGCGCGTCACCGTCATCGACCGCGACGGCATCGGCGGCTCGTGCGTGCTCACCGACTGCGTCCCCAGCAAAACGCTCATCGCCACCAGCGACCGTGTCACCGCCCTGCGTGATGCGCCGCGGGTCGGTGTCGGCACGAGCAGCCCCGATGTCGCGGTCGACCTGTCGGCGGTGAACGACCGCATCAAGCAGTTGGCCGGCCAGCAGTCCGACGACATCGCCGGCCGGCTGGGCAGCGAAGGCGTCACCCTGCTGTCCGGCGGCGCCCGCTTCAGCGCCGACCAACCGCCGCGAGCTCACCGGGTCGAGGTGGTCGACGAGCAGGGCAGCGTGGTCGACACGGTCGAGGCGGACGTGGTCCTGCTCGCGACCGGTGGCACGCCGCGCACGCTGGCGACCGCGGTGCCCGACGGTGAGCGGATCCTGTCCTGGCGCGATGTGTACGACCTGAAGGAGCTGCCGGAGCACCTGGTCGTCATCGGCTCCGGCGTCACGGGGGCCGAGTTCGCCAGCGGCTACAGCGAGATCGGCGTGCCGGTCACCCTGGTTTCCAGTCGCGATCGGGTGCTGCCGGGCGAGGATCCCGACGCCGCCGACGTGATCGAGCGCGTCTTCACCAGCCGCGGCGGCACGCTGGTGAAGCAGGCTCGGGCCGCGGGTGTGCGCCGGACGGACGATGGCGTCGTCGCCGATCTGGTCGATGGGCGCACCGTCACCGGCTCGCATGCGCTGATGTGTGTCGGCTCCGTCCCCAACGTCGACGGGCTGGGGCTCGAGCACGTCGGGGTGACCCTCGACGCCGACGGCTACATCGCCGTCGATCGGGTGTCGCGAACCTCGGTGCCGTCGATCTATGCCGCCGGCGACTGCACCGGGGTACTGCTGCTGGCCTCGGTCGCCGGCATGCAGGGCCGGATCGCGATGTGGCACGCGCTGGGCGAGGCGGTGACGCCGCTGCGGCTCAAGACCGTCGCGGCTAACGTCTTCACCCATCCGGAGATCGCGACGGTCGGCATCGGGTACGCGGCGATCGCGTCCGGCGCGGTCCCGGCCCGGCAGGTCACGCTGCCGCTCGCCACCAACGCCCGGGCCAAGATGCAGGGCCACTCCGACGGCTTCGTGAAGATCTACTGCCGGCCGGCAACCGGAGCGGTGATCGGCGGGGTGATCGTGTCGCCGAACGCATCGGAGCTGATCTTCGCGTTGACCCTGGCCGTGCAGCGCGGGCTCACGGTCAACGACCTCGCCGCGACGATCGGCGTCTACCCGGCGCTGTCGGGGTCCGTGGCCGAGGCCGCCCGTCGACTGATGCTGCACGACGACCTGGACTGAGCCGACCCGGACTGAGGAGCGCATGACCAACCACGGCGACTATTCGCCCGCCGCCCGCACTGCGGCCGAGCAGAAGGCTCGCGCGGCCGGCGTCTTCGCCGACCACGCCGAGGCCATCGTGGCCGCGCTGCCCGGCGTGCCTGACGGTCACGTGCTGGTCGCGGTGGTCGACGACGAGCACGCGTTCGCCGGCACGCATCACGTCCCGACCGACGAGATAGTGGCGCGGGTGCCCGAGCTCGAGGGCAGCGGCTGGGCGATGGTGTTCACCCTCGGCGCCGACGTCGATGCCGTCCGCCGGCGCACCGACGAGATGGCCACCCTGGCCCGCCGCCGCGCCGAAATGATCACCCGGATCCTCACCCGCAAGAACCCGGCCTGACCTTCTCCCTCACTCCCGCAAGTTGTCCGCCCTAAACGGCGCTATAGCGCCGTTTAGGGCGGACAACTCCCGAGGGCGGGAAAAGTTGTCCGGGCTACACGGCGCTATGGCGACGCGAAGCGCGGACAACTTCGGGCGGGGGTCCTAATCCTTGATTTCGCAGATCACCGAGCCGCTCGTTACTACGGCGCCGACTTCGGCCTTGAGACCGGTGACGGTGCCGGCCTTGTGCGCGGTCAGAGGCTGCTCCATCTTCATCGCCTCGAGGACCACGATGGCCTGACCGGCCTCGACGGTGTCGCCCTCGGCCACCGCGACCTTGACGATGGTGCCCTGCATCGGCGCGGTCAACGAGTCACCCGACGCCGCGGCGCCGGCCTTCTTGCTGCCCGAGCGTTTCGGGGCGGCCTTGCGCGCCGCTCCGCCCCCGCCGCCGCCGCCGAATCCGGCCGGCAGCGAGACCTCGAGCCGCTTACCGCCGACCTCGACGACGATCGTCTCGCGCGGTCCGGCGTCGTCGTCGGTCTCGGCCGCTCCGCCGAAGGGCGCGATGGTGTTGTCGAACTCGGTCTCGATCCATTGGGTGAACACGGTGAACGGGTCGGCCGTGAACGCCTCGTCACGGACCACGGCGCGGTGGAAGGGCAGCGCGGTGGCCATGCCTTCGACGACGAATTCGTCCAGCGCCCGCCGGGCCCGGGCCAGGGCCTCGTCGCGCGTCTCGCCGCTCACGATCAGCTTGGCCAGCAGCGAGTCGAACGCGCCGCCGATGACCGAGTTCCCCTCGATCCCGGAATCGACCCGCACGCCCGGGCCGGCCGGCTCGCGATAGGTGCTGACCGTGCCGGGCGCGGGCAGGAAGTTGCGGCCCGGGTCCTCGCCGTTGATGCGGAACTCGAAGGCGTGGCCGCGCGGCGAGGGGTCGACGTCGAAGCGCAGCGTCTCGCCCTCGGCGATGCGGAACTGCTCGCGGACGAGGTCGATCCCGCTCGTCTCCTCGGTGACCGGGTGCTCGACCTGCAGCCGGGTGTTCACCTCGAGGAAGCTGATGACACCGTCCGCGCCGACGAGGTATTCGACGGTACCGGCGCCGGAGTACTTGGCCTCCCGGCAGATCGCCTTGGCTGAGGCGTGGATGGTCGCGCGCTGCTCGTCGGTGAGGAACGGCGCCGGGGCCTCCTCGACCAGCTTCTGGTTGCGCCGCTGCAGCGAGCAGTCGCGGGTGCCGACCACGATCACGTTGCCGTGCTGGTCGGCGAGGACCTGGGCCTCGACGTGCCGCGAGCGGTCGAGATAGCGCTCCACGAAGCATTCGCCCCGGCCGAACGCGGCCACCGCCTCGCGCACCGCGCTGTCGAACAGCTCGGGGATCTCCTCCATCGTGCGGGCGATCTTCAGCCCGCGCCCACCGCCGCCGAACGCCGCCTTGATCGCGACCGGCAGCCCGTGCTCCTCGGCGAAGGTGACCACGTCCTCCGCCCCGCCGACCGGGTCCTTCGTGCCGGGCACGAGCGGCGCCCCGGCGGCCAGCGCGATGTGCCGGGCGGTGACCTTGTCGCCGAGATCGCGGATGGCCTGCGGCGACGGGCCGATCCAGGTCAGGCCGGCGTCGAGGACGGCCTGGGCGAAGTCGGCGTTCTCGGACAGGAAGCCGTAACCCGGGTGCACGGCGTCGGCGCCGGCCTGCTGCGCCGCCCCGATGACCTTCTCGATGACGAGATACGAGTCGCCGGGGGTGGTTCCGCCGAGGGCGAAGGCCTCGTCGGCCATCCGCACGTGCAGGGCGTCGCGATCGGGGTCGGCGTAGATGGCGACCGAGGTGTAGCCGGCGTCCTTGCACGCCCGGATCACCCGGACCGCGATCTCGCCCCGGTTGGCGATGAGCACCTTCTGCACGGTCGAGCCTCCTGGAAATTGCCGATGCCCGCTCGCATCGCGCGACGAAACGCCGTCGGCCGCAGATTACCGGTCGGGCAATCGGCGGCCGACGGCGTGTCGCGCCGGCGGTGGCGTCTACTTCCAGACGCGCACCCAGTCGACCTGGGTGGTTGCCGGTAGGGGGGTGCGCAGGTTGAGCGCGTTCTTCCCGATCCCGAGGCTCTGGGTGAGCGTCAGGAAGAACGGCTGGTCGAACGGCTGGCCGCCGAGCAGCCCGTAGGCCTGGTAGTTGTCGGTGATGCAGGCCTGGCCGTCGTAGGAGACGGTGATCGTCGTCGGCGACCAGTCGACGGTGTAGTCGTGGAAGTCACCGGTCGACAGCGTGCAGTAGTTGTTGGTGGCGACGTTGGTGTTGGTCGACGTGTTCACGGTCTTGGGGTCGTACAGGTAGTGCACGTACGGAACCGCCCGGTCGGCGTTGACGCTGTACTCCTCGGCGATGTCGATCTCGCCCGACTGGGGCCACGCGCCGTACTTCACCGCGTTGTTCGGCCACAGCCAGAGGGCCGACTGCAGACCGGCGACGGTCGCGGCCGGGAACTTGGCCCGCATCGAGAAGCGGCCGTACATCTGGGCGAACTTCGTGTAGGTGGCGACCTGTCCGGTCGTCCACCAGCTCGCGAAGCTGCTCGTCGGGGTCTTGCAGCGGAACGCCGCGGCCTCGGTCCGGACGGTGAGGTTGAGGTAGCCGTCGGACACGCTGATGTTGTTCGGCGAGTCGGTGAAGCAGGCTCCGCCACCACTCGTGCCGGTCTTGGCGGTGGTGATGGGAACCCACTTGCGGGGGTCGAGGGTGATGCCGTTGAACTCGTCATCGAAGGTGCAGGTCAACGGATTGCCGGCGCCGTCGTACACCGGATCGCCGCAGTCGCCGGCGGCCGGTGCCGGAGCGGTGTTGGGCAGATCCGGCGGGGTCCAGGCCGGTGCGGCCGACGCCGGAGTGGCGGTGGCGGCGAGGAGCGCGATGATCGAGCCGGTCACGAGGGCGGCATTGCGGAAGACGGATTTCACGGTGGACCTCGCAGCAGAAGGACGAAGGTCCCGGGGGACCCAGTCGAACGGCCCCCGCCGTGCGGTCACCTTACACAGAACTAACGTCGGCGCGCAAGAAATCGGCTACCGGCCGCAAATCAGACGTACAGCCGGCACGCGGTCAGCGGTGGGCGGTCACGCTCCGTGGTCGAGCTCGGTCAGCCGCTGCCGGCACTGGCCGGTGACGTCGGATATCTCGCCCAGGGCCCGGCGCAGATCGTCCTGGCGCCGGCGCAGGTCGGCGCTGATCTCGTCCAACCGGCCGAGCAGGGTGACGAGCTGGCGCTTCTCCGACGACTTGGCGCCGTCGTACATGTCCACGATCTCGCGGCACTCGGCCAGGGTCATCCCGAACCGGCGGCCGCGCAGGATCAGCCGCAACCGGGCCCGGTCGCGGGGGCCGTAGACCCGGTTCTGCCCGATCCGGCTCGGCGTCACCAGCCCCTCGGCCTCGTAGTGGCGCAGGGTGCGGGTCGTGACGCCGAGCTCGTCGGCCAGTTCACCGACGGTCCAGCTCCGCTCTTTTGCCCCAGTGGCCATGCCCGCTATGGTTGCCTGACGTTGACGTTAACGTCAAGGAGGCAGGAAGATGATGTTCGAGCTGTCCGGAGAGCACGAGACCTTCCGGAAAGTGGTGCGGGACTTCGCCGAGCGCGAACTCGGCCCGCACGTCGCCCAATGGGACCGTGACCACCACCTGCCGCCCGAGGTCGTCAACAGCATGGGCGACCTCGGCCTGTTCGGGCTCAACGTGCCCGAGGCCTACGGCGGCTCGGACGGCGACTTCACCTCCCTGTGCGTCGCCATCGAAGAGCTCGGCCGGGTCGACCAGTCGATCGGCGCGACGCTCGAGGCCGCGGTTGGCCTGGGCATCAACCCGATCCTGACCTTCGGCACCGATGAGCAGAAGGAGCAGTGGCTACCCGATCTAGTGGCCGGTCGCGCGCTTGCCGGCTTCGGCCTCACCGAGCCGGACGCGGGCTCGGACGCCGGCGCCACCAAGACCCGCGCCACCCTGGCCGACGGACAGTGGACGATCAACGGCGCCAAGGCGTTCATCACCAACTCGGGCACGTCCATCACCTCGCTCGTCACCGTCACCGCGAAGACCGCTCCGGACGAGATCTCGTCGATCATCGTCCCGGCCGGAACGCCGGGCTTCGTGGTCGAGCCCGGCTACGACAAGCTCGGCTGGCACATCGCCGACACCCACGGGCTGAGCTTCGACGACTGCCGGGTGCCCGAGGCCAACCTGCTCGGCGAGCGCGGCCACGGCTTCCGCCAGTTCCTGACCGTTCTCGACGACGGGCGCATCGCCATCGCCGCCCTGGCCGTCGGGCTGGCCCAGGCCTGCCTCGATCTGTCCGTGAAGTACGCCGGCGAACGCCACACCTTCGGCGCCCCGATCGGCTCGCGCCAAGCGGTGGCGTTCTCGCTCAGCGACCTCGCCGTCTCGGTCGAGGCCGCCCGGCTGCTCACCTACAAGGCGGCCTGGTTGAAGGACGCCGGCCGCCCGGCCGCCCAGATCAAGCAGGCCGCGTCGATGGCCAAGCTGTACTCGTCGGAAGCCGCGGTGGCGGCGACTCGGGTCGCGACCCAGGTGTTCGGCGGCAACGGCTTCATGGAGGAGTTCCCGGTCGCCCGCTTCTACCGCGACGCCAAGATCCTCGAGATCGGCGAGGGCACCTCCGAGGTGCAGCGCATGCTCATCGCCCGCGGGCTCGGGTTGCCGGTGCAGTGATGTATCACGGTGGGCCGGCCCGGCTCCTGTCGTCATGTCGCCACCGATCGCGGGGATCGGTGGCCGTGACGAGAAGGACTGCTGACGATGAGTTGGGACGATCACGCGCGGCGGCGCGCCGCGCTGAAGTCGGTGCTGGAACACGCCGAAAAGCACCCAAGGGCCGGGCTGCCGTACGACGAGCTGCCCGACGTGCCGGCGATCTTCCGCGACCGGCGAGAGCTGGTGCTGGCCCTGCAATACGATTGGTCGCAGGCCCTGTGGGCGCGGATCGAACTCCTCTCGCTCGACGGCGGGCGGCGCAGCGCCAAGCTGGCCGATGCCGGCGAGTTGGCCCGGACGGCCTGGGCCGACTGCGCCACCAAGCACCCGGTGCTGCGCCGGCTGCTCGACACCTACCGCGACGAGCTCGGCACATCCGTCCGCCGCGAGCAGGCGATCCTCACGACCGCCGGGATCGGGCACTGCGCCTGACCCATCAGCGACGCGATGAGCGCTCGCGCGAAGAGCCCGCCGCCGCGCGAGCGCAGCGAGCATTCGGTGCTGAGCTCGAGATCGGCCCGAGCGCAGCGAGTGGTCGAGACCGACATCAGCCTCGGCGGATCAAGCAATGAAGGACAAGCAGCTGCGGGCTGCGCGCGAAGCCACCCTTGCTCCACCTGAGAAGGCCGCGGCCAAGCTGGCCGCGCAGAACAAGCTCTACGTCCGCGATCGGCTCGCGCTGCTGTTCGACGACGGCACCTTCGTCGAGGACGGTCAGCTCGCGAACGCGCTGGCCGGCGGGCTGCCGGCCGACGGCGTTGTCACCGGCCAGGGCCTGGTCGACGGCCGTCCGGCCCTGGTCGTGGCCAACGATCCGACCGTCAAGGCCGGCTCGTGGGGGGCCCGGACGGTCGAGAAGATCATCCGGGTCACCGAGCGGGCGCTGGCCGACGAGCTGCCGATCTTCTGGCTCATCGACTCGGCCGGGGCCCGCATCACCGATCAGGTGGCCCTGTTCCCGGGCCGCCGTGGCGCCGGCCGCATCTTCCACAACCAGGTGGCACTGTCCGGCAAGGTGCCGCAGATCTGCTGCCTGTTCGGCCCTTCGGCGGCCGGTGGCGCCTACATCCCGTCGTTCTGCGACATCGTGATCATGGTCGAGGGCAACGCGTCGATGTATCTGGGTTCGCCGCGGATGGCCGAGATGGTCGTCGGCGAGAAGGTGTCGCTCGAAGAGATGGGCGGCGCGCGCATGCACGCCACCGTCTCCGGCTGCGGCGACAACCTCGCCGTCGACGACGAGGACGCCATCGAGCAGGCGCGGGTGTTCTTCTCCTACGTGCCCACCTGTTGGCGCGAACCGGTCCCGGAGGTGCGGGCCGAGGCCTCGGCCGTCGATCTCGACGACGACTGCGTACCGGCCGACGAGTCGGTACCTTTCGACGTCCACGAGATCATCGACGGGCTGATCGACGCCGAGTCGTTCTTCGAGATCAAGCCGCTGTTCGCCGCCGAGGTGGTCGTCGGCTTCGGCCGCATCGACGGACGCACCGTCGGGATCGTCGCCAACAACTCCGCGGTCAAGGGCGGGGTGCTGTTCGTCGACTCGGCCGACAAGTCGGCCCGCTTCATCTGGCTCTGCGACGCCTTCAACGTCCCGCTGCTGTATCTCGCCGACGTCCCGGGCTTCATGATCGGCAGCGAGGTCGAGCGGCAGGGCATCATCCGGCACGGCGCGAAGATGATCACTGCGGTGTCCGAGGCCACCGTGCCGCAGGTGTCGGTGATCGTGCGCAAGGCCTACGGCGCCGGGCTGTACGCCATGGCCGGTCCCGGCTTCATGCCCGACGCCTGCATCGCGCTGCCGACGGCCAAGATCGCGGTCATGGGGCCGCAGGCGGCAGTGAACGCCGTCTACGCCAACAAGATCGCCGAGATCACCGATCCCGACCAGCAGGCCGAGTTCATCGCGACCATGCGAGCCGAGTACGAAGCAGGACGTCGACCTGATGCGCCTCGCGTCCGACCTCGTCCTCGACGCCGTCATCGAGCCGTCCGAGCTGCGGGCCGAGCTGCAACGTCGCTACGCCGTGCTCGTCGGCAAGTCACGTGCCCTCACGGCCAAGCGGCACGGCGTGCCGCCGACATGACCGCCGTTACCGTGCGCGGTGGCGCGACGGCCGAGGAACTCGCCGCCGTGCTCGCCGTGATCTGGCCCGGCGAGGATCAGGCGGTGCCGGAGCCGTACCGTCGGTGGCGGACCATCCGGCTGGCCGCGCTCGCGCGCGACGTCTCGGCCGGGGCCGTACCACCGCAGCGGGGGGAACCGGATGCCGCGCTACCCACTCGTCTGGCTCGGTAGCTGGCGAATCGAGCGAGCGAGCCGGCCGCTCGGCTACTTCTCGATCGAGACCAAGCGGGCCGCCCTGGCGGCGCGCACGTCCCCGCTCGGTGATGTGGGTGGCGGGCTTACCGTGGCCGAGCACCAGATCCCGGTCGAGGGCGGCTCGATCTCGGCCCGGGTGCATACGCCGGAGGGTCGCACGCCCCGGCCGGCGCATGTGCTCTTCCATGCCGGTGGGTTCTGCTACGGCGGCGCCGCGGAACTCGACAGCCTGGCCGCCGAGTACGCCCGGGCGGTCGGCTGTGTCGTCGTCGTGCCCAGCTACCGCCTCGCGCCGGAACATCCGTATCCGGCGGCGGTCGAGGACGGGTATGCCGCCCTGTGCTGGACCGTCGATCAGGCCGCCGACCTCGGGATCGACCCGCGGCGAGTGTCCGTCGGCGGCGTCTCGGCCGGCGGCTGTGTCGCGGCCGCCGCGGCCCTGATGGCCCGCGATCGCGGGGGCCCGGCCCTGGTGTTCCAGCTGCTCGAGATCCCGGTGACCGACGTGAGCGGCAGCTCGGCGTCGATCCACCGCTACGGGAAGGGCTACGTCCTCACCGAGGCCGAACTGCGCCGCAACTACGACCTGTACGTGCCCGACCCCGACCGGCGGCGCGAGGCTTACGCGTCGCCGCTGCTCGCGAGTGACGTGTCCGGGTTGCCGCCGACGATGGTGGTCACCGCGCAGTACGACCCGCTGCGGGACGAGGGCGAGGCCTACGCGCGCCGCCTGTCGCTCGCCGGGGTCGCCACCGAGCATCTGTGCGCGCGCGGGCACGTCCACTCGTCCACGTACTCGCCGATGCGATCAGCGGTGCGCATCCGGCAGCGGGCCGCGACCGCCCTCGCCGCGGCCTACCGCGGCGCCGACTCCGGGTGACCACACCGCGCGGCTCGTCGATGCGCGACAATCTCGACGTGGACGAGCCCGGCAGCACGGACGCCGACTCCGGCGCGGCCGCGGTCGAGGTCTCGCAGATCGCCGCCAACCTGCCCTTCGTCATCCGCACGATTGCCGGAACGGCGGCCCTGGGCATCGGCGTCAACGTCATCGGTGTGCTGATCGTGACGCTCGTGGTCGCGGCGATGAACGCCAGCGCGAACGATCACCAGCTGCGGGTCGTGGCCACGACCACCGGGATCATGGTCGCGTTCTCGGTGCTGGTCGGCGTCACCGTGGCCGTCCTGGTCCAGCGCCGCACGCTGCGCTGGCTGCTGCGCGGGGAGCGGCCGTCGGTTGCCGACGCCCGGCGGGCGCTGCGCTTCCCGCGCGACATGGCGACCATCGCCGCCGTCCTGTGGGTCCTCGGCGGGCTCGTCATCGGCATCGCCGCCGGGTCGACCGGCGAGGATGCGCAGACCGTCTTGGGCATATCCGGCGGCATCGTGCTGGCTGCCCTCGGCTCGGCCGGCATCACGTACCTGCTCATCGGCCGGGTCAACCAGCCAGTGGCCCGGCTCGCGCTGGCGTCGGCGCCGCCGCAGGAGATCCCGGTGTTCGGCGTGCGCTGGCGGCTGTTCCTGATCTGGGTGCTGACCAGCGGGACGCCGGTCGTCGGCCTGATGCTCGTGCTGTCGGCCCCGCGGGGCAAAACGCACGTCGTCGGAGCGGCGGTCGTCGTCGCCGTGGTCACGCTCCTGCTCGGCGGCTACTCGACCGCGCTGTCGGCCAAGGCGATCGGAGCTCCGCTGTACGCGCTGGTCGAGGCCCTGCACCGGGTCGAGCAGGGTGATTTCGACGTGACCGTGCCGATCGAGGACGCCGGCGAGATCGGCCTCGTCCAGAACGGCTTCAACGCGATGGTCGGCGGCCTGCGCGAGCGGGAGCGGATCCAGGACCTCTTCGGCCGGCATGTGGGCAGTTCGGTCGCGGCCGTGGCCATCAGTGGCGGGGTGACGCTGCGCGGCGAGGCCCGCGAGGTCGTCGCCCTGTTCGTCGACATCACCGGCTCGACCAAGCTCACCCGCGAGAAGGACCCGGTCGAGTTCGTCGCGATGCTCAACCGCTTCTTCGGCGTCGTGGTCGACGAGGTCGAGGCGCGGGGCGGGCTGTTGAACAAGTTCGAGGGTGACGCCGCGCTGTGCGTGTTCGGGGCGCCGGTCGAACTCGACGACCCGGCCACGGCCGCGCTGCAGACGGCCCGCTCGATCCGCGACCGGGTGGACGACATGGGCGAACTGGAGGTCGGCATCGGCGTCGCGGCCGGCCCGGTCATCGCCGGCCAGATCGGCGCCGCCAGCCGGCTGGAGTACACCGTCATCGGCGACGCGGTGAACGAGGCCGCCCGGCTGACCGACCTGGCCAAACGGGTCGACGGGCACATCCTGGCCAGTGACGTGACCGTCGAGGCCGCCACGATCGAGGAGCAGGAGAACTGGGTGCCCGGGCGGGTGATGCGGCTGCGCGGCCGCGAGGCGCCGACCCACACCTATCGTTCGGTGGTGCCCGACGGCACCCCGGCCACGGGGTCACTGGCTCGGCGGCTCGGCGACGTCGCGCGCAGCGTGGCCGACCTACCGGTGCCGGGCGGCCATCACCATGATTGAGCCGAACCGCTAACGACCCGGCGCCGGATAGCCGAGGTCGGGCAGGGCGTGCCCCAACTCGCGCAGCATCCGGCGCAGCACCGGCAGTGACACCCCGACGACGTTGTGCGGGTCGCCGTCGATGCCGTCGACGAACCAGCCGCCCAGCCCGTCGAGGGTGAACGCACCGGCCACCGACGTCGGCTCACCCGACGCGCAGTACGCGTCGATCTCGGCATCGGTGGCGTTGCCGAAATGGACGGTGGTGGCCGCGCTCTCCGCTCGGGTGTTGCCGGTCGCGGTGTCGATCAGGCAGTGCCCGGTGTGCAGAACCCCTGCGCGTCCGCGCATGATCCGCCAGCGCTGGGCGGCCGCGTCGATCGAGCCGGGCTTGCCGTGCGGCCGACCGTCGAACTCGAGCAGCGAGTCGCAGCCCAGCACGAGCGCCGCTCCGGTGATCCGGGCGGCCACCGCCTGCGCCTTGGCCGCCGCCAGCAGGACGACGAGACCCGCTGTGCTCTCGGCGGTGATCGCGTCCTCGTCCACGCCGCTGACCTCGACCTCGGGATCGAGACCGGCCCGGCGCAGCGTGGCCAGCCGCGCCGGCGAGGCCGACGCGAGAACAAGGCGCATCAGAGGCCGAGCGACTTCGAGATCACGCTCTTCATGATCTCGCTGGTGCCGCCGTAGATGCGTGTGACGCGGGCGTCGGCGTAGCGCCGGGAGATGGGGTACTCGCTCATGAAGCCGTAGCCGCCGTGCAGTTGCAGGCAACGGTCCATGACGCGGCCCTGCAGCTCGGTGCAGAAGTACTTGGCCTTGGCCGCGTCGGCGGCGTCGAGCTCGCCGGCGTTGAGCCGGTCGACGCAGCGGTCGACGTAGGCCTGGGCCAGCGCGAGGTCCGTGGCCAGGTCGGCCAGGACGAACTTGGTGTTCTGGAACTGCGCGATCGGCTGGCCGAACGCCTTGCGGTCGCGCACGTACTGCACGGTTTCGTCGAAGGCCGCGGTGGCCTCGGCCAGGCCGCTGACCGCGATCGACATCCGCTCCTGCGGCAGTTTCTGGGTGAGCTGAGCGAAGCCCTCGCCCTCGCCGCCGAGCAGGTTCTCGACCGGGACGCGGACCCCGCTGAACGACAGCTCGGCGGTGTCCTGCGAGTGCAGCCCGAGCTTGGACAGGTTGCGGCCGCGCTCGAAGCCCGCCATGCCGCGTTCGAGCACCATCAACGACATGCCGGAGCGCCGGTTGTCCGAACCGCTGCCGGTCTTCACCGCGGTGATCACGAGGTCGCAGTTGATGCCGTTGGTGATGAAGGTCTTCGCGCCGTCGACGACGTAGTGGTCGCCGTCGCGCTTGGCAGTCGTGCGCAGGCCGGCGAGGTCGGAGCCGGCGCCCGGCTCGGTCATGGCGACGGCGGTGATCAGCTCACCGGACACGATCCCGGGCAACCACCGCTGCTTCTGCTCGTCGTTGGCGAAGGAGAGGAAGTAGGGCAGGCAGGTGTCGTTGTGCAGCGAGATCCCGAGCCCGGATCCGGTGATGCCGGCCGAGGCGACCTGCTCGTCGAGGATCTGGTTGAACCGGAAGTCGTCGACCCCTCCGCCGCCGTACTGCTCGGGCACCGCCATGCCCAGGAAGCCGCTGTTGCCGGCGTCGCGGAAGATCTCGCGCGGGGTGATGCCGGCGTCCTCCCAGTCGAGGTAGTTCGGCACGATCGTCTTGTCGGCGAACGCCCGGAACGCGTCGCCGAACGCGAGATGATCATCGTCATAGTGCTTGCGGTCCATGGCCCGATCGTAGGCCGCTAGCGTGAGCCGTATGTCCGCGGATACGGCGATCGGCGTCATCGGTGGCTCCGGCTTCTACTCGTTGCTCGACGACCCAGACGCGCGCGAGGTCGAGACCCCGTACGGATCGCCGAGCGGGCCGATCACGTTGGGCGCGCTGGCCGGGCGCGAGGTGGCCTTCGTGCCGCGCCACGGCGCCGACCATCGCTACGCTCCGCACGTCGTGCCGTACCGCGCCAATCTGTGGGCGCTGCGCTCGCTCGGGGTACGTCAGGTCGTCTCGCTGTCGGCCGTCGGCTCGCTGACCACCGCGCTGCCCACCGGCACGCTCGTCGTGCCCGACCAGATCGTCGACCGCACCTCCGGTCGCGAGCACACGTTCTTCGGCGCCGGGACCGGGGTCGGCCACGCCACCTTCGCCGACCCGTACTGCCCGCGTGGGCGCGCCGCGGCGGTGTCCGGTGGCGGCGCGGCGCACGACGGCGGCGCGCTCGTCGTGGTGAACGGGCCGCGCTTCTCCAGCCGGGCCGAGTCGCTCGAGTTCCAGTCGCACGGTTGGTCGATCATCGGCATGACGGCGATGCCGGAAGCAGGTCTCGCCCGCGAGCTGGCGCTGTGTTACACCACGCTCGCCCTCGTCACCGATCTCGACGCCGGCGTCGAGGCCGGATCCGGGGTGACCCACGCCGAGGTGTTGGCGGCGTTCGCGGCCAACCTGCCGCGCCTGCGCGATCTGCTCGTCGACACGCTCGGGCGGCTGCCCGCGGTGCAGGGCGACTGCGTCTGCGGCGACGCGTCCGGCAACCCGTCGTCGTTCGTAATGCCGTGATGCGCGTCCTGCTCACCGGCGGCGCCGGCTTCATCGGCGCGCCCGTCCTGGCCGCGCTGCGCGGTGCCGGCCACGACGTCGCGGTGCTGGACTCGCTGCGCCCCGACGTCCACCGCGGGCCGCCACCCGCCGTGGCCGGGCTGCAGGTCGGGGACGTCCGCGATCCGGACGCGGTGGACGTTGCGCTGCGCGGCGCGGAGGCCGTCGTCCACCTGGCCGCGAAGGTCGGCCTCGGCGTCGATGTCCAGGACCTGCCCGACTACGCCGACTCGAACGCCACCGGCACCGCGGTGCTGCTGGCCGGCATGGCCCGCGCCGGCGTCGAGCGGCTCGTCCTCGCCAGCTCGATGGTCGTCTACGGCGAGGGGCTGGGCCGCTGCCGCACCCATGGCGAGATCCGGCCCGGCCCGCGGGCCGAGGCCGAGCTGTCCGCCGGGCGCTTCGAGCCGCCGTGTCCGGTGTGCGGCGAGCCGCTCGCGCCGGCGCTGGTCGGCGAGGACGCCCCGCTCGACCCGCGCAACGCCTATGCCGCGTCCAAGGTTGCGCAGGAGCATCTGGCGTCGGCCTGGGCCCGCACGACGGGCGGCACGGTCGCGGCGCTGCGCTACCACAACGTCTACGGCCCCGGCCTGCCGATCGACACGCCGTACGCCGGGGTGGCGGCGATCTTCCTGTCGGCGCTGCGCCGCGGTGCGGCTCCGTCGGTGAACGAGGACGGCGGCATGCGCCGTGACTTCGTCCACGTGCGGGACGTGGCCGCAGCCACGGTGGCCGCGCTCGGCGCCGGTCCCGGCGTGCGGGCCTACAACGTCGGATCGGGCACGCCGCGCACGGTGGGGGAGATGGCTGCGGCCCTGGCCGCGGCCGTCGGGGGACCGGCCCCGGTCGTCACCGGCGCCTATCGGCTCGGCGATGTCCGGCACATCACCGCCGACTCGTCGCGGCTGCGGCGCGAGCTGGGCTGGATCCCCCGGGTCGACTTCGGCGCCGGCATGAACGAACTCGCCGACGGTTGAGCCAGCGCCGATTCCGCCGCTCCGGAGGTATCTCCCGCGGTGTTGTGTTCTGCTCGCACGCGAGTAACGGCGGCCATTGCCTGCGTGCGAGCAGAACACAACCCGGCCGAGCACACCCTGGTGCGGGCCGCGCCCCACGGCTTGGGCGAGGCTAAGGCGCGACGGGCAGGCGCACCCGGAAGCGGCAGCCGTCGGCGGTGTTCTCGACGTCGACGGTGCCGTCGTGGGCCTCGACGATGCCACGCGTGATGGCCAGGCCCAAGCCGGCCCCGGCGGGATGGACGTCGCCGTGCGGCGTGCGGGCGGCCTCGCCCCGGAAGCCGACGTCGAACACCCGGTCCAGGTGGGCCTCGGGGATGCCGCCGCATTCGTCGCGGATCACAACCTCGGCGAGCGGCACCGGCTCGCTCGACACCCCGACTCGCACGTCCACGCAACCCTGCGACCGGGTGTGCCGGATCGCGTTGGCCACGAGATTGGTCAGGGCGCGGTTCAGTTCCGGGCCGTTGCCGACGACCGCGGTGGCGCCCTCGACCGATCCGACGAGTCGCACGCCCTGGGCCACCGCGAGCGGCTCGAGCGCGGAGATGCAATCGGACACGAGGTCGTCGAGAGCGATGCTCTCGTGGCCGTGGGCGGCCTCACCGGCCTGGATCCGGGACAGATCGAACAGGTCCTCGACCATCTGGTTGAGCCGCTCGACCGACAGGCCGATCTGCTTGAAGTAGAGCGACGGATCTTCGACCATGCCGTCCTCGAGCGCCTCGGCCATCGCCTTCAGCCCGGCCAGCGGGGTGCGCAGGTCGTGGCTCACCCACGAGACGAGTTCGCGCCGCGCCGACTCGAGGGCGCGCTCACGTTCACGCGTCGCGGCGAGCGCGGCGGCCGTCGAGCGCAGCTCGCTGCGCACCTGCTCGACCTCGGCGGTGAGCCGCCGTCCATCGGTCGGCGGCACCCGGCCGGCACCGACGTCGGCCACCGCCTTGAGCAGGGACGCGTTGTCCTGCACGAGCCGCCGCCCGACGGCAACCGCGGCGACGGCGGCGACCGCGCCGGAGAACGCGGTCAGGATGACCACCGACTTCCAGTCCCACGAGGGCACGAGCATCGAGTGGATCGCGCCCCACAGCGCGCCCATCGAGGCCGCGGCACCGGTGAGGACGAGCGAGGCGAGCAGGCCGGCCAGCGAGCGGCGCCGGACCGGGATCAGCACCAGCCAGGTGACGGCGGCGGCGATGACCGACCACAGCAGGGCCGCGCCGAGGTTCGACCAAGTGATCGTCACGTCCGGCCCCGCGGAGGTGCCGATGGCGAGGACGCGGTGCACACCAGTGATTCGTGGCGCGGGATCACGGCAGTTCCAACCGGTAGCCGATGCCCCACACCGTCTGGATCAGCGTGGGCGACGTCGGATCGTCTTCGACCTTCTCGCGCAGCCGCCGCACGTGCACGGTGACCGTCGACTGATCGCCGAACGTCCATCCCCAGACCTCGCGCATCAGCTGCTCGCGGGTGAACGCCTCGCCGGGGTGGCTCAGCAGGAACGTCAACAGGTCGAGTTCACGAACGGTCAGCGCCAGCTCGGTCCCGTGGCGGGTGGCCCGGCGGGCGGTCGGGTCGACGGTGATCGATCCGGCGACGAGGACGGGCCGGGCCGCAGCGGCCGGGGCGCTGGTCGACCGGCGCAGGACCGAGTCGACCCGCAGCACCAACTCCCGCGGCGAGAACGGCTTGGTGACGTAGTCGTCCGCGCCGATTTCCAGCCCGGCGATCCGGTCGTCGGGTTCGGCGAGGGCGGTGAGCATGACCACGGGCAGGTGCGGCCAGCCGGCCCGGATCTGGCGGCAGACCTCGAGGCCGTCGAGGCCGGGCAGCATGAGGTCGAGGACGATCAGGTCGGGGGGTTGCGCTGTGACCGAGGCCATCGCCTCCCGGCCGTCGCCGAGCTGGGTCGTGGTGTGCCCGGCCCGCTGCAGGTAGCTGACCACGACCGACGCCACCGTGTCGTCGTCATCGACCACCAACACCTGCGCCATGGGCCCAGCGTAGGAGCAGGGCGGTGCGGGCGGCCCGTCGGCGGCGCGGCGTCACGGCACCGTAAGGGTTGATCGGGCCACATACGGAACCCCGGACCCTAGCGTCGACGAAGTGCCTCTTGTGGACGCGTCTTTCGAGCTGGACATCGTGCTGCCCTGCCTGGACGAGGCCGCCGCGCTGCCCTGGGTCCTCGAGCGGATCCCGGCCGGGGCGCGGGCGATCGTGGTCGACAACGGCTCGTCCGATGGCTCGGCCGCGATCGCGGCCGCGGCCGGCGCCCTGGTCGTGCAGTGCGCGCGCCGCGGCTACGGCGCCGCCTGCCACGCCGGGCTCGAGGCGGCGACGGCCGAGTTCGTCGCGATCTGCGACTGCGACGCGTCGATTGATCCGGCCGCGGCCCTGCGCTGCGTCGAGCTGCTCCGGGCCGGGACCGATCTCGTGGTCGGCCGCCGGATGCCGACGGTTCGCGGCGCGTGGCCACTGCCGGCCCGCCTGGCCAACCTGGAACTGGCCCGGCGGGTCCGCCGGCGCACCGGGTTGCAGCTGCGCGACCTCGGACCGTTGCGGGTGGCCCGGCGGGCCGACCTGCTCGCGCTGCCCATCCACGACCGGCGCAGCGGCTACCCGGTCGAGACCGTGCTCCGCGCCGCCCAGGCCGGTTGGCGGGTCGCGGCGATCGACGTCGCGTACGCCCCGCGCGCCGGCCGGTCGAAGGTCACCGGGACGGTTCGCGGCACCCTGCAGGCGATCCACGACATGAGCGCGGTGCTCGCGACATGATCACGCTCGTCGTGCTCGCCAAACAGCCGCGGGCCGGCCGGGTCAAGACCCGGCTCACCCCGCCGCTGTCACCCGTCCAGGCCGCCGCGGTGGCCGCCGCCGCGCTGCACGACACCCTCGCCGTTGGTGACCGCATCCCGGCGCGGCGCCGGCTGCTCGCCTTCGACGGGGACGTGCGCGCGTGGCGGCCGCCGGGCTGGTGGCACGTCGCCCAACCGGCCGGTGGCCTCGACGAGCGAATGATCGCCGGCTTCGCCGCAGTGCGACGCGGGCCGGCCGTACTGCTGGGCATGGACACCCCGCAGCTGCAGCCAAGGCACGTCCAGGCCTTCGACCCGGCCTGCTACGACGCCTGCCTCGGCCCGGCGACCGACGGCGGCTACTGGTGCATCGGCTTCGCCGACGCCCACCTGGCCCGCCCGGCGATCGCCGGCATCCCGATGTCGACCGATCACACCGCGGCCCGCCAGCTCGACCGGCTGCGGGCCCTGGGATTGCGGGTGCAGCTGCTCGACACCCTGACCGACGTCGACACGATCGCGAGCGCCGTCGAGGTCGCCGCCGCGGCCCCACACACGCAGTTCGCCGCGGCCCTCGACGCGGTCCTGGTCGGGGCCTGATGGAAGCCGGCGCCTTGGCCCCGTACGAGCAGGCCCTGCGCACCCGCGGACCGTTGGGCCTGCGCACCGAGGACGGCCGGATGATCGAGCTCGACGTCGCGCGCTGGCTGCGCGGCGCCGACGCGGCCGACCAGACCGTCCTCACCCGCTGCCGCGGACCGGTACTCGACGTCGGCTGTGGGCCCGGCCGCTTCGTATCCGAGCTGAGCGCACGGGGGATCGCGGCTCTCGGGGTCGACATCGCCGAGACGGCCGTCGCGCTCACCCGCGGGCAGGGCTTTCCGGCCTTGCTGCGCAGTGTCTTCGCCGAGCTACCGGGCGAGGGCCGCTGGCCGACCGTCCTGCTCATCGACGGCAACATCGGCATCGGCGGCGACCCGCTTCGGCTGCTGAACCGCATTGCCAAGCTGCTCGCCGCCGGTGGCCGGCTGATCGTCGAGACCCATCCCGATCCACGCGCGCACGATCTGCTCGAGGTCCGCTTCAGCGAGCACGGTGTGCCGGTCGGGCCGCCGTTCGACTGGGCGCACGTCGGCCTGCTGCCGTTGCTCGACTACGCCGACGCGACTGGTTACGGGCTGGGCGATGTGTGGTCGGCCGATGGCCGGTCGTTCGCGCTGCTCGCCCGCTGACGGTCGCGCAGCACCCGAACCCCGTACAGCAGCACCGCGCCGGCGGCGATGAGGCCGATCAAGATACCGAGGTTCGCCGCGTAGTCCTGGCGCAGGATCGCCTTCACCGCCGGTTGGGTGTCCTCACGATGGATGAGCGGCAGCGCGATGACGGTCACGGCCGCGCCGACGACGAGGCCGCCCTGCAGGAAGCCCCGCGCCCGCGGCGGTACGAACCGGGCGATGACCGCGCCCACGCCGACCACGAGCGGCGACAGCAGACCGTCGTGGATCACGAGCGCACCGAGCAGCCACACGAACAGCACCAGCAGATCGGCGCCCGGGATCTGGGTGAGCAGCCGGAAGACGCCGAACAAGCCGAGCAGCACGCCGGCCGAACCGATCACGATGCGAGTGCGCATCAGAGGACCTCCACTGCGGCGAGCCATTTCGTGTTCAGGACGCCGGCTCGGTCTGGCGCGATCAGGCGCAGCGGGTAGCCGTGCTCGATGTCGAGCCGCCCGCCGTTGAGGTGCGTCGCGAGCAGCGCGTCGGCCAGCTGGGGTCCGTGCACGTAGGAGTAGTTGTACGAGCCCTGCGGCTCGAGCGAGACGACCTTCACCCGCGAGTCGGCGCTGCCGCCGGCCCGCTCGACGACGTCGAGCAGGCGCACGCCGCGCCAGTCCGCGCCGACACTCCACCCCTCGACGCAGGCGATCGGGAAGCTCGCCGCATGCACGGCCAGCGCCTCGACCTGGGCCAGGGTCAAGGCGAATGAATGGGAGCCGCGCACCTGCAGCTGCCAAGACGGATCGCTCGCCAGCGCGCGGACCTGGGCCTGATCGGCGGTGCGGTTGACGGGCACGCCCTGCGGGCCCTTGCTGGGCTGCCGGGTGGCGAGCAGGCCGATGCGCTCGAGGGGCGTGACCGTCTCGCCGATCGACGTGACGACGACGAGGCCCATGCCCACGCCGGTGGCCGCCAGCAGGCCGCGGCGGCTGATGCCTGTGGTTGCCGGGGGCGGCACGTGGGTGTCGTTGTTGTTGCTGTACGCGTCCGGGTTGTCTTCCCACCCGACCTCGGTGAGGACATCGCCCTGCGCCACCTTCGTGGCGAGGCCGTACTTGATGTCGGGCAACTTCACCGCGATGTGCAGCAGAATCGAGCCGATGACGACGTAGGCCAGGAACCGGTGCACCGGCACGAAGCTCCACGACCACGGATACCAGTTCAAGGCGTTGAACAGCCCGGTGAAGAGCTCGACCAGGGCGGAGGAGACGAGCAGCGCGATGGACAGCCGCTCGAGCGCGTGCAGGGCCGACTTGACCGCCGGCCACGCGAACAGCTTGGGATAGACCGACCAGAGCTTGACGAGCAGCAGCGGGATCGCCGCGGTGCCGGTCGCGACGTGCAGGCCCTGGGTGACGCGGTAGCCCCACACCGGCGTCGCCGGCTCGGGCAGCCACGACCACGGGTGGTACTGGTAGTGGCTGAGCAGTCCGGTGACGAAGCAGATGGCCAGGCAGATGCCGAGGATGCGGCCGATCCGCGCGGTCACCGCGGTCGAGCGCAGCGGGCTGCTGAATCGCGGCCACAACGCCGGCGGCTGTTCGGGCAATTTCATGCGCACGTCCACCTGTCGATCCTGCGGCGGATTGGGGCGCCGAACCCTTACGTCACAAGGAAGTTCGTGCGCGGCCCTCGCTTCGGTTCCCGATCGTTGACAGGCTGCGACGGTGACAGCGCGGCGACCGACGCTCTGGGCGACGGCGCTGGCGGCCGCGCTCGTGGTCGAGGTCGCCCTGTTCGCGGTGTTCCTGCGTTCGAGCGACCCCGGCCACTCCGGCCACGCGGAGCTGCTCGCGGCCGTCGCGACCCCCGTCTGGCTCGTGGCCGTGCTCGCGCTCGCGCGCTGCCGGCTGTCCGGGCGGCGGGCCGGGCTCGTCGTGCTCGGCGCGAGCGCGCTGGTGCAGATCGTGGCGCTGACCCATCACCCCGCCACGTCCGACGACGACTACCGCTACGTGTGGGACGCGAAGGTGCAACTCGCCGGCGTCGATCCGTACCGCTATGCCCCGGCCGCGCCGCAGCTGGCGCGGTTGCGCGAGCCGTTCCTGTTCGGCCCGCCCGACCACTGCGCGCACGCCTTCGCGGGCGGCTGTACCTCGATCAACCGCCCGACCGTCCGCACGATCTACCCGCCGGTGGCCGAGGCGGCCTTTGCCGCCGTCCGGATCGCCTCGTTCGGCGGGCACGGCGGCCACCGGCCGTTGCAGATCGCGGCGCTGCTCGGCAGCCTCGCCGTGGCCGTCCTGCTGCTGCGGCGGGGGCCCCCGTGGCTCGCGGCCATCTGGGCGTGGTGCCCGGTCGTGATCTCGGAGTACGCCAACAACGCGCACATCGACTGGCTCGCCGTTCTGCTCGTGGTGCTCGGGCTGACGGCGCGCGGTATCCGCACCGCCGGAGCGCTCATCGGCGCGGCGGTCGCGGTGAAGCTCTACCCGGTGCTGGTGCTGCCCGCACTCATGCGGCGGTCGTGGACGGCCGCCGTGGCCGCGATCGCGGTCGTCGTAGTCGGCTACCTCCCGCACGTCGTGGCCGTGGGCGGCGCGGTGATCGGCTACCTGCCCGGCTACCTGCGCGAAGAGCAGTACGGCAGCGGCAACCGCCTGCTGCTGCTCGGCGCGGTGCTGCCGCACTCGGTGGCGACGGCCGTCGGCGCGGTGATCGTGGCCGCGGTCGGGCTGTGGGCGTGGCGGCGTGGTTCGGTGCTGGCTCCGGAGCGGTCGGCGGTGGTGGTCGTCGGCGTGGCGTTCCTCGTCTTCACGCCCCGCTACGGCTGGTACGCCGGTCTACTGCTGGCGCTCGTCGCGCTGGCCGGCGCCCTCGAGTGGTTGCCGGTGGCCGTCGCGCCGACCTTCGTCTATCTCGACCACTCCGGGCATCCGGCGCTGTTCTACAGCGTCGCGGCCCTGCTGACGGGGTCGTGGTGGCTCGGCCGGCGGCGGATCAGCCCAGCCGCCGCACCTGTCGCCACAGCGCCGGCCACGGCGCGCTAGGCCGGGTGCACGCAAAGACGGTGGCCCCTTGCTCGTCGTCGTCGACGTCCACCCCGTTGTCGATCGTGGCGACCGGTGTGACCGTGCCGAACCACCGGCGCAGCTGCGCGGCGGAGTAGCCGACCACCAGGGCCGTGGTGGTGTGGGCCGGTGGTGGCCCGAAGTCCCAGAGGCTGTTCTGCCCGGAGTAGACGGGCAGCTGCGGCCGCAGGCGCTGGAGGGCACCGGCCTCGCCGTAGTTCTCGGTCAGGACGATCGCACGGGTGCGCTGCGCCGCCGGGATCGTGGCGAAGGCACCGGACATGGTCGCCGCGAACCGGGGCCAGCCGACGGTCTCGCCGGCGTCGTAGTTGAGCGCGACGATCGGGGTGGCGTGCAGGGTGCGCACCGGCACCAGCGGCAAGGTGATCAAGGCCGAGATCACCAGGCTGATCGCGGCGGCGACCGTGAAGGTGCGGGTGCGGGCGCGGTGCCCGGAAAGCCACGCGATCGTCGGTGTCGCCCCGGCCGCCAGCAGCACCGGGTACATCCCGCACAGGTAGTAGGGCTTCCCGCCGGTGATCAGGAAGATCACGACCAGCACCGGGTACGCGACGGCGAGACCGCGCCAGGTGGCCAGCCGCTCGTCGCGCCACAACCGCACCAGCCCGGCGATCCACACCGGCACGAGCGGCGGGCCGATCAGCAACCCCTGGAACGGGAGGAACAGCCACCGCGGCTGACTCGAACCGGACTGGCCCTCGGCGATCGCCTTGGACAGGCTGAGTTGCGGCCAGCCGTGCCGGGCCTGCCAGACGAGATCGGGCAGCCACAGGGCAACGGCGAGCGCGGCCCCCACCCACAGCCACCGCGAGCGCAGGCCGTCGCGCGGGCCGACGGCGAGCACGCCGACGAGCACGGCGAGCAACCCGAACATCAGCAGCGTCTTCACCTCGAGGCCGATACCGGCGACGAGGCCGACCAGCAGCCAGGTGCGTCCGCCGTCGCGCAGCGCCCGGATCACCAGCCAGCTGACGACCGTCCAGTCGAGCAGGTCGAAGACCGACGTGGTGGCCAGGTGGCTCTCGGCCATCAGGACCGACGAGATGGCCATGGTGGTGGCGGCGAGCGCCTGGGCGGCGCCGGTGCCGCCGAACTCGCGCGCGATGAGGCCGGTGACCAACACAACCAGCCCGCCGGCCAGCGCGGGCGGCACCCGCAGCCAGACGAGCGAGTGGCCGGAGAGAGCGTCGACGGCGTGCGCCAACATGGGGATGAGGGGTGGTTGGTCGACGTAGCCGGCGGCCGGGTGGCCACCGATCGTCAGGAAGTACAGCTCGTCGCGGTGGTAGCCGTAGCGAGCGGCCAGCGCGATGAGGATTGCGGCGAAGGCGACCGAGAGCAGGGCCAGAGGCCGCCACGCGATCGCCGAGCGTTGCATGTGCGGATTCTCGCAGTGGGGTACGACCTGGATACCCTGCGCCCATGCCTCCCGTGGATCTTGCCTACGACGGCCCGCTCGCGGTCATCACGCTGGACGCCCCGCCGCTGAACCTCTTCGATGCCGATCTCGTCGCCGCGCTGCGGGCGGCGGTGGCCGAGGTGGCCGCCTCGACCGACGCTCGTGGCCTGCTGATCGCCGCCGCCGGGCGGGCCGTGTCAGCCGGGGTCGACGTGAACCTGTTCGCCACCCTGGACGCCACCAGTGGCGCCGCCCTGTGGCGGGACTGGTTCGATCTCGTCCAGCAGATCGAGTCCCTGCCCTTCCCGACCGTCTTTGCCGCCCACGCGCTGTGCCTCACCGCGGCGTTCGAGATCTCGCTTGCGTGCGACCTGCTGCTCGCGGCCGAATCGGCCCGCTTCGGGCTGGTCGAGATCGTCGTCGGGCTCACCCCGTCGATGGGTGGCCCGCAGCGGCTGGCCGAACGGGCCGGCCCGGCCCGGGCCCGGGAGCTGGTCTACACCGGTGAGCTCTACGGCGCGGCGACCCTCGAGCGGTGGAACGTGGTCAACCGGGTGCTGCCGGACGAGGGTTTCGCCGAGGCCGCCCGGGCGTTCGCGCTGCGCCTGGCGCAGGGGCCGACCCGCGCGCACGCGGCCACCAAGCAGATCGTGCGCACCCAGCTGGCCGGCGGCACCCGGGCGGCCGACGAGGTCACCCCGCTCGTCAGCGGGGCCCTGTTCGCGACCGAGGACCTGCAGAACGCGGTCGCGTCGTTCCTGCGCGACGGACCCGGCCGGGCGACCTACACCGGCCGCTGAGGCCGTCGTGCGCAGCACCTCGCGCTGGGTGGGCTTCGCGGCGCGGTAGAGCTCGAGCCCGGCCGGCGTGAGCCGGCTGAATACCGAGCGGCGGTCGTCGGCGCACATGACCCGCTCGACGAGGCCGTCGGCCTCGAGCCGGGCGACCAGCCGCGACAGCGCGCTCTGCGTGACATGAACGTGCTCGCCGAGCTCGTGCATCCGCAGCGAGTGCTCCGGCCCGGCCTCGGCCAGCTGCTCGAGCACCGCGAATTCGCTGCCGGAGATGTGGTGCCCGCTCTGTAGCGCGCGGTCGAGCACGCACGAGACGCGGTGGTAGCGGCTCATCAGCTCTTGCCACGCCCGCGCGAGGTCGTCGTCGCTGCGTTTGGACACGTCGCGATCGTATCACATGCACTGACATCTAATGTTTACACAAATTATGTTGCAGCATTAGATGCAGATGCATAGATTGGCTCTCATGACTTCTTTGGACACCGCGCCCAACCCCGGCGCCCCGACCGTTCCCGTCACCAGGCCCGCCTCCGGTCTCGTCACCGGCGCTACGTGGAGCCGGGCGACCTGGGCCCTGCTCGTCGTGCTGTGCGGCGCGCTGTTCCTCGACGGGCTCGACATCTCGATGATCGGCGTCGCGCTGCCGTCGATCGGCACCGACCTGCACATGTCGGCCGGCTCGCTGCAGTGGATCGTCAGCGCCTACGTGCTCGGGCTACGGCGGCCTGTTGCTGCTCGGCGGCCGCGCCGCCGACCTGATCGGCCGCCGTCCGGTGTTCCTCGCCGCCGTCGCCGTCTTCGGTGCTGCGTCGCTGGTCAGTGGGTTCATGAGCAACGACTCCGCGCTGATCGCGTTGCGGCTCGTCAAGGGCGCGTCGGCCGCCTTCACCGTGCCGGCCGGCCTGTCGATCATCACCACCACCTTCGCCGAGGGCCCGGCCCGCAACCGCGCGCTCAGCATCTACACCGTCTGCGGCGCCAGCGGGTTCTCCCTCGGCCTGGTGTTCGGCGGTCTCCTCACCGAACTCGGCTGGCGGGCCACCCTGTTCGCCCCGGCGCCCGTGGCCTTGCTGCTCGTCGCGATCGGCTACCGGCTGCTGCCGCGCGCGCCGCGCGAGCGGATCGCCATCGCCCACCTCGACCTGGCCGGCGCGTTCACCAGCACCGCGTCTCTGCTCGTCCTCGTCTACGCCGTGGTCGAGGCGCCCAGCCGCGGGCTGGGGCAGCGCCGCCACGATCGGCCTGCTGGCCTTGAGCGCCGCCCTGATGACGTCCTTCGTCGCGATCGAGCGCCGCCACCCGCGCCCGCTCGTGCGGCTCGGCATCCTGCGCTCCATCCCGCTGGTGCACGCGAACATCTCCGGTGCGGTCATGTTCGGCGGCTACGTGTCGTTCCAGTTCGTCGTCACGCTCTACCTGCAGAACTCGCTCGGCTGGTCGCCGCTGTCGATGGCCCTCGGCTTCCTGCCCGCCGGCGCCCTCGTGGTCGCCAGCGCCCCGAAGATGGGCGGCGTCCTGGCCCGGGTCGACACCCCGAAGCTGATCTTCGCCGGGCTCGCGGCGTTCGTCCTCGGCTATTTGCTGTTCCTGCGGGTCGCACCGTCGATGAACTACGCGAACTTCCTGCTGCCGACGATGCTCCTGCTCGGGGTCGGCTTCGCCCTGGCCTTCCCGTCGATCAACGCGCAGGCGACCGCCGGCGTGGCCGAGCACGAGCAGGGCCTGGCCTCCGGCATGGTCAACACGAGCATCCAGATCGGCGGCGCGGTCGTTCTGGCCGTGGTCACCGCCATCCTCGGCAACCGCGGTCCGGCGGTGCCGGGCGAGCTGCTGCCGGGCATGACCGCCACGATCGCCGTGTCGGTCGGGGTCTCGACCTTCGGCCTCGCGCTCACCGGTGTGCTGCTGTACAGCCGCCGCCGGGCCACGCGGGGCGCGCCGCTGGCGCTCGACACGCTGCCGCACGATCTGGTCGAGGAACGCGTCCTGTGCGAGACGGTCTGAACGACGTGTGACGACCGTCGCGTCGGCGACGACGTGACGGCCACTACGTTATGACCACTATTGAACGCGGGACAATTAGCCTCGACAGGAACTTACCTGCGAATACCTCGGAAGGACCCCTCGTGTCCCGCTTCACCCTTGCCCTCGGGTCGGCCGCCGTTGCCGTGGCCGCCCTCGTGACCATTCCGGCCGCCGGCGCCGGCGCCGGTTCGACCGGCGGCTGCGTGGCTCAGGCCAGCATGCCGACCCGCGTCGCGTTGGGCGTCCACCCGGTCGTGCTGCGCACCACCCTGGTGGGAACGGCGGCCTGCACCGGCGTCCAGACCGACAACGGCGCCAGTGCGACGCTCGTCGGGCCGGGCGGCACCACCACCAACTACCCGATGCGCTGGGGTCGGATCGGCGGGCAGGACACCGCGACCTTCTATCTCGGCCTGACCCAGCTCGGCACGTACCGCATCACCGGTGGAGACCTGCAGACGTATGACGCCCGGTACCTGCACATCGCCTATACCTGGACGCCGACCGCGACGACGGTGAAGTACGTCGGCCGGTTCGCCGGCGTTGCGCGCTCCAGCAGCACGCTGTCCGCGACCTTGCAGTACTACTCGGCTTCCGGATGGCACCGCCACGCGCGGATCGCCGTCGTGCTGCAGCGTCAGGCCGCCGGATCGACTACGTGGACCAGTGTCGCCACCACCCATTCGTCCTCGTCGGGGGGCGTGGCGTTCCACGTCGGCTCCGGTCGCTATCGGCTCGTGAGCGCCACGTCGACCAACGTCTGGAGCACCAACCACCTCGTGTCGAGCGCGTCGAGCGCCTGATCGGCGTCGGTCTAGCGGACGGCGGCCCGCCAGCCGTTCGGCCCGGGGATCAGCTCGCGCCGATGCCCTCGGGCCGGATCGTTCCACCCGCCCCGATGCACCCGCTCGGCCGGCTCGCTGCCGTTGCCGCCCGCCGCTGTAACCACGGCGGTGAGCGCGGCGAGTTCTTCGGGCGTGGGGGAGCCGCTGACGATCGTCAGCGCCGGCCGGGCCGTCTTCTCTTCTTGATTCATCAGAGCGGAATGTTCCCGTGCTTCTTGGGCGGCAGTGAGTCGCGCTTGTTGCGCAGCATGCGCAGGGCGCGTGATGACGTAGGCCCGCGTCTGCGACGGCGGGATGACGGCGTCCACGTAGCCGCGCTCGGCGGCAATGTACGGGGTGAGCAGCGTGTCCTCGTACTCCTGGACGAGATCGGCCCGAAGTGCCTCCGGATCATCGGCCTTGGCCAGCCGCTTGCGATGCAGGATGTTCACCGCACCCTGCGCGCCCATCACCGCGATCTGCGCCGTCGGCCACGCGACGTTGATGTCGGCGCCGAGGTGCTTGGAGCCCATCACGTCGTACGCGCCGCCGAAGGCCTTGCGGGTGATGACGGTGACCTTGGGGACGGTGGCCTCGCAGTAGGCGTAGATGAGTTTCGCGCCGCGGCGGATGATGCCGGCGTGCTCCTGACCGACACCGGGCAGGAAACCCGGGACGTCGACGAGGGTCAGCACCGGCACGTTGAACGCGTCGCAGGTGCGGACGAAGCGGGCCGCCTTCTCCGACGCGTCGATGTCGAGGCAGCCGGCGAAGTGGGTGGGCTGGTTGGCCACGACACCGACCGGATACCCCTCGATGCGGCCGAACCCGACGATGATGTTCTGGGCGAACAGCTCGTGCACCTCGAGGAACTCGCCGTCGTCGAGCAGGTGCTCGATCACCTCGTGCATGTCGTAGGGCGTGTTGGCCGAATCGGGGATGAAGGTGTCGAGGAACGCGTCCGAGCTCGTCGACGGTGTCGGTGACCGCCGTCTCGAACACGGGTAGCGGATCGAGGTTGTTCGACGGCAGGTAGGACAGCAGCGCCTTGACGTAGTTGATCGCGTCGTCCTCGTCGGCGCCGAGGTAGTGCGCGTTGCCGCTGACCGTGTTGTGCGTGCGGGCGCCACCGAGTTCCTCGAGCGTGACCTCTTCACCGGTGACCGTCTTGACCACGTCCGGGCCGGTGATGAACATCTGCGAGGTCTTGTCGACCATGACGATGAAGTCGGTGAGCGCGGGGGAGTAGACGTGCCCGCCCGCCGCCGCGCCCATGATCAGCGAGATCTGCGGGATGACGCCGGACGCGCGCACCGTGCGGTGGAAGATCTCGCCGTACAGACCGAGCGAGACCACGCCTTCCTGGATCCGCGCGCCGCCGCCCTCGTTGATGCCCACGACGGGGCAGCCGGTCTTCATCGCGAAGTCGAGCACCTTGACGATCTTCTCGCCGTACACCTGGCCGAGGGCGCCGCCGAAGACGGTGACGTCCTGACTGAAGACGCATACGGGCCGGCCGTCGACCGTGCCGGCACCGGTGACGACGCCGTCGCCGAACGGGCGGTTCTTGTCCATGCCGAACGCCGTCGAGCGGTGCCGGGCGAACTCGTCGAACTCGACGAACGAGCCCTCGTCGAGCAGGGCGTGGATCCGCTCGCGGGCGGTCATCTTGCCCTTGGCGTGCTGCTTCTCGACCGCCGCGCTCGGAGCCGGCGTGGACGGCCTCTTCGTAGCGGCGCTCGAGATCGGCCAGCTTGCCGGCCGTGGTGTGCGGGTCCAGGTCCGGCCCGGACGGGTCTGCTGCCATGGTCCCGGAGCCTAATCGCAGGGCCGACGCCCGCCGGGCCCGGTCTTGCGCCCGGTGCGGCGCGACACGCGGCGTTTGGCGCCGCAGCGGGGCCACGCCTCGTACGGTGGCGGGTATGCATCCGCCGCTCGATGCCGATCGGCTGCGCGCCGAACTCGGGGCACGGTGGCCGCGGATCGACGTCGTGGCCGAGACCGCCTCGACCAACGCCGACCTGCTCGCCGACACCGGTGCCCCCGACCGCAGCGTGCTGGCCGCCGAGCACCAGCAGTCCGGGCGCGGGCGCTTCGACCGGGTCTGGACGTCGCCCCCGGGGGACGGGCTGACCTTTTCCGTGCTGGTGCGCCCGGCGGTGCCCATCGCCGCGCTGGGGCTGGCTTCCGCTGCTCGGCCGGCGTGGCGCTGTACGAAGCCGTCGGCGCGAGCACCGGGCTGCCGCTCGGGCTCAAATGGCCCAACGACCTGCTGGCCGGCGACGGCGGCAAGCTGGCCGGGCATCCTCGCCCAGACCTCGGGCGAGGCCGTGGTCATCGGCATCGGCCTCAACGTGCACACCGGGGCCGCTGGCCTGCCGGTCGACACCGCCACCTCGCTCGCGCTGGCCGGCGCCACCGGGCTCGATCGCACCGCCCTGCTGACCGCGATCCTCGCGCGACTGGACGCGCGGGTGGCGCAGTGGGCCGATCACGGTGGCGACGCCGAGGCGTGCGGCCTGGCCGCGGCCTACCGCGCCGCGTGCACCACCTCGGCCGCCGCATCCGGGTCAGCCTGGCCGACGGCGAGGTGCACGAGGGCGAGGCCACCGGCATCGACGACCTCGGCCGGCTGCTCGTCCACACCGGTACGGCCGAGACGGCGATCGGCGCCGGCGACGTCGAACACGTGCGATCGGCCTGACGCCGACGACGCGGAAACCGATAACCTGCCGATCACTGGCCCACAGGAGGTTTGCCGTGGCGTATCCCGAGAAGATTCTCGCCGACGACGAGAAGGTCGTCGAGCAGCTGCACCCGCACTGGATCACGCTGGTGCCGGCGACGCTCTGGTTCATCGTGATCTGCGCGGCCGGCGGCTTCGGTCTCGCCGAGGTCTACAACAACATGGACAGCGGCACCGGCCGGACGATCGTGGTCGGCCTGATCATCGCCGTCGGCTTCGTCCTGCTGTGCTGGCTGACGTTCGCCCCGTGGATCCGGTGGCGCACCACGCACTACGTGTTCACCGACGCACCGCGTCCTGATCCGGCGCGGCGTGTTCACCCACACCGGGCGTGACATCTCGCTGCAGCGGATCAACGACGTCGGCTTCAGTCAGTCGCTGTGGGACCGCATGGTCGGCGCCGGCACGCTCACGATCGAGTCGGCCGGCGAGCACGGCCAAGAGGCGCTGACCAACGTCCCGCACTCGGACGAGATGCAGCAGAAGCTCAACCAGCTGATCGAACAGGACAGCGAGCGACGCGGCCGGCCGCCTACGGGACGCCACCGCCGCAGGCCGGGTACCCGCAGGCCGGCTACCCGCCGCAACAGCCGCCGCCGGGATACCCGCAGCAGCCGCCCTACCCGCCGACCCAGCAGTACCCGCCGCAGGGCTGAAACAGCGGCGGGCGCACACGGCAAACCCGCCGGGAAGCCGTGGCCTCCCAGCGGGTGCCCTGCCCCGTCGGTTACGTCGCGAGGGCGCGACAGGCGGTCAGCCCGTCGGGGCGACGAACGCCTGCATCGTCAGCTGCAGCGTCGGTCCCGCGGCGCTGCCGGTGCCGCCCTTGACGCCGTCGGTCTCGACGATCTGGGTGATGAGCACCGCTCGGGGCTGAACCTGCTGCAACTCCTGCAGGAACTTGTTCAGCGCTACCGGTGAACCGCTGACCTGGGCCGAGATGGCCAGGCCGTAGACGGTGGCCACCGGCGCCGACCCGGCCGGCACCGCCGCGGGCGCGGCCGGCGCGGCCGGTTTCGCGCCAGTGACGTTGGGCGCGGCCGCGTTCAGGACGGCCGAGGCGTCGACCGGCTGGCCGACCGTCAGCGACGTGACGTTGGTGCCGGTCTTGGTGCCCAGGGCCTGCAGCGAGCGGAGGAAGTCGGACACGCCGCTCGTCGACGGCAGGGCCAGCTTCGCCGTGGCGAGATCGGCCCGGTACTTCGCCAGGTCCTTGTTCTGCTGGCGCAGGCTGTCGATGCGGTGCTGCAGCACGACGTTCTGCAGCCGCGCCTCCTTCACCTGCGAGTCGACCTTCGACGTCTCCGATCGCTGCGGGCTGATGACCAGGAAGAAGCCGATCAGGATCATCAGGAAGGCGACGAGGCCGCCGCCGATCAGCCAGAGCCGCTCGGCCTGCGAGCGCGGCACGGACGTGCTCGGTGCGGTGTTGCCCGGCGCCGACTTCACGCGCGGGTTGAGGGTGAGCTGCATGTCAGTGGCCTCCAGTGGCGGGGACGGTCCGGGGGGCGTAGCGGCCTCCGAGCGCGTCGCTCGTGATGATCAGGTTCACCGTGAACGTCAGCTGGTGGTTGTCCGTTGCCACGTTGGAGATCAGCGGGGCGGTGAGGCCCTTCACCGAACCGAGCCGGTCGGCGTAGGCGGCGACGGTGCGCTTGTCGGACGCGGTGCCGGTGACGATCAGCGTGCCGACCGACTGCTTGCCGGTCTGGTTCAGCGAGGTGCTCGCCGGCGCCGTGCCGCCCGGAACGCTGGTGACGACGTTGCCGGTGACCGTCGTTAGACTCACGCCGGACGGGGCCTTGCTGCGCAGAGTCGCCAGCATCGTTTTCCACGACAGGTCTCCGGCCATCAGCTTCTGCAGCTGCGACTGGATCGTCGCGACCGTGGTCTGGGTCTGCACGAGCGGGCGCGAACTGCTTCTGCTGATTCTGCAGGGCGACGGCCTGGTGCCGGGCGTCGTCGAGGTCACTGCGGCTGGACGAGGTCTGCCACCACGACAGTCCGAACCAGCCGACCAGCAACGCGACGACGACGACGAGGCCGAGCAGCACCTGCCGGCGCACCGCCTCGGTCTGCCGGTCGGAGATGATCTCGTCGGGCAGCAGGTTGGCCCGCACCGAGACGAAGCGCAGCTCGCGCCCGCTTCCGGGCTTCGGGGCCGTCGTGGGCGGGGTCATCGTGGTGGCCATCAGGCTGCTCCCAACGTGAGGCCGATCGAGACGGCCGCCGATGAACGGAACCGGCCGAGCGAGTCGTGCCGGCCGCCCTTCCGGGGATCGTGGACCCGCTGCAGCGGGTCGGACAGGAAGGCCAGGACGCCGAGTTCCTCGGTCAGCCGCTCCGGTAGCCCGGGCAGCAGCGCCGCGCCGCCGACCAGGGCCAGCCGCTTGATCGCGGTGCCCCCGGTGGTGGACGGCGAAGTAGTTGAACGAGCTGCGGATCTCGGTGACCAGCGGCCGGATCGCCTCGTCGACGACCTCGGCGCTGTCGGCGTCGGCGTCGGCTGTTGAGCCCGACGCGGCACTTGATCGTCTCGGCCTCGGCGGTGCTCAGGTCGAGCCGGCTGGCGACCATCTTGGTGATCTCGGCCCCGCCGCGCGGCACCGAGCGGACGATCTTCGGGAGTGCCGTCGGCGTGCACGATGATGTTCGTGCCGTTGGCGCCGATGTCGACCAGCGCCTCGGTGTCGCGGGCCAGGTGGGCCGACGCCCGCAGGGCCGCGAAGCAGGACAGGTCGACCGACACCACGTGCAGTCCCGCGGCCTCGACCGCCCGCACGGTGCCGATCACCGGATCCTTCGGCGCGGCGATCAGCAGGCCGCGGACCGTGTCGCCCTTGCCCGGCTTCTCGAGCGGGTAGAAGTCGAGGATCGCCTGGTCGGCCGGGATCGGCAGCACGTCGCGGACGAGGAACGGCAGCGCCTGGCGCCGTTCCTTGAGCGGCAGGTTGGGGATCTCCATCTCGCGGACGACCACCTGCTGGTGGGTCACGCCGAGCACGACGTCGCGGGTGCCGAAGTCGTGCGCGACCCACAGCTGGCGCAGGGCGGCGGTCACGGCGCGGTCGTCCTTGACGACGCCGCCCACCACCGTCCCCGGCGTCAGGAAGGCTTGACCGAAGTTGTTGATGACCGGTCGGTCCTGGCCGATGGTCGCCTCGACGGCGCGGATCGAGGCCGATCCGATGTCGAGGCCGACGAGCGTGGTGGCGGGCACGAGGAGCTCCTTTGATCAGGCGGTCATGAGGGAGCCGTACCAGGTGCTGACCGGTGCGGCGACGAAGAGGGCGAGGACGGCGGCCGTGATCAGGCAGGGCCCGATCGGGACGGCGAGGTTGCGGGTGGCGTGCTTGGTGAGGACGGCGAGCGAACCGGTCAGGGCGGCGATGAGGATGCTGCCGATCGCGGTGAGGAAGAGTGCGTTCCACGAGAGCCAGCCGAGATACATCCCGACCAGTCCGGCGAGCTTCACGTCGCCCATGCCGAGACCGTTCGGATAGGCCAGGGCGAGGGCGAAGAACAGGGCGAGCAGCGCGACCATGCCGGCCATCGCCCGCTCGGCGCCCCACCAGTCGGCGTGGGCCGCGCCGGCCGGCATGAGCAGCAGCACGCTGACGATGTAGGACGGCAGGATGATCACGTCCGGCAGCCGCCGGACATCGAGATCGATCACGGCCAGCGTCACGCCGATCGCGGCGAGATACAGGTAGGCCGGCAGCTCGAGGGTCCAGCCGAAGCGCAGGGTCACCGCGGCGAACAGCAGGCCGGTGCCGATCTCGACGAACGGCGAGCGGGCGCTCCACGCCCTCCGCTCCGGTGCGGCCGAAGCCGGCTCGGAGCGAGGCAGCCTGCGGATCATCGCGTTGAGCATCGAGCCGGCGCCCACGCCGAGCGCGGAGATCGGGGCTACGAGCGACAGGCCGGCGGTCATGACGACCCCTTGGTCGACACGGACACGACCTGCCACGGGTTGTTCGGATTGCCGGTGCGCAGCGACGGCACGTAGCCCAGGCCGGCGGTCTGGTAGTTCAGGTAGGTGATCTGCATCTTGTAGCCGGAGTTGTGCCGGGTACTCGAGCTGGTGGGGATCTCCCACTGCTTGCCGGTCGCCCCGCGGTGGTTCTCGTACAGCCCGCCGGTGATCTGCAGGGTGCCCATCGCGCGGCCGCGGTCGTAGTTGTCGGCGTAGAGCGAGCCGTTCAGCGCGAACACCGCGGCCTCGATCGTGGTGGTCGAGGTCTGGTCGTTCGAGCAGTCCGCGCTGCCGCTGATGAGGTTGCAGTACTGCAGCGCCGGGTGGGCGTTCTTCAGGCTGCCGTCGTCGTTGACCACCGCGCTCGCCTGCGTCGTCGTGTACAGCCCGGTGATGTCGTTGGGGCACCACGAGCCCGACGCGCTGCCGGACTTGCACTTCACCGGGTGATAGATCCGCACGTTGTTGGTGCCGACGATGTCGATCGCGGCGCCGCTCTTCCAGCCCGGCTCGCCGTAGCTGTCGACCGCCGACGTATGGGTCGCCTTGACGTCGCCGGTGACGATCACGTCGTCGGACGACACCAGGCTGAGCCGGCCGGAGCTGAGCGTGCCTTCGAGGTAGATGTCGCCCTTGGACTGGGAGTAGGACGTGACGTCGTTGTTCGCGCCGACGGTCAGCCCCGGGAAGCTGAGCGAGGCGGCCTGCCCGGTCGCGGCGTTCTGGACGTTGATGGTGGTGATGTCCACCGGCACCTTGGCGCTGACGACCCCGGTGCCGGACCCGGTCGAGGTGTAGCAGGCGCCGGCGCCGGCCGCGGTCAGCGGGCTGGACACGGTGGCGGTGCTGCCGCTCAGCGTGATCCGCGTTGGTCCGGTGTAGGTGCAGGTGGCCGTCGGGCTCGCCGCCGTCGGCAGCGACAGATCGAAGGGACTGGACTTCACCAGACCCTCGGCCGGCTGGCCGCCGACCAGCGGGTAGCTGCGGTACGCACCGGTCGCGCTCGGGGCCGCCGGCGAGCTGGTCGTCTGCCACGCGGTGGACGCCGCCGGGAAGCGGGTCTCGGCCGCCGGAAGGTGGAAGGCCGGTCCGCTCGTGCTGCCCCACTCGCCGTTGCTCAGGTAGAGCGCGTCGTGGCTGTAGACCGGCCCGGTGAAGGTCATGCCCTTGCTGAACGTGACCTCGCACGGTGCGTAGCGGGTGACGGCGGTCGAGGCGCCGACCAGCTGCTGGGTCGGGGTAGCGGTGCTGCCGTTCTCGGCGAAGTCGGTGCCACTGTCGAGCGACGGCCGGTTCTGCTCGACCGTGTACCGGCCGAGTGTGCCGGCGTTGCTCGCGTCGTCGTAGTAGAGCTTCTCGCAGACGTCGTCGCTGTAGCCGGCCGAAGTCAGTCCCGTCCCGCTCCAGACGACCTTGGTGCCGGACGGGACGCCCGCGGCGTCGGCCTCGGTCGAGTCCGAGATGGTGATCGTCCGCGCGCCGTAGTAGTTGTCGAGGAACGTCTTACCCAGCGTCTCGTAGTCGGAGAAGTAGTTGAACGACAGCGGGCTGGGGGTGCTGGAGATGTCGGCGACCAGCGTTTTGCTGACCTGTTTCGTCGTGCCGGTGGGCGAGGTGCCGGTCGAGGTGATGCGCAGCGTCCCGCCGTTGGCGGTGAGGTAGTCGTGCCAGCTCTGCGCGGCGGCGGAGTAGGACTCGGTGCCGATCGTGGCCGTGATCGCGGTCGACTGCTGCGACGTCAACCACGGGCAGGTCTGAATGCTGTACGACAGGCAGTAGGCGTTCAGGTGGGCGACGTAGTCCTGGATGCCAGCCTCGGCCGCGGCCGTCGCGGCGTCGGAGTCCTGGCTGTGCCGGGCCGGCGCGATGTTGCTGATCGTCACGGTCAACATGGACGCCGTCCCGATCAGGACCAGCACCGTCACGAACATGACGAGGAGCAGGGCATATCCGCTCTCGCCGCGACCGGTCTTCCGCACCGCGTCGAGGCGGCCCCGCGTGGCGCGCTCGAGCCGGATCATGACGTCGCTCCAGTGATCGAGGCGCTGGTCTGGAACGTCTGCGCCGGGCCAATCGTCGGCGTCATCGCGAAGGCCAGGTCAATGCGGACCACGGTGGCCAGGCCGGCGCTGGTGAGACCGGTGCAGGGCAGCTTGACGCCCGAGCTGTCGTACGGCGTGAACAGGCAACCCGCGACGCTGGCCACGCCGCTCGGGATCAGGATCGAGTTCGTCGTCGTCGTCCCGGTGAGGGTCTGGACGAGCTGATTCGTCGACTTGCCGTCGACGGTGGCCGGCTGCAGCGCGAGGACGACGGTCGTCGTCGCCGCCACCGTGCAGGTGCCGGTGGTGCAGGTGGAGCGATTGCCGAGATCGGCGTGGAACGTGATCGAGGTCGGGGTCAGCGCCACGATGCGCTGATCGCTCTTGCCGGGCGAGGTCGGCGAATCGGCGAAGCGCAGCAGCTGGGCCCAGGACTGCAGGGCGTTGCGCGCGCCGGCCGTGCTGATCTCGGCCTCGGTAGTCTTGTGGGTGGCGCTGTTGGCGGTGATGAAGAAGGCGATGACGGCGGTGCCGAGCAGCAGGCTGAGCACCATCGAGATGACCATCTCGATCAGGGTGATGCCGGCGTCGTTTCGTCGCGACACGACTCGGCGAGTGCGGGTCAACATGCCAGCACCGTGTCCATGCGGATCGTCTTGCCCTTGCTGCTCGGCCAGGTGACGGTGACCGTCACAGCGATCTTGTGCGGCGCGTCAGTGGCGATGCCGGTGGGGCACGAGGCGCCGTTGGGCAGGTAGGAGATCGTCCGGGTCGAGGTGTACTTCTCGCTGCCCAGGACGGTGGTGGTGGTCGCGGTCGGCGTGGCGGTGAGGCTGGCCCGGGGCATGCTGCGGGCCCGCTCGATCTCCTGCTGCGCCACGTTGGTGCCCGACACCTGGCTGTGCGTGGCCCGCGACGACTGCAGACCGCCGAGCACGGTGAAGGTGGCGCCGCCGGCCACGACCATGAAGATCACGAAGGCGACGATGACCTCGACCAGGGTGAATCCGTCGTCACCGTCTCTGGTGACTCTGGACAGGCGGTGGCACAATGCACCTACTGGACGTGGGGACATGGGACACCTCCTTCGAAGCGTCGATCGGTTGGCCGAACTGGGGAGTGCAGGCCAATCAGCGCGATCGGCGGTGAGACTGCAGGGGAACGATCCAGCGCGAACGAGACGGGGCGGAGCCGCCGAGGCGACTCCGCCCCACTCGCGTCCTCAGCTCAGAGCGTCAGCTCTCGACGGTCTGACCGGTGGTGTTCGTGTAGGTGTACGTCTTGCCGGTGTCGCCGTTGACGGTCGCGACCGTGTACTGGCCGTTCGGGTCGGCGGTCGGGATGACGATTGTCATCGTGTTGCCGCCGGAAACGTGAACGGTCTCGGTGTTGCCGGCGCCACAGGTGAGCACGACCGGAACCGCCGAGGTACCGACGCCAGTTACGGGAGCCATGGTGACGCCGCTCCACGCGTTGTTGTTGTCGGTGAAGCACTGCTCGAGCGCCGGGATGGCGTTGCGGGTGTCCGACTTGGCCGTGTCCTTCTCCGCGCCCTGCCGGTAGTGCAGGTACAGCGGGATGGCGATGGCGACCAGGATGCCGATGATGACCACGACGACGAGGAGCTCGATGAGGGTGAAGCCACCCTCGCCGTTCTCGCGCTTGGCCTTGATGTCGGCGTGCTTCTCGAAGATCGACTTACGGGACATGATGAGCCTCCAGGACTCCGTGGGGGATGTTTGCCGGACCTGGGGAGTCCGGCCGGAAACCGGTGGGTAGTCGGTTCCCGTATCCGGCCGCATGGGTTCGACCGGAAGTGTGTGGGCGGACGAGCCGCCGTTGTGGGGATCGGTCAGATCACGCCAGGCGGCACCCATCCGGCGGGCAGGCTCCCGAGCGTCGCCGCGCTGTAGGCCAGCTTGAGATCGAACAGGTCGGGCGCTGTGCCGCTCGCCGCTATGGTGATGGTGCCGAGGTTGAGCAAGCCGAGCAGGCTCAGGCCCTTGATCTTGATGGCCACGGCGGAGAGGTCGGCCGAGACGTCGAGCCCCCAGGCCGAGGCATTGGTCGAGGCGTTCACGGTCTTGCCCGGGCCGATCTTGACGGTCAGCGTCGCCGAGGTGCCGACGTCGCTGAGCCCGCCGAGACCGAGGATGCCGAGCACCGAGGTGAGCAGGCTGGGCAGGCCGAGTGCGTTTAGCAGCTGGGTCAGGCCGAGCGTGATCTGCAGGGTGAGCAGGTTGCCGTTGACCGTCACCGTGGTGGCCAGGCCGCCGAAGGTGATGGACTTCGAGCCGCCGGCCAGCGTGACGCCGTTGACCTTGGCCGCCAGCGTGCCGTCGGCGACGGTGTAGGTGACCGCCCCGCTGAGCAGCGAGCCGCCGCTGAGGTTCTGGGTGGCGGTGCAGGTACTGGTCGAACACTTGGCCTGCGAATCCATCACGCCGAGGTCACCGATGTTCAGCCCGAGCAGGGTGACGTTCGGGTCGGCGCTGCGGGCGGCGGCGATGTAGCCCTGCGAGTCGCCGGTTGCGTAACCCTGCGTGGCGCCGGTCGACAGCACCAGCACGGGTGCGGCCGAGATGGACGGCGTCAGCGGGCCGTAGCAGTCGGCGCTCGTCCAGCCCTGGTGCCCGCAGGTGGGGAAGGTGCCGCTCGCCGGCCGCTGCTGCTGGCTGGCCGGGTTGTCGGCCGACAACCCCGAGGCGGTGAGGCCGGTGACGAGCGAGTTCACCAGGCTGGTCGGCAGCGCGGTGAGGCCGTTCACCAGCGGGTTGATCAGGTTGGTGGTGAGCTTCGTGAGGTCGATTCCGACCAGCGTGCCTGAGCTGGTCACGGTCAGCCCTGAGGTCGCCGAGTTCACGGTGGCGGCGGCCGAGTGGGACGAGCCGGCGCCGGTGGTCGACGATGCGGCGGTACCGGGCAGGCTGGCCGTCAGCAGCGCGAGCGCCGCGACGGTGCTGCCGGCGATGAGGTAGATGCGCTTGTTCATCACGTCGCGCCCTTGATGTTCTGGTAGATGGTGAACATCGGCATGTAGAGGCAGACGACCATCGTGCCGACGATGCCGCCCATCACCACGACCATGATCGGCTCGATGGCCGCGGTCAGTGATTCGGTGGCCGTCTCGACCTCGTGGTCGTAGAAGTCCGAGACCTTGTCGAGCATCGCGCTCATCTGGCCGGTCTCCTCACCGACCTCCATCATCTGGGTGACCATCGTCGGAAAGACCGGGTGGGCGGCGAGCGGGGCCGACATCGTCTGCCCGTCGCGCACCGACTTCTGCACGTCCTTCATCGCTTCACTGATCACCGCGTTGCCGGTGGTGGCGCCGACGATGTCCAGCGCCTGCATGACCGGGACGCCGACGTTGAGCAGGGTGCCGAGGTTGCGCGAGAAGCGGCTGATCGCGACCTTGGTGAACAGCTTGCCGAAGACCGGAAGCCGCAGCTTGAAGCGGTCGAAGCCGAGCCGCCACGCGTAGTCGGTGCGCAGCTTGCGCCGGAACCAGACCGTGCCCCCGACGGTGAGGGCGATGAGGAGCGGGGCCAGCCAGTACATCTGGTGGCTGACGTTGACCAGGATCTGGGTCGGCAGCGGCAGCGTGCCGTTGAGCTGCTTGAACATCTTCTCGAAGACCGGGACGATGAAGATCAGCACGCCGACGACCATCAGGATGCTGAAGCACAGCACGATCACCGGATAGGTCAGCGCCGACTTGATCTTGGCCCGCAGGTTCGCGTCCTTCTCGAAGTTCATCGCGATCCGGTCGAGGGCCTTGTCAAGGAAGCCACCGGTCTCGCCGGCCTCGATCATGGCGATCATCAGCGGTGGGAAGACCCGGTCCTGCTTCTTCATCGCACCCGACAGCGACAGCCCGGATTCGATGTCGCGGCGGACGTCGCGCAGCGCCTTCTGCAGCTTGGGTTTGGGGGCCTGCTCCTCGAGGATCGCGAGTGAGCGCAGCAGTGACAGCCCGGACGACGTCATGGTGGCGAACTGGCGCGACAGCACGGCGAGGTCCTTGAGCGTCACCCGTCCGGTCAGGCCCGGGATCTCGAGCTCGCGGTGCAGCCCGCGGCCGGTCTCGGACAGCGACAGCGGGGTCATGCCCTGCTGGCGCAGCGCGGTCGCGGCGGCGCCGTCGGTGCTGGCGTCGACCTTGCCCTTGGTCCGCTTGCCCTGCGCGTCGAGGGCTTCGTAGTCGTAGGTCTTGCTCATCGTGGCGGTCATGGCCGGATCACTTCCGTCCGGCGAGGCGCTGGTATTCCTCGGGTGCGTGGCAGAGGTCGAGGCCCTGCTCGTAGCTGATCGCGCCTTCCATGACCCGGGTGGCGAGGTGCTGGTCGAACGTCAGCATTCCCGTCGGACCCGGAGGACTGCATGAAGGACGGGATCTGGTGGTTCTTGCCCTCGCGGATCAGGTTCCGGATCGCCGCGGTGGCGAACATGATCTCGCAGACGACCGTGCGGCCCGAGCCGTCGGCCTTCTTGACCAGAGCCTGGGTGACCACGCCCTGCAGGGCGGTCGAGAGCTGGGCCCGGATCTCCTGCTGCTGGTGCGACGGGAAGATGTCGATGACCCGGTCGATCGTCTGGGCGGCCGACTGGGTGTGCAGGGTGGCGAGGACGAGGTGGCCGGTCTCGGCGGCGGTCAGCGCCGTCGACACGGTCTCCAGGTCGCGCAGCTCGCCGACGAGGATGATGTCGGGGTCCTGGCGCAGTACCCGCTTGAGCGCCTCGGCGAAGCCGGAGGTGTCCACGCCGACCTCGCGCTGGTTGACCACGCAACGGCGGTGGTGGTGCAGGAACTCGATCGGGTCCTCGATGGTCATGATGTGGTCGCGCCGCTCACTGTTGGCGAGATCGAGCATGCTGGCCAGCGTCGTCGTCTTGCCCGAGCCGGTGGGGCCGGTGACCAGGACCAGGCCGCGCGGCAGGCGGGCGAACTTGGCGATCTGGCTCGGGATGCCCAGCTCGTGCAACGGCTTGATCACGTGCGGGATGGCCCGCATGACCGACGCCGTAGGCGTTGCGCTGCTGGAAGCAGTTCACCCGGAAGCGCGAGACGCCCGGCAGGTCGTAGGCGAGGTCGATCTCCTGCGCCGTCTCGAACCGGTCCCACTGGTCGTCGCTCAGCAGCGAGCGAACGATCAGGGCGGTGTCGTTGGCGGTGAGCTGCGGGTAGTCCGGCAGCGGGTGCAGGTCGCCGTGCACCCGGATCATCGGCGGCGCGTCGACCGTGAGGTGCAGGTCGGAGCCGCCGAACTCGACGAGCGCGGCGAGCATGGTGTCGAGCGCCTCGCGCATTTCGCTGCGCGCGTCGCCGACCGGTGCATCCAATACTGCGGAGAGAGCGTCCACGTCCGGCCCTTCGGCGAGAGTGTCGCTGGCCCCGCAACCGGCGACTTCCGTTTTGACTTCACACGGACCATACAGACGGCCACCAGGAAATACAATCCGTGTTAGGAAATTGCCTCAAGATTCTTTGGGGCGCGCCGTAGCCCCCGAATTCCGGGCCGTTTGATCAGGTCTTCCTGCGCAGGGGACGCTGGCGGGCGCGCTCAGCGTCCCTCAGGCAGGAAAACGTGGTCAGTCGACGCGCAGGCGCCCCTACACGGCGACGCGCAAGACCTCGGCGAGCGTGGTTTCGCCGGCCGCGGCCTTGCGCAGGCCGTCGGTGCGCAGCATCTCCATGCCCTCGGCGATGGCGGCGCGCTGGATCTCGTGAGAGGACGCGCGCTCGACGGCCAGCCGCTCGATCTCCTCGCTCACCTGCATCACCTCGTGCAGCGCGATCCGGCCGCGATACCCGGTGCTCGAGCACGACCGGCAGCCGACCGCGCGCCACAGCTGCGCCGGCGACTCGATCTCGTCGAACGGCCAGCGGGCGGCGCCGAGCTCGGCCCGGGTGGGGGCGTAGGGCGCCTTGCACCATTGGCACAGCCGGCGGGCCAGGCGTTGGGCCATCACGCAATCGAGGGACGAGCCGACCAGGAACGGTTCGATGCCCATCTCGACCAGCCGGGTGACGGCCGAAGGCGCGTCGTTGGTGTGCAGCGTCGACAGCACGAGGTGGCCGGTCAGCGAGGCCTCGACGGCCAGCTGGGCGGTGACGCGGTCGCGGATCTCACCGATCAGCACGACGTCGGGGTCCGACCGCAGGATCGCCGGCAGCACCTCGGCGAAGGTGAGCCCGGCCTTGTGGTTCACCTGTACCTGGTTCACGCCGGCCAGCCGGTATTCGACCGGGTCCTCGACCGTGATGATGTTGATCTCCGGCTTGCTGATCTCGGTCAGCGTCGAGTACAGCGTCGTCGACTTGCCCGAGCCGGTGGGGCCGGTGACGAGCAGCATGCCGTGCGGCTTCGCGAAGGATTCGGAGAAGCGGGTGTAGTTGGCGTCGGTGAAGCCGAGCCGCTTCAGCTCGAGGTCGATGCCCCCGGTGTCGAGCACGCGCAGGACGATCTTCTCGCCCCACACGGTAGGCAGGGTCGCTACCCGCAGGTCGACGTGGCGGGAGTTGAGCTCGACCGTGATGCGGCCGTTCTGCGGTACCCGGCGTTCGCTGATGTCCACGCCGGACATGATCTTGAGCCGGCTGATGAGGGCCGACTGGACGGCCTTCGGCACGGTGTCGATCTCGTGCAGGACCCCGTCGATTCGGAACCGCACCCGCAGTTCGTCCTCGCTGGGCTCGAGATGCAGGTCGGACGCGCGGTTGTCGATCGCCTGCTCGATGAGGCCGTTGACGTAGCGCACGATCGGGGCTTCCTCGGTGATCGACACGAGCGCGTTGGTCGACATCGGGGACGAGTCCGCGGTGAGGCTCGCCGCGACGTCGTCGAGGTCGTTCTCCGAGCGCTGGAACCGCTCGATCGCCTTGAGCAACTCGTCGCGGGCCACCACGACCGGCCGCACGAGCAGGCCGGTGGCCGCCCGTACGTCGTCGAGGGCCAGCACGTCACCGGGATCGGAGACCGCGACCACGATCTCGTCGTCGTCGAGCGAGATACCCAGGACGCGGTGCCGGCGGGCCAGCGCGAACGGGATCTTGGCCGTGGCCGCGGCATCGATCGCATAGCCGGTGAGATCGACGGTCTTCAGGCCGTAGGCCTGCGCCAACGCCTCGGCCAACTCGATCTCGGTGACGATCCCGTCGTCGATCAGGACATCGCGCAGCGTGCGGCCCGACTCGTCCGCCGCGTCGACGGCCGCCGCGAGCAGCGTCGGGCTGACGCCGCGCACGCGCAGGGCTTCCAGGATCGGCCGGTGGGTCTGGTACATGGGTGGCTCTCGCGTCGTGTGAAGTTCAGGTGAGCCAGAGTAGCTCAGCTTCGCTCAACCCGAGATGTATTGCTCGAGCTGGCCGCGATCCTGCTCGAGCTGGCGGATGCGGCTGGACACGACGTCACCGATCGAGACGATGCCGGCCAGCGCGTCGCCGTCGATGACCGGCATGTGCCGGATCCGGCGCTGGGTCATGGTCTCGGCGATGCTGTCGACCGAGTCCGTGCTCGCGCAGCTCAGCACCGACGACGTCATGATCTCGGCCACCGGGATCTCGAGGACGGCGGCGCCCTGCTCGGCGATGCGGCGCACGACGTCCCGCTCGGACACGATGCCGACCACGCGATCGCCCTCGACCGCGATGAGCGCCCCGAGGTTGTGTTCGGCGAGGGCAGCGACGAGCGACGCCACGCTGTCCGACGGCGCGATGGTCACGACCTCGGCACCCTTGTACCGCAGGATGTCGGAGATTTTCACGTCATCATCACCCTCTTCTGGCAACACGGTCGATCCGGCTTAGCCTGCCCCAGTTGAGTCGACCGCGCCACCGCACCGTCAGGCCGGTGCGCGGACGAAGGCGGCGATCTCGTCGGCGACGCGCTCCGGTTCGTCCAGGGCCAGGAACGTCCGCCCGCCTTCGACCCGGACCAACCGGGCGTCGGCGAATGCCGCCTGCAACCGCTCGGCGAAGGCGATGCGGAAGAAGCGGTCGGCGGCGCCCCAGACCAGCAGCACCGGCTTGGGGAAGTCCCCCAGGCGGGTCGAGACGTCGAGCAGGTCGTGCTTGTCGATCGCGGCCATGAAGCGCGCGGCGTCGCGCGCGACGCCGCGGTCGGCGCAGGCCGGGGCGGTCCAGCGGGCCGTCAGTTCGGGGTCGAGCGGCTTCGCGACCAGGCCGCCGAAGCCGAGGAACGAGTGCCGCAGCCAGGTCGGCTTCATCGTCTTCATGAGGAACCGCAGCCGGCCCGGGCGGCTGCCGGCCTTGACAAGGGCCCCGAACGGCGCGGGTGGGAACTCGTCGAAGGCGTCGCAGTTGGTGAGCACCAGCCGGCCGATGCGGGTGTGGTCGGTGTCGATCACGAACTGGCACAGCGCGCCGCCGGTGTCGTTGCCGACCAGGGTGACGTCGTCCAGATCGAGGGCGGCGAGGAAGTCGAGGATGAGCCGGGCCACCGCGTGCGGACCGGCGTCCGCGGTCTCGTCGAGGGCGATCGGGTGCGAGCCGAGCGGCAGGTCCGGGGCGTAGGACCGGATGCCCTGGGCGGCGAGCGCCTCGGCCGTCCCCGTCCAGAGCTCGCCGTTGACGAGCAGGCCATGGATGAAGACCACCGGGGCCGCGCTGCTGTCGTCCGGCCCGGCGACGCGGTAGTGGAGTTGACCCTGGCTGAGCTCGACGGTCGGCATATCTGGGCTCCTCGCGGTAGGTTCGGATCGTGTTCCAACTAACATACGTACTGTCTGTATGAAAGACAAGCCGATTTCGCAAGGGGAGCGCTCGGCCGCGACCAAGGACGCCCTGGTCCGCGCCGCGCGGCCCCTGTTCGCGTCGGCCGGCTTCGGCGGGGTCTCCACCGAGGCGATCGTGCGGGCGGCCGGCGTGACGCGCGGCGCCATGTATCACCAGTTCGCCGACAAGACCGAGCTGTTCGCCGCGGTGTTCGAAGCGGTCGAGACCGACGTGACCGAACGCATCGATGCGGCGGTGATCAACGCCGGCCTGCCCGACCCGATCGCGCTGATGAAGCTCGGCGCGCACGCGTGGCTGGAGGCCTGCGCCGATCCGGAGGTGCAGCGCATCGTGCTGGTGGAGGCGCCGGCCGTGCTCGGCTGGGCGCGGTGGCGCGAGGTCGGGCTGCGGCACGGCATGGGGCTCGTGCACGGGCTGCTCAGCTACGCGATCGAGGTGGGCCGGTTGCGCCCGCAGCCGCCGACGCCGCTGGCCCACGTCTTGATCGGGGCGTTGGACGAGGCGGCGCTGTACGTCGCCGGCGCGGCCGATCCGGAGCTTGCCCGGGCCGAGGTGGGCGCGGTGTTCGACGAGCTGATCGACGCGCTCGCCGTCAACCCCGCTTGATGCCGGCGCGGACGTACAGCTCGTCCAGGTAGTGGCTGGGGGCGTAGTCGCTCGCCGCGTAGCGGCGCTGATAGTCGGCGTGCAGGTCGGGATCGGCGGTCCGTAGCCAGCCGAGGAAGTGCTCGCGCACGCCGGGACGCAGATGCAGCGGGCCGATACCGAGCAGCCGCCCGCCGGCGCCGTTGATCGCCGCGACCGTTGCGCGCAACTGCTCGGGTGCGTCGCTCAGGCCCGGCAGGATCGGCATCATCAGCGCACCGGTGCGGATGCCGGCGGCGGACAGTTTCGCCATCGCCTCGACCCGCCGCTGTGGGTGCGGCGAGCCGGGCTCGGTGGCCCGCCAGACGCGCTCGTCCAGCGTCGCGATGGAGAAGTTGACGGAAACGTCGGCGGTGGCGGCAGCGGCGGTGAGGACGTCGAGATCGCGCGTCACCAGCGGTGACTTGGTGAGGATCGAGAACGGGTTGGCGTGATCGGCCAGTGCTTCGATGACGCCGCGGGTGAGCCGGTACTTGGCCTCGGCGCGTTGGTACGGATCGGTGTTGGTGCCCATCGCGACCGGCTCGCCGCGCCAGTGCGGATCGGCGAGCTCGGACCGCAGCTTGTCGACCGCGTTGATCTTGACGACGATCTTGCGGTCGAAGTCCTCGCCCACGTTCAGCCCGAGATACTCATGCGTCGGCCGGGCGAAGCAGTAGAGGCAGGCATGCGAGCAGCCGCGATAGACGTTGATCGTCCAGTTGGCGGGGGCGCGCGACTGGGTCGGGACGTGGTTGAGGACGCGCTTGGCCCGCACGTGCATGAACTCGAGGCCGGACATGCGCCCGGTGCCGAGCTCGGGCACGAGCAACTCGTCCACCCCGAACAGCGCCGGCGCGCCGTCATCAGCCGGCTGCCATCTCACCGGAAGTCTCGGGATCGGGTGTGCAGGCCGAGATGCAGGCGCTCGATGCGTTCGGCCAGGACGTTGATCACGCCGTCGCTCGTGTGCTCGAGCATGCCCCGGATGAGCAACCCTCCGGACTCCCGCGCCACCCGCCGGTGCCGTTGCCAGACCGTCTCGTCGACGATCACGTTCACCATGCCCGTCTCGTCCTCGAGATTGAGGAAGGTGACCCCGCGCGCGGTGGCCGGCCGCTGCCGGTGGGTGACGACGCCGCCGATGGTGACCCGGGTGCGGTTCTCGATGGCGTGCAGCCCGCGGGCGGTGACGATGCCGAGTGCATCGAGACGGGGGCGGATGAGCGCGGTGGGGTAGATGTCCGGCGTCATCGAGGTGGCCCACATGTCGGCGATCAGCTGCTCGGGACCGGTCATGGCCGGCAACTGCGGCGGCGCGGTCTCGTCGAAGGTGACGACGTCGAGCTGTCCCGGACGGGCGGTGGCGGCGGCCCCGGCGCCCCACAGCGCGTCGCGCCGGCCGACCCCGAGCGGGTCGAATGCGCCCGACGTGGCCAGCGCCTCGAGCTGATCGGAAGACAGCCCGACCCGCCGGGCGAGATCGGCCATCGAGGCGTAGGGCCCGTCCGTGTCGCGAGCGGCGACGATCGCCGCGGCCAGGTCGGTGCCGATGGTGCGTACCGAGGACAGCCCGAGCCGGACCGCCGGCTGCGGGGCATCGAGACAAGGGCATTGAGAGGGACCGGCTGCGTCCTCCAGTGAAGCCTCGGCCAGTGACCGGGTGAGGGACGGCTTGCGGATCTCGATGCCGTGCCGCTTCGCATCGTGGATCAGCGACTGCGGCGAGTAGAAGCCCATCGGCTGGGCGTTGAGCAGCGCGGCGCAGAGCGCCGCGGGATAGTGCCGCTTGAGCCAGGACGAGGCGTAGACCAGCAACGCGAAGCTGATCGAATGTGACTCGGCGAAGCCGAACGCGGCGAAGGCCTTGATCTTCTCGTAGATCGATTCGGCCGCGGCGCCGGTGATGCCGTTGCCGGCCATGCCGTCGAACAGCCGCACCCGCAGCGCGTCGATGCGGTCCTTCGACCGCTTCGAGCCCATCGCGCGGCGCAGCTGATCGGCCTCGGCCGGGGAGAAGTCGGCGACGGCGACGGCGATCTGCATCAGCTGTTCCTGGAACAGCGGGATGCCCATCGTCCGCCGCAACGGCTCTTCCAGTCGCGGATGCGGGTAGGTGATCGCTTCCTCGCCGTTCTTGCGCCGGATGAACGGATGCACCGAGTCACCCTGGATCGGTCCCGGACGGATCAGCGCCACCTCGCAGGCGAGGTCGTAGAAGTTGCGCGGCTTGAGCCGCGGCAGGGTAGCCATCTGCGCGCGCGACTCGACCTGGAACACGCCCGACCGAGTCGGCGGCGCAGAGCATGTCGTAGACGCACGGCGCCTCTTGCGGGATGGTCGCGAGCTCATAGGTGACGCCGTGGTGGGCGGTGATGAACTCGAAGCAGTACTGGATCGCCGAGAGCATGCCGAGGCCGAGCAGATCGAACTTCACCAGCCCGATCTCGGCGCAGTCGTCCTTATCCCACTGCAGGACCGTCCGGTTCGGCATCCGGCCCCACTCGACCGGACAGACCTCGATGACCGGACGGTCGCACATCACCATCCCGCCGGAGTGGATGCCGAGATGGCGCGGGGCGTTCTGCAGTTCGGCCGCGAGCTCGACGACCTTCGACGGGATGCTCTCAACGTCCTGCTCAACTTCGGTGGACCAGTAGTAGCCGCGCTCGATCTCTTTGCTCCACGCGTCCTGCTGGCCGGGCGAGTAACCGAGCGCCTTGGCGATGTCGCGCACCGCCGACTTGGGCCGGTAGGTGATCACGTTCGCGACCTGCGCCGCGTGCTCGCGGCCGTGCATCTCGTAGACGTGCTGGATGACCTCTTCGCGCCGGTCGGACTCGATGTCGATGTCGATGTCCGGCGGCTCGCCCCGCTCGGGAGCGAGGAAGCGCTCGAACATCAGGTCGTAGTAGACGGCGTCGATCGCGGTGATCCGCAGGGCGTAACAGACGGCGGAGTTGGCCGCCGAACCCCGCCCCTGGCACAGGATGGCGTTGTCGCGGCAGAACTTCGCGATCTCCCAGACGACGAGGAAGTAGCCGGGGAAGTGCAGCTCTTCGATGATTTCGAGCTCATGCTCGATCATCGCGTAGGCCTTGGCCTCGTGCGGCTTGCCGGCGAACCGCTCGGCGGCGCCGCGGTAGGTGAGCTCGCGCAGGTAGCTCATCTCGTCGTGGCCGGGCGGGCACGGGAACGGCGGCAGGTCGGGCGCGATCAGCGAGAGCGGGAACGCGATCTCTTTGGCCAACCGGGCCGCATTGGCGACCGCGTCGGGCCAGCGGGCGAAGCGGGTCGCCATCTCGTCGCCGCTGCGCAGGTGCTGCCCGGCCCACGCGGGTAGCCATCCGTCGATCTCGTCGAGGCTGCTGCGGGCCCGCACCGCGGCCAGCGCCGTGGCCAGCGGCCGGCGCGGTGGACCGTGGTAGTGCGCGGCGGTGGTCGCGACGAGGGTGAGCCGCAGCTCGTCGGCCAGCGTGGCCAGCACCTCGTAGCGCTCGTCGGCCAGTGGGTCGAGCTCGTAGGTGAGCTCGACGGCGACGTTGTCGCGGCCGAAGAGCTGGACGAGCCGGTCGAGCTCATGCCGGGCGGCGCCGGCGCCGTGCCGGTCGAGGGCTCGACGCACCGCGCCCTTGCGGCAGCCGGTGAGCACCAGCCAGTGCCCGTCGGCGGCCGCGGCGAGGGTTTCGAGATCGTCGTAGACCGGCCGCCCCTTGGCGCCACCGCGCAGATGGGCCGTGCCGATCGCCCGGGACAGCCGCGCATAGCCGTCGGGATCGCGGGCCAGCGCGAGCAGATGGGTGCCGGGGGGGTCGGGCACTCCGGCCCGGGCGGCGATCGAGCGCTCGGCCTGCGTGCTCGGCAGGGCGACGTCGAGGGCCAGCTCGGCCCCGAAGCCGGTGGCCAGGCCGTGGGCCTCGGCTGCCTCGGCGAAGCGGACGACACCGTAGACGCCGTCGTGATCGGTGAGGGTCAGCGACTGCAGGCCGAGGCGCACCGCCTCTTCGGCGAGTTCCTCAGGGGCGGACGCGCCGTCGAGGAAGCTGAAGGAGGAGTGGGCGTGCAATTCGCCGTAGGCGACGGACGCGACCGGTCGGGGGAGCGGGTCGGCGTGATACGCGGCCCGCTTGCGCGACCACGCCGGCGAATCGCCGCCGTCACCGTGCGGATCGAGGGGGGCCGGGCGCCCGGACAGGCGCCGCTCGAGTTCCCGCCACGGGATCTCGGGGTTGTCGAAGCCCATTTCCCGAGAATAGATCAGGTATTCGAATAATGCCAGACGACGTCGGCCAGACGACGTCAGCCCGTCACTGTTCGGCGAGCTCGGCGACGGCCGGGGCGAGCGCGTCGGCGGCGTTGGCGCCGATGACGATGTAGGAGAAGCCGCTCTCCTCCCGTCGCCTCAGGACTTCCTCGACGGCCGCCGAAGGGTCACTGGGAAGGGCCAACAACGAGTCCGCCGCATGCAGCGCGGCCGGGTCGGTGTCGGGGGATGTCATGAACGGGGCGACGACGTCGCCGACCACGGCCACGTGAAGCGCGAGTTCGACGTCTCGGATCGCGCGGAAATCGGCCGCCATCTGCACGATCTCGGCCCGCGAGCTGCCCGGCGTTGCCACGAACGTGACGGTATCGGCGAGGTCGGCCGCCAGCGCCCGGGCCTTCGGGCCGCGCACGGCCATCACCACCGGGGTATGGAGATCCGGTCCGTCGAGCTCTCGTAACGAGCTGACGGCGGCCCGCACCTGGGCCAACCGCTCGCCCGGTGTCACCACCGGAAGACCCAACTGGCGCAGTTCGTCCTCGATCCCGGGCCTACCGGTGCCGATGCCCATCTCGAAGCGACCGTCGGTGACCACCGAGAGTGAGTGCGCTTCCCACGCCAGGCTCCAGGGCGGGCGCAGCGGAGCCGCGTACACCCACGTACCCACCCGCAGGCCGGCGGCGAGAGTCGCCGCGACCGCCAGCGTGGGTCCCGGCGCCGGCTGCCACTGCTGGACGTCGGGCATGAGCAGGGTCGAGTAACCGCGGTCGGCGATCCGAAGCACCTGGTCTCGCCACGCCGGTAGATCAGTCGTGATCGGGGCGACGACCCCGAATCGGAATGGTCGCGGTGCGCCGATCGATTCGTTGTCGGCCATTGTGGCTGGTCCTGTCGTTGGTCGCCGAGGGGGTGCCGGGCTTTCTACACGTCGCGGCCGAGGAACGCGACCAGCCTGACGATTGCGGGGGCCGCGTCGTCGAACGGCCGGGCCGGGCCGAAACAGCCGCCGCCGGGTCGTACTGCTCGCCCATCCGCGCGGGCGAAGGCCAGTGACTCCTCGGCGGCATCCTCGGGCAGCACCGCCGGTCGTCCGAGCGCCCGGGCGAGGTCCCAGCCGTGGGCCAGCAGGTCGTACATGCGGATCTTCAGCCGCTCCGCGCCAGTAGCAGTACCGAGCGGGCCTCGGTAGGAGCGAGCGAGAACGCCGGGCTGACCGAACGCATCGAGCAACACCGCTGCCGATTCGCGGTACGCGCGGGCTAACTGGCCGGTCGACATCCCGTCACCGCGCTGCGGCAGTGGACCCTGCGCGAGCACCGCGGCGAACACGAGATTCTTGCCGACCAGATGCTCGACAAGGCGGTGGACGGTCCAGTCCAGGCACGGGGTCGGCGCGGACCACTGGCCGGGCTGGATCGCATCGATCAGCTCGCCCACTGCGGCGAACGAACGGGCGAGTCGGTCGAGCTGGATTTCGTTGTCTACGGGCACGAGGCCACCTCTCACGGGTGGCGCCACACCGGGCCGGCTGGTGCTACGTCCAGCCGACTCCAGGAGGCGCGGTAACGGTCATCAACACGGAACGTCGCACCTCCTTCCGACTCGAACGGGCGACGACGAGTCTGGCACATCGGCCGTGCGATCGCGCCGAGATTAAAACCAGGCGGATTAAAACCAGGCGCGGACGGTGGGCGCGGTGGTGTGTGATCACGGCATGACGATGGTGTTGGGCACCCCGGGAGTCGACGGGCTGGGCCCGGCAGTCCACGTGCTGCGGGAGTGGCAGCACGACGAGGCGCCGATGCAACTGCACCCGGGTGACGTCGGCTGGTTCTGGCGGTTCGGGGCCGAGGCGGCGGCGGCGGCGGTCCGCACCTGGAGCCGGGACGGACGGATTCTCGCCCTTGGGCTGCTCGACGGTCCCGAGCTGCTGCGGCTGACGATCGCGCCCGATGTTCGCCGCGACGAGGAGCTGGCGCAGCAGCTGGTTGCCGACATCACCGCGCCGGACCGCGGCGTACTGCCGGACGGAAAGGTGAACGTCGAATCGCCGTCGGACGCGCTGGTCCGGGATCTGCTGGCCGACCGCGGTTGGACGGCCGACGAGCCGTGGACGCCGCTGCGCCGCGACCTCACCGCGCCGGTGCCGGACCCGGGTGTGCCGATCGAGGTGATCGGGCCGGAGCAGGCCGGCGTGCGCGCAGCCGTGCAGCGGGCCGCGTTCGACACGTCGACGTTCAGCGACGAGCGCTGGTCCGCGATGGCGGCCGGACCGGCGTACGCCGACGCCCGGTGCCTGGTCGCGTACGACGACCAGGGCGATGCAGTGGCGGCGGTGACCGTGTGGTCGGCCGGCCCGGGCCAGCCGGGGTTGCTCGAGCCGATGGGCGTGCACCGCGACCATCGCGGTCACGGCTACGGCCGGGCGATCACCGTCGCCGCGGCGGCGGCACTTCGGGAGCTGGGCTCGTCGAGCGCGATCGTCTGCACCCCGAGCAGCAACGTCGGCGGGGTCGCCACCTACGCATCGGCCGGCTTCGAGCCGCGCCCTGAGGTCCGGGACAGCTACCGCGCCGCTGGGACGGGGTCCTGACATGGCCAGCAAGTTCACCGAACTCGCCATCGACTGCGCCGATCCCCGCAGACTCGCCCGGTTCTGGTGCGCAGTCCTCGACTACGAGATTCAGGACGACGACGGCGACGACGGATTCGTCACGATCGGCTCCCCACTGGTGCCGGAAGGCAAGAACCGGCCCGGTCCGGTGCCACCAACCGTCGCCTTCGCCCGGGTGCCCGAGGGCAAGACCGTCAAGAACCGGCTGCACCTCGACGTCAACCCCACCGACCGGGAGCAGGACGACGAGGTCCGTCGGTTGCTCGACCTCGGCGCTCGCCGCGTCGACGTAGGCCAGGGCGAGGTGAGCTGGATCGTCCTGGCCGACCCGGAGGGCAACGAGTTCTGCGTCCTATCCCGGCGCTGCCCCTGATCGCCCGGACGTCAAGTCGGCAGGTTCAGGTCCAGCTCGAGCCACTCGGCCAGATCGGTGATCTCGTCGCGCACCGCGGCGGCCAGTTCGTCGGTGAACGGCCCGTCCTGGTGGATCGCGTCGACGCGCAGCACGCCCTTCTTGCGGTCGGAGGTGGCGTCGACCTTCCCGACCAGCTGATCGCCATGCAGGATCGGCAGCGCGAAGTAACCCCAGCGGCGTTTGGCCGCCGGCTTGTACATCTCCAACTGGTAGTCGAACTCGAAGATCTCGGCCATCCGCTTGCGGTCGAAGACGAGCCGATCGAGCGGCGAGAGCAACGCCGTGCGCCCGTGGAATGGCTGGCCCAACTGCTCGGGGTCGACCCGCCACTCGCCCTTGACGCCGTCGATCACGGCCGGCTCGCCGGCCGCGTGGACGTCCTGCGGCTCGACTGGGGACTCCTGGGTCTTGGCGCGGGCGAGGCCAAGCGACCGCAGCCGCAGGTCATCGCGCAACCGCAGCGCGTCGTCCAGGGGCACTGGCGGATCGTCCGGGAAGATCCGCTCGGCGAGATCCCACAGCCGCTCGCGGCCGCGTCGCCCCGCGGTGGCGACCTCGCCGCGCGCCTCCAGGATCTCGAGCATCATCGCGACGTTGCGATCGTTGTTCCAGCCCGTCGACCGCCACGGCTGCACGCAGGTGTCCGGTAGATCCCGCGACGTCTGCGGGCCGGTGTCGCGCAACCGGTCGAGGATGTCGCGGCGGCACGCGTCGTTGGCCTGCAGCCAGTCGGCCGTGGCCTTGCGCCAACCGGTGTCCGTCCCCGGCCGGGCCGCCATTTGGGCGCGGTAGAGCGCGATGTCCTCGCCCGGCCGGATCAGGCCCTTGAACTCGACGAGGGCCTGGCCGCGCAGCGCGTCGGTGAGCTCGGCCGGCGAGTACCGCGACCCGAGTCGGCTCCACATCACGAGATCGGCGTTGGGGGCGACGGCAGCGGTCGCGTCGTTCTGCAGCAACGTCAGCCGGCGGACCACCTCGAGCAGGTCGGTCGGACGCGGATGGTCCAGCAGCTGCGCGCGCACTGCGATGCGTCGGGCATCGGCGCGGGACAGCTCGTGCACATGACGAATCTAGGGCTAACGATGTCGAGGTCGGGGGGTGCCCCGAGCAGCGCCGGGTTGTCGGCGCGGCGCGACACCTCGGCCAGTTCGCGCACCGCCACGGCCCCGACCGAGGTGCCGTCGCGCCCGGCGCCTTCTGATCGTCTCGGTCAGGCTCCGGCCACGGTCGCGGCCACGGTCGCAGCGAGCTCCCAGACCGCTTCGGTGGCGTCCTTCGACGGGGCGCCGATGACGGTCACCGGATCGTGGACCCGGTCCCAGCCCATACCCTTGGCAATCGATTCGATGGCCCGGATCGCCCCGGTGGTGTCGTTGTTGCCGTGGACGTAGACGCCGTACGGCGCACCGGGCTTCGCGGTGAGCGTCGGGTAGTACACGTTGTCGAAGAACAGCTTGAGCGCACCGGACATGTAGCCGATGTTGGCCGGCGTCCCTAGGACGAATCCGTCGCATTCGAGGACGTCGATCGGGGTCGCGGCCAGCGCCGGCCGGACGCGGACCTCGACGCCGTCGATCCCGTCCGCGCGCGTCCCCTCGATCGCCGCGTCGAGCAGCGCCTGCAGGGCCGGTGAGGTCGTGTGATGGACGACGAGCAACGTGGGCACGACGTAAATGTAGGTTCGCCGGATGATTCTCGTTGTCGGTGGCACCGGCCAGCTCGGCTTCGCCGCCGTTCGGGCGCTGCGCGACGGCGGCACCGACGTGACGGTCCTGGCCCGACCCAGCACCGACACGACGGTGGTCGAGGGCACCGGCGCGCGGATGATCCGCGGTGACCTACGGGCGCCGGACGGTTTCGGTGCGGCGTGCGCCGGCGTCGAGACCATCATCGCCACCGCCAACTCGATCGTGCCGCGCCGCGGCGAGCGCGCCGACGCCAGCGCGTTGATCGCGGGTTACGCCGCACTCGGTCGAGCGGCCCGCAGGGCTGGCGTTCACCGCTTCCTGTTCGTCTCGGTGCCGACCGAGTTCATGGGCCGCGGCGCTGCCGAGTTCGACGAGAAGGCCCGGATCGAGGCGGCGTTGCGCGCCGACGGTCCGCCCCTGACCGTCGTGCGGGCGTCGCTGTTCATGGAGTCGTGGCTGCCCGCCGTCGGCTCGCGGCTCGCCCTGCGCGGCAGCGAGCAGGCGACGCTCGACCGCGGCTTCTGGCTGGCCCGCCTCGTCGGCGCGACGATGCAGCGCACGCTCGACCGCTTCGGCGTCGCGCTGCTGCCGGGGGATGGGCGGGCCGGGCACGCCTTCGTGGCGGTCGGCGATGTGGCCGGGGTGCTGGCGGCCGCTGCGGGGACGCCCGACGACCTGCCGGCCGAGATCCTTGTCGGCGGCCCCGAGACGCTCAGCTGGCGCGACGTGGCCGCCCTGCACGGCGCCGTCCTGAAGCGCCGCGTGCGCCCGCTGCGACTGCCCGTCGCGCCGTTGCGCTGGGCCTCGGCGCTGGCCCGCCGCGGCAGTCCGGTGGCGGCCAATCTGCTGGCCACGCAGGCGCTGCTCGCCGGCGTGCAGGAGCACTACCCGGCCGCCGACGCGCAGCGCTTCCTCGGCCGTCCGCCGATCTCGGTCGAAGAGTTCCTGCGTACCTGCGCGGCGCGTGGCTAGGAGTCGGAACCGATCGGTCCCGGCCAGTGCAGTGGCCGGCGCAGGTTGGCCGGGATCGCGGTGGCCGCGTCGCCGCGGGTGGCGCTGAGCTGCGGCTGGGTGAGGTAGAGCGCCTCGGTGAGGTCGGCGCCGCGGGCGTCGGCGTCGCGCAGGTCGGCGCCGAGCAGATCGGTCCGAGCCAGCTCGAGGCCGCGCAGGTCGGCGGCGATGAGGCACGCGCCGCGCAGGTCGGCGCGGCGCAGGTCGGTGGCCCGCAAGTCGGCTCCGGCGAGATCGGCTCCGGCGAGATCGGCGCCGGCGCGGTCGGCGCCGGAGCGGTCGGCTACAGCCCGGTCGGCGCCGGCGCCGCGGACGAGCGCGCTGGCCGCGCGCAGCAGCGGGGCGACCTCGACCCGCACGGCGTTGACATCGAGCCCGGTCAGCGCGGCGGCATCGCCGGCCGCAGCCTGCTCGGTGGCCCCGAGTGCTTCGCGCAACTCGGCGCGCAGGGGCGCGGCGTCGGGCCAGGCGAGCGCCTCGGTCAGGTAGGCGAGCATCTCGTGCAATTGCCGCAGCACGCTGAACGCCTCGAACATCGGCGCGGCCAGCTCCGGGTGCGCTCGCCAGTCCCGTCCACCGAAGGTCACCTGGGCGATGCGCTGGCCCGCGCCGAAGCAGTCGTAGACGGTGCAACCGGCGAAGCCGGACGGGCGCAGCCGATCGTGGATGCCGCAGCCGAATCCGGGCTGCAGATTGCGGCACGGCACGCCAGCCGGCTTGTCGAAGGCGAAGTCGGCCGAGCGGGTGAAGGGCAGCGCGACGCAGCACAGCCCGAAGCAGTTCGCGCAGTCGGCCTGCAGCTCGGTGCCCGTCACTCGGCCATTGTCCCGGTCGGGATCAGTCGTAGACGGCGTCGACCTGCCAGCGCGGTTGGTCGGTCATCGTCCCGGTGACGAGATAGGCCCGGCCGCGGACGTCGACGATCTGGCAGCGGACCACCCGCCGGGCCGATTCGGCGCTCCACCAGCGTTCGTCCACCGGCCACGGCCCGGCCCAGGACGCGACGGCCGCGAGCTCGGCGCCGTCCATGCCGAACAGCGCCGGGGGTGCCGGCATCACCCCGCGCTCGGTGACGATCACCGGCCGCCGGGCGGTGTCGAGCAACTGCGCCGGTCGGGGCGGATCGAGCAGCACCGACGGCGCCGGCGCCGGCAGCTGCCCTGGCCAGGGCTGCTCGGGTGAGCGCAGCGGGGTCGGCTCGTCCCCCCACGGCACGAGCCGGGTGCGCTGCCCGGGATCGCGGCCGCCGTCGAGCACCGCGCTCAGCACCGAGCCGTGCCCGAGCAGCGTCTGCACCCGGGCCAGGGCCCGGGCGGCCCGCTCGTCGCCGGCGCCGGATCCGCCCCACAACGCCTGCTGGTGCGCCCCGGTGGGCACCACCTCGACCGGGACGAGCCGCACCCGGACGATGCCCCCCGTGGGCCGTCCTGCCCCGGACAGCCAGCCCTCGAGCTGCCAGCGGACCCGGTCGAGGACGTCGACGGTCGAGAGCACCCCGGCGTGCCGCCAGCGCCGTACCGTCTCCTCGCCGTTCTCACTCAGCGCCTGCAATTCGAGGCAGGTGCAGGCCAGACCGTGCCCGGCGAGATCGAGGACGAACTGCTCGGCGATCCCGCGGGCCGAGAAGGTGATCGTGTCGACGCGGTCGACCGGGGGTTCGAGGTCGAGCGTGACCGCGAACTCGACCGGCGCCCGGCGCCCGGCCACCGGTCGCTCATCACGCCCACCAGCCTCGCGATGGGCCCACGCGCCGTCCGGCCCGAAGCGGGCCAGCACGTCGCGGGGCGGTAGCGCGGCGAATGCCCCGAGGGTGCGGATCCCGAGCCGGCGCAGCAGATCGATGAGCGGCGAGGTGCCGGACGGGTCGAGCGTCTCGATCGGCAGCCCGGCGAGGAACGCGGGGGAGTCGCCCGGATCGACGATCAGGCCGCGGCGGGCCGCCTGCTCGGCCGCGAACGCGCCGTCGGCGATGCCGATCAGCAGGTCGGCACCGCCCAGCGCGGGGATGCCGCCCACCCCGCGCGACAGCGCGTGCAGCACGCCGGTCTCGCCGCCGAAGTAGCGGGTGGGGCCGCGGACCGCGATGGCCGCGAGACCCGGACGGGTGATCTCGACCCCCGGGGCGATCGCCTCGAGAGCACCGACCACCGGTTCGAACACCCGCGACTCGGCGGCCTCGTCGCGCGGCAGGACGATCAGTTGCGGGCAGTGCGCCTGCGCCTCGCGGCGGCGCAGGCCGCGCCTGACCCCGCTCTCGCGGGCCGCGTGCGAGCAGGCGATCACCCGGTTGGCCGTGACGACCGCGAGCGGCGCGTCGATCGCCAGCCCGGCCTCGATCCGCGCCGTCGTGACCGGCCAGTCCGGGCACCACACTGATATCCGCCGGGAATCGGCGGCGGGCTCTTCGCGCGAGCCACTACGTCGGTTGAGTGGTGCGATATCAGCTGACTGGTGCGTTATATCGCGCCAGTCAGCGGAAAACGCACCAGTCAACTGGGCGAAGGGGGCGGAGGGGTCCGGCGGCGCGGGTTTCATGCCTTAGCCGGCGAGGTCGATGACGGAGGCGAGCGGCGCGGACTGCTCGACGCTGCCGTCGGCGGCGGGCAGCCAGAGGTTCGCGCTGGTCGGCCGCGCCGCGGAGCCCCGTCCGGTCGAGGTGACCTCGACCTGCCGGGCCCGCAGCCGACCAGTGCCGGCGCCGATGCCCGACCAGGCGGCCTCGCGCGCGTGCAGTCGGACGTCGGCGCCGGGCCAGGCCGCCGCGGTGACGTAGGGGACGAGCACGGCGTCCTTGCTGCGGGCCCGGGCCGCCAGGCGTCGCACGTCACCCGGGGCGATTCCGGCCGAACCCCGGCCGCGGGGCGGGCGGGCGGCCACGATGTCCACTGCGTCGAGCAGGGCCCCGACCGCCGTCGTCCACCCCTCGCCCGGCACCGGGACCAGCGCGAGCCGGGCGAGATCGATGCCGTAGCCACTGGCCGCCTCGGCGCTGATGCGGGGGAAGCCGACCAGCGCGCACCAGGCACCGTCGGCCGAGGCCGCACCCAGCAGGGCGAGCAGCAGCGAGACCGATCCGCTGACGCTGACCGTGCTGCCCCGGCGCAACCCCCCGGGCAGCAGCGAGGCCAGGGCCGGCGCGACCGGAAGGGGTGGGACCGTCCGTAGCCCGACGTGCTGCCAGTCGACGGCGGTACTACCGTCCGGCTTGCGGATCGCCACGTCGAGCATCTGTCCATGGTCGAACAGGTGTTCGAAACCGTCAAGCGGGAACGGCGTGTCGGCCACACTGTCCGATATGCGAGTCGCCGTCCTGTCCGACACCCATTCGCCCTCCCGCTGGAAGCGCTGCCCGCCGGCCGTGGCCGCGGTCCTCGACGGGGCCGACGCCATCCTGCACGCCGGCGATGTCTGCACCGCCGAGACGCTCGATGAGCTCGCCTCCTGGGCCCCGGTACACGCCGTCCTCGGCAACAACGACGGCGGCGATGTCGCCGCCTGGGGCGCACCGGAGACGCTGCAGCTCCGGCTGGACGGGCTCGCCATCGCGATGATCCACGACAGCGGCGCGGCCCAGGGTCGACCGGCCCGGCTGCGGCGGATGTTCCCCGACGCCGCGCTGGTCGTCTTCGGTCACTCGCACATCCCGATGGACGAGACGCATGACGGCCAGCGCATCGTCAATCCGGGCTCACCCACCGACCGCCGGCGCCAGCCGCACGGGACGATGGCTGAGTTGATCATCGAGGGCGGCCGCCTGGTGACGGCCCGGATCTTCCCGGTGACCTGACGCCGCTCCGGCGCCGGCCTCCCCTCCCGCGATCAGCCGGTCGCGGCGACAGGTGTTCGGAAGAACGACGGGAACCGGGCCGCGGCCCGCCGGTCGCCGGCGATGGTCAGGGCCCCGGCGTGCTCGGCGGCCCGCACACCGGTCCCGAGGAACACGACCATTCGCAGCGTGGTGACATCGGTGTCGATCCGGGCGAGCGCAGAGTCCGGCCGGCCGCGGCTGACCTCGAGGCGGTGATCGTGGATCCGGACGGTGAACTGCTCGCTGCCGAGGTCGAGGCCGTACGTCGCATCGGTATCCGTGTGGGGATCGAACATCGTCTCCAGCGCAATCAACATCGAAGCGACGCTCATCTCGCGGCCGGTGATACGCGGGGTTGCGCTGCCCCACCGGCCGAGCTCGAGCAGGATCGGTTCGAGCGCGCGGCCGCGTTCGGTGAGCTCGTAGACGGCGAGGCTGGCCGGCGGCTCGAGGGTGAATCGACGCACCACCCCGTGGGCCTCGAGCTCGCGCAAGCGCTGGGCCAACACGTTCGGGCTGATGTCCGGCAGGCCGTCGCGCAGCTGCCCGAACCGGCGCGGCCCCAGCAGCAGCTCGCGGACTACGAGCAGCGACCAGCGTTCGCCGACGACGTCCAGCGCCCGGGCGATACCGCAGGGATCGGCGTAGCGCCGTTTGCTGGTCGGCATGTTCGGACCCTACTCCTGATTCAGGAATAGTGCTTGTGTTTCAGGAGTCATGGTCCTAACTTAGGACCATGACGACGTTCGTGCTGATCCCCGGCGCCGGCGGCGACGCCGCGTACTGGGACGAGTTGATCCCCGAGCTGCGCCGCCTCGGCCACGACGGCGTCGCGGTCGACATCGAGCAGGACGATCCGCGCCTGGGCCTGCCCGAATACAACGCGATCACCGAAGCGGTGATCGACAAGGCCGCTACCGGCGACCCCGACCTCGTGCTCGTCGCGCAGTCCCTCGCCGGCTTCATCGCCCCGGTCGTGGGCCGGCACGAAGCGGTCACGATGATCGTGCTGGTCAACGCGATGATCCCGCAGCCGGGCGAGATGCCGGGCGCGTGGTGGGACGCCACCGGATCCGGCGCCGCTCGCCGCGCCGCCGACGAGGCCGCCGGGCGCGATCCCGTGTTCGACCTCGAACGGCATTTCCTGCACGACATCCCAGCTGCGGTGAAAGCTCGGATGTACGAGCACCCGGAGCGCGGGCCCGCCGACACCCCGTTCGGGCAGCGCTGCGAGTTCGAGCGCTGGCCCGACGTCCCGTTGCGGGTGCTCATCGGTCGTGACGACCGCTTCTTTCCCGCCGCCTTTCAGCGGCGCGTGGCCGAGGAACGGCTCGGCGCCCGCGTGCACATCGAGGAGATCGACGGCGGCCATCTCATTGCGAAGAGCCGGCCGGCCGCGCTGGCCGAGCGGCTCGTCGCTTACGCCGGCCAGCGCTAGCTCCGCGCCGGCGCCGCCTATCGTTGCCCGGGTGCCCCGCCCGTCCGAGCAGCTGATCGCGGCGCGCACGGCGGCCGTCCCGACGATCACCTATCCCGACCTGCCGGTCACCGAGCGCCGCGCCGACATCGCCGCCGCGATCCGCGATCACCAGGTGGTCGTCGTCGCGGGCGAGACCGGGTCGGGCAAGACCACGCAGCTGCCCAAGATCTGCCTCGAGCTGGGGCGCGGGATCAGCGGCATGATCGGGCACACCCAGCCGCGGCGCCTGGCCGCCCGCACCGTCGCCCAGCGCATCGCCGACGAGCTGCACGTCCCGCTCGGCGACGCGGTGGGCTACACCGTCCGGTTCACCGATCAGGCCAGTGATCGCACGCTGGTGAAGCTGATGACCGACGGCATCCTGCTGGCCGAGATCCAGCGCGACCGACGGCTGCTGAGCTACGACACGCTGATCCTGGACGAGGCGCACGAGCGCAGCCTCAACATCGACTTCCTGCTCGGTTACCTGCGCGAGCTGCTGCCCCGGCGGCCCGACCTGAAGCTGATCATCACCTCGGCCACGATCGAACCGCAGCGGTTCGCCGATCACTTCGGTGCGGCGCCGATCGTCGAGGTGTCCGGCCGCACCTTTCCGGTCGAGATCCGCTATCGCCCGCTCGAACCCGACGCACCGACCGCGGACGACGACGACCCGGACGATCCCGATCACGACGTGACCCACCGCGTGGCGGTCCGCGATCAGACCGAGGCGATCGTCGATGCGATTCGCGAGCTCGAGGCCGAGCCGCCCGGCGACGTGCTGGTCTTCCTGTCCGGCGAGCGCGAGATCCGGGATACCGCCGAGGCCCTGCGCGACCTGCGCAACACCGAGGTGCTGCCGCTGTACGCCCGGCTGTCCACCGCCGAGCAGCAGCGCGTCTTCGAACCGCACACCGGTCGACGGGTCGTGCTCGCCACCAACGTGGCCGAGACGTCTCTGACCGTGCCCGGGGTCCACTACGTGATCGACCCCGGTACCGCGCGGATCTCGCGCTACAGCCGCCGGACCAAGGTGCAGCGGCTGCCGATCGAGCCCATCTCGCAAGCCTCGGCCGCGCAGCGGGCCGGCCGATGCGGGCGGGTGGCCGACGGAATCGCGATCCGCCTCTACTCGCAGCCGGACTTCGAGAGCCGCCCGCGCTACACCGATCCGGAGATCCTGCGGACGAATCTCGCGGCGGTGATCCTGCAGATGGCCGCGCTGAAGTTGGGGCCGGTCGAGGACTTCCCATTCCTCGATCCGCCCGATCGGCGCAGTATCCGCGACGGCGTGACGCTGCTGCAGGAACTCGGAGCGTTCGACGCCGCCGGCGCCATCACCGCCACCGGGCGGCGGCTCGCCCAGCTGCCGGTCGACCCGCGCATCGGGCGGATGATCCTGCAGGCCGACCAGGAGAACTGCGTGCGCGAGGTGCTCGTGCTGGCCGCCGCGCTCTCGATACCGGACCCACGCGAACGCCCGGCCGAACACGAGGGCGCGGCCAAGCAGAAGCACGCCCGCTTCGCCGACGAGCACTCGGACTTCGTCTCGTTCTTCAACCTGTGGCGCTACCTGCGCGAGCAGCGGCGCGAGCGCTCCGGCAACCAGTTCCGCCGGATGTGCCGGGAGGAGTTCCTGCACTACCTGCGGGTGCGCGAGTGGCAGGACCTCGTCGGGCAGTTGCGGACGATCGCCAAGGGGCTCGACATCGTCGAGTCGGACGAGCCCGCCCCGCCCGAACGCGTCCACGCCGCGCTGCTCGCCGGCCTGCTTTCGCACGTCGGCCTGCGCGAGGGGGACTCGCGCGACTACGCCGGCGCCCGGAACTCCCGCTTCGTGCTGGCGCCGGGCTCGGTGCTGACCAAGCGGCCGCCGCGCTGGATCGTCGTCGCCGACCTGGTCGAGACCAGCCGGCTCTACGGCCGGATCGCCGCCCGCGTTGATCCCGAAACGGTCGAACGGGTGGCCGGCGACCTGGTGCAACGGACGTACAGCGAGCCGCACTGGGACGGCGAGCGCGGCGCGGCGATGGCCTACGAGCGGGTGACCCTGTTCGGCCTGCCGCTCATCCCGCGTCGACGTGTCGGCTACGCCTCGATCGAGCCCGAGGAATCGCGCGAGCTGTTCATCCGGCACGCGCTCGTCGAGGGGGATTGGTCGACGCGCCATCACTTCTTCCGCGACAACCTGGCTCTGCGGGCCGAACTCGAGGAGATCGAGGAGCGGGCCCGGCGCCGCGACCTGCTGGCCGACGACGACGAGATCTACGCGTTCTACGAAGCCCGGGTGCCGGCCGAAATCGCATCGGCCCGGCATTTCGACGCGTGGTGGAAGCAGGCCCGGCGGGCGACGCCGCAGCTGCTCTCGCTCACCCGCGATGATCTGTTGCGGCATCCGGACCCCGACGCGGACAGCCCGGACACGTGGACGGCCGGCGATCTCGCCCTGCCGGTGAGTTACCGCTTCGAACCCGGCGCCGACGACGACGGGGTGACCGTGCACGTGCCGGTCGACGTGCTGGCCCGGCTCGGCGGCGACGAGTTCGCCTGGCAGGTGCCGGCGCTGCGCGAAGAGCTGGTCACCGCGCTGATCCGCTCGCTGCCCAAGGACCTGCGGCGCAACTTCGTTCCCGCCCCGGATACCGCCCGGGCGGTGCTCGCCGCACTGGAACCCGGCCAGGAACCGCTGCTCGACGGGGTGCAGCGCGAACTGCACCGGCGCACCGGCGTGCTGGTGCCGCTCGACGCGTTCGACGTCGACAAGATCCCGGCGCACCTGCGGGTGACCTTCGCCGTGGTCGCGGCCGACGGCCGCGAGGTGGCGCGCGGGAAGGACCTGGAAGCATTGCAGGAGCAGCTCGCCGCGCCGATCCGCGCCGCCGTCGCGGCGGCGGTGGCCGGCGAGTACGAGCGCACTGGCTTGCGGGCGTGGCCGGCCGATCTGGACGGGCTGCCGCGACAGCTCGAGCGCCGTCGCGGCGACCACACCGTCCGCGGTTTCCCGGCCCTCGTCGACGCCGGGGCGGCCGTCGACGTGCGGATCTTCTCGACGGCGGCCGAGCAGGCGCCGGCCATGCGGGCCGGCACCCGGCGGCTCCTTCGCCTCACACTGCCGTCGCCGGCCAAGGCGGTGGAGCGGTCGCTCTCGACCCGGGCCCGACTCGTGCTCGGCGCGAGTCCGGACGGTTCGCTCGCGGCGCTGCTCGACGACTGCGCCGACGCTGCGGTCGACGCGCTGGTTGACGCCCCGGTGTGGACCCGCGCCGAGTTCGAGGCCGTGCGGGGACGGGTCGCGTCCGAACTCGTCGCGACGACGATCGCAATAGTGGGCCGGGTCGAGCGCGTTCTGGCCGCGGCGCACGAGGTGCGGCTGGCGCTGCCGGCCGACCCGCCACCGGCCCAGGCGGCGGCGATCGTTGACATCCGGGCGCAGTTCGCCCGGCTGCTGCCGCGGGGCTTCGTCACCGTGACCGGATCGGCTCACCTCGCCGACCTGGCCCGGTACGTCACCGCCATCGGCCGTCGCCTCGAGCGGCTGCCGCGCGACGTCGAGATCGACCGCGGCCGGATGCTGCGGGTGCACGCGGTGCAGGACGCCTACCTCGAGCTGGTGCGGGCGCTTCCGACCGGACGCGCCGCCGCGCCCGACGTGCTCGACATCGCCCGCTCGCTCGAGGAACTGCGGGTGAGCCTCTGGGCGCAGCAACTGGGCACCGCCCGACCGGTCAGCGAGCAGCGGATATACCGCGCAATCGACGCCATCAGCCCGTGATCCGACGTTTGGGACGGACCACCGCATGCCCCGCGCGGGGGGCTTGGCGGGCGGGTAAAGCGGTTGCTAGCGTGCGGGGCGCAAGCCGTCGGAGCGGTGGCCGCCGGTGTGCTGATCCTGGCGTTCGGCCCGGTCTCGACCCCTCGGGGCGGATGGGCCGAGCGGCGTGCATCGGACGCGTCGCCGCTTCGGCGACTTGCGTGCGCGATCGGATGACCGCATGACCGGTGCTGATGGCTACTCGGGTACCCCGCAGACCCGCAAGCTCGGCATCACGCCCGGATCACGCCTGGCCCTGCAGGCCGCCCCGCCCGGCTGGTCGCTGATCGATCCGCCGCCCACCGTCGATGCCGGCGGCGGGCCGGCCGACGTCCTGCTCTGGTTCGTCAGCGATGTGGCCGACCTGGACGCCGACGCCGTGGCCGCCTCCGGTGAGCGGATCTTCCCGAGCGGAGCGCTCTGGATCGCCTGGCCGCGTCGGGCGGCGGGGCACCTGAGCACCGTCACGGATAACGCGATCCGCGCCGCCGTCCTTCCGCTCGGGCTGGTCGACGTGAAGGTCGCGGCGATCGATCACGACTGGTCCGGGCTCAAGATCGTCTGGCGGACCGCGCGGCGGGCACGGCGGGCGTGATCGCGTTCACTCGAGCGACGTTGCGGCCTCGCGCAGCCGCGACTGCGCGGCGCGCAGGACGGGCTGGCCGTGTCCGACCGCGGCGACCTGCGCGTCGAGATCGGCCAGCCGGCGCAGGGACTGCGCGGTCTGCGCGTTGTCGAGGTTGAATCCGCCGGGCAACACTTGGCCCAGGTGCTCGGCAACCGCATCGCCGGTGAAGAGCACGCCGTGCTGGGGCAGGTGCAGGGCGATGCTGCCGTCGGTGTGCCCGGGGGCGGCCACCACGTGGGCGCCGCCGCCGAAGTCGAGGACGTCGCCGTCGGCGACCTCGAGATCGACCTCGACCGGCGGGGCCGGCGGCAGGCCGACGGCCGTGTGTTCCTGCAGCGCGAGTTCGTCCTCGGCGAGGTTGGGCATCGGCCCGGCGACCTCACCGCGGATGATCGGGGCGTCGGCCGCGTGCGCCACGATCTCGATCTCGCCCCACTCCCGCACCTCGGCCGCCGCACCGACGTGGTCGTCGTGAAAGTGGGTGAGTACCACCCGATCGATGTCCGGGGGCTCGAGGCCGAGCTCGTCCAACGCCGCCGCGATGTCGGCCCCGGCGTCGGCCGCGCCGGTGTCGACAAGGGTCACGCCATCGGCGTCGCGCCACAGATAGGCCTGGAATCGGCCCAACAACAGCCGGTAGAGGCTGTCGGTCAGCTGTTCAACGGCCATGCGCGGGACCGTACCCATTTGGAGGATCTGTCCACCACGGGAAAGATCTTGAAACTGTCCGTGCTCAGATTGTCGAATGCGGGACTGGCTGACCGACGCACTCATGAGCCAGGGTGGACTCGGTCGCCCGACCGGTCCTGGCGCGAGACGAAGGAGAGTGCGATGCGAGTCGTGGTGCTGGTGAAGGGGACCGAGGAATACGAGGCCGGCCGCATGCCCACGCGCGATGAATTGGTCGAGATGGGCCAGTTCAACGAGGAGCTGCTGAAGGCGGGCGTGATGCTGGCCGGCGAGGGCCTGGCCCGATCGGCCGAGGGCAAGCGGGTGCAGTTCGACGGCAAGAAGCCCACCGTCATCGACGGCCCGTTCGCCGAGACGAAGGAACTGGTCGCCGGCTTCTGGATCTGGGAGGTCGCGTCGATGGAAGAGGCGACGGAATGGCTCAAACGCGCGCCGTTCCAGGACAGCGTCGTCGAGATCCGGCGGATCTACGACGCCGACGACTTCGGCGACGAGTTCACCGCCGAGGACCGCGAGCGCGTCCAGGCCTGGCGCGACGAGGCCGACTCGCGGCGCCAGTGAGGGTCGCTTGAGCCCGCCGGCGCCGGCTGACTCGACCCGCCGCACGATCGACGCGGTGTGGCGGATCGAGTCGGCCCGGCTCATCGCCGGCCTCGCTCGTGTGGTGCGCGACGTCGGCCTGGCCGAGGACTTGGCCCAGGACGCGCTCGTCGCGGCGCTCGAGCAGTGGCCCGAGTCCGGGGTGCCGGACAACCCGGGAGCCTGGCTGATGGCCGTCGCCCGGCGCCGCGGGGTCGACACGATCCGGCGCCGGGTGACGCTCGAGCGCAAGGTCGAGCAGCTCGGTCGCGACCTCACCGAGACAGAGAATCCGATGGACGACATCGAGATCGAGACGCACGTATCCGATGACGTGTTGCGGCTGATGTTCACCGCATGCCACCCGGTGCTCTCGCGCGATGCGCGGGTGGCCCTCACGCTCAAGATGATCGGCGGCCTCGCGACCGAGGAGATCGCGCGGGCCTTCGTCGTGCCCGTGCCGACGATGGCCCAGCGGATCGTCCGGGCCAAGAAGTCTCTCGCCGACGCGGGGGTGCCGTTCGAGATCCCGGTCGGCGACGAACTCGCCGAGCGGCTCACGTCGGTGCTCGAGGTCGTGTACCTGGTCTTCAACGAGGGCTACACCGCGACGACCGGCTCGTCCTGGACCCGGCCGGCGCTGTGTGCCGAGGCGATGCGGCTGGGCCGGATCCTGTGCGGGTTGGCCCCGTCCGAGCCGGAGGCCTTCGGCCTGGTCGCGCTCATGGAGATCCAGGCATCGCGGCTGCGGGCCCGGGTGGCCGCCGACGGGTCGCCGATCACGCTCCTCGATCAGGACCGGACGCGGTGGGACCGGGTGTTGATCACCCACGCATTGGGGGCGCTCGCGCGGACCGAGAGCCTGGGCGGGACAGGGCCGTACGCCCTGCAGGCCGCCATCGCCGCTTGCCACGCCCGCGCCGGCGCGGCGGCCGACACCGACTGGGCCCGGATCGCCGATCTGTACGCCGTGCTCGCTGCGCAGACCGGCTCGCCGATCGTCGAACTGAACCGGGCGGTGGCCCTGGCGATGGCCGAGGGGCCGGCCGCCGGGCTGGCGCTCGTTGACGACCTCCGGTCCGATCCGGCGCTGGCCGGCTACCACCTGCTGCCCTCGGTACGTGGTGACCTGCTGGTCAAGCTGGGCCGTCCGGACGAGGCCCGGGTCGAGTTCGAGGCGGCCGCGGCCATGACCGGCAACGAGCAGGAGCGGGCGCTGCTGCTCGAGCGTGCCGCCGCCTGCTGAGCCGGCTCGCGCCGGTGGATGGTGTACGGGCAGCACTCGTCCGAAGGTGTACTACGCGCGTAGTACACCTCTGGAAGCCATCTATGGTCGGGTCGGCCGGCCGACCCCCAGCGCGACGAACATGCCGATGATCAACGAGGAGGTTCGATGCGCCGCCGCATCACGCTGATCGCGCTCCTGGTCGTCGCGGCCGCGGCGGTCGCCGTCGTCGGCGTGCTCATCGGCCGGGCGTCGGTGAGCACTGCGGGAGCAGCGCAGAGGGGCTACCGCACCGGGCACTTGGACGGCTATGTCGACGGCCTGCGGGTCGGCCAGGTGCAGGGGCGGGAAGAGGGGCGGGCGCTGCAGGAAGGTGACGCGCTGCCGGCCGCCGACCGCAAGGCGGTCGCCGACGCGTTCACGAAGGGCTACGCCGCCGGAACCAACGACGCCTTCGCCGGCTACGACGGTGGCTGGCAGCTCGGCGCGCCGTACGTCATCGTCGTGGAGCAGGGGACCGGGGCGATCACCTACCGGATCCGGTCACGCGAGCCGCTCAAACCGGGGGTCGACTACTACCTGTGCCCCGACGGCCACAGCCTGTGCCAGACGCCGTCACACCGCTAGCGCCGTCATACACAGAATTTAGAGGGTGGACGGCCAGCCCTATGGGTACAACGATGGACATCCCTGGACGAGAGGTAGCCCATGGAACCCACCGTCACCACCCGGGCCGAACTGCAGGCGGTGCGGGTCCGCCGCGCCGAGCTGCGCGAGACGCTGAACCTGCTCGAGGCGGCCCTGGCGGCGCCGGCCCGCGGCCGGGCAATGGTCTGGGGTGAGGCGGTACACGCGTCACTCGTGATGCTGGCCGACGACTTCGGCGCGCACGTCGAGGTCACCGAAGGCCTCGGCGGCCTGCATCAGGCCATCCTCGAAGGTGCGCTGCGACTGACCAACGCCGTCGACGCGTTGACCGCCGAGCACGCCGACATCGCGGCTGAGTTGGCCGCGCTGGTGGCGGACAGCGCCGCTCCGGTGACGCCCGATGACGTCGACGACCTGCGCGAGCGGGCTACCCGGCTGCTCGGGCACCTGATCCGGCACCGGCAGCAGGGCGCCGACCTGATCTACGAGGCCTACGAAACCGACATCGGCGGCGGCGACTAGGGACTCGGCCTACTCGGCGAGTTCCTCGTCGAGATCGACGTTGCGCGAGTGCACCCGATCGGGGTGCAGGAACACGAACCGCTTGTAGGCCCAGAACCGGAACAGCGTGCCGATCCCGATCGTGACGATGTTGACGGCGAACACCATCGTGCTGGCGTGCCCGTAGTCGAAGCCATAGACGAACAGCGCGATGATCAGCTCGGAGAAGATCAGGGTGATCAGGTTGATGCCGAAGAAGAACGACGTCTCGCGGCCGATGCTGGTGCGGGCCCGGTGTGAGAACGACAGGTGGCGGTTGCCGAAGTAGGCGAAGGTCGTCGACACCGCGGTGGACACGGCCTTGGCCTTCAGCGCGCCGTGCGGCGCGAGCCAGGTAAAGATGCCGATGTCGATGGCGAAGGCGACCGCACCGATCAGGCCGAAGGCCGTCAATTCCTTCACCAGGATTCGCCACGAGACGCGCAGATACTCGCGAAGCGACGACGGGCGAAGTGCGGTCATGACCCGGCGGACATTACCCGCCGCCACCAACCCCAGCCCGGCGTCGCACAGTCCACCGCCAGCGACGCCCTAGGCTTTGACCGTGGACGAACGCACCGGGCTGCCCGTCGTCGGCATGGTGGGGGCCGGGCAGCTGGCCCGGATGACGCACCAAGCCGCCATCGCTCTGGGCCAGTCGGTGCGCATCCTCGCTGAGTCCCCGGACGACGGGGCGGCGCTGGTGGGCGCCGACGTCGTGATCGGCGACTACCGCTCGCTGCCCGATCTGCGGGCCTTCGCCCGGGGCTGCGACGTGATCACCTTCGATCACGAGCACGTGCCCAACTCGCACATCGCCGCACTGGCCGCGGACGGCGTGAGCGTCCAGCCGGGGGCCGATGCCCTGCGCTACGCACAGGACAAGCAGGCCATGCGCGAGCGCCTCGGCGCGATGGGCGTGCCCGGCCCGCGCTGGGCTCCGGTGCGCGACGCCGCCGACCTGGCGGCGTTCGGGGCCGAGGTCGGCTGGCCGCTCGTGCTCAAGGCGAGCACCGGCGGCTACGACGGCAAGGGGGTCTGGGTCGTCGGCACGGCCGACGCGGCCGCCGACGTCCTCGCCTCGGGCACGACGCTGATCGCGGAGGAACGGGTGGCGATCGTGCGCGAACTCGCGGCCGTCGTCGCCCGCTCACCCTTCGGCCAGGGCGCGTCCTGGCCCGTGGTCGAGACCGTGCAGCGCGAGGGCATCTGCGTGCAGGTGATCGCCCCGGCCCCCGATCTCGACGACGAGCGGGCCGAGCAGGCCGAGGCCCTGGCCCTGCGCATCGCGGCTGAGCTCGGGGTCACCGGAGTGCTGGCGGTCGAGCTGTTCGAGACGGCCGACGGATTGCTCGTGAACGAGCTCGCGATGCGCCCGCACAATTCGGCGCACTGGACGATCGAAGGCGCCCGCACCTCGCAGTTCGAGCAGCATCTACGTGCCGTACTCGACTACCCGCTGGGCTCGACGGCCCCGGCCGCCCCGGTCGTGGTGATGGCCAACCTGCTGGGCGGCGCCGAGGACGTCGTGCCCAAGGGCATCGACGAGCGGATCCACCACATGATGGCGCACTGGCCGGACGTCAAGATCCATCTGTACGGCAAGCAGTTCCGCCCGGGCCGCAAGGTCGGCCACGTGACCGCGCTCGGCGACGACCTCGCCGCGGTGCGTGAGCGCGCGACCGCCGCGGCCGACTACCTCATGAACGGAACTTCGACGCGATGAGCGCACCAGTTGTCGGCGTGATCATGGGCAGCGACTCCGACTACGACGTCATGGGCGCTGCGGCCGCGGCCCTGGCCGAGTTCGACGTCCCGCACGAGGTGCGGGTCGTGTCGGCACACCGCACCCCGCTGGGGATGGCGGAGTACGCGCAGCAGGCGGCCGGCCGCGGCCTCAAGGTGATCATCGCCGGGGCCGGCGGCGCCGCGCACCTACCGGGAATGGTCGCCTCGCTCACGACGCTGCCGGTCATCGGCGTACCGGTGCCCCTGAAGTACCTCGACGGTCTGGATTCGCTGCTCTCGATCGTGCAGATGCCGGCCGGAGTGCCGGTGGCCACCGTGTCGATCGGCGGCGCTCGAAACGCGGGTCTGCTCGCGGTGCGGATCCTGGCCACGGGCGACGCCGACCTCGCCGGTCGGATGGCCGCGTTCCAGGCCGAGCTCGCCGCGACCGCGCAGGCCAAGGACGCCGCCCTGCAAGACCAACGCGCGACCTGACCCAACCGAACTGCACCGGGCCGGGTAGATCGGAGTGTGGAGGGACTTCTCGCGCCGGTCGCGGTCATGACGTCGGCCCAGGGTGAATTCACCCGCTTCGTCGCGCCGCACTGGGAGCTCATGGCCCGCCTCGCCCGCCGGCTCGCCCCGTCGGGCGAATGGGAGGACGTCCTGCAAGAGGCCCTCGGCTCGGCCTGGCGCAAGCGCAGCCAGTACGACGACTCGCGCGGGACGGCCCGCAACTGGCTGCTCGCCGTGGTGGCCGACCAGGCCCGCAAAGGGCATCGCCGGCTCTGGACTCGGCGCGAGCAGGAACTCGAGGACCGTCCGGTCGACGACCGGCCGGCCGACGTCGATCTCGCCCGCGCCCTGGCCCGGCTGACCAGCCGGCAGCGGGCCGCGATCGAGCTGCACTACTACCTCGGCCTGCCGGTGGCCGACATCGCCGAGGTGCTGCGCTGCAGCGCCGGCACGGTCAAGTCGACCCTGTCCGACGCCCGCGGCCGCCTTCGCTCCCAGCTCGGAGAGGACTACCGCAATGCCTGACGACCTCGAGCGCCGACTGCGGGCCGACGCGGCCCGGCAACCCGTGGTGGAAGCGCCGCCGCTCGCTCGCGCGGTCGCCCGCGCGGCGCGGCGCAGCCGCCCGGTGGTCGCCTCGGTCGCGGTCGCCGCGTCCGTCGTCCTCGTCGGCGGGGTAGCCGCGGTGCTGGCCAACGACGGCAGCGGCGGCGGCGGCGGATCGGCGGCTGGTGACGCCGGCGGCTACCGGCTACGCGGGTTGCTGCAAGAGGACAGCGTCAGCGAGCCCGACGTGGTCACCGTGCTGCTCGACATCGGCTCGTGCACGACCAACTCGGGCAAGCTGTCGGTGCGAGTGATCTCCGAGAGCTCGACCGCCGTGTACATCGGGATCGGCGCGGCCAGCGCCCCGTCGGCCGGGGCCGCGATCACCGCGATCAACGACATCGGGTCGGTCGATGTCGGCCCACCCGAGCAGGTGATCTCGCCGGCGGTGCCGCCCGACAACCCGTCCGGTGGGTCGACCGACCTCCCGTCCACCGGCGGACCCACCCACGCTCCCGCTACGCAGGACGTCTGCTCGTGGCATCAGATCGACGGTGGCAAGGTGCATCTCGCCGCCCCGCCGGGCACGCGCAAGTTCTACGTCGACGACCGGGCAATGATCGTCCTCGACGGGCAGTTCCCGTCCGGGTCGACCTTCCTGCCGGCGGGCTACCACCAGCTCGAGGCCGACACTCCGGAGAACGACCGGCTCGTCGGGTTCGCGCGCGGTACCGACGACGCGGGCGACATCGTCGGCGTCGACTACGGGCCGCCCCTGTTCATCCCCACCCCCGGCACGGTGATCGGCCACGCCGACGTGAACGGGCATCCGGCCACCCTCACCGAGGCGCCGGGCGTGCGGGCCATCTGGTGGCTGCTCGATTCCGGCGCCCGGGTTCGGCTCTACTCCCTCGCCCCGACGCCGTTGTCCGCGAGCGAGCTCGAGGCCAGCGCCCGCCGCCTGCACTGAACTCCGCGTTCGATAAGCGCGCGGTAAGCACCGCGCGAACGGTCCCGACACCACGTCCACGCCAGTGTGCACACACGGCGCGCCGGTCCGGCGCGCCGTCCAACAACCCGAGGGGGCAATGCCCGGTGAGTCGTCCGGCCGTAGTGGGGACCTCGCTCGCCGCCCTCGTCGTCCTCGTCGCGAGCCACGGCCTGCATGCGCCGGACTTCCTGACCTACCGCTACGGCGTGCAGGCCGCCGGGCACGGCGTCGACGTCTACACCACGAACGTCTCCGGGCCGGGCCTCAACGGGCAGCCGTTCACGTACACGCCGTTCGGCGCCATCGCCCTGTGGCCGACGACGATCCTGGACTGGCAAGGGGCCTACCTGATCTGGTGTGCCGCGTCGATGGTCGCGCTGGGCGCGGTGCTGGCCTACTTCGTGCCGGCCACGGTGCGCCGGCGGCCGGCCGTCGTCGCCCTCGTCATCGGGCTGGCCGCGACCACGGTCGTGGTGGCCCAGAATGTCGATCAGGGCCAGATCAACCTGCTGCTGATGGCCCTGTGCCTGGGCGACCTGTTCCGCCGCGAACAGTCCGGGGCCTTCGCTTGGCTGCCCCGCGGCGTCCTCGTCGGCATCGCCACGGCGATCAAGCTCACCCCCGGCCTGTTCATCGTGTTCTTCGTCGTCACCGGCCAGTGGCGGCTGGCCCGCAACAGCCTCGCCGGCGCCGCCGCCGCGACCACGCTCGGCGCCGTGGTGCACCCGGCGATGACCATCACGTTCTTCCGCTCGGCCCTGTGGTCGCTGCAGGACCGCGTCGATCTCGGCCACCCCGTCGCGTTTGCCGGGAACAACTCGATCGGCGGCCTGCTCGAGTCCGGCGGCCGGTGGTTGCACCCCGCCGTCCCGATAGTCGTGATCGCGGCGGCCGGGCTCGCCTTGCTCGCCGCCCGCCGGGTCCACCGCGCCGGCCGGGATGCCGACGCGTTGCTCATCGTCGGCCTCACCGCGTCGCTGGTGTCGCCGTTCACCTGGACCCATCACCTGGTGTACCTGCTGCCGGCCCTGACGACGCTCGCGCTGACCCGGTCCTGGGCGCGCCGGCCCACCGCCGTCGCCGCCGGGGTGCTCGTGCTCGCGCTCCTCCACTTCGGCCTGCCGGCGCCGGCGATGCGCGCGTTCCTCGTGGCTCTGAGCGTCGCCGCCATCGTGGGGCTGCGCTCCGCGGTGCGGACATCAGGGTCGAACCCGGGGACGTCCCTGAAGGTATGGAGAGATTCGGTCCGTACGCTGGCGAAATGACGCCGGCCGCCCTACGTGCGCGCCTGCGTTCCCGAAGAGTTCAGCTCGTCCTCGTGCTGATCCTGGTTCTGGCCGCGGCCGGCATCACGATCGGTGTCGCCGTCAGCGGCAGCGATGTGCGGGTCAGCTCGCGGTTCATCGCCGGCACGCCCGAGGGCAGCCGGCCGGTCCGGCTCGACACCTCGCTGTACGTTCCCGACTCGACGCCGGCCCCGGCCGTCCTGCTCTCGCAGGGATTCGGCGGCGACAAGCACGATCTCGACGGCGAAGCCCGCAGCCTGGCCGGCCGCGGCTACGTCGTGCTCACCTACACCGCGCGCGGTTTCGGTCGGTCGGGTGGCGCCATCCACTTCGCCGCGCCGAAGTACGAGGTGCATGACGGCACCCTGCTGATCGACTACCTCGCCACGTTGCCCCAGGTGCGTCACATCGGCGGCAAGCCGCAGATCGCGACCGCCGGTTCGTCCTACGGCGGCGGGCTGTCGCTGTTGATCGGCGCCGCCGATCACCGGGTGGGAGCGATCGCGGCCGACATCACCTGGAACGACCTGTCGCACGCGCTCTTCCCGAACTTCGCCGGCAGTGCGCCGGGCGTGTTCAAGCGGCTGTGGGCCGGGCAACTGTTCGCCAACGGCTTCCCCGAGCCGGGCGGTGGGGGGTCGGTCAGCTGCGGCCGGTTCGCCGCCGACGTCTGCGCCGCCTACGAGGCATCGGCGGCCGCCGGGACGCCGAATGCGGCGATGCGCCGCCTGATGCGCCAGGCGAGTCCGGCCTCGGTGCTCGGCCACATCGTCGCGCCCACCCTGCTCACCCAGGGCGAGCAGGATTCGCTGTTCCCGCTGAGCGAGGCCGACGCGACCGCGCGCGGACTGGCCGCGCACGGCACGCCGGTGCGGGTCGTGTGGCGGCAGGGTGGGCACGACGACTCCGCGGTCGGCAGCGGCACCGCCACTAGTGAGGCGGCCGACTGGTTCGGTCAGGTGTTCGCGGGCCAGGCCCACGGCCCGCAGCGGTTCCGCTTCAGCGAGCAGGCCGGGGTGGTGTCGGCGGCCACCGGCGACGCGTCGGAGCAGACCCTGCAGGCCGGCAGCTACCCGGGCATCGGCGGGACGAAGCCATCGACCCGGACGGTCGAACTGCGCGGTGCGCCGCAGCCGATCGCCGCACCGGCCGACGGCTCACCCGCGGTGATCACCACCATTCCGGGACTCGGTGGCATCTCGTCCCGCTTCGACCAGGCATTGACCGTCCTGCCGTCCGCCCCCGGCCAGACCGCCACGTTCGTCTCGGCGAAACTGCCGCGCGGCGTCCTGATCGCCGGCACCCCGACGGTGCGTCTCGTCGTCACCGCCCGATCGACGCGCGACGTCATCCTGTTCGCCGGGCTGCGCGATCTCGGCACCGACGGCAGCGCCACCCTGCCGTCACAGCTCGTCACGCCGCTGCGCCTCACCGGGATGCGTCCGGGGGTCCCGCGCACCGTGACGGTGCGGCTGCCGGCCGTCGTCCGCCAGGTCGAGTCCGGACACCGGCTGGCGCTGAGCGTCAGCACGACCGACTTCGGCTACGCCGCCGCACACGCCGCGCGCAGCTACACGGTCGGGCTGGCCGGCGGCGCGGCGCCCGTCACGATCCCGGTCGGCTCCGGCACCCCCATCGCCGCCGGGCACCCGATGGCGTGGCTGATCGTCGGCGGGCTCGTCGCCCTGCTGATCTTCGGCGCAGTGGCCCTCGTCGTCATCCGCCGCCGGCTCGTGCTCAAATCCGTGCCCGAGCTGACCGACGTGCCGGTCAGCATCGAGTCGCTGGTGAAGGAGTACGCCGGTGGCTACCGGGCCGTCGACGACGTGACCTTCCGGGTCGAACGCGGGCAGGTGGTCGGCCTGCTCGGCCCGAACGGCGCCGGCAAGACCACGGTGCTGCGGGTGCTGGTCGGCCTGATCACCCCGACCGCGGGGGCGGTGCACGTCTTCGGCGAGCCAGTGGTGCCCGGCGCCCCGGTGCTGGCCCGGCTCGGCGCGTTCATCGAAGGACCGGGCTTCCTGCCGCACTTGACCGGCCGCGAGAACTTGCGCCTGTACTGGGCCGCCACCGGCCGCCCCGAGGCCGATGCCGACTTCGCGACGGCGCTCGACATCGCCGGCCTCGGGGCGTCGATCGACCGCCGGGTCCGGGCGTACAGCCACGGTATGAAGCAGCGCCTCGGCATCGCCCAGGCGATGCTCGGGCTGCCCGAGGTGCTGGTGCTCGACGAGCCGACCAACGGCCTCGACCCGCCGCAGATCGCCGAGATGCGTGATGTGCTGCAGGACTACGCCCGTACCGGGCGCACGGTCGTCGTCTCGAGCCACCTGCTCGCCGAGGTCGAGCAGACCTGCACGCACGTCGTCGTGATGCACAAGGGGCAGCTGGTCGCTGCGGGACCGACGGCCGAGATCGCCGGTGCCGGCGGCCTGCAACTGGCGGTGCCCGACGCGGGCGAGGCGGCCCGCGTGCTGGCCACCGCCGGCATCACCGCTGAGCTCGTCCCGGCCCGCCGGGCCCTCGAAGACGTGTTCCTCGACCTGATCGGTGAAAGCGATGACTGAACGGGAGTTGTCGAAGATCGCGGCGACGCGGCGCGGGATCCACGACCGCCTGTCGCAGCTCGACGCCGGCCGGGCGCCGAACTTCGACCCGGGGCGCACGCTGCGGCTGCGGGTCGAGTTCACCCGCCAGCTCAAACGGCGGCGCACCCAGGTGGCGTTCGGGCTGCTGATCGTGCTGCCGGTCATCATCGCGTTCGCGTTCAAGGTGGGCGGGGGCGCCGGCGCCGACGCGCCGCAACTCGTCACGCTGGCGACGTCCGGCGGCTACAACTTTGCGCTGTTCACCGAGTTCGCCGCCGTCGGATTCCTCCTCGTGGTCGTCGTCGCCCTGTTCTGGGTGACACCGTGGCCAGTGAGGCGAGTTGGTCGTCGTTGCGCTACCTGCTGGCCCAGCCGGTGCCGCGCTCGCGGCTGCTGCGGCAGAAGCTGATCGTCGCGGGCTCGCTGTGTGTTGCGGCGAACGCGTTGCTGCCGCTGTGGTCATTCATCGTGGGCGGGCTGTTCTTCGACTTCGCGCCGGCCCGGTCGCCGGTGGGCGGCTCGTTCGGTTCCGGTGCCTCGTCGTGGCGGCTGCTGATCATCGTGGGCTACGTCTGCGGGCAGATGCTGGTCGTGGCGGCGCTCGCGTTCCTGCTCAGCGTCAGCGTCGACAACCCGCTCGGGGCGGTCGGCGGGGCGGTGATGCTCGTGGTGGTGTCGAACATCCTCGACCAGATCACCGCGCTCGACCCCTACCGGCACTACCTGCCGACGCACTTCCAGTACGCGTGGGTGGACACGCTGAGTTCGCCGATCAGGTGGGACGACATGATCCGCGGCACCGGGCTGGCCCTGGTGTACGCGTCGGTGTTCCTGGGCTACGCGTGGCTGCGCTTCGACCGGAAGGACATCACGTCGTAGCGCGCTGGCGGGCGCGGTACGCCGCGACGTTGGCGCGGTTCAGGCACCGGTTGTCGCAGAACCGGCGGGACCGGTTCTTGGACAGGTCGACGTAGACGGATTCGCAGTCGTCGGCCGTGCAGATGCGCATCCGCTCGAGCTCACCCATCCGGATCACGTCGACGAAGGCCATCGCGGCTTCCACTGCCATCCGGTCGGCCAGTGGCTGCTCGGCCGACGTCGCGTGCAGGTGATATTCCCACGCGTCGTGCTTGACGAGTTGGGGGAGTGCGCTCGTCTCGCGCAGCAGCCGGTTAACGATCTCGACGGCGCCGTCCTCGTCCTGGTACCACACGGCGCGCAGGCGCGGGCGCAGCGCCCGCACCGCCTCGAGCTCGGCCTTGTTGCGCTTGCGCGAACCGGTGAATCCCCATTCGGTGAGAAACGCATCGAGCTCGGCGAGCGTGTCGAGGCCGCCGTCGTGCTCGGTGTTGACCAGCGCGGACGCCGCCCCGAGGGCGACCTCCGTGTCATGGGCAAAAAGCATTTGACTCCTGTCCGACCGTCTGCGCTACCGTCATGAGCATACGGCGTTTTACCCATTACGGTAGGCAGCGGACGGAGGCGACGTGCGGGCGAGCAGTGTCGGGCTGGGGCTGGCCGTGCTGTCGGCCACGACGTTCGGCACCTCGGGCAGCTTCGCCGCGTCGCTCATGGCCGCGGGCTGGTCGCCGGGCGCCGCTGTCACCGTGCGGATCGCCGTCGCCGCCCTCATCCTGACCGGGCCAGCGCTCGTGCAGTTGCGCGGGCGCTGGGCCCTGGTGCGCCGCAACCTGCCGGTCATCCTGGCCTACGGCCTGCTCGCGGTGGCCGGCGCGCAGTTGTTCTTCTTCAACGCCGTCGAGCACCTGTCGGTGGGAGTAGCCCTGCTGCTGGAGTACTCCGGCACGCTGCTGGTCGTGGCCTGGGCCTGGCTGCGGCACGGCCAGCGGCCGGGCCGGCTGACCGTCCTCGGTGCGGCCAGCGCGATCGCCGGCCTCGTCCTGGTCCTCGATCTCACCGGCGCGCAGCGGGTGGACGGCGTCGGGGTCCTCTGGGGCTTGGGCGCGGCCACCGGCCTGGCGTTCTACTTCGTCCTGTCCTCCCGGGCCGACGACGGCCTGCCGCCGATCGCCATGGCCTGGGCCGGCATGACGGTCGCCGCAGGAACGCTGCTGGTGGCGGGCATCGTCGGCGTGGTGCCGCTGCGCGCGTCGACCGCCGATGCCGACTTCAACGGGCACCACACGAACTGGCTGGTGCCGGTTGCCGGGCTGTCCGTGGTCGCCGCGGTGATCGCGTACACGGCCGGGATCGGCGCGGCCCGCCGCCTGGGCGCCCGGCTGGCGTCCTTCATCGGGCTGGCCGAGGTGCTGGCGGCCGTGCTGTTCGCCTGGCTCCTGCTCGGCCAGCGGCCCAGCCTGCTGCAGGGCATCGGCGGGGTCGTCGTGCTGGCCGGCATCGCCCTCGTCCGGGGCGACGACGGCGAGCCGCTCGCGACGTCCGACCCGGTCGTTGAGTTTCCGTCCGATCGCGTTTTCCTGCCGGACGGACGCTGACCCGGCCGCGCAGCGTCCCTGCGGCAGGAAAACCCGATCAACCGGCGGCCGCCGCGGCGCCGCAGCTAGGGTCGGGGCGTGCCCGAGCGCGAGGTGACCGTCGCGGCCGAGCGGCTCGGCCGCTGGCTCGACGGCTTCGCCGAGCGGCACGGCGGGGCCGCGACGACCATCGAGCCGGGCGTGGTCGCGCTCATCGGTACCGACGGCGCGCGCGCCTGGATCGAGGTGCCGTTCCCGCCGCTGGTCGGCCACGACGTCGTCGAGCACGTCCAACGCCGCCGCCGGATCGGGATCCTGCTCGTACGGCGCAGCGGTCACGCCGTCGGGGTGTTCGAGGGCGCCGACCTGGTCACCTCGAAGGTCGACTCGACCTACGTCCAGGGCACCACGAAGGCCGGCGGTTCGTCGCAGAAGCGGTACTCCCGGCGCCGGGACAATCAGGCGACCAATGCCTTCGCCCACGCGGCCGACGTCGCCGTCCGGATCCTGGGCGGCGAGCGGCTCGACGCGCTCGTCGCCGGCGGCGACCGCGAGGCGGTGAAGGCGGTGCTGGCCGATCCGCGGCTGGCCCACCTCGCGGTCACCGGCCCGTGGCTGAACGTCAAGGACCCGAAGTTGCGCGTGCTCGCGGCGATGCCGGACCAGTTCCGCGCGGTGCGGGTCCGCCTCGACCCGTAACGACTCCGTACGCTCTACGGATGCCCGCCGCCGTGCATCTGGATGCGTTGTTCCCGGACGCCGGCTGATGGCGAAGTTCACCTTCGCGGCGGGCAACGCGCAGGGTCTGCGCCGCATCCCGCTCTACCTGATCGGTGCGATCGTGACACTGATCGTGCCCCGCACCGAACGGATCTGGGTGTTCGGCTCGGGCATCGGCCCGGGCGAGGGGGCGCTGCCGCTGCTGCGTCTCGCCCGCGGCCGGCTCGGCCCTGATGTGCGGCTGGTCTGGCTCGCCACCACGCCGGCCGAACTCGCGATGGCGCGGGAACTCGGTCTGGACACCGTGTTGAAGCTCGGCCCGCGCGGGCTGTGGCTGACGCTGCGGGCGCGGGTGCACGTGGTGACCCACGGCCAGGGCGACGTCAACCGCTACGGGGCCCGCGGTGGCCTGCTGGTGCAGCTGTGGCACGGCATCCCGCTCAAGCGGTTGCATCTCGACTCGCCGGCCGCGTTGGCGGCGTCGTCGCGGCTCGCCCGCTTCGTCGTCGAGCGCGGCTACCGCGCCGTCGGCCGGCAGATCCGCATCTTCCCGGTCTCGTCCGAACGGGTGGTCGGACGCATCTGCAGCGCCTTCGGCCTCACCCGCGACCAGGTCGTCGTGCTGGGCGACCCACGCAACGACGTCCTGCTGCAGGGCACGCCGCAGCAGCGCCGCCACGACGCCCGGCGCCGCCTCGAGGCCGCGCTGGGCCCGGTGGCCGCCGGCCCGCTGGTCATGTACGCACCCACCTGGCGCGAGGGCGCGCCCGACCCGGCCCAGCCCGACGACGCGACCTGGCGCGCAATCGTGGCCTGGCTCGACCGTGTCGACGCCACCCTGATCGTTCGCATCCACCCGCTCGGGCTGGGCGACTACCGCGGCGGCGCCGGGATCTCGCCGCGGATCCGGCTGCTCGACCGCGAACTCATGAACGACGTGACCCCGGTGCTGCCGGCCGTCGATCACCTCGTCACCGATTACTCATCCATGGCTTACGACTCCTCGCTCACCGACGCCACCATCGTGTTCCTGGCCGCCGACGTGACGACGTATCTCGATTCGCGCGGGCTGTACGAGCCGTACCACGAGTTCACCGGCGGCCGACACGTCGCGACCTGGTCGCACGCCCTGCAGTTGCTCGACGAACTCGTGCAGGGCGAGCCGGCGGCGGTGGCGGCCGCGCGGGCGCACACCCGCTGGCTGCGCGAGGAGCACTTCGATCACCTCGACGGCCGGGCCGGCGAGCGGGTGCTCGACGAGATCCTGTGGCGGCTGGACTCCGCCCCGTCGGCTTCGGCGCCGAAGCGACCCCGCGCCGCCGCCGGCCGGGCGACGCTGGTGGCGGCCTCCCTCGACGGCGACCGGCTCGTGCTCGAGCTCGACCCGGGCGACGCCGCGGTGCACGATGCGTTGCTGGACGGGTCCCGCGCCGCGGTCGCCGCCACGATCACGTCCAGCCCGGGCCGGGTGCGGCTCGAGTTCCCGCTGCTGGCCACTCGCTGGGCGCAGCCGGGCCTCGCCCTGCCGTCGGGCGAGTACCGGTTGGTGCTCGGCCGCGACCGGCCCACCACTCGATTGGTCGTCGCGGTCCCGCTCCCGACCGCCCAGCACGCGCTCTTCCGGGCCGTCGTCCGCGCCGCCGACGGGGGCGTGGTGGTCCGCATCGGGGCCCCCCTCGCCGACGACGAGCGCGGTGCCGACGCGCAGCGCGCCCTGCGCCGGGCCTATCTGCGTCCGCAGCCGCGCGAAAACGCGGTCTACTTCGAGTCCTTCTACGGTCGATCGGTCTCGGACAACCCCAGGGCGATCTCGGCCGTCCTCGCTCGTGACCACCCGGAGGTCGCCCAGTACTGGAGCGTCTGCGACCGTTCGGTCGCGGTGCCGGACTGGGCTACGCCGATCGTCGAGTACAGCCGGGAATGGTGGCGGGTGCGCGCGCAGGCCCGCGTCTATGTCATCAATGACTGGCTGCGCTGGACCTACCGGCCCCGGCGGGGGCAGAAGGTGCTGCAGACCTGGCACGGCACGATGCTCAAGCGCCTGGCCCGCGACCGCGACGTCGGCGCCCGGACCCGCTTCGCCGTCCTGCGGCAGGCCCGGCGCTGGGACGCCATGCTGGCGCAGAACCACTACAGCGCCGAGCGGTTCCGCACGTCGTACGGCTTCCGCGGGCCGATCTGGGAGACGGGCTATCCGCGCAACGACGTGCTCAGCGAGCACGCCGCGGCGGCCCTGGTGCGCGAGGCGGTCGGTATCCCGGCCGGGGCCAAGGCCGTGCTGTACGCACCGACCTGGCGCGACAACCGCAACGACCTCATCGACGCGTTGGATCTCGCCGAGTTCGCCGACCGGCTGCCCGAGGACCACGTGCTGCTGGTGCGGGGGCACTCGCGCACACTCGACGGTGGCACCGACCTCGCCGCCGAGCGGCTGCTCGACGTCACGACCTATCCCGACGTCGGTGAGCTGATGCTCGTGGCCGACGTGCTCGTCACCGACTACTCGTCGGTCATGTTCGACTTCGTCTCCACCGACCGACCGATGATCTTCTACACCCCGGACCTGGCGCACTACTCCGACGTCCTGCGCGGCTTCTACTTCGACTTGGTCGCCGAGGCGCCCGGGCCCATCGTCGAGAACGGCGCCGATCTGCTGGCGGCCGTGATCGAGGTCGAGACCGCCGGCGAGAAGTACGCGGCTCGGCGCGCGGCCTGGCGCGAGAAGTTCACCCCGCTCGACGACGGCACCGCCGCCGTCCGGGTGGTGCGCCGGCTCTACGCCGAGGGCTGGCTGGGCTGAGCCGCGGCCAGCCGCGAAGCGTCGACCGTATCCCGGCCACCGCGCGCGGCGCCCACCAGGAACCCGGCGCCCCAGGTGTAATGCATGGTCGCGAGCACGAGGCACAGCCGCCCCCGGTCGGCGACGCTGCCGCCGCTTCCGGCCGCCACCGCTCCGAGCAACACGAGATAGGCCACCGGGCCGGCGGCGGCGCCGGCCGCGAGCGCGGTCAGCAGCGGGCCGCCCGAACCGGCCGCCAGCGGTACGAGTGCGGCGGCGGCGCCGGTGGCGACCACCAGCGCGGGCGGGGCGAAGAAGCGCAGCGAGTTGCGCCGGTGCAGGCGGCGGACGAGCTCACCGCGCCAGATACCGGTCGCCCAGAACTGGCGGGCCAGTGCGCCCCAGGTCTCCCGGGGCCAGTAGTTGACGCGCAGCGTCGGGTCGAGCCAGACCCGGTGCCCCGCTGCGCGCAGCCGGTGGTTGAGCTCCCAGTCCTCGCCGCGGCGCAACGATTCGTCGAAGTAACCGATGTCGGCGAGCGCGTCGGCGCGCATCACGCCGAGGTAGGCCGACTCCGCCTCGCCGGCCGGTTCGTGCTCGCTGTGATACGCCCCGCCGCCCAGGCCGAAACGGCTGTTGTAGGCCCGCGCCACGGCGGCCTGCAGCCCAGGGCGACCGACCGCGACCATGATGCCGCCGACGTTGGCCGCGTCTTCGCGCAGCAGAGTCGAGACGGCCCGCTCGGTGTAACCCGGCGGCAGCTCGGTGTGCGCGTCGACTCGGACGATGATCGGGTGGTGGCTGGCCTTGATCGCGCAGTTGAGGCCGATCGGGATGTCGGCCGCCGGGTTCTCGACGGTCTGGATGCGTGGATCGGCCCGCTGCATCCGGGCGATCATCTCGTTGGTGCCGTCGGTGGACGGGCCGAGGGCGAGGACGACCTCGGTCGGCCCGGGGTAGGCCTGCGCCAGGATGCTGGCCACCGCCGACTCGACGTAGTCGGCCTCGTTCAGCACCGGCATCACGTATGACACCCCGGGCAGCTCCTGCATGGCGGCTAACGCTATCCGGCGCGGATGTGACGGCGCCGTGCGGGCACGCCGCCCACTCTGGTAGGCAGGACGACATGGGGACGACCTCGTGACCGAGCCTGATCCACTGACCTCGCGCCCGGCCTGGGCCGCCCTGCGCGCCCACCACGCCGAGATCGCCGACACCCACCTGCGCGAGCTGTTCGCGGCCGATCCCGAACGCGGGCAGCGGCTGGCACTCGAGGCCTGCGGGATCTATCTGGACTACTCCAAGAACCGGGTCACCCACGACACCCTGCGTCTGCTGCTGCAGCTGGCCGACGAGTCGGGTCTGCGTGAGCGGATCGATGACATGTTCGCCGGCCAGAAGATCAACATCACCGAGGACCGCGCCGTTCTGCACGTGGCCCTGCGGGCGCCGATGAGCGAGCACATCGCGGTCGACAACGTCGACGTCGTGCCGGCGGTACACGAGGTGCTCGACCGGATGGCCGAGTTCGCCGACCGGGTCCGGGCCGGACGGTGGACCGGCCACACGGGCGTGCCGATCCGCAACATCGTCAACATCGGCATCGGCGGTTCCGACCTCGGTCCGGTGATGGCCTACGAGGCGCTGAGGCACTACACCGACCGCGGGCTCACCTTCCGGTTCGTCTCGAACGTCGACGGCACCGACTTCGCCGAAGCCACTCGCGATCTCGATCCGGCCGAGACGCTGTTCATCGTGTCGTCCAAGACATTCACCACGCTCGAGACGATGACCAACGCCGCGACCGCGCGGGACTGGCTGCTCGCCGCCCTCGACGATCACTCGGCCATCGCCAAGCACTTCGTCGCCGTCTCGACCAACGGCGAGGCGGTGTCGGAGTTCGGCATCGACGTCATGAACATGTTCGGGTTCTGGGACTGGGTCGGAGGCCGCTACTCGCTCGACTCGGCGATCGGCTTGTCGACCATGATCGCCGTCGGTCCTGAGCACTTCCGCGAGTTGCTCGACGGCTTCCACGCGATGGACGAGCACTTCCGCACCGCGCCCTTCGCGGAAAATCTGCCGGTGCTGCTCGGCCTGCTCACGGTCTGGTACGCCGACTTCTTCGACGCACAGACCCAGGCCGTGCTGCCCTACGACCAGTATCTCAAGCGCTTCCCGGCCTATCTGCAACAGCTCACGATGGAGTCCAATGGCAAGCACGTCACGCTCGCGGGCGAGACCGTCGACTACGCCACCGGACCGGTGTACTGGGGCGAGCCGGGAACGAACGGGCAGCACAGCTTCTATCAGCTGATCCACCAGGGCACCGAGCTCATCCCCGCGGACTTCGTCGGCTTCACGCACTCGCTCAACCCGCTGCCCGCCGCCGACGGCTCCACCCACCACGACCTGCTCACCGCCAACGTATTCGCGCAGGGCGAGGCCCTCGCGTTCGGCAAGACGGCCGAGCAGGTGGCCGCCGAGGGCACGCCCGAATGGCTCGTCCCGCACCGGGTGTTCGACGGCAATCGCCCGTCCAACACGATGCTGCTCGAGCAGCTGACGCCATACGCGTTGGGCACGCTGGTCGCGCTGTACGAGCACAGCGTGTTCACCCAGGGCACCATCTGGTCGGTGAACTCCTTCGACCAGTGGGGCGTCGAGCTGGGCAAGGTGCTGGCCAAGAAGGTCGCCGCCGAACTCTCAGCCGACGCCGAACCCCACCTCGCACACGACAGCTCGACCAACGCCCTGATCCGCCGCTACCGCGCGGCCCGTTCCGCGAAGGACTGATCGCATGCAGCTCGGAATGATCGGCCTCGGCCGGATGGGCGCCAACATCGTGCGGCGCATCATGCGCGACGGCCACACCGCGGTCGCGTTCGACACCAATCCCGACTCGGTCGCCGAGCTGGCCGGCGACGGAGCCATCGGCGCCGACTCGCTCGAGGACTTCGTCGCCAAGCTCGAGAAGCCGCGGGTGGCCTGGGTGATGATCCCGGCCGGCATCACCGACAAGGTGGTGCAGCAGCTGGCCGAGCTGATGGACGACGGCGACATCATCATCAACGGCGGTAACTCCAACTACCGCGAGGACTACGACCGCGCGGCCGATCTCAAACCCCGCGGTATCAGCTACATCGACGTCGGCACCAGCGGCGGCGTGTGGGGGCTCGAGCGCGGCTACTGCCTGATGATCGGCGGCGACGAGAAGGCGGTGCAGCACTGCGATCCGTTGTTCGCCAGCATCGCGCCCGGGCTCGGCGACATCGAGCGCACGACCGGGCGCAGCGGCGACCCGGCGCCCGAGGAGCAGGGCTACCTCCACTGCGGGCCCAGCGGCTCCGGGCACTTCGTCAAGATGGTCCACAACGGCATCGAGTACGGCCTGATGGCCGCATACGCCGAGGGCCTCAACATCCTGGCCAAGGCCAACGCCGGCGCGAAGGAGCAGGAGCACTCGGCCGAGACGACCCCGCTCGACCAGCCGCAGTACTTCCAGTACGACCTCGATCTCGACAAGGTCGCCGAGGTGTGGCGGCGGGGGTCGGTCATCTCGTCGTGGCTGCTCGATCTCACCGCCGGCGCGCTGCACGGCAATCCCGACCTCGAGGGGATCGCCGGTCGGGTCTCCGACTCCGGCGAGGGCCGGTGGACGGTGAAGGCCGCCATCGACGAGGGCGTTCCGGTGCCGGTGCTGTCGGCGGCGCTGTTCGCGCGGTTCTCCAGCCGGGGCGAGGCGGTCTACGCCGACAAGTTGCTGTCGGCGATGCGGCAGGCCTTCGGCGGCCACGTCGAGCTGCCCACCGGCGAGTAGCCGGTCACCCGACGAGCTGCGAGTCGGCGATCTTGAGGATCCCGTCCTGCTGGACGAGGCGGAACGAACGAGTTTCATTGGCCGTCTGGCCGTTGCCGTAGACATACCTGAGGTCGGCGAGCACCAGGCCGCCGCTCATCCGCTCGTGGCTGACCGAGACGGACTTGACCGACTTCCAGAACTTGTCGTAGTTGCCTCGGCCACCGGCCTCGCTGCCACGTTGGTATTCGCTCGTGAGCCGGTTCCAGGCGTCCTTGGTGTTCGCGGGCAGCAGCCCGTAGTAGTCGGAGATGGCCTGCTCCTGCTGGGCCGGGCTCGGTCCGGTCGCCGCCGGAGGGGTGGTCTTCGGGGGCGACGACGCCACCTGCGAATCGGTGTGGGACGCCGAGTGCGAGGCCGCGCCGGTGTGGGGGGCGGTGCTGCCGGACTGGGCCGTCGGGCCGGAGCCGCCGCCGAGCTGCGTGGCCAGAACGATGCCGATCGCCACCAGCAGGGCGAGGGCCACGACGATCAGCGCCGTGCGTCCGGTCGGTGCCGGTCGCGCCGGAGGGAGGTCAGCCGTGGTCGCCGGCGCAACGGCAGTCGGGGCGGCCCCGGCCAGGCGCTGGGTCGGTGCCATCGCGGCTGGATCGGTCGCCGCCATGAGGACTGCGCCGAGGTCGGCCGCGGCCTGCTCCATGGACGGGCGGGCGTGCGGATCGGTGGCCAGCATCCGCAGCAGCACCGGGGTCAGTGCGCCGCTGCGCTGCGGTGGCCGCATCTGGCCCGAGGCGACGCGGTGAAGGGTCGCCATCGGGTTGTCGTCGGCGCCGAAGGGGGGCGTGCCTTCGACTGCGGCGTAGAGCGTCGCGCCGAGGGAAAATACGTCCGATGCGAATCCGGACTCGATCCCGCGTGCGACCTCGGGGGCGAGATAGGCCGGCGTCCCGGTGACCATCCCGGTCGAGGTGAGCGTGACGTCGCCGAGGGCGTGCGAGATGCCGAAGTCGGTGAGCTTGGCTGCCCCGTCGGCGTCGATGAGGACGTTCCCCGGCTTCACGTCGCGGTGGACGATCCCGACCTGATGCGCGGCGGCCAACGCGCCGGCCACCTCGCTGCCGATCCGTGCGACCTCGGCCACGTCGAGCGTCCCGCGTTCGGCGAGGACGCTGTGCAAGCTGCGCGACGGCAGGTACTGCATCACCAGGCAGGGCGATCCGTCGTGGTCGACGACGTCGTACACCGGCACCGCGTGTGCGTGATGCAGGCGGGCGGTGATCCGCGCCTCGCGCATCGCCCGGCTGCTGGCGAGATCGGCGTCCGACCGGCTCAGCCCGGGCTGCGGGTGCAGTTGCTTGATGGCAACGCGCCGTTGCAGACGCTCGTCCCACGCCTCCCACACGCTACCCATCCCACCCGTCGCGATCTGCTCGACGAGGCGGTAACGCCCGCCGATCAGCAGGTGCGGGCGTGACACAGTGGCAACCTTTCCGAGCTGGGTACAAACGTGGCCCGCGAAGTCCTACCCAGGATCGGCCCGGTTCAGCTGAACCAGCCTCGACCACTACGTGAGATGCGGCTCAAGTGCGGGGTTTCCACTGCTGACCCGTCCCCGTCGCTCCGGGACGCTCGGGGGGTGACGACATCGACGACGCGCCCGGAACCAGCGACAACCCAGCACCGCCTCGCGCCCGACGGGTTTGCCGCGCACCCGGCGCGCGGCCGGTTCAACTCGGCGTTCTTCGCCGGCTTGGGCGGCTACATCAACTGGCACATGCGCAAGCGCAAGGCGAAGGCGTTTGCCGACCTGCCGCCGAACGTGGTCGAACTAGGCTCGGGAGTGGGGGCGAACCTGCGCTACCTGCCGTCCGGTGCGCGCCTGATCGCGATCGAACCCAACCCGTACATGCATGCGCGGCTTCGGCGGGCTGCGCGTCGGCGTGGAGTCGAACTCGAGATCCGCAGTGTCGTCGCCGAACGAATCGACCTGCCCGACGCCGGCACCGGCGCCGTCATCTCCAGCCTGGTCCTGTGCACGGTCAGCGACCCGGCGGCCGTCCTCGCCGAGATCCGCCGGATCCTGGTACCAGGAGGACGGTTCAGCTTCGCCGAGCACGTCGTCGCGAAACCGCGCACACCCACACGCTGGGCGCAGCGGATCCTGCGTCGCCCGTGGGCGTGGGTCTTCGAGGGCTGCTCCTGTGAACGAGACCTGACGAGCCTGATCAAGTCGGCCGGCTTCGCCGGCGTCGAGATCAACCCGTACCGGATCCACTCGCCGTTCGTCCCGTTCAACACCCACATCGCCGGAACGGCGATCGCCTGATACCGGTTCGGACAGCGGTCAGGCGTCGTGCTCGCGCTTGTCGCCGGCCCACTCGGTGTGGAATGCGCCGTCCTTGTCCACCCGACGGTAGGTGTGCGCGCCGAAGTTGTCGCGCAGCCCCTGGATCAGGGCGGCCGGCAGCCGGTCGCGGCGCAGGCCGTCGTAGTACGCCAGCGACGACGAGAACGCCGGGGTCGGGATGCCGGCCGTCGCGGCCTGCGCCACCACCCGCCGCCAGGCTTCGACGCCCCCGCGCACGGCGTCGGCGAAGTACGGATCGACGAGCAATGAGGGCAGCGCGGCGTCCTCGTCGTAGGCCTCGCGGATGCGGTTGAGGAAGCGGGCCCGGATGATGCACCCGCCGCGCCAGATGGTGGCCATCGCGCCACGGTCGACGGCCCAGTCGTACTCGGCGCTGCCGGCCGCGATGTGGTCGAAACCCTGGGCATAGGCGACCACCTTGGACGCGTACAGCGCGAGCCGGACGTCCTCGACGAAGGCGTCACGGTCGCTGACGGCGAGGTCGTTGACGCCGGAACCGAAGGCCTCCTGCGCCGGGCCGCGCTGCTCGGCGTGTCCGGACAGCGCGCGGGCGAAGGTGGCCTCGGCGATCCCGGTGATGGGGACGCCGAGGTCGAGGGCGCTCTGCACCGTCCACCGGCCGGTGCCCTTCTGCTCGGCCTGGTCGAGCACGACGTCGACGAAGGCCTGGCCGGTCTCGACGTCGGTCTGGGCCAGGACGTCGGCGGTGATCTCGATCAGGAACGACTCGAGGTCGCCCTCGTTCCACCCACGGAAGATGTCGGCGATCTCGGCCGGCTCGGCCCCCAGGCCGTGCCGCAGCAGGTCGTAGGCCTCGGCGATGAGCTGCATGTCGGCGTACTCGATGCCGTTGTGCACCATCTTCACGAAGTGCCCGGCGCCGTCGGGGCCGACGTGCACGCAGCACGCCTGGCCGTCGACCTCGGCCGCGATCGACTCGAAGATCGGGCCGAGCTTGTCGTAGGAGTGCTTCGAGCCGCCGGGCATGATCGACGGCCCGTTGAGCGCACCCTCTTCGCCGCCGGAGACGCCGCAGCCGACGAAGTGGATGTCCTGGTCGCTCAGCGCGGCCTCGCGGCGGCGCGTGTCGGCGTAGTGCGCGTTGCCGCAGTCGACGATGATGTCGCCCGGGTCGAGCAGTGGGGTGAGCTCTTCGATCACCGCGTCGGTCGGCGCGCCGGCCTTGACCATGATGATGATCGCCCGCGGCTTCTTCAGCGACGCGACGAAGTCCGCCAATGACTCGGACGGCACGAACAAACCGTCGTCGCCGTGCTGCTCGACCAGGGACGTGGTGCGGGCGAAGGTGCGGTTGTGCAGCGCCACGGTGTGCCCGTGCCGGGCGAGGTTGCGGGCGAGGTTGCGGCCCATGACCGCGAGTCCGGTGACGCCGATGTCGGCGGTTGCTTCGCTCATGTAGTCAACGTAGTGCGCCGTCCGGTGGTGGGTCCGGGCGGAAGAACCGGTTGCTCTCGCCGAGCGCGAGCAGGATGACGACCGCGACGTCGATCAGGCCGACGATGACGCCGAGGACGCGGCTGAGCGGGGGATCGGGCTGGCTGAAGCTCAGCAGCGCGCCCAGGATGCCGAGCCCGGCGATCACCCAGGTGACGATGCGGGCCCAGTTGGCGCCCTTGCGCACCTGGAAGGCCAGGAAGATGTAGAACACGAGGACGAGGACCCCGAACACCGCGGCGACGGTCAGCGCGGCGTTCACGGTGCCGTCGGTGGCGCTCGGCGTCTTGGCCCGGATGCGCCGGCGCAGATCGTCCTTCGTCGCGAACAGCACGATCAGGGATAGGACGCCGACGGCGCTGCGCAGCAGCATCAGCCGGACGGCGTTCTGCACCGTCGACGGCGCCGGCCCACGCGCCGGCGGCACCCAGCCCTCGGGCGGGCGCGGGGCCTGCGGCAGCTCACCACCGAACGTCATCGCACGTCCTCCTACCCGGACCGTACCCGTCAGGGTTAAGGGCGACCTGGCAGCTGTGGAAACCTGGGCCCGTGGAAATCTGGATCAATCCGGCCTGCTCGAAGTGCCGCAGTGCTCTCGCGCTGCTCGACGACGCCGGCCAGGAGTACACGGTGCGCCGCTACCTCGACGATCCGCCGGACGCCGCCGAGATCGCGGCCGTGCTCGACCGCCTCGGGCTCGAGCCGTGGGACATCACCCGCACGGCGGAGCCGGACGCCGCCCAACTCGACCTCGCCGACTGGCCGCGGGATGCCGCGACCCGCGGCCGGTGGATCCGCGCGCTGGCCGAGCACCCCATCCTGATCCAACGTCCGATCCTCACCGCCGACGACGGCACGACTGTGGTGGGTCGTACCGACGACGCCGTGCAGGCGGCGATCAGCCGATCAGGTCCTTGAGCTGGGCGTTGGTCCAGGCCGTCGCCTCGGCCACGGCGGGGCTGAGCGCCTCGAGGCCGTAGAAGCCGTGGATCAGCCCGGGGAACTGGCGGTGGACGACCCGGACACCAGCGGCCTCGAGCGCGGCCGCATAGGCGTCGCCCTCGTCGCGCAGCGGGTCGTACTCGGCGGTGACGACCACCGCCGGCGGCAGTCCTTCGAGCGACTTGGCGTGCAACGGGGACAGTCGCGGGTCGTCGGCCAGTTCGGCCGCGCGCGGATCGGTCTCGGGGAAGCCGACGTATTGCTCGCCGAACCAGTGCATGTCGGCCAGCGTCAGGAAGTAGCCCTCGGCATTCTCGGTGCGCGAGGCGTAGTCGCCGAGCGCGTCGACCGGCGGGTACACGAGCAGCTGGGCGGCCAGCGGCGGACCGTCGAGCTGCGCCAGCTGCGCACACACTGCGGCGAGGTTGGCGCCGGCGCTGTCGCCGCCCACGGCCAGGCGCGCCGGGTCGGCGCCGAGGTCGTCGAGGTGCTCAGCGGCCCAGGTCAGCGTGGCGTAGGCGTCCTCGACCGCGGCCGGGAACCGGTGCTCGGGCGCCAGCCGGTAGTCGGCACTCACCACGACTGCGCCGACGGACGAGCACAGCAGCCGGCACACGCCCTCATGGGTGTCGAGGTCGCCGATGACGAAGCCGCCGCCGTGGAAGTAGGCGATGGTCGGCACCGGGCCGTCGGCGTGTGGGCGGTAGATCCGCACCGGGACCGTCCCGGCCGCGGCGTCGGTGACCGATGCGACGTCGGCCAGCGTGCTCGGGTCGCGGAAGTCGACCATCAAGGTGCGAAAGCCGGTGCGCGCCTGCTCCGGCGTGCCCTCGGCCACCGGCGGCAGCTCGCTGTTGGCGATCAGGGCGAGCAGTCCGGCGATGTTCGGGTCAACGGGCATCGTTGGATCCTCACATATGCGGCTGAGCGACCGTCTGATCGCCGTGGGCGATGTGGATCAGCTGCCGCCAGATCAGCACCACGAACACCGCCGAGCCGACGAATGCGAACCAAAACGGCGCGGTCACGCCGAAGCGCTGGGCCAGCAGGCCGCCGATGCCCGAACCGATCACCAGGCCGCCGAAGACGCCGCACGTGTTGACACTGCCGACCCGCCCCTGCAGGGCGGCGGGCACGGCACGCTGGCGCACGGTGACCGACGTCGTGCCCCAGATGAACGCGTGCGCGCCGAACACGAAGAAGATCGGCATGGCGACGTAAGGGGTGGTGGTGAGCGCGAGCCCGAGGTGGGTCAAGGTCTCGATGATCAGCCCGATGCGCATGATGTCGCCCAGACTCACCCGGCGGATGATCCAGCCGTAGGACAGCGTGCCGAGCAGGCCGCCAACCGCGGAGACCGTCGTGATCAGCCCGAAACCCGCGGCGCCGAGGTCCAGGCGGCGCGTCGCGTAGATGACGAGTACCGACCAGGCCGCGCCGAAGGTGATGTTGAACGTGAAGATCGTCAGTACCAGGGTGCGGACGGCGGCGTGGCGGCGGACCCAGCGGAAGCCTTCGGCGATGTCGGCCCGCACCGCAGTCGGGCCGCGGTCCTCGCGCGGATGCGGCGGCAGCACGATCCGCGACACGAGCACCGCGCCCATGGCGACGAGCACGGCCTGGGACGCGAACGGCCATGCGGCGCCGATGGTGAACAGGGCCGCCCCGATCGGCGGCCCGAGCAGCTGGTTGACGGTGATGAAGCCGACCTGGATCCGGGCGTTGGCAATGGCGAGATCGTCGCGCTGGACGAGTGACGGCAGCAGGGTACTCGTGGCGTTGTCGGCGAAGACCTCGGCCGTGCCGACCACGAACAGGATCGTCAGCACGAGGGCGACCGACACCGTGCCGGTAGCGATCGTCAGCGCCAGCACGACGAGGACCGCGGCGCGCGACAGGTCGACCGTCACCACGATCAGCCGACGGTCGAGCCGGTCGGACAGCGCGCCGGCCCACAGCCCGAACAGCGGCGGGGGCAGCCACTGGAACAGCGCGCCGGACGCGATCAGCAGGGCGTTGTGGGTGAGCGAGGCGACCAGCAGCGGCCCGGCCGCGATCGCGATGCAGTCGCCGGTGTTGCTCAGCCAGGACGACGTGAGCAGCCAGCGAAAGCCGGGGCCGAGCCGCCGCGGGGCGACGGTCTCGACGAGATCGGGCACGACCTGCGATCAGGCGAGCTCGAGGCCGGGATAGAGCGGGTTGGCGTCGAGCAGTTCGTTGGCGGCGTCGTGCGTCTTCGCGGCGACACCGTCGCCGATCTGGTACTTGGCCTTCGACGTCCCGCCCGACGCCGCCGCGGTGGGGCTGGTGGCGGTGAGCACGTCGACGATCAGTTCGGCGACGCGATCGAACTCGGCGGCACCGAAGCCGCGGGAGGTGAGCGCGGGGGTGCCGATGCGGACGCCCGAGGTGTACCAGGCGCCGTTGGGATCGCGTGGCACCGCGTTGCGGTTCGTGACGATGCCGGAGTCGAGCAGCGCCGACTCGGCCTGCCGGCCGGTCAGGCCGAAGGACGTGACGTCGAGCAGGACGAGGTGGTTGTCGGTGCCGCCGGTGACGAGCGTGACGCCGCGCTTGGCCAGCCCCTCGGCCAGGGTGACGGCGTTGTCAGCCACGGCCTGGGCGTAGGTCTGGAACGCCGGCCGACGCGCCTCGGCCAGCGCGACGGCCTTCGCCGCCATGACGTGACCGAGCGGGCCGCCGAGCACCATCGGGCAGCCGCGGTCGACCGAGTCGGCGAATTCGGGCTGGCACAGCACCATGCCGCCGCGCGGGCCGCGCAGCGACTTGTGCGTCGTCGTGGTGGTGACGTGGGCGTGCGGCACCGGATCGAAGTCGCCGGTGAACACCTTGCCCGCGACCAGCCCGGCGAAGTGCGCCATGTCGACCATCAGGGTGGCGCCGACCTCGTCGGCGATCTCGCGCATGGTGGCGAAATTGATCTTGCGCGGGTAGGCCGAGTAACCGGCGATGAGGATCAGCGGCTTGAATTCCTTGGCCGCCGCGCGGACCTTGGCGTAGTCGAGCAGGCCGGTCTTCTCGTCGGTGCCGTACGAGGACTGGTGGAACATCTTGCCGCTGATGTTCGGCCGGAAGCCGTGGGTCAGGTGGCCGCCGGCGTCGAGCGACATGCCCAGCGCGCGCTGGTCGCCGAGCGCGTGGCGCAGTTCCTGCCAGTCGGCTTCGGGCAGGTCGTTGACGTGCTTGGCGCCGGCCCGCTCGAGCGCCGGCGATTCGATGCGTTGGGCGAGGATCGCCCAGAACGCCACGAGGTTGGCGTCGATGCCGGAGTGCGGCTGGACGTACGCGTGCGGGGCGCCGAACAGCGCCGTGGCGTGGTCGGCGGCGGCCTGCTCGACGGTGTCGATGTTCTGGCAGGCCGCGTAGAAGCGGTGCCCGATGGTGCCCTCGGCGTACTTGTCCGACAGCCAGGTGCCCATGGTCAGCAGCACCGCGGGCGAGGCGTAGTTCTCGCTGGCGATGAGTTTCAGCGAGGCGCGCTGGTCGGCGAGTTCGCTGCGGATCGCACCGGCGATGGTGGGTTCGACCGCTTCGATGACCTGCAGGGCACTGCGATACGCGGCGGATGCGGCGGCGGCGTCGAAAGGCTCGGACATGGCCGCGACGATACCGTCGTCAGGTGACGCGGCCGCGCTTCGGGCGGACCAGGACGCTCGCCCACATCCGTCCTAGCCACTCGGCGAACTGCACATCGGTCCAGCCCTTGGTGTGTACGAGCTGGTACCACAGCCGGCCATCGGTCATAGCCCAGATGAGATCGCAGCAATCCTGCTCGGAGACGGCGAGCTGGCCCGTGGCCGCAGCTTCCTTCGCCATGACGGTCATCCCGGCGTAGCGCTGACGGTCCATCTCGGCCGCCATCTCCGCCGCAGCGGCGTCCGCGCCGGCGGCCGCCTGCACGGCCAGCACGAACGGTGCCATCCGCCGGGCGGTGGCCGTCGACATGGCCGCGTGCAGCATGAACCGTTTCGCGAGATCGGGTTCGTTGCGAATGGCCATGATCTCCGGCCGTTCGTGGAACACGACGTCCTCGTCGTCGCCGCCGACCGTCACGTCCCAGACCCGGTGCAGCAGCGTCGCCTTGTTCTTGAAGGTGGCGTAGATCGTCTCGGGCGAGACCCCGGCGGCCCGGGCGATGTCGGCGATGGTCGTGCGCCCGTAGCCCTGCGCTACGAACAGGTCGTGCGCGGCCCGCAATACCGCACGCTGAGTCTGCCGCGCCTGCTCCTGCCGGCGCGACGAGTCGTAACCCCTCTTGACACCCTCGCTCAATTCAAGTACACCTTCACTGTATTGAACACAGTCTAACTGTATCGGAGTGGGGTCATGGAATGTACGGTGGATTGGTCGACTATGGCGCCGGAATGGGATCGGCACCGCGAACACGTCGAGTCGATGAAGGTCGAACTGACCCAGCAGCTGATCGCTGCGCTCGAACCGCTGACCGGACGGCGGGTGCTCGAGCTCGGCGGCGGTACCGGCGAGCTCGCGGCCCGGTTGGCCGACCGAGTCGGCCCGGCGGGCACGGTCATCGCCACTGACGTAGCCGAGGGGATGGTGCAGCTGCTGCACCGCCGGCTGGACGCGGAGCCGAACGTCGAGGTGGCGCAGGTCGACGCCACCGCGATCGACCTTCCGAGCGAGTCGGTGGACGCGGTCGTGTTCCGCATGGGGCTCATGCTCGTGCCCGAGCCCGAGGTGGCCCTGCGCGAGATCCGCCGGGTGCTGCGGCCGGGCGGCCGGCTGGTTGCCGCCGTGTGGGGGCCCCCACAGAACAATCCGTGGATGACGGCCGTCGGCATGGCAGCAATGATGCAGGGTCTCGTCCAGGGTGGTCCGCCGGTGGGCCCGGGCGGCCCGTTCTCGCTGGCCGACCCGGTCGATCTGGAGAAACGGGTGCGGGGCGCCGGTTTCACCGAGGTCTCCGTCACCGGGATCGACTCGGCGCGCGCCTTCGCCAACGCCGACGAGCACGTCGACGTCGTGCTGGCGCTTTCGCCGCCGCTCTCGGCGATCATGCGCGCCGCGCCGCCGGACAAGATCGCCGCCCTGCGCAGCACAGTGGCCAGCTTGGACGCCCAGTACCAGGCCGAGGACGGGGTGCGGGTGCCGTCGCAGTCGTTCCTCTGTGTCGCGGAATAGCCGCGGTCACCGCCGCGGTTCAGCCTGGGCCCGCAGCGCCGGGACGTCGGCCAGCGGGCCCAGGTGCCGCAGCTTGTCGCGATTGATCGTCGACCGCACGGCCTGCACGACGCCGTCGGCGATGTCGAAGCTGAACACGTTCACCAGGTTGGCCGCTCCGTCGCGGACGATCGCCCCGGGCTGGCCGTTCACCTCGGCTCGGGTAATGGACAGGCCGGGAATGGCACGAAGTTGTTCGGCCACGCCGGCCAGCAACCGCACGACCTTGTCCCGGCCGGCGATCGGACGGGGCCAGGACGGGCTCATGCCGCCGCTGTCGCCGGTGACCACCACGTCGGCGGCCAGCAGGTCGACCAGACCGTCCAGGTCACCTTCGGCGAAGGCCGCGACGAACCGGTCGGCCAGCTCGTCGCGCTGGGCTCGCGAGGCCTCATAGCGGGGGCGATGCTCGGTGACGTGGCGGCGGGCCCGCACGGCGATCTGGCGGCAGTTGTCGGCCGAGCGGTCGACGATTGGTGCGACCTCGGCGAACCCGTACCCGAAGACGTCGTGCAGCAGAAACACCGCCCGCTCGACCGGGCTCAGTCGCTCGAGCACCAGCAGGAAGGCCATCGAGAGCGAATCCGACTCGGCCGCCCGCTGGCCCGGGTCGGGCGCGGTCGGGTCCGTCAACAACGGCTCGGGCAGCCACTGCCCGACGTAGGTCTCGCGGCGCACCCGGGCCGAGCGCAGCAGGTCGATCGCCAGCCGGGTCGTGACCGCAGACAGGTAGGCCTTCGGCGACTCGATCGTCGTGCCGTCGGCCACCGCCCGGTGATAGCGCAGGTAGGCGTCCTGCACGACGTCCTCCGCGTCGCTGACGCTGCCGAGCATCCGGTAGGCGATCGCGAACAGCAGTGGTCGCAGCTCGGTGAACACGTCCGGCATGGGGTGATCATCCTCCGGCGCGGCCGCCGGCCGCCGCCAGCTCGGCCCGGAAGCCGTCGCGCCAGCTGCTGAAGCGAGGCGCCCAGTCCAGCTCGCGGCGCGCCTTGGCGTTGGACGACCCGCGGATCTGGGTCAGCAGCGAGACGCCGACCTCGCCCGCGACCAGGCGGGCCAGCCAGACCGGTAGCCGCCGCGGCGGCTTGGCGCCGACGAGCTCGGCCAGCGTCCCCAGCACCTCGGCGACCGGGGCCGGGTCGTCGTCCACGACGTTGTAGACACCCTGGCCGCGTTCCAGCGCGGCCACGGTCGCGGCGGCGGCGTCGTCGAGGTGGATGAGCGACCAGATCGCCGCTCCGGCGCCGACGACGGGCAGCCGGCGGGCGCGGATCAGTGCGACCAGGCCGTCGTCGCCGTCCGATCCGCCCGGCCCGTAGAAGGTGCCGTAGCGCAGCGCCACCGCCTCGATCGGGGCGTCCACCACCGCCTGCTCCACGTAGCGGATCCCGGCCAGCGTCTCGCGCTGCTGTTTCGGCGGGTTCGGGTCGAGCGGGTCGTGCTCGGTCTTGACCGCGCCGCCGGTGCGCTCGTTGGGCCAGCCGGTGAAGCTCTGCACCACGATCCGGCGCACGCCCGTGGCCCGCGCGGCCGCGAGCAGGTTGTCGGTGCCGGTGGTGCGCAGCCGGTTGGTGGTGGCGAAGGTGCGGTCGAAGCGGCGCAGATCGGTGTGGCCGGCCAGCGCCGTCATCTGATGCACGATGGCGTCCGGTTCGGCGGCGGCGACCGCTTCGCCCACTGCGGCGGCATCCAGACCGTCGACCACGACCGGCTCGGCGCCGAGCCCGGCGAGCAGCTCGACCTTGCCCGGGCTGCGGGTGGTGGCCACGACGTGGTGGCCGGCCGTGATGAGTTGGGGGACCAGGTGCCGGCCCAGGGCTCCGGTGGCACCGGCGAGAAAGACGCGCATGACGTTCTCCTTGTTGCAACTTTCGCTGTCGCACCGGAGACGAGACAGTGCCCACAGATGTGACACCTCGATCGGGGATATTTACTTGGGCGTCCTACCATCGGCGTCATGGGTGGGAATCCGGCCTTCGACCAGTACCAGCTCTCCGAGGAGCAGCAGTTGCTGCGGAAGGCGGTGCGGCAGCTGGCCGACGACAGGATCGCGCCCCGGGCGGCCGAGGTCGACGAGACAGCCGAGTTCCCGCACGACGTGCTCCAGGCGCTCGTGCGAGCCGGCTTCCACGCGGTGCACATTCCCGAGCAGTACGGCGGCATGGGCGCCGACGCCATCTCGGCCTGCATCGTGATCGAGGAGGTCGCCCGCGCCTGCGCGTCGTCCTCGCTCATCCCGGCGGTGAACAAGCTCGGCTCGCAGCCGATCATCCTGTCCGGCTCGGAGCCGTTGAAGCAGAAGGTGCTCGGCGACATCGCGTCCGGCGACGCGATGATCAGTTACGCGCTGTCCGAGCGCGAGGCCGGTTCGGACGCCGCGTCGATGCGCACCCGGGCCGTGCTCGACGGCGATCACTGGGTGCTCAACGGCACCAAGTGCTGGATCACCAACGCCGGCGTCTCGAGCTACTACACCGTCATGGCCGTCACCGACGCCGAGAAGGGCGCCAATGGCATCACGGCTTTCGTGGTGCACAAGGACGACCCGGGCTTCTCGGTCGGGGCCAAGGAGCGCAAGCTCGGCATCAAGGGCAGCCCGACCTGCGAGATCTACTTCGAGGACTGCACGATCCCGGCCGACCGGATCATCGGCGAGCCCGGCGCCGGCTTCAAGATCGCGCTGCGCACGCTCGACCACACCCGGCTGGCGATCGGCGCACAGGCGCTCGGCATCGCCCAGGGCGCGCTCGACGCGTCGATCGCCTACATGAAGCAGCGCAAGCAGTTCGGCCGCACGCTGTCGGACTTCCAGGGTCTGCAGTTCATGGTGGCCGACATGGCGATGCGCATCGAGGCGTCGCGCCAGCTCGTCTACGCCGCGGCCGCCCGGGCCGAGCGCGACGAGCCCGAATCTGACCTTCACGTCGTCGGCGGCCAAGGTGTTCGCATCCGACACCGCGATGTCGGTGACGACCGACGCCGTCCAGCTCTTCGGTGGCGCCGGCTACACGCGCGACTTCCCGGTCGAACGGATGATGCGCGACGCCAAGATCACCCAGATCTACGAGGGCACCAATCAGATCAACCGCATGGTGATGGCCCGCAACCTGTTCAAGTAGCTGGGCTGGGTCGTAGACCGGCGCAGTCATGCGACCAGAACGTGTCGTTGTAGACGAGCGCGCCGGTCATCCACGGCTGCCAGGCCGGCAGCACGATCACCTGGAACCCCGCGTCCGGGATGCGGCTCGACGGCGCCCCGAAGCCGTGCTCGCTCGCTCGCACCCAGCCGAACCGGCCGTAGAACGCGGGGTCGCCCTCGAGGAACACCAGCGGTGACCCGTCGGCCTCGGCCGCCGACACCGCGGCCTCGACCAAGGCCCGGCCGAAGCCCTGTCGCTGATGCCCCGGAGCAACCCCCAGCGGGCTGAGTACCAGGACAGCCACCAGCTCGCGCGGTGCATCGACCCAGCTTCGCGACAGCTGCACGTGGCCGACGACGTCGTCACCGGCCTCGGCCACGAAGGCGGCGTCGGGCCGATCCGGGCGGGCAAGCAGCGCCGCGGCCAGATCCGCGACCCGGCCGTCGTCGGCGAACGCGGCGGTCAGCACCCGGCGCACCGCCGGCAAGTCGGCGTCCTGCTGTCGTCGAACGATCACATGCCCACGCTACGAGCTATCGGCAGCGTCCCGCATCAACATATCGATCAGAAGGGTGGTGGGTCTGAATCGGTGTCGGTGTCGGTGGTGGTGTCGATGGGGTGTGGGGTGGGTTGGGTGTGGTAGCGGCGGCCGGTGGGGCTGGTCCAGGTGATGGTGTTGTTGGCGTTCTTGGTGACGGTCCAGCTGGTTTGGTGTTTGGTGTCGTGGTGGCGTTTGCAGGGTGGGTGCAGGTTTTCCTCGTCGGTGGGTCCGCCGTCGTTCCAGGCGAGGATGTGGTCGATCTCGCCGCGGCAGGAGCGGCGGCGGCAGCCGGGGAAGGTGCAGGTTTTGTGTTGGGTGGTGATGTGATCGCGGAGGGGGGCGGGGGGTTGGTAGGTGCTGCGGCCGTAGTGCAGCAGCCGCCCGCCGTGATCGGTGAGTAGCCGGCGCCAGGTGCCGGAGGGGTCGTGGGCGATGTCGCGGGCCATCGAGGCCGGGATGGGTCCGTAGCCGTCCAGTTCACCGGGCTGCTCATCCAGATCGAGCAGCGTCGACAACGCCACTGACACTTGCACGGCCGGGCGCTGCCCCTGCCAGGTGCTCGCGGTGTCATTGAGGGCGAGCACGCCGAGGTCGGCCAGCACGTCGGCCCGTTTCTGATCCATCGACCGCTCCACCCCGGACCGGTCGGCGTGATCGGCGGGCAGCGCGTGGGCGGCGGCGTCGATCGCGGTCCACAACCCGGCCGCGGCATCGGCGCGCAGGTAGGCCCAGATGGTGGCCATCCCGTCCTCGCCCGCGAACAGCCGCACCCGCCGCTGACCGAGAGCGTCACGATGCTCGTCCTCGGACCGGCGCGGGTCGATGGCCAACAGCGCGCGTTTCACCGTCTGCCGAAACACCCCGATCGTCTGCTGCTGCGCCTTGTCCGCCACCCGGTGCTCCAGCTCGACCACGCCGGCGTCATCCAGCCCGGCGGCGGCGTCGATCACGGCGCGGGCATGCCCCATCCGCATCGACCCATCCGCCAACCGCTCGAAGGTCAGCGGCAACCGATGCACCAGCACCTTGGCCTCGGCCAGCTTCGCTGCGGCGGTCACCGGCGCGATCGCCAGCACCGCAGCGACCTCTTCGCGCACCCATTCCCGGGCCCGCCATTCCGCATCCCCTTCGGCCGCAAGCAAGGCCAGCGTCTGCTGCTGCTGCGCATCCAACGCCGAACGCTGATGCCTCGATCGATTCCAGCAACGACAGCCGCGAATCATGATCCAACCCGGCCGGGTTCACCCCCAACGGGTCGAGGATCGCGGTCACCTCCATGCCCAGAACATTACGGATGACCACTGACAAAACCGGCCCGAAAACCAGCCCCGTCCACCAAGAAGTTTCAAGATCTTTTACCGGTCGTGATCGAAGCGCGACCGCAGCCCGGAAGTGAACACAAGGACCCCGACAACCTCCCGTCGCCGCGTCGTTGTCTTTCGTCAGAACACGTAGAACCTCAGCTGGCGAACGGCACCCGAGCCCAGTCGAGCACCGGCGAACCGGTCGCGTGCACCGTCACCCGCAGGTAATTGTTCACGCCGGTCGACCCGTCGACGGTCACCCGGGTCAGGTTCGTCACCGGCTGCGTGACGCCGTAGAACGACAGCCACTTCGACCCCGCCGCGAGTGGCTGATCGTCGTTGTAGACGTGACTGTCGCCGTTGAACAGGTACACCGGACCGGCGAACGCGGCCGACTCCCGGGCGATGGTGGCGATGATCGGGGTGAAGCCGTAGTAGTCGGCGTAGGTGGGATCGGCGACGGTCGGATCGAACATGTCGGCCTGCGTCAACAACGTCACGGCGCGGTCATGGTGGCGGTGCGCCGCGGCGAAGGCATCGTGGATCTCCTGGATCACGCCACTCGTGCGGGCCAGCACCTCGGCGGTCTGCTCCGGCGTCGGCGCGGTGTTGCCCGTCCACGGCGCCAGGCTGTCGTTGCTGCCGACGATGTGCAGCGCCGCGAACGAGACCTTGGCCCGCTCCCAGCGGACGTCCTCCGGCAAGCCGAGGTCGGCCTGCGAGAAGACGGTCGCCGCGTGCCGCCCGAGCGTGGTGCCGGGCTGCGGGAAGAAGATTTGCCGCACGGCCGCCAAGCGCTCGAGCGGGTTGTAGCTGCCGTTGTTCTCCCGGTGGCAATCGGTCCACTCGTTGTCGCCGACGGTGTACACCAGCGGGTCCTGGAACTGGTCGAACTCGTGCTTGATCATCTGGAAGTAGTCGTCGCTGCAGACGCTCGAGCCGCTCTTGATGTCGCCGAGGTGATCGACCCAGCGCACCGCGGGGTCGGCGTTGATCTGGGCGATGACGTTGGGGAAGTTCGCGATCTGCGCGTCGCCGTAGGGGATGTCGCCGATAACGGCGAAGGTGTAGTCGGTGCCGCTCGGCTGGGCCGCGGACGCTTGGACGGCACCGTGAGTGAGGACGCCGGTGGCGAGGACGCCCGTGGCGGCCACCGCGAGCGCGGTGCGATGCCGGATCTTCACAGCTGTGCTCCATTTCGTCCGTCGGATGCACAGCGACCCTGTCCGGGCGGGACGACGAACGCGTGAACGCCGGTCGAACGGCGGCCGACGATTCGCCGAGCGTCGGGCCGGCTCAGATGCGGACGGTGGCGCGCTCCTGCGTCATCCGTCGGTCGAGCACGGCGTCGTCGTCGCAGTTGGCGACGATCACGAGCGAGCCCGCGACCGCGAGCGGGGCCAACAGGGTCTCGATCCAGTCGTCGGCCGACGTCCACGAGCGCGTGGTGAACACCCGCGCCCCGGCGGCCAGGCCCACCGCCCGGGCCTGCTCGACCAGCTCGGCCCGGGACAGGCCGGACAGCGCCGGATCGGTCGGTCGGGCCGGCATCTGGACGCCGGCCCACGCGTCGGCCTGCGGCCGGACCGCCGTCACGTAGTCGAGCGTCGCGACGGGAGGCGAGTCGCGAAAGCCGACGGCCGCGGCCTGGGGCGCCACCGAATAGACGTCCGGCGCGTTGCCGGCCAGGGCCACGGTGGACGGCGTCACGAACGCGACGTCGCCCACCCCGGCCGCGGTCAGTTCGAGGCCGGCCGACAGGCAGCCGAGCACGATCGGCACCGAGATCCAGTGCGCCGGCACGGCGACCAGTGCGGTGTCGCCGACGCCGAGGCCGAGTTCGTCGCCGAGCAGGTGATGGGTCTTGGCGATCCAGTTCGCGAGCGACTTGACCGACAGCTCGGAGCGCTCGCCGGTGCCCTCGTCGTAGTACGTGACGAACGGGCGCGAGGGATCGGTCGCGAACAGCTGGGCGAACTGCCGCTCCGGGGTGTCGGTGGCGCTCAGTTGATGCACTTCGAGTCGAGCGGCTTCGTCGCGGTCGACGAGGCCGATCCAGATGCCCTGGTCGTGCTGGTCTTCGGGGACGGCGACGACGTGGGCTTGTTGATCAGCTTGTCGACGAACGCCTGCACCTTGGCCTTGCTCACGGCCAGTACCTGGCTGCCGTTGATGGTTGCGTTCGTGGTGGGGATGGTCTTACCCACGATGTTGTTGGCGCTCAGATTCTCCATCTGCTTGGCCAGAGTGACGAGGTCGAGCTGCTTGTCGAGCACGATGTTGCGCTTCACCGCGTCGCCGAGGGCGTTGAGCTTGAACAGCAGGCCGACCGAGGCGACCTTGCGGAAGGCAGCGGTCAGGAAGTACTGCTGGCGCCGGACGCGATCGAGGTCGCCGCCGTCGAGGAAGTGCCGTTGCCGGACGAACTCGAGCGCGGTCTTGCCACTGATCGTGTGCTTGCCCTTGGACATCTTGAAACCGGAGCCGCCGTCCAGACCGGCGGCGCGGTTGGCCGCGGTCGTGTCATCGACCGACTTGCAAAGGTTGATGGGCACGCCGCCGATGGCTTTGCTGATCTCGTAGAAGCCCAGCAGGCTGACCTGGATGTAGTGGTTGATCGTCAGGCCGGTGAGGTTGGTGACGGTCGAGAGCAGCAGGTCGGCACCGGCTGTTTGGGCCGCGGCGTCGCTGCCGCCGGCGTTCTTCGAATCGTTGTAGCCGTACACGTAGGCGGCATTGAGCCGATCCTGACCGTGGCCCGGGATGCTGACCCACGAGTCGCGCGGCAGCGAGATGATCGTCGCCTTCGACCCGTTGGCCGGCACGTGCAGGATCATCATCGTGTCGGTGGCCTTGCTGCCACCGTCGCGCCCGACGTGCAAATCCTTCACCTCGGCGTCGGTCATCTTCGAACGATCGTCATTGCCGACGAGCAGGATGTTCTGGTCGGTGCCGTCGATGTCGTTCTTGCCACTGGGGTGCGCCCCCACCGCGACGTCGCGCCGCGGCACGCTGTTATTGATCGTGCGGAAGGTGTACCAGTAGTACCCGGCGAGCAGCAGCAAGCCCACCGACAGCAGCACGCCCAAGGTGCGGCCCAGCACGAGGTACGGGGTCAGTCGCGAGCCGCGCCCGCGGTGCCGGCCCCGCGGATCGAGATGAGGCGGCAGTGGGGCGCGCGGATCCGGCGGATACGACGACACCCGGCCGAGGGTACAAGTTCGGCCCGGGTGAGGCCCGGAGCGGCTTCGGCCGCTCACATGTCAGTCGATGCAGCCGAGGCCGCGCGTGGCGTCCGATGTGCTGCCCGACGTGGCCGTGGAGCCCCCACTGCCGGCCTTCGCCGGCGCCGCGATGCCCTTGACCCAGCGTCCATCCGTGCCCAGTACGAGCGTCACCCGGCTGACGTCAGGGGTCATGACGGCCTTGGCGTGCGGGACGTCGGCGACCAGCGCCTTGGCCTGCGCCTCCTTGCCGGCCGGGTACTCGACCGTCGTCCGCTCGGTGGTCGACGACGTCGAGTCCACGGCGTTGATCCGGAAGCCGAACCCTTTGAGCACGTCGGCGTTGCGGGCAGCCAGCCGGGCGACGTCGGTGCCGTTCAGGACGTCGACGGTCACGCTCGACGCGGCTGCCGGCTTCGCGTCGGCGTAGGCCGAGTTGCCCTTGCCCTCGAGCGCGGCCACGAAAGCCGGGATCGCCGCGCGGTTGACCTCGACGATCGACGTCTCTACCCCGTCGGGATAGATCAGCTGTGAGCCGTTGTTCGGAATCGTCGCAAAATCGATCTTGCCCGACGTGAGCGACTCGAACTGCCGGGCCAGCGACAGCAGGTCGAGCTTGGGGTCGATGAGCAGGGAGTGGCCCACCGCGTTGAGGAGGTCGCGCAGCTTGAACGGGTTGAGCAGCGTGCCGGCCGAGGTGATCTTTTCGAACGCCGCCTTGAGGAAGTACTGCTGGCGCTTGATCCGGTCGAGGTCGCCGTGCGGCAACCCGTGCCGCTGCCGCACGAAGGCGAGGGCCTGCTTGCCCTTGATCACCGAGACGCCCTTCGGCAGATCGATGCCGGAGTAGCCGCTGCCGAACTCGTCCCGGTCGGTCGTGGCGTTCTGGGCGGCGTTGAGACACACCGTCACCCCGCCGATGGCCTCGCTGATGCGGTAGAAGCCGAGCAGGTTCACCTGCATGTAGTGGTCCACGTAGAGGCCGGTGAGGGCGTGGATGGTCTTGATCGTGAGGACGATCCCGGCGCTCTGCGCCGCGGTCTCGCTGCGGCCGGCGTTCTTGGCGCTGTTGTAGCCGTCCGGGTACGCCGAGTTGATCTTGCCCTTGCCGTGGCCCGGGATGGTGACCCACGAGTCGCGCGGGAACGACACCAGCGTGGGCCGGGAGCCGTCGGCCGGGACGTGCATGAGCATCATCGTGTCGGCGTTGGCGGTGGTGGTGTCGTGGCCGGTGTGCAGTGCCTTCAACTCGGCCCGGGTCGCGCCGGCCCGGGTGTCGTTGCCGATCAGCAGAATGTTCTGGTCGCTGCCGTCGGGGTCGTGCTCGCCGGCGGCGAGGGCCGGCACCGGGTCACCGTGCGGCACGGACGCCGTGAAGTTCTTGAACGTGGCCCACGCGACACCGCTGCCAACGAGCACCAGCAGCGACAGCGAAGCGGCGAGGGCCCGTAGCCCGACCCGCAGCCCGTGCGGCACGTCCGGCACGCGGGCCGCGGCCGGGCGCGCGCTCGGATCCGATGGCATCGCGTCCGAGGCTAGACGCGACCTGGGCCGCAGCCCGGGCACGACACGGGCGGTTTGCCCGGCTCGGGTGGTAAGGATGTGAAAGGTGGGGCAGATCTAGCCTCTTGGGACTTCGGTCCGTACTCTGCTCGGCAGCGCGGCGTGTCGGCGTCGCCTTGGCCGAAGCGGATGGTAATGAGCTCAGCCCACCGATCAGTGGCCCGCCGGGGCGCGCGACTCCTCGCCGTGGCCCTGCTCGGGCTGTGCGGCGCGTCCGTGGCCTCAGCGCCGGGTGCCGCCGCCATCACTGTGCCACCGACCGGCAGCGTGAACGTGATCTACCGCGGCAACGGCCACGGTCATGGGATGAGCCAGTACGGGGCGCAGGGCGCCGCGCTACTCGGGCGGACCTATCAGCAGATCGTCGCGTTCTACTACCCCGGCACCACGTTCGTGAAGCTGCCCAGCCGCATCATCCGGGTCCGACTGAGCGGCACCGGCTCGACCACGACCATCGCGGCCCGGTCGAACACCGTGGTCACCGGAGTGACGGGTTACCTCTGGGTGTCCGGCTACAGCCGCTACCGACTCGTCGCGAACTCGGGCACCGGGCTTGCGTTGCAGGCCCTGGCCTCGCAATCCGGCGCGCAGTGGCGAACCGTTCGTACCAACCTGCCCAATCGCGCGGAGTTCTACCGGTACGGCGGCGTGCCCACGCGGGTGTACCGCACCGACGGCACCAGCACCGACTACGACGGCTACGTGCGCGCGGTGCGAGTTGGCGCATCGGGCACCACGGGTGGGGTGTACACGGTCAACCGGGTCAACGACGACAACTACACGAGCGGCGTCGTTCCGCGCGAATCGCCGGCCTACTGGAAGCCCGCGGCTCTGGCGGCCCAGGCCGTGGCCGCGCGGACCTATGGGACGTACAGCGCGGTACACGCCGCTGCCGGTTCCGAGTACGACATCTGCGACACCTCGTCGTGCCAAGTCTACGGCGGCCGCGCCCACTTCAGCAGTTCCGGCACCACACTGTGGACGAATCTGGACTCGGCCGCGGCCGCCACCTCGCACCAGGTGCTGGAGTATCACGGCGCCGTCATATTTCCACAGTTCTCGGCGTCCAACGGTGGTTGGACCGTCTACGGCGGCCAGCCCTACCTGGCGGCGAAGGCCGACCCCTACGACACGGCGGCGTCGGGCGACCCATACCTCGACGTGACCAAGCGCGTGTCGGTGGCGTCGATCGCCGCCGCGTTCGGCCTGAAGACGGTGAACGAGATCATCGTGTCCACCCGCGACGGCCACGGCGAGTGGGGCGGTCGGGTGCTGACCGGTTCCGTCAGGGGGACCGACGGTGCCGGCCACGCCGCGACGGTGGCCGCGACCGGCAGCGATTTCCAGTCCGCGTTCGGCATCGGTACCACCTGGTTCGCCTGCTCGACCGCCACCTGAATCCGGCGGTCCGACCGGCGCCGGGCTGTGCGAGGCTAACGCCGTGGCTGACGTCGACGCCGTGATCCTGGTCGGGGGACTCGGCACCCGGTTGCGCCCGCTCACGCTGTCCGCGCCGAAGCCGATGCTGCCCACCGCGGGCGTGCCGTTCCTGACCCACCTCATCGCGCGCATCCAGGCCGCGGGCATCACGCACGTCGTTCTCGGCACGTCGTACCGGGCCGCGGTCTTCCAGGACCATTTCGGCGATGGCTCCGGTCTGGGCGTCGAACTCGACTACGTCGTCGAGGCCGAGGCCCTGGGCACCGGCGGCGGCATCCGCAACGTCGCCGATGTGTTGCGCGGGGACACCGTCCTCGTCTTCAACGGCGACAACCTGATCGGCGTCGACCTGAACGCGTTCCTCGCCACCCACCGCGCCGCCGCGGCCGACGTCACCCTGTGCCTGCATCGCGTTTCCGACCCGCGCGCGTACGGCTGCGTCCCGACCGACGCGAACGGGCGGGTGACCGCCTTCCTCGAGAAGGACCCGAACCCGGTCACCGACCAGATCAACGCCGGGCTGTACGCATTCCGCCGTCCGATCATCGACACGATCCCGACCGGTCGCGCCGTGTCGGTCGAACGTGAGACCTTCCCCGGCCTGCTCGCCGCCGGGGCCACCGTGGTGTCGCACCTGAACGACGGCTACTGGCGCGACTTCGGCACGCCGGCCGACTTCGTGGCCGGCTCGGCCGATCTCGTTCGCGGCCTCGCCCCGTCACCCGCGGTGCCCGCCCCGGGTGAGCGACTGGTGTTGCCGGGCGCGGTGGTCGACCCGTCGGCCGTCGTGACCGGCGGCTCGACCGTCGGCCGCGACGCCGTCGTCGCGGCCGGCGCGGTGGTCGACGGCTCGGTGGTGTTCGACCGCGCCACCATCGCCGCGACCGCGACGGTGCGCCGCTCAGTGGTCGGTGCCGGCGCGTCCATCGGCGCCGGGACGGTCGTCGAGGACGCGGTGATCGGCGATGGCGCGGTCGTCGGCGCCGGCATCGAGCTGCGGGCCGGGGTCCGGCTGTGGCCTGGGGTCCAGCTGCCCGACGGCGCCATCCGATTCTCGTCCGACGGATGACCACGCCCGGATGATGGAACGGATCTGGGACGCCGGCCGGCCGGTCGACGTCCGGGCCACGCTCGGCCCGCTGCGCCGCGGCACCGGCGACCCGGCGCATCGCATCGAGGCCGGCCGGTTCTGGCGGGCCTGCGCCACCCCGGCCGGGCCCGGCACCCTCGCCGTTGCCGCGGCCGGCCCGGTCGTCACCTCGCAGGCCTGGGGTCCCGGGGCAGAGTGGCTGCTCGAGCAGCTGCCCGTCCTGCTCGGCGCGACCGACGACTGGTCGGGGCTCGACGTGTCCGGCGTTCCGGTGCTGCAGCGCGCCCGCCGCACGCGTCCGGGCCTGCGGCTCGTGCGCACCGGCCTGGTGCTGGACGCGCTCGTCCCGGCGGTGTTGGAGCAGAAGGTGACCGGGGAAGAGGCCCGCCGCGCGTGGCGGCTGCTCCTGCGGCGCTTCGGCGCGCCGGCGCCCGGCCCGGTCGAGGGGATGTTCGTCGGGCCTTCGGCGCGCGACCTGCTCGACATCCCGACGTGGGACTGGCACCGGCTCGGCGTCGATCTCAAGCGCCAGCGCACGATCCGGGCCGCCGCGGCGGTGGCCGACCGGCTGGAGGAATGCGCCACGATGCCCCCGGCGGCGGCGCTGGCCCGGCTGCAGTCGATCCCGGGTGTCGGCCCGTGGACGGCCGCCGAGACGGCCCAGCGCGCGTTCGGCGACCCGGACGCGGTGAGCGTCGGTGATTACCACCTGCCCAACATCGTCGTGCACCTGCTCACCGGGCGGCCGCGGGGCACCGACGCCGAGATGCTCGCGCTGCTCGCGCCCTGGGCCGGCAGCCGGCAGCGGGTCATGCGCCTGATCGAAGGCACCGGCGTCAGTGCGCCCCGGTACGGCCCGCGCTTCTCTCCGCTTGATATCGCCCGGCTCTGATCCCGCTCTCGACCGCTCGCTGCGCTCGGGTCGATCCCGAGCCCAGATGCGCAAGCTCACTTCGTTCGCGCGCAGGGCGAGCTCTTCGCGCGAGCGCTCATCGCGCCCGATGTTCGGCGAGAACGGCGTCGGACAGGGCGGGCCACGCGGTCGCCGCCCACTCGCCAAAGTCGCGGTCGGCCAAGGCCACCAGCCCGAGCTGCGCCTCCGGGTCGATCCACATCATCGTGCCGCTCTGGCCGAAGTGCCCGAACGTCGCGACCGAATTCGCCGCGCCGGTCCAGTGCGGCGATTTGGTGCCGCGGATCTCGAAGCCAAGACCCCAGTCGTTCGGGTCCTGCGCCCCGTAACCCGGCAGCACACCGCGCAAGCCGGGGTACTGGACGGTGGCCAGCTCGGCGAGCATTCCGGCGCTGAGCAGCCCGGTCGGGGCCAGCAGCTCGTGCAGCACCCGGGCCAGATCGGCCACCGTCGACACGCCGTCGCGAGCCGGCGACCCGGGCAGGGAGGTCGCGGTCAGCCGCAGCGGGCGGACCACCGCCTCGTCGAGGTAACGCGCGAACGGCAGGTCGGCGCCGCGCTCGACCAGTTCGGCGGCCAGCTCGATCCCGACATTGGAGTACACCCGCCGGTGGGCCGGCGGGAACGAGCGCAGCGGTCGCTCCGGCGCGATGCCGGAAGCGTGCGCGAGCAGATGCCGCAGCGTCGCCCCGGGCAGCAAGGCCTCGTCGGCCGGGTCGCCGAGGGACACGGCCTCTTCCTCGACCGCCACGAGCACCGCGAGCGCGGCCAGCACCTTGGTCACCGACGCGAGGGTGAACTGGTGCTCCAACGGGCCGTGGCTGGCGAGCACCCCGGAGCGGCCGACGACCGCCGCGGCCGCGGTGTCCACCGGCCACTCGTCGAGTCGGGCGAGCGGATCGGTCACTGGCCCAGGCGGGCGCGGGCCACCGCGACCAGGGCCGGCAGCTCGGGCGAGATGTCGGGCGGCAGCTCGTCCCAGCCGAACCAGCGCAGGTCGAGCGACTCGTCACTGCGGACGTGCTCGGCCCCGGCCGGCGCGATGGCCATGAACTGCACGTCGAAGTGCCGGGTGCCGACCCCGAGCGAGCAGGTGATGGGGTGCACGTCGAGGGCCAGGGGCGTGGGGTCGAACGACAGCGAGCCGATCCCGCTCTCTTCCCGGGCCTCGCGCGCCGCCGCGTCGAGCACGGTGTGATCGCCCGGTTCGCAGTGGCCGCCGACCTGCAGCCACCGGCCGACCCGAGGATGCAGGGTGAGCAGCACGGCGTGCCGGGACGGGTCGACCAGCAGCGCGCTGGCGGTCAAGTGCCCCGGCACGCACGAACGCCACATGGCGTCCGGGCGGGCGGCGAGGAAGCCGAGAAACGCCTCGCGCACCGCCCGGCCGCCCGGGTCGGTCGGGCTCATCGCTGTGACGACCTGGACGGCGTCGGCGTGCAGGCTGGCCGCGGTCGACACGGCCCACCCGGCGTCCTCGCGGCCCAGGGCGATGGCTTCGGCGGTGCCCAGCCGGAACATGTCGTCCGCGGCGTTGCGGATCAGCTCGCGGCTGCCGTTGCCGTCGTCGGTCAGCTTGCCGTCGGGCGCGAGCCCGCGCACTAGCGCCACCGGCACGCCGCCGAGCTTGCCCTTCACCAGGTCGGCCGCGGCCGCGATCTCGTCGGCCACCGCGACGCGGGTCACGCCGAGCGTGTTGCCGTAGGCGTCGACCTGGCCGCGGGGGTCGGTCACGGCGGTCAGGCCGGCCACCCCGATGGCGGCGTCGGTCAGTCCCTCGCGCCACGCTCGGCCCATCGTGTCGCTGATGATCACGCCGACCTCGACCCCGAGCCGGTCCCGCAGGCTGTCGCGCAGCAGTTGGGCCGACGCGTCGGGGTCGACCGGCAGCAGGGCCAGCTCGTCGCGGGCCACGTTGGACGCATCGACACCTGCGGCCGCGAGGATCAAGCCGTGCCGGGTCTCGACGATGCGCAGCTCACCCCGGCGGGCGACCACCCGCACCGTCTCGGCGTCGATCGCCGCCTGCCGCGCCGCTTCGCGGGCCGCGGGATCGGCCGACTCGAGCTGGACCAGCCGGCCCTCGACTTTGGAGACGATCTTGGACGTCACGACGAGGACGTCGCCATCCTGCAGGACGGCGTGCTCGGCGATCACTGCGGCGAGATCGTCCCCGGGGCGCAGCTCGCCCAGGCCGAGCACCGGCGTGATCTCGAGCCGCGGCACGGCGTGATCAGGAGACAGCATCGGCCACCTCCAACGCGGCCCGCACCATCGCCGCCGTTGCATCGTCGTCGGTCATCATCAGCGGCACCGCGCGCACCTCGACGCCGGGCACGGTGGCCGCGTCGGTGTCGTGCACCAGCCAGCCGTCGAGCAGCCCGCCGCCGGCGCGGTCGGCGTAGTGCCGGCCGACGGCCTCGGCCGTGACGTCGACGCCGATCACCGGCAGGCACGCGTCGGCCATGCCGCGCACCGGAGCGCCGCCGACGATGGGCGAGACGCCGACGACCGGGGCGGCGGCGGCGCTCATGGCGGCTCCGGATGCCGGGCACGCCGAGGATCGTCCCGATCGACACGACCGGGTTGCTCGGCGCGATCAGCACGAGGTCAGCGGTCGCGAGCGCCACGAGCGCCTCGGCCGCGGCCTGCGCGTCGTCGACGCCGACCTGCACGAAGGCCTCGGCCCGCAGCGTCGCCCGATACCGGACCCACCACTCCTGGAAGTGGATGGCCCGCCGGCCACCGTCGAGCTCGACGACCACGTGCGTCTCGCAGCGCTGGTCGGACATCGGCACGAGGGTGACGCCCGGCTGCCAGCGCGCGCACAACGCGGCCGTGACGTCGGACAGCGAGTACCCGGCGTCGAGCATCCTGGTGCGGACGAGATGGGTGGCGATGTCGAGGTCGCCGAGCCCGAACCACGACGGCTCGGCCCCGTAGGCGGTCAGCTCGTCCTTGATCCGCCAGGTCTCGTCCTGACGTCCCCAGCCCCGCTCGGCGTCGTGCGCGCCGGCCAGGGTGTACATGACGCTGTCGAGATCGGGGCAGATGCGCAGCCCGTGCAGGGTGACGTCGTCGCCGGTGTTGACCACTGCGGTGATGTCGTCGTCGGGGCACGCTGCGCGGACTCCGCGCAGGAAGCGGGCGCCGCCGATGCCCCCGGCGAGGACTGCAATCTTCACTCGGACGAACCTACGCGATGCCCGACTCGGCCCGGCGGCGCTTCAGTAGCGCCCCGACCTCGTGCAGCGTGAGCTCCTGCGCCCCGAGGTCGATCGCCCGGTCCCGCAGCGGCTCGGGCAGATCGTGATGCCAGCGCCACGGATGGTCCTGGAAGAAGCGGCGCGGGATGCCCAGCTTTTCGGCCATCGAGTGCAGCTCGTCGCGGGAGTCGGCGAGCAGGTGGCAGAAGCGCGTGTGGCGCAGCCCCGCGTCGGGATAGTCGCGGACCGTGTCGACGTAGCAAGCCATCTCGCCGCCGACGCTACCCGCCACGACGGCGGCAACTGGCAGCAAGCTGCACGGCAGCGATCGGCACTTGTGACCCGTTGTCCCCACGTCCAGGGTGATCCTCGCCGGACGCTCGGCCCGGCGCGAATGAGGGGACCTTCCGTGGGACTGAAGCACAAGACCGTAGCGCTGGGTGTGGTGGCGGTGGCCACGCTCGGCACCGTCGCCGCGGTCGGCTCGGGCAGCGTGGCCGGGCGTCCGGCCGCACCCACCAGGCGCGGGTCGCACCGATCCCGGCCATCACCGACCACGTGTTGGCCCAGACGCTGGCCTTCCCGCCCGACACGGCCTACTGCCGGGCCAACCTCGGCATCAGCTGCTACTCGCCCCTGCAGTACCAGCAGGCGTACGACCTGAAGCCCCTCTACGACGCCGGAATCAGCGGGGTGAACCGCACGATCGGAATCGTCGACGCGTACGGCTCGCCGACGATCGCGAACGACCTGCACGTGTTCGACCAGCAGTACGGACTGCCCGACCCGCCGTCGCTGTCCATCGTCCAGCCGGCCGGTGCGGTGCCGCCGTTCGACCCGACGAACCCCGTCATGCTCAGTTGGGCCACCGAGACGACCCTCGACGTCGAGTACGCCCACGCGATCGCGCCCACCGCCAAGATCGTGCTGGCCGAGACACCTGTGGCCGAGACCGAAGGTGTCACCGGCTTCCCCGAGATCGTGCAGGCCGAGAACTACCTGATCGACAACAAGCTCGTCGACGTGATCACGCAGAGCTTCGGCGCCACCGAGAACACCTTCCCGAGCAAGCGCAGCCTGCTCGACCTGCGCTCGGCCTTCGTGAACGCCCGCAAGCACAAGATCACCATGCTGGCGTCATCCGGCGACACCGGGGCGACCAACTACATCGAGGACGGCAGCGCCCTCTACCCGTACCCGGTCAACTCGTGGCCGTCTTCGGACCCGCTGGTCACGAGCATCGGCGGCACCCAGCTGCACCTCGACGCCGACGGCAACCGGATGGCGCCGGACGAGACGTGGAACGACGGCTACGGCGCCACCGGCGGCGGGCTGAGCCAGGTGTTCGCGCGGCCGGCGTTCCAGCACTCGGTGAGCTCGGTCGTCGGCAGCCGCCGCGGCACGCCGGATATCTCGATGTCGGCGGCGGTCGACGGCGGTGCCATCTTCTACTACTCCTTCGACCCGGCCCGGGTCGGCTGGCACATCGTCGGCGGCACGAGCGAGGCCTCGCCGCTGTTCGCCGGCATCGTCGCCCTCGTCGACCAGCGCGCCCGCCGGCGGATCGGCGACATCAACGACACGCTGTACCGGCTGCCCCGCCTGAGCAGTGTCGGCATCGTGGACGTGACGATCGGCGACAACTCATTCGGCGGCGTCACCGGCTACCCGGCGACGACGGGATACGACCTCGCCACCGGACTGGGCACCGTGGACGCGGCGCAGTTCGTACCGGCGCTGGCGATTGCCGTGGTGGCCGGGGGATAGTCCGACCGGGGCGGGCCGCCGGGCGCTGACTCAGCGCTTGGCGGCCACCAACAGCCCGTCGCCCGCGGCGAGCAGCACCGACACGAAGCGCTTGTCGTCGCGCACGGTGCGGCCGAGATCGCGCAGCACCACGGTGTCGGCGTCGCGCTGCGCGGGATCGGCGACCCGGTCGTGCCACAGGGCGTTGTCGAATGCGACGACCCCGCCCGGGCGCAGCAGGCGCACGGCCTGCTCGTAGTAGACCGAGTAGGCCGCCTTGTCGGCGTCGACCAGCACGAGGTCGTACGCGCCGTCGCGCAGGCGGGGCAGCACCTCGGCCGCCGAGCCGTTGATCAGCCGGTAGCGCCCCGGGGCGATGCCGGCCTCGATGAACGACTCCTTGGCCGCGCGCTGGTTCTCACCCTCGACGTCGATCGTGGTGAGCACGCCGTCCTCGGCCATGCCGCCCAGCAGGTACAGCCCGGACACGCCGGCCCCGGTGCCCACCTCGACGACGCTGTGCGCGCCGGTGGCCGCGGCCAGGACCCGCAGCGCGGCGCCGCCGGCCGCGCCGATCGGGACGCAACCCAGCTCGCGGGCGCGGTCGCGCGCGGCGAGGACGTGCTCGTCCTCGGCCACGAACGACTCGGCGTACGACAGGCTGGCTTCGTTCAGCATCGCGTCCGGCATGGACGGCAGCCTATCGGTGCTGCGGGCCGGATCAGCGCATCGAATCCAGGAGCAGTTCGAGATCGTCGGCGGTGGTCAACGGGTTGACGATGGCGAAGCGCGTGCACACCTGACCGGCGTGCTTGGTGGGCGTTACGAAGCCGATCTGGTCGTCGAGCAGCTGGCTGCTCCACCGCGCGTAGTCGTCGGCGTCCCAGCCGATCCGCTCGAACACCAGCACCGACAGGTCGGGCTCGACGAGCAGCCGGACATGCTCGGCGGCGCGGATCAGTTCCGCGCCGGCCCGGGTGACCGTCAGCGTCTGCTCGATGGCCTCGGTGTAGGCCTGGGTGCCGTGCACGGCCAGGGAGAACCAGAACGGCAGCCCGCGCGCGCGGCGGGTCAGCTGGATCGCGAAGTCGGACGGGTTCCACTCACCCTCGACGTTGACCGGGTCGAGGTAGCTCGCGTGCTGCGTGTGCGCCGCCCGGGCCTGCACCGGGTCGCGGTAGATCAGGGCGCACGAGTCGAACGGCGCGAACAGCCACTTGTGCGGGTCGACGATGAACGAGTCGGCGTGCTCGACGCCGTCGAACAGGTGGGCCACGCTCGGCGCGGCCAGCCCGGCGCCGCCGTAGGCGGCATCCACGTGCAGCCACCAGCCGTGGTCCCGGGCCACCTCAGCGATGCCGGCGATGTCGTCGACGATGCCCAGATTCGTCGTGCCGGCGGTGGCGACCACCGCGAAGATGCCGTCGCGGACGTCGTCGTCCAGCGCGTCGACGGTCTGCCGCAGCGCCGCCCCGACCAGCCGTCCGCGCCCGTCGCCCGGCACCCGGACCACGTCCACGTCCATGACCACGCGCAGCGCGTGCTCGACCGACGAGTGCGTCTCGTCGGTGATGCAGACCGCCCAGCGGGCGGGCCGGGAGCCGCGGCGGTGCAGCGCCGACTCGCGGGCCGCGACCAGGGCCGACAGGTTGCCGATCGTGCCGCCCTGGACGAACGCGCCGCCGGCCTCGGGGGGCAGGCCGGCGAGGTCGGCCAGCCAGCGCAGCGCCTGGTTCTCGACGTAGACCGCCCCGGCGCCCTCGAGCCACGAACCCGAATACATGGAGGTGGCACCGACCAGCATGTCGAAGCCCGCGGCCGCTTTGGTGGGGGCGCTGGGGATGAAGGACAGGTAGCGCGGGTGGTCGACCGACAGGCAGGCCGGGCCGAGAACATCGCGCCACAGCCGCAGCGCCTCGTCCGCCCCGATGCCGTGCGCGGTGACGGTCAGTCCCGCGTCCTTGTCGAGTTCCTCGGGCGTACGGGGCCGGTCGAGCGGCGCCTGGTCGGCCAACCGGCTCAGGCAGAACTCGGCCAGCGTGCGCGACGTCCGCTCGTCCTCGGCGGTGTAGGAGTGCACGACCGTGAAGGGTACGGCGGTGCCGGGAACGGATGGCCCACTGGTCGCGTTTAGCTGATGTACAGGTTCGTTTGGTTGAGTGAGGGCATGACCGCCGAGACCGCCGTCAATCCCACGTGGGTACCACCCTCGTGGGACGAAGTCGTGCGCGAACACGCCGATCGCGTGTATCGCCTGGCCTACCGACTCGCCGGCAACCGCGCCGACGCCGAGGATCTCACCCAAGAGACGTTCGTCCGGGTGTTCCGTTCGCTGTCGCAGTACTCGCCCGGCACCTTCGAGGGCTGGTTGCACCGCATCACCACCAACCTGTTCCTCGACATGGTGCGGCGCCGGCAGCGGATCCGCTTCGACGCGCTGCCCGAGGACGCCGGCGACCGCCTGGCCGGCCGCGATCCCGGCCCCGAGCAGGCTTACGACGAGATGCATCTCGATCCCGAGATCCAGGCCGCCCTCGACGCCCTGCCGCCCGACTTCCGCGTCGCCGTGGTGCTGTGCGATCTCGAGCAGCTGTCCTACGAAGAGATCGCGGCCACCCTGAACATCAAGGTCGGCACCGTGCGCTCGCGCATCCACCGCGGCCGGGTCCTGTTGCGTGAGGCGCTCGCGCACCGCGCGCCGGGCATCCGTCCGCTCGAGCCGGTCGAGGCCGCGGAGGCTGTCCTCTGATGAACCCGCAGCACCTGTCCGACGAGGCCGTGGCGGCATTTGCCGACGGCGTCCTCGTCGGCTCGGCGCGCGAGCGGGCCACGCGGCACCTCAACTCCTGCGGCGAGTGCCGGCAGGCCGTGAGGATCCAGCGCGAGGCGGCCTTCGCCCTACGCGCGGCGCCGGCCCCGGCGCTGCCCAGCGCCCTGCTCGACCGGCTGCGCACGGTGCCACAGACCACGTCGATCACCACCCTGCCCACCGTCCTCACTGCCGACGGCACGCCGATGCTGTCGACGTTCGCGCCCATGGCGGCGTTCGTCCCTCCGGCCGCGTCGCGCAGCCCGCACCGCGCGCGACCGTTCGTGACGACGGCCGCGATCGTCGCGATGGCCGGCGCCCTGGCTGCCGGCTCGGTCGCGCACGAGAACGAGCCGGCCCAACCGGGCAGCGGGCAGGTCGTCCGGCACTTCACGCCGGCGGTCGGCCCCCAGCCGTCGGTCATCAACCCGGTCAATTTCTTCCGCGGCTCCGCGCCCTGATCACCGCTGGGTCGCCGCCGGGCGCCGGCCTGGGGCAGACTCGAATGGCAGCGCCGGCAAGCAGAGAGGGAATCGCGTGACTCAGGGCGACGATCTCGGTTACGGCCGCCCCGAGGGCGTCGACACCGGTTTCGCGCCACGGGCCGAGCCGCCCACATACCGCCCGCCGCCCCCGACCGTCGCTCCTCAGGACGAGGCCGTGTTCGGTCGCCCGCCCGGGGCCGAGCCGTTCGCCCCCGCGCCCGGCGAGCGCCTGGGTCCGCGGCCCACCGACCGGGCGCCGGTCCCGCGCATCTTCAGTGACGCGTTCGGCGCGCCCCCAGGGGCCGAGGACGGCTTCGCCCCGCAGCCCGGCACCCGCCTCGGCCCGGCCGGGCCTGCGGCCGAGTCCCCGTGGTGGAAACCGGATGCCCAGCGCGACCCGTGGCGCGACCCGCGATCGCCGTTCTGGCTGGGTCGCGGCGCCATCTTCACCGGCGGTCGCCCGGCGCAACTGGATCCCGCCGCCGACGCCGAGGCCGACGATCTCGACCTCTCCGGAGCAGGCGACGAGGAGCTCGAGGCACCGGACAACGTCCGCCGGGTGAAGTTCGGCCGCTCCAGCCTGGCTCTGCTCCTGGTGCTGGTACTCATCGCCGGGCTGCTCGGCGGCGGCGTCGGGTGGTGGCTGACCCAGCACGTCCACGACGCTCTGCACCGCCCGGACGTGTCGATTGCGAAGGTCGAGACTCCGGTAAAGCGCGACCCGGGCTCGATCGCCGGCGTGGCCAAGCGGGTCGGTCCGACCGTCGTCTCGATCGCCATCCAGACGCCGGACGAGTTCGCGATCGGCTCCGGGTTCGTCATCGACAAGGACGGCGACATCCTGACGAACAACCACGTCGTCGCCCCCGCGGCCGAGTCGTCCGGGTCGTCGATCGTGGTGACGTTCAGCAACGAGGCCACGGCCAAGGCCATCATCGTCGGCCGCGACCCCACCAGCGATCTCGCCGTGATCAAGGTGCCCAACGATCAGCTCACCGTGGCCGCGCTGGGTGACTCGGACACGATCGCGGTCGGTGACCCGGTCATCGCCATCGGCTCGCCGCTGGGGCTGCAGGGCACGGTCACGTCCGGCATCGTCTCGGCTCTTGAACGCCCGGTGCGGGTGTCGGCCGACGACGGCACGGTCGCCTACATCGACGCCATCCAGACGGACGCGCCGATCAACCACGGTAACTCCGGTGGCCCGCTGGTGAACTCCAGCGGCGCGGTGATCGGCATCAACTCGGCCGCCGCGGTCGACCCGACCGGCGGGGGCAGCAGCACCGCCAACGGCATCGGCTACGCCATCCCGATCAACTACGCCCGCGATGTGGCGATACAGCTGATCCACACCGGCAAGGTGAAGCACGCATCCTTCGGCGCCACCGGCTCCACTGTGCTGGCCGGGCTCGAGGTGGGCGGGTACGTCAAGCAGGTGTCACCCGGAGGCCCGGCGGCCAAGGCCGGCATCAAGCCCGGCGACGTGATCGTGGTGGCCGACGGGCGGGTCGTGCAGACGTTCGACCAGCTCGCCGTGATCGTCCAGCAGCACAAGCCGGGCGATCGCATCCAGGTCGTTTACTACCCTAAGAACAAGTCGAAGAAGGTCACCACGACGGTGACCCTCGGCTAAGTAACCCGGAAGGGTGTCGCGGGTGTTCAACGTCGGGCCGCTCGAGCTGATGGTGCTCGCCGTCATCGGTCTCATCGTGCTGGGGCCCGACCGCCTGCCCGGGCTGGCCCGCGACGCGGCCCGGTTGCTGCGCCAGCTGCGCGACATGGCCACCGGGGCCCGGCAGCAGCTGCGCGAGGAGCTCGGTCCCGAGTTCGCCGATGTCGACCTGCGCAATCTCAATCCGCGCACGGCGGTGGCCCGGGCCGTATTCGGCGACGACGTCCCCGATCTCACCAAATACGACCCGCGCCGGCTGAACCCGGGGGCGGCGGTGCGCGACATGATCATGGGCGATGACGAGCCGGCGACGGAGTCGTCGACGCCGGTCTCGATGACCAAGTCGAAGCCGGCGCCGGCATCGGCCAACGGTGCATCGGCCAACGGTGCGCGGCCGCGTCCCCGCCCCCGGCCGGCCCCCAAGACGACCTACGACGCGGACGCGACCTAACCCATTCCCGAAGTTGTCCGCGCTTCCCGGCGTCATGACGCCGGGAAGCGCGGACAACTTTGTGGGTGTAGGGGTCAGCGGACGGGCGTGAGGCCGAGCGAGCGGCCGACGAGGCTCTGCTGCCGGGCGGCGAGAGCGTCGGCGACCTGGATCAGGGCGACGGCCGCGGGGGAGTCCGGCGCGGTCAGCACCACCGGCGCCCCGCTGTCTCCGCCCTCGCGCACGGTCTGGTCGATCGGGATCTGACCGAGCAGCGGCACCCGGGTGCCGGTCATCGCGGCCAGCGAGTCGGCGACGGCCTGGCCGCCGCCGCTGCCGAACAGCTCCATCCGCGAGCCGTCAGGCAGATCCAGCCAGCTCATGTTCTCGACCACGCCGACGATCTGCTGATGCGTCTGCAGCGCGATCGAGCCGGCCCGCTCGGCGACCTCGCGGGCGGCGAGCTGCGGGGTGGTGACGACCAGCAGCTCGGCCGACGGCACGAGCTGGGCCACCGAGATGGCGATGTCGCCGGTGCCGGGCGGCAGATCCATGAGCAGGACGTCGAGGTCGCCCCAGAAGACGTCGGCCAGGAACTGCTGCAGCGCGCGGTGCAACATCGGCCCGCGCCAGACGACCGCGGTGTTGCCGGGGGTGAACATGCCGATCGAGATGACCTTCACGTCGTGCGCGATCGGCGGCATGATCATCTGGTCGACCTGGGTCGGCTTGCCGGTGACGCCCAGCATCCGCGGCACCGAAAAGCCGTAGATGTCGGCGTCGAGGACGCCGACGGACAACCCGCGCTGGGCCAGCGCCGCGGCCAGGTTGACCGTGACCGACGACTTGCCGACCCCGCCCTTGCCGGACGCGACCGCATAGACGCGGGTGCGGGAACCGGGCTGGGCGAACGGAATCTCGTTGGCCGGCGCATCGCCGCGCAGGATGGTGCGCAGCTCGGCCCGCTGGGCGTCGCTCATGACCCCGAGCCGGACGTCGACGCCGGTGACGCCCTCGACGGTCGTCACGGCCGCGGTCACGCTGCGGGTCAGCTCGGCCTTCATCGGGCAGCCGGCCACCGTGAGCAGGACGGACACCACGACCGCCCCGTCGTCAGCGACCGTGACCGACTCGACCATGCCCAGCTCGGTGATCGGCCGCCGGATCTCCGGGTCGTCGACGGTGGCGAGGACGCGGTTGATCTCGTCGACGGTCGGGACGGCGGGCTGCGGCACGACCCCGATGGTACGTAGGATCGACGGTCGTGACGCCCGTGCCCCCGTCGAGTGCGCCCACCGTCACGCCCCGGGCCTCGGATTGGCGGATCGCGGTCTGGCGTTCGTTCCTCCGGGCGCACACGAATGCGGCACGCGAGCTCGAGCGCGAGCTCGTGGCGGCGACCGGGATGCCGCTCGGCTCCTACGACGTCCTGCTGCAGCTGGCCGAGGCCCCCGGGCGGCGGCTGCGAATGGCTGAGCTGGCCGATCGGGTACTGCTGTCGCGGTCCGGGCTGACCCGGCTCATCGACCGGCTGCAGGCCGAGGGGCTGGTGCGCCGCGCGCCGTCGCCCGACGACGCGCGCGGAACGTTCACGGTGCTTACGACCGAAGGGCTGAGCCGGTTGCGGTCCGCCGCGCCGGTGCATCTGGCCGGCATCCAGGCGCATTGGCTCGGGCACTTCAGCGACGACGAGTTGCGCGAGCTGGGGCGGTTGCTCGACCGCGTGGCTCTCCCCGCGGAGTGAAGCCCGCCGACCGGACGGCGGTGGTACGCGACTCGCTCGGCGTGGGGCTGGCCGTCGGCGCCTACGGCTTCGCGTTCGGGGCCGCGGCGGTCTCGGCCGGGCTGTCGGTGCTGCAGTCCTGCCTGCTCTCGCTGCTGGCCTTCACCGGCGGCACCCAGTTCGCGGTGGTCGGGGTCGTGGCCGGCGGTGGCAGCATCGCGGCCGCACTGGCCAGCGGGCTGTTGCTCGGGTCGCGCAACACCCTGTACGCGATGCGACTGTCGCCGCTGCTGCGGGTCCGGGGCGTCCGGCGGCTAGTGGCGGCGCTGGGAACGATCGACGAGTCCACCGCGATGGCGGTCGCCCAGCCGACGCCGGAGCTGTCGCGGGTCGCGTTCTGGTGGACCTTCGGGGGCGTCTTCACGTTCTGGAACCTGTCCACCCTGCTCGGTGCCCTCGCCGGGTCGGTGGTCAACCCGGCCGACTTCGGGCTGGACGCCGTCGTGCCGGCCGCGTTCCTGGCCTTGCTGGCGCCGCGGCTGCGCCGCGGTGTGCTGGAGATCCGGATCGCGGTCGCCGGGGCGGCGATCGCCGCCGCGTTGATCCCGTTCACCCCGCCCGGGGTTCCGGTGCTGGCGGCGTGCGGCGCCCTGCTCCTGGCCGCCCGGTTGCGGGAACCGTCATGACTCTCTGGGTGCTGGTCGCTGCGACGATCGCCGGGTGCTACCTGTTCAAGCTCGGCGGCTATCTCGTCCCGGCCCGGGTACTCGACCACCCGCAGATCCGCCGGGTCGTCGAGTTGCTTCCGGTCGCGCTGCTCGCCGCACTGGTGGTAGTCGAGGCCGTCGCGAACGGTCGGCACATCGAGCTCAACTGGCCGCGCTTGGCCGGCTTCGCGGTCGGCGCCGTCGCGGTGTGGCGCCGCGCCCCGTTCCTCGTGATCGTGATCGTGGCCGGGCTGACCGCCGCGCTGCTCCGCCTGGGCTGACGCTCAGCCGGTGAACGGCCGCGCCGTGACCAGCGTGACCTTGATGGTCTTGCCGGTCGGCGTCTCGTACTCGACCGCGTCACCCTCGCGCGCGCCGGTGAGCGCCCGGCCCAGGGGCGACGCGGCGGAGTACACCTCGACGCCGGCCGTCTCGGCCTCTTCGCGCGAGCCGATCAGGAACGTCTCGTCCTCGTCGTCGCCGTCGAAACGGACGGTGACCACCATGCCGGGGCCGGCGACGCCGTCGCTGACCGGGGCGTCGCCCACCTTGGCCGCGCGCAGCAGCTCCTGAAGTTGCACGATGCGACCCTCTTGCTTGCCCTGCTCCTCGCGGGCGGCGTGGTAACCGCCGTTCTCCTTGAGATCGCCCTCTTCGCGCCGGTCGTTGATCTCCTTGGCCATGGCCGGACGGTTGTCGATCAACTGCTGCAACTCGTTCGACAGCCGGTCGTAGGCGTCCTGGGTCAGCCAGGTGACTGGGGCGTCGTCGGTCGTGGACACGGTGGATCTCCAGGGGTTTAGCGGAACTAGACGAAGCATCGAACGTAACACCGGACCGCCGGAGACGCCCAAACGAACTCGTGCCGCCCCGTCAGGAACAATGGACGGGTGAAGCCTGAACAGCTGCGCCTGATGGCCGTCCACGCGCACCCCGACGACGAGTCGAGCAAGGGCGCCGCGACCATGGCCCGCTACGTCGATGAGGGCGTCGACGTGCTCGTGGTCACCTGCACCGGCGGTGAGCGCGGCAGCATCCTCAATCCGGCCCTGCAGGACCGCAAGGACATCGAGGACAACATCACCGAGATCCGCCGGGCCGAGATGGATCGCGCCCGCGCCGTCCTCGGCGTGCGCCAGCACTGGCTCGGTTTCGTCGACTCCGGCCTGCCCGAGGGCGATCCGCTGCCGCCCCTGCCCGAAGGCTGCTTCGCCCTCGTCCCGATCGACGAGGCGGTCGAGCGCCTCGTGGCCGAGATCCGCGAGTTCCGCCCGCACGTGATGACCACCTACGACGAGTTCGGCGGCTACCCGCACCCGGACCACATCCGCACCCACGAGATCTCGGTGGCCGCCTTCGACGCCGCGGCCGACCCCGACCGCTTCCCCGACGCCGGCCCGCCGTGGCAGGTGCTGAAGCTCTACTACGACGTCGGCTTCTCGAAGGAGCGCACCCAGGCCCTGCACGACGCCCTGCTCGAGAAGGGCCTCGAGTCGCCGTTCGAGGAATGGTTCAAGCGCCGCGAAGAGTGGCTGGGCAAGCGGCGCCGGCCGACCCTCACCACCCAGGTGCCGGTGGCCGACTGGTTCGAGCGCCGCGACGCCGCGCTGCTCGCGCACGCCACCCAGGTCGACCCCGACGGTTGGTTCTTCTCCATCCCGCTCGACCTGCAGCGTGCGGTCTGGCCGACCGAGGACTTCGAGCTGGCCCGATCGCTGGTCGACTCCACCATCCCTGAGGACGATCTGTTCGCCGGCGTCCGCGACCGGGTCGAGGCGTGATGACCGGCGAGTTCCTGGCGAAGGGCGGCGAAGCCGCGAAATCGGGACCGATCGGGCTCGCGATCATCCTGATCCTCTGCATCGTCTGCTACTTCCTGTTCAAATCGCTGTCGAAGCACCTGAAGACGGTGCGGGAGAACTTCCCGGCCGATCCGGGGCCGCCGGGGGCACCGGCTCGCCCGACCGAGTCAGCCCAGCCGACACAGCCGGCCGAGGCGGCCGATCACCCGGCGACGGAGCCACCGCCGCCGTCGGCGTAGCGGCGCGCGAGCACGACCGCCGAGCCGGCGATCAGCGCCCGCAGCTCGGGCGGCTCGAGCACCTCTACGTGCTCGCCCAGCTGCATCAGGGCGTGGTGGGCGTGGCGCACCGACTCGATCGGCACCCGCGTCTGCACCCATCCGTCGGCGTCCGGCTCCGACATCGCGGCGCGGGCCCGGCGGGCGGGAACCGCGCCGATGAGGAAGAGCAGCTCGCGCCCGGCGGCCGACAGCCGGATGAAGGCGGACTCGGAATAGACCCGCTTCTCGTAGCCGCGCTGGTAGGCGGCCCAGAACTGCTCGAGGTCGAAGCCGTCCGGGCGGGCGGCGGCCTCGTCGCGGACGGCGGCGCTGAGAACGCGCGACACCCGATAGGTGCGCGGCCCGCGCCCGTCGTCGGCGGCCGGGATGGCGACCAGATACCAGGTGCCGGCCTTCAGCACGAGGCCGAGCGGGTCGAGCTGCCGCGCGCCGATGACCCGGTTGGCGCGCTCGTAGCGGATCTCGAGCCGCCGCTGGGTCCACACCGCCTCGGCCACGGTGGCGAGATAGGGCGGCGCGTCGGTCTCGCGCAGCCACCCCGGTGCGTCCAGATGGAACCGGTCGCGGATGCGGGCCGCGCGTTCCCGGAACTCGGCCGGCAGCGAGGCGAGCAGCTTGAGCTGGGTGGCGGCGAGCACGCTGCCCAGGCCGAGGTCGGCCGCAGCCCCGGGTAGGCCGGTCAGGAACAACGCGTCGGCCTCGTCGGCGGTCATGCCGGTGAGCCGGGTGCGATAGCCGGCGAGCAGCTGGAACCCGCCATTTCGTCCGCGCGTCGCGTACACCGGCACGCCGGCCGCGCTGAGCGCCTCGACGTCGCGGTAGACGGTGCGCACCGATACCTCGAGCTCGTCGGCGAGCTGCGCCGCACTGACCCGCCCGCGCACGGTGAGCGTGAGCAGGATGGACAGCAGTCGGCTGGCCCGCATCGGTCAATACTCGCAGAGATACCTGACGTCAGCTGTCAGGGTTTGCGGGGCAGGCTGTCGGTGGAAGACAACGACGAGAGGACGGACGATGACGATCGGCAAGCTGTGGTCGGTGACGTTGGACTGCGCTGATGCGAAGGAGCTGGCCGACTTCTGGGCGGCCGCGCTCGACGGCAAGGTGGCCTACGAGTCCGACAAGTTCGTCGGGGTCGAGATCCCGGGCGGGTTGTGGGTCGGCGCATACGAAGTGCCTGGCTACACCGCGCCCGAGTGGCCGGACGGCGCCCCGCCGAAGCAGTACCACCTCGACCTGTCGGTCGACGATCTCGACGCCGCCGAACGGGGCGCGCTCGACCTGGGCGCGACGAAGGCCGAGCACCAGCCCGAGCCCGATCGCTGGCGCGTGCTCATCGATCCGGCCGGCCATCCGTTCTGCGTCACCACCATGGCGTGATGGACGTCGACCGCGAGCAGGTGATCGCCTATCGCGTGGCGGTGCAGGGGCTGCATCGCGACGCCACGACAGTCGGCCGGCTGGCCGTGCTCGACATCGGGGTGCAAGAGGCGATGGGGCATCCGGCCGCGCTGGCCTTCGCGGCCCGGTTGCCCTCGTCCGTCGCCCTCGGACCGACCGATGTCGCCATCGGTCCGGGGCACCGGCTGGCGCTGGGGTGGACGCTGCGCGGCGCTCCACACGTGCACCGCCGCCGCGATCTCGACCAGGTGGCCGCCGCGCTCTGGCCCCTGTCCGAGGCCGACGCCGCCGGCCGGCTCAACGAGACCGGCCCGTCGGTGAAGAAGGCGGGGATCGCGGCGCTCGAGCAGTACGAGCTGGCGATCGCGGCCATGCGCGCGGTCGTCACCTCCGCCACCGCCAAGGGCGCGGCCAGCACCGCGGTCACCAAGCGGATCCCCAAGGTGATGTGGCGCGACTGCCGAGCGTGCCAGGCCAAGCACATCTCCGACTCGGCCATGCGCGCCGCCGCCCCCAGCGCCGGCCTCGAGATCGAGCCCGGTACCGCACCGCCGGTGCTCGTCCCGCGCCCGGGCGCCACCCGGCCCACTGGCCCCGACCCGGCCGCTGTGACCGAGCTGGCCCGCGCCTACCTCACCCACCTGGGTCCGGCCGGTGAGGGTGAATTCGCCGGTTACCTCGACGCCCGCCGGGCCGACATCGCCGCTCTCTGGCCCGATGATCTGGTCGAGGTCACGGTGGCCGGCAAGCCGCGGTGGCTGCCCGAGAAGCAGCTCAAGGCACTCGCCAAGCCGCCGGCGCCCGAGCTGGTGCGCCTGCTCGGCCCGTTCGATCCCTACCTGCAAGCGCGCGACCGCGATCTCATCGTTCCCGACAAGTCCGTGCAGAAGGCACTCTGGCCGGTCCTCGGCCGGCCGGGGGCGCTCTTCGTCGACGGCGAGGTGGTCGGCACCTGGCGCACGAAGGCGTCCGGAGCGAAGCTGACGATCACCGCGCAGGCGTTCGCGCCGGTGCGCCCGGCGGTGTGGAAGCAGGTCGACGTCGAGGCCGAGCGGGTCGCCGAGGTGCGCGGCGCGTCCGACGTCAGCGTGAAGCGGTCCGGCTGACGGCCGGTCAGAAGGGCGTCGGTACGAGCAGCTCCACGTTGCGGTCGGCCAGCGTGCCACGCCTCCCGTCACGCGTGGCCGTCTCGGCCTCACGCTGCGGGTCGTTGACGGACAGCTCCCGGGCGAGGGCGGCCAGATCCAGCGGGCCGCCGAGCGCCGGCGACCAAGTCGGCGGCAGCGGCGTGGTCGATGATCGTCCCGAAGATCGACAGCGTGGTGTTGCCGTTGTCCACGATCTCGACGATCCGCGACTGCTGATGGCCAGTCGACGTGCGCCGCGGTGTTGATCTCCCAGAAGCCGCCCGGCGCCGTGGCCGCTGCGGCTGCGGCGCGCGCGTGCGGCAGGACCGCGTTGTGGTGCGTGTGACCGTTAACCCACGCCACGACGTTCGGATACTGCAGCAGCAGGGCCTGCACCGCCGGCCCGATGACGCGACCGACGCCGAGCGGGTTGTTCATCGTCGCGATCGTGTGGTGGCTGAACAGGACGATCAGCTTGTCGGTCGCCGGTTCCGGTCGACCCAGGCGCCGGTCGCGTCCAGGTGCTGCGAGCTGTTGGCCTCGAGCTGCGCCGTCAGCCAGGCCATCTGGGCGGTGTCGATCGAGCCCGGCGTCGTAGCCCTCGGGGGTGCAGGTGTCCAGCGAGATGAAGTGCACCGCGCCCTGGTCGAACGCGTAGTACGCCGTGTCCGGCCGGCGACGTTCTCGCTGCGTGTAGCCGTGCCCGACCGGCGTCCCGGTGGTGTTGAAGTGCTCGGCGACGGTCTGCTTGCGGGTCAGCAGCCGGCGGTTGGGGTCACGCGGTGACGATCTTGGCCGGTCCGCGCCGTGAGCAGGGCGGCCAGCGCCGTCGCGTTGCCGCCCGCCACCGCCGCCAGCAGGTTGGCCAGCGAGGCGGTGTCGAGCCCGGTGGGCAAGCCGGTCACCTTGAGGCTGCCCGACGGCCACGGCGTTGAGGACGCCGAGCGACGGCACGGTGCCCTGCACGAGACCGTCGTGGTTGCCGAAGACGCTGTACCACGGCCGTGGCCGCGTGCCGGTGCGCAGTCCGGTCGCGGGAACGGTCCGCCGGCACACGGTGTGCAGGCTCGGCACGGCCGGGAAGCCGTACTTGGAGCGGTAGTTGTCCAGCTTGGACAGGAAGCGGCCGGCCGCCCGGGTGGTAGTAGGACGCATCCCAGTCGGTCGGGTCCGCCGACGCCTTCCCACTTGGTCAGGTTGCCCGAGTCGGGTCGGATCGTCTTGCCGCCGTCGAGCAGGTCGATGTGCCAGCGCAGCTCGTTGTACTGCGTGTTGTCGGAGTTGTCGCCGGTGCAGACGGTGAAGTCGATCGGCCGGCCGCTGACCGGCGCGCGCCCACTTTGGCGTTGACGCGCTGCACCATCGATTCGGCGACCTGGGTGGTCAGCATCTCCCACGGCCGGTAGGCCGACGAGAACGGAGCCTGGGCGGCGACCGGACTGCCCGGGTCGTTCAAACGGTCGAGGAACTCGACGCGAGCCGGCGACTGGGCGTCGATGAGGTGCATGTCGGTGAACTGCGCGAACGCGCGACAGCGCGGTCCGCGTCCCGAGCGCGGGCGGCGTGGCCGGCCAGCAGCTCGTTCCGGGCGAGAGGCGGCTCGCCGGCGCCGGTCACGATCATGCCGATAGCCCTTGGCGCCGGGCGGCCCGTGCAGCAGCGTCTGGGCCAGCGTGGTCCCGCCCGGTGCCGCTGGAGTCGTTGGCGCGGCCGCGGCGGCCGGCCCCGCGCGCAGCACCGATCCGGCGGCGACGGCGCCGGCCGCGGCGGCGCCCAGCCCCAGGGCCTGGCGCCGGGTGACTCCGCGCTTCTCGTTCGGCTGGTTCGTGCTCGGTCATCCGCTCAACCCCTGCACTCGACTCGTGTGATCTCCGTCGCAGAGCGTCGCACGTGATCAACGATCCGTCGAATTGACCGCGCGGGTCAGTCGAGCGGCGGGCTGCCGCCGCCCGCTCTTGAGGTTGCCGCGCCGCCGCTTGGCCTCGACCCGGCGCGCCTTGGCCGCGCGCGACGGGCGGGTGGCCCGGCGTGGCGGCGACGGTGGTTCGAGGGCGGCCGACACGAGATGCTGCAGCCGGACCCGGGCGGCAGTGCGGTTCTGCAGCTGCGAGCGGTGCTCGGACGCCGCGATCGTCAGCACGCCGTCGACCAGCCGGCCGGCCAGCCGCTCGAGCAGCTGCTGGCGCTGTGGATCGGTCAGCGCCGCCGAGCCGGCGACGTCCCAGACTGAGTTCGACCCGGCTGTCGGTCGTGTTCACCGATTGCCCGCCCGGCCCGGACGACCGGCTGAAGCGCTCGACGAGCTCGCCGTCGGGGATGGTCAGGCCGTCGGGCAGCCCGCGCCCGGGCCGCAGGACCGACATCAGTCATGGGGCCGCGGGCGTGCCCTGCACCTCGCGCATCCAGGCGGTGACCTCGTCCGGGTCGCGCGGCAGCAGGGCCGAGAGGTTGATCGGCGCGCCGTCGGTGACGACGACGTCGTCCTCGATCCGTACCCCGATGCCGCGCAGCTCGGCCGGCACCGACCGGTCGTTGGTCTGGAAGTACAGGCCCGGTTCGACGGTCAGGACGTAGCCGGCGGCGAGGGTGCCCTCGCGGTAGGTCTCCTCGCGGGCCAGGGCGCAGTCGTGGACGTCGATGCCGAGCATGTGCGAGGTGCCGTGCAGGGTGTAGCGCCGGTGCAGCCCCGCCCCGGGCTGTTCGGGGTCTTCGGCGCAGGAGACGTCGGCGGTGACCGGCAGGACGCCCCACGAGTGCAGGTGATCGGCCAGCACGTACTGGGCGGCGCGGTGCGCGGCAAAGAAGTCGGCGCCGGCCTTGACCTCGGCGATTCCGGCGGCCTGGGCCTCGAGCACCGCGCGGTACACCTTCAGCTGGGCCGGCGACCACTCACCGTCGACCGGCATGGTGCGGGTGACGTCGGCGGTGTAGAGCTCATCGGTCTCGACGCCCATGTCGGCCAGCAGCAGGCTGCCGGGTTCGACCACGCCGTGATTGCGCCACCAGTGCAGCGTCGTGGCGTGCCGGCCGGTGCCGACGATGGAGGTGTAGCCGACCTCGTTGCCCTCGAGCCGGGCCCGGCGCCAGAAAGTGCCTTCGAGCCAGCGCTCGCCGCGCAGATCAGTGCGACCGACCACGCGCGGCAGCTCGCGGGCGACGTCGGCGAAGCCGCGGGCGGTGATCTCGCAGGCGTGCCGCAGCCGCCCGAGTTCCCACTCGTCCTTCGTCATTCGCAGCTCGTCGAGCACCTGCGCGAGCGGGCCGGCCTCGGCGGTGGGGAACAAGGCGTCGATCGACGGGTCGAACCCGCGCAGCACCGCAGCGGGGTCGGCGCGGCGGGCGGCGAGGTCGTCGGCCAGGGCGGCAAGCGGCCGGGCGCGGATGCCGAGCACGGTGCTCGTGTCGGCGAGGCTCGGGACGTTGCCCACCCAGAGCGCGCCGTGGACGCGGCCGGTGAAGTACTGGACCTCGCCCGGCTGGGCGTATTCGCGCACATAGAGCACGCTGTCGTGGCCGCCGCCGTCGGGCGTCATGACCAGGACGGCATCGGCGACGGTCTCGCCGGTCAACCAGGTGAACGAGCTGCCGGCGCGGAAGGCGTAGTCGGTGTCGTTGGCCCGCACCTTGGGGGTCCCGGCCGGCACCACGATCAGGGTGCCGGGGAACCGCGCCGACAGCGCAGCGCGGCGCTGGGCGGCGTACGGGGCGACGTCGGGGCCGGCCGGGTGCGGCATTGGTGGCGCCGGGTCCCAGTCGAGCGCGATCGCCGTGCGCAGGTGCTCGGGCATCGGGATGTCGTGCGAGGTGGTTTCCGGTTCCGCGGTCTCGGACGCCGCCGCCTCGATGTCATCGGCCATGACCGCGAGTCTATGGCGCGCGGCCAGGGAAATGGGCCGGCGTCGGCGCTACTCCAGCACCTCGAACCCCAAGCCGGCCTTGCGCAGGCGGTCGATCAACGCGTCGCCCATCGCGGTGACCGTGGTGACCTGACCAGCGGTGGCGGGCAGGTCGTCGAAGGCGAGACACAGCGCCGATTCGGCGAGCATCTTCGCGGTCTCGTCGTAGCCCGGGTCGCCACCGGACACCCGCGTGACGACGCGCTCGCCGCCCCCAACGCCTTCGAAGGTCACGGTGAACCAGCTGTTCGCGCGCTTGGTCGCCGAGGGGCCCTCACCCGGTTGGACGCGCCCGAGCAGCGCGCGCCGGGCCGGCGGGAGCTGCACGGCAGTGGCCACGGCGGCGAGGCCGAGGGCTCCGCCGACGGCGGTGCGCAGGTGCGGCACCGAGATGTGGTGGGCGTAGCGGAAGTCCGGCCCGTACCGCTCGACCGCGCGCGCCGAACGGCCGACGATCTGCGGGTCGAGTGAGGGGAACGGCATCGCCCAGCCGCCGTTCAGCGGATCACGGCCCGGTCGCCCGGCGCCGGCGTGCACTGCGCGCGGCCCGGCGGCCGGCTCGGCGGCCCGACGGCTGCGAGCGGCGCTGATGTTCTGCCGGGGCCGCGACATCGCGGTGAGGGCCGAGTGGAACGTCCCGCCCGAGAACATGGCCGATGCCCGGACGTACCCGGCGACGGTGATCGGAGCGTCCTCGGGCAGCTGCAGCACGGTGAACCACGCGCCCAGGTCGTGTGGGACCGAGTCGAAGCCGGCGGCGTGCACGATCCGCGCCCCGCTCGCGTGCGCGGTCTCGTGGTGGCGCAGGTAGGTGGTGTCGACGAACTCCGGTTCGCCGGTGAGATCCAGGTAGTCGGTGCCGGCCGTGGCGCAGGCGGCCACCACGCTGTCGCCGTAGAGCACGTACGGCCCGACCGTGGTGATCAGGACGCGGGTGCTCTCGGCCAGCTCGCGCACCGAGCCGGCGTCGGTAATGTCGGCGCTGATCACCGGCAGGTCGACGAGCGCCGGATCGATGGCGGTCAGCTCGGTGCGGATGCCGGCCAGCTTGTCCGCGCTGCGCCCGGCGAGAGCCCAGCGACAGTCGCTCGGCGCGTGCCGGGCGAGGTACTCGGCGGTGAGCCGGCCGGCGAAGCCGGTGGCGCCCAGCACGACGACGTCGTACGGGCGGGCGGACGTGTTCGGACGCGGACGGGTGGTGCGGGCAGCCATCTCACCACCCTAGTTCAGCTGTTGAACGTTGGTCAATAGATGTCAGCTGCCCGTTTAGCTGATCACTGCTAACGGGTAACCCCACCAGGACAACAACGTGGTACCGGCAGGGCAGGCCGGCTGGAAACCAGGGAGCTCGTCATGCGTATCGGTGCAAGCCTCTTCCTCATAGCCGTCGGCGCGATTCTCAAGTTCGCGGTCACGAAGCACGTCAGCGGTATCAACCTCGCCGTCGTGGGCGTCATCCTCATGGTCATCGGCATCATCGGCCTGGCCTTCGAGCTCATCATGTGGAGCACCCGCCGCCGCACCGCAGTCGTCACCCGGGCGCCGGCCGCCACCTACGTCCAGCCGGCCGAGCCGGTCGAGCGCATCGAGCGCTACTGACGGCGGGCGGCTCAGCCCGGCACGGTGACGAGCAGCCGCACCCGGTCGAGGTCGAAGTCGTTGACCCCGCCGTAGGTGGCATCGAGCAGTACGTCGACGTGGACCCGGCCGCCATCGAGGTGACCGGCTGCTGGTATCGACGCGACCGTGCGCCAGACATGGGCGGGACCGGTGACCTTCACGTGCCCGGGCAGCTCCAAGGTCCCGTCGCCGTTGTGGAAGGCCGCCGCCAGCTCCGACGGCACGTGCGTGGTCGTGCCGATCACCTGCAGCGTGATCGTCGAGTAACCCGGCGCCGGAGGCAGGGTGAAGGTGTAGCGCGCGAGTGCGACGTCGCCCTGGGCCGCCGCGCAACCGTTCACCAGCCGCAGCCCGAGCGGGTAGCTCGAACCGGCGCGGCGCGCAGTCGCGCACGCGGCGGTACCGCCGGCGGCGTCGAAGTGGGCGGCCACATCGGTCGCGCTCACCACCTGCTGGCTCGGGTGTTGGTTGAGCGCCGTTCCGGCGTCGGACTGCGCGGGAACGGCGACCGCCATCGCGACCACGACGGACCCTAGAGCCAGCATCGTCCGCGCCCGCCCGCCGCCATTCATGCCCGAACTGTGGGTGGCCGGTCGGGTGATGTCAAACCGCGCCGGTGGCGATGCGTCCTCCGGTTGGCACAGTGGGGGGATGAATCGTCTCGGATCGGCCACGTCGCCCTACCTGCGCCAGCACGCGGGCAATCCGGTCGACTGGTGGGAGTGGTCCGACGCGGCGTTCGCCGAGGCGCGCCGCCGGGACGTGCCGGTCCTGTTGTCGATCGGCTACGCCGCGTGCCACTGGTGTCACGTGATGGCGCACGAGTCGTTCGAGAGCCACGCGGTGGCCGGGCTGATGAACGAACACTTCGTCAGCGTGAAGGTCGACCGCGAGGAGCGGCCGGACATCGACGCGGTCTACATGGACGCCACCGTCGCCCTCACCGGACACGGTGGCTGGCCGATGACGTGCGTGCTCGATCACGACGGGGCGCCGTTCTACGCCGGCACGTACTTCCCGCCGGATCACTTCGTCCGGCTGCTGAGCGCGATCACCGAGGCGTGGCGGACGAATCGCGATGAGGTGCGGGCGGCCGGTGGCCGGGTGCTCGAGCACATCAGCCGCGCGGCGGCGCCGCGCGTGGCCGGCGCAGAATTGCCGGCAGCGTCGGACCTCGACGCGGCAGCCGGGGTGCTGGTGCGGCAGTTCGACCGTGAACACGGCGGCTTCGCCGACCCGGGCCAACCGGCCAAGTTCCCGCCGTCGATGGTGCTGGAATTCCTGCTGCGTCACGCCGAGCGCACCGGCGACCCGGCCCCGCAGGCGATGGCGGCGCAGACGTTCGACGCGATGGCTCGCGGCGGCATGTACGACCAGCTCGGCGGCGGTTTCGCCCGCTACTCGGTCGACGACTCGTGGGTGGTGCCGCACTTCGAGAAGATGCTCTACGACAACGCGCTGCTGTTGCGGGCGTACCTGCACTGGCAGCGGCGCTCCGACGATCCGCTGGCCGCACGGATTGCCCGCGAGACGGCCGAGTTCCTGCTGCGCGATCTGAGCACCCCCGAGGGCGGGTTCGCGTCGGCCCTCGATGCCGACACCGACGGGGTCGAGGGGCTGACCTATGCCTGGACGCCGGCGCAGCTGGCCGCGGTGCTCGGCCCGGACGGTCCGGCCGCGGCCGACCTGTTCGAGGTCACCGACACCGGCACGTTCGAGCACGGGTCGTCCACCCTGCAACTGCCGCGCGATCCGGCCGACACCGCGCAGTGGGACGACTGGCGCCGCCGGTTGTTCGCCGCGCGGGCGCTGCGGCCGCAACCGGCCCGCGACGACAAGGTCGTGACCGCGTGGAACGGGTTGGCGATCGGCGCGCTCGCCGAGGCGGCGACGGTACTGGGCGAGCCGCGCTACCTCGCCGCCGCGATCGAATGCGCCCGGTTGTTGCTCGATCGGCACCGTGTCGACGGCCGGCTGCGGCGCACCTCGCGGGCGGGTGTGGTGGGCCAGGCATTGGGCGTGGCCGAGGACTATGGCGACCTGGCCGACGGGCTGCTGGTCCTGCACCAGGCCACCGCCGACCCGCAATGGCTGATCGAGGCCGGCCGGCTGCTCGATGCCGCCCTCGAGCTGTTCGCCGACGGCGACGGCGGCTTCTACGACACCGGCCGCGACGCCGAAGCGCTGGTGTTGCGGCCGCGCGATCCGGTGGACAACGCGACGCCGTCCGGCTCGAGCGCGCTGGTCACCGCGTTGATCGCGTACGCGGCGCTCACCGGCTCGACCCGACACCGGACGGCGGCCGAGGACGCGATGCGCCAGGTCAGCCCGATGGCGGTGCGGTCACCGCGGGGATTCGGCTGGCTGCTGGCGGCCGCTGAGGCGTTGCTCGACGGTCCGGTGCAGGTGGCGATCGTGGGTGAACCCGACGGTGGTCCGCTGACCGCCGCCGCCCGGCAGGGGCGGCCGCCTGGCGCTGTGGTGCTGTCGGCGGCGCCGGACGCCGACGGGCTGCCGTTGCTGGCCGACCGCCCGCTCGTCAACGGCCGACCGGCCGCCTACGTCTGCCGCGGCATGGTGTGCGACCTGCCCGTCACTGACGTCGCCGATCTGGAGCGAGCGCTCAGGCGCTAGCCGGCGTCTTTGTCGAGGTTGGGGCCTTCAGCGCGCAGCTTGTCGACATCGGCCATCGCCGCGCGCAGGCCCGACAGCCAGTCGTCGGTGTGCTCGCCGACCAGGCGCACGCACCAGGCCAAGGCGTCCGAGCGGCTGCGCGCGACGCCGGCATCGACCAGGGTGTCGAGCACCCGGCGCTGGTCGTGACGCAGCCGGGTCATCACCGGAACGGCCAGGTGGGTGAACAGCATCCGGGTGTCGCCGATCGATGCCCCCCACGCGATCTTGCGGCCGTAGCGGGCCTCGGCCTCGTCGGCGATCGTCATGCGGGCCGCGCGGGTGTCCTCGCGAAAGCGCCCGATCCGGCCCTGAGCGGCCGCGTTCGCGGCCTTCTCCTCGCCGTCGGCCGGCTGCTCGCCGGCCTCGAGTGGCGGCAGCTCGCCGATGACGACGATCTCCTCGCGGTCGACGCTGATCGTGGGCGCGCCGACGAACCAGTCGCCCGGCAGCCGCCCGGTCAGCCAGGCGGCGGCGTCGTCGGCCGGCGGCAGATCGGCCTGCTGCCAGCCGCCCGAGCCCCGAAAACCCCGCCCGCGGCCCCGTCCATGTCCGTGCTCATGCATGTGTTCTCCTTGCGACGTAATGATGATTACAACGTTACACCCACCGGTAATCGAACGACTATCCACAGGTTGAACCGACTCGCTCGATTCATGTCGAATGTCTGTTACGGTCTCAGACACTCGAGATCGCACTGAGGGAGTTGGTCATGAAGATCGCCGTACGAGCTGCCGTCCTCGGCGCTCTGCTGTCACTCGTCCTCGCCCTGGGCCCGGCGCCGGGCGGGGTTGCCGGGGCGGCAGTCCCCGCTGCGGCTGCCGCGACCACGACCCATCATTCGGTGGCCGCGGCGCGGGCCTACATCGTCGGCAAGTGGACGAGCGGGCCGAACTCGTACACGAAATGGCAACGGATCCAGATCACCGGCTCACACCAGGATCCGTGCTTCGACTTCTTCGACATCGACGACGTGATGCATCAGTACGTCGATCCGACCAGCCCACCGAGCACCAGGCCGGTCGGGCCGCGCCAGCAGGGCGGTATCCCGGCCGACTGCCCGCAAGGCGTGCCCACCGCGGTGCCGGGCGTCGGCCGCGTGGTTCCGTTGAGCTGGTACAACCCGTTCTCGTGGGACTGGGGCCACATCCTGTCCTCGACCTGGAACACGATCTGGGACAACTGTCTGAAGGGCGCGACCGAGGGAGTGGTGGGCACGGCGTCCGGCGCGACCATCGTCAATCTGCTGGCCCGCGGCGGGAAGGTCTTCGTCGGCCCGTACGGCTACGCCGCGATCGCCGTCGGCGGTTGCGTCGTGAACATGGCCTGGTGAGTGCCGTGATCGGGCGGTTGCTGGTGCTGATCGGATTGCGGCGCAGCGACGAGAGCGTGCGGCTCTTCACCACCTGGCATTCGTACGCGGCGGTGCTGGTGGCCGCACTGGTGATCGCGGCGCTGATCAGATTCAGCTGAAGACGGCGATCCAGATGGCCACGTAGTGGCACAGCGCGGCGATCAGGGTGCACAGGTGGAACACCTCGTGGAAGCCGAACACGCCCGGGTAGGGGTTCGGGCGCTTGAGCGCGTAGACCACCGCCCCGAGCGTGTAGAGCAGCCCGCCGGCGGCAATGAGTACGAAGGCGGCCACCCCGGCGTGATGCAGCAGATCGGGGAACACGAACGCCGCCACCCAGCCGAGCGCGATGTAGCACGGGGCCGACAGCCAGCGCGGGGCCGACGGCCACACGGTCTGCAAGGCGACGCCGAACAGGGCGCCGGTCCACACCGCGATGAGCACAGCGATCGCGGTGTTGTGCGACAGCGTCAGCACCGCGATCGGGGTGTACGTCCCGGCGATGAAGACGAAGATCATCGAGTGGTCGAGCCGCTTCATCAGCCGCTGGGCCCGCGGATTCCAGTTGAGCCGGTGATACAGCGCGGACGTGCCGAACAGCATCGTCACCGTCGCGCAGTAGATCGACGTGGTGACCGCGGCCGGACCGCCGCGCAGGGCAGCCGCGACCGCGATCATCACGGCGCCGGTCACGACCGAGACCCCGGCGGCGTAGGCGTGCAGCCAACCGCGCAGGCGGGGCTTGAGCTCGGCGACAGTGGCGGCCAGGGCCGCCCCAGGGCTCGTCGGCAGCGGTCCCGTCGTCGTCATCCACCGCAATTTACGGCACCGTAGGTTCGGCGCGGATTCGGTCGAGACCGAGCTCTCAGGCCGCATCACGTCGTGCGGTGGTCCCGGACGGCCTGATGACACGGACGATAGGTTTAGGGGCATGAGCGTGCGCAGCACCGTGTACGCGGTCTACGAGCGCCGGTTGCGGGCCCATCTCGAAGGCCTGCCGGTGCCCCAGCACGTCGCGATCATGATCGACGGCAACCGCCGGTGGGCCCGAGCCGCCGGCTTCGACGACGTCAGCCAGGGCCACGTCGTCGGCGCCCGGCACATCGCCAACCTGCTCGAGTGGTGCACCGAGGCCGGCGTCGCCCACGTCACGATCTGGATGCTGTCGACCGACAACCTGCGCCGGGCCCCCGAGGAACTCGACCCGTTGCTGCGCATCATCGCCGGCGTCGCCGAGGAACTGTCCGGTCCCGGGACGCCGTGGCGGGTCAACGCGGTCGGCGCGCTCGATCTGCTGCCGCCCGAGACGGCCGAGACCCTCAAACGCGCGGAGAACGCGACCGCGGGCCGCACCGGGCTGACGGTGAACATCGCGGTCGGGTACGGCGGTCGGCGCGAGATCGCCGACGCCGTCCGGTCGTTGCTGCAGGAGCACGCGGCGCACGGCGGCACCCTCGAGGAGCTGGCCGAGGTCATCGACGTCGACCACATAGCCGAGCACCTGTACACGAAGGGGCAGCCCGATCCCGATCTCGTGATCCGCACCTCGGGCGAGCAGCGGCTCGGCGGCTTCCTGCTGTGGCAGTCCGTCCACTCCGAGTTCTACTTCTGCGACGCGCTGTGGCCGGACTTCCGCAAGATCGACTTTCTGCGGGCGCTGCGCGACTACGGCACCCGGCAGCGCCGCTTCGGAGCATGACCGTCCCGTTCGGGCCGCTGGTCGATGCCGGCTGGCTCGCGGCCCATCTCGACGGCGTGCGGTTGGTGGACGTCCGGTGGTACCTCGACGGTCGGTCCGGACGGGTGGCCTACCTCGGCGGGCACCTGCCGGGCGCCGTGTGGCTCGACGTCGACACCGACCTGTCCGAGCCGGCGTCGGCCGCGGCCGGTCGGCATCCGCTGGCGACGCCGGAGCACTTCGCGGTGGCGCTGGGTCGCGTCGGCATCGGGGCCGGCACGCCGGTCGTGGCCTACGACGACGCCGGTGGCTCGCACGCCGCCCGGCTGTGGTGGATGTTGCACGTCTTAGGTGAGCCGGCCGCGGTGCTCGACGGTGGGCTCGGCGCCTGGTCCGGCCCGCTGAGCACTGACGTCGAGCCGGTCACCCCGGTCGATCGGCCCGCGCGGCCGTGGCCGGCGCACCGGCTCGTCACCGCGGACGAGGTGGCCGCCACCGACGCGGTGATCTTCGACGCGCGCACCGCCGTCCGCTTCGCCCACGGCGACGACGCCATCGATCCGCGCCCCGGCCACATTCCCGGCGCCGTCAGCGCGCCGTGGGCGGCGAACCTGGACGAGGCCGGCCGGTTCCGCCCGGCGGCCGAGCTGCGCGCGCGCTTCGCCGCAGCTGCCGCCCGACCGGCTGTGGCCTACTGCGGGTCCGGCGTCACGGCCTGCCACAACCTGCTCGCGATGGAGTTGGCCGGTATCACCGACACGGCCCTGTACCCGGGCTCGTTCTCGCATTGGGGCGCCGATCCGGAGCGTCCGGTCGAGACCGGGTTGGCCCCCTAGCGGCGCGACTCGCCGCGCGAACCGCCGCAGCGGGGCCACGGGTGTTCACCTGGGCGTAACGGCCCGCATGGCGCGCCTTCGCGATCAACGCCGTGCGCAGTCGTAGCGTCGCGGCATCGGCCCGGCCAACCCGGGCCGCCGGGAGGTCCCGACACGGTGGGTAGATCCAGCGAGGGGGCCGGTTCGGCCCCGCAGCGCTGCCGTGGGACCGCACCGATACCCAGCAGCGCGACGAGCTGCCCTGTGCTTGCGCGCCGACTCCCTGTCAGGAGCTATACGTGACCTCTGCCCAGCCGACCGCCGGTGGTCTGCGCACCTTCGTCCTCGACACGTCCGTCCTGCTCTCCGATCCGGGGGCGCTCGGCCGCTTCGCCGAGCACGAGGTCGTCCTGCCCCTGGTGGTGATCAGCGAGCTGGAGGCCAAGCGCCACCATCCGGAACTGGGCTGGTTCGCCCGGCAGACGCTGCGGGTGCTCGACGAACTGCGCATCACCCACGGCCGGCTGGACGCACCGGTGCCGATCGGCGGACCGGGTGGCGGCATGCTGCACGTCGAGCTGAACCACTCCGATCTGTCGACCCTGCCCGCTGGGTTCCGCGTCGACAGCAACGACTCGCGCATCCTGGCCGTGGCCCTCAACATCGCCAACGAGGGAAAGCAGGTCACGCTGGTCACGAAGGACATGCCGCTGCGGGTCAAGGCGGCCTCGGTCGGGCTCAACGCCGACGAGTACCGCATGCACCCGGTGGCCGACTCGAGCGGCTGGACCGGCATGAAGGAGCTGTCGGTCTCGGCGGCGACCGTGGACGCACTGTACGACGGCGGTCCGATCGAGCTGGCCGACGAGCCCGACTTCATCGAGGTCGCCGACGCGCCGTGCCACACCGGACTGGTGCTGCACTCGGTGAAGGGATCGGCGCTGGCGCGGGTCACGCCGGACAAGCAGGTGCGCCTCGTCCGTGGCGACCGCGAGGCGTTCGGGCTGCGCGGCCGCTCGGCCGAGCAGCGGATCGCGCTCGACCTCCTGCTCGATCCCGAGGTCGGCATCGTGTCCCTCGGGGGCCGGGCCGGCACCGGCAAGTCGGCGCTCGCGCTGTGCGCCGGCCTCGAGGCGGTGCTCGAGCGGCGGGCGCACAAGCGGGTCGTCGTGTTCCGCCCCCTGTACGCCGTCGGCGGCCAGGAACTCGGCTACCTGCCCGGCAGCGAGAACGAGAAGATGGCGCCGTGGGCACAAGCCGTGTTCGACACGCTCGGAGCGCTCGTCTCGTCCGATGTCATGGACGAGGTCCTGGATCGCGGCATGCTCGAAGTGCTGCCACTCACCCACATCCGCGGCCGCTCACTGCACGACTCGTTCGTCATCGTCGACGAGGCGCAGTCGCTCGAGCGCAACGTGCTGCTCACCGTGCTCTCGCGGATCGGGGCGGGCTCGCGGGTCGTGCTCACCCACGACGTCGCCCAGCGGGACAACCTGCGGGTCGGTCGCCACGACGGCGTCGCCGCGGTGATCGAGGCGCTGCGCGGGCACCCGCTGTTCGCGCACGTCACCCTCACCCGCTCCGAGCGATCGCCCATCGCCGCGCTGGTCACCGAGATGCTCGAGGACCTTCCTCTCTAACCCCGCGAGTTGTCCGCGCTTCCCGGCGCTATGGCGCGGTTTAGCGCGGACAACTTTCCAGCCCGCACAAAGTTGTCCGCGCTTCCCGGGGCTATAGCGCTGTTTAGCGCGGACAACTCGGAAGGCGCACCTCGCGAAGGTACCGGCCGGAACTGGCCGGTCGTGGCCGTGCATGTAGCTGCCAGAGTCGGCGGTCCCGAGCCGGGTCGGCGGCCGCGCAGGATGGACTGATCTTGCGCCGGCGCATCCGGCTGGCCTGAAATCCTGGAGGTTTCATGACGCTCTCCCAACGCCGACTGCTGCTGGCCGTACTCGCGGTGCTCGCCGCCGTCCTCGGGCTGGTGGCGACCGCCACCTCGGCCGACGCCCGGTCGGCGGTGCGGCACGGCCCCGTCCACCGCTTGTTCCACGCCACCTCCAGCAACTGGGCCGGCTGGGACAACACCGGCAGCACCTACACCAAGGTGTCCGCGAGCTGGGTCCAGCCGACCATCACCTGCGCCCGGCGCGAGACCAGCTACGCCTCGTTCTGGATCGGGCTCGACGGCGACGGCAGCGGGTCGGTCGAGCAGACCGGCAGTGAGGGCGACTGCGTGCGCGGTACCCCGACCTACTACAGCTGGTACGAGTTCTACCCGGCCTACCCGGTGAACTACTCGAACACGGTCCGTCCGGGTGATCACTTCAGCTCGACCGTGACGTCTACGGGTGGCGGCAAGTACACGCTCGTGCTCACCGACAGCACGCAGGGCTGGACGCACACGACGAATGGCAGCGCGCCGAGCGGGCTCAACGCGTCGGCCGAAGTGATCGCCGAAGCGCCGTCGAGCAACCGCGGCGTCCTCCCGCTCGCCAACTTCGGCACGATGAGCTTCACCAACGCGACCGTGAACGGCGCGGCGCTGGGCACCGTGCCTACGCCGCAGAAGATCACGATGGCCTCGAGCAGCACGACCAAGGCTTCGGTGTCAGACCTGACGAGCAACACCAACTTCTCGGTGACCTGGCATCACGCCTGACGTCGTGCTCATCTGACGTCGCCCACCTGAAAGAGCGGGACCGGCCCTCGGGCCGGTCCCGCTCGCATTGACGGCCCGGTTCGAATATACGAACATGTGTTCTATGTTCTTGCACGCCGACCTGGACTCGTTCTACGCGTCGGTCGAGCAGCGCGACGAACCCCGGCTACGCGGCCGGCCGGTGATCGTCGGCGCCGGTGTGGTGCTGGCCGCCAGCTACGAGGCCAAGGCCTACGGGGTGCGCTCCGCCATGGGCGGTCGGCAGGCTCGGGAGCTGTGCCCGCAGGCGATCGTCGTCCCGCCGCGGTTCGAGGCCTACGTCGAGGCCAGCAAGGCCGTCTTCGCGATCTTCGACGACACCACGCCGCTGGTCGAGGGCATTTCGATCGACGAGGCCTTCCTCGACGTCGGCGGGTTGCAGGCGGTGTCCGGCTCGCCGGTCGAGATCGCCGTGCGATTGCGGGCCCGCGTGGGGGCCGACATCGGGTTGGCCATCACGGTCGGAGCGGCTCGCACGAAGTTCCTCGCCAAGGTGGCCAGCCAGGTCGCGAAACCCGACGGACTGCGTTACGTGCCGCCCGACGGCGAGCTCGACTTCCTCCATCCGCTGCCGATCGAACGGCTGTGGGGCGTCGGCCGAGTCACCTCGGCCAAACTGCACGAGCGCGGGATCTACACCGTCGGCGAGATCGCCGCGCTCGAACCGAAGGCGATCACGGCCATGCTCGGCGCGGCGTCCGGACGTCATCTGTTCGCCTTGGCCCACAACCACGACCCGCGCCCGATCGTCGTGGGCCGCCGGCGCCGTTCGATCGGCGCCCAGCGGGCTCTCGGCAGCCGGCGGCGGCTACCCCCGATGGAGGTCGACGCCAATCTGGTGGGTCTGGTCGACCGGGTCTGCGCGCGGCTGCGCAAGGCCCGGCGGGTCTGCCGCACGGTGGTAATCCGGTTGCGCTTCGAGGACTTCACCCGCATCACCCGCTCACACACCCTGCTGCGCGCGACGTGGGAGACGGCGCCGGTGCTTGCCACCGCCCGTGGCCTGCTCGAGTCCGTGGCGCCGCTGATCCGCGACGGCGGCCTGACCCTGCTCGGCATTTCGTTGATGAACCTCGACGACGCCGATGCGCTGCAGCTCGAGCTGCCCTTCGCCGCCCGCGACATCGGCGCGCTCGACCCGACCCTGGACGGCATCCGCGACAAGTTCGGCAAGCAGGCCGTGCAGCGGGCGGTCCTGCTCGGCCGCGATCCCGGCCTGGTCATGCCCATGCTGGCGGACTGACCGGTCAGCGCATCCCTTCCTGAATCGCCCACCGGTTGCCGTCCGGGTCGGCGAAGAAGATGAACGAACCGAAGGCGGCGCGGGCCGGGTCGGGGCCGGGCTTGGGTTCGCCGTGCTCGAAGTGCTGGATGTCGCCCACCTCGACCCCACGCTCGACGAGTTCGCGGTGCGCCTGCTCGATGTCGGACACGGTGATCTGCAGGCCACCGAGCGAGCCCGGCTCGCCGGGATTGATGGTGGTGCCGAACGAGATCGAGCAGCCGGATCCGGGCGGGGTGAGTTGCACGATCCGGAAGTCGCCGTCGCGGTGATCGACGTCGACGTTGAAGCCGAGCCGCTTCTCGTAGTACTCCTTAGACCGATCGACGTCGGCCACCGGCACCACGATCACTTCGAGTTTCCAGTCCATGGGATGAACCTTGCCCTTAGTTGCTGACAACCGGTGTAACGCTCGCCGGAGCGCGAACTCATCGGTGTCACCGGATTGGGTTAGCGTCGCCGTCATGGCCAGCACACTGCGCAACATCACCGTCGACTGCACCGACGCCCTCGCCCTCGGCCGCTTCTGGGCCGCGGCGCTGGGGTGGAATGTCTATCACGACACCGATCCTGAGGTGCTCGTCGCGCCGACCTTCCCGCCCGAGCGCGATTCCCCGACGATGCTGTTCATCCCGGTTCCCGAGCCGCGCACGGTCAAGAACCGGATGCACGTCGACCTGCAGCCGAGCGATCGCACCCGCGAGGAAGAGGTCGAGCGGCTCGTCGGTCTCGGGGCCACGGTGGTCGAAGACCACACCACCCCCGAGGGGCTCGGCTGGGTGTGGCTGGCCGATCCCGAGGGCAACGACTTCTGCGTCGAGCGCGGTGCGGCCGAACGCGCGGCGGCGGTCAAGCCGCGCACCTTCCTCCTCACCGAGGAATGAGCACCGGTCGCCGATCGGTCAGCTGGACGGCATGGCCGTGTTCTCGCCGCGCGAGTTGCGCGTGGCGGCATACCGCGTCATCGGATTGTCGCGCATCAGCATCGAGGCCAGGTTCTGATAGCCGGTCGCCATCCCTCGCGTGGCTGCCGCGATCTTCGACCAGACATCGACGGCTCCGGCGAAGTCACCCCCTTCGGCCGCGGTGTATCCGGACTGCTCGTACGCCCCTCGACCGCGCTCAGGCGGCGCGGACGCGGCCGGCCAGCTCGCCGAAGACGGCCCGCGCCACGGTCGGGCTGGCGGCGAGCAGTCCGTCGAAGTCGGCCGGTGACACCGCGGCGAGCACCATCGGCGCGGCCGCGACGATCGTGGCCCGGCTGGCGCGACCGCGCAACAGCGCGATCTCGCCGAAGTGGTCGCCCGCACGCAGCGTGGCGATGACCAGGCCGGCGCGGTAGACGGTGGCCGTCCCCGCGAGCACGATCGCGAACTCGGGCCGCCGCCGGCCTTCGACGGTCAGCACCGTCCCCGCCGCGACGGTGACGGGCGTGCTCGCCCGCGAGATCACGTCCAGTTCCCGCCGGCCGCAGCCGGCGTAGCGGCGCGACGTGGCGAGGGCATCGATAACGCTGTCCGAGGTCGTCATGCTGGTGAAGAGCGCCGCGGACGGCCACTGATACAGAACGTGTTCCACTTCGCTGTAGCGTGCGGGCATGGTTGCCCGCGAGGAACTCGAGTCGGCGTTCGAGCACTATCAGGCCACGGTGCGCCGGGCCTACGCCGAGCAGGACTGGAACCTGTTCGCCGGGCTGTTCACCGAAGACGCGAGCTACAACGAGCACGCCTACGGCCACTTCTCCGGTCGGCCGGCCATCGCCGAGTGGGCGATCGGGACGATGACCACGTTCCCCGGCAACGCGATGATCGCCTTCCCGGTCGGGTGGTCGGTCTTCGACTGCGAGCGCGGATGGATCCTCTGCGAGATCGAGAACGTGATGCCTGACCCGGGCGACGGCAGCGTCCACCAGTCGCCGAACCTCACGATCCTGCACTACGCCGGGAACGACCAGTTCTCCTACGAGGAGGACGTGTACAACCCGATGCGATTCATGGAGATGGTGGCGGGCTGGGCCCGGGTGGCCGACGCGCACGGCCGGTTGCCCGCGGACGCGCAGCCCTGGGTCGCGAAGTACGGAGCCCGCGTCCGCTGAGGCCACTCAGGTTTCTACCGCATTTCCAACGCTGCACATCGTCACCGCGGCGGCCGACGACAGACGTTGACGTCGAGGTCATCGCGCGGTGACGGCCGGCGAAACCTGCCACCCCTAACTTTCGAGAAGTCCAGACCCGACTTCCCGGAGGTTCCCGATGCCCATCCCGTACCCGGAGGCGATCGCCGACGCCAACACCCAGGCGCAGGACAAGGCGCAGCTGGTGCGCTCGCCCGCGCGTTACGCCGCGCTGTCGGCCCTGGCCGGGGCCTACGTCGGGGTGGCGGTGGTCCTGCTCGCGAGTGTCGCCGGTCCGCTGGCGGCGTCGTCGTCGCCCGCCACCAAGCTGGTTCAAGGCGCGGTGTTCGGGGTGGCGTTGACCCTGGTCGTCTTTGCCGGCGCCGAGTTGTTCACCGGCAACAACATGACCATGTTGATCGGCTGGTTGCGCGGCGGAGTGAGCGGTGGCGCCGCCCTGCTCGTGAACCTCGCATCGTTGATCGGCAACTTCGCCGGCTCGGTCGCGTTCGCCGGCATCGTGCACGCCAGCGGCGTGCTGGCCGCGCACGCGCCGGGCAAGCCCGCCGCCGGCAACGGCATGATCGCCACCCTCGTCGCCAACAAGATGGCCGAGACCGACGGCCAACTGTTCTGGCGCTCGCTGCTGTGCAACATGCTCGTCTGCCTCGGACTGTGGATGGCGACCCGCACCCGCAGCGACGGCGCCAAGCTGGCCGTGCTCTTCTGGGCGCTGCTGGCCTTCATCGCGAGCGGTTTCGAGCACTCCGTCGCGAACATGACGATCTTCTCCCTGGCCATCTTCAACCACGCGGCGGGTTGGACGGATCTCGGGCACAACCTGCTGCTGACGGTGCCCGGCAATGTCGTCGGCGGCGCTCTCGTCGTCGGCCTTCCGTACGCGTTCTCCGCGAAAGGCAAGCTCGCAACCCCGCGCTCGACGCCCGCGCCGATGCCGGCCGCCAAGCCGGAGCCGGTCTCGGCGATGGCATGACGCACCTGGTCGTCGTCGGCAACGGCCCGGTCGGCCAACGGTTGGTCGACGTCCTGCGCGAGCGGGACGTCGACCAGACGTGGCAGGTGACGGTCATCGGCGAGGAGCCGCGCCGCGCCTACGACCGGGTGGCGCTGTCGTCGTACTTCGACGGCGTCGACGCCGACGCGCTCGACGTGGTGGCTGCCGACTGCTACGACGGCACCGCCCGCACGCTGCACCTGGACGAGGTAGTCATGGGCATCGATCGCGCGGTCCGGACGGTCACGACCAGCCGCGGCCGCACGATCGGCTACGACGCGCTCGTGCTGGCGACCGGGTCGTACCCGTTCGTCCCGCCGGTGCCCGGCCGCGAGCTGCCCGGGTGTTTCGTCTATCGCACGATCGCCGACCTGGACGCGATCCGGCGCGCGGCGGAGGCGGCGGCTGCTCGGCGGGGACGGGCGGCCGGCCTGGTCGTCGGCGGCGGCCTGCTCGGGCTCGAGGCGGCGCGCGCCCTGCGGCTGCTCGGCATGTCGCCGCACGTCGTAGAACTGGCGCCGCGGCTCATGCCGCTGCAGGTCGACGAGGGCGGGGGAGCGCTGCTGCGGCAGCTGATCGAGGCGCTCGACGTGACCGTCCACACGGCGACCTCGGTCGAGCGCATCGCCCCCGACCGCGGCCGGTTGCTCGCGGTGCTGACCAACGGCATCGAACTCGACCTCGACCTGGTCGTGTTCTCGGCCGGCATCCGTCCGCGCGACGAGCTCGGGCGCGCGGCTGGGTTGGCGATGGGGCCGCGCGGCGGTGTCGCCGTCGACGCCGCAGGCCGGACGGCGGACGAGCACATCTACGCGATCGGCGAGTGCGCCAGCGTCGGCGGGGTGGCCTACGGCCTGGTCGGGCCGGGCTTCGCGCTGGCCGAGGTCGTCGCCGACCGGCTGCTCGGCGGCACTGCGGCCTTCGCCGGCGCCGACACGTCGACCAAGCTGAAGCTGCTGGGGGTGGACGTCGCCAGCTTCGGCGACGCGCACGCCGTCACGCCCGGGGCGCTCGAGGTGACGGTCAACGACCCCGTCCACCGCGCGTACTCGAAGCTGGTGGTGTCTGACGACGCTTCGACCCTGCTCGGCGGCGTGCTGGTGGGGGACGCGTCCCGCTACGCCGTGCTGCGCCCGCTCGTCGGTGCCGCGCTGCCGGGCGACCCGCTCACCCTGATCGCCCCGGACGGCGCGGTCGCCCTCGGGGCCGGGGCCGTGCCCGACGGCGTCCAGGTCTGCTCCTGCCACGCCGTCACGAAGGGCGACATCGGCGCGGCGATCACCGAGCACGGGCTCACCGACGTGCCGTCCGTCAAGGCGTGCACCAAGGCCGGAACGGGCTGCGGCTCGTGCGTGCCGCTGCTGAAGACGCTGCTGGCCGAGAGCGGGGTCGAGCAGAGCAGCGCGATGTGCGAGCACTTCGCCCACACGCGGGCCGAGCTGTTCGACATCGTCCGGGTCACCGGCATCGGCACCTTCACCGAGCTCGTGCAGCGGCACGGCGCCGGGCGGGGTTGCGACATTTGCAAGCCGGTGGTCGCGTCGATTCTGGCCAGCCTCGGCGGCGGGCACATCCTCGACGGCGAGCAGGCGGCGCTGCAGGACACCAACGACCACTTCCTGGCCAACATCCAGAAGAACGGCACGTACTCAGTGGTGCCGCGCATCCCGGGCGGCGAGATCACGCCGGACAAGCTGCTGGTGATCGCCGAGGTCGCCCGCGACTTCGAGCTCTACACCAAGATCACCGGCGGTCAGCGCATCGATCTGTTCGGGGCGCGGGTCGAGCAGCTGCCGTCGATCTGGAAGCGACTGGTCGAGGCCGGCTTCGAGTCCGGCCACGCGTACGGCAAGGCCCTGCGCACGGTCAAGTCGTGCGTCGGGTCGACCTGGTGCCGTTTTGGCGTGCAGGACTCGGTCAGCCTGGCCATCGAACTCGAGTTGCGCTACCGAGGCCTGCGCGCCCCGCACAAGATCAAGGCCGCGGTGTCGGGCTGCGCGCGCGAATGCGCCGAGGCGCAGGGCAAGGACGTCGGCGTCATCGCCACCGAGCACGGCTGGAACCTCTATGTGGGCGGCAACGGTGGCTTCCGGCCGCGGCACGCTGATTTGCTGCTGACCGACGTCGACACCGAGACGCTGGTGCGCACGATCGACCGGTTCCTGATGTTCTACGTCCGGACGGCCGACCGGCTCCAGCGCACTGCGGCGTGGGTCGAAGCGCTGGACGGGGGGCTCGACTACCTGCGCGCGGTGATCGTCGACGACTCGCTCGGCATCGCCGACGACCTCGACGCGGCGGTGGCCAAGCACGTCGACGGCTACTCCGACGAGTGGGCCGACGTGCTCGAGGATCCCCAGCGGCTCGCCCGCTTCGTGTCGTTCGTCAACGCGCCCGACGCGCCCGATCCGAGCGTGCAGTTCCGGCCCGAACGGGGCCAGAAGCACCCCGTCCTCGTCGAGTTGACGCCGCGATGACCGACGGTTGGGTGCGCATCTGCCGATACGACGATCTCGTGCCCGAGCGAGGTGTCGCTGCTCTCGTCGACGGCCAGCAGGTGGCGCTGTTCCGTACCTTTGACGGGATGCTGTACGCCATCGGCAACCAGGACCCGTTCAGCGGGGCCTTCGTGCTGTCGCGCGGCATCGTCGGCACGTCCGGCGTCGTCCCGACGGTGGCGTCACCGGTGTTCAAGCAGCCGTTCGATCTGCGGACCGGCCGTTGCGTCGTCGACGCGTCGGTGGCGGTGCCGGTGCATGACGTGCGCCGCGTCGACGGTGATGTCGAGGCGCGGCTGCGAAGACCGGGGCCGACATGAGCCCGGTGCCGGCGCTGGCCGGCTACACCGTCGGGATCACCGCCGCCCGTCGCCGGGAAGAGTTCGGCGCCGCGCTGGAACGGCGCGGCGCCCGCGTCATGTACGGCCCCGCGATCCGGATCCTCCCGCTGGCCGACGACACCGAACTGCGCGCGGCCACCGAGCGGTGCCTGGCCGCGCCGCTCGACTACGTCGTCGCCACCACCGGCATCGGCTTCCGCGGCTGGATGGACGCCGCGGAGACCTGGGGCCTCGCCCCGTCGCTCATCGCCACCCTCGGCCGGTCGATGATCTTCGCCCGCGGACCCAAGGTTCGCGGCGCAGTCCGCGCGACCGACCTGCGCGAGGAGTGGTCGCCCGAGTCGGAATCGACCAACGAGGTGCTCGAGCACCTGCTGGCCAACTACGAGCTGGCCGGCCGGCGGCTCGCGGTGCAGCTGCACGGCGAGCCGCTGCCCGATCTGGTCGAGACGCTGCGCGCGGCCGGGGCCGACGTCATCGAGGTGCCGGTCTATCGCTGGGTAGCCCCGGAGGACGAGCAGCCGCTGCGCCGGCTGATCGAGGCGACGGCGGCCGGGACGGTCGACTGCGTGACGTTCACCAGCGCGCCGGCCGCGGTGAACTTCCTGCGCACCGCCGACGCGCTGGAGCGCGGGGCCGAGGTGCGGGCGGCGCTGAAGGGACCGGTGCTGGCCGCGGCGGTCGGTTCGGTGACCGCCGGCCCGCTGGTGCGGGCCGACATCCCGGTCGTGTCGCCGGAGCGGTTCCGGCTCGGGGCGCTGGTGAAGGAAGTGGTGGAGCAGCTGCCGGCCCGGGCGCAGCACCTCGAGCCGGCCGGCCACCGCCTCGAACTACGCGGGCACGCCGTCGTCCTGGACGAGGCGTTGCTGCCGCTGCCCGGCGCGGCCATGGCTCTGCTGAACGAGTTGGCGGCCCGGCCCGGTCAGGTGCTCACCCGCGAGGGCCTGGGCCGCCTGCTGCCCGGGGAATCCAGTGACGGTCACGCCGTCGAGGTGGCGATCGGCCGGCTGCGCGCGGCGCTCGGCGATCCGGCGATCATCCAGACCGTCGTCAAGCGCGGCTACCGGCTGAGGGTCGATTCTGTCTAGTTTGGCCAGGCAGGAGGCACCCGAATGTCCACTGCCCGGCGGGATGACGATGCCGCGGCCGGGCCTCGGGCTTGTGGCGTTGCCTCCGGAGCTGGTGTTCCTCTGGCGCGCCCGCCCGCTGCTGGGCCGCAGGGCGTGCTCTGAGAGGCTGCAACCGTGTCCACCGCCGAGCTGGTTGCCCGCGACCTCGCGGCGGTCTGGCATCCGTTCACCCAGCACGCGCTCTGGGCCGGCGACGAGCCGCTCGTAATCGACCGGGCCGTCGGTGTCACGCTCTACGACACCGACGGCCGCGGTTATCTCGACGGCGTGCTCGTCGCTCTGGGTGACCGTGCACGGGCACGGCACGCCCGAGATCAACGCCGCGATCACCGCGCAGCTCGACCGCCTCGACCACTCGACGTTCCTCGGTCTCACGCACGAGCCCGGCATCCGGGTCGCCGAGGAGTTGCTGCGGATCGCGCCGGCCGGCCTGGCCAAGGTCTTCTTCGCCGGCGACGGGTCGTCCGCGGCCGAAGCGGCGATCAAGATGGCGTACCAGGCCGCGACGCAGCGCGGCGAGGACCGTCCGCTCTACGTGCACTGTGCCGAGGGCTATCACGGCGACACGCTGGGCGCGGTGTCGCTCGGCGGGGTCGAGCTGTTCCACGCCACCTACCGGCCGCTGCTGATCGAGACCCGGATGGTGTCCTCGCCCGGGGTGCTCGCGCCGGGCCAGACCCGGGCCGACGCGGGCGGCCGAGGTGCTGGACGAGATGCGCGACGCTGCTGGACCGCGAGGGCGACCGGGTGTGCGCCGTCGTCGTCGAGCCGCTCGTGCAGGCGGCCGGCGGCATGCTCACCCACGACCCGGCGTTCCTGCGCGGGGTCCGCGAGCTGTGCGACTCGTCCGGCGCCGCGCATGCTCGTCGACGAGGTGGCGACCGGTATCGGCGCCACCGGCCGCTGGTTCGCCGTCGAGCACGCCGGCGTCACGCCCGACCTGATGGTCGTCGGCAAGCGGGTCACCGGCGGCGTGCTGCCGCTGTCGGCCGTGCTCGTGCGCGACTCGGTGTACGAGCCGTTCCTCGGCGACGCGGCCAGCGGCCGGACGTTCTTCCACGGGCACACCTACACGGCCAACCCGCTGTGCTGCGCCGCCGCGCTGGCCAACCTGGCGCTCATGCACGAGCGCGGGACGGTCGCTGCGGGCGGCCGCGGTGGGGGAGCGGCTGGGCAGCGGGTTGGCGGCGCTGGCGACCTACGACGGCGTGGCCGAGATCCGCCGGGTCGGCACGATGACCGGCATCGAGGTGCGCGTCGGTCGGTGAGCGTACCGGCTTCGAGGTATGCCGCGCCGCGCGGCGGCGTGGGGTGCATCATCCGGCCGCTCGGCGATGTGGTGGTGCTGATGCCGCCGCTCGGGATCACCGACGACGAGCTGGCCGAGCTGCTCGGCGTCGTCGACGAGTCGGTGCGCGAGGTCGTGCAGTGAGCGAGGCGTGGCCCCTGGGCGGCGCGACACGCCGCGGCGGGCGCCGCAGCGGGGCCACGCCGTGAGCGGCGGGCTCGATCGGGTGCGGGCGGCGGTCGCGGCGCGCGAGGCCGCCGGGCTGCGCCGGGTCCTGCGGCCGCGGGCGGCCGAGGCCGACGTCCTCGACCTCGCCGGCAACGACTACCTCGGTCTGTCGACGCATCCGCGGGTGATCGCGGCCGCGGTCGACGCGGCGCACGACCTGGGGCGCCGGCTCGACCGGCTCGCGGCTCGTCACCGGCACGACCGAGCTGCACGCCGCGCTGGAAGCCGAGCTGGCCGACTTCGCGCGGGCGCCCGCCGCGCTCGTGTTCTCCTCCGGCTACCTCGCCAACGTCGGCGTGCTCACCGCGCTGGGCGGCCCGGACGTCGCGATCGTGTCCGACGCCGGCAACCACGCCTCGCTGATCGACGGCTGCCGGCTGTCGGGATCGCCGGTCGACGGTCGTGCCGCACCGCGACGTCGACAAGGTCGAGGCGGCGCTCGCCGCCGCCGCCGACGTCGCCCGATCGCCTCGTCGTCACCGACGCGGTGTTCTCGGTCGACGGCGATCTCGCCCCGCTGGCCGAACTGCACGCGGTCGCCCGAGCGCACGGCGCGCTGCTCGTGGTCGACGAGGCGCACGCGCTCGGCGTCATCGGCCCGGCCGGCCGGGGCGCGGTCGAGGCGGCGGGGCTGGCCGGTGAGCCGGACGTCGTCCGGACGGTCGTGCTGTCGAAGTCGCTCGGCGCGCAGGGCGGCGCGGTGCTGGCCGCGCCCGAGGTCATCGAGCTGCTGATCAACACCGCGCGCGCCGTTCATCTTCGACACCGGTCTCGCGCCGGCGTCGGCCGGTGCGGCCCTCGCCGCCCTGCGGGTGCTGGCCGCCGAGCCGCAGCGGGTGGCGGCGGTGCGGGCTAACGCGGCGGCCCTGGCCGGCATGCGTGCGCGCGGCTCGGCGTCGAGACGATCGGTCCCGGACGCGGCTGTGGTCCCCGGCTTCCTCGGCGACCCGCGGCGGGCGGTCGGCCGCGGCTGCGGCCGTGTCTCGACGCTGGGGTGCGGGTCGGCTGCTTCCGCCCGCCGTCGGTGCCGACCGGGCGCTCGTGCCTGCGGCTTGACCGCCCGGGCCACGCTGACCGCGGCCGATCTGCAGCGCGCGCGGACGTACTGACCGATGTCGCCACCGCGGTGCTCTTCCGTTGACTGGCGCGATAGTCGTTGACTGGTGCGTAATTTCGCGCCAGTCAGCCGTTAACGCGCCAGTCAACCGGGCGGCTGAGCTGTTGCCGGCCGCGCGATGAGCGTCCTGATCGTCACGGGCACCGGAACCGACGTCGGCAAGACGGTCGCCACCGCGGCGCTCGCGGCGTGCGCGAAAGGCCGGGTGGCGGTGGTCAAGCCGGCCCAGACCGGGGTCGCACCGGGCGCGCGCGGCGACCTCGCCGAGGTGACCCGCCTGTCGCGGCGTCACCGACGTCTACGAGTTCGCCCGCTACCCCGATCCGCTGTCGCCCCACCACGCGGCGCAGGTGAGCGGCCGGCCGGCGCTGGAGTTCGCCGACACGGTCCGCCGCATCGCCGACCTCGACGCGGTGCACGACCTCGTCCTCGTCGAGGGCGCCGGCGGCCTGCTCGTCCCGTTCACCGACACCGATCGGTGGACGGTCTGTCGACCTCGCCGCCACGCTGCGCGCAGCTGTCCTCGTCGTCACCGCGGCCGGGCTCGGCACGCTCAACCACACCGCGCTCACCGTCGAGCGGCTGGCCGAGGACGGCGTCGAGCTGGCCGGCCTGGTCATCGGCAGCTGGCCGGACGACGCCCGATCTCGCGACGCGCTGCAACGTCGGCGACCTGGCCGGCAATGGCCCCGGACGGACGGCTCGCGGGCGTGCTGCCAGCCGGAATGGCGACGATGAGAGACTTTCGGCAGCGCGCCCGCGCGGCACTGTCGCCGCGCTTCGGCGGCAGGTTCGACGCGGTGGCCTTCGCCGCGGCCGTGCGCGGCCAGTGACGAGCTAGGGAGAACTGTGGACATCCTCGCGACTGCGCGCGCCCAGGTGCTCGACCAGGGCATCGGCCTGAGCGAGGCCCAGGCGCTGGAATGCCTGCAGCTGCCCGACGAGCGCGTCGACGAGTTGCTCGACCTGGCCCACGAGGTGCGCACGAAGTGGTGCGGCGACGAGGTCGAGGTCGAGGGCATCGTGTCGCTCAAGACCGGCGGCTGCCCCGAGGACTGCCACTTCTGCTCGCAGTCCGGCGTGTTCGACTCGCCGGTTCGCTCGGCCTGGCTGGACATCCCGTCGCTGGTGCAGGGCGGCGAAGGAGACCGCCAACACCGGCGCGACCGAGTTCTGCATCGTCGCCGCGGTGCGCGGGCCGGACGAGCGGCTGATGAACCAGGTGCGCGAGGGCGTCGCGGCGATCCAGGACGCCGTCGACATCAACGTCGCGTGCTCGCTCGGCATGCTCACCCAGGACCAGGTCGACGAGCTGGCCGCGATCGGCGTGCACCGCTACAACCACAACCTCGAAACCGCGAAGTCGTTCTTCGGCAATGTCGTCACCACGCACTCCTTCGAGGAGCGGTGGGACACCTGCGAGATGGTGCGCAAGGCCGGCATGGAGCTGTGCTGCGGCGGCATCGTCGGCATGGGCGAGACGCTCGAGCAACGAGCCGAGTTCGCGGCCCAGCTCGCCGCGCTCGATCCGGACGAGGTGCCGCTGAACTTCCTCAATCCCGCGGCCGGGCACGCCGTTCGGCGAGCTGGAGCCGATGTCGGCCGTCGACGCGCTGCGCGCGGTGGCGACGTTCCGCCTGGTCCTGCCGCGCACCATCCTGCGCTTCGCCGGCGGCCGCGAGATCACCCTCGGCGACCTGGCCGAGCGCGGCGTGCGCGGCGGCATCAACGCGGTGATCGTCGGCAACTACCTGACCACGCTCGGCCGGCCGGCCGACGAGGACCTCGCCATGCTGGCCGAGCTCAAGATGCCGATCAAGGCGCTGGCCCGGGACCTGTAGGCCCGGTGTACTGCGACCGATGCGGCCGGCCCGACACCGAGGGCGAGCACGCCGCATGCGCGCGGGCCCGCGTGCTCGAGCCGCCGCGTTACTGCGCCCAGTGCCGGCGACGGATGGTGGTACAGGTGACGCCCATCGGTTGGACAGCGCGCTGCGTCGAGCACGGCGAACTCGCCTCGGCCTGAGGCTCAGCCGCCGCTGCCGTATGGCCGGGTGATGATCTCGAGCAGGTGACCGTCGGGGTCCTCCCAGTACACGCCGCGCCCGCCGTCGTTCGTATTGACTTCACCGGCCCGGTTCTGTCCAGGATCGGCCCAGTAGGTGAGGCCGCGGTCCTTGATCCGGCCGAGGATCTCGTCGAACTCCGACTCGTCGACGAGGAACGCGTAATGCCGCGGCACGACGTCCCCGTGGTCGTCGGCGAAGTCGAGGGACACGTTGTTGGCGAGTTCGAGGACGGCGAAGGGCCCGAAGGCCGTCGGGGCGGCCGTGCCCAGAATCTCGGCGAAGAAATTGGCTGCGGCGTGCTTGTCGTGGACCGACACGATCGTGTGATTGAGCTGGACAGCCATGCCGGCAATTTACCCTTGCCTCATCTCCGTTTCATGTGGTTACGTCGGGTTCGGGGGTTTTCAATGGTCCCGGAGGGACCGAAGGGACGGGGTTCTCATGAATCACTCTCGACGGCGTCGCGCTCCTTGGTACCTGGCGACATTGGGCGTCGCGGTCGCGGCTCTCATCGCTGCCGTATCCGTCACGACGACGAGTGCCGGCGCGACCGCGTCGTGCGACACCCAGGTCAACGACACCGCAGCCACGCTCTTGCCCTGCGTAACCAAGGCGGACCTCTGGCACCACATGCAGGCCTTCCAGCAGATCGCCGACGAGAACCCCGGACCGGACGGGCACCCGTCCCGCAACTCCGGTGAGCCCGGCTACAAGGCGTCGGCCGACTACGTCGCCAACCTGATGACTGAGGCCGGTTACAAGGTCACGATCCAGACCTACAAGTTCTTCTACTTCGCGTTCACCGCGGTACCCCAGTTCAGCGAGGTCTCGCCGACGCCGCACACCTACACCATCCTGACCGACTGGAACGCGGGCCAGGCCGCGGGTTCGACGACGGCCCAGGTGCAGCCGGCCGGCGGCATCGTCATTCCGCCGACTCCGGCCTCGAGTTCGACGAGCGGGTGCACCGCGGCCGACTTCACCGGATTCGTGGCCGGGCGGATCGCGCTCATCCAGCGCGGCGGTTGCAACTACGGGGTGAAGGTGCAGAACGCGCAGGCCGCGGGCGCCACCGGGGTGATCATCTTCAACGAGGGCAATCCGGGCCGGACCGACGTCATCGCCGGCACCCTGCTCGATGCCGCCAACAACCGCATCGTGCCGAACATCCCGGTCGCGTTCACCTCGTTCGACACCGGCAACAGTCTTTATCAGCAGGCGGTGCAGGGGCCGGCGCCGGTGATGACGATCAACGTCCAGGCCGTGGTGAACCCCAACGCCGACGACTACAACGTCATCGCCGACTCGCGCGGGGGCGACATCCACCACACGCTGGTCGTCGATGCCCACCTGGACGCGATCTACGGGGCCGGCATGCTCGACAACGCCTCGGGGTCGGCCGCGATCCTCGACATCGCTCAGCAGATGAAGAACGTCACGCCGCGCAACCACTTGCGCTTCATCTGGTTCGGGGGCGAGGAACTCGGGCTGCTCGGCTCCATCTACTACGTCAACAACCTCACTCCGAGCGCGCTGCACAACATCAAGTACGACCTCGACGCCGACGTCCTGGCCACGCCGAACTACATCGTCGGCGTGCTCGATCCGGCCGCTGGGGACTTGTTCAGCCGCAGCACGCATCCGGTGCTCCCGCAGCGCGTCTACGCGCCCTCGAAGATCGCCCGCAACCAGGGTGTCAAATACCTCTCGTCGATCGGATACAAGCACGAGTTCATCTCGCCGACCGGCACCGATGCCCTCTCCTTCAACCAGGTCGGCGTACCGGCCAGCGGGCTGCTCACCGGGCAGGACTGCTGCAAGACCCAGCACGAGGTCGACCTGTTCGGCGGGTACACCGGCAACTTCGAGGGCAACATCCCGAGCACGGACGGGGGCTGCGTCGACAATCCGTTCCGGTGGTGCGACAACCTCGACAACAACGACCCGAACGTCCTCACCTTCATGTCGAAGACCTTCGCGTACATGGTGGTCAAGATGGCCTACACCCCGCTCACGTTCAGCTCGACGGCGACCGCGAATGCCCCCAAGGCCGCCCTGCAGCCCCAGCTGGCGGCGCCGCGAAAGTGACCGCGCCGCGGCGGTAGCCGCTTCTCGCCTACGCTTTCGATCATGCTCGAGGCGGCGCCGGAACCGGAACTGGATCCGCGCCGGTGGATGGCGCTGCTGACCTGCTGCTGCGCGCTGTTCATGACGCTGCTCGACGTGAGCGTCACCAACGTGGCGTTGCCGTCGATCGGGCGGGCGACCGACGCGACGCCGGCGCAACTGCAATGGGTGGTGAGCGGCTACACGCTCGCCTTCGGCCTGGTGCCGGTGCTGGCCGGCCGGCTCGGCGACGACCACGGCCGGCGGTTGATGTTCCAGGTCGGCGTGCTGGCCTTCGCCGGCACGAGCATGATCGCCGGACTCGCGCCGACGGCCGGCGTGCTCATCGCGGCGCGCGTGCTGCAGGGATTGGCCGGCGGTTTGATCAATCCGCAGGTGTCGGGCTTGGTGCAGCAGATGTTTCCGAGCCACGAGCGCGGTCGCGCCTTCGGCGTGCTCGGTACGACGGTGGGGGTCGGCGCCGCACTGGGGCCGTTGGTGGGCGGCGGGCTCATCGCGCTGGGCGGCCAGCACGCGGGCTGGCGGCTGGTGTTCTTCGTCAACATCCCCGTCGCCGTCGCGGTGCTTGTACTCAGCCGGCGGTTGCTGCCCAAGGATCCGGCCGTCGGCCGGCATCGCCTCGACGTTCTCGGGGCCGCGCTCCTCGGCGGAATGACGTTCTGCGTCCTCTTCGCCGCGGTGGAGTACGACGCGTTGCACGACCGGCGGCTGGGGTGGCTGGGCCTGCCGGCGTTGATCCTGCTGATGGCCTTCATCCGCCGCGAGAGCCGGCTCACCCGGGCGCGGAGCGACCCGCTGATCGACCTGCACCTGTTTCGGGTGCCGTCGTACAGCTCCGGCGTTCTGTTCGCGCTGGTGTACTTCCCGGCCATGGCCGGCCTGCCGCTCGTGCTGGCCCTCTACTACCAGCAGGGGCTCGGCTACACGGCGCTCGAGTCGGGGTTGGGCGTGACGGCCTACGCGCTCGGCAGCGCGCTGGCCGCCCCTCTCGCCGGCCGGGTCGTCACCCGCATCGGCCGACCGCTCGTCGTGGCGGCGACGGCCACCTTCGGGTTGGGCGCCATCGCCTTGGCCGTGCTCGCGACCCGGGCCCCGGCGTCGGGCGTCGCGCTCGTGTTCGCGCCCGCCCTGTTCATCATGGGGGTCGGCGCAGGGGCCATCATCACCCCGAATCAGGCCCTCACCCTGATGGAGGTAGATCCGGTGACGGGGAGCACGGCCGGGGGAGTGCTCCAGACCGCCCAGCGGATCGGCCTGGCGATCGGCCAGGGCGTGATCGGCGCCGTCTTCTTCGCAAACCTCGACGTCTCAGGCACCGCGGCCGAGCGCTATGGCCATGCCCTGCGCACGGCGATCATCGCCGCGCTCGCGTTCGTCGGCCTGGCCGCGATCGTCGGCGTCACCGATCTGGTGCGAAACCGTCGCCGGATCAGGACAGGCCGGTGAGCCCGTCGATGCTGACTGCGTTGCGGGTCGCGCCGTACTGCTCGAAGTAGGCCGTGTCGCGCCGCTCCTGGGCGCGGTCGAGCACGTCGCGGTCGCCGACGAAATCCATGAGCGGCACCGAGTAGCCGCAGGAGTCGGCGATCCGTTCGATGTCGGCGACGATGATCGAGCGCAGGCCGAGATCGCGTTCCTTGCCGAACGCCGCCCGCAGCTCCGGGAATCCGTCCTGGCCCGGCCGCACGCTGCGGCCCCGACCGTGCAGCCGGACTATCTTCGGCGGCCCGGTGAAGGCGCAACACATGATCACGATCCGGCCGTTCTCGCGCAGGTGCGCGATGGTCTCGACTCCGCTGCCGAAGTAGTCGAGGTACGCGACCCGATGGGGCCCGAGCACGGCGAATGTGCCGGCCATGCCCTTCGGCGAGAGGTTGACGTGGCCGTCCCCGGCCAGGGGCGCGGTCGCGACGAAGAACACCGACTGGGCCAGCAGCCAGTCGCGCAGCCTGTCGTCGATCGCGTCGAAGACCGTGGCCACGGCTCAGCTCGGTTTGGTCATGGAGAGCACGTCGAGGACCTCGTCCAGCTTGGCCTCACTGATGGCGCCGGGCACGTGCCCGCGCTCGACGACGACCTCGCGGATCGTCTTGCGCTCTGCGAGGGCCTGCTTCGCGATCCTGGCCGCCTCGTCGTAGCCGACGTAGTGGTTGAGCGGCGTGACGATCGACGGCGACGACTCGGCGTACTCGCGGCAGCGCTCTTCGTTGGCCTGGATGCCGGACACGCAGCGGTCGGCGAACACCCGCGTGACATTGGCCAGCAGTCGCACCGATTCGAGCAAGTTGCGGGCGATCACCGGCAGCATCACGTTGAGCTCGAAGTTGCCGGCCGCGCCCCCGAACGCCACCGCGGCGTCGTTGCCGATCACCTGCGCGACCACCTGGCAGACGGCCTCGCACAGTACTGGGTTGACCTTGCCCGGCATGATCGACGAACCGGGCTGCAGATCGGGCAGGAAGATCTCGGTCAGGCCGGTGCGCGGACCCGAGCCCATCCAGCGGATGTCGTTGCTGATCTTGTTCAGGCTGACCGCGATGGTGCGCAGAACGCCACTGGCCTCGACCAGCGCGTCGCGCGAGCCCTGCGCCTCGAAGTGGTCGCGTGCCTCGGTGAGGGGGAGCTGCAGGTCGGCGGCGAGCTTGACGATGACCTCGCCGGCCAGCCCGGCCGGGGCGTTGATGCCGGTGCCGACCGCCGTGCCACCGAGCGGCAGCTCGCCGACGCGCGGCAGCACGCCCTCGAGCCGCTCGACGCCGTAGCGCACCGCGGCGGCGTAGCCGCCGAACTCCTGGCCGAGCGTGACCGGGGTGGCGTCCATCAGGTGCGTGCGCCCGGACTTCACCACCGATGCGAAGGCCGTCGCCCGCTCCTCGAGCGCTTCGGCGAGGTGCGTCAGGGCCGGGATGAGTTCGACGGTGATCGAGCGGGTGGCCGCGATATGGATGGCCGCCGGGAACTGGTCGTTGGACGAGAACGGGTCGTTGACGTCGTCGTTCGGATGCACCGGCGCGCCCAGCCGCTCGGTCGCGAGCGAGGCGATGACCTCGTTGGCGTTCATGTTCGACGACGTGCCCGAGCCGGTCTGGAACACGTCGATCGGGAACTCGGCATCCCAGTCGCCGCGGGCCACCTCGGCCGCGGCGTCGTGGATGGCCTGGGCCTTGTCCGCGTCGAGCGTGCCCTTGTCGCCGCGGATGGCGGCCGACGCGCCCTTGATCGAGGCGATGGCCCCGATCAGGTCGCGGTCGATCGGCCGGAACGAGATGGGGAAGTTCTCCACGGCGCGCTGCGTCTGGGCCCGCCACTTCGCCGCGGCGGGAACTCGGACCTCACCCATCGAGTCCTTCTCGACGCGGTACTCCTGCGCTTCGGTCACGGTCGCCTTCTTCTCGAGAATTGGTGGTGACAGCTCCGAGCCTAGGACGGTGGCCGGGCGCGCGGGGACGGACGTGGGAGATCCCACGTCCGTCCCCGGTCGTCGAGCGCTACTGCTGTGGCGGGCCTTGCGGCGGACCCTGCTGCGGGTAACCGGGCGGCGGACCCTGCTGCGGATAGCCCGGCGGCGGGCCTTGCTGCGGATAGCCCGGCGGCGGACCCTGCTGCGGGCCCTGCGGGTACGCGGGCTGCTGCGCGTAGCCGGCTTGCGCCGGCTGTCCCTGCGGTGGCCCGGCCGGCGCCATCTGGGCCGCCTCCGGCGTGGGCGGCGGGCCGCCGGGGCCGCCGTAGCCCATCGCCTGCGCCGTCTGCTTGGCCTCGTCGGAGACCGGGATGGCGACGACCGCGGTGCCGTAGGCGCAGAGCTCGGTCCAGGTCTCACCCATCTCGGAGGTGTCGAAGCGCATGCCGATGACGGCGTTGCCGCCCTTCGACCGGGCGTGCTCGAGCATCCGGCCCATGACCTCGTTGCGGCTCTCGCCAAGGTTCTTGGTCATGCCCTGCAGCTCGCCGCCGAACATCGACTTGAAGCCGGCTCCGAGCTGCGAGAACGCGTTGCGCGAGCGAACGGTGAGGCCGAAGACCTCGCCCAATACCCGCTGGATCTCCCAGCCCGGGATGTCGTTCGTCGTTACGACCATCATGTCGGTGTGCCCCCTTGGTTCCGGTCAAAGTCCACAGCGGAGTATGCCCGTAGTTTTCCGAGCTGGTGCAGCGAATCGACGAGCCGGATCGTGCCGGACTTCGATCGCATGACGATCGACTCGGTCTGCACCGAGTCGGCGTAGTAGCGAACGCCGCGCAGCAGGTCGCCGTCGGTCACGCCGGTGGCGCAGAAGAAGATGTCGTCGCCCGACACGAGATCCTCGGTGAACAGCACCCGGTCGAGGTCGTGGCCGGCGTCGATCGCCTTCTGCCGCTCGTCGTCGTCCTGGGGCCACAGCCGCGCCTGCATCACGCCACCCATGCAGCGCAGCGCGGCAGCGGCGATGATGCCCTCTGGCGTGCCGCCGATCCCGAGCAGCAGGTCGACCCCGGTGCCCGGCCGGGCGGCCGAGATGGCTCCGGCGACGTCGCCGTCGCTGATGAAGCGGATCCGGGCGCCGGCCTCGCGCACTTCGCGCACCAGTTGCTGGTGGCGGGGGCGGTCGAGGATGCAGACGGTGACATCCTCGGGATGCCCACGCTTGGCCTTGGCCACCCGGGCGATGTTCTCGGTGGTCGATGCCGTGATGTCGATGGCGTCCGCGGCATCGGCTCCGGCCGCGATCTTCTCCATGTAGAAGACGGCCGACGGGTCGAACATCGAGCCGCGCTGCGAGACCGCGATGACCGAGACCGCGTTCGGCATGCCTTTGGCCATCAGCGTGGTGCCGTCGACCGGGTCGACGGCCACGTCGCACAGGGGGCCGGTGCCGTCGCCGACCTCCTCGCCGTTGAACAGCATCGGGGCTTCGTCCTTCTCGCCCTCGCCGATCACGACGATGCCCCGCATCGAGACGGTGCCGATCAGCGCCCGCATGGCGTCGACGGCGGCGCCGTCGCCGCCGTTCTTGTCGCCGCGCCCGACCCAGCGGCCGGCCGCCATCGCCGCCGCCTCGGTCACCCGGACGATCTCGAGGGCCAGGTTGCGGTCTGGGGCCTGTCGGGCGACGGCGAGCTCGGGCGGGATGGACGGCGTGGTCGTGGTCGTGGTGTCGGGGGCTCCGTCGGGCATGGCGGCTTCCTCTCGGCACGTCGAGCGCGAACCCAGCCGCAGCCGGGCGTTCAGATGTCCCATCTTGGCAGACGGCGGTTGTGCGGTCCGGGGGTGCGTGAAGGCGGTGGCTGGCCGCCCTACAGTTGGCAAACGTGCGGACCGGACTGCTTGCCCGTGACGGGCTGCAGGCCCGGGCCGGCCTGCTGGCCGTCAGCGGCGGCGCCCTGCTGTGGGGCACGACCGGTGTGGCCGTGCGGATCATCCACGACCGGTCCGGCCTGGCGGCGGTGTCGATCGGCTTCTACCGGATCGCCATCGCGGCCGTCGTCGTTGCGTTGGTGTTCCGGGGTCGCGGGCTGCGGGCCGCGGCCGACGCCTTTCGCCGCCATCCGGTCGCGCTGCTCGTCGCCGGGGCCGGCTTCGGTGCGTACCAGGCGCTGTACTTCGTGGGGGTGCAGTACGTCGGCGTCAGCATCTCGACCCTGGTCAGCCTGGGCATCGCTCCGGTCGCGCTGACCGCGGGTGCCGCGCTGGCCCGCCGCCGCATCCCGGCGGCGAGCAGCCTGGCCGTCCTGGCCTGTGCGATCGCCGGGTTGGCGCTGGTCTCCCTGCGTCCGGGCTCCGGCGTCGCCGCCCCGCATCCGGTGATCGGCGTGCTGGCGTCGGTCGCGTCCGGCCTCGGTTACGCCGCGATCACCGCGCTCAGCCGGCGGATGGCGCACCTCGATCCGCTGCTGCTCACCGGCGTGACCAGCGCGGTCGGTGCGGCGGTGTTGCTGCCGTTCGCGATAGTGGCCGGAATGGCGGTGCCGCACGACAGCATCGCCAACGGCTGGCTCGGCTACATCGGTGTGGTGCCGACGGTGGCGGCGTACTGGCTGTTCTACCGCGGCCTGCGTTCGACCACGTCCGAGGTGGCCGGCGTGCTCACGCTGCTGGAACCGCTCACCGCCGCCGTGCTGGCCGCCATCGTGGTGCACGAGTCGCTCTCGCCGACGGCGTTGGTCGGCGGCCTGCTGATGCTGGTCGCGGTGGGCTCGCTGTACCTGCGCAAACCGGCTCCGGATCTCGCCGAGGTGCCGCCGCCCTAGCGGTCGTCACCCGCGGTGCGCGACGGCCGTCGCGACGAGCTGCGTCCGCGAGGTCACGTCGAGCTTGGTGAAGATGTGCTTGAGGTGCGTTTCGACCGTGCGGCGGGAAATGAACAGCCGGTCGGCGATGGCCTGGTTGCGCAATCCCTCGCTGACCAGCGCCGTGACCTTCAGCTCGGTCGGGCTGAGGCTCGCCCATCCGGTCTCGGGGCGGGCGCGGGGGCCGCGCGCGCCACTGCGCTGCCCGGCGGCGCGCAAGCCCTGTGCTGCGCGCAGTTCCATCCGCCGGGCGCCGGATGTCGCAGCCAACGTCGCGGCGCGCTCGTACCGCCCGGCGGCGATGTCGCGGTCGGTCGCCGCCAGGGCGACGTCGCCGGCCTCGATGCAGGCATGCGCCTCCTCCAACACCCGCCCGGACCGGTGCGCCGCCTCGACCGCGTGCTGCGCGACCTCCGGATCGCCGGTCAGCAGCGCGGCCGTGCGCAGCGCCGCCGCCTGCGCCGACGCGCTGCCCATCGTGTCGGCGATGCCGGCCATGTCGGCGCTGATCTGGGCGGCATCGTCGAGCCGACCGGCGGCCACACAGATGCGCACTGCGTCCGGGGCCATCAGCCGCAACGGCCAGAGGTCGCCCATGTCGTGGAGTTCGCGCCATCCGGCCGTGGCCACGGCCGCCGCGGCCGCGGCGTCGCCCTCGGCCTCGAGGACCAGTCCGTGCAGCCAGGGCAGCCAGTCGACGCCGAACATCGTGGAGCCGTCCGCGGCGAACGCCGCCGCCCGATCGAGGTAACGGCGCGCGGCCGCGATGTCGTTGAGTTCGAGCGTGACGACGGTCAGCACGCAGTTGTGTTGGCAAGAGGCAATGGTGACGCCGGATTCGTCGGCCTCGTCGAGACCGGCCTCGGCGCGCGCCGCACTGTCGGCGAGCCGACCCTGGTACCAATCGATCCACGAATCGGCCATCGCGCTCGCCGGTCCGCCGAATCGCATCGACCAGTGACGCACGAATTCCGACGTACGCCGGATGGCCGCGCGGGCCTCGTCCAACCGATCCAGGTTCATCAGGGAGTTGGCGTGGAACCAGCCCGGCAAATACTGCTCGGTCTCCCAGCCGGGGCTGCGCCGCGCCCGGATCATGGCCGTTTCGGTGGCCTGGAGGCCGGCCGCGAACTGTCCGCCCGCGCCGCAGGCGACGGAGTGCGCGCACAGCGCGGCCACCCCGCCGACGTCATCGGGAGTGTCGGCATCGAGGCGCAACGTCTCCGCGGCGAGGGCGAGGCCGTCGGCGAGCAGGCCGGATGAGACGGCCTGGAAGGCGCCCTCGCCGCTGAGCCGTACGCGGGCGACCGGATCCATCGTCTCGTCGCTGAGGGCCCTGCGCAGGATCTGCACGGCCTCGGCCGGTGCGCCGCGGGCGAACAGCGCGCGGGCCAGGGTCGGTCTCAACCCGGCGGCGTGGCGGGGATCGTGCGACGCTGCGAGCACGTCGCGGCACACCGCTTCGGCCTCCGCCTGCCGCCCGGCGATCAACAGCAGAGGCGCCAGCTCCGAGCCGAGTTGGTCGCGTTCGCTCGGGTCGGTCGTGAGCGCCCGGGCCCGCTCGAGGAGGTCGGCGGCCACGCCGGGCGCGACCGTCGCGTACTCCCGTGCCCGCGCAACCAACTGCGCTTGACCACCGGGCGAGCTCGCCTGGGTGCCGACCAGGAGATGCAGCGCCACGGTGGCGGCCTCGGCGCCGTCGGCCCGCAACCGCTCCGCGACGTCGCGGTGCGTTGCCGCCCGCAGTCCCGGCGTGAGGGCGTCGTAGAGCGCCCGCCGGATGAGCTCGTAACCGAATTCGAAGTCCTCGCCCACGGCGCGGATCACGCCCCGGTCGATGGCGGGTTGGAGCAGAGCGGCGATCCGCGCCGTCGTGAGTGCGGCGACGGCGCGGAGCTCGTCGATGCGAAACCGTCGCCCCAGCACGGCTGCGGTGCGGAGCAGCTCGACCGTCGGTTGTGGAACGTCGACCAGCCGGCGCAGAGCCAGAGAAGACAACGCCGTCGGCCCGTCGTCCCGTTCGCAGCGAAGGAGCCCGTCGGCGATCTGCAGCGTCGCCGCGCGCTGCATGGCCGCGAGCAGCTCGATCAGCAGCAGCGGGTTTCCGTCGGCGATCGCGCAGCGAGCCCGCAGCGCGTCGTCCGGCGGGGCGCCGAAGCGCTGCGCGACGAGATCCGCGACCTCGTCGTCGTCCAGCGGCGCCAGCTCGAGCACGGTCTGACCCCCGGTGCGCAACTCGGTCACGAGCGGTGCGAGCGCGCCGTCCAGCTCGTCGGTGCGGGCGGCCAGGAGCAGCGTCACACGCAGGTCCGCCCGCCGCTTCGCGATCGATGCGAGTAGCGCAATCGCGGCCGGCGGGGCGTGGTGCAGGTCGTCGACGATCAGGATGGCGCCGTCCTCCGACCCGGCGCCCTCGAGCAGGTCGAGGACATCGACGACGACCTCCTGCGGCAACCCGGCCGGGCCGATCCGGCCGGCGGCGCCGGCGGCCCGGATCGACGCGACGAGGTCACCGATCGCGTAGCCGCCGTCCTTCAGCGCCCGGGTGAGGAACGACAGCGGACTCATCGCGCTACTGGCATCGAAGCTGGCTCGCCAAACTCGTCGCCCGGCTCGGTGCGCGGTCGACGCAGCGGCCTCGAGCAGGGCCGTCTTCCCGGCCCCCGCCCCGCCACCGAGCAGCACCGCTTCCGCCCGCGCCCGGTCGCCGACGACCGCGGTGAGCACGGCCAGCTCGCGTGACCGTCCGACGATCATCCCGCCCCCCGGCACCGTGTCCGCGCGATCCGCCGACACAAGCGGCGAACCGGACGATTCGGTCTCGTTATCCGTGTAAACAGTGATGTTTGCGCGCCGCGGGCTGGCCAGGCTTGAACCCGTCAACCCGCCAATCGTGTCACGTCGGCCCGGCCGGCGCGGCCCGGAGCGCGGGACGTCGTCAGGGATTCGGGGGGTCCATGTCGAACGAGATCGCGATGGTCAGGTTCGGGTTGGCTGCACGGCCACCGAAGCTTCGGTGGCCACGGCCGGGCTCGGGCCGATGGCGTCATGCGCCCTCGGCCCAGTCCGACTGGCAATGGGCGCCACTGCCGGGTGCGACGGTGTATCACGGCAGCACCGCCGATCTCTGGCGGTCGTCGCGCCGGGTGTACTGACGGCCGGGCCGCGCCGTGCTGAGCCGCGTCTAGTCGGACGCGTCGTGCTGGGCAATCGCATGGTCGAGCTTCTCAGTGGCGCCGTCGAGCCAGCGCTTGCAGACGTCGGCGAGCTCTTCGCCCCGCTCCCAAAGGGTGAGGGACTCCTCGAGCGACTGCCCGCCCGACTCGAGTTGAGCGACGATGTCGCGCAGCTCGGCCCGGGCCGCCTCGTAGGTGGGGTCCTCGCTCATCCGGACGACCCTACTGATCCGCCCACCGCCACGGCGCCGAACTCGCCGTCGGCCACGCGCACCAGCAGTGGCCCAGTCGCGTCGGCCGGGACGCGGACGATCGCGCCGTCGGCGCGCCGGACGACGGCGTAGCCGCGGTCGAGGGTGGCCTGCGGCGACAGGGAGCTGATGCGGGCCCGGACATGCACGAGATCGGCCCGCTCAGCGGCCAGCAGCGCGCCGAAGCGTTGCCGGCTGCGGGCCTGCAACCCCGCCGTATCGGTGACGTCGCGCTCGAGCCGGTTGCGGACGGTCCGACGCAGGCGCTCCGGCAGGCCGGCCATCAGCTCGGTCTCGCGCTCGATCCGGGCCCGGATGCGCGCGCGGGCGCGAGCCCGCAGCTCGGCCACGCCGCGGATCTCCTCGGCGAGATCGGGAACGATCCGCCGGCCGGCGTCGGTCGGCGTGGATGCGGCGACATCGGCGACGAGATCGAGCAGCGGCCGGTCCGTCTCGTGGCCGATGGCGCTGACGATCGGGGTGCGCGCGGCGGCCACGGCGCGCACGAGGGTTTCGTTGCTGAACGGCAGCAGGTCTTCGACGCTGCCGCCGCCACGGGCGATCACGATCACATCGACGTCGGTGTCGCGGTCGAGCCGCTCGAGCGCGGCCGCCACCTCGGTCACCGCGTTCGCGCCCTGCATGGCGACGTTCTCGAGCCGGAAGCGCGCCGCCGGGAAGCGCCGCCGGGCGTTCTCGACGACGTCGCGCTCGGCGGCCCCGGCGCGGCCGGTGATCAACCCGATCGTCCGGGGCAGGAACGGCAGCCGCCGTTTGCGGTCGGCCGCGAACAGCCCCTCGGCCGCGAGCAGGGCGCGTAGCGCTTCGAGCCGGGCCAGCAGCTCGCCGAGGCCGACCTGGCGCACCTCGGTCGCCCGCAGGCTCAGCGTGCCCCGTTCGAGGTAGAAGTCCGGCCGGGCCCGCATCACGACCCGGGACCCCTCGACCACCGAATCGGGCAGCACGCCGCGCGGGACCGTCACGCTCAGCGAGATGTTGGCGTCCGGGTCGCGCAGGGTGACGAACTGGGTGGCCACACCCGGGCGCCGCACCAACTGGGCGACCTGCCCGTCGACCCAGATCTCGCCCAGGCGGGCGATCCATTCACCGATCCGGATCGCGACCACACGCACCGGCACCGGCGACTCGGGAGAGGTCTCGAGCCGAGCCACGGGCTAGTCGTCGCCGATGGTGTCGAACGCCGAGGGTTCGGTGTGCCGGGGCCGGCTGATCGACTTGCCGCCGGCCTTGGCCGCTGCCTTCCTCGCCGGCTTGGCCTTCGTGGCCGCGGCCTTCGTCGCGGTCGCCTTCTTGGCCGCGGGTGCCTTCCTCGCCGTGGTGGCTTTCTTGACCGCGGGTGCCTTCTTGGCCGCAGGTGCTTTCTTGGCCGCGGGTGCCTTTTTGGCCGGGGCCTTCTTCTCGGTCGGGAGGCGGGTCACCGAGGCTGGTTCGGGGGCCGCCCCGTTCGGGTGCGCGGGCCCATCCATCGCCAGCAGCTCTTCCAACAGGTCGCTCGCGGCTCGGGCCCGGCGGGCCGGATCGGAACCGCCGCGCATCGCCGCGCCGAGATCGTCGACCGAGACCGGATCGTCGAAGGTGGCCCACGGCGGAGGGTCGTCGGTCGGGGCGCGCCGGTTGATCACGTCGTCGCCGCGGGCCGCCAGCCGGGCGTAGCGCTGCTGGGCCCGCAACGACATCTGCAGGGCGCTGCTGACGGCCAGCATGGGCAGCTCGACGGCGCGGTCGGGCAGATGCCGCGCCTCGTCGGCGGCGGAGGCGAGCAGACCGACGACCGCGCGCACGGGACCGGGTAGCTGCATGTGTCCACCCTGCCCTAAACACCCCGTCCGTACCATCGAAGGCATGCCGGACGCCGCTCAGGAAAACCGCAAGCGAGTGCTTCTCGCCAAACCCCGGGGTTACTGCGCCGGCGTCGACCGCGCCGTGCAGACGGTCGAGCACGCGCTGGAGCACTACGGCGCGCCGGTCTACGTCCGCAAGCAGATCGTGCACAACCTGCACGTCGTCCAGGCCCTCGAAGCTCGCGGTGCGGTCTTCGTCGAAGAGAACCACGAGGTACCCGAAGGCTCGATCGTGGTGTTCTCCGCCCACGGTGTGGCGCCCGAGGTCCATGAGCAGGCGGCGGCCCGCAACCTGAAGGCGATCGACGCCACCTGCCCCCTGGTCACCAAGGTGCACCACGAGGTCCGGCGCTTCGCCAAGGACGATTTCGACATCCTGCTGATCGGCCACGAGGGCCACGAAGAGGTCGTCGGGACGAGCGGCGAGGCGCCCGAACACATCACGATCGTCGACGGCCCGGCGTCGGCCGCCGGGGTCGAGATCCGCGACCCGCAGAAGGTCGTGTGGCTGTCGCAGACCACGCTGTCGGTCGATGAGACGATGCAGACGGTCGATGCACTGCGAGAGCGCTTCCCGCTGCTGCAGTCGCCGCCGTCCGACGACATCTGTTACGCAACCCAGAACCGGCAGGCGGCGGTGAAAGCCATCGCGCCCGACGTCGAGCTCTTCCTGGTGGTCGGCTCGGCGAACTCGTCGAACTCGGTCCGCATGGTCGAGGTCGCCGCGGCCGCCGGGGCACGGACCGCGCACCTGGTCGAGAACGCCGGCGCCATCGACGCGGCGTGGCTGGACGGCGTCGACACCGTCGGCCTCTCTTCGGGTGCATCGGTGCCGGAGATCCTGGTGCACGAGGTGACGGACTGGCTGGCCGCGCACGGCTACACCGATGTCGAAGAGGTCAGCCACACCGAGGAGCGCCTCGCATTCGCGCTGCCTCAGGAACTGCGCCGCGAGCTACGGGCGAAGGGCTGAGCGTTACTTGCGGGCGATCAGCCGGATGCCAGCGATGATCAGCACCGCGGCCGTCGCGGCGGCGATGGCCGGGAAGCCGTAAACGAGATAGTTGGCGGCGGCGTCGAGGACGACCCGCTTGTCATGCAGACCGCTCGAGCGGACGTAGAGCTGGAAGACCGCGGCGGCCGAGTACACGATCGGCGGGGCGATGACGATCGAGAACATGTGCGAGCGCTTGACGGCGAGGATCGCCACGATCGAGGCGACCACGATGCCGACGTTGAACCCGCCCTTGACCTGGATCGATCCGAGCGTGTCGATGACGCCGCCCACGGCCGCGATCGCGATGAGCAGGATCAGTGCGGCCCAGCCGGGCAGGCCGCGCTCGGGCTCGCGGCTGACGGCCCGGGCCCGTGCCGACCGGGTGGACGCCTGCAGATCGAGGATCGACTGCTCGGTGCGGCGATCGGCCGCGCGGGTAAGCCGCTGGTCGCGGCCCGAACGTGGACCGGCCGGGCTCCAGCCGTCGTGGGTGGGGTGGGTCTGCGCGGGCGGCCCGAAGGCGCGGCCCAGGCGGGCGCTCGACCCGTTGACCGGGGCATCGCCGCGCGCCGTGGAGCCGGAGTGGACCGCGGTCGAGGGCCCCCAGCCGTCGTCGTCGTTCGGTGCCGGCCAGCCGCCGCCGCCGGACGGCGCCCGTCGACGACCGTCGCCCGGCGCGGGCCAACGGCCCCCGTCTGGCGCGGGCGGACGGGACACGGCGTGCTCCTTCTCAACGGCGGGCCCGGTTGCTCGCCACTGCCGTCACCGTACCCGGCCCAACTGAGACCCAACCGCTAGTGAGGCCTCCGCGCGGCGCCGGTACGGGCCCTCGAAGCGTTTGACGCCCCCAAGGCCCCCCGGCAGTCTCTGCCCATGGGTTACCTCGCCGGCCGCGGCATCGCCGACATCACTGGGGAGGCCGCCGGCTGCGGGATGATGGGCTACGGCAAGGCGGACCAGAAGAGCGCCGGCATCCATCTGCGGCAGCGCGCGCGCGCCTTCGTCTTCGCCGACGCCGACGATCCGGCGCCGCCGCCGGTGCTGATCGTGGTCGCCGAACTACCGCTCGTCTTCGACAGCGTGCGCCAGGAGGTGCTGCGTCGGCTGGCCGCTATCTTCGGCGATCGCTTCACCGACGCCAACATGATGATCACCTGCACGCACACGCACTGCGGCCCGGGCGGGTACTCGCACCACACGCTCTACAACGTCACCACCGGCGGATTCCACCCCAAGACCTTCGGCGCGATCGTCGACGGCATCATCGAGTCGATCGAGGCGGCCGTCGCCGATCTCGCGCCGGCCCGGCTGGCGCTCGCCACCGGTGAGCTCGGCGACGCGAGCGTCAACCGCTCCCAGTCCTCGTTCGAACTCAATCCCGAGTCCGATCGGGCGTTCTTCCCGGATGCGATCGACCCGCAGACCACGCTGCTCACCATCGAACGAGACGGCCGGCGGGTCGGGGCGATCAACTGGTTCGCCACCCACGGCACGTCGATGACGAACAAGAACCGGCTGATCTCGAGCGACAACAAGGGCTACGCGGCCTACGCCTGGGAACGGCTCGCGGCCGGGGTCGACTATCTCGCGCCGGAGCCGGACGACTTCATCGGCGCGTTCGCGCAGACGAACGCCGGGGACATGTCGCCCAACCTCAATCGGCGCCCGGGCAGCGGGCCGACCGAGGACCAGTTCGAGAACACCCGGATCATCGGCCAGCGCCAGTACGCGGCGGCGTCGGCGCTGGCCGATGCCGGCACCGAGGTTCAAGGCGGGCTGGACACCCGGCTCACCTACATCGACCTGACCGACTTCGCCGTCGACGCCGAGTTCTGCCCGGACGGCCGGCCGCACCGCACCTCGGGGCCGTACGCCGCGGCCGGGCAGATCGCCGGCACCGACGAGGGCAAGGGCTTCGCCGGGTTCCGGCAGGGCCGCAACCCGTTGTTCGACGGGCTGTCGGCCCAGGTGGTCTACCGGCTCTACCCGCAGCTGCGCGACTCGCAGGCGCCCAAGGGGCTGGTGCTGCCGCGGGCGGTGAACCGGCTGTCGCCGTTGATCCAGGAGCGGATCCCGGTGCAGCTGATCCGGCTCGGGCCGCTGTACCTGATCGGGCTGCCGGCCGAGATCACGATCGTGTCGGGTCTGCGGCTGCGCCGAGCGGTGGCGGCCGTCGTCGGGGCCAAGCTGTCGGACGTCCTGGTGGCCGGCTACAGCAACGGCTACATCCACTACGTGACGACGCCGGAGGAGTACGTCGCGCAGAGGTACGAGGCCGGCAGCACGCTGTACGGCCGGTGGGAGCTGCCCGCGCTCGTGCAGACCGCCACCGCACTCGCGACGGCGATGCGCGACGGTCGGCCGGCCGAGCGTGGCACCCCGCCGCCGGACCTGTCCGGACGGGTCAAGCCGGGCAAGCCGGCGCGGCCGGACCTCGCGGTCGGAGGCAGCTTCGGTGAGGTGCTGGTGGTGCCGCGGCCGCGCTATCGCGGCGGAGACACCGTCCGGGCCGAGTTCGTCGGGGCGTCGCCGAACAACGACCTGCGCCGCGGCGCGACCTTCGTGAGGGTCGAGCACGACGCGGGTGGCACCTGGCGCCGGATCGCCGATGACGGCGATTGGGCGACCCGGTTCGGCTGGCGTCGGGTCGGCCGCTCGGGTTCGCGGGTGACCGTCACCTGGGACGTCCCGACCGACGCCGCACCGGGGCGCTACCGGCTGACGTACTCCGGCGATGCGCTCGAAGCCGGCGGCGCGGTGCGGACGTTCACCGCCTCGACCGCGCCGTTCACCGTCGACACCTAGCCGGCCCCGCCGCTAGCTACGACGTGGCGCGGTGCTCCGGGTTGGACAGGTCGGCCAGCAGCTCGCCCTGACCGGCCGGCACCCGGGGCTTCGGCAGCGCCACAAGGCGCTGTTCCGCGACCTCGGGCGCCTGGGTGGACCGAGCGGTTTCGGTGACCTGCTTGGGCGCCTCGACGGCGTCGGCCGGATCGATCACCTTGAGGTCGATCATCCGGCGGGCCGTCACGAACACCCGCGTCTCGAGCGAGGACACCGTCTTGTTGTAGTCGCCGACGGCGTTGTTGAGCGAGCGGCCGAGCTTGTCGATGTGGCCGCCCATCGTGGACAGCCGCTGGTAGAGCTCGCGACCGAGCTGATGCACCTCGGCCGCGTTGGCCGCGAGCGCTTCCTGTCGCCAGGTGTAGGCGATGGTGCGCAACAGGGCGACCAGCGTGGACGGCGTGGCCACCACGACGTTCTGGTCGAAGGCCCGCTCGAGGAGAGTGGGATCCTCGCGCAGCGCGGCGTCGAGGAACGCGTCGGCCGGGACGAAGCACACGACGAACTCCGGCGACGGGCTGAAGTGCTCGAAGTACGCCTTGGCGCCGAGCGCATCGATGTGATCGCGCAGGTGCCGCGCGTGCGCCTTGAGCCGAGCGTTGCGAGTCGCCTCGTCCTTGGCCTCCATCGCCTCGAGGTAGCCGGCGAAGGCCACCTTGCTGTCGACGACGACGTTCTTGCCGCCGACGAGACGCACGACCATGTCGGGGCGCAGCTTGCCGTCGGGGCCGGCCACAGTGGCCTGGGTGACGTAGTCGATGTGCTCGGTCATGCCGGCCGCCTCGACCGCTCGCTCGAGCTGCATCTCGCCCCAGCGGCCGCGCACCTGCGGGGCCCGCAGTGCGGTGACAAGCTGGGTGGTCTCCTTCGACAGCTGCTCGGACGTGGTGCGCATCATCGACACCTGCTCGAGCAGCTTGCTGTAGGAACCGGCGCGCTCGCGCTCGACCGAGTTCAGCTGCTGCTGGACGCGGTCGAGTGATTCGCGCAGTGGCCCGACCAGACCCTCGATCGCCTGCTGGCGGTGTGCGAGATCGCCGTCAGCCGTCGCCTTTGCGGTCGACAGCTTAGCCGCGGCCAGCTCGGCGAAGGCCTCGTTGTTGCGCTGCAGCGCATCGCCGGCCAGCGAGTCGAAGGCCTCACGGAGGCGGGCCTCGGCCCGCACCTGCGATTCCTCGCGGTCGCGCGCAGCCGCCCGCTCGGCGTCGAGCGTCGCCCCCAGCCGGGCGATCTCTTCGCGGGCGGCGCGGGTGGCCGCATCGGCCCGGGAACGGCCGAGGAGCACGCCGATGACCACGCCCGCGGCCAGCGTGAGCATCGCGACGAGTACAGCGGCAACGTCCATGCAGATGATGCTCACACCGCGGTCCGACAGTTTCGGGCTCCGACGCGCCCTCGCCGGAACTTGATAGCGGCGGCGCCCTATGGGGCACTCCGGCTATCAAGATCGCGCAGGGCCGCTCGCCCCGTCCGTAGACTCGGGCGTCGTGAGTCTCACCATCGGGATCGTCGGCCTTCCGAACGTCGGTAAATCGACCCTCTTCAACGCCCTGACCAAGAACGACGTGCTGGCGGCGAACTACCCGTTCGCCACGATCGATCCCAACATCGGGGTGGTCGGGGTTCCCGATGCCCGCCTCGGCGCGCTGGCCAAGGTCTTCGGGTCGGCCAAGATCGTCCCGGCCACGGTCTCGTTCGTCGACATCGCCGGGATCGTTCGCGGTGCCAGCACCGGCGAGGGTCTGGGCAACAAGTTCCTGGCCAACATCCGCGAAGCTGACGCCATCTGCCAGGTGATCCGCGCCTTCAGCGACCCGAACGTCGTGCACGTCGACGGCAAGGTCAGCCCGGCTGACGACATTGAGACGATCAACACCGAACTGATCCTCGCCGATCTGCAGACCATCGAGAACGCGGTTCCGCGGCTGCAGAAGGAGGTGCGGCTGCACAAGGACCGCGCTCCGTTGCTCGCCGCGGCCGAAGCAGCGCGTGAGGTGCTGCAAACCGGCCAGACCATCTCGGCCGCCGGGCTGGACGGTGGGCCGCTGCGCGAATTGCACCTGATGACGGCCAAGCCGTTCCTGTACGCGTTCAACGTCGATCCGGACGAGATCGCGAACGCCGAATTCACCGACGAGCTGCGTGCCCTGGTCGCGCCGGCCGAGGCGATCTTCCTCGACGCCAAGACCGAGTCCGAGCTGATCGAGCTGGCCGACGACGAGGCGCTCGAGTTGCTGCAGTCGATGGGTCAGGAGGAGTCCGGCATCGACCAGCTCGCCCGGGTCGGCTTCGCCACCCTCGGCCTGCAGACGTATCTGACTGCCGGGCCGAAGGAGTCGCGGGCCTGGACGATCAAGGTCGGCACGACCGCGCCGCAGGCCGCCGGGGTCATTCACACCGACTTCGAGCGCGGCTTCATCAAGGCCGAGGTCGTCTCCTTCGACGAACTGATCGACGCCGGTTCGATGGCCGAGGCCAAGGCGCGCGGCAAGGTCCGCATCGAGGGCAAGGACTACGTGATGGCCGACGGCGACGTCGTGGAGTTCCGCTTCAACGTGTAGATCGGCACCCACGATTGACCGCCTCATGCGGCAGGAGGTGAGGCACATGGCGGCCCGTTCATCGCTGCGCACCGGCCGAGCGAGCTACCGTTCTCTTGTGTCCGAATCACCGGGTGACGCCGCCGTCGACGAGACGGCGGGTGATATGACGTCGGCGCAGCGGCAATCGCGCGCGGACGACCTGCAGACGGGCCTGAACGAGCTGGCCGTGATGGTCACCGCGACGCTGACGGTGGAGGAGCTGCTGAGCCAGGTGTCCGGGTCGGCGATGACCGCGATCCCGAACGTCGACGGCGCCAGCGTGAGCCTGCTCCGGCTCGAACCCGGGGACGACCGCGTCGAGATGTTGGGTGCCAGCGATCAACTCGTCACGCAGATCGATGAGATCCAGTACCGGCTGCTCGCCGAGGGACCCTGCATCACGGCGATGCGCGAGGCACAACCGTTCGTGTCCGGTGCCTTGGGCGACGACGTGCGGTGGCCCCGGTTCGGTTCCAAGGTCGCCGGACTGGGTGTGCACAGCGCGCTGTCGGTACCGATGGTGCTCCCGGACGGGACGGTCGTCGGCGCCCTCAACACGTACTCCCGAGCCTTCGACGCCTTCGACGACCACGCCGTACGGATCGGCTGCCTGTTCGCTACGCCGGCCGGTGTCGCGGCCCGCAACTGCCAGGTCCTCGCCCGGGCGCAGGCCCAGGCCCAGCAGCTTCAGTCGGCACTGACCAGCCGCGCCGTCATCGATCAGGCCATCGGGATCATGCGCAGCCGCTCCGGCGCCACGGCCGACGAGAGCTTCAGCGCGCTCCGCGAGATCAGCCAGCGCGAGAACGTCAAGCTGTCGGTGGTGGCCGCGCGTGTCGTCGACGAAGCCGTCCGCCGGGCCCGGGCCCGGCACACCCGCTAGGCCGGGATCACCGTCAGCCGGCCGACGCGGCCCCGATATCGGCGAGAATCGACACTCGAGCTTCGCGGTCGGACACGAGCCGGCGCGCCACCTCGGTGACGTGCTGCCCGTTCGATCGCGCGTACTGGCGCAGCAGGGCGAGCGCATCGTCGATGGACACCTTGAGCCGCGAGCGCAGCACGCCACGGGCCTGCTCGACCACGACTCGACTTGCGAGGGCCGCGTGCAGGCGGGGCACGACGCCGTCAGGCGTGGGTGCCCGTTGCTGCAAGATCGCGACCGTGGCGACGTGCGCCAGCGTCTGTCCGACCGCGGTGTCGGCCGGACCAAGTTCACCCGACGACGCACCGAACAGGCCCAACGTCCCTACCACCATCCCGGCCGCGCGCATGGGCAACGCATGGACGGACACGAAGCCGGCCTCGGCCGCGGCCGGGACGAACCGGGGCCAGCGCGCCGCCTGGGTGCGTAGGTCGGCCACGCTGACCGTCACGCCGGCCGAGAAGCAGTCCAGGCACGGGCCTTCATCAGCCTGCAGCTGAAACAGTTCCAGCTCGGCCGTGCGCGCGGACGTGGCCGTCATCAGGTGAAGCTGAGGAGTGTGGTCGGCCAACAGCAACCCGGCCGACGCGACGTCCAGCAACTGGATGCAGTGCTCGGTCAGCTGCGTCAGCAGCTCGACCACGTCGAAGTCATCGAGCAGGCTGTCCACGAGCGAGACAACGGCGCCCAGGACGTCAGCCTCGCGATTCGCGTCGCTCATGTGTCGGCCTCCAACCGCAGCCCGTGGTCGAGGATGTCGCGGGCCACCTCGGTCGCGCTCCGGCCCGTCATGTAGGCGTAGGCGCGCAACCGGACGAGCGCCTCGGTCGGGCCGACGTCCAACTGGTCGATCAGCATTCCAGTGGCCTGGCTGATCTCGACGCGGGTCAACGCATTCAGATCGGTCCAGACGCCACTGTCGGGATCGGCAACTGCCAGCTGCAGGTCGTGCGCGATGAGATCGAGCAATGGTGCCTCGGCCAGCTCGGCTGCGAGCAGCGCACCGGCCAGGTCGTCCAGATCGAGCGGTCCGGGGCGATTCCGATACAGATCCAATGCGCCGATGTAGTGACCGGCCAGCACGACCGGCATCGCGTACACGCCGTAGATCTTGTGGGCCAGCATGGCGGGCACGTAGGCCGGCCATCTGACCTCGGTCGCGGCGGCCAGATCCGGCACCAGAATCGGGTTCCGTTGCGCCACCGACTCCAGGCACGGGCCCTCGCCGAGAGTGAATTGCAACTCGTCGTACATCCGCGCCGGGGCGCTGCTCGCCCCGAGAGTGCCGGTGTTCGTCCCATCGAAGATCAACGAGATCGCAGCGGCATCGACGTGCAGCAGCCCGACGCACGCCTCGCACAGTCGGTCGGCGGCCTGGGCCCCACGCTGCCCGCTCACCGAGGCAGTCAACCCGTCCTTGATCGGCACATCACCAGGGTGCCCCATCGGCGTCACATCCCGTAGCGATCGGCTCCATTTCCTTCCAGCCCTTCAAAAGACGATCAGCCAGATGGCCACGTAATGGCAGCTGGCGGCGACGACGGTGCACGCATGGAAGACCTCGTGAAATCCGAAGGTTGCCGGCCACGGATCGGGACGCTGGAACGCGTAGGTGAAGGCGCCGAGGGTATAGGCCAGTCCGCCGGCGATGATCAGGACCAGCACGGCCGCGCCGGCGCCGTGGAGGATGTCGGGGAAGACGAAGACTGCGGTCCAGCCCAGCGCGACGTAGAGCGGGACGCCGACCCAGCGCGGCGCGGACGGCCAGAACATCTTCAGGGTCACACCGGCGACGGCCCCGCCCCACACGACCGACAGGAAGACGATCGCGGTGTCGTGGGGCAGGGCCAGCACGGCGATCGGGGTGTAGGTGCCGGCGATGAACACGAAAATCATCGAGTGGTCGAGCCGTTTCATCACCGCCTGCCCGCGCGGTTGCCATTGGCGGCGGTGGTAGAGCCCGGAGATGGTGAACAGGCCCAGGATCGTCAGGGAGTAGATAGCCGTAGCCCAGCCGGCCCGGCCCGTCGTGAACGCGGCGGCGACCGCGACGAGGACCACGCCGGTGCCGACCGACGCGACGGCGGCGCCGGCGTGCAGTCGGCCCCGCATGCGCGGTGGGACGGGAGTGGCGAGGGCGGCCAGCGCCGCGACGGTGTCGCTGACCGTCGGCACATCGGCCGGCGCGTCCTCGATCGTGGCCGGCAGTTCCCTCGTGATCACGGGAATGTCGCCGGTGGCCCCGCGGCCGGCGTCCCCCGCAGCGGCCGGCCCAAGGCGTTGAGATGCACCAGCGCCGCGCGATACGACCCGAACAGGGTCGTCTCGCAGAACGGGACACCGAGGTCGGAACAGTACGCGCGGATGATCGGCTGGGCCCGGCGCAACGAGGCGCGCGGCATGTTGGGGAAGAGGTGGTGCTCGATCTGGTAGTTCAGCCCGCCGAGGACCTGATCGGTGAACCAGCCGCCCCGGACGTTGCGCGCCGTGAGTACCTGCCGGCGCAGGTAGTCGACGTCCTCGTCGGCGGCGATGATCGGCATGCCCTTGTGATTGGGCGCGAATGAGCAGCCCATGTACAGGCCCCAGATCGCCTGGTGGATCGCCACGAACACGACCACCTTCACCGGCGACATGATCAGCACGAGGGCGGACGCGTACGCCGCCAGGTGCACGGTCAGCAGGAACAGTTCGAGCCGACGCGAGCCCCCGCGCGGACTGCGCTCACCGCCGCGGCGCAGGGACAGCACGCTGGCGACGTGCAGGTTGAGGCCTTCCAAGGTCAACAGCGGGAAGAAGAGCCAGGCCTGGCGGCGGACGATCGCCCGCCCGAACCGGCCGGCGCGCGCAGCGACCTGACCGGTGGTGAAGGCCAGCACCCCGTCGCCGATGTCGGGGTCGTGTCCTTCCTTGTTGGGGTTGGCGTGGTGGCGGTTGTGCTTGCCGACCCACCAGCCGTAGCTCAGCCCGACGAGCAGGTCGCCCAGGAGCTTCCCGAACAGGTCGTTGGCCCGGCGGCTCGAGAAGATCTGCTGATGACCGCCGTCGTGGCCCAGGAAGGCGACCTGGGTGAAGGCGATGCCCAGTGCGACTGCGGCGCCGACCTGCCACCACGAGTCACCAACCCAGGCGACGGCGAACCAGGCGGCGGCGTAGCCGGCCAGGGTGGCGGCGATCCGCAGGAGGTAGGCGAGCGGGCGGCGGTCGAGGAGCCCGGCGGCGCGCACGACGCGAGCGAGACCGGCGAAGTCGCTGCCGGCTCCGGCTCGGTGCTGCGCGGGGCCGGCTCCGAGGTAGTGATGGTCACGACGGGTGGTGGGGCATGAGGCGTCCCAGCGCGCGGGGTTCACCCGGTGCGTCCCGGCATTGAGCGAGTGCTCCGACATCGGCGGGGCCGACGGCGTTTCCCGGACTGGCTGTGTGCTCAACCCTGAATTAGCGCAGCCCGCGGAGCTCGTTGCCCTGGCCGCGAGGACGCTGCCCTGAGCGTACCCACGAGAGCGGCCACCGTCCGAAGGCGGAGCGAAGAAAGTGAGGGCCGTGGTAATGTTTGAGCAATTGCTCAAATAGAGCGCTCAACGGAGCCGAGGATGGCCACATCCGGTCCGCGTCGGGCCACGGGGACGCGTGGGGAGCGCTCGGGCGAGACGCGCGCGGCGTTGATTGCCGGCGCGCTCGAGGCGTTGCGCGAGGTCGGGTTCGCGGGCGCGAGCGCGCGCGAAATCGCCGGCCGGGCCGGCTGCAATCAAGCGCTCGTCTTCTATCACTTCGGCTCGGTCAGCGAGCTGCTGCTCGCCGCGCTGGACGAAGTCAGCACGCGACGGTTGGCCGCCTACTCGCAGGTGCTCGAGGACGCGCACAGCCTCGCCGAGTTGATCGACTCGGCCCGGACGATCTTCAGCGGGGACGTCGACGCCGGGCATGTCGCGGTCTTCGTCGAGATGATCACCGGGGCCCAGTCCACCCCCGGGCTGGGCGAACAGGTGGCAGCCCGGCTGGCGCCGTGGCGCGATTTCGCCGCGACCGCCGTGCGCCAGGCGGTCGCGGGGTCGCCGGTCGCGCTGCTGGTACCGGCCCGCGAGCTCGCGCACGGCATCGTCGCCGGCTTCCTCGGCTTGGAGCTGTTGGCCAACCTCGACGGCGACCGGACCGCGGCGCTGGCCCTGTTCGATCGAGCGCGCCTGGTGGCCGGGCTGCTCGACCTCGGCGGCGCCGCCTTGCCGCCCGGCGCCGGAGGTGGAGACCGGACATGACCGACCGTCCGAACGATCTCGACATCGTCACTGGCGCGTTCAGCTATTCCGGGGCCGCGATCGCCGCGGAGTTGGTCACCGGCGGCCGCCGGGTCCGCACCCTGACCGGACATCCGGAACGTCGCCCGAGCGCGATCGACATCGACATGCGGCCGCTGGACTTCACCGACCCGGCCGAGTTGACCGCCTCCATGCGCGGCGCGCACACCCGCGCGCGCGGCGGGTCGACCACGACGCGGCGGTGGCGAACAGCCGCACCCTGTTCGCGGCCGCGGCCGCGCGCCGGGATCCAGCGGATCGTGCACGTGTCCATCACGCACCCATCGCTGGAGTCGCCCTACCCGTACTTCCGGGGCAAGGCGCACGTCGAACAGATCTTGCACGACCTCGGCATCTCGCACGCGATCGTGCGTCCGGCGATCCTGTTTGGCGGCGACGGCGTGCTGATCAACGACGTCGCCTGGCGGCAACGGACACCGTGGTCGTCGACGCGGTCGGACCACAGAGCCACCGCGACGAATACCGCGCGATGGCCGACGGTCTCGCCGACTCCGATGCGCGGCTACCGGCACGATCGTCCTGACCGACTGGATCCGAGAATGCAGCACAATTCGGCCGACGGTATGCCAACGAACTCGACCGCCGCTACCGCGGGCCACTGACCGGAGCACGTCGCTTGTAGGTTGCGGGCATGCCGAACATCACGGGCGCCTCGCACGTCGCCCTGACCGTCCGCGACCTGGAAACGAGCACCGCCTGGTACCGCGAGGTTTTCGGGTGGCAGGCGATGCGCCGGCTGTCCGAGCACGAGGCCGGCAGCCCGCGCGTGCTGCTCTTCGATCCCGAGAGTCGATTCGTCGTCGCGATCTGCCAACCCGAGGGTGATCGCGACGACCGCTTCGATCACCGCCGGGTGGGACTGGATCACCTCGCGCTCGCGGTGGCCGACGAGGACGCGCTGCAGAGCTGGCGGCACCATTTGGACGAGCTCGGCGTCGCGCATTCGCCGATCCGGGAATTCGGCCCGGCGCGCTTTCTCACCTGCGAGGATCCCGATGGCATCCAGATCGAGCTCTGGCTCCAACCGGGGGAGGCGACGCAATGACCACGACGACTTCCGAGACCAAGCTGCCGCCCGGCCCGCGGCTGCCCAAGGCACTTCAGGGCGCGGCGTTCCTGACCTCGCGGCACGCCATGATGCACCGATTCCACCGCCGCTACGGGTCGGCCTACCGACTGAACCTGCCGCTCTTCGGGCCGACGGTCGTCATCAGCGATCCGGCGCTGATCAAGCAGTTGTTCCTGACGAGCACCGACATCGCCGGCAACGTCGAGCCCAACCTCGGCCGCGTCCTCGGTCCGGGTTCGTTCTTCAATCTCGAGGGTGACGCCCACCGCCGGCAGCGCAAGCTGCTCGTCCCGCCGTTCCACGGAAAGCGGATGCGCTCGTACGAGCACATCATCGAGGACGAGGCGCAGCGCGAGATGGCGAGCTGGCCCAGTGGGGCGGAGTTCGCCGTACTCGCGTCGATGATGCGCATCACGCTGAATGCGATCTTGCGCGCGGTGTTCGGGGCCGAGGGCGCCGAGTTCGATCAATTGCGCCGACTGCTGCCGACGATGGTTACCAATGCCTCGCGGCTGGTGGTCATGCCCGGCCCGCCGATCGCCCTCGGCCGTTGGACACCGTGGGGTCGGCACTTCGCCTACCGCCGGCAGTTCGACGCGATCGTGGACACTCTGATCGCCAAGGCGCTCGCCGACCCGCAGCTGGCCGAACGCGACGACGTCCTGGCGGTCATGCTCCAGAGCCGCTACGACGACGGCGAGCCGATGAGCCACCGCGACGTCGCGGATCAGCTGCTGACGATGCTCGCGGCCGGGCACGAAACCACGGCCACCACTCTCGCCTGGGCGGTCGAGCGGCTGCGGCGGCACCCGGATCTCGTCCGCCGCCTCGTCCATGAAGCCGACGCCGGCGGAACCGAACTGCTACAGGCGACGATCCTCGAGATCCAGCGCACCCGCCCGGTCATAGACCTCACGCTGCGCCGGGTGAACGCGCCGGCGCTGCAGCTTGGCGAATGGGTGATCCCGCAGGGCTACACGGTGATGGTCGGCGTCAGCCTCGTGCACTCCGACGAGCGGGTGTTCGCCGACGCGAGCGCCTTCCATCCCGACCGCTTCGTCGGCGTCAATCCGGATCTCTACGCCTGGGTGCCCTTCGGCGGCGGAACCCGCCGGTGCATCGGAGCCGCGTTCGCCACGATGGAGATGACCGTCGTGCTGCGCACGCTGCTGCGCGACTTCGATCTCGTGCCAACCGACGCGCCGGGTGAGCGGTGGCATTCGCGGGGCGTCGCGTTCGCGCCGACCCGGGGCGGGCGGGCCGTCGTGCGTCGCAAGACCGCCGCCGTCACCCGGTGAGGTCGGCGGTCTGACGGCCAGTCATTCCGGCTTGTCCCCGACGAGCGTGCCACCGGCGATCAGGGCGAGTTCAGCGTGCTCCTTCTCGTCGGTGGCCGGACCGGTTCGAGCCGGGGCCGGCATGAACAGCGCCGCCAGCGCGGCCACCACAAGCGTGCCGCCGAGCAGCGCGAAGCCGATCGTGTAGCCGGCCTCGCGAGGCAGCCCGTCGGCGCCGACTTCGGCGGTAACGATGCTGGCCATCACCGCGGCCCCGATCGATCCGCCGATGGTGCGGATGTTGGCGTTCATGCCGCTCGCGACCCCAGTCTGCTCTGGGGGCACCGCGCTGACGATGAGCCCGGACATGGCCGAGAACGCGAGGCCGAAGCCGATCCCCATGATCGCCTCGGCGACGTAGAGCTCCCAGGTGCTGCTGTGGGCGAACGCGAGGATCGCCATCGACACGGCGCCGATCAGGCAGCCGAGCACGACCAGGGCCTTGCCGCCGAGCCGCCCGGCCAAGCGACCGGCGTACAGCCCGACGACGAACATGGTGACGGCCGACGGCAGCAGGATCAGACCGGACTGGGTGATGCTCGCGCCGAAGCCGTAGCCGGTGGATTTCGGGCTCTGCACGAACTCGGGCAGGAAGGCGAACACGGCATACATGCCGACGCCGATCAACAGCGCCACGAGGTTGTTCGTCCACACGGCCGGCCGGCGCATCATCGTCATGTCGATCAACGGTGTGACGGCCCGACGCTCGGCGCCGATCCACGCAACGAGCAGGACGACGGCGAGGACCAACAGGCCGATCACCTTCGCCGACCCCCAGCCCCAGGTCGGCGCCTGGCTCAGCCCGAGCAGCAGGGCGACCAGCCAGCCGGACAGCAGGACGGCCGGCGGCCAGCTGATCCGGCCGGGGGTGCGCACCGGCGACTCGGGGATCAGCAGATACGACGCGATCGCGGCAACGATGGTGAGGATCATCGGCAGCCAGAACAGCCAGTGGAAGTCCAGCGCCTTGACGATGGGGCCGGCGACGACGATGCCCGCGCCGGCCCCTACTGCGGTCAATGACGCGAGGAACCCGACGGCGCCGGACACCTTCTCGCGCGGGAACTCGTCCCGGATGATCCCGAAGGCCAGCGGCAGCGCCCCGCCACCGACGCCCTGGATCACCCGCGCGGCGATCATCACGCCGATGTTCGACGCCACCGCAGCCAGCAACGAGCCGATGGCCAGCGCGACCAATGTGGCCACGAAGACGTGCTGCTTGCCGATCATGTCGCCGAGCCGGCCCATGATCGGCGTGAAGATCGACGCCGACAACAGGTAGGCGGTGAGTACCCAGGTGACGGTGTTCTGAGTGGTGTGCAGATCGGCCTGCAACGTCGAGAGGACCGGCGTCACCAGCGACTGCAGCAGGGCGTACGCCCCGACCGCGGCGGCCAGCACGACGAAGGTGACGCGGTAGTCGGCGGGTCGGGTGGGGGACGTCAATGCGGAACTAGGGAGTCGGGCCGACCGACGGGAGCGGGCTGCCGACACTCGTCGACGCTACCGGACTGGTCGCGGCGTCCGTGGCCGGAGCGCTCGCGCCGTCGGTGGCTCCCGTCGCCGGTGCCCCGCTGTCGACGCCGCCGGCCGGTGCCCCGCCTTGGTCGCCGGCCGACGTCCCTGCTCCGGCCGGTGCGCTCACGCCGGGTGAGTCGCTCGGCGCCGGACCCGCGCCAGGGACGGCTGGGGAGTCCTGCTTGATCACGGCCAGGATCCGGGCCTCGTAGCTCACCAGCTGGTCGTGGATCTCGCTGAACGACATCCCCGCCAGCTGCCGGCTGAACGCCTGGATCTCGCGCCAGAGCGCGGCCAGATCGGTGGTGAGAGCCGCGCTCGGATGCGCCGGCACATTCACCACCAGTTGCACGGCGAGGGCTTGGGTGACGCAGGCGATGCAGTCGTAGCCGACGGCGGCCGAGATGTTCTGCGGCACGACGACGTGGGCCTGGCCGACGATGAGCACGACCTGGAAGCTGACCGCGGTCGCCCGGCAGCCGGTACAGCTGGCGAAGGCGTAGGCCTCGTTCTTGTTCAGTACCCGATTGGTGTCGGCCCACACCATCGCGAAGGCGACGTCGTAGACGACGGTCCCGTCGGTCGTGTTGACGGCCAGGGTCTGGTTGTCCCCGACGCCGGGCGGGGCCGGGCGGTTGAACGGGAAAACCCAGGTCGGCGCCGTCTTCCCGTCGGGAGTCTTCGTCCGCGGGACGAGCACGAGCGACAGCGCCGGATGGGCGGCCGACGGCAGGGGCCCGGCGTCCTTCGGCCAGATCGTCTGCGCCGAGGCCTGCCGTCCCTCCTGCAGTCCGGCTGAGTCGCCGGTGAACGAGGCCGGCAGCAGCTGCTGGATCGTGCCCCGCTCGTAGGACTGGATTGGCCGGTAGTTGCCGCGCGGCCACCACGCCGCCACCAGCGCGGCGAGGACGGCGGCGGCCACGGCGCCGGCCAGCGCGCGGCGGCCGGGCCGCCCCTCAGTCGCTCGCCGTACCTTGCGCGCGAGCTGCGTCACCGCGCGGGTCAGCATGTAGGCAATGCCGAAGATCGGCAGGGCGACAGCGATCACGGCCAGTACCTTGACCAGACCGCCGAGGACGTCGCCGGCACCGAACTGCGCGGTCATCTGCCGCCATTGCAGCTGCAGGCTCACCGCCGCAGTGGCGACGATCCGCGGCAGCGTGAGGACGGTGACGAGCACGGTGAGCATCAGCAGCGGCACGATCAGCAGCACCCACAACGTCACCACGATGCGGGCCCATGGCTTCAGCGCCCGCGCCTCGGGGCTGCGCCACTTGGTGGGCCACAGCCCGACCAGGGTCGGCTTGATCCGGTGGAACAGGTCCGGCACCCCGGTGATATCGGCCAGCAGGTGATAGCCGTCGAAGCGCACCATGGGCGGCAGCTGGCGGATCATCTGGATCAACTGGGTGGCTATCACGAGCAGCAGCGCGTCCCAGCCGGTCACCCACCAGACCCCGAAGACGACGACCGACAGCAGCGCGTTGAAGTACAGGCCGCCGAGATCGGTCCGGATCCGTCCGCCGCGGCCGAGGCGGTAGCTGTCGGTGACGTCGGTGTAGAACGCCGGCCAGACCAGATACAGCCCGGCCCCCATCGCGCCCGGCGTGGCTCCGCCGTAGCGGGCCGCGGCCGCGTGCCCGAACTCGTGGAAGCCGGCCGAGACCAGGGTGATCGCGAAGACCGTCAGCAGCAGGCCGGGGCGCGCGAACGCCTCGTGCGCGGCGAAGCCGAGTCCACGGTCGAACAGCACCCATTTGCACACGGCGACGAACGCGACGACCACCGCCGCCACGATCAACGGGGTGAACAACCACGCGAAGGGCGCGGTGATCCGGCGGGTGACCGCTGGGTCGGACACCACGTAGCGGAAACGCAGGGCCAGCAGCGGGTTGGCCTTGCGCACCTCCGGCTGCGAGCCGTCGGCCCGGCACACCACGCCGAGCGGACGCAGCTTGGAATCGACCAGCATCCGGGCGTCGTCGGCCCCGATGCCGCGGCCGTACGAGACGCTCGCGTGCGCGGCGATGTCGTCGTAGCCGCGCACGCCGTCGATGGCGGCAAGCACCGCGTAGAGCAGCGGGGTGAGCTGCAGGATCTGACCGTCGCTCCGCCGGACCAGTGCGGGCGGCTCCCGGTAGCCCGAGCCGGGCATCGTCCCGAGCAGTTCGAGTCCGTCGGCCAACGCGGGCACGGTGTCGAGCCCGCCGCCTGCGGTGGACGGTCCGGCGGTGACGGTCATATGCGCGGACTAGGGCTGGTCGATGGTCGACTGCTGGTCGCCGGTGGCGGTGGCGTCGCCGTTGATGTCCTGCGTGATCACCGCTTCCTGGTGCGAGATCGCGGTGGCGCTCGAGTCGATCGAGCCCACGTTGGCCGACACGGCCGCGTCGATCGGCGCGGCCGCGTTCGCATTCGCGGCCACCGCGCCGTCGATCGGCGCGGCCAGGTTCAGGTCACCGTTGAGGTTGACATTGACGTTCAGCAGGTTGCCGTCCAGAGCACCAGGCGTCGTCGGGTCGGTGGTGGAGACGCCGGTGTCCGCCGGCTGGGCGTCGGCCGGCGCCGCACCCTGGGCGATGCCGCTGTTCTGATCCGCGGTGGCCGTCGCGTCGCCGGTGACACCCTGGTGGATCTCGGCTCCCTGCAGGGCCTCGGCCCCGGCGGTGGAGCCCACGGACAGGACGTTGGCCCCGACCGAGGCGTTGATCGGCGCCGCGATGTTGGCGTTCGCGCCGACCGCGAGGTCGATCGGCGCCGCAGCGTCGAGGGCGAGATCGAGGTTGGCGTTCAGGTCGAGAAGGGACATGACCTCCTTGGCCGGCAGCGCGGTACCGCCCTCGGCCGCGATCTCGGCCGCGGACATCGGAGTCAGATTCTGATCGGTCATCGTTGTTCTCCTTCGTGCGGTTGAGGCCGATCTACCCGGCGGAACTGCACACGTAACCGCCCGCCAACTAGGCTCGCTGGACGACTTCGCGCGGGGGGTAAGGATCATCGACGACGAAGGATCAGTGTCCGCACCGTCGACCTCTGACATCGCGCAGCACGAGATCGCGCTCGAGCAGGCCCACGTGAGCCGGCTCTACAACGAGCGGGACGCGCTGCTCGAGCACGCCGAGGACCGCCTCGATCGCACCGCCCGCAGCAGCACCGTCGGAACACCCGGCGCCCGCGCCGAGCGCGACGCGTTCATGCGGCTGTACGGCGAGCGGGTCCGGACCCTGCAGAACGTCGAGCAGCGGCTGTGCTTCGGCCGCCTCGATCTCGCCGACGGGCAGCGCCGCTACATCGGCCGGATCGGCATCTCCGACGAGGCTCGGCGAGAACTGCTAGTCGACTGGCGGGCGCCGGCGGCCGAGCCGTTCTATCAGGCCACGGCGGCCCGCCCGGGCGGGGTGCTGCGGCGGCGCCAGATCGCCACCGACGGGCGCCGCGTCACCGGCGTGCAGGACGAGGTGCTCGATCTCGCCGGCTTCGAGGCGGCCGGCGTCGACGGCGGGCACGTCGGTCGTCGGCGAGGGGGCGCTGTTCGCCAGCCTCGACGCCGCGCGCAGCAGCCGGATGCGCGACATCGTCGCGACGATCCAGGCCGACCAGGACGACGTGATCCGGGCGCCGCTGCCCGGCGTGCTCGTCGTGCAAGGCGGGCCCGGCACCGGCAAGACGGCGGTAGCGCTGCACCGCACGGCGTTCCTGCTCTACGCCAACCGCGAGCGGATCGCCCGCTCCGGCGTGCTGCTGGTCGGCCCGAACCGGGTGTTCCTGCGCTACATCGACCAGGTGCTGCCCGCGCTCGGTGAGGCCGACGCCGTGGTCATGGCCACGCCGGGTGAGCTGTACCCGGGCGTCGTGGCCACCGCGTCCGAGCCCGATGCCGTCGTCGCGCTGAAGGGCGATCTGCGCATGGCTGACGGTGATCGCCGAGGCAGTGAAGCGCCGCCAGCGGGTCATCCCGGCCGGCCGCCCGCTCGATGTCGACGGCACGGTCATCCGCCTGCAGCCGCGGACCGTGCGCGAGGCGCGCGAACGGGCGCGCCGTTCGCGCGCGCCGCACAACGTGGCCCGGCGGACCTTCGTCACCGAGGTCATGCGCCGACCTGCTGCGCACGCTCGCGGCGGCCCGCGGGATCGACCTCGAGGAAGAGACGCGGGCCCGGCTGATGGCCGACGCTCTACGAGTCGATCGACGTCCGCCGCGAGATCAATCTCGTGCTGGCCGCCGATCACGCCCGAGCGGCTGCTGCGCGACCTGTACGCCGACTCCGACCGGCTGGGCGACGCCGCCGTGCGGCTGGGTCGCGACGAGCGGCAGCTGTTGCACGCGACCGCGGTCGGCGCCGTGGACGCCGGCCGACGTCCCGCTGCTCGACGAGGCGGCCGAGCTGCTCGGCGAGGACGAGACCTCGGCACCGGGCGCGGCCGGCCGAGGCCGAGCAGCGGCGGGCCGAGATCGAGTACGCGCGCGACGTGCACGAGACCTTCGGCGGGAGCGAGTTCCAGACCGCCGAGGATCTCGCCGGCCGCTACTCCGGTGGCAGCTGGTTGGGCAGCGTGGCCGAGCGGGCCGAGCGTGATCGCGGTTGGGCCTTCGGGCACATCGTCGTCGACGAGGCGCAGGAGCTGTCGCCGATGGCGTGGCGGCTACTGATGCGCCGGTGCCCGAGCCGCTCGTTCACGGTGGTCGGCGATGTCGCCCAGACCGGCTCGGCCGCTGGTGCGAGCAGCTGGGGGGACGTCCTCGAACCGCATGTCGGTGCCCGCTGGACGCAGGCCGAGCTGACGGTGAACTACCGCACGCCGCAGCAGGTGATGGACCTCGCAGCCGCCGTGCTCGAGGCCGGCGGATCTTCGGTGCGGGCGCCGGCGTCGGCCCGGGTCGGCCGCGACGAGCCGGTGATCACCCGGGTCGGGCCGCACCTGTTCGGTTCCGGCGAGCTGGCCGCCGTCGTCGAGGACGAGTGGCGGCGCGCCGGAGACGGCACGGTCGCGGTGATCACGCCGCGGGCCGGGCACGACACGGTGGCGACGACCGTGACCGCTGCGCTGCCGGCCGGCGCAGTGACCGCCGATTCCGATGCGCTGGGTGCGCCGGTCTCGGTGCTGACCGTGGCCGGGGCGAAGGGACTCGAGTTCGACGCGGTGGTGCTCGTCGAGCCGGCCGCGATCGTGGCCGAGTCGGCCCGCGGGCTCAATGACCTCTACGTGGCGCTGACCCGGCCGACGCAGCGCCTGCACGTGGTGCACGAGCAGGCGCTGCCGCCGGGGTTCTAGCCGGGTGCTGGTTACCGGCGCCGGTTGCGGTGCCCGGCGCCCGGGCGCCCGCCCTGGCTGCGCGGCCGCCGCGGCCCGCCACCACCCTGGGCCGGGCGCTGGGCCGAGCGGGTCTCGGCCACTACGTCGATGACGTCACCGGACTCGGCGATGTCGCGGACCGCGCGATCACCTGGACGCACTCTGGACGTCGTCGGCGCGACCGCCGCCGCGCTGTGCATGCGGGCGACGTCGCGCGACTGCGCCGGCTCGACGAACGACACCACGGTGCCGGTGTTGCCGGCGCGGGCGGTGCGTCCCGAACGGTGCAGATAGTCCTTGTGGTCGGCCGGCGGGTCGTAGTGGACCACCAGGTCGAGGTCGTCGACGTGCAGGCCGCGCGCGGCGACGTCGGTGGCGACCAGCACGCGCGAGCGGCCGGAGCTGAACGCGTCGAGCGCACGGGTGCGCTGGTTCTGATTCAGGTTGCCGTGGATGGCGGCACTGTCGACGCCGAGGCGGGAGAGCTGCTTGGCCAGTCGGTCGGCCCCGTGCTTGGTGCGGACAAAGAACAGCGTCCGTCCAGGGCGGGCGCCGATCTCGGCGGCCACCGGAACCTTGTGATCGTGCTCGAGCACGAAGACGCGGTGATCCATCGCGCCGACCGGCGTGCCGATCGAGCCCGCGGCGTGGATCGCCGGGCCGTCGAGGTAGCGGGTGACGAGCTTGCCCACACCGCGGTCGAGCGTGGCCGAGAACAACATGCACTGGCGGTTCGACGGGGTGGCGTCGAGGATCTTCGTCACGGCGGGCAGGAAGCCGAGGTCGGCCATGTGGTCGGCCTCGTCCAGGACCGCGATCTCGACCGCGTCGAGGCGGACGGCCCGACGGTCCATCAGATCCATCAACCGGCCGGGCGTGGCGACGAGGACGTCGACCCCACGGCGCAGCTCGTCGATCTGGCGGTTGATCGAGACGCCGCCGACGACGGTCGTGACGTGCATGCGCAACGCGCCGGCGACCGGGGTCAGGGCGTCGGCCACCTGCTGGGCCAGCTCGCGGGTGGGGACGAGGACGAGCCCGCGCGGGGAGGTGGTACGTCCGCGCTGGGCCTGCAGCCGGGTGAGCATCGGCAGGCCGAAGCCGAGCGTCTTGCCCGACCCGGTCTGCGCGCGGCCGAGGACGTCGCGCCCGGCGAGGGCGTCCGGCAGGGTGCGGGCCTGGATGGCGGTCGGCCGGTGGATGCCGGCCTTCTCGAGTACGTCGACGACCGGCTGCGGCAGGCCGAACTCGGCGAACGAGGTGGCTGGCGGCTCGGGCGCCCGCTGGGCCGCGGCGAGCGCGTCGTCTAGACGGCGCAGCGCGGAGTTGTCCGGCCCGGCCTTGGCGGCGGGGGTTCGGACGGACGGGGTGGTGTGCGGCCGGGTGGCCGGACGGCGCCGACGGTTCGGCGCAGAAGAGGATGGTCGTGCGGGGCGAAGCGATGTCACGTGGGTCCTAAGAGCTAGGTCGGCCGCGACAATTCGGGAGTGACCAGGCCCGCCGGGACGGCGGGCGATCAGGTGCGGCCATGCGGGACGGCTCGCCCGCGAGAGAACGGCGTCAGTGCCGTACGTCGAGCATAACGGCTCACGGCCCCGGGAATTCCCGGATCGAGCTCAACCGGCCTTGGTGGTCGCCGGAACGGGCAGCAGGGCGAACATGGTCTCGACGCCCTTGATCTGCACATACGAGGGTGTGGCCAGCCCCTTCGAGACGAGTTGCCGGCCTACCGAGGCCACGACCGGGGCGCTGGCACCGAAGCGCCGGGCCAGGTCGTTGAAGGTGACGGGGCGATCGGAGTCGGTGCGACTTCGAAGGACCTCCAGAATTCCGCTTTCCAGGTCAGAGGGCATATCTGTGACGGTAGCCCTCCAAACGGGGCGCTGCTGAATACTCGGCTGATGGAATCGCTTCGGCAGGTCGAGGCCCGGCTCGTCGCGCAGGTCTACGACCCGCTGCAGGCGATGCTGCAGATAGCCGTTTCCGGTGCCGGGCCCGGGCAGCTCGACGAGGCGCTCCTCGTCACCTGCGACGGCCGTCCGGTCGCCGTGGAGGAGGTCGCGGCCGACAGCGGCCGGGTGCATCTGGTCAGCGCCCCACCCGGCCGCCTCGAGATCAGCTACCGGGCCGCCGTCCACGGCGCCATGCCGACCCCGCCGGTGACCGCGGCCGATCGGATCACCTACCTGCGGCCCAGTCGCTACGCCGAATCCGACCGGCTCGCGCCCACCGCGCAGGCGGAGTTCGCCGGCATCCGCGGTGCGCCGGATCTGCTCGCCGCCGTGTCGTCCTGGGTCGGGGGCCGGCTGTCCTATGTCCCTGGCAGCAGCGGCCCCACCGACGGCGCGGTCGACAGCCTGCTGCAACGCAGTGGCGTCTGCCGCGACTACGCGCATCTCGTCGTGGCCCTGCTGCGCGCCCTCGACGTCCCGGCCCGGTTGGCCGCGGTCTACGCCCCCGGCCTCGACCCGATGGATTTCCACGCCGTGGCCGAGGCCGCGGTCGACGACTGCTGGCGGGCGGTCGACGCGACGCTGCTCGCCCCGCGCTCGAGCCTCGTCCGCATCGCGACCGGGCGTGACGCCGCCGACACCGCATTCCTGTCGATGTACGGGGGCGCGGCCGACATGCTCGAGATCCAGGTGGGGGCGGTCGTCGACGGCGATCTCGCCAGTGACGACATCACCCAACTCGTCAGCCTCGCCTGAAGCCGGGATGGGTCTGTCGGACCGGGCTGTGACACTCGACTCATGAGCGAGGATCTACTCTCCCGGCCGGCCGCATCGGCGGCGGTCGAAGCCACCGGCTGGCGGTTGCTTCTCGGCCGCTTCGCCGCGAGCGTGCCGGTCGACGGGTTGCAACAGGCGCTGGTCGTCGCCGAGGCCGCGGCCGGGGCGTGCGGCGAATCGGGCGCCACCCATCTGCAGCTCGACCTGCGTCCCGACCGCGTCGAGCTGGTGCTCCAGACGCCCGGCACCACCGGCGTCGCGGCCGACGACGCCGCCTCGGCCGCGGCGATCACCGCGGCCGTCGCGGCGCTGGGTCTCGCCGTCGCCCCGCCTGCGGGCCACCGTCCCGTCCAGATGCTCGAGTTCGCCATCGACGCGATGGACATCGGTGCCGTCCGGCCGTTCTGGAAGGCGGTGCTCGCCTACGTCGACGAGCCCGGCGCCGGGCCGGAGGGCGGGCTGGTCGATCCGGCCGGCCAGCTGCCGTCGGTGTGGTTCCAGCAGATGGACGAGCCGCGGCCGCAGCGCAACCGCATCCACTTCGATCTCGACGTCGCCCACGACGAGGCGCCGCAGCGGCTGCAGGCCGCGCTCGACGCCCGCGGGGTGCTGGTCAGCGCCGCCGAAGCGCGCGCGTTCTGGGTGCTGGCCGACGCCGAGGGCAACGAGATCTGCATCTGCACGTGGCAGGACCGCGACTGACCGGTCGCGTCACTCCTGGCCGGCGAGGTCGGCCGACCAGCGTTCCTCGATGCGGCCGAAGCGCCACACCAGTAGCGCGACGATCCACGAGGCGAAGAACAACGCGACGATCCCGTAGCCGGCGTAGTCCAGCGGGATGTCGGCGATCGCCGAGATCGGGCCGGACGTGATGTCGGCCTGCTGAGCCAGCACGCCGATCAGCTCGACGGTGCCGATGACCATCGCCACCGCCACCGAGATCGCGGTGATGGTGATGTTGTAGAAGACCTTGCGCACCGGCTTGGCGAACGCCCAGCCATAGGCCGCGTTCATGAAGACGCCGTCGATCGTGTCCATCAGGCACATCCCGGCGGCGAAGAGGATCGGCAGCACGAGGATCGAGTAGAACGGCAGGCTGAGGGCCGCCGCGCCGCCGGCGAGCACGAGCAGGCCGACCTCGGTGGCGGTGTCGAAGCCGAGGCCGAAGAGCAGGCCGATGGGGTAGATGTGCCACGCCTTGCGCACCGACTTGGTCAGCCCGCCGAGGAAGCGGTTCATGAAACCGCGCTTGTTCAGCTGCTCCTCGAGCTGCTGTTCGTCATAGACGCCGCTGCGCATCTCGCGGAACACCCTGAGGATGCCGAGCAGCACCACGAGGTTGAGGATGCCGAGGATCCAGAGGAAGACACCGGACACCGACGCGCCGATGATGCCGGTGGCCGAATGCAACCCGGAGCCGCCGTGCTCGACCTGCCCGGCCAGGGCCTTGACGCCCAGCGACAGTCCGAAGGCCAGCGCGAACACGATCGACGAATGACCGAGGGAGAACCAGAAGCCGACCGAGAGCGGCTTGCGGATCTCGGCTTCGGCGAGGCCCGCGCCGCGCTTCGCCTCGTTGTCGGCGAGCAGCTTGCGGGTGGTGTTGTCGACGGCGGCGATGTGGTCGGCGTCGAAGGCGTGCCGCAGGCCGAAGGTGTAGGCCAGTACGCCCACCCCGATCGTGAAGACCGGATGGTCACCGCCCAGGTGAAAGTGCCGCGGGATGACGAAGCCGAACAGCACGCCGAAGCCGACCACGTGCAGCAGGACGATGAATCCGGCCATGCCCCACAGCGAGCGACGGTCGTTGCGATCGAGGCTGTGCCGAAACCGGGTGAAGCGGCTCCCACCGTGGTCCGCGGCGAGTGACGGGAGCGCGGGAGCGACCATGCTCCGACCCTATTGCAAGAGATTTGCGATAGCGAGGGGCTATCGCCAGAAATTGGCGATAGCTCACGTCGCCAACGATTGTTCAGCCGGCAGACACCGTCACGGTCACCGTGGTGGCCGCGGTGGACGACAGCCGCAGCATCGCCGCGTTCGGCGCCGAGCTGACCGTCGCGCCGATCACCGTCACGTGATAACCGGCCGGGAACTGGACCGCCGGCACGGCGATATCGGTCTCGGAGCCGGCCGCGAAGCGCCCACCGCCGGCCGCGCGCGCGGTCGAGTAGGTGAGCCGGAAGATGCCTTTGGTGTACGACCACTTCGACGGTGTACCGGCCACGATCTGCGGATACGGCTCGGCCAGGGCCTTGAGCTTGCCGGTGACGACGTTCGCGCCGGTCGGTGGCTGGCTCGGGTCCAGCACGAGGGCCTGGCCGTTGGGTGACGAACTCGTCTTGTCGTTGCCGGAGTAGGCCCACTCGAGCCACCCCATGCGGTACTTGTCGGCGATCCCCAGCATCTCGGTGAGAGTTGGGGACGTCGGTGGTGGCACCGAACTCGGTGAGCAACGGCGGGATCGAGTTCTTCTGCGCGTACCCGTTCGCTCTCGACACGGTGAGGGTGTCCTGCGGCAGGCACAGCGTGGCGTTGGCCGCGAACTCCGCGGTGCTGCAGTAGTCGTGGAAGGCGAAACCGGTCTTCGGATCGGCCGGCTTCTTCACGTAGGTCGTATCGGCCTGGGTGAACAGCACGTTGGGCTCGAAGTAGACGGTGTGCGTCGTGTCGGCCGTCCGGATCGCGGTGTCGACCCGCTGGTAGAACGACGACAGCGAGGTCGAGTCGAACAGCGGGCAACCCACGAGCGGGACGATGCACAGCGCGCCGAGCGTGCCCGGCCACGGCTCGTTCATGATCTCGTAGCCGGCGATCGCGCGGTCGCCGGCGAACCGGGCCGCGACGTGGGCCCACGTGCGGGCGTAGTGATCCTGCAGCCCGACGCCGTCGGACGCGTTGCGGTTGGCCCAGAAGTTGTCCCAGGTCCGCCCCTCGGCCGGGTTGCCGAAGTAGTTCCACGGGAAGCCCAACGCCGGATTGGGCAGCCCGCCGTCCTGGACCGCCCAGGCCGGGGCGCCCTCGCCCTGGAACTTCTCGTTGTAGAGGTCCTGGTGGAAGTCGAGCAGCGAGACGATCCCGTGCGCGGCCAGGGTGCGGACGGTCGCCGCGATCGAGTCCAGGTAGGCATCGTCGTAGACGCCGGGCTGCGGTTCGACCGCCGCCCAGATGACGCCGACGCGCATCGCGTTGAACCCGTTGGTCGCGAGGAATGCGGCATCGTCGTCACCGAACCCGTCGGCCGACGGCTCGTACGGCGCCACCTTGTAGACCTGGTTGAGGCCGTGCAGCACGACCACCCGCCCGGTGCTGTCGGTGATCCACCGGCCGGTCTGGGCGAGGCCGCCGGCGGCCAGCCCGGTGTCGCCCGGCGCGGGATCGGCGCCCGCCGTCGGGCTCAGCGCCGGGGCGACGAGCAGGGCAAGAGCGAGGGCGAGCAGGACCGGACGGAGGTAGCGCATGCGGACTCCCGGATCGGTGACCGGGTGAGCATAGAAGTGAAACGTGTTCTACGCAGCTCCGGAGGGCTCGCGGTCGGCGGCGGCCCGGTGTTTGCCGGCGGTGCGGCGGCGGCCGGGGATCTCGCGCGGGGCCCCGTCGCGCAGCTCGGCCAGCAGCCGGTCGGAGAAGTCGGCGGCCGATTCCCCCGGCTGCAGCTGCCCGCCGGCCGGGCGGAAGAACTCGACGGTGACCTTGGGGCGTTTGGGCAGCCGGACGACGTCCACCGATCCGTTGGTCCGGACGCACACGACCGTCGCGCCCGGCACCGCCTCGGCCAGCCGACCGACCCCGCTGCGCGCGCGCAGGTCGCGCCCGAGCGAGCGGGTGCCCTCGGGGAAGATGCCGATGCAGGCTCCCTTCCGCAGCTCGGCCTCGGCCGTGATCATGGCCTCGGCGTTGCTGGCGCCGCGCTCGACCGGGATGTGGCCCATGCCGTCCATGAACTTCGCGACGACCTTGTTGCCCCACAGCGAGGACTTGGCCAGCGCCCGGATCTGGCGCACCTCGCGGGCCGCCACGGCGATCGCGATGGGATCCCAATAGCTGTCGTGGTCGCCCACGACCAGCACCGGACCCTCCCGGGGCAGGCAGTCGAGCCCGCGGACCTCCATCCGCGACCAGCGGTACATGATCGGGGTCCCGACGGCGAGCACTACGCGATAAGCCGGGGTCATCGGCTGCGCGTCCGAGGCCATGGCGCCATCATGGCGCGCGGGTCGGCCGCGCGCGAGCGCAGTGGCGGGTGAACGGGGGCATACTTCGGCCATGTCGGCCGGGGGTGCGGACGAATCGGCCGACGGGCTGATCGAGGAGATCATGCGCGCTCCGGTCCCGCCGGAGCCCGGTGACACCTCCGAACTGCTCACCTTCCTGATCGCCGACATCCGCGGCTACACCACCTTCACCAACGACCGCGGCGATGAGGCCGCGGCCCGGCTGACGACCAAGTTCGCGGCGGTCGTGCGCGAACTCATCGTCCCCTTCGACGGCTCGGTGTTCGAGCTGCGCGGGGACGAGGCGCTGTGCGTCTTCCGGTCACCGCGTCAGTCGCTGCGCTTCGCCGTCGCGCTGCAGCAACGCTTCGTCGATGAGATGCGCGACGAGCCCGACCTGCCGCTGGCCGTCGGCATAGGGGTCGACGCGGGCGAGGCGGTGCGCGGCGAGGACGGCTACCGCGGCGGCGCGCTCAACCTCGCGGCCCGGCTGTGCTCGCAGGCCAAACCGGGTGAGGTGCTGGCCACCACCGAGGTCACCCACCTGGCGCGGCGCATCGACGGCCTGCGCTACGTGCCCGGCGAGAGCCTCGCGCTCAAGGGGCTGGCCGCACCGGTGCGGCCGGTCCGGGTGCTGCCCGACGACGCCGACCCGTCCGAGCAGATCGCCGCGCTGCGTGCGCCGGCACCGCCGGTCGGCACCAACGGTCCGGCCGCGCGCGGCCGCCGGTCCACGCCGCGTCGGCTCACGGTCGCCGCGGCGGTCGTCGTCGCGGCCGTCGTGGCCTCGGTCCTGCTCGCCGAGCGCGGTGGCGGTGGCGGTGGCGGTAGGGCGCTGCGGGCGTTCGGCGAGAACTCGGCCGGCGTCGTCGATCCGGGCAGCGGGCGCCTCGTCGCCCAGGTCGCGGTCGACCTCGCCCCGAACGCCGTCGTCGCGGGGCTCGGCGCCGCCTGGACGGCGAACACCGGGGGTAACTCGGTGTCGCGGATCGACCCGGCGACCCGGCGGGTGACGCAGACCGTCCAGGTCGGCTCGGCGCCGTCGGCCGTCGTCACCGGGTTGGGCGCGGTCTGGGTGGCGAACAGCGGGTCTGGCACCGTCTCGCGCATCGACCCGGCGTCCAACGCAGTGCAGTCGATCGCCGTCGGCAGCGCGCCGGGCGGGCTGGCCGTCGCTGCCGGAGCCGTGTGGGTCGCCAACACCGGCGACGGCACCGTCTCGCGCATCGATCCCGCGCGGAACGCAGTCACGAAGACGATCGCGGTCGGCGACTCCCCGAGCGGCATCGCCGGTGCCGGCCGGAGCGACGTATGGGTCGCGAACTCGGCGTCCAACACGGTGTCCGAGATCGACCCGGCCGGCAATGCGGTCACCCAGACGATCCACGTCGGCAACGACCCGCGCGGCATCGTCCTGGTCGGCGGCGACGTGTGGGTGAGCGACAACCTGGACGGCACGGTCGCGCACATCCCGGCCGGTGGCAGCGCCGTTACCGACACGGTCCAGGTGGGGCAGCAGCCGACCGCGCTCGCCGAGGCGGGGGGACACCTGTGGGTCGCGGTGCAGGCCGGCGAGTCGGTCGCCGAGATCGACACGACGGCGGCCCGCCGGATCAAGGTGGTGCCGCTCGGCGTCACCCCGACCGCGCTGGGCGACGTCAGCGGCCGGCTCTGGGTGACCACGTCGATTGCCGCGAGCCGGCACGTGGGCGGCACCATCCGGCTGCTCGGGCAGGATCCCGGCTCGATCGACCCCGTGTACTACGGCAACCCGTGGACGCTTTGGCTGCTCAACGACAGTTACGACGCCCTCGTCGGCTACCGGCACGCCAACGGCGCGGAGTCGACCGATCTCGTGCCCGACCTGGCGGCCGGGGTCCCCAGCCCGACGAACGGCGGACGGACGTACACGTTCCGGCTGCGGTCCGGCATCCGCTGGTCGACCGGCGCACCGGTCACGGTCGACGACGTGCAGCGCGGGATCGAGCGCCTCATCGCCAGCGGGTTCAGCGGCCTGTCGCAGGAGATCGCCGGCGCGGCGAGCTGCTCACTGAAGCGGTGCGCACTGCCCGGCGTCGCCGTCGACCGCACAGCCGCGACCGTGACGATCACGCTGAACCGGCCCAGCGGGGAGTTCCTGGACCAGCTGGCCCTCGCCGTCGCCGCCCCGGCCGCGACCCCACTCGGCGACCACGGCCGCAGCCCGATCCCGGCGACCGGACCGTACCGAATCGCGAGCGACAACGGCCGGGTCGTCGTGCTCGGGCGCAACCGCTACTTCCACGAGTGGTCGGCGGCGGCGCAGCCGGCCGGATTTCCGGACCGCATCGAGTGGCGCGTCGACCCGCACGGCGACGACACGAAGGCCGCCACGGCGGCGGTCGCACAGGGGCAGGCGGACTGGGCCGACGCCCGCGGCGCCGACACCCTGGCGCAGCTCCAATCGCGGTTCGGCGCCCGGCTCTACGTCACGCCGACCGAGACCTCGCATGGCATCGCGCTCAACACCAGGGTCGCGCCGTTCGACGATGTGCGTGTGCGCCGGGCGCTGGCCTATGCCGTCGACCGGCAAGCGGTCGCCGACGCCTGGTTCACCCCGGCGCTGCCCACGTGCCAGGTCCTCCCGCCGAACTTCCCGGGTTACCGGCCTTACTGTCCGTACACGCTGCCATCGCGCCAGCCCGGCGCGTGGCGGGCGCCCGACTACCCGACCGCGCAGCGGCTTGTGGAGGAATCGCACACGAAGGGGATGACGATCACCGTGTGGTCGCCACCCTCGGTCGCGGCCGGCATGCGGCCGGTGGTCGAGGCGCTGAACCAACTCGGGTATCACGCGCGACTCGCGGTGTACACGAAAGCGAGCCCGGCCTATTTCAGCTTCATCGCCGACTCGCGGACCAAGTTCCAGGCCGGCTTCGGCGGCTGGGTGGCGAGCGTGCCGAATGCGTCGGATTTTATGGTTTCCCAGTACGAATGCCGCCAGTTCAGCCCGGCCGACCCGAACAACCCCAACTTCGACGAATTCTGCGATCCCACGGTCGATCGGCTCATCGCGCAGGCTCAACAGGTAGGCGCGTCCGCGCCGGCCGACGCCAACCGGCTCTGGGCTGAGGCCGATCGGCGCGTCGTCGACGCGGCTCCGTGGATCGGGCTCGTCACACCGTCGTGGGTGGACGCCGTGTCGTCGCGCGTGCACAACTACGTCCGCAGCTCGGTGCTCGGTGTCTTCTTCGACCAGATGTGGGTTCGCTGACCGTGACGGCCTGGCCCCTGCTCGGGTCGCTGCCGCCGCGGGCGCGCGACGAGCTCGTCGCATCGGCCCGGCGCCGGCGCTTCGCCCGGGGTGAGGCGATAGTGCGCGAGGGCGATCCCGCCGACGGGCTGCACCTCATCGACCACGGCATCTGCGCGGTGCAGGTTTCCGCGCCCGGCGGCGAGCGACTGACCTTGAACGTTCTCACGGCCGGCGGCTTCTTCGGGGAGCTCGCCCTGCTGCACGACGCCGCGACCGCGCGGCGCAGCGCAACCGTGCTCGTGCTCGCCCCGACCGAGACCCTGACGATCTCCCGCGGGTCGTTCCAATCACTGCTCGCCACACACCCTGCTGTCGCCGAGCTCGTGGTGACCGCCCTGGCGCAGCGCGTCGCGGAGCTGAGCCTGCGGCTGCTCGAAGCGCAGTACGACTCAGTCGACCGGCGCGTCTGCCGTCGCTTGCTGGAGCTCACAGAGCTGTATCCCGCCACGGCGATACCGCTGTCCCAGGACGACCTCGCGGCGATGGTCGGGGCTGCGCGCCCGACCGTGAACCAGGTGCTGCAGAAGCTGGTGTCGCGCGGGGTGATTTCGCTCGGCCGACGGCAGCTGTCAATCGCCGATCCGGCGGCGCTGCGCGCGCTGGCGCCGCCCGTAGGCGGGTGACACACCCGACCGGACTGTCAGCGATCCAACACTCGGAGTGTCAGCACCCGCACGGTGTGGTGGCCGCATCTCCGCGAGTCTCAGTGCTGACCGCACAAGAGACCGAGGAGATCGACATGACCACCATCGCCGCACCCGCAGTCCGCTCCACTCAGGTCACCCGCAGCACGTTCTGGTTCACCGCCGTGGCTCTCGCCGTGGCCGCCGTGGCGCTGACGGTCTGGCTCGTCGTTCGGGTCACCTCGTCGGACAAGGCGACGCCGGCCCCGGCCAACAAGGCGCCGGTCCAGCACAGCCAGAACCAGCTCTGCGCGCCACTGCCCGGAACTCGCTTCTGCTGATCCGCACCTTCACCGTCGAGCACCAAGGAGATCGTCATGAGTCACCCGGATCTGACCGCAATGGCCGCTACCCAGCACGGCCGCGACCTGCAGCGCCGCTCGGCCCACGCCCGGCGCGTCACACCGGCCGGAGCGCACGGCATCCGCGTCGTCTCGCCCACAGCGCCGCCGCCGGGCCGGCGCCGGGCCTGGCCCCGCGTCGTGGTCAGAACCGCCTTCCGGACTACGTAGACTCAGGGGTTCCGTCCCGAACACTGAAACGAGGTTGCCGCGTGGCGATCAAGCAGCGCAGCGACCTGCGCAACGTGGCGATCGTCGCGCACGTCGATCACGGCAAGACGACACTGGTCGACGCCATGCTGTGGCAGTCCGGGGCGTTCACCGCCCACCAGGCCGACACCGGTGACGTCAACGAGCGGGTCATGGACTCCAATGACCTCGAGCGGGAGAAGGGCATCACGATCCTGGCCAAGAACACGGCCGTCGATCACATCATGCCCAGCGGCGAACGCCTCACCATCAACATCATCGACACCCCTGGGCACGCCGATTTCGGCGGCGAGGTCGAGCGCGGGCTGTCGATGGTCGACGGCGTCCTGTTGCTAGTCGACGCCTCCGAGGGTCCGCTGCCGCAGACCCGGTTCGTCCTGCGCAAGGCGCTCGAGGCCGGGATGCCGGTTGTCCTCGTCATCAACAAGGTCGACCGTCCGGACGCCCGGATCGCTGAAGTCGTCGACGAGACCTACGAGCTGTTCCTCGATCTCGACGCCAACGAGCACCAGATCGAGTTCCCGATCGTGTACGCCTCGGCCAAGGCCGGGCGCGCCTCGCTGAAGCGGCCCGACGACGGCGGCATGCCGGAGGAAGAGAACCTGCAGCCGCTGTTCGAGACCATTCTCGAATCGATCCCGGCGCCGACCTACGACGACGAGGCGCCGCTGCAGGCGCATGTCACGAACCTCGACGCGTCGCCCTACCTCGGCCGGCTGGCGCTGTGCCGCGTGCACAACGGCACGATCCGCAAGGGGCAGCAGGCGGCGTGGTGCCGGGCCAACGGCACGGTCGAACGCGTCAAGATCACCGAGCTGCTGCTGACCCGCGCGCTCGAGCGGTTCCCGGCCGAGTCGGCCGGCCCGGGCGACATCATCGCGATCGCCGGCATTCCCGAGATCACCATCGGCGAGACGCTCGCCGATCCGGACGACCCCCGCCCGCTTCCTGTCATCACGATCGACGAACCGTCAATCTCGATGACCATAGGTATCAACACGTCACCGCTGGCCGGCGAGTCCGGTAAGAAGTTGACAGCTCGACAGGTTATCAACCGCCTGGACGCCGAACTGGTCGGGAATGTCTCGATCCGGGTGCTGCCCACCGAGCGCCCGGATACCTGGGAGGTGCAGGGCCGCGGCGAGCTGCAGCTCGCGATCCTGGTCGAGATCATGCGCCGCGAGGGCTTCGAGATCACCGTCGGCAAGCCGCAGGTGGTCACCCGCACGATCGACGGCACGCTGCACGAGCCGATGGAGCGGATGACCATCGACGTCCCGGCCGACTATCAGGGTGTCGTGATCCAGCTGCTGGCCCTGCGCAAGGGGCGGCTGGAGCAGATGGTCGACCACGGAACCGGCTGGATCCGGATGGAGTACATCGTCCCGGCTCGCGGGCTGATCGGCTTCCGCACCGAGTTCCTCACCGAGACCCGCGGCACCGGGCTGCTGCATCACATCCACGAGGGCTACGAGCCGTGGGCCGGCGAGATCCGCACCCGCCCCAGTGGCTCATTGGTCGCCGACCGGCGCGGGTCGACCACCGGCTTCGCACTGGCCAACCTGCAGGAGCGCGGGACGATGTTCGTCGGCCCGGGCACTGACGTCTACGAGGGCATGATCGTGGGCGAGAACTCGCGCGCCGACGACATGGACGTCAATCCGACCAAAGAGAAGAAGCTCACCAACATGCGCCAGTCATCCGGTGACGTGTTGATTCCTCTGATCCCGCACCGAATCCTGTCACTCGAGCAGGCGTTGGAGTTCTGCCGCGACGACGAGTGCGTCGAGGTCACGCCGGCGACGGTGCGGTTGCGCAAGGTCGCGCTGGCCGCCCAGGACCGCGAGAAGCTCCGCTCGCGCGCCAAGGCCAACCGCTGATTCCCCGTTCAGCCGTTCCGTTCGCCCCCCAACCCGCCACTTTGACTTCCCAGTGCACGCTGGAGGGGCGCCGAAACGTGCATTGGGAAGTCAAAGTGGGGGCAAGACGACCCAGCGGCGCTGGTCTCGAGGGAGGCGGGCGGCCCGGTTGAAGGTCCGGCGGAGTCGCTCGGCCACCGGCCCGAAGTGGCGCAGGTCGCTCGAGCCCCAGCGGACCACCGGCAGCTCGAGATCCTCAAGAGCGCCTTGGCGCCGCTTCTCCTTTATCAGCGGCTCGGGCTCGGTGCCGCCGTACTTCACGTCGCCGTCGGCCTCTCCGACGACACCGAACTCGTCCCAATAGAAGTCGACTCGGCCCACGAAGCCGCCCCATTCGTTGGCGATCCGCGCCTGCGGCTCGGGCGCCGGAAGGCCCCAAGCCCGCAGCGCCAGCCGGCTGCGCGTTTCGAGCACCGACTCGGTTCGGGCCTCGGCCAACCCGATGGCTTCGCGCGCAGCGCGCACGCCGGGCCATCGAAGGCAGGAGTCCATCGCGGCCTGGAGCTCGGCGAGCGTCGTCATGCCCTTGTGCAGGACGTAGTCGGCCGCCACCACACCGGACGCGACCCCGTGTTCGCGCGCCAAGTCGATGACGGTTCGTTCGAGCTCCGTGCTGGGCACGGCGACCGGGGCTGGCAGTGGCATCGTGCACCGGTGCAAGTGCACGCCCACCATCCGACCGGTCCACCACGGCACGACGCACACGCAGGCCCGCGCCGGGACGAAGAGCAAGGGGATGCCCCGCAGCACCGCCGCGGTGGAGTGGCTGGCCACGGCGAGGGTTGTGAGGACCGCCGCGATGCCGGGCGCCGCGTGCCGCCACCGGGCCTGATCCAGCTCGCTGAGCCCCGGCGCGATCGCGGCCAGGTCCGTGACCTCGTACGCGCCCCGCCGCAGTCGCCGCAGGTCGCCGCGCCGAGTTGCATGGTGCAGGGCCGAGCTGGTCCACCCGGCTCGCAGCGCCTGAGACGTGGAGAACACGCCGCACTGCGCTGCGGCTTCGGGAGGAATCGACCGCACCCGAACAGCCTCGGACCTGCCGGCGGTCGGACCGCGTTATCCACAGCCCGACTTTGACTTCCTGGTGCACGCTGGCGAGCCCCAACAACGTGCACTGAGAAGTCAAAGTCGGGCGGCGGCGGCGGCGGGGGCGGGGGCCGGGGCCGGGGCCGGGGTCGGGGGCGGGGTTGGTAGCGGGGATAGGGTCGGACGGGTGACAGCGGGCGACGTGCAGCCGCAGCGGCTGGTCGAGCGCATGCGGGGCTTCGGCACCACGATCTTCGCCGAGATGTCGGCCCTCGCCGTCGCCACGGGCAGCGTGAATCTGGGTCAGGGCTTCCCGGACACCGACGGGCCGCCGGAGATCCTCGAGGCCGCGGCCACCGCCCTGCGCACCGGCCACAACCAGTACCCGCCCGGCCCCGGGATCCCCGAACTGCGGCAGGCCATCAGCGCCCACCAGCTCCGCCGCTACGACCTCGCCTACGACCCCGACACCGAGGTCCTGGTCACGGCCGGGGCCACCGAGGCGATTGCCGCCGCGCTCATGGCCGTCGCCGGCCCGGGCGACGAGGTCGTGCTCTTCGAGCCCTACTACGACTCCTACGCCGCCTGTGTGGCCCTGGCCGGGGCGACCCGGCGCACCGTGACGATCGAGCGGGACGGCGCCGGCTGGGGATTCGACCCGGCGGCGCTCGAGCGAGCGGTCGGTCCCCGCACCAAGGCGATCGTGCTGAACACCCCGCACAACCCGACGGGCACAGTCTTCGGCCCGGCCGAGCTCGCTGCCGTCGCCGACGTCGCGATCCGCCACGATCTCGTGGTGATCGCCGACGAGGTCTACGAGCACCTGCTCTTCGACGGCCGCAGCCACACGCCGATCGCCACGCTGCCGGGCATGCGTGAGCGGACGGTGACGATCAGCAGCGCGGGCAAGACCTTCAGCGTCACCGGCTGGAAGATCGGCTGGGCCTGCGCCCCGGCCGGCCTCGTCAGTGCCGTGCGCACCGTCAAACAGTTCCTCACCTACGTCAATGGCGCGCCGTTCCAGCCCGCGGTCGCCCAGGTGCTCGGCCTGGCCGAGAAACTGTCGCCCGCACCGGCGCTGCAGGCCCAGCGTGACCTGCTCTGCGACGGCCTCGAACGCCTGGGCTTCGACGTCATTCGGCCGCAGGCCACCTACTTCGCCACCGTCGATGTCGGCACCGACGCGGTGGCCTACTGCCGCGAGCTGCCCGGCCGGGCCGGCGTCGTGGCGATCCCGAGCAGCGTCTTCTACGACAGCGCGGCCGGCGATCAGTACGTGCGCTTCGCCTTTTGCAAGCGTCCTGACGTGCTCGCCGAGGCCCTTACCCGGCTGGGTGCGGCATGAAGGTGGCGGCGATCCAGCACGACATCGTCTGGGAGGACGCCGAGGCGACCCGCGCCCGGGTCACGCCGATGATCGCCGAGGCGGCGGCGCAGGGGGCCCGGCTGATCGTGCTGGCCGAGATGTACGCCACCGGCTTCTCGATGCTCCCCGAGCGCATCGGCGAGGACGAGGGTGGCCCCAACGAGCAGTTCCTGATCGAGCAGGCCCGCCGCCACGACGCCCATCTGATCGCATCGATTGCCCAACGCGGCGCCGACGGGCGATATCGCAACAACGCCGTGCTGGCCGGAGCCGACGGCTCGATCAGCCGGTACGCCAAGATCCATCCGTTCAGCTTCGCCGGCGAGCACGAGCACTACGCCGCCGGCACCGAATTCGTCACGGTGGCGGTCGACGACGTCCGGGTGAGCCTGTTCGTCTGTTACGACCTGCGCTTCGCCGACGAGTTCTGGGCGCTCGCGCCGACGACAGATCTCTACGTCGTGCCGGCCAACTGGCCGTCGCCGCGCCACGAGCACTGGCGCGCGCTGCTCCGAGCGCGGGCGATCGAGAACCAGGCCTACGTCCTCGGCGTGAACCGGGTCGGCGCGGTCAAGGATCTGCCGCACGCCGGCGGCTCGGCCCTCATCGATCCGGCCGGCGCGGTCCAGTTCGAGGCGGGCGCCGACGAAAATGTGTTGACAGGAGAGGTCGATCCAGGCCGGGTCGTGAAAACCCGGACAACGTTCCCATTCCTCCCAGACCGGCGTAGTTGACTCAACACGTACGCGTCTCGCCCGTATTAACTCTTGGTCACGATCCCCCGCCCGGTGGCTGCAGGCCTTGCGATCTCGGGCCGGCAAAGGTTTCAGTGTGCCGTTGGCCGCTGGACAGATCGTCCGCGCCCAGATCACAGGAGGTCACTCACCAGTGAGAGTCCACAAAGGTAAAGCGCTGCTAGCGGGCGTTGCCGCCATCGCGCTCGCGCTCACCGCGTGCTCGAGCAGCAAGAGCGGTGGCAGCAACAGCAACAACAATTCCGACGCGAAGGCCGGTACCAAGGGCACGGGCGCATTCTCGAACTGCGCCACTGCGCCCACGACCTGCAACAGCGGCCAGACGAAGCCCGGTGGCAGCCTGACCTACGTGCTGGAGAAGACCATCCCCGGCTGGAACCAGGTGTTCACGAACTCGAACGTGTTCGAGGTCGCCGAGGTCGAGGATGGCATCCTCCCCGGCGCCTACCTGGCCGGATCGGACCTCAAGCCGTTCCTGAACACCGACCTGATGGTGTCGGCCGAGCAGACCAAGGCCAGCCCGCAGACCCTGGTGTACAAGATCAAGCCCAATGCGGTGTGGAACGACGGTCAGCCGATCAACTTCGACGACTTCAAGTACCTGAAGGACGTCTCGGACGGCACCACGTGCCCGAAGTGTGGCGCGGCGAGCTCGTCGGGCTACAACGCCATCGCCTCGATGACCGGTTCGGACAACGGCAAGACGATCACCGTCGTCATGAAGACCGCCTTCGCTGACTGGCAGAGCATGTTCGGTGCCCTGCTGCCGGCCCATATCGCGGCGCAGCACGGTGGCACGAGTGGTGCGACCCCGCTGAACACGTCGTTCCAGTGGTTCGACAAGAACGTCCCCACCTACTCCGGTGGCCCGATGCTGATCAAGAGTTACAGCAAGGACACGTCGATCACCGAGGTGCCGAACCCGAAGTGGTACGGCAAGACGAAGTCGAGCCTCGACACGCTGGTCTTCCGCATCATCACCGACCAGACCCAGGAGCCGACCGCGTTGCAGAACAACGAGGTCCAGGCCATTTACGCGCAGCCGAACGCCGACCTCGTGAACCAGGTCGACGGGATCAACAACGTCCAGACCTACCTGGGCAAGGGTCTCGTGTGGGAGCACTTCGACTTCAACGAGAAGAACAAGTTCCTCGCCGACAAGACCCTGCGGCAGGCCGCGTTCACCGCGATCAACCGTAAGGACATCATCGCCCGGACCGTGGGTCAGTACGTCCCCGGTGCCCAGCCGCTCGGCAACCACATGTACGTGCCGGGACAGCCGGGCTATCAGGACAACACGACCAGCACCGGTCAGGGCTCGGGTGACATCGCCAAGGCCAAGAAGCTGCTCACCGACGCCGGCTACACCGGCGTGGGCACTGCTCTGAAGACCAAGGCCGGCGAAGCGGTCACCTTCCGCTGCACCTACTCGGCCGGCAACCTCAACCGTCAGCAGGAGTGCACGATCGCCCAGAGCACGCTCAAGCAGCTGGGCATCAACGTCACGCTGAAGACCACGAGCGACCTGTCCGAGCTCGGCACGGGCAACTTCGACCTGATCGTGTTCGCCTGGGTCGGTACGCCGTTCGTGGTGGCCGGTGCGCAGCAGATCTACGAGCTCAAGGGTGGTGCCGACTACGGCAGCAACAACGACCCTTCGGCCGAGGCTGACATCAACAAGGCCGCCGTCTCGACGGACCCGAAGACGGTTCAGGATCTGCTGAACTCGGCCGACAAGAAGATCTCGGACGACGCCTACTCGCTTCCGCTGTACCAGAAGCCGACGTTCCTGGCGACGTACAAGAATCTGGTCAACATCCGGGACAACGCGACGAGCTCCGGTCCGCCGGTGAACGTCCAGGATTGGGGTCAGAAGGCCTCCTGAGCCCGAAATGGGCTTAGGCTGAGTCTCTGGATTCGCCCCACCTGACAGGTTGGGCCCCCGGGAGCTACCGCTCCCGGGGGCCCAGTCCGGGCCTCGGAGGTCAACACACAATGTTGGTATTCGTGATCCGAAGAGTGCTGATCTCCATCCCAGTACTCGTCGCGTCCACGGTTCTCACGTTCGTGATCGTCAAGCTCACCGGCGATCCCCTGCAGTACCTCAAGCAGCGCCATCCGCTGCCGCCCAAGGCATTCATCCAGGCCGAGGAGCATCGGCTCTGGCTCGACCGGTCCTGGCCGGCGCAGTACTGGCACTGGATCTCCAATCTCGTCGGCAACTGGAATTGGGGTCCACCGGTCCAGGGTCACGACAACGTCCGGTCCGACGTCTTCACCGCGCTGTGGGTGACCATGCGGCTGGTCGGGTTCTCGGTACTCGTCGCCCTGACGTTGGCCGTCGTCACCGGCGTGGTCAGCGCGGTCAAGCAGTACAGCCTCACCGACTACACCACCACGTTCCTGGGCTTCATCTTCCTGTCGCTGCCGACGTTCTGGTTCGCGCTGCTGCTCAAGCAGGCCGGCGTCTGGTTCAACGGCCAGGTCGGCAGCCAGGTGTTCCTCACCCTCGGCGAGCCGGATTCCTGGGTCAGCCCGCATCAGCTGCTCGCCCGGCTGCTGCTACCGACGATCACCCTGAGTCTCGTCGGTTATGCGTCGTGGAGCCGGTTTACCCGAGCTTCGATGCTCGAGGTGCTCAACAGCGACTATGTCCGGCTGGCCCGCTCGAAGGGGCTGCCGCCGCGCACGGTGCTCCTTCGGCACGCGCTGCGCACCGCGCTGATCCCGCTGGCGACCGTGACCGCGCTTGACGTCGCCGCCCTGCTCGGCGGCGCGATCATCACCGAGTACGTCTTCCAGTGGCACGGCATGGGCAACCTGTTCGTGACCTCGCTGTTCAACTTGGACTTCAATGTGATGCTCGGCTGGTTGCTCGTCACCGCGACCATCGTCATCCTGTTCAATCTCGTCGCCGACATCCTCTACGGCGTCCTGGACCCGAGGATCCGCCATGCTTGAGATTTCCGAGTCGCTCAAGGACGAGCCCACCGCCGACAAGCCCGGCCCGACGCGTACCCCGGTCGAGCGCGAGTTCACCGTCAAGGAACGCAGTCAGTGGCGGATGGCGGCCCGCCGCTTCGTGAAGCACCGGCTGGCGACGATCAGCCTCGGCGTGTTCATCCTGCTGGTGCTGTTCGCCTTCGTCGGCCCGCACCTGTGGCACTACACCTATCTGAAGTACACGAACGATCTCAACGTCTCGCCCGACGGGAAGCACCCCTTCGGCACCGACGAGACCGGCTATGACGAGGTCGCGCTGGTGATGCGCGGGACCCAGCAATCGATGAAGGTGGCGTTCATCATCGCGCTGCTCGGCACCGGGCTCGGCGCGCTTGTGGGGGATCGTGGCCGGCTTCTTCGGCGGCGTGACCGACTCGCTGCTGATGCGTCTCGCCGACCTCATCCTGACTCTTCCGGCCCTGGCCCTGGCCGGCATGTTGGCTCACCGGGGCAGCGGCACGCTGGTGCTGATCGGGCTGGTCCTCGCTGCAGTCTCGGCGCCGTACGTGGCCCGCGTGGTGCGCGGGGTGGTGCTGTCGCTGCGAGAACGCGAGTTCGTCGAAGCAGCCCGCGCGTTGGGCGCGTCCAATACCCGGATCATGTTCCGACACCTGCTGCCCAACACGATCCCCGTGCTGATCGTCAACGCGACGCTGCTCATCGCAGCCGGCATCCTGCTCGAAACGGCGCTGTCGTTCGTCGGCTTCGGCATCCAGTCGCCGGACACCTCGCTCGGCATCTTGATCACGAGAGAGAAGGGTGCGGTGGACACCCGACCCTGGCTGTTCTACTTCCCGGGCCTGTTCATCATCCTGATCGCCCTCACCGTCAACTTCATCGGCGACGGCCTACGCGATGCGCTCGATCCCCGGCAGACAAGAGAGCGCAGATGAATCACCCCACGAAATCGCTCCGCTCGCGTTCCACGATTTCGCAGGCATGGCCAACGCTGTGCTTGCGTGATCGGAGCCTTGCCCGATGACAATTGACGTCGTCGTCGACGACAGCAAGCGCGAGTCCGATCAGGACGCACTGCTCGTCGTCGACAACCTCACCGTGTCCTTCCCGACCGACGACGGCGTGGTCAACGCCGTCCGCGGGGTCAGCTACACCGTGCGCTCCGGCGATTCGCTGGGCATCGTCGGTGAGTCCGGATCGGGCAAGTCGGTGAGCTCGATGGCCGTCATGGGCCTGCTGCCCAAGTCGGCCCGGATCACCGGCTCGGTGCGCTTCCGCGGCCGCGATCTCATCGGGCTCGACGAGAAGGAGTACTCGAAGATCCGCGGCAACAAGATCGCGATGATCTTCCAGGACCCGCTCACCTCGTTGAACCCGGTGTACACGATCGGGTTCCAGATCGCGGAGGCGGTGCTGGCCCACAACGAGGTGCCGAAGAAGGCCGCCCTCGATCGCGCCGTGGAACTGCTCGGTATCGTCGGCATCCCATTCCCCGAGCAGCGGATCAACAACTACCCGCACGAGCTGTCCGGCGGTATGCGCCAGCGCGTGGTGATCGCCATCGCGATGGCCAACGACCCGGACGTGATCATCGCCGATGAGCCGACGACCGCACTCGACGTGACCGTCCAGGCCCAGGTGCTCGAGGCGCTGGAGGCGGCGCGCGCACAGACCGGTGCGGCCCTGATCATGATCACGCACGATCTCGGCGTCATCGCCGGGCACGCCGAGCGGATCGCGGTGATGTACGCGGGCAAGCTGGTCGAGACCGGCACCACCGAGGACGTCTTCTACCGGCCACGGATGCCGTACACGCTGGGCTTGCTCGGCAGCCTGCCCCGCCTCGACAGCGCCGAGCACGAGCGGCTGACGCCGATCAAGGGCTCGCCCCCGTCGCTGCTCAACCTGCCGCCGGGCTGCCCGTTCACGCCGCGGTGCCCGCTGGCCGAAGACATCTGCGATCTGGAGGAGCCGGAGTTGCTGGTCGTCGAGGGCACCGGCCACGCGGCGGCCTGCCACTTCCGCAGCCGGGTCGCCGATGTCGATGCGGCTGAGGTGTTCGGAACCGATGCCGGCGACGAGGCAGAAGCATCGACGGGGGTGTCGTCGTGAGCCACGCCTACCGGCCGCCGGCCGAACCGCAGCTCACCACGAACGGCGCGCCGGCGACGGATGCGATCGATCTCGGCAAGCGCGAGTCGAGCAGCTCGGCCGCGCGCGCGGGCGAGCCGGTGCTGTCCGTCCGCAACCTGACGAAGCATTTCCCGATCCGGTCGAAGGGGCTGATCCGGCGCAAGGTCGGTGACGTCCACGCGGTCTGCGACGTCTCGTTCGACATCTTCGACCACGAGACCCTGTGCATCGTCGGGGAATCCGGTTGTGGCAAGACCACGACCGGGCGGCTCGTGCTGAACCTGGTGCCGGCCAGTTCCGGCCAGGTGCTGTGGCAGGGGCAGGACCTCACCAAGATCAGCAACCGGCAGATGCGGCCGCTGCGCCGCGACATGCAGATCGTGTTCCAGGACCCCTTCGCCTCCCTCGACCCGCGCATGACGGTCAGCGAGCTGATCGCCGAGCCGCTGCGCATCCACGGGATCTACCGTGGCGACAACGCCGGCCGCGAGAAGGTCAAGGACCTGATGGCCCAGGTGGGACTCAACCCCGAGCACGGCGCCCGCTACTCGCACGAGTTCTCCGGGGGCCAGCGCCAGCGCATCGGCATCGCCCGCGCCCTCGCGCTCAAGCCGAAGCTGCTCGTGCTCGACGAGCCGGTCTCGGCGCTCGACGTTTCGATCCAGGCCGGTGTCATCAACCTGCTCGAAGACCTGCAGGAAGAGTTCGGCCTGTCCTACATGTTCATCTCGCACGACCTCTCGGTCATCCGGCACATCGCGGACCGCGTGGTGGTTATGTACCTCGGCAAGGTAGTCGAGACGGCCGACGTCGACGAGCTGTTCCAGCGCCCGTCGCACCCGTACACCCAGGCGCTCATGTCGGCGATCCCGCTGCCCGACCCGGTGAAGGAACGCGAGCGCAAGCGAATCCTGCTCACCGGCGACGTGCCCAGCCCGGTCAATCCGCCGAGCGGCTGCCGCTTCCGCACCCGCTGTTTCAAGTTCGCCAACGAGCTCGACAACACCCAGCGCGAATGGTGCGCCAACGTCGAACCGGTGCTCGAGCCGAAGTTCACCGGGCACGAGGCGGCGTGCCACTTCGCCGCCGCCCGCACCGACATCCTCGAGGTGGGTGAATCGCGGCGCGCCGTGCCGGCCGAGCTGGCCAAGTGGCCGACCGGACGGCCCAGTGACGAGCTGGCGTCGGCGCCGATGGTGTGCGACCCGGGCGCCGGGCGGCGCGAGCCGCTGCGGCTCAGCGACGACGTGACGGTGGACGAAGAAGGCGAGCTCGTCCTCGAGGGCGAGACGTCCTCCTGAACGCGGACTCCAGGGCCGACCGGCGGATGCTGCTCGTCCACGCCCATCCCGACGACGAGTCGATCACCACCGGCGCGACGATGGCGTACTACGCGGCACAGGGGGCTCAGGTCACGCTGATCACCTGCACCCTGGGCGAAGAGGGCGAGGTGCTCGTGCCCGAGTTCGCCCAGCTCGAGGCGGCGCAGGCCGACCAGCTGGGCGGGTTGCGCATCGGCGAGCTGGCCGAGGCGATGCGGGCCCTCGGTGTCGCCGATCACCGGTTCCTCGGGGGCGCCGGTCGGTTCCGCGACAGCGGCATGATGGGCACGCCGGCCAACGAGCACCCGCGAGCGTTCTGGCGGGCGGCGGCCGACCCCGCGGTCTTCGCCGCGGCGGTCGCCGCCGCGGTGAAGGTCGTGCGTGAGATGCGGCCCCAGGTGGTGATCACCTACGACGACAACGGCAACTACGGCCATCCCGACCACATCATGGCCCACCGCGTCGCAACCGCGGCCGTACAGCAGGCCGCCGACCCGGGCTACGGCTCGGGGGAGCCGTGGCTGGTGTCGAAGCTCTATTGGACCGCTGTCCCCAAGTCGGTGCTGCAGCAGGGCTTCGAGGCGATGAAGGCCCACACCGACCTGCCGTTCGGGGTCGCGACCGTCGACGAGCTGCCGTTCGGGGTCGACGACGCGGACATCACCGCCATCGTCGACGCCACCGGCTTCGGCGCGCAGAAGCTCGCCGCGCTGAGCGCACACCGCACCCAGATCGCGGTCGACGGCCCCTTCTTCGCGCTGTCGAACATGCTCGGACGCGAGATCCTGGCCGTCGAACACTTCCGCCTGGTCCACGGCGAGCCCGGGGTCGAGCTCGACGCCGAGGGCCACGAGACCGACCTGTTCGCCGGCGTCGGCACGTGACGGCGCCGACCCGACCGACCACCCCGGCGGCGCCGAGCGCGTCGGCGCAGCCAGGATGGATCGACTGGGCCGGGGTGGGTCTCATCGCCGCCTGTGGCGCACTGGCCGCGGTGCTCGAGTCGCTGCTCGTGCCCGTCTACGCAGGCTCGGTGATCGCGCCCGTGGCAGTCGTCCTCGCGCTGGCGAGCAACGCGGCCCTGCCCCGGCTGGCCGACACCCTCGTCCCGCGCACGCTGGCGCGGCTCGCGCCGTTCGTCACCTGGCTGGTCGTGATGATCGGCTTCGGGGTGCTGGCGCGGCCGGAGGGCGACGTGATCCTGCCGGGGTCGCCGTCGGCGGTCGAGTGGGTGACCTACGCCGTCCTGCTCGGCGGGGCGCTGGTGGGCACGGTAACGATGGTCTGGCTGTCGCCGCCGCCGGCGTCGAAGTCGCCGCGGACGTCGAAATCCCCGCCCGCCGTCAGCCGGTGAACGGGCTCCGGTTCGCCTCTTTCAGCGCTTCTTGCACCGCGTTGACCGCAGCCGGCGGCATGTCGGTCTCGACCAGCTCGGCGTTCGGGAACCGGGTGAGCTCGCGCTGCAGATCGGCCACCGAGACGTGGCTGACGAGCAGGGCGACCGCAGTGCGGCCGGGCGGGACAGCCGAGCGCAGCTCCGCGATAGTGGCGTCCTTGACCCCGGTGTCGCGCAACTTGGCGTAGAGCGCCCCGCCGCCGGCGGTTGCCGCGCCGACGAACAACCCGCCGATCGGTCCGCCGAACAGCGTGCCCAGCAGCAGGCCCCACACGCCGGCGCCCACGCCGGCCTGGCCGGGCGTGACATCGGTGGTCTCGGTGACCCGTGAGGTGCCGTCGGCCTCACGCCGGATGATGACCGCGTCGTGCAGCTGCAACTCCTGGTCGCGCTGCAGCCGGGCGGCGGCGAGCAGGAACTCCTGGGCCCGCATGGCGTCGTCGAAGGAGATGACGAGCAGCTTGCTGTTGTCCGGCGGCTGCGACATGGGTCGAGTCTATGGCGACCGGTCTGAGGACGACGCCGGCTCGGTGCGGTAGTGGTAGTCGTGATGCACCCAATAGCCCAGCCGCTCGTAGAGCGCGACGGCCGGCGCGTTGTCGACCAGCACCTGCAGATAGCTGCGCGTGGCGCCCTGAGTACGCGCCCAGTCCCACAGCGCGGCGGTGACGGCGCTGGCGAGGCCCTGCCGGCGATGATCGGCCGCGACCTCCACCGCCATCAGGCCGAGCCAGCCGTCGTCGACCGCGCCGCGGGCCACGGCCACGGTGCGCCCGTCGAGGCGCAGCGACGCGTAGCCGGCCCGGTCGTGGCGGGTCAGCAGCGCGCGGCCGGCCTCGGTCAGCCCGCCACCGTCGCGGTACAGCGCCAGCCAGTCGTCGTCCGGCCGGGCGGCGACCTCGACCGGCGGGGTGCCGCCCGCGGCGTCGGGCAGTGCGCCCAGCCGGGCCACCAGGATGTGCGAGCGGGCTTCGGCCGACCAGCCCCGCTCGCCCAGATCGGCGTCGAGCAACCGGCGGGCTTCCACCGGCACGTGCAGCTTCAGGGGCAGCCCGCGCTCGGCGTACCAGGCCGCGGCCACGCCCAGTGCCTCGTCGAGGGGCCGGCCGAGCTGGCGCAGCGGCAGGACGGAATTGGCCCGCCGGGTGAAGCCGGAGTCGGCCCGCAGCCGCCAGCCGCCGAGGTCCTCGGTCTCGGCCGGGCGCAGCCCGCGCGCCGCGACCGCTTCCAGGGCCAGCTCGTCGGCGGTCGAGGCCGGCACCAGGCGGGCGATGCTGACCTGCTCCTGCGGCACCTCGACGAGCCCGCGCCGGGTATCGATCACCGCCATCCGGCCGTCCAATCCGACGAGGTCGCCGACGACGTCGGAGAACAACGGCCGACCATCCGCATGGTGATCCACGACGCGGCGCACGCTCACTCGCCGACCCACCCAACTAGGCTCCAGCACGAGCGGCATACTAAGACCCGTTCGCCGTGCCCGAGAGTTCGACCAGTACTTCCACTCCATCGCCCCGGAGGAGCGCAGTGACTTACGTGATCGCCGAGCCGTGCGTTGACCTACTCGACAAGGCCTGCATCGAAGAGTGCCCGGTCGACTGCATCTACGAGGGCAACCGGATGCTCTACATCCACCCTGACGAGTGTGTCGACTGCGGCGCCTGCGAACCGGTGTGCCCGGTCGAGGCGATTTTCTACGAGGACGACGTGCCCGAGAAGTGGCGCGATTACTACACCGCCAACGTGGACTTCTTCAACGACCTCGGCTCACCGGGCGGCGCGTCGAAGGCCGGCAAGATCCCCAAGGACCACCCGCTGATCGCGGCGCTGCCGCCGCAGAGCACCGAGCACTGAGCGGGTCGGGGCGACGGCGGTCGTTCCGACGGTCAGAGCTGGTACATGGTGGCGACCACAGCGGTCGCCGAGGCGGTCGACGACTTCCAGCCGTGACTGCGGCTCCAGACCTTGTGGTCATAGCTCACCTCGTCGATCCCGAGCCGATCGGCATTGGCGACGAACCATGCGGCCGTCTGCCAGTGCGCTCCGGCCACCCGGACCGTTCGCGCTCCGGCGACCGCGGTGGTGACGCCGAGCTGCTCGCGCACCTGGGCCGCCACCTTTGACGTGGCCGCGACCTTGGTCGGCTTCTGGAAGCTGCACGTGATGCCGGCCGGACGGCGTCCCTGCAGCACGTCGGCCAGCGTCTGCGCTTCTTGCTCGTGTTGGGCATAGGCGCTGCCGTCGGCCGAGATCTGCACCTTCTGGACGGCCTCGGCGAGCGGGATCGTCTGCCAGTTGTCGACCCGGATCAGGTGATCGAGGAACTCCTTGGTCGCTTCGCCGACGTCGGTGAGGCGGGCGGTGCGAATGGCGATCGAGTCCGGCGCGCCGTCGATCTTGCCCCAGTCCTGGGACGGACGCTGCTGCAGGACGCCGACCGAATCGCGGTCGCCGGCGCCCGGCGCCAGGTTGGTCAGCTTGCTCTCCTGCAGCGCCGCGGCCAGCGCCAGGACGGTCGCGCGCTCCGGGAGATTGATGCGGTACTTCGTCACCGCACCGACCATCGTCGAGGCGACGGCCGCCTGGTCCGGATCGAGGTCGTAGGCCCCGACCGTGCACGTGTCGACGGCCAGCTGGGCCTTGGCCGTGTTCCAGAGCGCCCGGACGCCGTAGATCCCGCCGACGACGACGGCGGCCATGGCGACGACGATGAGCACCGCCTTGGTGGATCGTGCAGCCATCGGTTACGCGTTCGCGTGCAGCGCGTCGTTCAGGGTCACGCCGTGGCCCTGACGGGGCCGCGCCTCGAGCGCCCCGGACACGCTGTTGCGCCAGAACTGCCACCCGGCCTGCCCGGACAGCGTCGCCGCCTTCACCACTTGACCGTCGGCGAGGGTGAGCTTGGAACCCGCGGTGATGTAGGTGCCGGCCTCGACGATGCAGTCGTCACCGAGCGAGATACCGATGCCTGCGTTGGCGCCGATGAGGCAGCGCTCGCCGACGTTGATCTGCTCCTTGCCGCCGCCGGACAGCGTCCCCATGATCGACGCGCCGCCACCGACGTCGGATCCGTCGCCCACGACGACGCCGGCCGAGATGCGCCCCTCGACCATCGACGCGCCCAGGGTGCCGGCGTTGTAGTTCACGAAGCCCTCGTGCATCACCGTCGTGCCGGGAGCGAGATGGGCGCCGAGGCGCACCCGGTCGGCGTCGGCGATGCGCACTCCGGCCGGCACGACGTAGTCGGTCATCCGCGGGAACTTGTCGATGCCGAACACCTGTATTGGGCCCTTACGGCGCAGCGCTAGGCGCACGGCCTCGAAGTCCTCGACCGCGCACGGGCCCACGCTCGTCCACACGATATTGGGCAGCACGCCGAACAGACCGTCCAGGTTGATCGCGCGCGGGCGCACCAGGCGGTGCGAGAGCAGGTGCAGGCGAAGGTACGCATCGACCGCGTCGGCCGGTGCGGCGTCGAGATCGATCTCGCACACCGTGACATCGAGCCGGACCCCGCGATCCGCGGCGTGCTCCTGGCTGCCGGTGAGCGACGCGAGCTCGTGCGGAGCAGCGGCCGTCGCCGGCTGGCGGCCCAACGCCGGCTCGGGGAACCAGGTGTCGAGCACCCGTCCCGTCGCGGCGCCCGCGGCCACCGTCGTCGTCAGGCCGTAGCCCCATCCGTAGCGTTCTTCCACCGGTTCACCCTAACGAGCGCGGCCTGAAGAGCCGGGTTGCACGGGTCACGCGCGGCTTATGGCCCAGCAATCACAATGCGCGGCCGCGTAGCGTTCCGGGCGTGCTGGATCTGACGACCGACGCCGCCACGCTGACCGCCGCCCTGGTCGACATCGAGTCCGTATCGGGCGACGAGCGCGAGATCGCCGACCTGGTCGAGCGGGCGCTGAGCGCCTGCGATGCGCTCACGGTGTCGCGCGAGGGCAACCTGGTGCTCGCCCGCACCGAGCTGGGCCGCGACCAGCGCGTCGCGCTGGCCGGTCACCTCGACACGGTGCCGATCGCCGGCAACGTCCCGTCGCGCCGGGTGGACGGCGTCCTGCACGGGTGCGGGACGACGGACATGAAGTCGGGCGTCGCGGTGATGCTGCGGGTGGCCCACCTCGTCGGCACCGGCACCCTCGACCCGCGGGTCGATCTCACCTGGGTGTTCTACGACTGCGAAGAGATCGAGGCGTCGCGCAACGGGCTGGGCCGGTTGGCCCGGACGGCGCCGGAGCGGCTGGCCGCCGATTTCGCCGTCCTGCTCGAGCCCAGCGACGGCGCGGTCGAGGGGGGCTGCCAGGGGACGCTGCGCGCGGCGGTGCGGGTGCCCGGGGTGCGAGCCCACAGCGCCCGGTCCTGGCTCGGCGTCAACGCCATCCACGCGGCCGCGCCGGTGCTGACCCGGCTCGCCGGCTACGAACCCCGCGTCGTCGACGTCGACGGCCTCAGCTACCGCGAGGGCCTCAATGCGGTCGGGATCGCCGGCGGGGTCGCCGGCAACGTGATCCCGGACGAGTGCGTCGTGACCGCCAACTACCGCTTCGCCCCGGACCGTTCGGAGGCCGACGCGTTCGCGCACGTCCGCGATGTCTTCGACGGCTTCGAGGTGACCCTGACCGACAGCGCCCCCGGTGCTCGACCCGGGCTGGACACGCCGGTCGCGGCCGCCTTCATCGCGGCGGTGGACGCCCCGGTCCGGGCCAAGCTGGGCTGGACGGACGTCGCCCGCTTCGGCGAGCTCGGCATCCCGGCCGTGAACTTCGGTCCCGGCGACCCCAACCTGGCCCACAAGCCGGAGGAGCACGTGGCCGTGCAGCAGGTGCTTGACGTCGAGACCGCGCTGCTGCGCTTCCTGTCGTGAACGTTGTCGCGGTGCACCGCGACGACCGGCACCGGTTCAGCAAGCAGGCGGCGACCGCGATCACGCTGCGCGCCGGCCGCGGCGTCGAGGGCGATGCGCACTTCGGCCTCACCGTCCAGCACCGGTCGCGAGTGGCTCGGGACCCTTCCGCGCCCAATCTGCGGCAGGTACATCTGCTGGCGGTCGAGTTGTTGGACGAGTTGGCCGCGCGCGGGTTCGCGGTCGGACCGGGCCTGGTCGGCGAGAACGTCACGACCAGCGGAATCGATCTGCTCGCGCTCCCCGCCGGCACCCGACTGCGCCTCGGCGCGGACGCTGTGGTGGAGGTGACGGGTTTGCGCAATCCCTGCGTCCAGCTCGACCGCTACCAGCACGGGCTGCAGCGCGCGGTGCTCGATCGCGATGACGCCGGCAACCTGGTGCGCAAGGCCGGCGTGATGGCCATCGTCGTCACCGATGGCAGGGTGCGGCCCGGCGACGCGATCACCGCCGAGCTGCCGCCGCCGCCGCACCGCCCGCTCGCCCCGGTCTGACCACCGCGGATTGACCCGCCTCGAACACGCCTCGAATCAGGGGTGCACAGCCCGTCCCCTCTTCCACACCGACTGTGCGTCGACGCTGACGGTGTCGCGCCTGCACGTCGGCCCCCAGAACCTCATAGCGCAGGACGTCTACCTCGGCGCGACCCGGGCCCACCCGGCCGCCGTACCGTTCACCGTCCATCGCATCCTCGTGCCACACACCTGATCTGGGGCGCGGGCCGCGCTGGCGCTACCGTCCGGGGCATGACGAACGAGCACGACGACCGGACCCAGCACCAGCGCGGCCCCGTGCTGCTGCGGCGCAGCCAGATCAAAGGCGGCACCACCGACCAGCGGTTGCTGGACTCGCGCGGTTCGTCGGCGTGGGTGCACACCGACCCGTGGCGGGTGCTGCGGATCCAGAGCGAGTTCGTCGAGGGATTCGGGTTGCTGGCCGAGCTGCCGGCGGCCGTGTCGGTGTTCGGATCGGCGCGCACCAAGCCCGAGCACCCCGAGTACCAGGCCGCGCGGGCGCTCGGCGGGGCGCTGGCCCGGGCCGGCTTCGCGGTGATCACCGGCGGCGGACCGGGCGCGATGGAGGCGGTCAACCGCGGCGCGTCCGAGGCCGGTGGCATCTCGGTCGGGCTCGGAATCGAGCTGCCGTTCGAGCAGAGCCTCAACGACTGGGTCGACATCGGCATCAACTTCCGCTACTTCTTCGCCCGCAAGACGATGTTCGTGAAGTACGCGCAGGCCTTCGTGATCATGCCGGGCGGGTTCGGCACGCTCGATGAGATGTTCGAGGCGTTGACCCTCGTCCAGACGCAGAAGGTGACCCGGTTCCCGGTGATCCTGTTCGGCACCCAGTACTGGAGCGGGCTGATCCACTGGATTCGCGAGAGCGTGCTGCCCGGCGGCAAGATCAACGAGCCCGATCTCGAGCTGATCTACGTGACCGACGACGTCGACGACGCGGTCGCCCGGATCGTCGCGGCCGAGCACGCCCGATCCGAGCAGGACGAGATCGAGCGCGCGGTCGCGGTCGAGGGACCGCGGTCGCGCTCGCACGACGGCCAGTGAGGGATGAACGTCTGCGTGTACTGCGCCTCCTCTGACGCGATCGACCCGTCCTACCTGGCCCTGGCCACCGAGGTGGGCGAACGGCTGGCCGCCGACGGGCACGGACTGGTCTCCGGCGGCGGTCGGGTGTCGATGATGGGCGCGCTCGCGCGGGCCGCGCGGGCCGGGGGAGCGCACACCGTCGGCGTGATCCCGGCCCACCTCGTCCCGCTCGAGGTCGCCGACACCGACGCCGACGAGCTCATCGTCGTCGACACGATGCGCGAGCGGAAGCGGGTGATGGACGAGCGGGCCGACGCGTTCCTCGCCCTGCCGGGGGGTATCGGGACGCTGGAGGAATTGTTCGAGGTGTGGACGGCCCACTCCCTCGGCATGCACGCCAAGCCGGTGGTCGTCCTCGATCCCGACGGGTTCTACGCCCCCCTCTGGCAGTTCCTGGACGGGTTGCAGGCGGCCGGCTTCGTGCGGGCGGCGGCGCTGGCGATGCTGCACCGCACGACCACGATCGATGCCGCCTTCCAGGCGTTGGCCCCGTAGCGGCGCGGTCCGCGGCGTGTCGCGCCGCAGCGCGGCCACGCCGTCAGGCGCGGGGCAGGCCGGCGCCGTGCTCCTGGAACTGCAGCAGCAACTCGTTCTCGTGGGCCACCCGCGCGCCGGTGCGGCCGAGATCGCGGAACATCTGCTTGAGCACCCGGATGCCGCCGGGGGACTGCGCGGCGACCTCCCGGGCGAGCTCGAGCGCCGCGGCCTCGGCCCGGTCGGCGGCCGCGGTCCGATGCATCAGACCGATCGCCACCGCCTCGTCCAGGTCGACGACCCGGCCGGTGTAGACGAGATCCTTGGCCCGCGACACCCCGACGAGAGGGGCGAGTCGGGCCGGCCCGACCGGCACGCCGAGCCGGGCCCCGGCCCACGCCAGCTTGAGGTTGTCGCCGCCGACGCGCAGGTCGGCCCCCGCCACGATCTCCGCCCCGGCGCCGACGCAGTTGCCGACGCACACGGCGATCACCGGCACCGGGAACGCGTCGATGCCGGCGTACATGCGCGTGAACGCCGCCATCCGGGCGATACCGCCGTCGTGGTCGAGGGTCTCCGCGACGTCGGCCCCGGCGCACAGCGCGCGGGTGCTCGTGGTCGACACCACGAGTACCCGCAGGTCAGGGTCGGCGGCCAACTCGTCCAGCACGTCGTTGAGCCGCGCCAGGCTCGCCGAGTCGAGGGCGTTGCGCTTGTCCGGCCGGTTGAGCCGGACGATCGCGATGCCGTCCTCGAGGCGGTCCAGCAGCACCGGGTCATCGCTCATCCGGTCAGTCCACCACGACCGGCCGCTCCTAGGCTGTGGCGATGGCAACACCGATGAGCGAGGACGAGCGGCGCCGATTCCTGTCCGAAGGCGCCCGCACCGGCGTGCTGTCAACGGTGCGCGCGGACGGTCGCCCCCACGCGGCGCCAGTCTGGTTCGTTCTCGACGGCGATACCGTGGTCATGCACACCGGGCGCGACACCGTGAAGGGCCGCAACCTGCGCCGCACGGGCCAGGCCGTCCTCACCGTGGACGAGTCGGCGCCACCATTCGACTTCGTCACCATCAGCGGATCGGTCGAGATCTCGGAGGACGTCGACGAGCTGTTGCCGTGGGCGATCGCGCTCGCCGGCCGCTACCTGGGGGCGGAAAACGCCGAGACGTTCGGTCGCCGCAACGCCGTCGTCGGAGAACTGCTTGTGCGGCTCGTTCCGCAGCACATCGTGGCGTTGAGCGGCATCGCCGACTAAGCCAGCCCGCGCCGCGCCACCGCCGGCGGGCGGGTGCCGCGGATCGACGCCACCATGTCGAGCACCCGCCTGGTGGCCCGGACGTCATGGGCGCGGAACACTCGAGCCCCGTGCCACGCCGAGATCGCGGTGGCCGCCAGCGTCCCTTCCAGCCGCTCGGCGGCCGGCAGATCGAGCGTCTCGCCGACGAAGTCCTTGCGCGAGAGCGCGACCAGCACCGGCCAGCCGGTCGCGACGAGCTCGTCGAGGCGGCGGGTGAGTTCCAGCGAGTGGCGGGTGTTCTTGCCGAAGTCGTGCGTCGGGTCGACCAGAATCCCGTCGCGGCGGACGCCGGCCGCGACGGCTGCATCGGCCATGGTCGACACCCGGGTGACCACATCGGCGACCACGTCGTCGTAGGCCACGCGATGCGGATCGGTCCGCGGACCCAGGCCGCCGGTGTGACTGCACACCAACCCGACCCCGGTCCGGGCCGCCACCGCCACGATCTCGGGGTCGGCGCCGGCCCAGGTGTCGTTGATCAGATCCGCACCGGCGGCCACTACCTGCTCGGCCACCGCCGCCCGCCACGTGTCGACGCTGATCGCCAGGTCCGGGAAGCGCTCACGGACGGCGGACACGACGGGGAGAACCCGCTCCAGCTCCTCGGCCACGTCGACGGTCGGGCCGTAACCGGCCCGTACGCCCCCGATGTCGACGAGGTCGGCGCCCTCGTCGACGGCCCGGGCGACGGCGTCGAGCGCGTCGGCCAGCGCGATGTTGCGCCCGCCGTCGTAAAAGGAGTCCGGGGTGCGGTTGACGATAGCCATCACGGCGAACTTCTCGGAATCGACCCGCAACGGCCCGAGCGTCAACATCACCCGATCAGACTGGCATGGCAGGATCGTCGAGTGCTGCACCTGCTCTGGTACGGGCTGCTCGCGGTCATCCTGGCCGGCGGGCTGTTCGCTGCCGCGGCCCGGTTCCTGCCGGCGGGCGAGCAGATCGCGCCACCGATCCGCGATGATCCGCCGTGGGAGCTGCCCCCGGATCGCGCGCTGAACCCGGACGAGATCGACTCCGTCCGGCTCCCGGTCGCCTTGCGCGGCTACCGGTTCGCCGAAACCGATCTGCTGCTCGACCGGCTGGCCGGTGAGCTCCGCGCCCGGGACGACGAGATCTCCCGGCTCGAGGCCGGCGGCGCGGTAGCCGGCGCCGAGCTCAGTGCGACGCAGGTCGAGGAACTGCCCTTCGCCGAGGCCGAGGCCGCACGCCTCGAAGCCGAGCGGCTGGAAGCCGAACGTGTGGAGGCCGAACGTCTCGAGGCGGAGCGGATCGAGGCGGCCCGGCTGGAGGCCGAGCGGCTGGAAGCGGAGCGGATCGAGGCGGCCCGGCTGGAGGCCGAGCGGTTGGAGGCGGAGCGGATCGAGGCGGAGCGGCTGGAAGCGGAGCGGATCGAGGCGGCCCGGCTGGAGGCCGAGCGGCTGGAAGCGGAGCGGATCGAGGCGGCCCGGCTGGAGGCCGAGCGGTTGGAGGCGGAGCGGATCGAGGCGGCCCGGCTGGAAGCCGAGCGGCTGGAAGCCGAACGTGTGGAGGCCGAACGTCTCGAGGCGGAGCGGATCGAGGCGGCCCGGCTGGAGGCCGAGCGGCTGGAAGCGGAGCGGATCGAGGCCGAGCGGCTGGAGGCCGAGCGGCTGGAAGCGGAGCGGATCGAGGCCGAGCGGCTGGAAGCGGAGCGGCTGGAAGCGGAGCGGATCGAGACGGCGCGCCTGGAAGCCGAACGTCTGGAAGCCGAGCGCCTGGAGGCCGAGCGGTTGGAGTCGGAGCGGGTCGAGGCGGCCCGGCTGGAGGCCGAGCGGTTGGAGGCGGAGCGGATCGAGGCGGCGCGCCTGGAAGCCGAACGTCTGGAAGCCGAGCGAGTCGAAGCGGCCCGACTGGAGGCCGAGCGGTTGGAGGCGGAGCGGGTCGAGGCAGCCCGGCTGGAGGCCGCGCGGGTCGAGGCGGCCCGGCTGGAGGCCGAGCGGTTGGAGGCCGAGCGGCTGGAGGCGGAGCGGGTCGAGGCAGCCCGGCTGGAAGCCGAGCGACTCGAGGCCGAGCGGGTCGAGGCGACCCGGCTGGAAGCCGAACGAGCGGAAGCGGCCCGGCTGGACGCCGCGAAGCACGCCGCCCCGGAGCCGGCCGCTCCGTTCAATTCGGACGTACCGGCCGAAGTCCCCGCGCACGCCTTCAACCCACCGGTCTACGCCCCGCCGCCGACCTTCGAGCCGCTCGAACCGCCGCACGCGCCGCCCTCGCCGGAGTTCTTGCGCACGCTCTACGCCGCTCCGCCGACCTTCGAGCCGCTGGTGCCACCCGTGGTCCCACCCTCGCCGGAGTTCCTGCGATCGCTCGATGCACCCGAGACAGCGGCACCCGAGACAGCGGCACCGGAGACAGCGGCACCCGAGACCGCGGCACCCGAGACCGCGGCACCGGAGACAGCGGCGCCCGAGACGGCACCACCGGCTGGGCCGGTCCACGGCCAACCCGGCCCGCCGCCCGCGGCCCCGCCCCAGTTCGCGCCGCCGGTCTACGCCCCTCCGCCCAGCTACGTGGCCCCGCCGCCACAGCACGCCACCTACGCGCCACAACACCTGCCGCCGCCGCCGCCGCCGCCCGCCCAGCCCGATGCTCCGAGCGCGGAACCGACCGGCGCACCGGCCGCCTCGGGTGGGCCGGGGCCAGCGGCCGAACCCCCGCCGGTCCCGATCACCCAGGTTCCGCGCCCGCCGCACGTGGGCGGTATGCCGGCCGCCTGGGTCAACGCACCGCTGTCCGGACCGTCCGGACCACCCCCGTGGGCCGTCGTCCCGATGACGTCCCCTCCGCCACCCCCGGCCCCGCCTGCGTCGCCCTGGTCGATGCCCCCACCGCCGCCGACGGCCGCGACACCGCCGAGCGAACCGGGCGACGCCGACTCCGAGGACGATGCCGAGAAACAGCCCCGCCACCGCCGTCGCCGAAAGAAATGACGAGACCGCCGCTGGCGCGCTGCGGCTGGGCCGAATCGGCACCCGAATACGTCGACTACCACGATGACGAGTGGGGTCGGCCGCTGCACGGCGAGACCCAGTTGTTCGAACGGCTCTCGCTCGAGGCGTTCCAGTCCGGCTTATCGTGGTTGATCATTCTGCGCAAGCGTCCGGCCTTCCGGGAGGCGTTTGCCGGCTTCGACGTCGACCGGGTGGCATCCTTTGACGAGCGCGACGTAGCCCGGCTGCTCGACGACGCGGGCATCGTCCGCAATCGGGCCAAGATCGATGCAACCATCGCCAACGCGCGCGCGATCCGGGCGGGCGTCCCGGAGGGCCTGGATCAGCTGCTGTGGTCGTTCGCTCCCACCGGTCCGCGGCCCCGTCCGCAGACCCTCGCCGACGTGCCGGCGACGTCAGATAAGTCCGAGGCGATGGCGAAGGAACTCAAGCGACGCGGGCTCCGCTTCGTCGGCCCGACGACGGCCTACGCGCTGATGCAGGCGACCGGCATGGTCGATGACCACATCGCAACCTGCTGGCGAGCCAGGTGACTACGAGGGATGAGCACTCGCTTCCGTTAACGCCCTGAGAACGTCGGCTTCTGCTTGGCGACGAAGGCGATGGTGGCGTTGCGGTGGTCGTCGGTGCGTCCCATCGCCGTCTGCAACTCGTCCTCCTTGGCCAGCGCCGACGCGAGGTCGGCGGTCGCGGCGAAGGCGATCGACTGCTTGATCGCGGCGTAGGCAGCAGTCGGGCCGGCGGCGAGCCGGGTGGCGAGTTCCTGGGCGGCGGGCAGGACGCGGTCGACGTCGACAACGGCGTTCACCATCCCCATCTCCAGCGCCGACTCCGCGTTGACCGGCTCGGCCAGGATCGCCAGCGCGGTCGCGCGGGCCTGGCCGATGATGCGCGGCAGGGTCCACGACACCCCGCTGTCGAGAGTCAGCCCCACGTTGGCGAAGGCGAGCAGGAAACCGGCGGTCTTGGCGGCGATGCGGAAGTCGCAGGCGAAGGCCAGCCCCGCACCGGCGCCGGCCGCCATGCCGTTCACCGCGGCGACGACGGGCTTGGCCATCCCGGCCAGCGCCAGGACGAGCGGGTTGTAGTGCTCGGTGACGGTCCTCAGCGGGGCTGGATCGTTGGCCTCGAGCAGGGCGACGTGCTCGCGCAGGTCCTGCCCGACGCAGAACCCGCGGCCGGAGCCGGTCAGGACGACGGCCCGCACGGCCGGGTCGGCGGCGACGTCGCGGGTCGCGTCGAGCAGGGCCTCCTTGAGTTCGACCGACAGCGAATTCATCGAATCCGGCCGGTTCATGGTCAGGGTCGCGACCCCCTCGCTGCGCTCGACCACCAACACCTGCGCCGTGTCCGTCACGTCGGCTCCCTTCGCCGCGTGCGACGCTACCGGTCGCCCTCGGACCCCCGCGGAAAGGCGTGGTGGGCGAACCCGGGTTGGGCGAACCGCGCACCATGCGGGAGAATGTCCTCACCGGTGTCGCAGCACGTGCGTCGCCGGGCTGTTACGTCGGGAATCGTGAGCGGTGCTCACCTAGGAGGTTCGCATGGCGGCCATGAAGCCGCGGACGGGCGATGGCCCGCTCGAGGTCACCAAGGAAGGCCGCGGCATCGTGATGCGCGTGCCGCTCGAGGGCGGCGGGCGACTCGTCGTCGAGATGTCTCCGGACGAGGCGACGGCGCTGGGCGACGCGCTCAAATCGGTCGTCGGCTGATTTCACGCCTTTCCAGCCCCGGCCCCGGTCGTTCCCGATCGGCGCCGGGGCTGACTGCTGTCCGCGGCCGGTGTGGGGCAGGATCGCGCACATGACCGAGATCCGCGCCGCCGCGCCGTCGGACTCGGCCCGCCCACTCGATCTGGGCCGCGAACCGGACGCCGTCCGGGCCGCCGCCGGCCACCTGGCCCGCGAGCTGCCGCCCGGTCGCAGCGCCCTCGACGCGTCGGAATTCGACGGCGAGCGGCTCGCCGCCCTGGTCGAAGGGCTGGCGCTGGGCTGCTATCGCTTCACCCGCGCGTCGGCTCCGGCGCCCGGCCCGACCGTCGTCGAGCTCTGCGGCGCGCTCGACCCGGTGGCGTTCGAGCGCGGCCGCCGCAATGCCGCGTCGACCACCTGGGCCCGCGACCTGGCCAACACCCGCGCCGATCGCAAGACCCCGGCGTGGCTGGCCGCCCAGGCCACTGCGGAGTTGGCGCCACTCGGCGTGGACGTGGTCGAACGCGACGTGCCCTGGCTGCGCGAGCAGGGCTTCGGCGGGGTCCTGGCGGTCGGGGGCGGCTCGGCCGCCCCGCCGCGGCTCATCGAGGCGCACTGGAAGCCGCGGCCGGCCCGGCCGGGCGTGCGCGTCGTCCTGGTCGGCAAGGGCATCACCTTCGACACCGGCGGGATCAACCGCAAGACCGGTAGCGGCATGACCACGATGTACACCGACATGTCCGGCGGCGCGGCCGTGCTCGGCGCGCTGCGGTCGATCGCGGCCGCGCAGCTGCCGGTGCAGGTGAGCGCGCTCGTCCCGGCGGCGGAGAACTCACTGTCCGGCTCGGCCTACCGCCCGGGCGACGTGATCCGCCACGTCGGCGGCCGCACCAGCGAGATCGGCAACACCGACGCCGAGGGTCGTCTCGTCCTCGCCGACGCCCTGGCCTATGCCGCCGCCCGGCTGCGTCCGACTGCGATCGTGGACATCGCGACCCTGACCGGCGCGATGAAGACCGCGCTCGGGGTGCGGACGGGTGGCCTGTTCGCCAGCTCGGACGAGCTGGCCCTCGGCCTGCTCGCGGCCGGCGCGGCGAGCGGTGAGCCGCTGTGGCGGCTGCCCATGCCGGACGAGTACCGCTCGGCGCTGTACTCGTCGGTCGCCGACGCCACCAACGCGCCCGGAAATCCCGGAGGCATCACCGCCGCGCTGTTCCTGCGTTCCTTCGTGCGCGACGTGCCCTGGGCGCATCTCGACGTCGCCGGCCCGGCCCGAGCGACCGAGGACGACGGCATGCTGTCGCTCGGCGCGACCGGCTTCGGCGCGCAGCTGCTGTTCCGCTGGGTGGAATCGCTGGTGTGAACGACCACGCCGGCGAACTCGTCCTGCCGATGGTGGTGCGCATCGAACGCGACGCGCCGCCGAGCCGCACCGACGCGCTCGAAGCCGCGGCGCGCGCGGTGCTGCTGATGTTGACGAGCGAGCGACCCGGAATGGACCGACGCGATCGCGGCCTGGGACGGTCAGCGCATCCGCAAGGTGGTGCGGCGGGCGCGCGGCGCGGAATGGCGGCGGGCCGTCACGGTGGACGGTCTCGACGTCGAGCAGGGCAGCGCCGAACTGCGGGTCTACCCGCCGGTGCCGGTGGACGGCTGGCCGCCGGAACTCGCCCGGCTGCAGGTGGGCGGTACCAAACTCGACGACCCGCAACCACCGGACGCCGCGCCGCGCGGGCCCGCCGCTGATCCTGCTGTCGCCGCACGCCGAGATGACCGCCGGCAAGGCGATGGCCCAGGCCGCGCATGCAGCCCAGCTGGGCTGGCGCTCGCTCGGACGGCGCGACCGCCGCCGCTGGCGCGAAGCGGGCTTCCCGCTGGCCGTCCGCGACGCGACTGCCCGGCAATGGGCCGCCGCCGTCGGGTCGGGCGCCCCCGTCGTCCACGACGGCGGCTTCACCGAAGTCGAGCCCGGAACCGCCACCGCGGTCTTCACCTCGCTGAGGGCGGCCTCAGCGGCAGCGGACACTTGCACCGACTCGTACAGCTCGACGGTGCGGTGGGCGATGGCGTCCCAGCCGAACTCGCGCACGGCGCGCTCGCGGCCGGCGAGGCCCATCGCGGTGGCGCGCACCGGATCGGCGCACAGGCTGTTGACCGCCTCGGCCAGCCCGGCCTCGAACTCGTCGGTCGACACGGCGTAGTACGGGACGAGGGTGCCGGTGAGGCCGTCGGCGACGACCTCGGGGATGCCGCCGACCGCGCTCGCGACGACCGCCGTCTCGCAGGCCATCGCCTCGAGATTGACGATGCCGAGCGGCTCGTACACCGACGGGCAGACGAACACCGTCGCGTGCGTCAGCAGCTGGGCCAGCTCATCGCGCGGCAGCATGTCCTTGATCCAGACGACCCCGGTGCGCTCAGCGGCCAGTTGCGCCGACGGCGGCGCCGATCTCGGCCGCGATCTCCGGGGTGTCGGGCGCCCCGGCGCACAGCACGAGCTGGATCGCCGGATCGAACTCGGCCGCGGCGCGGAGCAGGTGGGCGAGCCCCTTCTGCCGGGTGATCCGGCCGACGAAGATCGCGTACGGCCGATCCGGGTCGACCCCGTTCTGCAGCAGCGGCGCGTCACCGGGGGCGGGGGCGTAGAGCGCTGTGTCGATCCCGTTGTGGATCACGTGCACCCGCGCCGGATCGACGAAGGGATAGGCGTCGAGGACGTCGGCCCGCATGCCGTAGGACACCGCGACGATCGCGTCGGCGGTCTCGTAGGCCTGCCGCTCGGCCCACGACGAGATGCGGTAGCCGCCGCCGAGCTGCTCGGCCTTCCACGGGCGCTGCGGCTCGAGCGAGTGGGCAGTGAGCACGTGCGGGATGCCGTGCAGCCGCCCGCCGAGCACGCCCGGCCAGGTTGGCGTACCAGGTGTGCGAGTGCAGGACATCGGCCGCGGCGACCGCGTCGGCGATCTCGAGATCGACGCCCAAGGTGCGCACCGCGCCGTTGGCCTCGGCCAGTCCGAGTGGCGTGGCGTAGGCGTGCACCCCGTCCTCTGGACGGTCGGCCCCGAAGCAGTGGACCTCGACATCGACGAGCTTGCGCAGCTCGCGGACGAGGAACTCGACGTGGACCCCGGCCCCGCCGTAGACCTCGGGCGGGTACTCGCGCGACAACACCGCAACACGCATGCCTCACCGTATCCAGGTCGCACTAGGGTGGAGGGATGGCGCGTGAGCCGCGGGTGCTGGGGATCGTTCTCGCGGGCGGCGAGGGCAAACGCCTCTGGCCGCTCACCGCCGACCGCGCTAAGCCCGCGGTGCCCTTCGGCGGCAACTACCGGCTCATCGACTTCGTCCTGTCGAACCTGGTCAACGCCGGCTACCTGCGGCTGTGTGTGCTGACCCAGTACAAGTCGCACTCGCTCGACCGGCACATCACCCAGACTTGGCGGATGTCCAACGTCCTCGGCAACTACATCACCCCGGTCCCGGCCCAGCAGCGGCTCGGCCCGCGCTGGTACACCGGCAGCGCCGACGCGATCCTGCAGTCGGCCAACCTGATCTACGACGAGAAGCCCGACTACATCATCGTGTTCGGTGCCGATCACGTGTACCGCATGGACCCGCGGCAGATGGTGAACCAGCACATCGACTCGGGCGCCGGCGCCACCTGCGCCGGCATCCGCGTCCCGCGGGCCGAGGCCACCGAGTTCGGCGTCATCGACGCCGATCCCGATCACCGCATCATCGACTTCCTCGAGAAGCCGGCCGAACCGCCCGGCCTGCCGGACAACCCCGACCAGAGCTACGCGTCGATGGGCAACTACGTCTTCACCACCGCGGCCCTGCTCGAGGCGTTGAAAGAGGACGCCGACGACGAGCAGTCGGTGCACGACATGGGCACCAACATCATGCCGATGATGGTCAAGAATGGTAACGCCTACGTCTACGACTTCGCCGACAACGACGTACCCGGCGCCGAGGAGCCGCGATCGGGGTTACTGGCGCGATGTCGGGACGATCGACGCCTACTACGACTCGCACATGGACCTCGTGGCCGTGCACCCCATCTTCAACCTCTACAACCAGCAATGGCCGATCTACACCTATCACCCGCAACTCCCGCCGGCGAAGTTCGTCGAGGGTGGCATCGCCCAGGAATCCATGGTCGGCGCCGGAGCGATCGTGGCCGGCGCCACCGTGCGGCACAGCATCATCGCGTCCAACGTGCGCCTCGCCGCCGGGGCCTACGTGGAGGGCTCGGTGCTGATGGAAGGCGTGCAGATCGGCCGCGGGGCGGTCGTGCGCAAGGCCATCCTCGACAAGGACGTCGTGGTGCCCGAGGGCGCCCACATCGGCCTGGAACCTGATCTCGACCGGGCCCGCTACCACGTGTCCGAGGGCGGCGTGGTCGTGCTCGGCAAGACCCAGCTCGCGCTGCCTTGATCCACACCGTGGCCGCCGTCCGGTAACGGTTCTATGGCCGTGGGTTCCCCCCAGGTTCGACTGGATAGTGTGGCCCGAACCGGTCCAAACCAGGAGGCCAAGTTGTCTACGCGCAAGCCCTTCGTCATCGCCGTCACCGTCGTCGGCGCTGCCTCGCTCGCCCTGTCCGCATGTAGCTCGGGCAAGACGGCCAACGACTCCAATACCAAGGCCAACGTGTCGGTGTCGGCGCAAAGACCAGCCTGCACGACGCCTTGCCCGCGGCGGTGAAGTCGAAGGGCGAGCTGGTGATGGCCACCGACCCCACCTACGCGCCGATCGAGTTCGGCAAGACCGGCGGCGGCTATCAGGGCTTCGACATCGACCTCGCCAACGCCCTCGGGCCGATCCTGGGCGTCAAGATCTCGGTCAAGAAGGCGCAGTTCGACGGCATCCTCGCCGGCATCAACGCCGGGCGCTACGACTTCTCGATGTCGGCGTTCACCGACAACAAGGACCGGGAGAAGGGCAACGACTTCGTCACCTACTTCAAGGCCGGCACCTCGATCGGCGTGAAGAAGGGCAACCCGAAGCACGTCGAGTCGCAGAACGATCTGTGCGGGCTCAAGGTCGGCGCCGAGAAGGGCACGATCCAGGCGACCGCGCTGACCGCCACCAGCGCCGGCGGCGCGCTCACCTTGAAGGGCCAGTGCCTGCACGACGGCAAGAAGGCGCCGATCCCGGTGCTGCTGCCCGACCAGGGCGGGGTCAACAACGCGGTGGTCTCGGGCCGGGCGGACGCGTTCACCGGTGACACCCCGGTCGTCATCTACCAGGGCACGCTCGAAGGCGGGCAGATCCAGCTGGCCGGCAAGACCCAGGACGAAGCGCCCTATGGCATTGCGTTCAAGAAGGGCAGCCCGCTGGTCACGATCTTCCAGAAGGCCATGACGCAACTGATGAGTGACGGCACCTACACCAAGATCATCAACACCTGGAAACTGCAGACCGGCGCGATCACCGAGTCCAAGATCAACGACGCTGTGGGGTGATGAGCGCGGACCGGGCCGGTGCGACGAAGGAGACCGAGCCGCCGGCCGAGGAACTGATCGTCGTGCCGGTGCGTCACCCGGGACGCTGGGTGGCGGTCGCGGTCATCGGCGTGCTGGTGGCGATGCTCGTCCACTCGCTCGTGCAGAATCCGGCCTGGCAGTGGGACTACGTCCGCGGGTACGTGACCTTCGGCGAGATCATGAGCGGTGTCTGGCTGACGATCGAGCTGACGTTCCTGTCGATGCTGATCGGGATCGGGCTCGGCGTGGTCCTGGCGATCATGCGGCTGTCGCCCAACCCGGTGCTGTCCACCGTCGCGTGGCTCTACACCTGGTTCTTCCGGGGCACGCCGGTGCTCGTCCAGCTGCTGTTCTGGTTCGCCTTCGGCTACCTGTTCTCGAACCTGTCCGTCGGGATCCCGTTCGGGCCGACGTTCCACACGTGGAACAGCAACGACGTGATCACGCCCTTCATCGCCGGGGTGCTCGGTCTCGGCCTGAACGAAGCCGCGTACATGTCCGAGATCGCCCGCGCCGGACTGCTGTCGGTGGGCAACGGGCAGACGGAGGCTGCCGCGGCGCTGGGGATGGGCCGGGGCCTCGCGCTGCGGCGGATCGTGCTGCCCCAGGCGATGCGGGTGATCATCCCGCCAACCGGCAACGAGATCATCTCGATGCTCAAGACCAGCTCGCTGGTCGGCCTGGTTGGGTTGTTCGACCTCACTGGTCAGGCGCAGTTCATCTATAACCAGCACACGTCGCTGCAGATCCCGCTGCTCGTGGTGGCCAGCATCTGGTATCTGGCCATGACGTCGGTGCTATCCATCGCTCAGTACTTCCTCGAGCGGCGCTTCGGCCGGGGCACCCGCCGCTCGGAGGTCGCCCGCCGCCCGCTGCGACGGCTGCTCGCCCGAGCGCGGCCGCCCCGGGGGGAGGTGCGCGACGGTGCCTGACCCCCTCGTCCTGGCCGAGGGCGTCCGCAAGTCGTTCGGGTCGGCCGAGGTCCTGCGCGGGATCTCGCTCAGCGTCGATCCCGGACAGGTGCTGTGCGTCATCGGCCCGTCCGGGTCGGGCAAGTCGACGCTGATCCGGTGCATCAACCACTTGGAGAAGATCGACGGTGGCCGCCTGCTCGTGAACGGCCACCTCGTCGGGTACCGCCGCGTGGGCAACAAGCTGCACGAGATGCGCGAGTCCGAGATCGCCAAGCGGCGCGAGGACGTCGGCATGGTGTTCCAGCAATTCAACCTCTTCCCGCACATGACCGCGCTGCAGAACATTTGCGAGGCCCCGACCCGGGTGAAGAAGGTGCCGAAGACCCAGGCCATGGATGAAGCGCGTGCGCTGCTGCAGCAGGTCGGGCTGGACGGGCGCGAGGACGCCTACCCGGCGCAGCTCTCCGGTGGCCAGCAACAGCGGGTGGCCATCGCCCGCGCGCTGGCCATGCAGCCCAAGCTGATGCTCTTCGACGAGCCGACCTCGGCCCTCGATCCCGAGCTGGTGGGCGAGGTCCTCGACGTCATGAAGGAGCTCGCCCGCGCCGGCATGACGATGATCGTCGTGACCCACGAGATGGGCTTCGCCCGCGAGGTCGCCGATCAGCTGGTCTTCATGGACGAGGGGATGGTCGTCGAGTCCGGGGATCCACGCGAGGTGCTGGCCAACCCGCAGCACGACCGGACCAAGACGTTCCTCTCCAAGGTGCTGTGAGCGATGGCGGTCGGCTGGGACGCCGAGGTCGCGGACTGGCCCGGCTTTCCTCCGCTGCCCGGCGACGCGAGCGCCGACGCCTGCGTGGTCGGGTTGGGCGCCTCCGGGCTGGCCGCGGTCGAGGCGCTGGTCGGGCGCGGGCTGTCGGTCGTCGGGGTCGACGCCGGGCGCGTGGCGGCCGGGGCCGCCGGGCGCAATGGCGGCTTCCTGATCGGCGGGCCGGCGCTGTTCCTGCACGACGCGGTCCACCGCTGGGGGTCAACGGCGGTCGACCTGTACCGCGCGACGCTGGCCGAGCTGGACCGGCTCGCCGACTCCCTCGGCCCGGATGTCGTGCGCCGCGTCGGCTCGATCCGGCTGGCCGGGTTGCCCGGCCAGCCGGCCTCAGCGGCCGAGGCGGCCGAGCAGGAGGCGGAGCTCCGCGATTGCGCGGCCCAGGCCGCGGTGCTGCGCGAGCACTCGATCGCGGTCGAGGACTACGACGGGCCACTCGGCCGTGGGCTCTTCCTGCCCGACGACGCTGCCACGAATCCGGCGCTGCGGGCGACCCGGCTGGCGGCGCGGCTGCGGGGCGGGGCGACGCTGCACGAGCACACCCGGGTGACCGCGATCGGACCCGGCCGCGTCGTCACCGAGCGGGGGACGGTGGCGGCCGCCACCGTGGTCGTGGCCGTCGACGGGGGACTCGACGCCCTGCTGCCGGGGCTGGCCGGGCGGATCCGCACCGCCCGGCTGCAGATGCTGGCCACCGCCGCGCAGCCGGCCCGGCTGCCGTGCCCGGTCTACGGGCGGTGGGGTTACGACTACGCCCAGCAGGCCGTGGACGGTCGGTTGTTCGTCGGGGGCGGACGCGACCTGTTCGCGGCGGACGAATGGACGGCCGCCACGGCGCCGACGGCCCCCGTCCAGGCCTACATCGAGACGGTGGCGACGCGGATGGCCGGCGCCCCGGTCGAGGTCACCGATCGGTGGGCCGCGTCGGTCGGGTTCACCCCGGACGCGCGCCCGCTGTGCACCCTGGTCGACGCGGGCGTGGTCGCGGTCGGCGGCTACAACGGCACCGGCAACCTCGTCGGCCCGGTCGCGGCCCGCGCCGCAGTGGCCCTGGCGCTCGACGGCGTCACGCCGCCGCCGTACCTCGCCGCCTGATCACGTTTTCCTGCGTCGGGGCCGTTGCGCGGGCCGGCCAGCGTCCCTGCGGCAGGAAAACGCGATCGGGTACGGAAGAATGGCCGGGTGACCTCCGCCGCGCCGAGCGCCCTGGCCGCGGCCCTGCGCCACGCCGGGCTCGCCGAGGTCGACGACAGCACCCGTCGCCGGGCCGAGTACTCGAGCGACGCGTCCAACTACCGAGTCGTGCCCGCCGTCGTCGCGTTCCCTCGGCACGTCGACGAGGTGGCCGCGGCGCTGGCGGTCGCCGCCCGCTTCGGGCTGCCGCTCACCGCGCGCGGCGGCGGCACCTCCACGGCGGGCAACGCGGTGGGCGCCGGAGTGGTGCTCGACTTCTCCCGCCACCTTAACCGGGTGCTCGACGTCGATCCGCAGCACCGCACCGCCCGGGCCGAGCCCGGCGCCATCCTCGACGACATCACCGCCGCCGCGGCTCCGCACGGCCTGCGCTACGGCCCCGATCCGTCCACGCACGCGCGGGCCACGATCGGCGGCTCGATCGGCAACAACGCCTGTGGCTCGCGGGCCCTGAAGTACGGCCGGACCGTCGACAACGTCCTCGAACTCGACGTGCTCACCGCCGACGGCACGCGCTTCACCGCCGGACGCGACGGCGCGTCCAACCCGCTGCGCACCGGCCTGGAGGAGATCACCCACCGCAACCTGGCCACCATCCGCACCGAGTTCGGCCGGTTCACCCGCCAGGTGTCGGGCTACTCGCTCGAGCACCTGCTGCCCGAGAATGGGGCCGACGTCGCCAAGTTCCTCGTCGGCACCGAGGGCACCCTCGCGGTGGTCCTGGGCGCCACGGTGCGGCTGGTCGAGTCGCCGCGCGAGGTGGCCCTGGCGGTGCTCGGCTACCCGGACATGCCGGCCGCGGCCGACGCCGTCCTGGACCTCCTGCCGCACCAGCCCGTCGCGATCGAGGGCATGGATGCCCGGTTGGTCGACGTGGTGCGCACCCGCCGCGGGCCGGCCGCAGTGCCCGACCTGCCCCGCGGCGACGGGTGGCTGTTCGTCGAGACTGCCGGCGACACCGAGGCCGAAGCCCTGGCAGCGGCCGAGAAGATCGTCGCCGACGCCGGCTGCCTCGACTCGGCGATCGTCACCGGGCCGATCGCCGCCGCCCTGTGGCGCATCCGCGAGGACGGCGCCGGGCTCGGCGGTCGTACCCCGGCCGGCGCACCGGCGTGGCCGGGCTGGGAGGACGCCGCGGTGCCGCCGCAGCACCTCGGCGCCTACCTGCGCGAGTTCCAGAACCTGCTGCGCGGCCACGGGGTGGACGGCCTCGTCTACGGCCACTTCGGCGACGGCTGCGTCCACGCCCGCATCGACTTCCCGTTCGGGACGCAACCGGTCCGCTTCCGCGAGTTCGTCGTCGCCGCGGCCAAGCTGGTCGGCCGGCACGGCGGCTCGATGTCGGGCGAGCACGGGGACGGCCGGGCGCGGGGCGAGCTGCTGCCCTACATGTACTCGCCCGAGGCGATTGCGGCCTTCGGTGAGGTGAAACAGCTCTTCGATCCCGATAACCGGCTCAACCCCGGCGTGATCGTCGATCCCGCGCCGGTCGATGCCGACCTGCGAGTGCCGGCCGCGAAGCCGCTGCGCAAGCGCCTCGGCTTCGCCTATCCACACGACGGGGGCGACCTGTCGACCGCCGTCCACCGCTGCGTCGGCGTCGGCAAGTGCCGGGCCGACACCACGGCGGCGGGGGGCGTGATGTGCCCGTCCTACCTCGCCACGCGGGACGAGAAGGACTCCACCCGCGGCCGGGCCCGGGTATTGCAGGAGCTGGCCAATGGTTCGCTGGTCGACGGGTACCACTCCGCCGACCTCACCGACGTGCTCGATCTCTGCCTGTCGTGCAAGGGCTGCTCGGTCGACTGCCCGGCCGGGGTCGATATGGCGACCTACAAGTCCGAGGTGCTCTACCAGCGCTACCGGCGCCGTCTGCGGCCGCCGTCCCACTACGCGCTGGGGTGGCTGCCCCGGTGGGCCCGACTCGCGGCGCGGATGCCGCGGCTGGCCAACGCGACCCTGCGCAACGACACCCTCGCCGCGCTGGCCAAGCGGGCCGGCGGCATCGACGCCCGCCGCCCGCTGCCGCAGTTCGCGCAGCAGACCTTCCGCGAATGGTTCGCCGAGCACCCGACCCGCACCGGGGCGCCGGTACTGCTGTGGGTCGACACGTTCACCGACCACTTCAGCCCCGAGGTCGGGCAGGCCGCGGTGCGGGTGCTGCAGGCCGCCGGCTACGACGTACAGATCACGGCCAAGCCGGCCTGCTGCGGCCTCACCTGGATCTCCACCGGCCAGCTCGACGGCGCCCGCAACCAGCTGCGCCGCACGCTGGGTGCGGTCGATCAGGCGGTGCGGTTCGGGACGCCCATCGTCGGCCTCGAGCCCTCGTGCACCGCCGTCCTGCGGCACGACCTCGTCGAACTGTTGCCCGACGATCCGCGCTCGGCGAAGGTCGCCGGCGCCACCCGCACGCTGGCCGAACTGCTCGGGCACACGCAGGACTGGACACCGCCGAACCTCGCCGGGGTCCGCGCCGTGGCCCAGCCGCACTGTCACCAGCACGCGATCATGGGCTGGCAGGCCGACGCCGAACTACTCGCCGCGGCCGGCGCCGAGGTGCAGGCCGTGGGCGGCTGCTGCGGGCTGGCCGGCAACTTCGGGGTCGAACGCGGCCACTTCGAGGTGTCGGCGGCGGTGGCCGAGACGGCTCTGCTGCCGGCGGTGCGGGCTGCGGCGCACGACGCGGTGATCCTGGCCGACGGGTTCTCCTGCCGCACCCAGCTCGAACAGCTCGGTGGGGTGCATAGCGTCCACCTCGCCCAGCTGATCGATGACGCCGAGGCCAAGCAGCCGACGCGCGGCACCCGCCGCCCCAGACCTGGGCCAGGTGACCATCGGGCAATGAGCGCTCGCGGGAAGAGCGGGATCGCCGGCGGCGAAGGCGATCGATGAACGAACCCAAAGGATTTGTCCCGCCGCCGTACCCCTACGACCGGCTGGGCGAGATCGTCGACCTGGCCCAGCGGCACGAGGGCGGGGCGGTCGATCTGTCGATCGGGACGCCATGCGATCCCGCCCCCGACGCCGTGCTCGCCGCCCTGTGCGCCGGCGACACCGCACGCGGCTACCCGCCCTCGATCGGCACCCCGGCCTTCCGGGCGGCCGCGGCCGGCTGGATCGAGCGGCGCCTCGGCGCGCGGGTCGACCCCGACACCGAGGTGGCAGCGTGCGTCGGCACCAAGGAGTTCGTCGCGTCGATGCCGCAGTACCTCGCGCTGCGCGATCCGTCCCGCGACACCATCCTGTACCCGGCGATCAGCTACCCCACGTACGAGATGGGGGCGACCCTCGCCGGGCTGCGCGCCGTGCCCTACCTGCAGCTCGACGACATCGACGCGGCCGACGCCGGCCGGGCGCTCGCCATCTGGGTCAACTCGCCGGCCAACCCGAGCGGCCAGCTGCACGATCTCGCCGCGGCGGCCACGTGGGGGCGCGCTCACGACGTGCTGGTCGTCTCGGACGAGTGCTACGCCGAGTTCACCTGGGCCACCGAGCGGACCACCGTCCTGCGCACCGGCTCGACCGGGGTGCTCGCCCTGCACTCGCTGTCCAAGCGCGACAACTTCGCCGGCGCCCGGATCGGCTTCTACGCCGGCGACGCCGAACTCGTGCACTACCTGCGCGAAGTGCGCAAGCACGCCGGGCTGATGCCGCCCGGCCCGGTCCAGGCCGCGGCGGTCGTCGCGCTGGGCGATGACGAGCACGTCGAGCGCCAGCGCGCGCGCTACGTGCGCCGGCTACGGCGGCTCGTCAGCCTGCTCGCCGCGGCGGGATATCGGGCCGAGCTGCCGGAGGGCGCCTTCTATCTCTGGGTCGCCGCGCCCGGCGGTGACGCCTGGGCCGCGGCCCGCGATCTGGCCACGAAGGCGGGCATCGTGGTGTCGCCCGGGGAGTTCTACGGGCCACACGGCGGGGCATACTTCCGTGTTGCCGCAGTCCAACCGGACGAGCGCATCGATCTGGCCGCGAGCCGGGTCGGCGCGTAACCCTGCCGACACAGGAGCGCTTTAGCATGCCGTCAATGGCAGACCTGTTCGACGGCTACGCGCTGGGCCCGGCCTGGGACGAGATGATCGCGGCCGACGGCACCGCCCGCGCGCCCTACCGGCTGCTGCACGAGTCCATCCAGCGCAGCGGGGCGCAGGAACTGCGCGCCGGCATCGACGCGCTCGCGCGGGCCTACCTCAATCAGGGCGTGACGTTCGACGTCGGTGGCGAGGAACGGCCCTTCCCGCTCGACATCGTGCCGCGCGTGATCGACGACGACGACTGGCAGCAGATCGACGCCGGCGTGCGGCAGCGGGTGCGCACGCTCGAAGCATTTCTCGCCGACGTGTACGGCAGTTGCCGGGTCGTGTCCGACGGGGTGGTCCCGCGCCGCGTGATCACCTCGTCCAAGCATTTCCATCGCGCCGCGCACGGCATCGAGCCGCCCAACGGCGTGCGGGTGCACGTCTCCGGGATCGATCTGATCCGCGACGAGCAGGGCGGCTTCCGGGTGCTTGAGGACAACGTGCGCGTGCCGTCGGGCGTCAGCTACGTCCTGGCCAACCGGGCCGCGATGCGGCAACAGTGGGCCGACGTCCTCGGCCGGGTGCGGCTGCGGCCGGTGTCGCACTATCCGCAGCGGTTGCTCGCGGCGCTTCGGGCCGCGGCGCCGCCTGGAGTGGCCGACCCGAACGTCGTCGTGCTCACCCCGGGGGTCTACAACAGCGCATACTTCGAACACGCCTGGCTGGCCCGGGCGATGGGCGTCGAGCTGGTCGAGGGACGCGACCTGCTGTGCTCCGGCGGCGTGGTCCGCATGCGCGACACCTCAGGTGAGCGGCGCGTCGACGTGATCTACCGGCGGGTCGACGACGAGTACCTCGATCCGGTGCAGTTCCGGTCCGACTCGATGCTGGGCTGCCCCGGGCTGCTCACCGCCGCCCGAGCCGGCAACGTCACCGTGGCCAATGCCGTGGGCAACGGCGTCGCCGACGACAAGCTGATCTACACCTACCTGCCCGACCTCGTGCGCTACTACCTGGCCGAAGAGCCGATCCTGGCCAACGTGGACACCTGGCGGCTCGAAGATCCCGGCGCGCTCGAAGAGGTGCTCGACCGGCTGGACGAACTCGTCGTCAAGCCGGTCGACGGGGCCGGCGGCAAGGGGCTGGTCATCGGCCCGCAGGCCGAGCCGGCCGAACTGGAGGCGTTGCGGCACCGGCTCATCGAGGATCCCCGCGGATGGATCGCCCAGCCCGTGGTGCAGCTGTCGACGGTGCCGACGCTGATCGGCGACACCATCGCCCCGCGCCACGTCGACCTGCGCCCGTTCGCGGTGAACGATGGCGACGACGTGTGGGTGTTGCCCGGCGGGCTCACCCGGGTGGCGCTGCCCGAGGGCTCGCTGGTCGTGAACTCCAGCCAGGGCGGCGGCTCGAAGGACACCTGGGTGCTGGCCGGCGAGCGCAACCCCGCCCCGGCCCGTCCCCCGGAGCGCGTCGTCGTCACCCACGGCGCGCTCCCCGCCATCGAGAGCGCCGTAGATATCGAGATTCGCCAGCAACAGGAACAACAACAGCAGTCTTTATCCGCCGAGGTCGAATCGACGTCTCGGCCGCTCGCTGCGCTCGGGACGATCCGTCCCTTCGAATCGCGACTTCGTCGCGAACCGCAAGCTCGCTTCGCTCGCGCGGCGGCGGGCTCTTCGCGCGAGCGCTTATCGCGTTCGTGGTTGCGTTTCGGGTGGCTGCGTTCCAGCGCGAGCTCACGTCGCGCGGGTGGTTCCTGATGCTCTCCCGCATCGCCGAATCCTTGTATTGGATCGGGCGATACATCGAGCGGGCGGAGGACACCAGCCGCATCGTCGACGTCCACCTCAGCTTGCTGCTCGACGATCCGTGGGCGCCGGAGGACGTCGTCTGCGCGTCGTTGCTGTCGGCCATGGGGCACGAGCCGGACGGCCCGGTGCGGCGCAGCGAGGTGCTCGACGCCCTGGTCTGGGACGCGTCGACGCCCGCGTCGGTCGTGGGTTCGCTCGCAGCCGCGCGCGAGAACGGCCGGCGCAGCCGTGAGGTCGTCTCGTCCGAGTTGTGGGAAAGCATCAACGTCACCTGGCACGAGGCCAGCCGCCCCGGCCGGCGGGCGTATCCGCACCCGTTCCTGACCTGGGTCCGTGAGCGCACCGCCGCCTTCAACGGGGTCGCCGACGGCACGCTCTCGCGCGACGAGGCCTTCCACTTCCTGGTCCTGGGCCGCAGCATCGAGCGGGCCGACATGATCGCCCGGCTCGCGGCGGCCCGGGCCCTCGCCGGCACCGCCGGACCGTCGTGGGTCACCCTGTTGCAGAGCTGCGGGGCCTATCAGGCGTTCCTGCGCAGTGCCCGGGGCGCCGTCGACGAGCGCCGGGCGGCCGAGTTCCTGCTGCTCGACCCGCTCTTCCCGCGCTCGCTGATGAGTGCGCTCGTGGTCGCCGAGCGCAGTCTCGACGATCTCGCCGTCCAGCACGGCACCACCGAGCGGGGCAAGGCGGTGCAGGCGCAGCGGGTGCTCGGCATGATCCGTTCCGAGCTCGAGTTCGCCCCGCCGGCCGAGCTGCTCGAGGACGTCTATCAGGTGATGGAGCGGGTGCAGAGCGCGTGTTCGGTGGCCAGCGACGCGATTGCCCAGCGGTACTTCCCCAAGGGCGTCGTCACGTCCTGGATGGCCTCATGACGGGAACCGGCCGATGACCTCGCGCTACCGCGTCCAGCACACCTCGCGTTACGAGTACGACCGCAGCGTCAGCGCGTCGTTCAACGAGGCCCGGCTGACGCCGCTGCAGACGCCCTGGCAGATCCGCATCGAGTCGAACCTGGCGATCGAGCCGATGACGTGGAATTACCGCTACACCGACTATTGGGGCACCGAGGTCCGGGTGTTCGAGGCCAACGGCCCGCACCGCTCGCTCGAGGTCCGGTCTACCAGCTTGATCGAGATCGACATGTCGCGCCGCCCCGGCCCGGCTGACCTGGGCTGGGCCGAGCTGCGCGACGCGGCGGTCCGCGATGAGTTCGTCGAGTACCTCACCCAGCGCCCGGCGACCCAGCCGCCGCCCGAGCTCGCCGATCTGGCCGACTCGATCGCGGCCGACAACCCGCCGGCAGAAGCGGCCCGGCTGATCGGCGAGGCCGTGCACAGTGCCATGACGTACACCCCGGGCGTCACCGAGGTGCACACGACCGGCGCCGAGGCCTGGGCGGCGCGGATCGGGGTCTGCCAGGACTACGCCCATCTCGTCGTCGGCGCGCTACGGCACGTCGGCATGCCGGCCCGGTACGTGTCGGGCTACCTGTACCCGTCGGGTGCGCCGCAGATCGGCGACACCGCGCTGGGGGAGAGTCACGCGTGGGTGGAGTGGTGGCTCGGTGACTGGTCGGCGCACGATCCGACAAACCTGTCCGAGGTCGCCGAGCGGCACATCATGATCGGCACCGGCCGCGACTACGGCGATGTGCCGCCGATCAAGGGGATCGTCGCCGGGCCCCACAACACCGTCGGATTGTCGGTGACGGTCGAGCTCACTCGGCTGGCCTGAGTGCCTCGCGCGACCGCGTTAGCTGCTCGGGAAGGCGGGGTACCTCGTGGGTGTACGGATGTGAGCCCACGAAGAGGAGCAACACCTTATGAGTGCCACCGACAAGGTCAAGAACGCGATCGAGGACGTCGAAGGCAAGGCCAAGGAGGCGCTCGGCAGCGCGACCGGTGACCGCAGCACCGAGAACGAAGGCAAGCGCGATCAGGCCAAGTCCGATCTCAAGGACGCCGGCGAGAAGGTCAAGGACGCGTTCAAGCACTGACACCAGTTCGCTGTCGCGCACCGTTGCGACATGGCGGCCCCGGGCTTCGGCCCGGGGCCGCCGTCGTGTGCGCCCGGCCATCGCGACCGGCCGTTTCGCCCGGATGACGCCCGGAGCGACTTCGGCATAGGATTCGGCCTCGCCCGCTCCGGCCGCGGGTGGACGATCCCGCCAGTCGACGTTAGGTTCCTGATACACCAGGTATCGGGAACACGTCGACCGAGGTAGAGCGAGGCCACGGATGAGCGGCGAGCAGGGGCCGGGTCGGGAGCCGTCGACGGCCGACCGGCCGCGGCCGCGCGCCGAATCCGCGGACGAGGGGTTCCTCGGCGCGACCTTCCCCGCGGCCACGAGCGACGTCGACACCGCCGTTGCCGTCGAACCACCACGCAACCCGGCGGTGTCGGCGCAGTGGGTCGCCCCCGACTACCGCAAGCGGGTCACCATGGGCGACCGCGTCTCCGAGGCCCTGCCCAGCACGTTGCGCCGCACGCTCGAGGCGGTCGGCGGTCTGTACACGATGTTCGGGGCCTCGCTGTACGGGCTCGGCTCGGATCTCGTCCGGCGCAAGTTCCAGTTCAACGAGTTCGTCGAGCGCTCCTGGTTCCTCGTCAGCGTCGCCCTGCTGCCGGCCATCCTCGTGTCCATCCCGCTCGGCGTCGCGATCGCGCTGCAGGTCGGCGCGCTGGCCGCCCAGATCGGGGCGACCTCGTTCGTCGGCGCCGCCGACGCCATCGGCGTGCTGCGCGAGGCCTCGCCGATCATCACCGCGCTGCTGCTCGCCGGCGTCGGCGGATCCGCGGTCTGCGCGGAACTCGGCGCGCGCACGATCCGCGAGGAGATCGACGCGATGATCGTGCTCGGGCTCAATCCGCTGCGCCGGCTCGTGGCGCCGCTGATGGTCGCCGGTGTCGTCGTCAGCGTGTTCCTGAACTTCGTCGTCATCTTCGTCAGCATCGGCAGCCGCCTACATCTTCGACCTGGCCGCCCTGCACGGCACGCAGGGCAGCTTCTTCGGCTCGTTCACCCAGTTCGCGACGGTGGCCGACTTCGTCACGTCCGAGATCAAGGCCGCGGCCTTCGGGCTGGTCGCGATGATGATCGCCGCGTACCAGGGGCTCAACGCCAAACGCGGCCCGACCGGCGTCGGCGAGGCGGTCAACCAGTCAGTCGTCATCACCGGCATCGTGCTGTTCGCGATGAACCTCGTCATCACCGAGATCTTCTTCGCCGTCGTCCCGCAGCGGACGTTCTGATGGCCACCGTCGCGGACGTGGTGCCGCGGGGCACCCGCGACCTGCTGGCCGGCATCGGCACGCGCGTCGGCGCGGATCGAGAACTCGATCCGCTTCCTCGGCGACATGGTTATCTTCACCTTCCGCGCGCTGCGGGCCATCCCGATGGTGCTGCGCGCGCTACCGGCAGGAGGTGCAGCGCCAGATCGGCCAGCTGACGCTCGGCACCGGGCTGTTCATCACCTTCACCGGCACGCTCGGCGTCGTCGTCGCCGAGTCGCTGTTCATCGGCATCGAGGTCGGCGTCGAGGGCTTCCAGAGCCTGAACATCATCGGCATCGCGCCGCTGACCGGCTTCGTCTCCGCCTACGGCAACACCCGCGAGATCGCGCCGATCATCGCGGCCGTGGCGGTGGCGTCGCAGATCGGGTGCAAGTTCACCTCGCAGATCGGCGCGCAGCGCATCAGCGAGGAGATCGACGCGCTCGAGGTGATGGCGATCCCGTCCATCCCCTACCTCGTCACCACCCGCATCATCGGCGCCTTCACGGTGATCGTCCCGCTGTACCTGGTCGGCCTGCTCGGCTCCTACGTCGCCACGAAGTACACCGTCACGATCTTCTTCGGCCAGTCGGCCGGTACCTACGAGCACTACTTCAATCAGTTCCTGCGCAACATCGACATCTTCTACTCGGTGCTGAAGGTGATGGTCTTCACCGTCTTCATCACGATCATCCACACCTACTACGGCTACAACGCGTCCGGCGGCCCGGCCGGGGTGGGCCGGGCCACCGCGCGCGCGATCCGCGCCACGACGGTGATGATCGCCGGCACCGACGTGCTGATGACGATGCTGTTCTGGGGACTGCACGGTGTGCGGCTGGGCGGCGGCTGATGGAGCGCGATCCGTAACCGCGGTCTCGAGATCGTGCTCGGTCTGGCGCTGGCCGCGACGATGATCCTCGGCGATCGTCCTGATCTGGGAGTCGTTCAGCGGCACGTTCAGCGACAAGATCACCGTCTCGGCCGAGCTGGCCAAGGCCGGTGACGCGCTCGAGCAGGGCGACATCGTCACCTACCGCAACGTGATCATCGGCGAGGTCACCGGCTCGACCGGCAACGTCGACGGCAGCGCCCGCGCGACGCTGAAGATCGACCCGGACGCGGCCAAGAAGATCCCGGCGAACGTCACCGCGGTCGCGGTGCCGGCGTCGCTGTTCGGCAACACCAAGATCGAACTGCTGCCGGCGCGCGAAGGCCGACCGCGCGCGGCTGCACGCCGGCAGCGTGATCGCGGCCGACCGCAGCCCGGCGGCCGAGAGCCTGCAGACCGCGCTGGCCAACGCCTACACCCTGCTCACCGCGGTGCACCCGGCGCAACTCGATGCCGCGCTGTCGGCGCTCGCCGACGGCGCTGCAGGGCCAGGGCGCCAACCTCAACCGGCTGATCGACAAGGCCGATCGCTACCTGCGCCAGGCTGGCGCCGCACCTGCCCGAGCTCGATCGACGTGATCACGCAGCCTGGCCACGGTGACCGACGGAGATCGCCCGCAACGCGCCGGATCTGCTGTCGTCGCTGGCGAACACGCTCGTGGTCGCCAAGGGCATCCTGGCCGACAAGCAGGTCGTGGCCTCGCTGCTCGGCGTCGCGCCGGTCGCCGTCGACAACGCCCGCAGCCTGCTCAGCCCGAACACCGTCGACAACGTCGTCACGATCCTGCAGGACGAGGTGCCGGTCACCGACGCGCTCGCCGCCAACCCGAACGCGCTGTCGCGACACCATTGCCGGCTTCAAGGCCTTCGCCGACACCTTCAACCAGACGCTGGGCAGCGGCCCCTACCTGAAGGCCAACCTGCTGCTCACCGGCGCGGACTTCGCGCAGCTGCTCAACGTGGCGGCCGGGCAGCAGGGCAACGTCTTCCACGCGATCGTCGACCCGCCCGAGTACACCGCGGCCGACTGCCCGCGCTACGGCGGCACGCCGCGGCCCGAACTGCGGCGGCGCAGGCGCCGACAGCGCACGCGTCCGGCTGCTCACCAGCCGGCACAACTTCGGCGGCGACGGCGTCGTCGGTCGGCAGCCGCAACGAGCAGCGCGGCGGTCCGGGTCGCGGCCAGCACGATCACCGCGCATTCCCGAAGCGCGATCTGTCCGACGCGACGACCGACCTGCTGCTCGGCCCGGTCCTGCGCGGCACGCCGACCGTCATCCGGAGTACGCGATGAAGTGGCGGCCGCTCATCCGGCTGCTGGTCTTCATGGCGGTGGCCGGCCTGTTCGCGGTGATGGAGCTGACCACCCTCACCGGACCGCACACCGGCACGACCGACGACTACTCGGCGATGTTCGGCGGGACGGACGGCGTGTCCGGCCTGCGCGACGGCAACCCGGTGCGGGTGGCCGGCGTCGCCGGTCGGCAAGGTCACCGACGTCGACGCTCATCGACGCCCGGCACGCGAAGGTGACGCTTCACCGCGAACCGCAACCAGTCGCTGACCACGCACACCTGGGCCGTCGTGCGCTACGCCAACCTGCTCGGGCCAGCGCTATCTCGCGCTGACCCAGGCCGCGACCCGGCGGCAAGCAGCTGCGCGCACGGCGCGACGATCCCGGACAGCCGGACGGCGCCGGCGCTGTCGCTCACCGATCTGTTCAACGGCTTCCGGCCGCTGTTCACCGCGCTGCGCCCATCGCAGGTCAACGAGCTGTCGCAGGACATCATCGACGTGCTGCAGGGCCAGAGCGGCCGGATCGACGATCTCGTCGCGCGGACCGCCGACCTGACCGAGCAACCTGGCATCGCGTGATCAGACGTTTTCGACCGTGGTCGACAGCCTGTCGACGCTGCTGACCACCGTGGCCAAGCACGACGACCAGCTCGCCGGCGTCGTCACCACGCTGCACGCGCTCACCGCCCAGCTGCACACGCGAGGGGCCGGCGATCCTGGGCTCGCTCGGGGCGGTCGACCAGCTCATGGGCTCGGTGGGCGACCTGCTTCGACAAGCTGGACGAACCACAGCCTGCCCGCCGACATCGCCGACGCCGCGTCGCTCACCAAGCTGCTCGCCCAGAACACCGACACCGTCGGCCGGCTCGTCTCCGGCTTCGCGTCGGCGTTCGGCACGTTCGCGCGGATCTCGCAGAACGGCAACTGGATCAACATCTACGCCTGCAACGTGCAGCGTGAAGACCTACGGTTCGGTGCAGATCAGCGTCGGCCAGATCGTCGGCGGCCTGGACGGGCTGCTCGGCCAGGTGCCGGGTCTCGGCGATCTGCTCGACGGGGTGCTCAGCGGGGTCGGCCTGCCCGCCCTCGGCGGCTCCGGGCTCGGTGGCCTGCTGAACGGCCTGAAGACCGACGTGCCGCTGAAGCTGCCCAACGGCCGGGTCGGCGGCTCCACCGCCCATACGGCGGTCTGCTCGTGACCACCCCACAGAATCGCCCCGCTGGCGCTCCACGATTCCGCGGGGACCCCGGATGAACATCGCCATCAAGCCGATGCGGGAACGCAACCAGGTGTCGGTCGCCATCTGGGGCACGATCCTGACCGCCGCCGTGCTGCTGCTCGCGGTGAATCTCGGCAACCTGCCGTTCGTCAACTCCACCAACACCTACTACGCGAACTTCGCCAACGCCGACGGGCTCAAGAGCGGCGACGACGTCCGGGTCGAGGGCATCAGCGTCGGCTCGGTCGACTCGGTCGCGGTGCAGGGCGACCACGTCCACGTCGACTTCGACGTGAAGTCAGGGATCGCCCTGGGCGCGTCCAGCCGGCGCCAGCATCGAGGTCGCGACCGTGCTCGGCAATTTGTTCCTGCAGCTCGAGTCGGCCGGCCGCGGGCGGCTGGCCGAGAACAGCACGATCCCGATCGCCCGGACGGTCGTGCCGTACTCGTTGCTCGGCGCGCTGAACGCATTCGGCAACTTCTCCGACAAGACCGACATCCCGACGCTGCAACGAGTCGCTGCAGACCCTCGCCACGACGATCAGCGGCATCGCGCCGAAGGACGTCAAGGGCGCCCTGCACGGCCTGGCCGACGTGTCGAGCACCCTCGCCGCCAAGCAGCAGCGAGGTGAGCTCGATCCTGCAGGCGGCCGACTCGATCGTTGCCACGCTGAACAAGAACTCCGGTGCGCTGGTCGGGCTGCTGATGCAGGGCGACGAGTTCCTGCAGCTGGTCGAGCAGCGGCATGCCGCGATCACCCAGCTGCTGCGCGACACCGCCCGGCTCGGGGCCGAATTGCAGGTGCTCATGGACCGCAACGGGGCGCAGCTTGACGGCGCTGCTCGCGCAATCTCGACTCGGTCAGCGCGCGTGCTGGTGCAAGGAGAAGCAGCCACCTGCAGGACGCCATCGTCAACCTCGGCCAGTTCGGCGTGAACATCACCAACGTCACCGGCGCCGGCCCGTGGCTGGACCTGCTGACGCCGACGGTGGTCGTGCCCGACAACCAGATCGTCGGCTGCGGCAAGTCCCCGGCCACCCAGAAGAAACCGTGCAACCCATGAGGGCGCGGCTGCAGGGGCTGATCGCGCGAATCGGGCGGCGGACGCTGATCATCGCTGTCGCGACCCTGGTCGTCGTGGTGGCCGCGGGCGTCACCGCGTACTACGTGTTCATCCACAAGAACACCTACCGGATCACCGCGCAGTTCACCGCGACGCCCGGCCTGTACCCCGACAACACCGTGGACATCCTCGGCGTCCCCATGGGCAAGATCGTCTCGATCACGCCGAAGCCGGGATACGTCAACGTGGTGCTGGCGCTGCCGACCGACGTGAAGATCCCGGTCGGCGCCAAGGCCGTGCTGATGGCGCCCGAACCCGGTCAGCGACCGGTTCGTCGAGCTGACGCCGGCCTACACCGGCGGCCCCAGGCTGGCACCGGGCGACACCATCGCGCTCAAGGACACCGTCGTCCCGCTCGAGCTCGACTCCATCTACTCGAGCATCGACAACCTTGTCGAAGTCGCTGGGCCCGGGCGGTGCGAACGCGCACGGCGAGCTCTCGGCGGTGCTGCACTCGTTCGCGCAGCTTGCCGACGGCAACGGCGCCGACCTGCACACGACGATCCAGCAGATCGCGGCGGCGCTGCCGGCCCTGACGACGCATCCCGAACGACCTGAAAAACCTGGTCACCGGGCTCGACCAGCTGACCAGCAAGCTGGCGGCGCACGACGCCACGATCAACTCCCTCTACGGCGACCTCAGCACCGCCACCGGCCAGCTCGCCGACGAGCGCGCGACGATCTCGGCCGCCATCTCGAACCTGCAGCAGGGGTTGAGCGAGGTTGCCACCTTCCTCAAGATCAACCAGACCCACATCGGCGGCTCGGTCAAGAATCTCAACACGACGCATCGCCGCCGTGATGAGCGAGCAGAAGGCGCTCATCCAGACCTTCGACACCGCGCCGCTCGGCTTCCAGAACTTCAACCGGGCCATCGACCCGAACGCCCCGTGCCTGAGCGGGACCGGTGCGCCGAACAACTGCTCGGCCCTGTGGGGGCGCCTCGACACGACCGCCGGCGCGGCCGACCTGATCAGGGCCTACTGCGGCACGCTGCCCGACTCGTTCCTGCCGATCATCCTGTCCAATGTCGGGCTGGCCCACGCCACCGCCACCGACACCGCCTGCGGCGCGGAGATCGGCCTGCTGCAGAAGCGGCCGGGCCCACCGGGCGCCCCGAAGACGCCCGACCTCGACCTCACCCACAACCTGGGGTCACGATGACCGCCCCCGGCCGCGGCGTCCGCACCGCGCTCGCCGCGGTCGCCGCGACCGGGCTGCTGGCCGGTTGCAGTTTCGGCCTTGAGCAGCTGCCGTCGCCGTCAGGAACGTCCGGCCCGACCTACACGCTGACGGCCACGTTCACTGACGTCCAGAACCTGGCCCTCGGCGCGAAGGTCAAGCTCGGCGGCGTCGTCGTCGGCGAGGTCACCGACATCACGACCCACGACTACCAGGCCGCGGTGGACATGCACGTCGAGAAGAAGTTCCCGTTGGGCACCGACGCCCACTTCCAGATCCGGTTCACCACGCCGCTCGGCGAGGACTTCATCTCGATCACGTCGAAGGGCACCCGCGGGCGGCTGACCAACGGCTCGACGGTGCCACTCAAGGACACCAGCGACGCGCCCGGCATCGAGGACACCTTCGCCGCCCTGTCCACGCTGCTCAACGGCGGCGGCCTGAACAAGCTGCAGATCATCGCCAACGAACTGGACACCGCGTTCAAGGGCCGGACCGAGCAGCGCGCGGGCCGCCCTCATCAACCTGCACACCGTCATCGCCAACCTCGACGACCACAAGGTCGACATCGACCGCACCCTGGACGGACTCGGCCAGCTGGCCCGGACCCTGAACCGGGGCACGCCGGTCATCGAGCAGGCCCTGCAACTGTTCCCGTCGACGCTGCAGACGCTGGCCGACGACACCGCCCGCATCCGGAGCCTGCTGCAGCGGGTCGGTGCGCTCGGCACCACGGTCAGTGGGCTGCTGCAGCGCAGCCAGAGCGCGCTGCTCGCCGACTTCGACAACCTGCGGCCGACCCTCGACGCGCTGCGGGCGCGGCAGGGCCAGCTGCTGCCCACGTTCCGGTCCCTGATCGCGGTGGGCAAGGCCGTCAACCGCGCGGCGCCCGGCGACTACCTGAACGTCGCGGCCACCATCCAGTTCCTGCTCGAGGCCCCGGCGGCCCGGCCCACGAAGGGCGGCATCATCCACTCCGGCGCCGAGCCGGCCGACGCCGCGGTCCACACCCTGCTGGGCGGTGCCGGCCGATGAAACGGAACATGGTTCTCGCCCAGCTCGTCGTCTTCGCGGCGATCTCGGTGCTGGTTATCGGCTACGCCGTCTTCGGTCTGCTCAAGGTGCACCTCACCAATTCGCCGTTCCAGGTGACGGTGCAGCTCAGAACCGCCGGCGGGATCTTCGACGGGGCCGAGGTCGCCTACCGCGGGGTGCAGGTCGGCAAGGTGTCGTCGGTCGACCTGCACACCAACGGTGTCACCGTGATGATGGACATCGACGACGGCACCAAGGTGCCGGACAACTCGATCGCGCACATCTACGACCTGTCGGCCGTGGGCGAGCAGTACGTCGACCTCGAGCCGCCGCTGCTGCCGAGCCGGAGCTATCTGCACGGCGGCAGCGTGATCCCGGCCGCGCGCACCACCACACCGCTCGAGACCGCGACCGTGCTCTACGACCTCGAGCAATTCGTCGACAGCATCAACCCCGAGGACGTCCAGATCATCGGCCGCGAGGGGGCGCTGGCCTTCGAGCGGCACTGGTCCGCAGCTGAAGTCGATCCTGGTCGACACGACCGACATCGTGAACCAGCTGTCGTCGTCCGAGGACGCGATGCTGCGGTTGCTGCACAACTCGTCGATCCTGCTGCGCGGCGCCGCCGCGCATGCCGGGGCGTTCGATCACTTCGCCCGCTCGTTGAAGTCGCTGTCGAGCACGCTGGCCGCGAAGACGCCCACCATCGATACGTTCCTGCGCCAGGCCGAACCGACGACCCGGATCGTGAACTCGATCATCGCCGACAACGGGTCGGCGATCACGTCGATGATGGCCAACCTGGCCGCGCTCAGCCAGATCCAGGTCGTGCGGGTGCCGGGGCTGCGGGCGTTGCTCGTCGCCGTGCCCGAGTTCGGCCGGCTGGCCCCGACCGTGGTCCACGACGGCACGCTGCTCGGGGTTGCCAACCTCAACCAGGACGAGGCGCTCTGCAACACCGGCCTGCCGCTGACCAGCCCGATCTCGGGCAAGAGGACCCCGCTGCACGCGGTCGGGTGCGGCCCCGGGCTGGTCCGCGGCGCGGCGAACGCGCCCCGGCCGGGCAGTGGTGCAGCGGCGGCCTCGCAGCAGTCGACCCAACTCGGTCCGTCGGCCCAGGCGGCCGGGGGCGGCACCCAAGTGGGCACCTACGACCCCCAGACGGGCCTGGTGTCGACGAGTGACGGCACCCTGGTCCGGCTCGGCTCCACCGGCGGCCAAACGGCCCTGTTCGGCGGCAACTCGTGGCAGGCGCTGCTCCTGGCCGGCACCGGCTCGTAACCTTCGCGTCTCAGCCGCAGCGCCTACGCTGCCTGCACCCGACGATAGGACAATGGCGAATGACTGATCGATCCGAGCCGGCGCCGGCCGACACGGAAGCGACCGACACCGAAGCAAGCGATTCGGACGCAACCGATCCGGACGCGGCGGCCGACGATCCGGCGCCGCCGGTCAAGCTGACCAAGGCCGAGAAGCTGGAGGCCAAGGCGGCGCGGCTGCGCGAGGCCGACGTGCGGCGGGCCGAGGTCGCCGCCGAACGGGCCGCCGGGGGACCAGCGGCGCGGCCGACCGGGCTGATCGTCGCGGTGTCTGTCCTGGCCGTGGTCGCCGCCGCGCTGGTCGCCGTGCTCGTCGTCGGCTACCTGTCCTGGCAGCATCAGCGCGACGTCAACACGGCCCGGGCCCAGGCGGTGAAGGCGGCGAAGTCGTTCGCCGTCGACTTCGGGTCCTACGACTACCAGCACCTGGACACCGAGTTCAGCGCGGTCGCGGCCCGGATGACGTCGGACTTCGCGAAGAGCTACACCGACACGAGCACGAAGCTGAAGCCGACCCTCGTCCAGTACAAGACGAAGGTCACGGCGACGATCCAGGGGTCGGGCGTCACCTCGGTCAGCACAGGTAAGGCCACCGTCGTCGTGTTCCTCGACCAGACGGTGACCACGTCGCAGTCGGCGACGCCGCGGGTGGATCGCAACCGCCTGCAGATCCAGCTGGTCCACAAGAACGGCAAGTGGTTGGTGGCCAAGCTGCTCGCCAAGTGAGCTTGTTGACGTGCTGCCAATAACTTAGACTCCGGGCGTGCCCTTCGCCGACATCGTCTACGCCGTGTCCGACCGGATCGCCACGATCACCTTGAACCGGCCGGCCGCGCGCAACGGCTACACGATCCGGATGGCCGACGAGATCGCCGCCGCTCTGCTGGCCGCGAACGACGATCGTGACGTCCGGGTCGTCGTACTCACCGGTTCCGGGCCGGACTTCTGTGTCGGCGCCGACCTCAGCGGTGGTGGTTTCGCGACGGCCGACGAACCGGACTGGGTGGAACCGGCGACCCGGGTATGCCGCCCCATGTTCGGTTTGGACAAGGCGGTGATCTGCGCGGTGCGCGGGGCCGCCGTCGGGGTCGGGTCCACGATGCTGCTGCCGGCCGATTTCCGGCTGGCCGGCACCGACACCCGGTTCGGGTTCGTGTTCAGCCGCCGCGGCATCTATCCCGAGGGCGGGTCGACCTGGTTCCTGCCCCGCATCGTCGGGATGGGCCGGGCGATGGATTGGATGATCAGTGGCCGGTTGATCAGCGCCGACGAAGCGCTCGCCGCCGGCCTGGTCACCTCGCTCCACCCGCCCGAGGATGTCCTGGCTGCGGCCTACGCCCTCGCCCGCGAGCTGATCGCGGTCACGGCGCCGGTGTCGACCGCGGTGATCCGGCAGGCGCTGCTGCGGATGAGTGCCTTCGACTCGCCCGAGCCCGCGTTCCGGCTCGACTCGCAACTGATCGCGAGCTGCGGACGCAGTCCGGACGCCGTCGAGGGTGTCGCATCGTTCCGGCAGCGCCGCCCGCCGGACTTCCCCGGTGTGGTGCCGGCGGACCTGCCCGGTTTCCGGCCCTGGGCCCCCGCGGCGGCGACCCGATGACCACGGCGCCGGTCGACCCGGACGCCCCGCGCTGGCGGCGGTTGGAGCCCGATGCCCGGCGCGAGCAGATCCTCGACTGCGCGGTGGCACTGTTCGGCGAGCGGCCGTACGCGGCGGTGTCCACGACCGACATCGCCCGCGAAGCCGGCGTGGCCCGCGGCCTGCTCAACCACTACTTCGGCACCAAGCGCGACCTCTACCTCGAAGTCGTCCGCAAGATGGTGCTACTGCCCGACCTCGACGACGCCGAAGCCGGCACCGGCCCGCTGAAGACGCGGGTGCAGTGCAGCGTCGACTGGTTCCTCGACACCGTCTCGGGCTACGCCAAGACGTTCGTCGCCGTCACCGGGGCCGAGGGCGTCGGTGACGACCCCGAGATCGAGCGCATCCTGGCTGCGGCCGACGACACTGCGGCCCGCCAGGTGCTCGAGACGCTCGGCCTGTCCGCCGACGTGCGCCGAACACCGCGCGGCCATCCGCGCGTACGGCGGCCTGGTCAAAGCCGCCGTGCGCGAATGGATCCGCGGTGAGACGCTCACCCGGCAGCAGGTCCAGCTGCTGCTGAGCCAGGCGCTGGTCACCATCGTCCGCGACGTACTGCCCGAGATGGGCTGAGGAGGCGTCATGGCCGCCGTCGAGATCCCGACGTACTGCCGAATCTGCGAGCCGACCTGCGGGATGGTCGCCACCGTCGAGGACGGCAAGCTGATCCAGCTGCGCCCCGATGCCGCGCATCCCGATCACGAAGGGCTTCTCGTGCCCGAAGGGCATCGAGTTCGCGCACGTGCAGAACGATCCCGACCGGCTGCTGTACCCGATGCGCCGCACCGCGGCCGGCGGATTCGAGCGCATCTCGTGGGCCACCGCGCTGGACGAGATCGGGGCCAAGCTGCGAGCGATCCGGGCGCGGCACGGCGGTGAATCGATCGGCTGGTACGCCGGCAACCCCTCTGCCTTCAGCCACTCACACGCGCTGTGGTCGAGCGGGTTCATCCGGGCGCTCGGCTCGAAGCACCTGTACACGCCGAACACGCAGGACACGTCCAGCCGGTTCGTCGCCTCGGCGATGCTCTACGGCAGCCCGACGATCTTCCCGCTACCTGATCTCGGTCGCACCGACTTCCTGCTCATGGTCGGCGCCAACCCGGTGGTGTCGCGTGGCTCGCTGGTGGCCGCCGGCAACCTGCGCGAGAAGCTCACCGGCATCGTCGGCCGCGGCGGCCGGGTGGTCGTCGTCGACCCGCGCCGCACCGAGACGGCCAAGGCGTTCGAGCACGTGGCGGTGCGGCCCGACGGCGACGCCTGGCTGCTGCTCGCGATGCTGCACGTGATCTTCGCCGAAGAGCTCACCGACAAGGCGGCGATCGCCGCCCGGACAGCCGGCGTGGACGTCGTGCGCCGGGCCGCGGCGCAATGCCCGCCGGAGCTGGCCACGACCCGCTGCGGCGTGGCCGCCGACGAGATCCGCGGGCTCGCCCGAGCCTTCGCCGGCGCGCCGTCGGCCGTCGCGTACGGGCGCACCGGCGCCTGCCTGGGTCGGTTCCCCACGCTCGTGAACGTCCTGCTCGACGCTCTGAACGTGGTCACCGGGAACCTCGACCGGCCGGGTGGCTCGGTCTTCGCCCGGCCGCCGATCGACTTCACCTCACTGGCCGTCCGGCTCGGGGTGGCCAGCTTCGACACCTACCGCTCGCGGGTCGGCAACCTGCCCGAGGTGCTCGGCCAGATGCCGGCGCCGCTGATGGCTCCGGAGATCGAGACGCCCGGCCCGGGCCAACTGCGCGCGCTCATCGTCTCGGCCGGGAACCCGGTGCTGTCGGTGCCCGGCTCGCAGCACCTCGAGCGGGCGCTGGACACGCTCGAGCTGCAGGTGGGGATCGATCTCTACCTGAACGAGACGCACCGGCACGCCGATTACGTGCTGCCGGCCGCGACGTTCTACGAGCGCGACGACCTGCCGCTGCCGCTCTCGGAGATCCAGCTGATGCCGTTCATCCAGTGGACCGACGCCGTCGCCACACCGCGGGGCGAGGCCCGCGAGGACTGGCGGATCATCGACGACCTCGCCCGCCAGCTCGGCTTCGCCGCGACCGGCGGGTTGCCCAGTCGGCGGCTCGGGACAACGCGCGCCGGGCGGCTGGCCCTACGGGCGAGTCGCCCCGCTCGGCCGGCGCATCACGCCCACCCTCATCGTCGACCTGTTGCTGCGGGCCGGACGCGACGGCGACCACTTCGGGCTGCGCCGCAGCGGGCTGAACCTCGCCAAGGTCAAGGCCGCGCCGCGCGGCATCGTGCTGGCCCCGCACGTCGAGACCGGCGTCGCCGCCAAGCGGATCAAGCACCGCGACGGCCGGGTGCAGCTCGGCGACCAGCGCATCGCCGCCGAGTTGGAGCGGTTGCTCGCCGACCCGCCGCCGGACGTCGACTACCCGGTGCTGATGATCGGCCGGCGCGAGGTCCGCTCGCACAACTCGTGGATGCACAACACGCCACGCTTCAAGGACGGCGCGCGTCGCCATCGCGCCTTGGTCAACCCGGTCGACGCCAGCGCGCTCGGCCTCGCCGACGGTGACACCGTGCGGATCGTTTCGGCCGCCGGCTCGATCGACACCCCGGCCGAGGTCACCGACGACATCGCTCCCGGCACGATCGCGGTGCCCCACGGCTGGGGCCACCGCGGCGGCGGGTGGCAGACGGCCAACACGGCCGGGGGCGCCAACGTCAACGAGCTCACGTCGGCCCGGCCCGAAGATCTCGAGCAGCTGTCCGGCATGGCCCACCTGAACGGCGTGGCCGTCCGGCTGGAGAAGATCCCGGCCCGGCGCCGGCCGCGCGCCGCCGTGGCTCGATGACGACCGAGACGCCGGCGCCCAGCCGGCTCGCCCCGGCGCTCGACCGGCCCGGACCCGGCTCGCTGGTGTGGCAGCGGATGGCCGACGACCGAGGGCTGCTCATCGGTGGGGCGACGCTCGTCCTGCAGGTGGCCGACGCGACGGTCGGCGCCGGCGTCGAGCAGCACTCCAACTTCAAGGCCGAGCCGTGGCGCCGGCTCTACGGAACGCTCGTCTCGCTCACCACGATCGTCTACGGCACGACGGCCGAGGCTTGCGGCGAGGTCGAGCGGCTGCGCGCGATGCACCGTTCGATCCGCGGGGTCGACGACCACGGCCGCGCCTACTCAGCGCTGCGCCCGGCGCCGTGGGCCTGGGTGCACGGCACCCTGGCCTGGAGCGTGATCCGGCTCAATGAGTTGCTCCGGACGCCGTTCACCGCGGCCGAGCGCGAGCAGTACTGGAGCGAGTGGCTGCAGGTCGGCCGGCTGCTCGGGGTGCGCGCCGGCGACCTGCCCGCCACTTACGCCGAGTTCGAGGCGTTCATCGGCGCCCGCGATCTCGAGGACAACCGCTCGGTGCGGGACGTCGTCGAGGCGGTCTCGCTGATCCCGGCGCCGGCGTACCTGCGCTTCGTGGGACCGCTGTGGCGGCTGACGATCGGCCGGCCGGTCGGCGCGCTGTCGCGCCTGGTCACGATCGGGGCGCTGCCGCCGGCGCTGGCGCAGCGCCTGGATCTGCGCCTGACCGAGCGCGAGCAACGGCGACTGCGCCGGTTCACGGCGCTCGTCGCCGGCCTGCGACGATTGCTGCCGCCGCCGCTGCGCCCCGGCCCGGCTGCGCTGCTGATCCGCTGGCGCTCCCGCCGCCGCTGGGATGCCCCACCGCCCAGTCCCGTCCGAGGAGTTGTATGAACTCACCTGCCCTCAAGCCGCAGAAGCGCGGCCGCAAGATCGCGATGACGCCCGAGGAACTCGATGCCTTCCTGGCCGCCGAGCGCACCTGCCGGGTGGCCACGATCGGGGTCGACGGACCGCACGCGACGCCCCTGTGGTTCGGGTGGGACGGCACCTCGCTCTGGCTCTACTCGATCGTGAAGAGCCAGCGCTGGACCGATCTGATGCGTGATCCGCGCATCGGCGTCACGATCGACACCGGGGTCGACTACCTCGAGCTGCGCGGGGTCGAGATCACCGGCACGGTCGAGGTCGTCGGCGACGCGCCGCGCACCGGTGGCGACCATCCCGAGCTGGCCGAGATCGAGCGGCAGTTCGCCCGCAAGTACATGAGCGCGCCGGACGCGCCGCCCAACGACGAGATGTTCCACGACGGCCGGCACGGCTGGCTGCGCGTGACTCCGAAGAAGATCGCGAGCTGGGACTTCGCCAAACTCGCCGAGCTGTGATCGCCGCCCAGCTACCCTCGTTGACTGGCGCGAAATCCGTTGACTGGCGCGAAATATCGCACCAGTCAACGGATAACGCACCAGTGAACGGGGAGCAGACGCCGGCTCAGCCGAACTCGACGCCTTGGGCCAGGGGGAGTTCGGTCGAGTAGTTGACGGTGTTGGTGGCCCGGCGCATGTAGGACTTCCAGGCGTCCGAGCCGGACTCGCGACCGCCGCCGGTCTCCTTCTCGCCGCCGAACGCCCCGCCGATCTCGGCGCCGGACGGGCCGATGTTGACGTTGGCGATACCGCAGTCCGATCCGCCCGCCGCCACGAAGCTCTCGGCCTCGCGCACGTTCATCGTGAAGATCGACGACGAGAGCCCCTGGGGCACGTCGTTGTGCATCGCGAGGGCTTCATCGAAGTCGTCGTAGGTCAGCACGTACAGGATCGGGGCGAACGTCTCGGCCTGCACGATCTCGGACTGTGTCGGCATCCGGACCAGCGCGGGCTGCACGTAGTAGGCGTCGGGGGCGGCGTCGGCCAGGACGCGCGCGCCGCCGGCGAGCAGCTCGCCGCCGTTGGCCTGCGCCTTGTCCAGCGCGGCCGCGTAGCCCTCGTACGAGGCCCGGTCGACCAGCGGACCCACCAAGGTGCCCGCCGCGAGCGGTGAACCGATGGGCAGCGTCTCGTAGGCCGACTTGATCTTGGCGACGAGCTCGTCGACCACCGACGAATGCGCGATGACGCGGCGCAGCGAGGTGCAGCGCTGGCCGGCGGTCCCGGCGGCCGAGAACACGATGCCGCGGACGGTGAGGTCGAGATCGGCCGACGGGGCGACGATCGCGGCGTTGTTGCCGCCCAGCTCGAGCAGCAGCCGGCCGAAGCGACCGGCCACCCGCGGCGCCACCGCGCGGCCCATCCGGGTCGACCCAGTGGCGCTCAGCAGGGCCACGCGCGGGTCGTCGACCAGCGCTTCGCCGACGTCCGCCCCACCGAGGACGAGCGACGAGATGGCCGCCGGCGCCCCGGCGCGACGGGCGGCCTCGGCCGCCAGCGCCTGGCAGGCCAGTGCCGTCAGCAGCGTCTTCTCCGACGGCTTCCACACGACGGCGTCGCCGCACACGAAGGCGAGCGCAGCGTTCCACGACCACACCGCGACCGGGAAGTTGAACGCACTGATGACGCCGACCACCCCGAGCGGGTGCCACTGCTCCATCATCCGGTGCCCGGGCCGCTCGGACGCGATGGTCAGGCCGTGCAGCTGGCGCGACAGGCCGACGGCCAGGTCGCAGATGTCGATCATCTCCTGGACCTCGCCGAGGCCCTCGGACCGGATCTTGCCGGCCTCGATCGACACGAGCGCGCCAAGATCTTCCTTGTGCTCGCGCAGCAGTTCGCCGAGCTCGCGGACGAGGTGTCCACGCACCGGGGCCGGCACCGTGCGCCACTGGCGGAAGGCGTCCTGCGCCGCCGCGACCGTGTCGGCGACCTCGGCCGGCGTGTGCGAGCGCAGCCGGGCCAGCTCGCCCCCGGTCACCGGGGTGCGCGCGGCGAGATCGCCGTCGGCGGCCAGCGCGGTGACGCCGAGGCGGGCCAGGATCGCCGCCGTCTCGGCGGCCAGGGTGTCGGTCGTGGGCAGGGCGCCGGACGTGGGCACGGACATGCGGACTCCTCGGGATTGCTTATGTCTCATCAGACTATGCCGTAAGTTGTGCTTATGGCCAGTCTGCTCGACGTCGGTCGCCTCCGCCTGCTGCGCGAGGTGGGCCTGCGCGGCTCCATCGCCGGCGCGGCCCGGGCCGTTGGCCTCACCCCGTCCGCGGTGTCGCAGCAGCTCGCGGCGCTCGAGCGCGAGACCGGGGTGGCCCTCGTCGACCGCACGCCCCGCGGCGTGGTGCTGACCGGTGCCGGCCACGCGCTGGCCGCCCGCACCGAGCAGGTGCTCGACCTGCTGGCCGCCGCCCGGGCCGACCTCGACCGCCTCTCCGGCTCGGTCGGAGGGCCGGTGCGGATCGCCGCGGTGGCCAGCGCGGCCGCCACTGTCGTGTCGGCGGCGGTGACCGCGCTGCGCACCACCGGCCCGGGCATCGACGTATCCGTGCTGGCGGCCGAGCCCGAGCGCGGGATCGGCCTGCTGCTCACCGGCGACGTCGACATCGCCGTCGTCGACGAGTACGACTACGTCCCGCTGGCGCTGCCCGAGGCCGCCGTGGTGCGCGAACTCGGGGTCGAGCCGCTGGTGATCGTGCAGCCGGCCGGATCGGGCCGACGCCGCACCAATCTCGCGCACCTCGCCGACCTCGACTGGATCATGCCGCCCGAGGACGCGGCGTGCGGGCGCGCGGTCCGCGCCGCCTGCCGCACCGTTGGCTTCGAGCCGCGCGTGCGGTGGGAGACCGACGACATGCTGCTGCTCGTCCGCGCCGTCGCCGACGGGCACGGGGTAGCCGTGCTACCCCGTCGTTCGGTGCCCGCCGGGGTCGCCGACATCGACGTCCGGCCGTTGCGGGAACCGGCCCTGACCCGGCGGCTGGTGGCGGTCGCCCGGACGAGTGTCGCCGCCCGACCGGTGGTCGGAGCGACGCTGGACGCGCTCGAGCAGGCAGCTGCGGCCTGAAAGGTCAAGGCTCCCTTTGTCGGGATTCGCCAGGTACGGTCAGCGCACCGGCCGGCCCCATCTGAGCGTGCGGGAGGACCACCGTGCGATTCCGCTACTTCGACCCGATGCAGCAGTCCACGATCGAGGGGGAGTTGACCGTCGGCGCCGAGGTGGCCGAACTCGTCGGGCTGGTCACGCAGCTGCGCGCCGACTGCTCACCGGCGCTCGAACTCACCGGCCGGGACGGCTCGTCGCTCGTCCTGGGCATCGCCCGCGACCGCGCGGTCGTGCTGTGGACCTCGGCCGAGGGCACCACCAGCCACAGCGTCGGCGGCCCGAACGACGACCGGGTCGTCTTCGACTACTTCGGCGCCTTCACCCAGGTGCCCGGGCACTACACCGTCCCATTGCGGACCGCCGTCGTTGCCGCCGGCGGTTACGTGGACGGCTACGGCCGATCCGGGGCGTGGCCGTCCCTGCCGCTCGTCGTGGATTGAGGGGTTTTGATCCGCCGATCGGCGGGCTCTTCGCGCGAGCGCTCATGCGTTGCTGGTTGGATTTCGGGTGATCGCCTTCCAGCTCGTGACCGGTCACCGGTGCGGGCTGGGGGGGTTCGTCATGGTATGGCCCTCGATGGGGGGTTGAGAGTTCGCAGAAATACCAGCAACTCCGCTTGACGAACGGGAACGACACGCGTGTAATTCCCAACGTGACATTCCGCTTCACCCAAGCATCACTCTCACCCGCGGAGGGCGTCGTGACGGAACTGACAAGCACCGTCGACACCGACGAGCTCGCCGACATCTTCGGGCTCCCCGAGGAAGCCAGCTGGCAGGAGCGCGCGCTGTGCTCCCAGACCGACCCGGAGGCCTTCTTCCCTGAAAAGGGTGGCTCCACACGCGAGGCGAAGAAGATCTGCACCGGCTGCGAAGTTCGCGGCGAGTGCCTCGAGTACGCACTCGAGCACGACGAGCGGTTCGGAATCTGGGGCGGGCTGTCGGAACGCGAGCGCCGCCGCCTCAAGCGCCGCGCCGTTTGACGCCCACTCGCACCGCCGTCTCGGTCGCTCGCTTCGTTCGGGCCGATCCGACGTTACGAACCTCGCTGCGCTCGGACCGCAGGCTCTCTGCGTTCGCGCGGGCGTCGCTCTTCGCGCGAGCGCTCATCGCGTGGTGGTTGCGGCGCCAGTGAGTTCCAGCCTCGTTCGGGCGCCCGCGGTCAGCGCGTGGTGGTCAGCGCGGCGGGTCGATCTCGTCCACGTCGCGGCCCAGGAATTCGGCCGCTAGATCGACGACGACCATGAAGATCAGGTCGGCCCGGTCTTCGGGGTCGGACGCCCGCGCCTCGATCGGGCGCCGATAGACCACGATCACCGGCTGCTCGATGTCCGGCAGGCCCTCGCGATACAGCCGGCCGAGTGGCACGCCGCGATCGACAACGACGTCCGGATCGAAGGCCACGTCGCTCGCCGGGGGCGGCACGTCCTCGACCGCGAATTCGAGCGCGGCGAGTTCGGCCGCCCAGTGCTCGTCGAGCTCGTCGACCGCGTCCATCACCAGATCGTCGAACTCCTCGCCGCGGGTGCGGTGCAGCGGGACGTCGACCGGAGCCAGATGCCCCCGGATCCCACGGCCGCGGCGATCGCGGCGGCGCGGCGGCCGGGCCGCCGCCCGGCGGGTCTGGCGACTCTCGCTGCGCACAGCGTCACCCTATCCGCGACACGACGGCCAGCAGAGGGGACAAAGCGCGTTCCGGGCGCCCCTGGGAGATAAGGTCCCCGACGTGAGGCGCGACCAGTGAGGCATGTGCGGGGCTGTACGCGGACCGGCTGCAGCCGATCCGCCGTCGCCACGCTCACCTACGCGTACTCCGATCTGACCGCGGTCGTCGGTCCGCTCGCCACCTTCGCCGAGCCGCACTCATATGACCTGTGCGAAGAGCACGCGTTGCGTTTGACCGTCCCGCGGGGCTGGGAGGTCCTGCGTCACGAGGGCGAGTTCCCGGCCCCGATCCCGCACGCCGACGATCTCGAGGCGCTGGCCGACGCCGTGCGCGACGCCGCTCGGGCCGAGCCGAGTACCCGGTCGGCCGACTCGGACACGATCACCGGTCGCCGCGGGCATCTGCGCGTGGTTCCACCCTCGCACTGACGCGCGCCCGCCCACCGCGCCCCAGACGGCCTCGGTAGGCTCGCCAACTGTGGACCTTTCGGCGCTGGTCAAGGCATATGACGTTCGTGGCATCGTCCCCGATCAGCTCGATGAATCGATAGCGCGGGCCATCGGCGCCGCCTTCGTCGACGTCACCGGCGCGCGCAAGATCGTGACCGCGCACGACATGCGCGAATCCGGGCCCGGGTTGGCCCGCGCGTTCGCCGAAGGCGCCCTGCACCGCGGCGCGTCGGTCGTCGAGGCCGGCCTGTCGTCCACCGACATGCTCTACTTCGCCTCCGGTCACCTCGGGCTGGCCGGCGCCATGTTCACCGCCAGCCACAACCCGGCAAAGTACAACGGCATCAAGATGTGCCGCGCTAACGCGGTGGCGATCGGGCAGGACTCCGGGCTGACCGAGATCCGCGACGCCGCCGGTCGCTACCTCGACGAGGGTCTGCCTGGGGCCGACGCGCCGGGCAGTGTCGAGCAGGTCGACCTGCTCCGCCTGTACGCCGAGTACCTGCGCGGCCTGGTCGACCTGTCCGGAATCCGGCCGCTGAAGGTGGTCATCGACGCCGGCAACGGCATGGGTGGCTACACGGTGCCGGCGGTCCTGGGCGACGACATCCTGCCGGCATTGCCGCTCACGATCGTGCCGCTGTACTTCGAGTTGGACGGATCCTTTCCCAACCACGAGGCGAACCCGCTCGACCCGGCCAACATCGTGGATCTGCAACGCGCGGTGGTCGCCGAGGCCGCCGACATCGGGATCGCGTTCGACGGCGACGCCGACCGCTGTTTCATCGTCGACGGCGCCGGTGACCCGGTCTCGCCCAGCGCCATCACCGCGCTGGTCGCGACGCGCGAACTCGCGAAGTCGCCGGGCAGCGCCGTGATCCACAACCTGATCACCTCGCACGCGGTGCCCGAGATCGTCCGCGAGCACGGGGGCGTGCCGATCCGCACCCGGGTCGGCCACTCGTTCATCAAGGGCGAGATGGCGAAGGTCAACGCCGTCTTCGGCGGCGAGCACTCGGCGCACTACTACTTCCGCGACTTCTGGTTCGCCGACACCGGCATGCTGGCCGCGTTGCACGTTCTCGCCGCGCTGGGGGAGCAGCCGGGCACGCTGGCCGACCTCACCGCCGAGTTCTCCCGGTACCACGCCTCGGGCGAGATCAACTCGACCGTCGACGACCAGGTCGCGCGGGTCGAGGCCGTGCGCGCCGCCTTCGCCGGCCGCGCCACCGAGATCGACGAGCTGGACGGGCTCACCATCCAGCTGCCCGACGGCACCTGGTTCAACATCCGAGCGTCCAACACCGAGCCGCTGCTGCGCCTCAACGTCGAAGGCCCCACGACCGACGCCATGGCGGCGGTGCGCGACGAGGCGCTCGCGGCGATCCGCGGCCGAGCCTGAGGAGACCTGATGCCGATCGACCCCGAGCTGCTGGACCTGCTCGCCTGCCCCAGCGATGACCACGCGCCCCTGCGCGAAGACACGCGGGCCGGCGTGAACGTTCTCGTCTGCACCAGCTGCGAGTCCGCGTTCCCCATCGACGACGGCATTCCGGTGCTGCTGCTGGATGAGGCTGTCCCCGGACCCAACGGCATCGGCGTCGCGGCCCACGCGCGATGACCTCTCGCGGGAGCCGGTAGTCGTGAGCGCGTTCGACGAGGGCCTGCTCGACGACGTCGCCCTGCTCGAGCGCCGCGACGAGCAGCGCCTGCTTTACGCGCTCGCGACGGCGGGTGCCCAAGTGCGGCGCGCCGTCGAGACCGTCGGCGACTTCGGCGTCGAGCGGCTGCGCGGCGGGGACATGCCGCGGGCCATGCTGGTCGCCACCGATTCGGCCCCCTCGGCCGGCTCACGCCTGATCACCCGGCTGAGCTGTACGCGGACGCCGGCGCTCACCTGGCACGGCGTCGAGCTGCCACGGTGGGCCGGCCCGGCGGACGCCTTGCTGATCGGCTCGGTCGACGGACGCCATCCGCGGCTGGCCGAGCTCGCGACGCAGGGGGCCCGGCGCGGCCTGGCGATGGCGGTGGTCGCCCCGGCCGGTAGCCAGGTCGCCGCAGCCGCCGGGCGCTCGCCGCTGCACGAGTTGCCGCGCGACCTGCATCCGCGCGCGGCCCGCTGGTCGGTGCTCACGCCGTTGCTGCAGGCACTCGATGCGCTCGGCGTCAACCCGATCCCGTCCGGCCTGCTCATCGAGGTCGCCGACGCCCTCGACGACAAGGCCGAGGCCTGCAAGCCGGACAACGACGGCTTCGTCAATCCGGCCAAGGCGCTGGCGATCGAGTTCGCCCATGCCATCCCGCTGATCGCCGGGGCCGGCGCCCTGGCCGGCGTGGCGGCCCGCGCGATCTCCGACGCCCTGCAGCAGTTCGCCGGTGTTACCTCGGTGTCGGTGTCGCTGCCCGACGGCGTGGGGCGGGCCGGCTCGTTGCTGCGCGGCGGCCGGCCGGGTGTCGCCGAGGACTTCTTCCGCGATCGGGTCGACGAGCCGGAGGCGATGCGGCCGCGGCTGCTGGTCGTCGGCGACGACGGTTCGGCCGACGACACCTTGCTCGGTGACCGCTCCGACGCGCAGATCCAGCTCGACGAGGTCGCCGCCCGCCGGGCCGCGCGGGCGCTGCACGATTTGGCGGCAAATCTCGGTCTCGTCTCGTCCAGCGTCGACGTCCCCAACGGCGACCCGCTCGCCCGCTTCGCCGCGGCGGCCGCCTTCGGCGAGTTCACCGCGGCCTATCTTGCGCTCGGCCTCGGTCTCGATCCCGGGTCACCCGGCCCGGCCGAGCGGGCGCACTGACATGAGCGCGTCCGGCGGTTCGAAGGCCATCATCGCGGCGCTCGGTGCCAATCTGGGGATCGCGGTGATCAAGTTCATCGCGTTCGCCATCACCGGTTCGGCCTCGATGCTGGCCGAGGGCGTGCACTCGGTGGTCGACTCCGGCAACCAGGGACTGCTGCTGCGCGGTGGCAAGTCGGCCCGGCGCGCGGCCACGCCTCAGCATCCGTTCGGCTTCGGCCGCGACCGCTACGTGTACGGCTTCCTGGTCGCGCTGATGCTGTTCTCGGCCGGCGGGTTGTTCGCGCTGTACGAGGGCGTGGAGAAGATCCGGCACCCGCACCACTTGGACAGCGCCGTGGTCGCGATCATCGTGCTCGCCGTCGCCATCGGTTTGGAGTCGTTCTCGCTGCGCACCGCGATCATCGAGTCGAAGCACGTCAAGGGCGGCGACTCGTGGATCGGGTTCATTCGGCACGCCAAGAATCCGGAGCTGCCGGTCGTGCTGCTCGAGGACGTGGCGGCGCTGATCGGGCTGGTGTTCGCGCTGGCCGGGGTCGGCCTCGCCGTCCTCACCGACGAATCGGTCTGGGACGGCATCGGGACCACCGCGATCGGGGCCTTGCTCATCAGTGTCGCCGCCGTGCTCGTCATCGAGACCAAGAGCTTGCTGGTGGGCGAGTCGGCTGCACCGGCCGATCTCGCTCGGATCGAGACCGGTCTGACCGGGCCGGGGATCGAGCGGATCATCCATCTGCGGACGATGCATCTCGGCCCGGACGAACTACTCGTCGGCGCGAAGCTGGCCATGCCGGCCGGCGCCACGCTGCCGCAGATCGCGCAGGCGATCAACGACGCCGAGAGCCGGGTCCGCGCGAGCGTCCCGTCGGCGCGGGTGATCTACCTCGAGCCCGATCTCGACCGCGGATGAGAAACCCGCCGGCCGTCGCCGCGCTGGAGGGCGTGCTGCGTCCCTACGCCTGGGGATCACGGACGGTGATCCAGCAGCTGCTTGACCGGCCGCCGGACGGGCAGCCGATCGCCGAGTTGTGGTTCGGTGCGCATCGGGACGACCCATCGACCATCGCCGGCACCACCCTCGACGTGCTGATCGCCGAGAACCCGTCCGAGTTGCTCGGCCCCGACGTCGTCGAGCGGTTCGGCCCGCAGCTGCCGTTCCTGCTCAAGATCCTGGCCGCTGACCAGGCCCTGTCGATGCAGGTGCACCCGACGCGCGCGCAGGCGCAGGCCGGCTTCGCCCGCGAGAACGCGGCCGGCCTCGCCCTCGAATCACCCGAGCGCAACTACCGCGACCCGAACCACAAGCCGGAGCTCTTGTGCGCGCTGACGCCGTTCGAGGCGGTGTGCGGCTTCCGCCCAGTCGCCGAGACGCTGGCCCTGCTCGACGAGTTGGAGCTGCCCGAGCTCGGCTTCGTCGCCGATCTGCTGCGCGGCCCGGATCCGCTGCGTGCGGCCTTCACCGCGCTGCTCACGCATCCGGATCCGGCGCCTTTGGTGGCGGCCCTGGGCCGCCGTAGCGCCGGCGCCACCGACGGACCGTTGCACGGCGCGCGGCTGGCCACCGAAGACTTCCCCGGCGACATCGGGGCGGTGCTCACCCTGCTGCTCAATCATGTGCTGCTGGCGCCGGGGGAGGCGATGTACCTCGGCGCCGGGACGGTGCATGCCTACCTGCGCGGCAGCGGCGTCGAGGTGATGGCCAACAGCGACAACGTGCTGCGCTGCGGGCTGACGCCCAAGCATGTCGACGTCGACGAACTGCTCGCGATCACCGACTTCAGCGAACTCGCCGAGCCGCGCTGGCCGCGGACCGGTCTGTTCTTCGCCGTCCCGGTGCCGGATTTCCGGCTCTTCGCCCTGGACGAGGGCGGTGAGCTCGACTACGTCCTGCCGGCCGGTACGCCGAAGATCGTCCTGTGTACCGCCGGCGCCGTGCGCATCACGTCGACGACGACCGGGCCGGGCGGCGGCGAGCAGGTGGCCCCGGGTGCAGACCGGGTGGCGATCACCCCTGGGACCGCCGCGTTCGTTCCCGCCACAACCGCCGTGGCCGTGGCCGGGCACGGGGTGGCCTTCGTCGCCCGCCCCGGGACAGAACCGCAGCCCCCCGGGTGAGTTGACTCGGGACGGGGCTGCGCCGTGGCGTCGTCCGGCGTTGCCACCCGCCCGGCAAATCTGACACGATCGTGGTAGATTCTGCTGCGATGCAGTCTTTGACCATTCACGAGGCAGCCGAGGCGACCGGTTGGTCGCAGCGGATGCTGCGCTACCTCGAGCAGGCCGGCCTCGTCGCCGCGCTGCGCACACCGGGTGGGCACCGGCACTACGGACCCCGCCAGATCGAGCGGTTGCAGCGCCTGCGCGAGCTCATCGACGGTCACCAGCTCGGCATCACCGACATCGTCTTCGAGCTACGGATGCGTACCGATCCGCAGCTCGCCCGAGCCGTCGACGACTGGTTCGGTCCGATCCACCGTTCGGCCGCACCACCCGAGGCCGGTATCTATCGCCGGCTGGCCACGCCCGACAGCACCCCGCCGCAAGTACCCGCCCAGTACCAAACGCCCGGGCAGACCTCATCCGAAGGAGAGCACGTGAGCATCACCCTGACCCCCGACTCGGCCGGCAGCGTCACCGACTTCAAGGTCGCCGACCTGTCGCTGGCCACGTTCGGCCGCAAGGAGATCGAGCTCGCCGAGCACGAGATGCCGGGCCTGATGGCGCTGCGTCGCGAGTTCGGCCCCAGCCAGCCACTGAAGGGCAAGAAGGTCGCCGGCTCGCTGCACATGACCGTGCAGACCGCCGTCCTCATCGAGACGCTCGCGGCCCTCGGCGCGGACGTCCGCTGGGTCAGCTGCAACATCTTCTCCACCCAGGACCACGCGGCCGCCGCGATCGTCGTCGGCAAGAACGGCACCCCCGAGAACCCGCAGGGCATCCCGGTGTTCGCCTGGAAGGGCGAGACCCTCGAGGATTACTGGTGGTGCACCGAGCAGATGCTCACCTGGCCCGACGGCACCGGCCCGGACTCCATCGTCGACGACGGTGGTGACGCCACCCTGCTGATCCACATGGGCACCGAGTACGAGGCCGCCGGCGTGGTTCCGCAGGCCGACGAGAACGACTCCGAGGAATACACGATCATCCTCGAGACGCTGCGCCGCTCACTGGCCGAGCACCCGGGCAAGTACACCCGGATGGGCGCCAACATCATCGGCGTCACCGAAGAGACCACCACCGGCGTCCATCGCCTGTACGAGTTCGAGAAGGCCGGCACGCTGCTCTTCCCGGCGATCAACGTCAACGACTCGGTTACCAAGAGCAAGTTCGACAACAAGTACGGCTGCCGCCACTCGCTGATCGACGGCATCAATCGCGGCACCGACGTCATGATCGCCGGCAAGCTCGCCGTGGTTTGCGGCTACGGCGACGTTGGCAAGGGCTCGGTCGAGTCGCTGCGCGGCCAGGGCGCCCGCGTCGTCATCACCGAGGTCGACCCGATCTGCGCACTGCAGGCGGCGATGGACGGGCTCGAGGTCGTCACGCTCGAGGACGTCATCGGCAAGGCCGACATCTTCATCACCACGACCGGCAACAAGGACATCATCATGGCCGAGGACATGGCCAAGATGAAGCACCAGGCGATCGTCGGCAACATCGGCCACTTCGACAACGAGATCGACATGGCCGGCCTGGCCAGCACCCCGGGCATCCAGAAGATCGAGGTCAAGCCGCAGGTGCACGAGTGGAAGTTCGCCGACGGCCACTCGATCATCGTGCTGAGCGAAGGTCGCCTGCTGAACCTCGGCAACGCCACCGGCCACCCGAGCTTCGTGATGAGCGCGTCGTTCTCCAACCAGACGATCGCCCAGATCGAGATGCACAAGAACAAGGATGCGTACCTGGTCGACGGCAAGCCCACCGTCACCACGCTGCCCAAGCACCTGGACGAGAAGGTCGCCCGGCTGCACCTCGACGCCGTCGGCGCGAAGCTGACCCAGCTCAGCAAGGAGCAGGCCGCCTACATCGGCGTAGACGTCGCCGGCCCGTACAAGCCCGAGCACTACCGCTACTAGGAGACCCGCTGCAGGTGCCGCTGTTGCCTTCGGGTACCAGCGGCACCGCCAGTTAACGCAGGGCTATGAGGACGCCGATGGCGAAACCGACGGCGAGCAGCCAGACAACGGTGGGTAGCAGGGCGAACAGCCTCACGTTCGGAACACCTCCCCGTTCCGCACGGTCACTGCGACCGCCGGCAGCGGCAACGGTGCCGGCCCGCCGACGACGGCGCCGGTCGTCGCGCTGAACTTGCTGAAGTGACAGGGGCATTCGATCCTTCCGCCGCTGACCTTGTTGACGTGACAGCCCTGATGCGTGCAGGTGGCCGAGAACGCGTGCACATCCAGCCCGGTGCGTGTGACGACCACGTCGCCGACGATCACCCCGCCGCCGTCCGGAATCGCGTCGACCCTGGCGAGGGCCTTGCCGCCGGAGCCGCCCGCCGGACTGCCGTACCCACCGGACTGCGCGCCACCCGCGCTGGGCGGGTTCGCCTTGGCCGCGTCGGTGTTGCGGCCGGCGGCGTAGCCCGCCACACCTCCCGCCACGATGGCACCCGCAGCGCCGAGGGCGGCGCGCCGACTCAGTTTGTTCTCGGTCATGTCAGTGGCTGATTCAGTCCGAAGAACCACAGCGCCGACGTCAGCCACAGCACGACGATGGACGTGAACACGAGTCCGCCCAGCACCGGCAGCGTCCAGCCCGGCAGGCCGCGTATCCGCAGACCGAGCATCTTCGCCGCGTACGCGCCGTAGAACGCGCAGCCGGCGACGCTGTGCGCCACCACACGCGTCGAGGCGCTCTCGAAGCCGAAGGTGAGCAGACAGTTGAGCGCGACCGGGATCAGGGCCACGAACGCGATCGTGCCGCTCCATCTGTGGATCGGTGCGACCCAGCGGGGCGCGCTTCCGGCACCGGGCAGTCGGCCCCACATCCACAGCGCGGTGAGCACCTGCACCAGGACGAGCACGAGCGCCGCGGTGGCCAACCAGACCTTGAACTGGATGACCCCCGAGAACCCGACCACGAATATCGGGCGACGGTGCCCGTGGCCGCGACCATAGACCCCGAGCCCTACTGCCACGGCGCAGCCGAGCAGCAGCACACCGGCCAGGGCGGCGCGGCTGCGCGGTGGGTCGACGGTGCTGGCCAAACTCGCTCCCGGTTGCCGGAATCGCGGCCAGCCTGGCATCAGGCGTGCGGAGCGGCAACGGGCTGGCACAAAACGACCCGCGCCGCGGTCGGAACCGCGACGCGGGTCGCTGGCTGAATCGGCTCAGCCGGCCTTGGCGGTAAAGGCCGGCAGGTAGCCGCCGGACTGGCCCGAGGCCGTCGGGTGATACGACTGGGTGATGTTGCTCCAGTCGATGGAGTGCAGCCACGACGACGAGCCGTCGCAGATCTCGTGTCCGTTCGCGAAGGCCGACCGGACGTCGGCGAACTGGAAGCCGTGCCGCGCCGCGGCGGCCGAGATGACGCCGTCCAGCACGTCCGCGCCCTCGTTGATCTTGTTGCGGTCGGTGGAGCTGAGGCCGACGCAGTACCACAGGTCGTGATAGAAGCGCGGGTAGTCGACCACCACGACGCGCGCGTTCGGCGAACGGCTGTGGATGCCGTTGTAGGTGGTGTCGAGCCACCCCGGCAGCTGGGTGCGGGCCGTGTTCTCGGCCGCGTTCACCTCGCTGACGCAGGTGTCGGTGCTGTAGAGGACGCAGTCCTCCATCACGCCGGAGAAACCCACGTCGTTGCCACCGATGGTGATGCTGACGAGCGTGGTGGACGAGCTGAGCGCCGAGAGCTGGTTGGCGTTGACATCGGTGGTCTTCGCACCGGAGCAGGCGACCGAGCGGTAGGACGCCGGGGCGTGACTGTTGGCCCACAGCTGCGAGTAGGCGAGCGTGCTGCGCAGACAGCTGCCGCTCTCGCTCGTGTAGCTGCCCGAGCCGACACCGGATGCGTAGGAATCGCCGAGCGCGACGTAGTTGACCGCCGCGGCGTTGGCCGCCGGCATGCCGATGATCACCGCGGCGGTTGTGGCGGCGATGGTGAAGAGCGTCAATCCGACTCTGCGCACGGACAGCCTCCTGATGGGCGGAATGGGATGACACATCCGTACCAGGGCGTATGTCGGGTCAGTGTGAGGTGACTCAGAGCAGCCGGATGATCACCGCCCGCGAGCGTCAGCGCGGCGGCGCGAACGGCGAGTCGTCGGTCGGCGGGCGCGGCGCGGACGGGGGTTGGAGCGGCGAAGGCGGTAGCGGTGGCGACGAAGGCGGTACCGGTGGCGACGGCAAAGCCGGACCACCGGGCGCCCGGCGCCGCCGTTCGGCCAGCACGCTCATGAGCAGCACCGGCGTCGGCGTGCCGGGTGGCGGCGGCGGGGCGATCACGGTCAGCACGCGACGGCGCAGATCCTCGCCCAGCGCGACCTGCGCGGCCGGGGTCATCGAGTGGGCGCGGCTGATGAATTGGCGCGCGCTGAGCGCCAACCGGTCATCGAGGCGGTGCAGGTCGGCCGACAACACCCACGGCTGCAGCGGCACGGGCACCCAGTTCGGCAGCGGCGCGAGCGACTGCGGCGCCGACCGCTCGTTGAGGACGACCGTGCCGGCCATCATGTCGCCGATCCGCTTCTCGCGCGCACTGCTGCTCAGCGTGACGAGCCCGGCGATCGTGGTCAGCGGCGCGGCCAACCCGGGCTTCTCGAGGATGAGTCCGGCCAGCCCGCGCACGACCGCTTGGCGCAGGCCGATCGGTCCGCCGTCGTCGCGTACCACGCGCAAGCCCATCGCGGCCTTGCCGACGGTGCGCCCGCGGGTCAGCCACTCGGCCAGGATCGGATAGCCGGCGACGACCAGGATGACCTCGACCAGGATGACCGCAGCGAGGGCGGCGCCGTCGGCGCTGCCGACCAGCTCGACGTCGAGCAGGGCCAGCAGGAACAGGGCCAGCGCCTGCAGGGCCGCGTCCAGGGCGGCCGCGATCACCCGGGAGCCGACCCCGGCCGGCGACAACGCGAGCCGGACGCCCTCGCCCGAGACCAGGGCCGGACCGCTCGGTTGCATTGGCGCACTGTAGATCGTCGCGCCGCCATAGACTTCGCCGCACCGTGGACCTCGACACCTTCATCGCCGCGCACACCCGCGAATGGCAGCGCCTGGACGACCTAGCTGGCCGGCGCCGCCTCGACGGCGCGGAAGCCGATGAGCTTGTCGCCCTGTACCGCCAGGTCGCCACGCACCTGTCGCTCGTGCAGACCCGGGCGCCCGAGCCGCAGCTGATCGCCCGGTTGTCGCGGTTGCTGGCCCGCGGTCGGGCCGCGGCGCTCGGACCGCCACGGGTCCGCGGGTGGGCTGCCCTCGCTCGCGGCCTCACCGTCGACTTCCCGGTGACCGTCTACCGCACCTGGCGCTGGTCGGTCGGCACCGCGGTGGCCAGCATCGGCGTCTCGGCGTCGATGATGCTGTGGCTGCGCGCCCACCCCGAACGCATCCACCGCGTGCTGCCGGGCAACCAGGTCCACCAACTCGTCGATCACGATTTCCGCGACTACTACTCCGAGCACCCGGCCCGGTCGTTCGCCGCCCAGGTCTGGACGAACAACGCGCTCGTCGCGGCCATGGCGCTGTTCCTCGGGGTGACGCTGATCGGCACGCTCTACGTGCTGTGGCAGAACACCGTGAACGTCGGACTGGTCGGCGGGATCATGCTCGGCGCCGGCAAGGGCACCGTGCTGTTCGGTCTGCTGCTCCCGCACGGGATGCTCGAGCTGAGCGCGGTGTTCGTCGCCGGCGGGATCGGGTTGCGGACGGGCTGGGCCTGGGTCGCGCCCGGACGGCTGCCGCGGGCGCAATCGCTGGCCGAGGCCGGCCGCGCCGCCGGGGTCGTCGCCCTCGGGCTGGCCGGCGTGCTGCTCGTCTCCGGGGTCATTGAGGCGTTCGTGACGCCGTCCGGCCTACCGACCTGGACCCGCATCGGCATCGGTGCGGTCGCCGAGGCCGGGTTCCTGGCCTACGTGATCGTCCTCGGCCGGCGCGGGGTGCGGGCCGGGGCCACCGGCGACCTGCGCGCCGACGAGCGCGAAGCCGTCACCCCGGTCGCCTGATTGTTGGCCCCGCTGCGGCGATTTCGCCGGCGTGTCGCGCCGCAGCGCGGCCACGTCACAGGCGTCCGGCCGCTTTGAGGTCGAGGTAGGCGTCCGCGACCTTCGAGGCGAAGACGTCGGTGTCGGCGTCAACGACGTGCGCACCCATCCGGCCCAGCTGCTCGACCAGGGCGGTCCGCCGCGCGATGGTCAGTTCGGCGGCCGCAGCGCCGTAAACATCGGCCGGGTCCGCGCGGGCGGCGGCCAGCCGGGCGAGGGCCGGATCGGCCGCGGACGCGACCACCACCTCGTGCCGGGCCACCAGCGCGCGGGCGGCCGGCAGCAGACCGGTGTCGGCTGCGGTGTCGAGTGAGCTGAACAGCACGACCAGCGACCGCTTCGACACCTGGCGCAGGACCTCGGCGGCGAGCAGTTGCGGATCGGTCTCGACCAGTGCCGGTTCCAGTGGGGCGAGCGCCCCGACGAGCCGCGGCAGCACGTCCCGACCGGCGGCCAGGCCGAGCCGCGCCCGGACGGCGGTGTCGGCGGCGACGAGCGCGACCCGGTCGCCGGCCCGCGCCGCCAGGGCGCCGAGCAGCAGTGCGGCGTCGAGTGCGGCGTCGAGACGGGGTTCGTCGCCCAGCCGAGCGGCCGACGAGCGGCCGGTGTCGATGGCCAGGACGATGTGCCGGTCGCGCTCCGGCCGCCACGTGCGCACGACCAGGTCGCGCGACCGCGCCGTGGCCCGCCAGTCGATGGCGCGGACGTCGTCGCCGATCACGTAGGTGCGCAGCGAGTCGAACTCGGTGCCCTGGCCGCGCCGGCGCACGAGCACGGCCCCGTCGATCTGGCGCAGCCGCGACAGCTTCTCGGGCAGGAACCGGCGCGACGCGAAGGCCGGCAATACCTGGATCGTGCCCGGCGCGGCCAGCCGCCGCTGCCGGGCCGCGAGCCCGAGGGGGCCGTGCGAGCGGATCGTCACGCGATCGGTCCGCCGCTCACCGCGCCGGGTGGGCACGAGCGCGGTGACCACGCGCCGCCGCTCGCCCGGCGGCACGACCACCGACTGGCGGCGCGGGGTCGCGCCGGCCGACGGCACCCAGGCGTCGCGCACCAGCGCCCGCAACGATCGGCGGCCGCCGTTCACGATCGTCAACACCGTCTCGCCCCGCTCGGTCAGCCGCACCGGTCCGCTGCGGTCGCGGCTCAGCCGCAGCCCGGCGATCCGGCCGGCCAGCGCGAGGTCCAGCACCGTAGCCGCAGCCAGCACCCCGGCGAAGACCAGCAGCGCGGCGGCCGACCACGCCGCCAGCAGCAGCCCGAGGCCCGCCAGCGCGACGAGCCGGCCGGTGAGGACCATTTACCGCGGGACGGGGACAGAGGAGAGGACGGTCTCGAGCACGCCGTCCGCGGTGACGCCCTCGAGCTCGGCCTCGGGCCGCAGCTGGATCCGGTGCCGGAAGGTCGGCCGGGCCAGGGACTGCACGTCGTCCGGGGTCACGAACTCCCGTCCGGACAGCCAGGCCCACGCGCGCGACGTGGCGAGCAGGGCGGTGGCGCCGCGCGGCGAGACCCCGAGGGCCGCCGACGGCGCGCTCCGGGTGGCCCGGGCCAGCTCGACGATGTAGCCGAGGATGGCCGGATCGATCCGCACCCGCCGGACGTCGGCCACCGCCGCGGTGAGATCGGCCGCCGACGCCACCGGGCCGACCCCGGCCGCGGCGAGATCGCGCGGGTCGAAGCCGCCGGCGTGCGCAGCCAGCACCCGGATCTCGGTGTCACGGTCGGGCAACGGCATGGTGACCTTGATCAGGAAGCGGTCGAGCTGCGCCTCCGGCAACGGGTAGGTGCCCTCGTACTCCACCGGGTTCTGCGTCGCGATCACGCAGAACGGATCGGGCAACGGACGGGGGGACCCGTCGACCGACACCTGCCGTTCCTCCATCGCCTCGAGCAGGGCCGACTGGGTCTTCGGCGGGGTGCGGTTGATCTCGTCGGCCAGCAGCAGATTGGTGAAGACCGGCCCCTCGCGGAAGACGAACCGGCTCGTCCCGGTGTCGTAGATCAACGACCCCGTGACGTCACCGGGCATCAGGTCGGCGGTGAACTGGATCCGGGTCGTCTTGAGCTCGAGGGCGGCGGCCAGCGCCCGCACCAGCAGCGTCTTGGCCACACCGGGGACGCCCTCGATGAGGACGTGCCCGCGGCACAGCAGGCCGATGAGCAGCCCGGTGACGGCGGCGTCCTGCCCGACCACCGCCTTGCCGACCTCGGCCCGCAGCCTGATCAACCCGTCTCGTGGCGTACTCACTGAGGTGTCGTCCCTCCTGCCGATCCGCCAATGACGGCGGACTCCACTGTGTCCAGGTCCTGGGCCAGGCGGTGCAGACCGGCGTCGTCGGCCGGCACCGGGCCGGCCAGGACCGCGACGACGTCGGCCGCCGGGCGTCCGACGAGCGCGGCGGCGGCGACCGCGACCGGCTCGGCCGGCGTGCCCCGCGGCAATCCCAACCGCGCCCCGAGCCGGGCGGTCGCGCCGTTGCGCAACGCGGCGGCGGCGCGGTCGCGGGCCCCGGCGCGGGCGTAGAGGCGACCCTGCCCCTCGACGACCTCGACCGAGCGGACGATGACCGGCAACGGCTCGGCGACAGTTCCCCCGAGCCGGCGCCCGCGCCACAGCGCCACGAGCGCACCGAGCACGAGCGTCCACCAGAACGCTCGATACGCCCCCGCCGGGAACAGGTCCCAGATCGACACCGCCCCCGCCCCCGTGGCGTCCGCTCCGGGCGAGAGCCAGACGACGTTGCTGATCCGGCCGCTGTCAGTGATCGCGTTGAGGTCGAGCGCGGCCACGCCCGGCGCGGCGAGATGGTCATTGCGCAGCAGATCGCCCGAGCCCAGAATGCCTAGGCGCGTCTCGGTCACGAACGCTCCGCCGAAACACGCCGTGGCCGAAGTGCCGGGGGAGTACGCACGGGTGCCGGACGGGAACGCGACCGCGCCGGCGGCCGACGCTCCGCGGTCGGCACAGGCGGGCAGCGAGCTGAAACCCCCGCCCGCCAGCTCGACGCCGGGAGCAGCCGCAGCCAAGGCCCGTTCGCCCGGCTGGACGAGGACGAGCCGGGCCACCGAAGCCGAGTGCGAGAGAGCGGCCAGGGCCGCGCCCGAGTAGTCATCGGGCGCGGTCACGACGATGACCCCGTCGGCGGCGCCCTCGTGATCGGCGCGGCTGATCGCGGTGGTCCAGCTCGTCGTGGTCGTGACCGTGGCGCCGTAGCGGGTGAGCAGCCGGACCAGCGCCTTGCTGCCGTTCTTGTGGGCCGACGCCGGATCCAGCGGGCGGCCGGGTCCGTTGCCGAGGGTGCCGACGAGCGCGGCCCCCACGACTGCCACCGCCGCCAGCGCGAGCCAGAACCTCGCCCGTCCCCACCAGGGGCGGACGAGGGCGGACGGGACGACCTCGGTCGTAGTCATCGGCGGATCATGTGGGCACCGCCAGGCCGGCCGGGTCCCCCGCAGCGACGCGGGCCGAGCGGGCGGCGTCGGCCGCCAGACGCGCCTGCTCGACGTCGGCGTCGGTGGCCGGGCGGCCGCCGAACCAGATCTCGTCGAACGCGGTGGTCGCAGCCCGCAAGGGCGCGGCCGCCGCCGGCAGCAGCGGCCCGGCCTCGCGCGCGGTGGCCGCGCCGGTGCGGCCGGGCCGGGGTGGGAGCACGCCCCGCTCCTCGATCGTGGCCACCGCCGCGCGCAGCCACTCGCGGACGGCCTCGGCCCGGCGCCCCGCGGCTGCGAACTCGGCGGCGATGCGGCGGTGGTCGCGGGCCACGACCGGGGCCAGGTGGTCGACGTCGCCCCCCGCCGCGACCCGGCTCGTCCGGCCCGGGACGCCCACCCGAAGGGCCAGGATGATGCCGACGGCGAGCAGCAGCACCAGCAGCACCAGCAGCGCATGGGCGCCGCCCGATCCGCTGAGCAGCCGCTCGAGGTGCTGCCCCAGCCAGTGCAGCGCCCGATCGCGCAGGCCGGGGTCGTCGCGGTGATACTCGCGGTGGGCGAGTTCGGCGCGGGCGGCCCGGCGCGCGGCGTCACCGGTGACCGCCCCGCCGTCGGCCCCGATCGCGCCGGCCACCGGCCACCCCAGGATCACCATGCGGCGACGGCGGGAGCCGGGCCGGACGCGGCCGGTGGAGCGGGCAGCGCGAGGACGATGTCCATGCCCTCGCGGCGCATCCGCAGATCGGTGTAGAGCAGCACGTCGATCGCCGCTGCGATCGGCCCCAGCACCGCGGCCGAGATCACCGCCCCGATGGACACGATCGTCACGTAGAGCGCCGGATTGGTGATCCCGCCGGTCGGGCTGAGGATGTCCGAGCCGGTGAGGGAGGCGGCCAGCAGCTCGAACGGCAGCCCGACGAACAGCCCCAGCACGCTGGTCAGCACCCAGCCCAGCGCGCGGATGCCCCACGTCCGCCAGAACGCCCCTTGGACGATCTGGAACGACCGGCTCAACGCGCCGCGCAGGCCGGTGCGTTCGAGCACGAGCGCCGGCGCGGCTACCGCCCACACGCCCCACAGCCACACGCCGCCGACCACGCACAGCGCGACCCCGGCGCCCTCGGCCACGGTCACCACCACGGCGAGCACGACGAGCGCCCACACGCTGCCGCGGGCGCGTTTCAGCGACGCACCGGCATCGAGCCGCACACCGAGCAGGGCGCCGCTGAACAGCGGGGCCAGCAGGCCGGTGAGCACGACGCCGAGGCCGAGCGCCAGCAACAGCGTGCCGATCGCGGCCACGGTCGCGGCGTTGCGCGAGTCGATCGCGCCGTACTGCACGACCGCGGCCAGGCCGGCCCGGAGCACGGCGAAGGGGACGGACACCGCCAGCACGGCCCGGGCATTGCCGCGCACGAGACGCACCGCGCCGTCGAGGATCTCGGCGACGCCGAGGGGCCGCATCGGCGCTGGAGCCGGCCGGGTCATGCCCACCTCCTCCTCGCGCATCGGTACATGATCGTGCCCATCTTGGCCTGTAGAGGGACCGGTGGTGCCCGCGTCCCCGCGTCCCGCGCTCCGAGATGACACGATGGGCCGGTGAAACCTCGCGTTCTCGTGGTCGACGACGACTCCGCGCTCGCCGAGATGCTCGGCATCGTCCTGCGCACCGATCAGTTCGAGCCCGCCTTCGTGGCCGACGGTTCGCGGGCGCTGCAGGCGTTCCGCGAAACGAAACCGGACATCGTGCTGCTGGATCTGATGCTGCCCGGCATGTCCGGGATCGACGTCTGCCGTGCCATCCGGGCCGAAAGCGGTACCCCGATCATCATGCTCACGGCCAAGACCGACACCGTCGATGTCGTGTTGGGCCTGGAATCGGGCGCCGACGACTACGTCATGAAGCCGTTCAAGCCGAAGGAGCTGGTGGCCCGGATGCGGGCCCGGCTGCGCCACCACGAGGACAGCGCCAGCGAGGCGCTGTCGATCGGCCCACCTGACTCGCCGGTCGAGATCGACGTGCAGGCGCACCAGGTGCGGCGGGCCGGCACGGCGATCGCCCTCACGCCGCTCGAGTTCGATCTGCTCGTCGCCCTGGCCCGCAAGCCGCGTCAGGTGTTCACCCGCGAGGTGCTGCTCGAGCAGGTGTGGGGCTACCGGCACGCCGCCGACACCCGCCTCGTCAATGTGCACGTCCAGCGGTTGCGCGCAAAGGTCGAGCGCGACCCGGAGCGGCCGGAGGTCGTGCTCACCGTCCGCGGGGTCGGCTACAAGGCCGGACCGCCGTGAGCCGCCGTCGGTGCGAAAGAGCGAGCGCACCTCGATGACCGGTGCGCCGGCCGATGCCGCCACGCCGGTACCGGCCCGGCCCGGTCGCGCCGCGGCCCGCGACCTCGCCGGGCGGGCCCGGCGGCTGATGGTGCGGGCCGGCGATTCCTGGCGCCGCTCGTTGCAGCTTCGGGTCGGGGCCACCACCGTGGTCGTCACCGGCCTCGTGGTGCTCGTCATCGGCGTGTTCCTCGTCGACAAGGTCTCCGGGGGCGTGCTGCGGGCCAAGCGTGACGCTGCGATCGACCAGGCCAAGATCGGCCTCAGCATCGCGCGTGGCGTCCTGCAGGACGTCGACGCCGGCGTCGTGTCCGAGGTGGCCGATGCCCGGCAGGAGATCTCGGCCGATCTCACCGCCGGCGGCACGACCGCCGGCAGCTTCACCATCGTGATCGTGTCCGGAGCGACCGGGTCCGACACCGATCCGGCCGCCGCGGCGCTGCCGCAGGCGCTGCGGACGGTCGTGCAGAACAACAACATCGCCGTGCAGTACGCGCCGGTGCCGGTGCCGGGGTCGGCCAGCGACCTGGTGAGCGGGCTGATCGTCGGCGAGTCGGTGCAGGCTCGCAGCGGCCAGTTCGAGCTGTACTACCTGTTCCCGCTCACCGCCGAGCAGCAGACGATCGCGCTGATCCAGCGCACCGTGCTGATCGCCGGCCTGGCGCTGGTCATCCTCGTCCTCGCCATCACCCTCATCGTCACCCGCCAGGTCGTGCTGCCGGTGCGCGTCGCGGCCGAGACGTCGAGCCGGCTGGCTAGCGGTGACCTCTCCAAGCGCATCACCGTCCGCGGCAGCGACGACATCGCCCGGCTCGGGCAGTCGTTCAACGACATGGCCGACAGCCTGCAGCGCCAGATCCGGCGCCTCGAGGATCTCTCCCGCGTGCAGCGACGGTTCACCAGCGACGTCTCGCACGAGCTGCGCACGCCGCTGACCACGATCCGGATGGCGGCCGAGTACCTGCACGCCAGTCGGGCCGACTTCCCGCCCGAGCTCGCGCGCGCGGCCGAGCTCCTGCACGCCGAGCTCGACCGGTTCGAGTCGCTGCTCACCGACCTGCTCGAGATCTCGCGCTACGACGCCGGCGTGGCCAACCTGGAATCGGAACCGGTCGACATCCGCGGCATCGTCGCGTCGACGGTGGAGGCCAACCGGATGCTGGCCGAACGGCACGGCAGCGAGATCGTGATCCACGCACCTGACGAGGCGGTGAGCGTCGACGTCGATGCGCGGCGGGTCGAGCGCATCCTCCGTAACCTGGTGGGCAATGCGCTCGACCACGGCGAAGGTAAGCCCATCGTGATCACCGTCGGCTACGACGACGACGCGGTGGCGATCGCGGTGCGCGATCACGGCGTGGGGCTGCGCCCGGGCCAGTCGGCCCTCGTCTTCAACCGTTTCTGGCGCGGTGACCCGTCGCGCAGCCGGCTCACGGGTGGCACCGGGCTGGGCCTGGCGATCTCGCTCGAGGACGCCCGGCTGCACGACGGCTGGCTGCAGGCCTGGGGCGAGCGCGGCCGGGGGGCGCAGTTCCGGCTGACGCTGCCCCGGCGCGCGGGGCACACGCTGATGCACTCGCCGTTGCCGCTCGATCCGGACGAGAGCGACGACGACGACGAGGACGAGCGGTGAGGGGAGCGCGGGCCGCGCTCGGGTGCGTCCTGCTCGTGGCCGGCTGCACCGGGGTGCCCTCGTCGTCGGCCCCGCAGACGGTCGAGCCGCTCGAGGCGTCCTCGCCCAACAACCAGTCCACGATCGGACCGCCGCTCAACGCCGGCGCGCGCAGCATCGTCACCGCGTTCCTCGCCGCCAACGCGATCGACGCCACCACGCACACCGCGGCGCGCTCGTTCCTCACCTCGGCCGCGAGCAGCCGATGGTCGGGCACGACGGCCACGATCGTCTCCGACGAGTCGGTCGGCACATATAGCGATACCAAGCACACGCTCACGGTCTTCGGACGGGTGCTCGGCACCCTCAACGCCGACGGCATCTACACCCCGCAGCTCGACGCGCAGGGCGAGGGCGGTGATCGGGTGCCCTTCGCGTTCACGCTGGCGAAGGTGGCCGGCCAGTTCCGCATCGATCAGCTGCACAACGGCCTGCTGCTCACTGAGGACGAGTTCCGCACCACGTTCCAACAGCACGTCCTGTACTTCTACGACGGGGCCGAGGACCACCTCGTGCCCGACCTACGGTGGAGCGCACTCGACGACCGGACGCAGGTCGCCGAGTGGCTGCTGACCCAGCTGGTCAACGGGCCGCGACCGGAGCTGCAGAATGCGGTCAGCACCGACACGTTGCCGGCCCAGGCCGACGCTCGGCACATCACAGTCACCCTCGGCACGCCGACCCGGATCGAGATCCCGGGCAGCAGCCAACTCGCCGCGGGTGTGCGCAACCGGCTGGCCGCGCAGGTGAGCCAGACCCTGCTCGAGACGCTGTCCGGCCGTCCCGTGCAGCTGACTGACGGCGGCACGCCGGTCAGCATCCCGCGGGTCTCCGACGACAAGTTCACCGCGTCCGACTTCGCTGCGGCGACCGGCCCGACGCCTCCTGATCCGGCGGTCTACTACCTGTCCGACTCCGATGGCGCGATCCGCACCGAGGACGGCAAGCGGCTGTCCGGTCCGCTCGGCTCCGGCAGCCCGTTCCTCACCTCGATCGCGGTGCATCGATCCGCTCACACCGGTGAGCTTCTCGTCGGCGCCGTCGAGGGGTCGGGCCCGCACGCCCAGTTGGCAGTCGGCAGCCAGTCCGCCGGGCTGCGGACCACGTCAGTGATCGGCGAGCTGTCGCGACCCGCCTTCGCGCCCGGTCTGGACGAAGTGTGGATCGGCGACGGGCCTCAGGTCTACCGGGTGACCATCGGCGCCAAGGTCGGCACGACCAAGGTGCCGATCCCAGCGGTGTCCGGCGGCGGCCGCGTCCTGGCGCTTCGGCTCAGTCCCGAGGGCTCGCGCGTCGCGATCGTGGTGTCGGGGGCGACGGCCGCGTCGGCCCAGCTCTACGTGGGCTCGATCATCCGCGGGGCCGGCCAGGTGCGCATCGACACCCTGGTCCCGATCAGCCCGAAGGGCGTCGTGGTCACGGACGTGGGCTGGCTCGACTCGCTGAAGCTGTTCGCGATCGGCACGTTCTCGGGCACGACTGAAGGCAAGACCTTCGAGACCGGCGTCGACGGCACCGAGTGGACGAACAACGGCATCGGCAACCTGGCGGTGGCGCCGGACAGCGTGACCGTGACCACCGCGGCCAACGTCTGGCTATCGGCCAACGGCTATGTCTGGAAGCAAAGTGGCAGCCAGTGGGTGAGTCCAGGGCCGTCCACCGGCCAGACGCCCGGACGCAAACCGGTGTACCTCGGCTAGCGCCCTACCAGTTCGGCCGGTGGCGCGACGGTTGTCCACACGCTCGAATCCGATCTTGCCGGCGGTCCCCAGCCGAGCCGGTTGGGGAGACCGGGCTCGGTCGGCCGGGCCATCGTGGGGTCATGTCCGCGTTTGCCGCCCTGGCCGATCTCGTCCTGCCCCGCCGCTGCGTGGGGTGCGGGCACGCTACGGGCCCGCTGTGCCGGCACTGCCTGCCGCCGGGCCGGCCCCAGCGCGCCGGGCCGCCGGCCGCGCTCGGGTGGGCGGCCGGCGGGTACGACGGCGCGCTACGGGCGGCGCTGCTGGCTTACAAAGAGCGCGGCCGCCGCGATCTGGCGGCTCCGCTCGGGCTACTCCTCGCCCGCGCGGTGGGGTCGGCGATCGAAGTCGCGGCCGGGAACGGACGCGTACCACCGCACGGATCGGGTGGCCTCGGTCGCGCCGGTCGGTCGACGTCGGTCGTGCTGGTGCCGGTGCCCTCAGCGCGGTCGGTCGCGGCCGCGCGCGGGGGTGATCACGTCCGGCGACTGGCCGCGCGGGCCGGAGCGGTCACCGGTCAGCGCACCGCCGCCGACGTGCTGGCGCTGACCCGGGCCGTGCGCGACTCCGCCGGCCTGGGCGTGGACGAGCGGTCGGTCAACCTCGCAGCGGCCATGATGGCGCGCCCAGTTCGACCGGGACTCTGCGCCGTCGTGGTCGACGACATCGTGACCACCGGCGCGACCCTGCTCGAGGCGCGGCGGGCATTGCTGGCGGCCGGCTGGCCGGTGATCGGGGCGGCGGTGGTGGCCGCGACACCGCGCCGTGGGCGGGTCGCCGGCACCCCATTGGCAGCGCCCAGGCACACGGTCTAGCGTGAGAACGACCTGACCGAGAGGCGTGACTCGGCCCGCACACGGGCCTCGAGTACCGACCGTGTGCCGGCTGATCGCTGTGAGCATGGTGGAGGTCGCATGGAAACTGTCGCGGGCAACATGGAGATCGTCGTCCGAGGCCGAAACGTCGTCATTCCCGATCACTATCGGCAGCACGTCGCCGAAAAGCTGGGAAAGCTCGAACGTTACGACCACAAGATCATCCGAACCGATGTCGAACTCCAACACGAGAAGAACCCGCGGCAGAACGGTAGTTGTCAGCACGTCGAGATCACCTGCCGCACCCGCGGCCCCGTGGTGCGCAGCGAAGCCTGCGCCGAGGACTTCTACAAGGCGCTCGACCTCGCCGCCGACCGCCTCGAGCGGCGGTTCCGGCAGGCCGCCGACCGCCGCCGCATCCATCACGGCCGACGCACACCGCGCTCGGTCGCCGAGGTCACCGCGGCGCTGCCCGACACCGCCCTGGTCAGCGCGGTGCCCAACGAGCCCGACGACGCCGACGAGGGGCCGGGGCGCATCGTGCGCGAGAAGGAGCACACCGCGACGCCGATGTCGGTCGACCAGGCGCTGTTCGAGATGGAGCTGGTCGGGCACGACTTCTACCTGTTCAGCGACGCCGACAGTCGGCCGGCCCAGCGTCGTGTACCGCCGGCACGCCTACGACTACGGACTGATCCGGCTGGGCTGAATCGCCCGCCCGGCGTCGGCCGCCGGGCGCAGGTCGCGGGCGTACTTCGGATTCAGCAACGCGTAGCGCTGCTCGTCGGCGAAGGTGCCGTCCGGATTGCGCAGCCGGCCGCGGCGGACGCCGTCCGGTTCGAAACCGGCCGCGGCCGCCGCGCGGGTCGAGGCCTCGTTGCCGACCTTGGCGCCGAGTTCGAGCCGGGCGAAGTCAGCGCGCTCGAAGGCCCAGGGCACGAGAAGCCGCAGCGCGCGAGTGGTGTAGCCGCGGCCGCGGAAGCTCGGGTGCACGACGTAGCCGATGCCGCCCACCTGCGGCGGCCCGGCCAGGCGCAGATGCACCGAACCGGCCACCCGGCCGGTGGCGAGGTCCTGCATGCTGAACGCGGCCACTCGCCCGACCAGCCAGTTCAACGCCGCCTGCTCGGCGGCCTGCCGCGCCTCGTCGGCGGTGTGGGCCTGGCCGGTGAAGCCCCAGCGCAATGTCAGCTCGTCGTCGGTCTCGGCCAGCGCCGTCGCGTCCTCGGGCAGCATCGTCCGCAGCCGGAGCACGCCGTCGTCGAGGCCGGCCGGCGGCAACGGCTGGAACGCGTACGGCACCGGGTCGCCGGAGTCGTCGCGCAGCCGGGCGAAGCGGGCAAGGTCGCCGCGCCGGGGCGGCACGCCGGCCGAACCCGCGCTGGTCACCCCGTCGCGGCCGACGCCCTCGAACCGGAATCCGGCGCCGAGGGCGGTGCGCACCGAGGCGATGTTGCGCACGTCGCACACCAGCCGGATGCGGCGCAGGCCGAGATCGAAGCCCCACGAGCAGAGCAGCCGGGTGGCCTCGACGGCGTAGCCGTGCCCCTGCGCGTCGGGCGCCACCCAGTACCCGATCTCGGGATCGCCGGCCAGCCGCAGCACGCACGATCCGACCACCCGGCCGGTCGCCCGCTCGACGATCGCGCAGCCCAGCCCGGTGCCGTCGCCGCGGCCCTCGTCGCCGATGCCGGCGACGAACCGGACGCGCGTCGTCGCGGGTGTACGGATCGGGCAGCGCCATGAAGCGGTGCAGCGCGCGGTCCTGCATGACGTCGTACACCCGCTCGGCGTCGCCGGACGCCCAGCGCCGCAGCAGCAACCGGCCGCCGGAGATGTCGACGTCGTCCAGTTCAACGCCGCAGAACATGCCCATGGGCGCCAGCTTGCCAGAGAAGATCGCGGTGATACCGCCCGATTTGCCCGTCGACGCCCGCACCGATGCAGGTGGCCGCGAGCACCTCGATCCGGCCCGTACCATGGCCTGCGTGGTTCTAGCCAAGCTTCTGCGCGCCGGTGAACAGAAACAGGTTCGGCGGCTGTCCGCCATTGCCGATCACATCGAGACGCTCGAAGACGATTACGTCGATCTGACCGATGCTGAGCTCCGCGCGCTCACCGACACCTTCAAGGAGCGGCTCGCCGACGACGAGACGCTCGACGACATCCTGCCCGAGGCGTTCGCCGTCGTGCGCGAAGCGGCGCGGCGAACCCTGGGCCAGTTCCACTACAAGGTGCAGCTCATGGGCGGCGTCGCCCTGCACCTCGGCAACGTCGCCGAGATGAAGACCGGCGAGGGTAAGACCCTGGTCTCGACCCTGCCGGTGTATCTCAACGCGCTGGCCGGCGAGGGCGTGCACCTGGTCACCACCAACGACTACCTCGCGAGCCGCGACGCCGACTGGATGGGCCGGGTGCACCGCTTCCTTGGCCTCACCGTCGGCAAGATCCTCAACGACATGCCGCCCGAGAAGCGCAAGGCGTCGTACCACGCGGACATCACCTACGGCACCAACAACGAGTTCGGCTTCGACTACCTGCGCGACAACATGGCCTGGTCTCTCGATGACCTCGTCCAGCGCGGGCACCACTTCGCGGTCGTCGACGAGGTCGACTCGATCCTCATCGACGAGGCCCGCACCCCGCTGATCATCAGCGGGCCGGCCGAAGAGAACCAGCGCTGGTACCTCGAGTTCGCCCGCATCGCCCCGCGGATGAAGAAGGACGTCCACTACGAGGTCGAAGAGGGCAAGCGCACCGTCGCCGTCACCGAAGAGGGCGTCGCGTTCGTCGAGGACCAGCTCGGCATCGAGAACCTCTACGAGGCGGCCAACACCCCGCTGGTCGGCTACCTGAACAACGCGCTGAAGTCGCAGGAGCTGTTCAAGCGCGACCGTGACTACATCGTCAACAACGGCGAGGTCATGATCGTCGACGAGTTCACCGGTCGCGTACTTCAGGGCCGGCGCTACAACGAGGGCATGCACCAGGCCATCGAGGCCAAAGAGGGCGTGCAGATCCAGCAAGAGAACCAGACCCTCGCCACGATCACCCTGCAGAACTACTTCCGCCTCTACGAGAAGCTCGCCGGCATGACCGGCACGGCCCAGACCGAGGCCAACGAGCTGCACCAGACCTACAAGCTCGGCGTCGTCCCCATCCCGACGAACATGCCGATGATCCGGGCCGACGAGACCGACTTCATCTACAAGACCGAGGACGCCAAGTTCGCCGCGGTCATCGACGACATCGCCGAGCGGCACGAGGCTGGCCAGCCGGTGCTCGTGGGCACGGCCAGCGTCGCCAAGTCCGAGCGGCTCGCCTCGCTGCTGCTGCGCAAGGGCATCCCGCACGAGGTCCTCAACGCCAAGCAGCACGCGCGTGAGGCTGCGATCATCGCCAACGCCGGGCGTAAGGGCGCCGTCACGATCGCCACCAACATGGCCGGTCGCGGTACCGACATCCAGCTCGGCGGCAACCCCGAGTTCTCGGCCGATCTGATGCTGCGCGAGAAGGGCCTGAGCCCGGACGAGACGCCGGAGGAGTACGAGGCCGCGTGGGCCGAGACCCTCGATCAGGCCAAGGCCGAGTCGGACAAGGAGCACGACGAGGTCGTCGACCTCGGCGGCCTGTACGTGCTCGGCACCGAGCGGCACGAGTCGCGCCGCATCGACAACCAGCTGCGCGGTCGTGCCGGGCGCCAGGGCGACCCGGGCGAGTCACGCTTCTACCTCTCGCTCGGCGACGACCTGATGGTGCGCTTCAACGGCGAGCGGGTCGCGGCGATGATGAACCTGCTGCGACTGCCCGAGGACGTCCCGATCGAGGCGAAGATGGTCTCGAAGGCGATCCAGGGCGCGCAGACGCAGATGGAGCAGCAGAACTTCGAGATCCGCAAGAACGTCCTCAAGTACGACGAGGTGATGAACAAGCAGCGCACCGTCGTCTACGACGAGCGGCGGCAGGTGCTGCACGGGCGCCGACCTGTCCGATCAGATCCGGCCGATGATCAGCGACGTCGTCACCAGCTACGTCGAAGGCGCCACCGCGTCGGGCTACCCCGAGGAGTGGGAGCTCGACCAGCTCTGGACGGCGCTGAAGACGCTGTACCCGATCTCGCTGACCGTCGACGAGGCCATCGAGCAGGCCGGCGGCGAGCGGGCCGATCTCACCCGGGAGTTCCTGGTCGAGGAGCTCGTGGCCGACGCCCAGGCGGCCTACGACCAGCGCGAAGAGGATCTCGGCGCCGAGGTGCTGCGCGAGCTCGAGCGGCGGGTGCTGCTGTCGGTGCTCGACCGCAAGTGGCGCGAGCACCTCTACGAGATGGACTACCTGCAAGAGGGCATCGGGTTGCGGGCGATGGCCCAGCGCGACCCGCTGGTCGAGTACCAGCGCGAAGGCTTCGACATGTTCACCGCGATGATGGACGCGATGAAGGAGGAGTCGGTCGGCTTCCTGTTCAACCTCGAGGTCGAGGTCGACGAGGACGGCACCCCGACCCCAGCGGCCGCTCCGACTCCGACCGGTCCGTCATTGCAGAAGGCGGCCCCCGCGGGCGAGGCCGAACCGGACGACGGGCTGCCCAAGCTGGATCTGTCCCTGCTCGAGCAGGCGCAGGAGCAGCACGAGGCCGGCACCAACGGCAAGCCCAAGGTCAACGCCAAGGGCCTCGACCGTTCCGGTGGCGAGAAGCCCCTGACCTACAGCGCCCCCGAGCTGGGCTCCGAGACGCCGGCGGTGCAGACCAGCGGTGGCGCCGACAAGTCCGGTGCCTCGGCGACGGCCAAGCGGCAGCAGAGCCGCAGCAGCAACCCCAACCGCGGCAGCCGCGGCAACAAGGGCAAGCGCAAGCGCTAAGGGTTGGCCCGGTCAGCCGAGTTGTAGGCGGGTGCAGCGCCAGCGGCCCTGCTGGGCTTCCAGCCGGAGCGCGATCGCGCGTACCCGCTGTCCGGTCTGGACGGTCGCGCTGACTTCGGCGACGCCGTCGGCCGGCTCGATCGCCCGGACGGAGCGAACGCTGGCCCGGTGCAGCCAGTGCGGTGCGCCGAGTCGCGCGGCCCGTTCGAAGTCGGCCCCGAGACCGCGACTCACCGAGGGGCTCAGCAGCGCCGCGAGTTGATGCAGCGGCCGGCGCCCGGCCGCCGTCTCGATCATGCCGATCAGCAGTCGCCGCCCCCATGGCGCGGGCTCAGGTAGACCGCTCGGTCGCGGCGGGCTCGGTCGCCATACGGCTCGGGCCGGCGGCACCTCGAACGGCAGCCGCTGGTCGTACGGGCCGGGCACGGCCGCGAGGGCGGGCACCTCGTCGTCGAACGGCGGATCGCGGGGTGGAGCCGGCCGCACGACGACCCGCTCGGCCGTCAGCAGCGCGGCGCTCACGGCCGGGCCGCCGAACTGCTGGGGCCGGCCGGGCCGCCGGGCTCGGCCCGCGGGGCCTGGAGGACCAAGCCGCGGTGGATGAGATCGGGGTCAGCACCGATCGCGGCCCGGTTGGCGGCATACCAACGCGGCCAGGCGTTGGCGACCGCGGCGGGCGTCGCGTCCGGGCCGAGCCGGCGCTGGGCGATCAGCCAGAGCGAATCGCCGCCGCGCACCGTCACCTCGGCGGGGTGCGCGGCCGGAGGCCGGGTCGCGGTGGTGGGCCGCGCCGGCGGATCGACCGGCCACCCCGGCGCCGGTAGCGAGCGGCCCGCCACGGGAGCGATCACACCGGCGGGAGCGGTCGAAGGGCTCGCCGCTGCGGCAACCGGCGCCAGTAGCACGCCCAGACCGGCCGAGCCGATCACGAGGCGGTGCACGACGCGGGGCAGCAAGACCCGGGCCGCCCGGGTGGCCGCGTCACCGGCTGCGCCGGGCAGCCGGGCGGCCGCCGCCGCGAGCAGGCCGGCGGCCAGCCACAGCCCGACCAGCCAGATGGCCGCACCGGACAGGTCGATGAGCGCCCGGTCCGGTCCCACCGTCGCCACCCAGACGCGAGGAGCGGCGAGGTGGGCCTCGAGCCGGCCGAGCCGCGAACGCAGGGCGACGAGCACCCACGCGTCGGCGGCGATGACCAGCAGTCCGGCGCCTCGCGCCCGTCCGTACATGCCGTTTCCCTTCATTTGCTTCTGTTTGCATGTATATGACTGCGCTGGGGTGGCGTCAAGGCATTCCGGACGTTGTGGATTAACCGCCCACGCACGTGGGTGGGGCGGCAGGATCGGGGCATGCGGTGGACGGCGCTGTTCGACGACCTCGAAGCGCAGGCCGCCCAGCTCGATCACGCTGCGCGGGCGGCCGAGGTCGAGGAGCGCACCCGCGGCGAGATCGCCGCCCTCACGATGTGGGACCGGGCCCGCGCTTCGATCGGAGTGCCGCTCGCGCTCCGTCTCGCAGGCGGCACGGCGGTGACCGGAACCCTGGACCGCGTCGGTCGTGACTGGTGGTTGCTCGACGCCGGCGAGGGTCGCGAGGTGCTCATCGCCACGGCCGGCCTAGCCGGGGTCACCGGCTTCGGGCGCGGCACGGCGACGCCCGGCACCGCCGGCGCGGTCGAGGCCCGGACCAGCCTGCGTCAGCTACTACGAGCCGTCACCCGCGACCGGTCCGAAGTGCGGATCGAGTTGACCGACGGCACGGCGGTCGCCGGCACGCTCGACCGGATCGGCGGCGATTTCGTCGACCTGGCCGGTCACCCGGCCGGCGAGCCGCGCCGGCGGCACGAGGTCCGCGACGTGCACCTCATCCCGCTGGCCGCGCTGGCCGCCGTCCGCCGGTCAGTCTGAGGTGCCCTCGGCGTCGACGAACGGGTGCTGGGCGATGAACTCGTTCGTCTGCTCGTACATGCGGTTGATGTAGTCCTCGAGCTGCTCGCGCTCGACCCGCCACTGGCCCCGGCCACCGATCTTGATCGCTCGGAGTTCCTGGTTGCGGACCAGGGCATAGACCTGCGAGGTGCTGATGCTCAGCACCTCCGCCACATCGGCCAGGGTCATGAAGCGCGGCTCGGCAGCCATGGCGCGAACGTGTCCTTCCGCTCGAGGGTCATCGGTGAGGCTCGCCCTCCCGAGTGTGGCAGGTGGACCGTCGCCGTCCGCGATCGTCCACAGAGCGGACGACCCGATTCCCACAAATGCCCGAATCGGGCACTATGTCATGAGTGCAGCCTGCGCCGTCGTCGCCCACCCCGCGACGGATCGCGCCGCCGAGCTGGCTCGATCTCCGATTGGTGCTGGGCGTGGCTCTGGTGCTCGGGTCGGTTCTGGTCGGCGCAGTGGTCGTGGCCAAGGCCGGCGACACCCATCCCGCCGTCGTGGTGCGTCGCGATCTCGCCGCCGGCACGATCCTCGCTCGCACCGATCTCCGGGTGGCCCAGGTGCGGTTACCCCGTGGCGGCGTCTACCTGACCCGGATCGATCAGGCCGTCGGCCGGCAACTGGGGCGCGCGGTCGCGGCTGGCGAGCTGGTGCCCGGGGCGGCCGTGGCCGTCGTCGCCGCCCGGACGACGGTGACCGTACCGCTGCCGCCCGGGGCCGCCCCGACGCTGCGCAAGGGGCAGCGGATCCAGGTCTGGGTCTCGACCGCGGCGTGTTCGTCGGTGGTCCTCGTCCGCGACGTCACCGTGCAGGCGGTGCAGGCCGACGCCGGAGGCCCGCTCAGCGCCGGCGGCGACGGCCAGGACGTCGTCGTCAGCGTTGCTCCGGACATCGCCGACCGGATCGTGCGGGCTCTCGCGGTCAAGGACGTCCAACTCCGCGCCGGCGTGCTGGTGGGAGCGTCCGGGCCGGCCGCCGGGACCGGTGAGCTGCCCGATCTCGCGCCGTGCCTCAGCGCTGCGCCCCGATGAAGCTGCCGATCCTGTCCGCGGCCGACGGTGCGGCCTGGGAAGAGCGCCTGGTGAGTGCCTTCGATCGAGGCGCCCGCCAGGTCGAGATCGTCCGCCGGTGCGTGGATGTGGTCGACCTGCTCGCGGTGGCCGCGGCCGGGCAGGGTCGGGCGGCGCTGGTGGACGGTGGGTTGCGCCGGCTGGACGCCGATGCGGTTGATCGGCTGCAGCTCGCCGGCGTCGTCGCGGTCGGCGTGGTGGGGCGCGGCGACGTCGCGGCCGAGGACGCATTGCGCTCGGTCGGGGTGCGCTACGTGGTGGCCGCCGACGCCGAGGCTCAGGTGGTGGCCACGGTGCTGACCGAGGCGATCCGGGCCGGATTCGCGCCGCCCGCCGCGGCGGGCGACCCGTCGGCCGACCCGGCGCGACGGGCGTTCGCCGACCCGTCGGCCTCGATGCCGATCGCGCCCGGCGCCGGAACCCCGATGCCTGCGCTCGAGCCCGGCCGCCGTGGCTCGGTGATCGCCGTGTGGGGCCCCACCGGTGCGCCGGGGCGGACGACGGTGGCCGTGACGTTGGCCGACGAGTTGGCCCGCGCCGGTGCGCCGAGCCTGCTCGTGGACGCCGACGTGTACGGCGGCACGGTCGCCGCCGTGCTCGGACTGCTCGACGAGTCGCCCGGGCTGGCCGCAGCGTGCCGACAGGCCGCCGGACCGCGCCTCGACCCGCCGGCCCTTGCCGCGCTGTGCTGGCAGCTCGGGCCTCAGCTGCGGGTGCTCACCGGCGTCCCGCTCGCCTCGCGCTGGCCCGAGTTGCGGCCGCTGGCCATCCCGGCGGTGTTGGCGGCGGCGCGCGGGTTGGCGGATTTCACCGTGGTCGACTGCGGCTTCTGCCTCGAGACCGACGAGGAGCTGTCCTTCGACACGGTGGCGCCACGCCGCAACGGTGCAACCCTGGCCGTGCTCGACGACGCCGATCTCATCGTGGTCGTCGGGGCCGCCGACCCGATCGGCATGCAGCGGCTCGTGCGCGGATTGGCCGAGCTCCGTGACACCGAGGTGGCGGCGCCGCAGTGGGTGGTGCTCAACCGGGTCCGGGCCGGTGCCGTTCCGGGCGACCCGGCCGGTGAGCTCACCGCCGCGCTCGAGCGCTTCGCCGGCCGCTCGCCGGCCGCGCTGCTCCCCGACGATCCCCGTTCGTTGGACGCGGCGCTGGCGGTCGGTCGGGTGCTGGGCGAGTCCAATCCGGTGAGCCCGCTGCGGCGCGCGGTGACCGAACTCGCGGCGGCGCTGTCCGGCGCACCGGCGGCGCGGGCCGGTCGTCGCCGACGGCGTTGACCGCGTGCGGGTCCGCGGTCTGTGAGAATGGCGCCCTCAGCCGGTAGAGCCAGGGGAGGCGAGATGACCGAGCGCATGTCCTCGGCCGACGTCGCGTTCCTGCACCGCGAGACGCGTAACGCCCCCCAGCACCTCGGCGGCCTGGCCGTCTTCGCCCCGCGCGCCGGTGGCTTCGACTACGACCGGCTGGTGCGCCTGCTCGACGAGCGCATCTCGCTCGCGCCGCGCTACCGGCAGAAGGTTCGGATGGTGCCGGGGCACCTCGCCAATCCGATCTGGTTGGACGACCCGAACTTCGACATCACCTATCACGTGCGCCGCTCGGCGCTCCCCCGGCCCGGCACCGAGGCCCAGCTGCTGGAGTTCTGCGCCCGGATCCACTCGCGGCTGCTCGACCGCTCGCATCCACTGTGGGAGATGTATCTCGTCGAGGGGCTCGCCGAGGGCCGGGTGGCCATCGTGACGAAGACGCACGAGGCGATGGTCGGCGAGCACGACGGCATCGACCTCGCCCAAGTGATCCTGGACGCCGCCCCGGAACCGCGGCGGACGGTCGAGCCCATCTGGATGCCCGAGCCGGAGCCGAGCTCGCTCGAGTTGCTGCGCGACGCCGTCTTCGGGGTGATTCGCCGGCCAGTGGGTCTCGCCGACACGGTGCGCGAGACAACCCACGACGTCCGCTCCACGGTGGCCCGGCTGGGACTCGTCACGGGCGGGGTCGCCACCGCGGCTCGGGTGGTGCTGCGCCGCCGTCCGGATTCGCCGCTGCACACCCGGCTGAGCGAGCAGCGCCGGCTGGCCGTCGCCCGCACCCGCCTCGACGACTACCGCCGGGTCCGCGACGCGTTCGGGGGCACCGTCAACGACGCCGTGCTCGCCACGATCGCCGGCGCGCTGCGGGGCTGGCTGCTCTCGCGGGCCGAGCCGCTGCGGCCGGCCACCGCGATCCGCGCGCTGGTGCCGGTGAGCGTGACCGAGCCGGCTGGCCAGGTGCGGCCGCTGCTCGTCGACCTGCCGGTGGGCGAGGCCGACCCGGTGCTGCGGTTCGCGCAGTTGCGCTACGCCATGGCCTCGCACAAGGCGTCCGGCCGCGCGGTCGGCGCCGACCGGATCGCCGAGCTCAGCGGCTTCGCGCCGCCCACCTTGCATGCGCTCGGCGCGCGGGCGGCCGGTGGCCTCACCCGCCGGATGTTCAGCCTGGTGATCACCAATGTGCCGGGACCGCAGCTACCGCTCTACGCCGCCGGATCGCGAATGACCGAGATGTTCCCGTTCCTGCCACTGGCCCCGGGTCAGGGCGTGTCGATCGCGCTCACCTCGTACGACGGCGGCGTCTTCTACGGCGTCAATGGTGACCGCGACGCCGTGCGCGATGTCGCGACCATCGCCGAGCTGATCGAGGAGTCACTGGCCGAGCTGGTGGCCGCCGTGGACACCGATGCGGTGCTCTCGGCCGGTGCCCGGCGCCCATCGGGGCGCGGAACCGAACCGCGCCGGACGGACCGTTCATGAGGATCTACCTGCCGGCCACCACGGCCACCTTGCAGGCGCTGCTGGACACCGGCGCCGTCGGCCCACCGCCCATCACGGCCTTCGCGCTCACGCCGGCGTTGCGCGAGTGGTACGTCGACGACGACGCCGAGGAGCTCGAGTACAGCGCGATGCTCGCTGCGGCGCAGGCCTCGCTGCGGCTGATCGACGCCGACCCGGCCGCGGCCCGCCGTCGTGTGGTCGTGGCCGCCGACGTGCCGGACAGCACGGTGCGCGTCCGCGACGACCTCGACCGCGGCGTGGTCGAGCTGGCCGCAGCCGTCCCGCTCGCGGCGGTCGCGTCAGTGCATGTAGACGACGCCGACGCCGAGACCACCGTCGCCGCGGCGGCCGAATCGATCATCGCCGCCGACCTCGGTGACGCCGGCGCGCAGGAGAAGGTCGACGACGCGGAGGGCCACGAGCTCTCGTGGTACGCCAATCAGGAGATCGCGGCCCTGCTCGCCCTGCTCTGAGCAGCGGCCCGGCCGATCGGCGCCGGCGGCGTGGCACCATCGGTTCATGGACGCCATCACCCACCCGCCCACGCCGTGGAACGAGCCGATCCGCACCTACGCGCCGGGCAGTGCTGAGGCGGACAGCCTCGCGGCGGCCCTCGACGAGCTGGCCGACAACCGCGCCGAGCTGACGATGACGGTCGGCGGGCGCGCCCGAATGGCCGGTGGCGAGCGGATCGCGGTGGTCGCTCCGCACGAGCACCAGCTCGTCCTGGGCGAGACCGCCCAGGCCACCGAAGCCGACGTCGAGGCGGCGATCGACGCCGCCCTGAAGGCGGCGCCGGCCTGGCGGGCCCTGCCGTTCGACGAGCGGGCCGCGGTCTTCCTGCGCGCGGCCGATCTGCTGTCGACGACCTGGCGCGACCGGCTCAACGCGGCGACGATGCTCGGTCAATCCAAGACGGTCCAGCAGGCCGAGATCGACGCGGCGTGCGAGCTGGCCGACTTCCTGCGCTTCAACGTGCACTTCGCGCGGCAGATCCTCGAGGAGCAACCGAAGAGCTCGGCGTTGACCTGGAACCGGATGGACTACCGCCCGCTCGAAGGCTTCGTGCTCGCCATCACCCCCTTCAACTTCACCGCCATCGCCGGCAACCTGCCCTCGGCGCCGGCCTTGCTCGGCAACGTGGTGGTGTGGAAACCGTCGCCGACGCAGCAGGTCGCCGCGCACCACACCATGGCTCTGTTCCAGGCGGCCGGCCTGCCCGACGGGGTGATCAACATGGTCACCGGCGACGGCGCCGCAGTGAGCACGGTGGCGGTGCCGCACCGGTCGCTGGCCGGAATCCATTTCACCGGTTCGACGCCGACCTTCCAGCATCTGTGGCGCGCGGTCGCGGCCGGGATCGGCTCGTATCGGTCGTATCCCCGGCTCGTGGGCGAGACCGGCGGCAAGGACTTCGTCGTCGTCCACCCCAGCGCCGAGCCGGCGCCGGTCGTGACCGGTCTGGTGCGGGGCGCGTTCGAGTACCAAGGCCAGAAGTGTTCGGCGGCGTCGCGGGCCTACGTGCCGCGCTCGTTGTGGGACGGCGGGGTGCGCGACGAACTCGTCGCCGTGACCGAGTCGCTCAGCTACGGCGACGTGCGCGACTTCGCCTGCTTCGGCGGCGCGGTGATCGACCGGCGCGCCTTCGATCGGCTCAGCGGGGTGCTCGACCGGCTGCACGCCGAACCGGCCGCCACGGTACTGGCTGGGGGCAAGGCCGACGACAGCATCGGCTACTTCGTGCGGCCGACGGTGGTGGAGTCGACCGATCCGAGCGCGTCGATGTTTGTCGACGAGTACTTCGGACCGATCCTCGCCGTGCACGTATACGCCGACGATGCGTGGTCCGAGATGCTCGCGCAGGCCGAGGCCGTGTCGCCCTACGCGTTGACGGGGGCCGTCTTCGCCCAGGACCGCGACGCGATCGTGCAAGCCCAGTCGGTGCTGCGATTCGCGGCCGGCAACTTCTACGTGAACGACAAGCCGACGGGTGCGGTGGTCGGGCAGCAGCCGTTCGGCGGCGCCCGGGCGTCGGGCACGAACGACAAGGCCGGCTCGATCTGGAACCTCACCCGCTGGGTGTCGCCGCGCGCGCTGAAGGAGACCTTCGTGCCGGCGACCGATCACCGGTATCCGCACATGGGGAGCCCATCGGCCTGACCCGCTCACGGGGCGGCCACTTGGATCGGGACCGGTTCGCCGTCGTCGAACAGCGGTCCCCAACTGGGTTCGCCGATCGCCACGCCCCGCCCGGGTGGTCCGCTGCTCGGCGTGCGCGGCAACCGGGCACCGAGCAGCTCTCCGTCCACCGGGCCGGGGCGCAGAAGGATCCCGCAGCGGCTGCGCCGGACCTCGGTGGCCAGCCCGCGAAAGCTGGTGGCCAGGTCGTCGGCCCGGCCGGCGACGACCGCGGCGACCGAGGCCGCTCCCGCCCGGACCCAGGCGGTGAGCCGGTCGCCGGCGGGGCTGTCGGCGAAGGCCTCGCTGTCGTCCACGAGCAGCAGCGTGCGAGTGACCGGTAGGGCTACCTCGGGCGTGTCCGGCGTGATCACCGGGATCGAGAGTCGCTGCGCGGTCGCGGTCAGGGCGGACCGCGCGGGTGCGGCGACGCGCACCGTGATGCCGGCGTCGCGGGCCTGCTCGGCCAGCGAGCACAGAACGGTGGTGCGCCCCGAACGCGGCGGCCCGGCGACCAGCAGCCGGGCGGCGCCGGCAAACAGATCGAGGCTCAACGGCTCGAGTTGTCTCCGGCCAGCCCGATCCGCAACCGGCCGTCGACGGCCGGCAGTGCCGCCAGCGGTACTCGAGCCGGCAGCGACCGGATCGCGATCACCCGCGGCCCACCTGCGCGCGCTGCGCCGGACCGGGCGGCGAGGTCGGCCACGGCCGCACGGAGGGCCTCGATGCCGGGCGCGCGGCCGGCGTGCGCGATCTGCAGCGCGGCGCCGTCGACCGCGCGCAGCGCCCGGCCCGGCGGCATGGTCGCCGGGACGTGACGGGCCGGGACACCGGCCAGTCCGTAGTCGCTCGGATCGGGCAGGGGGAGCAACAGCCGCTCGGCAAAGCTGCCGCTGAAGCGGGGGGCGAGGCTCGACCGATCGCCGGTCACCGCCACGCTGAGACCGGCGGCCGGCCCGATCCGCAGCAGGTTGCCCAGGGTGTCGACGCACATCGCCGCGTCGAGGTCGGCCAGGGAGGCGACGATGGTCGGCCAACCGTCGATGAGCAGCAACAATCGGGCGGCAGTGTCTGGACCGGTGCCGTCGCTGCCCCGAAGCAGGCACTCGGACTCGAGGCGGCGCAGCAGCCGCGGGGCCAGCGCGAGATCGTCCGGGCCGAGGACGGTGGTGCAATGCGGCAGCGGGCGCAGGGCCGTGGCGAGCGTCCCGGTGCCGTCGAGAACGTGCACCTGTAGCGTCGTGGGGTCGCCGCGGTCGGCGGCGCCGATGGCCAGGGCGGCGAGCAGGCTGGTGCGTCCGGAGCGGCTGCCGCCGGCGGCGAGCAACGTCGTTCCGGTGCCGAGGTCGAACCCGAGCACGGTCTGCTTCTGCTCGTCGGGCAGATCGACTCGCGCCAGCCCGACCGCGGTGGGCCGGTCGGGCGGGCCGAGCGCCGCCCGCGACAGCACGTCGGGCAGCGGCGGTTGCCACGGACCCTGCGCCCGGCGCGACCCACGCCGCGCGGCGGCGTCGGTGATCGCCCGGACGAGTCGGGCGACGTCGCTGGCGGCGCCGGAGTCGTCGCGACGATCGCGCGGGCGTCGCCACTCGCCGAGTACCTCGACCGTGACCGCGTTGGGATCAGCGGCGTCGGTTGCGCCGGGGTGAGCGGTTTGGAAGGCGACGAACGTGGAACCGGTGCGCAGGCAGGCGCGGCCGGGCAGCCAGCGTTCGATCGCGGCAGCGTCGGGGACGCCCACGACATCGGTCGACTCGGCCGCGTCGGTGACCCGCAGCGCGATTCGCAGGCTGGTGTTGGCGCGGATCTCGGCCGACACCGAACTGCCCGGCCGCTGCGTCGCGAGCACGAGGTGGACGCCGAGCGAGCGACCGCGCTGGGCCACCGCGACCAGCCCGCGCACGAAGTCGGGCAGCTCGTCGGCGAGGGTTGCGAACTCGTCGACGACGATCACCAGCCGGGCGATCGGCTCGGCCCGGCCGACCGCCCGGTAGGCAGCCAGATCGGTCGAACCGGTCGCCGCGAACAGCCGCTCGCGGCGGCGCAGTTCGCTGTGCAGCGAGCGCAATGCGCGCTCGGTGAGATAGGGGTCGAGATCGGTGACCAGCCCGGCGGTGTGCGGCAGCCGAGCGCAATCGGCGAACGCGGCGCCGCCCTTGTAGTCGATCAGCAAGAAGTTGATCTCGTCCGGCGGGTGGTTCGCGGCCAGGGCCGCGACGAGGGTCTGCAGCAACTCCGACTTGCCCGACCCGGTGGTGCCGGCCACAAGGGCGTGCGGGCCATCAGCCACCAGATCGACGGTTACCGGGCCATCGGCCCCGCGCCCGATCACGGTGCGGGCGCCGCCGCTCGAGGTGGCCCAGCGCTCCTCGATCCAGAGCGCCCCCAACCCGATCCCGTCGAGACCGAGCCCGTCGAGCAGGCCGCACCGGTCCGGGATCGCCGACCCCCCGGCGGCGCCGGCGTCGACCAGCGGGGCCAGTCCACGGGCCACGGCATCCGACCACTCCGGCGTGACCTGATCGATGACCCCGGGGGTGTCGCTCGGCTCATCGTGCGTTCGTAAGAGCAGTCGCGTGCCGGTCACGCCGTCGACCCGCGCGACGCTCGCGCAGTGCGTCGGCAGCCCGCGCAGCTCGGCGTCGATGCAGATCGCGGTCAGCCCCACGCTGCTGCCGCCGTCGAGCAATACAGTCAGGCCGGGCACCTCGGCCAGGGCGGCGGCCCGATCGATCACCAGGACGAGCCACGGCCCGGCCCAGCCGCCGGGGTCGCGCCGCCGGTCCTGCCGGCGCGCGCCGATTCGGACGGTGAGGTCGTTGACGAAGGCCGGCCAGGCGGCGGCATCGACCGCGACCCGACCGCGCAAGTGCGGCAGCCAGCGCGCCCACGACCACTCGTCGGCGCGATCAGCGCTCAGCAGCAGGGCGAGCTCGACATCGGTCGGGGAGTGCAGCGCGGCGAGCTGACCCACCAGCCACCGGGCCTGCCCGGTGACCACCCCGGGCGGTCCGGCCACGCCGAGCGGCCCGGCCCGCAGCCCAACCGTCAAGGGGACCGGCTCGAGCCGGGCGGCCGGAGCCACGGTCGTCCCGTGTCGCACCCGCAGCGTCGACGGCAGCCGGGCCGTGCCCAGCCGAAGCTGCAGGAGATCGGCGTCGCCGCGACGCCGCTCCCAGACGCGGCCGGTCGGGAGGCCGACATGGCGCCCCAAGGCCGCCGGGTCGGGCTGGGCCGCCCGTCGCGCCGCGGCCTCGGCGGCCAGTCCGGCGGCGACGGCGCGGTCGGCGGCGGCCAGTCGCTGGCGATATGTGGCCGCGTCGCGGCGCCGGGTGCGGCGCCAGTGCACCCGATCGCCCAGCGCGGTGGACACCATGAGGATCGGCGAGAGCAACGCGAACAGCAGGAACTGCGGCGCGCCGGCGATGAGGGCGATCGCCGCGCCGGCAACGGCCGGCAGCAGCGCGGCCAGCCACTGCACACCACGAGGCCGGATCGATGACGCCCGGCTCGGCCGGGCGATCTCGGTGTCGGCGACGACGTCGCACCGCCGGGGCGCCCGCAGCAGCAGGTCGGTGCCGGCGCCGGTCGGCTGCAGCGCCGCCGGTGCGCCGACCGGTCCCGCGACGGTGAGCAGCGAATCGCCGAGCGCGATCAGGTCCCCGGGCCGGATCGTCCGGCCGCCCGGCGGTACCGGCCGGCCGTCGACGGTGGTGCCGTTCGTGGAACCGAGATCGTGCACCGTGATCGCGGCAACGTCGACCTCGATGGCGGCGTGCCGCCGGGATACGTCGGGGTCGGGCAGCACGACATCGCAGCCGGGCTCGCGACCGATCACCAACCGGCCGCGACCCAGGGCGGCCAGCGATCCTGCGGCCGGCCCGCCCACCACGTGCAGCGACAGCACGGCTGATTGCGCTCGCGCCCGCGGCGGGTGGCCGACGGTGAGGACCGTGCCGACCCGCAATCCGGCATCGGCGATCGTCGTCGTCGGGTCGAGCCGACGGTCGCCGTGCCAGACGGGAAATCCAGGTGCCGCGCCGACGACCGGCGCGAGCGCGGTCAGCACGCTGGCGAGCGCACTGCTGCCGGGTGCGGCGATGGCCACGTCGTGGCGCCGGCCGTCGTGGTCGACGGTGAGCTCGAGGTACACGCGCCGAGTGTGCGGCGCGGATCGGGTCCGCCGCTGCGTGGACCGCGCCGGCTGTGGACAACGCCCGACCGGTTCTTGGGTTGTCCACAGGTCACCGGCTCTCGGCCCCGAGCAGGCGGCCGAACTCGTAACGTTGCCGGCCCGTCCACCGCCGTTCGCGGCGGCCGCGCGAAGGAGCAGCCATGTCCGTTCTCAAGGTCACCCCCGCCCAGCTCGAGGTGCTCGGTGGCGCGACGCACCGGGCATCCGCCGATGTCCGCGCCGAGCACCAGCAACTCAAGGCCCAGCTCAGCCCGTTGTTCGGGGCCGACTGGACCGGCGCCGCGGCCGCGCAGTTCGCCGGGCTGTACGAGAACTTCGATCAGCATGCCCGCGGACTGTCCGACGCCCTCGACGGCATCGGGGCGCTGCTGGTGCGGGCCGGCTCCAGCTACGCCGCGACCGAGCAGGAGATCGCTGCGACCTTCCGGTGACCCGGCCCGGGCCAGTCGACGACTACGCCTCGGCTAGCGTCGGGGCGTGACCTCGTCTGCCGAACTCGTCGAGGTCGAGGCGGCGCTCGCCGATCACTTCGGTGCCCGGCCGCAGCGGGCGTCGGTGTCGTTCGTCGGCGTCGACCCGATCGAGGTGCTGCGGTTCGAGCCCATCCCCGGCGAGCGGGCCTACCTCTCTCTCGGGATGGCGCGGCACCCGATGACCGGCGCGGCCGACGCGCTGGTCGCCGCCGACGGCCCGCGGGCCGAGCTGATGCTGCACGTGCGTGACCCCACCGACCGGCACGCGGACGTCTGGCGCCGGCTCGCGGTGCTCGCCGCGGCTCCGGCCGTCGAGGGCGTGGTCTACGCGGCCGGGATGAGTGTCGATCTGGGCGAGCCGTTCAGCGCCGGCTCGGCCTGCACGGGCGTGCTCGTCGACGAGTCGGCTCTCGCGCCAGTGACCACCAGCGCCGGTGCCGTCGCGGTGTTGCAGGTGTTCCCGGCCACCGCCACCGAGCTGGCGTGGTGCCGGGTGCGGGGCAGCGCCGCGCTGCGCGAGCGCTGGGCGCAGGCCGGCGCCGATCTGCTCGACCTCGGCCGGCGGGCCGTGGCGCTGGATTGAGACACTGTACGGCGGCACCCGCAGCAGCAGAGGAGACGCATCGTGCAGTTCGGCCGGTACTACGAGGAGTTCGAGGTCGGCGCGGTCTACAAGCACTGGCCGGGCAAGACGGTCACCGAGTATGACGACCACCTGTTCTGCCTGCTCACGATGAATCATCACCCGCTGCACCTCGACGTCAACTACGCCGAGAAGACCACCGACTTCGGCCGGAACGTCGTGGTGGGCAACTACATCTACTCACTGCTGCTGGGTATGTCGGTGCCGGACGTCAGCGGCAAGGCGATCGCCAACCTCGAGATCGAGTCGCTGCGCCATGTCGCGCCCACCTTCCACGGCGACACCATCTACGGCGAGACGACCGTCCTGGACAAGACCCCGTCGAAGTCGAAGACCGACCGCGGCGTGGTGTACGTCGAGACGATCGGCTACAAGCAGGACGGCACGATCGTCTGCATCTTCCGGCGCAAGGTCATGGTGCCAACGAAGGAGTACATCGACGCGCGCGGCGGCGAGCAGCCCGGTCGCCCCGAGCCCATCCCGCGCGGCTAGCCCGTCCGAAGTTCAGTCCGGCAGCACCTGCCACTCGTCCAGCGCCGCGACCAGCCCCGGCACCAGCTCGAGCCGCGACAGCTCGGCGCGGGTCACCCAGCGGGCGTCGGTCGCGTCGTCACCGGCCGCGAGCGTGCCGCCGACCACGCGACAGACGAAGTCGTCGATGACGTAGACGCCGCCGTCCGGTGCTGCGATCTCGACCCGCCCGGCCCATCGGGTCACCTCGATCTGTAGCCCGGTCTCTTCGGCGACCTCGCGCACGCAGGCGCTCACCGCGCTCTCGCCGGCTCGGCAGCGCCCGCCCGGAATCGACCACGAGCCGGCTGAGGGCGCCGTGCCGCGCCGGATCACCAGCAGCCGGCCGTTGGCGTCGTGCACGATGCCGCCGGCGCACGGCTGCCGGGCAATCACGACATTTCCTCCAGGGCGGCGGGTACGGCGCGGCTCCCCGGAAAGCCGCGTTCGGTGCGGTAAGCATGACTGCGAGGTGCGCCGCTCGGCCGCACCCACGCGCGCGCACCGAGGAGGCAGCTGCCGATGGTCAAGGTCACCATCGCCGGACTCGTCGGCGCGTTCCTCATCTTCTACATCATGACGTCGCCCGATCAGGCCGCGCACATCGCCACGAACATCGGCCATCTGACCAAGTCGGTCGCCCACGGCATCGGCAACTTCCTCGACAAGCTCGCGTCCTAGCCGAAGCAGTGCCGGCCCTCCTGCCTTCCGAACTGCCGGTGCGAGCCCGCACCCGGCATCACTGGATCGTGCTGCTGCGCCCGCCGCACAAGCTGCTGGCGCTGGCCCTCGTGGTACTGCTGCTGGCCACCATTGCCGCGCCGGGCTCGATGGCTTGGCTTTTCGTCGTCGTGCTGCTGGCCCTGGGCTTCCTGCGCTGGCAGACCTGGCGGGCCGAGTGGGTCATCCTCACCGGCAAGCGGATCATCCGGGTGCAGGGCGTGCCCGAGACCACGAGCAGCGAGGCGTCGCTGCGCGTCGATCGCATCTCCGGCGCCCGGCTGGTCGAGACGGTCCCGGGCAAGCTGCTCGGCTACGGCACGATCGAGCTGGAGGCGCCCGGTGACCATCCGGGCGTCCGGCGGCTGATCCGGATCGCCGACCCCCGCGGCTTCTACCTCGAACTGCGCCGCGTGCTCTTCGGCGAGGTCCAGGTCCCCGACCCCGACGACCCGCCGCACGAGTACGTCACCGAGCCGCTGCCGTTCCTGCCGAGGGAGAGATTCGGCCGCCGCGACCGCTGACCTGCGGATCTTCGTCCGTGCTGGCCCGGACGACACCTGAGCGGGCCCGCCGTAGGACGACGTCGGCAAAGGGTCTCGCCACCTGTTCCGGCGGGCCGGCCGGGGCGGTCACGATCACCTACGCCGGTGACCGCGGGTACGCCGCCACCAGCCTGACCGTGCCCTGACCCCGATCTTGCCGCGCTAGGGTTCCGGCGTGCCCGGGCGGATCGATCTGCACACCCACAGCACCGCGTCCGACGGCACCGACACCCCGGCCGAGTTGATGGCGGCGGCGGCCGGCGCCGGCCTGGACGTCGTCGCGATCACCGACCACGACACCACGGCCGGCTGGGTCGAAGCTCTGGCGGCCCGGCCGGCCGGGCTCACCGTGGTGCCCGGAGTCGAGTTCTCGTGCGTGTACCACGCGGCCGACGCCCGGCCGATCAGCCTGCATCTGCTGGCCTACTTGGTCGATCCGGACGACGCCGCGATCCAGGCCGAGTGGGGCCGGCTGCGCGCGAGCCGCCGCACCCGTGGCCAGGCCATGGTCGAGCACCTCGAGGCCGACGGCTACCCGATCAGCTGGCCGCAGGTCAGCGCGCTCGCCGCCGGCGGCGCGGTGGGCCGCCCGCACATCGGCCGGGCGCTCGTCGATTCCGGTGTCGTGCCCGACCTCGACGCCGCCTTCCGCGATCTGCTCTCCTCCCGCCGGCCGTACTACGTGCGCAAGGCCGACACTGACGTCTTCGCCGCGATCCGGCTGGTGCGCGCCGCCGGCGGGCTGCCGGTGTTCGCCCACCCGATCGCCCAGCGCCGCGGTCCGGTCGTCCCCGACGAGGCGGTCGCGGCAATGGCCGCCGCCGGCCTCATCGGCCTCGAGGTCGATCATCCCGATCACGACGCTGACGACCGCGCCCACGCCGCGGGTCTGGCCCGCGAGCTCGGCCTCATCGGCACCGGCTCGTCGGACTATCACGGCCGCAACAAGCCGACCCTGATCGGCGCCCGGCTCACCACCGAAGACGCGTACGAGCAACTCATGGCTCGACCGACCAAGATCCGGCCGGTCGGCGACTGACTGTCGGCCCCGGCGCATACGGTGGAGCGATGACGGAGCAGCTCAGCCTCGGTGGCATGCCGACGCGCCTGTTCACCTGCACGCCGTCGCGTCTGGCCGCATTCGACTGCCCGCGCCGCTACCGCTTCACTTACCTCGATCGACCCACCCCGCCGCGCGGGCAGCCGTGGGCGCACAACACCGTCGGCGCGACCGCGCATCTGGCGTTGGCCAAATGGTGGGACCTCCCGCGCGGCCACCGCACGCCTGATGCCGGCGCCGATCTCGTCGAGCGCAACTGGCAGCCGATCGGGTTCCGGGACGCCGAGCAGTCGGCCCAGGCTCGAGCCGACACCGCGTCGTGGGTGCGCCGGTATCTGACCGACAACGTCGACGCCGGCGTTCAGCCGATCGGGGTCGAGCGCACCGTCGCAACGCGCACCGAACGGCTCGCCGTATCGGGGCGGGTCGACCGCGTCGACGACCGCGGCGACGAGCTTGTGGTCGTCGACTACAAGACCGGCCGCCGCGATCTCGACGTCGACGACGCCCGTGGCTCGCAAGCCCTCGCGCTGTACGTGCTCGGGGTGCGCCGCACGCTGCGCCGGCCCTGCCACCGGGTCGAGCTGCACCACCTGCCCACGGGCACGGTGGCGGCCTTCGACCACACCGACGAATCCCTGCAGCGCCAGCTCGATCGCGCCGAGCGCACGGCCGAGGACATCGTGGCCGCCACCGACACGCTGGCCTCGGGCGCCGCCGCCGACGACGTGTTTCCGGCGGTCGTCACCAACGCCTGTGCCTGGTGCGATTTCCGCCGGCACTGCCCGGAGGGGCGCGCCGCCTCACCCGAGCTCGACGCGTGGGCCGGGCTGGCTCAACCGGTGGGCGGCTGATCCCAGAAGTTGATCAGTACCGCCGCGGTCGCGGCCGGGTTCTCCACCGCGGGCGAGTGCGCGGCGGCCGCGATCACCTCGTAGAGCGCGCCGAGACGCTCGGCCATGTCGCGCTGAGCGGCCGGCGGCCACGCGTCGTCGTCGACGCCGTGCGCGACGAGCACCGGCACGCCGACGGCGGCGAGCTCGGCCACCCGATCCGGTTCGCTGCGCAGGGCGTCGGCCATGCCCTGGAGCATCTCCGGCGACCCGCCGAGGAAGCGCCGTTCCAGGAAGTCGGCGACCTCGGGCAAGGGAGCCACCCAGCTTGGATCGCCCGTAGCCGTGGCCTGCATGGCGGCGAAGACACCAGGCAGGCCGGACGCGGCGAGGACGGGCTCGAGGTCGTCCATCGTTACCCGGCGGGCCCCGTCGAGCCGGCCCGGGCCGGACGACAGCAGGACGAGGGACTCGAAGGCCGCGGTCTCGGCGATCACCGCGGCCCGCGCTACCAGCCCGCCGAACGAGTGGCCCAGCAGCCGGATCGGGTGGCCGAGCCGGGCGGCGACGCCGCGGACGACGTCGGCCAGCCGGTCCGGCGCGTAGTCGGCCGCGGCCGGCCGGCCCGGCGACTCGTACTGGCCGGGCAGATCGATCGCGGTGACGAGGAAGCCGGCCTCGGCCAGCGGATCCAGGATCGGGCCGAAGTCCTCTTTGCTGCCGGTGTAGCCGGGCAGCAGCAGTACCGGGCGGCCGTCGTCCCGGCCGGTCCGCAGGGCGGCGATGCGCTGGCCGGGCAGGTCGAGATCGACGCGCCGGGCCGATCCGATGTCGAGTTGCGAGACGACGCTCAGGGCCGGCCCTGCCTCACCGGTAGGCCACGATGCCGGCCGCACCCGACACGACGAACCCGGCGCCCAGCGAGTACACCAGGCTGCCGGCCGACGGCGGGGTCACCGCGAAGTGCGAGATGACCCGGCCGTCGTTGCCGTCGAGCACGGCGACGCCGTCGTTGTCCGGCACCGTGATGCGGGCCGTGGCGAGGGGCGGGACGGCATCGCGCGTCGTCGAGACGATCGTGGGGGCGCTGACGGTCGACGCGGCCCACACCGGCGTCGTCGAGTCGGCGTGCAGGGCGTAGGTACGGCCGGCGAGCCAGACCACCTCGGCGTCGGACGTTGCGATCGCCGTGATAGGTCCGAGCCCGGCGGTCTTGGGGCTGAGCTGGACGGACTGGGTGCGCGTGCCCTTCGCCGGGTCGTAGAAGTGCAGGGTGCGGCCGTCCGGGTCGACCGCGCTGAGCACCCCGTCGGCCGACACCGGGACCGCGCGGTCGCCGATGTCGGCCCACTTGACCTGATCGGCGTTGGGCTTGGCCTTATCGGACTCGCCGGCGTTGCCGTCGCGCAGCATGAGCTGCGGCCCGCGGGCGCAGAACTTGACGTTGGCGCACGTGACCTGCGCGGAGCAGCTCTGGCTGATCAGCGCACCGGCCGCGCCGAGCACCACGCGATCGATGTGGCAGCCGTAGCGGGTGTACGTCCAGCGGTTGTAGCCGGTGACCGGATCGATGGCGTAGATGACCGAGCCCGAGTACACGAGCCAGGTGGTCGGCGTGACCTGGTAGCCCGGCCGGCCGTCGAGCGGCATGCCGTCCATGTCGAGGGTGCGGGTCCAGCGCCGGCGTCCGGTGCCGGAGTAGAAGGCGCTGACCTCGTCGCAGTTACCGGAATTGGCGTAGATCGCGATCGTGGTGCCGCCGGCCTGCAGCGCGGTGCAGACGGTGCGGTCGGTGCGGGTGTACACCCAGGTGCGCTTGCCGGTGCGCCCGTCGCGGCCGCCGACGCTGTGCTGGGAGTACGTGACGATCGTGCCGTTCCACTGCGGAGCCCCCTGCGCGATGTGGTCGGCGGTCTGCCACACCTGCTGCTGGTTCGCCGACGGAGTGTCGATGCCGATCCGCGGGGGCGCCGGCCGCTGGGTGTGCAGCGATGCGTGCGCGACCTCGCTGTTCGACCAGACCACGCCGACGAAGACGCCCACGCCGATCACGATCACCGCGAGAGTGGCGTAATAGACGGCGCGGCTGCGCCGCATCGAATGGGCGTAGCGGGCCATAGCGGCGTCGGACGCGGCCGAGCGCGGGGCCGCCGCGCCGGGATCGCCCTCGGTCGGCGGGACCTCCGTGCTCTGCTCGGTCACGCGTCAATCCTCGCCTACGGCCGCGCTCACTCGCCCGCGGGCGCGCCGTCGGTGGGATTCGCAGCGGTGTTGTCGCCGGCCGGCCGGCCATGGCCACGGGAGCCCCGGCGCCGGCGGCGGCGGGGAGCGGCACCGTCACCGCGGTCGGGTCCGGCGTCGGCCGGCCGATCGGCGGAAGCCGGGGGCGACTCGCCGTCCGCCGCTTGCCCGGAGCGGGTGCGGGTGCGGGCGCGCGTCGGCCGGTCACCGCGCTCGGGCCGCTCGCCCCGCTCGGGTCGCTCGCCCCGCTCGGGTCGGACGCCCCGCTCGCCTCGGTCGCTGCGGTCGCGGGACGGGCCGGAGCGGCTGCGCCCACCTGAGCGACTGCCGCCCTCGGCACGGCGCGGCTCGCGCCCGCCGAGGTCTTCGATCTCTTCGGCGTCGAGCCCGGCTCGGGTGCGGGCCGAGCGGGGCAGCGTGCCCTTCGTCCCCTCGGGGATGTCGAGCTCGAGATACACGTGCGGTGAGGTCGAGTACGTCTCGACCGGCTCGTGGAACGGCAGCTCCAACTCGTCGCAGATCAACTTCCAGCGCGGGATGTCGTCCCAGTCGACGAAGGTGACCGAGCTGCCCTTCTTGCCGGCCCGGGCCGTGCGGCCGATGCGGTGGACATAGGTCATCGCGTCTTCCGGCGCCTGGTAGTTCACGACGTGCGTGATGCCCTCGACGTCGAGACCGCGAGCGGCGACGTCGGTGGCGACCAGCACGTCGACCTTGCCCGAGCGGAACGCCCGCAGCGCCTGCTCGCGCGCGCCCTGGCCGAGGTCGCCGTGGATGGCGGCCGCGGCGAAGCCCCGGTCTTCGAGATCGTCGGCGACCTTGGCCGCCGTGCGCTTCGTGCGGGTGAAGATCAGGGCCAGGCCCCGGCCACGCGCCTGGAGTACCCGCGAGAGCAGCTCGGCCTTGTCCATGGCGTGGGCGCGATAGACGAACTGGTCGACGTGCGACGTGCTCGGCTTCTCGCTGCCTTGCTCGGCCCGGATCTGGATCGGCTGGATGAGGAACTGACGGGCCAGGGCCACGATCGGGCCGGGCATCGTGGCCGAAAACAGCATGGTCTGGCGGGCCGCCGGCACCATCGCGAGCAGCTTCTCGATGTCGGGCAGGAAGCCCAGGTCGAGCATCTCGTCGGCCTCGTCGAGCACCAGGATGCGGGCCGACGAGAGCTTCAGGTGCCCCTGCTGGGCGAGATCGAGCAGCCGTCCCGGCGTGCCGACGACGACGTCGATGCCCTTCTTCAGGGCTTCGGTCTGCGGTTCGTAGGCCCGCCCGCCGTAGATGGTCAGGACGCGAGCGCCGAGGCGCTTGCCGGCGCTGGCGAGGTCGGCCGACACCTGCACCGCGAGCTCGCGGGTGGGGGCGATGACCAGGGCTTGGGGCAGCGCGCCCGGACCGCCAGGGAGCTCGAGCTGGTTGAGCAGCGGGACCCCGAAGCCCAGCGTCTTGCCAGTGCCGGTGCGGGCCTGACCGATGAGATCGTTGCCGGCCAGCGCGATGGGCAGGGTGAGTTCCTGGATCGCGAAGGTACGGACGATGCCGACGTCGGACAGCGCCTCGATGATCTCGGGCTTGATGTCGAAGTCGCTGAACGCGGGGCTGTCGGGCCGGACCGGTGCGCGGGCGGCGAGTTCGGCCGCCTCGGGGTCGACTACGGGTAGATCGGTGCGGTGGTCGGCCTCGGCCGGCGACAGCATGGTTTCCTCGGTCAATGCGCTTCCTCTGATACGGGTGCGCCGACCGTGGGGAGATACGCAACGCCTGCAACCCACTGGCAGCTAAGGGCGAGGGAGGCGTCGTGCTGGTATCGATGTGCGGCCAACGCGCAGATTCGTGGTGCGTGTACCTGCAGTCTATCCGCCTCGCCCGATAACCTGCCGACGTGCCGCCCGAAGCCGCTGTCGTCGACCTGCTCGGCGCGCTCGCGTACGGCGAGCTCAGCGCCTTCGATCATCTCGCCGACGACGCCGGGCTGGCCCCGACACTGTCCGGCCGGGCCCAGATGTCGGCGATGGCGGCAATCGAGTTCGCGCACTACCAACAGCTCGCCGACCGGCTCACCGCGCTCGGCACCGCGCCCGAGATCGCCATGGCCCCGTTCGTGGCGGCGCTGGAGACCTATCACTCGCTCACGAAACCATCCACCTGGCTCGAGAGCGTCGTGAAGGCCTACGTGGGGGACGGGATGGCCGCCGACTTCTACCGCGAGGTCGCGGCCTTCGTCGATGAGGGCACCGGCGAGCTCATCCGCTCGGTGCTGACCGACGCCGGCCGGGCCGAGTTCGCCGTCCGCGAGGTCGAGGCCGCCGTGGCCGAGCAGCCCCGGATCGCCGGGCGGCTCGCGCTGTGGGGGCGCCGGCTGGTGGGCGAGGCCATCAGCCAGACTCAGCACGTGCTGGCCGATCGGGATTCGCTCACCACCTTGCTGGTCGCGGGCTCCGGCGATCTCACCGGCGTCGTCGCCCTCCTCACCCGCATCACCGACCGGCATGAGGAACGAATGAAGGCGCTCGGGCTGGCGTCCTGAGCTGCCCGTATTGCCTGGGACTCGGTGTACCGGATACCGTTCGTCCACCTACCCGGACCGAGGAGGTCGCGGATGCGCTCGTCGATGTACGCCCGGATCGCGGCCGCCAGCGCCGTGATCGCCACCGCCGTCCTCACCGTCGCGACCGCGCCGGCGGGAGCGGCCACCACGTATCCGGTGATCTACAACATCGCGTCGGCCAGCGGGGTTATCCAGCACCCCGCCGCTCCGCCGGCCGGCGCCAACGACTTCTCCTGCCGGCCGAGCGCGGCGCACCCGAATCCGGTGGTGCTGGTCCATGGCCTGGGCGCGACGATGGGTGAGAACTGGGCGACCATGGCGCCGCTGCTCGCCGACAACGGATACTGCGTATTCGCGCTCACCTACGGGCTGAACCCGGGCGAGCAGTACGTCGGCGGCCTGGCCCGGATGGAGGACAGCAGCGCCGAGCTGGCGACCTTCGTCGATCGGGTGCTCGCGGCGACCGGCGCGCAGAAGGTCGATCTCGTCGGGCACTCCGAAGGCACTGTGATGCCGCAGTACTACCTGAAGTTCCGCGGCGGAGCGGCGAAGGTGGACAGGTACGTCGCCATCACGCCTCTCTACCAGGGCACCACGCTGCTGGGCATCGGCGCACTGGTGCGGGCCTTCGAGACGGCCTTCCCGACATTCGCCGGCCCGATCTCGACCGGCTTCGCGAACCAGTGCGGATCGTGCGAGGAGTTCCTGCGCGGGTCACCGTTCCTGAAGCACCTGTACGCCGACGGGGTCTACGCAGTGCCGGGGGTCCAGTACACGGCGATCATGACCCGCTTCGACGAGCTGGTCACGCCGTACACGTCGGGCAAGCTCACCGCCCCGAACGCCACCGACATCGTCGTGCAGAACCAGTGCCCGATCGATTTCGCCGAGCACGTCGCGGTGGCCTTCGACCCCACGGTCGGTCAGGACATCCTCAACGCGCTGGACCCGGCCCACAAGAGGCCGGTGCCGTGCCGGCTGGTGCTGCCGATCGTCGGGGCCCCGCTGGGCTGAGCGGTTGTCGGCCGGCGGTCAGGTGTTGGAGAACCCGACCCGGCGGGTGTCGGCCTGGGCGATGTCGACGTAGGCCACCAGGTTCGCCGGCACGATGACCTTGCGGCCGCGGTCGTCGGCCAGGACGAGCTGCCCGTCGACGCTCTTGAGCGCGGTGGCCACCGCTTCCTCGACCTCGTCCGGGGTCTGCGGGCTGTCCAGCACGATCTCGCGAGCCGTGTGCAGCACGCCGATCTTGACCTCCACGCCGGGCCTCCTGCTTTCGTTGGCCGCGGCAGCTGTTGCCGCGGTGTCGTGGAGGTCAACGCTAGCCGAGCCTCCGGGGCGTCGCCGCCGCGGCGGCTGCGCCGTGAGCGAACGCCCGCTCAGGTCTGGCGCGGGAAGTTCGAGATTCCCCGCCACAGCAGGGACTCGAGCAGATGGATCGCGTCCTCTTGCGACACCGGGCGGTCGCTGGCGAGCCACCACCGCGCCGCCACCTGGGCCGCGCCGGTTAGCGCCGTGGCCAGCAGCTGGGCCTCGGCCTTGCTGAGCCCGGTGTCGGACGCGACGGTGTCGGCGACGGCGAGCATCGTCTTCTCGGTCACCGACTCGACCCGCTCGCGGACCGCCGGCTCGTTGACGAGGTCGCTTTCGAAGATCAGCCGGAACGCGCCGTCGTGATCGGAGCGGTCGACGAAGCCGAAATAGGCCGAGAGCACGCCGTGGATGCGCTGGTGGTTGTCGGTGGTGCCGGCCAGGGCCGCGATCACCGTGTCGCCGAGGGCCTCGGCCTGGGTGTCCAGCAACGCGAGGTACAGCTCGAGCTTGCCCGGGAAGTGCTGATAGAGCACCGGTTTGGACACGCCGGCGCGCTCGGCGATGTCGTCCATCGCGGCGGCGTGGTAGCCGTTGGCGACGAAGACCTCCTGCGCGGCCGTGAGCAGTTGCTTGCGCCGGGCCGAGCGGGGCAGGCGGGCGCCACGGCCCAACTCCGCGGCGCGTGACATGTGGCTCCCAGATCGAGGAACGGGCGGTCAGCCAGACGGCGGACCTACAGCCAGCGAAGACTACTCGTCAGTTGCCATCGCCGCCGTCAGCCGGGCGCGCAGGTCGTCATCGAGGACCCCGGCGAACAGGTCGCCGTGCTCATCGACCCGGTCGAGCACCTCACCGGCGGTGAAGGACAGCTGACCCCCGGCCGCCACCTCGTCCCACGTCAACGGCGTCGAGACGGTCGGCGTCGACTTGGCCCGCAGCGAGTACGGCGCCACCGTGGTCTTGGCCGGGTTGTTCTGACTCCAATCGACGAAGATCTTGCCCGGGCGCAGCGACTTCGACATGCGCGACACGATCAGCTCCGGGCGCTGCCGTTCGAGTTTCTTGGCCACCACGTGCGCGTACTCCGAGGTCCGTTCCGGGTCGGTGACCTCGACCGGAGCACTGACCTGCATGCCCTTCGAGCCGGACGTCTTCGCGAACGGCGTGAGCCCGTCCTGTTCGAGTACCTCGCGCAGCAGCACGGCCACCTCGCAGCACTCGGCGATCGTGGCCGGCGCGCCCGGATCGAGATCGAACACCACGATGTCGGTGCGCGGTTTGCGGGCGCGGCGGGGAACGCGCCACTGCGGCACGTGCAGCTCGAGCGCGGCGAGGTTGGCCAGGTAGACCAGCGTCGCCAGCTCCTCCACGACGACGTAGTCGATGGTCTCGCGGTTCATCGTCGAGCCCGGCACCGGCAGCGTCACGGTGCGCACCCACGACGGGGTGCCGCGGGCGGCGTTCTTCTCGAAGAAGAACTGCTGCTCGACGCCGTTGGGGTAGCGCTTGACCGTTAGCGGTCGATCGGCCAGGTGGGGGAGCAGCACCGGGGCGATCCGGCTGTAGTAGTCGATGATCTCGCCCTTGGTGAAACTCGCCTCGGGGTAGAGCACCTTGGTCAGGTTGGACAGCGTCAGGTGCTGCCCCTCGACGTCGACCGTGACCTTGTTGCCCGTCTCAGCCATCGCCCCTCGCCTCGTCGACCCACTTGTCGCTTCGTACCCCGCGAAAGACCGGTGCGCGCAGCCGGCCGTCGGTGGTCCACATCAGGAACTCCACTTCCACGACCAGTTCCGGCTCGACCCAGCGCAGCCGCCGCCCGCGCATCGGGGCTGGGACGTCGGCGACGGCCGGCGTGCTGCGTTCGGTCAGCTGACCCTTGAGCCGGGTGGCCAGCTGCCCGGTGAGCCCGCTGCCCACGCGGCCGGCGTAGCGCAGCCCGTCGGCACCGGAGACGGCGAGCACCAGCGAGCTGAGCGTGTTCGGATGTTCGGCCGGTGCCTCCCAGCCGATCACGGCGAAGTCGCCGGCCCGGACGAAGCGGAGCTTGCGCCAGTCGTCGCTGCGGGTGCCCGGCCGGTACACCGAGGTCAGCCGTTTGGCCACGACGCCCTCGAGCCCGTGCTCGCGGGCGACCGCCTCGGTCGCGGGGCCGTCGTCGAACGAGGGGCTCAGCGTCCAGCCCTCGTGGTCCTCGGCGAACCGTTCCAAGGTTGCCCGGCGCTCCTCGTACGGGCGCGAGGTGAGGTCGACTCCGTACCGACGCAGCAGATCAAAGGCCACGAACGTCACCGGGGTGTCGGCGGCGGCGCGGGCGACCTCCGCCTTACCGCGCAAATGCATGCGGGTCTGCAGCCGCTCGAAGGACGGCCGGCCCTCGACGAAGACGACGATCTCGCCGTCGAGCAACGCGTCGCCGACGCCGGCGGCCGGCCCGATGAGCTCCGGATAGCCCGCACTCACGTCGTTTCCGGCCCGGCTCGTGAGCCGCACCCGGCTCTCGCCGACGTCGAGCAGGGTGCGGACGCCGTCCCATTTGAACTCGTAGGCCCACCCCGTACCGGTCGGCAATGTGCCCACTGCGGTGGCGAGCATGGGGTCCACCCGTACAAACTTATGCGTATGCGTTCGATCTGGAAGGGCAGCGTCTCGTTCGGCCTGGTCAGTATCGGCGTCAAGCTCTACTCGGCCACCGAGGAGCGCGACGTCAGTTTCCACCAGGTGCGGCGGAGCGACGGGGCACGGATCCGCTACAAGCGGATCGCTGAAAGTGACGGCGAAGAGGTGGCCTACGCCGACATCGCGAAGGGCTACGTCCTGCCCAGTGGCGAGACCGTCGTGCTGACCGACGACGATTTCGCCGACCTGCCGCTGCCGAGCGCTCGGGTGGTCGACGTGCTGCAGTTCGTGCCGGTCGACCAGATCGATCCGATCTATTTCAACAAGAGCTACTACCTCGAGCCGGAGAAGACGGCCGTCAAGCCGTACCTGCTGCTGCGCGACGCGCTGGACGAGAGCGATACCGCCGGCCTGGTGAAGGTGGCGATCCGCAACCGGGAGCAGCTGGCCACGCTGCGGGTGCGCGACGGCGTGATCGTGCTCGAGACGATGATCTGGCCGGACGAGGTGCGCGAGCCCGACTTCGGTTTCCTCGACGAGGACATCGACTTGCGCCCGCAGGAGAAGTCCATGGCCCGCTCGCTGCTCGAGAGCATGGCCGGCGACTTCGACCCGTCGCAGTACACCGACGACTACCGGGCGGCGCTGCAATCGGTCATCGAAGCCAAGATCGAGGGGCGCGAAATCATCGAGGCCGAGGAGCCGCAGCCCAACGCCGGCAACGTCGTCGACCTGATGTCGGCGCTGCGCGCGTCGGTCGACGCCGCGAAGAAGAGCCGGGGCGAGAGCACCGGCCCGGCTAAGAAGGCCGCCACCAAGGGCGCGGCCAAGAAGGGCACGAAGACCGTGGCGAAGAAGGCCCCGGCCAAGAAAGCGGCCGCGAAGAAGGCCCCGGCCAAGAAAGCGGCCGCGAAGAAGGCCCCGGCCAAGAAGAGCGCTGCCCGCAAGTCGGCCTGACGCCGCCCGTCCCCGCGCCAGGCCGGACCCAATTCCGTAGGCTGATCTGGTGCCAAAACCGCCGTCGCGCCAGGCCCCAGCCGCCCGCTACTCCGACGCCGAGCTCGCGCCGCTGGACGAGCGGGTGCACATCTGGCCCGGACACCACATCGACGTCGGCCCGGTGCGGGTGCACGTGCGCACGACGCCCACGGACAACCTTGACGCCGAGCCGGCGCTGTGCGTGCACGGCCTCGGCGGCTCGGCGCCGAACTGGACCGAGTTCGCCGGCGTGCTGCGCAATCACCTCGCGATCGAGGCGATCGATCTTCCGGGACACGGCCGCTCCGGTCCGGCCCCGAAGAATGATTACTCACTCAAGGCGCACGCCCGCGTGGTTGCCGACTACATCGCGCAGTCCGGACGAGGGCCGGTGCACCTCATCGGCAATTCGTTGGGCGGTGCGGTCAGCGTGCTGGTGGCCGCCGAGCACCCGGAACTCGTCCGCACGCTGACCCTGATCTCACCCGCCGTCCCCGACAACCGGGTCCGGGCCTTCCCGCTGCGCAACGATCCGCGGATGGCGCTCCTGGCGCTGCCCGGGTTGGGTGAGTTCGCCATGCGCCAGTTCAACACCAAGTACCCACCCGAGGTGCGCGTGAAGGGCACCATCGCGCTCTGCTTCGCCGACCGCACGCGCTATCCCGAGGCCCGCATGCGCGAGGCGGTGGCCGAGGCCCGCGCGCGGCTGGCCATGCCTTGGGCGAACACCGCGTTCCTGCGCTCGATGCGTGGCCTCGCCGGGGCGCAGTTCGTGAAGGGGCGGGTCGGCTGGTCGACGCTGCGCACGATCAAGGTGCCCACGCTCGTGGTGTGGGGCGACACCGATCGGCTGGTGGCGCCCGACCTTGCGCCGTACGTGGCTGCGGCCATTCCCGAGTCGCGTCTGGTCGTGCTTGAGGACGTCGGGCACACCGCGATGATGGAGCGGCCCGAGACCACCGCCCGAGCCGTGCTCGCCCTCGTCGAGGACAGCGCAACCGTGTCGCCGCACCGGCAGACCGGTCGATCCTGACATGTCCGGGACGGCGTTCCAGGGATTCCTGCGGGTCTGTGGGAGCCTGAAGCCGTGCCGGTTCCCGACGATTCGCCCGTCCGCGGCACCACGATGACCAGAGACATGCGCGACGACGTCCACCGGGCTCGGGCGGCGGTCCGCAACGCCGGTGTCACGTACGGCCCGCGCGAATCGCGGCGCACCCTCGCCGATTCCTGGCGCGACTTCACCCACCGCTACGGCTGGCGCGCCTACGCGTTACCGGTGCTGCTGGTGGCCACGGTGGCAGCGCTGATGAGCAACACGTCGGTGCGGCGCCAGGTCGTCGGGGCCGAAGCGCCGGCGCGCAGGGTGGCGCCGCCGGTGGCGTCATCCAGCTTCACGCTCAAGAACGATGCCCCGGCCGGCTCGATCAACGACACCGTGCTCAAGGCGGCGGCCCTGCCGGCCGGTCCGGCCTACACGGCGAAGGGCACCGGCACGTTCCGGGTGCTGCACGGCACCAGTCCGGTCGTCGGCAGCGGCCGGCTGTATCGCTACAGCATCGAGGTCGAGAACGGCATCGGCCACGTCAATCTCACCCAGTTCCAGAATCTCGTGGTCAGCACCCTGTCGGACAAGCGCAGCTGGGCCGGCCACGGCGTGTCACTCAAGCGGGTCGACTCCGGGCCGATCGACTTCCGCGTATCGCTTACCTCATCGCTGACCGTCCGCACGCTGTGCGGCTACGACATCAAGGTCGAGACGTCGTGCTACGCCCCGGCCGGAGGCACGTCGCCGGTGAACCGGGTCGTGTTCAACATCGCCCGCTGGGTACGGGGGTCGGCGGCCTACGTCGGCGATCTGGCCATGTACCGGATCTACATGATCAACCACGAGGACGGTCACGCGCTGGGTCACCAGCACGCCCACCAGTGCCTGCCCGGGGGCCTCGCGCCGGTGATGATGCAACAGACGTTCGGCCTGCGCTCGGCCGCCACCGACACGCTGTGCGAGGCCAACCCGTGGCCCTACCCGACCGGCGCGAAGGGCGCTCCCGGTGCGGAGCAGGCCGACACCGCCGCCAACGACGAGTACGGGTTGGGCGATTAACGCCGAACTTGTGGCCCCGTAGCGGCGCAACGCGCTGCGTGTCGCGCCGCAGCGGGGCCAACGCCCGGCCGCCGCGTGGGCTGGCTGCGCCGCTCGCACGGGCAGTGGGGACAATGGGTGGCGGAATGCCGGGCCCGCGGGCGCGGTTGACCTACAGAGTTGCCGTCGAGCCTGAGGAAGTGTTGTGTCGTTGCCGCCGCTCGTGGAGCCCGCCGAGTCTCTGACCATCGACGAGGTCCGCCGCTACAGCCGCCACCTGATCATCCCTGACGTCGCGATGGCTGGGCAGAAACGGCTCAAGAACGCCAAGGTGCTGTGCATCGGTGCCGGCGGCCTGGGCTCGCCCGCCCTGATGTACCTCGCCGCGGCCGGTGTCGGCACGCTGGGGATCGTCGAATTCGATGAGGTCGACGAATCCAACCTGCAGCGCCAGATCATCCACGGCCAGAGCGACGTCGGCCGCTCGAAGGCCCAGTCGGCGGCCGACAGCGTGCGCGAGATCAACCCGCTCGTCCAGGTCAACATCCATGAACTGCGTCTCGACTCGTCCAACGTCATGGAGCTGTTCGCCGACTACGACCTCATCGTCGACGGCACCGACAACTTCGCGACCCGCTACCTCGTCAACGACGCCTGCGTGCTGCTCGGCAAGCCCTACGTGTGGGGCTCGATCTACCGCTTCGACGGCCAGGCGTCGATCTTCTGGGCCGAGCACGGCCCGTGCTACCGCTGCCTCTACCCCGAGCCGCCGCCGCCGGGCATGGTCCCGTCCTGCGCCGAGGGCGGCGTGCTCGGCGTCCTGTGCGCCTCGATCGGCTCGATCCAGGTGAACGAGGCCATCAAGCTGCTCACCGGCATCGGCGAGCCGCTGCTCGGCTCGCTGATGGTCTACGACGCGCTGGAAATGAGCTACCGCAAGATCAAGGTGCGCAAGGACCCGAACTGCGCGGTCTGCGGCGAGCACCCCACCGTCACCGAGCTCATCGACTACGAGGCGTTCTGTGGCGTGGTGTCCGAAGAGGCCCAGGCCGCCGCGGCCGGCTCGACGATCACTGCGCGCGAGCTCCAGGAACTGCTCGACTCGGACAAGCCGACCTACCTCGTGGACGTGCGCGAGCCGGCCGAGTGGGAGATCGTCAAGATCCCGGGTGCGACCCTCATCCCGAAGGACGAGATCCTGCGCGGCGACGCGCTCGCCGGGCTGCCCCAGGACAAGCAGATCATCATGTACTGCAAGACCGGCGTGCGTTCGGCCGAGACGCTGGCCGCGGTCAAGAACGCCGGGTTCTCCGACGCCGTGCACGTCCAGGGCGGCGTCACCGCGTGGGTCAACCAGGTCGACCCGAGCCTGCCCGTCTACTGAGTGCCCGGCCGCTACCCAAGGGCAGCGGTATCGGGTACGACTAGCGGCATGGACGACCTCGTTTCCATGTTCCTGATCGCCCAGCGCGCGTTCAACGACCGCGTGCACGCCGTTCGCGACGACCAGTGGCATCGGCCGACACCGGACACCGAATGGGATATCGCGGCGCTCGTCGACCACATCGTTGACGAGAACCGGTGGCTGCCACCACTGGTGCGCGGTCACAACTTCGATGCCGCGGCCAAGATTGTCGAGGGCACCCGGTCGCTGCCGGCCGACGGCGGCGTCGGGGCGAATCTCGCGCAGGCCTGGGACGACGCGTCGCTCGCGTCGGCCGAAGCGGTGCAAGAGGACGGCGCGCTGGATCGCTCGGCGGACCTGTCGCGCGGGCCGACGCCGGTGCGCGACTATCTCGGCGAGATGATGTTCGACCATCTCGTCCATTCGTGGGATCTCGGCGCCGCGATCGGCTTCGACGGTGAACCGCTGCCGCCCGAGCTCGTCGAAATCGCGTACGCGCTGGTGGGCGGGATGACGGAGGAGCTCGCGGCCAGCGGCCTGTTCGCCGATCCGGTCGATGTGCCGGATGGCGCCCCGACCTTGCCCAAGCTGATCGGGCTGACCGGCCGCGACCCGAACTGGGCGCCGGGCTAGAACGCGCTGGCCACCCGGGCGATCACCGCTGCGACCGGGTCGGTCGTGATGTTGCGCCAACCGGTGCCGGCCCAGAGATTGGGTACGTCGGCGTCGCCGGCCGCCGTCGCGGCAGCGCGTAGTGGACGGGTCAGATAGTGGATCTGCGGATAGCCGCCCGGCGCGTCGGGATGCTCGACCGCGAATCGGTTCGCCAGCCCGCGGGCCCAGCGGCCGCTGAAGGCGCGGGTGATCATCGTGTCGCGGTACCGCCGTTCCAGCAGCGCCTGCCGGTATGGCGCGGACGTGCCCGCCTCCGGGGTCGCGAGCAGTGCCGTGCCGATCTGCACCGCGACCGCGCCGGCGGCCAAGGCCGCCACCGCGTCTGCGCTCGACATGATGCCGCCGGCCGCGACCAGTGGTAGATCGACGGCGGCCCGGATCGCGGCCAGCGCGTCGAGCAACGGGGTCCGGTTGGGCGGGCCTGGGTCGAAGCGCCCCTGATGACCGCCGGCCTCGGTGCCCTGGACGACCAGCGAGTCGGCGCCGGCGGCGGCCGCGACGCCGGCCTCGTCCGCGTCGGTCACAGTCACGGCCACGGCGATCCCCGCGGCCCGCAACCGGCGCACGTCCGCCTCGTGCGGTGGGCCGAAGGTGAAGCTGACCGTATGGACCCCGGACCGGGCCAGCAGATCGAGCTTGGCGGGGTACGCGTCGTCGTCCCAGCGCGGCTCGCCGAGTTCGACGCCGAGCCGGGTGGCCTCCGGCGCGAGTTGGGCGGCGTAGTCGGCGATGGCGCGCTCGTCGGCCTCGCGCCGCCCGGGGACGAAGACGTTGACGCCGATCGGGTCGGCGGTGAGCGCGCGGGTGCGATCGAGCGCCGTGCGCAACGCCCCCGGGGAGAGGTAACCAGCGGCCACGTAACCGAAGCCGCCGGCGGCGTTGGCCGCGGCCGCCAACTCTGGCGTCGAGGGGCCGCCGGCCATCGGGGCCTGGATGACGGGCCGCCGGCTGGGGATCGTCATGACCGGCGCGCCGCCCACACCTCGCGGACGTGCCGCGCGACGAGGTCGGGGGCCGCGTCGATCGCGACGTGGCCCTGGCCGGCCAGGATCTCGAGTTCGCTGCCGGCCACGGCCGCGGCCGCGGCCCGGGTCGACGCGGTGAGGTGCGGTGTAGTGCGGTCGCCGAGCAGGAAGCGCAGCGGGAACGGTGTCGCGATTGCCGGCGGAGTAAACGTCCGGACCGCGGCCGCCTCGCGAACGACGGTGTGCACGGCGGCGATGCGCGCCTGCCACATCGGCAGCGGCCGCAGCGCGTCGATGGCCGCGTCGTCGAATCGCAGCGCCTCGCGATAGAACAGCTCGAGCAGGGCTTCGCGCTGACCCTCGGCCAAGGTGGCGCTCCACCGGGCCAGTTGGTCGTCGATGAACACGTCGTGGCCCGGGGTCGAGAACGCCGGCTCGTACAGCAGTGCCGCGACGCATCCGCTCAGCCGGTCGAGCACGCTCAGCGTGACGCTCGCGCCGTACGAGTGGCCGAACACCATGGCCGGTCCGGGTGCGTCGGCCAGCACTGCGAGCACGTCCTCGCCCTCGTGCTCGATCGCATACTCGGCGGCCTCGCGGGTGCTGGCGCCGCGGCCGCGCCGGTCGAGCGAATAGACGGTGAAGTCGTCGCGCAGCAGCGGGATCAGCGGCGCCCAGCGGGAGTGGTCGGCGGTGCTCCCGTGCACCAGTACGAGTGGCGGTCCCGTCCCCTCGACGAAACAGGTGACGACGGTGCCGTCCGCGCTCACTGATTCGACCTGCGATGGTGTCGTCATGACCTCACGATCGCATGTCGATCGCGACGACCTGGCGGCGCGGATCCTCGCCTGTGTCGAGGCGATCCCGCCGGGCAAGGTGATGACCTACGGCGACGTCGCCGAGTATGTGGGCGCGAGTTCGCCGCGCATCGTCGGGATGGTGCTGGCTCGGGACGACGGCTCGGTGCCGTGGCACCGCGTGATGCGCTCGGACGGCACCCTGGCCGAGCATCTCTACACCGAGCAGCGGCAGCGGTTGCTCGCCGAGGGAGTGCGCTTCAACCGGCATCGGGTCGACCTGGCGTCATTCCGCTGGGACGGCCGTTGACGCGGTCAGGATGCCGCTCATCAGCTCGAGTTCGGCGTGCCGTTCGATGATCGGGTCGGCAGCGACCGGGTAATCGATCTCGGGGGTGGGTGGCCGTGTGCACGACGATCGGCCCGGTCCGAGTGCGCGCGCCCATACCCCCGACGCTACGCGGGCACGTTGCACCCCGAGCAGCGAAACGGTTGTCCACAGGGCAAAACGGAGGGTTGCGAAATCGGATAAAATCGGACCTATGTTCGCAGGTGATCGAGGGTCGGGCACCGCCACGTTAACGGTGTTGCCGGCCGCGCTGGCCGAGCTGGATCAGGGCGTCTCGGATGCCGAGCGGATCGAGCGGATCCGGTTGCTCGAGGAGCTGAAGTCGGCGGCCGCGGCCGCGCAGGCCCGGGAGACGGCCGCGTTCGCCGTCTCGCAACGTGATCAGCAGATCGCGGCCGGGATACCGGCGGTGCGGGCCTCGCGCGGGATCGCCGCGCAGATCGGGTTGGCCAAGCGGATGTCACCGTTTCACGCCACCCGCTACACCGGCTGGGTCCACATCCTCACCACCGAACTGCCGGCCACGTTCACCGCGCTGGCCGAAGGCCGGGTCAGCGAGTGGCGGGCCATGATCGTGGCGCGAGAAACGGCGTGGCTGTCGCGTGAGCATCGGGCGGTCGTCGACCGCGAACTCGCCCCGAAGCTGGAGATGCTGGGTGATCGGCGGGTGGAGGCCGAGGCGAAGAAGATCGGCTACCGGCTCGACCCGCACGGCGCGCTGGCCCGGGTCCGCGGCGCCGAGACCGACCGGCGGGTCACCATCCGCCCGGCGCCGGACACCATGGCCCGCCTGAGCGGGCTGCTGCCGGTCGCGCAAGGAGTCGCCGCCTACGCCGCGCTGGTCGGTGCGGCCGACCGGCTCATCGCCGTCGGCGACTCGCGCAGCCGCGGCCAGCTGATGGCCGACCTGCTGGTGCAACGCCTCACCGGCCAAAGCCAAGCCGCCGACGTGCCGGTCGAAATCAACCTGATCATGACCGATCAGGCCCTGCTGCACCCCGACGGCCCCGACGGCAACGAACCCGCCCACCTCGACGGGCACGGCCCGGTCCCGGCTGAGTTGGCCCGCAGCCTGATCCTCGACCCGCCCGACACCACCCCAATGTGGATCCGCCGCCTCTACACCACCCCCGACGGCACCGCGCTGGCCGCGATGGATTCGCGCCGCCGCAACTTCACCCGCAACCAGCGCCACTACCTACGCGTCCAGGACCAGACCTGCCGCACCCCGTGGTGCGACGCCCCGATCCGCCACACCGACCACATCCAACCTGCCGAACACGGCGGCCCCACCACCGTCACCAACGCCCAAGGCCTCTGCGAAGCCTGCAACTACGCCAAACAAGCCCCCGGCTGGCACACCAAACCCAACCCCAGCCCCAACGGGCGGCCCGCAACCATCACCACCACCCCCACCGGCCACACCTACCAAAGCCGACCACCCGACCCACCCCGCCGAACCCGAAACGTCCCCGACGCGGCCTAGACCGAGCGCGGCTACGTCACCAGAAGCGCGGTACGCCCGGGATGGTCTCCAGATCGCCCGTCAACAAGGCCCGCTCCGCGTCCTCGGCAATGTCGATCGCCAGCGCGCGCTCGATCTCGGCCCGCGCCGCCTCGGTGTCGCCCGCGACGGCGTGCGCCCGGGCGAGGGCCTCATGACAGAACGCCAGATCCCAGTCGCCGATCCCGTTGGCGGTGCAGATCTCGAGGGCGCGGGTCGCGTGATGCATGGACGGCTCGGGTCGGCGCAACACCGCGGACACCCGCGAGCACTGCCATTCGCTGCGCACGAAGTTCACCGGTTGGCCGACGAGGCGCCAGTGGTAACTCGACGCGTGCGTCATGTGCACCATCAGGTCGTCGTCTTCGTGGGTGCGGTCCTCCTTCTCCATCAGCTCCCAGGTGCCGTTGAACAGGTCGGCGCCGAGGCGGCGGTGGTCGAGGATCTGCGGCTCGTCGGTCATCGGGGGTCCCTCCGGAATCGGTGAGCAGGTGGCTGATCTCGTGCAGGTCGCCGCGCAGCCCGCTCACGCGGGAGCGGTACCCGGCCGAATCGACCGCCGCTGGTGGGCGGGGCTGCCCTGCCCCTGAACGAAAGTGTCGGCCGTCCGTGTTGAGATGGGCTTGTGATCGACCGCGGTGAGCCGAGCTACCGGCTGGTGCGACCGGTGCCGCATCCCGTGGTGGCACCGGTGCTCGACGTGGCCCAACGCTCCGTGGTCGAGCACGGCGGCGGGCCGCTGCTGGTGCTGGCCGGCCCCGGCACCGGCAAGACCACCACCCTGGTCGAGTCCGTCGTCGATCGGGTGGCTCGGGGCGTGCCGGTCGAGCAGATCCTGATGCTGACGTTCAGCAAGCGGGCCGCCGGCGAGATGCGCGATCGCGTCACCGCCCGGCTGGGCACCACCATCCGCGAACCGATCGCGCGCACGCTGCACTCTTACGCCTTCGGCGTGCTGCGGCTGGCCAACCGGCGCGGGGCCGATCTCGGCGAGCCACTGCCCCCGCCGCGTCTGCTGGCCGGAGCCGAGCAGGACGTCATGCTGCGCGAGCTCGTCGAGGGCCGCGCGCCCGAGAGCTGGCCGGCGCAGCTGCGGCCGGCCCTGCACACCTTCGGCTTAGCCGGCGAGCTGCGTGACCTGCTCATGCGGGCCGTCGAGCGCGGCCTCGACGGTCCGGCGCTGGCCGAGCTCGGTCGCGCACGCTCGCGGCCCGACTGGGTGGCGGCCGGCGACTTCCTCGTCGAGTACCAGAACGTCACTTCGCTCGCCCGGCCCGGCGCCTACGACCCGTCCGAGCTGATCCGGTCGGCGCTGAACGCCCTGCGCACCGATCCCGAGCTGCTTGCGACCGAGCGGCTGCAGCGCCGGCGGCTGTTCGTCGACGAGTATCAGGACACCGACCCCGCCCAGGCCGAGCTGTTGGCCCTGCTCGCCGACGGCGCCGACGAGCTGGTGCTGGTCGGCGACCCCGATCAGTCGATCTACGCCTTCCGCGGCGCCGATCAATCGGCGATCCACGACATCGACCGGCGTTTCGGGGCCGGCCGGCCGGTGCCGACGATCGCCCTCGACGTCTCGCGCCGGTGCGGGCCCGAGCTGCTGGCGGCCTCACGGCGGGTGGCCGCGCGCCTGCCCGGCCGGGCCGAACAGCGCCGGTTGCGCTCGACGGTGGCCGACCCCGGCGTGATGGAGACCGCCCTCTTCCGCACGGCCAGCGAAGAGGCCGCCTATCTGGCCGGCGTGCTGCGGCGCGAGCATCTCGACGGCCGGCCCTGGTCGCAGATGGCGGTGCTGGTCCGCTCCACCACGGCCGTGCTCGGCACCCTGCGCCGCGCGCTGATCACGGCGGGCGTCCCGGTCGTCGTCCGCGGCGACGACCTCCCGCTGGCCGAGCAGCCGGCGGTCGCGATGCTGATCGAGGTACTGCGGCACGCGCTCGAACCAACTGCCTTGACCGAGGACGCCGCCGAGCGGCTGCTGCTCGGCCCGGTGGGCGCGGCCGACGTCGTCTACGTGCAGCGGCTGCGGCGGGTGCTGCGCCAACGCGATGCCGCAGCCGGCGAGCTGGGCGCCGTCGCGCTGGCTCCGGCGCTGCTCGACCCCAAGGGCGCGCGGGTCCTGCCCGAGCACGTCCGCTGGCCGGTCGTGCGGGTCGCCGGCGTGCTGGCCGCCGGTCGCGAGGCGGTGGCGACGAAGGCCGGCCCGGAAGATGCGTTGTGGGCCATCTGGGACGCCACCGGCCTGGCCCGGCGCTGGGCCCAGCAGAGCGCCGCCGGCGGCCCGGCCGGTGCCGCGGCCGATCGCGATCTCGACGCCGCGGTGGCGCTGTTCGATGCCGCCGCCCGGTTCACCGATCGATTGCCCCGCTCGTCGGCCCGCGAGTTCGTCGACCACCTCACGGCCCAGCAGATCCCCGGCGACACGCTGGCGGCCGGCCGGGACGAGCCCGACGGCGTCACGATCCTGACCGCGCACGCCAGCAAGGGCCTCGAGTGGGATGTCGTCTGCGTGGCCCACGTGCAAGAGGGCAGCTGGCCCGATCTGCGCCGCCGCGGCTCGCTGCTCGGCTCGGAGCTGCTGGTCGACGTCCTCGCCGGCCGCGACACCCCGGGCGGCGCGCCGATGTCCACCCAGCTCGCCGAGGAGCGGCGGCTGTTCTACGTCGCGATCACCCGGGCCCGGCACCGCCTGCTCGTCACCGCGGTCTCGGGCGAAGAGGAACAGCCGTCGCGCTTCCTCGACGAACTCGATCCGGTCGAGGGCGATCGCCCGCTCGCCCGACCCCAGCGCGGGGTCCACCTCAGCGGGCTGGTCGCCGAGCTGCGGGCCGTCGCCTGCGACCCCGACGCCGCCGACGAGCTGCGCGCGACGGCCGGGGCCGAGCTGGCCCGGCTCGCGGCGGCCGGGGTCCGCGGCGCCGCACCCCGACCACTGGTGGGGGCTCGCCGCGCTCACCGACACCCGGCCGGTGGCCGATCCCGAACGCCCGGTCCCGATCAGCCCGTCGCGCATCGATTCGTTCCTGCGCTGCGAGGTGCGCACGTTGTTGCAGGACGTCGGCGCGCGCGACGGCGAGCAGATCTCGGCCTCGCTCGGCACGCTCGTCCACGAGATCGCGGCCACCGCGCCGCCCGAGGCCGATCTCGCCGAGCTCGAGCGGCTGCTCGACGAGCAGTGGGACGCGCTCGACTTCGGCGCCCGCTGGTTCGCGGCCAACGAACGCCGCCGCGCCGGCCAGATCCTGGCCCGGTTGGTCGACTGGATGCGCAGCAGCCGATCCGAGTACTCCGTCGAGGGCATCGAGCGGAAGTTCTCGGCCGTCGTCGGTGACGCGGTGATCACCGGCCGGGTCGACCGGCTCGAACGCGACGCCGCCGGCCGGCTCGTGGTCGTCGATCTCAAGACCGGCAAGTCGCGGGTCAAGAACGACGATCTGCCCATCCATCCGCAGCTCGGCGCCTATCAGCTGGCCGTCGAGGCCGGCGCGTTCGGCGACGGCGAGCGATCCGGCGGCGCCCTGCTCGTCCAACTGGCCGCGTCGGGCAAGGACCCCGAGCAGCTGCAGGGCCCGCTCGCCGAGGCCGACGACCCGCAGTGGATCAATCGTGAGGTCGACTACGTGGCCACCCGGATGCGCGGTAGCGAGTTCACCGCCCGGGTGAACTCTTACTGCGGCAACTGCGATCTGCAGAAGTGCTGCCCGCTGCAGTCGGGCCGGCAGGTGACCTCGTGACCGCTCCGATCGGCGCCGTCGAGCTCAGCAAGCTGCTCGGTCTCGACCACCCGCCCACCGACGAGCAGGCCACCGTGATCGAGGCGCCGTTGGGGCCGGCCGTCGTCATCGCCGGTGCCGGGTCGGGCAAGACCGAGACCATGGCCGCGCGCGTCGTGTGGCTGGTGGCCAATCGCCTCGTCACTCCCGGACGCGGTGCTCGGCCTCACCTTCACCCGCAAGGCCGCGGCCGAGCTCGAGCCGCCGCATCCGGCGCCGGCTCGCGCAGTGGCGGGCCGTGCTCGAACGCGACGCCGGGGCCGACCCCGCCCTCACCGCGCAGCTCGCCGACCTGCTGGCCGGCGAGCCGACCGTGCTCACCTACGCCGCCTACGCCGGCCGGCTGGTCGCCGAGCACGCGCATGCGGATCGGGCGCGAGCCCGACGCCCGGCTGATCTCGCCCGCGGTCGCCTGGCAGCTGGCCGACGACGTCTCGCGCCGGCACCGCGATCCGCTCCCCGACGACATCGGCGCGCCGAGCAGCGTTCCGCGCTACGCCCTCGAGATGAGCGGGCAGCTGGCCGATCATCTCGTCGCGGCCGACGACGTCGAGCGCTTCGGCCGCGAGATCCTCGACTGGTTCGAGACCTTGCCGCTCGGCAAGGCGATCCGCTCGCCGTATCCCGGCGACACCGCGAAGTTCGTCGAGTCGATGCAGCACCGGCTCGCGCTGCTGCCCTTGGTCCGCGGTTTCGCCGAGGCCAAGCAGGCTCTGTCGGCGGTCGACTTCGCCGACCAGATGACCTTCGCCGCCGAGATCGCGCCACTGCCCGAGGTGCAGCAGGTCGAACGCGCCCGCTTCGGCGCGGTGCTGCTCGACGAGTACCAGGACACCGGGCACGCGCAGATCGAGACGCTGGCGCGGCTGTTCGGCGGCGGCCATCCGGTCACGGCGGTGGGCGATCCGTTCCAGTCGATCTACGGCTGGCGCGGGGCCAGCGCCGGCAACATCGGCCGCTTCGCCGGCACCTTCCCCGCGCGCGACGGGGCGACCGGCTGCCGGTCTATCCGCTCGCGACCAGCTTCCGCAACGACGAGGTGATCCTGCACGTCGCGAACGCGGTGGCGGCGCCGCTGCGATCCGAACACACCACGGTCGAGCTGCGCCCGATGCAGGGTGCCGGCCCGGGCGTGCTGGCCGCGGCGCGCACCGAGACGGTCGAGGACGAAGGCCGGTGGGTGGCCGCGCGGATGCGCCACGCGTGGGACTGCGCTGCCACCGGGCAACCGCACCGCGGCCGTCCTGGTCCGGCGCCGGTCGCAGATCCCGCTGCTGTCCGAGGCGCTGCAGTCGGCCGGGCTGCCGGTCGAGATCGTCGGCCTGGGCGGCCTGCTCACCACGCCCGAAGTCGTCGACGTCGTCGCCACCCTGCGGGTGCTCGTCCATCACGACGCCGGCACCGCCCTCGCGCGGCTGCTCACCGGCGCGCGCTGGCGGGTCGGTCCGCGCGATCTCGCGGCGCTCGGCGCTCGCGCCCGCCGGCTCGGCCGGATGCACGCACCGGCCCCGCCGCCGGTGCAGGGCGCGCTGTTCGGGTCCGAGCCGGACATCATCGCGCCCACACCGCCCAGCGAACCCGTCGGCATCGTCGAAGCCCTCGACGATCTCGGTCCGGCCGACGACTACTCGCCCGACGGCTTCGCCCGGATGAGCGAACTGGCCGACGAATTGCGCCGGCTGCGCCACCGGATCACCGCGCCGCTGCCTGAACTCGTCGCCGACGTCGAACGCACCATCGGCGTCGAGATCGAGGTGGCGGCCCGGCCCGATCGCGCCCGCATCGGCCGCGCCCATCTCGACCGGTTCCTCGACGAGGCCGCCGATTTCGCCAACGAGGCCGACGAAGCCACCCTCACGGCCTTCCTCGCGTATCTCAGCGCGGCCGAGGACGAAGAGAACGGTCTCGACGCCGGTGAGATCGTGGTCGAGGCCGAGCGGGTGCAGGTGCTCACGGTGCACGGGGCCAAGGGCCTCGAGTGGGACGTGGTCGCCGTCCCCGGCCTGGTCGACAGTGTGTTCCCGGCCGAGGCCCGCTCGATCAACTGGACCCGTGCCCGGCAAGAGCTGCCCGCCCCACTGCGCGGCGATCACGCCGACCTCCCGTCCCTCGTGCTGCGCGACGCCGCTGACCGCAAGGAAGTCCGCGATCGGCTCGGCGCTCAGCACGCGGCCGTGCTCGCCCGGCACGCCGAAGAAGAGCGGCGGCTGTGCTACGTCGCGTTCACCCGCGCCCGCAACGTCCTGCTCGCGTCGGGTTACGTCTGGGACACCGCACTGAAGGCGCGCACGGCTTCGCCGTTCCTGGACGAGGTGCGGCCGTTCGCCGAGATCGACGAATGGTTCGAGCCCGATCCCGATGCCGACAACCCGCTGCTGGCCGGGGTGCGCGAGGCGCAGTGGCCACTCGATCCGCTCGGCCCCTACCCGGGCGATCGCCGCCCGGGACGGCGCGCCGACGTCGAAGCCGGCGCCGCCCTGGTCCGCGCCGGCACCGGTTCGGGACGCGACGGCGGCGCCGGGCTCGACGGTCCTGATGGCGTACTGGCCGCCGCGTGGCGCCATGACGTCGAGCGGCTGCTGGCCGAGCGCGCCGCCCTCGCGTCGGGCGACACCGTCGACGTGCCGTTGCCGGCGCAGCTCTCGGTGTCGCAGCTCGTCGAACTCGAGCGCGACCCGACGGCGCTGGCCCGCGCCCTGCGCCGCCCGGTGCCGCACCGGCCGGCGCCGTGGGCCCGCCGCGGCACGGCCTTCCACACTTGGCTCGAGCAGCGGTGGGACAAGCAGACGTTGCTCGATGTCGACCAACTGCCGGGCGCGGCCGACGAAGGCGTCGACGACGCCGACTTCGATGAGCTCCGCGCGGCGTTCGAGGGCAGCCAATGGGCGCAGCGCACGCCGGCCGAGGTCGAGGTGCCGTTCGAGATGATCATCGGTGAGCGGGTGGTGCGCGGCCGCATGGATGCGGTCTTCACCGACGGTGACGGCGGTTGGCTGGTTGTCGACTGGAAAACCGGGCGCAAGCCCAGCGGGGCCGCCGCTGCGGCCGCCGCGGTGCAGCTGGCCGCGTACCGGTTGGCCTGGGCCCGGCTGTGCGGGATCGCCGATGCCGACCTGCATCGCGTCCGCGCCGCGTTCCACTACGTGCGGGCCGACGACACCGTCGAGCCGGCCGCGCTGCTCGACGCCGACGGGCTGCGCGAGCTGGTCCTGGGAGGTGGTTCATGACCACGCAGCAGATCTCGATCCCGGTGTTGGACCATCTCGTCTTCGCCGCCCCGCACCTGGCTGACGCGGTCGAGTGGTTCGCGGCCGAGACCGGCGTGCCGCCGGCGCCCGGCGGCCGCCACGCGGGTCTCGGTACCGCGAACTGCCTGGTCGGGCTCGGTGGTTCGGCCTATCTCGAGATCATCGGCCCCGATCCCGATCAACCCGATCCCGATCAGCCCCGCCTGTTCGGCATCGACGACCTGCCGGCCGGCCGCATCGTCACCTGGGCCGTCCGTCCGCGCGATCTCGACGCCACGGTCGCCGAGGCCCGGGCCGCAGGCTACGACCCCGGCGAGATTCGCGCGATGTCGCGGAACACCCCGCACGGGGAAGTCCTGCACTGGCGGCTCACGCCGCCCCGCCTCGACCACGGCGACGGCCTTGTCCCGTTCCTGATCGACTGGGGTACCACCCCGCATCCCACGACCCGCCCGCTGCCGCAGGCGCCGTTGCTGTCGTGGCAGGCGCACCACCCCCAGCCCGACCGGGTCCGGCCGGCCCTGGCCGCCCTGCGCGCCGACCTGCACATCGACGTCGGCGATCACATCGCCCTGACCGCCACCGTCCAGGGCGTCAGCGGCCCGGTCACCTTCTAGCCCGACGGCTACAGCGAGACGGCGCCGACGCGGCCGGACAGATGCGCCGCGAGCCGGAACCGGTCGGGCACCGAGGTGGCGTCGGCGCCGGTCACCAGATCGGCGACCAGCTCGCCGACCAGCGGCGCGAACTTGGCCCCGTGGCCGGAACAGGGCGAGCAGACGACGAGGTCGCCGACGCGGTCGAGCAGGAAGTCCTCGGTCGGCGTCTCGGTGTAGAGGCAGGTGACCTCGCCGCGCGGCGTTGGCACCAACCCGGGCAGCCAGCGCTCGACGTAGGTGACGACCCGCTCACGCGAGGCGGGATCCACGACGCCGTCGCCGTCGGCCGCGGCGATCACCCGGCCGGCGTCGTGCTCGCCGATCTTGCGGTCGTCGCCCAGGCCTCCGTCGCGGCCGCCCGCGAGGTGATAGACCGGATGCGCGTCCGGCTCGTGGATCACACTTGGCCACGGCGGTTGGGTCAGATCACGGCGCGGGAAGTGGAACACCTGCTGCTGGGTGACGCGCAGCGGCGGCAACGCGACGAGGCCGCCGGCCAGCGGGGCCAGCCAACCGCCCACGGCGGCCACCACGGCCCGACCCGCGAGCGTCTCGCCGCTCGCCAGCCGCACCCGGTTCCCGTCGATCGACTCGACCGTCGTCGATGTGCGCACGCTTGCCCCGAGCCGCTCGGCCTCGGCCAGCATGGCCGCCACCGCGCCGGCGGCGTCCATCGTTCCGGCTTGCTCGTGGAACACCACGTCGCCCTCGAACACCATGCCCGGCCACCGTTGCCCCGCTTCGGCGGCCGGCAGTACCTCGTGCGGTACGCCGGCGGCGGCCAGATGCCCGGCGACGGCGCCGGGCCGGCGGCGGGCTCCGAAGTCCAGACCGCCGAGCATCCGCAGTACCGTGCGGCCGCTCGCCTGTTCCAGCTCGCGCCACAACTCGAAGGCCCGGCCGGTCAGGGACACATAGAGCGCGTCGCCGTAGGCGCGCCGCACGATGCGCGCGCTGCCGTGCGAGCTGCCGCGGCGGTGGCCCGGCTCGAACTGCTCGAGCACGATCACCGGCACCCCGCGCCGGGCCAGGGTCCACGCCGTGGCGGCCCCGGCCAGCCCCGCGCCGATGATCACTACGGGCTGATCGGTGGACATGGGCAAGAGGCTATCGTCGGGATGGTGAGTACGGACGGCATCCGAGAGTTCATCGACGACCACCGCGGCGACCTGCTCGCCGACCTCGACCAGTGGCTGCGCATCCCCGGCATCAGCGCCCAGCCCGAGCGGCACCCCGACGTGGGGCGCAGCGCCGAATGGTTCGCCGACGCCGCCCGGCGTACCGGCTTCCCGACCGTCGAGATCTGGGACGACGGCCCGTGGCTGCCTGCGGTCTACGCCGAGTGGCCCAGCGCCGACGCGAACGCAGCGACGGTGCTGGTGTACGCGCATCACGACGTCCAGCCGGTCGATCCGCTCGAGCTCTGGCACACCGACCCGTTCGACCCGACCGTCGACGGCGATGTGCTGCGCGCGCGCGGCGCGTCCGACGACAAGGGCCAGCTGCTGTTCCACCTGCTCGGCCTGCGCGCCCACCTCGCCGCGACCGGCCGCGACACCCCGGCGGTCACGCTGAAGTTCATCGTCGAGGGCGAGGAGGAATCGGGCTCACCGCACTTCGAGGAGTTGCTCGAGACGCACCGCGACCGGCTGGCCTGCGACGTCGTCGTCGTCACCGACACCGGCATGGTCGCCGCGGACGTGCCGAGCACCGTCACCGGCATGCGTGGCATGGTTGCGGCCACGGTGCGCTTCCACGGCCCCGACCTCGATCTGCACTCCGGGGTGTTCGGCGGCGCGATCCCCAACCCGGCCACCGGCATCGCGCGGCTCGTCGCGGCCCTGCACGACGACACCGGACGGGTTCAGGTCCCGGGCTTCTACGACGACGTCCTCGAGCTGACCGATGCCGAACGAGAGCTGTTCGCCCGGGTGCCCGACGAGGCCGCCACCTTCCTGGCGGTGGCGAAGTCGCGGGCACTGCACGGCGAGGCCGGCTACTCGACCCTCGAACGCATCGGGGCGCGGCCCACCGCCGAGGTCAACGGGATCGGCGGTGGCTACCAGGACGCCGGGCACAAGACGATCGTGCCGAGCGATGCGTTCGTGAAGCTCTCGTTCCGCCTCGTCGCCGACCAGGATCCGGCCAAAATCATCAAGGGCGTCGACCAGTTCGTGTCCGAGCACACGCCCGACGGCATCACCGCCCAGGTCGAGTGGGAAGGTGCCGGTGTCCGCGCCTGCCTGGTGCCGCTGGGCACCCCGGCCTACACCGCGCTCACCGCGGCGATCAGTGCGGCCTTCGACGGCGCACCGGTGCTGCCGACCCGCGAGGGCGGCAGCGGACCGGAGGCGGGCTTGCAGCAGGCCGTCGGAGCGCCGCTGGTTTTCCTCGGCGTCGGGCTGCCCGACGACCAGATCCACGCGCCCGAACGAGAAGGTGACGCTGTCGATGCTGTTCAAAGGCGCCGAGGCGGCCGCTCGGTTGTGGAGCGGGTTCGCCGAACTCGGTCCGGCCGCCCTGCGCAACGGCTGACCTACTGGCGACAAGGAGCCCCTCGATGAGATCGCGCCGGATCCTTCTGGTGCTGACGACGGCCGGCCTGCTCGCGAGCTGCGCGAGCGTGGTCGACGGGTCCGGCCGCACGGTGCGCACCGTCGGACCAGCGAGCGGTTCGGCGACGGGCAGCCTCCCGACGCCGTCCACCGCGTCGAGTTCGGTCGCCGCATCGACCCCGCCGGCCTCCGGGCCGTCGACCGACACCGGCGCCCAGGCCGCGACGCCGTGCCCGCACGTCGTCTTCCCGCGGGCCAAGCTGTCCTTCGACTGCATCACGACCGGGTTCACGCCGAGCTTCGACAGCCCTACCTGGCCGCTGGTCGAGGCCAGGGCGGTCGAGGCCAAGACCGGCTGGGTGCTCGAAGAGGGCGCCGGGCACTGGGGATCGGCCGAAGGCCACACCCTGGGCGACATCGCCAATGCGGTCCGGCAGCACATGATCGACCTCGGCGGCTACGGCACCAAGCCGAACGTCGACACCGTGGCGGCGAAGGACACCACGGTCGGCGGCGTCAAGGCCCACCTCGTGCAGACGACCTTCACCATCAACCCGGCCTGGGCGAAGACGCGCGGGACGAAGGTGAAGCAGGAGCGGCTCTGGATCGTGGCGCTACAGGTCGGCTCCGACGACGTGTCCCTCTGGTACACCTCGATTCCCGACCTGGCGAAGTCGTTGTGGCCCAAGGTGCCAGCCACGATCGCCTCGATCCAGGTCGGCTGACCGGTCGGCGGCCGGTGCGCGCGCGACCGTAAGGTGAAGCCGTGCCCCGGCTTCCTTCTCCGTCCTTCGAGATCACCCACCACACGCTCGACAACGGGCTGCGGGTGATCGCCGCACCGGACCGCTCCGCCCCGGTCGTCGGCATCGCCGTGCTGTACGACGTCGGCTTCCGCTCCGAGCCCGAGGGGCGCACCGGGTTCGCGCACCTCTTCGAGCATCTGATGTTTCAGGGGTCGGCGACGCTGGAGAAGCTCGAGCACTTCCGCTACGTCGAGTCCAGCGGCGGCACCTTCAACGGCAGCACCCACTTCGACTACACCAACTACTTCGAGGCGTTGCCGTCCAACGCCCTCGAACGCGGCCTGTTCCTCGAGGCCGATCGCATGCGCGGACCGCGCATCACCGAAGAGAACCTGGCCAATCAGCTCGACGTGGTGAAGAACGAGATCCGGGTCAACGTCATGAACGCCCCGTACGGCGGCTTCCCCTGGATCCAGCTGCCGGCGGTGCTGTTCGACACCTTCGCCAACTCGCACAACGGCTACGGCGGCTTCGAGGATCTGGAGAGCGCCACGACCGCCGACGCCACGGACTTCTTCCGGCGCTACTACGCGCCGAGCAACGCGGTGCTCGCCGTCGCGGGTGATCTCGATGTGGACGAGGCACTCGCGCTGATCGAGAAGCACTTCGGCGACATCAAGAAGCGCCGCGCACCGCGGCGGCCGAACTTCGCCGAGCCTCCCCTGACCGGCGAGCGCCGCGCGACCCACGACGACCCGCACGCCCCGATCCCCGCGGTCGCGATCGGCTACCGGGTGCCCGACCCCGTCAACTCGCTCGACGACCTGCTGGCCACCGTGCTGTTGGCCGAAGTCCTCGGTGACGGCGACGCCGCGCGGCTGCAACGCCGCTTGGTGCAGCGCGATCATCTCGTCACCGACATCGCCGTGTACGTCGGCGAGTTCGGCGATCCGTTCGACGAGCGCGATCCCACCGCGTTGACGATCAGCGCCCACTACGCCGATGCCGGCGCCCTCGACGCCATCCTGCGGGCGATCGACGACGAGATCGCCCGGGTGGCCGACGACGGGCTCGACCGCGGCGAGCTCGACCGGGTGCGCACCCGGCTGATCAGCGTCCTGTTGCGCGATCTCGACGCCGTCATCTCGCGCACGCTCGAGTTCGCCAAGTTCGAGCTCCTGTACGGGCGGGCCGAGATGATCGCCGAGCTGCCGGCCCGGCTGGCCGCCGTCACCGACGACGCCGTCCGCGCCGCCGCGACCGCGCTGCAACCCGACCGCCGAGCGGTGCTCGAACTCATCGCCGGAGGTGCCCAGTGAGCGCGCAGGTACCAGCCCTCACGGCGCCGCGCGCGCCGAAGGGGCTCACCCCCACCGAGGCCGTCCTCGACAACGGGCTCAACGTCGTCGCCGTGCGCAAGCCCGGCGTGCCGCTGGTCGAGCTGCGGCTGCGGCTTCCGTTCCTTTCACCCCGGCCCGCCCATCCGGCCCAGGCCACCGTGCTGGCCGAAGCCATGCTCACCGGCGCCGCAGGTCGTGACCGGTCCGGCCTGGCCGCGGCGATCCAGGCGCTGGGCGGCGACGTGTCGGTCAGCGTCGACGCCGACCGGCTGGTGGTCGGGGCGAACGTCCTCGCTACGAACCTGCGCAAGCTGCTCGACGTGATCGCGACGATCCTGGTCGATCCCACCTACGACAAGGACGAGGTCGCGACCGAGAAGGACCGCCTCGTCGAGAAGCTGACGATCGCCCGCGCGCGCCCTGGCGTGGTGGCCAGCGAAGCGCTCGCGCTGCGCATGTGGGGCGAGCATCCGTATGCACTCGACCTCGCCCGGCCCGCCGATGTGGCGGCGGTGACCCCGGCCCAGCTGCGGGCCATGCACCGCTCACTCGTCCGGCCGGCCGGCGCCGTGCTCGTGCTGGTCGGTGACGTCGTCCCGCGGCGGATGGTCGAGCAGGCCCAGGCCGCCTTCGCCGGCTGGACCGGGAAGGCGCCGAGGGCGAAGGTGCCGGCCCTGCCGACGTCCCCGGGGGGTTCGCTGCAGGTCATCGACCGCGCCGGGGCCGTGCAGTCGACGCTGCGCATGGGTGGTCCTGGCCTCACCCGCACCGATCCCCGCTATCCGGCCCTGCAACTCGCCAACCTGATCTTCGGCGGATACTTCACGTCGCGCTGGACCGAGAACCTGCGCGAGGACAAGGGCTACACCTACGGCCCGCACAGCCGCGTCGATCACCACGCGCTCGGGTCGATCGTCACCCTCAGCGTCGAGGTCGCCACCGAGGTCACGGCGCCGGCGCTGCTCGAGACGCTGTACGAGCTCGGCCGGATCGCGGCGCTACCGGTCACCGAGACCGAGCTCGCCTCGGTGCAGCAGTACGCCGTGGGCACGCTCGCGCTCTCGACCGCCACCCAGTCCGGGCTGGCCTCGACGCTCTCGGCGCTGTCGGCGTTCGGGCTGGGGCTCGACTGGATCACCAGCCACCCGGCCCGTCTCGTCGCCACCACGGTCGATCAGGTCAGCGCCGCGGCGGCCGAGTTCTTCGCGCCGACCGCCTTCACCTCGGTGATCGTCGGCGATGCCGCGACGATCACCGATCCTCTGGCGGCGCTGGTGCCGGTCGAGCGGTGACGACCGCCGGGCCGCCTCTGTCCGAGGCCAAGTACGACCGCGCAGCGCTGCACCGCAGCGACGAGGCGTGGCTGGCCGCGGCGTGGGACCGGGCCCGGGTCGTGCTGATCAGCCGGCGTTCGGCCACGCCGGTCACCGACGACGCGCGGGTGATCTACCGCGCCGCCGCCGACGCGCCGGCCGGCCCGCGTCGATTCCTCGGCCTGGTCGAGGAGGTGCCCTACTTCGCGGTCACCGCCGACGCCGACGGCGATGGTTGGCAGACCCTGCGCGAGTTCGGCGCGCGGGCCGACGAGCTGGACGCGAGCCTGGTGGTGAGCGCGATCGCGCTCGAGCAGTGGCATCAACGCCACCAGCACTGCCCGCGCTGCGGGGCGACCACCGTCGAGAGTCAAGCCGGCTGGACCCGTACCTGCACCAACGACGGCAGCGAGCACTTCCCGCGCACCGATCCCGCGGTGATCATGCTGGTGCACGACGGGGGCGACCAAGCGCTGCTCGGTCGCGGTCAGCAGTGGGGCGAGGGGCGGTTCTCGACCCTCGCCGGCTTCGTCGAGCCGGGGGAGTCGCTCGAGGCCGCGGTCGCCCGCGAGGTGTTCGAAGAGGTCGGGCGTCGTGGTGCGCGACATCCGCTACCTCGGTTCGCAGCCGTGGCCGTTCCCGGCCTCGCTGATGCTCGGCTTCGTGGCCCGGCTCGACGGCGACTCGGCGATCACCCTCGATCCGGTCGAGATGGCCGAGGCCGGCATGGTTCACTCGCGACGAGGTGCGGGCGGCGGCCGACTGGACCGACGAGCAGCTCGATCCCGAGCCGTCCCGGGCGCTGCGGGCGATCCCGCCGCACTTCTCGATCTCGCGCTACCTCATCGATCGCTGGCTGGCGGGTGAGGTGTGACCTGATCTACCCGCCCGCGAAGCGGATCGCGGGGTGGCGCGGGTCGTCGCACCTGATCACCACGTCGGCCACCGAGATCGGCTGCACCGACTCGTCGTAGTCCGCGAACGCCGGCAGCGTCCACGCGTCGTCGTCGGTGGCGCGCCGGGCGCGGGTCGCCGCCGACAGGGCCAGATGGATCGTCCGGTCGAACGGCAACGCGGCACCGAGCAGGAACGGCCCGCTGACCAGGACGATGCTGCCGGCGGCCAGCGGCTGCGCCGGCGCGCGGGTGGACCGGTTGGACCTCGGGTCGCGCAGTGACGGCAGGTACGAGCCGCGCTCGACGACCGGCGCGAGGACCTCGCGGTGCAGCGCGTCCACGTCCAGCCACGAACGGTAGGACTCGGCGTCCTCGCGGCCGTGCTCGAGTCGCAGCGAGGCGTCGCGCCAAAACGATGACGACGGCACGTGGACGGCCGGCCGGCTCCGGCTGCGCAGCGGCTCGATCAGCGTGGCGGCAACGTCGCCCGGCGCGGCCCACGGCGGACCGTCGACCGCGACCCGGACGACGCCGGTGAAACCGGTCAGCCAGGCGGCGAGCCGCTCGGGCAGCAATTCGGGGGCGATCGGCTGCCAGCGCGGGCTCAAGCCGCGAGCTTTTCCTTGATCTGCCGCACGGTCGGGTTGGTGAGCGCCGTGCCGTCCGGGAAGACCACGGTCGGGACGGTGCTGGTTGCCCCCGTTGACCTCCATGACCACGTCGGCGGCATCCGGCACCCGCTCGATGTTGACCTCGTCGTAAGTGATGCCTTCGCGCTCGAGCCCGAACTTCAGGCGAGCGCAGTAACCGCACCAGTCGGTGGTGTACATGGTCAACATTTGTGGGCCGGCTCCTTCGTCGTGGTCTCGATTAGTACCAACCGATTCGTCCCGCCGGTCATTCCGTCGTAGCCCGCTGGCAGGATCGGACCGACATGCAGGACGCGCAGACCGGGTGCTGGCCGGGCTCGACCCCGAGCAGCGCGAGGCGGCCCAGGCCGTGCGTGGCCCGGTCTGCATCCTCGCCGGCGCCGGCACCGGCAAGACCCGGGCCATCACCCACCGCATCGCCTACGCCGTGCGCACCGGCGCGGTCCCGCCCGACCAGCTGCTGGCGGTCACGTTCACCGCGCGGGCGGCGGGTGAGCTGCGCACCCGGCTGCGGCTGCTCGGGCGCCAGCGGCGTGCAGGCGCGCACGTTCCACGCCGCCGCGCTGCGCCAGCTGCAGTACTTCGCGCCGCGCATCCTCGGCGGCGGCCTGCCCGAGGTCGTCGACAACCCGCTACGGCATCGTCGGCAACGCCGCCGCCCGCATGCGGCTGCGCGTCGACCGCACCGAGCTGCGCGACCTCGCCGCCGAGATCGACTGGGCCAAGTCGGTGCTCGCCACGCCCGAGGCCTACGTCGCAACGGGCCCGCGCGGCCGGCCGCGAGACCACCACGACGCCGGACACGGTGGCCAAGCTCTACGCCGAGTACGAGCAGGCCAAGCGCCGCGCCGGCCAGATCGACTTCGCCGACCTGCTGCTGATCATGGCCGGCGCGCTGGAAGAGCTGCCCGACGTCGCCGAAGAGGTCCGCAGCCGCTACCGGCACTTCGTCGTCGACGAGTACCAGGACGTCTCGCCGCTGCAGCAGCGGCTGCTCGACGCCTGGCTCGGCGACCGCGACGACCTCTGCGTCGTCGGCGACGCGAACCAGACGATCTACTCCTTCGCCGGGGCCACCCCCGAGCACCTGCTCGGCTTCCGCCGCCGCTTCCCCGAGGCCGTCGTCGTCCGGCTGCACCGCGACTACCGCTCCACCCCGCAGGTCGTCGAGCTGGCCAATTCGCTGGTGCGCGGCGGCGCGGCCGGGCTCACGCTCGTCGGGCAGCGCCCCGACGGCCCGGCGCCCGACGTTCGCCGAGTTCGACGACGAGCCGGCCGAGGCCGCCGACGTCGCGGCCCAGTGCCGCGCGCTCGTCGACGCCGGCACGCCGGCGGCCGAGATCGCCGTGCTGTTCCGCGTCAACGCGCAGTCCGAGGTCTACGAGCAGGCGCTGGCCCAGGCCGGGGTCGCCTACGTCCTGCGCGGCGGCGAACGATTCTTCGACCGCCCCGAGATCCGCGAGGCCCGGCTGCTGCTGCGCGGCGCCGCCCGAGCCGAGCCAGGACGCCGACGAGCCGCTGCCCGACGCCGTGCGCGGCGTGCTGTCGAGCCTGTCCTGGTACCCCGACAACCCCCCGCCGGGCGGCGCGGCCCGCGAGCGCTGGGAATCGCTGGCCGCGCTGGTCACGCTGGCCGACGACCTGCTGGCGGTCGGCTCCCGAGGCGCATCTGCCCGAGCTCGTCGCCGAGCTCGACCAGCGGGCCAGCGCCCAGCACGCGCCGACCGTCCAGGGCGTCACGCTGGCCTCCCTGCACTCGGCCAAGGGCCTCGAGTGGGACGCCGTGTTCCTCGTCGGCCTCACCGACACCACGCTGCCGATCCAGCACGCCACCACGCCGGAGCAGATCGCCGAGGAGCGCCGCCTGCTCTACGTCGGCATCACCCGGGCCCGCGAGCGCCTCGCGCTGTCGTGGGCGCTGGCCCGCAGCCCGGGCCAGCGCCGCGGCCGGCGGCCGAGCCGCTTCCTCGACGGGCTGCGGCCGAGCATTCCGCGCGACGCAGAAGCCGAAGAAGGCGAAGACGCAAGGCGCCCGAGGCCGAGGACGCCGAGCTGTTCGGCCGGCTGCGCGCGTGGCGCAAGGCCCAGGCCGAGGCGCAGAGCGTGCCGCCCTACGTCGTGTTCAGCGACGCCACGCTCGTCGCGATCGCCGACGCCCGGCCCAGCAGCCGCGGCGGCCTGGCCCAGATCTCCGGCGTCGGGCCGACCAAGCTGACCCGCTACGCCGACCCCCTGCTCGAGGTCCTCGGCGGCGCCGACCCGGCCGACGTCGCGCCGGTCGACGGTCGAGCTGACGCGCCGTTCGCGCGTCAGCTCGTCGGTCGTGGGCGGTGGCTCGCTTCACCAGCGCCGAGGCGAGCCCGGCCAGCACGATCAGCACGGTGGCGACGACCAGCGAGATCTCCAGCCCGTCGAGGAACGCGCTCGACGTAGCGTGCCGGGGATGTCGTCGAGGGTGAAGGACCCGGCGTTGCCCGCCGGTCTCGAGGATCTTGAGGACGCTCTGCTTGGCGCCGGCGAACAGCGGCCCGGAGAACTGTCGCTCGACGGCATCGGTCAGGTGGGCGTTGACGATCGCGCCGAGCGCGGCCACGCCGACCACGGCCCCGAGTTGCCGGGCGGTGTTCGTGGCCGAGGCCGCCATGCCCGGAATGCCGGGCCGGGATGTGCGCGAGCACGGCCGAGGTGAGCGGGACGACGGTGATCCCGAAGCCGAGCCCGGCCAGCGCCAGCGCCAGCGCCAGCAGCGCGAAGCTGAGCGCCGGCCCCCTGGCCGACCTCGACGTCGGGCCAGCAGCATGCCGCGCCGCGGCCAGCGCGCACCCGGCGACCATCGGCGCGCGCGAGCCGGCCCGGGCCACCCACGGCCCGGCCGCCAGCCCGCCGGCGACGATCGCCGCCGCCATCGGCGCGAACATGCCGGCCAGCTTCCAGCCCGAGTAGTGCAGGCCGATGTCGAGGTACAGCGCGGTGAGGAAGAAGATCGCGAACACGCCGAAGTACACGGCGAACGCGGCGAACAGCGCCGAGCCGACGATCGGCGTGCGCACGTAGCTGCGGGTCGAGCATCGGTGACGCGACCCGGGACTCGACCGGGACGAACGCGACGCAGGCGCAGCGCCGCCGACGACGAACAGCGCGATGATCCACCAGGTGCCGTAGCCCTTGTACTCGCCGGAGATCGCGGCGAACACGACGCAGAAGATCCCGCCGGTGGCGAGGCTGAACCCGGCGAGATCGACCCGGCCGGGCGCGGGATCGCGGCTGTCGGGCACGAAGGCCCGCACCGCGACGAGCAGCACGACCCCGAGTGCGAGGTTGAACCAGAACACCGCGCGCCACCCGCTCGATGCCGACCAGCAGGCCGCCGATCACCGGGCCGAGGGCCAGCGCGAGCCCGGAGACCGCCGACCACGCGCCGAGCGCCTTGGCCCGCTGCTGCCGGTCGGGGTAGAGCTGGCGGATCACCGACAGCGTCCCGGGTTCGGAGGCGGCGGCGCCGACGCCCATGACCGCCCGGCCGGCGATGACCATCGCCACCCCGCCGGCGAGCGCGCACATCAGCGAGCCGACGCAGAAGACGACGACGCCGCGCGAGCATCACCGGCTTGCGGCCGAAGCGGTCGGCCAGCGAGCCGCCGACCAGCATCAGGCTCGCGAACACCAGCGCGTAGCCGTTGATCACCCACTGCAGCGGGATCACGCCGGCCGAGATGTCGGTCTCGAGATCGCCGAGGGTGACGCTGACGATCGTCGTGTCGAGGAAGGTCAGGAAGAGCACGGCCAGCACGGTGAGCAGGGCCGCCCGCCGCGGCTCGACGAGGACCGGCCCGGCTGCGCTCGTCATGCGCTCAGTGTGGCAGCGACGTGATCGACGAGTCCTTGCACGCCGCCGGGGCGGTGCCCTCCAAGGTGAGCAGGTTGCAGAAGGTCACGGCGGCGACCTTCCAGGCGCCGCCCTCGCGCACGGCGTTGCCCGGCGTGTTCGGGAGCAGCGGCGAGCCGCCGCTGCTCAGCGTGAAGACGACGGCGGCGACGTCGGAACCGAGCAGGCGCACCGAGGTCACGGTGGCGGTCACGTTCTGCGACTGGGACGACTTGGCCTCGTCGGCCAAGGTCTTGGTGAACGCCGACCCGTGCTGCAACGCCGCCTCGGCCTGCGCCGCGGTGGACTTCGCGCTGAAGAAGGTGGCGAACGCTGTGGTCACCGCGCTCTTCGTGGCCAGGTCGGCCGGCGTGCCGCTGCCGCTGGGCGGTCCAGCCGCCGGTGTGCTCGCCCCGCCGGTGGACTTGCCGCCCGGCGGGGGTGACGAGTGCGACCCGCCGGAGCTCGAGCAACCGGCCAGCAGCACGGCCACCAGGCCGAGGGCAGGCATCGAACGTCGGGGAAGAAATGATCACCGGAAGCTCCTTTTCGCCGCTCTCCCCGTTCTACTCCGATCGCCCGGAAACCGGGGGAAGTAAATGCCTTGCGGCGATGTTTGAGACTTCGCTAGCCTGCATCCACTGACCCGAACAGCGTCGCGACTTCCGCGCGCCAACGAACGAGAGAGGGGGTGGCCCCAGTGGTGAACAACATGTCGATCCCCACGGCGGCCGCCGCGCGCCCGCGCGTCCCCTCGACGCCGTGGTCCGACGTCTTCGTCGCCAGCACCGCCCACAACTCCACCGCCCTCACGGGCGTCGCGTCGGTTAACGCCGATCGTGGCGTCTACACCGGCAAGCAGGCCGCACCACCTCGAGGAGTACCCCGCTGACCAGCGTCAGCACAGGCTCCTCGAGGCCGCGGCTCCCAAATGGGAACCGCGGCCTTTGTCTTTCCCGGAGCCCGAAATGTTGACCGAGAACCGCACCGAACCCAATCCGCACCGCAGCACAACCGCACACGAGACAAGAGGAGGTGACCCCGACGTGTTGACCTACGCAACCGACGTCCAGGACTTCGATCCGATCGGGATCGATCTGTTGGACCCGCTGTCCAAGGAGTGTCCAGACGACGTGCCCTGCCGCGTGCAGGACTCCGAACTCTGGTTCGCCGAGACTCCGGACAGCCTCGAGGTGGCCAAGGCCTTCTGCCGGGAATGCCCCGCGCGGCTGGCCTGCCTCTCCGGCGCGATCGAGCGTCGGGAGCCTTGGGGCGTCTGGGGCGGCGAGATCTTCGAGCGCGGCGCGATCGTGGCCCGCAAGCGGCCCCGCGGCCGCCCGCGCAAGGACGACCGGTCCGAGGTCGCAGCATGACCCGCCGGACCACCCGCACGCTGACGGCATCTGGCCGCGGCGTGACCGCACGAACGAACCTATTCGACTTCTCTCACATCAGGAGCAGCACCATGTATTCCATGCACGAAGCACTCGCGCGTGACCGAATGCGCGAGCACGAACAACGATCCCGAGATGCGCGCTTGGCGCGTGAGCTGGCGGCGCAGCGCCGCTGGCATCGGGTCTCCGTTCACGCGCGGGCGGCGCAGGCGCGCCATGCGCGCCGGGCTAGCCGGGCTCCGGTCCGGTAACGGCCGTCGCCGCTGAGTCCGATAAACCGAACGGCCGCCGGATCATCACGATCCGGCGGCCGTTCGCCGTTTGCCGGGGACCGGCGGTTACCACCACTCGCGGTCGAGCTTGGCCTCGATCGAGCGGACGAAGCGGCGAGTGCACTCGGTGCAGACCCAGCGGGTGCGGTGGCCGTCGCTGGTCTCGACGAGATCGGCGCACCAGCCGAGCGGGGGATCGCCGTCCTGATCAGGGTCGGCGGCTCGACCACACAGTGAACACACTGCCTCCACCGGCTCATTTCACCGCGTCGTCACGCGAAGGTAAAGCACCGAGAATCCGGCGATTCACCTAATTTGGTCACCAGTTGGACATCGAGCGGCGGAAGATCGTGTCGAGATCCTCGGGCCGCACCGGCCGCGGCGCGGTGGCCAGCAGCCGCTGCTGCTTCATCGCCCCGTCCACCAGCTCCTCGACGTCGCCGTCGCCGAAGCCGACGGCACCCACGCCGTCCGGGATGCCGATGTCGCGCATCAGCCGGGCCAGGACGTCGGGCAGCAAGGTCGTCGGGTCGGACGGGGTCTCGGCCGACGGCTCGAGCAGCCGGGCCGCGCGCACATGCCGATCGGGCGAAGCGTCGAAGGTGAACCGGAACGCCTCGGGCGCGGTCAGCGAGACCGCCATGCCGTGCGGCACCATCGCCTCGTCCGCCGGGTAGCCGTCGGGCCGGAAATCTCGGACCTGCCCGGCGATCGGGTACGCGTTGGCGTGCGGGATGTGCACACCGGCATTGCCGAAACCGAGCCCGGCGAAGGTGGCGGCGAGCGCCATGTCGTGGCGGGCCGCGAGATCGTCACCGTGGTGGACCGCCCGGCGGAAACTGCCGGCGAGCAGCGCCAGCGCCCGCTCGGACCACATGTCCGAGACCGGGTTGGATCCGCAGTACGGCACCCGCTGCTCGGGCTGCTTGCGCGGGCCGGTGTCGTAGGGGCGGGCCGTGTAGCTCTCGAGCGCGTGGCACAGGATGTCCATGCCGGCCGACGCGGTGACGCCCGCAGGCTGGCTGACGGTGAGCAGCGGGTCGACGACGGCCAGGGTCGGACGGAGCCGGGCGTGGCTGATGCCGCTCTTGACCCGCTGGGCCAGGACGTCGAGGACGCAGACCGTCGTGCTCTCGGAGCCGGTGCCCGTGGTGGTGGGCACCGCGACGAGCGGCCGCAGCTGATGGATCGGCGCGACGCCACCGCCGACCGGTGCGTTGATGTAGTCCAGCAGCTCACCGGGATTGGTGAGCAGCAGGTTCACCGCCTTCGCGGTGTCGATGCTCGAGCCGCCGCCGACGGCCACGAAGGCGTCCCACGGACCGTGCTCGCGGGCCCAATCGATGGCCGCCTGCATGCTCGCGTCGGTGGGCTCGATGCGCACCCCGGCGTACACCGCGGCATCGACGTCGAAGCGCGCCATCTGCGCGGCCACCCGCTCGGCCAGGCCGGTGGCGGCGACGCCGGGATCGGTGATCACTAGAGCTCGCCGCGCCCCGAGCTGGGCCAGGTCGTAGCCAATCTCGTCGGAGGCCCCGTTGCCGAACTTCAGGGTGGGCGCACCGTAGGTGAAGATCGATTCGGTGGGCGCGGTCATTCCGGCGCCGCATCGGCGAAGCCGGGCTGCCACTTCTCGGCGAGCGGCCGGTAGGGCACCGTCGCGCCGAGCTGGCAGAGGACGCCGATGGAGCCGAGCGTGACGCGGTGGATGAGCATGTAGGACGGTGGCAGGTTCAGCATCCGGCCCACCTGCGCCTCGGCGCGGCGGGGGTCACCGATCCGGGCCGCCTGCTTGCGCATCCAGCGCCGGCTGAAGGTGAACTCCGGCTCGCGCAGCGGGTCGGCCGCCGGGCCGAGGTAATCCATGATCTCCTGCCCGGTCACCGGGATACCGGGGCGGACGAAGCCGAGCTCGCGCATCAGCGCCAGCACGCCGTCGGCGTCGCCGTTGACGGTGAGGCGGGACAACCGGCCGAGCGGGGCCGGTATGCCGCCGGCCAACCGGGCGACGGCGCCGAAGTCGACGACCCCGAGCCGCCCATCGGGCAGCATCCGGAAGTTGCCGGGATGCGGGTCGGCGTGCAGCAGCCCGGCCCGGGCCGGCGTGGAAAGGTGCAGCAGCGCGAGCAGCGTGCCGGCCTCGTCCCGCTCGGGCTGCGTGCCCGAGGCGATGATCGACGACAGCGGCCGGCCGGTCATCCATTCACTGACGATGACCTTGGGCGCGCTCGCCACGACGCGGGGCACCGCGATCTGCGGATCGTCGGCGAAGGCGGCGGCGAAGGCGCGCTGGGACTCCGCCTCGAGCGCGTAGTCGAGCTCCTCGAGCACGCGGTCCTTGATCTCGGCCAGCAACGGTTTGACATCGAGACCGGGAGAGATCCGGGAGAACAGCCAGGCCAGCCGGGACAGCTGGGTGAGGTCGGCCATCAGGGCCGGGCCGGCGCCGGGGTACTGCAGCTTCACCGCGACCTCGCGGCCGTCGGCCCAGATGGCGCGGTGCACCTGACCGATGCTGGCCGCGGCGGCGGGGACGTCGTCGAACTCGGCGAAGCGATCCGGCCAGCGCTTGCCGAACTGCTCGTCGAGCACCTTGTGGACGGTGGCGGCCGGCATCGGCGGCGCCGCTTCTTGCAGCTTGGTCAACGCTTCGCGATACGGCGCGGCGCTGTCCTCGGGCAGCGCCGCCTCGAAGACCGACAGCGCCTGGCCGAGCTTCATCGCGCCGCCCTTGAGCTCACCGAGCACGCTGAACAGCTGCTCGGCGGTGCGGGCTTGCAGATCGGCGGTGACCTCATCGGCCGAGCGGCCGGTCATCCGGCGGCCGAACCCGACGGTGGCGCGGCCGGCGACGCCGAGCGGCAGCGAGGCCAGCTTGGCGGTGCGGGCGACGCGGCGTTGCGGAATGTCGTCGTCGCCGCGATTGCGCTTGCCGGCGGTGCGCTCAGACATGATCCCCCGTTCTCACGCTCGTCATTGTGCCCGGCGACCGGGGCGCGCCACCCAGGCAGTGGTCCCGGACCCGGCGATTGGGCGTCAAATCGGCGTGTCGTCGGCGCACCCGCAATCGGGGTGCGGGGGCCAGGTACGCCGGCGCAACCGCCAATCGGGCAGCCGCAGCTCGAGGGTGCCGTCGAGGCAGTCGGGCTGGCCGCCGTCGAGAAAGGCCAGCGCCTGTTGCGCGGCCACCCCGGCCATGAGGGTGGCGACCGCCACCGGTGCGGCCGGACCGTGCCGACGGCCGACGGTGAGCTGGACGGCGAGCGCGGCCCAGGCCGGGTCGCGGTCGCGGCGGTGCCGGTCGATGCAGAGCAGGCAGCAGGTCAGCCCCGGCAGGACGAGGGGGCCGACGATGCCGTGATCGATCCCGAGGGTGACCGCCAGGTACGCGGCGTCGGCGGCGTGCAAGGCCTGGACCCGATCGTCGGCGACCGGCGTGTCGGCGGCCAGGATGGTGAGATCGGCGCGCTCGCCGAGCGGCAGCGGCGTGGTGTCGACGTCGGGCGCCGCCCGGCGCAGTGCGGCCTCGGCCGCGGCGGCCAGCACCTGCCCCTCGTCGGTGACGGCGACCCCGCCGGGCACGGCCTGCGAGAGCCTGGCCGGCCCGTCGCCGGCGCAGTGGACGCGGCCGATCCCGGCGGCGGCCAGGACTGAGCCGAGATGTGCGGCCAGCCGGCTGCGGCCGTGGACCACGACCGACGACCGCCGGCGGGCGGCCAGCACCTCGACCGCCCGCTCGCCGTGCTGCACCGCCAGCGCGGCGAGCTCGCCGGCCAAGCGTGGATCGGGGGCCGCCAGCCGGGGGTCGGCCCGCGCGCGGCCGCGCGGCCAGAGATAGCCGGCCTCGGTGAGGGCGGCCAGCGCGCCGGCCGCGGCCGGTTCGACGACGCCAACCGGATCGGCGTCGGCGGGCGGCGGGGCCGGCGCGGCAATGCGCCGGATCAGCCGGGCTGGCAGGCCGTCGACCACGACGGCGCGGCTGCCGAGCTCGAGATGTACCGATTCCGGTGAGCGCCAGAACAGCCGCGCCGCCGGGCTCAGACCCAGCTCGGCGGGCGGCGGGACGGGGCTCATCGGGCCACCGTGACACAGCGGCGGCCGGCCTTTCCGGTTGTCCACAGGACGGGAAATCCGACCGATTGCGGCGTTTGTAGGCGCCGTCCGATGGGCTGTTTCTGTTGTTGCTTGTTGTTCAGGTGTCCGGGAGGTAACCCTAAAGTGAATGTCCACACCTGTGGATAACCGTGTGTGCAACGGGACGGAAGTCTGTGGACGGCCCCGGCCATCGGTCCCAGGTCAGTCGGAGTCGAGCTCGCTGATGTCGTCGGGCGCGCTGGAGCCGTCGACCTTCTCGCCGAAGCCGAGCGGGTCGTCGAGATCGTCGGCGGTGGGTAGCAGGTCCGGATGCGACCAGATCGCGTCGCGGCCGCTGACGCCGCGCTTCTCGGTGACGCTCCACCACAGGGCCGCGGCCTCGCGCAGCCGGCGCGGGCGCAGCTGGAGCCCGACCAGGGTGGCGAAGGTCTGCTCGGCCGGCCCGCCGGTGGCCCGGCGGCGCCGCGAGGCCTCGCGCAGGGCTTCGGCCCCCGGCATGCGCTCGCCCGCGGCGGCGGCCACGACCGCGTCGACCCAGCCCTCGACCAGGGCCAGCAGGGTCTCGAGGCGACGCAGCGCGACCTGCTGCTCCGGCGTCTGTTGGGGTGCGAACAGCCCGCCGGCGAGGGCCTCCTGGACGCTCTCGGGATTGGTCGGATCGATGCCCTGGACCGCCGACTCGATGGCCGACATGTCGAGGGTGATGCCACGGGCGTAGCTCTCGACCGTGTCGAGCAGCCGCTGGCGCAGCCAGGGGACGTGGGCGAACAGCCGCTGGTGCGCGGCCTCGCGCAACGCGAGATAGAGCCGGACCTCTTCGGCCGGGCGTTCGAGCCCGTCGCCGAACGCGGTGACGTTCTCGGCCACCAGCGCGGCCACGCCGATCGGCCCGAGCGGGAGGCCGACGTCGGTGGCCGAGACGACCTCGTGGGCCAGGCCGCCGAGGCCCTGGCCGACCTGCGCCCCGAACATCAGGCTGCCGATCTGGTTCATGACGCCGGCCAGCGGGTTACCCGGGCCGAGGGCCTCGGTCTGCTCGGTCGGGATGGCGCTCGACATCGCTTCAACCACCCGCGCAGCGACCGGATCGCACAGGGACGTCCACACCGGCAGCGTGCGTTCGAGCCACTCGACCCGGGTCCACGTCTCGATCGTCTGCACGCCTGAGGGCAGATCGGTGACGTCGTCGAGCCACAGATCGGCGAGCCGGATCGCCTCGGTCGTCCCAGCGCGGTCGGCCGGGCTGACGATGCGGCTCGCCCCGGCCAGCGTCTGCGATGCCAGCTGCTTGGCCAGCTCCCAGTTCACCGGCCCGCCGGAGCCGGACAGGAGCCGCTGCAGCTCCGCGAACAGCGGGATCTGCGCGGACGGGTCGTCCGGGTTCGGCGGCTCGCCGTCGCCGGCGCCGAACCCGAACGGGAAGTTAGTCATGCCACTCACGGTAGTAGCGACGAACCGGGGCCGCCGCCGGTTCCGCCCGGAGCCCGCGTTGCGCCGACGGCGAACAGCCGATCACGACTAGCGTGCCTGGGCATGGCGTGGGCGGTCTGGTTGTTGATCCCGGTCGCGGTGACGGTGTTGGCGGCCATCGCGTCATGGTTGCGCGCCCGCCCGGCGCGCACCCTGAACACCGAGCAGGCGATGCAGGCGCACGGCGAATTTCTCGATGCGCTCGTCCAGACTGCGCGGGCCAAGGACAGCGGGCCGCTGGCGCCGCCGAGGGGCTGACGTCCGGCCCCGAGCTAGGCTGCCCGAGTGCCACGCCTCGCCCTGCCGTCGATCGAACGCATCCCGGGGGGACGGGCCTTCGCCTCGCTGAGCCGGCGCGTGCGCACCCTTTCGATCGCCGGCGTCCTGTTCGTCGTGCTGTTCGTGCTGGCGCTGACCATGCCGGTGCCGTACGTGATCCTGTCGCCGGGCCCGACCTACAACACGCTCGGCACCGACGACGGCGGCAACACGATCATCGTGATCGAGGGCAAGAAGCCGACCACGACCTCGGGTCACCTCAATCTCACGACGGTGAGCATCAGCAACGAGTCGGTGACCGCCTTTCAGGCGATCGCCGCCTGGCTGATGCACGACGAGGTCGTCGTGCCGCGCACCTCGGTCTACCCGCCCGGGGTGAGCCAGCAGAAGACCAACCAGCAGAACACCCAGGACTTCCTGGCCTCGCAGGACAGCGCCACGGCAGCCGCGCTCTGCGAGTTGCACTACCCGAAGGGCTTCGGCGTCCTCAAGGTCACCGCCGACGGCCCCTCGCACGGGATCCTGCAACCCGGTGACTTCATCAAATCGGTGGACGGTAAGCCGGCCGGCTCGGCCACCGCGCTGGCCAAGGTGCTGGCGGCCGAGACGCCGGGGCGCACGGCGGTGGTGGCCGTGACGCGCAACACGAAGCCGGCCCAGCTGAAGGTCAAGCTCGGCCCGCCGCTGTCCGGGCGCACGGGCGCCCGGCTCGGGATCACCGTGGCGACCGGCTGCCTGGCGCCGTTCAGCGTCGACCTGGGCCTCGGCAACCAGATCGGCGGCCCGTCGGCCGGCCTGATGTTCGCTCTGGGGATCATGGACAAGGTCGGCACGGTCGACCTCACGAACGGCCGCTTCATCGCCGGCACCGGCACGATCGACGCCGACGGCAAGGTCGGGCCGATCGGCGGCATCCAGCTCAAGATGATCGCGGCGAAGAACAAGGGCGCCTCGGTGTTCCTGGCCCCGGCCGGCAACTGCTCCGACGTCCGCAAGGCCACCCCGAGCGGGCTGAAGGTCGTCAAGGTCGACACCCTGCACCACGCGGTTCAGGACCTGCTGGCCATCGAGAACGGGAAGTCGGTCCCCGGCTGCTGACCGCCGGCTGTCAGTCGTCGAAGGTGGCGAGCAGCGCGGCCACGAGGTTCGGCGCGAGTTGCGGCCCGGTCAACAGATCGTCGTCGCCGTCGGCGGTGCGCATCCGTAGCACCGCGGCGTTGGCGCCGTCGCGCAACACCGCGACGACCAGGCGGGCCTCCCGCCGCTCCGGGTGCCCGGCGGCCTGCGCCGCGACCTGATCGTCAGTGAGCTCTGCCTCGGCCGACGGCGGCAGGATCACGATCTCTTGGCTGACCGCGCACCCGTCCACGGCCGCCGGCCAGGCGATGCCGGCCAGCAGCTCGTCCAGCGGCTCATCCGGCAGCCCCTCCTGCTCGATCGGGGTGAGGGCATCGGCGGGCAGTTGATCGATTCCCAATCGCGCCGCCGCGGACGGGTGGTCGGCGGCGAAGCCGCCCGCCCGCACGAGGGCGAACAGCAGCGGGGGGCGGTCCCAGCCGCCGGCGTGCACGTGCAGCTCGATCTCGGCGACAGTTGGCTCCAGCACGGATGCATTCTGCCCATGCCCGGCGAGGAACCACAGGCGCGGCAGGTACCTTGACTTCCACGTCACCGCACCGTGGCGCCAGTGAGGAGACCTGCCCGTGACCATGCGGCCGCTGCCGTCCGTGATTCTCTCGCGCCGCACGAAGATCGCATTGTCGGTTGTCGCGATCATCATCGTGCTCCTGATCGTGCTGGTGAAGCTGTCGGGCGTCTACATCAATTTCCTCTGGTTCGGCGAGGTCGGCCAACGCGACGTCTACAGCACCGTCATCTGGACCCGGGTCACCCTGTTCTTCATCTTCGGCGTCCTCATGGCGGTGATCATCGGGGCCAACCTGGTGATCGCGTACCTGTTGAAACCGCCGTTCCGGCCGATGTCGCCCGAGCAGCAGAACCTGCAGAACTACGTGCTCATGGTCGAGCCGCGGCGCAAGCTGATCCTCGCCGTGGTCATGATCATCACGCTGCTCGCGGAGGGCGCGTCGGCGCAGGGCGATTGGGCCACATGGCAACTCTGGTTCAACGGCGGTGCCTTCGGAATCCGCGACGCCCAGTTCCATCGCGACATCTCGTTCTACACCTGGGACTACCCGATCTACCGGCTGCTGTTGAGCTTCGGCTTCACCGCGGTCATCTTCTCCATCATCTTGTCGGTCGCCATCCACTATCTCTCCGGCGCGATCCGGCTGCAGACGCCCGGCCCGAAGATCACCCTGGCCGCGCGCCGGCACATCACCGCCCTGGTCTTCGTGTTCATGGCGCTGAAGGCGATCGCGTACTGGCTCGACCGCTACGGCCTGGTGTTCTCCACCCGCGGCAAGGTCACCGGCGCGTCCTACACCGACGTCCACTCGGCGTTGCCGGCCAAGACGATCCTGTTCTGGATCGCGATCATCCTGGCGCTGGGCGTGCTGGCCAGCATCTGGCTGCGCAGCGTCCTGCTGCCGGGCATCGGCTTCGTCGTGCTGCTCATCCTGTCCATCCTGATCAGCGGGGTGTACCCGGCGATCGTGCAGCAGGTGACAGTGAAGCCGAACGCCAGCGACAAGGAAGCGCCGTACATCAAGCGCAACATCAACGCCACGCGGCAGGCCTACGACATCGTCACGGCCAACAAGGACGACGCCAACGGGGGCTCGGTCACCTACAAGACCTACGCCGCCGAATCGACGCCGTCGCCGACCGCGCTGACCTCGACCGACTCGACCGTCTCGAACATCCGCATCCTCGACCCCAACGTGCTGTCCACGACGTTCGCCCAGCAGCAGGCGCAGCAGAAGAACTTCTACGGGTTCCCGGCCAAGCTCGACGTCGACCGCTACACCGTCAACGGCACGACGCGCGACTACATCGTCGGCGTTCGCGAACTCAGCGCTGCGCGGTTGAGCGGTCAGCAGACCAACTGGATCAACCAGCACACCAACTACACCCACGGCTACGGCTTCGTCGCCGCCACCGCCGACGAGAACGTCACGACGTCGGAGAACTACGCCGACGGCGACATTCCCCAGAGCGGTCCGCTCAACGACGCGGTCGACCTCAAGGTGCCGCAGACCTACTTCGGCGAGCTGGTCAGCGACTACGCCATCGTCGGGGCCAAGGGGGCGCCGCGCGAGTTCGACGGCGACGGCTCGGCCAAGACCACCTATCAGGGCAAGGGTGGGATCTCGCTCAGCAACCCGTTCACCAAGCTGGCCTTCGCCATCCATGACAAAGAGACCAACTTCCTGCTGAACGACGCGGTCAGCGCCTCGGGAGCCCGGATCCTGATCAACCGTGACCCGCGCAAGCGGGTCGAGAAGGTGGCGCCGTTCCTCAAGGTCGACGGCGACCCGTACCCGATCGTCGACCAGGCCACGGGGCACATCGTGTGGATGGTCGACGGCTACACCACGCTGTCGAACTACCCGTACTCTGAGCGGCACTCGCTGTCGGATCTGACCTCCGACTCACTCACGTCGAGCGACAAGACCGCCGGGCAGCCGAACAGCCAGATCAACTACATACGCAACTCGGTCAAGGCGACCGTCGACGCCTACGACGGCACCGTCCACCTGTACCAGTGGGACACGAAGGATCCGGTGCTCAAGGCCTGGATGAAGATCTTCCCAGGGCTGGTGTCGAAGAACTCGGCGATGCCGAAGAGCATCCGCGAGCACGTGCGCTACCCCGAGGACCTGTTCTCGGTGCAGCGCAGCCTGCTGGAGCAGTACCACGTCAGCAACCCGGTGACGTTCTACAACACGAGCGACAAATGGACCGTCCCGACCGACCCGGCGCCCGACGCCACCGGCGACCAGCCGCCGTACTACGTGCTCGCCGACCCGCAGGACGGCTCGACAAAGAACGCGCAGTTCCAGCTGACGTCACCGATGAAGGTGAACAACAAGACCAACCTGGCCGCCTACATCACCGTCGACAGCGATCCCGACGACAACTACGGCCAGATGACGGTGTTGACCGTGCCCACCGGATCGGTGATCCAGGGGCCGGAGCAGATCTCCAACCAGTTCAACAGCACCGACGTGATCTCGTCCTACATCACGTTGCAAGGCCGGGCCGGCTCGTTGGTTGTGCACGGCAACCTGCTGACCCTGCCCATCGGCAAGTCGTTCCTGTACGTCGAACCGCTCTATGTGCAAGCCCAGCGCAGCGGCTTCCCGCTGCTGCGGCGCGTGCTCGTCTCGTACGGCGGGAACGTCGGCTTCGCCGACAACCTGACCGACGCGCTGTCCGACCTGCAGCCGGGCCACCACACCGGGCAGACGGTCGACAACGGTGACACCGGCGTGCCGACCACCACGCCCACGACCCCGCCGGCCTCCTCCGGATCGTCGGGATCGCCGACCACCACGCCGACCCAGGCGACGGTGAACCAGCTGCTCGTCCAGCTGGATCAGGCGGTCACGGCGCGCAACGCGGCCTACGACACGCACGACCCGACCAAGATCGCCGCGGCCCAGGCCAAGGTCGACCGGCTCGTCGACGAGCTGGTGCAGCGGGCGAGCGTGGCGGCGACGCCGACGCCGAAACCCACCCGCACGCGCTGACCGACCGCGCTCAACCCGGCCCGCGGACCGGCCTCACCGCCCCACACGATCGACAAGGCCCTTGCAATAGGGACAGGTCGTGCTCGCCTCGCCGGCGGGCATCGTCATCAGCCCGCCGCAGGTGTTGCACGGCCATTCCGCCGCGCCGACATCGAGCTTGTGCCCGCAGTGGTCGCAGACCGCGACCTTCGCCCCGGCCAGCGCGGTGAACTCCTGGCCGCACTTGCCGCAGTGGCGCGTCGCGCCGTCGGCGACCGGTTCGATGTGCTTGTACTCGCCCTGCAGCCCGGTGCGCCGCAGCATCTCTTCGCCCGCCTCGGCCGTCAGGTACGGCATCCAGCCCTGGACCATGGTCGAGACGCCGATCCGGCGGCGCACGGCCTCCGGGGTGCGGTCGGGATCCATCTCGCGGACCCCGTTCGCGGCGGTCAACGCCAGCGCGGCCTCCTGCTGGCGGATGACGACATCGAGGATCGGCCAGAACGAGTCGGGGTTGATCTGCATCGAGCCGAGGCCGGCGCCGCCCCCGTAGACCATCCGCTTGGTCGCCTCGGTGAGTTCGGCGGACAGCGCCTGCTGGGCCGGGTCGAACGACGTCGCGACCGACGAGCTGACGGTGAACTCCAGGAACGCCTGCCGGTACACCGGGTCACCACAGCGGTGCGACACGGCCTCGGGCGACCGGGTGATCCACGCGTCGTAGAACTGCCGCTCGAGCGTGGTGAACTGGGCGCGGTCGCCGGCCGCGACGGCGGCCCGCTTGTCGGCCCCGATCTGATTGATCCACTGGACGTAGGTCATGTCGGGCGTCGTGGTCGCGGCCGGTCCGCCGACGACCTTGCGGAAGTCGTAGTCGACGAGCGCGCTGCAGTAGTCGCAGTACATGTACGCGGTCGGCGAAGGCAGCCGTTTCTGGCCGCCGCACTCGGCGCAGGTGCATTGACGCATGAAGTCGGTCTGCGGGTGCAGAACCGCGTCGAGCCACGACGGGCTGCCCACAGCGGCGCCGCCGCCCATCTGGGCGTACTGCGCCATCATCTGTTCGGACTGGCCGAGATTCGCCTGGGCCGCGGCGATTCGGGCCTGCATGTCGGCGCCGCCGAATCGGCCCATCTTGCCCAGAGCGCCGAGCGCCTGGTCGGCGCGGGCCATCTGCGACTGCGTCTGGGCCGGGTCGTAACCGGCGAGCATCGACTCGACACTCTGTGGCGCCGCGGGTGCGCCCGGCGGCGCGGCCGGCGGCGGTGCTTGCTCTTCGTCCTTCTTCTTCCCGAACAGTCCCATCGTTGCCCCCTGCGATCGTCGTGCTCGCGACCGTAGCGCCGCGGGCGCTCCACCGCTATGCCGCAGGGCGTAGATTGGGGGCGTTGGGTACCCAGCCAGTCCGGGCCGACTGACTCTGATCGGTCAGTCGTGAGCAGTTGCTCGTAGCCGGGCATACGGCGATCTCCTTCGAGGTACGTCCCATGTCGTCCACCCTTTCCCCGACCGTCCGCCGCGGCAGCGACTATGCCGCGCTCATCAAAACGGTGCGCGCCGCCGGGCTGCTCGATCGCCGGCTGTTCTCCTACGCGACCCGCGCCGTCCTCACCCTCAGCTTCTATGCGGCCACCTGCCTGGCGGCCGTGTGGGTCGGCGACTCATGGCTGCAGCTCGTGGTCGCGGTGGTGTTCGGGCTGGCGTTCGGCCAGCTCGCATTTCTCGGCCACGACGCCGGTCACCAGGCGATCTTCGCTAGCCGCCGCCTGAACGATGCCTTGGGGCGTTCGCTGGGCAACGTGCTCGTGGGGCTCAGCTATGGATGGTGGGTGGACACCCACAACCGCCACCACGCCAACCCCAACAACGTGGAACGGGATCCGGACATCGAAGACGGCGTCCTCGTCTACACACCGGCCCAGGCCGGCATCCGGGGCGGCGCCCTCAGTCGGTTCATCGGCCGCCGCCAGGCCTGGCTGTTCTTCCCCCTGCTGACCCTGCAGGGCGTCAGCATGCACGTGGACAGCGTGGTCGCCGTCAAGACCGATAAGTTCCGCAGCGCCCGGGGCGGCACCCGGCGCTACGAGGCGATCGGGCTGGCGCTGCACGCGGTGCTGTACATCGGCGGGCTGTTGTTAATCATGTCGCCGGTCAAGGCGCTGGCGTTCGTGGCGATCAACCAGGCGGTCCTCGGCATCTACATGGGCTGCACCTTCGCGCCCAACCACAAGGGCATGCCGTTCATCGGGCCGGACGACGACGTCGACTACCTCCGGCGTCAGGTATTGACGTCACGCAACGTCCGCGGCGGGATGTTCACCGACTTCGCCCTCGGCGGGCTCAACTATCAGATCGAGCACCACCTCTTCCCGAACATGCCCCGGGCCTCGTTGCGGAGAGCCCAACCCATCGTCCGGTCTTATTGCGCGGAGCTCGGGGTGAGTTACTGCGAGACGTCACTCTTCGGCTCGTACCGTGCCGTGCTGACCCACCTCAACCAGGTAGGGGCGCCGCTGCGCGCGGCCCGGGTGGTCGGCTAGGGCGCCGAGGGATCGTCGTCGGTATCGGTGTGGCCCGACAGATATTGCTCGAACTCGGCTCCGAGCTCTTCGGCCGTCGGAAGTCGGCCGCCGTCGGTGAGTAGGCGGTTCCCCTGTCCGGCGGTCATGTCGTCGTATTGCTGCTCAAGGGCCTGGACGAGGTTCGTGATCTCTGCGGATTCGGCGACTTGCTTGTCGACGTTGGCTCGTGTCTCCGTCGCCGCATTGACCAGGGCATCGGTCGGCAGCGAGAGATCACCGGCGCGGGCGACGCAGCCGAGCAGGGTCTGCGCGGCATCGGGGTAGTCGATCTGGGCCAGGTAGTGCGGAACCGCGACCGCGAAGCCACATGCCGGGGTTCCGGCCGCACCGAGGCGGTACTCGAGCAGATTCCCGACGCTCGCCGGTACCTGGATGGTCGGCAGCCACTTCGGATAGTCATCGACCAGGTCGGGCGGGCTGCCGTGCGCGATCACGGTGAGCGGCCGGGTGTGCGGCACGGCCATCGGGATCGCGTTGAGCCCGATCATGATCCGTACATCGAGGTCGGCCACGATGGAGCCGACCGCCGCAATGAACCGCTCCCACTGGTAGTCCGGCTCGGGTCCGTGCAGCAGCAGGAACGGCCGGTCGTTGAGATCGCGAACCAGGTGAACCGACAGTTCCGGCGCCGCGTAGCCGTCCCAATGATCGGTCGTGAAGGTCATCTCGGGCCGTCGCGACCGGTAGTCGATCAACTGATCCACGTCGAAGGTGACGAGTAGCTCGGAGTCGAGCGCATTGAGCAGGTGTTCGCGGGCCAGCCGGCGACCGCTACCGGCATCGACGAAGCCGTCGAGGGCGTGAACCAGCACCGGCCGAGTGAGCTCGGGCCGCGCGTTCATCGTGAACAACACTGATGGATCCTGCACCAAACCGCCTCCGTTCCAGCCGGTCCAGTGTTTCACTGCACAGCGGTGCCCTGCGGTCAGTCCCGGTGTCCCACGATGTTGAGCACGTTGCCGTCGGGCGCTCGGACGAAGAACCGGTGCACACCCCAGGGCTCGACCGTGAGCGGGTGCACGATCTCGTACCCGAGCCGCTGCGCTTCCTCGTAGGCAGCCTCGACGTCCTCGGTCTGGACCGAGACGACCGAGTCCTCTGGCGCGGTGGCGTCGCCAGTGACGAGCTGGACGCTCGCCGCGCCCTCGGGCGAGGTGTACCGGGCCACCCAGCCCAGGTTGAACTCCTCGGCGCTCAGTCCGAGGAATTCGGTGTAGAAGCTCTTCGTGGCCTCGATGTCGGCCACGTGAAGGTTCGTCATGATTCGGATGGCGCGCACACGGTCCTCCTTACGTCGGTGGGCACATCATTTCGATCCGGTGATGAGGCGCTCGCGGTCGAACAGCGCGGACGTGACGCGCCAGCCGATCCGATTGAGAGCGATGAGCACCACGGCGCCGGCAACGGCGAGTGGTAGCGACGGCTTGATCACGTTCAACGCGATGATCGTCGTGAGCGCCACCGCCGGCAAGCTGGCCAGGGTGGCCAACTGCTGGGCGACGCGAATGTCGTTCGCGCGGGTGGAGATGACCATCGCGATCCAGATCGACCAGCCGGCCAGCAGCGGCGTGAACACCAATTGGGCCAGCAGCTCGGACGGGCGGATCAGGGCGTCGGCCACGCTCGGCACGGCGAAGATCTCGACCACCGCCAGGAACAGCCCGTACACCCCGTAGGCCACGACGACCGCGGGCACGAAGGTCGCGAGCGCCTTGCCCAGGAGCAGTTCCTCGCGGCGGATCGGCGTCGTCAGGATCGGTTCGAGCGTGCCCTGAGCGCGTTCGCCCACGACCGTGTACGCGGCGACGAACGAAGGAACCAGGGACGGGATAGCGAGCAGGTAGAGCAGGACGTGTTCGCGGCTGAGCGGGCGGGCCGCCGATGCGTCGAGGGTGAAGACGCTGACCAGCGGCTGGATGGAGAAGACCACCGGAATGATCGCCATGCCGAACGTCAGGGACCGGTTGCGACGGAAGTCGCGCAGCTCCTTGCCGAAGATGGCGCGGACCCGGACGCGGCTGACCTTCATCGGGGCACCTCCGGGTCGTCGTCGACCAGCCGGAGATAGACGTCCTCGAGCGTGTGGCGGGACGGGCTGATCGAGAGCACGTCAGCCTCGGCGCCGACGAGCGCCCGCGTGACGGCGGGCGCGGCCACCGCCGGGTCGGAGACCGCGAGGACGTAGCTGGTCGCGCCGTCCTGACGCCAGCTTTCGACGCCCGCTACGGCCCCGAACACGGCGCCGGGAGCCGCTAGCGCGGCGCCGACCGAGACGGTCAGGCTCTTGGCGAAGATCCGGTCGCGCAACTCCGCCGGGCGCCCGATCGTGCGCAGCGTCGTGTTGAGGATCGCGACGCGGTCGCAGAGCCGCTCGGCCTCGTCGAGCCGGTGCGTAGTCAGAAAGATCGTCACGCCTTCGCGCCGTAGGCCGTCGATGAGCCCGTGTACCTCGCGCGCGGCGACCGGATCCAAGCCGGAGGTCGGCTCGTCCAGGAACAGCACCTGCGGCTCGTTGAGCAGCGCGCGGGCCAAGGCGACGCGCTGGCGCAGGCCCTTGGACAGCGTGCCGCACGCGTCGCGCGCGCGGTCGGCGATGTTCACCGCGGCCATCGCCTGGGCGATCCGCGCGGGCGCATCGCGAACCTCGTAGAGATCGGCGAAGCACTCGAGGTTCTCGACGACGGTCAGCCGCAGGTACAGGCCGGGCGCCTCGGGCATGATCGCGATCCGGCGCCGGATCTCCACGCCGTTGTCAGGCGTGAGCGGCAAGCCGGCCACGGTGGCCGACCCCGAACTGGGCGCGAGCAGCGTGCCGAGCGTCCGCACGGTCGTGGTCTTGCCCGCGCCGTTGGGGCCGAGGAACCCGAATACTTCGCCCTGGCCGATCTCGAAGGAGAGCTCGGCGAAGGCGATCCGTTCGCCGAAGCGTTTGCTCAGGCCCTGCACCGACAGCGCTACGTCGCGCTCGGCCGGCCGACCAACGCCCATGCCCTCGGTCACCCCCGCAAGATCGACACGACCGCGGCGGACGTTACTCGGCGCGACTGAGAACCAAACTCTCGCTTCCGCGGAGCGAGGGCCCGCAGATGGTCTGCCGGGGCGCGAGCCGTGACGTTGCGGCCGATCGTGCGGGGCGTGATCGACGAGCGGCGCCTGGAGATGGGTAGGACGGCTGCTCGTGCCTGGCCTCTTGGCCGCTGAGCACACCTTCACCATCGAGCCACGCGGCGGTGGATGCACCTCCAGGCCGCCCTCGTGATGGCGCTTCAGCTGTAGGAAAGCGTGGGTCGGTGACGTGGTTCAGGCCGTCCACGGCCGTGCGACGCGCGGCGCGGCGCTGAACCGAAACGGCCGTCCTCGAGGTCTGACACCTGATCTGCAATGGTGGGGGTGTGGCGATCATCGTCCAGGCGGTCAGCGAGGCGCTGTTCGATGACGTCCAGACGATCTTCGGCACCAAGGGCCAGCCCGCCCGCTGCCAGTGCCAGGGCTATCGGATGGGCTGGTACGCCCAGCATTCCGACGACGTCCAGGGCCGCCGCGAGCTGCTCCGGGACCAGGTTATCGAGGGCCACGGACTCGTGGCCCACCTCGACGGTGAACCGGTGGGCTGGTGCTCGCTCGCACCGCGGTGCGACTACACCTATCTGCGCCAGACAGTGTGGAAGGGCCGCAACGAGAACAAGGACGATGCGGGAATCTGGGCGGTCACGTGTTTCGTCACGCGACCGGGTTTCCGCCACCAGGGCGTGAGCCGGGCGCTGGCCGCCGGCACGGTCGACCTGGCCCGCGACCGGGGCGCCCGCGCCGTCGAGGCCTATCCGATGAAGCCGGCCCCGGGCAAGGAGGTCACCTGGGGCGAGATGCATGTCGGAGCGCTCAGCGCGTTCCTCGCGGCGGGGTACCGGATCGTGCACGTGCCGTCCTTGCGGCGGGCGATCGTGCGCTACGACTTCTAGACCCGGAGATCCAGGCTTTCGATCAGGCCGTCGTCGCGTAATAATGCTGGGTACCGAGTTGTTAGGAAAGCAGCGGCTCAGTGATCGTCGAGTCCGCTGCTCGCCGCTCTCCCCGGGGGATGAGCGAGGCGTCGGATTCGAGGGCAGCCCAGCAACCGCGGGGGACACGTGCTGGGCTGTCGCGGCAGGCGGTTCGCCCTCAACCTCAGAGCGAGCCGCCTGCCTGCGCCTTGTGGGCCGTCCGCTCGAAACATTGCGTGATCAGCCATCCGCGATCCTGGGTAAGTAACCAAACGGGGCTAGACCAAAGGGGCTAGACATTTTGCCGGGGGTTGAGCAGCAGCTCGCCGGCCGCGAGGACGTCAGCATGTGCTGGCAGGTAGAGCGAGCGTTCGCTCCCGACACGGCTGCTCCGGGCCTCGCCCGGGCCATGGTTGGCGCTGAACTCACCGCGCGCCTCATCTCTGCTGCCGACGACGCCATCAGCGACGCGTCGCTGGTCGCCAGCGAGCTCGTCTCCAACGCCCTCGGTTGCGGGTCGGAGACATTGGTCGTCTCCGTCCGGCTGTGCGAGGACGAGCTCACGCTCCAGGTGACCGACAGCGGCGCGGGCTGGCCGCAGATCCAGCCAGTGAGCGCCGCGCGGGCGCGCGGGCGTGGACTGCGCATCGTCGATGCGCTCACCCAACGGTGGGGAGTGACGCCGCTCGCCGGGGGCAAGGCGGTGTGGGCGGTATTCGGTCCCGTGCATTGGCGCGGAGCCCGGAACTACTCGGGGGGAGTGCTCCGGGCCCCGCCCGGATGATCTTGCCGCCCGAACGCCCTCCCCGCAATACCCCACGGTGCCGAGCTGGTCGCGTACTTCGGCCCGGCGAGGTAGGCCAGCGGCGGTAGTGTGCCGGCATGGCAGCGACACCTGAGTCCGTCCACTGGCGGGGGGTCAACCACCTCGCCCTCGTCACCCCCGACATGGACGCCACCGTCCGGTTCTGGCACGGCGTCCTCGGCGCCCGCCTGGTCGCCACGATCGGCACGCCGGCGTTCCGGCACTACTTCTTCGACATCGGCGCCGGCAACACGATCGCCTTCTTCGAGTACGCGGGCCAGCACCTGGACATGTACGCGAAGCCGGCCGGTGTCCCGTACGACAAGGCGTCGCAGTTCGACCACCTCTCGCTGAACCTGCCCGACGAGGACGCCCTGCTGCGGCTGCGCGACCGGCTCAAGAGCCACGACTGCGAGGTCACCGACGTCGTCGATCACGGCTTCATCCGCTCGATCTACTTCAGCGATCCGAACGGGATGGCGCTCGAGGCGTCGTGGTGGACGCTCGACGCAACCGGACGCCCGGCCGACTACGCCGACGAGCGGCTGTTCGCCGACGCCGATCCGGTCGCCGGCCGTCGCCGAACTGCGCGAGACGGGCGCCCTGGACCACACCGTCTCCACCCGGCTCGTCGACGGCATCATCGAGGACATCTACCGCACCGACGTCTGACCAGATCGTGTGCCGCACGATCCCGCAACTGCTGTCGGACGCAGCCGCGCGCGACCCGGACGGCATCTGGATCCGCGCCGACGACGCCGAGCTGACGTTCGCCGCCGCGGCGGCCGCGGTCGGCGCGCGGGCGGCTGGGCTGCGCGCGCACGGGGTGCGCCGCGGCGACCTGGTCGCCTTGACCGCGCGCACCACCCCGCCGTACCTGCTCGCCTGGCTGGCGATCGCGTCGCTCGGCGCGATCGCGGTACCGATGAACCCCGCGTCCAGCCCGGCCGAGTTCGCCGGCCTGCTCGCCCAGACGCAGTCCGAAGGCGGTGATCACCGACGGCGAGTTGCGGTCGGACCTCGACGGTCGGGCTCGACGACGTTGATGCTGGACGTCGACGACCTGTCCGGCGAGTCCGGGCCGCTGCCCACCGACGAGGCGACGCGCCGACGACGTCGCCTGCCTGATCCCCACCTCGGGCACGACCGGACGCTCCAAGCTCGTGGCGCAGACGCATCGCGCCTATGTGATGGCCGGCGAGGGTTTCCCGTACTGGATGGAGCTGTCCGCGGCCGACCGGCTGATGACGTCGTTGCCGCTGTTCCACATCAACGCGCAGGCCTACTCGACGCTCGGCTCGCTCGCCTGCGGCGCCGGGCTGGTCCTGCTCCCGCGCTTCTCGGCGTCCGGATTCCTCGACGCGGCCCGCCGCCACGGCGCCACCGAGTTCAACGCGATCGGCGCGATGCTCGAGATCCTGATGCGCCAGCCGCGAACGCCCGGACGACGCCGACAACTCCGCTGCGGCTGTGCTACACCGGACCGGCTCCGGAGCGCGAGCGCCAGCTGGAGATCGAGGCACGGTTCGGCCTCCGCATCGTCGTCGGCTACGCGATGTCCGAGAGCCCGTACGGCTTGATCTGGCCGCACGGCGCAGCGGCTGTTCGGCACGCTCGGAACGGTCCGGCAGCACCCCGAGCTCGGCGTCGTCAACGAGGCTCGGGTCGTCGACGACGACGGCAACGACACCGACAGCGGCGAGCTGCTGCTGCGCAACCCCGCGGTGACCCCCGGCTACTGGGGCATGCCCGAGGAGACCGTCGGCCGCGATCGACGCCGACGGCTGGCTGCGCACCGGCGACATCGTGACCCGCGACGCGCAGGGCGTGTTCACCTTCGTCTCCCGCAAGAAGGAGGTACTGCGCCGGCGGGGCGAGAACCTGTCGCCGCTCGAGGTCGAGGAGGCGATCGCGGCGCATCCCGTCGGTCGTGGAGTGCGCGGTCGTCGGCGTCCCGTCCGACCTGTCCGAGGACGAGATCAAGGCCTTCGTCGTGACGACCGGGACCGGCCGACTTCGCGGCGCTGCGCGACCTGGGCGGCCGAGCGGCTGGCCGCGTTCAAGGTGCCGCGCTACTGGCAGCAGGTGGACGCGCTGCCCCGCACGCCGACCCAGCGCGTCGCCAAGCACCAGCTGCCCGCGGGCCATCCGGCCGAGCGAGTTCGACGCCGAGCAAGGAGCCAGCTCGTGAGCGACTACCCCACCTCGATCGGCCGCTCGGACGCCGACTCGATCACCCTGCTCGGCCACGACCTCGCCGGCGAGCTCATGGGTCGGGTCGGCTTCGGCGAACTCGCCTTCTGGCTGGTCGCCCAGCGCCGTCCGAGCGCCGGGCGAGCTGCGCGTGTTCGAGGCCGTGCTCGTCGCGCTCGCCGACCACGGCCTCACCCCCTCGGCCATCGCCGCCCGGCTGACGCTGACCGGGGCCCCGGAGTCGGTGCAGGGCGCGCTCGCCGCCGGCCTGCTCGGCGGCGGTTCGCGCTTCCTCGGGACGACCGAGGACTGCGGCCGCATGCTGGCCGACGCGCTCGCCACCGCGACGGTCCGCTCCCCGCGGACGACGCGGCCTACGACGCGCTCGCCGACCGCGGGTCGTGACCGCGGCCCGCGCCGGCGCGCCGCCTGCTGCCCGGCCTCGGGCACCCGGTCCACAAGGTCGCGGACCCGCGCACGGCGGTGCTCATCGCGCCTCGCCGCCGAGTCCGGCGTGTACGGCGCGCATCTGCGGCTCTTCGAGGCCATCGGCCGCGTCCACCCCGCGATCCTCGGCCGCACGCTCCCGCTCAACGGCGCGGGCGTGTGCGGCGCGGCCCTCGCCGACCTCGGGTTCCCGGTCGAGACGCTGCGCGGATTCGCCCTGCTGGCCCGAACCGCCGGGCTGCTCGGCCACATCGCCGAGGAACAGCGCCGGCCCGATCGGGGCCGCCGTCTATGACCACGTCGACCGCTCGACCGACTATCGCAGCGACTAGGCCACGGCGAGAACGGTCAAGCCTTCGCGAGGCGGATCGAGGGGCTAGTCGATGTCGAGGTCAGCCTTGGAGCTCGCACCCAGGCCGGGGATCTTGGCGAAGATCCCGCGCGGGCCGCGGACCATACATCCGGTGCCGACGTCGTACCCGGTCTTTCGTTCACGCGGGTTTCGCCGCGGGTCAAGGTCGCTGCCATCCGAGGGGAGTGGGGCATCGCGATGCTGGAACGGCTGCGCAACCCCCGTTGGAAGGACCCCACGCATGACCAGCGTCAGTCGTCGCCGATTCCTTCAGCTGGGCGCGGGTGCCACCGCCGCCTCGCTGTTGACCCCGACGATCGCCCGCGCCGCGGCGATCGAGGGCAACCACCGCTCGCGCTCGATCCGCGATGTCGAGCACGTCGTCGTGCTCATGCAGGAGAACCGGTCGTTCGACCACTACTTCGGCACGATGCGCGGCGTGCGGGGGTACGGCGACCCGCGCGCGGTGCGGCTCCCGTCCGGCAAGAGCGTGTTCCACCAGCCCGACGGGCCGGGTGAGGTGCTGCCGTTCCACCCGAGAGTCGCCGACGCCGGGATGGCGTTCCTCGAAGACCTCGACCACAGCTGGAACGGTGGGCACCGCGTGCTCAACCACGGCCGGTACGACCAATGGGTCCCGAACAAGACCGCGGCCACCATGGCGTACCTGACCCGGCAGGACATTCCGTTCCACTACGCGCTCGCCGATGCCTTCACCGTGTGCGACAGCTACCACTGCTCACTGCTCGGGCCGACCGACCCGAATCGCTTCTACCTGTGGACGGGCAGCACGGGGGGAGCCGGAACCGGCGGCGGGCCGGTCGTCGCCAATGACGAGATCGGCTATTCGTGGACGACCTACCCCGAGCGGCTGCAGCAGGCCGGGGTGAGCTGGAGGATCTACCAGGATGCCGGCGATGGACTGGACGCGCCGGGCTTCTGGGGCTGGACGGGCGATCCGTACATCGGCAACTACGGCGACAACTCGCTGCTCTACTTCACCCAGTACCAGAACGCCAAGCCCGGTGACCCGCTCTATGACCGCGCCCGGATCGGTACGAACGCCAAATCGGGACAGGATCTGTTCGAGATCTTCCGGGCTGACATCGCGAACGGCCGGCTGCCGGCCGTGTCGTGGGTCGTCGCGCCAGAGGCCTACACCGAGCATCCGAACTGGCCGGCCAACTACGGCGCCTGGTACATCGCGCAGGTGCTGGACGCACTCACTGCTAACCCCGAGGTATGGAGCAAGACCGCGCTGTTCATCACCTACGACGAGAACGACGGATTCTTCGACCACGTCGTACCGCCGTACCCGCCGACGTCGAGCGCCGACGGCGCTTCCACCGTCGACACGTCGCTGGAGATCTTCCACGGCACGCCCGGGACACCGGGCGGCAGCGCCGGCGAGCCCGGGCCGTACGGGCTCGGTCAGCGCGTACCGATGCTCGTCGTCTCACCGTGGAGCAAAGGCGGCTACGTCACCTCGGAGGTCTTCGACCACACGTCCATCATCCGGTTCGTCGAGCGCCGCTTCGGGGTCGCCGAACCGAACATCTCGCCGTGGCGGCGCGCGGTCTGCGGCGATCTGACCTCGGCGTTCGACTTCGACGCGGTCGATGACCGGTTTCCGGCGCTCCCGGACACCTCGGCCTATGCGCCGCCGGACCGCGAGCGTCACCCCGACGTCGTGCCCGTTCCGCCGACGCACCAACAGCTGCCGAGCCAGGAGGCCGGCGTGCGGCGCGCGCGGGCCCTGCCGTACGACCTCGATGTGGTCGCCGACGTCGGCGCCGGTCACATCACCCTCCGACTGATGAATCAGGGCCGGGCGGGCGCGGTGTTCCACACCCGCTCCTCCGGAGGGCCGTCCGGGATCCGGGCCCGGATGTTCACCGTGCAGGCGGGACATAACCTGAATACGACCGAAGCGGTGTCCACGCCGGATGGTTACGACATCGAGATACACGGCCCGAACGGTTGGTACCGGCGGCTGGCGGGCGGACATACGGCCGGACTCGACGTGTCGGCGCGCCGGTGCGGCTCGGGCGATGAGATCGAGTTCGTCGTGACCAACGCCGGAGCGGTCACCGATGTCGCCGTCCTGGACGGCTACCTCGGCGGCCGACCCCTCACGCGTCGGCTGCCGCCGGGTAGGCGAATGACCGTGACCGCCACGAACGACGCTTACGGCTGGTACGACCTGACCATCACGTCGAGCATCGACGCGTCGTTCGTGCGGCGCCTGGCCGGTCACGGCGAGAACAACCGATCGAGTGTCAGCGACCCGACCCTTGGTCGGTAGCTGCTCGATCAACCGCTGGTCACCGCTGCGTCGCAGGTGTAGGACGGATGAATACGCGGTGGAAACGAGGCCTGCATGTCTGGTGCCGAGCACGTCAGCGAGAAGGAAGCCCGGGCGGTCGCTGAGGAGGCGCGCGAATCGGGCTGGTCCAAACCGTCGTTCGCCAAGGAGCTGTTCCTCGGCCGGTTCCGGCTGGACCTGATTCACCCGCATCCCCGTCCCGGCGTCGAGGACGCGGAACGAGGCGCTGAGTTCCTGGACCAGTTGCGCGAGTATTGCGCCACCCTGGACGGCACCGTCATCGAGCGCGAGGCGCGCATCCCCGACACCTACATCAAGGGTTGGGCCGATCTCGGCTGCTTCGGCATCAAGATCCCCCGCGAGTACGGCGGGCTCGGCCTGTCCCAGGTCACCTACAACCGCGCCCTGATGCTGGTGGGATCGGTGCATCCCAGCGTTGGTGCCCTGATCTCGGCCCACCAGTCGATCGGCGTGCCGGAACCGCTGAAGCTCGCCGGAACGCCGGAGCAGAAGCAGGCGTTCCTGCCGCGATGTGCCGGGGGCGCCATCAGCGCGTTCCTGCTGACCGAGCCCGACGTCGGGTCCGATCCGGCCCGGCTGCACACGACCGCTACCCCTGACGAAGACTCCTATCTGGTCGACGGGGTCAAGTTGTGGACGACGAACGGGGTCATCGCCGAGTTGCTCGTCGTCATGGCCCGGGTGCCGAAGAGCGACGGTCATCGCGGCGGGATCAGCGCGTTCGTCGTGGAGGCCGACTCACCCGGCATCACCGTCGAGCAGCGCAACGCCTTCATGGGCCTGCGCGGGATCGAGAACGGGGTAACCCGCTTCGACCAGGTCCGGGTGCCGGCCGCGAATCTGATCGGTCGCGAGGGCGACGGGCTCAAGATCGCGCTCACGACGCTGAACACCGGCCGGCTCGCCTTGCCCGCGCTGAATGTCGGCTGCGCGAAATGGAGCCTGAAGATCGCCCGCGAGTGGTCGGCCGAACGGGTGCAGTGGGGCAAGCCGGTGGGTCAGCACGCCGCGGTGGCCAGCAAGATCGCGTTCGTGGCCGCGACGACGTTCGCGCTCGAGGCGGTGCTGGATCTGTCGGCGCACATGTCGGACGAAGGGCGCAACGACATCCGCATCGAGGCCGCACTGGCCAAGCTCTGGTCCAGTGAGATCGGGTACACGGTGGTCGACGAACTGCTCCAGATCCGCGGTGGCCGCGGTTACGAGACCGCTCAATCGTTGGCCGCCCGGGGCGAGCGGGCCGTACCGGTGGAACAGATCCTGCGTGATCTGCGGATCAACCGCATCTTCGAAGGCTCCAGCGAGATCATGCATCTGCTGCTGGCCCGCGAGGCCGTCGACCCCCAGCTGACGGCCGCCGGAGACCTGGCTGACCCGGAGGCCACCCTGCGGGCGAAGGCCAATGCCGCCGCGAAGGCGACGCCGTTCTTCGCGGGCTGGCTGCCCAAGCTCGTCACCGGCAAGGGACAGCTGCCGGGTGCGTTCAGCGAATTCGGCGAGCTCGCGCCGCACCTGCGCTACGTGGAGCGCACATCGCGCAAGGTGGCGCGTTCGACGTTCTACGGCATGGCCCGCTGGCGCGAGAAGCTGGAATACCGGCAGGGCTTCCTGGCCCGGCTCGTCGACGTCACCGCCGAGCTGTTCGCGATGTCAGCGAGCTGTGTCCGGGCCGAGATGCTGCGCGAGGACGATCCGGAGCAGGGCGCCACCGCATTCGCACTGGCCGACGCGTTCTGCGGCCATTCCCGGCTTCGGGTCGAGCGGCTCCTCGACGCCCTGTGGGACAACACCGACGACAGCGACTACCGCCTCGCCGGCGGCGTCCTCGAGGGCAAGTACACGTGGCTGGAGGGCGGTGTGCTCGATCTCAGCGAAGGCACCGGTCCCTGGATCACGTCCTGGGCCACCGGTCCCACCCAGGTCGACAACGTCGCCCGCCGCGTCCGCTGACGGGCTCCACAACCGGTTCTCGCCCTGGGTTGGCACGTCGCGGCACGAGCACGTCGTTGCGCGCCCTACCAGGAGCGCCCAACCCGCTAGGAGTACGTGCTGACGGCGCTGGTCACCGGGCGATTCTCGGAAGTGGGATCTCCAGCCGAGTAGGACGAGCGGCGAATTCGGGTATCACCACCGCAGTCGGCCAGCTGGGCTGGTCCTTCGGCGGGGGTGGGGTGTGTCGTGAACGACGGGCTGGCCGTGCTGGCGGCATGGCTGATGTTCGGCGCCCTGCTCGTCGCGCTCGGTTTCGTGATTCTGCGCGGCGGACGTTCACGGTGACGAGACCTTCGCGCGGGTGGGCGACGCTGGCCACCGCCGCACTGTTGGCGCTGACCGGCTGCGTCGGACCGGCGACCACCGTGGCGGCGTATCGAGGCAAAGCCGTGCACGCGGCCGACGCCGCCCTGTCCGAGGTCCAAACCGTGGTTCTCACCACGCGGGCCCTGCTTCGCGGCCGGGTCCTCCAGTCCTACGCCGCGACGGTGATCAGCGCATCGGAGGAGGCGATGGCGAGCGTGCAGGGCACGTTCGACTCGATTCAGCCGCCCGACAACCCCTCCTCGGACGCGCTGCGCAAGAAGCTCGACGGCTTTCTGAGCACCAGCTCGGGTGATGTCTCGGACTTGCGGATCGCCGCCCGGCGCGAAGACAGCAAGCAGCTGTCGATGCTGGTGCCCAAGCTGAAGCAAGACGCGTCGGCGTTGCTGGCGTTCAGCCAGGAGCATGGCGGATGAAGCGCCTGCTCGGTGTCGCGCTCGGCATCCTGACCGCGATCGGCGGCTTCGTCGACATCGGTGATCTGGTCACCAGCGCGCTGGTCGGCTCCCGGTTCGGGCTCTCGCTGGCCTGGGCGACCATCGTCGGAGTCGTCGGCATCTGCCTCTACGCCGAGATGTCCGGACGGGTCGCGGCGGTCACCGGTCGGGGCACGTTCGATCTGGTCCGTGAGCGGTTGGGCCCGAAGGCGGGGTTGGCCAACCTCGGCGCATCCTTCTTCGTCACGGTGTTGACCTTCGCCGCCGAGATCGGTGGCATCGCGCTGTCGCTGGAACTGGTGACCAGCGTCAACTACCTGCTGTTCGTGCCCCTCATCGGCCTCACGGTCTGGTTCCTGATCTGGCGGGTGAAGTTCTCGGTCCTCGAGAACGCGTTCGGGCTGCTCGGCCTCGCGCTGATCGTCTTCGGTGTGGCCCTGTGGAAGCTGGACCCGGGCTGGGGTCATCTGCTGCATCAGATTGTCGATCCGCACAAGCCGGTCAAGGAATCGCTGCCGGTGTACTTCTACTACGCCATCGCATTGTTCGGCGCGGCGATGACACCGTATGAGGTGTTCTTCTTCTCCTCCGGCGGCGTCGAGGAGAAGTGGAGCAAGAAGGACGTCATCACCGAGCGGATGAACGTGTTCATCGGCTTCCCGCTCGGCGCACTGCTCTCGCTGAGCATTGCCGCGGTCGCGGCGCTGCTCCTGCTACCGGCCAACATCCACGTCGACACCCTCGGCCAGGTCGGGCTCCCGGTCGCGCTCGCCGCCGGCAAACTCGCCCTCGCGATCGCGATCCTCGGCTTCGTCGCCGCCACGTTCGGCGCCTCGTTGGAAACCGGGCTCTCCTGCGGCTACACCGTCGCCCAGTACTTCGGTTGGCAGTGGGGAAAATTCGTCCGACCCCGCCAGGCGGCGCGGTTCCACGCCGTCGTCCTGCTTTCACTCATCGCCGCGGTCGGCGCCGTGTTGACAACCATCAACCCGGTCACGCTCACCGAGTACTCAGTGGTGTTCTCCGCCGTCGCGTTGCCGCTGACCTACTTCCCGATCCTCGTCATCGCCAACGACCCGGACTACATGGGCGACGAGGTGAACGGTCGCGTCAGCAACACACTCGCCAGCGTGTTCCTCGTTCTGATCGTCGTTGCCTCGGTCGCGGCGATCCCACTCATGATCTACACGAAGGCAGGCCAATGACTTCCAGCGGACACGGGCGCGAACTGGACCTGCAGCTGCAGCTGCTCGACCGGCAGGTCATCGACCTGGACGGTCGGTTCGTGTGCAAGGTCGACGACCTCGAACTCGACATCGGCGAGGACGGACACCCCTACGTCACCGCGATTCTGGTCGGTCCACGACCCCTCGGTGACCGCATGGGCGGCCGGCTGGGCCACTGGTTCACCGCCGTCGCGCAGCGGCTCGCCGACACCGACGACGCACCCCGCATCGACTTCGGTCACGTCACGGACGTCGCCGAAGCGATCCGGCTGAACAAGACCCGCGGCGAGCTGCACGTCGACCCGTTCGAGACCTGGACGCACGATTTCGTCATCTCTCGCATCCCGGGCAGCGGCCATGAAAGCGAGTGATCTCCTCGGCCGCCCCGTGGTCGACGGCACGGGCGCGTCGCTCGGCCATGTCATTGATCTGCGCTGCGTCCAGGACGGTCCGCTGCGCGGCGTCATGTGCGCCCCGCGGGTGACTGCCCTCGTGGTCAGCCGCCGCCACGTCGGATCCATGCTCGGCTACGACCGGCGCGACCAGCAGGGGCCGTGGCTGGTCCGCGCCGTCGTCCGACGGCTGCACCGCCACCAGCAGGTCATCCCGTGGAGCGCGGTCGACAGCTACGAGCCGACGATCGTCGTCTCGGGCGGCGCCGGGCAGCGGAGCAGCTAGACCCCGACCGGGGGCGACGCTGCGCGCGGCGTTGCTCGCCAACCGGGCCGGACGGTCGGCCTGCCGGTCATGACTCCTTGGTGAGCAGGGCGAGTTCTTCGCGCAACCACTGGATGAGCAGGTGGACGTCGGGCATCTGGTCCCGGTCGGCGATCAGGCCGAAGTCGAGGTGCCCGCAGTAGCTCATGACGGTGATGTTGAGGCCCATGCCGTCGGTGATCACCGAGATCGGGTAGTTCGCGACGAGCCGGGCGCCGGCCAGGTACAGGGGCAGTTGCGGTCCGGGGACGTTGGAGATCACCAGATTCCAGGGCGGCCGCCCAGCGGCCGACGTGGCGAGCGCGAAGGTCGAGCGCGCGGCGAGCGCGAACACCGCGGGTGGGATGAAGTGGTTCGCGTCCTGCAACAACTCCGCCGGCAGCGCGCGGTGGCGTTGCTTCATGTCGCCCAGGGCCTCGTGCGTCAGGCGTAACCGCTCGATGGGGTCGGCGATCTGGGTGAACAGCGGTGTGGTCTGCAGCATGATCCGGTTGCCGTAGGTCCCGGTCTGCTCCTCGGTCCGGACCGAGATGGGGATCTGCGCGACCAACGGCTGGTCCGGCAGCGCCTTGTGCTCGATCAGCCAGCGCCGAACGGCACCGGCGCACAGCGCGACGACGACGTCGTTGACGGACGTCCCGTGCCGGGCCTTGACCGCCTTGACGTCGGCGAGGCTCAGCTGGCCGAAGGCGACCTTGCGATGCCCCGAGACCCGCCCGGAGAACGGCGTGCGTGGCGTGGGCAGTCCCGGCAAGCTCTTGTGCCGCGGTCGGCGCAGCGCCACCTCGCGGGTGCGCTTGACCACCTGCCCGAACGTTCCGACGCCGGGTACCACCGCCAACGATCGGACCTCAGCCAGGTTCGGCAGCGCGGCCGGCGCCGAGCGGGCGAAGCGCACCGGGAACTTCAGCGCACCGACCACGCCGCGCAGCAGCATCTCGGTACTACCGGGCATGCGTCCGAAGCGTCCCGACGCCTCAGGTACGTCGCGACCCTCGGGGGTCAGGTCGAGGAGCGCGGCCATGATCTCGGCGCCGGACAAGCCGTCGACGACGGCGTGGTGGATCTTCGTCAGCACCGCGGCGTGGCCGTCCTCGAGACCTTGGATCAGGTACAGCTCCCACAGCGGGCGTCGGCGATCCAGCGGCCGCGCGACGATGCGCGCGACCTGCTCGGCGAGCTGTGCTTCATTGCCGGGCGCCGGCAGCGCAATCTCGCGGACGTGGAACTCCACATCGAAATCCGGGTCGTCCACCCAGTAGGAGTAGTCGAGACTCAACGGGACCTCGGCCAGCCGCCAGCGCAGCGGCGGGACCAGAGGTAGCCGCTGAACGATCAACTCCTGCACGCCGGCCAGATCGAGACCACCCGGCCGGGTCGACGGATCCAGGATCGCGAGTCCGCCGACGTGCCCGTACTGACGGGCCGACTCCATCGCGAGAAATTGCGCATCGAGACTGGTCAGCTGCCGCATGCCACCAACGGTGTCCTGCAGTGCCGCATCTGTCCAGGGGTGCAGTACTGGGAGTGGTTGGAACCAGCCCGTCTCGGAGTCAGGCCACCGTTGATGACCTGGTGAGCGTCCGCTCGCGTCCATCGGTGCTGCCTACCGCTCGCGTCCATCGGTGCTGCCTACCGCTCGGGTCCGGCAGCTCTGCCACACCGCAGTCGCCGTCGCGAACCGGGTCGAAATTTCGCGTTCCGTCCGACTGCTTCAGCTGAACCACCTCAGGCGAACGACGTCGCACGGCCGCCCAGATCGTCCACCCGACGATGCCGACGAGGACGTAGGCAACGAGGCGATAGGTGAGGATTCCGGCCACTGCGGCCGGCGCGGCAACGCCGGCGTGGCTGAGGCCGAGGAGCATGCCCGCTTCGACGGTGCCGATCCCGGCGGGCATGACGTTCACGCTCGTCGTAGCCAAGCCGGCTCCGTAGGCGAGCGCGGCGGCACCTATGTCGACGTGGTCGATACCGACTGCGTGCAGGCTGAGCACGAAGCAGGCGAGGTCGCTGGCCCAGGTCAGGACGGCCAGCGTGAGCGCGAGACTCCACTGCCGCAGGCCCGGTCGGATCGCGCCGAGTTGCCCGACCACCCGGTTCAGCCAGGCGTCGCACCCGGCCCGATCAGCGCTTCGGTGCACAACGCGGGCGACGGTCCCGCCCAGCACTCGCAGGATCGGCCGTGCGTGTCGGGTGAGCACGGCCGATAGTCCGATCAGCACGACCAAGGCGAGCAGCGCGAGTGCGCCGGCGCGAATCGCGGCCCCGACGGAATAGTCATTGCCGAGCACGGCGGCCGTCCCCGTCACCAGGCTGAAGGCGATGACGCCGAGTCCGGTCATGGTGGTCACGGCCCAGCCAGCGAGGGCGCCGCTGCTGCCGACGCGCCGGAACTCTCGGTACACGTATGCGCCGGACGCGACCGGGCCGGCCGGAACCATCGCGGTGATGGCGGCGGCCGTTGCGCCCGTTGCCAGACTCCGTTTGTGCGTCAGGGACACGCCGCCGGCCCCGAGCAGTGGCCGGTAGAGGGCACCCACCGCGACGACGGAAGCCATCTCGGCCGCGATGGCCACCGCGACCCAATCCCAACGGATCCCGCCGAGGGCCGGCGCGTGCTCGGACAGCCGCGGGGCGACGAGGCCGACCTCGAGGGCGATCGCGCCGGCGGCGATCGTCCATCGCAGCACGCGGTGGCGGTGGGACCGAGCAACCACCGGAGAACCGTGCTCGGTCGCCACGGCATCCGTGGTGTGGGCGGCAGTCATTGCGGCGTCTCGCTCAGCCCGGCGTGGGCGTCAGAAAAAAGGTGGACGTTTGGTCAACGCCGCGCGTGCTTGCTTCTATTTCTGGTGGGCGGAGACCGGATGATCAGGTCGGCAACGGCCTGGGGCGTTTCCCACTATGACGTGTGCCCCACGTCAGGAAGCACGGTCACGGCCTTGTCGTGCCGAGTCGCGAATTCGCCGGTCAGCATCAACGGCCGCGCGCTCGTGGCGCGCGCTGCGGGCTAGGGAAGGGGCGCTTGGGCGGTCTGACCACCGTCTACGGTGATGGTCGATCCGGTGAGGAAGTCGGGGGCGTCGATCACGAGCCATCGGATGACCTCGGCTATTTCGTCCGGTCGTCCGAAACGCGCCTGTGGGTTGAGTCGCCGTAGTTGTTCGGGGGTGGCGGCGGCCAGGTCGCCTTCGGTCATCGGGGTCGATATCCATCCAGGCGCGACCGCGTTTGCGGTGACGCCGGTCGCGGCGAGCTCGACGGCGAGTGACCGGACGACGCTGATTACGGCGGTCTTCGCGGCGCTGTAGGCGGAGGTATCCGGCTCGGACTGGTAGCCGTTGACGGACGAGACGAGCACAAGCCGCCCGTGCCCCGCGGTGATCATGTGCCGGGCGGCGGCTCCGGCGCCGAGCACAGCGCCGCGCAGGTGGACCCTGAGCGTCGCGTCCCAGGTCGTGGCGGTCATGTCGAGGAGCGACATCGACTCCCAGGCCCCGGCGCCGGCCACGAACGCGTCGATGCCACCGAAACGCTCGACGTGGGTGTTGACGACCTGCGACGGTGCTTCTGGATCGCCCATGTCGGCGACGTGCGTCTCGACCGTCACCCCGGCGGCGCCGATTGCGGCGGCCGCTGAGTGCAGGGCGTCGCGTCGACGACCCACGATCGTGATGTGGACGCCGGCGTGGGCCAAGGCGAGGGCGGTGGCCAGACCGATACCGCTGGACCCGCCGGTCACCATGGCGCTTCGACGTTGTTGCACGCCTTACCCTGCCATTCGCGGCGCTCGAACTGGGCAGCCGCCCGAGTGCCTGTGGACTTTCTGCGGCCGCGAGCGGGCTGCTGTACCAATGGGCGGCCCACCGCACCAACGGCGAACAATTCGTACTTGTTGCGGCTCAGATCGACCGCACGCTACTGCTGATCGATTTCGTTGCCGCCACTACAGCAGACGAGTCGAACCTGCCCGACCAAGGCCCCCTCGTTGTGAACGTGTTCTCGTAGGATCGGGCGATGGATCGCGTCGCGCCCGCAGCGGCGGCTGATCCCGACGAGACGCCGCTCGTGGCCGCCGATCGCATCGAGGCGGCTATGAGAAGGATCGACCCCATCTTCTTAAAGACGCCGATCGTCGCGGACGCAGCGCTTGATGGCGCGGTGAATGCCCGGGTGATCGCCAAGCTCGAGATCGACAACCCGAGCAACTTTCGGCCAGGCTCTGGCGTATTGCACCCGCGCGATGGATGTCGCGCTCACGGTGTATGCGGCCCAGTCGGCGTCGCCGACCAAGATCGCGGCGATGCGCCGCCTCGGCGCTGAGGTGCGTCTGGTTGGCCACGATTTCGACGGCGCGAAGGCCGCAGCTCGTGGGCACGCCGAACGCACGGGTGACACCCTGGCCGAGGACAGCGCCGAGGCGTCCTTTGCTGAGGGTGCCGGCACCATCGGTCTCGAATTCAGCGCCCAGGCGCCCGATCTCGACTATGTGCTCGTGGCCCTCGGTAACGGAGCACTCGCCGCCGGCGTCGGAGCGTGGATGGTGCAGCGTTGGCCGAGTACGGCTGTCGTCGGGGTCGTCGCCGAGGGCGCCCCGGCCATGAAACTGTCGTTCCAGAAGGGCACAGCGGTGGAAACTTCGACCGCGCACACGATCGCCGATGGCATCGCCACCCGTGTCCCCGTCGACTTCGGGCTGGCGTCCTGCCTTGAGGTGCTCGCCGGGGTCGTCTCGGTTAGCGACGAAGCGATCCTGACCGCCATGCGGTTGATATACCGAACCCTAGGACTCGTTGTCGAGCCGTCTGCGGCTGTCGGCGTCGCCGCCCTGGCGAGCGACCCGCAGTTTGCCCGTTCCCGGCTCGGAGTCATCATCTGTGGGTCGAATGTGAGCCCGGCCCAGCAACGGGAGTGGTCGCTGGAATGACCCATGCCACGTGGGCGATCCGGATGTGGTTGGCGGACAAAACCAGGCAACCGGAGTCGATACCGTAGTTCTGCTCGACCGGATCGTCGGCGAGCTCGACGCCCTTCGCCTTGGGCTCGTTCTGCAGGTAACCGATGATGGGCAATTGATGACGAAGCCGGCCGCGGTTCGGCGAATGACGCGGTGACCGCTCAGGTCGACCGGGCCGGCCTGACCGCGTTGGTCGGTGCGACTGCCGCGTCCGGGTCGGCCGTTGTCATGGTAAAGATCGCCGCGCGAGGCCTGCCGGCGCTGACGATCACCGTGATCCAGGTCGTGACCGCTGTGCTCGTGCTCGGCGGCTTTCTCGCGGCGCGGCGGTCCGCCCTGAGACGCCCCACCAGCGCGCTGGTCGTCGCCGGCGTCCTCGAACCCGGGCTGGCCTTCCCGCTGATCAATGCCGGGCTGGCCCGCACCAGCGGCACGCACGGAGCGCTGATCATCGGGCTCGAGTCGGCCTTCGTCGTCGTGCTCGCCGCCCTCGTCACGCGCACCCGCCTGTCGCCCCGGGTCGTCGTCGGGCTGGGGCTGGCCGTGGCCGGCGCCGCCGCGATCGCCCGCCGCAGCGGGGGTACCGCGACGCGGCTCGGCGATGTCCTCGTGCTGCCGGTGTCCTGGTCGCCGCGGTCTACGTGCTCGCCGTGCAGCCGATCGCGCGGGCGTTCGACCCGGTCGTGCTGACCTTCTATCAGTTCCTGTTCGGCGGCCTGGCGATCACAGCGCTCTTCGGGACTACGGCCTGGGCCGGCAGCGGCGCGGTCGTGGGGCAGCCGACGGCGGGCCAGCTCGTCGCGGCCCTGTCCAGCGGCGTGCTCGGAGCGGCTGCGGCCTTCGTCCTCTACAACTGGGCGCTGCGGCGGGTGACGGCGACGACCGCGGGCATCGCGCTCACCCTCATTCCGGTGTTCGGGGTTGCTCTCTCGGCCGCCCTCCTGGGCGAGCCGATCACCCTCGGCCGGGTGCTGGCCGGCCTGGCCGTGATCATCGGTATCGCGCTCTGCGGGGTTGGGCCGCCCGCGACTCCCGGCGCCGCCCAGTAGCAGTCGGACGCGGTCTTTCTCCGATCGGCGTTTCGGTCTATGGTGGCGCTCCATCACTGTGCGTGATCGATCGCCGGGTCGAGTCCACTGTGATGGCACCAGAGGCGGGTGCGGATCGATGAAACAGTTACTGGCAGTAGCAGTGTTGTTGTTGTGGTCAACAGTGCCGCTCGGCGCCCGGGCCGGTGCCGAGCCGCGCCCAGCCGTCGTCGAACATGTCGCTGGTGCGCCCGCCACTCCGCCGGCCGCGGTGTGTGGCAATCGGGCCGTGCTCGACGGTCCGGCCACGCCGCCGCGCGGGGCGGTGATCGTCGCGGCCGGTGACAACGCCGACCTCACCCCGGTCGCGGGGACCACCTACTGGTTCGCACCCGGAGTCCACACCCTCGGTACGAGCCCGTTCGGGCAGATCATCCCGGCCGACCGTGACGTGTTCGTGGGCGCCCCCGGAGCGGTCCTGGACGGTGCGAACGTGAACCGCTACGCGTTCACGCAGCGCGCCGGCGGGGTCACCGTTTCGCACCTGACCATCCAGAACTTCGGCGCGGCCGGCGACAACGGTGATCAGGGTGTGGTGAACCACGACTCCGGCCACGGCTGGCGGATCCTCTACAACACGGTGCGCGACAACGCCGGCGCCGCGGTGTTCGCCGGCACCGACACAGTGGTGCGCTACAACTGCCTGGCCGACAACGGCCAGTACGGGCTCAGCGCCTACGAGTCCGGCGGCGACGCCAACATCGTTGTTGATCACAACGAGATCTCGGGCAACAACACCTATGACTGGAACGCGCACGTGCCGGGGTGCGGCTGCGCCGGCGGGGCCAAGTTCTGGAACGTCAACCGGGCCACGATCACGAACAACTGGGTGCACGACAACCACGGGCCGGCCCTGTGGGCCGACACCGACAACAACGACTTCGACATAGAGGGCAACTACGTCGCCGGCAACGACGGCGAGGGGGTCGAGTACGAGATCTCGTACAACGCCCGTATCGCGCACAACACCTTCGTCCGCAACGCGCTGGTCTACGGCCCGGACAACCCCGGCTTTCCCACCGGCGCGATCTACCTGTCCGAGAGCGGTGGCGACGCCCGGGTCGCGGCTCGGTACTCCACCATCGACGTCGTCGACAATCAGTTCACCGACAACTGGAGCGGCGTCGTGTTGTGGGAGAACGCCGACCGGTTCTGCGGCTCACCGGCCAACACCAGTGGCGGCTACTGCACCCTGGCCGATCCTGGCGTGGCCAACCTCGACACCTGCGCGCCGGGCACCATCGACCAGTTGCCGTACTACTCCGATTGCCGCTGGAAGACCCAGAACGTCGCGGTCCGCCACAACGCCTTCGAGCTCGACCCGAGCGCGATTCCGGGCTGCAGCCCGGCAACCTCCTGCGGGTTGCAGGGGCTGTTCTCCAACTACGGCACCTACCCGTCCTGGTCGCCCTACACCGGCGAGGTGATCGAGCAGGCCATCAGCTTCGCCCAGAACAATCACTTCGACCGCAACACCTACACCGGCCCGTGGCAAATGATGGCCCACGACCAGTCGACCGTTCTCAACCCGGCGGCGTGGCGGGCGGCGCCGTATCGGCAAGACACCCACAGCACCGGACTCGGCTGAGCGCGAGGCCGTATCCGAATGCTGCCGTGTCTACGCCGCCGGCCGGCCGGCCGGCGGTCTCGACGGCGATCGCAACGTGGCTAGCGGACGAGCGCCCGGTGGGCTGCCCGCCGGGTGTTACTGGTGATTTCCTCGATGACCACCGGCCACAGCGCGCGTGGCAGGTCGTGACCGAGCCCCTCGATGAGAACGAGTCGCGAGTGTGCGATCGCGCGGCTGGTTGCTAGTGCGCCCGATGGCCGGACGAGTCGGTCTGCGGTGCCGTGCATCACGAGCGTCGGCGCGGTGACGGTCCGCAGGTCGCTGCGCCGGTTGCCGGAGGCGAAGACGGCGGCGAGCTGACGTGCGGTTCCGGCCGGTATTGCGCCGCGGTCGAAGTTGGCGCTGAACAAGGCACGCCGTACGTCCTCGTCGGTCGGGTACGCGGGGGAGCCGACGGTGCCGAACAGCCGGGTCAGGTGTTCGACGTAGGCGGTCTTCGTCTCGGGGGCGCGGCGCAGCAGCATCGGCCAGATGCGTGGCGACGGCTGACCGTCACGCAGGCTGCCGGTGCTGCCCATGATCGACGCGAGCGAGAGCGTCCTCGAGCCTTGCTGCGCCGCGATCGTCTGGGCGATCATCGCGCCCATCGAGATCCCGACCACGTGCGCTGCGTCGACGCCGAGGTGATCGAGCAGACCCATCGCGTCCGAAGCCATGTCGGCCAGCGTGTACGCGGCGGCGGACACAGCGCGCACCGCGAGCCGCGCCGGTGACGGTGCCGGCAGGTGGTTCAGGTGGGTCGATCGCCCGCAGTCGCGATTGTCGAAGCGCACGACCTGAAAGCCCTGGCGCGCAAGGCGATCGCAGAACTCGTCGTCCCACGCGATCATCTGCATGCCGAGCCCCATGACCAGCAGCAGGCACGGGTCGCTGGGGTCGCCGAACGTCTCGTAGCACAGCCGCACGTCGCCGACCGTGCCGAACTGCTCACCGGGCACGGCCGTCATGACGTGTTCGCTGCCGCGAGAACGCGCAGCTCGTCGAGCGCGTCGCGCATCGCGTCGAGCAGCGGCCAGGGATCCTCGAGCTGCTCGCGATCGGCGACGATGCCGAACCCCAACGCGTCGCGGTAGCTGAACACGGTGATATTCAGGCCGATGCCGTCGAGCACTCCCGAGATCGGGTAGGTCTCGCGCTGTTCGGCGCCACCGCAGTACACCGTCGTCGGCGAGCCGGGCACGTTCGAGATGGCGACATTGACCGCCGACTGCACGGCCGGCAAGGTTGCGACCCGGGAGGTCACCCGGGCGGCGCGGGCAAACATCGCCGGCGGGACGAAATGGTTCGCGTCCTGCAACAACGAGGCGGGCAGCGCACGATGACGCTCCTTGGCCGCGCTCATCGTCGCGCTGACTCGTCGCAGCCGCTCGAGCGGATCCGGCTCATCGGTGGGCAGTTCGGCGATCATCACCGAGACCCGGTTGCCGTATGTGCCCACCTGCTCCGGCGTGCGAACCGACACCGGCACGAAAGCCACCAGCGGCTCGGCCGGCAACTCGTCCTGCGAAATGAGCCAGGACCGCAACGCCGACGCACACAACGTGACGACGACATCGTTGACCGTGCAGCCGAACTCGGTCTTGATGGCTTTGACCTCGTCGAGCGACAGGGATCCGAACGCCACTCGGCGATGCGAGGACACCCGCCCCTGGAAGCGGGTACGCGGCGCCACGAGGTCGCTGCCTTCCAGCACGCCGCCGTCCGAACGAACGTTGATCACGCGCTTGACGCGCCGGCCGTGACGGGCGATCGCCTTGATACCGGGCAATGCCCGCAAGGTCGGCACCTCGTCCAGATGCGGCAGCGTCCTCGCACTGACCCGCACCGCACGCACCGGCTGACGCCACATCCCGAGTAGGCCGCGACCGAGCATTTCCCACTGCGTCGGGTACTTCTCTGCCGCTGCGGGGGCCATCGGCGGAACCTCACGGGGCTGCGCCGTGCCGTCCAGCAGCACACTCATCACTTCGGCCCCCGAGACGCCATCGACCGCGGCGTGGTGCATCTTGGTCAGGATCGCGACACCACCGTCGCCTAGACCGTGGATGACGTAGACCTCCCACAGCGGCCGCGCCCGATCCAGCGGACGGGCGATGATGCGCGAAATCTGGTCGGCGAGTTGGTGCTGGTCGCCCGGTTCGGGCAGCGCCATTTCGCGGACGTGGTACTCGACGTCGAAGTCGCTGTCGTCGACCCAGTACGGGTAGTCGAGGTCGAACGGCACCGGCGCGAGCCGCCAACGAAACGGCGGCAGCAACGGTAGCCGCCGCGTAATCAGCTCGCGGATCAGTTCGGCATCAAGTCGTCGTCCGGTCACCGTTCGTGCGTCGTAGATGCTGAGGACGCTGACGTGGCCGTGGGTACGTCCGTCCTCGAGAGCGAGGAACTGCGCGTCGAGACTGGTGAGCTGCCTCATGCCGGCACCTCATCGTGGCGAGCAGGTGCGGCGACACTCAGCCGGATCTCGCGCTTGAGGATCTTGCCGGTGGCGCCCTTCGGCAGCGCATCGCGCACCTCAACCAAGCGTGGGTACTTGTAGGCAGCTACCCGCCGCTTCACGAACTCGCGCAGCTCGTCGGCCGATGCCCACGCTCCGGGACGCAAGGCAACGGCGGCGCCGACCTCTTCACCGAGTTCGGTGTGCGGCACGCCGATAACGGCCGCCTCGAGGACGGCTGGGTGTTCGTGCAGCACCTCCTCGATCTCGCGCGGGTAGACGTTGTAGCCGCCGCGGATGATCAGGTCCTTCTTGCGGTCGACGATGAAGTAGCAACCGTCCTCGTCGACCCGGGCAAGGTCGCCAGTGTGGAACCAGCCGTCCTGGATCGCCGCAGCGGTCGCGTCAGATTTGCCCCAGTAGCCCTTCATCACGTTGTGGCCGTGAATGCAGATCTCGCCGACCTCACCTCGTGCGACGGCCGTGCCAGTGTGGTCGACCAGCCGCAGGTCGACGCCGCGGATCGGGGTGCCGATCGATCCCGGCTTGCGGACTGTGTCGGGATGGTTGAAGCACGCGACCGGGGACGTCTCGGACAGCCCGTAGCCCTCCAACACCACACAGCCGAATGCGGCTTCGAACGCGTGCAGCACCTCGACCGGCATGGCCGACCCGCCGGTGACACACACGCGCAGCGCCGACAGGTCGAAGGCACCCCGTTCGGGGTGGCGGACGAGTGCGGTGAACATCGTCGGCACGCCCTCGAACACGCTGACCCGGTCCCGGGCGAGGACGTCAAGCGCCTTGAGCGGGTCGAATCGCGGCAACAGGGTCAGCGTGGCGCCGACCTTGACGGCGAGATTGAGTCCGCAGGTTTGTCCGAAGACGTGGAACAGCGGCAGGCCGCCGAAGACGACGTCATCAGGGGTGGCCCGGATCAGCGTCTCGGCGGTGACGTTGATGTTGTCGATGAGGTTGGCGTGGGTGAGTTCGGCGCCCTTGGGCTGTCCAGTGGTGCCGGATGTGTAGAGGATGACGGCGGTGTCGTCGCCGCTGCGCTCGACGATGTGCGGCATCGACGCGGCGGCGTCGAGCCCCGGGATCGTGCCGTCCGAGGCAACGATCACGACATGTGTGCCAGCCTGGTTCGCGGCCGGCTCGGCCTCGCCGGCGCAGTCGGCCCAGACGAACAGCACCTTCGCGCCGGAGTCACCCAGGTAGTACGCGACCTCGCGCTCTTTGAGCAGCGGGTTCATCGGCACGAGCACCGCCCCGAGCCGGAGCGCGCCGTAGTACAGCGCGGCGAACTGCGGCACGTTCGGCAGCATGAGCGCGACCCGGTCGCCGTCCGTCACGCCGTGCGAGGCGAGTAGCCCGGCGACCTTGTGCGTCAGGTTCTCGAGCTCGGCGTAGGTAAGCGAGATGTCGTCGAGCCGGATCGCGACGTTGTCGGGATGGAGGCCGGCGCTGCGTTGCAGGTTCTCGGCGAGGTTCATGACTTGACGACGCCCGCGGCGCCCCCGTGGATGTAGCCGACTGTGCCGGTGCCCTGTGCGGCCGAGACGGTCTCGGTCAGGTACTGCAGGGCGACGGCGTCCAGGATCGAGTGGAAGGAGCCGTCCTCGTTGAAGTTGATGTTCGCGCCGTCGACCCAGATCAGCGCGATGGTGTCTTCGGTGTTGTCCTCGGGGGTGTAAAAGGTGTGCACGGAACCACCGGGCTCGTACAGGTAGGACCCGGCGGTCTGCGGCTGGTCGGGGTACTCGCGGTAGAGCCAGCGGCCCTGCAGCGTGTACACCTGCGCCGAGCCGGTGTGGTAGTGCAGCTGGAGTCCGCAGCCGGGGGCGATGGTGGCGAGCACGACGTAGGAGCCGCGCTCGGTGTCCAGGCGCAGCGTCTGGAAGCTCATGCCCGGGCCGAGTGCGTCCTTGAGCAGTGGGAGTTGGTCGATGTTGACGGTCAGCAGTTCGCCTTGCGGCAGTGCGACCAGCGGAAGCGGCGCGCCGGTGAGGGTGGAGACCATTTCGGGAGAGGCGATGGCGGTCATGGCGTTGGGCCTTTCGGGACGGGATGCGGTGTGCCTTCAGTCTTGGGTTCCGCACCTTCGAAGTCTTGACAGCAGACGACAAGTTCTTGACTCTGAGCGACATGTCGTTGATCCGCGCAACGTCGCTGCTCGGCTATCCCGAACTGGTCCGCGAGCTCGGCCGCGATCCCGCGCCGTTGCTCGCGAAGGCGCATATCTCGATGCGCGCGCTGAGCAGTCAGGACGCGTTCGTCAGCTATCGCAGCGTGATCGTCGCGCTGGAGGCAGCGGCTGCCGCAACGGGGGCCGCCGATTTCGGTCGGCGCCTGGCGCTACGGCAAGGTTTGGAGATCCTGGGCCCGGTCGGCGTCGCCGCCCGCACCGCCGCGACGGTCGGAGCCGCGCTGCAGGCGGTCGACCAGTACATGTCGGTCTACAGCCCGGCGCTGTCAGCGACCGTCGATCCGCAGCCAACCGAACGCTTCGCGCGATTCCGGTGGCGCCTCGTCGCCGACCGGCCACCGCCGCACCGCCAAGCAGCAGAGCTCGGCCTCGGCGTCTCGCTGCGCGTGTTCGGGCTGCTCGCCGGCGCGGACTTCACCCCGGCCGCCGTGTACCTACGCCACGATCCGCTCACCCGCGCGGCCGACTACCAGCGCTACTTCGGCTGTCGGGTGCGATTCGGTGCGGATGAGGACGGGTTTCTGTTCCCTCGCTCCGTCCTCGCCCGGCCGCTCGCATCCGACAGCGCCGTTCACGACGTCGTATCGGACTACCTCAACTCGATCGTCGTACCGATGGACGACCAAGGCGTCGAACCCGTCCGTCTCCTCATCCACCGCATGCTCGCAACAGGCGGCCTCTCGATCGACCTCATCGCCGGCCACCTCGCGCTGCATCCGCGGACGCTGCAACGCCAACTCGCCGAACAGGGAACGTCGTACGCCGGCTTGGTCGATGACGTACGCCGCAGCGAAACCGAGCGCTACCTTCACGAGACCGACCTCCCGCTCGCGCAGGTAGCGCGAATCCTCGGCTACTCCGAGCAAAGCGTTCTGTCGCGATCCTGCCAACGGTGGTTCGGCACCTCGGCATCGGCGCTCCGACGTGACCGCCGCGATGCTTGAACCAGATGAGCGCGTAAGTCCGATCCTTGGCCGCCCGTCGGAATGACCCGAGACAGGGTCCAATCAGGGTCAGTCCGTTCCGTCCTTTGGCCTCTCCTGGCTCAGGTGGCGGCGTCGCGGACGAGCGCCGTGTCGACGAACTGTTCAAACCGTACGATCAGTCCTCTCCGCACGATGAAGTGATGCGCGACCCGGACCGCCAGCGCCTTGCCGGTTTTGCGGTGCCGGGCGGTGTAGCGGGCCAGGACGACGACGTTCTCGCCGTCGACGACGTATGTGTCGTCGTGGGCGGTCCATTCATCCCACTGCGAACCCAGCTTCTCCATCACGTTCGAGGTCACGCCCGGCGGTGTGCGATAGGTACCCGCGAGTGGGAAGCCGGCCATCTCGGTCCACTCGACGTCGGGCGCGAGTGTCGCTCTCAGCGCCTCTAGGTCGCCGGCCGCCGAGGCAAGGTATTGACGTCGAACGACGTCGGCCGGGCCCGGGTCGTGGCTCAGCCCCATTTCATCTCTCCCTTGGCGACCTTGGTGCCGAGGCTGGCGGCGATCTTCAGCCCGGCGTCCGGATAGGCGGCGAGCAACGAGGCCTCGGCCTCGGCGGCATTGACGGAGGAGGCGATGGTCTTCTCGAAGTGCGCGAGGTAGTCACGGGTGTGGTGGATGGCGGTGTGGTCGGTCGGTGCGCCCGCGACCCGGTGGCCGGCGACGACGAACGAGGGTTCGAGGCCGGCCAGGTCTTCGAGCACCTTGATCCACTCGGCCCGCAGGTCGGGCGTCGCGCTATCGGCGGTCCAGACGTGCAGACCCTCGAAGAGCAGCACGCCGCCGAACAGTGAGCGCGACGCGGGCTCGAACAGGTACCAGGCGCGGTCGCCAAGCTGGTCACTGCCGCGGCGCACCTCGATAGTCGTCCCGTCGACGGTGAGCGTCGGCTCGGCGAGGGTGGCGATGTCGACCAGTCGGGTGGGCAGGTTCGGGCCGAGATGAGCCCAGGCCTGGAGCTTGCCCTCGTAGCTGTGCCGGATGTGCTCGATGACATCGGCCGGTGCCTGGAAGATCGCCTCGGGGAAGGCGTCGGCGATGACCTCGGCGCCGAAGTAGAAGTCTGGGTCGCCCGCGGTGATCAGCACGGTGGTGAGCCGCTTGCCCGAGTCGAGCACCTCGGCGACGATCCGGTGGCCGTCGGCACGGGTGAAGGCCGCGTCGACAACGAGCGCCTCAGTGTCTCCGGTGACCAGCACGCTGGTCTTGTTGAGCGACGCGTCGGCGGCGTCGATGACGGTGTAGGTGAGAGATGACATGCCGGTAACAGTAGGATCCAAGGATCTGATATTCACGGTGAAGACGGGGAATCGGATGGTAAAAACGCGACACGCGGCGATTCGGAACGTGCGGTTCCTTCCTCCGCGCCCGAGTGTCGGCGACGTCGAGGTGAACACGCTCAACGGCATCCGGGACCGCGGCGGGCCGCACGAATTTCTCACTCCCCAGCGGCTGGACTTCGACCTGCTCGTGCGCATCGAACGCGGCACCGCCGCGCATACTGTCGATTTCGCCGAGCACCCGCTACGGCCCGGCGACATCCTCTGGGTGCGAGCGGGCCAGGTCCACCGATGGGGAGCGATCGCCGACATCGAAGGCCTCGTCGTCATGTTCGGCCCGCATAGCGTGGACGACCGCACGAGCGGCCTGATCAGGTCGCGCGAGGTCCGCCCGCAGAACCACTGGCGGGCCGCCGACCTGACCGGCACACCGGTGACACAAGCACTCGACCTACTGGCCAGCAGTGCCGACTCGTCAACGACGCAGCGCAACGAGCTGCACAACGTCGCTCGGTCCCACTGCCTGGCCGCGCTCCTCCTCCAGCTCGTACTCGTCCAGCCGGCCAGCGACGCACTTGATCTGGAGCCGACCCACGAGGTGTTCGGCTGGTTTCGCGATCACATCGAGGAGCACTTCGGGCACTGGCACAAGGTCACCGATTACGCCGACCGGCTGGGCTACTCCTCGCGAACCCTCAACCGCCTCGCCCGCCAGAACACCGGACTCTCCGCCAAGGAACTCATCGACGAGCGAATCGTCCTAGAAGCCAAACGACAGCTCAGCCATGCCGACGCGCCGGTTGCCGAGATCGCCGAGCGCCTCGGCTTCGACGATGCCTCCAACTTCTCCTCGTACTTCCGCCGGCACACCCACATGACACCCGGCACCTTCCGGACTCGCAGCCGCGCAGGCGACGAAGCCCGATCGGCACGCTGAGAACAAGGATCTGCTTGGCCGGTCGCCGTCGCGGGCCTCCCTCTTGCCGAGGATGCGCGACGCGGCCGTGGCAAGGTGAACGCAACAATCGTCCGGTTCAAAAAATCTTGGTCGGTTGTGTCGAAAACGCCCGTCGCGGTTCGACGCACTGGTGAGCGGATCGCCAGCAGCGGCGACCCGAGTATCGAGGAGGAAGCGAATGCCACGGTTCATGGGCATGGTCAGGATGGAAGAGAACGTCGGTACGCCGCCGCAGGCGCTGTTCGACGCGATGGACAAATACATCGGCGAACAGGCGGGCGCCGGTCACTTCCTCGACGGTGGCGGTCTATTCGGCACCGACGATGCGGTGAACTTCATTTCCAGCGCGGGCGCTGTCCGACGGGTCGACGGCCCTTACGCGGAGGCGAAGGAAGTCGTCGGCGGGTGGGCGCTACTGCAGTACGACACGCTCGAGGAGGCGATCGCCGGGCAGGAGGAGTTCGCCGACCTGCACGCCAAGTACTGGCCCGAGGTGACGGTGGTCGCCACCCTTCGCCAGGTCTCCGAAGCGCCTCCGGAGGCGGCCACGGCGTGACAGCGTGGGTCAGCCCGGCCACGGGCTACAAATCTGGCTACACGCAACGGGGTGTTCCGGATTCTCGCGAGTTAGACAAATGCCGAAGGCCCCGGATCTATTGGGATCCGAGGCCTCAGCGATTGTAGCGGGGGCAGGATTTGAACCTGCGACCTCTGGGTTATGAGCCCAGCGAGCTACCGAGCTGCTCCACCCCGCGTCGGTAGTTGTCACTCTACCCGGCCGGATGACGCGGCTCCAAACTCACCCCCACACCTCGGCCGCGGTCTCGACGATCAGCGCCAGCTTGGCGACCTGCGCATCGCGGGTCAGGTTGTTGCCCTCGACGGTGGACGAGAACCCGCACTGCGGCGAAAGGCACAGCTGCTCGAGCGGCACGTACTGGGCCGCCTCGTCGATGCGCCGCTTGAGATCGTCCTTGGCCTCCAACACCGGCGACTTCGTGGTGACCAGCCCCAGCACGACGTGCTTGCCTTCGGGGACGTAGCGCAGCGGAGCGAACGTGCCGGACCGGGCGTCGTCGTACTCGAGGAAGAACCCGTCGACGGCGAGCTGGCCGAACAGCGCCTCGGCGACGAAGTCGTAGCCGCCCTCGGCCGCCCAGGAGGAGCGGTAGTTGCCCCGGCACATGTGCGTGGTGACGGTGAGCCCGTCCGGCCGGTCGGCCAGAGCCGCGTTGATCTGACGGATGTAGCGCTCGTGCTGGTGCTCGGCGTCGCGACCCTGCGCCGCGATCTCGGCCCGCTGGGCCGGGTCGTTGAGGTAGGCGAGGCTGGTGTCGTCGAGCTGCAGGTAGGTGCAGCCGAGCGCCGCGATCTGACGGACCTGGTCGGCGTAGGCGGTCGACAGATCGGTCCAGAACTCGTCCTCGTCCGGATACACCGCCGGATCGAGAGCGGCCGGGCCGCCGCGGTAATGGACCATGCTCGGCGACGGGATCGTCAGCTTCGGCGTTGCGGTACTCACGACGGATCGCAGGAACTGCAGAGCGTCGCCGAAGATCGGGCCGTCGATACCGATCCGGCCGTCGACCTTGAGCGCGGCCGAGGTGAAGTCGAGGTCGCCGGCGGCGTTGCGGAAATGCACCCTGATCGACTCGTCAGTGCGCGAGACACCGCGCAGCGAGTAGATGAAGTCCATGTGCCATGACGTGCGCCGGAACTCGCCGTCAGTGGCGGTCTGCAGGCCGAGGTCCTCCTGCATCCGCACGACATCGCGGATCGCGTCATCCTCGGCGGCGCGCAACGCATCGTCGTCGATCGCGCCGTCGGCATGCTGCTGACGCGCGTCGAGCAGCGCCTGCGGGCGGAGGAGGCTGCCCACGTGATCGGCGCGGAACGGTGGGGTGCTGCGCAGGCTCATCGGTATGACCATCCGTCGGCATACGGCAGGCCGGTGTAGTTCTCGGCGAGCGACGTGGCCATCGCCTGCGAGGTGGTCACGTACTCCAGTTGTGCCCGGGCCAGCTGCGTGCTGAAACCGTCGGCGGCGGGATCGACGTGCAGCATCGTCGTCATCCACCACGAGAAGTGGGTGGCCCGCCAGACGCGGCGCAGCGCGGTCTCGGTGTACGCGTCGAGCAGATCGATGCGACCGTCGGCGTAGAAGCCGCCGAGCGCGCGGGCGAGCAGTCGGGTATCCGCGACCGCCAGGTTCATACCCTTGGCCCCGGTGGCCGGCACGATGTGCGCGGCGTCGCCGGCGAGGAACAGCCGGCCGTGTTGCATCGGTCGGGCGACGAAGCTGCGCATCGGCGTGATGCCCTTGTCCAGCAGTGGCCCCTCGCTCAGCGTGAAGCCGTCATCGGTGGCCAGCCGCTCGTGCAGCTCGGCCCAGATCCGTTCCTCCGGCCACGACTTGACGGACTCGTCGGCCGGCACCTGCAGGTACATCCGGGTGATCTGCGGCGAGCGCATCGAGTGCAGCGCGAAACCGCGTTCGCTGCGGGCATAGATCAACTCGTGCGACGACGGTGGGGCTTCGGCCAGGATCCCGAGCCACGCGAACGGGTAGTCGCGCTCGGCCACGTCGAGGTTGGGGACGGCCGCCCGGCTCACACCGTGGAAGCCGTCGGCCCCGACCACGAAGTCGCAGTCGAGTTCGCCGGCCGTCGCGCCGTCATCGAAGGTGATCTGCGGACGGCTGGTGTCGAGGTCGTGCAGGGTCACCCCGTCGACCTCGAACCGGATCTCGGCCGGCCGAGCGCCGATGAGGTCCTTGACGATCTCCTGCTGGCCGTAGACCGTGATCGACCGGCCGGTCAGCGCGGCGAAGTCGATGCGGTGCCGCGCGCGGTCGAAGCGCAGCTCGGTGCCGCTGTGCACCATGCCCTCCGCATCCATGCGGTTGCCGACGCCGGCCTCGCGCAGCGTCTGCGCGGTGCCGTGCTCGAGCACCCCGGCGCGCACCCGGGCCTCGACGTAGGCCTGGTCGCGGCATTCGAGCACCACCGAATCGATGCCCTGCAGTTGCAGCAATCGGGCGAGCAGCAGGCCGGCCGGGCCCGCCCCGACGATGCCGACCTGCGTCCGCACCGCTCTACCGCCCGGCGGCCCGTCGCTCGTAGGCCTCGCGGGCCGGCGAGTGCACGGCGTCGGCGATCAACCGGTCGGCCTTGGTGAAGCGCAGGAACCAGTCCTGACCCTTGCGCGGCACCAGTGCCATCGACCGGTTCATCGCGCCGAGCCGGCGCGGGACGAACACGTCGAGGCGCGGCCTCTTCAGCGCCGCCACGATCGCGTCGGCCACCTGCTCCGGCGTCGACGTCTTGATCATCCAGTGATCCTTGACGCCGTCGGTGAGCTCGGTGCGCACGATCGCCGGCATGACGCACGAGACGTCGACCCCGCTGCCGTGCAACTCGTGGTGCAGCGCCTCGGACAGCCCGACGACCCCGAACTTGGTGCTGCAGTAGGTGACCACCCCGGGGAAGCCGCCCTTGCCGGCCGCCGATGCGACGTTGACGATGTGCCCGTGCCCGCGCGGGCGCATCCGCTGCACCGCGTCCTGGGTGCCGATGATCACCGCGTGCAGGTTTATGTCCAGCTGCCGGGCGATCGAGTCGGCTGCCTCTTCCTCGAAATTGGCGACCGGCATGATGCCGGCGTTGTTGATGAGCACATCGATCGGCCCGAGCTCGTCCTCGACCTCGTCGAGGAAGGCGCGATAGCCGGCGTGATCGGTGACGTCGAGCTTGCGCCCGATCGCGTTGCCGCCGACCTCAGCGGCCACCGCGGCGGCGAGATCGCCGTCGAGATCACCGAGGGCCAGCCGCGCACCCTCGCGGGCGATGGCGCGAGCGGTGGCGGCACCGATGCCGCGGGCGGCGCCGGTGATGACGACGACCTGGCCGGTGAGATCGCGGGGCGTGCGAGCCATGAAACGTCCTCCGAGGTATGTGTCCGGGTGGTCATGGCCGAGTCTGCCCCTCTCGCCGACCGAGTGCAGCCCCACCCCGCCACGGCATTTTCATTGGCCATTCCGGGAATGCTGGAGTCAGTCAGGCGTTGCCCGTAGTAGTGAAGGGAGCGTCACCATGGACGAGCTGGTGCCCGAGCCCCCCGTTCTCATGTCGGACTTCGTGCCTGATCGCGCGGCCCGGCGGGCCGAATTCCGCTCCTACCGGGGCGTGGTCAAGCTGTTCGGGCGGCCGGTCGACCAGCCGCCGCCCAGCGACGTCGTGCCGGTGATCCTGGTCCCGGGGTTCGCCTCCGGTGATCTTTCCCTGGCGATGCTCGCCCGCAACCTGCGCCGGCAGGGGCACCGGACCTTCCGCAGCGCGATCGGCGGCAACATCGGGTGCACCGACGACATGGTCGATCGGCTGCTGCGGAGGATCGAGCCGGTGGTCGCTGACGAAGGTGGGCCGGTCGCACTCGTCGGCCACAGCCGGGGCGGGATGATCGTCAAGCTGGCCGCCCAGCGCCGGCCGGACCTCGTCAGCGCGGTCGTGGTGCTCAGCGCCCCGGTGACGGGCACCCTCAGCGTCGCTCCGCACGTCCGGCGGCAGCTGGAACTGCTGTTCCGCCTGAACCGGCGCGGCCTGTCGGTCATCGGTGAGGATTGCGTCAGCGGCACCTGCGCGCACCGCATCGCCGCCGAACTCGAGCAGCCCTTTCCCGGCACCGTCGCCTATACCTCGATCTACTCGCGCCTCGACGCGATCATCGACTGGCACACCTGCCTCGATCCGGCGGCCGAACTGGTCGAGGTCGCCTCGAGCCATTCCGGCATGCCGATCAACCCGTCGGTGAACCGGATCGTCGCCGATCGGCTGGCCGATCTGGCGCAGTTGCGGCGCGAAGCGAGCTGACCTGCCGCAGACGCGGAGCGGCCAGCTAGTATCGGCCGCATGGCGAGCTACCGCATTCGTGAGGCGGCCGACCTGCTGGGCGTCAGTGACGACTCTTTGCGCCGCTGGGCCGACAGCGGCCGGGTGGCCACGACGGTCGATCCGGCCGGCCGGCGGGTGATCGACGGCGCCGAACTCGCCCGCTTCGCCGAGCAGAACGCCGGCCCGGTGCCGGAGGTCGGCACGATCGCGCGCGAATCAGCCCGCAACCGCTTCGTCGGCCTCGTGACCAAGGTCGTCCGCGACAAGGTCATGGCCCAGGTCGAGATGCAGTGCGGGCCGTACCGCGTCGTCTCGCTGATGAGCCGCGAGGCCGCCGACGAGCTGGGGCTCGAGCCCGGCGTCACCGCCATCGCATCGGTCAAGTCCACCAACGTGGTCGTCGAGGTCCCGGGAGCCAGCCAGTGAAGCGTCGGTTCATCACCCTGTCGGTATCGATGGCCGCGGTGGCCCTCGTCGCCGCCTGCTCGTCGTCGGGATCGAAGGGCAGCAGCAACAGCGCCGCCGGCGGCAGTACCAGCGCCGCCGGGCCGAGCGGCTCGATCACCGTCTACGCGGCCGCGTCGCTCACCGAGGCGTTCGACACCATCAAGGACACGTTCGTGGCCGCCCATCCCGGCGTGAAGATCACGATCACGTACGGCGCCAGTTCGGATCTGTCCACCCAGATCTCGCAGGGCGCACCGGTCGACGTCTTCGCATCGGCGTCGGAGAAGAACATGGAGTCCCTCGGCGCGAGCGCGCTCAGCCCGACCGACTTCGCCTCGAACACCCTCGAGATCGCGGTGCCGCCGAGCAACCCGGCCAAGATCGCCGCGGTGACCGACCTCGCGAATTCGGGCGTCAAGGTCGCGGTGTGCGATCCGGCCGTCCCCTGCGGGGTCGTCGCGGCGACCGTCTTCAAGAACGCCAAGATCACCGTCCATCCCAAGGCCACCGAGGCCGACGTGAAGTCGACGCTCGCCGTCGTCGAGTCGGGTGAGGTGGACGCCGGCCTGGTGTACGTCACCGATGTGCGGGCCGCCGGCGCCAAGGTCAAGGGCATCCCGATCGCCGCCGCCGTCAATGCCCGCACCACCTACCCGATCGCGGCGTTGAAGGACGCGAAGAACACCACGCTGGCCAAGGCGTTCGTCGACTACGTGCTGTCCGCGGCCGGCTCATCGGTGTTGACCGCGGACGGCTTCAGCCGCCCGTGACCAAGGGCCGGAGCCGGGCCCGTCGAGCGACGGGTCTGGGCACGCCGGCGGTCGTCGTCGCGCCGGCCCTGATCGGCGTGCTGTTCCTGCTGCTGCCGACCCTGGCCCTCGTGGTGCGCACGCCGTGGGGCGATCTGGGCCGTATTTACCGCGATCAGGGCGTGTGGACAGCGCTGCGGCTCTCGATCGAGTCGTCGCTCGAGGCGACGCTGGCGGCGCTCATCCTCGGCGTCCCGCTGGCCTGGGTGCTGGCCCGGCTGCGAGTGCCCGGCATGGGCATCCTGCGCGCGGTCGTCACCTTCCCGCTCGTGCTGCCGCCGGTGATCGGCGGCGTCGCCCTGTTCGACTCGTTCGGCCGCAACGGCATGCTGGGCCACCCGATCCACTCGCTGCTGGGGCAGGACCTGCCGTTCAGCTTTCCGGGCATCGTGGTGGCCGAGACGTTCGTGTCGATGCCGTTCCTGGTCGTGACCGTCGAGGGCGCCTTCCGCATCGCCGACCGCGGCGTCGAGGAAGCCGCCGCCACGCTCGGCGCATCGCGCAGCCGGATCTTCGCCCGGGTCACCGTGCCGCTCGTGATGCCGGCGATCGTCGCCGGTGCGGTGCTGTGCTGGGCCCGCGCCCTGGGTGAGTTCGGGGCGACGCTGCTGTTCGGCGGCAACACACCGGGCACGACCCGCACCGTACCCACGGCAGTGCTGACGGTGTTCTCGAACGATCCGGCCGATGCGCCCGCCCTGAGCCTGCCGCTCATGGTTGTCGCGCTGGTCGTCCTGATAGCGCTGCGGGACAAGTGGCTGCGTCCGGTGGCGGCGTCATGAGCGACGCTCGCGGAGCGACCTGGGGGCATCGCGTCTCCGCATGCCCGAACGGAGTGAGGGCATGAGCTTGGTTGTGAACGCCGCTCTGCGCCGGGGCGAGTTCGAACTCGACGTCGAGCTCGAGGCCGCGCCGGGCGAGGTGCTCGCCGTGCTCGGACCCAACGGCGCCGGCAAGACGACGTTGCTGCGGGCCGTGGCCGGGCTGGAGGCGCTCGACTCCGGGCAGGTGCGGCTCGACGAGCGCGTCCTGGACGACCCGGCCGCCGGGGTGTTCGTCGAACCCCAGCAGCGCAACGTCGGTGTGGTCTTCCAGGAGCACCGGCTGTTCCCGCACCTGCGCGTACTCGACAACGTGGCCTTCGGGCCGCGATCGCGCGGCGTGCCCCGGGGGCCGGCGCGGGTCTCGGCGCGGGAGTGGCTCGATCGGCTCGGGCTGGCCGCGCTGGCCCGCCGGCATCCGCGCCAGCTGTCCGGCGGCCAGGCGCAACGGGTGGCGCTGGCTCGAGCCCTGGCCTGCGCCCCCGATGCGCTGCTGCTCGACGAGCCGCTCGCCGCGCTCGACGTGCAGACCCGGGCCGAGGTGCAGGGCGAGCTGCGCCAGCATCTCGGTGCGTTCGCCGGGCCTACGCTGCTGATCACCCACGACCCGATCGAGGCTCTGCTGCTGGCCCAGCGCATCGTCGTACTCGAGAACGGACGCGTCGCCCAGGCCGGTTCGCCGGCCGAGATCACCTCGCGCCCGCTGACCTCGTACGTCGCGAAGCTCGTCGGCATGAATCTGTACGAGGGCACGGCATCGGGTGACTCCGTGGCCCTCGACGGCGGCGGCGTGATGGTGACCCATGACGCGCCCGACGGCCGGGTGCTCGCCGCGGTGCGTCCGTCCGCGATCACCGTGCACACCGCCGCGCCGGTCGGGTCGAGTGCGCGCAACGTCTGGCCGGCGACGATCACCTCCCTGGCTCCGCTCGGTGATCGGATCCGGGTGGGTACGACCGGTCCGCCGGTGGCGACGGTCGACGTCACCGCCGGTGCCGTGGCCGAACTCGCACTGGCGCCGGGCCGCACGGTCTGGCTGTCGGCCAAGGCGACGGACGTCAGTGTCTACCCGGCCCCGTGACGTCGGGCCGGCTGGGATGTCTGGCACGCTGGGTTCGTGCCCCCGACCGTCACCGTCCGCTATTGGGCCGGGGCGCTGCGGGCGGCCGGCATCGAGCGCGAGACGGTGAGCGCCGCGACCGTCGGCGAGCTGCGGAACCTCCTCAGCCAACGGGCCGGTCTCGCCCGCGTAGTCGCCGTCGCCTCGTTCCTGGTCGACGGCCAGCAGGCCGGCGATACCACCCGCCTGCCTGAGGGCGCCGAGGTCGATGTACTGCCCCCGTTTGCCGGCGGCTGAGCGGTCCACCGGGGCCGCGCTCCGTGTGCGCGGAACGTAGCGCCACGGTCGATCCGATGTAACCGCAGCGAAACTCTTGATCGAGATGCTCGTTACACCGGCAGGAAGATCGCGCAGGCGAGAGTGGTGGCAAGCATGGCGGAGCAGACGTATGTGAGCACCGCGGCGTGGCTGCGCCCGGCGGGGCGGCCCGATCACGTCGACGAGATCGCCGACCAGTTCGAGCGGCCGGCGGCGCACGGCGCCGAGTCGTCCGCGGCGCCGTCCACCCGCTGGCCCCGGACGTCACTCGGCTGGCGGAAGGTGCCGCGGGTGCGCCCGCGCGTTGCCGTGCGCCGGGCCGGCTGACCCGGCCCGGCTCGCCGCGCTGGGTGAGCGGGCGTAGGGAGGGCTGAGCGTCAGCCGCCGACGGTTGGCCCCGCCCGCTCGATCGCGAAGCGCACGACGACCCGCTGGTCGCTGACCATGGCGGCGCGGTACTCGTCCCAGTCGGGATGCTCGCCGCTGACCCGGCGGTAGTAGTCGACCAGCAACTCCATCGCCTCGGGCAGTGTCGACGATCTCGGCGCTGCCCTCGACCTGCGCCCATTCACCGTAGAAGCCGTCGTTGAGGACGTTGAGGGCCACCCGCGGGTCGCGGCGCAGGTGCTTCACCTTCATCGCGGTCTCGCGGGTGCTCACCATCACCCGCCCCTGATCGTCGACGGCGGCGGCCACCGGCGAGAGGGCCGGGCGGCCGTCGCGGCGGAAGGTGGCCATGACGGCGCGATGGTTGTTCCGCAGGAACTCCTGCGCGGCGGCGACGTCCATGTCGGGTCCCTTTCAGCGGTTCAGAGTTTCGGGGCGTCCAGCCGTAGCCGGCGCTGTTCGATGATGAGGCAGCGGTCTTCGACGTAGAGGAGCCCGGCTTCCTCGGCGATCCGGCGCGCCTCGTCGGACGCGATGTGCAGCTGCAGCCACAGCGCGGTGGCGCCGGCGGCCACGGCCTGCCGGGCGATGTCCGGCGCCTGGTCCGAGGGACGGAAGACGTCGACGAAGCCGGGCTCGGGAACGTCGGCCAGGTGGGTGTAGGCCGGCTCGTCGAGGATCGTGCCGCCGCGCAGGTTCACCGGCACGATCCGCCACCCGTGCTCGCGCATGTGCGCCGGCACGTACGAGGCGGCCTTGTGCGATGCGTTGCTCGCCCCTACGACGGTGATCGTGTCGTAGCGGCGCAGGATGGTCTCGACCGTCGCGTCGGTGTCCATGCGATCCACAGTACGGTCGGAATCGTGACCGGACCCGGAACCCTCGACTGGACGACCGCCCTCGACCCGCTGCTGGCCGACCCGGTCGCCCGAGCGGTCGCTGCCTGGGGCCGCAGCGACGTGGTCGCGGCCGCGATCGACCCGGCGCTCGCCGACACCGCGGCATTCTGCGAGCGGTACGGCGTGGCGATGGAGGACTCGGCGAACTGTGTCGTCATCGCCGGCCGCCGGGGAGACGTGACCCGCTACGCCGCCTGCGTCGTACTCGCCACGACGCGGGCCGACGTCAACGGCGTGGTCCGCAAGCGGCTCGACGCGCGGAAGGCGTCCTTCGCCCCGATGGACGACGCCGTGGCGCTGTCGGGCATGGAGTTCGGCGGCATCACGCCGATCGGGTTGCCGGCCGACTGGCCGGTGCTGATCGATGCCGCGGTGCTCGAACGCGACACCGTGGTCATCGGCAGCGGCCTGCGCCGGTCGAAGATCGCCCTGCCCGCGCCGGCGCTCGCGCAGCTGCCCGGAGCCGAGATCATCGACGGGCTCGCCTCGTAGGGGGACTCGCGGCACACCAATTAGTGCCCCAAGGGGCAGGACGGCATCCGCGAATCACCGCAATCCTGGGCGGCAGCCTCAGCCGGGCCAGCGGGGCCGGCGCCAGCATGGCACTGACCAACGCGCTGTTCTGGTACCCGTCCAAGGAACTGCACTTCAGCCTGACGTTCTCGCTGAACGGCAAGATCGATCACAACGGACCGTCCGGCACGATCGGCTTCGGCAGCCAGTTCACGATCGTCGACCCGCCGTCCGGGCTCGCGTCGGTCGGGATTCACTTCTGAGCGGGCGTCCGCAGGGGAGCGGGCAGGTACACCGCCCCCGCGCCGCGCACCGACGCGACATCGGCCGGGTTCTGCATCGCGCAGTTCTTCAGTGACAGGCAGCCGCAGCCGATGCAGGAATCGAGCCCGTCCCGCAGCCGTTGGAGGGCCGCGATCTGATCGTCGAGGCGCTGGCGCCACGTCCGGGACAGGCGGGCCCAGTCGGCCCGGGTCGGGGTCCGGCCGTCGGGCAGCGTCGCGAGGGCGGCCGCGACCTCGTCGAGGGTGAGCCCGACGTTGCGCGCGGCGCGGATGAAGGCGAGCCGGCGCAGCGTGCTGCGTTCGTAACGCCGCTGGTTGCCCGTCGTGCGGGTGGCGTGCACGAGGCCCTGGCGTTCGTAGAACCGCAGCGCCGACGGGGCGAAGCCGCTGCGCTGGGCGATGTCGCTCACGCTGAGGCGGTCGGTCGTATGCATCAGCGAGTGTTCTCCTTGACTTGAAGCTGACTTCAACTACAACTATGGACGCATGACATCGACATCGCAACCCACCGCCCTGATCACGGGTGCGTCCAAGGGCCTGGGCCGCGCCCTCGCCGTCGCCCTCGCCGAGCGCGGCTGGCGCCTCGTGGTCGACGCCCGCAGCTCCACCGCCCTGAGCGCGCTGGCCCGCGTCCTGCCGTCCGCCCACGCCCTGCGGGGGGATGTCACGGATCCCGATCACCGCGCGGCCCTCGCGGCCGCCGTCGACCGGCTCGGCCGCCTCGACCTGCTCGTCAACAACGCAAGCGAACTCGGCCCGAGCCCGTTGCCGGCCCTGAGCCGCTTCCCGCTGGATGCGCTGCGCGCGGTGTACGAGACCGACGTCATCGCCCCGGTGGCCCTGACCCAGCTCGTGCTGCCGCAGCTGCGGGCCGGGCGCGGCATCGTGCTCAACGTGAGCTCCGACGCCGCCGTCGAGGCCTACGCCGGATGGGGTGGCTACGGCTCGGCCAAGGCCGCCCTCGACCACGTGAGCGCGGTGCTGGCCGAGGAGGAGCCGGACGTCCGCGTCTACGCCGTCGACCCGGGCGACATGCGCACCGACATGCACCAGGCTGCCTTCCCCGGCGAGGACATCACCGATCGGCCGGCGCCCGCGACCGTGGTGCCGTCGCTACTGCGGCTGCTCGACGAGCGGCCGGCGTCGGGCCGCTACCGGGCGTCCGAATGGGCTGTGACCGGGGTTGCGCCGTGAGGGAGTTCACCCTGCCCGCCGGGCTGGAGGCCCCCGGCCCGCCCACGGTCCGCGACGGCGTCCGGCTCCTGGTAGCTCACGCCGGCGGGATCGAGCACACCCGCTTCGCCCGGCTCGGGGACTTCCTGTCGCCCGGTGATCTCGTCGTGGTCAACACGTCCGGCACGCTGGCCGCCGCCGTGGACGGGACGCGGGCTGATGGCCGCGGCGTCACGGTGCACTTCGCGACCGCCCTGGACGACGGCAGCTGGGTGGTCGAGATCCGTCCCGACCGCGACGCCACCGGGCCGGTGGGCGATGCGCGCACGGGCGAGACGATCTTGCTGCCCGACGGCGTGCGGTTGCTGCTCGTTGCGCCGCACCCGGCCGGTCAGCACCGGCTGTGGCAGGCCGGGGTGGGCGTCGAGGGCGGCGTGCTCGCCTACCTGGCCCGCCACGGCCGGCCGATCCGCTACTCCTACGTGTCGCTCGAGCTGCCGCTCGCCGACTACCAGACCGTCTTCGCCCGCGAGCCGGGCAGTGCCGAGATGCCGAGCGCCGGGCGCCCGTTCACGCCCGAGCTGGTGACGGAGCTGGTCACGCGTGGGGTAGGGATCGCCCCGATCACGCTGCACACCGGGGTGTCGTCCCAGGACCCGGGCGAGCCGCCGCAACCCGAGCGCTATCGCGTACCCGACACCACGGCGCGCGCGGTGAACATGACCCGGGCGTGGGGCGGGCGGGTGATCGCGGTCGGGACGACGGTGACCCGCGCCCTGGAGTCCGCGGTGGACGGTGCCGGCGTCGTCCGGGCCCGGGCCGGCTGGACCGATCTGGTGCTCGGGCCGGAGCGGCCGGCGCAGGTGGTGGGTGGCTTGGTCACCGGCTGGCACGCGCCGGGAGCGTCACACCTGAAGCTGCTCGAGTCGGTGGCCGGTTCCGACCTCGTCGAGCGGGCCTACGCCGAGGCGGTGCGGGCCCGCTACCTCTGGCACGAGTTCGGCGACAGCTGCCTGCTGCTGCCCTAATCCGAGTTGTCCGCGCTTCGTGGCGCTATAGCGACGTGTAGCGCGGACAACTTTTCCGGAGGTCCAAAGTTGTCCGCGCTTCGAGGTGCTATAGCGACGTGTAGCGCGGACAACTTTCAAGGGGTGAGCGCGGCCAGGAACTCGTCGTGCAGGACGCCGTTGCTCGCGGCCGCGCTGCCGCCGTGCACGCCGTCGGTGCCGTCCAGCGCGCTGAAACGGCCGCCGGCCTCGGTGACGATCGGCGCGAGCGCGGCCATGTCCCACAGTGACAGCTCCGGCTCGGCCGCGACGTCGACGGCGCCTTCGGCCACCAGCATGTAGGACCAGAAGTCGCCGTACGCCCGGCTGCGCCACACGCGCTCGGTGAGGGCGACGAAGGCCTCGCGCCGGCCGAGCGCGGCCCACCCCGACAGCGATGCGTAGGACAGGCTGGCGTCGGCCAGGGCGGACACCTGCGACACCCGCAGCCGGGTCGGCTCACCGCCGAAGACGCTGCCCCACGCCCCGGTGCCGCGGGCGGCCCACCAGCGGCGGCCCAGCGCGGGGGCCGAGACCACGCCGACCACGGGATCGTCGCCGTCCAGCAACGCGATCAGCGTCGCCCACACCGGCACGGCACGGACGAAGTTCTTGGTGCCGTCGATCGGGTCGAGGACCCAGCGCCGCGCGCCGGATCCGGTCGAGCCGAACTCCTCGCCCGAGACGGCGTCCTCCGGCCGCTCGGCGGCCAGCGCGGCGCGGATGGCCTGCTCGGCCGCGGTGTCGGCGTCGCTGACCGGGCTGAGATCGGGTTTGGCGGTGACGACGAGATCGGCGGCGCCGAAGCGCGGCCGGGTGATCGCGTCGGCGGCGTCGGCCAGCCGGCGGGCCAGGTGCAGGTCTGCGGCGTAATCCGGCACCCCGGCAGGCTACGCGTCGGTTAGCGTCAGCTTGTGACTGACATCAGGCAGCGACTCGCCCGGCGGGGCGGGGTGCCGCCGTTCCACGTCATGCACGTGATCGACCAGGTCGTCGCGCGGCGCGAGGCCGGGCTGTTCGTCGTCGATCTGTCGGCCGGCCAACCGTCCACCTCGGCCCCGGTGCCGGTGCGGGCCGCCGCCCGCCGGGCCATTGACACTGACCGCATCGGCTACACGAACGCGCTAGGCATCCCGCCGCTGCGGCAGGCGATCGCGCGGCACTACCGCGACCGGGTCGGCATCGACGTCGACCCGCGCAACGTCGCCGTCACCACCGGCTCGTCCGGCGGTTTCCTCTACTCGTTCCTCGCGGCGTTCGACGCCGGCGACACCGTCGTGATGGCCCGCCCGGGCTACCCGGCCTACCGCAACATGCTGGCCGCGCTGGGCTGCCGGGTCGTCGAGCTGCCGTGCGGGCCAGAGACCCGCTTCCAGCCGACGGTCGCGCAGCTCGACGCCCTCGGCGAGCCGCCGGCCGGGCTGATCATCGCCAGCCCGGCCAATCCGACCGGGACGATGGTGCTGCCCGATGAGCTGGCCGCGCTGGTGGCGTGGTGCGACGCGAACGGCACCCGGTTCGTCAGCGACGAGATCTATCACGGGATCACCTACGGCCGGCCGGCCACCACAGCGTGGTCGGCCGGGCGCAACTCCATCGTGGTCAACTCCTTCTCCAAGTACTTCTCGATGACCGGTTGGCGCATCGGCTGGCTGCTCGTCCCCGACGAACTGCTCGACCCGATCGACCGGCTGGCCGGCAACTTCACGATCTGCCCGCCGGCGCTGTCCCAGCTCGCGGCGATCGCCGCCTTCGACGCGTACGACGAGCTGGACGCCAACGTCGCCCGGTACGCCGCCAACCGGTCCCGGCTGCTGGAGCAGCTGCCGGCCGTCGGGCTGGATCGGCTCGCCCCGGCCGACGGCGCGTTCTACATCTACGCCGACGTCGCGCAGTGGACCGACGACTCACTGGGCTTCGCCGCCCGGCTGCTCACCGAGACCGGCGTGGCCGTGGCGCCCGGCGTCGACTTCGACCCGGTCGAGGGCGGGCACTTCATCCGGATGTGCTTTGCCGGCGACGGCGACGAGATCGAGCACGGCGTCGACCTGCTCGGCCAGTGGCTTCGCGCGTGACCGCGACCGACTGCGAGCCGAATACGTCCCCCAGCGCGGGCCTGACACTCGATCCGCGGACGAGATCCTCGGCTATGACGGGGCCGGGCTGCCGGCGTGAGCGGTCTTGTTGTCGATACTTCGGTGGCCGCCGCACCCGCCACCAGGTACACGTGCCACCTGACGCGCTGGCCCGGTCGGTGCGCTCGGTTTCGACTCGCCGGAACGAGACCCGCGGCGGCCTGCACCGCGACCGCTGCGACCGCGGCCCCGGCTCCAGCGGCGGCTCCCTGGATGGTCCGGGGCGGGTCGTGGGAGAGGAAGAGGGCGGCCAGCGCGAGGATCGCCGCCAGGCCGGGCACGATGAAGCTCAGGCCGCCTACCAAGGCGCCGCGGGCACCGCGGAGCCGCCATGCGCAGAAGATGGCCAGCTGGGTCGACGCGGGGCCGGGCAACAGGTTCGTCGACGCGACGCCGTCCTCGAACTCCAGCGCGCTGACCCATTTCCGGTCGTCGACACACAGCGCACGCAACAGGGCGATGTGCGCCGGCGGGCCACCGAATCCGAGACACCCGATCCGCCCCCACTCGCGGGCGATGCGGCCGAGCGACGGAATCGCAGCCGACGTCCCGCTGCCCGCCTCCGCCACATACCGAAGTCTGGTCGACCGAGATGAACGGCGGGCCGCTGGGGTGAGACCCGCGTCCTCTCGAGTTGTGGGCCCGCGCCGACCTGTTAGCGTCCGGACGACCCGACGAGAGGCATTCCCCGTGGCGCGACGTACGCCGATCGCATCCCTGCTCGCCGTGGCGGCGCTGCTGGCCGTGGCGCTCACCAGCGGCAGCGCGCCGGTCGGGGCGGCGGCCAAGTACCCGGTGCCGTACAGCTTCCTGCCGTTCGCCGTCACCGGCGGGTTGAACCTGCAGGACGGTCCGCCGGGCGCCAACGACTGGACGTGCCAACCGTCGGCGACGCATCCGGAGCCGGTGGTTCTGGTGCACGGCCTGCTGGGCAACGGCAACACGAACTGGCAGACCTACGGCCCGCTGCTGGCCAACGAGGGCTACTGCGTCTACGCGCTCACCTACGGGGTGCTGCCGCACTCCACCATTCCGCTCAGCCTGCTCGGAGGCTTGACGCCGATCGAGGACAGCGCGGTCGAGGTCGGAGCGTTCGTCGACAAGGTCCTGGCCGCGACGCACGCCACCAGGGTCGACATCGTCGGTCACTCCGAGGGCACTGTCGTCCCTGACTACTACGCCAAGTACCTCGACGGGGCGAGCAAGATCGACAAGTACATCTCGCTCGCCCCGCTGTGGCACGGCACCGACCCGCTCGGCACGTCGGCCCTGACGACCCTCGGGATGCCAGCCGGGGCGCAGTCGGCGGCGAGCAACTCGTTCGGCGAGATGAGCCCCGGCTCGGCGTTCCTCGCGAAGCTGCGCTCGGGCGGGACACCCGCGGTCGCCGGCATCAGCTACACCAACATCGTCACCCGCTACGACGAGTTGGTCTCGCCCTACACGAGCGGTATCGAGCCGGGCATGACGAACATCGTGGTGCAGAACCAGTGCCGCCTCGACCTCACCGAGCACTTCGAGATCGCCGCCGACCCGGTCGCCGCCGCCGATGTCCTGAATGCCCTGGATCCTGCGCACCCGCGCCCCGTGCCCTGCCGACTCGTGCTGCCCTTTGTCGGCGCCCTGCTGGGCTAGCCGCGATTCTTACGGACCGGACAACGCGTGCCGCGACTGCTTCCGCGCACCCGCTCCCCGGCCTAGGTTCGGCGCCATCCGAAGGCCTCGGGCTGGCCCGGGGTCGCAGCAGGAGGCCGTCATGGGATTCGTCCAGGTCATCACGTTCAACACCGACAGCTACGACGAGGTGCAGGCGCTCGAGGCCGAGTGGGAGAAGGCCACCGCGGGCAAGCGCACCGCGCGCCGTTCGGTCATCAGCAAGGATCGCAACGACCCGACCCGGTACGCCGTCATCGTGTTCTTCGACTCGTACGAGTCGGCGATGGAGAACTCCGCCCTGCCCGAGACGCAGGCGTTCGCCGAGGGCCTCGCGAAGTTGGCCGTGGGTCCGATGTCGTTCCACGACCTCGACGTCCTCGAAGACCGCGGAATGTGACGCCCGACCATGATCGGGAAGAGCTTCGACGAAGCAGACTTCGTCGGCTACGAGTTCGAGTCGCACACCGCCGAGACGTTCGGCGCACCGAGCTGAAACGCGGCCGCGATTGGTCGACCCCGCACTGATCCGGCAGGGTGATCGGCATGACCGACGCGCCGCCGGACCGGGCCGGGTGGTTCTGGGAGATGGCCGACGGCCGCCGCCCACCACCGCCGGCCGTACGGTTGCTCGGGTACACGCTGACCCGCATCGACCCCGAGCGTGGCGCGGTCGAGGCGAGCTTCGAGGCGAAGCCGGACTTCTTGAACTCGATGGGCAACATCCAGGGCGGCTTCCTGGCCGCGATGCTCGACGCCACGCTCGGGTCGGCGGTGGGCTGCACCCTGCCCGAGGGCACGATCGCGCCCACCCTCGAACTGAAGATCAGCTACCTCCGGCCGGCGGCGGCCGGCCCCCTCTACGGCCGCGGACGGGTGGTGCACCGCGGCGGCAGCGTCGCCTTCCTCGACGGCGAGTTGCGCGATGCCGAGGGCGCGCTGATCGCGACCGCCACCTCGACCGTGCGGATCATCGCGCGCTAACGGGCGCCGTCTATGGCCGGGACCCGCACCCGGTGCAGACCGATCGGGTTCGGCCGGTCGGGCGAGCGGGTGCCGAACACCCCCTGCCGGGGCCGGTCGGTGCCGCCGCGTGGATGCACGGTGAGCACGCCCCGGTCGGCCTCGTGCAGCCAGGTGAGCACCAGCAGCTCGTCGCCGACGGCGATACCGATCAGGCCGGCCGCCACCGCGGCATCGAGGACGAGTTGCGCGTCGGGCGCGCCCTCGTCGCCCTGCCGCGGTGCGTCCGCCCGGTGCACGAGCGGGCTGCGGACCACCCCGATCGCCTGCCCGCCGAAGTCGGTCATCGCGGCGGTCCGTCCGGAGCCGGTACCGATTCGAGGATCTCGACGTCGTCGCCCACGGCGATCGTCGCGCCGGGGTCGTCGGGGACGAGATTCATCCCGAACCAGGTCTCGCCGTCCCAGCGGCGGTACCGGGCCAGGGTCGCGATTGGCTCCTTGCCCCGGGCGGCGGTGTCGGGGTCGGTCATCGTGATGGTGCAGCGGTCGCAGCCCTTGACCGCGCGGAACACCGCGGCCCCGATGCGGACCCGGCGCCAGCCGTCCTCGGCAAACGGCACGCTGCCGCCCACGACGACGCTGGGCCGGAAGCGGGTCATCGGCAACGGCCCTTCGTCAGCCCGTGGCCCCTCGGCGATCCAGTCGTTGAGGCGATCCAGCGACGCCGTCGTCGTGAGCAGCAGCGGGTAGGCGTCGGCGAACGACACGTAATCGGTCGGGCGGCTGAACCGCGGATTGGGGTGCCGCCGGGTCGGATCGTCGAGATGGACCAGGCGCACGGACGTGCCGATCACCGTGCTGAACCACGCGCCGGCCTCGGCCGCAGCCACCGTGGCCGTCAGCGGGCTGCCGTGCACCCGCACCGGCACCGGCGCACCGACGCCGGGCACGTCGACCGTCAGCGGCGGCACGTCCGGCGCGGTGAGGTCCAGGCCGCCGTCCGGGCGCAGCGCCGGGGTGATGAACAGCATCCGCGGGTACTCGCGCGCCGTGACACAGAGGCCGTCGTCGTAGACGACCTGCCAGCGGCGATCACCGGCGAGTCCCCAGGGCTCGACCGTCGCCTGCGACAGGGATTGCCCGCGGCACGACTTGACCGGGAAACGGTTGATCTCGCGCAGCGTCATCGACACGGGTCGAGCCTAAAGCGCAGGATTGCCCCCATGTACGACATCGCGCCACGAGTGGCGAAATGGCTCAGCGACGGGCGCGACGTGTGGATCGGCGTGCTGGTCGCGACGCGCGGGATGAGTTCGGCCGACCCGGGCGCGACCATGGCGTGGACGCCCGGGGAACCGCCGATCGGCGGGCTGGTCGGTGGGATCGGGCCGGACGACCTCGCCCGCCGCGGCGTGGTGGACGTCGAGGTCTCGGCCACCGCGGCCGCAGCGGCCGGGTTGGCCTGCGGCGGCACGGCGACCGTCCTCGTCCTCGACGCGGTCGACCTGCCGGCTGACCTGTGGCCGCGGCTCGAAGCCCGCGCGCCGCTGTGCGTCGTGGCCACACCGTTCGCCGAGGGCCGCGCCGGCGTGGCGGTGCACACGCCCGCGACGATCCGCACCGCCTTCCACTTCGCCGACGAGGTACCGCGGCTGTTCGGGCGCGGCGTGACGGCAACGGCGGTGCTACCCGGTGACCCGCCGGCGGTGGCGATCGCGCTGTGGCCGGTGCCGACCATGGTGGTGGTCGGCGACGGCCTGATCGCCGCCGCGCTGCAGGCGACGGCGAGCCTGCTCGGATGGCAGCCGGTACTCACGCCGGCTCTGCCCGCCGCCCTTGCCGCGATCGGCGAGCTGCACCGCAGCGACGCCATCGTGGTGTTGAGCCACGATCGCGCCGTCGACGGGCCGGCGCTCGCCACGGCGCTGGGCGGCGCGGCCGGCTACGTGGGCGCGCTGGGCTCGCGCCGCACCCAGGCGGCGCGGCGCGAATGGCTCACCGAACACGGCGTCCCGTCCCACGAGCAGGACCGCATCCACGGGCCGGCCGGGCTCGACATCGACGCGCACACGCCGGCCGAGATCGCGGTGTCGATCGTGGCCGAGATCCTCGGCAACCGGACCAGTGGCAAGGTCGGCGCGCTGCGTGATCGCACCGGACCGGTGCACACCGCCGGCGTCCACGCGCCGCCGCCGCGTTACGGCGACGCGGTCAGCGGCTGACGAGCAACTGGCGGAACGCCGCCAGCCGGGCCGGCGTCGAGTGCCCCTCGGCCACCCACACGTCGAGGTGACAGCCGTGCTCGGCCGAGACGTGCTCGCACCCGGGCCGGCATTGGGTCGCGCCGTCCTCGAGGTCGGGGAACGCCCATAGCAGGTCGTCGGCGGTGACGTGGGCCAGCCCGAACGACCGCACGCCCGGGGTGTCGATCACCCAACCGTCGTCGTCGGGTATGCGCAGAGCGACCACCGACGAGGACGTGTGCCGGCCCTTGCCGATCGCGCTCACCACCCCGATCGCCCGGTCGGCGGTCGGCACCAACGCGTTGATCAGCGTCGACTTGCCCACCCCGGAGTGCCCGACCAGCACCGACGCCTGGCCGAGCAGGTGACTGCGCAACTCATCGAGCGAACCGCCGCGGTGCGTCACGATCGCCGGCACCGACAGCGGCTCGTAGCGTTCGAGCACGGCGTCGGCCGGCGCCAGGTCGGACTTGGTCAGGCACAGCATCGGCTCGATGCCGGCCGTCAGGGCCGCGACCAGGCAGCGGTCGATGAGGCCGTAGGACGGCTCGGGATCGGCGAGCGCGGACACGATCACCAGCTGGTCGGCGTTGGCCACGATCACCCGCTCGTGCGGGTCGTTGTCGTCGGCGGTCCGGCGCAGGACGGTGTCGCGCTCGTCCACCCGGACGATGCGGGCGAGCGTGTCATGCGCGCCCGACGTGTCGCCGACGACGCCGACTCGGTCACCGACCACGAGGGAGGTCCGGCCGAGCTCGCGGGCGCGCATGGCCATGACCTCGGCCCCGTCGACCAGCACGCTGAACCGCCCGCGGTCGACGGCGAACACGGTGCCGGGCTCGGCGTCGTCGTGGGCCGGTCGCTGCTTCGAACGGGGCCGAGTGCCGCGGGGATTGGCCCGGGAGCGGACGTCGTCCTCGTCAAGGGGGCGCGAACCACGGGTGTCGCGGGCCAAGGTCAGCTGTCCAAGCAGCGTGGCCCACATGCCCGGGAAGTCCGGCAGCGTCTTCGTGGTGCAGCCGATGTCGTCGACCTCGACCCCGTCGACGACCAGGCCGAGAACCGCCCCGGCCGTCGCCATCCGATGATCGGCGTAGGCCCGCCAGGTGCCGCCGTGCAGCGGGCGGGGGGTGATCGTCAGCCCGTCGGCGTGCTCGGCGACGTCGCCGCCCAGTCGGGTGAGCTCGGTGCACAACGCCGCCAGCCGATCGGTCTCGTGCCCGCGCAGGTGGCCGATGCCGCGCAGGGTCGACGGGGCGTCGGCCAGCGCGGCCAGTGCCGCCAGCACCGGGGTCAGCTCGCCGACCTCGTGCAGATCGACGTCGATACCGGCGATCGAGCCCTGACCGGTGACGGTCAGGCCGTCCCGGTCGAGATAAACGTCGGCCCCCAGCGCGGTGAGCAGCCCGCGCAGGGCGTCGCCGGCCTGATCGGTGCTGCCCGGCCAGCCCGGTATCCGGACGGTCCCGGACGTGGCCAGCGCCGCGGCGAGGAACGGCGCCGCGTTGGACAGATCCGGCTCGACGACGTGGGTGCCGGCCGCGATCCGGCCCGGCGCCACCCGCCAGACGCCGGGGCCGGCCGCCTCGGCGTCGACGCCCGCCGCCGCGCAGCACGGCGAGCGTCATGTCGATGTGCGGTTGCGACGGCACCGCGGCCTCGCCGGTGTGCGTGATCTCGATGCCCTTGTCGTAGCGCGCCCCGGCGAGCAGCAGCCCGGACACGAACTGCGAGGACGCCGACGCATCGATCTGCACGGCCCCGCCCGGGACCGCGCCGCGGCCGCGCATGGTGAACGGCAGCCGGCCGCGGCCACCGTCGTCGATGTCGGCCCCGGCCTGGCGCAGACCGTCGAGCAGGGTCGCCATCGGGCGTTCACGCGCGTACGCGTCGCCGTCGAAGGTGACGTCGCCGTCGGCCAGCGCGGCGACCGGCGGGACGAATCGCATGACCGTGCCGGCGAGGCCGGTGTCGACCTGCCCGCCGCGCAGGCGGCCCGGCGTGACGATCCAGTCCGCGCCATCGTCGGAGACGCCCACGCCGAGCGCCGCGCAGGGCGGCGGCCATCAGTTCGGTGTCCCGGGCCCGCAGCGGGGCGATCAGCCGGGAGGGTGCGTCGGCGAGCGCGGCGAGCAGCAACAGCCGGTTGGTCAGCGACTTCGAGCCGGGCAGCGCGACGGTGGCGCGGACCGCCGTCCGCGCCCGCGGCGCCGCCCAGCTCTGCATGCGCACAGTGTGCCGCAGATGGGCCGTGGCGGGCATCGTCGCGTCAGACGCACGGCCTAGGGTCGAGGTATGTGCGGCCGCTACGTGTCCGTCCGATCGGACGAGGACCTCACCGAGGAGTTCGACGCCGTCGATGCCACCGACGGCCTGTGGGAGGCGCCGGATTACAACGTGGCGCCCACCAAGCCCGTCCGCATCGTGGTCAACCGTCCGCTGCGCGACGCCGAGCGGCCGGCCGGCGAAGCAGCCCACCCGGCAGCTGCGGGTCGTGTCGTGGGGGCTGATCCCGTCGTGGGCGAAAGACCGCAAGACGCAGGGACGCATGTTCAACGCCCGGGTCGAGAGCGTCGGCACCACCAACGCGTTCCGCCGGGCCTACGCCAAGCGTCGCTGCCTGGTGCCGGCCGACGGCTGGTACGAGTGGCAGGCGTCGGACGACCGGCAGCAAGCAACCGATGTACATGACGCCGGCCGACGGCCACTCGATCGCCTTCGCCGGCCTCTACGAGTTCTGGGGCGAGCACGGCCAGACGATCACCACGTGCACGATCATCACCGGTCCGTCGGCCGGGGCGCTGGCCGAGATCCACGACCGGATGCCGCTCGTGCTGCCGCGGTCGGGCTGGTCGCGTTGGCTCGATCCGGGCGTCGACGATCCGGCCGACCTGCTCGGTCCGTGGGACGAGGCCGCCGGCGAGCACCTCGAGCTGCGTCCGGTCGCCACCCTCGTGAACAAGGTCGACAACAACGGGCCCGAACTCGTCGACCGGGCCGAGCCGCAGCCGGCCGAACAGCGGCTGTTCTGATGCGGATCGAGATGCCCACACCGGCCGGGCCGGCGCAGGTCGATCTCGACCGGCCCCGCGGGCCGGCGGTGGCCCTGCTGGTCCTCACCCATGGCGCCGGCGGCGGCGTCGAGGCCGCCGATCTGTCGCGCGGTGCGCGGCGCGGCGCTCAAGGCCGGCATCGCGGTCGCGCGCCTCACCCAGCCCTACCGCGTCGCCGGGCGCAGCACGCCCGGCCGCCCCGGCCAAGCAGGACGAGGCGTGGCTGGCTGCGGTCGCCGCGTTGCGCCGTCGGCGCGGGCTCGGCGCGCTGCCACTGATCGTCGGCGGCCGCTCCAACGGCGCCCGCGTCGCGTGCCGCACGGCCGTCGCGTCGGGCGCGGCCGGCGTGGTCGCGCTGGCCTTCCCGCTGCACCCCCCGGGCCGGCCCGAGCGGTCGCGGCTGGCCGAGCTCGATGCGCGCCGGCGTGCCGGTGCTCGTCGTGCAGGGCGACCGCGATCCGTTCGGCATGCCGCCGCCCGGCCCGGGGCGCGAGATCGTCGTCATCACCGGCGCCGACCACTCGCTCAAGCGCGAACTCGGCCGCATCGCCGCCAGCCGTCACCGACTTCGTGACAACGATGGCTGGGCGTGCGAGTGTCGGCTGATGGCCTTCACCAACGCCTCGAACGCCGAGCTCGACGAGTTCCGCGGCGCCCGCGACCTGCTGCTGCGGCACCGCAGCGACTACGACACCGCGCGGGCCGAGTTCGAGTGGCCGCGGCCGGAGCACTTCAACTTCGCCATCGACTGGTTCGACGGCGTGCTCGCCGCCGAGCATCCGCACCAGGCCGCGCTGCGGCTGATCGAGGCCGACGGCACCGACGCGAGCTACACCTTCGCCGAGCTGTCGGCCCGCTCCGACCAGCTCGCCGGCTGGCTGCGCGGCGCCGGGGTGCGGCCGCGGCATGCACCTGCTCGTGCTGCTCGGCAATCAGGTCGAGCTGTGGGAGACCACGCTGGCCGCGATGAAGCTCGGCGCGGTGATCATCCCGGCCACCACGCTGCTGGCCGAGGCCGACCTGCGCGACCGCATCGAGCGCGGTCGACGTCGGCGCGGTGATCGCGCGCGCCGAGCTCGCGCCGCGGTTCGAAGCGGTGCCCGGCTCGTACCTGCGGATCGCGGTCGGCGAGCCGGTCGAGGGCTGGCTGCGCTACGCCGACAGCGCGGTCAGCGATGCGCCGTTCGAGCCCGACGGCCCGACCCGGGCCGACGACCCGCTGCTGCTGTACTTCACCTCCGGCACCACGGCGCTGCCCAAGCTCGTCGAGCACACCCACGTCAGCTACCCGATCGGGCACCTGTCGACGATGTACTGGATCGGGCTGCAGCCCGGCGACGTCCACCTCAACGTGTCCAGTCCGGGCTGGGCCAAGCACGCGTGGTCGTGCGTCTTCGCGCCGTGGCTCGCCGGCGCCACGATCTGCCTGTACAACTACGAACGCTTCGACGCCGCCGCGATGCTCGACACGCTGCGCGACGCCGCAGGTGACGACGTTCTGCGCGCCGCCGACGGTGTGGCGCATGCTGATCCAGCAGGATCTCGCCGCGTGGAAGGACGACCTGTCGCTGCGCGAGCTCGTCGGCGCGGGCGAGCCGCTCAACCCCGAGGTGATCGAGTCGGTACAGCGGGCGTGGGGCCTCACCATCCGCGACGGCTTCGGGCAGACCGAGACCTCGCTGCAGATCGGCAACTCGCCCGGGCCAGCCGCTCAAGGTCGGTTCGATGGGCCGGCCGATGCCCGGCTTCGACATCGCGCTCGTCGATCCGGTCACCGGCGAGGTCGGCGACGAGGGCGAGATCTGCGTGGTCACCGAGCCCGGAGCGTCCGGTCGGGCTGATGGTCGGCTACCGCGGCGACGACGAACGCAACGACGGCCGCCTTCGCCGGCGGGCGCTATCACACCGGCGACGTCGCGCAGCCGCGACGCCGACGGCTACATCACCTACGTCGGCCGCGCCGACGACGTGTTCAAGGCCAGCGACTACCGGATCAGCCCGTTCGAGCTCGAGAGCGTGCTGATCGAGCACCCGGCGGTGGCCGAGGCCGCGGTCGTGCCGGCGCCGGACGAGCTGCGCCTGGCGGTGCCGAAGGCCTACGTCGTGCTGGTCGCCGGGCACGAGCCGAGTCGCCGAACTCGCCGGCGAGATCCTCGCGTTCTGCCGCGAGCACCTCGCGCCGTACAAGCGCATCCGTCGGCTGCAGTTCGCCGACCTGCCCAAGACGATCAGCGGCAAGATCCGCCGGGTCGAGCTGCGCACCGCCGAGGCCGAGGCCGCCGGATCGCGCCCGCGGGGGAGTACCGCGAGGAGGACTTCGCCTGACCTGGCCGCCTCGCGAGTTGTCCGCGCTTCCCGGCGCTATAGCGACGTGTAGCGCGGCATCGAGTGCGCAGTTGTCCGCGCTTCCGGCGCATAGCGCGTGAGCGCGACACTCGGAAAGGGCGGATGGCTAGCTCGTGGCGATGGGGCGAACACGGCGGCGGTCGCCGACACCAGGTCGGCCGGGGCGAGCTCGACCTGCAGGCCGCGCTTGCCGGCCGAGACGTAGACGGTGTCGAAGCAGCTGGGCCGTCTCGTCGATGACGACCCGCAGCCGCTGCTTCTGCCCGATCGGCGAGATGCCGCCGACCACGTAGCCAGTGGCCCGCGCGGCCGCGGCCGGCTCGGCCAGCTCGGCCCGCTTGCCGCCGAGGGCCGCCGCGAACGCCTTGAGGTCGAGCCGGGCGGCCACCGGCACCACCGCGCAGGCCAGCGTGCCGTCGACCGCGGCGATCAGCGTCTTGAAGATCCGCTCCGGATCGACGCCCGAGCGCCGCGCCGCCTCGTCGCCGTAGGCCTGCGCGCGGGGGTCGTGCTCGTACGGATGCAGCGTGTACGCGACGCCCGCTTGGTCAGCAGCGCCGTCGCCGGCGTCCCGGTGGCCACGGCGCGTCAACCTAGCCCGGAATGAGCGCGAGCGCCGTCGTGGTTATTGCCAGGAACCCGCGAACAGGAGAAACGTCTTCATGATGGTGTCCGCCCCGAGCCGCCCCGCCGCGATCGCCGGCTGCGATCCGGCCGCTCGCCCCCGGCGCGATAGTCTCCAATCCTCGGCCCGACGGCGGGTCTCGAGGGGAGCACGGTGGCAGAAGAGCGGGTCGAGGAAGAGACGGTCGAAGCCCGCCGGGCGAGGTTCGAGCGCGACGCGCTGCCGTTCCTCGACCAGCTCTACGCCGCGGCGCATGCGGATGACGCGCAACCCGGCCGACGCCGAGGACCTCGTCCAAGAGACCTACGTCAAGGCGTTCGCCGCGTTCCACCAGTTCACCGAGGGCACCAACCTCAAGGCGTGGCTGTACCGCATCCTGACGAACACCTTCATCAACAACTACCGCAAGAAGCAGCGGCAGCCGCAGGAATCCGGCAGCGAGGACGTCGAGGACTGGCAGCTCGCCCGCGCCGAGTCCCACACCTCCTCCGGCCTGCGCTCGGCCGAGATGGAAGCGCTCGACCACCTGCCCGACTCCGACGTCAAGGACGCGCTGCAGGCGCTGCCCGAGGACTTCCGGCTGGCGGTCTACCTCGCCGACGTCGAGGGCTTCGCCTACAAGGAGATCGCCGAGATCATGGGCACCCCGATCGGCACGGTGATGTCGCGCCTGCACCGGGGGCGCAAGCAGCTGCAGACCCTGCTCGCCGACTACGCCCGCGGGCGCGGTCTCGTGAAGAGCGACGGTCGGAGAGCACTCATGAGCCAGATGGGATTTGGGCCGGGCAACATCGACTGCGACGACGTGCTCAAGGACGTCTACCTCTATCTCGACGACGAGACCGACGCCGAGCTGCGCAACCGGATCCGCCAGCACCTCGACGGGTGCGCGCCCTGCCTGAAGCAGTTCGGGCTCGAGCAGGACGTCCGGTCGCTGATCGCGCGCTGCTGCGGCGGCGACCAGGCCCCGCAGAGCCTGCGCGATCGCATCAGCGTGCGGATCACCGAGATCACCGTCGAGTCCGCGCACCTCGAGTACCGCGCCGAGTAGACGGCCGGCCGCGCTGCAGCGCCGATGCGCTGGCCGCGACCGGCGCGATCCGGTCGGCGAGCTGTTTGGCGGCGTACAGCCCGGCCGTGATCAGATTGCCGACCCTGCTGGCCGAGCACGACGCCGATACAGGTCCGTGGACTGACCGCCGATCACGCGTCGGCGAACGGAACATGAAACAGCCGCCGGCCGCGTCGTCGGAGCCGGTCTTCATGCCGACGAAGCCGTCGTGGCCGAGCAGCGCATCGGTGTTGTGGACCCGCCCGGCCACCGGCAGCTCGTAGCTGCGGGTCGCCATCATCGCCGCCAGCGTGGTGTCTTGGGCGACGACGTGGGCGAGGCGGAGCTGATCCACCGCGGTGGACACGGTGCCGGGGTCGAACCCGCTCGGGTCGGTGTAGGTCGTGTCCCACATCCCGAGCGCGTGCGCGGTGCGGTTCATCGTGGCGACGAACGCGTCGACGCTGCCGCCGACCTGGCGGGCCAGCAGGACGGCGATGTTGTTGGCCGACGGCAGCAGCACCGCCATCAGCGCCTGCCGCTCGGTGAGCCGCTCGCCGGCGCGCACCCCGACGATGGACTGGTCTTCGTGGCGCCGCCGGTCGGTGTCGGCGACATCGGCTCGGGTGACGACGACCGGCGGTCCGTCGTCACCATCGTGCAACGGCAGCGCGTGCAGCACGAGGTAGGCCGTCATCACCTTGGCCAGGCTGGCGATCGGCACCGGGTGCTCGTCGGCGCTGGCGGCCGGACGCTCGTCGCCGAGCTGGTACGCCCCTTGGCCGTGGGCCGGCCACCCGTCGGTGGACAGGTAGTTGCGGTGCGCGTCGTCGAGCAGGTAGCGGGCCGCGCCGACCGTGGCGACGGCGAGCACGATCACGACGCCCGCGATTGCGGTGGCGCGGCGCCGTCGATGCGGGGTATGCAGGGTCACCGGGCCGAAGCGCGGCGGGGCGAGAGTCTGGGTCACGGCGCCGACCCTGTCCGAATCGGCACTATCGTCAACGTTCTGCGCCCGCTTACGACGGGCTTATGGTGTGGACGCGATCCTCGACGCGACCATCTACCGGACCGGAGACCACGTTGCGCGTCCTACTCGCCGACGACGAGCGGCTGCTCGCCGACACCGTCGCCGACGGCCTGCGCAAGCTCGCGATGGCCGTCGACGTCTGTTACGACGGCGATGCCGCCATGGAACGCCTCGGCGTGAACCGTTACGACGTCGCCGTCCTGGATCGGGACATGCCCAAGGCAACGGGCGATGAGGTGTGCCGGTGGATGGTCGACTCGTCGCTCGGCACCCGCATCCTGATCCTCACCGCGGCCAGTGGCATCCGCGATCGCGTCGACGGCTTCGGTCTAGGCGCCGACGACTACCTGACCAAGCCGTTCGCCTTCGCCGAACTGGCCGCCCGGATCCACGCGCTGGCCCGGCGCCCGCCCACCGGCTCGCCGCCGGTGCTCGATCACTTCGGGGTCGTCCTCGACATCCCCCGCCATCGCGCGTTCCGGGACGGGCGACTGCTCGACCTCACCCCGAAGGAGTTCGCCGTGCTGTCCGTGCTGATGCGCGTCGGCCGGCGAGGTCGTCAGTTCCGAGGAACTGCTCGAGAAGGCGTGGGACGAGCACGCCGATCCCTTCACCAACGCCGTGCGGGTAGCGGTGATGACGTTGCGGCGCAAGCTCGGCGACCCGCCGGTCGTGCACACCGTCCCGCGGGTCGGCTACCGCTTCGGAGACTGACGCGTGCACCTGGACCTGACCCTGACCCCGCGCCGGCGCGCGGTGATCGCCGTGCTGTTGAGCTGGCCGGTCGGCTACTTCTTCCTCGACTGGATGGTCTACACCGCCGCCGACATCCTGCGCCACTATCGCAGCGGCTACGTGAGTTGCGGTGGTTCGTGGAAGAGCTACTTCAACAGTTGCACCAACTACAGTGTCACGACCGCGTGGATCGAGCTGGTCGTCGTCTGCGTGGTCGCCCTCGGCCTGGCCTGGCTGGTGGCCCGGTGGGTGATGCTGCCGGTGCGCAGCATCGCCGACACGGTCGGACGCTTTGGACCCGACCAGCCTGGGGCTGCGGCTGCGGGCGCAGGGCCCGCAACGACGAGACGCGCCGGCTGTCCGACGAGATCGACGCGATGCTCGACCGCCTCGGCGAGGGGTACGAGGCGCAACGGCGATTCGCGTCCAACGCCTCGCACGAGCTGCGCACGCCACTGGCCACCCAGCGGGCGCTGATCGAGGTCAGCCTGTCCTCGGCCCTGACGCCCGACCAGCTGGACCTGCTGTCGCGGCAACTGCTGGCCACCAACGAGCGCAACGAGAAGCTGGTCGACGGGCTGCTCACCCTGGCCGAGACCGAGCGCGGCCGGATGGCCGACACTCCGCTGCGGCTGGACGTGATCGTGGGCGAGGTCGTCGAGACGCACCGCCGGGCGGCGAAGGAGCGCGATCTCGAATTCAGCGCGGTGCTGGCGCCGGTCACCGTGTCCGGCGAGCAGCCGTTGCTCGACCGGCTGGCCAGCAACCTGATCTCGAACGCGATCAAGTACAACGATCCGGGCGGCACCGTGATCGTTACGGTCGGGCAGAACGGCGTGTTCACCGTCGCCAACACCGGCCCCCTCGTCGCCCCCGAGCAGGTCGCCGGGCTGTTCGAGCCGTTTCGCCGGCTCAGTGGCGAGCGCCTCGACCACGGCGGTGGCGTCGGGCTGGGCCTGACCATCGCCCGCTCCATCGTGGCCGCGCACGGCGGCGCGATCGACGCCCGGGCCAATCCCGGCGGCGGCCTGGTGGTCGAGGTGCGGCTGCCGCCGGTCTGACGGCGCTCAGCTGCCGGCGAAGTCGTGCTGCCGCCAGGCCTCGTAGAGCGCGATGGACGCCGAGTTGGCCAGGTTGAGCGAGCGGCGCCCGGCCAGCATCGGGATGCGCAGCCGATCGGTCACGTGCGGGTCGTGGAGCACGCGCGGCACTGAGCCCGGTGGGTTCGGGGCCGAACATAAGGACGTCACCGGCCCGGTAGGCGACGTCGGTGTATGAACGCGTCGCGGCTGCGGTGAAGGCGAACACCCGGGCCGGCATCAACGCGGCCCACACGGCGTCGAGGTCGGGATGCACGGTGACCGTCGCCATGTCGTGGTAGTCGAGCCCGGCCCGGCGCACCTGCGCGTCGGTCATGGTGAAGCCGAGCGGCTCGACGAGATGCAGGTGCGCCCCGGTGATCGCGGCCAGCCGGATCGCGTTGCCGGTGTTCGGCGGGATCCGCGGCTCGACGAACACGAGAGAGAACACGGTTCACCCTAAGACCCATCTCGTGCGACGGTGGACCGGTGCCTGACGCCCTGTTCGACGATCGCTACCTCGCCTCGCTCTACGACCGGCTCTCGGTCGACCGGGGCGACGAGGACTTCTACCTGCACTTGATGCACTCGGCGCCGAGCGTGCTCGACGTCGGCTGCGGCACCGGCACGCTGCTCAACCGGGCGCGGATGGCCGGCCATCAAGGCCGGCTGTGCGGACTCGACCCCGCCCGCGGGATGCTCGAGCAGGCGCGGACGCATCCGGGAATCGAATGGGTCCACGGCACGCTCGACGAGGCCGGCTTCGAGCACGAGTTCGACCTGATCGTGATGACCGGCCACGCGTTCCAGGTGCTGCTCACCGACGCGGACGTGCACGGCTTCCTGGTGGCCGCCGGGCGCGCGCTCACGAGCACCGGACGGCTCACCTTCGAGACCCGCAACCCGTTGGCCCGGGCCTGGGCAGACTGGAACCCCGACAGCGTCACCGAGATTGTCGACGACGGCGGGGCGCCGGTGCGTGTCTGGCACGAGGTCGAAGCCGTCGACGGCGAACTGGTCACCTTCACCGAGAACTTCGCCAGCCCGGGCTGGCCCGAAGTGCGGGTGAGCCGGAGCACGCTGCGCTTCCTGCGGGCCGAGCAGGTCGATGCCCACCTCGTCCGGGCCGGCTGGGCGATCGACGAGCGGTACGGCTTCTGGGATCGCAGCCTGTTCACCCCGACCAGCCGCGAGATCATCACCGTCGCGCATCCGGCGTAGCTCAACCGCTGGGCTCGACGCCGGCCACCTCCCGCTTCGCCGTCGCCACGACGGACGGTTCGGCGACGTCGGCGTAGTAGTCGGCCGGTTCGGTCTCGTCGACACCTTCCGGCGCCTTCGCCGCGCGCAGCACCAGCGTGAGGACCACGGCCACCACGACGTTGATCAGCAACGCGGTGCCGGCGATGTAGACCTTGGTGTGGGTGAACGGGAACTCGCCCAGCGGCGACCCGAAGTGCCGGGTTCCGTGCGTGGTTGTCACCGGTTGGCCGTTGACGAGCTTGGTCACGACCACCGGCACCTTCTGCCGGTAGGCCTCGATCGTGCCGTACGCCATCCCCGCGGCCCATCCCGCTAGCAGAGCCCAGCGGTGGAACCAGCGCGTGTAGAGACCGCCCACGATCGACACGATCGTCTGCAAGATCCACACGCCGCCGAGCAATTGCATGTTCAGCGCGTTCTGCTTGTCGAGGCCGAGGACGAACAGCAGCGCGCCGAACTTCACCACCAGCGAGACGATCTTGGCCACCTGGGCCTCGTGCTTGGGGCTCGCATCCCGCTTGATGAACTCGCGATAGACGTTGCGGGTGAACAGGTTGGCGGCGGCGATCGACATGATCGCGGCCGGCACCAGCGCCCCGATCGCGATCGCCGCGAAGGCTACGCCGGCGAACCACGAGGGGAAGACGGTCTGGAAGAAGTGCGGCACGGCCAGCTGCGCGTTGGCCACGTGGTCCTGGCCGAACACGTCCATCTTCTTGTTGGTGACCTCGTAGATGGCCGCGAAGCCGAGCAGCGCCAGCAGGGCGAGCATCAGCGAGTACGCCGGCAGGATAGCGGTGTTGCGGCGGATCACCTTGCGGCTGCGGCTCGAGAGCACCGCGGTCATCGAGTGCGGGTACATGAACAGCGCGAGGGCCGAGCCGAAGGCCAGCGTGGCGTACGCCCAGTAGGTGTTGTGATCGGTGATGAACGTGCCGGGCGGGATGCCCGTCTTGGGATTCGGCGTGGTCATCTTCCCCTTCGCCGAGTCGAACATGGTGCCGAAGCCGATCTTGACCCCGACGTAGATGATCGCCGCCGACGATGACGATGTAGATGAGCGTGTCCTTCACGAACGCGATCAGCGCCGGCGCGCGCAGGCCGGACGAGTACGTGTACGCCGCCAGCACCGCGAACGCGATGATCAGGGGCAGGTCCTTGACGAACGCGTTGCCCGAGCCGCCCAGGCCCATGGTGTCGAGCACGGCCTGGATGCCGACGAGCTGCAGCGCGATGTACGGCATCGTGGCCAGGATCCCGGTCAACGCGACAGCGAGGGCCAGCCCGCGGCTGTCGTAGCGGCCGCGCACGAAGTCGGCCGGCGTCACGTACCCGCGGCGCTGGGCCACGCTCCACAGCCGGGGCAGGAACACGAAGACGATCGGGTAGGCGACGATCGTGTACGGCACGGCGAAGAAGCCGCTGACCGCGCCGGTGGCGAACATCGCGGCCGGCACCGCAACGAACGTGTAGGCCGTGTACAGATCACCGCCGAGCAGGAACCACGTGACGACGGTGCCGAAGCCGCGGCCGCCGAGGCCCCACTCGTCGAGGCTGTGCATCGACTCGGCCCGGCGCCACTTGGCCGCGAAGAAGCCGCCGAAGCTGACGAGGGCGAAGAAGAACAGGACGACGGTGAGTTCGACGCCGTTGACGCTGCCGCCGTCGGCGAGCAGCGCGCTCATCGGTGGTCCCGCGCGCGCTTGATCACCACATAGGCGGCGATGGTGAGCACCGGGGTGATCAGCACCCACATGAGCTGGTACCAGTAGAAGAACGGCCAGCCGCCGAGCTTCGGGCTCTCGTGCGAGTACGTCGGCACCGCGGCCAGCGCCACGCAGGGGATCAGCAGCAGCACCGCGGCGGTGAGCTTGGTGGCGACCGGCAGCGGACCGGGGTGCTCGGGTACGGGCGGCCCGGTCGGCGGCTGCGGCGGACGTTGTTGCGACGGAGGTGGTGTCGACATCACGTTCTCCCCACGGGTCCCGGGCCGGAGTGACCCCGACCACAATCTGGGACCTTAGTACCCGTCTGCGATGGTCTGCTCCCGTTTGCCCCCAGGTCCGCGTGGCGACACCCTGCGCTCCCGAAGGCCGGCACCGAGTGGCAGGCTCAATGGCAATGTCTGCTCTCACCGACACGCTGGCCGCGCGCTCGTCGCTCACCGACGAGCAGGTCGACCACATCGCGCGGCTCGTCGGGGAATGGCAGTTGCTGTCCGATCTCGCGTTCGCCGACCTGCTGCTGTGGGTGCCGGTCGCCATCCCGTCGGCCGAGGCCGGCAGCGTGCCGGCCTTCCTCTGCGTGGCCCAATGCCGCCCGACGACCGGGCCGACCGCCTACCAGCAGGATCAGGTGGGCGTCGTGCTGCGCGGCGTGCGGACCGGTCCGTTGCGCATCGCCTTCGCCGAGGCCCGCATCTTCCGGGAGGTCGATCCCGATTGGGACGGCGATCTGCCGATCCGGCGCGAGGCGATCCCGGTGCGGCACGAGGGCGAGGTGATCGCGGTGATCGGCCGCGACGCCAATCTGGCCAGCGTCCGCACCCCCAGCCAGCTGGAACTGGTGTACCTGCAAAGCGCGGCCGACCTCGCCGGCATGGTCGCCGACGGCACCTTCCCGGCCGCCGACTCGCGCCAGGAAGAGGGCTCCGGGCCCCGGGTGGGCGACGGCCTCGTCCGCCTCGAACCCGACGGCACGATCATCTACGCCAGCCCCAACGCACTGTCGGCGTTCAGCCGGCTCGGCGTGACCGGCAACGTGCTGTCCGAGCCGATCGACGCGCTCACCAGCCCGGTGGTCGACGACCCGTTCGACGCCAGTGATCTGGCCGGCGCGGTCGCCGAGGCCATCGACGGGGGACACCCGGCCAGCGTCGAGATCGAGGGCGGGGGAGCGATCATCCTGTTCCGGGCGCTGGCGCTGCGCCCGCGCGGCGAGACGCTGGGCGCGCTGCTGCTTGATGCAGGACGTCACCGAGCTACGGCGCCGGGACCGTCAGATCATGAGCAAGGACGCGACCATCCGCGAGATCCACCACCGGGTGAAGAACAACCTGCAGACCGTGGCGGCGCTGCTCCGCCTGCAGGCCCGGCGGGTGTCGGCCCCAGAAGCCCGCACCGCGCTCGAGGAGTCGATGCGCCGGGTCCAGTCGATCGCGCTGGTACACGAGACGCTCTCGGTGTCGATCGACGAGTCGGTCGACTTCGACGAGATCGTCGATCGCCTGCTGATGATGCTGAGCGATGTCATGGGGTCGGTCTCCCGCGTGTCGGTCGAGCGGCAGGGCAGCTTCGGCGAGATCCCGGCCGAGGCGGCGACGGCCCTGGTGCTCGTGCTCACCGAACTCGTCCAGAACGCGATCGAGCACGCCTTCCCCGATGACCGCGGGGGCAAGGTGGCGGTGGTGGCCCGGCGGCAGCGGGCCGAACTCACGGTGACGATCGTCGACGACGGGGTCGGGCTACCGGTGGACTTCACCACTGACCGTGCCGATCGGCTCGGCCTGCAGATCGTGCGCACGCTGGTGTCGGCCGAGCTCAACGGCTCGGTCGAATTCCATCATCACGCCGAATCCGGGGGCACCGCGGCGACCGTGGTGATGCCGCTCGGCCGGCGCGCCCGCGTCGGCGGGTAGGGCAGGACGGCGGCGGGTCGCTCAGGCCAGCCGGGCGCGGGCGCGCGCGTTGCGGCGCTTGAGCGCGCGGCGTTCGTCCTCGGACAGGCCACCCCAGACACCGGCGTCCTGGCCGGATTCGAGGGCCCAGGTGAGGCATTCCTGCATCACCGGGCAGCGTCGGCAGACAGCCTTCGCCTGCTCGATCTGCAGCAGTGCGGGACCGGTGTTCCCAATCGGGAAGAACAGCTCGGGGTCCTCGTCACGGCAAATCGCGCGGTGCCGCCAGTCCATCGGTTGCTTTCTCCTCACTCGGCTACGGGGAGAACGGGTTTCCGCTCTCCTTCCGCGCTTGTGAATCCTTTCACGAGCTCGCCCGTGGTTCAAGCAGTCCCTCCGGACTGCAAGGCACGTCACCGGCGTCTGCGGTGCCGCTGCCATTCGGAACTCCGATGTCCCGCGGGCGTTCGGCGACTCGGTGACAGGTCTTCCGAGCGCGCCGAAATTACGACTCCTGGCGACGGTACGCGGGATCGCCCGCGCGGTCGAGGGGAGCGCGCGCCGGATTTGTTCCGATTCAGCCGGATAGGGCGGGTACGCCGATGACCCGGATCGCGTCGGCCACCGACCGGAAGCTCACCTTTTCCCGGGAATCCAGGGCATCGCCGTCGACCTGGAACGGCAACGGCTCGTCGGCGATGACGGTGATGTGGTCGAGGTCATCGACCAGGTGGGCCCCGCGGCGCCCGACCCGGGGCCGGTTGCCCGACATCCGGGCCATGCTGAACAGCATCCCCGCGACACCCATCCGGCGCCGGGCATACACCGACAGCCCGGTGCCGAAGGTGACGGCCGGGGTCGGGTGCAGCGGCCGGTTGCCCACATAGGTCCACGGATCGGCGTTGGCCACGATGGTGAAGTACACGTCGTCGTAGCGAGTGCCGTCGGGCAGCTCGACGTGCAGTTTCGGGTGCCGGCGGTCGGCGCCGAAGAACTCGCGCACCCCGACCTTGGTGTAGAGCGTGTGCGTCGAGCGCTTGCCCTGCCGACGCTTGCGTTCGACCCCGTGCACGATCGCTGCATCGAAGCCGAGCCCGGCGGCGAAGCAGAAGTAGCGATCGTCGGCGACCCCCATGCTCACCGGGCGGCTGATCCCGCTGCGCAGGCCCTCCAGCAGCGCCCCGGTGGCCTCGATCGGGTCGTTGGGCAGCCCGAGGGCGCGGACGAAGACGTTGGTCGAACCGGCCGGCACGACGCCCAGCGCCGGGACGTCGGCGTGCACGCCGTCGGTGAGCAGCCCGTTGATGACCTCGTTGACGGTGCCGTCGCCGCCCAGCGCGACCACGACGTCGGTGCCGTTGCGCATGGCCCGGCAGGCAAGGGCGGCCGCATGCCCGCGGTTCTCGGTCTCGACCACCTCGAGCTCGGCCACGCTCGCCAGGGCGTGCGCGAGGACGTCGCGCTCGCGGGGGCTGGTGGCCGTCGCGCGTGGATTGGCCACGACCAGGACTCGCACGACCGGCAGCCTACGTGAGAGTGGCCGGCGGCCCCGCGATCGGGCGTCGATAGGCTGGCCGGTGTGGCCGACGAGGACGATCCCGCGACGCCGCACCAGGTGCCGCGGGCGTTGACAGCGGCCTGCGCGATCCTCGGACTGCAGGCGCTCGGGCTGCTCGGGGCCGCCGGTGTGCTGGTGGGCGAGGCCGTCAGTGAGAACCACGGCAGCCTGGCCCGTTCGCTGCTCGGAGCGGCCTTCGGCGTCGGCGCGGCCGCTGTGCTCGCCCTCTGCGCGCGCGGGCTGCTGCGCTTGCGCCCGGCGGCGCGCACGCCGGTCGTGGTGCTGCAGTTATTGACCCTGCCGATCGGCTACACGATCGCGTTCGACAACAACAACGCCGCGGCCGGCGGCCCTATCCTGCTGGCCGCCCTGGCCGTGCTGTATCTGCTGTTCACCCCGCCGGTGCGGGCCGTGCTCGACCGCGAGGAGCCGGCCCGCTAGGTCGCGGTCAGGTCTTGCGCCGGCGCTGCTCGACCGCCGGCTCCGGGGCGCCGAGGGTCTCGCGCATCCGCTTGAGGCCGCGGGCCACCAGCCGGGAGACCTGCATTTGGGAGACCCCGACGATCGCGGCGATCTCAGTCTGGGTCTTGTTGGCGATGAAGCGCAGCAACAGGATCTCGCGCTCGGCCTCGGGCAACTTGGCGATGACATCGCGCAGCAGGGCGCGCTGCTCCACCTGCTCATAGCCCTCGTCGACCACCCCCAGCATCGGGTGCTCCGGGACCGATTCCCCCGGTGCGGCCAGCACATCGAGCGGCACCCCGGAGTAGGCCCGGGCGGCGTCGAGGGCCTCGAGGACGGCGTCCTCATCGATCTCGATCCGGGCGGCCAGCTCGGGCACCGTAGGGGCGCGACCGAGTTCCTGGCTCAGATCGGCGCGGGCCGCATTGAGGGTCGTCTGCATCTCCTGCGCGCGGCGGGGCACATGGATCAGCCAGCCGGTGTCGCGGAAATGCCGCTTGATCTCACCCAGGATCGTCGGCGTCGCGTAGGTGGAGAACTCGAGCTGGCGCTCGGGGTCGAAGCGGTCGATCGCCTTGATCAGACCGATGGCTCCGACCTGGACGAGGTCGTTCATCGGCTCGTTGCGGCCAGAGAACCGGCGCGCGAGATAGACGACGAGGGGCATGTGCAACTCGACGAGTTGGTCGCGCAGAGCCTTGCGCTTGGAGCTGTCCTCCGGCAATTGGTGCAGCTGGGCCAACAGCTCACCCGCGTGCGCGCGCTCGTCGCGATCAGGCCGCGACCCGGTCACTGGGCCGCTGTTTCGCGCGCCTTGGTGACCGAGATGATCAGCCGGCCGTCGTCCTTGCGCACATCGACCGCGGTGGCCAGCGCGCCCAATACCGTCCAGGCAAAGCCATTGCGATCGGGCTCGGCGGCGTCGTGCGTCTGCACCGAGGTCTCCACCGCCAGCCGGCCCTCGGCCAGTTCGAAGCGGGCGTCGAGGGTCGAGTCGGGGTCGGCGTGTGGCAGCAGCAGCGCACACGCCTCGTCGACGGCCAGGCGCAGGTCCTCGATGTCGTCGATGGTCAGATCGCAGCGGGCGGCCAGGCTGGCGGCGGTGAGCCGCAGCGTGGACACGTAGACGACTGCCGCCGGGATTCGGACCTCGACCTGATCGCCGTCCGGCCGTGGGCTGTCCGGATTGCTCATGAGTTCATATCTCCTAGGCGGCGGGGTTGGGCAGATTCCATCGCACGATCACTGGGACACCGTATTGCGCGCCGAGAACGGACGGCGCCGCGGTGCCCAGCAGCAGGTTGGCGCCGGCGCTGACCGGGGCACCGATCCAGCGCGCGCCGAGCGCGCGGCTGAAGTGCCCGTGCCCGACCAAAACGACCGGGCCCTGGCTGAGGGCGGCGCCGGCGCGGGCCAGTACGCGGTCGGCCCGGGCCGCGACCTGGGCTGCGGTCTCGCCGCCGGGAATGGCGTGGGTCCAGACCGTCCAGCCCGGATCGTCGGCGCGGATCTCGGCCGTGGTGCGCCCCTCGTAGGCGCCGTAGTCCCATTCGGCGAGGTCCTCGGTCGTCTCGTCGACCCGCAGCCCGGCGAGCCGGGCGGTGTCGACGGCCCGGGTGCGGGGGCTCGACAGGACCAGTACCGGGGAGACGTGTTCGAGCAGCGGGCCGAGCGCGCGGGCCTGCTCCTCGCCGGCCGCGGTGAGCGGTAGGTCGGTGCGGCCGGTGTGCTGCCCGGACGCGCTCCATTCGGTCTCACCGTGGCGTACTACCCAGAGTTCGGCGCCGTCAGGCAGTTCGGGCGCCACGAAGGCCGGCCCTTCTGCCGGGCCGGCCTTCGGACTCGTCATCACCGTCTGCGGGATCAGGCGGCCTGCTTGGTCTCCCAGAAGATCTTGTCGATCTCGGCGATCATGTCGAGCAGTTCCTGGCCCTTGGCCGGATCGATCTCACCCTTGCCGCCGGCGGCCCCCGCGGCCTTGGTGGCCTTGTTGAACAGGTCGTGCAGCTGCGGGTACTTCTCGAAGTGCGGCGGCTTGAAGTAGTCGGTCCACAGCACCCACAGGTGGTGCTTGACGAGTTCGGCGCGCTGCTCCTTGATGATCAGGGCGCGCGTGCGGAACACCGGATCGTCGTTGCCCTGGTACTTCTCCATGATGGCCTTGACCGACTCGGCCTCGATCCGGGCCTGCGCGGGGTCGTAGACCCCACAGGGCAGATCGCAGTGCGCGAACGCGACGGCGGACGGACGGAACAAACGCATATCGTTGACCTCCTGCATTGGGGGGACGTCACCGGGCGGGACCCGATTTCGACCCTACTACCGAAGCAATACCCGGCTGGAGGGTCGGCTGATCCGATGAGTCCACGCTTTGCGCGGTGGCAATTCGTCCGGGTGGCCGGGCCGTCGATGGTGCCGACCCTGCGCTCGGGCGATCTGGTGCTCGTCCGGCACCGCGCCGCGATCCGGGCGGGCGACGTGGTGCTCGCGCGCTTCCGTGACCTTCCGGATCGGCTCGTCCTCAAGCGGGCGGTGCGCCGCGAAGGCGACGGGTGGTGGCTCGCGTCGGACAACGCCTTCGCCGGCGGCGACAGCACCGCCCATGGCGTGGCCGATGTGTCGGCCCGCGTCTGGCTGCGGCTGTCGCGGGGGCGATTGCACCTCGTGCGCTGAGACGGCGAGGCCCGAGCGCGGAGTGCGCTGGGCCCTTGTCGGTCGAGCATCATCAGAAGGCGGACAGTCCGTTCGGCGTGTCTAGGCCCGTCGAACGTCCCATCCGGCGCCGGCCTTGCATTAGCCGCGGCTGTCTAGAGTCTGGGGTCGGTCCGGGAGTTTGGTCCCGATGAAGTGGGCGGAATCGTGTGGGTATCGGGTGGTGGGCTGGGTCGCATCAGCCATCCTCGGTGCCAAGGCGGGCGGGCCGGCGTGCCAGACTCGCGCAGTGGGTTTCGACGCGGACAGTGCGGTCTTCCGCGTGCACGAGGGCGGCAAGCTCAGCCTGCGGAGCACGCTGCCGCTGGTCGATCGCGAGTCCCTGTCACTGGCCTACACGCCCGGCGTCGCCGAGGTGTGCTCGGCCATCGCCGGTGACGAATCACTGGCCCGCCGCTACACCTGGCGGTCGCGGTTGGTGGCCGTCGTCAGCGACGGCACCGCGGTGCTCGGCCTGGGCAACATCGGCCCGGCGGCCGCCCTGCCGGTAATGGAGGGGAAGGCGGCGCTGTTCAGCGAGTTCGCCGGCCTGAACGCCGTCCCGATCGTGCTCAGCACCACCGACGTCGACGAGATCGTCGAGACCGTCGTCCGCATCGCCCCGTCCTTCGGTGGCATCAATCTCGAGGACATCTCGGCCCCGCGCTGCTTCGAGGTCGAGCAGCGCCTGCGCGACCTGCTCGATATCCCGGTCTTCCACGACGACCAGCACGGCACGGCGATCGTCGTCCTCGCCGCGCTGCGCAACGCCGCCGCCGTCACCGGGCGCGCGCTCGGCGATCTGCGCGTCGTCGTCTCCGGGGCGGGGGCGGCCGGTGTGGCCTGCACCAAGATGCTGCTCGCCGCCGGCATCGGCGACATCGCAGTGGCCGATTCGAAGGGCGTCGTGCACGCGGGGCGGCCCGATCTGACGGCGGTGAAGGCCGAGCTCGCCGCGGCCACGAACCGCTCGGGGCTCAGCGGCTCGCTGGTCGAAGCCCTCGACGGCGCCGACGTGTTCCTCGGGCTGAGCGCCGGTCTGGTCGACGAGGACGCCGTGCGCAAGATGGCCCCCAACGCGATCATCTTCGCGCTGGCCAACCCGAATCCCGAGGTCGACCCCGAGGTCGCGCACCGGCACGCGGCGATCGTCGCCACCGGGCGCAGCGACTATCCCAATCAGATCAACAACGTGCTGGCCTTCCCCGGCGTGTTCGCCGGGGCGTTCGATGTCGGCGCGCGGGCGATCACCGAGAACATGAAGCTGGCCGCGGCCACTGCGCTGAGCGCCGTGGTGGGCGACGCGCTCGCCCCCGAGTACATCGTCCCGACCCCGTTCGATCAGCGAGTGGCCCCGGCCGTGGCCACCGCGGTGGCCCGCCAGGCCGAACTCGACGGCGTGGCCGGCGCGTGAGCGGGCGGGTCGCTCGGGTGCCGAGCCCGCGCATCTTGCACGCGGTCCGCTGGACGCCGCCGACGCCGCCCCCCCGCGGCGCATCAGCGATCCGCCGTTGCCGCCGGTGCGCCGCATCGACCTGCCCGGTCGCGGTCCCGAGGATGTGGTTCTCGACCGGGATCGCCGCCTGATCACCGGTCTCGCCGACGGGCGGATCTTGCGGATCGACCCGGACGACGCATCGATCGAGACGATCGGCGATACGGACGGCCGTCCACTCGGACTCGAACCGTGTCCGGACGGGTCGGTGCTCATCTGCGATTCGCGCCGCGGCCTACTGCGCCTCGATCCCGCCTCCGGAACAGTCGAGGTGCTCGTCGCCTCGATCGGCGGGGTGCCACTCGTGGGCACCAGCAATGCCGTACGCGCCGACGACGGCACGATCTACTTCACGTCCAGCACCCGCCGGTTCGACGTCGATGATCACGTCGGCGACATCTTGGAGCACAACGGGGGCGGCCGATTGTTCCGGCGCGATCCGGACGGCACCGTCGAGACCTTGCTGGAGGGCCTCGACTTCGCCAACGGTGTCGTGCTGTCGCCGGACTCCTCGTGTCTGCTCGTCGCCCAGACCGCCGGTTACTGCATCACCCGCTACTGGCTCACCGGCCCGCGCCGGGGCCAGGCCGAGCCGCTGGTGGAGAATATGCCCGGGTTTCCGGACAACATGTCGCTCGGCGATGACGGTCTGGTGTGGGTCGCCATTGCCGCCCCCCGCAATCCGATGGTCGACACGATGGCGTCGCGGCCCGCCGTGTTCCGACAGCTGGTCTGGCTGCTGCCGCACCGGCTGCGTCCGAAGGCTGAGCGCACCGCCTTTGTTCAGGCCTACACCTTCGACGGCGAGCTGGTGCACGACTTGCAGCGACCCGGCGACACCTTCTTCTTCGCGACCGGCGTGGTTGCCGACGGGGCGACGCTCTACCTCAGCAGCTTCTACGACAGCGCGATCGCAGTCACGCAGATCCCCTAGGCGACGACCAGCTGCCGCGCGGCCAGCCCGCTGCCGTCGAGTTGCGCCCACACGCCGGCCAGCCGGCGCACCGCCTCGACCAGCCGGTCGGCCGGCAGCGAGTAGGGCAGCCGCAGGAAGCGCTCGAGGGTGCCGTCGACGCCGAAGCGCGAGCCGGGTACCACGACAACGCCGGCCTGCGCGGCGAGCATCGTCATCGGGGTGGACAGCGGCGCCGGCAGCTCGGCCCACAGCGACAGGCCGCCCTGCGGCATCATCACGCGCCACGTCGGCAGCTCGTCGGCCAGCGCCGCCACGAGCGCGTCGCGCTGCGGCACGAGCTCGGCGATGCGATCGGCGGCGATGGCGTCGATGTGCTGGATCAGCCCGGCGGCCACTACCTGATCGAGCACCGGGCCACCCATGTCGATCGATGTGCGCAGCGCGGCCAGCCGGTGTACGAGATCGGTCGAGGCCCGCAGCCAGCCGATCCGCAGGCCACCCCAGATCGGCTTGGACAGCGAGCCGACGGTGATGACCGACGCGTCCATGGCCGCCATCGCGCGCTCGCCGCCGCGGAACCCGAGATCGACGAACGATTCGTCGACGACCACGGTGGTGCCGGCCTGCCGGGCGACCGTGAGCACCGCGGCCCGGTCGGCCTCCGGCACGAGCGCCCCGGTGGGGTTGTGGAAGTCGGGGGTGAGAATGGCCAGCCGCGACGCGGTCTGGCGCAAAGTGGCCTGCATCTGGGCCACCTGCCAGCCACCCTGCGGGGCCATCGGCACCGGCATCACGCGGCCGCCGTTGGCCCGGATGGCGTCGAGCGAGCCCGGGTAGGTGGGCAGCTCGGTGATCACCCGGTCGCCTGGCCCGACCAGGAGCCGCAGCAGCAGGTCGAGGCCGTGCAGGGCGCCGTTGGTCACCAGGATCTGATCGGGACGGGTGGGCACGCCGCGGGCGGTGAAGCGGTCTGCCACGGCCTCGCGCAGGACCGGCAGGCCGGCCGGGTCGTAGCCGTCACCGAGCAGGTACGGGCCGAGGCGCGAGGCCGCCTCCGCCACCGCGGCCGGGATGAGGTCGGGCGGCGCCGGCAGCGCGGCGCAGGAGAGATCGATGACGTCGGCGACCTCGCTGCTGCGCGTGGTCCACCCGGCCAGCGTGGGCCGGGGGCGCGAGCCGGTGGGCACGGTCACGAAACTGCCCGACCCGGTGCGGCTGGCCAGGAAACCGCCCTCGCGCAGCGAGTCGTAGGCGGCGGTGACCGTCGCCCGGCTGACCCGCAGCGCTACGGCGAGTTCGCGCTCGGACGGCAGCCGGGTCTCGGTGGCGATCCGGCCGTCGAGCACGAGCGAGGTGATGCCGCGGGCCAGGGCCGCGTAGACCGGTCCGGGCATGGTGCGCAGGCTGGGCAGCAGGTCGGCCAGCGCGCGGCCGCCGATCCTCGACAAGGGTGCCATTTGCCGATCCTTGCACGTAATGGCTTGGTTTTCCAATGAATACCAGGCCGAGAATCATCGATTGGATCGGTATTCGCCGGCGGCGGTCCGGCATTGTGGAGGAATGGCCCGCTCGCCGCGTCCCGGACGTCAACTACCCCGGCGGCTCGTCCAGCTCTACGTCGGATTGGTCATCTACGGTCTGTCCGGCGCCTTGCAGGTGCGCTCGGAGCTCGGGCTCGATCCCTGGGACGTGTTCCATCAGGGGCTGGCCAATCACCTCGGGCTGGCGATCGGCACGGTCTCGATCATCGTCGGCGCGGCGGTGTTGCTGTTCTGGATCCCGCTGCGGCAATGGCCTGGCCTCGGCACGCTCAGCAACGTCGTGCTGGTCGGTTCGTCGCTGAACTGGTCGCTGTCCGTACTGCCGGGGGGCAGCCCGCTCGCCGTCCGCATCGGCGAGATGGTCGCGGGCATCGTGCTCTGCGGGATCGCGACCGGCATGTACGTCGGGGGCGCGTTCGGTCCAGGACCGCGCGATGGCCTGATGACCGGGCTGGCCCGCCGCACCGGGCGTTCGATCCGGCTCGTGCGCACCGGTATCGAGGTCACCGTCCTCGCCACCGGCTGGGCCCTCGGCGGCACCGTCGGCATCGGCACGGTGGCCTTCGCCCTGGCCATCGGCCCCCTGGCCCAAATCTTCCTGCCGTTGTTCGCGGTCGACCGCGCCGCCGCGCCGCCCGAGGTGGATCTGCTCGAGGCCCCGCTCGCGAGCTGAGGCGCGCTATTCCTCTTCGTCTTCTCGGGCGAGCCAGGTGGCCAGGCGATCGATCGCGGTCTCGAACTCCGGGTGCGCGTCGACGAACGTCTGCAGCTGCGCGCCGAGCCACTCGAGGCTCACCTGCTCCTCGCCGCGGCGCGCGACGAGCTCCTCGATGCCCCGATCGGTGAAGTACACGCCTCAGCCCTCCGCGTCGGCCGGGTAGCGCACGCCGAGTTGGCGGCGGGCGTCGTCGAGCAGTTCCAGGACCCCGACGGTCTCGTCGAGCGGCACGAGCGGGCTCTCCAGTTCACCGGCGCGCAGGCAGCGGGCGACCTCGGCGACCTGGTGGCCGTAGCCGTGACCCACCACCGGCTGGGCCTCGATCACCTCGTCACCGGTGGACGAATGGACGGTGATCGCCGACGGGTGATGCACCCGTCCCTCGACCCGCAGCCAGCCGTCGGTGCCGGTGATCAGCGCCGCGTACGGGCTGTAGCTCGCGGCGCTGCAGTAGATCTGGGCCAGCCGCCCGTCGGCGTAGCCCCACTGCAGGGCCGCAGTCAGATCGGTGCCGGTCGGGGCGAGCGCACCGGTGACCGTCTGGGCCTCGGGACGGCCGAGCACCAGCCACGCGAAGGTGACCGGGTACACGCCGAGATCGAGCAGGGCGCCGCCGCCGACGGCCAGGTCGAACAACCGGCCGGCCGGGTCGTACTCGAAGTGCTTGGACAGATCGGCGCGCACCGCGATGACGTCGCCGATCGCGCCGGCCGCGAGCCGGTCGAGCGTCTGCCGCACCAGCGGGTCGACCCGCATCCACATGGCCTCCATGCAGAACACCTGCTGCTCGCGGGCGACGGCGACGACCTCGCGGGCCTGGGCCGCGGTGAGGGTGAAGGCCTTCTCGACCAGCACCGGCTTGCCGGCCCGCAGCGCGAGGACGGCGTGGTCGCGGTGCTGCGCGTGGGTCGTGGCGACGTAAACGACGTCGACGTCGGGGTCGGCCACCAGCTCGGCGTACGAGCCGTACGAACGCCCCACGCCGTGCTCGGCGGCGAAGGCGGCGGCCCGCTCGCCCGAGCGGGCCGCGACCGCGTGCAGGACATTGCCGGGCGTGGCCGCGATGTCGGGGCTCACCGTGGCGGCGATGCCGCCCGCGCCGAGGATGCCCCAGCGGATGGGACGGTCAGCCACGGTTGAAGGCGGTGGCGACGACCTCCTGCTGCTGCGCCTCGTGCACCGCGTGCGAGCCGACGGCCGGTGAGGCCGACGCCTTGCGCGACGCCCGCAGCAACGCGCGGCCGTCGAGGTGCTCGGGCAGGTTCAGCGCCATGAACGGCCAGGCCCCCTGGTTGGCCGGTTCTTCCTGCACCCAGACGACCTCGACGCCGGGGTAGCGGTCGAGCTCGGCCCGGATCTCGTCGACCGGCAGCGGGTAGAGCTGCTCGAGCCGCACGATCGCGATGTCGGTGCGGTTGCTCTTCTCGCGCTCGGCGGCGAGGTCGTAGTAGACCTTGCCGGCGCACAGCAGCACGCGCTGCACCGCGCCCGGGTCGGCCGTGGTGTCGCCGAGCACCGGCTGGAAGGTGCCGCCGGTGAAGTCGTCGATCTCGCTGACCGCCGCCTTGAGCCGCAGCAGCGACTTGGGCGTGAACGCGATCAGCGGCCGCCGCACCGGCGACAGGCCCTGGCGGCGCAGCAGGTGGAAGTAGTTGGCCGGCGACGAGCACATGGCGATGGTCATGTTGTTCTCGGCCGCCATCTGCAGGAAGCGCTCCGGCCGGCCGGTGGAGTGGTCGGGGCCCTGGCCCTCGTAGCCGTGCGGCAGCAGCAGGGTGACGGCCGAGCGCTGGCCCCACTTCGCCTCGCCGCTCGAGATGAACTCGTCGATGATCGTCTGGGCGCCGTCGGCGAAGTCGCCGAACTGCGCCTCCCAGCAGACGAGGGTGTCGTCGCGCACGACCGAGTAGCCGTACTCGAAGCCCATCGCGGCGTACTCGGACAGCAGCGAGTCGTAGTCGAAGAAGCGCGCCGCCCCGTCGGCCAGTTCCTTCAGCGGCGTGTACTCGGCGCCGGTGTTGCGGTCGATGAGCGTCGCGTGCCGCTGGGTGAACGTGCCGCGGCGGGAGTCCTGACCGGTCAGGCGGACCGAGCGGCCCTCGGCGACGAGCGAACCGAACGCGAACAGCTCGGCCGTGGCCCAGTCGATGTTGCCCGAGCTGGCCATCGCGACGCGGCGGTCGATCTGCGGCTTCAGCCGCGGGTGCACGACGAAGCCGTCCGGCGGGTTGGCGTAGGCCTCGGCGATGCGCTTGATCGTGTCGAGCGGCGATCGACGTGGTGACCTGCTGCGACGGCGTCTCGCGCTCGAGATCGGGCTCGGCCAGGGCCTTGCCCGATGCGTTGCGGGTCTCGACGAAGACCTTCTCGAGCTGGGCCTGGAAGTCCTTCAGCGCGGCCTCGGCGTCTTCGAGGGTGATGTCGCCGCGACCGACCAGGGCCTCGGTGTAGAGCTTCCGGACGCTGCGCTTGCGATCGATGATGTCGTACATCAACGGCTGCGTGAACGACGGGTTGTCGGCCTCGTTGTGGCCGCGCCGGCGGTAGCACACCATGTCGATGACGACGTCCTTGCGGAACTCGCGGCGGTACTCGACCGCGAGCCGGGCCACGCGCACGCAGGCTTCCGGGTCGTCACCGTTCACGTGGAAGATCGGCGCCTGGATCATCCGCGCGACGTCGGTCGCGTACAGCGACGAGCGCGACGACGACGGCGACGTCGTGAAGCCGACCTGGTTGTTGACGACGACGTGGACGGTGCCGCCGGTGCGGTAGCCGCGCAGCTGCGAGAGGTTGAGCGTCTCGGCCACCACGCCCTGGCCGGCGAAGGCCGCGTCGCCGTGCAGCATCACCGGCAGCACCGTGTAGCCGCCGTCGCCCTTGTCGAGGAGATCCTGCTTGGCCCGGACGATGCCCTCGAGCACCGGGTCGACCGCCTCGAGGTGGGACGGGTTGGCGGTCAGCGAGACGGCGATCTCCTTGCCGCCGGCCGCGTGGAAGGTGCCGTCGGCGCCGAGGTGGTACTTCACGTCACCCGACCCTTGCGCGGTGCCGGGGTCGATGTTGCCCTCGAACTCGTTGAAGATCTTCGAGTACGGCTTGCCGACGATGTTGGCGAGCACGTTCAGCCGGCCGCGGTGCGGCATGCCGACGACCACCTCGTCGAGATCCTGGTCGGCCGCCTCGGCGAGCACGGCATCCAGCAGCGCGATGACTGTCTCGGCTCCTTCGAGCGAGAACCGCTTCTGCCCGACGTACTTGGTCTGCAGGAAGGTCTCGAAGGCCTCGGCCGCGTTGAGCCGGCCGAGGATGTGCAGCTGCTCCTCACGCGTGGGCGGGGCGTGCTTGACCTCGACCCGATTCTGGATCCACTGCCGCTCTTCGGGATCGCTGATGTGCCGGAACTCGACGCCGACCCGGCGGCAGTAGGCGTCGCGCAGCACCCCGAGGATGTCGCGCAGCTTCATCATCTTCTCGCCGGCGAACCCGTCGACCGGGAACGCGCGGTCGAGATCCCACAGGGTGAGCCCGTAGCGGGTGATGTCGAGGTCGGGGTGCTTGCGGACGGTGTACTCGAGCGGGTCGGTGTCGGCCATCAGGTGCCCGCGGGTGCGGTAGGCGTTGATCAGCTCGATGACGCGGGCGCTCTTGTCGATCTGCCCCTCGTGGTGGAAGTCCCGGTCGACCCGCCAGCGCACCGGCTCGTAGGGGATCTTGAGCGCGGCGAAGATCTCGTCGTAGAACTCGTCGGCCAGCAGCAGCTGGTGGATCTCGCGCAGGAACTCGCCCGACTGCGCGCCCTGGATGATGCGGTGGTCGTAGGTGGAGGTCAGCGTCATGATCTTGCTGATCGCCCGGTCGACCAGCTGGTCGGGGTTCATTCCGCTGAACTCGGCCGGGTACTCCATGGCCCCGACCCCGACGATCGTGCCCTGGCCCTGCATCAGCCGCGGCACCGAGTGGTTGGTGCCGATCGTGCCCGGGTTGGTGAGGCTGAGCGTGGTGCCGGCGAAGTCCTCGGTGGTCAGCTTGCCGTTGCGGGCCCGCCGGATGATGTCCTCGTACGCGTTCCAGAACTCGGCGAAGTCGAGGGTGTCGGCCGCCTTGATGGACGCGACGACGAGCGAGCGGGCGCCGTTCTTGCCGGCGAGGTCGATCGCGATGCCGAGGTTGACGTGCTCGGGGGTGATCACGGCGGGCTTGCCGTCGATGTCGCCGAAGGCGTTGTTCATCTCCGGATGGACGGCGAGGGCGCGGACGACCGCGTAGCCGATCACGTGGGTGAAGCTGACCTTGCCCCCTCGCGCCCGGCGCAGGTGGTTGTTGATGACCACCCGGTTGTCGAACAGCAGCTTGGCCGGCACCGCGCGCACGCTGGTGGCGGTGGGCACATGCAGCGACTGCTCCATGTTGGCCACGACCCGGGCCGCGGCTCCGCGCAGCTGGGTGGTGCTCGCGCCGGTCGCGGCCTCCTGCTTCGGCTCGGCCGGGGCCGCCGCCTTGGGCTCGTCCTTGGCTTCGGGCTTGGTTTCGGCCTTGGTCGCCGATGGGCGGGCGGCCGGCTTCGGCGCCTCGGCCGCTACTGGCGGGGTCGGCTTGTTCTCGGCCGCCGGGCTCTCCGCCGGCGTGCCTGCTTCGACGCGGGCCGCCGGGGTCGGCCGGTTCTGGGTCGAGGCCGGCGCCGCCGCGACCGCGCCGTTGCTGGCCGCGCCCACGCCCGGCTTGTAGTCGGCGAAGAAGTCGTGCCACGCGGCATCGACGCTGTTCGGGTCGGCGAGATAGCGCTCGTACATGTCCTCGACGAGCCACTCGTTGGCGCCGAAGTCGCCCAGATTGGAAGGGGTATCGGTGCCCGCGGGCTGCTCCGTCGTCGCCACTGTCGCCAGGCCGTCCTCAGGTCGGTTCGTCGCTGTTCGCAACTATCGAGCCTACGCGGTACGGGGCCGCGGGGCATGCGAGGAGTCCCCGATGTGCGCCATCAGACGAGCGGGAATACGACGGCGCTCAGGTGATGTCGCGGTTCATCGTGAAAGCGGCTCCGGCGATGGCCGGGATGAAGGCCCAGAGCAGCAGCACGACCACTCCGGCCCCGGTGGACAGCAGGTGCACGCCGCTGATGACCTTGGTGCTCCCGGTGGTGTGCAGGATCGCCTGGATGCCGCCGTTGGGCGTGTAGGGCCACGCCTTGCGCACCACCGGGATCGCCAGCAGCACGTTCTCCAACACCAGCAGGAACAGGATGCCGACCACGACGGCGACGATCTGGTTGCGCAGCAGCGCCCCGAAGCCGAGGCCGACGATGCCGAACAGCGCCACCACGGCGAACACCCCGATGATCGCGTGCCGCACCGGACCCGAGGCGTAGTCGACGTGGATGTGCTTGGCCGACAGCCACGGCGCCGCGACGGCAAGCTGCACGGCCACGGCCACGACGGCGAAGGCTGCCCCGAGCAGGGCGTAGGTGATCATCTTGGCGGTCATGATGGCCCAGCGCGACGGCGTCTGCAGCACCGTGGGGGTGATCGTCTGGTAGCGGAACTCAGTGGTCACCCCGAGCACGCCGAGCACGAACACGACCACGAAGGCGGTGCTCGACGAGGCGAACATGTCCGGGACGTCGGAGGTCTGGCGAACTCCGTCGTGTGGCGCGATCTGGGCCACGACGAGCAGCGCACTGACCGCGACCGTTGCCAATAGCAGCCAGAACCACACCTGGGTGGTGCGCACCTTCAGGAACTCGGCGCGGACGAGCCGGATCATGCCGGTTCTCCTTCGGGTGCGGCGTCACTGGTGAGCGCGAAGAACAGCTCTTCGAGATCGAAGCGCTGGCCGCTGAGCTCGTGCAGCTCGACGCCGGAGGCGAACGCGATATGGCCGACCTGCTCGATCGGCACGCCGCGGATCCGTAGCGTCGCGGGATCGACCTGCTCGACCTGGGCCTGCGGGCCGAGGGCCGCCCGCAGCGTGTCGGCCGCCGGGCTGCGGACGAGGACCGAGTCGGTGCCGGCGGTCAGTTCCTCGATCGAGCCGGAGCGCACGAGCCGCCCGTGGTTGAGGATGACGACGCGGTCGGCGACCTCCTGCACCTCGTTCAGCTGGTGGCTGGAGATCAGCACGGTGCGCCCCTGGTCGGCCAGGTGGCGCAGCAGCCCGCGCAGCCACCGGATGCCGTCCGGGTCGAGCCCGTTGGCCGGCTCGTCCAGGACGAGGACGCGCGGGTCGCCCACGAGAGCGGCGGCCAGGCCGAGGCGCTGGCGCATGCCGAGCGAGTAGCCGCGCACCTTGCGCCGGGCCGAGTCGTGCAGCCCGACGAGATCGAGCACCTCGTCGGCCCGCCGGGTCGGGAAGCCGCCGACCGTGCACATGATCCGCAGGTGATTGCGGGCGCTGCGGGCCGGATGGAAACTCGACGACTCGAGCGCGGCCCCGACCGCCTGTGACGGGTTGCTGAGGTGCTTGTAAAGGTGGCCGCCGATCGTCGCCCGTCCGGACGTCGGGTTCACCAGCCCGAGCACCATCCGCAGGGTCGTCGTCTTGCCGGCGCCGTTCGGGCCGAGGAAGCCGGTGACCGAGCCGGGCTCAACGGTGAAGCTGAGCCGATCGACGGCGCGGATGTTGCCGCGGAACACCTTCGTCAGCTGGTCGACGACGATCCGGCCCGCGGGAATCGCGGTATCGGGGACGGTCACGCGAACTCCGATGCGACCTGGTCGGCAAAGAGCTGCACGCTGCTCGGGTCGTAGGCCGCGTCGGCGAAGTTGCCGATCGCGTAGGTCATGCCGAGCCGCTCGGCCGCCCGCAGTGTCTCGACCAGCTGCTCGGGCGTGCCGACCAGCGGACCGGTGCGGTACATCTCGCGGTAGCGCTCGAGTTGGTCCCTGGGCACGAGCGGCTCGTAGTGGGCCATGATCCACGCGAGTTTGTCCTGGACGTCCTTCTCGGTCGCGCCGATCACCACGTTGTAGTTGGCCGATCGGGTGATCTCGCCGAAATCGCGGCCGACGTCGCGGCAGTGCTGCTCGAGGATCTCGGACTTGTGCTTGAAGGTCTCCGGGGTGCCGTCGAAGTTGGTGTAGTGCGCGTACTGGGCCGCGATGCGCAGCGTCTTCTTCTCGCCGCCGCCGGCGATCCAGATCGGGATGCCGCCCGGTTGCAGCGGTAACGGCCGGCAGATCGCGCCGTCGACCTGGTAGTGCTTGCCGTCGAGGCTGGCGACGCCGTCGGTCCACGATTGCCGGAAGATCTGCACGGCCTCGTCGAGCATTCCGAGGCGGTTGCCGGGACTCGGGAAGCCGTAGCCGTAGGCCCGCCACTCGTGCTCGTACCAGCCGCCGCCGATGCCCATCTCGACCCGGCCGCCGGAGAGGATGTCGCAGGTCGCGGCGACCTTCGCCAGGTAGGCCGGGTTGCGGTAGGCCGCGCAGGTGCACATCTGGCCCAGCCGGATGCGCTCGGTGGTCACCGCGAGCGCGGCCATCAGCGACCAGGCCTCGTGGGTTGCCTCCTCGGTCGGGACCGGCACCGTGTGGAAGTGGTCGTAGACCCAGATGGACTCCCACGGGCCGGCCTCGGCCTGCTTGGCGACGGTGAGCATCGCCTTCCACTGGTCGGCCGGGTCGATGCCGACGAGATCGAGTCGCCAGCCCTGCGGGACGAACATTCCGAAGCGCATGGCAGCCACCCTATTCGCGCCGCCGAAACCGCGAGTTTCCGCCCCGATCAACCGCGCTGAGAACCGACTGAGGGCAGGTCTTGATCGACGGGCACGGGGTTTCGGCCGGGTCTAGGGTGCGCTCGCCAGAATGGGCCAAATGTGAGGCGATCGGGCAAGGGGGACATCATGCGTAGTCGATCGGAACGCGTCGAATCGTCCGGGCGGTGGCCGTCGTGGCCCTGACGGCGTCCATCGGCGTCGCAGTGGCGGGTTCCGCCTCCGGCCAGGACGAGCCGTCCGCGCAGTTCTACGTCAAGCCGGCGGGTAGCAGCCACTACACGTACCTGCCCGGGTCGGTTTTCCAGGGCGTCTTGCCGGGAGCCTCGACGACGTTCTCGCTCAAGCTGGTGAACACCGGAACGGTGACGTCACAGTTCCGAGTGTCCATCGAAGAGACGTTCTCCTCGCCGGACTTGAGCCCGGCCACCGCGGTGATGTCGGTGAACGGAAAGGTCATCCCATCGGACGGCTGGATAACGCCGGTGCTCGAGCCCGGCGCGGGTCAGGTGATCAGCCTCAAGTTCAGCGTGCCCCGCGAAGAGTTCGGGTCGGGCCTGTACGGCATGGGACTGTTCATCAGCACTCCCCAGAATCCGAATGGCGGGCTGGAGCAGTTCCTCAGCGTCACCGTCGCCCAGAGCAGTGGGTTCAGTGCCGCTGACGTGTTCGTGAAGGTCGGCAGCCAGCCCTATGTCGGCGGATGGGACAGCGGTTCTGACCCGCGCAACGAGGGCTCGTTGCCGTTCGAGACCTTGAGCGTCCTGCCCCACCAAAGCAGCGGGAAGGCCGGGATCCGGCTGCAGAACGACAGCGCGACCCCCGGGCGGATCACCCTGCAAGCCGACGACGTCTGCTTCTTCGACAACGTCACCCCGGCGAATTCGACGTGGCCCATCACGATCTGGGACGGCCTCAAGAACGTCACCGCCGCGGTCCGCGCCGGCACGTACACCACGGCCGTGCTGGCGCCCAACGCGCACAAGGACTTGCGGCTGACCGTCAAGAACACCTCCAATGCGGTCTGTCCGGCGGGGGCGGTCTACCTGACGACGTCGGGGCAAGGTCAGTCGATGGTCACCGCCGCGATCGCCACCGACGCGGCGTAGCGCCGGCGCGAGACGCCGACCGAGTTCGCGGCCGCGGGCGCGGCCGCCCGTGGCCGCGCTCGCGCTCGCTCTCGGACCCGACGGGCAGGGGTGCAGATCGGAGCAAACCGTTGGATCATGTAGCCGCGCCTGCTGATCCGGGGCGTGAGCGGACGACGATCGCACTACCGCCGGGGGACGACAGATGGCTGCTCTTGTCGGTCGGGAGCTGGAACAGGCGTGGCTACGAGCGCGGCTGCGCGACGCCGACCGCGGAGACCGGCAAATCGTGCTGCTCACGGGAGAGCCGGGGATCGGCAAGACCGCCCTGGTCGGCGATCTGGTTGAGGCGGCTGCGGCCGACGGCTGGCGGATTCGCCGCGTTGGTGACGCGGCGCAGGTGTGGCCGGCGCTGGAGGGCACTCACGGCGAGCCCGCCGTCGTCGTTCTCGACGACGCCGAGGAATGCGATCCGGGGTTCCTTGACCACGTCGATCACGTCGACGCGGGCGCGCCCCTTTCTCGGCGGGCCCTGGTCATCGTGTGCGCCCGCAATACGTCATGGGCGGGAAGGGCGGGGCGCGGCGCTCGCCGCCTCGCCCTCGGGGGCCTGACCGTCGCCCAGGTGGGCGCGTTCGCGACCGACCACGGCCGGACGTTGAACGAGTGGGAGACCGCCGCGCTGGCCGCGTGGTCCGGCGGGAACCCGTCCTACCTCGACGTGCTCATCCGGTGCCAACAACTGCCGCCGCCCACGCTGCCGGCGGAGCTCATCGATGTGCTGAACGACCGCCTCGGGTCCCTGTCGCCAGAGGCCCGGGCCCTGGCCGACGTGATCGCGATCGCCAATGGCGCGCTCCCGCTCGCGGGGCTCGCCGAGCTCGCCGGAGTCGGAGCCGAAACGTCCGCCGCAGTGGTCGACGAGCTGCGCCGCGCCGGTCTGGTCGGGCCCGCGGTCGGCGGTCTTCGGCTCCAGCACGAGGCGATGCGGCGCCACGTGCTTCAGCTCGCCGCGGATCGCGACGACCCGGTGATCGCGCGATCGGTGGACTCCCTGGCGAGAGCCGATGCCGACGACCCGGAGGTAGCCGAGTCCATTGCCCTGCTCGGACGTCTGGCTCCCGACCGGGTCGACGGCGAGCGTTGGCACCGAGCCGTCCTCGTGACGTCGACCGCGGCGCTCACCGACAACGAGCCGAGGCGGGTCCTCGATCACGCGGGCGCCCTCGTCGCCCGGCGTTCGCTGGGCGAGTCGACGCTGCCGCTGCGGGCCGAGGCCATGGTGCTGCTGGGGGATGCGCAGCACCGCGTCGGCGACTGGCGCGCCGCGGGTGACGCCTACACCAAGGCGGCACAGTTGGCCCGGCGGTGCTCGCGCCCGGACCTTCTGGCGCGCGTCGCCCTCGGCATGCCGCGCTTCGTGGACGAGACCCACATCGATCTGCAGGTGCGCGATCTGGTCTCCGAGGCACTCGGCGTCGTGCCGGCCGACGATCACGCGACGCGGGCGCTGTTGCTCGCCCGGCTGGCTGGCGAGTTGCCCTTCGCCGATACCGCTGGGCGGGTCGAGCTGTGCAACGAGGCGCTGGACGCCGCGCGGACCGCCGGCCGCGCGGTGCTCATCGAGGTGCTCAAGCGTCGAGTCGCGACGTTGCAGGCCCCTGACCTGTCCGCGGACCGGATGAAGACGGTGCGCGAACTGGTGGCCCTCGCCAACGAAGACGGCGATCCGGAACTCGTGTTCCAAGCGACGACCGCCCTGTTCGGAGTCTGCCTCGAGTCGGCCCTGATGGCTGAGGCCGACGCCGCGGTCGAGTCACTGCGTCGTCAGGCGGGCGTATCGAAGGCGCGTCACCACGAGGCCCACGCGTTGCTCCGGCACGCCGCGCTGTCTTTCGTGCGCGGTCAGTTCGATCTGGCACTCGAGGGCGCCGGCTCGGCCGCAGGGATCGCGCGGTCGGCCGGACTGGTCGACGCCGCGCGGATGGCCGGCATTCTGATGGCAAGCGTGTGGCACATGCGGGGTGAGAAGACCGCCGCGGAGCTGATGCGCTCGCGTGCGGCCACTGACCCGCTGCCAGGGTTTGCCTATGCCTATTTCCTGCACCAAGCCGGCGACGTGACGGACGCGAGAGCCGAGGCTCATCGGGGACTCGCTCAGCTGCAGGACGGATCGATGCCGCTCATGGCCGGTTGCATGGTCACCGGCGCCGACATCGCCGACTCCTTCGAGGATCGCTCGATCGCGGCCGTGGTCCTCGAGCCATTGGCCACGGCCACGGTGCGTCTGATCATCACGAGCGGCATCGTCTGCGCCGGGCCGATCGAGCAGTTCCGCGGTCACGCGTTGTCCGCCCTCGGCCGGCACGACGAGGCGATCGCGGCGTTCGAACGGGCCGTCGACGTCAGCCGCGAGATTGGTTCGGGACCCTTCACCGTCCGCGCCGGCGTCGGGCTCGTCCGGTCACTCGTTCGACGGGGGAGTCCGGGCGACGCCGCCCGCGCGGCCGCGCTGGCCGACGAGGCCAAGGCGCAAGCCGAGGTGTTCGGGATGGGCGCCGTCCCCCGGATCCTGGACGCGGCGCTGGCCCCAGTCGCGGTCGTGGACCCGCACCTCGAGCCCGGCGGATCTGCCGCCGCAGAACGCGCGCGCCAGCGAGCGGAACTGACCGCGGCCAAGGACGTCTGGACCCTGACCATCGGCGGTCGGGTTACTCACCTCAAGCACACGAAAGGGCTGGGTCAGCTCGCCACGCTGCTCGAGGCCCGCGGCCGGGAGGTCGCGTCGGCCACGTTGGCCGGAACCGAGTCGGAACCGGCCGCGACGGTGCGGACGGAGGTCCTGGACGACGGAGCCCGACGGGCCTATCGTCGCCGGCTGGCCGAGCTGGACGCACAACGGCAGGCGGCGACCGCGGCCGGCGACGCCGAACTCGAGGAACGGCTCGAGCGCGAGCAGTCGGCACTGGTCAGCGAGCTGCGCCGGCTGACCGGATTGAACGGACGCGCTCGGACCTTCAATGACGAGGACGAGCGGGCCCGTGTCAACGTCACCCGCACGCTCCGGGCGGCGGTCGAGCGGATCTTCGCGAGCGAGCCGGACTTCGGCGTCCACCTCGCGCAGTCGATCCGCACCGGTGCGAGATGTGCCTACGTCCCCGCCGACGAGGACACGACGTGGACCGTCACGATCCGGCGCTGACGGCGCCGCGCTGGGACGTCGACGACTACGCCACCGCGCGGCTGGTGCTCGCCCACAAGGGATTCACCCGCACCGGCGCTTACCGCGAGGAGCCGCACCCGCTGGCGGCGCACGTGTTGAATCTGAGTGGAGCCGAGCACGAACGGGTCCGATCCGCCGTCGACTCGGCGCTCACCCGGCTGCTTCCGGTCTGCGCCGCCGCGGTGGCGCAGTGGGCGCCGCGGCTGATCGACGGCCTGTCCGGCGAGGTCGACGTCGCAGCCGCATTCGCCCGACCGCTCAGCCTGGTGTTGGTCGACACCCTGGTCGGCCTGGCCAATCTCGACGAGGCGGAACTGCGTTGGTGGCACGACGCGGTCCTTCGCCTGGACTCCGGCGCCATGGACGGCATCGACGACCTCCTCGACCGGGTGAACAGCCTGATCGACGAGCGCCGGCGTCGGCCGGGGACCGACCTGGTCTCGGCGTTGGCGACCGATCCGCACGTCGTCGGCGCACCGCTGGCCGCAACCGTCGTGTTCGCCGTGACCGCGGGGTACGTCAACACGGCGAACTTCCTGGCGCTCTCGCTGCTCGCCCTCGCGCACCACCCCGGTGAGTACTCCTGGCTGCGGGCGCACCCGCACGGCGTTCCGGACGCGGTCGAAGAGCTACTGAGGTACGCCGAACCGTCCGGCCGCGCGTCGATGCGGGTCGCCGCCGGGAACGTTGAGCTTTCCGACCGCCGGGTCGCGGCCGGCACGACGGTCTGGGTTCATCGCGCGGCCGCCAACCGGGATCCGCGACGCTTCGCCGACCCGGACCTTCTCGATCTGCGCCGCGGCGCCGGGTCGCTCGCGTTCGGTGCCGGCCCGCATTACTGCCTCGGTGCCCCGGTCGTCCGCGCGGTCGCGGACGTGACGCTGCTCGCGTTGCTGTCGCGGGTTGCCGAGCTGCGTCCGGTGGACCGAACGCCGCAACGATGGGACTTCGCCGATCCCCTCTTCCTGCGCGTGGGGCGGAGGTCGTCCGGCTGACCGGCTGGGCCCGCCGCCACCGGCGAGCCTGATTAGGCACTTGACTAAACCACGAGCAGGTGTCATCGTTGCCGTGGATTTAGTCAATCGACTAAGACTCAGGAGGGGCGGATGTCGCCACGCGCGCCCAAGCCGCCGCCGGATGACACCGGCGACATGGAGCCGTCACGCATCCGGCTGCTCGAGGCCGCCGAACAGATCCTGATCACCGACGGCCAGGTCGGGGTGACCACGAGAAAGGTCGCCGCCGTTGCCGGTCTCAACCATGGTCTCGTTCACTACTACTTCGGCACGCTGGACGAGCTGTTCATTCAGGTCTTCGAGGGATTCACCGCGCGGCTGTTGGATCGGCAGCGACTGCTCTACGGCGCGGACGGACCGTTCCTGGACAAGTGGCGTGAGGCGATGCGGTACCTGGAAATGGACGTCGCCGACGGCTACCAGAAGGTCTGGGCCGAGTTGTACAGCCGGGCGCTGAACCGACCTGAGCTTCTTCCTCGTTTGGCCGCCGGGTACGAGGCGTGGCGGGTGATCCTGCGAGCGGCGTTCGCTCAGCCGTACCGCGATTTCGGGTTGGCCGATTCTGGCTTGAGCCTCGAGGACTGGGTCACCCTGGTGATCACCTTCAACGCCGGGATGGGCATGGAGATGATCGCCGGTGTGCGGACCGGCCATCGGCAGCTCTTGCGCTCGCTCGACGAGTGGCTCGCCGCCCGGAGCCCCCGGTGAGCGCCGAGGCCGCGGGGTTGACGCCGCTGCGATCGGGCTCGGTGGTTCGCGCCGGGGTGAAGCTCGCGTGGGAGGAGTACGGGTCGGGCCCCCACACCGTCTACCTGTTGCCGCCCTGGAATCTTGCGCACTCGCGCGCGTGGAAGCTGGTGCTGGCCGCCATCGCGCCGTCGGTGCGCGTGGTGACGAGCGACCCCCCGGGTAACGGGCGCTCCGGGCCGAGCAGCGATCCGATGCGGTTCTCGGCCGAGGCCCTGTGCGCCGACATCGTTGCGGTACTCGACGCCACGAACACCAGCCGCGCGGTGCTGGTCGGCCATTCGCGCACGTGTCAGGCCCTGCTCATGGCCGCGGCGACCCGCCCTGATCGAGTGGCCGGAGCCGTGTTCCTGGCGCCCTTCCTGCCCTACTCACGCTCACTGTTCCCGCGGGTGCTGACCCATCCGGTCCTGCGGCCGATCTTCGAGCTGCCCACGGCGCTGCCACTGGGATGGGCCCGGATGAACGCTCGCTACATCTCGCGCCACCGCCGCGCGTTCGATCTCTGGTTCATCCGTAAGGTCTTGTCCCGGCCGAACTCCGAGCGTGCTGTCGACGACGCCCAGAGCTGGGCGGCACAAGGCGATACCTCGAGCCTGCTCGCCAGTCTCCGCGCGCCCATCCTGCGGGACCGTCGGGTGCTGGACGCGCTCGCGGCCCGCGTCGACGTCCCCGTTCTCGTGATCCACGGAACGCACGATCGCGCCACGCCCTTCGCGGACGGTCGGTGGCTGGCCGAAGCGACGGGCGGACGCCTGATCGCGCTGGAGGGCGGCGATCACTGCCCGCATGGGCGCCCTGCCCTACGTACGAGCCTGGAGGTGCGCGACTTCGCCGCCACGGTGTTCGGCGAAGCGCGGCCGCGGAGCGCGGTTTCCACCAGGTCCGCCCAACGCCGCGCCGACGGCCGCAAGCGGATACTCGTGCTCTCGTCCCCCATCGGGTTGGGTCATGCGCGTCGCGACCTTGCGATCATCGATGCGTTGCGCGGACTGCGCGACGACCTGGACGTGCAATGGCTGGCGCAACAACCGGTCACCGGCGTGCTCGAACGGGCCGGCGAGCACGTCCATCCCGCCAGTGCCCGCCTCACCAGCGAGTGCCGGCACTTCGAACTCGAGTCGGCCGGCCACGAACTCGATGCCTTCCGCGCCTTCCGCACGGCTGACGCGCTGATCACCCACAACTTCATGGTGTTCCGCGATCTCACGGCGTCGGAGCGTTTCGATCTCGTCATCGCCGACGAGGTCTGGGAGGCCGACCACTACCTGCATGAACACCCGGAGGAGAAGCGCGCTCCCTTCGTGTGGCTGACCGACTTCGTCGGAGTACTCCCGATGCCCGATGCCACCGAGCGCGAGGCGCGATTGGCCCACGACGCCAACGCGCTGATGGTGGAACACTGGACCGCCCGTCCGTCCGTGCGTGACTTGGCGCTGTTCGTCGGCAACCCGCGTGACGCCGTCGACGTCCCGCTGGGACCCGGCCTACCGTCGGTGCGGCGCTGGGCGGAGCAACAATTCCGGTTCACCGGATACGCCGGCGCGCGTCGTTACGCCGGGCCGGATCGCGACGCCGCGCGTCGCGGGCTGGGGGTGCCGCCGGGCGTTCCCCTCTGCGTGGTCGCGGTCGGCGGGTCGGGAGTGGGCACGGCCCTGCTGGAACGGGCAACGCAGGCGCACCAATTGGCTCGACGGCGCGTTTCCGACCTGCACACCGTGATCGTCACCGGACCGCGAATCCCGGCCGAGGGGCCGCCCGCGCCGGGATTGGAGCGGAAAGGCTACGTGCCGGACCTCGATCGCGTGCTCGCGGCAGCTGACTACGCAGTCGTGCAGGGCGGCCTGGCCACAGCAATGGAACTGACGACGAACGGGACGCCGTTCGCGTACGTCCCGTTGCAACGGCACTTCGAGCAGCACTTCCACGTCCACCATCGGCTTCGCAACTACCGAGCGGGCACCCGGGTCGACTATCCGGACGCCACCCCCGACCATCTCGCCGCCCTGGTCGAGCGACATATCGGCCAGGCGACCGACTTTCGCGCGGTGGAGACCGACGGTCATCTGCGAGCGGCCAGTCGGATCGCCGATCTCTTGAACTGACGCCCTCTCCGCCCGACAACAGCGGTCCGCACCGCAGCGAACGATTCGTTCGACCCCTTCGAACGCCTACCAGGCGTAATCCCAACGAGCCCCGGAGACTCACATGACCGAAGCCCGCCGTCGCCAGGCCATCGTCAACATGGCGGTCGATCCCGCCTTCGCCGATCGCGTCCGTACCGACCCGAGCGGGGTGGCCCGCGAGTTCGGCCTGGACGCCGAGGACATGGCCGTCCTCGAATCACTCCGCGACGATTCCGACCCCCAGCGATCGACGGTTCTCGATCCGCGCCTGTCGAAGTCGTCGCTCTTCTTCGGCGGAGGTGCCGGGGGGCACCAACCGCCGCCCGCGCCGGCGCACGCCGGCGCAGGACTGTTCGTCTGCAACTTCCACCCCGCCGACACCTCCACCCACGCCGGATTCTTCGTGTGCAACTTCCACCCGACCGACACGCACAGTCCGGGCATGACTCCGCCAGGAGGCGACGACGGCGGGACGCACACGGAGTTCAGCGCCGACGGCAAGGCCTTCGGGGAGAACGCGATCACCGACGACCAGGCGGTTGCGACGCCGGGGGCTGACATCACGTTCAACCCGGACGGGTCGTCGGTGATCCATGAGGACAACGGGGTCACCGCGGTCACGCAGGACACGCCGGGCGGCGGGACGCACACGGTGGTCAGCGCCGACGGCAAGGCCTTCGGGGAGAACTACAGCAACGCCGATCACAGTGATCAGCTCGTGGGCGCGATGCACGTGGACGGGTCGGAGACCTACGTCTACGCGAACGAGGGTGGTCTGGTCGACGGTAGTGGCAACGCGATCACCGACGACCAGACGTTCGGGACGCCGGGTGGTGACATCACGTTCAACCCGGACGGGTCGTCGGTGATCCACGAGGACAACGGGGTCACCGCGGTCACGCAGGACACGCCGGACGGCGGGACGCACACGGTGGTCAGCGCCGACGGCAAGGCCTTCGGGGAGAACTACAGCAACGCCGATCACAGTGATCAGCTGGTCGGCGCGATGCACGGGGACGGGTCGGAGACCTACGTCTACGCGAACGAGGGTGGTCTGGTCGACGGTAGTGGCAACGCGATCACCGACGACCAGACGTTCGGGACGCCGGGTGGTGACATCACGTTCAACCCGGACGGGTCGTCGGTGATCCACGAGGACAACGGGGTCACCGCGGTCACGCAGGACACGCCGGACGGCGGGACGCACACGGTGGTCAGCGCCGACGGCAAGGCCTTCGGGGAGAACTACAGCAACGCCGATCACAGTGATCAGCTCGTGGGCGCGATGCACGGGGACGGGTCGGAGACCTACGTCTACGCGAACGAGGGTGGTCTGGTCGACGGTAGTGGCAACGCGATCACCGACGACCAGACCGTCGACAGCGACGGCGTGGACATGGTGTTCCACGCTGACGGCTCCTCGGACACCATTGATCACCAAACCGGCACCGTCACGCATGAGGCCGGCGACGGACCGATAACCGACGGCGGCAGCGCGCCCAGTGACGACACCAGCAGCAAGGGCGACGACGTCAACAACACCGGGATCTCGCACGATCTGGACTCGAACGGTGGGCAAGGACCGGTCGACGGGGCCGGGCCGACGGACACTGGCGATGAAGGTGGCGGCAAGGAGGATTCGGACACCGGACCCGCGACCGGCGACGACTCTGGCGGCGACGACTCCGACGGCGACGGAAAGGACGACACCTCTGACGACGGTGGTGCGCCGTCCGGTGGGGGAGACGCGGGCATGTCCGATCCCGGCGGGGACGGCGGCGACGACGGGAACTCCGGCGGCCATCGGCCGGTCGGCACCGGAACGGGGGGTGTGGACGGCGGCGAGCCCGGACAGTCGATCGAAGGCTCGCCCGGCAAGCTCGCCGCCGTCCACACGGGCAGTGGAGTTGGCAATCACCAAGCGCCGCCGAGCGGCGAAGGACAAGGAGAAGGCGGCGTGGACGGCAACAACGGCAACAGCCGATTCGACCTGCGTGGCAATCAGACCACGCACATCAACACCGACGACGGGACGATGACCGGCACGGCCAGCCACGGCGCCGTCGACCCCACCTCCGGTCTGCACGGGGCAGGCCACTGATGGCCGCCAGGCAGCGGCTCGGCGCCGCGGTGATCGTGTCGACCGTAATCGCCCTCGCCGGCTGCAGCAGCAGTGGCGGCGCGACGGCCGGCGACGGCTCGGGCGTCGACAGCTCGACGACGGCCGCGCTCTCGTCGAGTCCCGCGGCCGGCCCGTCCAGCGCACCGGCCAGTGGCTCGGGGGTCGCCGCAGGTGGACTGGAAGGCACCTACACGACCACGTTCACCTTCAACCTGCAGGGTGAGATGGCGCTGACGGGCTCGGCCCTCATGCGTCGCCCGGGCACGTGTGCCCACGAAGGGTCCCGGGACCCGCAGATCTGGAACTACTACGGCAAGGTCGGCGCGCACGAAGTCCACTTGCTGGCCAGCGCGGGGGACATGCCGGGCAGCTACGACCTGTCTCACGTAGGGGATGCCGGAGTGAGCATCGACGGGACGTCCTGGGTCGGCAAGGGACACGTGACCGGGCGCCCGGACGGCACGGGCAGCCTCAGGCTCGACAACCTGGGTTCGGTGACCGGGCAGGGGCGCGTCGGCGGCACCGTCACGTGGACGTGCAAGGACAACTGATGCTCTGCGCCGCCTGCCGCGTGCACCTCCGGCGCGACTTCCCGTACTGCCTGCATTGCGGGACGCCGCGCCGGAGGGTGTCGCTCGACCGGTTCGTCGCACCGCTGTTGATCCCTCTGGACGCGGCGCCGGCCGAGCCGGTGCCGCTTCAGCACACGGTGACCACGATCGGTCGGGACCGGGACAACGACATCGTGCTGGGCGATCCCAGCGTGTCCCGCCAGCACGCCCGCATCGTGCGGCGCGAGGGCACCTTCGCCATCGAGGACCTGCGCTCGCTCAACGGCATTCGCGTCGGCGGGCGCACCCTGCACGGCCTCGATGCCGAGCTCGTCGACGGGGCCGTAATCGAGGTCGGCGACGTGCGGCTCCGCTTCGACCAGCCGCGCCCGTACGCGATCGGAGGCCGGACGGTGCACGGCGCCGAGCACACCGTTCTTCGAGTGGCGCCGTCGCCGACCGCACCCGAAGCGACCGAGCCGCTCTCGGCCCGGCCGCGGAAGCGATCGGGCTGGGCGCTCAAGCGCGCTCCCGGCGCGGACGAGCGTTGGGTGCTGTCGTCCCGGACGGGGACGTACCTGCAGCTCGACGCTCGCGAAGCCTTCATCTTCGGCTGTGTTGACGGCGTGAACACCGTGCGCGATCTGCTGTTCCGCTACGCCGAGGAGTTCGGCGAGCTCGCCCTGCCCCGCATCGAGCGGGCGCTTCGGCTGTTCGAGATGAACGGGCTGGTCGATGGCCTGGCCGGCGCCCAGGCGCCGCCGACCGGGCGTTGGCGTCGAGCGGGGCGGGCGTTTTACCACGCCCTGCTCAAGCTCGAGATCTCGATCGGAGGGCTGGACGGTGCGGTGGGCCGGCTGTACCGCGCCGCCGGTTGGCGCGCGTTCACGCGTACCGGCGGACTGCTCACCTGGGCCGTCGTAGCCGTCGGGCTCTGGGCCTTCTTCCGGGCGAAGGACGCGCAACGCCTGTTCACCGTCGGCGGGGCCGGATGGTGGGGGGCGTTGATCGTCGGGGTCGGCTACCTGATCGCGCTGATCGTGCACGAGCTCGCCCATGCCCTCGCGGTGAAGTCCTACGGACGCTCGGTACGGCGCGGCGGCTTCATGGTCATGATGGGCATGCCGTTCGCCTTCGTCGACACCAGCGACATGTGGTTCGGAACGCGCTGGTCGCGGGTCGTCGTCGCCATGTCGGGCCCGATCTCGACGGCCGCGCTGGCGGGCGTCGCGGCCATGGGGGCACTGTGGCTACCCGGTCCGATCGCCCCGGCGCTGTGCTTCCAACTGGCCTTCGGCCTGTACCTGAACACCGCGTACAACTTCAACCCGGTCATGCCCCTGGACGGATACCAAGCGCTGACGGACGCCTTCCGTATCCCGCGTCTGCGCGAGCAGGCCAGCCACTACTTCACCCGCGGGCTGTGGCAGGACATCGCCGCGCGGCGGCGGCCGCGGGCCCAGGACTTCGGACTCGCCCTGTACGGGCTGGCTGTCGTCGTCGGGGGCTACGTGTTCCTCGTTCTCGGCCTGATCGCCTGGCGGCACCGGCTCGGCCCGCTCGTCCACCGGCACGTCGCCGCGCCGTGGGACTCCGTGGTTCTCGGCGCCGCCGTCGTGCTGTTGACCTTCCCGGTATGGGCCCGCCTTGCCAACAAGGTGCGCGGGCTGGCCCGCCGACGCCGTGACCCGTCGACCCGGCCGACCGATGAAGCAGTGGCGGTCGCGGCATGACGTGGCCACTGTCCGGATACGAGTCGGTCCGCGAGCTCGGCACCGGCGCATCGGGCACCGTCATGCTCGCGCGACACGTTGCGACCGGCCGGCTGGTGGCTGTCAAGTACTTGTCCGCGCGGCTGGCAAGCAACCCGGCCTTCATCGCGGACTTCCGGGCCGAAGCCCGGTTGCTCGCCGACCTCGACGACGTCAACACCGCGCGCTTGTACGAGTACATCCAGTCCGGTGACCAGGCCGCGACGGTCCTCGAACTGGTCGACGGCGTCACGCTGCACCGGCTGCTAGCTGATCGCGGCGCCGTGACCCCCGAGGCCGCGCTGGTCGTGCTGAAAGGATCTCTGCTCGGACTCGCGGCTGCGCACGATCACGGCGTCGTCCACCGCGATTACAAGCCGGGCAACGTCCTGGTCACCGGCGCGGGGGCGACCAAACTGATCGACTTCGGCATCGCCGTTCGGGCCGGGCAGGAGATGCCCTCGGCCGGAACCCCCGATTACATGGCGCCCGAGCAGTGGGCCGGCTCACCGGCGACCCCGGCGACCGACGTCTACGCGGCGACCGCCGTCTTCGTCGAATGCCTGACCGGCCGGCGACCGTACGCATCCGACTCGCTCGCCGCGCTTCGGCTCCAACACCTGAACGCGCCGGCGCCGGTCGATGACCTCCCGGAATCGGTCCGCCCTCTGGTGTCATCCGGGATGGCGAAGGACCCCACGCGCCGTCCTGCGACCGCTCGCGATCTCCTCGGCCGGCTCGAGATCTGCGCCCGAGATGGTTACGGCCCGGACTGGGAGCAGCGCGGACGCCGTGAACTCGGCCGCCTGGCCTTGCTGCTCGCCGCCTTCTTTCCGCTGACGCCGGTGGCCGCAACCGGCCTGTCGGCGCTCGCGTTGACCGTGCTCGGCCGGGGCCGTTGGATCGCCGCCGCCGGTGCCGCCGTCGTGGCCGTCGGCGGTGCGGCCGTCGCGGCCACCGGCGGGGCGCAGTCCCGCGCCGCGATCGAGCGCCCCACGCTGGCCACGGCGACCGCCGGTGCCCTTTCCGGGGCGAGCCCGACCGGCGGGTCGCCGTCGCGGCCCGGTCCGACGTCGCGCCGACCGCCTGGCGTACCGCGCTCGACGGATCCGTCGCGGTCCGCCGGCTCGCCGGACGTGACCCGGCCGGCCGGGGCTCCGCGCCCGACCCCGGCGCTCGACGCGACGCGCACCCACGCCCGCACCGAGCGGGCCGACACGTTCTCGGCCGCACGCCTCGACCCCGGCGCATTCCAGCCCGGCGCCCTCGACCCCGGTGCCGCCGGCCGAGGTGACGATCAAGAAGACCGACCTCACCGCCGACGACAGCTTTGGCCTCGTCACCGTGACGATCTACGCCGCCGGGCCACAGCCGATCACCGTGCGCCTCGCGTACAGCGACGGGACGTCCGAGCAGATCAGTGAATCCGGCGGCGGCGTGTACGCCATTCAGCGCACCCACCCCTTCGCCACCTGCCCGGGCTCCTGGTCGGTGACCGTGACGACGTCACCCGCTGCGACGAACCAACCGCGAACCGCGAGCGCGACATGCTGAACGACGAGTATCCGGCCCCGGCAACGGTGCTCGGCCGTAGGGACCGGCTGACCGAGGCCGCGGCGACCGGTGATCCGAACGGGTCCGCGGTGATCCGGTTCGGCCCGGGAGTGCCGGCGCTCGAGCCGGAATCGGTCGCCGAACCGGTGCCGGCCGCCGGCCCCGCCCCGGCCCCCGCCTCTCGCCGCTCGGTCACCACCTGGCTGGCGGGTGCGGTGCTCGTCGCGGTTCTGGCCGCAATTCTCTGGTGGTGGCTGCATCGCCCGGGCGCGCTCGGCGTGACGTCGGTCCGGACCGAGGCGCCGCCCGCGACGATCGGCTGCGGCGGCACTGCGGAATTGCGGGCCGTCGTCCGCACCGACGGTGATCCCGGCACCATCCGTTACCGGTGGCGGCGCAGCGACGGGCAGGTTAGCGGCCCGCTGCGGCAGACGGTGCCCGACGGCCGCCGCACCTCGACGCTCGTCCTGCGCTGGCGCGTGGAGGGCATCGGCCGATTCCACGGCACCGCCACGGTCGAGATCAGTGCGCCCGTGCGCCGAGCCGCGAGCACGGCCTTCGACTACCGGTGCATTTGACCCTTCCCGGGCTCGGGTTCCCGGTCGGCGCCGGCCGGGGTGAGAAGTATTGCCCGGTGCCGGACAGTACGTAGTGTGAGCACACGACAGCGCGAGGATCGGCTGCGCCAGCTGTTCGACGAGACCTCGATCCGGGTGTTCGCGTACGCCTGCCGGCACGTCGGCGCGAGCGCGGCGCAGGATGTCGTGTCCGACGTGTTCCTCGTCGCGTGGCGCCGCATCGATGAGGTGCCCGACGACGCGTTGCCGTGGCTGCTGGCGGTCGCCCGCAACACGATCGGCAACCGTCGTCGGGGGATAGCTCGTGGGCACCGCCTCGCCGACGAACTGGCCAACCTGCAGCGGTCGAGCACGGCGTCCGCCGGTGCGGACGACGTCGCGATCGAGCGCCGCGCGATGCTCGCCGCACTGGCCGGTCTGTCTCCGGGCGAACGCGAAGCGGTGCTGCTCACCGGCTGGGACGGGTTGTCGGTCAGCCAGGCCGCGGAAGTGGCGGGCTGCAGCCGCCGGGCCTTCGAGCTGCGCCTGCACCGGGCCCGCAACCGCCTGCGGCGAGTACTCGCGGCCGAGGAGGAACGCGACTCGCCCGCACTGACCTCTACCCGCCTGCACATCACCCAGGAGACCGCGTCATGACCGTCGACCTCGATGAACGCCTCGCCGACTTGCGTCCGTCCGCACACTGGCCGTCGCCCGAGCGGGACACCGTCCTTCGCCGGGTGCTGGCCACCGACCCGACGCCGCACGGCGACGACCACCTGCTCACCGTGATGCGCCCGAACCGTCGACGGCGGGCCCTGGCGCTGGCCGCTGCGGCCGGGCTGGCGGCCGCCGCCTCCGTGGCGGTGCCAGCCATCCTTCCGGCGGGATCACCCGGATCCGCCGACCAAGCGGCTGCGGTTCAGGCGCTGCATCACCTGGCTCGCGTCGCGGCGGTGAGTCCGGTCGACCAGCTCGGGCCCAACCAGTACCTGCACCTCGTCGACGTCGAGCACCAGAATGCGCTGTCCGGCCAGCCTGCCGCGGACAGCCGGTTCGAGGACTGGATGCGCGCCGACGGGCTCACCTACCAACTGCGCACCGAGAGCACGCCCACCGTCCCGGCCCACGTAGAGGTGTGGCAGCTGCCGGCCGGGCCGCAACCGATCGACGGCATGACCGCACCGCAGTCCCTCGACGACCTGCCCACTGATCCGGCGGCGCTCGAGGCGTACGTGCGCGAGCACTCGGTCGGATCCACCTCATCCGACGAGCGGGTCTATGTCGCGGTGGCCGACATCGTGCGGCGCGGACTGGCCCCCTCGGCCCTTCGCTCGGCGGCGATCGACGTGCTGGCTCACCTCGGGCACGTGCGACTCGGCGACGACACACGGGACTCGTTCGGGCACCCCGTCCAGGATTTCGAGTTCGTCGATCCGGACGGCCGTCCTGGCGACGTCCGCAACATCATGTTCGACACCAGGACCGCCCAGATCACCGAGGAACGCGAGTACTTCCACGGAAACCTCCTCTTCACCAGGACCGTTCCGGTCTTCGAGGTCGTCGACACGGTGCCGGACACCATTCGCGCCCGCGCCGTCGTGCCGAAGTGAGGCCGGCCTAGCCTGGCGGCATGACTCCGGCGGAAGCCCGCGCGCGGTTCGCCGCGGGCCGGGTCGCCCGGCTGGCGACGGTCTCGGCTGGCGGCCTGCCTCACCTCGTGCCGATCGTGTTCGCCGTCGCGGGGGATGTCCTGTACTCCGCGATTGATGCGAAACCGAAGCGGACCAACGCGCTGCGGCGGCTGGCCAACATCGCAATGAATCCGGACGTCTCGATCCTCGTCGACCACTACGAGGACGATTGGTCAGCGCTGTGGTGGGCCCGGGCCGACGGCGTGGCGCGGGTCGTCGACGGTTACGAGGCGGCCGAGGGCCTGCGACTGCTCACCGCCCGCTACCCGATCTACGAGACCGAGCCGCCGCCCGGCCCGGTGCTCGCGGTCGACGTCGCGCGCTGGTCCGGGTGGCAGGCGAGTCAGGCCGGCACGAGCAGCTCGTAGGTCGGATTGGCGATGGCCAGGTGATCGCGATAGCGGCCGACCCGGCCGGTCGCCCGCACCACTGCTCCGCACTCGATGCCCGGGATCTGCGTCCGGCCCATGAACAGCAGCCGCAGGCCACCGGTCTCGTCGAAGAGCTGGACCTCGAGCGAGCGGCCGGCGGCGGCGCCGAGCTGCACCGCCTTCACCCGTCCTTCCACGGTGACCTTCTGCCGCCAAGCGACGGCACCGATCGGTGTGGTGCCGTCGGCGTGCGTGGGCAGGTCGGCACAGTCGGTGCGGGCGACGAGCGCCGGCGCAGCCGTCACCTCTTCGCGGCGCTGTTCCAGCCGCGCGATAGTGTCCGGCGCCAGCGTGGTGTCGAACGGGACGATCGTCGCCGCGACGTGCGGGATGCGGCCGACGGCCTCGGCGATCCGGTCCGCGGTGCGGTCGTGCAGCAACCGCTGCGACAGGCGATGGAACGTGCGCCGGGGCAGCAGCACCGTCACCTCGGCCCGGTCGGCGATCACGGTGTCGAACGCGAGCTCACCGACCGTGCGGTCCAGGCGCCGGTCGGCGCACTCCACGAGTTCCAATGGGTAGCGATCGCCGAGCCGCCGGTCGATCCATTCCTTCTGCAGCCGGGCTGCGACGGCACCGTCGAGCACGACGTGCACGACGCGCAGGTCGGTGGGGCGAAGGCTGCCGGCGTAGCGCAGCGCCCGCAACACGGCGAGATCGAGCCGGTCGATCAGGACGAGCACGGTGTGCCGGCCGTAGTGCGGTGCCTCGGCCTGATCGGGGCGGTTCCAGGTGGCGAGGTCGAGTGATCGCGCCTCGGAGCGGTACTGCGAGTTGAGCCGCATCAGCAGGGCCCACCCGAGCGGGAACAGCAGCACGACGAGCCAGGCGCCGGCCCCGAACTTGACGACGGCGAAGATCAGCACGACGACGGCCGACACCACACCACTCGTGGCGTTGATCGCGAGCTTGTGGCGCCAGCCGGCCTCGCGCTGCGTGTGGTGATAGCGGGCCATGCCGAGGCCGGCCATGGTGAAGCCGGTGAAGACGCCGATCGCGTAGAACGGGATCAGGCTGTCGACGCTCGCGCCCACGCCGAGCAACAGCGCGATGGCGAGGGCGGTCAGCACCATGATCCCGGTGCTGAAGGCGAGGCGGTGCCCGCGCCGGGTCAGCTGGCGCGGCAGGAACGAGTCCTCGGCGATGAAGCTGGCGAGGAACGGGAAGCCGGTGAACGGCGTGTTGGCCCCGGTGATGAGGATCAGGGCCGTCGCGATCTGCACCAGCACGAAGCCGATGTGCCCGAACCATGCCGGGCCGAACGCGGCTCGCGCCACCTGGCTGATGACGGTCGGGGTGCCGCTCGAGAACGGGGTCGCGTGCGTCTGCCAGGCCAGGAACGACACGCCCAGCACCAGGCTGCCGAGGATCAGGCTCATGGTCGACAGCGTCCGACGGGCGTTGCGCCCGGCGTCGGGCTTGAACGCACTCACCCCGTTCGAGATTGCCTCGAGACCGGTGAGTGATGCCCCGCCATTGGCGAAGGCCTTGAGCAGCACGAAGATCGCGGCGGCCGAGAAGATCGCGTGGTGGCTGTCGTGCACGTTGATCAGATCGGCGCTGCGCTCGTGTGCCGAGTAGGCGATCACGGGCAGGTCACCGAACAGCTCGCGCAGCAGCCCGACGACCACCACGAGCCCGCCGGCGGTCACGAAGAAGTAGGTGGGGAACGCAAAGGCCTTGCCGGCCTCGCGGACCCCGCGCAGGTTGCCGTAGGCCAGCAGCAGCACGATCGCCACCGTCATCACGGTCAGTTCCCACTTGCCCAGGTGGGCCGAGGGGAAGATCGAGACGATCGCGGCGACCCCGGCCGCCGCCTGCACCGCGACCGTCACCACGTAGTCGATCAGCAGCGCGACCGACGCGATCTGCGCGACCTTGGGGCCGAAGTTCTCGCGCGCGACGACGTACGACCCGCCGGCGCGGGTGTAGATCATGACGACCTCGCGGTAGGAGAGCGTGGTCAGCACCAGCAGCCCGAGCACCACGGCCGTCAACGGCATCAGCAGGTGGAAGCCGGCGAGGCCGAAGATGGGCAGCAGGATCAACAGCATCTCTTCCGAGCCGTACGCCGAGGACGAGATGCAGTCGCTCGACAACACGCCCAGCGCCGCCTTCTTCGACAGCTTCTCGTCGTCCATCGCGGCGTTGACCAGCGGCGGCCCGAGCAGGACCCGCTTGAGCCGGTAGCGGCGGGTTTCGGGGAGCCGGACGTCGAGGGTCGTGCTCACGGCTCGACGCTAGGCAGCCGCCACCGGGAACGGGCTCGTCCTCACGGGTTGCTCACGCCCCTGTGGCGCCGGTCTCTGGCCCGTCCGTAGCTCGTGAACGGGCCGCGATGAACGCGTGAGGACCGCCGGTTCCGGGCCGCGGGCGGCGTTCACTTCCGAGTGTCCCGCGAACCGGCGGGCGGAAAGGGAGTTCGTCGTGGGTGACTTCTGGGCGATCGTCGTGACGCTCGCCGTGTTCGCGGTTCTCGCGCTGGTGGCGCGCGGGGCGGAGAAGCTGTGAATGCGACCAACGTGGTGGGCCTGATCCTGGCGATCGGCATAACCGTCTTCCTGATCATCGCGCTGCTCTACCCCGAGAAGTTCTGATGTCCGATACCTGGGCCGGCATCCTATTTCTCGGCACGCTGATCGCGGCGCTCGTGATCGTGCACAAGCCGTTCGGCGACTACATGGCGCGCGTGCTCACCGGGCGCCGGCATCTGGCGCTCGAACGGGCGATCTACCGGGCCGGCGGCATCGACGGCGACGCCGACCAGACCTGGACGACCTACCTGCGCTCGGTGCTGGCGTTCAGTTTCGCCGGCGTGGTCGCGCTCTACGCCTTCCTGCGGCTGCAGCACCATTTCGGCCATCCCTACGCCGTGCCGCAGATGACCGCCGACCAGTCGTTCAACACCGCCGCCAGCTTCGTGACCAACACCAACTGGCAGTCGTACTCGGGCGAGAACGCGCTGGGCTACGTGGTGCAGATGGCCGGCCTCGCCGTGCAGAACTTCCTGTCCGCCGCGGTCGGCATCGCCGTGGCGATCGCGCTCGTGCGGGGGTTCGCGCGCAACCGGACCGACCGGCTCGGCAACTTCTGGGTCGATCTCACCCGCATCTGCATCCGCATCCTGCTACCGGTGTCGATCGTGTTCGCGATCGTCTTCGTCGGCGCCGGCATGATCCAGAACTTCCACGACTACCAGACCGTGCACACGATCGCGCACGGCACGCAGACGATCACCGGCGGCCCCTACGCGAGCCAGGAGGTGATCAAGGAGCTGGGCACGAACGGCGGCGGGCCGATGAACGCCAACTCGGCGCACCCGTTCGAGAACCCGACGGTCTGGACGGACTGGCTCGAGGTCTTCCTGCTGCTCGCGATCTCGTTCTCGCTGCCGCGCACCTTCGGCCGGGTGATCGGCGACAAGCGGCAGGGCTACGCGATCGTGGCCGTGATGGGCCTGCTCGCGATCACCAGCGTCGTGCTGATGATGACCTTCCAGGGCGTGCACCACGGGACGGTGCCGACCGCGGTGGGCGCGGCGACCGAGGGCACCGAGCAGCGCTTCGGGGTACCCGACTCGGCGGTGTTCGCGACCGGCACGACCCTGACCTCGACCGGCGCCGTGAACAGCTTCCACGACTCCTACACCAGCCTCGGCGGCGCCATGACGCTCGTGAACATGATGCTGGGCGAGGTCGCTCCCGGCGGCACCGGTTCGGGGCTGTACGGCATGTTGATCCTCGCCGTGCTCACGGTGTTCATCGCCGGGCTGATGGTCGGCCGGACCCCGGAATACCTCGGCAAGAAACTCGGCGGCCGGGAGGTGAAGTTCGCCTCGCTGTACCTGCTGACGACGCCGGCACTGGTGCTGATCGGCACGGCCCTGGCGATGGCGTTGCCCGGTGAGCGGGCGAGCATGCTCAATACCGGCTCGCACGGGTTGTCCGAAGTGCTCTACGCGTTCACCTCGGCCGCCAACAACAACGGCAGCGCGTTCGCCGGCATCTCGGTGAACACCGTTTGGTACAACGACGCGCTCGGCCTCGTCATGCTGCTCGGCCGCTTCCTGCCGATCGTGTTCGTGCTCGGACTGGCCGGCTCGCTGGCGCGACAACAGCCGGTGCCCGTCTCGGAGGGCACGCTGCCGACGCATCGCGGGCTGTTCGTCGGCCTGCTCACCGGGGTCACCGTGATCGTCGTCGCGCTCACCTACTTCCCGGCGCTGGCGCTGGGTCCGCTCGCGGAGGGACTGCACTGATGTCGACCACAACCACCGCCGCGATGCTGTCGAAGGCGCTGCCCGATGCGCTGCGCAAGCTGAATCCGGCCACGCTCTACACCAATCCGGTCATGTTGCTCGTCGAGATCGGCGCCGCCTTCACCACCGTCATCGCGATCGCCGATCCGTCGGTGTTCGCGTGGCTGTCGGTGATCTGGCTGTGGCTCACCGTGCTGTTCGCCAACCTGGCCGAAGCCGTCGCCGAGGGGCGCGGCAAGGCGCAGGCCGACGCGCTGCGGCGGGCCAAGACCGACACCGTGGCCCGCCGGCTCGTCGATCGCGAGAACTTCGCCGGCGCCGAGGAGGCCGTGCCCGCTCCGCAACTGCAACGCGGCGATCGCGTGGTCTGCGCGGCCGGTGACGTGATCCCGGGCGACGGCGATGTCGTCGACGGCATCGCCAGCGTCGACGAGTCGGCGATCACCGGCGAGAGCGCTCCGGTGATCCGCGAGAGCGGTGGCGACCGCAGCTCGGTGACCGGCGGCACCCGCGTGTTGTCGGACCGCATCGTCGTCGAGATCACCCAGAAGCCGGGCGAGAGCTTCATCGACCGGATGATCGCGCTGGTCGAGGGGGCGAGCCGGCAGAAGACGCCCAACGAGATCGCCCTGAACATCCTGCTGGCCTCGCTGACGATCATCTTCCTGCTGGCGACCGTGACCCTGCAGCCGCTGGCGATCTTCGCCAAGGCGACCCAACCCGGCGTGCCGAACACCGCGGCGCTCGACCAGCACGGCATCACCGGGATCGTCATCGTGTCGCTGCTGGTGTGCCTGATCCCGACCACCATCGGGGCGCTGCTGTCGGCGATCGGGATCGCCGGCATGGATCGGCTCGTCCAGCGCAACGTGCTGGCCATGAGCGGCCGGGCGGTCGAGGCGGCCGGCGACGTCAACACGCTGCTGCTCGACAAGACCGGAACGATCACGATCGGCAACCGGCAGGCGAGCGAGTTCCTGCCGGTCGGCGACGTCACCGAGGCCGAGCTGGTCGACGCGGCCGAGCTGTCCTCGCTGGCCGATGAGACGCCCGAGGGCCGCTCGATCGTGGCCCTGGCCCGGACCGGTCACGGCCGGCCCGATCGCACGCCGGCCGATCTGCGGCACGCGACGTGGGTGCCGTTCACCGCGCAGACCCGGATGAGCGGGGTGGACCTGACCGAGCTGGACACCGCAGCGCCCCGCGACATCCGCAAGGGCGCGGCGACAGCAGTGCTGACGTGGGTGCGCGACGGCGGTGGCCAGGTGCCGCCGCAGGCCGGCCCGGTGGTCGACGGCATCAGCGCGTCCGGCGGCACCCCGCTGCTGGTCGCCGAGCGGACCGGAACCGCGCCCCCACGCGTGCTCGGGGTCGTCCACCTCAAGGACATCGTGAAGACCGGGATGGCCGAGCGGTTCGGCGAGCTGCGCCGGATGGGCATCCGCACGGTGATGATCACCGGCGACAACCCGCTGACGGCCAAGGCGATCGCCGACGAGGCCGGGGTCGACGACTTCCTCGCCGAGGCGACCCCCGAGGACAAGATGGCGCTGATCAAGCGTGAGCAGGAGGGCGGCAAGCTCGTCGCGATGACCGGCGACGGCACCAACGATGCGCCGGCTCTCGCCCAGGCCGATGTCGGCGTCGCCATGAACACCGGCACGTCGGCGGCGAAGGAAGCCGGGAACATGGTCGATCTCGACTCCGACCCCACCAAGCTGATCGAGATCGTCGAGATCGGCAAGCAGTTGCTGATCACCCGCGGCGCGCTGACCACCTTCTCGATCGCCAACGACGTGGCGAAGTACTTCGCGATCATTCCGGCGATGTTCGCGGCCGTGTACCCGGGACTGGACAAGCTCAACGTCATGCGGCTGCACTCGCCGCTGTCGGCGATCCTTTCCGCCGTCGTGTTCAACGCGGTCGTGATCGTGGCCCTCATCCCGCTGGCCCTGCGCGGGGTGCGCTACACGCCGTCCAGCGCCAGCGCGATGCTGCGCCGCAATCTCTGGATCTACGGCCTCGGCGGCATCGTCGTGCCGTTCGCCGGCATCAAGCTGATCGATCTCCTCGTCCAATTCATCCCCGGAATCCGGTGACCCTGCCATGTCTTCGCTCGCTCGAACCGCTGGTCAGCTGTCCGCGTCGCTGCGGATGCTGCTCGTCTTCACCGTGATCTGCGGGGTGGCCTACCCGCTGCTGATCACCGCGATCGCCCAGGTGCCCGGGCTGAAGAGCCGGGCCGACGGGTCGCTGGTCAAGGCCGGTCACACCGTCGTGGGATCGGCGCTGCTCGGCCAGAGCTTCACCGACAGCGCCGGACGGCCGCTGCCGCAGTACTTCCAGAGCCGACCGTCGGCCGGCGGCTACGACCCGACCGCCAGCGGGGCGAGCAATCTCGGCCCGGAATCGGTGGTCGACACGCTGACCGACCCGTCGGTCAAGGGCGACGCCGGAACGCCGAGCCTGCTCACCCAGGTGTGCGCCCGCAGCGCGGCGATCGGCCGGCTGGACGGCGTGGACGGAGCGCGGCCGTACTGCACGGCGAGCGGGGTCGGGGCGGCGCTGGCGGTGTTCTACGCCGCTCCGGGGTATCACGGCGCCGTCACCCGCGTGGTCAGCCTGAACGAGGCCTGCCCGGTGCGGCCGTTCGTCGCCACCTACCGCGGCGTGCCCGTGCAGTGCGCGCGCTTCGGCGCCGATTACGCGAAGGGCAAGGTCGTGGTGGTGCGCGGGTCGGCGCCGGCGCACCCGGTCGTCCCGGCCGACGCGGTGACCGCATCGGGCTCGGGGCTCGATCCCGACATCAGTGCGGCGTACGCCCGGATCCAGGAACGGCTTGTCGCCCGCACCCGCGGGGTCACCGTGGCCCAGGTCGCGGCGCTCGTCGCGCAGTACGAGCGCGGACGCGGTCTCGGCTTCTTGGGCGAGCGGCGGGTGAACGTGCTGCAGCTCAACCTCGCGCTCGACCGCCGGTACCCCGTCGCGGCCAAGTAGCCGGTCCGGCGTCGACGTCACCCGCCCGGCAGCGGACACTGGACGACGAGGAAGGGATGCGCACCATGAGACGCGGCACGCTGCGCATCTATCTCGGTGCCGCGCCCGGTGTCGGCAAGACCGTCGCCATGCTGGACGAGGGTCGGCGCCGGCTGGCCCGCGGCACCGATGTCGTGGTCGCCTTCGTCGAGACCCACGGCCGGGAGCACACCGCCGCGTGCCTCGACGGCCTGCCCGCCGTTCCCCGAGCCGCCGTCGTCCACCGCGGGGCACGGTTCGAGGAGATGGATCTGGCGGCAGTGCTGGCCCGCCGACCCGCCGTCGCGCTGGTGGACGAGCTCGCGCACACGAACGTGCCCGGCTCCGGTCCGCACGAGCGGCGCTGGCAGGACGTCGAGGCGCTGCTCGCCGCCGGCATCGACGTCATCAGCACGTTGAACATCCAGCACCTCGAGTCACTCAACGACGTGGTGCAGCAGATCACCGGCGTCGCTCAACACGAGACGGTGCCGGATTCGGTGGTGCGCGCGGCCGAGCAGATCGAGCTGGTCGACATGTCGCCCGAGGCGCTGCGGCGGCGGATGGCCCACGGCAACATCTACCGCCCCGAGCAGGTCGATGCGGCGCTCGGCAACTACTTCCGGGTCGGCAACCTCACCGCGTTGCGCGAGCTGGCGCTGCTGTGGCTCGCCGACTCGGTCGAGGAAGGGCTGCAGCGCTACCGCGCCGAACACGGCATCAGCGGCACGTGGGAGACCAAGGAGCGGGTGGTCGTCGCGCTCACCGGCGGCCCGGAAGGCGACACGCTCATCCGCCGGGCGGCCCGCATCGCGGCGCGCACGGCCGGCGGTGAGCTGCTGGCGGTGCACGTCGCCCGCAGCGACGGCCTGTCCGGCCCGTCGATCGCGGCGCTGACCGGCCAGCGCTTGCTCGTGGAATCGCTGGGCGGCTCGTACCACTCGGTCGTCGGGGACGCGGTCGCGCCGGCGTTGCTGGACTTCGCCCGGCGGGTGGACGCCACCCAGATCGTGCTCGGCACCTCACGCCGGCACTGGCTCACCGCCGCGCTGACCGGTCCGGGCACCGGGGCGACGGTGACGCGGCTGTCCGGCCACATCGACGTCCACCTCGTGACCCACGACTACTCGGGGCGCGGGCGGCTGCGACTGCCGCGGCTTACCGGCGGGCTGACGACGCGGCGCCGAGTGGCCGGGCTGGCCACCGCCGCGGTGCTGCTGCCGGCCCTCACCGCGGTGGCCACCGCGCTGCGTCCTGATCTCGGCTTCCCGGCTGACGTGCCGCTGTTCCTGCTGGTCGTCGTCCTCACCAGCCTGATCGGCGGCTTCTATCCGGCGCTGCTCAGCGCCGTCGCCGCCAGCCTGTTGCTCAACTACTACTTCGTGGCGCCGACCCACACCTTCTCCATCGACGAGCCGTCCAACATCGTCGCCGTGGTGATCTTCCTGCTCATCGCCGTGCTGGTGTCGCGCGTGGTCGATCTCGCCGCCCGCCGCTCGGTGCTCGCCGCGCGGGCCGCCGCCGAAGCCGAAACGCTGTCCACGTTCGCCGGCAGCCTGCTGCGCGGCGAGCAGGCGCTGCCGGCGCTGCTCGATCGGGTGCGCGAGACGTTCGCGATGGACGCCGCGGCCCTGTTCCGGCACGACCCGGAATCGCGCGAGTGGACGGCGGTGGCGACAGCCGGGCCGTCGCCGCCGGCCGACCCGGGGGCGGCGGATGCCGCGGTGCAGGTGGGCGACAACCTCAGCCTGGCGCTGTGCGGGCACCGCCTGGCCGGCGGCGACCAGCGCGTGCTCGGCGCGTTCGCCGCGCACGTCGCGGTGGCCTACCGCCAGCAGGAACTGGCCGCCGCGGCCCGCGCCGCCGAGCCGTTGGCCGAGTCCGATCGCCAGCGCACCGCGCTGCTGAACGCGGTCAGCCACGATCTGCGCACCCCGATCGCGGCGGCGAAGGCGGCGGTGTCGAGCCTGCGCGCGCCCGAGGTGCCGTGGACCGAGGCCGACCGCGCGGAGCTGCTGGCGACGGCCGAGGACGCGCTCGACCGCCTGACCGATCTGGTGACCAACCTGCTCGACCTGTCCCGGCTGCAGGTGGGAGCGCTGCCGGTGATGCCCGGGCCGGTCGGCCTCGACGACGTGGTCGCGCGGGCGCTCGATCACGCCGACCCGCACGCCGCGGTCGACGTGGACGTCCCGTCCGACCTGCCCGAGGTACTGGCCGATGCCGGTCTGCTCGAGCGGGTCGTGGCCAACGTGGTGCAGAACGCGGTGCGCTACGCGCCGCCCGGCAGCCGGGTGCGGGTGGCCGGCAGCGCGCACCGCGGCCGGGTCGAGCTACGCGTGATCGATCGCGGGCCGGGCATCCCGGCGGCCGCCGCCGAGGCGGTCTTCCGGCCGTTCCAGCGCACCGACGACAGCCCGGCCAACGGCGCCGGCGTGGGGCTGGGGCTGGCCATCGCCCGCGGGTTCACCGAGGCGATGGGCGGCGAGGTGTCGGCCGAGCCGACCCCGGGCGGCGGGGCGACGGTCGTCATCGCCCTGACTGCGGCCGGGCCGGCATGACCCGGGTCCTGGTGGTGGAGGACGAGCGTCCGCTGCTGCGCGCGCTCGCCATGAATCTGGTCGCCCGCGGCTATGCGGTGACGGAGGCCGAGACCGGCACGCGGGCCCTCACCGCGCTGGCCGACCACCGCCACGACGTCGTCGTCCTCGATCTCGGTCTGCCGGACATGTCCGGCGCCGACGTGATCCGGGCCGTGCGCGAGTACTCATCGACGCCGATCATCGTGCTGTCGGCCCGCAGCGGCAGCGCCGACAAGGTCGAGGCGCTCGACCTCGGCGCCGACGACTACGTCACCAAACCCTTCAGCATGGAAGAACTGCTCGCCCGACTGCGGGCCACCAGCCGGCGGGCGGCGACGCCCGACGAGACCGTCGTCGCCACCGTCGGCACGGTCGAGATCGATTTGGGGCTGTCCACGGCGACGGCGGCGGACGGGACACCGGTGCATCTCACCCCGACCGAGTGGAAGATCCTCGACGTCCTGCTGCGCCGGCCGGGGAAGCTGGTCAGCAGCGACACGCTGCTGACGGCGGTGCGCGGGTCGTCCGAACATACCGACCCGAGCTACCTGCGCATCTATCTCGCCCAGCTGCGCCGCAAGCTGGAGCCGGAGCCGAGCCGGCCGCGTTACCTGATCACCGAGCCCGGCATGGGTTACCGCTACCGCCCCTAGAGCTGCTCGAGGGGATTCGCGGCGATGCGTCCGGCGATGCCGGTGCGCACCGCGTCCGCGGCGGTGCTGGCGGGCTTGCGTGCGGCCTGGTCCTCGAAACAGGCCACGAAGCGCGGGCCTAGATCGAGGCGCGGGTAGGCGGCCACGATCTGCGCCGGCAGCCCGTCCGGCCAGCGCTCGAGATTGCGGCCGGAGATGTCGAGCCCGGTCGCCAGGTCAAGCAGATGCCCTTCGGGATCGACCGCCGGATCGGTGCCCTGCATGTGCGCCACGATGATCCCGGCCGCCCGGGCCCGCCGCGCGGGCGGCCACCCGGCGCCGGCGGCGAACACCCAGGCCAGGTCGCCGCCGGCGACCTCGAACGGCACGGTGTGGCTGTCGAAGGCCGGTTCCAGCGCCAGGTCGTGCAGCATCGATGCCACGTACAACAGCTCGTGGTCGATCGCGAGGCCGTCGACCTCGCCCAGCGACGCCGCGAAGAGGTAAGCGCGCTCGCAATGGTTGACCAGGGCGGGCGGCGAGTAGGTGCTGACCACCTCGAGCGCGGCGGTGGCCGCCGGGCTGTTCGGGACGGCGATGTCGGCAAGCTGCATGGCATGAGGGTATTGATTGAGGGGTGACCCAGACGCGGCCGGAGCTGACCGGCGACTTCGGCATGGTGGCATCCACGCACTGGCTGGCCTCGGCCGTCGGGATGTCGATGCTCGAGCGGGGCGGCAACGCCTTCGACGCCGCCGTGGCGGCCGCGTTCACGCTGCAGGTCGTCGAGCCGCACCTCAACGGCCCGGGCGGCGAGGTGCCGATGCTGGTGCGCGTCGCCGGCTCGGACGAGATCGTCGTGGTGGCCGGGCAGGGGCCGGCGCCGGCCGGGGCGACGTGCGAACACTTCGCCGCGCTGGGGCTGGACCTCGTCCCCGGCACCGGGCATCTGGCCGCCTGCGTGCCCGGCGCGTTCGACGCGTGGCTCACCCTGCTCGAGCGCTACGGCACGCTGCCGCTGCCCGACGTGCTGGCCCCGGCGATCGGCTACGCCCGCCGCGGCTATCCGGTGCTGCCGGCGATCGCCGCGCACGATCGGCGCCGTCGAGCAGCTGTTCACCGAGCACTGGCCGACCTCGGCGGCGGTGTACCTGCCCGGCGGGGCGGTGCCGGTGCCGGGCAGCCGGCTGACCAACCCGGTGCTCGCCGATACCTACGAGCGCATCAGCAACGCGGCGGCCGGGGCGGATCGCGAGCGCCGGTATCGCGGCCGCGCGGGACGCGTTCTACCGCGGCTTCGTCGCCGATGCGATCGACGCGTTCGTCCGGGTACCGGCGATGGACACCAGCGGCACGGCGCACGCCGGGCTGCTCACCGCCGACGACCTCGCCGGCTGGCAGACGCCGATCGAGGCGCCGGCCTGGTTGGACTTCGGGGCGTACCGGGTCGCCAAGACCCAGGCCTGGGGTCAGGGACCGGTGCTGCTGCAACAGCTCGCGCTGCTCGCCGGCTTCGACCTGGCCGACACCGGGCCGGCCGACGCGCAGCTCGTCCATACCGTGCTCGAGTGCGCGAAGCTCGCCTTCGCCGATCGCGAGGCCTTCTACGGCGACGTCGCCGACGTGCCGCTCGACACCTTGCTCTCCTCGGCCTACAACGACGAGCGGCGGCGGCTGATCGGGGCCGAGGCCAGCGGTGAGCTGCGCCCCGGCACACCGGACGGGCGCATCGCCTTGCTGCCCGACCCGGTCACCGGCCAGTCCGCAGCGGGCGTGGGGGAGCCGACCGTCAGCATCGAGCCGGTCGTCGACGCGCGCGGTGCGACCCGCGGCGACACCTGCCACATCGACGTGGTCGACCGGTTCGGCAACATGATCTCGGCGACGCCGAGCGGCGGCTGGCTGCAGAGTTCGCCGGTGATCCCGGCGCTCGGCTTCGGCCTGGGCACGCGGGCCCAGATGTTCTGGACGCAACCCGGGCTGCCCAACTCGATCGCGCCGGGCAAGCGGCCGCGCACGACGCTGTCGCCGTCATTCGCGCTGCGCGACGGTGAGCCCTATCTCGCGTTCGGCACGCCGGGCGGCGATCAGCAGGACCAGTGGCAGCTGCAGTTCTTCCTGTTCCATGCCGTCTTCGGGCTGAATCTGCAGGCGGCGATCGACGCGCCGACCTGGCACAGCACGCACTTCCCGTCGTCGTTCTATCCCCGCGAGGCGTCGCCGCGCGGGGTGGTGGCCGAGTCCCGGCTCGGGCCGGCCACCCTGGCCGAGCTCCGCCGGCGCGGGCACGACGTCACCGAGGTGGACGGCTGGTCACTGGGCCGGCTGTCGGCGGTGAGCCGAGGATCGGACGGATTCCTCCGCGCCGGAGCCAACCCGCGCGGGGCCCAGGGCTACGCCGCGGGGCGCTGACCCTCTGGCGCGTCCGACCCGACCGTGACGAACGGATGACACGATGGGGCCGACACCAACGAGGTGGAGGTCGTGTGGAGCGCTTGACCGCGGAGGACTACTTTCGCGAGGCCCTGTCGGTGCTGGGCGACTACGGCAGTGAGGCCATGACGATCGCGGTGCTGTGCGAGCGGCTCGACGTCACGAAGGGCTCGTTCTATCACCACTTCGGTGGCATGCCGGGGTTCGTGGGGCAGCTGCTCGCCTATTGGGAGACCGAGCACAGCGAGCGGTTGATCGCCATCTCGAAGGCCCAGCCCGATCCCACGCTGCGCATCCTGACTCTCACCGACCTGGGCGTCGGGCTGCCGCACGGCCCTGAGGCCGCCATCCGGGCGTGGGGCCGCAGCAACCCCGAGGTGGCCGAGGTGACGGCGCGGGTCGACAAGCGGCGCGAGCGGCACACCGTCGACGCCATCGCTGCGCTCGGGATCGATCGCGCCCGGGCCCGGCTCTTCGGCCGGATCGCGATGAACGTGCTCGTCGGCATCCAGCAGCGCGAGCACCCGGTCGACCTCAGGCGCCTGCGACAGATGTTCGAGGAGCTCAACCGGGTGATCTTCATGGAGGCCGACCCCGACCTCGTCGCCCGCCTGGTCGAGCTGACCGGCGCCTGATTCGACGCCGCTCAGCCGCCGACCACGAAGTCGTACGACGCCGCGCACGAGTCCCCGGAGCCGTCATCGGCCATTGCGACCACAGTCAAGGTCTGCGACCCCGGAGCCGTCGGCGTGAACTCCACCGAGGCGACATTCGAGCTGGGGTCGGCGGCGACGGTCTGACTCGGCCCGCCGTTGAACTGGTAGCGGTACGCCGCCGTGCCGACGCCGTTCGGCGGCGGAGCGAAGGTGAAGGTGCCGGGTACCCCGACGCCGCCGTGCGGTTGGCCGTCGTTGGGATAGGCGTCCGACTGCACGTCGGCGTGCAGGTTCGTGTCGGCGAACAGCTGACCGGCGCTCGACACGAAGCCGTTGGCACTCACGCTGCGGACCTCGAGGAAGAGGAACGAGCCGGTGAAGCGCAGGGTGACGCGCGCGTGACCGTGCGCGTCGGCCGCCACGGTCTTGGTGGTGCCGTTCGGGTACGAGTACCGGTACGCGACGACTCCGGTCACACCCGGGTGCGGGCTGAACACCGCTCGCATCACGTTGCCGCACACCGGACCGCTGTTGGCCGCCCGGGCCGCGGGCCCGGAGAACGGGACGAACGTCTCGTACGTGATCGTCGACGACCGGTTGCCGGCCCGGTCGAGCGCAGCGACGTAGAGCCGTTGCGGGCCGGCGTCGGGCGGGTTGAGGACCACTGCCGCCGTCCCGCCCGGTGCGTCCGCCCGCACGACGTCTGGTGCGGCGAGCGGGTCGGGACAGACCAGCTGCCCCAGCGGTCCGCTGTAGCTGCACACCGGGACCGGCAGATCGCCCCACCCGTACTCAAACCCGGCGATGTCGTGGTCACCGTGACCGCTGAACGTGAACCGGGCCGGCTCGCCGAGCGCCCCCACGCCGTCGGCGGGATAGTTGTCGGAGGAAACGGACGGCATGGACGGCGCGGTCGCGTCGTAGGTGAACGTGCAGGTCTTAGACCAGGCGGACGTCCCGTTGTCATCAGCCACCTGCACCCGCCAGCGGTAGGAATCGCCCGAGGTGAGAACGCCGTCGGCGAGATGACCGCGGCCGAGCGCGCCGGGCGAGAACGCCTCGTAGTCCACCGTCGTGACTGCGGCCGGGTCGGACACCGGCCACACCTGGAACGTATAGTCGAAGCCGCTGGTGTACGGCGGATTCCGGTCCCGTCCGACGGCCGCGAGTTCGGTGGCGAAGTACCCGAGGACGATCGGGTGGGCCTTGGCGGTGGAGCACGGCATGCCGCCGTTCATCAGGCTGGAACCGGCGATCGTCGGGGGCGGAAGTGGCCCGGCCGCGGCGGCGCGTCCCACCGCGCCGGCGATGCTGCTCAGCAGGACGAAGGCCCCGATGGCCATCGGTCGATAGATCCGCATTGCCACGCTCCCGTCAGTCGTCGAGCGAGGATGTTACTGACCGTTGCGCATCCCGGCGAGAGTATTGATCATCTCGCCGGAAGCCCGCCCACAGGCGGGTTTCCGGCGAGATGATCACCGACGAGGAGGGCCGATCAGCGATCGGTCCGGGGCGCGGCTCTGGAAGATCCAGTGGACGACCAGCAGCCAGGCCCCGCCCAGCAGCCAGGCCCCGAGCACGTCGCTCAGGTAGTGCACGCCCAGCGCCAGCCGGCTGAAGCCGACGAGCGGCACCAGCACCAGCGCCGCCGCGGCGGCCGCGACCCGCGCTCGACGGTGGACGAGCAGGACGAGCAGGCCGAAGGCGACGAACGACGTCATGGCGTGCCCGCTCGGGAAGGACTTCCCGCTCGCGTGGGCGAGCGGGTCGAGCAGCACCGGCCGGCCCCGACCCACGAGCAGCTTGGCCACGGTCTCGATCACGGCCGCGCCGGCCATCGTCACGACGACGAACACGGCCGCGAGCCGCTGCCGCCGCAGCCACAGCGCCACGACCGCCACCGCGGCGACGATCCGCAGCACGGTCGGGTGCAGGACCAGGCTCACGTCCTTCCAGAACGTCACCTGCCCCGGCCGGTGTTGCAGGGCGCGGTTGAGCGAGTCGTCCACGCGGCGATCCAGCCGGTGCACGGGTCCCCATTGCGTCTCGACCACGACGAGCACCACGGTGAACGCGAGGACGAGCCCCACGAGCAGCGCGGCGCGGGGCGTGGCCAGGCCGCGCAGCAACCGCCCCAGCCGCGTCATCCGGCTGGGCCGTAGTCGCGATCGACCGTGGCGATCCGCACGCGATAGGTGCGGTACCAGACCGCGCGCCCGCGTTGCTGCGCGAGCCGGTGTTCGGCGACGGTCTTCCAGGCCCGCGCATGCTCCGGGCTCGTCCAATAGGACACGGTGATGCCCAGGCCCTGCCGGGCACTCTCGATGCCGAGATAGCCGGGTTGAACCGCGGCCAGCCGCTCCATCTCGTCCGCGGTCGCCGCGTACTCGGCGTCCTCGCCGTCGGTGCGCACGGAGGTGAAGATGACCGCCGTGTACGGCGGACGCGGGGTGCGGGCCGGTTCCATGGTTGCGATTGTCTCTGCGGCCGGGACTCAGTTGTCGGTAGCCGGCGCGGGGCGCGGCTCGCGGCCGACCGGCTGGGTCGGCCGGGGTGTCAGCGGGCGGGCCGAGCGCCACTTGCGGGTCACCGACTTGCCGGGCTTGATCGTGACATCGTCGCGCCGCTTGCCATTGCAGTGGATCAGCTGCACCGCCTCGTCGCCGACGAGCGAGTAATCCACCCGCCCGGGCGTGATGTCCACGTGCAACCGCTGCCCGCGCAGCCGCACCGAGAAGCGCAATTGTCGCCAGCCGGGCGGAAGTTGCGGCCGGAACAGCAGCTGCTCACCGCTGTCGCGCATCCCGCCGAAGCCGGCGACCACGGCCAGCCATCCACCGGCCAGCGACGCGATGTGCAGGCCGTCCTTGGCGTTGTGCTGCACGTCGTGCAGATCCATCAGCGCAGCTTCGGCCAAGTAGTCGGCGGCGAGGTCGAGATGGCCGACCTCGGCCGCCAGGACGGCCTGGGTGCACGATGACAGCGACGAGTCGCGGACGGTCAACGGCTCGTAGTAGGCGAACGCCCGCGCCTTCTCCTCGGCGGTGAAGACGTCGCCGGCCCAGTGCATCGCCAGGATCAGATCGGCCTGCTTGACCACCTGCCGGCTGTAGAGATCGAAGTAGGGCGCGTTCAGCAACAGCGGGTACTCCTGGTCGCGCGCCGATTGTTCGAAGTCCCACACCTCGTGCGAGGTGAAGCCGCGCGACTGCTCGTGCACGCGCAGCCGCTCGCTGTACGGGACGGCCATCAGGTCGGCCGCCCGCACCCACGCGTCCGCCTCATCCGGCTCCGCATCGGTGTCCTCGGGCCAGCGCCGCACGGCCGCGGCGGCGGCTCGCAGGTTCCGCGCCGCCATCAGGTTCGTGTAGACGTTGTCGTCGGCCAGCGCGCTGTACTCGTCCGGCCCGGTCACCCCGTCGATGTGGAACTGGCCGTCGGCACCCTCGTAGCCCAGCGACCTCCACAGCCGCGCGGTCTCGACCAGGATCGGCAGCGCGCACTCGCGGCCGAAGCCCTCGTCCCCGGTCCACCAGAGATGCCGAGCGGCGGCCACCGCGATGTCGGCGTTGACGTGCATGGCGGCCGAACCGGCCGGCCAGTACGCCGAGCACTCCTGACCGCGGATCGTGCGCCACGGGAAGGTCGCGCCCTCCTGGCGCAAGGTCTTGGCTCGCTCGCGGGCCAGATCCATCGTCGAGTTCCGCCATCGTAGGGCGTCGGCGGCGGCGCGGGGGGCGGTGGCGCTGAGCAGTGGCAGCACGAACGACTCGGTGTCCCAGAACGCGTGGCCGTCGTACCCCGGCCCGGTGAGGCCCTTCGCCGGGATCGCGCGCTGCTCGGCGCGGGCGCCGGCCTGGAACGCGTGGAAGATCCCGAACCGGACCGCCTGCTGGATCGCCACCGGGCCGTCGAGTTCGACGTCGGCCCCGGCCCAGAACTCGTCGAAGGCCGCTTCCTGCTCGGCGACGACCCCGGCCCAGCCGGCGTCGAGCGCGCTGGTCAGCGCGGCCGAGACCTGGTCGCGCAGCGCCGGCGCCGACCGCTGGCTCGACCACCCGTAGGCGACGAACTTGGTGAGTCCCAGGGAGTCGCCCGGCGCGAGCTCCGTCGCTACGGTGAGCCGGGCCCAGTCCGGGTAGGTGGCCAGCTCGGTGACCACGTCGCCGGTGGCGTCGAGGTGATGGTCCATGGCGGCGGCGAGTTGCAGCTTGCTCGATCGGGTGCGGTGCATGAGCAGCGCCCGCCGGTCGACACCGCCGTGGTCGACGCTTTCGAGGGCGTTCTCGATCGCCGCGGTGACCCGCGGGTCGCCGGATTGGGGCGGGGTCGGCTCGTTGGCCACCAGTTCGGACTGGACGACCACGCGCACGCCGGCGTCCACCGGCTCGACGCGGTAGTCGATCGCCAGGATCGAGCGCCGGGTCAGAGACACCAGCCGGGTGCTGCGGACGCGGACCCGCGCGCCGGCGGGGGAGCACCACACGACGTCGCGCTCGAGCACGCCGCGCCGCAGGTCGAGCACCCGCTCGTGCGACTCGATCGCGCCGTAGCGCAGATCGAACGGTTCGTCATCGACCAGCAGCCGGATCAGCTTGCCGTTGGTGACGTTGAGGACGGTCTGACCCGACTCGGGATAGCCGTAGCCCGCTTCGGCGTACGGCAGCGGCCGGGTCTCGTAGAACGAGTTGAGATACGTACCCGGCAGGCCGTACGGATCGCCCTCGTCGAGGTTGCCGCGCACGCCGATGTGGCCGTTGGATAGGGCGAACAATGACTCGCTCTGGGCCAGGGCCGACTGGTCGAGCTCGATCTCACGCAGCCGCCACGGCTCGGCCGGAAACCGCCCGCCGTCCTGGATGGCCTGACCGCGAGCCTTGCTCACAGCAGCTCGGCCAGGTCGCGGACGACGATGTCGGCGCCGTGCTCGTGCAGATCGCGGGCGTGGGCATCGTCGTGGCGATTGACGCCGACCACGAAGCCGAAGCCGCCGCGCCGGCCGGCCTCGACCCCGGCGGTCGCATCCTCGAACACCGCGGCTCGTGACGGTTCGACGCCGGCCCGGTCGGCGCCGGCCAGGAAGGAGTCTGGGGCGGGCTTGCCCGGCATCCCGGTGCGGGCGATGGTGACGCCGTCGACCCGGTCCTCGACGAAGCGATCCAGCCCCGTCACCCGCAGCACGTCCTCAGTGTTCGCGCTCGACGACACCACGATCCGGCGCAGGCCGGCCGCGGCGGCCGCTTCGAGGTACTTCGCCGAACCCGGGAAGACCGCGACCCCGTCGGACTTGATCCGGGCCAGCACGTCGGCGTTCTTGCGCTCGGCCGATCGCATACACGGTCTCAGCGTCCTGGGCGTCGCCGTCGCCGCCTTCCGGGACGTCGATCTTGCGGGAGGCGAGGAAGTCGCGGACGCCGTCCGACCGCGGCTTGCCGTCGACGTAGTGCTCGTAGTCGGCTTCGGTGAACGGCGCCTGGTCGTGCGCCTTGAGCACCGGGTCGAACGTGGCGGCCCACGCCTTGCGGTGGACGGCGGCGGTATCGGTCAGCACCCCGTCGAGATCGAACAGGCAGGCGTGGATCATGTCCGGTAGTCCTAGCACTCGATCAGCGTTCCCCCCGCCGCGCCGCGCGTATCCGGGCGGGCGGCCCGCCCGATTCCCACTCATAGGTGTATGGGCGCCGAATCGGGGTAACCTCGCATTTGCCGCAGGCCGTGGGGGCCGGCGGTTGCCGCCTCAAATCCGCAGGCGGTTGGCCGGAAGGTTCGGCAGTGACAGCAGAAACCACCATCGTGTTCTTCGACCGGGTCGAGAAGATGACCACGGTCGAGACCACCGCCAGCGACGACTGGCGCGCTGCCATCGCGCTCCGCGGGGAGTTCGACCTCGCCAACGCAGCCGAGCTTCGGGCCGAGCTGGACCGCCACCTCGACGAGGGCCGTCGGGTCCTGCGGATCGACGCCCGCGACGTCACCTTCATGGACTCGACTGCCATCGGCGCGCTGGTGGCGACCAGCGACCGCTGCCGCGGCGAGCACGGCTCGCTCATCCTCACCGGCGTCCCGTCCCGCCTGCAGCGGCTGTTCGCCGTGGCCGGCCTCGATCAGCTGCTGCTGGTCGACAGCGCCTCGGCGTGAGCCGTCGGCCGAAGTCCGGCGTCCTGTTCGACGTCGACGGCACCCTCGTCGACACCACCTTCGTGCACGCCGTCTGCTGGGGCGAGGCGCTGCGCCAGGACGGGCACGTGGTCACGATGGCCGACGTGCACCACGCCATCGGGATGTCGAGCGAGAAGCTGCTCGCCGACCTGCTCGGCGATACGCGCGATCACGACGAGGACGACGCGCTCGACGCGGCGCACAAGGCGCTCTACAAGCAGTGGTGGGGGCGCCTCTCGCCGCTACCCGGCGCAGCCGACCTGCTGCGGGCCTGCGCCGAGCGGAAGCTGGCCGTCGTGCTGGCCTCCTCGGCCGCGGACGACGAGCTGGCCGCGCTGCGCTCGGTCCTCGATGCGGACGACGCGATCGCCGCGGCCACCAGCTCCGACGACGCCGAATCCGGCAAGCCCGAGCCCGACATCCTGCAGGCGGCGCTCCACCGCGCCGGGCTCGACCCCGAGCGGGTCGTCTTCGTCGGGGATGCGGTGTGGGACGGGCACGCGGCGCAGCGGGCCGGCGTGACGTTCATCGGGCTCACCTGTGGTGGCACCCCGGCCGACGCGCTGCGGGGTTCCGGGGCGGTGGAGATCTGGACCGATCCGGCCGACCTGCTCGCCCATCTCGACCAGAGCGCGATCGGCGAGCTCTGAGCTTCGATAACCGGCCCGGATCTGGGTAAGCCGCTCATGATCGGAAAGGAGCCGGCGATGCCGCAGCAGGCGTGGAGCAAGAAGCGGGAACGGCAGTACGAGGACATCAAGGAGGGGCTCGAGGACCGCGGCCGCTCCGAGAAGACCGCCAAGGAGATCGCGGCGCGCACCGTGAACAAGGCGCGGGCTCGCTCGGGCGAGGCGAAGCAGCGCAGCAAGACGTCGACCGACGACATCTCGTCCGGCCGGCGCGGCGGCCTACGCTCGCACTCGGGTTCGGCCGGCCGGACGCGGGATCAGCTCTACGCCGAGGCGCGGAAGAAGAACGTTCCCGGCCGGTCGTCGATGAACAAGGCCGAACTCGCCAAGGCCGTCGGCCGCAAGTGACCGGTTGATCACCCCGCGGTACTCAGCGCAGGACCGCCGCTGCGACCTCGAGGTCGGCCACGAGCGCGGCGAAGGCCGCGTCGCGCTCGGGCGCCGGCGTGCGCAACACCGATGACGGATGCACCGTGACCAGAAAGCGGCCCGGACCGACGGCGCCATCGCGTTCGAAGAGCGCACCGCGGTCGCGCAGGACCCGCACCGTGTTGTCGAGGACGGCTTTCGCCGCGACCGCGCCGAGACACACGATGATCTCGGGATCGACGGCGGCCACTTCGGCCCGCAGCCAGGGCCGGCAGGCCGCGATGTGCCCGGCCTGCGGCGATTGATGCAGCCGGCGGTTGCCCTCGCGGCGAAAATGGAAGTGTTTCACGGCGTTGGTGACGTAGGTCGGGATCGCGTCCAGGCCGGCCGCGCGGCGTGCGCGGGCGAACACTCGGCCCGCCGGCCCCACGAACGGGGCGCCCTCCACGTCTTCGACGTCGCCCGGCTGCTCGCCGACGAACAGCAGCCGGGCGGTGGCCCGGCCGGTCCCGAAGACGGTCTGGGTGGCGTCCGCGTACAGCTCGCAGCCCTGGCACGACGCCGCGGCCCGGCGCAGGGCGCTCAGGGACGGCGAGCGCGCTGGTGGCAGGAAGTCGTCGGCGCCGGGCCGCGCCGCGCCACCCGCGGGCATCAGTCGCTCAGCCGGTGCGCTCGGGCGCGAGCTCGGTCTCGAACCACGCCGGGCTGGGGTAGCCGAACATCCAGGGGCGCTGCAGCGCGCCGGAATCAGTCGCAGCCCCAGGATCACGGCTGCTCCAGTTGCGAACGGTGCGCTTTCCGCAGCGGGCGAACATGACCGCGTGCGGGCCGTCGTGGCCGGCAAACAGCTGGCAGCGGCCCTCGCCGGGCGTATCGCGCGCGAGTGTGGCCGAGCAGCGGACATCGAAGGGACTCGGCGCCCCCGCTGAATGGGATGAACGCTCGATGGTGGTCATGCCTAGCCCCGCCCGAACCGCCGCCACGAGGTTTTCGCGGCGGGCCGGGTGCAAAATGCACGCTCGGCGTGGAAATCATATCCGGGCGGAAGCGAGTTGAAACAAGATCTTTAAGTTCGGGCGCCCTGCAAATCAGCCGGCGGGGGCGGCTCGGTCAAAGGAGGTTGGCGATGCCCGACGCGTTCCCGCATTTCGTCATCCAGCATCATCTCGCCACCGCCGACCACTACGACTTCCGGTTGGAAATCGACGGCGTGCTGGTGTCGTGGGCGGTGCCCAAGGGCCCATCGCTCGATCCGCGCCAGCGCAGACTGGCCAAGCGGGTCGAGGACCACTCGCTCGACTACGAGAACTTTGAGGGCGTCCTCGGCAGCCGGTACGAGGGCGGCACCGTGCAGGTCTGGGATCGTGGGCACTACGCCAACGTGAGCCACGACCGGGCCAAGCGCGAGATCTCGGCCGCGCAGGGCCTGGCCCGCGGTCACCTGTCCTTCGTGCTCGTCGGCGAGAAGATCAGCGGCGGGTTCAGCCTGATCAAGACCCGGGGCGACGACATGTGGCTGCTGATCAAGAAGCGCGACGAGGGGGCGGACGCCCGCCGCCGCCCGACCAGCACCCAGAACCGGTCGGTGCTGACCGGCCGCACCCTGGACGAGATCGCGGCCGACGGCTGAGCCCGATCAGCTCTGCTCAGCCGTGCGCGCGTGCCACGGCACGATCAGCCACAGCGTCAGCAGCAGCGCCGCGGCCAGCGCCGCCGCGATGACGCCGCCGGCCCACCCCAGCAGCACCTCGAAGATCAGCAGGGTGACGAGCACCATCGAGCAGCCCAGGAAGACGATGCCGGCGATCGAGAGCCGATGCGCCAGCAGGACGGTTGCCTTGCGCCGGTGCCGGCGGAACAGGGCCCGGTGCACGCTCACCGGCGCCTGCAGAAAACCGGTGGCCAGGATCGACACCGACACGGCGGCGAGATACACCCCCCGCTCGGCGTCGGACAGCGAGGCGAACCGCTGCTGGAACGGCAGGGTGAGCAGGAAGCCGGTGAGCAGCTGCACGCCGGTCTGGACGACCCGCAGCTCCTGCAACAGATCCGACCAGTTGCGATCGAGACGTTCGGTCGGCGTCTCGTTGCGTTCGCGCTCGTCCCATGCCGTGTCGTCGGACGGGTCGGTGTCGGGCATAGCGACAAGCTAGCCCGAGGTGCTGCTCAAGGGTTCGGCGATCTCCTCCAAGCCCTTCTGCTCCGCGTCCACGGCGAACAGGGCGGCGACCACGCCGGCCGCACACATGATGGCCGCGCCGACCACGAACGCGGTGACGGTGTCGGACACCTTGCCGCTGCTGGTCAGGTGGGCGAACAACAGCGGCCCGGTGATGCCGCCGAGCGCCGTGCCGATCGCGAAGAAGAACGCGATCGCCATCGCCCGAGTCTCCATCGGGAAGATCTCGCTGACGGTCAGGTAGGCCGAGCTGGCCCCGGCCGAGGCGAAGAACAGGACGACCGTCCAGCAGGCCGTCATCGTGGTCGCCGACAGGTGCCCCTCGCTGAACAGCCAGGCGGTGATGAACAGCAGCACGCCGGATGTGACGTAGGTGCCGGCGATCATCGGCTTGCGGCCGACGGTGTCGAAGAAGCGGCCGAGCGCGAACGGGCCGAGGAAGTTCCCGATCGCGATGACGACGTAGTAGTAGCCGGTCGAGGACGGCCGACACCTTGAAGAACGTGGTCAGGATCGTGGCGTAGCCGAAGGTGATCGCGTTGTAGAGGAAGGCCTGCCCGATGAACAGGCCGAGACCGAGGACCGTGCGCTTGGGATAGCTGGTCAGCACGGTGCGGGCGATGGTGAAGAACGGGACGGTCTTGCGCTGCTCGATCTCGATCGAGTCGTCGACCGGCTCGAGCCGCTCATCGGCGTCTTCCTCGACCGTCGCCTCCACGTCGTCGACGAGCTTCTCGGCCTGCTTCTCCTTGCCGTGGATGAACAACCAGCGCGGGCTCTCGGGCACGTTGCGGCGCACCAACAGAATGACCAGACCGAGCACGACGCCGAGGCCGAACGACACCCGCCACCCGACGTTGCCCGGGAGGATGCTCTCGTTCAGGACGACCAGCGACAGCAGCGCCCCGCCGGCGGCGCCGATCCAGTAGCTGCCGTTGATGCTGAGATCGACCCGGCCGCGGTGCTTGCTCGGGATCAGCTCGTCGATCGCCGAGTTGATGGCCGCGTACTCACCGCCGATGCCGAAACCGGTGAGGAAGCGGAAGAGCAGGAACCACCACGGGGCGAACGAGAGCGCGGTCATGGCCGTAGCCAGCAGGTAGACGGCCAGGGTCACCATGAACAGCTTCTTGCGGCCGTAGCGGTCGGTGAGGTAGCCGAAGAACAGGGCGCCGACGCAGGCACCGGCGACGTACAGCGCGGCCGCGAGCCCGGTGACCTGCGACGTGCTGATGTGGATGCCGCTGCCCTTCTGGGCCAGCCGCGGCGCGATGTTGCCGACGATCGTGACTTCGAGGCCGTCCAGGATCCAGACCGTGCCCAGGCCGATGATGATCTTCCAATGCCAGTCCGACCAGGGCAGCCGATCAAGGCGAGCGGGTACGTCGGTTTCGATCGTGCGCGGCTCGGACATGGGCAGTTCCCTTCTGTCGAGAACCGGTGTTCCCGCCGATCACGCCGGGCAAACGCGCAGGGCGAGCAGCTCGCCCGCCACCTGACCCGAGGCGATGAGGCGGCTCATCCGTTGCTGCTGGTCCGCGGACGTCTGCCAGGCGGCGGTCGCGCCGTGCCGGCGTTTGATCTCGGCCTCGACGGCGTCGGCGCGACGCGTCCAGTCCGCCGGTTCACCGGCGAGTTCGGTCAGCCCGATCGCGTCGACGATCTCGAATCCGGTTGCGCCCACGAGTGCGGGCAGCGCCGATCTGATGGGGAAGTTGTTGCCCTCGGGCGGCCCGTCCAGCTCGGTGGCCGCGGAGTAGACGAGCAGGCCCGACCCGGCCCCCCGGCCGGACCACCCGGCGCAACTCGCCCAGCACGGCGCGGTGGTCGGGGGTCGTGCACAGCACGCCGAGGCACCACGCGACCTCGAAGGACCCGCCGCGCACGGGCAGCGCGGCGGCGTCGGCCCGCAGCACCGGCAGACCGAACAGGTCGCGGGCGGCGCGGCCGGCTCCGGCTTCGGGCTCGACGAGCACGCCGCGCACGCCGGTTCGTTGCTTGGCGTAGCCGGCCGGGCCGCCCACGCCGGCGCCGACGTCGAGCAGCGTCGAGTCGGCCTGGAGCCCGAGCCGGTCGAGGAACCAGTCCAGCGCAACCGGGCCGCCCGAACCGCGGCAGCCGGCCGGGACGTAGTGCTCCGGGCCGAGGGCCTGCGCCGCCTCGGCCGTCCACTCGGCGACGGTGTCGAACTCGGCCGCCATCGCGTCGCCGGTGTTGCTCATGGCGTGGCCCCGCTGCGGCGATCGTGCCGGTGTGTCGCGCCGCAGCGCGGCCACGCCTCGGTCATGCGCGGAACTCGGTCGCGATGCGGCTCCCGACCTCGGCCTTGATCCGCGCACCGACCTCGCATCCGGCCGCGGATGCCGATCCGGACAGGTTGACCCCGGCCACGCCGTCGATGGCCAGCAGGGCCCGCGCCTCGGCCACGGCGGCGTCGATCCCGGCGGCCACCGGATCGGGCGCGCCGAGCACGCGACCGACCACCTCGCGGTCCAGGTCGAGGCCGGGCAGCCCCTCGAGCGAGCCGGCCGAGTGCTCGTCGGTGTAGAGGGCCACGCCGGCGATCACCGGAATCGTCAACCCGGCCGCGCGGGCGGCGCCGACGAACCGGGCGACGTCGGCCGGCTGTGGCACGTGGTTGAGCACGGCCACCGCCGCGCCGCTGCGCTGCTTGGCCACCAGCCGGTGCGGTCGCCGGGCGGCCGGCGGTGCGAGTGGCGTCTCGGGCACGGCCGCCGTCAGGCCTGCCGCCGTGGCCAGCTCGGCGAGCCGCGGGCCGTCGAGGTCGAACACCTGGGTTACGTCGGTACGGACGTCGAACGCGCGACCGTCGCCGGTGACGCACAGGACGGCGTCGGCGCCGACGTGCCGCAGCCCGCGCAACTCCTGTTCCAGCACGATGCGGTTGCGGTCGCGGCAGGCCAGGGTCATCCACGGCCGCAGCCCGGCATCCAGCAGCATCCGGGCCATCAGGGTCGGGGGGAAGCCGGGGCTGTTCTGGTGCTCACCGACCAGGACTGCGTCACACGTCGCGCTGAGGATGGCGCTGACCGCGGCGATCGCGGCCGCGTCGAACGGCGGCACGCTGAAGTCGGTCAGGATCCGCGGCAGGTGCGCGGGAGGGTTCCCGGCCACCGACTCGGCGCGCACCACTGGCTCGGGGAAGGTGCACGGCCCGGCTCGCATCTCGCACCCGCCGTCGGAGCGGACACCGCCGCAGGGTCCGTAGACCATCCGCTTCGGGCAGCGGTCGAGCGCGTGCGACGGCAAGCCCGCGCTCACAGCTCCTTCGCGCCCAAGTGTCGCAGCAGGTTGACCGAGAACTTGTCCCCCGTGCGGTTCATCGTCGAACGCATGACCCGCTGCACCGCGGGGGCCGCCGCCTTGGGCAGGGGCAGGTCGACGCAGAGGGTGAGCTCGATGTCCAGGTGCGTGCCGCCGGCCACGTCGGACAGCTCGTAGACACCCTCGGCTCCGGCGCGCTCGCGCTTCCCCTGCGGCGGGGAGTGCGTGTAGGCGATCCGGTGCCTGTCAGCGAAGGTCATCTTCTCGGTGAACGACGGGCTGATGCTGACGCCCAGTGCGGCGATGCGCATCATCTGCCAGCACCACGTGTCCCCGTCGGCGGTGATGCCGCGCAGCAGTGGCGTGAGCTCTGGTAGCAGGTCCGGGTCGGTCAGCGCCTTCCATACCGCTTCGCGATCAGCGCTGATGTCAGCGCCGGACTTCACCGTCGCCGAGAAAGTAGCCATCTTCCTGAACTACCCGGTGACCTATGGGCACAAACGGGTACGGCATTCGGTGAAAGCGAATGAGGAGGAAAACATATGAGCAACGAACTCGACGGCAAGCGCATCGCCTTCCTGGTGGCCAATTCCGGGGTCGAACAGGTGGAGCTGACGACTCCGTGGGCGGCGATCAAGGCGGCCGGCGGGACGCCGGTGCTCGTCGCGCCGGAGTCCGGCACGGTGCAGGCGTTCAACAATGATGTCGAGGAAGCCGATGTTTTCGACGCGGACGCGGCGGTCGGCGCGGCGAACAGCGACGACTTCGACGCCTTGGTTCTGCCCGGCGGCACGACCAACCCGGACAAGTTGCGAATGGATCAGGACGCCGTCGACTTCGTGGCGGCGTTCGCCGAGTCGGGCAAGCCGATCGCCGCGATCTGCCACGGGCCGTGGTCGCTGGTCGAGGCCGACGTGGTGCGCGGCAAGACGTTGACCAGCTGGCCCAGCCTGCAGACGGACGTCCGCAACGCCGGTGGCGAGTGGCGCGATGTCGAGTCGTTCACCTGCCCGGCCGGGGACTACGTTCTGGTGACCAGCCGCAAGCCCGATGATCTCGACGCGTTCGTCGAGGCGGCGATCCAGGCCTTCGCCGGCTGACCGGCAGCGCTCAGCGGCGCTCGGCCACTTCGGCCGGCGTCGCGAGATCGGGCACCCCGAGCTCGTGTACCGCGCCGCGCGCGACCAACTGTTGCGCCGTCGTCGTGCGTTGCGCACGTCCCCGTCCGATGAACGAGACCGCCCAGTGCAGGACCGTCGTGACCCGGTTCTTGAACCCGACCAGGTACAGGACGTGGATCGCCAGCCACAGCAGCCAGGCGATGAAGCCACCGAAGCGGAACGGCCCGATGTTGGCGACCGCCCGGAACCGGGAGATCGTCGCCATGCTGCCCTTGTCGAAGTAGTGGAACGGCTTCTGATCGGGCTTGCGGTTGATCCGGCGCCGGATCTGGTCGGCGGCGTAGCGGCCCTGCTGCATCGCCACCTGGGCGACGCCGGGATAGTCGTTGAGCGTCATCATGTCGCCGATGACGAAGACCTCCGGGTGCCCGGGCAGCGAGCAGTCGGGCTGCACCTTGATGCGGCCGCTGCGATCGAGTCTCGGCGCCGGACTGCTCGGCCAGCGTGCGGCCCAGGCCGGACGCCTTGCACGCCGGCGGCCCAGACGACGGTCCGGGCCGCGAGGCGGGTGCGGGCACCGCTCTTGTCCTCGACGGTGAGGCTGTGGTCGTCGACCGCGACCACCTTCTCGGACAGCCAGACCTCGATGCCCAGCTTCTTGAGTTGCTTGGCCGCGCCGGCCGACAGCTTGGTGCCGAACGCGCCCAGCACGTCGTCGAGCGCGTCGACCAGCACGATGCGGGTCTTGGTCGTGTCGATGTTGCGGTAGTCCTTGCGCAGGGTGCGCCGGGCGAGCTCGGAGATCTGCCCGGCCATCTCGACACCGGTCGCCCCGGCCCCGACCACGGCGAAGGTGAGCCATTCCTCGCGGGTCTTGCGGGTCCGGTTCCAGCTCGGCGAACTCGTAGGCCGACAGGATCCGCCCGCGCAGTTCGAGGGCGTCGTCGATCGACTTCAAACCGGGTGCGTTGAGCTCGAACTCGTCGTGGCCGAAGTAGGACGTGGTGGCGCCGGCCGCGACGATCAGCGAGTCGTAGTGCGTGGTGGTCTCGTGCTCGCCGGCGCTCGAAACGACCGTCTTGGCCTGCGAGATCGATGTCGGTCACCTCGCCGAGCAGCACCGTGACGTACTTGCGCCGGCGCAGGATCTCGCGGGTCGCCGGAGCGATCTCGCCCTCGGACAGGATGCCGGTGGCCACCTGATAGAGCAGCGGCTGGAACAGGTGGTGCGTGGTGCGGCTGATGAGGGTGACGTCGACCCCGGCGCGCTTGAGGCGCTTGGCCGCGAACAGGCCGCCGAACCCCGAACCGATGACCACGACGTGGTGCCGGTGCGCGATGCTCTCGGACATCTTGGGGCCTCCTCGAGGCGGGCCGGAAATCAACTTAACTCCACCAGGAACTACCCGGAACGACCGGCGGTGATTCCCAAGTGTGAGCGACGTGATGCTGCCGGTTTCGCTACGGCCGACGGCGGCGCGGGTACGTCTTGGACGTGAGCCGGGCCGATGCCGTCGTCGTGGGCGCGGGCCACAACGGACTGGTCGCGGCGATCCTGCTGGCCGACGCCGGCTGGAACGTCGTCGTCGTCGAGGCCCAGGACCGCCCCGGCGGAGCGATCCGATCCGATCGGACGCTGCATCCGGACTTCGTGACCGACTGGTTCAGCGCGTTCTACCCGCTGGGCTACGCGTCGCCGGTGCTCAGCGCGCTCGATCTCGACCAGTGCGGGCTGCGGTGGTCGCACGCGCCCGCCGTGCTGGCCCACGTGCTGCCCGACGACCGCTGCGCGGTGCTGTCGCGCGATCCGGCCGTCACGATGGCGTCGTTGGACGGGTTCGGCGCCGGCGACGGGGCGGCGTGGGCCGAGCTGGTGACGCAGTTCGAGCGGCTGCGCGAGCCGCTGCTGCGGGCGCTGTTCACCCCGTTCCCGCCGGTGCGGGCCGGTGTGGCGCTGGCCCGCGAACTCGGCCTCGCCGAGCTGCTGCGGTTCCTCCGCTTCGCCGTCCAGCCGGTGCGCCGGGCCGGCGACGAGCTGTTCACCGGTGCCGGCGCGCCGCTGCTGCTCGCCGGCAACGCGCTGCACACCGATCTGCCCCCCGAAGCCGCGGCGCAGTGCGATCTACGGCTGGCTGCTGGCGATGCTCGGTCAGACCGTCGGCTTTCCGGTGCCGGTCGGGGGCTCCGGCGCGCTGATCGACGCGCTGGTCGCGCGGTTGCACGCGGCCGGGGGCGAGCTGCGCCTGGGCGTGGACGTCCGGTCGATCGATGTGGTCGACGGCGCGGCCCGCGGCGTGCGGACCGCCGACGGCGAGCGGATCGCCGCCGGCGCCGTGCTGGCCGACGTCGGCGCGCCGCACCTGTACACCCAGCTCATCGGTCGCCGGCACCTGCCGCCGCGGCTGCTCGACGATCTCGCGAAGTTCCAGTGGGACTGCCCGACGATGAAGCTCAACTGGGCGCTGTCCGCGCCGATCCCGTGGACGGCCGCACGCCGCGCGGTCGGCCGGGACGGTGCACCTGGGCGTCGACCTCGACGGCCTCACCCGCTACGCCGGCGACCTGGCCACGAAGCGGTTGCCGCCCGACCCGTTCCTGCTGCTCGGCCAGATGACCACGTCCGATCCGACCCGATCGCCGGACGGCACCGAGTCGGCCTGGGCGTACACGCACCTGCCGGAAGGGCTCGAGCTCACCCCCGAGCTGGTCGCCGAGCACGCCGAGCGGATCGAGGCGGTGATCGAGGCCCGGGCGCCCGGGCTTCGGCCGCAGCGTGCTCGCCCGCTCGGTGCAGTCGCCGGCCGAGCTCGAGGCGGCCGACGCCAACCTCGTCACCGGCGCCGTCGGTGGGGGCACGGCGAACATCCATCAGCAGCTGATCTTCCGGCCGGTGCCCGGGCTGGGCCGGGCCGAGACCCCGGTCGACGGCGTGTACCTGGCCAGCGCGTCGGCGCACCCGGGCGGCGGCGTGCACGGCGGCCCGGGGGCGAATGCGGCCCGGGCCGCGCTGAGCCGCTCGCGGCGCACCGGTCGGGCGCGGCGCCGTGCGCTCGACCTCGCCTTCGGCCGCATCTACCGATAGGGATCACCGATGAAAGGAAGCGCGATGCGTACATGGCGACCACTGCAGGCGACGGCCGAGCGGATCGAACAGGCAAAGGGATTGGACGCACCGGCCGCGGCGGTGAGCAGCATCGCCGCCAAGGCCGTCCGGCCGGGGCCGGTGGAGGACCTGCTCCGCGGCGCGCCGCTCGGGCATCCGTTGCACCCGGGCCTGGTTGCGGTGCCCATCGGGGCGTGGACGTCGGCGGGCGTGTTCGACCTGTTGGGCGATCGGGCCGGCGCGCGCCGATTGATCGCGCTGGGCTGTCTGACGGCGCTGCCCGCCGCCGCATCCGGGGCCGCGGAGTGGCTCACGACCGAGGGTGCGGCGAAGCGGGTCGGGCTCGTGCACGCGATCGTCAACGACCTCGCACTCACGTCGTACGCGCTGAGCTGGCGGGCGCGGCACCGCGGTTTGCACGGCCGCGGGATTGCGCTGTCGGTCGTCGGGGCCGGCCTGCTGACGGCCGGGGGGTGGCTCGGCGGCCACCTCGCGTACTCCCTGGGCGTCGGGGTCGAGACGACGGGCGCTCAGCAACGGGCGGGTTGACCGGACAGCGCGCGCAGGTAGCTCGAGAAGCCTTCGGGGGCGCGGCCGTCGGCCCGGGCGCTGGTGTGCACCGGGATTGCACCGGTCCGCTGGGTCGGGACGCAGGCGGCGCCGGCCCGCGCGACCAGATCGGCGTCCTCGCCGCTGGCGAGCGGGCGCCACCCGCCCAGGCGAGCGAGCGTGGCGGCCCGGATTCCGAGGTTGGCGCCGTGGACGTGCGGGTGGCCGTCGGCCAGTCGATGCCGGTTCTCCCACGCGATCCGGGTCGGCCGGAGCAGCTCGTTGCTCGGCGTCACCGTTCCGAGGACGAGATCCATGCCCTCCTCGGCCGCGGTCACCATCGCGGTGAGCCAATCGCCGGGCACCTGGGAATCGGCGTCGGTGTGCGCCGTCCAGATCTCGTCCGGCGCGATGTCGAGGTCGGTGGCGACGGCGGTGCCGAGGGCCCGAGCGACGCCCACGCACCGGGCGTCCGTCACGGCGGTCCGGACGCCGGGGTGGGCGGCGACGATCTCGGCCGTGCGGTCGTGGCAGCTGTCCAGCACCACGACGATCTGCACCGTCACCAGCGGCCGATCCGCGGTGAACCGCGCGCTCGCGCGCGACAGCGCCTCGAGGCAGGCGGCGATCCGTTCTTCCTCGTCGGCGGCCGGCACGACCACGGCAACGTGGCGGATCACGGCACGATGCCCTCGGCCGTCGCGACCGAGATCCCGGTCCGCGTCCAGGCTTGCAGCAGGAAGTCGTCCTCGACGTGGCTGACGACCAGGTGCCGGCCGGCCCCGAGAGCGGCGTGCACGGTGCCGGCCGAATGCGGATGCATCGGCGCGGGATGCCGCCAGTGACACGCGACGAGCACGCCGTCGTCGCACAGCGATGCCTCGACCCGCGCGGTGAGTGCATCGAGGTCGGTGCAGTAGTAGCCCACCTCGCTGAGGACGACCAGGTCGAAGCGGCCGTCCGGCCACTCGTCCGGGATCGCGCCGACGCCGACCTGTACGTGCCTGGTCGTGGCGAGGCGGCGGCGGGCGCGTTCGACGGCGACGCCGGCGATGTCCCACGCCACCACTTCGTCGCAGCGGCGGGCCAACTCGGCGGTGAGCAGGCCGGTGGCGCAGCCGGGCTCGAACGCGCGCCGGAACCGGGGTCGGGTCAGCGTGGCCAGCAGGGTCGCCCGCTTGCGTTGCTCGTAGAACCGCTCGTCGAGCCGCCACGGATCGCCGTCGCGGGCGTACAGCTCGTCGAAGTACTCCCGCGAGACGACCTCGTCCTGGCCGCTGGCCAGGAAGATCTCCCGATCGCGGCGGAAGTGCGCCAGCATGCCGTCGTGCAGGATCGGCTCGTCGCCAACCGCGGGCGACAGCGGCTGGTGCTGGCTGACGTGGCACGCCATGGCCGCGGCCTTGGCCGCGGCCGCTGCCGGATCGAGGCGGATCGCGCGGAGCCGGCCGTCGGGGAAGGCGTCATCGCCGGGCCGGGCCCAGTGCCACGCCCACAGCGGGTACTGCCAGTGGGCGGCGCCGGCGTCCTGGCTCACGGTGGCGCCGGCCCGCCCGCACGCTTCGTGGTCAGGATGCCCGTCGGCGCTCCAGGGGGTGACGAGGTGCGTGCACCGGCCGGCTGCGGCCAGGCCGGCGGCGAGGTCGTCGGCGTGCTCGGCCAACCGTCCGTCCGGCAGTCCGAGCAGCCGCACCTCGACGCTCGGCCCGAGCGCGGCGATCGCCGCGTAGACCTCGCGGCGCCGGATCGAGGCGAGCTCGGCGGGGAGCGGGTGGGGGAAGCCGGGTGCGACGCCTCGCCATCGGTGGCGACGATCACCGTGACGGTGGCGCCGGCCGCCGCCGCGGTGGCAATGAGGCCGCCGGCCCCGAGCGTCTCGTCGTCCGGGTGGGCGGCGAGCACGACGAGATGATCACCGGGACCCGGGGCGGGCGCGGGCGGCACCTGATCGAGCAACCCGGCCCAGGCCGGCTCGGGGGTGCCGGCCTGCCGATGGTCGAAGGCCAACTCGCTCACGGTCGCACCCCGAGCAGTGCGCTGCCGAGGCCGGCCAGATCTCGTTCGGCGTGGTGCTGGCGCAGGTAGAGCTGCAGATCGGCCACCCGGGCCGCGTGCTCGGCGTCGAAGGCCAGCGGCGCCGGCCCGAGGGCATGGCCCACCTGGCGCAGCACCCGCTCGGCCGCGTCGGCGACGACCGCGCGTACCCGCAGCGCGAGCAGCTCGCCGGCGGCGCCGGCCGCAACCCCGGCGTCGATCTGCGCGGCCGCCGCGGCGAGCACGGTCGCCGAGGCGTGCAGTGCGGCGTCCACCAGGCCCACGTGCATGTGGACGAGTTCGCCCGGGCGCTTGGCGGCGGCGCGGTGCAGGGTGGCGGCGAGGCCGACGGCGCCGCCGTGCCAGCACGCCGCGACGCCCATGCCACCCCACGCGAAGCCGGGCCGGCGCAGGTACCAATCCACTACTCCGACGGGGCGGGCCGGCGTGCCGTCGAAGGCGACCGGCGCGCTCGTCACTGACCGCAGGCCTCGGGCCACCCACGCCTTGGCCGGCTCGGGGTGCACCGACGGGTCGTGCAGGTCGACGCGGAACAGCCGGCGGCCGCCGTCGACGTGCGCGGTCACGAGGGCGTGGTCGAGCACGCCGCCGAGCGAGCACCAGCCCTTGACACCGTGCAGCGTGATCCGGTCGGCCTCCGTGCGGGCCTCGACCCGGTGGTCGGGGGCCTCCGACGCGAAGACGCCCCACGACCCCTCAGTGGTGGGTCCGTGTTCGCCGGCCTCGCCGAGGATCGCGAGCGCGTCGCTGTGCGCCTCGACGATGCGCCCGACGCTCAGATCGGCGGCCGAGATGGCGGCCAGCACGGCCCAGCGTGCGGCCGTCGAACCGGCGCCCGGCATCGGCAGCCGGCGCCCGGCGTCGACGGCGATGCGCAGGGCGGCGGGCAGGTCGTCGCCGGCGTTCGTGGCGCGGCCGACGAGGTCCTCCGCCCACGGCGGCAGCGGCGTCGGGGCGATCGGGTACGTGGTCATGGTGCTGGCTTCCTACCCCGACATCGAGCCGAACACACTCGGTTCGTGCGCCTGGCGACCTTCACCATCCGGCACGGCCGCAGCCGGGCCGACCGCGTCGTCGACCTCGACCGATTGCGCCTCGTCGCGCGGCTGGAGACCCCGCTCGGGCCGCTGACCGTCGCCAACACCCACCTGTCGTTCGTTCCCGGGTGGACCGCGTCCAACTGCGCCGGGTGCGGGATGAGCTGGCCGCTGGGCCCGGCCCGCTCGTGCTGTTGGGCGATTTCAACCTGACGCCGACGGCCCTCGCGCTGGGCTCCCGCCTGCGCTCGCCCGGTGGGGCGCCGACCTTCCCGGCCGAGGCTCCGGATCGCCAGCTCGACCACGTCCAGGTCTATGGGCCGACCCTGACGGTGACACGCTGCACGACACCGTTGATGGCGATCTCGGATCATCGTCCACTGGTCTTCGATGTCGCCCGCGGTTGACCCCGTCGGTTGGGATCGGCCGGATCCGGGTAGACCCAGGCACGGGTCGAGCACACGGCCACCATCAGCTGCGAAAGAGCGTTCCGATGTCTGTCCCCACCATGACTCGTCCGGTGAGTCACGACCTCATTCGCTTCGTCCTGGCTCGGATCGGTGAAGACGAGGCGGCGCTCAAACGCCTCGCCCGCTCCGAAGCCGACGTCGCCGATGACGGCGGGCTGCGCTCGCTCTCGCGCTTGCGGGCCGAGGCCGCGGCCAAGCGGCGGCTGCTCGGCTCACTACAGCAACTGCTCGTCCTGCGCGATCAACCGGCCGAGAAGATGGTGCGCGAACACGCGGCCCAGATGTTGCGGACGCTGGCCCTGCCGTACGAGGGGCATTCGGCCTTCCGCAGCGAGTGGCGTTCGTAGCTTCTTCGCCTGACGCCGACCGACCGAGTGCCGACGCGCCGGGCCCGGCCCGCGCGTCTGCACACTTTCCTAGTCCGGGTGAAGGGTGGCCGAGCTGACCGCCGCTGATAGTCCGCCGTCGGTGGCCGCCGAACGTTGCCGGTCGGCGCCGGTGCCGCGCTCCTTGAGCGTGCTCAGCCCGTGCGCCACGCGCGCGGCGTCGCCGGCGTCGTCGAGGGCGGGGCCGACCTGCTCGACCAGCGCGTCGACGAGGTCCCAGGCCGGCCGCAATCGCGCCGCCCCACCTTCGTCGGTCAGGTCGACCAGCTCGCCGCTCATTCCGAATCGGGCCGCGCGCCACGACGCCGCGCGCAGCAACTCCGGCCGCACCTCCAGATTGTCGGTCGCTCGGGTCGCGGTCTCCACCATGGCCCGGGCGAGGCCGGCGATCGTCACCGCGTCGTCGACGTCGATGCAGACGTCGCACACCCGGATCTCGAGCGTGGGGTAGTCGTCGGACAGCCGGGCGTCGAAGTAGATCATCGCGCGGTCGCGAGCCGCGCCGGTCGCGACGAGGGTGTCCACCAGCCGGTGATAGGCGGCAGCATCGGCCAGACTTCCGATCGCCCCGGCGGTCGGCCACTGATCCCAGAGCACCCGCCGGTAGGAGGCGTAGCCGGTGTCCATCCCGCGGTGAAACGGCGAGTTGGCACTCAGGGCGGCGAGCACCGGCAGCCACGGCGCGATCCGGTCGAGCACCGCCACGGCCTGCTGGTCGGAGTCGACGGCGACGTGCATGTGCATCGCGCAGGTGAGCTCGGAGCGCAGCACCGCGGCGAAGCGCCGCTCCATCTGCTGATAGCGCTCGTCGTCGGTGGTTGCGCTGTCGTCGTCCACCGGGCAGGTGCCGGACGCGACCAGCCGCGCGCGCCGTCGGGTCGCCGACTCGACCAATGCGGCCCGCTGCCGGGCCAGCTCGCGCGCCAGTTCGTCGAGGGACGTCGCGGGCGAGGAGGCGTGCTCGACCTGAGCCTTCTTGAGCTCCTTCTCGAACTGGGCTTCGTCGTCGGCGCGATCGGCGGCGTCGACCACTCGCGCACCGATGTCCAGCAGGCGCGGCTGTTCGGCGTCGAAGAGCAGGAACTCCTCCTCGACCCCGACCGTCCGCACCGTCACGTCAGGAGTCTGCTCGTCCGAACGCGTGCGCTATCACCGCGCTCGAAGTGCCGAGCGGTTAGAAGGTGGACGTGTCGATCACGAAGCGGTAGCGGACGTCGCTGTTGACCACCCGCTCGTACGCCTCGTCGATCTGCTCGCCGGTGATCGTCTCGATCTCGGCGCCGAGGCCGTGCTCGGCGCAGAAGTCGAGCATCTCCTGCGTCTCGCGGATGCCGCCGATCATCGAGCCGGCCCAGCTGCGCCGCATGCCGATGAGCGAGAACGCCGGCACCCGCAGCGGGGAGGCCGGGGCGCCGACGTTGACCAGCACGCCGTCCAGACGCAGCAGGCCCAGGTACTTCTGCCATGACCAGTGACGCCGACACCGTGTTGATGATCAGATCGAAGGAGCCCTTCAGCTCGGTGAAGGTCTCGTCGTCGGCCGTCGCGTAGTAGGCGTCGGCGCCGAACCGCTTCCCGTCGTCCTGCTTGGACAGTGACTGCGACAGCACCGTCACCTCGGCGCCGAGGGCGGCGGCGATCTTCACCGCCATGTGCCCGAGACCGCCCATGCCGACGACGCCGACCCGCTTGCCCGGCCCGGCGCCCCAGTGGTTCAGCGGCGAGAACACGGTGATCCCGGCACACAGCAGCGGCGCCGCCTGGTCGAGCGGGATCGCGTCCGGGATGCGCAGGACGAACGCCTCGTCCACCACGATGTGGGTGCTGTAGCCGCCGTCGGTGGGACGGCCGTCCTGGCCGATCGCGTTGTACGTCCCGACGTTGCCCTTGAGGCAGTACTGCTCCTCGCCGGCCTGGCAGTTCTCGCACTCGCGGCACGAGTCGACCATGCAGCCGACGCCGGCGCGGTCGCCCGGGGCGAAGGCCGTGACGTCGGCTCCGACCTCTTCGACGGTGCCGGCGATCTCGTGGCCGGGTACGAGCGGGAACAGGGCCTTGCCCCACTCCTCGCGCGCGGTGTGGATGTCGGAATGGCAGATTCCGGCGAAGGCGATCTTGATCAGGACGTCCTTCGGGCCGAGGTCGCGGCGCTCGATCGTGGTCTTCTCGAACGGGGCGTGGGCGGCGGATGTGGCGTAGGCGGTGACGGTGCGCATGCTTTCGAACCTACCTACGGCAGCGCGTCGATGCGCCAGAAGTGACCGACCGGGCCCAGCCCGGCGCCTAGGGGGAACGATCCGCGCACCGCGCCGGTGACGAACCACTTGCCGAACCGCACCGCCGCCGCAACGTCCAGGCCACGGGCCAAAGCGGCGGTTATGGCCGCGGCGAGTGTGTCGCCCGAGCCATGGGTGTGCGCGGTCTCGTGCCGCGCCGCGGTGAACTCGGTGAACGACGTCCCGTCGTAGAGGACGTCGACGGCGTCGCCACTCGCCAGGTGACCGCCCTTCACCAGCACCCACTCCGGCCCGAGGGCGTGCAGCGCCCGGGCGGCGTCGTCCATCTCGGCCCGGGTGTGGACGTCGATGCCGGTGAGCAGCCGCACCTCGCCCAGATTCGGCGTGACCAGGGTTGCGAGCGGGACGATGGTGTCGCGCAGCGCCGCCAGCGCGTCCGGCTGCAGCAGCGGATCGCCGTGCTGCGACGCGGCCACCGGGTCGACGACGAACGGCGTGACCCCGAGCCGCTGCACGGCCTCGGCCACCGCCGCGATGATCGGCGCCGACGCGAGCATGCCGGTCTTGGCCGCCCCGACGCCGATGTCGGTGACAACGGATTCGATCTGCTCGGCCACCGCGCGTGGTGGCAACTCGTAGAAACCGGTGACGCCGCGCGAGTTCTGCACGGTGACCGCAGTGATCGCCGACATCCCGTGCACGTGGCAGGCCAGGAACGTCTTCAAATCGGCCTGGGCGCCGGCCCCGCCGCCGGAGTCGGAACCGGCGATGGTCAGGGCCGTCGGCGGTTGGCCGGGCGAGGACGTCATCCGGCCAGTATTTCCACCGGCCACGGCCCACCCTTGACCGCCCCGGCCCCGGCGCGTGACGGTGGACAGGTGCACCTCGAGCTGCCGCGCTATCCGCCCGATCCGCCGGGCACCCACCCACCGCTCGACTCGCCCGACTACCGCAGCACGGCGTTGCGCCACCCGCTGCGACCCTTACGGCTGATACCGCAACGCCTGACCGAGATCACCGGACCGCTGTTCGGGGCCGAGCGGGTGCAGCCCGGCGACGACGACCTCAGCACCGCCGGGGGCGGCGAGGCGGTGGGGCAGCGCATCATCGTCCATGGGCGGGTGCGCGACTCGGACGGCCGGCCGGTGCCGGACACCCTGCTCGAGATCTGGCAGGCCAACGCGGCCGGTCGCTACCGTCACGATCTCGATCAGTGGTCGGCCCCGCTGGACCCGCACTTCACCGGGCTGGGGCGGGTCGGCACCGACGCCGACGGCCGCTACCGCTTCACGACGATCAAGCCCGGCGCGTACCCATGGAAGAACCACGCCAACGCCTGGCGTCCGGCCCACATCCACTTCTCGCTGTTCGGCCGGGCCTTCCCGCAGCGCCTCGTCACCCAGATGTACTTCCCGGACGACCCACTGTTCGGCCAGGACCCGATCTTCAACTCGGTGCCCGACCCGGCCGGGCGGGCGCGGCTGGTCTCGGCCTACGACCACGACGTGACGACCGAGGCCTGGGCCCTCGGCTTCCGCTTCGACATCGTGCTCCGCGGGCGCGAGCAGACCCCGTTCGAGAGCGAACCCGACGATGTCTGATCGGCTCGCCTCGACCCCGTCCCAGACCGTCGGGCCCTACCTGGGCATCGCGCTGCCCTGGGCCGACGGCCCGGAGGTCGTCGCCGCCGGCACGGACGGGGCGTTCGTGCTCCGCGGTGAGCTGCGCGACGGCGCCGGTGACCCGGTGCCGGACGGGCTGGTCGAGATCTGGCAGGCCGACCCCGACGGCCGGTTCGATCATCCCGACGACCCGCGCGGCGCGGTGCCGCGCCCGGGATTCCGCGGCTTCGGTCGCAGCGCCACCGACGCCGACGGGCGGTACTGGTTCCACACGGTCAAGCCGGGGCCGTTGCCGGCCGGGGACGGCGGCAGCGAGGCCCCGCACCTCACGGTCTCGGTGTTCGCGCGCGGTCTGGTGCAGCGCCTGGTCACCCGCGTCTACTTCCCCGACGAGGCCGCGGCGAATGCCGCCGATCCGGTGCTGCTGACCCTGCCCGCGGCCGAGCGCGCACTGTTGACCGCGCAGCCCGAAGCGGGTGGCGGCCTGCGCTTCGACATCCGGTTGCAGGGCGACGGCGAGACGCCCTTCTTCGAGATCTGACACAGTCAGGTCATGGAGCTCTTCGGCCCGGTGTTCGGGACGACCGGCGTCGACGCGGTGACCGACGACCGCGCGTGGCTGCGGGCCCTGTGCGCGGTCGAGGCCGCGCTCGCCCGCGCCTGCGCCGGGGTCGGGCTGATCGGGTCGGACGCCGCGGCCGCGGTGGGGGCGGCCGCCGGTGAGCTCGCCGCGTCCGACCCGGCCGAGCTGGGGCCGGGCGCCGCGGCCGGGGGCAACCCGGTAATACCGCTCGTGTCACTGCTGCGCGAGCGGGTCGGCACCGTATTCGCGGCGGCGGTGCACCTCGGCGCCACCAGCCAGGACATCCTCGATACCGCTCTGGTGCTGATCGCCCGCCAGGCGCTCGCCGTCATCCACGGCGATCTCGTCGCCTGTGCCGACGCCGCAGCCGAGCTCGCGCTCCAGCACCGGTCGACGGCGCAAGCCGGTCGCACCCTGCTCCAGCTCGCCCAGCCGACCACGTTCGGTGCCGTGGCGGCCGGGTGGGGGACCGGCCTCGATCGCGCCGTCGGCTGGCTGGTCGGAATCGACGCGGCGCTGCCGGTGCAGCTGAGCGGTCCGGTGGGCACGCTGGCCGGCTGGCATCCGCACGGCTTCGAGGTGGTCGCCGCCTTGGCCGACGAGCTGGATCTCGTGGTCCCGGACGCGGTCTGGGCCACCGAGCGCACCCGGATCGCCGAACTCGCCGGCGCGCTCGGTGTCGTCGCGGTCGCGGTGGGCAAGGTGGCCACCGACGTGGTGCTGCTGGCCCAGAACGGGATCGGCGAGGTGGCCGAGGCCGCGCCGGGCGGGTCGTCGTCGATGCCGCACAAGCAGAACCCGATCGCGGCGATCACCGCCCGCGCAGGCGCGGCGCAGGTGCCGGGCTTGGTCGCCACCGTCCTCGCCGCAGGCAGCCCGGAACTCCAGCGCGGTGCCGGGTCGTGGCACGCCGAGTGGCCGGCGCTCATCGCGCTGTTGCGGGCCACCGGCGGCGCGGCCAACCGCCTGGGCACCTCCCTCACCGGGCTGCGCGTCGACGGCGCGGTGATGGCCGCAAATCTCGGGCGCCTCGATCCGGGCGCACCGGTTGTCGGCCATGCCGAGGACATCGTCGATCGCTATCTCACCCGGAGGCAGCGATGACCATCGAGCTGGCCTGGCGGGCCGACGGTTCCGCGTCCGCGCCACCGCTCGTCCTGCTCAACTCGCTCGGGACGAGCACCGAGATGTGGACGCCGGTGCTGGGGCCGCTGCTCGAGCAGTTCCGGGTGATCCGCGTCGATCACCGTGGGCACGGCAACTCGCCGGCCGCGCCGCCGGGCGCACCGGCGATGCTCGCCGACCTCGCCGACGACCTGCTCGCCCTGCTCGACCGGGTCGGTCTCGAGCGGGTGCACCTCGCCGGATTGTCGCTGGGCGGGATGGTCGCGCTGCGACTGGCGATCAGCCATCCCGAGCGGGTGGGGCGCCTCGCGCTGCTGTGCACGTCGCCCCACCTCGGCCCGCCCGCGTTCTGGACCGAACGGGCCGCCGCCGCCCGGGCCACCGGCACCGGCTCGATCGCGCCGGCGGTCGTCACGCGGTGGCTCACCCCGGGGCTGGCCGAGCGCGACCCGGAGCTCGTCGCCCACTTGCGGGCGATGATGTCGGCCGTAGACGACGAGAGCTACGCCCAGTGCTGCGAGGCCATCGCCACGATGGATCTGCGCGCCGACCTGGGCCGGATCGCGGCCGCCACCCTCGTGGTCGCCGGCGCCGAAGACGTGGCCGTCCCAGCCGAAGACGGCCCGGTGCTGGCCGCCGCCATCGCCGGCGCCCGCTTCGTCCGCTTGGCCGCTGCCCCCCACATCGCGACGGTCGAGCAGCCCGGGTCGGTCGCAGCGGTGCTGATCGAGCACCTGACGGGCGACCCGCGCCGGGCCGGAGATCGGGTCCGCCGGGCCGTTCTCGGCGACGAGTACGTCGATCGCGCCGCGGCCACGGCCGACCGGTTCACCGCGCCATTGCAAGACCTCATCACCCGGTACGCGTGGGGCGACGTGTGGACGCGGCCGGGGCTCGGCCGCCGCGAGCGCTCGATCGCCACGCTCACGGCATTGGTGACCCTGGGCGCCGAACCCGAACTGGCCCTGCACGTGCGCGGCGCGCTGAACAACGGCCTGACGCCGGACGAGATCGCCGAGGTGCTGCTGCACGCGGCCGTGTATGCCGGCGTCCCGCGGGCGAACCGTGCCTTTGCGATTGCCCGCGATGTGATCGAGGCCGAGTTGTCAGCGGGTCGGTAGCCGGTCTAGCGTCCAGTCGCATGTCCAGTTCCACGTTCACCGCGGCCAGCCCCGAGCCACTGACCGTCGATCTGATGAGCGGTGAGTTCTTCGCCGACGACCCGTACCCCGCGTTCGCCTGGATGCGGCGAAAACGCGCCGGTCTATCACGACACCGCCAACGACCTCTGGGCGGTGGCGACCTACCGCGACGTGAAGACGCTCGGGACCGACACCAAGACGTTCTCCAACGCCGAGGGCACCCGGCCCAAGTTCATGCCGCTGCCGATGATGATCGATTGCGACCCGCCCGACCACACCCGCCGGCGCAAGCTGGTGAGCGCCGGGTTCACGCCGCGCCGCATCGCGGCCATGGAGGCGCGGGCTCGGGTGGTGTGCGACGAGATCATCGACGAGGTGTGCGAGCGAGGCTCGTGCGACTTCGTCCACGACATCGCCGCGCCGCTGCCGCTCATCATGATCGGCGACATGCTCGGTGTGGCGCCCGAGGATCGTGGACGGCTGCTGCGCTGGTCCGACGACATGCTGCGCAGCCAGGGCGACCCCGACCCGGTCGCGCTCGAGGGCGCCAGCATCGCCTTCGCCGAGTACATCGAATTCATGCAGCCGGTGTTCGAGCAGCGGCGGCAGAGCGGCAACGACGAGGACCTCGTCGGGATCCTCGTCCACGCCGACATGGACGGCGACCGGCTCGACGACGACACGCTGATCTTCGAGACGCTGCTCATCCTGATCGGTGGGGACGAGACCACCCGGCACGTGGTCAGCGGTGGCACGCTCGCCCTGCTCGAGCACCCGGAACAGCTCGCCGCACTGCGCCACGATCCGGCCGCGCTGCCGCGTGCGGTCGAGGAGATGCTGCGTTGGGTGAGCCCGATCAAGAACATGGTCCGGACGACGACGCGTGAGGTGACGCTCGGCGGCGTCGATCTGCCCGAGGGCGCCCAGCTGCTGGCCCTCTACCCGTCGGCCAACCGCGACGAGCGCCGTCTTCACCGACCCGGACTCGTTCGACATCACCCGCGACCCCAACCCGCACCTGGCCTTCGGGTTCGGCACCCACTTCTGCCTGGGCAACCAGCTCGCGCGACTCGAGCTGCGGGTGATGTTCGAGCGGCTGCTCATCCGGCTGCCCGATCTGCGCCTGGCCGAGCCCGGACCGTTCCCGCACAACAAGTCCAACTTCGTCAGCGGTCTGCATCGGATGCCGGTCGAGTTCACGCCGACGTCGCGGGTGCGTCGCTAGCCGCGGAGACGGATGATGAACCGGGTGTCGCCCGGCGCGCTGTGGACGTCCACCGTTCCGCCCAGGCCGCGCACGATCGCGTCGACGATGGCCAGCCCGAGACCGCTGCTGCCGGTCGACGGCGTCCGGGTGGAATCGGCCCGGACGAAGCGCTCGAAGACGGTGGGCAGCACCTCGGGCGCGATGCCCGGGCCGTCGTCGGCGATGACGATCTCGACGGTGCCGTCGCCGGCCATCCGGGCCGCGGCCCGGACGGTCGTCCCGGCCGGGGTGTGCGTGCGGGCGTTGGCGAGCAGGTTCGCGATCACCTGATGCAGCGCGTTCTCGTCGCCGAGCACGGTGACCGGCTCGCGCGGCAGGTCGAGCTGCCACACGTGGTCGGGCCCGGCAACCCGGGCATCGCTCACCGCATCGAGCACGAGACGGGTGACGTCGACCTCGTCGGCCGCCAGCGGCCGACCCGAATCGAGCCGCGCGAGCAGCAGCAGATCGTCGACCAGGTGACCCATGCGCTCGGACTCGGCCTCGATCCGGCCGAGTGCCCGCGCGACGTCGGGCGGCAGGTAACCCCCGGTGCGCCGCGCCAGCTCGGCGTGGCTGCGCACCACCGCCACCGGCGTGCGCAACTCGTGGCTGGCATCGGCGATGAACCGCCGCAGCCGATCCTCGCTCGCCTGCCGCTCGTGTAGCGACGACTCGACGTGCTCGAGCATGTGGTTGAACGCGTTCGACAGCGTGCCCACCTCGGTGTGCGGATCGGGCTCGGGGGCCCGTTCCGGCAGGGACACGGTGCCGCTCGACAGCGGCAGGTCGACCACCCGGGCCGCCGTGTCGGTCACCCGGTTGAGTGGGCGTAGGGCCAGCCGGACGAACACCGCTCCGCCCACGCCGACGATCACCAGCGCGACACCGAACACCACGGCCTCGATGACCAAGAGCCGCGTGATGGTCTCGTGCACGTCGCCCATCGGCAGCCCGGTGACCAGCAGATCGCCGTCCTGGCCCTGCGTGACCAGCACCCGGTATTCGCCCAGCCCCGGCAGATCTACCGACCGCGCCGAGCCGGCGGTCAACTGCGCGATCACCCGCCGCGCGGCCGAGCCCGGTGCGGTCGCCGGGTCGCCGGAATCGTGGGCGACCACCGCCGCCGCAGTCACGGTGCCGTTGAGGACGCGGGCGCCGAGGGTGCCCGCGGCTTGCCCGGCCACCGCGCTGAACTGTCCGTTGTCGGCATCGTGATCATTCGGATGCTCGAGGCTCAGCGAGAAGCGGTTGCCGGCGTCGGCGAGCTGCTGATCCAGCCGGTCGTCGAGAAAACCGCGCAGCGCCACGATCGTCACCGCGGCGACCAGCACGAACGCGAGGGCGAGCAGGCCGACGAGGATCGCGACCAGCTGGGTGCGCAGCCGCGGGCGGCGCCGCAGCCGCCGCCATCCGACGGTCACGAGGTCGGCTTGAGCACGTAGCCGACGCCGCGGACCGTGTGGATCATCGGCTCGCGGCCGCGATCGATCTTCTTGCGCAGGTAGCTGACGTAGAGCTCGACGACGTGGGCCCGGCCGCCGAAGTCGTAGCTCCAGACGCGGTCGAGGATCTGCGCCTTCGACAGGACCCGCCGCGGATTGAGCATCAGGTAGCGCAGCAGCTCGAACTCGGTGGCGGTGAGCGGGATCGTCTCGCCCGCCCGCAGCACCTCGCGGGCGTCCTCGTCCATCACCAGGTCGCCGACGACGATCGCGCTGTCGGACTCGGGCTCGGACCGGTTCAGCCCGGCCCGCCGGACCAGGCCGCGCAGCCGGGCCAGCACCTCTTCCATGCTGAACGGCTTGGTGACGTAGTCGTCGCCACCGGCGGTGATGCCGGCCACGCGGTCCTCGACCGAGTCGCGCGCGGTGAGGAAGAGCACGCAGACGGCCGGGTTGTCCGCGCGCAACCGCCGCAACACGTCGAAGCCGCTGGTGTCCGGCAGGTTCACGTCGAGCACGACCGCGTCCGGACCGAACTCGGCGCCGATCTGCGCCGCAGTCGCCCCGTTGTGCGCGGCGCGGGCGTCCCACCCCTCGTAGCCGAGCATGCGGGTCAGGACGTCGGCGAGATCGGGTTCGTCCTCCACGACGAGGGCGCGCAGCGGTGATCCGTCGGCGCGCAGCAATGGCGATCGGGTCCCGGGCACCAGTCCAGGATGCGGCCCGGATGCTGGCAATCGGCTCTGCGTTCCCTCTGAATGTCCGCTGAACCGGCTCTGCACGGCGCAATCACAGGGAGTTGAGACGAAACGGAGAAAGACGCCGGGCAGGGTCGGTGCCATGCCGACGAGAGAGACGGTGGCGGACAGGACTCCGGTCACGCCGGGCGCCCCCCGCCCGACGCTGTCACCGGACCGCGCCGCCTCTCTCCTCGCGCTCGCCGGCATCGCCGTCGGTGCACTGGCCGTCGTCGGTCTGTGGTGGCAGGACACCGAGTTCATCTACGGGATGGGCGACTGGCTCACCAACGCCGGCCGGTTGACCGGGCTGCTCGCCGGCTACGCCGTCGTCGTGCTGCTCGCGTTGATGGCGCGGATCCCGTGGCTGGAACACGGGGTCGGCACCGACCGCCTCGCCCGCTGGCACGCCATGGGCGGGCGCTACACCGTCTGCCTGGCCCTCGCCCACACGCTGTTGATCATCTGGGGTTACGCCGTGACCGCGCACACCAGCGTGACGAGCGAGACGGCGACGCTGCTGACCACCTACCCGGACGTGCTGATGGGGACGGTGGCCGTCCTGCTCTTCGTGGTCGTCGGCATCACGTCGGCCCGCGCCGCCCGCCGGCGGCTGTCCTACGAGGCGTGGCACTTCGTCCACCTCTACACCTACCTCGCGATAGCGCTGGCCTTCAGTCACCAGTTCGCCACCGGCGCCGATTTCATCGACAACTCGGCGGCGCGGGTGTTGTGGTCGGCGATGTACATCGTCGTAGGCGCCGCGCTGCTCTGGTACCGGGTGATCACCCCGCTCGTCGGGCTGAGCCGGAACCGGCTGCGGGTGCTCGAGGTGCGGCACGAGAGCCATGACGTCGTTTCGGTGTACATGACCGGGCTGCGCCTGCACGAACTCGGGGCCGCGCCGGGACAGTTCTTCCGGTGGCGCTTCCTCACCCGCGACCTGTGGTGGGCGGCCAACCCGTACTCGCTGTCGGCGGCGCCCGGACCGGGGTTGCTGCGTATCACGGTGAAGATCACCGGCCGGCACAGCGCAGCCCTGGCCACGCTTCGGCCGGGTACGGCGGTGCTGGCCGAGGGGCCGTACGGCTCGTTCACCGCCGCCCGCCGCCGGCGCCGGCGCAAGGTGCTGCTGATCGGCGCCGGCGCGGGCATCACCCCGCTGCGCGCCCTGTTCGAGTCACTGCCCGGCGATCCCGGCGACGTCACGCTCGTCTACCGCGCCAGCACGGTCGACGCCCTCGTGCTGCGGGCCGAGATCGATCTCATCGCGGCGGCGCGGGGCGCCCGGGTGCACTACGTCGTCGGGTCGCGCCGCGACACGCACCACAACCTGCTCTCGGCCGAGCGGCTGGGCCGGCTCGTCCCCGACCTGCGTCATCACGATGTGTTCGTCTGCGGGCCGGACGCGCTCGCGGTCGCGGTGCGCACCGAACTCCGCCGAGCCGGTGTCCCCGCGGGCAACATCCATCAAGAGTCGTTCACCTTCTAGGTCCGGACCCCATGAAACGCATCCTCTTCGCCGTCACCGGCACCGTGCTGGGGCTCGTCGCCCTGCTCAGCTTCAAGACGCACTCGGCCCCGCTCGCCACCCCGCCCGGCGGACTGCCCAGCGCGGCAGTGTCGTCGCCGCCGGCCAGCACGCCGAGCACGACGACCACGAGCGGGGCCGCCCCGCCCAAGGGCAGCAAGACCTCGACCGCGGCCGCCACGAAGCGCTACGTCGGGACGGCGATCCAGACCCGCTACGGCATCGTCCAGGTGGCCGTAGTGGCGTCGGGCAACCACATCGCGTCGGTCAACTTCGTCCAGCTCACCGCCTTCGACGGCCGCTCGCAGCAGATCAACTCGCAAGCGGCGCCGATCCTGCTGCAGGAGACGCTGTCGGCCCAGAACGCGCACATCGACGCGGTGTCCGGCGCGACCTACACCAGTGACGGGTACGTGCAGTCGTTGCAGAACGCGCTCGACCAGGCCGGCATCCAGTGACGACCGTCGCCGCGCACGCCCAGCGCCGCGTCGAGGCCTGCATGGGCACGGTGTTCTCGTTCGACGTGCGGTCGCCCGGTGTCGACCGGGCCGCACTCGACGACGTCGTGGCCTGGCTGCACCGCATGGATCGGGTCTTCTCGACCTACCGGCCCGACAGCGACATCAGCCGGCTGCAGCGCGGGGAGATCACGCTGCCCGACTGCGCGCCCGAGGTGGCCGAGGTGCTCGCGCGCTGCGCCGAACTCGCCGGCGAGACCGACGGTTACTTCGACTGCCGCGCCGGCGGCGACCTCGATCCCAGCGGCTACGTCAAGGGCTGGGCAATCGAGCAGGCGTCGACCCAGCTCGTGGCCGCCGGCTCGGTGAACCACTGCATCGTCGGCGGCGGCGACGTCCAGTGCGCCGGCCGGGCCGAAGCCGGCCGACCGTGGGGCGTCGCCATCGCCGATCCGCTTCGTCCGGGCGAGATCGTCGCGACGGTCACCGGCGCCGACCTCGCGGTTGCCACCTCGGGCACGGCCGAGCGCGGTGCGCACATCGTCGAACCGCATACCGGCGCGCGCCCCGATTGGCTGGCCAGCGTCACCGTGGTGGGACGCCGGCTGGCCGACGTCGACGCGTATGCCACGGCCGCGTTTGCCATGGGGAAGCGGGCGGAGCGTTGGTTGCGCTCGAAGGGGGTGTCGGCCCTTCTGGTCGATCGCTCGGGCGGGCTGATCCGAACTGGACGGGTACCCGCGGCCTGACTGCGCGCAGGCCGAGGATCGCCGCGGCGACGGCGGCCCCCTCGGCGAGCACCGACACCACGCCAAGTGGCTCGAACCAGTTGCCCACATCGTCGTTGAGTTGCGGGAACGCGACCAACCGAGTGGCGACATAGCCGACCACGGCCAGCCCGCAGGTCACCACAGTCAGGCCGTACACCGCGGCGCTGTCGCAGACGATTGCCGCGATCGCGAGAAGCAGGCAGGCCACGGTGAGGACGACGAACTCCTCACCCATGTAAGGGGCCTCGTGCAGGTGCGGACCGATCACCGGAATGTGGGCGAGTGCCGCGAGGGCGGCGGCCGCCGCCACCACCCAACGCCAGGGCCGGCGGCGCGGGGTCCACAGGAACTCGTCCATGTCAGCTCATCTCGGTGGCGTAGGCGTGCGCCAGATCGTTCCCCGGCACGAAGAAGATGTGCATCATCAGCCCGCGGGCGCCGCTCTTGTCGTGGTAATGCCATCGGGTGATCGGACCCCCGGGGTCGGGTGGCGCCTGCGGGTAGCTCTCGTTGGCGATGTACATGACACCGATCAAGGTCCACTTGCCGTTGCCCTGGTAGGCGTACATGAGGGTCTCGGGGGCGTTCGGATCGAGCAGCTTGCCGTCGCGGTGCCGCGCTTTGTTGCCCACGTGCAGCATCACCATCTTGCCCGCGGACGATCCTGTCCCCGCGTCGATGCGCTTCATCAGGTCTGCGGTACGCGGAGCCTTGCGTTCGTGGCGGGCGAGGCTCGCCGACAGGTCGTAGCCGGCCGCCTTCGCCGCCGCCGGGTCTCGGTACTTGGCGGTGGCCGCCTCGGTCTGCAGCAGCAACTGGGTCGCGGCCGCGCGCTGCTGCGCCGTCGCCGACCCGACCGGCGCCAGCATCGGCATGGTCGAGCGGTCCTGGCCGTATTTGTGCGACCACGCCGCCCGGGCCGGATCGACGGCCGGTCCGGCGGACCTCGCTCCAGTGGCTGCGTGCTTACCGGGCGGCGCCATGCTCATCGAAGCGCCGGACGGAGCCCCCATCGGGTCGCCCGACGCGGTCGTGGCCATCCCGACCCCGGCCCCGGCTCCGGCCAGGACCAGGGCGGCGACCCCGACGGCGACCGCCTTGGCCCGCGGACTGAGTTCACGTGGATTTGTCATGCCCTCACGGTGGTCGGACGATGTGCAGGCAGCTGATCGACGGATGTTCGGATCAGGTCAACGGCGGATCTCTCCGATGGCGGCCGCGCCGGTTCGGCAAACTAGCACCATGACCACCAACCGCGCCGCAGAAATCAAGTACCAGTCCGGCTTCGGGAACGGGTTCGAGACCGAGGCCATCGGTGGCGCGTTGCCGGTGGGCCGCAACTCGCCGCAGCGGGTGGCGCACGGGCTGTACGCCGAACAGCTCAGCGGATCGCCGTTCACCGCACCGCGCGCGTCGAACGAACGCTCCTGGCTGTATCGCATCCGCCCGTCGGTCGCGCACTTCGGCCGGTTCCGGCGGGCCGACGTCCCGCTCTGGCGCAGTGCCCCCGACGCCGGCAGCGAGCTGCCCATCGGCCCCCAGCGCTGGAACCCGCTGCCGATAGAGTCGGCGTCCGCGTCATTCATCGCCGGCGTGCGGACGATCACCACCGCCGGTGACGTCGCCACGCAGAGCGGCATGGCCGCGCACCTGTTCCTCATCGGCCGGTCGATGGTGGACGAGTACTTCTACGACGCCGACGGTGAATTGCTGTTCGTGCTCGAGCTGGGTCGGCTGCGCTTCTGGACCGAGTTCGGCATCATCGACGCCGCCCCGGGGGAGATCGTGGTGATCCCGCGCGGGGTGAAGATCCGGGTCGAGCTGATCGACGGGCCGGCCCGCGGATATCTCGCCGAGAACTACGGCGGCAGCTTCACCCTGCCCGAGCGCGGGCCGATCGGCGCCAACTGCCTGGCCAACCCGCGCGACTTCCTCACCCCTACGGCCGCGTACGAGGACCGCGAGACGGCCTCGATCCTGTACGTGAAGTCGGGCGCGACGATGTGGTGCGCCGAGCTCGGTCAGTCACCGCTGGACGTCGTCGCGTGGCATGGCAACTACGCGCCCTACAAGTACGACCTCACCCGGTTTTCGCCGGTGGGGCCACTGCTGTTCGACCACGCCGACCCGTCCATCTATACGGTTTTGACCTCACCGTCGGAGACGCCCGGCACGGCCAACCTCGACTTCGTGATCTTCCCCGACCGCTGGCTCGTCGCCGAGGACACCTTCCGGCCGCCCTGGTTCCACATGAACATCATGTCCGAGTTCATGGGCCTCGTCCGAGGCGTCTACGACGCGAAACCGAACGGCTTCGTGCCGGGCGGTTTCAGCCTGCACAACTCGATGACGCCGCACGGGCCGGATGCCGAGTCCTACGAGCGGGCGAGCACGGTGGAGCTGAAGCCACAACGGTTGACCGACACCCTCGCGTTCATGTTCGAGACCCGCTTCCCGCAGCGCATCACCGACTACGCGGCGGCGCTGCCCGAACGGCAGGACGACTACCCGGACTGTTGGCGCGGCCTCGACAAGCGGTTCGTCGCCCCCAGCTAGCCCGCCGATCCGGCGTTGCGCAACCGAAGCGTGTAGTCCCCGGCGGACAGGATCAGTTCGCCGCCGTCGATGCGCGCTGCGACCGTGCCCCGATACGGCGTGATCGCGGTGATGCCATTCATCGACCCGAGGACGACCGGATCGCGGCCGACGTACCCGGCTGCGGTGACGGCAATGTCGCCGGTCCGGTATCCGGTCGCGGCGAGTGAGTACCGCCCGGAATGGACGTTCACCCCGTCATCGGCGCGGAGCTCGCCGTCAGCGAAGGTGATCATCGTCCGCATCGTCGCCGGTATCGCGATCGCGACCCCGGCGTGCTGAATCTGGACCACCCGCCACCGGTGGCCGGCGAACGGGGCTCGGCCGGCCGACGTGGTCGCCGTTCCCGACTGACACGACACGAGGACCGCACCGGTCAATAGACCGACCAAAGTGTGCTTGAGCTTCATCGGACTCCACTCCACTCGTCGCGCTGACCGTAGGACGAGGTGACCCCGCCTCCAGGTTCTAGGGACGCGCCAGTCGGAAGGATGTAACAGTTGCGGCTGTGGTGGACAGTTACTGATTGTGGGCGCGGTGGTCGACGAGATGCGGGGCGAGCCGGACGCGGCCGCGCGTTTCGAAGGGCTGTACCGCCAGCACTACGGCGAATTGGTGCGCTTCGCGGCCCGGCGGGTCGGACCGGAGAGCGCCCGCGAGGTCGTGGCCGAGGTCTTCTTCGTGGCCTGGCGGCGGTTGGCCGAGATCCCGGGCGGATCGGAGCGGGCCTGGCTGTTCGGGGTCGCCCGCCGAGTGCTCGCCAACGAGGTGCGCTCGGGCGAGCGGCGCGTCCGGCTGGCCGAGCGGGTGCAGTCGCGCACGCCGTCCGAGTCGTGGACCGAGCCCGACCCGGCGCAGACCATCGCCGACGGGGACGAGGTGCGGGCGTTGCTGGCGCGGTTGCCGGCCGCCGCGCGCGAGGTGCTGGAACTGACCGAGTGGGACGGGTTGAGCATCACCGAGGCGGCCGCGGTCATCGGCTGCACAGCCGGGGCCTTCCGGGTGCGGTTGCACCGCGCCCGGCGCAGCCTGCTCGCTCTCTACCGCAGCACAACCGACGAGCCGGCCGCCGGATCGCCGCAGCTCGCCCCGGAGTGGACGCCGGCCGACGCAGGGAGACAGACATGACGCGCACCGCCGAGAGCGTGCGAACCCTGATGCAGGCGGCGGATCCGCTGCCGCCCGCATGGGCCGCCGGCTGCGACTCGACGCTCGACGACGACCTGGCGACGCTGCTCGCCCGGGTCGAGGCCGATCCCGCTGAGCCGGACGCCGAGGTGTGGGACCTGACCGTCGACGACTACCGCCGTCCGGCACCGGGACACAGCTGGTGGGCGGTGCCGGCCGTCGCCGCGGCCGCCGTGCTCGCCGTGGCCGTCGCCATCACGGTGGCGGTGACGGCGGGCCGTGGGAGTCACAGCGCGCCGGCTGGCGAGCTCACCTCCGCCGCGAGCCGATCGCTGACCAGCCAGCAGTCGGCCGAGGCGGCGGCCCGTTCGGCCGCGGCCGAGAAGTCGCGGGCCCGGACGGCCGCCGAAGCCCAAGTCGCCGCCCGCACCTGTGCTCGCGAGGTCAACGCCACCCTCCGTGGCATGGTCAGCGCCTACCGGCACGCCAACGGCGGCAAGTCCGCGGGCCTGCACTACCTGGAGTCGGTCCATTCGCCGTCGACGCTCGTGTACACCCGCGACGCCGCGGCCTTCGGTGACTGGCTCACCCGCGGCGGGCCGACCGGCACGATCGACATCGAATCGGCCGTGGCCCGCGCCTGCATTCAGTAGCGGCCGGCCGGCTGCGGGCTGAGCAGGAACGGCAGCCGACGGGTGAGGAAGCTGCGCGGGAATTCGTCGCGCAGCCGCCAGAGGCCCGCGTCGATGACGAAGTGGGCCATGACCGCGCCGAGGTAGATCCCGAAGATCGCCCGGCCGAGCCCGTTGCCGTCGTGCAGGTGCGACGCCCGGTTCAGGGCGAGGCCCAGGACGAGCGCAATGTTCACGAGCAGCAGGATGCCCAGCCGGGCCGGCTCGCGCCCGGGCGATGCTCCGGCGAGCAGGCCGACCAGCAGCAGGTACTGCAGTCCGTGCGCGATCGTGAGGCCGGCGACCGCGGCGTACGGCGACGAGAACAGCAAGACGGGCAGGAAGAAGAGCAGGGAGATCAGGTAGACCGTGACGAACGGGGTCGGGCGCTGGCCCGCGGGTCGTTGCGCAACGGCGATGGCGCCCACCACGACGCTCACGGCGAACCCGCCGGCGCCGACGCCGAACAGCACGGTGCAGGTCCGGTTGGGCTGCAGTTGCAGCAACGCCGGATGTCCGAGCAGCGCGCCGATCCCTCCTACGCCCGCGGCGGTCAGGGCGTGCCGCTCGAGATGGGTCAATCGGCCCGCGCTGACCGCGCTCGCCGCCAGTGCCGCCACACCCAGGTTCTGCTTCTGGAAGTGGAAGAACTGCCAGGCGAAGAATGCGAGTAAGAACCACGTCATCGCCGCCGCCGGAATGACCACCGCCACCACGGCCGTCGCAACCATCAGCGCAATCGGGACCCGAACGTAACGCGTCGGGTGTCGGCGCATGTGGGCGCGCACCTCGGGGACGCAGTAGAACCATCCCGTCGCTCCGACGTGAGCCGACGACCCGACGAACAACAGCCAGACGAGGGCGGTGGACGGCGCCGCACCGCCGGAGGGGGCGAGAGCGACCGCGACGGCGAACGGCACGACGGTCAGCCCGATCGTGGCGCCGAGCCAGAGCCGGCGCAGCCCCGTACCCCGGCCGACGGTCGTGGCGCCGCTGAGGTCAGCCGCCACCGCAGCCGCCGGCCGCGCTCGCCGATGAGCTCAACACCCCGACCACGACGATGACGGCGAAGGTGAACAACACCCAGACCCCGGAGTGCGACCACCACCGGCGCGGGCGAACGTTGCTCCGCCGCGGACGATCGGCATCGGGCGGCTCCGCCGCGCCCATGCCGGTGTAGGTGGTCTCCAGCGTCACGATGCCCTCCCGTGGGCCGGACCGTACTACGGGAAAGCTGATAATCGGGCCGGCCACGGACGTTGATCGCGAGACACGCCGACGTGGTCTTGACTGATTCAAGAAAAGGCACCAGGGTCGAAGGCGATGCCAACGCGACCGGAAGTCGAGCACCTGCTGCGGGGTGCCGATCTTCGCGTGACCCGTCCTCGGGTGGCCGTCCTGACTGCGGTCTATGACCATCCGCATGCCGACACCGACCAGTTGATCGGCGCCGCCCGCGCGGATCTCGGGGACGTGTCACACCAGGCCGTCTACGACGTGCTGCGCGCGCTCACCAGTGCGGGGCTCGTCCGGCGCATCGAACCGGCCGGCTCGGTGGCCCGCTACGAATCGCGGGTGGGCGACAACCACCACCACGTCGTGTGCCGCACCTGCGGCGCCATCGCCGACGTCGACTGCGCGGTGGGTGACACGCCATGCCTCACCGCCTCTGATAATCACGGCTTCGCCATCGACGAGGCCGAGGTCGTGTACTGGGGCCAGTGTCCCGATTGCGCGCGCGCCTCCTAGCCCTGAGTAACCGCACAATGTTGGAAGGATTGCTGTGACTGACAAGCCTGACGCCGAAGTCGGCGAGATGAACGAGCCGGGCGAAGCGCGAGAGGGGCAGTGCCCAGTCGCCTCGGGTCGCCGCGCCTACCCCGCCGAGGGTGGGAGCAACCGCGACTGGTGGCCGAACCAGCTCAATCTCAAGATCCTGCGCAAGCACACCGATGTGTCCAACCCGATGGACGACGGCTTCGACTACGGCGCGGCGTTCAAGACCCTCGACCTGGCCGCGGTGAAGGCCGACATCGAGCAGGTCATGACCACGTCGCAGGACTGGTGGCCGGCCGACTTCGGGCACTACGGGCCGCTGTTCATCCGGATGGCATGGCACAGCGCCGGCACGTATCGCATCCACGACGGCCGCGGCGGCGCCGGCGCCGGCATGCAGCGCTTCGCCCCGCTCAACAGCTGGCCCGACAACGGCAACCTCGACAAGGCCCGGCGGCTGCTCTGGCCGGTCAAGCAGAAGTACGGTCGCGCCCTGTCCTGGGCCGACCTGATCGTCTACGCCGGCAACGTCGCGCTCGAGTCCATGGGCTTCGAGACCTTCGGCTTCGCCGGCGGCCGCGCCGACGCGTGGGAGCCCGACGAGGACGTCTACTGGGGCCCGGAAGAGGTGTGGCTCGGCGATGAGCGCTACACCGGCGACCGCGAGCTCGAGACCCCGCTGGCCGCCGTCCAGATGGGGCTCATCTACGTCAACCCCGAGGGCCCGAACGGCCAGGCCGATCCGCTGGCCTCGGCCCGCGACATCCGCGAAACGTTCCTGCGCATGGCGATGAACGACGAAGAGACCGTCGCCTTGATCGCCGGTGGCCACACGTTCGGCAAGACCCATGGCGCGGCCGACCCGGACGAGTTCGTCGGCCCTGAGCCCGAAGGCGCCCCGATCGAGCAGCAAGGGCTGGGCTGGAAGCAGGGCTTCGGCACCGGCAAGGGCCGCGATGTCATCACCAGCGGTATCGAGGTCACCTGGACCGCCACGCCGACGACGTGGGACAACAGCTTCTTCGAGACGCTGTTCGCGCACGAGTGGGAGCTCACGCAGAGCCCGGCCGGCGCGAACCAGTGGCAGCCGAAGGGCGGCGCCGGCGCCAACACCGTGCCCGACCCGCAGGACGGCTCGCTGTCGCGTCCGCCCACCATGCTGACGACCGACCTCGCGCTGCGCGTCGACCCGGTCTACGAGCAGATCTCGCGCCGCTTCCTCGAGCACCCCGACCAGTTCGCCGACGCGTTCGCGCGGGCTTGGTACAAGCTGACGCACCGCGACATGGGTCCGATCGAGCGCTACCTCGGCCCGCTCGTGCCGAGCGAGACGCTGCTCTGGCAGGACCCGGTGCCCGCGGTCGATCACGAGCTCGTAGACGCGCAGGACGTCGCGGCGCTGAAGCAGCAGGTGCTCGCGTCCGGATTGTCGGTCGCCCAGCTGGTCTCGACCGCGTGGGCGTCGGCGTCGACGTTCCGCGGCAGCGACAAGCGCGGCGGGGCCAACGGGGCCCGGATCCGGCTCGAACCGCAGAACGGGTGGGAGGTCAACGACCCGGCCGAGCTGGCGACGGTGCTGCGCACGCTGCAGGGCGTCCAGGAGTCATTCAACGGCGCCCAGACGGGTGGCAAGCGCATCTCGCTGGCCGACCTGATCGTTCTCGGCGGGTGCGCCGCGGTCGAGCAGGCGGCGACGAACGCTGGCCACCAGGTCTCCGTCCCGTTCCGTCCGGGACGCACGGACGCGGCTCAGGACCAGACCGATATCGAGGCCTTCGCCGCGCTCGAGCCGACGGCCGACGGGTTCCGCAACTACCTGGGCAAGGGCCACCGGCTGCCGGGGGAGTACCTGCTGCTCGACCGGGCGAACCTGCTGAACCTGACCGCGCCGGAGATGACGGTGCTCGTGGGTGGGCTGCGCGTCCTGGGCGCGAACGCGCACCAGACCAAGCTCGGCGCGTTCACCGCCACCCCCGAGTCGCTGACCAACGACTTCTTCGTCAACCTGCTCGACCTGGGCACGACGTGGCAGCCGACGGCCCAAGACGCCGAGACCTTCGAGGGCCGCGACAGCGCCACTGGCGAGGTCAAGTGGACCGGCAGCCGAGTCGACCTCGTCTTCGGTTCGAACTCCGAACTGCGAGCCCTGGCCGAGGTCTACGCCAGCGACGACGCGCAGCCGAAGTTCGTGGCTGATTTCGTGGCGGCGTGGGACAAGGTCATGAACCTCGACCGGTTCGATCTCGCCTGATCCGAGGGGCTAGGCGCGGCGTTTCGGGACCGCCGGACGGCGGAATGCGGTTCCGCCGTTCGGCGGGTGCCGGCGAGGGTTTCCGGGGCTAGCTAGAGCCATATCGCCCGCATCCTGGCCAAGCTCGGATTGCGCGACCGGGTGCAGATCGTCATCTACGCCTACGAGCACGGCATCGTCGGCCGCTGAGCGCCGCCGCCCGGCGTCGCTCGTGGGGCAGCCATAGGTGGAGGGCATACAGTCCGCACCGTCGGGTACCCAGCGGAAGGAGCGACCTGTGACCGCAGCTAGCTGGGGTCTGCTGGTAGCAACCTTCGCCGCCTGCTTCGTCGAGATGGTCGAGGCGACAACCATCGTGATGGCGATGGGGTTCACCCGCGGTTGGCGCTCGGCGATGGCCGGCACGGGTGCCGCCCTCGTCGCGCTCGCCGTCGTTACCACCTTCGCCGGCTACGCCCTCGCGACCTGGCTGCCCGACTCCGCACTGCAGCTAGCGATCGGAGGGCTATTGTTGATCTTCGGCCTGCAGTGGCTGCGGAAGGCGATCTTGCGCTCGTCCGGACGCAAGGCCGTGCACGACGAGGACGAGATCTACCGCGAAGAGGTGGCGGCCGCCAGCTCAGCCGGCAGTCTCGGCGAGGGACTCGACATGTTCTCGTTCATGGTGTCGTTCAAGGGCGTATTCCTCGAGGGCATGGAAGTGGTGTTCATCGTGATCACCTTCGGGCTGAACGCCAAGAACGTGCCGGTTGCGGCAATCGGCGCCAGCGCCGCAGTCATCGTGGTGCTGACGATTGCGGTCGCCGCGCGTAAGCCCCTTTCGATGATTCCCGAGAACCTGCTCAAGTACGGCGTCGGGCTGCTGCTTGCGAGTTTCGGCACCTACTGGGCCGTCGAGGGCATTGGCATCTTCCGGGCTGGCCGCGCAAGCATCGCCTGGCCGGGTAATGATCTTGCGATCCTGGTTCTGCTGGTGGCCTGGTATCTGGTTAGCCGCGCATTCGTGGCCGTGCTTCGGGTTCCCGCCGGCCAGGCGCGCGGCGTTCAGACGGAGGAGTTCGCCGCATGAACCTGCTCAAGTCGTTCGGCAAGTTCTGGTACGACTTCATCATTGGGGACGACTGGAAGATCGCGGCTGCCGTGGTTGTCGCTCTCGCCGGCCTCTACCTCGTCATGAGGAGCGGTCTCAGCGATCACGTGGTCGCGATTTTCGGTGCGGCGCTGACCATCGGCCTCTTCTCGGTGAGCCTCACCATCGACACCAGGCGGCGACGCCCGAAATAACTGGCCGTCGCTGTCGGTGGCCGCAGTTAGATTGCGCCGATGGCTTCCCCGACGGTGTTCGAGCTGCGGCAGTACCTGCTCCGCCCCGGCACCCGCGACGATTTCATCGACCACTTCGAACGTCATCTGATCGAGCCGCAGCAGGCGGCCGGGATGCACCTGATCGGTCAGTTCCGCGATCGGGACCGTCCGGACGTCTTCGTCTGGATCCGCGGCTTCGTCGACATGGATGAGCGGCGACGGGCGCTTGAGTCGTTCTATCTCGGGCCGGCATGGGCCGAGCACCGCGGTGTCATGAACTCGATGATGATCGACTCGGACGACGTGCTGCTGCTGCGCCCGCACGATCCGGCCGTCGTGCCGTTCGCCGCTCCGGCCGCTGTCGCCGGCGGCGTCCGGATCCGGATCTGGCCCGCGACCGCGGCCGATCTTGCGGCGACCGTCGCTGCCTACCGCTCGCAGGTCGCACCGCGGCTGCGCGACGCGGGTGAGCGCGTCGTCGCCGAGTTGAGCACCGAGACCGCAGCCAACACGTTCCCGCGCTTGCCGGTGCGCGACGACGTCTTCGCGTTCGTCCCCGTCAGCGTGTTCACGTCGGCCGAACTGCCCGAGCTGGACGGCCCTGAGCCGAGCCAGACCCTCACCCTCGACCCGACCTCGCGTTCGCACACTCCAATTCCGAATTCGGTATAGCTGTGTTGTGGAGATCGGAGTGCAGGACGCGGCGGCGCGCCCCGGCGTCTCGGATCGTCGCGTGCGGGCGCTGACTGCGGAGGAGCGGTTACCTGCTCACCGGATGGGATCGCCGAAGAGCGCGGCCTGCGGTTGTCCGGCCCACACATCAGAGCCAGCGACCAAAGGCCAGCGGCCCAGGTGGTCCGCAGCTCTGATCTAGTGCTTCGGTGGGAGCCAGGAGCGGGCGTTGATGCGGCGGAAAACGTGAACCGGCGGGCCGTCCGCGCCCGAGCCGTGGACCGGGTTCAGGACGTTCTCTTGGATGGCTGTTCGCGAGGGCCGCACTTGCCGTATGCCCAGGCGGTGATGCCCTTGGTGTCGCCGTCGAGCCGCCCAGGTGCAGGCAATGCCGAGCAGGAGGACGGTGGCGCTGAGGATCGTCCGCCGCTGACGCGCCGGCTGGTGTCGTTGCCGGCGCGCTTGAAGTGGCGTCCGCGTGTACCGCGGTGGTTGGGGCTTTTAGACGGGAGATTCGTGAGATCGCCGTTGTACCGCGAGGTGATCACGACGTTGCCGGCCGCGATGCCAGTCGGCGCATCCTCCCGGTGCATATCGGCGCTTCGGCATGGTTGCGGCGCCAGTGCGACCCATGTCTGTGCGCTTAGGTTGATTGACGGAGGCCGAACCGTACGCCCTGGTCATCTGCGCACTCGATCCAGCGGCCGAAGTCTGGCGTCTCGTTGACCTTGCCGACAATCCGGCCGCCCAGTTCACCGACTGCCTTCATCGACGACTCAAGATCTTCGACGGCGAAGAACACCTCGAAGTGGGCCTCGTCGTCGCCGCCATGAATTCCGATGGACAGCGTCGAAGTATCGACCTGACCCGGTCCGACGGGCCTCCACCCCAGGAGGTGGCCGTAGAACGATTTAGCGGCCTCGGCGCTTGGTACGCCGAGCTCGACATAGGTGGGTTCGCCGGTCATAGCGGCCATTTTGCTCGGCCGCGCTGCCGGCGTCCATGCGCTCCTCGGCAGGCTCGCATCGTCCGGTGCTCGAACTTGTGGCGCCTCCGGGTGCGCCAACAGACTGATCTGCGCGGCCGTCAGCTCCGGCGACATCCTCGATATTGACGGCTACGCGCGCAGACGTCGCGTTCGCGTGAGGGCATTCAGGAACCGTTGTGGTCTGTGCGCGATGAGTGGACGACCCAGGTCGGCATCGGTCCCATGCCTTTGACGTCGACACTTCCGAGCGACACGCAGCGGAACCGATCGCTTACGAGAGCGTGCGTGGACTCGGTTATGTGGATTGTGCCGGGCAGACCGTGAGACTCCATTCGGCTGGCGGTGTTGACGACGTCGCCCCACAGGTCGTAGCTGAATTTGCGGCGGCCGATCACTCCGGCGACGACCGACCCGGAGTTGACGCCGACGCGGATCTCCAGGCGGTGTCCGCAGAACGTGCGCGTCTGGGCGGCGTGCTGCATCTCTAGCGCGAGATGCACCAGGGCATCGGCGTGATCGGTTCGTGGGCGCGGGATACCGGCAGCCACCATGTAGCAATCGCCGATCGTTTTGATCTTTTCCAGCCCGGCCACGTCGACCAGGTCGTCGAAGCAACCGAACAGCTCGTCCAGCATCGCGACCAGTTCGACCGGCGTCATCCCCGCGGACAGCGGGGTGAAGCCGACGACGTCGGCGAATAACACGCTGACGTCGTCAAATTGGTCGGCGATGACGTGGGGTGATTGCGTCAGTTCGTCGGCGATCGCCTCAGGCAGGATGCTGAGAAGGAGCACGCGAACCTTGCGCTGCTCCTCACCGAGCAACCGAAAGGCACGGTCGCGCTGGCTCACGAAGCTCGCGAGGATGCAAACGGCGAATACCGACAGGCCGAGCACGTTGGCCAGCAAGACGGCCTTCTCGGGGTCAGCCGGCAACTGGCTGCGGTCCGAGGACACGAACAGCACGCCGACGGTGACGTTGACGCCGTACGCCACGAAAAGGGGGATGAGCTTGCGCCATGGCACGTACACCAGGCCGGTCGCCACCGGGAACGCCAGATCCCACATGATGAGCGCCCCGGAATGCACGATGTCGCCCAGGTCGATGATGAGAACCAGGTGCGCCAGGACCGTGAAGACAGCCGCCATCCAGAAAGCGAGCTCGAGTCGGTGATGCCAAACCGCCATGAGCAGCACCTGCAGCCCGGCCCACAAACCAACCGCGATATATAACCAGCCGGCGAGCGCTTCACCGTAGGACAAGTACACAACGCCGATCGCCGTCACCACGACAACGATCGGGGGCGTGCTGCCTACCAGAACCCGCTTCCGAGACGCGGTGGCGTCGTCGTCAGTTGTCAACACCGCGCGGTTCAAGAAACTGACCAGCCGATTCGCCTGGCGGTTCGTCACCCGCTCATGAGACCGCTCGCGTCCGCCGATTGCGATGACCTCCTGTGCCGCTCCGTGGCGGTGCTCATCCTCGAAGGTGGCCGCCAGGCCGGCCTTGTCACAGAATGCGATCACAGGCGAGGAGGAGTTCGACCCAGGCGCGCAGGCAGGAGCAGATGTTTCGCGCGTCGCCAATAGCAACTCATGTGGGCGGACGAGGCTTGCGTAAGTCGCACCTATCCACAATTTTCGGGTCGCGCCGATTCGCGCTAGCACCTCCTGCGGGATGAGGTGAGCACCCTGGCCGAGGCGGCAAGGGTGGTGCCACGGTTACGACGTGACTGCGTTGAGCCCTCCAGCCGAACTGCTTGTCGTCGCAAACGCCGACTTCGCCCGGCGGCTGCGACTTGTCGGACCCGAGGACTGGCGGCGGCCGACCCCCTGCTCGCAGTGGGATGTGCGCGCGCTGGTCAATCACGTTGTCGGCGGCAACGTTCGCTACCAGCTGTTGCTACATGGCGCACCGTCCGAGGAGGTGGAAGCGACCCGGACCGTGGATCATCTCGGCGACGACGCGCTGGCGTCGTTCGTCGCGGCCGCCGACGGCATCGTCGCGCGCTTTTGCGAGGACGGCGCACTCGAACGCGTCGGGCACCACGCGAGCGGCGACCGCACCGGCCGAGAACTGTTGTCAATGCGCATCCTCGACACAGCGATCCATGCCTGGGACCTTGCGCGTGGCATCGGCGCGGACGACACGCTTGACCGCGACGTCGTGGCGTTCCTGCTCGCTTACTCGGCCGAGCTCGATCTCGGCCTGCAGCAACATTCATTCGCCCAAGCCGGCGCCGACGTTGCGTCCGACGCCACGCCACAGGTTCAGCTGCTACATCGTCTTGGCCGCCACCCAAAGGGCCAAAGGAGGTTCCCATGACCGACATCAAGCAGTTCCTCGACGAAATGATGCCGCGCATCCACCGCGCCGAGACGGCGCTGCACAACGGCGACCCAGGCCCGCGCCACGAGATGTGGTCGCACACAGATCCGGTCGCGATCTTCGGCGCTGCCTTCAGTCCGATCGGTTGGGCCGAAGTCGGGCCGATGTTCGACAAACTGGCTTCCAACTTCTCGAACTGCATCTCATGCGAGTGGGAAGTGGTAGCCGCCGACGTAGGTGACGACTTTGCCTACCTGCTCGCGATCGAGCGAACGACCGCATCCGTTCGAGGCTCAGAACCCACGCCGTACATGCTCCGCAGCACGACGATCTTCCGGCGCGAGAACCGCGAATGGAAGATCGTGCACCGCCACGCCGACCCGATCGATGAAGCCGGAGTGTCGCTGGCGGGCAGGCACCGCGAGGGCTAAGGGCGAAGCGCGCGCAACATCGCGGCCCGATCCGTCCGCTTGCTGGAATCGGACGTTTACATCTGCGCGCGACACCAAGGACGGCGTTACAGGTCGTTTCATATCGTGCCAACATCTGAGTCTGAGTACCGCGGTGATCTTGGAGGTTGTGGTGACCAGCTTCAACGAGACGAGCCGGGACTATCATCGCGCACTCGAGTCCTTCATCGTCGGTGACCCCGACCCGGTTCTAGCAATGTGGTCCACGCGCGACGACGCGACCTTGGCGAATCCGTTCGGCCCACCGGTGCGCGGTTTCGCGGCGATTCAACAGGCATCGCGCCGCGCGGCGTCACAAGTCGCTGATGGCGCCGGCTTCACCGTGGAGCCGATCTCGGCGCATCAGTCGGCGAGTGGTTCATCGCCACGCCGATTCCATCAGTGGGGACGCGATCGGCTGACCAGACCGCGGACGTGACAGCGGCAGTGAGCGGACGTCTTGGCCAGTGGATAGCGCGCCTCATGGGCCAGCGCCATCGCGGCTGAGCCCAGCGGCGGACGGGTCCCCGCCGGCAGCTTGCTCGATATCGGTTCAAGCGCGCGAACAGCGCCGCGTGTGCGCGCGCGTTGGACTGCTGGTTTGCGAACGCGGGTCACCACCGACCGGCTTGGGTCGGCGCGTCTACGTCCGATATCGCCGTGCCGGGTCGGATCAGGCGCGTAGAAGTGCGTCGACGAGTGTGTCGGTCAGCCAGGCGCGCACCTGGTCGCCGTCGTAGCCGGCGATCGTGGTCATCAGGGTGTAGACCTCGGTGCTGCCGATCGCCCAGGCTGTAGCGACGGTCTCTTCGTGCGAGCGCCGCAATCGATCCTTAGGCAGGGTGCGAAGCGCATAGTCGAAGGTCTGTCGTCTGAGCAGGTGGGCGTTGCGCCAGTAAGCAGCAGCGGTCTCGTCGACCGCGGCAGACTCGCTCTGGGCTCGAGCGATCGGGGCCAGCCGCTCCTGGATGTCGCAGATCATCCCCGCGAACATCCGGACCTTCGCGACAGGATCGGTCTCGGCCATGAAGGCAGCGAACGGCGTTCGATCTTGGATCAGGGCGTCATCGGTATCTCCGGCCACAGCGACGTCGACCACGTGGTGCATCAGCTCGGCCTTGCTTCCGCTGGCCTTATAGACGGACTGCAGGGCAACCCCGGCCTCCTTAGCGATCTCGCTGACCGTCGTGGCCGTGTACCCCTTCTCGACGAACAGTTTGGTGGCTGCCCTGACGACCTTGGCGCGGGTTTCCTCGCGCTCGGACTCGGCCCGCTGACGGCGACGGGTCGCGTCGTAGGAACGTTTCGGGTCAGGGGTTGACACGATGACCTCTCATTAGAATAGAGTGACACTATTCGCAGAATGTAGCTCTAGTCTAACCGGAAGGATTCCCATGGACCCGATCGACGCGCTGGAAAACGCCTGGAACGACGGCGCGGGGCTCGTGGCCCGACTCACGGCCGAGGATCTGACCCGACCCACCGCCTGCGTTGGGTGGGACGTGAAGCAGCTTCTCAACCACACGCTCGGCGAGAGTCAGATGATGACGATGGTCAACGAGGGCGAGACGTCCGGCAACGAGCGTGGCGACCTGGTCGGCGACGGTGCGGGACTCAGCGAGCTATGGGCCAGACTCGGCGAGGAGAACGTTGCTTCATGGCGAGCGTCGGGCCTGGAGGGGAACCGGACGTACTTCTACGGGACCTTCCCGGCGGGCGCCTCGGCGATGATCAACTTGGGCGAGGTCTTGGTGCACAGCTGGGACCTGGCGCGGGGAATCGATGTGGACTTCGAGGTCGATCCTGAGCAAGCCGCCCTCGTCCACGGTCTTTACGCCGCGATCCCGCTGGACGGGATGCGTGCCGGCGGCATGCTCGCGCCCGAGGTCCCTGTTTCCGCCGACTCTCCTGTCGCCGAGCGGATGCTCGGTCTGCTCGGTCGACAGCCGTGACCGCGCCTCGAGAGCGGTTCGGTCACCGCCGCGGTTCAGCGAGACCCGGAAGGACCCGCGTGACGTGGTGCCGAACGGCGGTCAGGTCGGTCGGGTCCAGCCCGAGGAGGGAGAGGATCGTCGGCGCGACCTGCGTCGTCTCGACCGTGGGCGTCTCGACTTGAGCCGGGATGCTCGGACCGTCCACGATCATCAGAACGTGCCGGTCGCCGGTGTTCATGCCGCCGTGCTCGGCGAGCTTGGTCGGCTTCGAGTACACGACGCCTTCCTGAACCTTGCCGAACACGTCCGGGTAGCGCCCGTCGTCGACTGGGACGCCGAAGAACTCGGCGGCACGAGCGCCGGCCCAGATCTGGGCGAGACCCGAGTGCTTGACCGTGACCGGGTTGTGGTTGACGTCGAAGCCTGGTGCGGTGTGCTTCCACAGGTAGGTCTTCACGAAGTCGCACGCCGTCTGCGAGTTGTCGGAAAATTAGGACTGCCACAGGTCGTCGTCGGTGCCGGCAGCGTCTCAGATCCGGGCAAGCTGACTCGATGTAGGTAGCACGGCCTGGCCAGAGGAGCGCGTCATGCCGACGATGCACTTCACGCTGAAGACAACCGCTACCCCCGAGCAGTTCCGCGCAGGCCTGACCGACTTCGGCCCCGGTCGAGCAAAGCTCTTCGCCAACAGCAAGGATGGCTACCTCAAGGTGCATTCGCTCGGTGCCGTGGACGCCTACGGGCGCGGCCGACGCCCTGGCGAACTCGTCTTGCTCACCGCATACGAGCGATATCCCGTCGGATGTAGCGCAGGTGCGCCCACTCCTCCTCCAGGATCACCCGAATGCAGTCACCGACGCTCGGACGCCAGTCACCGCCGCCCCACGGGTTCTCACGTTCCTCGGCGAGCAGCTCCGCCGTGGCGGTGGCCAGGAAGTCGGTCACCAGCCGCTGTCGCTCGGCCCGCACCGCGAGGACCTCCTCGTAGGTCGGCGGGTCCACGCGGAAGATCGACATGTCGAAGCCCATCTCGCCGGCGCCGGTGAAGATCTGGCCGATCTCGTGGAACGGCTGCTGCATCCGCAGGATCCCGCCGCGGAGCCAGGCGTCGGTCGCCAGGATGAGGTGCCGCAGGGTCTGGGCCAAAGACCACTCGTCCTCGACGTGGGCGTCCACCAGATCCGGCGCCGTGCCGGCCACCGTCGTCTGCCACGCGGACTGCACGGCGACCCAACCCGCGCGCAGGCCTTCGGGCGTCTGCGCCTTCTGCAGCTCGCGGCCGGGGAACTGCCGGTTGAGCTCGGCATCCACGAGCGGCACCACGTCGACCCCATTGACGAAGAGGCGGCCGAAGAACAGGTCGTGGCTATCGATGTCGAGTCCGTCCACATCGACGCTGCGCATCGTGACCCCGCTGACATCGCAGGCTCGTAGGGTGGCGCCCTTGAAGCTCGCCTGGACGAAGGTCGCGCCTTCGAACTCCTGTGTGCCGGAATATGTGGTCATCGCTCCATCTTGACCGCTGTCGGGGACAATCTGGTGCCAGCGTTTCCGCCGGCACGGCGCCGGAAGGACCTCGGCTATGCCGGGCCGCCACCACTCGGCGGGATGAGGCGGTAGTCGACAAGCAGATGGCCGGTCGGTGACGTCGCGGTTCCGATCGATTCGAGCCGAGTCGACGGCAACCCGTCAAGCAGTCGTCGTCCGCGGCCGACGATCCTCGGCGCGATGACGAGTCTGAGCTCGTCGGCGACGTCCGTGGCGAGCAAAGCCTGGGCGACCGAGATGCTGGCGTGGACGCCGATGTCGCCTCCGGGCCGGTGCTTCAGGTCTCGCACGAATTCGACCAGGTCGCCGCCAACGGCGGTCGCGTTGGCCCACCCCCGATCGAGCGGTGCCGACGTCGCGACGTACTTCGTGACCCCGTTGATGAAGGTCGCGAACGGCTCGATCTCGCTGGCCGGCCAGAACCGAGCCCACTCCTCGTAGCTGCGCCGGCCGAGGATCACCGCGTCCTGCGTCGCGATCAGTGCGGTGAGGTTGGCCTCCATCGCGTCGTCCCAGTCGGTGAAGAACTCGTCCGGAGCTTCGGCCACGCCGTCGAGAGACAACAACTCGTACACGATGACCTTGCGCACGTTCGACACCTCCACTTCGCGACGACCCCCGCTCAGCCGCCCTACGTCAGCCGGCGATCTTGTGAGCGAGTTGGACGGCGGCGCGCGCGTCGAAGTCGCCGCTGATCAGTACGGCGGTCCGGAACGGGTCGGAAATCACCGGGACCGTCACGACCACATCATCGCTGATGTAGGCCAGGAAGTCGGCGCACGGGGTCTTGACGGTCGCGCCACACGGTGGCTTCGACGACGTCTGGGTCACCGTGTACATCCCGTCCGGAAATTCCGTGTGGTGCTGCGACGTCCAGTCCCACATCTTCTCGCCGCCGGTCGAGTTGAGCGAGAGCGCAAGCCGCCACTGCACGTAGACGTCCGAGGGCGCGATCGGGGTCGCACTCTTGACATCATTCGCATTGAAGAGCGGAGCGCCGAGCAGGTAGACGTACGAATCGGGGTCGCACGCGACCCGGACGGCGGTCCCCGAAAGCTTTGGCAGGTGCGCACAGTCGACGCCGCGAAGCGCGTTGGCAAGGCGGGCCTGTTGCGATCGGCTCAGTCTGCTGTAGGCGGCCTCGTCGGCCGGCACGTGCAGAGAGCCGAACGGGTCGGTGTGCACCGCGGTGGCGTGCTGGGCAGGCATGATCACCGGGCGCGCTTCGAACGCACCCCCGCGGTGGTCCCGGCCGCCGGAGGACGTGCAGGCGGACATCAGGGCAGCAGCGGCCGCCGCGACGACCAGGCCGATAGGACGGCGCATGGTCCCTCCTTCCGATGGCGATAGCGTAGGGCGGCGGTTGCCGTTCATCCTTCACCCAGAGGCGAAGGCGCGGGCGCCGGCCCGCCAGGTCCGTTCGAGATCGGAGCCGGGCAGGAACCGCGCGTCGATCTCGAGGATGAGGGTGCCGTGCGCGAACGCCCACAGTGCCTGCGCCCGGTACGGCTCTCCGGTGGCTCGAAAGAACGGCTCACCGGCCCAGTCCTCGAGTCCGGGGGTGAGCGCTGAGCGGGGCAGGCTGCCGGTCGTCACCAGTCGATAGAGATTGGGATGGTCACGCCCGAACGCCCGGTAGGCGGCAAGCAGGGCTGGAACCGGACCGCCGGCGGCGGGTGCCGCGACGGCCGCGTGCATCCGGTCGCCACTCTCGAACAGGCTCTCGTCGACGAGCAGCGCGATGACGCTCTCGCGCCCAGGAAGGTGCTTGTAGAGCGAGGGTGCCTTGATGCCGAGCTCGTCGCCGAGTCGCCGCATCGTGAGCGTCTCTGCGCCCTCGGTCTCGACGAGCCGGCGCGCGGCCGCGACGATCTGGTTGACCCGGTCGCTGCGCTCGGCCGGTTGCGGCCGCGGCGCAACGGGCGGAAGCGCACGACGGGGCCGGGGACTCACGCGGCGGTGAGTTCGAAGATCGGGTGCTTGGGGGCGATCCCGGCGAGCTCGGCGTCGCTGGAGTCCGGGCCGGTGCCATCGAAGAACACACCTACTTCGGCCTTCCATCGCTTGAGGTAGGCCCGCAGGATCTGGGCCGTGCGGGCGTCGTCCGTACTCAGTTCGCGGGCCATGTAGGCCTGCCGGCGCCGGCCGAGAATCAGCGTCAGCCGACCGTCGTCGGCCCGGACGTTGCGCACCCACTGACCGTGGCCGCGGGGCGAGACCAGGTATTCGCGGCCGTCGACTGAGAGCAGATTGACCGGCGTGCGCCGCGGCTGCCCGCTCTTCCGGCCCCGCGTCTCGAGAACCCTCGAGCCGAGCACGCTGATGCCCATCCGGGTCAGCCGGGCGACGGCGCGGTTGAACACGTTGCGGGTGAACCAGCCCGGGGCCTGGTAGTGGTTGACGCTCTCATTCATCGTGGCGATCCTTCGACGGAGTGGGGGCTAACGCTGTTAGCCAACAGTAGAGCTAACAGCGTTAGCCGTCAAGGCCGCCTAGCCTCACTCACCCAGCGCGTACTCGTAGGAGGCGCGCACGAGCCGGCACACGACTTCGCGTTCGGGTTCGTCCGTCGGTGCGTAGATCATCACGACCGTCGGGGGCACTTGGCCGGTGCGCACCAGGAAGTGCGGCTCGGCCCAGCCGGCCTGTTCCGCCTGCTCGGCGAGTTCGAGCGGGAGCACGGCGTGGAAGCTGAAGTCGCCTTGGGCATGCGCGTGGCAGAACTCGCGGCCGACCATGAAGCGATCTCCCGGGTCGGCCGGCGCAGCCGCGGCTTCGAGGGCGAGGGCCCGCGCACCCTCGACCGATATGCCGGACTCCGTCTCTTCGACGTGCGGCCAGGTGCGGGCCTCCTCGATGATGGCGTCGGTCAGCGCGCGGTCGGCAGGCTGCTGGTCCAGCTGGGAATGCGGTATCTCGGTGCTGGTGCGCGGTCGCGGCCCGGTCCGCGGCGGGATGGAGGTGGCGGTCACCTCATGCCCCTTGCCAGATCAGCTCGAGCGGGATGCCGTCCGGGTCGCTGAAGGTGACCAGCGCCAGGGGCGATGGCTCGTTGCCTTCGAATACCGGGTCATGCTTGATGCCGAGGCCATCCAGGTGCTGCACCCAGGCGTCGAGTTCGTCGCGGGTCGCCAGCCCGAAGGCGATGTGGTCCAAGCCGGCGCGGGCGGGGGTGAAGGCCTGGGTGTCACAGCCGTCGTGGTGGTCTAGGCCGAGGTAGAACGGCACGCCGGGTTTGGTCATGACCACGGCGTAGCCGGTGCCGTCGTTGTGCGGCTCGACGAACGCGCGGACGAGCCCCAGCACGCGGCCGTACCACGCCTCGCTCGCGTCGACATCGCGGACGGTGATGCCCATGTGGTGGTAGCCGGTGAAGGCCGGCGCTGTCTGCTCGATCAGGGCTCCGCTGCTCATCGTCTCTCCTTGGGTCGTCATCGCCTCACCTTTGCTAGAGTTCTGTTATGTATCGTCATGATGGAATTGGATACTAGAAGCAAACACTAGAATGAGACTATAGGATTGTCAAGGGAGTCGAGAGAGGTCGCCGTGGCCAGCGGATCACGAACGAAGAGCAGTCGCACGAAAGCCGAGCAGTCGCGGCAGACCCGGCGGCGGATCACCGCTGCGGCAACGACGCTGTTCATCCGCGAGGGCTTTCTCACGACGACGATGGCCGCGATCGCGGCTGAGGCGGGCGTGGCCGTGCAGACGCTGTACCTCTCCTTCGGCAACAAGACGGCAATCCTGGCCGCGGCCTTCGACGAGACCATCGTCGGCGACGACGAGCCGACGCCGGTGATGCAGCGCGCATGGCTACGCGAGGTGCTCGAGAACCCCGACGGAGTCGCCGCGCTCACCGCGTTCGTCGACGAGTCGTGCGTCCTGCAGTGCCGGGTGAGCGGTCTGTACGGCGTCATTCGCGCTGCGGCGGCCGAGCCCGAGGTCGCCGAGTTGCTCGAGCGGAACAAGCAGGAGCGACACACGGGATTCAGCCGCATCGTTGAAGCCCTCGCCACGCGCACGGGCTTCACCCGGTCGCTCACGGCCACGGATGCGACGGCGGTGCTGTACGCGGTGCAGAGCGAAGAGACCTATGCGCTGATGGTCGAGGAACACGGCTGGACCTTCGAGCAATGGCACGACTGGGTGCTGCGGACGGTCCTTGGCGAGCTGTTTCCCAGCGCTCAACCGGCCAAGCCTCGACGACAGGTGAACGCGGGTCGAGCCCGGCGGGGCTAGCATGGATGAGAACGTCCCCCCGTAAGGCGGGACACTTCTCGGTTTGCGACGACCTCGCGTGTGCGGTCGTCGACCTGCCCAACCGGCGTCTCGGTGCAATCCGACCGCCGGTATGTGTGCGGAGTTTCGCGCCCGGCCACCGTGCCGGGCCTTCAGAGGAGGGTCTTTGGCTCGACCAGGCCGGCGTCAGGTGAGCGCTCGCCGCACCGCTTCGCCGAACCAGCGACGCGCCCGCGTCCCCGGGACCGTGATCTCGGTGCTGGCCCGCGCCGTGCGTGAGGTCGAAGCAGCGGTCGAGCGTCGCCGCGTCACGCCGGCCGTGCGTACCAAGTTCCAGGTCGTCGCACTGCTGGTGCGCGAGGAGCACGCCCGAGTTCGAGAGGAGCGCACCAGCAGCCAGACCCACCGCGCCGAGCAGCTCAAGCGGCTGGACGGGATCGCGACGATCCTCGCGCAGACCGCCGTACGCGACCCCGCGCTCCTCGCCCTCCTGGCGGAGGATGCCGTCGTCTCCGACGCGGCCCGGGCGCTCAAGCGGGACATGCTGAGGTCGGTGGGTATCGAACCAGCCCCCGAGGAGAGCACGCCGACGGAGCCGGCGCCCACGTCGCCCGGCGCGGAGCGTCGGGTCGTGCCGCGTTCGGTCGTCACTCGACAGCTGGCCACCTCGTTCCTCGCCCCCGACTTCTCGTCGGTCCGGCCGAGCACGGCCGGTCCGCGCCGCCTGGCCGGCTGGGAGCTGCTCAATCCGCTGCTCAGCTCGTTCGAGCGGGCCGAGAGCGGAGCCCCGGCCTGCATGGCCCTGCCGCCATCGGTGCCTCGGCGCGGGGCTGGGAACTTGGAACTGATGCCCCACCAAGGGCAGCTGGTCGCCGCTGCGGCGGCCGGCCACCGGACCTTCCTGCTCGCCGACGAGCCCGGTCTGGGCAAGACGGCGGAGGCGCTGCTCGCCGCGGAGGCAGCCAACGCCTATCCGCTGCTGGTGGTCGTCCCAAGTGTCGTAAAGATCAACTGGGCCCGCGAGGCCGCGCTGTGGACACCGAACCGCTCGACCACCGTGGTCCACGGCAACGGTGACAAGGTCGACGGTTTCGCCGACATCGTCGTGGTCAACTACGACGTGCTCGACCGCCACGTCGGGTGGTTCGGCGACTTCGGCTTCCGCGGAATGGTCGTCGACGAAGCGCACTTCATCAAGAACAAGGCCTCTCAACGCTCGCAGCACGTCCTGGAGCTCTCCGAGCGCATCCGGTCGCGCACCACGCGTCCCTTGCTGATGGCCCTCACTGGCACCCCGCTGATCAACGACATCGACGACTTCCGCGCCATCTGGCAGTTCCTCGGCTGGATCGACGACACCGAACCGCTGGCCGAGTTGATGGACTCCCTCGAGGAGACCGGCCTCACCCCCGCCGACCCGGGTTTCTACTCGGCCGCCCGCCAGTGCGTGATCGACCTCGGCATCGTCCGGCGCCGCAAGGTCGACGTGGCGGCCGACATCCCCGCGCGTCGCACCGCCGACCTGCCGGTCGAGCTCGACGACAAGGTCGGCCGATCGATCCGGGCGGCCGAGCGCGAGCTCGCCCGCCGGCTGGTGTCGCGCTACGAGACGGCACTCGCGAACCGTCGCAGCGGTGCCGTCGAGGGCATCGACCACGACCTCGTACGCAAGGTGGCCACGTGGGAGCAGAAAGATGCGAACACGGCGGAGGCCGGCGAAAACGTCTTCTCCATGATGCGACGCATCGGCCAGGCCAAGGCCGGCCTGGCCGCCGACTACGCGGCCCAGCTCGCGCGCAGTGCGGGCAAGGTGGTGTTCTTCGCCAAGCACGTCGATGTCATGGACGTCGCGGAGGAGGTCTTCGCCAAGCAGGGGATGCGCTTCTCGTCCATCCGAGGCGGCCAGACGCCGACGGTGCGGCAGCGGAACATCGACGCCTTCGTCAAGGATCCGGACGTCGCCGTCGCCGTCTGCTCCCTGACGGCGGCCGGCGTCGGCCTGAACCTGCAGGTCGCCTCCAACATCGTCCTAGCCGAGCTGTCGTGGACCGACGCCGAGCAGACGCAAGCCATCGACCGCAGCCATCGCATCGGTCAGACCGAACCCGTCACCGCGTGGCGCATCATCGCCGCACAGACCATTGACAGCCGCATCGCCGAGTTGATCGACAGCAAGGCCGGGCTCGCCGCCCGGGCGCTGGACGGCTCGGATGACGAGGTGTGGTCATCGGCCGACGTCCAGCACGAGGCGCTGGTCGCACTGTTGACCGACGCGCTTGTTTCCGGCCGCTGAACGGTCGACGGTCGCGTCGTTACACTGCGCTCGTCCGAACCGCCCGACGTTGTCTGGAGCGATCGTGCTGCTCAACCCGCGTTCGTACGACCCCGCTGAGTTCGACGCGACGACGCGGCGGCTGCTGCGCGCGACGATCGAGCACTTCGAGTCGCGCGGCAAGGGGCGCCTGTGCGAGGACTACCACGCCCACGCCTTCTACCAGGACTTCCTCGACTTCGCGGCCGAGCAGGGGTTGTTCACGACGTTCTTCACTCCGGCCCGTGACGGGCAGGGCCACCCGGACAAGCGGTGGGACACTGCCCGCATCGCCGCGCTGGCCGAAATCCTCGGCTTCTACGGCCTGCAGTACTGGTACCCGATGCAGGTGCTCGTCCTGGGCGTCGGGCCGCTGTGGCAGAGCCCCAACGAATTGGCGCGGCGCCGGGGCGCGGCCGTTCTTGACGCCGGGGGGATCGGGGCGTTCGGGTTGTCCGAGAAGGACCATGGCGCGGACATCTACGCCACCGACATGGTCCTGACGCCGACCGCCGACGGTGCGTGGACGGCGAGCGGGAGCAAGTACTACATCGGCGACTCGAACATCGCCGGCATCGTCTCGGTGTTCGGGCGCATCGACGGCGTCGAGGGCCCCGACCAGTACGTCTGGTTCTTCGCCGACAGCGGGCACCCGAACTATCACGTCGTGAAGAACATCGTGCCAGCGCAGATGTTTGTGGGCGAGTTCCGGCTCGACGACTACCCCGTCGCATTTGCGGACGTCCTGCACACCGGCTCGGAGGCGTTCGACGCCGCGCTCAACACCGTCAACATCGGCAAGTTCAACCTGTGCTTCGCCGGGATCGGCATGGCCGAGCACTCCTTGTACGAAGCGATCACCCACGCGCACAACCGAGTGCTCTACGGCAAGCGGGTGACCGAGTTCCCGCACGTGCGTCGGCAACTGCTGGATGCGTACGCCCGCACCGTCGCGGCCAAGCTGTTCAGCTGCCGGGCGATCGACTACATGCGCACGGCCTCGCCCGAGGATCGGCGCTACTTGCTGTTCAATCCGGTCACCAAGATGAAGTGCACGACCGAGGCCCAGAAGGCGATCGCGCTGGTGGCGGACGTGGTCGCGGCCAAGGGGTTCGAGAAGGACAATTACCTCGCCATCGCCAAGCTCGACATCGATGGGCTGCCGAAGCTCGAGGGGACGGTCGCGGTCAATCTTGCGCTGATCGCGAAGTTCATGCCGGCGTACCTGTTCAAGCCGGGCGACTACGAGCCGGTGCCTACGCGCCAAGACGCGGCCGACGACGAGTTCCTGTTCCGGCAGGGTCCCGCCCGGGGACTGGGCAGCGTGCAGTTCCATCGCTGGCAGGATGCCTACGAGCCGTTCGCCGAGGTGCCGAACGTGGCCCGCTTCCTCGAGCAGGCGCAAGGCCTGGTCACCCTGCTGCTGACCGCCCCGCCGCAGGGCGAGCAACTGGGCGACCTGGACGCCTCACTCGCGCTGACCGAGATGTTCACGCTGATCGTCTACGGCCACCTGATCCTCGAGCAGGCGGCGATCGTCGATGTGGACCGCGACCTCATTGACCAGATGTTCGACACCTTCGTCCGCGATTTCTCGGCCGCGGCGGTCGAGTTCAACGGCAAGGCCGGCGTCACTGACGAGCAGGCCGCGCTGGCCATGAACACGGTCCGCCGACCCGTCGCCGACACGGAGCGATTCGCGCGGGTGTGGGCGCAGGTCGAGGCCTTGAGCGGCGCGTACGAGATGAATCCGTAGGCCCGCTGCCGTTTCGCATCAATCGCGAAGCACGCCGTTCAGTCGAGCTGCCTGTCGGGTGAGGTGATCGCGCTCGGCGAGGTTGGTGGCCGCATGGGCCGCGTCCCCGTACAGCCGCGCCGCCAGCGCGAGGTCTCCGGCCCGCTCCCGGAGGTAGGCCTCGACCGCCCGGTACCTCGGAACCTCCCGATCCACCTGTTCGAGTGCGGCCAGGCCGGCCTGCGCCCCGTCCGCCTCACCCACTGCGACGGCCCGGTTCAGACGGACGACGGGGTTGTCCGTGAGACGGTCGAGCTCGTCGTACCACTCCACGATCTGCACCCAGTCGGTCTCGTCCACCGTCAGCGCATCGGCATGCAGGGCCGCGATCGACGCCTGCACCTGGTACTCGCCGCGCCGGTCGCGGGCCAGCGCGGCCTGCAGGATCGCCACGCCCTCGGCGATCAGGCCGGTGTCCCACCGGGATCGGTCCTGTTCGGCCAGCGGTACGAGGGTGCCGTCCGGTGTCATCCGCGCGGCGCGGCGCGCATGGTGCAGCAGCATCAGCGCGAGCAGACCGGATACCTCCTCGTCGGCGGTCATCGACCGCAACTGACGGGTCAGCCGGATCGCCTCCTCGGCGAGGTCGACCTCGCCGCTATAGCCCTCGTTGAAGACCAGATATAGCACCCGCAGGACGGTGGCCATGTTTCCGAGCTCGTCGAAGCGCACGCCTGACACGGTGCGCTTGGCCCGGCTGATGCGCTGGGCCATGGTGGCCTCGGGCACCAGGTACGCCTCGGCGATCTGGCGCGTCGTCAGACCGCCCACGGCCCGCAGCGTGAGCGCCACCGCGGAGGCTGGCGTGAGCGAAGGGTGGGCGCACAGGAAGTAGAGCTGCAGAGTGTCGGCCGCGTCCTCGGTCGGGCCCGGCGGTGGCTCGGCCGCGACCCGGGCCTCTCGAGCGAGCCGAGAACTCTCGGCCCGGGTCGCGTCCAGGAACTTGCGCCAGGCCGCCGTGATCAACCAGCCCTTCGGATCGGCGGGTGGATCCTGCGGCCAGGTGGCCAGCGCCCGCAGCAGCGCGTCCTGCACGGCGTCCTCGGCCGTCGCGAAGTCGGCCCCGCGCCGGACGAGGACACCGGTGACCGCGGGAATCAGCTCCCGCAGCAGCCTCTCATTCACTCGCTCGCACCCTCGCTCACTCGGCAACAGTGGGCGGGGAGCCGTAGAACGGACGGACCTCCAGCCATTCGCAGATCGGCTTGCCGCCCGGGCCTGGCGCGGCCGAGTACTCGCCCGCCACCTCGATGGCACGCTCGTAGGTGTCCACGTCGATGATCAGCCAGCCGGCAATGAGGTCCTTGGTCTCGGCGAACGGGCCGTCGGTGACCGGCGGCCGGCCCTCGCCGCCGTGACGGACGAACGTGCCCTCCGGGGACAGCGCCTGGTGGTTCACGAACTCGCCCGTTTCCTGCAACCGGGTCGCGAAGTCGCGCATCCACTGGACGTGCGCGTCGACCTCCGCCGGCGCCCACTGGTCCATCGGATCGATGTCCACGACCGGGGCCGGACCGCCGCGGTAGTGCTTGAGCAGCAGGTACTTGGCCATGAGTGTCTCCTTCGGTACGGCGCGACCGCTGTGGCCGCGTACGCACCGGGGACGACGCGGGCCGGGGTTTCTCGACATCGGGCTGACCAGATCGCGCTGAACCACCCTCGACGTTGCATCGGAATGGAAGGGGGGCCACCCTCCGGGTGGCGCCGGATGCTGCCGCGCGGCTCAGGCGGGCTTTCCGACGAACTCGGTGAGCGCGATGTTGTGCTCGAACGCGATGACCTCGGCCGCCTTCTCGCCGATCATGATCGTCGCCGCGTTCGTGTTACCGCTCACCACGTTGGGCATGACGCTGGCGTCGGCGACCCGCAGACCACCGACACCGAGCACGTACAGGTCCGGGTCGACGACCGAGCCGATCCGGCAGGTGCTCGTCAGGTGATAGACGGTGGACGCGTAGTGCCGGGCGAGGTCTTCGATCAAGTCGTCGCTCGGCGGGCTTCCGACGACGTACTCGTGCTTCGCGGCAAGGGCGGGCGGCACCAGGACGTCCCCGATCTCGTGGCTGGACCGCAACCGGTCCACGATGTCGAGCGCGCGGCGCGCCGTCGCGATCATGACGTCGATGTCGTGCGGGTCGCCGAAGTAGTTCATCCGGATGTCCGGGGCCGCGAGCGGGTCAGCGCTGGTCAGCCGGATCTCGCCCTCGCTGTGTGGCTGCACCGGGTTGGCGAGCACGATCATGCTTTCGGCCTCGGGCGAGAGGGTGGCGGCCGGGTCGGCGAAGTACTCCTGGGGATCGACCCGCAGGCAGCCGTGCCAGATGTCGGCGTTGTAGCCACAGGTGAACACCGCGATCTGGGCGTCGTGCGTGTGCGGATCGCCGAGCCCCGTCGACAGCCAGGCACTGGCGTCGTACAGCGACGACGACACCAGGCCCTGGCCGGTGGTGAACCACTCGGTCAGCTGACGCTCGGCCTCGGCCTTGAGGCCGGCCAGCTCGGGCGGCAGCGACGCGTCATCGGCCGGGTTGGCCGGCAGCGGGCCGGCCGGCGCCCGCAGCGCGTCCGGTCCCATCGCGACGCCGATGGACGCCATCGAAATGCCCAGCCCGGGCGCGGGGAACATGAAGCCGAGCTGGAGGTGATCCTTCAAGTGCTGACCGACCTCGGGGGCGTCCACCTGACAGGTGATGCCGAGGGGCTCGAGCTGGTCGCGCGGGCCGATGCCCGACACCATGAGCAGTTGCGGCGACCCCACGGCCCCGGCGCTGAGGACGACCTCGAGCGCCGCGCTGGCGACGTGTTTGGTCCCATCACCCGCGACGTACTCGACGCCGGTGGCCCGCAGCGCGCCCGGCTCGCCCTCGAGCACGATGCGGGTGGCCTGGGCGTCGGTGATGATCGTCAGGTTGGGACGTTGCTCAACCTCGCCCTCGAGGAACGCGTGGTACGTGCTCGACCGCTTGCCAGCCCTGGTCGTGGTCTGCAACAGCGAGACCAGGCCGGCCGGGCCGCCGCGATCGCGGCCGTTGTAGTCGCCGGCCGGGATGCCAGCGGCCACGGCGGCATCGACGAACGCCCGAGCGCCAGGCACGACGGGGGATCGGACCGAGACGCCGAGCGGACCGGCCGTACCGTGCGCGGCGGCGTCGATCGGGATCTCGTCACTGGCGATGAGCCCTTCACTCTTGCAGAAGTAGGGCAGGACCTCGTCGTAGCTCCAGCCGGTGGCACCGTCATCGGCCCACGCATCGAAGTCGGCCGGGTGACCGCGGACGTAGGCCATGTAGTTGAGTCCCGACGACCCGCCCAGCATCTTGCCGCGCGGCACCATCATCCGGCCGCCGTCCAACCCTCGCCCACCGCCGCCGGCATGGGCGGTGAACATCCAGTCCGTTTCCTTGTCGAGCTGGAGTGCGGGGCAGGCGGCCGGCATGAGTTCGGCCGCCGGCGGGTGCCCACCGGCCTCGAGCAGGATCACCCGCGTCCCGGGATCTTCGGACAAACGGGCGGCGACGACCGCCCCGGCCGAACCAGCCCCGACGATGACGAAATCCGCAGCCTCGGTCATCGGCCGAACCTAACAGCGCCGGGCACCCCGGGGGTACTCGTGGTGCGTCGCGGTCAGCTGCCGGACAGCCGCTCCAGAACCGCCGGCAGTTCGTCGATCTCGCCGAGCATGATGGACGAGATTCCGAGTTCCTCCCGCAGCTGCAGGAACTTCTCGACCAGCCGGTCGACCGAGCCGATGAACAGGTGCGGTGAGTCGATGACCTCGTCCTCGGTGAGCTCGACGCCGGTGCGCGAGCGGAGGTGGTCGATGACGCGGCGCGCCTCACCGCGGAGGTCGTCGGTGACGGTCACCGGCCACGTCGACGGGTAAATGTTGAACTCCAGGGCCGGGAAGCGCTCGCCGGCGGCCTCGCGCACCCAGCCGATCTTCTCCCGCGCCGCCGCCAATGTCAGCGACGCCGCATCGACGGTGGCCTGGGCCCGGATGCGCGGCGCCAGCCCGACGATGTCCGCCTCCTGGCCGGCCAGCGTCAGCGTGCGCCGGCCGCCGCCGCCGATGAAGAACGGTGGATGTGGGCGTTGCACCGGAACCGGCTCGGCGCTGTAGTCGTTGATTGTGTAGTGCTCGCCGGCGAAGCTGAACGCGGCACCCGAGAACAGCCCTTTCAGCACCGTGATCGACTCGGCCAGCCGAGCCTGCCGGACCGGCGCCGGGTCGAACGGCAGGCCAATCGCGTCGTACTCGGGCTTGTTCCACCCGGCCCCGATCGCGATGTCGAGCCGTCCGCCGGACAGGACGTCGATGCTGGCCAGGTCCTGCGCGAGCACGGCCGGATGCCGCAGATCGTTGTTCAGGACGAAGGCCGACAACCGCAACCTCGACGTTGACGCGGCGACGGTGGCCATCGCCACTACGGGCGACAACTGCTCGAGCAGGTGATCGGGAATCACGAGCGCGTGATACCCCATCGCCTCGGCCCGTCGGGCCTTGGCCGCCAGCTCGGCACCGGTGACGATCTCGTGCACATCGGCCAGGAACCGGAACGGACGCATGTCGTTCAGTATGGGCTGCGATGATCGCGCCATGAGCACAGCGCACGGGGCGCACGACTACATCGACGATCCGCGTAACGCGGACATCCTGATCAGTGTCAACGGCGCGCTGGTCCCGCGGAGCCAGGCGGTGGTCAGCGTCTTCGACGCCGGCTTCGTCCTGGGTGACGGAGTGTGGGAGGGGCTTCGGGTCACGGGTGGACACCCGGCTTTCCTCGAGGCCCATCTCGACCGGCTCTGGGAAGGCGCGGCGGCGATCGCGCTGGACATCGGGCTCAGCCGCAAGGAACTGACCGCGCAGCTGTACCGCACGCTCGCGGCCAACGAGATGACCGGCGACGGCGTGCACATCCGGCTGATGGTCACCCGCGGGCCGAAGTCGACGCCGTATCAAGACCCGCGCATGTCGGCCGGGCCGGCGACCGTGGTGATCATCGCCGAGCACAAGGATCCGTCGCCGGCGACGGCCGAGCGCGGGCTCACGCTGTTCACCGTGCACGTCCGGCGCGCGACCCCGGACACGCTGGATCCGAAGCTCAACGCCCACAGCAAGTTGAACGACATCACCGCGTGCATCCAGGCGTACACGGCCGGCGCGGACGAGGCGTTGATGCTCGATCCGCACGGGTTCGTGGCCACCTGCAACTCGACCCATTTCTTCGTCGTGCGCAAGGGCGTGGTGTGGACGTCGACGGGTGACTACTGCCTGGGCGGGATCACCCGGGCGAACGTGCTGGACGTGTGCTCGCGGGCCGGCATCACCGCCCGCGAGCGCAACTTCAGCCTCACGCAGGTCTACAGCGCCGACGAGGCCTTCGTGACCGGCACCTTCGCCGGGCTCGTCCACGTGCACACCGTGGACGGGCGCCGGATCGGGACGGGTTCCCGGGGACCCGTGGTGGAGCGGCTGCAGTCGCTGTACCGCGAGTTGGTGCGCGACGACGTCGCGGCCCGCCAGGCGCCATGACCGCGGGCGTCCGCCTGGCGATGTGGTCCGGCCCGCGCAACATCTCCACCGCGCTGATGCGGTCGTGGGACAACCGGCCCGATTGCCGGGTGGTCGACGAGCCGCTCTACGCCTACTACCTCGCCAAGACCGGCCTGGCTCACCCCGGGCGCGACGAGGTTATCGCCGCCGGCGAGACGTCCTGGCCCGTCGTGGTCGCGGAGCTGACCGCGCCGACCGAGGGCATCTACTACCAGAAGCACATGACCCATCACTTGATCCCGCAGCTGCCACGCGACTGGATCAGCGCGCTGACCAACGTGCTGCTGATCCGGGACCCGGCCGAGGTCGTGGCGTCCTACGTGCGGTCGCGGGCCGACGTCCTGGCCGAGGACATCGGGCTCGTGCAACAAGGCGAGCTCTACGACCAGCTCGGGGGCGCGCCGCCGGTGATCGACGCGGCCGACTTCCTGCGCCAGCCCGAGGGCTACCTGCGCTGGCTGTGCGAGTACGCCCGTGTGGACTTCACCGACGCGATGCTGCACTGGCCGGCGGGGCCGCGGACGTCGGACGGCGTGTGGGCGCCGTACTGGTACGACGCCGTCATCGCGTCGACCGGCTTCGAGCCGTATCGACCGCGCACGGTCGAGCTGCACGGGGCCGCCCTCGAGGCGGCCGAGCGGAGCCGCCCCGACTACGAGCGCCTGCACGCCGTGCGGGTCCGGCTCTGACGGCCGGCCGTCAGCGACTGATCTGCGCGTTCCGTCCGTCGCCGAAGACCATGTAGTCGGCGCTCTTGGTCGGCGAGCCCCGGTGGTTGGTGCTGTGCTCGGTGATCTGCACCGTCCGCTGCGCAATGGGCGATGACGTTCCAGGGTTCGCATTGCCGACCCTGATCACCCGAGGCGTGACGAAGTTGCCCTCAAGGTCGGCGATGGCGACCACTTGCGCCGGATCGGCGGGGTACCCGGCCGGCGGCCGTTCGTTTACCGCCGCGGCCGGATCCGCGGCGGGGGTCGGGGTCGCGTCGTTGCCCGTTCGAGGAGCGCCTCGACCCGTCAGTCCTGAATCGGGTGACCGCTGCTCCAGCCGTGCCAGCGCTCGATCTGGACGTGCGCGCTGACGCGAGGTCGTTCCCGGTTCCGGTACGGCCGGCCGGTGTAGTGCTGGCACAACCGGTCGATGTCGCGCAGGCTCTCGTCGTCGACGATCGACACGACCCGCCCCTGAACGCTGACGTGGGTGTACCAGTCGTTTTCGGCGAGCGCGGTCAGCGAGACCCGCGGATCTCGGCGTAGGTGATCGAGACGGGCCCGGCCGGCGTCGAGGCCGAGCAGGATCGTGCCGTCGGCCTCGAGGAGGTACCACGTCGCCACCGTCACCGGCCGGCCGTCCGCGGCGACGGTCGCCATCACCGCGGGATTGGGCCGGGCCAGCAGCTCGAGCACGTTCTGGGGCAGCGGCAACGACGGCACAGACACCTCCGAGAATGGGATGCCCGAATCTAGTCGGCTGCTGCGGGCTGGAACTCGACCGGTGCCTCGAACGCCGCCCGGCGCGCGGCGCGGCGGAAGGTGGCCAGCACCGCCGGTCCGACGAGCAGGATCATGGCGAAGTTCGTGACGGCACGACCGGTGTCCCAGCCCAGCGAGGTCGTCGCGTCGAAGACGAGGTAGCGGTGCCACTGGTCGCTGAACGAGGCCCCGGGCAGGTAGGCGATCGAGCTGGCCGGGTCGAGTGAGAACGGCCAGAACGACAGGTTGAGCATGAAGCCGAAGAAGTATCCCGCGACCGCGCCGTACCCGGCCAGCATCAGGATCTCGAGCCGGCCCCGGGCGCGGGGCAGCAGCCCGGCGAACAGCCCGACCCAGGCGCAGCCGAACATCTGGTACGGCATCCACGGGCCGACGCCGCCGGTGATCAGGGCGGATGCGAACAGCGATGTGCAGCCGAGGGTGAACCCGAATCCGGCGCCGAACACCCGCCCGGCGAGCACCAGCACGAAGAACACGGTCTCGATCCCGGCCGTACCCGCGCCGAGCGGCCGGAGGGTGGCGTTCACCGCGGACAGGACCCCGAGCATCGCCAGCGCCTTGGAGTCGATGCCGCCCTCGGCGATCTCGGCAAACAGCACGGCCAGCACCAGCAGCAGCAGCACCCCGAACATGAGCGGCGGGGTGTAGGTGCTGCCGAACTTCCCCGGTGCGACGACGAAGGGCCAGAGGAACGCGACGAAGCCGATGAACGACGCCATCGCGATCGTCGAGACGGTGCGGGGACGCAGCCGGATGGCGACCGACCGTCGCCGGCGCACAACCGCGGTCGTCATGCCGTCACGGCCAGCACCTCGGCCACCTGGGCCACGGTGAGGAACGGCAGCGGTGCGAGGATCTTGGCGACCTGCGGAGCGAAGGCGGGGGAGGCCACGATGACGTCGGTGGTCGGGCCGTCGGCGACGATCTCGCCCTCGGCCATGACGACGACCCGCTCGGCCGCGGACGCGACGAACTCCACGTCGTGGGTCGAGATGACTACCGCGCACCCTTCGGCCGCCAGCCCGTCGACGATCCCGCGGAGTTGCGCCTTCGCGGAGTAGTCCAGCCCCCGGGTCGGCTCGTCCAAGAGGACGACGCGCGGGGCCGCCCGCAGTTGCACGGCGAGGACGAGGGCGAGTCGCTGCCCCTCGGACAGGTCGCGCGGGTGGATCTCGTCGGGAACCTCGGGGACGAGCCGGTCGAGCAGCGCGCGCGCCGACGTCGCGGCTGGGCCGGATTCCGCATCCGCCTGGGCGAGTTCGGCCCGGACACTGCCCAGGTACAGCAGATCGGACGGGGTCTGCGGAACGAGCCCGACGAGCGTGCGGGCTTCGGCCGCGCTCAATGCCTTCGGGTCGAGGTCGGCGACGGCCACCGACCCGGCCTGTCGCGGTCCGGAGCCCTGGATCGCCCAGAGCAGCGATGACTTCCCCGATCCGTTGCGGCCCATCAGCGCGGTCACCTCGCCGGCCCGCAGATCGAGATCGACCTCGCGCACGGCGACGACCGGCCCGTACCTGACGACGACTCCCCGGGCGGACAGCAGGATCTCGGCCCGGGCGGTGGGCGGCCGAGCGGATGGGACGGTGCGCCCGCGCAGCCGCTCGCGCACCGGCTCGACCCGTCGGCGCGCGTCCCGCACCGACAGCGGCAACGGGCTCCAACCGGCCAGCCGGCCCAGCTCGACGACGGGTGGCGCGACCGCCGTCGTCGCGAACATCTGCACCGGATCGCCGTCGAGCACGGTGCCGTCGCCGGGGAGGTAGATGACGCGGTCGGCGTATTGCACGACGCGTTCGAGACGGTGCTCGGCCAGCACGACGGTGACCCCGAGGTCATGCACCAGCCGGGTGATCGCGGCGAGCACCTCCTCGGCGGCGGTCGGGTCGAGCGCGGAGGTGGGTTCGTCGAGCACGAGGATCCGGGGATGCGCGGTGAGCACGGCGCCGATGGCGACCCGTTGCTGCTGGCCGCCGGACAGCTCGTGCAGCGCGCGGTGGCGCAGGTCGGCCAGCCCGAGGAGGTCCAGCGTCTCCTCGACCCGCTTGCGCATCACGGGCGGCGGCACGGCGAGCTGCTCCATGCCGTAGGCGAGTTCCTCTTCGACCGTGTCGGTCACGAACGTCGCCAGCGGGTCCTGCCCGACGACGCCGACCACGTCGGCCAGCTCACGGGGCGGCAGCTCGGCCGTGCTACGCCCGTCCACGAGCACCTGTCCGGCCAGCGTGCCGCCGGTGAAGTGCGGGACGAGCCCGTTGATCGTCCCCAGCAATGTCGACTTGCCGGACCCGGTGCGTCCGACCACCAAACACAACTCGCCCTCGTCGACGGTCAGCGTGACATCGCGCAGCACCGGCGCAGGGGCGTCGGCGTAGGTCACCGTCACGCGATCGAACTCGATCATCGGACCGTCACCGGCTCGCGCGTCGTCGCCGCCGTCGGTCTCGCGCGGTGCGGGTGCGGCGGTGACGGTGCGACCACGCCGGCCACCGCGGCGAGCAGGATCGCCACGACCGGCAGCACCGGCAGCGGCGGGAACTGCAGCGGGTAGAAGGACGGGTTCAGATCGGCCGGGCGGTAGCCGGTCGACACGAACAACAGGGCGGCGGACAGCACGCCACACCCGGCCACGATCCACTCCGCGCTACGCCACGGGTCCGGCCGGTACGTCGTGCGCGACACCCGGCGACTGCCCGTGGCGAGGCCTCCGGCGCAGATCGCGGCTCCCACGAGCAGCGCCGGCAGACCGAGGTAACGCGGCGCGGTGCCGTCGAGCAATCCGTACACGCCCGTAGAGAGTCCGACCATTCCGGCGAGCATCAACGTCGCGGTGAGCCGCCGCGAACTCCTCGTGGCCGTGCCGGTTCGCCCGTAACCGCGGCTGTCCATGGCCGCCGCGAGGCGCAGCGAGCGCTCCAACGCGTCCTCGAGGACGGGAATCACGATGCCGTGCACCGCGCGCAGCCCCTTGTGCCGGCCGGCCCGCAGCCGGCGCGCGCGGCGCACCCGTTGCCCGCTTTCGACCAGTTGCGGGGCGACGCTGATCGAGACGACGACGGCGACGCCCAACTCGTAGAGCGCGCCCGGCAGCACGCGCAGCGCCCGCTTCGGATTCGCCAACGCGTTCGCCGCGCCGATGCAGCACAGCAGGGTGCCGAGGCGCAGTCCGTCCGCCGCGGCCGACAGAGTCGCCTCCAGCGAGACCGGCCCACCCAGCTGAATGCCCGCGTACCACTTCGGCGTGTGGATGTGCGGCAGCGAGAACAGGATGTGGTCGGCCGGTGTGATGCCCGACGCGAAGATCGAACGGAACACGACCCGGATCGCTATCACCACCAGCGCCATCGCCAGGTAGTACTTGAACGCGCGGGCCCACGGCGCCTCGGTGCGCCGGTTCGCGATGACGAAGCCCAGAACGGCCAGGGCGAGCACCAGCAGCAAGGGGTTGGTCGTCCGGCTCACGGCCGTCGCCACGCCGATCGCCCACACCCACCAGGCGATCGGGTGCAGGGTGCGGGGCAGTCGGGCGTCGGCGGATCTCATCGCGAGGCCTACTCTGCTCGCCTCCGGCGCATCGTGGCGTAGCCGGCACCGGCGGCCAGCACCACGGCCAGCAGAAGACCGACGACGACCGGGACGGCCGAGCCGCCGGATGGGTGCTCAGTCGTGTTTCCCGCATTCACGATGCGAGGACCGCTCGCGCCCGCGCCAGATGATGCGGCCGCCGCACCTCCGAGCGCGGCGTGGCCGGTCGCCGATCCGGACCCGACCGCGTTGGCGGGCCGCCCGGACGAACGCGCGGCGGTGTGGTTCGCGCCGGCCGACGGGGCGCGTGCGGCTGGAGCGCCTGGCTGGTGGGCGGTACCGGCGTGGCTCGTCGTCGCCCGGTGTGGTGTGGAATGCGCTGGCGGGTGCGGGGTCGACGGCGACCCGACCGCCCCACCCGGTCGCAGGGTGTCCGGACTGAACGACGGCACCCCCGAGCCGCTGGTGCCTTGGAGGTTCGTCCCGCCGAACATCCAGAGCTGCACCTCACCCGGCTTGGGATGGTCACTCACGGCGCCGAGCTGGCTGTACGACCAGGTGTGTTGACCGGGCGGCGCGAGCCAGTACGACCAGTAGGCCGACGCCGGGGGTGTGACGACGCACGCGTCCTCGCTCGGCGTCGGGTACTGAGTACCGCCGTGGAAGGCGCTGTTGCCGATCCGGCAGGCGAACGCGGGACCGTCATGGCTGTCACCGGTCGTCGTGAACCCGGCGTCGAGCAGCAACTGGAAGCCGTTCGCCGAGTCGACGCCGCACCCGCGCACGATCGGTCCGCTCCAGTGTCCGTAGTCGACGGCGACGATCGTGCCGTGCGTCCGGGTACACGAACCGATCGGGTCGGCGAGCGCGACCGAGCCCATCGGCGCCGCCGCCATCGTGCTCGCGAGCGCGAGGATGGCGGCACCGATCAGGGCGCGCAGACCGGTCATCGATGTCGGGGTACTGAGCGGTGCCGGCCGACGGCCAGCGCGATCCGGCGCCGACCGGCGAAGCAGAACGCCGCACCGACGAACAGCAGCGCGAGCGCCCACCCGAGCTGCGGTGCAGTGGCCGCGCCGGTGTTGGCGAGGTCGTCCGGATTCGCGCCGGAGCTGCTGGCGCTGGAGCCGCCCGCGGCCGGGCTGGTGGGCGGGTTGGTCGGCCCGCTGCCGGCGGTACCCGGCGCGGACACGACGGCCGCGCCGCTCAATGCGAGCAGCGTCTGCTGGGTCGCCCCCTGCACGGCTTGGGTGGTGGACCGCAGATCGGCGGTGTCGTTGGTCGTAATGCCGAATCCGCCACCGGCGACCGCGAGCGTGGTCAGACCGTGCAACGCCGACTGCCAGGACTCGATCGGGGCGAGGGCGCGGACGCCGTCCGGGTCGGCCCCGGTGTCCGCCAGCGCCGAGGTCAGCGACTCGAGCCCGTCCGCCGCCAAGGCGGTGGAGTTGCTGTTGTCGCCCGCCGCTCCGGGGTACAGCCCGCTGCTCTTCTGGACGGTGGCCAGGTAGTGCTGCGCCGCAGCGAGCCAGTGACTGGTGCCAGGGACGGCGATGAGGGCCTGGACGGCGAACCCGGTCGCGTCGACGTCGGATGTGCACGCGTCTCCGGCGGCCAGCAACACGCTGGAGAACCCGCCGTCGGCGCACTGCAGAGCGTGCAGCCGCGCTACCGGCGGGCTGGCTGGGGTCAGGTGGTCTCCGGCGACCGGCGAACCTTGCAGGGCAAGGACACCGAGGGCCTGCGAAATGCCGCTGAAGCTCGAGACGAAGTCGCCGGCCGCGGTGCAGGTGCCGTCCGTGGTGGCGGCGGTGCACACGTGGTCGGCCAGCGTCTTGAGCAGGTCGAAGCCACCAAACGCGTGCGGGTTGCCGCCCGTCGCCTCGGCGACCAGCGCCAGCTTCGCGAGGGAGCCGGAGAACGGCCCGCCGAACGCGCCGGACACGTCGGCGTAGGCGTCGACCTGGCCTCGGAGATACGCGGTCATCGCGGCCACGGTCGAGGCGTGCCCACCGGCGGCGAGCAGCCCGAACAGGCCGTCCGCGGTGAGGCCCTGGTCGTCGAACGTCGTCCCGCCGAACGAGGACGTGAAGTGATCGCCACCAGTGAGCTGAGCGACGAGGTAGTCCGCGCCGTCGTCGGCGGCGGCCTTCGCCTTCACGTCATCGAGTACCGATCCGAACGGCATCCCGGCGATGGCGCCCACCGCCTGCGTGGAGGCCCGGACGTCCGAACCGGCGCTCTCGGCGCCGACGGTGACGTTGAACCCGCCGTCGCTGTTCTGCTCGGAGGCGAGGAACTGCTCGCCGGCCGTGATTGCCGACGCGTACGTCGAGGCGGCGAGGTGCAGGGCCTGGGTCGACACCGCGGCCGAGTTCACCGACTCACCGGCCGCACCTGGGAAGCTGCCGTCGGACTCCTGTTGGGCCGCCAGCCAGGCGAGCGCGCGGCCAACGGCCGTCCGCGCCCGGTCGGTGGGGACGAGGGCCAGGGCCATCGCGGCCATCGCCGTGCTGTCGGTGTCCGAGCCCGTGCCCGGGAGCACGCTCGGGAACGCGCCGCTCGAGTGCTGCAGGCCCTCGAGGTAGGCGATTGGCTGGGCCGCACCGTCGTTGTCGCCCGCCCGGAGCTGGGCGAGGACCGCGAGCGCCTGCGAGAACGTCGACTGCGCGTAGCGGTAGTTGCCGGCTCCGGCGCAGACGGTGCCGTCCGCGGTGGTGCACACCAGGCCGTCGAGGGCCGCGATCAGGTCGTGCCCGCCGAACGAGCGGGGGTCGTAGCCGGCGATCTCGGCGGTCAGCGCCTCCTTGCCGACCGATCCGCCGGAGGCGAATTCCGTCCCGATCCCGGTGTAGTCGTCGATGTTGCGGCCGCTGCCGTCGTTACCCCGCTGATCGAGGAAATCGACGATCGCTTTGAGGGCCGCGTCATCCGTGCCGGTCGCCGCGAGCGCGAAGGCGCCGTCCATGGTGAGCCCGAAGTCGGCGAAGCCGCCGCCGAAGGGTTCGTAGTGCGTGCCGCCGGCCAGGTTGGCGGTGAGGTAGGCGACGGCCTGGCCGAGATCGACCGAGCTGGCCGGATTGAGCTGCACCGTGGCCTGCAGAGGTGCGCTGCCGGTGGGCAACCCGGCGCGGATCTGGTTCGGCGTGAACGCGGGCCGCCCGCTGGTGCCACCGCTCTGCGTCGACCCGTAGGCCCAGGCCTCGACCTCGCCGTTGTGCGGGTGATCGGAAAACGCCCCGAAGGGGCTGAAGGTCCAGGTGTTCTGGCCCGCCAGCGCCAGCCAGTACGACCAGTACCGGCTGCTGGGCGGCGTGACGTTGCACTTGTCCTCGGTCGTCGTCGGGCGCTGCGTGCCGTTGCTGAAGAGCGGATGCCCGATCCGGCAGATGACCGCCGGTCCGTCGTGGCGGGTGCCGGTGGTCGTGAAGCCGGCCTTGGTCAGCAGCGTAATGCCGGTCGTGGGGGTCGGGTCGCAGCCGCGCACGATGGGACCGTTCCAGTGCGCGAAGGTCACGGCCACCAGGGCACCCGACTTCTTGGTGCAGTGCCCCAGGCTCCCGACGATCGACGGCGTAGCCGAGACCGTGGCCGTGGCGGCGGCCGAGGCCGGAGTGACCGGGGCGGCCGGCGCGGCCAGTGCGCTGGGAGCGCCCAGGCCGAGGCCGGTCGTCAGCGTCGCCGCGGCCAACAGAGCGAGAGTTCGAGTCGAGCCAATGCGCATTCCGGGGCCTGATTCCCTTTGCGCGCCTCGCTGAGGTCGGAGGCGAATCGAGCCGAACGCACTCACCCCCGTGTCGACCTGCGACACGGGGACGGAGTACGGATCGGTGGACCCGGGCTCCGTCCCGCTACCCACGACGAGACGCTTGCCAGGCGACCGGACAGGTAGTCCGGCTCGTCGCCTCGTCGAGGCGGCTCACGGTTGCGGGTCAGCGCCGGAATCGCACCGGCTTCCCCTGCATCGGTCGCATTGCTTGCGTTGCCGAGCTTGCGGCTCGGCGGACGGTTGGACGCTAGCCCCGCGCCGTCAGACCCGTCAAACCAGTGTGACGCGATCTGCCTGCGCCCAGCCGTGCCCCCGGCAGGATTCGAACCTGCGCTCCCGCCTCCGGAGGGCGGTGCTCTATCCCCTGAGCTACGGGGGCCAAACCCGGTCAGCCTAGCAGCGGCGCGCTCTTGACCCGCCCGCCCCCGCGGTGTTGCATGGGGCGGTCAGACCGCTATGCCGGTCGGCTGATGCTGCCTTCGACATCGGTGGGGCAGATCGACATCGGCCGCCCGGAAAGCCGTGAGATGGGTACCCGTGGCTCAGCCGGCCCGGACCGCCCATCCGTAATCGGCGCGGTCAATCGACACCGATAGGGGAGTCCCCAATGGCTGCAGTCAACTATGTCGGCGCTACCTGCGTGTACCCCGGCAACCCCATCCCGGCCGTCGAAGATCTCAATCTCGAGATCGCCGACGGTGAGTTCATGGTGCTCGTCGGGCCGTCCGGCTCGGGCAAGTCCACCGCGCTGCGCATGCTCGCCGGCCTCGAAGAGGTGTCGGCCGGCGCGATCACGATCGGCGGCAAGGACGTCTCGAACGCCCCGCCCAAGGACCGCGACATCGCGATGGTGTTCCAGAACTACGCGCTCTACCCGCACATGAGCGTCGGCGAGAACATGGGCTTCGCGCTCAAGCTCAAGGGTGTGCCGAAGGAGGAGCGGCGCAAGAAGGTCGCCGACGTCGCCAAGATCCTCGGCCTCGAGGACTACCTCGACCGCAAGCCCAAGGCGCTGTCCGGTGGCCAGCGGCAGCGCGTCGCCATGGGGCGGGCCATCGTCCGCGAGCCCAGCGTGTTCCTGATGGACGAGCCGCTGTCCAACCTCGACGCCAAGCTGCGGGTCGAGACCCGCGCCAACGTGGCAGCGCTGCAGGCCCGGCTCGGCACCACCACCGTCTACGTCACCCACGACCAGGTCGAGGCCATGACCATGGGCCACCGGGTCGCGGTGCTGAAGGACGGCAAGCTGCAGCAGTGCGACACCCCGCGCAATATGTACGACCGGCCCAAGAACGCCTTCGTCGCCGGCTTCATCGGCTCACCGGCGATGAACCTGCGCACGGCCAAGCTGGTCGCGGGTGGCGCCCAGTTCGGCAACACCGTGGTCCCGCTGGACGCCGCGGTGGTGTCGGCCGCCACCGAGGCGAACCTGTCGACGATCACCCTGGGCCTGCGTCCCGAGTCCTTCACCGTCCACTCCGAGGACTCCGCCGTGGGCGCAGAAGGACTCACCCTCGAGGTCGCCCTGGTCGAGGAACTCGGGGCCGACGCCTTCGTCTACGCGTCGTTGCCCGGCGACGACCCGGTCACCGACAAGCACCTGGTCGTGCGCTTCGACGGCCGGGTGCCGCCGCGGATCGGTGAGAAGCTCACGATGGGCATCCGCCAGGACGAGGCCCACGTGTTCGACCCCGAGAGCGGTGTGCGCCTCGGCTGACGCCGTCAGCGCCCTCGGCGCCGGTCAGGTGGCCGGTGCCGGGAGCGGCGCTCCGCCGCGCTGGCGCAGCATCTGTTCCATCTGCACGATCTCGGCGCTCTGCGCGGCGAGCATGTGCCCGGCGAGGGTGCGGACGTAGTCCTGGCTGGCGTTCTGCTCGGCGTACTGCGCCATCGCCACGCCGCCCTGGTGGTGGCGGATCATCAGCTGCAGGAACAGCACGTCCAGCGCCTTGCCGTGCAGCGTCATCAGCCGCGATCATCTGCGCCGGCGTGGCCATGCCCGGCATCAGCCCGTTGACCACGTGCGCTGCATGCTCGGGACCCATCCAGACCATGGGGTGGGCGGTGTAGCGGGTGAGGTTCCAGGTGTCGAGCCAGCCGGTCATCTCACCCATCTGGATGGTCTGCGACGACTCGATGTCATAGGCCAGCGTCACGACGTCCTCGTCGCTGGAGTTGTCGCGGACGTAGGCCGCCATCGTGATCGCCTGCTGATGGTGCGTGGCCATGTCCCGCGCGAACCCGATGTCGACGGCCGACGGCTTGGCCGCGCTGGACGAGTCGTCGCGATTACCCCAGAAGAAACCGCCCGCGACGGCGACCGCCAGCACCGCCACCGCGATGATCGACGTGAGCACAAGGCGCAGCGAGCGGCGCTCCGGCGCGGGGGGCGCCGTTGTCACAATCTCGTCGGCCACGACGGTCACCGTCAGATCGCCGTGTCCACCGGGTGGCCGGGCCGGCTCTGCTTGGCCGCGTTGGCACTCCACGCCGGGTCGGTGCAGCTGGCGTTCTCGGGTGTCGTCTTCGGGTTGTATTTCAGGGTGGCGATGAACTGCGCGATGCGCGGGTCAGCCGCCTTGGTGACGAACAGCTGATAGCCCCACGACTGCAGCGAGATCGGCGTCTTGAGATCCGGCGTACGGGGTGAGCGCCATCCGGTCCTGCCCGCTGACGTAGGCCTTCAGCTCGGTGAGTTGGGCCGCGGGCAGCGTCTTCGGGTTGTACGTGACCCACACGGCGCCGTGCTCGAGCATGTGCACGGCGTTCTCGTTGGCGAGCTGGCTGGTCGTAGACGACGCCGCTGCAGTTCGCCCAGATCTGGCTGTGGTTGCCGCCGACCGGTGGTGAGGCGTCGTACTTGATGGTCCCGTCGACGTGGGTGTGCTCGCCCTCGACGCGGTAGGTGACGCCCTTGATCCTTGGCGGCGGCGGGCAGCTCGGGCTGGCGGTACGGGTCGTTCTTGTTGACCGCCTGGCCGCCCTTCGTGGTGCTGGTGCCGCCGGTGCTCGACTTGTGCGTCGCGACGACAACGGCGATGACCGCGGCCGCGAACAGGACGACGGCGACGGTCGCGGCGATCAGTCCCCACGGCGTCTGCTTCTGGTTGACGATCGACTTGCCCTTGCCCTTGCCCTTTCGGGCCGGCGGGCGAGTCGCCGGGCCGCGGCCGGCGCTGGGGCCCTTGCGGTCGGTGACCGGCGGCACCCTTCGTGGTGCTCACCTTCGGCGACGTCGCGGCCGTGCCGGCCGGCTTGCCCGCGGGGCGGGTGCGGCCCCTTCTTGGCGGCGCGGCTTGCCCGGCGGGGGCGACTTGCGCTGGGCCATGGGCCTGCTTTCTCTTTCGTGCGACGACGGATCAGCGGACACACGTCCGAGCGTCGAGTCTAGGTCGGCCGCCCATGTGCAGGGCCTGTGCATGCCCGGAGGCCGCGTTCGCCGGCCCGCTCCGGTGCGGGAAAGGGCGCAGCGGCGGGCCACTAAGATTGCCCGGTGACCCCCGCTGACCTCGCTGCCGCCGTCCGCGGCGCCGTCGCGGCGGCGATCGATGCCGGGGACTTTGCCGGCGCGATGCCGGCCGACGTCGTCGTCGACCGGCCCAAGAACCCCGAGCACGGCGACTACGCGACGAACGTCGCGCTGCGGCTGGCCAAGACGGCCGGCCGGCCCGCCCGCGAGGTCGCCGAAGCCATCGCGACCCGGCTGCGCGACGTCAGCGGCATCGCCCAGGTCGACGTCGCCGGGCCCGGCTTCCTCAACGTCACCCTCGCGGCCGGCACTCTCGGCGCTCTCGCCGCCGAGATCGTCGAGGCCGGGGCGGCCTACGGCCAGTCCACCACGCTGGCCGGGCACCGCATCAACCTCGAATTCGTGTCGGCCAACCCCACCGGCCCCGTCCACCTGGGCCACACCCGGTGGGCCGCGCTCGGCGACAGCCTGCACCGCATCCTCGAGGCCGCCGGCGCCGAGGTCGCCGCCGAGCACTACACCAACGACTTCGGCGCGCAGATGAACAATTTCGGCGCATCCCTCTACGCCGTGGCCCAGGGCCGGCCGGTGCCCGAGGGCGGCTACCACGGCGACTACATCCCCGAGGTCGCCAAGCAGGTGCTCGCCGCCGAGCCCGGTGCCCTCGATCTCCCGGAGGCCGAGGCGCTCGAGCTCTTCATCCGCACGGGTGAGGCGCTGATGCTCCAGGGGCTGCGCGACTCGCTGGCCGCCTTCAACGTCGAGTTCGACGTCTGGTTCTCCGAGCGCTCGCTGCACGAAAGCGGCGCGGTCGACGCCGCCATCGACCGGCTGCGCGAGCAGGGACACGTCTTCGAGGCCGACGGCGCAGTCTGGCTGCGCACCACTGACTTCGGCGACGACCGGGACCGCGTCCTCGTCCGCAGCAACGGCGAGAAGACCTACTTCGCGCCCGACGCCGCGTACTACCTGAACAAGCGGGCCCGCGGCTTCGACAAGTGCATCTACATGCTCGGCGCCGATCACCACGGCTACGTCGCCCGGCTCAAGGCCATCGTCGCCTGCGCTGGCGACGACCCCGACCAGACCATCGACGTGCTCATCGGCCAGCTGGTGAAGCTGGTGCGCAACGGCGAAGAGGTCCGCATGTCCAAGCGGGCCGGCAACCTGGTGACGCTCGACCGACTTCGTCGACCTCGTCGGCGTCGACGCCGGCCGCTACTCACTTGCGCGCTGGTCGGCCGACACCCCGCTGACCCTCGACATCGCCGAGATCACGAAGCACACCAACGACAACCCGGTGTTCTACGTGCAGTACGCCCACGCCCGCACCTGCAACGCCCGGCGCAACGCCGCCGACGTCGGCATCGGCCTCGACGTGTTTGCCCCCGAACTGCTCGACCAGCCCGTATGAGGCGGCGCTGCTCACCGCCCTGGGCGAGTTCCCGCGCGTCGTCGCCACGGCGGCCGAGCTGCGGGCGCCGCACCGCGTCGCGCGCTACCTCGAGGACCTCGCCGGCGAGTACCACCGGTGGTACGACCACTGCCGCATCATCCCGTCCGGCGACGACGAGATCACCGACGTCAACCGCAGCCGGGCCTGGGTCAACGAGGCCACCCGCGTGGTGCTGGCCAACGGCCTGGATCTGCTCGGAGTCAGCGCCCCGGAGCGGATGTAGTGGCATGAGCGAGCTCGCGAGCGAGTCAATGAGCACAGCAGCCATGGGAATCACGCGCCGAGCGCAGCGAGGCCGCGCATGAGCCGCAACGCGCACCCCGCGGGGCCGCGCCACGGGGACGTCCTGCCCGACGCCCACCCGTCGGCCGCGCCCACGGACGCCAACGCGCTCGATCCGGCCATCTGGCCCACGTCGGCCCAGCGGGTCGACGGGGTGCTGCAGATCGGCGCCGCCGCGGTGCCCGAGCTCGCCGCTGCGCACGGCACCCCGGCCCTGCTGCTGGACGAGGACGATCTGCGCGGCCGGGCCCGCGCCTACACGGCGGCCTTCAGCGGCATCGACGTCTACTACGCCGGCAAGGCGTTTCTCTGCACCACGGTGGCCCGCTGGATCGCCGAAGAGGGGCTGGGTCTCGACGTCTGCACCGGCGGCGAACTCGCGGTGGCGCTGGCCGCGCAGTTCCCGCCCGAGCGGATCGCGCTGCACGGCAACAACAAGTCCCACGCCGAGCTGGCCCGGGCCGTCGCGGCCGGAGTCGGGCACATCATCGTCGACTCGTTCGACGAGATCGACCGGCTGACCGAGATCACTGCCGCGAGCGGCAGCCGGCAGCGGGTGCTCATCCGGGTGACCGTGGGCGTCGAGGCGCACACCCACGAGTACATCGCCACCGCGCACGAGGACCAGAAGTTCGGCTTCTCGCTGCGCGACGGCGCGGCGGCCCGCGCGGTGGCCGCGGTGCTCGCCGTCCCGTCGCTCGAACTCGCCGGCCTGCACTCGCACATCGGCTCGCAGATCTTCGAGACCTCGGGCTTCGAGGTCGCGGCGCATCGGGTCGTCGGCCTGGCCGCCACGATCCGCGACGTGCACGGCATCGAGCTCGACGAGATCAACCTCGGCGGCGGGCTCGGCATCGCCTACGTCGCCGGCGACGACCCCGAGTCGCCCAAGCAGACCCTCGAGCGGCTGCGCGGCATCGTCGAGCTCGAGTGCGCGGCGGTGGGATTGCGGGCGCCACGGTTGTCGGTTGAGCCCGGCCGGGCGATAGTCGGCCCTAGCACGGTGACGGTGTACGAGGTCGGGACGGTCAAGGACGTCACCCTCGACGGCGGACACGCCCGCAAGTACGTCTCGGTCGATGGCGGCATGAGCGACAACATCCGCACTGCTCTCTATGACGCCGAGTACACCTGCGTCCTGGCCAACCGCGAGTCGGACGTGCCGGCGGTGTCGGCCCGGGTCGTCGGCAAGCATTGCGAGAGCGGCGACGTCGTGGTCCGTGACACGTGGCTGCCGGGCGACGTTCGTCCCGGTGACCTCTTGGCCGTCGCCGCCACCGGGGCCTACTGCCGCAGCATGGCGAGCAACTACAACCACGTCCAGCGCCCGCCGGTGGTCGCCGTGCGCAACGGCGCCGCGCGGGTGATCGTCCGGCGCGAGACCGAAGCCGACCTGCTCGCGCTCGATGTGGGAGTGGACGTATGACCGCGCCGCTTCGCGTCGCACTTCTCGGGTGCGGGGTCGTCGGGTCGCAGGTGGTGCGCCTGCTCGACGCGCAGGCCACCGATCTCGCCGCCCGGATCGGCGCACCACTCGAGCTGGCCGGCATCGCCGTACGCCGGCCGGCCCGGCATGGCGACGTCCCCACCCACCTGCTCACCACCGACGCCGAGGCGCTTGTCGCCCGGGCCGACGTCGACATCGTCATCGAAGTCATCGGCGGGATCGAGCCGGCCCGCACGTTGCTGCTGGCCGCACTCAACAGCGGCAAGAGCGTGGTCAGTGCCAACAAGGCCTTGCTCGCCGACGACGGGGCCACGTTGCACGACGCCGCCGCCCGGGCCGGGGTCGATCTCTACTACGAGGCGGCGGTCGCCGGCGCCATCCCGCTGTTGCGCCCGCTGCGCGAGTCACTCGCCGGTGACCGCATCACCCGGGTCATGGGCATCGTCAACGGCACCACCAACTTCATCCTGTCGCGCATGGACGCCACCGGCGCCGGCTTCGACGAGGCGCTGGCCGAGGCCACCGCGCTCGGGTACGCCGAGGCCGACCCCACCGCCGACGTCGACGGCTACGACGCCGCGGCCAAGGCGGCGATCCTCGCCGGGCTGGCCTTCCACACCCGGGTCACGATGTCCGACGTCCACCGCGAGGGCATCGGCGAGATCACCGCGGCCGACATCGCGAGCGCCCGCGCCATCGACTGCACGGTCAAGCTGCTGGCCATCTGCGAGCGGGTGCGGGCTGGCGACGGCCGCGAGCGGGTCTCGGTGCGCACCCACCCGGCGATGATCCCGCGGTCGCATCCGCTGGCCGGCGTGGGCGATGCCTACAACGCCGTCTTCGTCGAGGCCGAGGCCGCCGGTTCGCTGATGTTCTACGGCCGCGGGGCCGGCGGGCCACCTACGGCCAGTGCGGTGCTCGGCGATCTCGTCGCCGTCGCGCGCAATCGCGTCAGCGGCAGTCGCGGCGCGGGCGAGAGCGCGTACGCCGATCTGCCGGTGCAGCCGATGGGCGAGGTCGCCACCCGCTATCACGTCGCGCTCGACGTCAACGACGAGCCGGGCGTGCTGGCCGGCGCGGCGCAGGCCTTCGCCGAACAGGGCGTCAGCATCCAGACTGTGCGGCAGGAAGGGCGCGGTGACGCGGCCACGCTCGTGCTGGTTACGCACTCGGCCACCGACGCCGCGCTCAGCGCCACCGTGCAGAAGCTCGCCGGCATGCCGTTCGTGCGCCGCGCGGCCGGGGTGCTGCGGGTCGAGGGGATGGCGGGCGACTGATGGCGATGACTCGCTGGCCCGGGATCATCGAGGCCTACCGCGACCGGCTTCCGGTCACCGCCGCCACGCCGGTCGTCACGCTGTACGAGGGCGGCACCCCGCTGGTGCCGGCCCCCGTGCTGTCCGAGCGCACCGGCTGCGAGGTCTACCTCAAGGTCGAGGGCGCCAACCCGACCGGGTCGTTCAAGGACCGCGGCATGACGATGGCCATCTCGAAGGCGGCCGAAGAGGGTGCGCAGGCGGTCATCTGCGCCTCCACCGGCAACACCTCGGCGAGCGCCGCCGCCTACGCGGTCCGGGCCGGTATGCAGTGCGCCGTTCTCGTGCCGCAGGGCAAGATCGCGCTCGGCAAGATGGCGCAGGCCCTCGTCCACGGCGCCAAGCTGCTGCAGGTCGACGGCAACTTCGACGACTGCCTCGAACTCGCCCGCAAGCTGGCCGTCGACTACCCGGTGGCGCTCGTGAACTCGGTCAACCCGTTCCGGCTGCAGGGCCAGAAGACGGCCGCGTTCGAGATCTGTGACGCGCTGGGCCGCGCCCCGGATGTTCACTGCATTCCGGTCGGCAACGCCGGCAACATCACCGCCTACTGGATGGGCTACCAGGAGTACGCCGCCGACGGCATCGTCACCTCGACGCCGCGGATGTTCGGCTTCCAGGCCGCCGGCGCCGCGCCGATCGTGCTCGGCGCGCCGGTGGCCAAGCCGATGACCATCGCCACCGCTATCCGGATCGGCAACCCGGCGTCGTGGACCTTTGCCGTGCAGGCGCGCGACGAGTCGGGTGGTCTCATCGACGCCGTCACCGACAAGCAGATCCTCGAGGCCTACCGGCTGGTCGCCCGCAGCGAGGCGGTGTTCGTCGAGCCGGCGTCGGCGGCCAGCGTGGCCGGCCTGCTGGCGACGGCTGCGGACGGGCGGCTGGCGGCGGGTTCGACCGTCGTCTGCACCGTGACCGGCAACGGCCTAAAGGATCCCGACTGGGCGATCTCGGGCGCGCCCAAGCCGATCACCGTCCCGGTCGACGGCCACGCCGCCGCGCTGGCCCTCGGCCTCGTCCAGGTATGAGCGACGCGTTCGTATCCGGCCCGGTGCGGGTGCGGGTGCCGGCCACCTGCGCCAACCTCGGCCCCGGCTTCGACGCGCTCGGCCTGGCCCTCGGGCTGCACGACGACGTGGCCGCGCAGGTCACCGCGGCCGGGCTGGCCGTCGAGGTGACCGGCGAAGGCACGGAGCTGGCCCGCGACGAGACGCATCTCGTCGTGCGGGCGATGCGGCGCACCTTCGCCGCGCTCGGCGCCGAGCCGCCCGGCCTCGCGCTCAAGTGCCACAACCGGATCCCGCACAGCCGTGGCCTCGGGTCGTCGGCCGCGGCGATCGTCGCTGGTGTCCTGCTGGCCCGCGCGCTCGTGGCCGAACGGCGCCGCGCGGCTGTCCGACGCTGACATGCTCGGCCTGGCGTGCGCGCTCGAGGGGCATCCCGACAACGTGGCGCCGTGCCTGCTCGGCGGCCTGACCATCGCCTGGATGCAGGGCGAGGCCCGGGCCGTCCGCCGTGATCTCGATCCGGCGGTCGTCCCCACCGTGCTCATCCCCACGTTCACCGCGTCGACCGAACTGGCCCGCGGGTTGCTGCCCGCGACGGTGCCGCACGCCGATGCCGCGTTCGCCGCCGGCCGGGCCGCGCTGCTCGTCGCGGCGCTCACCGGCACCCCGCAGGCCCTGTTCGATGCCACCGAGGACCGGCTGCACCAGTCCTACCGGGCGCCGGCGATGCCGGCGAGTGCGGATTTGATGGCCGAGCTGCGCGCCGCCGGGCATCCCGCGGTCATCTCGGGCGCCGGGCCGACCGTGCTGGTGCTGGCCCGGGGCCAGATTGAGGCCGACGAGGTGCTGGCGAAGGCGCCCGAGGACTGGACGGGATCGATCCTGCCGGTCGACGCCACCGGCGCCACCGTGATCAGCTGATCGAACCGGCCAGCGCCGGGGCCGGCCGGCGCAGCGGGGCGCCCAGCTCGTGCAGGTACTTCAGCGCCGCGGTGTACGACCCGATCAGGCTGGTCTCGGTGTAGTCGATCGCGTGCTCATGGCAATACGTCCGAACGACCTGCTGGGCCCGCCGCAGTGATGCCCGCGGCATGCTCGGGAACAGGTGGTGCTCGATCTGGTAGTTCAGGCCGCCGAGCAGGAAATCGGTGAACAGCCCGCCGCGCACGTTGCGGGACGTCAGCACCTGGCGGCGCAGGTAGTCGAGGCACTCGTCCGGCCCGATCACCCGCATGCCCTTGTGGTTGGGAGCAAACGAGCACCCCATGTACAGGCCCCACACGCCCTGGTGGATGGCGATGAACGCGATCGCCTTGACGGGGGAGAGGACGAGGAAGATCGCGCCGAGGTAGGCCGCGGCGTGCAGCGTCAGCAGGGCGAGCTCGAGCTGGCGGGACCGGTCGCGGCGGGCCGTCCGCAGATAAAGCGCGCTCGCGACGTGCAGGTTGAAGCCCTCGAGCGTCAGCAGCGGGAAGAACAGGAAGGCCTGGTAGCGGGTGATCGCCCGGCCGAGCCCGCCGGTGCGGCGGGCCACGCTGCCCGTCGTAAAGGCCAGCACGCCGTCGCCGATATCCGGGTCGTGATCTTCCTTGTTCGGATTGGCGTGGTGCTTATTGTGCTTGTCGATCCACCACCCGATCGAGAGCCCGGTGAGCAGGTTGCCGGCCATCAGGCTGATGAAGTCATTGCGCTTGCGCTTCGCGGCGATCTGCTGGTGGCCGCCGTCGTGGCCCAAGAACCCGACCTGGGTGAAGGCGATCCCCATGCCCACGGCCACGATGGTCTGGTACCAGGAATCACCGACCAGGACGAGCGCGGTCCAGGTGCCGGCGTATGCCAGCAGCGTCAGGACGATGCGGGTGGTGTAGTTCCAGCGGCGGCGTTCGAGCAGGCCGGCCGCCTTGATCTCGCGGCTGAGCCCGGCATACGCGCTGCCGCGGGTGGGTTCGAGTGTCGTCGTCACATGTGCTCCGTAGGACCATCGACGAGCGCACTGTGCGAAAGCCGTTGTCGGCCCATCATCTCCTGCCCGCCTGTGGACTGCCACCACCGCTTGGGAACTGTTCACCCGGCGCGCCTGCTACGGTTGATGACGGTTGTCCGCATCGTTTCCTTCGGGAAGCGACAGCATTGCGCAGGTCTTCTTTCGTTCCGAGAGCCAGGCACGTCGCACGACCCGGGGTCACACGCGGTGTGCGGCCTCGTCCGCTTGAAATGAGAGAGACAGCAATGAGTCAGGGAATCGTCAAATGGTTCAACAGCGAAAAGGGCTTCGGCTTCATCACCCCGGATGACGGTGGCAAGGACCTCTTCGTCCACTACTCCGCCGTGACCGGCACCGGTTACCGCAGCCTCGATGAGAACCAGCGGGTCGAGTTCGACTCCGAGCAGGGCCAGAAGGGCCCGCAGGCGGTCAACGTCCGCGCCATCTGAGTTCTGCACCACGCTCCGGAAAGGGGCGGCACCGCGCATCGCGGGGCCGCCCCTTTCTGCTGTCCTGGGTCGGATTGAAAGACGCATCGACGGAGGGGCTCATCCGCGGCTGGGTCTCTTTCCGGCGCCGCCTAGCACCCTGCACTGACAGTTTCGGCGTGGCCCGGTCTCGTGGTTGTGGACATCTCGTGGTTGTCCACAGATGCGGTTTCGTCCGGGAGATGGGGGTTGCGTTGGCTTAGAATCGTACGTATGAGCGCAGCAGCTGTGAGTCCGGTGGCCGGTCCGGCCGCCGCGGTGGCCGCTGCCCACACCGCGGTCGATGAGCTGCTGGGCGCCGACCTGTCCGCCTTGTCGGAGGACGACCTGCTGGACGTGGTTCGCGAGACCGAGCGGTTGCGGCGCCGGTTGGCCGCGGTCGATCACGCCCAGATCCTCGAGATCGAGACCCGCGGCCTGCCCGCGGCCAAGTGTGTCCGCAGCACCGGACAGTTCCTGCGGCTGCTGCTGCGCCTGGACCCGGGCGAGGCCGCCGGTCGGGTCCGCGCCGCCGAAGCGGCCGGCACCCGCCGCACCCTGACCGGGCAGGTCCTGGACCCGGCCTATCCGTTGGTGGCGGCGGCGCAGGCGGGCGGGGAGATCTCGCCGCGGCAGGCCCGGGTCTTCGTGGACACGGTGGAGAAACTCCCGGATGCGATCCGGGCCGAGGTGCACGACGAGGTCGAGGCGAGCATGGTCGAGTTCGCCGGCAAGTTCGACCCGCACCTGCTGGCCCAGCTCGGGCGTCGGGTCCAGGCCCACTACGACCCCGACGGCACCCTGCCCGACAGTGAAGAACGCCACCGCCGCCGCGAGTTCTCCCTGCACCAGCGCCCCGACGGCTCCGCCCACGGCCAGTTCGAAGCCACCGCCGAACTGGCCGAATACCTACAGCTCACCTTCGACTCCCTGGCCGCGCCCAAACCCGAGACCGACGGGGTGAAAGACCCGCGCACCGCCGGGCAACGCCGCCACGACGCGCTGCTCGAGGCCCTGCAACTGGCCGTGCGTGCCCAGCAACTCCCCTCCATCACCGGCGTCAACGCCACCATCGTGGTGACCATGACCGAGCAGGCCTACCGCAGCGGCACCGGGCTGGCCCGCACCAACCACGGCGCCCTGATCCCGACCACGGAAGCGCTGGCCTGGGCCGGTGGTGACTACCGCCTGATGGCCGTGGTCCTGGACAAAACCCAAGCCATCACCGCCTACAGCAGCATCCACCGCCTGTTCACCGAAACCCAACGACTGGCCATGGCCGCCCGCGACGGCGGCTGCACCTTCCCCCACTGCGACGCCCCACCCGGCCGCTGCCAAGCCATGCATTTGACCGACTATCAGATCACCGGCCACACTCGCGTCGACGACGGCGGCCTGGGCTGTCACTACGACCACCGCGAACGCATCAAACAAGGCTGGACCACCCAACTCATCAACGGCCGCGTCGCCTGGATCCCACCCCGCTGGATCGACCCCGACCAGAAACCCCAATACAACGAACTCCACCACCCGATCGGACCCACCGACGAGTGACGATGTTGTGCCGACTTGCCGGGGCCTGGCGGAACAGATCACGGCGCGCCGGTGTTGTGGCGGCTAACCGGAGCGTCTAGGCTCTGGACATCAGCAGGGCCCGAGTTCATCGGGGCCCGCGCCACTCCCACTCGAGATTCGTTGCCGCCGACACGGATCAGTGACAGTGCGCTGGTGATCATCACAACCTTCCGGCGTTCGCCGGAAGACCCGGATCTCGCTGGAACTCCCGGCGTGATCCGAAGCACCCGGTGCGGCTGCACCTACAAGGAAAACGCAGCGCGCCGACACCTTCGAAAGGTTCAACACCCGTGACCGACACCAAAGAGCAGTCCCTGCCTGTCGCTGTCGAGAAGTCCGCCAAGGCGGACGCTCCCGCGACGAACGGGACTGCCGGCCGAGCCGCGGCGACCCGCCCGCCGGCCACCAAGACCCCCGGCGGCTCACTGTCGTCGAAGCTGCTGCCCGAGTTGCAGCAGATCGCGGGCGGCCTCGGCCTCCCGACCAAGATGAAGAAGAGCGACCTCGTCGCCGCGATCCAGGCCGCCCGCGCCGCCGGCAACGGCGCCCCGGCCCAATCCGGTGGCGACTCCGGCCCGGCCGCCGAGCGCCCGGCCCGCCGCGAGCGCCCGGCCCGCGATCGCGGCGCCGCCGCCCAGGGCGGCCGAGCGCCGGCCAGAGCAGCGATCAGCCCCGCGACACCGATCAGCCCCAGAGCAGCGACAGCCCCGCGGCGGTGATCAGGCCCGCGACACCGATCAAGCCCGCGGCGGCGATCGAGCCCCGCGACACCGATCAGCCCCGCGACGGTGAGCGCCGCCAGCAGGACCGCCCCCGCAACCAGCAGGGCGGCAACCAGGGCAGCCAGAACCGCGAGGGCAACCAGCAGGGCGGCCAGAACCGCGGCAATCAGCCGGGCGGCGGCAACCAGAACCGCCAGAACCAGCAGAACCAGAGGCCCGGCAACAACCAGAACCGTCAGCAGGACGACGATGACGACGACTTCGACGGCAACCGCCGCCGCGGCCGGCGTTACCGCGACCGCCGCGGTCGCAACCGCCCGGCCGGTGGCCAGGGCGGCCAGGGCCAGGGCGCCGGCAACGAGATCGAGCCCACGGTCAACGACGACGACGTCCTGGTGCCAGTGGCCGGCGTGGTCGACGCGATCGAGGACAAGAACGCGTGGTTCGTGCGGGTCGAGGGCTTCTTCGCCAGCCCGGACGACGTCTATGTCGCCAACTCCTTCGTCCGCCGCTACGGCCTGCGCCGCGGTGACGCCGTCACCGGCGCAGTGCGTCAGCCGCGCGACGGCGAGCGGCGCGAGAAGTACAACCCGCTCGTCCGCCTGGACACCATTAACGGCCGCAATCCCGACGAGGCCAAGAACCGGGTCGAGTTCACCAAGCTGACCCCGCTCTACCCGCAGGAGCGGCTGCGGCTCGAGACCGAGCCGCACATCCTGACCACCCGCGTCATCGATCTGGTGATGCCGATCGGCAAGGGCCAGCGCGCCCTGATCGTCTCGCCGCCCAAGGCCGGCAAGACGATGGTCCTGCAGGCCATCGCCAACGCGATCGCCACGAACAACCCCGAATGCCACCTCATGGTCGTCCTCGTCGACGAGCGGCCCGAAGAGGTCACCGACATGCAGCGTTCGGTCAAGGGCGAGGTCATCGCCTCGACCTTCGACCGCAAGCCGGTCGACCACACCACGGTCGCCGAGCTCTCCATCGAGCGGGCCAAGCGGCTCGTCGAGATGGGTCACGACGTCGTCGTGCTGCTCGACTCGATCACCCGGCTGGGCCGCGCCTACAATCTCGCCGCCCCGGCGAGCGGGCGCATCCTGTCCGGCGGCGTCGACTCGACGGCGCTGTACCCGCCGAAGCGGTTCCTCGGCGCGGCCCGCAACATCGAGAACGGCGGCTCGCTCACCATCCTCGCCACGGCCCTGGTCGAGACCGGCTCGGCCGGCGACACGGTGATCTTCGAGGAGTTCAAGGGCACGGGTAACGCCGAGCTCAAGCTCGACCGCAAGCTCGCCGACAAGCGGGTGTTCCCCGCCGTCGACGTCGACCAGTCCTCGACCCGCAAGGAAGAGCTGCTGCTCAGCCCCGACGAGCTTGCCGTCACCATCAAGCTGCGTCGGGTGCTGCACTCGCTCGAGTCCCAGCAGGCCATCGATCTGCTGCTCGACCGGCTGCGCAAGACCCGGACCAACCTCGAGTTCCTGATGCAGATCGCGAAGACGACGCCGGGTCAGGATTGATCCATTCCGGTCCTGGCGGCCGGTAAGACCCCGATTTGTCCATCCTCCGAACATTCTGGTAACGCTCCGGTAACGTTTCGTTCCCTGTGAATGTGACCTGTGTCATCGTGCTGCAAGCGCTTTCTGAGTGCGTGGTTCTTGTGATGACCGAAGGGGACGGGACGACACGATGCACGTATCGAAAACCTCGGTGGCAGTTCTCGCGACGGCAATGACGTTGGCGACGGCTGCGGCCTGCAGTAGCAGCAAGTCCGGCGGCGGTGCGAAGAACACCGGAAGCGCTCCGGGCAGCAGCGCCCCGTCGGGGGTGCCGGACGCGAGCCAGCAGCCGAAGAGCAAGATCAAGGCCGTCACCATGTCCGGTGACTGCGCCGCCTTCGGCAAGTACGGCAAGTACTCGGGCAAGAAGGTGACGATCTACACCTCGATCACCCAGCCCGAGATCGGCTACCACATCAACTCGGTGAAGCAGTTCGAGAAGTGCACGGGGATCTCCGTCCAGTACCAGCCGAGCAAGGAGTTCGAAGCCGCACTGAAGACGAAGGTCGACGGCGGCAACGCGCCCGACATCGCGATCTTCCCGCAGCCCGGCCTGCTCGCAACCTTCGCCCAGAGCGGCAAGCTCAAGCCGGCCACCGATGCGCTCACCACCGAGGCCGAGAAGAACTGGGTGCCCTCGTGGATCGGCTACGGAACGGTCGACAAGATCTTCTTCGGCGCACCGCTGGGCGCGAACCTGAAGTCGCTCATCTGGTACTCGCCGAAGTACTTCAAGCAGTACAACTACACCGTGCCCACCACGTGGGACGACATGATCAAGCTGTCGGACAAGATGGTGGCCGACGGGCACAAGCCGTGGTGCGCCGGCGTCGAGTCGGGTGACGCGACCGGATGGCCGCTGACCGACTGGATGGAAGAGGTCATGCTGCGCAAGTACGGCCCGGACGTTTACGACCAGTGGACGCAGCACAAGATCCCGTTCAACGACCCCAAGGTCCTGGCCGTGCTCAAGATCGTCGGCGGGATCCTCAAGAACCCCAAGTACGTCAACGCCGGCATCGGTGACGTGAAGTCGATCGCCACGACCGCCTTCCAGAAGGGCGGCCTGCCGATCGAGACCGGCAAGTGCATGCTGCACGCCCAGGCGAACTTCTACGCGGCGAACTGGGACAAGGGCACCAAGGTGGCCCAGGACGGCGATGTGTTCGCCTTCTACGAGCCGACGATGAGCGACCAGTTCGGCAAGGTTGCCGAGGTGGGTGGCGAGTTCGTCGGCGCGTTCTCCGACCGGCCCGAGGTCGAGGCGGTCCAGCTCTACCTGGCCAGCGGCGAGTGGGCGACGGCGAAGGCCAAGCTGAACGCGGCCGCGCACACCTCGGGCTGGGCGACGGCGAACAAGTCGGTCGACCCGGCCGTGTTCGTCGACCCGATCGACAAGCTGTCGGTTCAGATCCTTACCGACCCGAAGGCGACAGCCCGGTTCGACGCCTCGGACGTCATGCCGTCCTCCGTGGGCGCCGGCAGCTTCTGGAAGCAGATGACCCAATGGATCCTCGGCAACGCAGAGCGACCAGCAGACGCTGGACAAGATCGAACAGTCCTGGCCGAAGTAGGCGCGCGAACAGTTACCCAGTAGTCAACGCTTGAACTCGGCGGCCGGACGGATGACGACAATCCGCCCGGTCGCCGAGTCTGACCCGGCAATTCCGATCGCCCGTCGGGGAAAGTGAGGACAACCGTGAACTGGCTCCACGACCTCGCGCACTCGAGTTCGACCGCCGGCAAGTTGGGCTTCGCCCTGCTCATGGTGGTGGTGTTCTTCGCCGTCATCGGTGTGTTGCTGTTCCTGATCGACCGCGCGCCCAAGACCGGCCGCGAGAAGATCCAGGGCTTCCTCTTCCTGCTCCCGGCCCTCATCCTGCTGGGCATCGGGCTGGTCGGCCCGATCATCAAGACGGCGGTCTCGTCGCTGACCTCGGCCGAGGTCGACCGCCAGGGCTGCGTGCCGCTCCCGTCGTTCCCCGACCGCTGTGTCGTGGACAAGGGCGGCAGCTGGAACAACTTCGCGCACTTTCGGTGGGCCTTCACCGATCACGACGCGTTGGTCGCGCTCGGGCACACCATGATGTGGACGCTGATCGCCCCGGCCATCGCGACCCTCATCGGGCTCGACCTACGCCTACGCGATCGACAAGGTCCGCGGCGAGGCCATCGCCAAGGCGCTGATCTTCCTGCCGATGGCGATCTCGTTCGTCGGGGCGGCGGTCATCTGGGGCCTGATGTACCAGCAGCCGTCCGAGAGCGGGGCGTCGGGTCTCGTCAACGTCGTCCTCAACTGGTTCGGGCTGGGCCCGCTGAACTTCCCGACCACGGGTGGTTGGAAGCTCACGCTGATGATGATCGTGGTCATGATCTGGATCCAGGCCGGCTTCTCCACCGTCGTGCTCTCGGCCGCGATCAAGGCCGTGCCGGCCGAGCTGTCCGAGGCGGCCAAGATCGACGGTGCGACGCCGGGCCAGGCCTTCCGGCGGGTCGTCATCCCGAGCATCCGGCCGACGATCATCGTCGTCCTGGTCACCATCTCGGTCGCGACCTTGAAGGTGTTCGACCTCGTCCGCACCTTCGGCGCCGACCAGTACAACGGTGACGTCCTCGCCAACCTCATGTACACGCAGTTCCGGACCTCGGGCATCGCGTCGGGTGGCGGTGCGCCGCTTGGCGAGCACCGCTCGGCCGCGGTCGCGATGGAGATCTTCCTGCTCGTCATCCCGTTCGTCGCGTACCAGGTCCGCCAGATGACCAAGGCCCGGAGGTCGTCATGACCGACCAATGTCCACGGGTGAGCGCAGGAGGCGCGGCATGAGCATCGTTCTCAACCCCACCGGCTCCGCCCCGGCCGTACCGGATCCCGAACCCAAGTCGACCCGGGTCGGCCGGGTGCGCCAGGGCCTCACCAACCCGGTGGCGTCCGGGTTCGCCCTGCTCATCGGCATCTTCTGGACCATCCCCACCATCGGGCTGCTCGTGCAGTCCTTCCGCGGCAAGCACGGGCAGGACACCGGCGGGTGGTGGACGTTCAGCGACCTGACCTGGTCGAACTACGACAAGATCACGCACGGCGCCGGCAACATCCTGCCCAACATCGTCAACTCGATCGTGATCGTGATCCCGGCGGCGCTGATCCCGATCGCCGTAGCCGCGATGGCGGCCTACGCCCTGGTGTGGATCGACTTCCGCGGCCGCGATTGGATCTACGTCGCGATCTTCGCGCTGCAGATCGTCCCGCTGCAGGTCGCGGTCGTGCCGTTGCTGCGGTTCGTGGTCGACGGCGCGCATCTCGGCAGCACGACGATCTTCCCGAGCACCGGCCTGGCCGGCACGGTCGGCGCGATCTGGCTGGCGCACGCCTGCTTCGCCTTGCCGCTTGCCGTGTTCCTGATGCACAACTTCATGTCCGAGATCCCGCGCGACCTGCTCGAGGCCGCTCGCCTCGACGGGGCCAGCCACGGACAGATCTTCCGGCTGATCATGTTGCCGCTGCTCCGCCCGGCGCTGGCCGCGTTCGGCATCTTCCAGTTCCTGTGGGTGTGGAACGACCTCTTCGTCGGCATCGTGATGTCCGGCGGCAACAGCAACATCGCGCCGATCACGGTGGCGGTGAGCCTGCTGCAAGGGCAAAGCTCCGGCGCCGGCGGCGAGGTGATCCCAGCCGCGGCCTTCATCTCCATCATCATCCCGCTGTTCGTGTTCATCGCCCTGCAGCGATTCTTCGTCCGCGGCCTGCTGGCCGGCTCGGTCAAGGGCTGAGCCGATCGCCTGGTCGCGCGCGCCGTCCGCTGACCGCGCAGGTGGCCGTGCTCGTGCCCGGTCCCGGCTGCCCTGAACCGGGCAGTTGCTCCACGTTGGTTTGGCCCGATACGTTCAGAGATGTGTGAACCTGGGCACAACGTCTCGAGGGCTCGCCGGGGCCAACGAGTGACGACGGGGTCGCTGCGAGGGAGACGCGAATGCACAACTGGGTACGCAATGCCCTGCGAGCGGGAGCGTCGGCCACCCTCGTCGCCGCGACGCTCGCCGCCTGTGGCGGCGCGAGCGGGCCGCCGACCCTGCACTGGTACATCAACCCCGACAACGGGGCCCAGGCGACGCTGGCCAAGCAGTGCACCGCCGCCGCGCACGGCAAGTACAAGATCACCACGAGCATCCTGCCCAACGACGCGAGCCAGCAGCGGCAGCAGCTCGTCACCCGGCTGGCCGCCAAGGACTCGTCCATCGACCTGATGAGCCTCGACCCGGTGTTCGTGGCCGAATTCGCCGAGGCCGGCTTCCTCGCCGAGGTGCCGGCCCAGTACAAGTCCCAGTTCACGGCCGACATCGTGAAGCCGGCCGTCCAGGCCTCGACCTGGCAGGGCAAGCTCATCGCCGCGCCGTTCTGGGCGAACACCCAGCTGCTCTGGTACCGCAAGTCGATCGCCAAGGCCCAGGGCCTGAACATGAACAAGCCGGTCACCTGGCAGCAGCTGATCGACGCCGCCGCGAAGGCGCACAAGTCGATCGGCGTGCAGGCCGACCTGTACGAGGGCTACACCGTCTGGATCAATGCGCTCGTCGCCGGCGCGGGCGGGAAGATCGTCGAGAACCCCGGCGCCATCGCCAAGAACCTGAAACTCGGACTCGACTCGGCGGCCGGCCGGGATGCGGCGTCGATCATCAAGCAGCTCGCGAGCAAACGCATCGGCGGGCCGTCGCTGTCGACCAGTGAGGAACCCCAGTCACTGTCGGTCTTCGAAAATCCGTCGACCAGCGCGTTCATGACCATCTGGCCCTACGTGTGGTCGGCGATGGCCGCCGACAAGGTGAAGTTCCGCGACTCCGACGTCGGGTGGACGTACTACCCCGAGACGGTCGCGGGCAAGCAGTCGCGCCCGCCCTTCGGCGGCATCGAGATCGGGGTCGGCAAGGCGAGTTCGCACCAGGCCGACGCCTTCGACGCGGTCAACTGCATCCGCAACGAGCAGCACCAGCTCGAGTACATGAACAGCTCCGGTAACCCGGCCGCCAACACCCAGGTGTACAACGCCGCGTCGGTGAAGAAGGCGTTCCCGATGGCGGCCTACATCCGCAACTCGCTGGAGCGGGCCGCGCCCCGCCCCCAGTCGCAGTACTACGGCGACCTGTCGACCGCGCTGCAGGAATCGTTCAGCCCGCCGAGCTCGGTCAGCCCGTCGACGCCGAAGAAGGCGCAGTCGTTCATCCTGCAGGTGCTCAAGGGAGAGAAGCTGCTGTGACCGCCACCGCCGAACGCGTCGACCGGCCCCGGCCCAGTCCGCACCGCCAAGCCGAGCAAGCCGACCATGACCGACCGGGCGCGGCAGGAGCGCAACCTGGGGTGGAAGCTCGTCGCCCCGGCGTTCATCGCGATGATGGCCGTCGTCGCCTATCCGATCTTCAATGCGCTCTACCTGTCGTTCTTCAACTACCGGCTCACCGACCCCCACGGCCGCGCCTTCATCTGGTTCCGCAACTACAAGGTGATCCTGTCCGACGACAAGTGGTGGAGCGCCGTCTGGGTGAGCACCGCGATCATGGTCATCACCGTGATCGTCGAGTTCATCCTCGGCATGGCCCTGGCCATGGTCATGAACAAGATCATCATTCCGCGCCGCACGCTGCGCACGATTGTGCTCATCCCGTACTCGATCATCACGGTCGTGTCGGCCTACGGCTGGCAGTACGCCTTCGCCCCGACCAGTGGCTTCATAAGCAAGTGGCTGCACACGCTCACCTTCGGCAGCTTCGATCAGAATTACGACTGGTTCGGTCATCACTGGTCGGCGCTGATCGCGATCATGGTGTCCGAAATCTGGAAGACCACGCCGTTCATGTCCCTGCTGCTGCTCGCCGGCCTCGCGCAGGTGCCGGGCGAACTCCAGGAGGCAGCGGAGGTCGACGGGGCGACGTTCTGGGAGCGGTTGCGCCGGGTCACCCTGCCGTCGATGAAGGCCGCGATCCTGGTCGCCGTCCTGTTCCGCGCCCTCGACGCGTTCCGGATCTTCGACAACATCTTCATCATGACGAAGGGGTCGCAGGACACGACCTCGGTCGGTGTCCTGGCCTACAACCAGACCATCACCCGCAGCGAGATCGGATTGGGGTCGGCGATCTCGATCCTGCTGTTCGTCTGCGTCGTCATCATCAGCGTGATCTTCATCAAGGGGTTCAAGACCGACCTCTCCCGAGTGAGAGGGGACTGACATGGCCGCCGAGCTCTCAGCCCGCGCGAAGGCCTGGCTGGGCGTCGCCGCGGTACCGATCATCCTGTACACGCTGCTGCCGATCGGCTGGATCGTGTCCCTGTCGCTGAAGACCGGATCATCGGTCAACGACCGCAACTACATCCCGCGCCACCTCACCTGGGACAGCTACAAGTACATCTTCACCGGCGGGGCGCACGACCTGTTCGTGCCGGCGCTGATCAACTCGATCGGCATCTGCCTCATCGCGACCGTCATCGGCGTCGGGCTGTCGGCGTTCTGCGCGTACGGCATTGCCCGGCTGGACTTCCCGGGCAAGAGGCTGGTGCTCAACGCCGCGCTGCTCACCGCGTTCTTCCCCGCGATCAGCATCGTCACCCCGCTCTACAACGTGTGGCGTTCGATCGGTCTCTACAACACTTGGCCCGGGCTGATCATCCCGTACCTGTCGCTCACCCTGCCGTTGTCGATCTGGACGCTCACCGCGTTCTTCCGGCAGATCCCGTGGGAGATGGAGCAGGCGGCCCAGGTCGACGGCGCGACGAACTGGCAGGCGTTCCGCAAGGTCGTCCTGCCGCTGGCCGCGCCCGGCGTCTTCACCACGGCGATCATCTCGTTCTTCACCGCGTGGAACGACTTCGTGTACTCGACGACGCTCGACCCTCGACGTACCAACGGGCGCAGACCGTGCCGGCCGTCCTCGGGTTCTTCCAGGGGCCGTCCCAGTTCATCCCGCCAACGGGGTACGTGGCGGCGGCGGCCGTGATCGTGACGATCCCGGTGGTCATCCTCGTGCTGTTCTTCCAGAAGCGCATCGTTGCCGGCCTCACCGCCGGTGCGGTCAAGGGTTAGGAGCCGGCGTGTCAACCATCGAGATGAAGCACATCACCAAGGTCTACGGCGACGGCTTCAAGGCCGTTACCGACGTCAACATCGATGTCGCCGACGGCGAATTCCTGATCCTGGTCGGGCCGTCGGGTTCCGGGAAGTCGACGTTGTTGCGGATGATCGTCGGCCTCGAAGACATCTCCTCCGGCGACCTGATGATCGACGGCAAGCGGATGAACGAACAAGGCACCACGCGATCGCAACCTGTCGATGGTGTTCCAGAACTATGCGCTGTACCCGCACCTGACCGTGTTCGAGAACATCGCGTTCCCGCTGCGGCTGGGCAAGAACAAGACCGACGAGGGCAAGGTCAAAGAGCTGGTCGACGGTATCGCCGACGTGCTCGAGCTCAAGGAGCACCTGCAGCGCAAGCCGGCCAACCTCTCCGGCGGCCAGCGCCAGCGTGTCGCGATGGGCCGGGCCATCATCCGCTCGGCCAACGCCTTCCTGTTCGACGAGCCGCTGTCCAACCTCGACGCCAAGTTGCGCGGCCAGATGCGCACCGAGATCTCGCGGCTGCAGCGCCGCCTCGGCACGACGACCGTCTACGTCACCCACGACCAGACCGAGGCGATGACGCTCGGCGATCGCGTCGCCGTCCTGCGCCGCGGCGTGCTGCAGCAAGTGGCGAGCCCGCGCGAGCTCTACGAGCAGCCGGTCAACCTGTTCGTCGCGGGGTTCATCGGGTCGCCGCCGATGAACTTTCTGCCGGCGACGGTCGGCGACGGTGAGCTCGAGCTGCCGTTCACATCGATCCCGATCCCGGACGCCGTGACGAAGACCAAAAAGGCGGGCGAGCTGGTGATCGTCGGAATCCGGCCTGAGGCGTTCGAGGACGCGGCGCTGGTGGAGGACCAGCAGCGCGCCGACGGCATCGAGTTCACCGCCGGCGTCGACGTCACCGAATGGCTAGGCAACGAGAAGTACGCCTACCTGCCGTTCGAGCCGCACCCCGACGTCCAGGCCGCGCTGAACGAGCTCGACCGCGAGCTGGACGGCGAGGCGATGCGCACCCAGCTCGTCGTGAGCCTCGACGGATCGAGCAAGATCCGCGCCGGTGACGACGCCCGGCTGTGGTTCAACTCCCGTTCGGCCCACGTATTCGACGCCGAGTCGGGCGAGAACCTCACCCGCGACGAAGGGAAGGCCGCCGAGATCGCGCAGGAGTCCGAGGACGAGCGCAAGCGGGAGCTCGAGCGGGCGAAGAGCCTCGCGACCGCGTAACGTCCGGGCGCGTGACCCTCGATTTCAAGCACGCCTCGGTCGTCGACGGCGTGCGTTTCACCGCCCAGGTCGGCGTGCCGAACGTCGTGCTCGGCCTGTTCGCCAAGCGGACCCTGCCGAGCCGGGTGAGTTCGACGCTGCACGGTGATCAGCTCGCCTACCAGCTCGTCGAGGGTCTCGTGCGCAAGCTCGGACCCGACCCGTTCTGGATCCGGCTGGCCAAGGACGAGGTGCTGCTCGTCCATCACCCGGAGGACATCGAGATCGTCCTCGGCGGGTCACCCGAGCCGTTCGCGTCCGACCCGGACACGAAGCGCAAGGGCATGGCGGCCTTCCAGCCCAATGCGCTGACGATCTCGCGCGGCGATCTGTGGGCCAACCGGCGCCGGTTCGCCGAGGCGGTGCTCGACACCGGGTCGCCCTTGCACCGGCTGGCCCCGCAGTTCCTGGCCGCCGCTCGGGACGAAGCCGCGGCCATGTCCGCGGGCGGCGCCGTCGACTGGGACACGATGCATGCGTCGGTGCAGCGCCTGACGCGGCGGGTCGTCTTCGGTGCGGCGGCGGCCGACGACGAGGCGATCTCGGACGAGCTGGGCGATCTCATGTCGGCCGGCAACCGAATGCCGGGCAAGCCAGCCACCGGCTACGACGCGTTCATCGAGCGGGTGCAGGCTTATGTCGACGCGGCCGAGCCGGGCAGCCTCTGCGCGCTGGTGGCCGGGGCGCCGGCCGACGACGAGACCGATCCGGCCGGTCAGCTGATCCATTGGCTGTTCGCGATGGGGGACACGCTGCCGGCCAACCTGCTGCGGGCCCTCGCGCTGCTGGCCTCGCACCCGGACCAGCTCGACGAGGTGCGCCGCCAGCTCGCCGGCGTCGACCTCGCCACCCCGGCCGGCGTCGCCGGGCTGGACTATCTGGCCGGGTGCATCCAGGAGGCGATGCGGCTCTGGCCGACGACCCAGCTGTTCGGGCGGGTCACGACCGAGGACGTGCGTTTCCCGACCGGCGCCGTCCTGCCGGCCGGCGCCCAGGCCCTGATCTACAACGTGTTCAATCACCGCAACCGCGACCGCATCCCGTACGCCGACTCGTTCGCGCCGCACGAGTGGGTGACCGGCGAAGCGGCCGGGGACTGGTCGTTCAACTTCTTCAGTCACGGGCCGCAGGGCTGCCCGGGGGCGGGGATGGCGCTCTTCCTCGGGCAGGCGATCGTGGCTGAGATCGTCGCGTCGTCTTCGGCGCTCGAGCTCACCGGGGCGCGGCTGTCCCCGGGTCGCCGGCTGCCGTACTCGCTCGACATCTACGGCCTCGGCGTGCGCTGGACCCCCGTCATGGCCGCGGAATAGCGGCCCCGGCCGCGGCGTTCCGTCCACGTTTGGTCCTGCGGGGTCCGCCCTGGCAGACTGGACGATCGGGCGCGTGAGCGCCTGAACCACCACCCGGCTCCGGTTCACGTCTCCAGCGCGAGACGACCCGGCGGCCAGCAGAAAGGGACCCAGGCAAATGAAGCAAGGCATTCACCCCGACTACGTCGTCACCCAGGTGACCTGTTCGTGCGGGAACACCTTCACCACGCGCAGCACCTCGAAGTCCGGTCAGCTGCACGCCGACGTCTGCTCGGCCTGCCACCCGTTCTACACGGGCAAGCAGAAGATCATGGACGTCGGTGGCCGCGTCGACAAGTTCGAGAAGCGCTACGGCAAGCGTGTCCGGAGCGGTTCGACCGACGCTTAGCTCTTTCGACGGCGCCTGCTCCCGGATTTCGGCGGGGAGCAGGCGCCGTTCGTTTGTCCCGTCCGCGACTTTGACTTCCCCATGCACGCTGACGCGGCGGCGCAGCGTGCACCGGGAAGTCAAAGTGGAGGAAACATGAGCGCGAGCGCAGGCCGGCTGCCGGATCTACTGGCGGAGTATGCCGACGTCGAGCGGCAGCTTTCCGACCCGGCCGTCCACGGTGATCAAGCCGCGGCGCGGGATCTGGGGCGGCGCTTTGCCGAGCTGGCGCCGATCGTCGCAGCGGCCGGTGAGCTCGACGCCGCCCGGGCCGATCTCGGCGCGGCGCGCGAGCTGGCCGCCGAGGATCGCCTCCTTCGCCGCCGAGGCGGACGCGCTGGTGACCCGCATCGACGAGATCGAAGCCCGGCTGCGCACCCTGCTCGTGCCGAAGGACCCCGACGACGACCGCGACGTGATCCTCGAGGTGAAGGCGGGCGAGGGCGGCGAGGAATCGGCCCTGTTCGCCGGCGACCTGCTGCGGATGTACCTGCGCTACGCCGAGCGGCAGGGCTGGCTCACCGAGGTGCTCGATGACGAGCCGACCGATCTGGGCGGCAAGAAGTCGGTCACGATCGCCGTTCGGGCCCGCAAGTCGGGCAATCCCGTGTGGGCGCGGCTGAAGTACGAGGGTGGCGTGCACCGCGTGCAGCGGGTGCCGGCCACCGAGTCGCAGGGCCGCATCCACACCTCGGCCGCCGGGGTCGTGGTGTTGCCCGAGGCCGACGACGTCGAGGTCGACATCGACCCCAACGACCTGCGCATCGACGTCTACCGCTCGTCCGGCCCTGGTGGGCAGAGCGTCAACACGACCGACTCGGCGGTGCGAATCACGCACCTGCCGACCGGCACTGTGGTGAGCATGCAGAACGAGAAGAGCCAGCTGCAGAACCGCGAGGCCGGCATGCGGGTATTGCGGGCGCGGCTGCTCGCCGCGGCCCAGGACGAGGCCGACGCCGCCGCGTCCACCGCCCGGCGCTCGCAGGTGCGCACCGTCGACCGCTCCGAGCGCGTCCGTACCTACAATTTCGCCGAGAACCGGATCAGCGACCACCGGGTGGGCTTCAAGGCGTACAACCTCGATCAGGTCCTGGACGGTGCGCTGGACGACGTCATCGCCGCGTTGCAGCACGCCGACACCGAGGCCCTGCTCGCTGGCGAGCAGTAACCGCCGATGGCCGGCGAGGTAACGGGGATGCTCGCCGACGCGACCCGGTCGCTGGCAACCGCCGGGGTGCCCTCGCCGCGGGTGGACGCCGAGCTGCTGCTGGCGCACGCGCTGGGCGTGCCCCGGTCGCGGCTGCCGCTGGCTGGTCGGCCGGACGCCGCCGCGGCGGCCCGCTTCGCGACGGCCGTCGCGCGCCGCGCGACCCGTGAGCCGCTGCAGCACATCACCGGGACCGCGCCGTTCCGGCACATCGAGGTTGCGGTCGGCCCCGGCGTTTTCGTCCCCCGGCCGGAGACCGAACTGCTCGTCGATGCCGTGCTCCCGTGGCTGGGGCCTGGGGCCGTGCTCGCCGTCGACCTGTGCTCGGGCAGCGGCGCGCTCGCGCTAGCCGCTCGCCGACGAGACCGGGACGGCCCGCGTGATCGCGGTGGAACCGGCCGGCCGGGCGCTGGACAGGTGGCTGCGGACCAACGTGCGCGGCACCCGGATCGAGGCGGTCGCGGGCGATGTCACCGATCCGGAGCTGCTGGCCGAGCTGGCCGGTCAGGCCGACGCGGTGGTGTGCAATCCGCCCTACGTCCCGTCCGGTACGAACGTCGCCCCCGAGGTCCGCTGCGATCCGGCCGTCGCGGTGTTCGCCGGTGCCGACGGCCTGGCGCTGATGGCCGCGGTGATCGCACGGGCGGCGTGCCTACTACGGCCGGGCGGCGTGCTGGCTCTCGAGCACGACGACACGCACGCCCGCGCGGTGCCGGCACTGCTCGTCGCCGACGGCCATTGGGACGCCGTCGCCGACCACGACGACCTCACCGGCCGCCCGCGCTACGCGACCGCCGTTCGTCGCTGATGTCCCGCCGCTGATCTCCCGTCGAAAGTTGTCCGCGCTTCCGGTCGCCATAGCGCCTCGGGGCGCGGACAACTTGTCGGGGCGGCCGGCACAGCGTGATGCGGCAGGATGCTGCCCATGGCGTTGTTCTTTGCGTGTGGCGATCCGGATCTGCGGGCCGACGCCATCCGCACGGCGGCGCAGAGCGTCGCCGCGGGCGAACTCGTGGTGCTGCCCACCGACACCGTCTACGGCCTCGGCGCCGACGCGTTCGACCCGGCCGCGGTCACCGAGTTGCTGCGGGTCAAGGGCCGCGGCCGGGACGTTCCGGTGCCGGTGCTCGTCGGCTCCTGGTCGACCATCGACGGCCTCGTGACGAGCGTCGACGCGCGCACCCGCGACCTGATCGAGGCGTTCTGGCCGGGCGGTCTCACGCTCGTCGTCCGGCACGCGCCGTCGCTGTCGTGGAACCTCGGCGAGTCGCACGGGACGGTCGCCGTCCGGATGCCGCTGCACCCGGTGGCGATCGAGCTGCTGGAGCAGACCGGCCCGATGGCCGTGTCGAGCGCCAACCGGCACGGGCAGCCCGCGGCCGAGACGGCGGCCGAGGCCCGGGCCCAGCTCGGTGACGACGTGTCCGTCTATCTCGAGGACGGGCAGGTCGCCGGCGGCGTGGCCTCCACCATCGTCGACGTGACCGGCCCCCGCCCGCAGATCCTTCGCCTCGGCGCCGTCGCCGCCGACGAGCTGCGGGCCGTCGTCCCCGACCTTGCGGACCGGCCGACGCCAGACGGGCCGCACCAATGAGCGTCACCCATCCGAGCCTGGAGTACCTACTCGTCGCGAGCGTGGCGGCCTCGGTGACGTTCGTCCTGACCCCGGTCGCCCGTCGGGTCGCGATCCGGTCGAAGGCGGTGGCGCTGCCCCGCGACCGCGATGTCCATGCCGTCGCCACCCCGCGGATGGGCGGCGTGGCCGCTGTTCGCCGGCCTGGCGCTGGCCCTGTTCGTCGCCGCCCGACTGCCCAGCCTGCACCGGTCGTTCGAGAACGGTCCGGACATGCCCTGGGTGGTGATCTCGGCTGCGATCATCTGCGCCGTCGGCGTCATTGACGACAAATACGAACTCGACTCGCTGACCAAGCTCGCCGGTCAGGTGCTGGCCACCGGGCTGATGGTCACGCTGGGCGGCGTGCAGCTCGCGTACTTCCCGATCGGCAGTACGACGGTGAGCCTCGGCCGCGATCTCGCCATCCCGGTCACGATCGTCCTGGCCCTGCTGACGATCAACGCCATGAACTTCATCGACGGACTGGACGGCCTCGCCGCCGGGGTCACCGTCATCGCCGCGAGCGCGTTCTTCGTGTTCTCCTACCACCTCGCGCAGGACCACTTCACCGACGTCACGGCCGCGCCGACCTTGTTGGCCGCCGCCCTGGCCGGGGCCTGTGCCGGCTTCCTGCCGCACAACTTCTGGCCGGCCCGCATCTTCATGGGCGACTCCGGCTCGATGGTGGTCGGGCTGGTGCTGTCGGCCGCGGCCACGTCCTCCACCACCCAGGCCGACCCGCAGGCGTTCAACAGCGCGCTCGGGTCGCTGCCGCTGGCCCTGCCGCTGCTCATCCCGCTGGCCGTGCTCGCGCTGCCGTTCGTCGATCTGCTGCTCGCCGTGGTCCGCCGCGTCGCTCGCCTGCGGTCACCGTTCGCGCCGGACAAGCAGCACCTGCACCACCGCCTGCTCGAGCTCGGCCACAGCCACCGCCGGGCCGTCCTGCTGCTGTATTTCTGGTCGGCGCTGGTGGCCTTCGCCGGCGTCGGACTGTCCTACGGCCGGGCCCAGTGGTTCGTCGTCGGGACCCTGTGCGCGCTGTCGGCGATCGGGGTTCTCGTGTCCGTGGTACCCGGCCTGCGCAACCGGGCGAAGGGCCGCCCGCACGCCGGTGTCTGAGGCCGCCGGACCGGGGGCCGAGCGGGGCCGACCCGGTTCAGGAGACGCACAGAGTCACAGGTAGTCTGTACGCATCGCCTTCTGGCGCACGTGGACTCAACGTCGGCCCGCGCGGTCGCCGGTCCGCATTCCGTGCCGGCGGCGACGATCGTGGCCGTTATGACCCACATCCGAGGAGCACGCCCGTGAGCGATATCGGTTCGCTGCCTGCCTGCGTCGACTAGGCGCCGGGATGTCCGCCGAGCCCGACCGGTCGTTGAACTGGTCAGCCCTGCTGGGTATGGGTGCGGTCATCGCGGCACAGTTGGTCGCGGGTCTGGCCCTCGGCTGGTTGGTCGATTCGCTGGCGGGTACAACGCCGGTATTCGTGCTCGTCGGGCTGGTCCTCGGAATCATCGGGGCCGTCAGCTACACCGTCGTTGAGTTTCGCAAGTACCTGAAGACTTGAGCGCAAGCGTCGAGCACAGAGCGGAGTTGAAGCACTCAGTGGAACCGGTCATGTACACCCCGGTGTCCGCCATCGCCAACCTACGCAGGTCGGCGATGGTCGCCGCCGTGCTCGGTGCCGCCGCGATCGTTGTCCTCGCTCTCGCCGGACACCCGCTGATGGGTATCTTCGGCACGCTCGGCCTCGCGCTCGGTGCGATCAACAACCGCTTGCTGCAGAAGTCGGTCCTGGCCTACGCCGGCGACGAAGGCATCGATCGAAAGCGGTTCCGCCGCGGTGTGATGGGCCGCCTCGGCGCGATCACCCTCGTCGCCATCGGCTTCGGATTTCTCGTCCAGCCCGACGGGCTCGGCGTGTTCGTCGGCCTCGCCGTCTTCCAGGTCCTGATGCTGGTCGGCGCCGCCGTCCCCGTCTTCCGCAGCCTCCGGCCGACCTCCTGACTGGATTGGTGAACGAACAGTGAGTGCGCAGAACGTCGCGGTCAACGTCAAGGTCGGCGAGCACATCGAGTGGCACATCTTCGGCGTCACCCTGCACGGCGACACGATCATCAGCACGCTGGTCGCCGGCGCCATCATCATCGTGCTCGGGCTGTGGGTGCGCCGCAAGGTGAACGCCCGCAAGCCGAGCAACGGGCAGCTGTTCTTCGAGACCGTCACCGGCCAGGTCGAGCAGCAGGTCGAGGACACGATGGGCATCAAGACCGCCCCGTTCGTGGTGCCGCTGGCGATGGCGCTGTTCCTGTTCATCCTGATCGCCAACTGGCTGTCGATCCTGCCGGTCATCCACGGCGGCGGCGGCCGAAGTGCTGCCGCCGCCGGCCTCCGACGTCAACCTGACGTACGCGCTGGCGCTGCTGGTGATCGTGCTGATGCACGTGACCGGCATCCGCAAGCAGGGCCTGCGCGGCTACTACCACCACCTGGTCACGCCGAGCATCGCCATGTTGCCGATCAACATCATCGAAGAGCTGGTCCGCGCCGGTCACGCTGGCCCTTCGACTCTTCGGCAACATCTTCTCCGGGACGATCATGGTGTCGCTGATCGCGCTGTTCCCGGCCTACATCCTCTGGGCGCCCGACGTCATCTGGAAGCTGTTCGACATGTTCATCGGACTCATCCAGGCGTTCATCTTCGCCCTGCTGACGATCTTGTACTTCAGTTCGGTGCGACCGGCCGAGGAGGGCGCGCACTGATCTGGCCCGGCGTCCTTCGCGCAACCCGCTCAACGCTTCACAACTTTCAGGAATAGAGGAGAGAAATGGCAGTCGAGGTAACTACCAAGTCGATCGAGCTGGCCGGTGGCTTCATCGGTGGCGGCCTCGCCCTCGGTGGCGGCGCCGTCGGCGCCGCGATCGGTGACGGCCTCGCCGGTAGCTCGCTGATCTCGGGCGTCGCCCGGCAGCCCGAGGCGCAGAGCCGCCTGCAGACGCTGTTCTTCCTGACCGTCGGCCTGGTCGAGGCGATGTACTTCATCAACCTCGCCTTCGCCGTGCTGTTCGTCTTCGTCCTCGCGAAGTAACCGAAAGTAAGGATCTCCCGCCATGGGAAACCACGCCGTCGTCGCGTCGAGCAACTTCCTGGTGCCCGACGCGACGTTCATCGCGGAGCTCATCGCCTTCCTGATCATCCTGGGCGTCCTCGGGCGCTACGTGCTGCCGCCGATCCAGAAGGCGATGCGCGAGCGGCAGGAGCTGATCCGCAAGCAGGTCGAGGACAGCGAGGAAGCCAAGACGCAAGCTGGCCGAGGCCGAGAAGCGCCTACCAGAACGCGCTGAACGAGGCCCGCACCGAGGCGGCGCAGATCCGCGAGAACGCGCGGGCCGAGGCGCAGCGCACCGTCGAGGAACTGCGCACCCAGGCCCAGGAGGAGCAGGCCCGCATCGTCGCCCGCGGCGAGGAGCAGCTGGCCAGCCAGCGCGCGTCGATCGTGCGCGAGCTGCGCGGCCGAGATCGGCACGCTGGCCGTCGAGCTGTCGGAGAAGATCGTCAGCCAGCGGCTGGCCGACGAGGCCCAGGTCTCGGCGACCGTCGACGCCTTCCTCGCCGGCCTCGAGGCCAAGGACGCGACGGAAGGCGACCGGCAAATGATGCGGTCGGCCAGCCGCCAGGCGCTCGACGAGCTGCGCGAGCAGCGAGAACGCCGTCTTCGACGGCCCGGATCGGTCTCCGCGGACACGCTCACCGAGCGTCGCCGGTGAGCTGTACGCGGTCGCCGAGCTGCTCGTCGGCCCAGCCGCGGCTGCGCCGCACTGCTGGGCGACCCGGCGACCTCGGCCGAGGCGCGGGCCGCGCTGCTCGAGCAGCTGGTCGGCGGCAAGGTCGGCAAGCACGCGCTCGAGCTGGTCAAGGCCGCGGTGAGCCTGCGCTGGTCGTCGCCGTGGGACCTCACCGACGCCATCGAGGCCGCCGGCGACGACGCGCTGTTCGCTGCGGCCGAGAAGGGCAACAGCCTCGACCGCATCGAGGACGAGCTGTTCCGCTTCGAGCGCATCCTCGACAGCCGAGGGCGACGCTGACGAGCCTGCTCGACGAGTACACCGTCGATCCCGGCGCGGCGGGCCGACCCTGCTCGACTCGCTGGTCGGCGGCAAGGTCTCACCGATCACGCTGGCGCTGCTCCACCATGCGGTGGCCAGCCAGCGCAAGCGCAGCATCATCCTGGCGATCGACGACCTGCTCGAGACGGCCGCCGCGCGGCAGGAGCGCTCGGTCGCGCGGGTCATCTCGGCCGTGCCGCTCACCGACGCCCAGCAGCAGCGCCTCGCCGGCGTCGCTGTCCGGCATGTACGGCCGCGCGATCAGCGTGCGCACCGCGCTCGATCCCGAAGGTGCAGCGGCGGCCTCGTCGTCCGCGTCGGCGACGAGGTCATCGACGGCAGCATCGCCACCCGCCTCGCCGCGGCCCGCGCCGCACTGGCCGGCTGATCCACCCGACTGATCTCCACTGACACACGAACAGACAAAGAGGAAACGTTCATGGCAGAGCTGACGATCTCCGCTGACGAGATCCGTAGCGCGATCGAGAGCTACGTCTCGTCCTACTCGCCAGAGGCCTCGCGCGAGGAGGTCGGCGTGGTCGCCGAGACCGGCGACGGCATCGCCCGGGTCGAGGGCCTGCCGAGTGCGATGACCAACGAGCTGCTCGAGTTCGAGGGCGGCACGCTCGGCATCGCGCTGAACCTCGACGTCCGCGACATCGGCGTGGTGATCCTCGGTGACGCCATCCAAGATCGAGGAGGGCCAGCAGGTCAAGCGCACCGGCGAGATCCTCTCGGTGCCGGTCGGCGACGCCTACCTCGGCCGCGTGGTCGAACCCGCTCGGCCAGCCGATCGACGGCAACGGCGAGATCGAGTCCGACGAGCGCCGCGCCCTCGAGCTGCAGGCGCCGACGGTGGTGCAGCGCCAGGAGGTCCGCGAGCCCCTGCTGACCGGCATCAAGGCGATCGACGCGATGACCGCCATCGGCCGCGGCCAGCGCCAGCTGATCATCGGCGACCGCCAGACCGGCAAGACCACGGTCTGCCTCGACGCGATCATCAACCAGCGCGACAACTGGAAGACCGGCGACCCGGCCAAGCAGGTGCGCTGCATCTACGTCGCGATCGGCCAGAAGGGCTCGACCATCGCGGCCGCGCGCAACACGCTGGAAGAGGCCGGCGCGATGGAGTACACGACGATCGTCGCCGCTCCGGCCTCCGACTCGGCCGGTTTCAAGTACCTCGCCCCGTACACCGGTTCGGCCATCGGCCAGCACTGGATGTACCAGGGCATGCACGTGCTGATCATCTTCGACGACCTCAGCAAGCAGGCCGAGGCCTACCGCGCCGTGTCGCTGCTGCTGCGCCGCCCGCCGGGCCGCGAGGCCTACCCGGGCGACGTCTTCTACCTGCACAGCCGGCTGCTCGAGCGCTGCGCCAAGCTGTCCGACGACCTCGGCGGCGGCTCGATGACCGGCCTGCCGATCATCGAGACCAAGGGCAACGACGTGTCGGCCTACATCCCGACCAACGTCATCTCGATCACCGACGGCCAGTGCTTCCTCGAGACCGACCTGTTCAACGCCGGTGTCCGTCCGGCCATCAACGTCGGCATCTCGGTGTCGCGCGTCGGTGGCGCGGCCCAGCCCAAGGCGATGCGGGCCGTCGCCGGCCGGCTGCGGGTCGACCTGGCCCAGTACCGCGAGCTCGAGGCGTTCGCCGCCTTCGGCTCCGACCTCGACAAGGCCAGCCAGCAGCAGCTGGCCCGCGGCGCCCGGCTGGTCGAGCTGCTCAAGCAGCCGGCCGCCTCGCCGTTCCCGGTCGGCCGCGAGATCGTCTCGATCTGGGCCGGCACCAACGGCAAGCTCGACGACATCGAGGTCGGCGACATCCGCCGCTACGAGACCGAGCTGCTCGACTACGTCGCGCACAACGCCGAGGGGCTGTTCGACGAGCTGGCCGCGGCCGAAGAGCTTCGACGACGAGCTGGCCACGCACTCGACAAGCTGGTGACCGACTTCAACAAGCAGTTCCAGCCCACCAGCACGTCGGAGTCGGCGGAGAAGAAGTCCGACCAGAAGTCAGACAAGAAGTCCGAGAACTCCGAGAAGTCCGAGAAGTAGGACGTAGCTGATGGGAGCCCAGCTTCGCGTCTACCGGCGCCGGATCCGTTCGGTCCAGTCGACGAAGAAGATCACCAAGGCGATGGAGCTCATCGCCGCGTCGCGCATCGCCAAGGCGCAGGCGCGGATGAACAACGCCAAGCCCTACGCCAAGGAGCTGCGCCGACGCGCTGGCCGAGATCGGCGGTGACACGACGCTGAAGCACCCGATGCTCACCGGCGTCGAGAACCCGCGCCGGGCCGGCATCCTGGTCATCACCAGCGACCGCGGACTGGCCGGCGGCTACAACGCCAACGCGCATCAAGGCCGCGAACGAGCTGGCCGAGCGGCTCAAGGACGACGGCAAGGAGGTCGAGCGCTACGTCATCGGCCGCAAGGGCGTGGCCTACTTCAACTTCCGGCGCCATCGAGCTGGCCGGCGTCGTGGACGGGCTTCTCCGAGCAGCCGAACTTCGCCGACGCCCGGGGCGCCACCGAGGCGGTGGTCGAGGCGCTGAGGGCGACCTCCGAGGGCACGATCGAGGGCGGCGACGCCGACGGCCGGCCGGGCATCGACGAGCTGTGGGTCGTCTACACCAAGTTCGTCAACAGCGTCACGCAGACGCCGACCGCCGTCCAGGTGTCGCCGGTGAAGGCCGCAGACGACGGCGACGGACGACGACAAGGCGGATCGTCCGACGACAACGTCCGAGGGCGACGACAAGGACCGAAGTCGCAGGCGCTCGTACGAGTTCGAGCCCGAGCCGGCCCGCCTCATCGCCGCCCTGCTGCCGCGCTACATCAGCTCGCGGATCTTCTCCGCGCTGCTCGAGTCGGCCGCGTCGGAGTCGGCCGCCCGGCGGCGGGCGATGAAGTCGGCGAGCGACAACGCCACCGACCTGATCAAGACCTACACCCGGCTGGCGAACCAGGCTCGCCAGGCCGAGATCACCCAGGAGATCAGCGAGATCGTCGGCGGCGCCGACGCCCTCGCCGCAGCAGGGAGCGACGAATGACCGCCGTCGATGAGGAAGACCGAAGAACGACACCAAGGGCGCCGCCAGCGGCCGGGTCGTCCGCGTGATCGGCCCGGTGGTCGACGTCGAGTTCGGGCGCAACAGCATCCCGCCGCTCAACCAGGCGCTCACCGCCGAGATCGAGCTCGGCGAGCTGTCCAAGACGCTGACCCTCGAGGTCGCGCAGCACATCGGCGACGACATGGTGCGCGCCATCGCGCTGCAGCCGACCGACGGTCTCGTCCGCGGCGCCGAGGTCACCGACACCGGCTCGCCGATCACCGTCCCGGTCGGCAACGTCACGCTCGGGCCACGTGTTCAACACGCTGGGCGAGCCGCTCGACGTCAAGGCCGAGGAGCTCGACATCAAGGAGCGGTGGTCGATCCACCGCGAGCCGCCGCCGTTCGACCAGCTCGAGTCCAAGACCGAGATGTTCGCGACCGGCATCAAGGTCATCGACCTGCTGACGCCCTACGTGGTCGGCGGCAAGATCGGCCTGTTCGGCGGTGCCGGCGTCGGCAAGACGGTGCTCATCCAGGAGATGATCTACCGCGTCGCCGAGAACTTCGGTGGCGTGTCGGTGTTCGCCGGTGTCGGTGAGCGCACCCGCGAGGGCAACGACCTCATCGCCGAGATGACCGAGTCCGGCGTCATCGAGAAGACCGCGCTGGTCTTCGGCCAGATGGACGAGCCGCCGGGCACCCGCCTGCGGGTCGCGCTGTCGGCGCTGACGATGGCCGAGTACTTCCGCGACGTCCAGAAGCAGGACGTGCTGCTGTTCATCGACAACATCTTCCGGTTCACCCAGGCCGGCTCCGAGGTGTCCACGCTGCTCGGCCGGATGCCGTCGGCCGTGGGCTACCAGCCCACCCTGGCCGACGAGATGGGCCAGCTGCAGGAGCGGATCACCTCGACCCGTGGTCACTCGATCACCTCGATGCAGGCGATCTACGTGCCCGCCGACGACATCACCGACCCGGCGCCGCACACCACGTTCGCCCACCTCGACGCCACCACCGTGCTCTCGCGGCCGATCTCGGAGAAGGGCATCTACCCGGCGGTGGACCCGCTCGACTCGACCTCGCGCATCCTCGACGCGAAGTACATCGGCCAGGAGCACTACGACGTCGCGCAGCGCACCAAGCAGATCCTGCAGCGCTACAAGGAGCTGCAGGACATCATCGCGATCCTCGGCATCGACGAGCTCTCCGAAGAGGACAAGGTCATCGTCGGCCGGGCGCGGCGCATCGAGCGGTTCCTGTCGCAGAACACCTTCGTGGCCGAGCAGTTCACCGGTATCCCCGGTTCGTTCGTGCCGGTCGAGGAGACCATCGACGCGTTCAAGCGGCTGGCCGCGGGCGAGTTCGACGAGCTACCCGGAGCAGGCGTTCTTCATGTGCGGTGGGCTCGAGGACCTCGAGCGCAAGGCGCACGAGCTCAAGAACGACGTAGGGGCCGTCGATGGCAACGATGCACGTGGAGCTCGTCTCCATCGAGGCGCCCATCTGGTCGGGCGAGGCGACCGCCGTCTTCGGCCGCACGGTCGACGGCGAGCTCGGGATCCTGCCCGGGCACACGCCGCTGCTGGGCGCGCTCGAGCCGGGCTACCCGGTCCGGATCGAGCAGGAGAGCGGCGAGGAGCTGCGGGTCGCCGTGCACGGCGGGTTCCTGTCGGTGCACAAGGACGGCGACGTCGCGGTGCTGGCCGAGCAGGCCGAACTGGCCGAGGACATCGACGTGGCCCGGGCCCGCGAGGCGCTACAACAGCAACGATGCCGACGGCGGCCCGGAGGCCGAGGCCGCCCGCAACCGGGCGCTGACCCGGCTGCGTACCGCCGGCGAACAAGTCTGACCGTCTGCCGCGGATAGCCGATCAGCCGTGCACACCGTCGACGTGATCGTGGTGTGCGCGGCTGATCGTCGTGGTGGTCGTGTTCGCCGCGATCCTGGCCCGGCAGCGGCACATGCTGCGTACCACCGGCGCCGTGCCGCTCGCCCTGCAACGCGGGCAACCGCTGGCTGTACGGCATCGGCCGCTACCAGGGCGGTGAGCTGCGCTTCTACCGCGCGCTGGGTGGGGCACCCGGCCCGACGCGGGTGCTGCGGCGCGGCCAGGTCGAGGTGCTGGGCCGGCGCGGCCCGTACGAGTCCGAGCGCAAGTCGCTGCCCCGCACCGCGGTGGTGTCGAGTGCCGCACCGGCGGCGAGACGCTCGCCCTCGCGATCGGCGAGAGCGCCTACACCGGCTTCGTGTCGTGGCTGGAGTCGTCCGCGCCCCTGTAGACGCCCCGTCCCCGCGCGGCATCCCGTCCCGGCGGCCCGGCCCTCTCCGGCGTCCCGTCGGTTGACTGGCGCTTTTTCGGTTGAGTGGCGCGATATATCGCGCCACTCAACGCAATTCGCACCAGTCAACTGAACCGGGAGGGAGATGGGCGGGGCGGGTTCAGGTGATCAGCCAGAGGATCGAGACGAAGCCGAAGCCGACGAGCGAGAGCAGGGTCTCCATCACCGACCAGGTCTTGAAGGTGTCGGCCACGCTCAACCGGAAGCTCTGGCTGACCAGCCAGAACCCGGCGTCGTTGACGTGCGACAGGAACAGCGAGCCAGCAGCCGACGGCCAGCGCGAGCAGGGCGAGGTGCGCGCTCGGCAGCCCGTGCGCCAAGGGCGCGACGATCCCGGCCGCCGTGGTCGTGGCGACCGTGGCCGACCCGGTCGCGAGGCGCAGGGCCACCGCGAGTAGGTAGCCGATGACCAGCACCGACACCCCGGAATGGTTGGCCGCCTTGCCGATCGAGTCGCCGACGCCGGCGCCGATCAGTGACTGCTTGAACCCACCGCCGGCCCCGACGATCAGGATGATGCCGGCGATCGGGGCCAGGCTGGCGCCGAGGCGGTCGGTGATCTCCTTGCCGTTGAAGCCGACGGCGTAGCCGAAGGTGACCATGGCCAGCAGGACGGCGAGGGTCAGCGCGACCAGTGGTTCGCCGATGAAGTCGGCGATCAGCCGCCACCGCGGCTTGCTGGTGTCCCAGACGATGTCGGCCAGGGCCTTGAGCAGCATCAGCACGACCGGGAACAGGATCGTGCCCAGGGTGACGGCGAAGGACGGCGGGTTGGGCACCGGTCGCGAGGCGGCCGTTTGCCGCGCCGCGCCGTCGCCGGTCGCCCGTTCGGTGTCGTCGCCGCGCCGGCTGCCCTCGCTGGTCTGGACACCCCCGGCCTGCGCCGGCGCCCCGACCGGCACCCACCGAGCCGCGACGAACGAGAACAGCGGCCCGCAGATGATGGCGGTGGGGATCGCGACCAGCAGGCCCAGCGCCAGAGTGACGCCGAGGTCGGCGTGGATTGCGCCGATGGCGATCAGCGGCCCGGGGTGGGGCGGGATGAGCCCGTGCAGCACCGAGAGCCCCGCGAGCGCCGGGATGGCCACCCGCATCAGGGGGAGCCCCGAACGCTGGGTGACGAGCACGATGACCGGCAGCATCAGCACGAGCCCGATCTCGAAGAACATCGGCAGGCCGACGATGACGGCTACTAGCGCGATGGCCCACGGCACCATCTTGGTGCCGGCCCGCGCGACCAGGGTGTCGACGACCTGGTCGGCTCCGCCGGACTCGGCCAACAACTTGCCGAGCATGGCGCCGAGCGCAATCAGCAGGCCGACTTCCATGAGAGTCGCGCCGACGCCGTCCTCGAAGTTGCTGATGACGGTGGCCGAGGCGACGCCGGAGCCGAAACCTACCAGCGCCGAGCCCAGGATCAGGGCGAGGAACGGATGGAAGTCAAAGGCTGCGATGAGGATGACGATGAGGACGATGCCGGCGAGCGCGACCAGCAGCAGGCGGGTGTCGTGCGCGTGCCAGGTGGTGTCCTTGGCAGCGGTGGCAGCGGTGGCGAGCAGCGAACTCATCGGCAGTCCCCTCGACGCGTCAGTCGAGGGCTAGCTTGTCCACAATTGTCGCCGCTTGAACTGCCGGGCTGGGTCCGATGTCGATGCTGATGGCCTGCTCGTCCGGGCCGGGCGGCTCCAGGTCGGCGAGTTGCGAGTCCAGCAGGGCGGCCGGCATGAAGTGCCCGTGGCGGCCGGCCAGCCGGGCCAGCAGCTGTTCGCGGGTGCCGGTGAGGTGCACGAACACGACGTGCTGGCTGCGCAGCACATCGCGGTAGGACCGTTTGAGCGCCGAGCAGGTGATGACGCCCGGGGTTCCGGCGGTCACCCGCTCGTCGATCCACTGCCGCACGAGCGCCAGCCACGGCCAGCGGTCGTCGTCGGTCAGCGGATGGCCGGACGCCATCTTGGCGACGTTGGCGGGCGGATGCAGGTCGTCACCCTCACCGAGGTCCCAGCCGAGCCGGCCGGCCAGCACGCCGCCGACGGTGGACTTCCCGCAACCCGAGACACCCATCAGCACCAGGACCGGGGGAAACGCGAACTGCAGGTCATTCACCACTCAGCGTTCGCCGCCCGGACGCCACAGGACGTCGCCGCCGGGGTTGGCGAGCCGGCTGAGGATGAACAGCAGATCCGACAGCCGGTTCAGGTAGAGCACGGCGTCGCGGTTCGTGTGCCCGGGATCGTCCTCGTACAGCGCCCAGGCGCTGCGCTCGGCCCGCCGGGCCAGCGTGCGGGCGTGATGCAGCAGCGCGGCGCCGGGCGTGCCCCCGGGCAGGATGAAGCTGTCGAGCTTGGCCAGCTCGGCGTTGAAATCGTCACACCAGCCCTCGAGCCGTTCGATGTAGGCCACTTCGATCCGCAGCGGCGGGTACTTCGGGTCGGCGACGATCGGCGTGCAGAGGTCGGCGCCCAGGTCGAACAGGTCGTTCTGGACGGTCTGCAGCACCGCGACGATGCGGTCCGGCAGCTGGCCCAGGGCCAGCGCGACGCCGATCGCGGCGTTGGTCTCGTCACAGTCGGCGTAGGCACCGACCCGCGGATCGGTCTTGCGCACGCGCGACATGTCGCCCAGCGCCGTGGTGCCGTCGTCGCCGGTCTTGGTGTAGATGCGAGTGAGGTGTACGGCCATGGGACGACGGTAGCCTGCAAGCGTGCAAGTGCTGAGGGTGACAGGCGGGGCGCGGCTCGCCGGAGCCGTGGACGTCGTCGGGGCCAAGAACAGCGTCTTGAAGCTGATGGCCGCGGCCCTGCTTGCGCCCGGCGACACCACCATCGGCAACCTGCCGGCGATCTCCGACGTCACGATCATGCGCGAGCTGCTGGAACGGCTCGGCTGCACGGTCACCGAGTCGCAGCACGATTCTGTCGACCGGGTCACGATCGGCACGCCGGCCGAGCTCAACCCCGAGGCGCCCTACGAGCTCGTCCGCAAGATCCGCGGCTCGATCTGCGTCCTCGGCCCGCTGCTGGCCCGCACCGGCCGGGCGAAGGTGGCCCTGCCCGGCGGCGACGCGATCGGGTCGCGGCCGCTCGACATGCACTTCGCCGGCCTCGAGCGCATGGGCGCCGAGATCCGATCCAGCACGGCTACGTGGTGGCCGAGGCCGCCGAACTGCGCGGGGCCTCGATCTGGCTCGATTTCCCGAGCGTTGGCGCGACCGAGAACATCCTGACCGCGGCCGTCCTGGCCAAGGGCAGCACCGTCATCGACAACGCCGCCCGCGAGCCCGAGATCGTCGATCTGTGCCGGATGCTCGTGGCGATGGGGGCCCAGATCGACGGCATCGGCTCATCGACCCTCGAGATCACCGGGGTCGAGGGCCTGCGCCCGACGACCCACGCCGCGGTGGCCGACCGCATCGTCGCCGGCACCTGGGCCTTTGCGGCGCTGGCCACCCGGGGCGACATCACCGTGCGCGGCGCCGACGCCGGCCATCTCGAGATCGCGCTCGACAAGGTGGTCCGGGCCGGTGGTGAGGTCGAGGTGCGGGCCGACGGCTTCCGGGTCGCGATGGACCGGCGGCCCAAGAGCTTCGACGTCGTGACCCTGCCCTATCCCGGGCTGGCCACCGATCTGCAGCCGCAGGCGATCGCCGCCCTGTCGATCGCCGACGGCACCGCCATGATCACCGAGAACCTGTTCGAGGCGCGCTTCATGTTCTGCGACGAGATCGCCCGGATGGGCGCGGACGTGCGCACCGACGGCCACCACGCCGTCGTCCGGGGCCGCGAGCGGCTGTCCGGGGCCCCGGTGCGGGCCACCGACATCCGCGCCGGGGTCGGCCTGGTGATCGCCGGGCTGGTGGCCGAGGGCATCACCGAGGTGGCCGAGATCCACCACATCGACCGCGGCTACGTCCGCTTCGAAGAGCAATTGCGCGCGCTAGGTGCCGACGTGCAGCGGGTCGAGTCAGCCAGTTTCGGCGGATGACCGGCTGGGGTGGGCGGCCTCGACCGCCGCGACCCGAACCCGGTGGTCGTGCAGTGCCCGGATCGCGGCCAGCGCGATGAAGTAGGCGCTGCCGACTTCCATCATCAGCCGGGCGAAGTAGTAATGATGGGGCAGCGTGAACGTGGCACAGGCGATGCCGCCGATCCAGCACGTCGCGCCCACGATGGTGAACTTCTGCATGAACTTGGCCCGGGCGATGTGCGGGTAGGGCATGTTCGTCAGGCACAGCACCGACAGCGCGAGCACCAGGGTGGCGCCGACCCAGGTGCGGGCCTCGAGCAGGTAGAGCAGCGGCCCGACGATGTTCCACGCCGCCGGGAAGCCGCGGAACCAGTTGTCCTCGGTCATCATGTCCTTGCGGGCGAACCAGATGGCCGACGTGAAGACCATCACGCAGAGCACCGCGACGCCGAAGTTGTTCTGCGGCACGACCTCGAACTGGTACATGAAGCAGGCCGGCACGATCACGCACGTGACGTAGTCGATGATCAGGTCGAGCAGGAATCCGTCGAGCCCGGGGACCCGTTTCTCGACCTCGAGGGCCCGCGCGATCGGTCCGTCGACGCCGTCGATCAGCAGCGTGAGCAGCAGCCAGAAGACCGCGTGGCCGGGCTTGTCGACGAGGACGTCGCGCAGGGCGAGCATCGCCGCGACGATGCCCAGCGTGGTGAAGCCGTGCACGAGCCACGCGCTTCGGACCTGCGCCGAGGTGTACTCGTCGCCGGAGCGTCGGAAGGGCGAAGTCACCGCCAGACCCTATGCGCTGGCGATGAAGGCGCAAAGTTCGGCGCGCTGGAGACCGGATCCAGGCGGCTCATGGGCCCAGCAGGATGCGAGCGGCGTCGGCGTCGCCGTGGAAGACGAGCACGTCCAGCGTGCCGTCCCGGCGCTTGGACATCGACGATCGGATCCCGGCGTCGCCGAGCCGGGCGCGGCGCTGCATGGCCTCTTGCCGGTCGAGGCCGGACACGATGACCGTGAGCAGACCGAGGTCGTGGGAATCGCTGGCATCGACCGGCCGCCCGGCCGACCGCGGCCGCGAGGGACGAAACGCCCACCGCATGACCAGGACGAGCACCAGCACCGCGCCGAGCGCGATCAGGACCGCCGACGGATCGTTGCCCACCCGTCCATCATGCCCCGGTTGTCAGGGTCCGTCCGGGGTCGGTGCGGCGGTGGTGAGGTAGGCCCGCAGGCCCTTCTCGCCGGCCCGCATCATCAGATCGTGGTTGAACTTCAGCGCCGGGCGGAACAGCCGGCCGGCCGCGCGCAGCAGCCCGGAGCCGACCGAGACGTCCTCGTCGAAGATCGCCCGCGCGCCGTCGCCGTCCGTGGTGACCGTCCACTGGCTGGTGCCGCGCAGGTCTCCAGTCAGCGAGGCGCGCAGCACCAGGTCCTCGGGATCCTCGAGGTCCTGCTGCATGACGAAGACCAGGTCGTAGGGCAGCAGGCTGCGGCAGGTGAGCTCGCCGGAGGTGGCGTCGATGCGGTGCGCGCGGCGCACCTGCGGCCACCACCTGGGGTAGTTCTCGACCTCGGCCAGCACCTCGTAGACGCGCCGGGGCAGCGCCGGCAGCCGCCACTCGGAGCGGAACACGAACTGGCCGTCGGCCATCAAGCGTCCTTGTTGACGGCGCCGGTGACCGGCCCGTCGGCCGACCACGGGAAGTCGATCCAGCGATCGGTGCACCGCCAGACGTACTCGCACTGCACCACGCTGCGCGGCTTCTCGTAGATCACGGCGCACCGCACCTCGGCCACGTGTTGCTCGCAGTAGTGCTTGACCAGGGCCAGGGTGGCGCCGGTGTCCGCGACGTCGTCGGCGATGAGCACGTGCGCGCCGGTCAGATCGACCGGCTCGGGCACCGGGGGAAGCATCACCGGCATGTCGAGGCGCTCGTCGACCCCGGTGTAGAACTCGACGTTCACCACGTGCAGGTTCTTGACGTCGAGGGCGTAGCCCATGCCCCCGGCGAGAAAGAGCCCGCCGCGGGCGATGCCCAGCACGAGGTCGGGCCGGAAGCCGCTCGCGTGTACCTCGATCGCCAGCTCCCGCGCCGCCGTCCCGAACCGCTCCCAGGTCAGGATCTCGCGCGCATCCGCCCCCGCAACCGCCATCGCGCCAGCCTGCCAGACCTGCGAAGTCGGCCACAGTGGGGCGTTGGACACACGGTGGCGGCGGTGGTGCGGGAATAGAATCTCTCGAAGCTCCCGGAGGTGCTCCGCATGCCCTTTCCCACGGACGACGAACGCGACAAGCCCTGGTTGATGCGCACCTACGCCGGACACTCGTCGGCGAAGGAGTCGAATGCGCTGTACCGGCGCAATCTCGGCAAGGGCCAGACGGGACTCTCGGTGGCGTTCGACCTGCCCACCCAGACCGGCTACGACCCCGACGCCGAGCTGGCCCGCGGCGAGGTCGGCAAGGTCGGGGTGCCCATCTCGCACATCGGCGACGTCCGCGCGCTGTTCGACGAGATCCCCATGGAGCAGATGAACACCTCCATGACGATCAACGCGCCGGCGATGTACATGCTGGCGCTCTACCTCTCGGTCGCCGAGGAGCACGACGCCGACTTCGGCAAGCTGTCCGGCACCACGCAGAACGACATCATCAAGGAGTACCTGTCGCGGGGCACCTACGTGTTCCCGCCCGGGCCGTCGATGCGGCTGATCAGCGACATGATCGCCTACACGGTTGCCAACGTCCCCAAGTGGAACCCGATCAACGTCTGCAGCTATCACCTGCAGGAGGCCGGCGCGACTCCCGTGCAGGAGGTCGCATTCGCGCTGTGCACGGCGATCGCGGTGCTGGACTCGGTGAAGGAGTCCGGGCAGGTCCCGGACGACAAGTTCGGCGAGGTCGTCGCCCGCATCTCCTTCTTCGTCAACGCCGGGGTGCGTTTCGTCGAGGAGATGTGCAAGCTGCGGGCCTTCGGCCGGCTGTGGGACGAGATCACCGAGCAGCGCTACGGCGTCGCCGATCCGAAGCAGCGCCGGTTCCGCTACGGCGTGCAGGTGAACTCGCTCGGGCTCACCGAGGCCCAGCCCGAGAACAACGTCTACCGGATCCTGCTCGAGATGCTCGCGGTGACCATGTCGAAGGACGCGCGGGCCCGGGCGGTGCAGCTGCCGGCCTGGAACGAGGCGCTCGGCCTGCCGCGGCCCTGGGATCAGCAGTGGTCGCTGCGCATGCAGCAGGTGCTCGCTTTCGAGTCCGACCTGCTCGAGTACGACGACCTGTTCGAGGGCTCGGCCGTCGTCGAGGCCAAGGTGGTCGACATCATGCAGGGCGCCCGGGCCGAGATCGACAAGATCCTCGACATGGGTGGCGCGGTCGAGGCCGTCGAGACCGGCTACCTGAAGTCGTCGCTGGTCTCGTCGCTCGCGTTGCGCCGGCGCCGCATCGAGTCGGGCGAGGACGTCGTCGTCGGCGTCAATCGCTATACCGAGACCGAGCCCAACCCGCTGGTGGGCGGCAGCGACGGCGGGATCCTGACCGTCGATCCCGCGGTCGAGGAAGCGGCCAAGCGCGCCGTCGTCGAATGGCGGGCCGGGCGCGACACGGCCGCGGTCGACGAGGCGCTGACCATCCTGCGCGACGCGGCCAAGACCGACGAGAACCTGATGGAGGCCTCGCTGGCCTGTGCCCGCGCCGGGGTCACCGTGGGCGAGTGGGCCGGCGAGCTGCGCCAGGTGTTCGGCGAGTACCGGCCCCCGACCGGGGTCGCCGGGGCCAGCGGCGGCGGCCACGAGGGTTCGCTGTCCGACGTCCAGTCGCGGGTGCGGGCGCTGGGTGAGCAGCTCGGCCGTCCGCTGAAGTTCCTGGTCGGCAAGCCCGGCCTGGACGGGCACTCCAACGGTGCGGAGCAGATCGCGGTGCGGGCGCGTGATGCCGGCTTCGAGGTCGTCTACTCCGGGATCCGGCTGACGCCCGCGCAGATCGTCGCCGCCGCGGTCGAAGAGGACGTCGACGTCGTTGGCCTGTCGGTGCTCTCCGGCTCGCACCTGTCCGTGGTGCCCGACGTCGTGGCCGGCCTGCGCGCACACGGTCTCGACGACGTGCCGGTGGTCGTGGGCGGGATCATCCCCGACGCCGACGTACCGCGACTGATGGAGGAGGGCGTGGCCCGGGTGTTCACCCCGAAGGACTTCGAGATCACCGACGTCCTGGGCCAGATCGTCGACGCCATCGAGGCCGCCCGGGCCTGACCCTTACCCCAGGTGTCAGACCGGGGGCGTCGGACCCGGAGCACCAGCGGTTCACGTCAAGCGGCTGAGAGAGTGTCGGCGACACTGGCGATCATGCATCAGTATTGTTCGGGTTCGTCCAGTGATGTCCTGAGCCTGCGGCTCGCGCGACTCGAGAGGTCCTTCAGGTGAGTTCGGCCGAGCAGGCAACCCGGCGCCTCGGGCAACGGATGGGCCGACTCACCTTCGAAGCCGGCTACCTCGGCGGCTTCTACGTCGTATTCACGGCACTGGCGTTCCTGTTCCCGCGGAGCGGCGACGACTGGGCCTGGGGCTCGTCCATCGGCACCGATCGGCTGCATGTCCTCTTCCGCGACTCCAACGGGCGGTACTCGGGGAACTTCCTCATTCTCTTCCTGACCCGAGCTCAGACCCTGCTCCCGTTCATCGAGGCCGGCGTCGTGACCCTGACGCTCTGGCTCGTGCTCGATTTCATCGGCAGCCGAACGAGCATCGGTTACGCCGTCGCGATCGTGCTCTTCCTCGGCCAGCCGCTCGGCGACTGGCGGCAGGCGATCGTCTGGGCCTCGGGCTTCGCGAACTACGCAACGTCGGCACTCGGCGTGTTCGTGTTCTTGCGCGCAGCGAAGCTGGACTGGCTGGGCCGGCTGCAGCGCAAGTGGCTGCCCGTCCGGCTCATCGGGACTTTGGTGGCCGGGTTCGTCTTCGCCATGTTCATGGAGAACGTGACGCTGTACCTCCTCGCCGCGAGCGTGGTCTACGCGATCGTGCGGTGGGTCAGGTTCAAGTCGGTTTCGCTGGACAGCCTCGCCTGGATCGTCTCGCTCGTTGCCGGCGCCGCGGTCATGTTCTCCAACCCGGCCTATCGCAATGCGCGCTACCAGCAGGTCAACTCGGGCGGGCTCAAGACGCATGTGACCAAGCTGCTCGACCTCATCAGCAATCTCGCCGTCGGCCAGAACGTGGTGCTCAACGTCGCCCTAGCGCTGGTGATCTGTCTCGTCGCCGGCGCCAACATCGAGCGGATCGGCCGACTGAAGGCCGCGATCACGATCGGGTCGGCCGTCGCGTTTCTCGCGCTGTCGTCGGCGGTGCAGGTGGCCGAGCAGAATGTGAAGGTCCGGCTGATGTGGCGCTGCCTGGAAGGCGTCGCGGCCGGGTTCCTGTTGCTGGCGCTCGTCCTGACGGCGTACGTCGTGCTGGCCGATGTCGCGAAACGCGTGCAGATCAGCGTGGCGGTGGCATCGATTGTCGTTCTCGTCGCGCCGCTCATCGTCGTATCGCCGATCGGCCCGCGACTGTTCTACGTGACGTACCTGCTCTTCGTTTTGATCGTGATCGTGCTGGTCGACGATCTCGTCGGCGCGGTTGCTCCGAAGATCACCCGGCGCGTGGTGCCGGCTCTCGGCGCGATCGCCGCGGCGATGCTGGCCTCCTACTTCACGGTCTACGCCGTCATCCATCACGACTCGGAGCAGCGGCTCGCGTACGTGCGCGCTCAGGTGGCGAAGGGCGCGACCAACGTGACGGTGAAGGCGCTGCCGTTCAGGGGTTACGTCCACGTTCCCGATCCGACGGGCCCGGTCTGGTCCTACCGTTACAAGCTCGTGTACCACCTGCCCGCCGACTTGACGATCAAGGTCAAGCGGGCGCGATAGTCGACGGTCGCCGCGACAATCAGGCGCTCGTCCGCCGGATCGTGAACACGGTAAGCGCATTCACGCTCATGCTCGGTACACGGAACGGGAACCAGTTGATCGATACCGCGTCATCGCGGAAGACGTGGCGCAGCTGTTCCTTGATCGACAGGAAATGGTTCGGGTGGTCGAGGGCGTTGAGCAACCGGTGCCGATCCGCAAGTCCCTCCCGCCGCGCGGCCCGACCGGAGGTGAGCGCCTTGCCGACGCGATAGGCGAAGCCGGGGTCGGTCGGAACTAGAATGGTGATGACCCCGTGGGGCGCCGTCACGCGGCGAATTTCCTGGGCCACCCTGAACGGGCTGTCCACGTGGTGCATCAGGCAGGTCGCGATGACGCGCTCGAAGCTGGCTGGCGGGTAGGGGATCTCGCCGGCGTCGCAGGTCGCAGTCTGGATCCGCGCATCCGCCTCGAGCGCCGGGATTAGCTTGGGCGGATAGAGGTCGGTGAGCAGGTAGTCCCGGAACTGGTGGCGGATGAACGGGATGTGTTCGCCCCGATTGCCACCCAGCTCGAGGACACGGTCAAACGAGTCGTCCTTGTCGAACGGACGCTCCATCGAGCGGTGCGTGTACTTGTAGAAGAAGGATCCGTCCGCGGTCGCCGTGACGCGCGAGTAGTAGTTGTCGTACCAGTCGCGGACGATGGACTCGGGGTCGTCGTCCACCCCATGTCGTTCAGATTCGGTCATGCACGGTCGCAGTCCACGAGTCCGAATGACACCCTGCGATGCTAACCCAATGCCCTATTTCGCCGGCTGGCGTGGGACGTCCGGCGCCGGGGCGAAAGTCGGCCGCCCAATCATGATGGAGTGGGCGATCACGTACGTGATCGGGATGGCGATGATCGCCACGATCAGCGGCGCGATGCGTGAGTCGAGGCCGAGGTTCGCCACTGCGATCCGCAAGCCGACGGTGGTGACCACGAAGCTGGCGATGTTCGACAGGGGGTACAGCAGGAACGTCTTCCATCGGGGCGGCGTGCGGAACGTTATGTAGCAGTTGAGGAAGTACGAGCACGTCATCGCGACGACAAAGGCGCAGATGTGGGCGACGAGATAAGGGATCTGCGTGCGCAGGACAAGGTAGAAGCCGTAGTAGATCGCCGTGTTCAGGACGCCGACGATGCCGAATCGGACCAGGCGGGCGACGTTCATGCCTGGGGCTGGTCGCGTTCGGGCCACTGCGGCACCGGTTCGGCGCTCAGTGCCGGCTCGTGCTGGACCCCCAGCAGCACGGCAACCGGCGAGGCCAATCCCTCGCTGGTCTCCTTGAGCAAGAAGTGGGGTCGCGCCTTGGTCTCGGAGTAGATCCGTCCGACGTACTCGCCGAGCACCCCGAGAAAGATCATCTGCAGGCCGCCGAAGCCGACCACCGCGCAGATGATCGTGACGTAACCGGGGGCGGACGCGCCGCTGACGACTGCGTCACCGAGCACGAACAGCGCGTAGCCGAACGCGACCAGCGACACGAAAACGCCGAAGTGGATCGCCATTCGCAGGGGCCGGGTGTTGAACGACAGGATGCCGTCGATGCCGTAGTTGAGCAGGTCGCTCATGCGCCACTTGCTCTCGCCGGCCTCGCGGGCGACATTCTCGTAGTCGACGGTGGCAGTGTCGAAGCCGATCCACGAGAACAGGCCCTTGGAGAAGCGGTTGTACTCACCGAGCGCCAGGAGGGCATGGACAGCGGTGCGGCTCAGGACCCGGAAGTCCCCGACGCCGTCCTCGAGCCGGATGTCGACGAGACGGTTGATCAGCCGGTAGTAGAGACGTGACCCCAGGGTGCGCACCGGCGCGTCACCGGTGCGGGTGCGACGCGCAACCACCTGGTCGTAGCCCTGGTCGAGGTAGGGGAGCATGTCGGTGATGAGGTGCGGCGGGTGCTGCAGATCGGCGTCGATGATGGCGACGGCCTCGCCGCGGGCCTGGCTGAGCCCGGCCAACATGGCCGACTCCTTGCCGAAGTTGCGGCTCAGCGCGAGATATCGGAAGCGGGGGTCCTGGCGGGACGCGGCGCGCAGGATGTCGAGCGTGGCGTCGCGGCTGCCGTCGTCGACCAGCAGGACCTCGAAGTCCTCGGTGATGGCCTCGAGCTCCTTGGCCAGCGCCTTGATCAGGGTGTCGAGGACGGTCTCCTCGTTATAGCAAGGCACCACCACAGACAGCTTCACAAAGCTCCACTTCGACGTTGCCGGCTGCCGCTGGTGCCGGGGATCCTCGTTTCAGAGTACGCAACCGGGTAGCTGCGCCCAAAGCGTCGCTGGGGCACCAGGTAGCGTCGCGGACTGTGCGGCTCGTCATCGCGAAGTGCAGCGTCGACTACGTCGGCCGGCTGACGGCCCACCTCCCGCTCGCCACCCGGCTACTGGTCGTCAAGGCCGACGGATCGGTGCTCGTGCACTCCGACGGCGGGTCGTACAAGCCGCTGAACTGGATGAGCCCGCCCTGCTCGCTGGTCGAGACCGAGACGACCTGGACCGTCACCAACAAAGCGGGCGAGCAGCTGATCGTGACGATCGAGGCCGTCGAGCACGACTCGGCCCACGAGCTCGGCGTCGATCCCGGGCTGGTCAAGGACGGGGTCGAGGCCCACCTGCAGAAGCTGCTGGCCGAGCACGTCCACACGCTGGGTGCCGGCTACCGGCTGGTGCGGCGCGAGTACCCGACGCCGATCGGCCCGGTCGATCTGCTGGTCCGCGACGCCGGTGGGGTCGCGGTGGCGGTCGAGATCAAGCGACGGGGCGAGATCGACGGGGTCGAGCAGCTCACCCGTTACCTCGACCTGCTCAACCGCGATCCACTGCTCGCCCCGGTCCGCGGCGTTTTCGCCGCGCAGGAGATCAAGCCCCAGGCCCGCACGCTGGCCGAGGACCGCGGCATCACCTGCCTCGTCCTCGACTACGAGGCCCTGCGCGGCATCGACGATCCGACGCAACGGCTGTTCTGAGGGACCCGGACGCCACGATGCCCGCCACCGACCGGCAGCGGGCATCGTCGACGCTAGGGCCGTACTACGCGCCGATCAGGTTCCCGCGGTCCGACGATCCGGCGTAGCCACCGTCGCCGGCGAAGGTCGCGGTGTAGCCGCCGTTGACGATAACGAGCGAGCCGCCAGCCCGGGCGAAGCAGCTCGCCACGCCGGCGAGGTTGGTGACTGCCGTGCACTGGCCGACCCCGTTGCCGGTGGTGAAGACGATGGTCTTGCCGTAAAGACCCAAATGCCCTGCTTTCAGGGTCGCCGAAACCTTGTTGCCCTGCACACCGTGGTAGGGGCTGATGATCGACCGTGCGGTGATGGTCGTCGGCACCAGGGCGGCGCTGGCCGGGCCCGCGGTGATCATGATGCCGACGGCCGCGGTGGCGCCGGCGCTGAGCGCTGCCGCGACAGCGGAAGTCTTGCGAAGTCTCATTCTGGCTCCCAGGACGTGAGTGATCGACGCGTCGGGTCGACCTACTGGGAAAAACGTCCGTACCTACTCGCGGGTACGGTTCGCCGCGAAATCGGGACACAAGATCCACTCCAAATTGCTCATTGCCGGACAAAGCGTCGGACTTCGCGTGCCGCGGGTGCCTCAGGGTCGCCGGCCCGGTTACGTAGGGTTTCGGCATGTCACTCGTGCTGCTGGGCAACGGGCCGGTCGAGGGCGTCCGGGTACTGACCTTGAACGACCCGGACCGCCGCAATGCGCTCTCGCCACAGCTGCAGGGTGAGCTCGGTGCCGCCGTCGACGCGATCGCGGCCGACCCCGCGGCCCGGGTGCTGGTGGTGACCGGCAACGGGCCGGGGTTCAGTGCCGGGGCCGATCTGCCGGCCGTGTTCGGCGATCTGCAGCGTGAGGTCGCCGAGATCCGCGAGGGCCTGCGCACCATCTACGACAGCTTCCTGCGGGTGAAGCGGCTCGCGATCCCCACGATCGCCGCGGTGAACGGGGCGGCCGTGGGTGCCGGGGTCAACCTCGCGATGTCGTGCGACGTGCGGATCGCCGGACCGCGGGCCCGCTTCGGCGTTACCTTCACCAAACTGGGCCTGCACCCCGGCGGCGGGTGCACCTACTTCCTGACCCAGGCCCTCGGCCGCCAGCGGGCGCTGGCGCTGATCATGGACGGCGAGCTGCTCGACGCGGACGAGGCGCTCCGCCTCGGGCTGGTCCTCGAGATCGCCGACGATCCGCTGGCCCGCGCCATCGACACCGCGCAACGGTGGGCGGCGATCGACCCGATGCTGGCGCGCGACATCAAGCGGGCCGTCGGGATCGCCGAGCGCGGCAGCTTCGACGACACGCTCGATTTCGAGTCGTGGGCGCAGGCCGCATCAACCCGCTGCGCCGCTGCTCGTGGAGGCGATCACCCGTTTCACCCGGTGAGTTACTTCTCAGTAACATCCGGCCCCGCGCAATGGCAGGTTAGGTTTCGTGGGTTGGCCAGCGGAAGGACGTAGGCAATGGCAAGGCAGTTCCAGCAGGTCGGTGTGGTCGGGCTTGGCACGATGGGGGCCGGGATCGTCGAGGTGTTCGCCCGCAACGGGCTGACCGTCGTCGCCGTCGACAAGGACGACACCGCTGTCGCCCGCGGCCGTACCCACATCGAGGGCTCGACCGCCCGCGCCGTCGAGCGCGGCAAGCTGACCGCCGATGACCAGCAGGCGTTGCTCGGCCGCATCTCGTTCGGCACCGATTTGGCCGCGCTGGCCGAGGTCGACCTGGTCGTCGAGGCGGTGCCCGAACACCTCGATCTGAAACGGACGATCTTCACGACGCTCGACGGTATCTGCAAGCCCGACACCATTCTGGCCAGCAACACCTCGTCGCTGTCGATCACCGAGATCGCCGTCGCCACTGGTCGTCCGGGCAAGGTCGTCGGGCTGCACTTCTTCAACCCCGCCCCGGTGATGAAGCTGGTCGAGGTGATCCGCACCGTGGTCACCGAGCAGGACGTCATCGACGACGTCGAGGCCTTCGCCCAGACCATGGGCAAGACCGACGTCACGGTCGGCGACCGCGCCGGGTTCATCGCCAATGCGCTGCTGTTCGGCTACCTCAACCACGCCGTGGCGCTGTACGAGTCGCACTACGCCTCGCGCGAGGACATCGACGCCGCGATGAAGCTCGGCTGCGGCCTGCCGATGGGGCCGCTCGCGCTGCTGGACCTCATCGGGCTGGACACCGCGTACGAGATCCTCGACACGATGTACAAGCAGGGCCGCGACCGGCTGCACGCCCCCAGCCCGATCTTCAAGCAGATGATCACCGCCGGCCTGCTGGGCCGAAAGTCCGGGCGTGGTTTCTACACCTACGACGCCCCGGACTCGCCTAACGTCGTGGTCGACGCCCTCACGCCGGCCACCGACGCCGCGGCCGAAGGTGCGCGCGACGTGTCCCGCGTCGGGGTTGTGGGCTCGGGCACGATGGCCACCGGCATCATCGAGGTCTTCGCCAAGGCCGGCTACGACGTCACCTTCGTCGCCCGGTCGCCGGAAAAGGTGGACGCCGTCGTCAAGGCGATCACCCGCTCGCTCGACAAGGCGGTGCAGCGCGGCAAGCTGGCCGAGGACAAGCGCGACGCCGTGCTCGGCCGGCTCACCGGCAGCACGTCCCTCGACGACCTTGCCTCGGTGCAGCTCGTGGTCGAGGCCGTCGTCGAGGATCTCGCGGTCAAGCAGACCCTGTTCGCCAACCTCGACGACATCTGCGCGCCCGGCACCGTGCTGGCCACGACGACGTCGTCGCTGCCGGTGATCGAGTGCGCCACCGCGACCTCGCGCCCGGCCGACGTCATCGGCATGCACTTCTTCAACCCGGCCGCGATCATGCGCCTGGTCGAGGTCGTGACGACGGTGTCGACGGCGCCCGAGGTCGAGGCCACGGTCCTCGACGTGACGAGCAAGATCGGCAAGCACGCGGTGCGCTGTGGCGACCGGTCGGGCTTCATCGTCAACGCGCTGCTGTTCCCGTACCTCAACGACGCGATCAAGATGCTCGAGGCGCACTACGCGACGGCCGACGACATCGACTCGGCCATGAAGGTCGGCTGCGGCTACCCGATGGGGCCGTTCGAGCTGCTGGACGTCGTCGGCAACGACGTGTCACTGGCGATCGAGCGCGAGCTCTACCAGGAGTTCCGCGAGCCCGGCTTCGCGCCGGCGCCGCTGCTGGAGCAGCTGGTGACGGCCGGCCGCCTCGGCCGCAAGACCGGCAAGGGCTTCCGCGACTACTCGTAGCCGCCGTCCGGACAACGCATGCCCCGACACAACCGGCGACATGAGGCCGAGCCATTGGCGCCGTCCGGTGCCGGGGCAACGCATCGCGACGAATGGCGGGGCGAGACGTTCCTGGTCCGTGCGGTCGCGGGCGTGAATGCCGTCAAGCCCTACCGCTGCCCCGGATGCGCGCAGGTGATCTCGGTCGGTGTGGCCCATCTGGTCGCGTGGCCGGACCGGGTCGTCGGCGCCGGTGATCGTCGCCACTGGCACACCCCGTGCTGGGCGGCGCGCGATCGCCGCCGCGGGGGCTGAACCGCGGTCGTGGTGGGCGGCGCACGATGTTGATCAGGTTCGTGCGCGGTGTGGTCGCTCGGCGGCACCTCAAGCGGCCCTGCGGCAGGCAAACCTGATCGACTACCGGTTAGCTGGGACCAGGGGTGCTATTCGCGCACTGCGGCGCGGGACTCGTCGAGGGCCGCGCGCAGCCGATCCGACAGCGCTTCGAGCTCGGCGTGCGTCTCGTCGCGGGTGGTGCGCAGCCGCTCGACCTCGGCGTGGGCGTCGGCGATCAGCTGCTCGGCCTCGGCCCGGGCCGCCGCCTGCTGCTCGGCCAGCTCGGCCTGCGCGGTGGTGCGGCGGCGGCGCAGGGTGATCTCGAAGTCCTCGTCGGCGACGGCGCGATGGGCCGCTGCTTCGGTCTCGAGCCGCGCGCGCTCGGCGGCGGCTTCGGCGTCGAGCCGGTTGCGGGTGGCCTCGGCTTCGGCCGACAGGCGGTCCTCTTCGGCGCGGGTGCGGGCCTCGGACTCGGCCAGCGCGGTCTCGATCTCGCTGCGGTGAGCCTCGGCCTCGGCTAGGCGGCGCCGGAACGCTTCGTCGGCCCCGGCGAGCCGGGCGGTGGCCTCGTCGACGACTCGCTGCGCCTCGGCCTGCGCCTCGCTGCGAGCGCGGGCGGCGGCGTCGGCCGCGCCGTTGCGCACCTGCTCGGCCGCGATCTCGGCCTCGGCCCGCAGCTTGGCGGCCTCGGCCTTGGCGCTCTGCAGCATCTGCCGGACGTGCTCGTCGGCGTTCTCGGCGGTGACGGTTTCGTTGGCGGCGCGCAGCTGCCGGCGCAGCGACTCGGTCTGCGCATGGGCACTCGCCAGCTGGGCGGCGAGATCGGCGCTGCGGGCGGCGGCGGAGTCGCGCTCGGCCGCGGTGACGCGCAGGTCGTCGTCGAGGCGAGTGATCTCACGATCGACCTGGGCCCGGTCGTAACCGCGCATCGCGGTGTCGAATGCGCGGCTCGACTCGTAGAGCGGCAATAGGTCGGACGGCTCGCTCATGCCTTGATGGTCCCACCCCGTCCTGGGAAGACTCAAAGGCCTCAGACGCCGCGGAACCGGTTGATCGCGTCGAGGTGCTTGGTCCGCAGCTCCGGGTCGCTGACGCCGAGGCCCTCCTCCGGGGCGAGGCACAGGACGCCGACCTTGCCCTGGTGCAGGTTGCGGTGCACGTCGTAGGCGGCCTGGCCGGTGTCGGCGAGCGGATAGACCCGCGACAGTGTCGGGTGGATGTAGCCCTTGGCGATCAGCCGGTTCGCCTCCCAGCTCTCCTTGTAGTTGGCGAAGTGCGAGCTGATGATCCGCTTGAGGTTCATCCACAAGTAGCGGTTGTCGTACTCGTGCATGTAGCCCGTCGTCGATGCGCAGGTCGTGATCGTGCCGCCGCGCTTGGTGACGTAGACCGACGCCCCGAACGTCTCGCGCCCGGGGTGTTCGAACACGATGTCGATGTCTTCACCACCGGTGAGCTCGCGGATCTTGGCCCCGAACCGCTTCCACTCCTTCGGGTTCTGGGTGTCGCCGTCCCAGAAGCGGTAATCCTCGGCCGAGCGGTCGATGATCAGCTCGGCCCCCATGCGGCGGCAGATCTCGGCCTTCTCGGGAGACGAGACGACGCACACCGGAATCGCGCCGCCGTTCAGCGCGTACTGCGTCGCGTAGCCGCCGAGGCCGCCCGACGCACCCCAGATGAGCACCGTGTCGCCCTGCTTCATGTTGGCGCCGTGGTGCGAGACGAGTTGGCGGTACGCCGTGCAGTTGACCAGCCCGGGGGACGCCGCTTCCTCCCAGGTCAGGTGTGCGGCCTTGGGCATCAGCTGGTTGGCCTTGACCAGCGCCAGCTCGGCCAGGCCGCCGAAGTTCGTCTCGAAGCCCCAGATGCGCTGCTGCGGGTCCATCATCGTGTCGTCGTGGCCGGCGGCGTCCTCGAGCTCGACCGACAGGCAGTGCGCAACGACCTCGTCGCCGGCCTTCCACTTCGTCACGCCCGGCCCGACCCGCAGGACGACGCCGGACAGGTCGGAGCCCACGACGTGGTACGGCTGGTCGTGCTTCTTGGTCAGCGCCGAGTATTTGCCGTAGCGCTGCAGGAAGCTGAACGTCGACACCGGCTCGAAGATCGACGTCCAGACGGTGTTGTAGTTGATCGCACTGGCCATGACCGCCACGATCGCCTCGCCCGGGCCGAGTTCGGGCGTCGGCACGTCCTGCAGATGCAGGCTCTTGCGCGGGTCCTTGTCCCGCGTCGCCAGCCCGTCGAACATGTCGACCTCGTCGGCGCGCACGGCCATGCCCTGGTAGCTCTCGGGTACCGGCAGGTCGGCGACGGCGGCGTAGTCGCCGCCCAGGATCGCGGTGCGGATGTCGTCCACGGCAAGGGCCTCCACGGGTGGGGGTCGGATGGAGCTCGGCGGTTATGTTACTGGACGGTAACGTCGCTGGCGTGTGACTCAGTGCGCAGTAGCGGCCGGCTCGACCAGTTCGACGAGCACGCCGCGGGCGTCCTTCGGGTGGATGAAGTTCACCCGGCTGTCGGCCGTGCCCCGGCGCGGCTCGTCGTAGAGCAGCCGCAACCCGCGGGCCCGCAACGTAGCCGATACGGCGTCGAGATCGTCGACCGTGTAGGCGACCTGCTGCACGCCCGGGCCGCTGCGGTCGATGAACTTCGCGATGGTGGACGACTCGTTGAGCGGCGCCAGCAGCTGGATCCGGGTGCTGCCGTCGCCCACGGCGAGCATCGCCTCGCGGACGCCCTGCTCCTCGTTGGTCTCCTCGTGCACGCTGACGACGCCGAAGGTGTCGCGGTAGAACGCGATCGCCTCGTCCAGGTCGGGCACGGCGATGCCGACGTGGTCGATCTTGGTGAACAGGCTCTCGGGCGCGATGTCGGCAGGGGGCATCACGCCATCGTGGCAACCTGAACCGCTTTCGGGCGAGCCGGCCACCACCCGTCGTGCCCAGGTTCACACTCCGGTGCGGCGGCGCCCTGGTTACAGTGGAATGTCGGCCACCGGCCCCGAACGGGCCCTTCTAGGAGGCAATCAGCATGGCTGGATCGGTCATCGTCAACGGCGCGCGCACCCCGATGGGCCGGCTGCTCGGCTCGCTCAAGGACTTCTCCGGCGCCGATCTCGGCGGGGTCGCCATCAAGGCGCGCGCTCGAGCGCTCCGGCGTGAGCCCGGACCAGGTCCAGTACGTGATCATGGGTCAGGTGCTGCAGGCCGGCGCCGGCCAGATCCCGGCCCGCCAGGCCGCGCACAAGGCCGGCATCCCGCTCACCGTCCCGGCCCTCACCATCAACAAGGTGTGCCTGTCCGGCCTCGACGCCATCGCGCTGGCCGACCAGCTCATCCGCGCCGGCGAGTTCGACATCATCGTCGCCGGCGGCCAGGAGTCGATGACCCAGGCCCCGCACCTGCTGCCCAAGTCGCGCAGCGGCTTCAAGTACGGCGCGGTCGAGATGATCGACGCGATGGCCTTCGACGGCCTCACCGACATCTTCGACAACATCCCGATGGGCGAGTCCACCGAGCACTTCAACGGCAAGCTCGGGCTCACCCGCGAGGCACAGGACGAGTTCTCGGCCCGCTCGCACCAGCGCGCCGCCGTCGCGCAGAAGAACGGCGTCTTCGACGAGGAGATCACCCCCGTCCTCATCCCGCAGCGCAAGGGCGACCCGATCGAGTTCCGCGAGGACGAGGGCATCCGCGCCGACACGACCGCCGAGTCGCTGGGCAAGCTGCGGCCGGCGTTCACCAAGGACGGCACCATCACCGCGGGCTCGGCCTCGCAGATCTCCGACGGCGCCGCGGCGGTCGTCGTCATGAGCAAGGCCAAGGCCGAGGAGCTCGGCCTCACCTGGATCGCCGAGATCGGCGCCCACGGCAACGTCGCCGGCCCCGACAACTCGCTGCAGTCGCAGCCGGCCAACGCGATCAAGGACGCCCTGCGCAAGGAGAACCTCACCGTCTCCGACCTCGACCTCATCGAGATCAACGAGGCCTTCGCCGCGGTCGGGCTGCAGTCGATGAAGGAACTCGGCGTGTCCGACGACATCGTCAACGTCAACGGCGGCGCGATCGCGCTGGGCCACCCGATCGGCATGTCCGGCGCCCGGCTGGCGCTCTCGCTCGCCCTCGAGCTCAAGCGGCGCGGCGGCGGCACCGGGGCCGCGGCCCTGTGCGGCGGCGGCGGCCAGGGTGACGCGCTGATCCTGCACGTGCCCGCCGCCTCCTAGCGGGTGGGCGAGTCGCGGCGCACCCGGTCGGGAACGCCCAGCGTCGCCGACCTCGTCGAGCGGGCCGGCGCCGCTGATGCGCGCGCGGTCGCCCGGCTGATCTCACTCGTCGAGAACGACTCGCCGGTGCTGCGCGAGGTCGCGGCAGCGCTCGCCCCGCTCAGCGGGCACGCGCAGGTCGTCGGCCTCACCGGATCGCCCGGCGTCGGCAAGTCGACGTCGACGAACGCGCTGGTGACGGCCCTGCGAGCCGCGGGACAGCGCGTCGGCGTGCTGGCCGTCGACCCGTCCTCGCCGTTCTCCGGCGGCGCGCTGCTCGGCGACCGGGTACGCATGCAGGACCACGCCACCGACGCCGGCGTCTTCATCCGCTCGATGGCCTCGCGCGGGCAGCTGGGTGGGCTGTCCGCCGCGGTGCCGCAGGCGCTGCGGGTGCTCGACGCCGCCGGTTGCGACATCGTCCTGGTCGAGACGGTCGGGGTCGGGCAGGCCGAGGTCGAGATCGCCTCGCTGGCCGACACCACGTTGCTGGTCGTCGCCCCCGGTTTCGGCGACGGCATCCAGGCGGCCAAGGCCGGGATCATCGAGATCGCCGACGTCTTCGTCGTGAACAAGGCCGACCGCGACGGGGCCGACCAGGTCGCGCGCGACCTGCGCTACATGCAGTCGCTCGGCGGCCGGCATCCGGCCGACACCGGCAGCGTGGCGGCCGCCGATCGTGAAGACGGTGGCCGTCGCGGGGCGAGGGCGTCGACGACGTGATCGCCGCGATCGACAAGCACCGCGACTGGATGGACGAGCACGGCGAGCTGGCCCGCCGTCGCCGGGCGCGGGCGGCGGCCGAGATCGAGGCGATCGCGCTGGGCACAGTGAAGCAGCGCTTCGCCGAGGTGCACGGGTCGGCGGCCCTGGACGCCGCCGCCGCGCGGGTCGTCGACGGCGAGACCGACCCGTACACCGCCGCCGACGAGCTGGTGGATTCCCTGTGACCCTTCTTGTTGACTGGTGCGTTATTGCCTGACTGGCGCGATATTTCGCACCAGTCAGCGAATATCGCGCCAGTCAACTGAACGGACGGGCGAAAGGGGCGCGGAGGTCAGGCGAGGGACGCGAGGAACTCGCGGACCAGGTCCGCGGTCTGGTCGGCGTGCTCGAACTGGGGGACGTGGCCGCAGCTCTCGAGCACGACCGACCGCCCTCCGGGCAGCGCCTCCTCGACGAAGCGGGCGAAGCCGGCCGGCACGAGCACGTCCCGGTCGCCCCAGACGAACAGCGCCGGCGGCTTGAGCGTAGGCAGCCGGTCCCAGAAGCCGCTCTCGCCGAACGGCTCGTCGAGGTAGACGTTGCGCAGGGCCGAGAAGATCGCCAGCCGGTTCGGCCGGATCGTCACCACCCGCACGAACTCGTCGATCGCCGCCTCGTACCACGCGTCGGGCAGCCGGCTCGGGTCGGCGAACAGCCCGCGCAGGCCGCGCATAGCCATCCGGCGCGGCACCCGCACCGGCAAGGCCGCGATCTCGTCGGGCACCAGGCGCACGAAGGGCACCAGCTGGCGCAGCTTGCGGAACGCGACCGCGGGGCACAGCAGGACGAGCCCGCGCACCTCGTAGGGCGAGTTGAGCGCGGCCTCGAGCGAAGTGCGACCGCCGAGGCTGTTGCCGACCAGAACGGCCGGGCGCTCGCACGTCTCGCGCAGGAACGCGCTGAGCCAGTCGCCGAGAAAGCGCGCGGCGTGCGGTGACCCGGTGGCCTCGGTTCCACCGTGCCCGGGCAGATCGGGCGCGAGCACCCGGTAGTCCTTCGACAGTGCCGGGATGAGCGGCAGCATCGAGGCGTTGGTCGCGCCGAGGCCGTGGACCAGGACGACCGGCGGTGCGTCGACCGGCCCGGCCTCGAGGTAGAACGTGTCGAGGCCGCCGGCCCGCACGGTGCGGGTGTAGGTACGGCGGTCGTCGGTGGTCTCGCCGGGGAACAGGCCGTCGAGCTGCAGGGCCAGGGCGAGGTTGCCGCGCACGGTCAGCGCGCCGTCGAGAAACGCCTGGACGCCGGACCGCTGCCCGGACACCACGTCGGTCAGCACCGGCAGCGCGGCCCGGATCGTGGTCGTCGGCCGCGCCGGCCCGCCGCGACGGGCGCTGGCCCGGCCGTCCTCGATGTCGACGGTCCAGTTGGCCATCCCGCCGGCGGTGAACAGCAGGCTGGCGGTCGTGTCGGCGAGCAGCGGTGAGTACATGCCCAGCAGCCGCTCGCGCAGCAGCGGCAGCAGATCGTTGTCGGGCACCCGTCCATCCTGGCCGACGGCCCGGGCCGGCGCCGATCGGGTCGGCTACCCGCGGGTAGCGTCGACTCGTTCAGGCAGCCGGACGCGGGTCGGAGGACGCATGAGCGCAGTCATCGGCGGCGGGGTCGACGAGGGGTTCGGGCGGGTCGCCGACGAGTTCCGCCGCAACTTCGAGCGGCGCGGCGACGTCGGTGCGGCGCTGGCCGTCCACCGCGACGGCCACCCGGTCGTCGACCTGTGGGGCGGGCTGCGCGACAGCGGGCAGCGCCGGGGCTGGGAGCGCGACACGATGGTGCCGGTGTTCTCCACGACCAAGGGCATCTCGGCGCTCGTGCTCGCCTCGCTGCGCTCGAAGGGGCTCCTCGACTGGGACGAGACGGTCGCGCACTACTGGCCGGAGTTCGCGGCCGAGGGCAAGGACGCGATCACCGTGCGGCAGCTGCTGGCCCACGAGGCCGGCCTCGCCGTGCTCGACACCCAGCTGCGCTCGAAGGACCTGCACGACCTCGACCGCCTCGCGACGATCCTCGCCGCGCAGCGGCCGGCCTGGGTGCCCGGGACGCGGCGCGGCTACCACGCCGTCAGCTTGGGGTTCTTCCAGAACGAGCTCGCGCGCCGCGTCGACCCGCAACACCGCACCATCGGCACGATCCTGGCCGAGGACTTCGTCGCGCCGCTCGGCCTGTCGCTCTACATCGGCCTGCCCGACGACGTCGATCTCGACGAGATCGCGGTGCTCGGCCGGCTCGCGCCGAGCGCGGCGCTGCGGCAGCTCCCCGGTGTGCCGTGGCCGCTGGCCCGGCAGCTGGCGAACCGGCGCAGCCCGACGTCGCGCTCGCTGTCGAATCCGGCGCTGGCCAGGCCGAGAACTTCACCCAGCGGCACGTCCTGGCCCCGGAGCTGCCGTCGTCCAACGGCGTCGGCACGGCGCGGTCGATCGCCGCGCTGTACGGCGCCGCGGCCAGCGCCGCGCCGAAGCTGCCCATCGACGCCGTCACCCTCGCCGAGCTGGCCACGCCGGTGACAGCACCCGCGCGCACCGACCTGCTGCTGCGGGCCCGGCGCGCGTACGCCCTCGGCTTCAGCCGGCCGGTGCCGGAGTTCTGGTTCGGTTCGCCCGGCGGCCGGGCCTTCGGCACCCCGGGGCTCGGCGGCTCGTTCGGGTTCGCCGACCCGGACCTGAAGGTCGGCTACGCCTACACGCCGAACCGGCTCGGCATCCGGCTCAGCGACGACCCGCGCGAGGTCTCGGTGCGCACGGCCGTGTACGCCTGCCTCGCCTGATCACCGTCAGGCCGGCACCGCGGACGACTCCTCGACCTCGAGCAGGGACACCTCGTGCAGCGCCGCCTCGTACGCCGCGTGCCCACCGCGCAGGCCGAACAGCCGCTTGGACAGCAGCAGGTAGAGCACCGCGGCCAGGTTCACCGCGAGCACTGCCGATCTTGAGCCAGCTGATCTTCTCGGTGAGCTCGTACACCTCGAGCGGGATGAACAGCGTCGTGCCGACGACGGCGACGTACTCGCCCCAGCGCTTGAGCGACCACAGGCCGATGCCCTCGAGGACCTGCAGCAGCCCGTAGAACAGGATGCCGAACGCGATCAGGTTCAGCGTCGACGACTTGGCGTCCAGCACCTTCTGGATCGAGTGGACGGTCGCCGAGTCCGAGACATTGAAATGGATCTGCTTGAAGAACGGCTTCAGCGAGCTGAGGTCGCGGTCGAACAGCTCCTTGATGCTGACCTGGGTGCTCTTCAGCTTGAACACCGCCACGGCCAGCAGCACGAGGATCACCCCGCGCACCCAGCGCTCGATCGCGAGCGCCCGCAGGATGAACGCGCTGCGCAATGCCTTGCCCCGCAGCAGCACCGGAGCATCTTCGGCCGGCCCGGTGCCGTGCGGTTCGCCGAGGACGTACGTGCCGCAGCGCAGGCAGCGCCACGCGTCGCCGAGCGGGGTGGCGGCCTCGAGCTTGGCCCGGAACTCGGGCTCTGTGGCCGCATACGTGACATGGCCCTTGCGGGCACAGGTGCGCAGGTTCCACTCCATGGGCGGCCAGCGTGCCAGTTCCTGGCGCCGCCTGTCGATTCCCCTTCACGCCGCTCGTCGTCATGATGAAGGCCCGAACCGCGGGTCATGGCACAAGGAGCAGACATGTCGCAATACCTGATCCTGATCTACGACGACGAGGCCGCCTGGGAAGCCGCGAGTGCGGACGTCCCTCGCACGATCTCGGCCGGGCACACGGCCTTCGCCGAAACGAATGGCGCGGCGATCGCCGGCGGCAACGCCCTGCAGCCGACGACGACGGCCACCAGCATCCGGCCCGACGGCGCCGACGGCTTCACCGTCACCGATGGGCCGTTCGTCGAGACGAAGGAGGCGCTCGGCGGCTACTACCTCGTCGAAGCGGCCGACCTCGACGAGGCCATCGCCATCGCCAAGCAGATCCCGGTCGTGTCCGGCGGGCTCGAGGTGCGGCCGATCATGGTGTTCGAGTGAGTCACGCCCTTGGGGCGAGCGGCCGGCGTTGACCACGCCGGCCGTCGCCGCGGCCGTCGCGGACGCGCACCGGCGCGAGTGGGGCTTCGTCCTCGCCGCGACGGTGCGCGTCACCCGCGACATCGACCTGGCCGAGGAATGCGTCCAAGACGCCTATGCGCAGGCGTTACGGGTCTGGGCCGAGCGCGGCATCCCGGCCAAGCCCGCGGCCTGGCTGACCACCACCGCCCGCAATCGCGCGCTCGACCGGCTGCGCCGCGAATCGACGTGGAAGCGGTTGCTGCCGATGCTCGTCGAGGACGACATCGAGGACAGCGCCGTCGACGAGCAGGCGCTGGCCGAGGGCGAGATCCCCGACGATCGACTGCGGCTGATCTGCACCTGCTGCCACCCGGCCCTCGCTCCCGACGCGCGCGTGGCGCTCACGCTGCGCCTGCTCTGCGGCCTGACGACGGCCGAGGTCGCCCACTCGTTCCTGGTCAGCGAGGCGACGATGGCCGCCCGGATCACCCGGGCCAAGAAGAAGATCGCCGCGGCCGGCATCCCGTACCGCGTCCCGTCGGCCGCCGAGCTGCCGGCCCGCATCGACGCGATCCTGACCGTGGTCCATCTCGTCTTCACGACCGGGCACACCGCCCCGATGGGCGATCGGCTGCGCCGCAGTGATCTGGTCGAGCGCGCGCTCGATCTCGCCCGGATCCTGCGCGCCCTGCTGCCGGGCGACGCCGACGTGGCCGGCCTGCTGGCGCTGATCCTGCTCACCGACGCCCGCCGCGCGACCCGGGTGGATGGCGCCGGCCAGCTCGTCCTGCTGGCCGACCAGGACCGCAGCCAATGGGACCGCGCCGAGATCGGCGAAGGCATCGCCCTCGTGCATGATGCGCTGCGCCGCCGCCCGCCCGGGCGATTCGCACTGCAGGCCGCGATCGCCGCCGTGCACGCCGAGGCGCCCAGTTGGGAGGCGACCGACTGGGACGAGGTGGTGTCGCTCTACGACGTGCTGGTCGACGTGTGGCCGTCACCGGTGGTGGCGCTGAACCGGGCGGTCGCGCTCGGGTTCGCCCGGGGCCCGGCCGCCGGGCTGGCCGGCCTTGGACGCCCTCGCCGACGAGCCGCAGCTCGCCACCTACCCCTACCTATCGGCCTCGCGGGCCGACTTCCTGCACCGCCTCGGCCGCGACGACGAGGCCCGGGCCGCCTACGACGAGGCGCTCGTGCTCACCGACAACGCCGTGGAGCGCCAGTTCCTGCTCGACCGGCGCGGCTGACCCGGCCCGCCTCCTGCAAGTTGTCCGCGCTTCGCGGCGCCCTAGCGCCGCGACGCGCGGACAACTCGCCGATAGATTGCCGGGATGACCGATAACGCGCCCGACGTCATCGTCGTCGGAGCCGGCCTGGCCGGGCTGGTGGCCACCTACGAACTGATCCGGGCCGGCAAGCGGGTGCTCGTGCTCGACCAGGAGAACCGCAACAACCTCGGCGCCCAGGCGTTCTGGTCGCTCGGCGGCCTGTTCCTCGTCGACAGCCCCGAGCAGCGCCGGATGGGCATCAAGGACTCGGCTACGAACTCGCCCGGTCCGACTGGCTCGGATCGGCCGGTTTCGACCGCGAACGTGACGACCACTGGCCGCGGCAGTGGGCCGAGGCCTACGTCCGGTTCGCCGCGACCGAGAAGCGCGACTACCTGCACGCCCTTGGGCTGCGGTTCACCCCGGTGGTCGGCTGGGCCGAGCGCGGAGGCGGCACGGCCACCGGCCATGGCAACTCGGTGCCGCGCTTCCACCTGACGTGGGGTACCGGGCCCGAGGTCGTCCGGGTATTCCTCGAGCCGGTGCTCGAGGCCGAGCAGCGCGGGCTGGTCACGCTTCGCCTTCCGGCACCAGGTCGACGAGCTGGTCGTCGAGGACGGCGCCGTGGTCGGCGTCCGCGGCACGGTGCTCGAGCCGACCGATCTCGAGCGGGGCCGGGCCACCTCACGTGTCGCGGTCGGCGAGTTCGACCTGCGGGCAGCGGCCGTCGTCGTCACGTCGGGCGGCATCGGGCACAACCACGAGCTCATCCGCAAGAACTGGCCGGTCGCCCGGTTCGGGCCGCCACCGAAGACGATGATCGCCGGCGTCCCCGCGCACGTCGACGGCCGGATGCTCGAGATCTCCGAGCGGGCCGGCGGCAGCATCGTCAATCGCGACCGCATGTGGCACTACACCGAAGGCATCATCAACTGGGACCCGATCTGGCCCAATCACGCCATCCGGATCATCCCGGGGCCGTCCTCGCTGTGGCTCGACGCGCACGGCAAGCGGCTGCCCGCCCCGAACTTCCCGGGCTTCGACACGAACGCTTCGATGAAGGAGATCCTGGCGACCGGCGAGGACTACTCCTGGTTCGTGCTGAACCAGTCGATCATCGAGAAGGAGTTCGCGCTGTCGGGTTCCGAGCAGAACCCCGACATCACCGGCAAGGACCTGAAGCTCACCCTGAAGAGCCGCGCCGCCGAAGGGCGCACCGGGGCCGGTCGAGGCGTTCAAGGAGCACGGAGTCGACTTCGTCGTCGCCGACACGCTGCGCGAGCTCGTCGACGGCATGAACAAGATCGCGCGCGGCCGGCCGCTCGACTACGACGACGGTCGAGCGTGAGGTCCTGGCCCGCGACGCGCAGGTCGGCAACAAGTACGGCAAGGACCTGCAGCTGATGGCGATCACCAACGCCCGCCAGTACCGCGGCGACCGGCTCACCCGGGTGGTCAAGCCGCACCGGCTGCTCGATCCCGGACGCACGGCCCGTTGATCGCGGTGCGGCTGAACATCCTGACCCGCAAGACGCTCGGCGGCCTGGAGACCGATCTCGACTCGCAGGTCATGCGATCCGGACGGCTCGGCCTTCCCCGGGCTGTACGCGGCCGGCGAGGTCGCCGGCTTCGGCGGCGGGGGCGTGCACGGGTACAACGCGCTGGAGGGGACCTTCCTGGGCGGCTGCATCTTCTCCGGCCGGGCCGCCGGGCGCGCGCTGGCGCGGGAGCCTCTGATGGCCCGCACCGCGCTCGTCACCGGGGCCTCGTCGGGCATCGGAGCCGCGGTCGCCACCGCCCTCGTCGAGCCGCGGCTACCGGGTGCTCGGCACGAGCCGCAATCCCGACTCGATCAAGGAGAAGATCGCCGGCGTCGAGTACCTCGCCCTCGACCTGGCCGACGACGCCAGCATCGAAGCCTGCGCGCACGCCGCCGGTGATGTGGACGTGCTGGTGAACAACGCCGGCGAGAGCCAGAGCGGCCCGCTCGAGGAACTGCCCATGGACGCCATCGAGCGGCTGTTCCGGACGAACGTCTTCGGCGCGGTGCGCCTCACCCAGCTCGTGCTGCCCGGCATGCGCGGCGCGCGGCTACGGGCGGGTGGTGATGGTCGGCTCGATGCTGGCCAGCTTCCCGCTGGCCTACCGATCGTCCTACGTGGCGACGAAGGCGGCGATCAAGGGTTTCGCCAACGCGGCCCGGCGCGAGGTGGCGCCCTACGGGGTCGGCGTCACCACGGTCGAGCCCGGCTCGATCAGCACCGGCATCGGGGAGCGGCGCACGCACTATCTGGCCGACGGCTCGCCGCTACACCGACGAGTACCACACCATGATCGGCCGCGTTGGACGCCAACGAGCGCAGCGGCATCGCGGCCGCGCAGGTCGCCGCCACGATCCTGAGGGCGATCGACGCCGACCCGCCGCGGCCGCTCTACGCCGTCGGCAGCCGCGCACCCTTCGTCTTCACCCTGCGGCGCATCCTGCCGCGCGCCGCGGTGGAGCAGATGGTGGCCCGCCGCCACGGGCTGCCCAAGATCTGGCCCAAGGGCCGCGGATGAACCGGGTGGAGTGGCTGGCCGATCGGCGGCGGCGCACTCTCGCCGGCTACGACACCGCCTACGCGCCGACCTACGACGAGGACGACGTCCCGCTCAGCGACACCCATCGCGGCTTCGTCACGGCGGTGCTCGACTCGTGCCCGCCCGACGGCCGCGTCCTCGATGCGGCGTGCGGCACCGGACGGTACGTCGGCCTCGCCGGGGCGGCCGGCCGCCGGGTGACCGGCGTCGATCAGTCGGCCGGGATGCTCGCGCAGGCGCGGGCCAAGTACCCCGATGCCGATCTACGGCTGGTGGGGCTGCAGGAACTCGACTTCGACGCCGAGTTCGACGCCGCGATGTGCGTGGACGCGATGGAGAACGTGCCGCCGGAGGAGTGGCCGCTCGTCGCCGCGGCGCTGCGCCGAGCGCTGCGGCCGGGCGGGCAGTTGTATCTGACGGTGGAGATGACCGACGAACAGGCGCTGCTCGACGCCTTCGCCGTGGCCACCGAACAGGGGCTGCCGGCTGTGCTCGGCGAGGACACCCGGCGCGACGCCGGCTATCACTACTACCCGCAGCTCGAGCAGGTCCGCGTGTGGTTGGCCGGCGCCGGCCTCGAACTCGTCGACGAGGCGCACAGCCCGGGCGAGCACTGGAGCTACAGCTACGAACACTTCCGCTGCCGCGCGCCCGGCGGTTAGCTCTCGGCCGGCTCGGCGCAGGCGATGTTGGTCGTCGCCGCGGGATCGCAGCGCAGGTGGGCCCAGACCCGGGTACCGCCGTCGTCACCGACCTGCGCCCCGCGCCGGAAGGTGAGTGCGGTGACGATCTGCATGCTGGGATCGGGTGTCTCGCGCGAATGGACCGCCGGCGGGTCGGGCGCGAGCAGCTGGCGGTCGTCGGCGACCGTGATCTCGAGCCGGTCGCGGTGCAGATGGAGCACCACTTCGAGGCTGATCGCACCGGCCTTGACGGCGCTGCTGACAAGTTCGCTGATGACCAGGGCGGCGTCGTCGGCCAGGTTCCACCCGGCCGGGCTGATCGAGGCGATCACCGCAGCGGCCCCGAACTGGCGGGCGGCAGCTGGCGCGGCGGTGCTGGCCGCATAGACGCGGCGCGCCTGCACGCACATCGCGCTCACCCCCGATCCGTCCTCGCTAGATCATGTCAACTCCGCTCCGCCATGTCCTCCCCGTGACCGATCCGCAGTAGCCGTCGATGTGACGAATTCCAGGTCACCGGAACGCGTCGAGGCCGGTCAGGCGCGAGCCCAGCACCAGCGTGTGCACCTCGTGGGTGCCCTCGTAGGTATAGACCGTCTCGAGGTTCACCGCGTGGCGCAGCACCGGATACTCGGTCGTGATCCCGCTGCCGCCGAGGATCGAGCGGGCTTCGCGGCAGATGCCCAGCGCGGCACTGACGTTGGCGAACTTGCCGAAACTGATCTGGTGCGGCGCGATGCGGCCGGCGTCCTTGAGCTCGCCCAGCCGCCGGGCCGTGAGCTGGGCCTGCTGCAGGGAGACGGCCATGTCGGCCAGCTTCTTCTGGGTCAGCTGGAACCCGCCGATCGGCTTGCCGAACTGGCTGCGCGTCGTGGCGTAGTCGAGGGTGGCGGCCAGTGCGTCGCGGGCCGCGCCGGTGACGCCCCAGATGATCCCGAACCGGGCCTCGGTGAGGCAGCCAAGGGGCGCCTTCAGTCCGGCGGCCTCGGGCAGCCGGTTGGCGTCCGGGACCCGCACGTCGTCGAGGACGAGTTCGCTGGTGACCGACGCCCGCAACGAGATCTTGTGGTGAACGTCGGGCGCGCTGAATCCGGGCATGCCCTTCTCGACCAGGAAGCCGCGCACCCCTTCGTCGGTGCGGGCCCACACGACGGCGACGTCGGAGAGGGATCCATTGGTGATCCACATCTTGTTGCCCGAGATGACCCAGTCGTCGCCGTCGCGCACGGCCCGGGTGCGCATGGAACCGGGGTCGGAGCCGGAATCGGGTTCGGTCAGGCCGAAGCAGCCGATGAGCTCGCCCGCGGCCATACCGGGCAACCAGCGCTGCTTCTGCTCCTCGCTGCCGTAGGCGTAGATGGCGTACATCGCGAGTGAGCCCTGCACGCTGACCAGCGAGCGCAGGCCGGAGTCGACCGCCTCGACCTCGGTGCACACGAGCCCGTACTGCGACGCCTTGGCGCCCTGGCAGCCGTAGCCGGTCAGGTGCATGCCGAGCACACCGAGCGCCCCGAACTCCTGCGCGAGTTCGCGGGCCGGCAAGGTGCCGTCCTCGAACCACTGGCGGATGTTGGGCCGCAGCCGGTCGTCGGCGAACTTGCGCACGGTGTCGCGCAGCAGTCGGTCCTCGTCGTCGAGGTCGTCGGCGAGATCGAGCAGGTCGAGGCGGTCGAGAGCGTCGCTCATGAGCCCAGACGCTACGCCCGGGGCGGGCCGGTCGCGCAGCCCGACCTTTCTGGCGATCGTTACGCTGCGCCCATGCCGCCGTCGCTCGACTTCGACCCCATCGACCGGGCCGGTGCGCTCTGGGAGACGCACTGGCCGGACGAAGCGCCGGACGTTTACGCTGCGATGCGCGCGGTCACGTCGATCATGCGGGCGCATCAGATCCTGATCGCCGGTCTGGACGCGCGGTTGCGGCCGTTCGGGATCACCTTCAGCCGCTACGAGGCGCTCGTGCTGCTCACGCACTCGCACGGCGGCGCCCTGCCGTTGTCCAAGATCGGCGAGCGGCTGCAGGTCCACGCCACGTCGGTGACGAATGTCATCGACCGGCTCGAGGCGGCCGGTCTCGTCCGTCGCGAACCGAACCCGAACGACGGCCGCGGCGTCCTCGCCGTGATCACCGACGCGGGACGCGAGGTGGCCGACAAGGCCACCGCCGAATTCAACGCCGCGCGGTTCGGTATGTCGGCGCTGAGCGGCACCGATCTCCAGCGGCTCTTCGGCATCCTCAAGACGTTGCGCGTCGACGCCGGCGATTTCGCTGACCCGCCGTGACCCGCTGATCGGAGTGAGCCATGTGGCACCACATTTTCGTCGAGCAGATCCCCTTGGGCGAGAAGCTGCTGCGCACCGTCCTCGTCTACGCCGTCGTCGCCGTGCTGATCCGCACGACGGGCAAGCGCGCGCTGACCGGGTTGAACACGCTCGACATCGCTGTCGTGTTCCTGCTGTCGAACGTGGTGCAGAACGCGATCATCGGTGACGACCTGAGCGTGACCGGCGGCGCCGTCGGCGCGGTCACGCTCGTCGCCATCAACGCGCTGCTCAACCGGCTGGCGCTGCGCAACGCGTTCTTCAGCAAGATCTTCGACGGCACCGAGACCCAGGTGATCGCCAACGGCGCCGTGCTGCCACGCGAGGTGCGCCGGGTCGGGTTGCGCAACGCCGAGCTCGACCATGCCGTCCGGCTGCAGAACGGTGACGACATCGGGCAGGTGCAGAGCGGGGTCCTCGAGCCCGGCGGGCAGCTGGTGCTCACCCTGCGCGACTCCGAGCAGAGCGCGACGAAGGCCGACATCGAGCGGTTGGCGGCGCAGTTGGCCCGCATCGAGGCGGCGCTCAGCGCCCGCGGGTGACCGCTCAGGGAGCGTGCTCGACGGTGCCGTCGGATCGGGCCGTGGCGCTCACCGACGACACGAGCCGGGTGTCCAGCACGATGTTGTAGTAGTAGTCGTGCCCGCCGCCTTCGGAGCAAGTGATGAGGATGACCCGGTTGTGCACGTGCTGGTTGAGCGTGCGCTTGACGCCGCCGAACTTGCCCTTGTCCACGCCGTAACCGCTGCGCACCGCGTAGACGAGGCGGCCCTTGGGGGTGACCAGCGTGAGCCGGGCACCGATCAGGCTCTTGACCGGATAGACCGAGACACCGTCGAGCTTCACTGGTCGTTCGTGCAGGATCTCGCGGGTGGCGCGCTCGGAGATCTGATTCAGCACTTCTTGCGGGTCTGGTGCCCACGAGTGGCCGATGACGTAGCTGGTGGCCGTGCGACTGCCCGGCTTGAACCCGAAGCCCTTGCCCACCCAGCAGACGGTGTGGTGCTGCTCGCCGGGCGGATCGAGCGGGAACACCGCGGCCATGGCGCAGACGTGGGCCTTGATGGTGAAGGTGCGGGCCCGAAAGGTCATCGCGGTCGGCACCGCCGGCGCGACGTAGTCGTGCGGCGGTCCCGGTGGCTTCGGCGCCGCCGGGGGCGGGACGGGAATCACGACCGGCGCCACGGCCGGCACGGGGGCAGCGGCGGCCGCTGCGGGGTGACCGGCGGCGCTCTGATGGGGCCGCGCCGAGCCGCTGACGGTGGTGACCGCCGCCAGGGCGCAGAGCAGCAGCGCCGGCGCCGTGCGACGGCGGCGGTGCTGGTTGCCCCCCGATGAGCTCATGTCCATGGCTATGCCCAGGATAGGGGGCCCGGTCACCTGACGGTCGCGTCGACCGGTCACCATCGCCACCGCCGGCGCCGTCACCGCGCGCCCTCGAGCGGGTAGAGCTAGATTCGCCTCGATGTGGTGCGGGGTACTTGGCCCGTTGGTCGTGCGCCGCGGCGACGGAACGCCGGTCGCCGTCGGCGGTTCGGCGCGCCGGCTACTGTTCGGCGCGTTGCTCAGCCGGGCCGGGCGGACTGTGTCCCCTGATGTACTCATTGAGGACATCTGGGGCCAGCTACCGCCGCGTACTGCGGCCAAGACGCTGCAGAGCCACATCGTCCGACTGCGCCACGACCTGGGCCGGGACGTGGCCGAGACGGTCCTGATCACGGACCGGACCGGTTATCGGCTCGAGCTCGACGCGGACGAGTTCGACGTCCTGCAGTTCGAGGCCGCGGTCCGCGACGGTCTCGCGCTGGGCTCGGCCGGACGGCCGGCGGAAGCCCTCGCCCGGCTCGAAGCAGCGCTCGACTTGTGGCGCGGTGAGGCGTACGAGGAATTCGCCGATGCCGCGTTCTCCGTCGCCGAGCGGCTGCGCCTGTTCGAGCTGCGGGCGCACGCCGAGGAAAAGTGCACCGATGTCGCGCTCGGCCTCGGGCAGGCCGCGGAACTCGTTGCCGGGTTGGAGAAGCGCGTCGCTGCTGCGCCCTACCGCGAGCGCGGCTGGGAGCAGCTGATCGTCGCGCTGTACCGCGCCGGCCGGCAGGCCGATGCCCTCCGCGCGTACCGCCGGGCCGCGGAGACGCTCGCGGCGGATCTCGGCATCGACCCGGGTCCGACGCTGCGCGAGCTCGAGCTGCGCATCTTGAACCAGGACGCCGAACTGCTCGTCCGCCGGGCGCCGGGGCAGGTGCGTGCGGTCTACACGGGCGCCTGCCCCTATCTCGGTCTGGCGAGCTATTCCGACGCGGACAGTGAGCTGTTCGTCGGCCGCGAGCGCCTGACGGCCGAACTCGTCGGCCTGCTCGCCGACCACCGCGCGGTCGTGGTCGTCGGCGCGAGCGGCACCGGCAAGTCGTCCATGCTGCGGGCCGGCCTGATCGCCACGCTGCGCAACGGTGCGTTGCCCGGCTCGGCCGCCTGGCGCACCGCGGTCATCACGACGGGCGAGGCGGCGCCGGACGGCAGCCTGGGTGCGCTCGACCTGCTCGTTCTCGACCAAGCCGAAGAGCTGTTCACTCGGCTGACCGCGCCCGAGCGTCACGCCGTGGTCGACCGGCTCGACGAGTTCAGCGCGTCGGGGGGTCGGCTCGTCATTGCGCTGCGCGGCGACTACTACGGCCGGCTGGCCGAGGTGCAACCGCTTGCTGCTTACGCGCGCGCGGCGACCGTGCTCGTCGGCCCACTGCGCGAGGACGAGTTGCGCCGCGTGGTCATCGAGCCGGCGCAGCGGGTCGGCTTGAACGTCGAGGACGCCCTCGTCGAGGAGGTGCTCGACGACGTCGCCGGCCAGCCCGCCGCGTTACCCATGCTGTCCGCGTCGCTGGTGCGCACCTGGGAGAACCGGGACGGAGCGACGCTGACCCTGGACGGGTACCGACGCGGTGGAGGTGTCGCGTCGGCGGTCGAGGCGACGGCCGAAGACACCTACCGCAACCTCGACGCGCGGCAACGCACGACGGCGCGGCGGCTGCTTGTGCGCCTCGCCGGCCGAGAGGGCGACGCGTGGGTCCGGCGTCCGATTCGTCGGGCCGACGCGGCGCCCGACGACGACGCGGCGTTGGTGCTGTCCGAGCTCGCCTCCGCTCGGCTGGTAACGGTCGCCCAGGAGCGGGTCGAGCTGACCCACGATGCGCTGCTCGTGCACTGGCCTCGCCTGCGTGGCTGGCTGGAGGAGCGGGTGCTCGCCGCTGAGCTGCTCGATCACCTCGGCGTCGCGGCTCGGGCCTGGACCGATGCCGCCCGGCCCGATTCCGATCTCTACCGCGGCGCCCGCCTGCGGGGGGCGCTGGATTGGCAAGCCGAGCACCCGGACGATTTCTCGGCGGCCGAGAGCGAGTTCCTCAGCGCATCCGAATCAGCCGCCGACGCGGACCTGGTCACGGCGCAGCAACAGGCACAGCGCGAGGCCCGCGGCCGCCGCCGGCTCCGCGCCGTCGCGACCGGGCTGGCCGCCATGGTCGTTCTCGCCGCGGTGGGCGTCGCCATCGCCCTGCACGAGCGCAGCTCAGCGGACCGATCCGCTCACGACGCACGAGCCGCCGCGTTGAGCGCTGACGCGCGCCGACTTGCCGCCCTCTCGCTGAACGCGCCCGACATAGCGACCTCGAGCCTGCTCGCGGTTGCCGCCTACCGGTTGCAGAACTCCGCTGATACGCGGGGTGCGTTGCTGTCGGTCGTGGAGCGCAACCAGTCGGCGCTCTGGCGCGTCCCGACCGAGCACCGCGTCCAGTCGATCGCGACCGACCCCGCCGGCGCGCGAGTGGCGGTGATCGACAATCGTCGCCAGATCGGCGTCTACGACACCGTCACCCGCCGTAAGGTGGCCAGCTTCTTCTCGCACGGGACCGACGTGAGCGGCCTGTCGGCCGACGGCCGGCAACTCGTGGTGTCCGGTCCTGACTCGCACGAGCTCGCGAACCACAACCGGGTCGCCGTGTGGGACGTTGTCACCCACCGTCGGTTGCGCGTCCTGACGCAGGACGACGACATCAACCAAGTGCGGCCCGTGATGTCGCAGGACGCGCACTGGCTGGCCGTCTTGAGCCAGCGACACGTCGCCGGACGCGTCGCGATCCGGATCTACGACGCACGCGACTGGGCCGCGCCGCCGCGCGCGGTTCGCGTGCCGGTGGGCCCGACCGGGCTCGGCATCTCGGCCACCGCGCTCGCAGTGCGGAACGCCGACGGCAGCGTGACGGTGTGGTCGCTTCCCACCTTGCGCGTTCTCGATCACATCGTCGGGCCGCACCGGGCCGAGCCGAGTTCGCCGCTGGCCGTCGCGCCGAACGGGAACTCGGTGGCGGTGGTGGACGGAACCGACCCGACCCGCATTTCGGTGTACCCGACAGCGGGCGGTCCGTCCGTTCCGATTCCGGCGCAGCCGCAGGGGATCAGCACCACCGCGTACTCGCCGGATGGCAGTCAACTCGCGGTCACGTCGTTCAGCGGCTCGCTGAACGTCTACCGACCGGCCACCGGGGCGCTCGCCGAGGCGTTCACCGGCGAGTCGGGGCCGATACTCGGGCTGGCCTGGTCGGGCACGCAGCGCGCGACCGGCCTGTACTCCGGCGGCCTCGACAGCCAACTGGTGTCGTGGAGCGTGGGCGCCGGACGGCTGATCACCGAGACCGGTCCCGACCTGCACGCGCCCGACCGCGCCGAGTTGTTCGGCGATCTCGCGCTCGGCGTGACACCGGCGGATGCGCCGTCCGCGTCGGAACGCGGTTACGCCGTGGATATCCGGACTGGGCACATCATCTCCTGGCCCCTGACGCTGCCTGAGAACGGGTATCTCAACCAGTTGGTCGCGAGTCACGACGGCCGGATCGCTCTCGCCAGCAAGGAGGACTTCGCCGGCCACAACTCGGTGGTCATGTGGGATCTCGTCGAGAACCGCGAACTAGGTGTGCTGCACATGCCGCCCGACGCGCCGAAGATCTTCGTGCAGGGCGCCAACGCCGCGATCACGCCGGATGGCGCGACCGCCTACGTCAACCTGAGCCCGTCGCGGATCGGCGTGTTCGCCGTGCCGTCCGGGCGATATCTGCGCAGCTTCACGATCAAGTACGCGCAGCCCGACGCCGCGCGACTCGTCGCGATCCCGTGGCAGTTCGCGCCGGACGGCAAGCTGATCTTCGGTGGTGCAGACACCGGACCACATCCGGTCCCGTTCCCGGGCACGCTCGGCCCGAACGACACCAACCCGGCGAATCCGCGGCTGGGCCTCGTCGACGTGCACACCGGACGGCTGGTCGCCCAGACCGGTTTGGGCGACATCAGTGGTCCGACCGCGTTGGCCTGGTCACCGGACCGGCGAATCCTGGCCGTCGGCACATATGACGGGACGCTCACTCTGTATGACGCGGGCACCCTGCACCAGATCGCGACGGCGGGTGTCGCCGAGCCCGGCCCGATCCGGACGCTGAGCTTCGCCCCGACTGGCGCCGATCTGGTGTCGGCGGGTAGCGGTGGCGCGCTGAACTTCTGGAGCGTGCCCGATCTCAGCCGGGAAGCCAGCCCGGTCTCCGTCGGCCAGGGTGCGACCAACGGAGGTCTGTTCGCCTGGTACCTGCCGTCCGGACGCATCGTCGGGTTCGCGCCGGACGCCCGGAAGACGAACACGGACCTGCAGCGGTGGTTCACCTTCGCCGGTGCGCCGGGAGAACTCGTCCGCACTGCTTGTGCGCTCGCGGGGGCTGACATCACCCGCGCGCAGTGGCGGCGTTACGTCGGCGACCGGCCGTATCAGCGGATCTGCACCTAGCTTCAACCGCGCTGCAACCGCTACATCCGAGAGTTCCGACAACTGGCCGAGGGCCAGGTCGCATCTCGGAGGCAACCCATGCGAACACCCATCAGCGTCGTCGCCGGCCTGGCTACCGCGCTCGGCACCATGCTTGCGCTGGCCGCGCCGGCATCGGCCGCCACCGCGACGGTCATTCCGATGCCGACGTGCTGCGTTTCGGACACGATCGCCTACGACGGCAACGTGTATGCGCTCGTTCAGGAGCCGGCCGACCCGAATCCGGAGACGCCCACGCTCGTCCGCATCGACCCGGCGACGAACACGCTCACCGGCTCGGTCGACCTGCCGAACGGCACGTCCAGCGGCAACGGGCTCGACACCTCGCCGATGGTCGCGGCCGCCGGCTCCATCTGGGTGGTCGCCTACTTCGAGAACCAGGTATTGCGCATCGACCCGGCGTCGATGACGGTGACGGCGAGGATCGCGGTCGGGCGCTCGCCGTCGAGCATCGTCGATGACGGCTCGTCCCTCTGGGTGTCATTGAACAACCAGCAGGCCGTGATCCGCATCGACCCGGCGACCAACCTGGTCGCCCAGACGGTGCCCGTCGGCTCGAGGGATACCTCCGACAGCCCGTGGCAGCTCGCGTACGACGGCACCCAGTTGCTGGCCTCCATGCCCAGCAGCGGCCGCGTCGCCCGGATCAACCCGCGCAGCGGCCGGGTTCACTACGACCGGGTCGGCTTCGACGCCGCTGCCTGCGCCAACGTGCTGCCGGTGCCGGGCGGGTACTGGCTCGACGACACCGAATGTTCGCCGCAGTACTACCGGTGGGACGCGAGCCTCGGCCGCATCACGGCGGTCCTCGACCCGACGACCTCGGTGCGCCACGACTGGGGTGCCGTCGTAGCGAACAACGCCCTCTACACCGGCGAGTTCAGGTGCACCACCCGCGTCTGCACCCACGGCTACCTCGTCAAGCGAGATCTAGACACGGGCGCGGAACTTGCGCTGCGCAACGTCGGGACCCAGACGATCCTGCCGCATTTCGTCGACGGCAGCTTCTGGGTCGGCGACTTCGACAACGCCACGCTGCAACGCGTCGCGAACTTCTGAAAGGACGCCCCATGAGCAAGCGATTGAAGACAACGCTCGTCGCCCTGGTCGCACTGGCAACCGGCCTGACCGTCGCCGCTCCCGCCGCCAACGCGAAGTCGGCCGTCGTCGCGACGTACAAGGTGACACCTGGCTACTACAGCCTCGCCACCGGTCTCGGCGCGGTGTGGGTGTTGGACGCCGACGAGTTCCACTACGGGAAGCTCTACCGAATCGATCCGGTGACGCACCACATGGCCCTGGCTGCGCGCTTGTCGTTCCCGGCCGGTGGCCTCGCCGTCGCGTACGGCAGCGTCTGGGTCAGCGACTACTTCGGCAACGCCGTGTGGCGCTTCAGCGCCTCCGGCCACGTGCAGGCCGAGATCGGTGTCGGTTTGCAGCCGCAGTGGCTGCACGCGGCGTTCGGCTCGTTGTGGTCGTCCAACCATCACGGCGCATCGCTCAGCCGCATCGATCCTGGGACAAACTCCGTCGTCGCCACGGTCCCGGCCGGCGCGCCCGGCGTGTTCCGCAGCGGGCCGCAGGACCTGACCGACGACGGCACCAAGCTGTTCGTCGTCAGCTCCAATCAGCAGTCGTTGCAGTCGGTCGACCCGACGACGAATGCGACGACGACGTTCGGGGGGACGGCCGACCAAGGTTGCGGTCCGCTGGTCGCGATCGACGGCTTCGTATGGAGCGCCGACGGCTGCAGCGGGGCGTTCTACCAGCTCGCCGCCGACAACGGCAGCGTGCACCACGTTGTGCCCTCGACGGGCGTTCCGGGCGGCGTAACGACCCTCGGCGGCCAGCTCTGGGCGAGCAACGACACCACGTTCGACCCGGCCACGTTCCAGGGTTCGGACGCCGTCGTCGAGCGGCTCGACCCGGTCAGCGGCGCGGTCCTGCGCACGGTCAGTCTCGGCGGTGACGCGACCGCCGTCATCAGCGGCTTCACCGACCTGTGGGTATGGGACGCCAACGCCAGCACGATCCGCCGCGTCCACGTATGACCGCTGTTCGGCCCGGTCACGACGCCGGCACCGTCCGGCTGAGCCCGCTATGATTTGCTAGGACGTCCTAGTAACTTGGTGGGACGTAGGGGGTACCCGCTGGCAGTGGCCACTTTCTAAGGTGCAGGCATGGATCAGGACGAGATCGAGGCCGGACGCGCCCGGTGGCAGCAGCGCTACGACGCCGCGCGCAAGACCGACCGCGACTACACCACCCTGTCCGGCGAAGAGGTCGAGCCGGTCTACGGCCCGACCGGGCCGGACGATCGGATGGAGCGCATCGGCTGGCCGGGCGAGTTCCCGTTCACCCGCGGCATCCACCCCACCGGTTACCGCGGCAAGCCGTGGACCATTCGGCAGTTCGCCGGCTTCGGCAACGCCCGGCAGACCAACGAGCGTTACAAGATGATCCTGGCCGAGGGCGGCGGGGGACTGTCGGTCGCCTTCGACATGCCCACCCTGATGGGCCGCGACTCCGACGATCCGCGCGCGCTCGGCGAGGTGGGGCATTGCGGTGTTGCCATCGACTCGGCCGCCGACATGGAGATCCTGTTCGACGGCATCGACCTGGCGCACACCACGACCTCGATGACCATCAGCGGGCCGGCCGTGCCGTTGTTCTGCATGTACGTGGTGGCCGCGGAACGGCAGGGGGCGGACACGTCCGCGCTCAACGGCACGCTGCAGACCGACATCTTCAAGGAGTACATCGCGCAGAAGGAGTGGATCTACCCGCCCGAGCCGCACCTGAAGCTCATCGGCGACCTGATGGAGTACGTCGACGCCAACATCCCGGCGTACAAGCCGGTGTCGGTGTCGGGCTATCACATCCGCGAAGCCGGTTCGACCGCCGCGCAGGAGCTCGCCTTCACCCTGGCCGACGGCTTCGGCTACGTCGAACTCGGCCTGTCCCGCGGGATGGACGTCGATCGCTTCGCCCCAGGGCTGTCGTTCTTCTTCGACGCGCACATCGATTTCTTCGAAGAGATCGCCAAGCTGCGGGCGGCCCGGCGCATCTGGGCGCGATGGATGCGTGACGTCTACGGTGCCACCACCGACCGCGCCCAGTGGCTGCGCTTCCACACGCAGACCGCCGGGGTGTCGCTCACCGCCCAGCAGCCCGATAACAACATCGTCCGCACCGCGGTCGAGGCGATGGCGGCCGTGCTCGGCGGCACCAACTCGCTGCATACCAACGCGCTCGACGAGGTGCTTGCCCTACCGTCGGCCAAGGCGGCGCAGATCGCCCTGCGCACGCAGCAGGTGCTGGCCGAAGAGACCGGCGTGCTCAACGTCGCCGATCCGCTCGGCGGGTCGTGGTACGTCGAGGCGCTGACCGACAAGCTCGAGGCCGATGCCGAGAAGATCTTCACCCGGATCAAGGATCTCGGCGGTGACGACACGATCATGTCCGGCCTGCTGCGCGGCATCGAGGACGGCTGGTTCATCACCGAGATCGCCGATTCCGCCTTCGCGTACCAGGTGGCGCTCGAGAAGGGCGACAAGCGCGTCGTCGGGGTGAACGTCCTCGACGGCGACGTCGGCGACGAGCTCGAGATCCTGCGGGTGTCGCACGAGGTCGAGCTCGAGCAGAACGCCACGCTGGCCCGGCGCCGGGCCGATCGCGATCAGGACGCCGTCGACGCGGCGCTGCGGCGGATGGTCGACGATGCGGAGGCCGGTCGGAACACCGTGCCGGCGATGCTCGACGCGGCCCGGGCCGAGGCCACCCTCGGCGAGATCTGCAATGCGTTCAAGCCGATGTGGGGCGAGTACCGCGAGCCCGCCCGCTTCTGACCCCTCCGCCCGACAGTTGTCCGCGCTTCGACGCGCTATCAACCCGTGTAGCGCGGACAACTTTTGCGGGCCGAAAAGTTGTCCGCGCTTCGACGCGCTGTGACGCCGTGTAGCGCGGACAACTGTGAACGGAGGATCAGGTGAACTCGCCGTGGCGGCCCTGGCCGGACGCGAAGCGCGCCGCCCCGGCCACGCCCTCGGTGCGGACCGAGTCCAGGCCGAGCCTGAACTCGACCTCGAGCGCCGCTCGCTCGTCGCGGCCCAGCCCGGCGTAGACCGAGTGGCGATCCGAGCGCAGGCAGGCCTGCGGGAACGCCGCGATCTCGGCGGCGAGCTGCTCGGCCGCCGCGCGGGCCTGTCCCGGGTCGACCACCCGGTTGGCGAAACCCATCGCCAGGGCCTCGTCGGCGCCGACCGCGCGGCCGGTGAGGATCAGGTCGAGGGCCCGGCCCAGGCCGACGATCCGGGGCAGGCGCACCGTGCCGCCGTCGATCAGCGGCACCCCCCAGCGCCGGCAGAAGACGCCGACCGTGGCGTCGGACTCCATCACCCGCAGGTCGCACCACGCCGCCAGCTCGATCCCGCCGGCCACGGCGAAGCCGCTGATCGCCGCGATGACCGGCTTGCCGAGCGCCATCCGGCTCGGGCCCATCGGCCCGTCCATAGTCATTTCGGCGTCCAAGTGATTCGACATCTGCTTGAGGTCGGCACCGGCGCAGAAGGTTCCGTCCGCGCCCCAGAGCACCCCGACCCGCGCGTCGGGATCGGCGTCGAAGGCCCGAAACGCGTCGGCCAGCGCCACCGCGGTCGGGCCGTCCACCGCGTTGCGCGCCTCCGGCCGGTCGATGACGACCGTCCAGACCTCGCCGGTGGCCCCACTGCGCTCGATTCGCACCGTCACGCGACCGACCGTACCGAGCCGCGGCGGGGTATTCCCAGCAACCCATCGGCGTGGGACGACTCACCGGTGGCACAGTTCGCTCGCCTCGTCTGGGAAACTGGACACATGCGTCCAGGTTCACCACGGCGGACCCCGGCTCGCGGCGCGCCGCCGGCCAGTCCGGCCACCGTCGCCGCGATGACCGGAGCCGTCGATCTTGCCGCCGTCAAGGCGCGTAACGAGGCGGCCGCGCGGGCCGCCGAAGCCCCGGCCCCGTCAGCCGGCGACTACGTCGTCGAGGTCACCGAAGCCACCTTCCAGGTCGAGGTGCTCGACCGCTCGTTCCAGGTGCCCGTCCTGCTCGTGCTCACCTCGCCGCGGGCGGCGTCCGGCGCGCAGGTGGTGGCGGCCTTCGATCCGGTCGTCCGCTCGGCCAACGGGGCGCTCGTCCTGCGCGAGATCGACGCCGACGCCAACCCGCGTATCGCGCAGGCCCTCCAGGTGCAGGGCCTACCGGCCGCGTTCGCGGTGATCGCCGGGCAGCTCATCCCGGGATTCGAAGGCGTGCTGCCCGACGCGCAGGTGCGCGAGTTCGTCAACGCGGTGCTGCAGGCCGCCCGCGACGCTGGCTTGCCCGGAGCCGACGCCGGCTTGCCCGGGGCCGACGCCGCCGCGCCGGCCGAGGCCGAGGCCGAAGGCGCGCCACCGGCGCCGCCTGAGGAGCCCGACGACCCACGCTTCGTGGCCGCCGAGGAGGCACTCGACGCCGGGGACTACGCCACGGCAGCGCAGCGCTATCAGGCCATCCTCGACCAGGAGCCGGCTAACGCCGAGGCCGCGCTCGCGCTCGGGCAGGTGCAGCTGCTGCAGCGCCTCGAGACGGTTGACCCGGGCGCCCCCGCCCGGGCCGACGCCGCGCCCGACGACGTCGACGCCCAACTGGCCGCGGCCGACCTCGCCTTCGCCGGCAACGACGTGCCCGGCGCGCTCGACCGGTTGCTCACCGCGGTCGTCGGCACGAGCGGCGACGACCGCGAGCGGCTGCGCAAGCGGTTGATCGAATTCTTCGACCTGCTGGGTCCCGACGACCCGAGGGTGCCGGCCGCCCGTCGCCAGCTGGCAAGGTCGCTGTTCTGATGGCGCAGCCGCTCGACGACGACGGGTCCGGGGCCGAGCTCCGACGCGTCCGGCATCTCGTGGCCGTCAGCGAGCGCGACCCCCTCGCCCCGTTCGCCCTGCGGCCGGAGAAGAGCTACGTATTCGCCCCCGACGGCAAAGCCGCGGTCAGCTACCGCGTCCGGCTCGGCACCGCGGTGGCCAGCGGTGACCCGGTGGGCGCGGCCGAGTCGTGGCCCGGCGCCATCGCCGCCTTCGTCGACGAGGCGCGTCGGCGCGGCGTACGCATGGCCGTCCTCGGCGCCGGCGAGCGCGCCCGGCCGCTGTGGGAGACGTATGGCTTCGGGCACCTGGCGATCGGCCGCGATGTCGTGGTGCAGCGCGCCGAGTTCACTGTGCAGGGCCGGCGCTACCGCAACTTGCGGCAGGCGATCCAGCGCTCGCGCAACGCCGGGGTCACGGTCGAGCTGATTCGCGAGGGGGATCTCGGGCCTGAGCAGATCTTCGAGCTGCGCGGGCTGATGAAGCGCTCCCGTCGCGACGAGCCGCGCGGCTTCTCGATGATCCTCGGCGGCCTGTTCACCGGCCGCGAGCCGGACGCCGTGATCGCGATCGCCCGCAACCGGCATGGGGTCCTCGTCGGGGCCCACCGCTACCTGTGGGCCGGCAAGCAGGATCTCTCGCTCGACTTCCCGCTGCGGGCCCAGGGTGCGCCCAACGGAATGGACGAACGGTTGATCGCCGAGGTCGTCGACTGGGGCGCGGCCCAGGGCATCGAGCGGGTGTCGCTGGCCTTCGCGCCGTTCCCCGACCTGTTCGCCAACCGCGGCCACCTCGGCGCGCTGGGCAAACTGGGCTACGGCTTGGCTCACCTGCTCGACCCGCTCATCAGCGTCGAGCGCCTGTATCGCTACCTGCGCAAATTCAACGCCTTCGATCAGGAGCGTTACGTCATGCTGCGCTGGCGCCAAGTCGTGCCAGTGCTGTTCGCGCTGCTGCTGCTCGAGTTCGGCGGCTGACCGGCCGGGGCTCGGCGCACGCTCAGAGGGCGGCGCCGTAGTCCTCGGTGAGCCACGCCTTGTGATGGGCGGCGTCCATCACGATGTCGATGCCGATGTCGCGGTACGTCGTGCTGAGGATGGCGCGGCGGTGCCCGTCGTTGGGAGCAACCTCGGCGTACATCGCGCGCTGCACGGCCTCGATGCCGGCCAGGCTCCAGTTGGTGGTCAATCCGCAGTTCTCACCGGCGGCCCGCCAGTGATATCCGGCCGCCGAAAGCCGCGGGCCCAGCGACAGCTCGCCCGGAAGCTGGTGCGACAAGACGTTGGCCTTGGCCATCCGCAGGTTGTGCCCGTGAGCGGCACTCACCAGATTGGTGTTCCACCTCAGCGCCGGCAGCCCGTGCGAGCTGCGCTCGGCGTTGAGCAGAGTGAACACCGACTTCGCGTCAGCCGCGGCGGTGGCCGGGCTGGGCGTGGTGTCGGCCGAGGCCATCGTCATCGGGGTGACGAAACAGGTCGCGGCGAGGGCGGCCACGAGCGCGCCGCGTAGGAACATGCGACGCACAGCGCTCACAGATGTCATGCGAATCACCCGTCCTCGTACGCCCCAGATCTCCCGACTGTCACACGCGACACGGAAACCTACACCCAGAGTAGGCGCGTGGCTACCCCGTGTGAGAGTTCGAAGCGCGCAGAGCGCGGGAGGAGGGAGGCGCGGGAGAAGCAGGAGCGGGGTCAGCCGATGTAGCGCAGCCAGATGGTGGCCAGGGGCGGCACCCGGACGGTCGCGGACGCGGGCTGGCCGTGGTGCAGCTGATCGCCGGCCACGATGGCGCCGAGATTGCCCACGCCCGAGCCGAAGTACACGTCGGCGTCGGTGTTGAGCACCTCGTCCCAGCGACCCGCGAAGGGCAGCCCCAACCGGTAGCCCTCGTGCGGGACGGCGGAGAAGTTCGACACGCAGGCGACGACCGAGCCGTCGTCGCCGAAGCGTAGGAACGAGTAGACGTTGCCCGCCGCGTCGTTGGCGTCGATCCAGTGGAAGCCGTCCTCGGTGGTGTCGCGCGACCACAGCGCCGACGTGGCGGTGTAGGTGGTGTTGAGATCGCGGATCAAGCGGGCCACGCCGCGGTGGCCGGGGTCGTCGAGCAACCACCAGTCGAGCGAGCGCGATTCGGCCCATTCGCCGCCCTGCGCGAACTCCTGGCCCATGAACAACAACTGCTTGCCCGGGTGGGCCCACATGTACGCGTACATCGCGCGCAGCGTGGCCATCTGCTGCCAGCGGTCGCCGGGGATCTTGTTCAGCAGGGACCCCTTGCCGTGCACGACCTCGTCGTGCGAGAGCGGCATGACGAAGTTCTCGGTGTAGGCGTACATCATCGAGAAGGTCAGCTCGTTGTGATGCCACTGGCGGTGCACCGGCGCGTGCGAGATGTAACTGAGCGTGTCGTGCATCCAGCCCATGTCCCACTTGAAGCCGAAGCCGAGACCGCCGAGGTGGGTGGCCCGGGTGACGCCGGGCCAGGACGTCGACTCCTCGGCGATCGTCACGGCGCCGGGCACCCGCTTGTAGACCGTCGCGTTCATCTCCTGCAGGAATGCGACCGCCTCGAGGTTCTCGCGGCCGCCGTGCTGGTTCGGTACCCACTCGCCGGGGTTGCGCGAGTAGTCGAGGTAGAGCATCGACGCGACGGCGTCGACGCGCAGGCCGTCGACGTGGAATTCCTCGAGCCAGAACAGCGCATTGGCGACGAGGAAGTTGCGCACCTCGGAGCGGCCGAAGTCGAACACGAAGGTGCCCCAGTCGGGCTGCTCGCCGCGGCGCGGGTCAGCGTGCTCGTACAAGGGGGTGCCGTCGAAGCGTCCGAGGGCGAACTCGTCCTTGGGGAAGTGCGCGGGCACCCAGTCGACGATGACGCCGATGCCAGCCTGGTGCAGCGTGTCGACCAGGTAGCGGAAGTCGTCCGGGTCGCCGAAGCGGGCCGACGGCGCGTAGTACGACGACACCTGGTAACCCCACGAACCGCCGAACGGGTGCTCGGCGACCGGCAGGAACTCGACGTGGGTGAAGCCGGTGTCGACGAGGTAGTCGACGAGTTCGTCGGCGAGTTGCCGGTACGATAGCCCGGCCCGCCACGACCCGATGTGCACCTCGTAGATGGACATCGGCGCCTTGTGCCACACGGTGCCGGCTCGGCGGGCGAGCCACTTGTCGTCGGCCCACTCGTACTGCGACGTCGAGATCACCGACGCCGTGGCCGGCGGCACCTCGCAGGCGAACGCCATCGGGTCGGCCTTGCTCCGCCACACCCCGTCGGCGCCGAGAATCTGGAACTTGTAGCGGCAGCCGTCGCCGACGTCGGGGACGAAGATCTCCCACACGCCGCTCGAGCCGAGCGAGCGCATCGGCAGGGCGCGCCCGTCCCAGTAGTCGAAATCGCCGATGACGCGAACCCCGCGGGCGCTGGGCGCCCACACCGCGAAGGCCGTGCCGGTGACCGCGCCGCCCTGGGTCTCATACGTGTGGACGTGGGCTCCGAGGACGGTCCACAGGTTCTCGTGCCGCCCCTCGTTGATCAGGTGCAGGTCGATCTCGCCGAGCGTCGGCAGCCAGCGGTAGGGGTCGTCGACGGTGTGCGTCTGCTCGCCGTAGGTGACCTCGACGCGGTAATCGGTCGGACCGCCGTCGACCACCGCCTCGAACACGCCACCGTCGTGCACGCGCTGCATGGGCGTGCGGGTGCGTCCGATGACGACCGACACCGCGGCGGCCTCGGGGCGCAGCGTGCGGATGACCGTGCGCCCCGGCTGGATCGGATGCGCACCCAGCACGCCGTGCGGGTTGTGGTGCGCCCCCGACACCAACCGATCGAGCTCGGTCTTATCAACTGTGCTCAACATGTCTCTCCGTCTTCACCGCTCGCTCCGCTGGGGTGGATCTGTCGAGCCATACCCGCCTCCCGCGGGTGAGCACGGCTCTTCGCCCGAGCGCTCATCGCGTCGTGGTTGCGCCTCAAGATCCTTCTCCAATTGTGGTGAGTCGAGTGAGCGAGGCGAGCGGGATCGGCAGCCAGGCCGGTCGGTTGCGGGCCTCGTAGACGGCCTCGTAGACGGCCTTGTCGGCCTCGTAGGCCCGCAGCAGCACGCCGTGTGCGCGCGGGTCGGCGCCGGCCGCGGCGGCGTAGCCGGAGCAGAAGGCGTCGCGATTTCGCGCCGACCACTCGGCCGCCCGGTAGGCCAGTTGCGGGGCGTGGCCGGTCTCGATGATCCGATGGTGGCCCGCGTACTCGAACGAGCGCAGCATGCCGGCGATGTCGCGCAGCGGTGAGTCGAACGCGCGCCGTGCGTTCATGACGGCCATCGGCTCGCCCTCGAAGTCGATCAGCACCCATCGGTGGGCCGTACGCAGCGCTTGCCCGAGGTGGAGGTCGCCGTGGATGCGCTGCACGGTCACCGAGCCGGCGAGGCCGACAACCTCGGCGAAGATGGCGGCGAGCGCGTCGGCCAGCTCGGCCAGCTCCGGCACGACCGGCAGCGCCTGCTGCAGCCGCTCCTGCATGGATTCGGCGCGGGCGCGCAACTCGTCGGCCGCGGCTTCGCGAACGCCGAACGCCACTGCGAGGTCGGCGTGCACGGCGGCCACGGCCTCGCCCAGCCGCTCAGCCTCGCCGGCGAAGTCGCCGCCGGCCTCTTCGGCGTGCAGGTCGGCCTCGGCCATGAGATCGCGCACGCTGGTCTTGGCCAGCTCCCACCCATCAGTGGCCGTGGTCATGAACTCCTGCAGCATGGCCAGCGACACCGGCACACCGTCGATGTCGGCCTCGACCGCGCCGAGGAGCCGGGCGATGTGATTGGCACTCAGCTTGCTCAGCTCGCCCTGCACCTCGATGTCGGGATTGATCCCGGGCTGCAGCCGGCGGAAGACCTTCATGATGGCGACGTCGCCGAAGACCATCGAGGTGTTGGACTGCTCGCCGGTGAGCACCAGGCTGGGCTCGTCGACCGGGATGTCGTCCGGCTCGCTGAAGCGGACGAAGCGCAGCGGACTCTCGGCGCGCTTGTCGCGCATCCCGACCAGCCAGGCCGGCGTGACGTCCTTGTCGTGCAGGGCGTCGTAGATCCACACCGGGCCGCCGTCGGTGTCGATCGTCCCGAGCAGGACGTGCTCGAGCGTCTCGACCGGTTCGCTGCGGGCCACCAACGGCACCTGATACGTCTCGGCATCGTCGTTGCCGTAGTCGACCCGACCGATCCAGATGGAGACCGGGGGTGTGCTGTCGAGTTCGGCTAGCAGCGTCACGGTGATGTCGGCGGCGCGACCCTTGCCGGCGAACCAGCGCTGGGTCGGCAGCCAGGCGTCCACGAGCGGGCCGATCTGATCGGGAGTCATCACGCGTCGTCCTCCGCCGCCGGCTCGCCGGTCGGCTGCGGCACCCGCGGTATGCGCAGCCAGTAGAAGCCGTGGCCGGCGAGGGTGAGCAGGTACGGCAGCTCGCCGATGGTGGGGAAGTGCGCGCCGCCCAGCAGCTCAATCGGCTGCGCGCCCTCCCACGGGCGGAGATCGAGCTCGGCCGCCTGCGGGAAGCGGGACAGGTTGTTGACGCAGAGCACGATGTCGTCGCCGAACTCGCGCACGAAGCTCAGGACCGACGGGTTGCTGCCGCCCAGGTCGGAGAACGTGCCGATGCCGAAGGCCGGATTGGCCTTGCGCAGGTGGATCATCCGCCGCATCCACTGCAGCAGCGAGGACGTGTTGCGGGTCTGCGACTCTACGTTGGTGACCTGGTAGCCGTAGATCGAATCCATGTTCGCCGGCAGGTAGAGCCGGCTGGGTTCGGCGGTCGAGAAGCCGGCGTTGCGGTCGGGCGTCCACTGCATCGGGGTGCGCACGCCGTCGCGGTCACCGAGCCAGATGTTGTCGCCCATGCCGATCTCGTCGCCGTAGTACAGAACCGGGGAGCCGGGCAGCGAGAGCAGCAGGGCCGTGAACAGCTCGATCTGGTTGATGTCGTTCTCGAGCAGCGGCGCCAGGCGGCGGCGGATGCCGATGTTGGCCTTCATCCGCGGGTCGCGGGCGTACTCCGACCACATGTAGTCGCGTTCCTCGTCGGTGACCATCTCGAGCGTGAGCTCGTCGTGGTTACGCAGGAAGATGCCCCACTGGCAGTTGTCCGGGATCGCCGGAGTCTGCGCCATGATCTCCGAGATCGGGTAGCGGCTCTCGCGGCGCACCGCCATGAAGATGCGCGGCATCACCGGGAAGTGGAACGCCATGTGGCACTCGTCGCCACCCACCGACGGATCGCCGAAGTACTCGACCACGTCGGCCGGCCACTGGTTGGCCTCGCACAGCAGCACCCGGTCGGGATAGTCGCGGTCGACCTCCTTGCGCACCCGCTTGAGGAACTCGTGCGTCTCGGGCAGGTTCTCGCCGTTGGTGCCGTCGCGGACGTAGAGGTAGGGCACCGCGTCCAGCCGGAAACCGTCGATGCCAAGATCGAGCCAGAACCGCAGCGCCTCGATGATCGATTGCTGCACATCGGGGGAGTCGAAGTTGAGGTCGGGCTGGTGGCTGAAGAAGCGGTGCCAGTAGTACTGCTGCCGGATCGGGTCGAACGTCCAGTTCGACGGCTCGGTGTCGACGAAGATGATTCGCGCCTCGGGATAGCGCCGGTCGTCGTCGTTCCAGATGTAGTAGTCGCCGAACGGGCCGTCCGGATCACTGCGACTGGCCTGGAACCACGGGTGCTGGTCGGACGTGTGGTTCATGACGAAGTCGACGATGACCCGGATGCCGCGCGCGTGAGCGGCGTCGAGGAACGACTTGAAGTCGTCGATCGTGCCGAACTCGGGCAGCACGCCGGTGAAGTCACTCACGTCGTACCCGCCGTCACGCAGCGGCGACGAGTAAAACGGCGGCAGCCACAGGCAGTCGACCCCGAGCCACTGCAGGTAGTCGAGCTTGTCCTGCAGGCCGCGGAGGTCGCCGGTGCCGTCGCCGTTGGAATCGGCGAATCCGCGGACGAGGACCTCGTAGAAGACGGCCCGCTTGAACCAGTCGGGCTCGGCGATCATCACGGGCGGCTGACCTCGAAGACGTGGGCGGGACGCGCGTTGGGATCGAGTCGGACGTAGTTGTGTTCGCCCCATTGGTACTCGTCGCCGGTGAGCAGGTCGCGGACGGTGCACCCGCCCTCCCAGCCGATGCCGAGCGCCTCGAGGTCGAGGGTCACCGTGGCCTCGCGCCACTCGTGCGGGTTCACCGTGCAGACGACGAGCACGGTGTCGCCGGTGGCGGCGTCGCGCTTGCTGAACGCGGTGATGTCCGGGCTGTCGACGTGGTGGAAATGGACGTTGCGCAGCTGCTGCAGGGCCGGGTGCTCGCGCCGGATGCGGTTGAGCCGGCCGATCAGCGGGGCCAGCGACCGGCCGTCGGCGATCGCCGCGGCGAAGTCGCGCGGGCGCAGCTGGTACTTCTCCGAGTCGAGGTACTCCTCGCTGCCGGGCCGCACGGCCAGGTGCTCGTACAGCTCGTAGCCGGAGTAGACCCCCCACGTGGGTGACAGCATGGCGGCCAGGACCGCTCGGATCGAGAACGCGCCGGGGCCTCCGTGCTGCAGGTACGCATGCAGGATGTCCGGCGTGTTCACGAAGAAGTTCGGCCGCATGTAGTGACCGGCGTCGGCCAGCTCGCCGACGTAGGTCTCGATCTCGTCCTTCGACGTGCGCCACGTGTAGTACGTGTAGCTCTGGTGGAAGCCGATCTTGCCCAGCTCGTGCATCATCGCCGGCCGGGTGAAGGCCTCGGCGAGAAAGAGCACGCCCGGATCGGTCTTGCGCACCTCGCCGATGAGCCAGTGCCAGAAGTTCAGCGGCTTGGTGTGCGGGTTGTCGACGCGGAAGATCGTCACCCCGGCCGCGATCCAGTGCCGCACCACCCGCAGGCACTCGGCGTACAGCCCGTTCGGGTCGTTGTCGAAGTTCAGCGGGTAGATGTCCTGGTACTTCTTGGGTGGGTTCTCGGCGTAGGCGATGGTGCCGTCGGGCTTGGTCGTGAACCACTCCGGATGCGCGGTCACCCATGGGTGGTCAGGCGCGCATTGCAGCGCCAGGTCGAGCGCCACTTCCAGGTCCAGCTCGCGGGCCCGACGCACGAACGCGGTGAAGTCGGCCTGCGTGCCGAGCTCGGCGTGGATCGCGTCGTGGCCGCCGTCGCGCGAGCCGATCGCCCAAGGGGAGCCGACGTCCCAGCTCGCCGCGACCAGGGTGTTGTTCGGCCCCTTGCGGTTAACCTCGCCGATCGGGTGGATCGGCGGCAGGTACACGACGTCGAAGCCGAGCGAGGCCACGTAGTCGAGGTGCTCGGTCGAGTCCTTCAGCGTTCCGTGCCGCACCGGGCGGGCCGGGGAGACCGGGTCGGGGGCCAGCTCGGCCCCGATCGAGCGCGGGAAGAACTCGTACCACGAGCCGTAGAGCGCGCGCGGCCGATCGATCCACAGCGGGTACCGCGGTGACGCGGTGACGAGTTCGCGCACTGGCTGTTCCTGAGCGGCCCGTTGCAAGTACGCGTCGAGCGCCGGCGCCACGCGGTGCGCCACATCGAGAGTGGTGTCGCGCAGGGCGCGCGCGGCGGCGACGGCGCGCGGGCGCTCGGCCTTGGCCAGCGTGCGGGCCAATTGGTCGAAGATGCGGGCGCCGTCCTCGAGGTCGTTGGCGAGATCGTCGCTGCCCTGGCCGGCCTCGATCTTGGTGGTGACGGCGTGTTCCCAGGTGGCCATCGGGTCGCTCCACGCCTCCACGGCGAACGACCACTGGCCCGGACGGTCGGCGACGATGTCGGCGTGCCAGCGATCGGTGCCGGCGCGGCCGGGGCGCATTCGGACGACCGACACCTTGCGGCCGGCTGCGTCGCGCAGCACCACGCTGGCGGCGACGGCGTCGTGTCCCTCGCGGAACACGGTCGCCGAAACCGTGATCGGCTCGCCGACAACCGCGCGGGCCGGGAACTGCGCCGTCGCGGTCGAGCCGACGACCGGAGTCACGTCGGTCAGTCCAAGTCGTCCCACCACTCCGACGACGTTACCCAGGTCACGGCCGTGTTCACCAAGCCCGCGGGTCTGGGGAACACTTGCCGTAAGCCCTTACGGAACTGCTAGCGTCCGAACACGTGAAGGCACTTCGACGACTGACGGTCCGGGCCGCATATCCGGACGAACTGGCACGATTGGGCGACATCGTCGCCAACCTCCGGTGGTCCTGGCACACCGATTCGCTCGACCTTTTCGAGTCGGTCGACCCCGACCTGTGGAACAACTGCGGGCACGATCCCGGGCGGATGCTCGGCGAGGTCAGCGCCGAGCGGTTTGCCCAGCTGGCCCGCGACCGCAAGTTCCTGCGTCGCCTCGAGGACATCTACGAGGACCTGCAGGACTACCTCACCCAGCCGCGGTGGTACCAGAAGTACCAGGCGGCCCAGGCCGGCCGGGCCGGACGCCCCGGGGGCGGGCTGTTCCCGGAATCAATCGGGTACTTCTCGCCCGAGTTCGGGATCACCGAGGTGCTGCCGCAGTACTCCGGCGGCCTGGGCATCCTGGCCGGCGACCACCTCAAGGCCGCGAGCGACCTCGGCGTCCCGATCATCGGGGTCGGCCTGCTCTACGGCTCGGGTTACTTCCGCCAGTCGCTGTCGCGCGACGGCTGGCAGCTCGAGACCTATCCCGCCCTCGATCCGCAGGGCCTGCCCATCACCGCGCTCGAGAACCCCGACGGGACGCCGGCTCGGGTCGCCATCGCGCTGCCCGAGTCGCGCACCCTGCACGCCCAGATCTGGATCGCGCAGGTCGGGCGCGTCCCGCTGTTGCTGCTCGACAGCGACATCGAAGAGAACGACGCCGACGCCCGCCAGGTCACCGACCGCCTCTACGGCGGCGGCAAGGAGCACCGGCTCGAGCAGGAACTGCTGCTCGGCGTCGGCGGGGTCCGGGCCATCCGCGCCTACTGCGCCGTGACCGGCGCGCCGGCCCCCACCGTCTTCCACACCAACGAAGGGCACGCCGGCTTCCTCGGCGTCGAGCGCATCCGCGAGCTGGTCGAGGGCTACGGCCTCGACTTCGACGCCGCCCTGCAGGCCGTCCGGGCCGGCACGGTGTTCACCACCCACACCCCGGTACCGGCCGGCATCGACCGCTTCGACCGCTCACTCGTGGCCGCGCACCTCACCGGCATGGGGGTGCTGCCGGCCGAGCGGATCCTCGATCTCGGGGCCGAGCAGGATCCGACGATCTTCAACATGGCGCACATGGGGCTGCGCCTGGGCCAGCGCGCCAACGGGGTGTCCGTCCTGCACGGCGAGGTCAGCCGCGAGATGTTCGCCGACCTGTGGCCGGGCTTCGACACGTCCGAGGTGCCGATCACCTCGGTCACCAACGGCGTTCACACACCAACCTGGATGTCGCGCGACATCCTCGACATCGCCGAGCGCGAGGTCGGGCCGGTCGTGCTCGCCGAGGGCGGCGGCTGGGACGCGATCGACCGGGTCAGCGACGCCGAGCTGTGGAAGGTGCGCGGCACCCTGCGGGCGCGGCTGGTCGACGAGATCCGCCGCCGGATGCGCGAGTCGAATCTCGTGCGGGGCATGACGGAGGCCGAGCTCGGCTGGACGGAGATCGCGTTCGACCCGGAGGTGCTGACGATCGGCTTCGCGCGGCGGGTGCCGTCGTACAAGCGGCTGACGCTGATGCTGCGCGACCCCGAGCGACTGCGCGCGCTGCTGCTCGACCCCGAGCACCCGGTGCAGATCGTCATCGCCGGCAAGAGCCACCCGGCCGACGACGGGGGCAAGCAGCTGATCGCGCAGATGGTCCGCTTCGCCGACGACCCGGCCGTCCGGCACCGGATCACCTTCCTGCCCGACTACGACATCGGCATGGCCCGCTACCTGTACTGGGGCGTCGACGTCTGGCTGAACAACCCGCTGCGCCCGCTCGAGGCCTGCGGCACATCCGGCATGAAGGCCGCGCTGAACGGCGCGCTGAACCTGTCGATCCGCGACGGTTGGTGGGACGAGTGGTTCGACGGCGAGAACGGCTGGGCGATCCCGTCGGCCGAGGGCGTCGTCGACCAGGATCACCGTGACGACCTCGAGGCGCAGGCGCTGTACGACCTGATCGAGAAGAACGTGGCCACCCGCTTCTACGACCGGCAGGCCGGCGTCCCGACGCGGTGGGTGCAGATGGTGCGGCACACGCTGAAGACCCTCGGGCCGAAGGTGGTCGCGACCCGGATGGTGAGCGAGTACGTCCGGCGGCTCTATGCGCCGGCCGCCCAGTCGTCGCAGCGGATGTTCGCCGACGACTTCGCCGCCGCCCGCACCCTGGCCGCGTGGCGGCACAACCTCGAGGCGAAGTGGCCCGGGGTCGCGGTGTTGCACGTCGACTCGCAGCTCTCCGGCGGCGGTGACGCCCAGGTGGGCGATTCGCTCACCCTGCGGGCCGAGGTGGCGCTCGCCGGGCTGGCGCCCGACGACGTCGACGTCCAGGCGGTCTTCGGACCTGCTGGGCCCGATGACCGGCTCACCGACATCGACACGGTGTCGCTGCGGCCGGTCGGCCGGGGCGATGCCACCGACCGGTTCGAGGGCGAGATCCCGCTCGCGCGCACCGGCGGCTTCGGTTACACCGTGCGGGTGCTGCCCAAGAACGACCTGCTGGTGTCACCGGTGGAGCTCGGCCTGGTCGCCACCGCCTAGACATCCCGCCGCATCCCGTCCAAAGTTGTCCGCGCTATCCGGGGTTCTGCCCCCGCGAAGCGCGGACAACTTTCGGCGCCCGAAAGTTGTCCGCGCTATCCGGGGCTCTGCCCCCGCGAAGCGCGGACAACTCGGAGCGGGGAAATCGGTAGGTTCGACGCGTGACGGCCGAGGGCGAATTGCTGTGGGAGCCGAGCCCGGACCGGCTTGAGCGGGCCCGGCTCACCGCGTTCACCCAGCACCTGCGCGAGCGGGGCTATGACTTCGCGTCCTATGACGAGTTGTGGCGCTGGTCGGTGCGCGACCTGGACGCATTCTGGGGCGAGTTCGCCGCCTGGATCGGCCTGCGCTGGCACGAGCCGCCCAGCCGGTCGCTCGCCGACGCCACGATGCCCGGCGCACGCTGGTTCCCCGGGGGCACCCTGAACTACGCCGAGCACGCGCTCTTCCCGCCGGCCGGGGTCGCGCCGGACGACGCCGCTGTCGTGTTCGCCCGCGAGGACGGCCTGCGGCGCACGCTCACCTGGGCGCAGCTGCGGGCCGAGGTCGCCTCGGTGCGCGCCGCGCTCGTGGCGCACGGCGTGGGCGTGGGCGACCGGGTGGCCGCGCTGCTGCCGAACTGCCCCGAGGCGCTCGTGGCGATGCTGGCCACGACCTCGCTGGGCGCGGTGTGGTCGTCGTGCTCGCCCGATTTCGGCGCTCGCGCGATCGCCGACCGATTCACCCAGATCGAGCCGCTCGTCCTGTTCACCGTCGACGGCTACCGCTACGGCGGCAAGGCCTTCGACATCAGCGCGACCGTCGAGGCGCTGCGGGCCGATCTGCCCACCCTGCGCAGCACCGTGCTCGTGCCCTATCTCGACGACAGCGCGATGCTGCCCGATTCGCAGCGCTGGCCCGATTTGCTGGCCGACCCGGGCGAGCTCGCCTTCGCGCCGGTGCCGTTCGACGCCCCGATGTGGATCCTCTATTCGTCGGGCACCACCGGGCTGCCCAAGGCGATCGTCCACTGCCAGGGCGGCATCCTGCTCGAGCACCTCAAGCAACTGGCGCTGCATCTCGATCTCGGCCCCGGCGACCGCTTCTTCTGGTTCAGCACCACCGGCTGGATGATGTGGAACCTGCTCGTGTCCGGCCTGACCGTCGGCGCGTCGATCGTGCTCTTCGACGGCAACCCGATGCATCCCGCGCCGGACGCGTTGTGGCAGCTCGCCGCCAGCACCGCGATGACGTCGTTCGGCGTGTCCGCCCCGTACCTGCAGGCCTGCCTGAAGGCCGGGCTGCGGCCGGCCGACCTGGATTTGGCTGCCCTCCGCTCAGTCGGGTCCACCGGCGCGCCCCTTCCGCCCGACGGTTTCGCCTGGGTCTACGAGGCGGTCAAGCCCGACGTCCTGCTGTCCTCGCTGTCCGGCGGAACCGACGTCTGCACCGCGTTCGTCGGCGGTGCACCGACGCTGCCCGTCCGGGCCGGCGAGATCCCGTGCCGAATGCTCGGCTGCGCGGTCGACGCCTTCGACGAGCACGGCCGCTCGGTCACCGGCGCGGTCGGCGAGTTGGTCATCAGCGCGCCCATGCCGTCGATGCCGGTTGCGTTCTGGAACGACGCCGACGGCGCCAAGCTGCGCGAGGCCTATTTCGAGACCTATCCCGGCATCTGGCGTCACGGTGACTGGATCAAGATCAACGAGGACGGCTCCTGCGTCATCTACGGACGCTCGGACTCCACGCTCAACCGCGGCGGCGTCCGGATGGGCACCGCCGAGTTCTACCGCGTGGTCGAAGAGCTTCCCGGGATCACCGACTCGCTGGTCATCGACACGTCGGCCGCGGGCGCCGAGGGTCGGCTGCTGCTCTACGTCGTGCTCGACCCGGGGACCGAGCTCGACGACATCCGCGCCGATCTGCGCGCCGCGATCCGCAGCAACCTGTCGCCTCGACACATCCCGGACGAGATCGTCGCGATCGCGGAGGTTCCGCGCACACTCAACGGGAAGAAGTGCGAAGTGCCGGTGAAACGGGTACTAGCCGGTGTGCCGATCGAGCAAGCAGTGAGCGCCGGTGCGCTCAAGAACCCCGACGCCATGCAGCCATTCCTGCCGGGGCCGGGGTGATCACCCACCGGCAGGTCGAGCGCGCCCGCCGGCGGCTGAACACCCGCCGCCGCCTCGGCCGGCTCGACCGGGAGCTCCTCGCCGCGGCGATCCGCGGACGGTCTCCGGCGCGTGATCGGGTCATGAAGACCGCGAGCGGGCTCGCCAACCGCTCGATGATCTGGGTCGCGTGTGCCGGCGTGCTCACCGCGACCGGCCGGCGCCGGCCACGCACCGCGGCCGGGAGCGGGCTGCTCGGCATCGGCATCGCCGCGACCCTCGTCAACGGTCCGTTGAAGTTCGCCTGGCAACGCGACCGGCCGGCCAGCGATTTCATCGGTTCGGCCGCGCCGCTGCTCCCGCTGCCGCGCACCTTCTCGTTCCCGTCCGGACACTCGGCGTCGGCGCTCGCCTTCGCCACCGGGGTCACCTCGACGCTGCCGGCCGCCGGCCCGGTAATAGTGCCGATGGCGGCGACGGTCGCCTACTCGCGGGTGCACACAGGCGTCCACTACCCGAGCGACGTCGCGGTTGGCGCCGCGATCGGCGTGGGGTCCGGACTGATCGCCGCGCGCATCGCGAAGCGCATCCGAGCCCGATCCGTGCACCACCCCTCGGCTCCGAGTATCGATGTCGCGATCCCGCGGCACGCCGTCCTGCTGACGAGTGCGGACTCCGGGTCGGCCGACGGCCTCGACGACGCGCGGTCCGCGCTCGAGGACGCCGGGTGGACGATCGACGAGGTCTTCGACGTGAGCGAGGCCGAGGGCCTCGCCGCGCACATCCGATCGGCCGCCGAACCACCGCTGGTGATCGCGGCGGGGGGCGACGGGACCGTCTGCCTGGCTACCAACGCCATCGCCGACACCGAGGCGTTGCTCGCGATCGTGCCGCTCGGCACGTCGAACGACGTCGCGCGATCGCTCGGCATCCCGCCGCACCCGGTCGAGGCGGCCCAGGCGATCGTCGACGGCCGGGTGTGTGCCATCGACGCGGCCCGGCTCACGGTGAACGGCAACGAGCCGCAGGTCTTCATGAATGCCGCGACCTGCGGTCTGAATGTCGCTTTCGCCGAGTACGCCACCGACGGTTCGGTCCGCGACCGGTTCGGCGGCCTCACCTATCCGATCGCCGCAGCCCGCGCCCTGCGCTCGTACGAACCGTTCGAGTGCACACTCGAGCACGACGGCGAGACCACGACGGTGTCCGCGGTGCACCTGTCGGTGAGCAACGCGCCGGTCTTCGGCGGGGTGCTGGGCATGCGGGTGCCGGGCGCGAGCATGACCGACGGCCTGCTCGACGTGATCGCGATCGAGCACTTGTCATTGGCGCGCGTGGTGCTGGCGGTGGCCGACACCGTGGTGGGCCGGCACCGCCCGGTGCACGGGGTGCACGCCATGCGGGTGCAGTCGCTGCGGGTCAAGGCCGACGCCGGCCACGAGATCGCCCTGGACGGCGAGGTGATCGGCGAGCTGCCGGCCGAGTTCACCGTGCTGCCCGAGAAGCTGCGCGTGGTCGTGCCCCGCCTGGACCCGTAGCGGCGCGAGGCGTCAGCGGCTGGCCGCGCGCTTGTACTGGCGCACCGCGAGGGGCACGAACACCGCCAGCAGCCCGACGATCCAGATCAGCGTGTAGATGATCGGGTGATGCAGTGACCATGGGCTGTGCGGCAGCGGCGCGGTGCCGGTGTTGCCGAACAACTGTCTGGATGCCTGCGTCAGCGACGAGATCGGGTTCCAGTCCGCGAACGCCTTGAGCACCGAGGGCAGGTTAGCGCTCGGCACGAACGTGTTCGCGATGAAGGTCAACGGAAAGATGATCATAAAGGCCGCGTTGTTCACGACCTCCGGGCTCGGCACCATCAGTCCGACGGTCGCCATGATCCATGAGAACGCATAGGCGAACGCGAGCAGCAACAGGAAGCCACCGATCGCTTCGCCCACCGAAGAGCGGATACGCCAGCCCACGATCAACCCGGTGCCGGACATGATGGCGATGACCAGGACGTTGTTCAGCACATCGCTCGTCGTGCGGCCGACGAGCACCGCCGAACTCGACATCGGCAGCGAGCGGAACCGGTCGATGATGCCCTTCTGCATGTCCTCGGCCAGGCCCGCGCCGGTAATTGTGGCGCCGAAGATCACGGTCTGGGTGAAGATGCCGGGGACCAAGAACTCGCGGTAGCTGATGCCCGCCGGGTGAATCGCGCTGCCGAACACGTAGGCGAACAGCAGGATGAAGATGATCGGCTGGATCGTCGAAAAGACCAGCAGATCTGGAACTCGTTTGATCTTGATCAGGTTGCGCTTCGCGACGACGGCTCCGTCGGCGAGCGCCTTCACCAGTCCAGGCGCGCGCACGTCGGCGAGCGGCGCCTCAAGAGTCTGCGCGGTCATTTCGCCGCCTCCACGAGGTCGCTCTGTGGTTCGTCGGCCGGCTCGGCCGGCGCGTCGTCTTCGGTGCGGTGCCCGGTCAGGATAAGGAAGACGTCGTCGAGCGTCGGCCGGCGAAGCGCGACGTCCTGTACGACAATCTCGGCCGCATCCAGTCGGCGCAGCGCCTCCACGAGCACCGAGGCCCCACCGCGGACCGGGGCGATCAGCCGGCGGGTGTGCTGTTCGACCTCGCACGCGCCGGCCTCGGCGAGTTGTCCGAGGATCTCGCGCGCCGTCGGCACGTCGGCCGCATCGCCGACGACGACCTCGATGCGTTCGCCGCCGACCTGGGCCTTGAGCTCGTCGGCCGTGCCTTCGGCGATCGAGCGGCCGTGGTCGATCACGACGATGTTGTCCGCGAGTCGATCGGCCTCTTCCAGGTATTGGGTGGTGAGCAGCAACGTGCTGCCGCCCTTGACCAGCTCGACGATGACTTCCCACATGTCCGTGCGGCTGCGCGGATCGAGGCCGGTGGTGGGCTCGTCGAGGAACAGCACCGGCGGCGCGGCCACCAGCGCGCCGGCGAGGTCGAGCCGCCGGCGCATGCCGCCGGAGTAGGTCTTGACCGGTCGATCGGCGGCGTCGTCGAGCCGGAAGCGATCGAGCAGCTCGCGGGCGCGGGCCTTCGACCGCGCCCGACCCAGACCGTAGAGCCGGCCGATCATGTCGAGGTTCTCGTAGCCGGTGAGGTACTCGTCGACGGCCGCGTACTGGCCGGACAGCCCGATCTTCGTGCGCACCTGGGCGGCGTGCCGGCGAACGTCGAGACCGGCGACCTCGGCCGACCCGCCGTCGGCGACGAGAAGCGTGGTGAGGATGCGCACCGCCGTGGTCTTCCCGGCGCCGTTGGGGCCGAGCAGCCCGAGCACGGTGCCCTGCGGGACGGCGAGATCGAGCCCGTCGAGCGCGCGAAGGGTCCCGTAGGTCTTCACGAGACCCTCGGCGCGGATGACGTCTACCACTTTTGCCCCATTCGGTCGGAACTGCCGGCATCCCAGACTAGGGCGGGGGTGCGACACAAATCTTCTCCATTCGTGCTCATACGAGCGCGATGGCGTCCGCGATCGATTCGAGCACCCGACCCGGCCGCCAGGGGAACCGTTCGACGTCGGCGCGGTGGGTCGAGCCGGTCAGGACTAGGATCGTGTCCAGGCCGGCCTCGATGCCGGCCACGATGTCGGTGTCCATCCGGTCGCCGACGAGCACCGTGTTCTCGGAGTGCGCCTCGATCTTGTTCATCGCGCTGCGCAGCATCATCGGATTCGGCTTGCCCACGAAGTAGGGCTCGCGACCGGTCGCCTTGGTGATCAGCGCCGCCACCGAGCCCGTTGCCGGCAGCGGTCCCTCTTCGGACGGGCCGGTCACGTCGGGATTGGTGGCGATGAACCGGGCGCCGGCGTCCACCAGGCGGATCGCGCGGGTGATCGCCTCGAACGAGTAGGTGCGGGTCTCGCCCAGCACCACGAAGTCGGGATCGCGGTCGGTGAGCGTGTAGCCCACCTCGTGCAGTGCCGTGGTCATGCCGGCCTCGCCGACCACGTAGGCCGAGCCGCCGGGCAGCTGATCGGCCAGGAAGGTGGCGGTGGCCAGGGCCGACGTCCAGATCGCCTCCTCGGGCACGTTCAGGCCCGAGCGGACGAGCCGGGCCGACAGGTCGCGGGGCGTGAAGATCGAGTTGTTGGTGAGGACGAGGAAGCGCCGGTCGCGCTCGATCAGGCGGGCGAGGAAGTCGGCCGCGCCCGGCAGCGCGTGCTCTTCGCGCACCAGGACGCCGTCCATGTCCGTCAACCAGCACTCCGGATGCGTACGCATGCCCCCAGTCTGTCAGGGCCGGCGGCGCGGCGGCGCGCTCAGCGCAGCACCCGCAACACCAGCACCGAGCGGGCCCGCATCGACAGATCGCTGCCGCTCGCCAGCGGGGCCGTAGGCGCCAACCCGCCGACGGTGGTCGTGTCGACCACCTGCTCGTACCGCACCGCCCAGGGCTCGCCCGGCAGGGTGAAGATCCCGTCGGCGTCGCCTGAGTGCAGGAGGAGCAGGAACGAGTCGTCGACGATAGTCTCGCCGCGCGCATTGCGGTGCCGCAGCCCGCGGCCGTCGAGATACATGCCGATCGACCGCAGGCCGATGTCGAACCAGTCGTCGGGCGACATCTCGCGCCCGGCCGGATGGAACCAGGCGAGGTCCTTACAACCGTCGCCGCCGACCACCGGATGCCCTTCGAAGAAGGCGCTCTGCCGCAGGACGGGATGGCGGCGGCGCAAGGCGATCAGTCGCCGGGTCAGGGCCAGCATGTCGTCGCCGGCCTCGGTGGGGGTCCAGTCGAGCCAGGAGATCTCGTTGTCCTGGACGTAGGCGTTGTTGTTGCCGCGCTGAGTGCGCCACATCTCGTCGCCGGCCACCAGCATCGGCGCGCCGGTGGCCAGCAGCAGGGTGGCGAGCAGGTTGCGGGCCTGGCGGCGGCGCAGCGCTTCGACCTCAGGTGGGGCCGGGTCGCCCTCGACCCCGCAGTTGAACGAGCGGTTGTCGTCGGTGCCGTCGCGGTTGTTCTCGCCGTTGGCCTCATTGTGTTTGAGCTCGTAGGACACGAGATCGCGCATGGTGAAGCCGTCGTGGGCGGTCACGAAGTTGATCGACGCGATCGGCAGCCGCCCGTCGTCGCCGTAGAGGTCGGACGAACCCGAGAGCCGGAACGCGAGGTCGCGCACGCCGTCGGCCCCGTGCGCCCAGAACGAGCGCACTGTGTCGCGGTACTTGCCGTTCCACTCGGTCCACAGCGGGGGGAACTCGCCCACCTGATAGCCACCGGCGCCGACGTCCCACGGCTCGGCGATCAGCTTCACCTGCGAGATGATCGGGTCCTGGTGGATGGTGTCGAAGAACGACGAGAGCTTGTCGACGTCGTGCAGCGAGCGGGCCAGGGCGGAGGCGAGGTCGAAGCGGAAGCCGTCGACGTGCATCTCGGTGATCCAGTAGCGCAGCGAGTCGGTGATCAGCTGCAGCGGGAACGGCCGGCGCGGGTCGAAGGTGTTGCCGCAGCCGGTGTAGTCGACGTACTTCGACGGATCGTCCTCGGCCAGCCGGTAGTACGCGCCGTTGTCGATGCCGCGGAACTCGAGCATCGGCCCGCCCGGCCCGCCTTCGGCGGTGTGGTTGTAGACCACGTCGAGGATCACCTCGATGCCGGCCTTGTGCAGCGCCCGCACCATCGCCTTGAACTCGCGTACCGACTCGGCGGCATCACCACTCGTGCGGGCCGCGTAGGCCGCGTGCGGGGCGAAGAACCCGACCGAGTTGTAGCCCCAGTAGTTGCGCGCCCCGCGGCGCTGCAGGTGCGGCTCGGACACGAAGTGATGGATCGGCATCAGCTCGACCGCCGTCACGCCGAGCGAGCGCAGGTGCTCGATGGCCGCGGGGTGGGCCAGGCCGGAGTACGTGCCGCGCAGCTCCGGCGGGATCGCCGGATGGGTGCGCGTGAAACCGCGGACATGCAGCTCGTAGATGACCGTGTCGTCCCAGCTCACCTTCGGCGGCTTGTCGTCACCCCAGGGGAAGCCGTCGTGCACGACCACCCCGCGCGGCACGCAGGGCGCGGAGTCGGCCCCGCTGCCGGGGTAGACCGAGGGATCCTCGATGAAGTCGCCCTCGATGGCCCGGGCATACGGGTCGAGCAGCAGCTTCTGCGGGTTGTGGAACAGCCCCTGGGCCGGATCGAAGGGGCCTTCGACCCGAAAGCCGTAGCGCTGCCCGGGCCCGACGCCGGGCACGTACCCGTGCCACACGTGATAGGTGTGATCGGCCAGCCGAATCCGGGTCTCGAGGCCGTTGGCGTCGAACAGACACACCGACACGGCCGTAGCGGTGGTAGACCAGAGGGCGAAGTTGGTGCCTTCACCGTCCCAATTGGCGCCGAGGGGAAACGGGGTGCCGGGCCACGCGCGATCGAGGCGTTTGGCCAGCGCGGCACTCAACTGGTCGGGCAGCACCGGTCGGACTGTAGTGGATGCGCCACTCCCAGGTCGCTCATGGGAAACGCTCAGTGAGCTGCGAGGTCGAACAGGTTACGTAGTGGACATGACGCACGAGTACCCGTATCACGACCCGTCCGCCGGCTACCCGCAATACGGCGGCCAGTACGGCCAGTACGGCCAGTACGGCGCGTTCGGCTATGCCCCGCCGCCGCCGGCCGACGCTCCGCGCCCGCGGATCGTTCGACGCCGCGTGTTCGCCGCCGGCATCGCCGCGCTGACCGCAGCCGCCGTGGTCGGTGGTGTCACCATTGCCCAGGGGACGGGCACTGTCGCCGGGTCCGGATCGCTGGCCCAGCTCGTGCCGACGGTGCCCACGGTGCCGGGAACGCCGAACGCGGGCAACGGGTCCAACGGCAGCGGATCGACCGGCAGCGGATCGACCGGCAATGGGACCACGAGCGTCGGGCTGGCCACGAAGGCGCAGCAGAAGGGCGTCGTCACGATCGTCTCGGTGCTGAAGTACCAGAACGCGGAGAGTGCCGGCACCGGCATGGTGCTCACCGCCGACGGCGAGATCCTCACCAACAACCACGTCGTCAACGGCGCGACGAGCATCACCGTCACGGTCGCGTCGAGCGGGCGGTCGTATCGGGCCGACGTCGTCGGCACCGACCCCAGTGACGACGTCGCCGTGCTCCAGCTGCGCAACGCCTCGGGCCTCACCACCGCGAAGGTCGGCGACTCGTCCGACGTCGCGGTCGGCGACTCGATCGTCGGCGTCGGCAACGCTGGTGGCACCGGCACGCTGCGGGCGTCGGCCGGCCAGGTGATTGGGCTGGACAAGTCGATCACGGCCACCGACGAGTCGGGCCAGGACGGCGAGCAGCTCACCGGCCTGATCGAGGTCGCCGCCACGATCATCGCCGGTGACTCCGGCGGCCCGCTCTACGACACGTCCGGCGAGATCGTCGGCATGAACACCGCGGCGTCGGCCAGTCGCCGTGCGCAGTCGACGGCCTACGCGATCCCGATCGACAGCGCCGTGCAGATCGCCGACCGGATCGAGACCAAGATCGAGACCGCCAAGATCCACATCGGCCTGCCGGCGTTTCTCGGGGTCGGCCTCGACCCCGACGTCACCAGCAGCGCCACGGTGAGCACGTTGCTGCCCGGAGGCCCGGCCGCGGCGGCCGGGATCACCAAAGGCTCGGTGATCACGTCGGTCGACGGCACCCGGGTCACCACGCCGGCCGCCCTGCGCGTCCAGCTGCGCAAGCACCGCCCGGGCGCCAAGGCCTCCATCAGCTGGACGGCGGCCGACGGCTCGTCCCACACGGCCACCCTCACGCTGGGGACCGGACCGGCCGACTGAAGCCCACCCCACCACGAGTTGTCCGCCCTTCTGGTCGCTATGGCGACCGGAAGGGCGGACAACTCGGACGACAGTGTTTGATTGACCGGTGGCGGGGATGAATCCGGAGATCAACCCGGACGCCGTGCTGCAGTTCGTCGAGGTGACGGTCCGGCGCGGGCCGAAGACCCTGCTCGACCGGATCGACTGGACGGTCGAAGAGGACGAGCGCTGGGCGGTGCTCGGCCCGAACGGCGCCGGCAAGACCACCCTGCTCCAGATCGCGGCCGCGTCGATGCATCCCACGGCCGGCGCGGCCTACGTCTTCGGCGAGCGGCTCGGCCAGGTCGACCTCTTCGAGCTGCGGCCGCGGATCGGGTTCGCCAGTTCTGCCCTGGGTGATCGCATCCCGGCCCGGGAACTCGTGTCGGACGTGGTGGTCAGCGCGGGCTACTCGGTGCTGGGCCGCTGGCGCGAGGCCTACGGGCGGGTGGACGTGCGGCGGGCCGTCGCCCTGCTCGACCGGCTCGGGGTTGGCGGGTTCGCCGACCGCAGCTACGGCACCCTCAGCCAGGGCGAGAAGGCCCGGGTCCAGATCGCGCGCGCCCTGATGACTGATCCCGAGCTGCTGCTGCTCGACGAGCCGGCCGCCGGGATGGATCTGGGCGGGCGCGAGGACTTCCTGCGCCGCCTCACCCGCTTCGCCGACGACCCGGACGCGCCGGCCTCCGTGCTCGTGACGCACCACGTGGAGGAGTTGCCGCCCGGCATCACGCACGTGCTGTTGCTGCGTGACGGCGCGGTGGTCGCCTCGGGGCTCGCCCGCGACGTGCTCACCGGCGAGCACCTGTCGGCGACCTTCGGGCTGCCCCTGACGGTCGAGCGCCGCGGCGGGCGCTGGTTCGCCCGCGCCGCCGCGCCCTGATCGGTCAGCGCGGCGTCAGCACCACGACCGGGATGGGCCGGTCGGTCGACTTCTGGTACGCGCTGTACCGCCCGGCGTTCTTCGAATCGGCGAGCTGCCACAACCGGTCGCGGTCGGGGTCGCCCGGCAGCACCGTGCGGGCGGTCACCGCGATCCGCCTCGTCCCGATCTGAATCTCGGCCTCGGGGTCGGCGCGCAGGTTGTGATACCAACCGGGCGAGCGCGGCGCCCCGCCCATCGAGGCCACGATCACGTAGTCGCTGCCGTCGCGGGCGTAGGTCAGGGCGTTGGTCCGGTGCGCTCCGGTCTTGGCGCCCACCGTGCGCAGCAGCAGGTTCGTCGTCCCGGCGAGGCGGTGCCCGATCCGGCCGCCGGTGCGCTCGTAAACCATCTGGTGCACCTTCAGGAAGCGCACGCCGACCGCCTGCACGACGGGTAGTGATTCGATCCGGCTCAGGTTCATCCGCGGACTCCCTCGATTCGGTTACACCGTAGGCTCCTGGGGACCGAGGTGACGACCGGAAGGGTGTTATGAGCGACGCTTGCGGAGCGAGTCATCGGCGCGGACGGCGTTCGGTGGCCGGACCGAGCGCAGCGAAGGTAGGCCAATGAGCGACGAACTCGTGTACGTCGAGATCAACGACGGCGTCGCGACCATCCACCTGAACCGGCCGCCGATGAACGTGATCAACCGTGCCGTCCAGGAAGGGCTGCGGGCGGCGGCCACGGCGGTGAGCGCCGATCCAGCGGTCCGCGCGGTCGTCCTGTACGGCGGGGAGAAGGTCTTTGCGGCCGGGGCGGACGTCAAGGAGTTCGCCGACCTCAGTCACGCCGACATGGTCCGCGACGCCGATCGGGTGATGTCGTCGATCGATTCGCTCGCGCACATTCCGAAGCCGGTCATCGCCGCCGTCACCGGCTACGCGCTGGGCGGTGGCTGCGAGGTCGCACTCACCGCCGATTTCCGCGTCGCCGCCGACGACGCGAAGCTCGGGCAGCCGGAGATCCTGCTCGGCATCATTCCGGGCATGGGCGGCACCCAGCGACTGGCTCGGCTCGTTGGGCCGGCGAAGGCGAAGGACCTGATCTACACCGGGCGTTTCGTCGAAGCGCACGAAGCACTGGAGATCGGTCTGGTGGACGCCGTCGTCCCGGCGGCCGATGTCTATGACGCCGCGCTCGCGATGGCCCGCAAGTTCGCCAAGGGGCCGGCTCTCGCGCTGGCGGCGGCGAAGGCGGCCATCGACGGTGGTTTGGACGTCGACCTCGCCACCGGTTTGCGGCTCGAGTCGCATCTGTTCGCCTCCGTCTTCGCCACTGACGATCGCGACATCGGCATTCGATCCTTCATCGCGAGTGGCCCGGGAAAGGCCGTCTTCACATGAGCGATGCTTGCGGAGCGAACCAATGGCATCGCGGCTCTGCATGCTCGAACGGAGTGAGAGCATGACCGCAAGTCCGCACCCGCACGCGACGGCCGAAGAGGTCGAGGCGGCGTGGAGCGACCCGAAGCTGGCCAACATCCTGTACCACGACTGGGAGGCCGGCACCTACGACGAGAAGTGGTCGATCTCGTTCGACGAGCGCTGCATCGACTACGCCCGCGACCGCTTCGTCCACGTGGCCGGATCCGGGGACTGGCCCTACCCGAAGTCGCTCGAGCTGGGCTGCGGCACCGGCTTCTTCACCTTGAACCTGAAGCTCGCCGGCGTCATCGACGAGGGCCACGTCACCGACCTCAGCCCGGGCATGGTCGAGGTCGCGCAGCGCAACGCCCGCGGTCTCGGGTTCGAGGTCGAAGGTCGCGTCGCCGACGCCGAGCGACTGCCCTACGACGACGACACGTTCGACATCGTCATCGGGCACGCGGTGCTGCATCACATCCCCGATCTCGATCTCGCGTTCGCCGAGATCCTGCGCGTGCTCAAGCCGGGCGGCCGGTTCGTCTTCGCTGGCGAGCCCACCCAGCACGGCGACTACGTGGCCCGCAAGCTGTCCCGCTTCACCTGGTGGGCGGCAACGCGCGTCACCCGGCTGCCCCGCTTCGAGTCCTGGCGCCGCCCGCAGGACGAACTGGACGAGTCCAGCCGGGCCGCCGCGCTCGAGGCCGTCGTCGATATCCACACGTTCGACCCTCGCGCGCTCGAGCAGCTGGCCGAGCGGGCCGGTGCGGTCGACGTGCGGGTCGCCACGTCGGAACTCTTCGCGTCGTGGTTCGGCTGGCCGGTGCGCACCTTCGAGTGCGCGGTGCCGAAGGACAAGCTCGGGATGCGCTGGGCGAACTTCGCCCTCAAGGGTTGGCAGCGGTTGTCGGCGTTCGACGCGCGGCTCGAGGGCCTGGTGCCCCGCGGGTTGTTCTACAACGCCGAGATCACCGGCGTGAAGCCCTGACCGTGGCTGGCTCCGCGGCGTACGAGGTCGTCCTGTTCGATCTGGACGGCACCTTGTCCGACTCCGCACCCGGCATCCTGTCGTCGTTGCGCTACGCGTTCGCCGCCAACGGGCTGCCGCCGCTCGACGCCCACACTGAACGAGTGCTGCTCGGGCCGCCGTTCTACGAGTCGCTGCCACCGTTGATCGGCGGCGCCGCGAACCTCGACGCGGTCATCGGCGCCTACCGCCAGAAGTACGGAGAGGGCGGCATGTTCGACACGTCGGTCTACGACGGCATCCGCGACGTGCTGGCGATGCTGCACGTGTCCGGTGTGCGGTTGGCCGTGGCCACGAGCAAGCCCGAGTCGTACGCGATCCCGATCGTCGAGCACCTCGGCCTCGCCGAGTTCTTCGAAACCGTCGGCGGCGACGAGTTGGACGGCTCGCTGCCGACGAAGGCCCTTGTGATCGACAAGGTTCTGCGCCGGCTGGGCTCGCCGGCCAGCGCCGGCGTGATGATGATCGGCGACCGCGCGCACGACGTCATCGGCGCGCGCGAGCACGGCATCGCGTGCGTCGGCGCCGGTTGGGGTTACGCCCTGCCGGGCGAGCTCGAGAAGGCCGGCGCCGAGCCGGTGTGTGCCGAACCCCGCGAGGTGCTCGCGGCGCTGGGCCTGGCGGCCTGACGGTGCTGCAGCGGGCCGATCCCGAGCTGCGCAGCGCGCGGTTCTGCACCCTCGCGTCCGTGCGCTGGGTCTTCCGGCACCGGGCCTTCACCCCGTGGTACCTCGCCCGGTACTGGCGCTTCTTCCTGTTCCGGCTGCGGAACCGGCACGTGATCACGCGCGGCCTGGTGTTCATGGACCGCGGGGTCGAGATCTATGCCCGGCGCGGCTACGGCCGGTTGGTGCTCGGCCGCTGGATCCACCTCGGCGTCAACACCGCGCTGCGCTGTCACGAGGGCACGCTGACAGTGGGGGACAAGTGCGTGCTGGGACGCGGGGTGTCGGTCAACTGCTATCTCGACGTCGAGATCGGCGCCGCGACGCTGTTCGCCGACGACATTTACGTATCGGACTTCGATCACAAGTTCGCCGACCTGACGATGCCGATCAAGGACCAGGGGATCGCCAAGTCGCGGGTGCGGATCGAGCCGGACGTGTGGATCGGCACCAAGGTGACGGTCGCGCGGGGCGTCGTGATCGGTGAGGGTGCGGTCGTCGGGGCCAACGCCGTGGTCACCCATGACCTGCCGCCGTACTCGGTGTCAGTCGGCGTCCCGGCCCGGGTGATCAAGGACCGCCGGACCATCTGAGCCCGCTGGCTCAGCCGAGCGCGCTGCCGTACGCCTCGACGGTAAGCCGGGCGACCGCCGGCCACGCGTAATCGCGGCGCACGATCCGGGCCGCCCGCGCGGCGCCCCGGCGGGCGCCGGCCGGATCGACCAGCATCTTGCCCACGACGGCCACGAGCGCGGCGACGTCACCGGCCGGGAACGAGGCTGCGGCCACGCCGGCGGTGGCGAGGTCGCCCAACCCGCCGGTCTCGGCGACGACGAGCGGCGCCGCGGCGACCGCCGCCTCGAGGGCGACGATCCCGAAGGGCTCGTAGAACGAGGGGACGACGACGACGTCGGCCGCGCCCAGCAGGGCGGGCAGCTCGGGCTCGGGGACGAAGCCCATCCAGTCGACGGCGCGGGCGACGCGCAGCCGGCGGGTGAGGGCGCGCAACGCCGGTTCGTGCACGCCGGTGCCGGCCACCGCGAGGCGTAACCCGGGGTGGGCCTCGCGGAGCGGGCGCAACGCGCGCAGCAGGGTCTGGACGCCCTTCTCGTGGACCAGCCGGCCGGCGAAGACCACGAGCGGGGCGTCCGGAGCCAGCTGCGCGCGTACCGCGGCGCTGGCCCGCGCCGGGGCGGCCCAGCGGCCGGCATCGATGCCGTTCGGGACGATCCGCACCCGCTCGGGCGGTAGCTCGAACAGCCGCGTCACCTCGTCGTGCATCGTCGTCGAGCAGGCGATCACCGCGTCGGCCCGCTGGGCCAGCCAGCGCTCGACGGAATGGATTGCGAGGTTCAGCGGACGCGGCAGCCAGCCCTGGTGCCGGCCGGCCTCGGTGGCGTGCACGGTCGCCACCAGCGGTACCCGCGCGGTCTCGGCGACGGTGATCGCGGTCTGGGCGACCAGCCAGTCGTGCGCGTGCACCACGTCGGGTCGCCAACGTCGGACGAGCGGCAGCGCCACCCGCAGCAGGGCGTGTTCGGACGCCTGCGCCCAGGCCAGCAGGGTCTCGGTGGTGAAGTCGATCGCGATCGGATCGACCGCCGCTCGCACGACGTGAACGCCGTCGCGGAACTCGGTGCTCCCGGTGGCCGCGTCGCCGCGGGTGACCACCCGGACGTCGTGGCCGCCGGCGGCGAGCTCGCGGGCCAGCGCCTCGACGTGGCGGCCCAGACCGCCCACGACGAGGGGTGGGTACTCCCACGACACCATCAGCACCCGCACGGCGTCGGACACTAGACCTTCGGGACGGGCACTACTCTCTCGGATGTGTCCGCTCCCCGTCCGGCGTCGCTGCGCATGCTGGTGACCGGCGCGGCCCTGGTGCTGGCCGGGTTCGCCAGTTGGGCGCTCTATGCCGTCCAGTCCGGAACCGAAACCCACTCCTACGCCTCGGGTGGGGCGCCGCCGGCCTTCGTCCAGGTGACTGCGGGGCACACGTACCGGGTCAGCATTTCCGGCGGTGTGAAGCGCGAGGCCGAATTCGGCGTGCAGGCCTCCACCCTGCAGTGCACCGCGGCCGCCCCCGGGCAGGCGCCGGGCGCGTTGCCGGTGACGGCCGAGCCGACCGGAACGAAGGCCACCAACCAGATCGGTTCGTTCGTCGCGACGTTCTCCGGCCGCGTGCACATCGCCTGCGACCGCGTCGGCCCGGTCTACGTCGACAACGCGGCCGACGCCGGCTACGACTGGTCCGGGCTCTGGCTGGTGCTGGCGTCGCTGGCTCTGGTGATCGGCATCCCGCTGACGCTGTCCGGTTTGCGCAGCGGCGCGTTCGCACCCCCGCGGGGGCTCGACCCGGACCCCGCACCGATCGGCGGCGCAGCGCCGCATGCTCAATCCTGAGAACTCTCGGCGGCCCTACACGGACGCGGGGTCGATCCAGCCGCCGAGCGCTCGTTCGAGCTCGAGGGCCACGGCGAAGCAGACGTGATCGTGCCCCGGCCGCGCCACGACCTGCACGCCTAGCGGCAGCCCGCTGTTGCTCAGCCCCAGCGGTACCTGCGTCGCCGGCAGGCCGTACAGGTTGAAGATCGCGGTGTTCGTCGCGAGCCACGGCTGCCCGATCGTGTGCCGGTGCTTCGGCGCCAGTCGCGGAAACGGCGGGTAGAGCAGGACGCCGTCGCCGATCAACTCGATCAGGCTGTCGTTGGCCCGCTGCGCCGAATCGATCAGGCGGCGTGCGGCCCGGGTGCGGACCCGGCGGAGCGGAGCCGAATCGACGACTTTGAGCACCGTCGCCGGGCCGCGGACCAGCAGGGGCGCCTTGTCCCGCTCGTCCGATCGGGTCGACGCGGTGATGCCTTCCCACGACTCGAGCAGATCGATCTCGGCCAGGGCGGTCGCGGTGAACTGGGCCAGCGCGAAGCGCAGCTCCTTCAGCGGCGCCTCCCGGACGGCGGCCCCGGCGTCGGCGAGCGCCTCGGCCGCGCGGTCGATCGCCTTGCGCAGCACCGGCCGCAACGGCAGCGCCGACGAGTGGGTCGAGACAACGACGGGCAGCCCGGCCAGTGCGACGTCGGCCGGATCGCCGAGCGGCTGGTCGACGGTGTACGGGTCCTCGCCGTCCGGGCCCGCGATGATGCGCAGCACCGGCATCAAATCCTCGGCCCGGCGCGTGACCGGCCCGGGCGACAGCCGGTGCCGCAACTCGCCGTCGGGCATCGGGAAGTGCCCGGTGAGCGGGACGAGCCCGGGCGTGGGTAGGTGGCCGAAGACCCCGTTGAAGAACGCCGGGATCCGGATCGAGCCGCCGAGGTCGGAGCCGAGGGCGATCGGTGCCCCGCCGGAACCGACGATCGCGCCGTCGCCGCCGGTCGAACCGCCGGCCGTCCGGGTGGCGTCGTAGGCGTTGGACACCCGCCCGTACAGCGGGTTATTCGACTCGATCCAGATCAGGAAGCCGCAGGTGTTGCCGACGCCGAGCACGATCCCGCCGGCCGCACGCAGCCGAGCCACGACCGGGGCGTCGGCCGTCTCGCGGAACTTGCGCCGGTGCGGGTAGCCGCCGGTGTGCGGCATGCCGTCGACGGCGAGCATCTCCTTGATGGTCACCGGGACGCCGTGAAACGGCGGCAGGTCCTGGTCGCCGGCCCGCACCCGAGCATCGGCCGCGGCCGCTTCGTCGCGGGCGAGGTCGAAGCGGTCGACGGCAAGGGCGTTGAGGTCCTTGATCCGCTCCAGGATGTCGATGTGCGCGTCGACGACCTCGACCGACGTGCGGGCACCGCTCTTGATCGCCGCGGCCAGGGCGGTCGCGGACATCTGCGTCAGCCGGGTCATGCCGGGAATACTGCCCGCCCGGGCCGGTCGGGCTGCGGCCGGGCGGCGAGGATCACCAGGTCGAGCGCGGCGTCGACGTCGCGCGCGGCGGCCGGCCGCACCTCGAAGTCGTCGGCCGTCACCGACTCGACGTCGACTCGCAGCCGGTCGCTCCATCGGTCGGGCGGCGCGGCCAGCTGGGCGTCGACGAACGAGCCGCCGTGCCGCGCATCGAGCGCAGCCAGCCGTTCGCCGGCGTGCAACCCGTACACCGTCTCGATCGCGAATCCGCAGCGCACCAGCAGATCCACCAGCTCGGCCGCGGTGAATTCCTTGGTGTGGAACGGGTTGACCGGGACGTCGACGCCGGGGGAGAAGGTGAGCCGGTTCGGGGTGGTGACCAGCAACCGGCCGCCCGGCCGCAGTGCCCGCAGGCATTCGCGGACGAATTCGGGGTGGTTCCACACGTGCTCGATCACCTGCAGCGTGGCCACCACGTCGACGGTCGCGTCCGGCACTGGAAGCGCGGCGAGGTTGGCTCGGACGAAGCGGGCCTGCGGGTACGCGGCCGCGGCGTGGGCGGCCGTGAGGGCGTCGTAGTCGATGCCGATCACGCTGGCCGCGGCCGTCGCCAGTAGCGCGGTGCCGTAGCCCTCGCCGCACCCCACTTCGAGGACCCGGCGGCCGTCGACGTACGGCAGCGCGAACCGGTAGGCGATCTCGTGGCGCCGGAACCAATAGTTCTCGGCCGGGACGCCGGGGACGGTGCGCTCGCCGGTCAGCGGCAGAGTTCGCGCGATTGCTGAGCTTTCGTGGGCTCTAGCCATTCGGCGGGGTGCCTTTCGGGTGAACCACTCGCGTGCCCGCGTTTGACCTCGAGCCCGTCTGGGGGTGCAGTTGGCGTGTTTGGCCGAGGCGTCGGGGCGACGACTGGGCGCGCGTCCGCGTTTCTCCAAACTCAATTCGGGGGTTCCGATGTCTGACTTCATCGTAGGGAAGCGCGGCACGACCGGCGCGGCGAGACGACGCCTGTTCGCGGGCGCGATGGTTGTCCTGGCGATCCCGGCCGCGGTTCTCGCCGTGAGCGCCACCCCGGCAACAGCAGCGCCGACCCAGAACTTGTGCAAAGCCAGCAACGGCAAGGTGCTCATCCAACGAGGAACCGCTACCTGCAGCGCGGTCGGCGCCGGATCGCTGGCGATTGCTAAGGGCGACAACAGTTCCGCGACCGCATCGGGCGCGCACAACCACGCCTACGCCACCGGCGCCGGAAGCCGGGCAACGGCCATCGGCGGAAAGTTCAACACCGCTACCGCCAGCGGCGAGTTCAGTGGTGCCGACATTGGCGGCGGAATGCACAACACCGCCACCGCCACCGGCTTCGGAAGCGCAGCCGTCCTGGGATTGGACGCTGGCGACACCGGCAACATTGCCATCGCTAGCGGCAAGCTGAGCCAATCCGCTGTCGGCCACGGGAGCCACAACGTTGTGACGGCCAGTGGTGAAACGAGCTTGGCCCAAGTACAGATGGGCGACAGCAACTCGGTGACGGCCAGCGGCTATGCAACGTCGGCTTCGGCCGGCTCCGGAAACGCGAACACAGTCCTTGCCAGCGGCGATCTATCTGCCAGTGCGAGCGGTGCTGGGGACGACAACGAGGCGACGGCCAGCGGCGAACTGAGCCAAGCGACAACTGGCAATGGCAACTCGAACACCGCAACAGCGAGTGCATTGCGCAGTGTCGCCTTCGCCGGCAACGGCGACGACAACACCGCGACCGCCGGTTCGGACGATTGCCAAGCAAATGCCACCGGCAACGGCGTCACGAATACCTGCTGATTCAGAGATGCCCCGACCCGGGCGGGGCGGGGCTACTCGCCCCGTCCGCCTCCTGCCGGCTGGAAGGTCTGCCACTCGCGGTCGACGATGAGGCCGATGCCGAGATAGAGGCGCAGCGCATCGCGATTCGTCGCGACGACGGACAGCCCCAATTGGGTGGCCCCGGACGCGACCCGACGGCGATACGACTCGAGCAACAGCGCGCGGCCGAGACCCCGGCCGCGCTCGCTGCGGGCGACGGCCAGCTGGCCGACCCAGCCCGTGCCGTCCGAGAAGATCCGCCCGATCGCGGTGCCGGCCGGTCGATCGCCGCGCCACGCAACAACGGGCGCTTCCTCCACCGGACGACCGGCGATGAAGAGCCGGTGCCACTCGTCGAACGTGCGCGCGTGGTGTCCGCGCACGTCGGCCCAAGCGGCGTCGACGTAGACGAGTTCGTGCAGCGCGAGGGCATGATCGGTGTCGAAGGCTCGCAGCGCGACGCCGGTCGGCCAGTTCGGCTGCGGAAGCACCCATTCCGGCGACACCGGGCGGATGAGATCGAACGTGGCGTGCTCGTACACCCACCCGGCGGCCGTCAAGGCCGCGCGCAGAGACACCTCACGGTCGAGGATCTCGGTGCCCGGGGCGTCGACCGTGGTCAGCCACGGAACGAGCAAGGCCTGGACGGCGTCGGAATCGGCATCCGGGTGGATCACCAGCGACGACCCGGTACGCCACCGAAGCCCGGCGCCGACGCAGCTCGAACCGTTCACGACTACGCAGGTCGCGTCGGCCGTCTCAAGGCCTTCGCGCACCTCGTCCTCGTCGTTCTCCGGCGCCCCGAACCACGCCGTGTCGTAGGCGCGTTGCAACTCGGTGAGAGCAGGCAGATCGGCGCTGGTGGCCGCGCGCAGCATCAGGGGATTCAAGCGGCCGACTCTATCCGCCGACGCCGCCCGGGCGCAGACGTACGCGTGCGACCGAGCTCCGAAGAAGCCGCCGGCAACGTAGTCATGCCGCCGGGCGCTGCGGAGCCCGTCCGCTCGGTCGACGTGGACGGGATTGCCCGAGACAGCCGACCCGCGTGGGCAGGCACGCACCGCCGGGAAGCTGAGAGCCGGTCGGCTCGGCGATCTCCGCGCCGATCACTGAGGTAGTCTCCACCGCGATGACGTCGCCGGGGGATCTGCGCGCGGGCAAACGCGTCCCAGTCCTTGATGGAGTGCGGGGTCTGGCCATTCTGATGGTCGTCGGGTACCACGCCCTGGCCATGCGGCACACGGACCCCCTAGCGACAACTCTCTCCGAGATCCACGGCACCCTCTGGATCGGCGTCGATCTGTTCTTCGTCCTTTCCGGGTTCTTGATCACGCTCGTGCTTCTCAAAGCAAAAGAAGACGCCAGGGGCAGCTACTTCCGGCGCTTTTATACCAATCGCACTCTTCGGATTTTTCCGCTCTACTACGCGACGCTCATCGTCTTGATCGTGTTTCTACCTCTGGCGATTCTTGTAGTCGGGCACAAGCAGCCTTCGTTCCTCACTGGTATCCGCAACCACCAGATCTGGTTGTGGACCTACATGCAGAATTGGTTTCAGGCGGGAGGACCCCATCGTTTGCACGGACTCGGGCATTTCTGGAGCCTCGCCGTCGAGGAGCAGTTCTACCTGGTCTGGCCCTTCGTTGTTCTCCTCCTGTCCCGTCGTCGGCTGCTGCAGGTGTGCATCGTCATGCCTGTCCTGTGCCTCGGTCTGCGGATCGCGCTCGCCAGCGGGGGAGTGGATGGCTGGACGATCCGCCATCTCACCATCACCAGGTGCGACACCATCCTGATCGGCGCCGGCTTGGCTATCGCGTATATCGACGACTCCCTACGGGACCGGGTAAGGCGTAGCGCGCCTTATGTCACGATCGGCGCGGTCGTCGGCCTGGCCGCGATCTGGACGAGTCTCGGCCGAACCAGTTATGACAAATTCAGTCTGGTCGTGACACTGGGGTTTACCTTTACGGCACTCTTCAGCGCGGGCCTCATCTGCCTCAGCCTTGACCATCCGGTCCTCGATCGCTCGTTCTTTCGGACGCTCGGAAAGTACAGCTACGCGATGTACATCTTTCATCCCGTCGTCAACGCCGGCGTCCATTGGGTACTTGTACGCACATTCCCTTCGCTGCCGACAGCGGTACCCCGCGCGGTTGTCCAATTCGGCCTGACCCTGGGGCTGAGTCTGGTCGCGGCCATGATTTCGTGGTCGCTGTGGGAGTCGAGGTGGTTGGCGCTGAAGCGGCGGGCGACTCCGGCGACATCGTGAGCTCGAGCCCCGGCCGGGCTGCAACGTCCCAGTAACTTATCTGATACTTTATGTCGCAGTAACTGCAATCGGCGCAGGGAGCGGCGCATGTCCGAGGTGCACGATGCGGTGATTGTCGGCGCTGGGTTCGGTGGCATGGGCGCCGCGATCCAGCTCAAGCGGCAGGGCCTGCCCGACGTGGTGATCCTCGAGCGCGAGAGCGACCTGGGCGGCACCTGGCACGTCAACCGGTATCCCGGGCTGGCCGTGGACATCGCGTCGGTGACGTACTCCTACTCCTTCGAGCCGAACCCGTACTGGTCGCGGTTGTTCGCCCCCGGGCCCGAGCTCAAGCGCTACGCGGCGCACGTCGCCGACAAGTACGGGCTGCGCGAGTTGATGCGTTTCGACACCGTCGTCGAGGGCGCCCGCTGGGACGAACACGACCAGCTGTGGGCCGTGGCGCTGGCCGGCGGCGAAACGGTGCGCGCCCGCTACCTGCTCACCGCGACGGGTTTCCTGTCGCAGCCGCACACGCCCGACATCGAGGGCATCGACTCGTTCGCCGGCAAGATCATCCATACGACCGCATGGGACGACGACTACGGCCTCGACGGCAAGCGGGCCGCGGTGATCGGCACCGGCGCGACCGCCGTCCAGCTGATCCCCGAGATCGCGCCGCAGCTCGCCGAGCTCACCGTCTACCAGCGCACGCCGATCTGGGTGACGCCGAAGCAGGACGGCCCGATCCCGAAAGTGGTGCAGCAGCTGTTCGCCCGCGTGCCGCTCACGCAACGGGCCGCGCGGCTGGTCAACACCAGCCTGCTCGAGGTGATGATGATCAGCGCGGTGCTGCACTTCCGGCAGGCCCAGGTGCTCAACCGCGGGGCCGCGCGCATCGCCAAAGCGCACCTGCACCGCCAGATCCGCGATCCCGAGCTGCGCCGCCGGCTCACCCCGGACTACGACTTCGGCTGCAAGCGTCCGACGTTCAGCAATACGTACTACCCGACCTTCAACCGTCCGAACGTGCACCTCGAGACGACCCCGATCGTGCGCATCGAGCCGGGGGCCATCGTCACGACCGACGGGAACCGCACCGAGATCGACACGCTCATCCTGGCCACCGGCTTCGACATCTGGGACACCAACTTCCCGGCCATCGAGGTCCTCGGCCGCGGGGGCCGTGACCTCGGCAAGTGGTGGCGCGAGAACCGCTTCCAGGCCTACGAGGGCGTAGCCGTCCCGTACTTCCCGAACTACATCACGCTGTCCAGCCCGTACTCCTACAGCGGGCTCTCGTACTTCACGACCATCGAGTCGCAGATGCGCCACATCAAGCGGCTGTTCACCGAACTCGACCGCCGCGGGGCGACCACCTTCGAGGTGTCAGAGGAAGCGAACGCCGAATTCCTGGAGCGGATGCGCAGCAAGCTCGGGGACTCGGTCTTCGCGCTCGGCTCCTGCTCGACCGCGCGCAGCTACTACTTCAACCAGCACGGCGAGGCCGCGATCCTGCGTCCCACCTCGACCATCAACGCATTCCGCGAGGCCGACCGCTTCCCGCTCGACGACTACGCCTACGCCTGAGCGCGGCCGGGCCCGAGTTCGTCGATCAACGTCTGGACCCGCTGCCGGATCTCGTCACGAACGGCCCGGACGACCTCGATCGGTTGCCCGGCCGGATCGGTGAGCTGCCAGTCCTCGTAGCGCTTGCCAGGGAACACCGCACACGTGTCGCCGCAACCCATCGTGATCACGACATCCGCACGCTCGACGGCGTCAAGCGTGAGGATCTTCGGCTGCGCCCCCGCGATGTCGACGCCGGCTTCGGCCATGGCCTGCACCGCCATCGGGTTGAGGTGGTCGCCCGGCTCGGAACCGGCCGATCGCACGTTGACGGCCGCGCCGGCGAGGTGGGTCAACCAGCCCGCGGCCATCTGCGATCGGCCGGCGTTGTGCACGCAGACGAACAGGACGGTGGGACGGTCAATCACGACGGACCTCGCGCGGATCGGGGAAGAGTGACTCGGCCGACCGGGCGGGATGCGGGAAGAGAACGACGATCACGAGCAGGCCCACCGCCCCGCCGACGAGCTGCATGGCGACGAAGCCGGGGACCGATTCTGGCGCGATGCCGGCGAAGGTGTTCGACACCGCCCGGGCCACCGTCACCGCCGGATTGGCGAAGCTGGTCGAGCTGGTGAACCAGTACGCCGCGAGGATGTATCCGCCCACCGCGTAGGCGACGCGGTCGGACCGGCCCGAGCGGGCGGCGCCGAAGATGATGATGAGCAGTCCCAGCGTCGCGATCACCTCGGCGAACAAGTGCGCGCCGCTGGCCCGGTGGTGGGTCGACCACGCTACCGGCTCGTCGAACATGGCGTCGGCGGTGATGGCCCCGAGCAGGCCGCCGAGGAACTGGGCCGCAACGAGTATCGCCGTCTCGGCCCAGCCGATTGCGCCCAGCAGCCGCTCGACCAGCGTGACCACTGGGTTGAACGCCGCCGAGACCGGCTGCAGCGCCAGGATCAGCGCGACCAGCGCGGCGCCCGTGACGAGGCTGTTCTCGAGCAGCTGTAGGCCGACGTCGTGCGGCGACAGGCGGGTTGCGGCGATGCCGGATCCGATCACAGCCGCGACGAGGAACCCGGTGCCGAGCAACTCGGCGAGAGCACGCCGGGCCAGGGGAGGGGCCACGGTCAGCCGGCGCCGATGAGATCGCCGAGAGCGCTCATAGCATCGGTGCGCGCCCGGTAGAACACCCACACCCCGCGCTTCTCGCGGTCGAGCAGGCCGCAGTCGTGCAGCACCCTGAGGTGATGGCTGATCGTGGGCTGCGACAGCGCGAAGGCGTCGTTGAGATCGCACACGCACGCCTCGCCGCCCTCGTGCGACGCGATGAGCGACAGCAGGCGCAGCCGGACCGGGTCGGCCAACGCCTTGAGCATCGGCGCGATCTGTTCGGCCTGCGCCTGGCTCAGCGGCTCGCGGGACAACGGCGGGCAGCACACGAACGCCGGGATGACCTCGAGCTGCCGGGTCTGGGACTTCGACACACATCAATATTGACAGATGTCGATGTCTGAGGCAACCTCGACAGACATCGACAATCATCGAAGTCTCTGGAGGCTTACATGTCGCGTGTCCAGCTCGCCCTCAACGTCGACGACCTGACGACGTCGGTCGCCTTCTACGAAAAGTTGTTCGGCACCGCGGCGGCGAAGATCCGTCCCGGGTACGCCAACTTCGCGATCGCCGAGCCGCCGCTCAAGCTGGTGCTGATCGAGCATCCAGGACGTGGTGGCAGCCTCAATCACCTCGGGGTCGAAGTGCCCGACACCGACGCGGTCGACGCCGAGCAGACCCGGCTGGCCGCGGCCGGCTTCGCCTCGATCGACGAACGCGGTACCGAGTGCTGCTACGCCAAGCAGGACAAGTTCTGGGTTGAGGGCGCGCCGAATGGTGAGCACTGGGAGATCTACACCGTGCTGGCCGACGCCGACGTGTTGTGCCCGCCGCCCGCGGCGGCCGGCGTGTGCTGCAGCATCCAGGCCGAGGTCGGCGCCGCCGCCTGCTGCTGACCCGCGCGGCTCGCTCACGCCGTCGCTCAACGGTTGAGTGGTGCGAAATCGCGTGACTGGTGCGAAATATCGCGCCAGTCAGCGTATTTCGCACCACTCAACCGCGCGGGCGGATTGACCGGGGGGGCCCGGGCATGGTTAGGCTTGCCTAACCGACTTCGAGAGGGCGGCCGTGGGACTCGGACAGACGCTATTGCTGGGGCTGATCGCCGGCGTGACGATCGTGCTCGGCATGCCGGTCGGCCGCATGCGCCGCCCCGCCCCCACCCTGCGCATCACCTTGAACAGCGTCGCGGTGGGCGTGCTGATCTTCTTGGTCTGGGACGTGCTGTCGGCGGCGTGGGAGCCGATCGACTCGGCACTGGTCAGCGTGCACGACGGGCACGGCGGCCTGGGTGACGCGTTCGGCTACGGGGCGCTGTTCGTCGGCGGCCTGAGCGTCGGTCTGCTGTCGCTGGTCGCCTGGGAGCGCTACCTGGGGCGCCGGGTCAAGTCGGCATCGCGGGTCGCAAGCGAGTCCGCCGCGATCGCCGCGGTGACCTCGGCCGGGGGCTCGGTGCTCACCGAGACCCGCTCGACCACGATCGTGACCGATGCGCCGTCCAACGCCCGCCGGCTCGCCCTGCTCATCGCCGTGGGGATCGGCTTGCACAACTTCGCCGAGGGGCTGGCCATCGGCCAGTCCGCGGCGAGCAACGAGGTCGCGCTCGCGACGATGCTCGTCATCGGCTTCGCGCTACACAACGCCACCGAAGGCTTCGGCATCGTCGCCCCGCTCGCCGGTGACGTCGACGAAGCCGGTCACGCCCGCATCCCGTCCTGGGGCTATCTCCTCGGCCTCGCGCTCATCGGCGGCGGCCCCACTTTCATCGGCACCATCGTCGGACACGGCTTCACCAGCGTCGCGGTCAGCGTCGTATTCCTCACCCTGGCCGCCGGCTCGATCATCTATGTGGTCACCCAACTCGTCGGCATCGCCGCCAAGGCCCGCCGCTCGGACCTGCTCGCCTACGGACTGCTCATCGGCCTGATCGCCGGGTTCCTCACCGACGCGATCGTGAGCGCCGCCGGCGCCTGAGCGCGGGCGGCACCGCGAGACGGGATCGTGGCCGACGCCGCGAGGCGGGCGTCCGGAGGTCACCGATCGGCGTCCGGCACCCGGAAAATCGTGACGCCGTCGTCGCGGGTCAGTACCGGCAGGCGATCGATCATTCGCCTGGTCGCAACGCTGAAGCCGGTGTCAGGTCGAATGATGATGGTGGCGTTGCCGGACAGTAGGTAGCTCCGCAGGTCCGCCTGCCACTTTTCGTTGTGGGACCGGAGGATGGACTCGTCGTGCGGTGGAGCATCCACGCCGTACGTGCGGCCGCTGACGTCGACCCAGTCGGGGCAGCCGTTCGCGAGATCGCGACTCAGCGCGTCGAGTTCGATCAGCGCCATCGGTGAGTCGGCGATGACGCAGCGAAGGTGCGCCACCCTGGACGCCAGGGTCGGGCCGGGGAACGGCGTGATCAGGTTGTCCGGGCGCCGAAAGAGTGCACAGGCGGTGACCGCCGCGGCGACGATCACCACTGCGCTCGACGCAGCCGCTCCGGCCGCGGTCCACCAGCGGATTCGCCCGGCCCGGCGGATGCTGTGAGCCGCCGCCGCGAGGAGGAGTGACAGCGTGGCCGCGGGGTAGCCGGAGTAATAGCTGAAGTACGTCGGTGCGGCGAGCAGCACGACGATCTGCGCCCCGAACACGGCGACCACGATCCGGGCCGGCGCGATCCGCCACGCCGCGAACACGAGAATGCCGGCGACGGCGAGCATCGCCGCGACCACCACGGTCAGGACGCCGCTCGATGCGTGCGGCGACAGCGACCGCAACGACGAGAACGAGGCCAGCCGGTAGATCAGGCCGGAGTGGCTGAGGCGGGGGCGGCCGAGTTGATCGGTCACGACCATGTGGAACATCGCCGTGGGGGCCAGCACGAGGAACGGACCGTCGACGGCCACGACGGCGAGCACGACACCTGCCGCGAACTGCGGCACCCGCCGGCGCGTGGCCGGCGAGGCCAGCAGCCACACGCCGACCACGAGAACAGGTACGACCCACCAGATCTTCACGCACGTCGCGGCCCCGAACGCGACGCCGGCGCAAATCATCCGACGCCGCCCGGCTCGCTCCGGCGGCAGGAGGAGGAGCAGTCCGCACAGGAAGGCCAGGGTCCCGAGCGGCTCCAGGCGGGCCGAGATCTCGGACGTCACAGTGCCGTCCCACACGGCGTAGAAGCCGGCGCCGAGCACGGCCGCGAACCGCGTGAGACCGATGCGCCGAGCGACGAGCACGACCAGTGCAGCGTTGAACGATCCGATGATCGAGAGTGCGGTGTTGGCCGCGACGAAGCCGGTGTCATCAGTCGTCAGCCGGCCGAGCCACGCGAACGGAGTGAGAGCGATCATCAGCCCCGGCGGGTGCAAGAGCACGAAGTCGCGGTAGGGCAACCGGCCGTGGATGAGGGCGTCCGCCGCGCTGTAGTAGACGCTGGGGTCGTAACCGAAGTTGCCCGTCGCGCCGCCCGTGCTGCCCAGCACGAAGCCGAGGCGCAGCGCGACGGCGACCGCGAACACCCCGACGGCGAGAACGCCCCATCGGGCCGTTGGCACCGCGCGCACCAAGGACTCCGATCGTTGATGACTGTCACCAACGAGTGTGCAAACCCGCTTCTGAAGCGAACCTGACAGTCAGGGCGAGCCTTCGCCGATGACCGCGCGATCGTGAACTCAGCGTCGAGTGACGCCATTGCCGGCGGCGAATACGGCTAGCCGAACTGGCCCCAGTGCGTGGCGATGATGAGAAGCACGCCGCCCGCCACGAGCGCGGTGCCGGCCACGAACGTTCGACCGGTAGCGAATCTGAGCCGCGGGATCTGAGCCGCGACGATCCATACACCTGCGAACACGATGAGCAGGTATCCGACTTCCGCGAGCCGTATGCCCGTGTGCTGCGACAGCGCTTGGAGGTTCATGCGCACCAGTCTTCCCTCCTTGCGACAACCGTGTCGATCCGAACGCCGGCTACGGCAGCCGCTCGCCCACGACGGTGAGGTCGGTGAACTCGGGCGGGCCATCAAGGACTTCGGCCATCGACGCCTGGACCGACCGAAGCAGCTCCTGCCGGCGCGGATCGTTCTCGCGCTCTCGCGCCTTGGCTTCGCTGTCGAACACGACCAACATGTACACCCGGCTGGGATCGTTCTGGTCCCGCAGCGCCGTCGATCGGACGAGACCGGACCCGGCTAACTCGGCGGCCCAGATCTGCTCGAGCAGCTGCGGCAGTTGATCCTCGCGGCCCGGCTTCAACCGCGTGGCGATGAGCTGTGCCCACATACGAATCCCTCGCCTTCCTGGTCAGTACGTCAGAGCTTGGTCGCCAACCTCGTCACCAGCGTCATATTGCGGGCGGTCGTCGGGGTGTCGGGCAGCGCCTGCAGCCACGTCTTCGGTCCCAGCGTCGTCTCAGTGGACTTGGCCCGGATGAGCCAGTGCACATCGCGGCCCCGCACAAGGACCTCGTCGCGCTCGTTCGACAGACCTTCGACGGCTCGCTTCTGCGCCGCGGTGAGCCGGGTGAGCGGCAGCAGCGCGAAGTGCGTATGACCGGCAGCGATCGTGGAGAAGGGCTTCGCGTCGGCCAGCGCCCGTACCTGCGTCGCCGTGCGGACGAAGGTCGTGAGCTCGAAGCCGAACTCATCCTCGAGACGCGCGCGGATCGCTTCTGCGTGCGCAGCCGCCTTCCCGGTGGCGCTGAACAGCAAGTTCCCGCTGTTGGCGAAGCTGGCGACGTCCTGGAAACCGAGGTCCTCCAGGGCGCGGCGGGCCGTCGCCATCGCCACCCGCCGCTTGCCGACGTTCACCGCGCGAAGGAACGCCACGTATCGCCCCACGGCCCCATCTCACCACGCGTCGTTCGGTTGCTGCGTGGTGCGGGCTCAGATCGCGGGTTGCCGCCCGTCCCACGACCAGCGCGGCGGGCACCGGATCTTCGGGCAGCCCGGCATTGTCGGCCGCCTGGACGCTCTGGGCCCCGCTTGGTCCGGCGGTTCCGGTCATGCGTGCAGGGCGATGTTGGCACAGGCCACGCAGGTCTCCTCCGGCACCAGGCCGGCGCGCATCAGCAGCGCGAAGATCTTGCAGCCGACGCAGTACCCGAAGATCGATTCGAGGCCGGCGGCAATGACCATGAGGCCCAACAGGCCCTGCGTGATGCCGGCGTGACCGGCGGCCAGGAAGGCCACCCCGGCCAGGGTGACGACGGCGCCGATGGCTTGCGCGAACCGTTTCGGCGGCCCGGCGACCAGCTTCGGCTCGCCCAGCCGCGGGGCGACCACGCGGGTTGCGAGCTGGCCGAGCGGGCTCAGCCGGGGACCGGTGAGCACGCGGGCGACGAAACCGGCGGCCAGCACCGCCACGAGCCACAACCAGGCGTGCCCGGCGGTGAAACTGAGCACCAGCGTGAGGACGGTGAGTACGAGGACGCCGCCCGCGACCGTGCGGGCGGCCTTCTCGTTGACCGGATTCGGGAACCCGATGATCGTCATGACCTGCCTACCTCGGATGTGTAACGAGCCGCTGCGCGACTCGAAGTGCCTTGCCGATGCCAAAACCGGAGACGCCGTTGAACGAGCCACCGACGATCTGGCTCGCCCAGGTGAGGACGAACGCGTGCGTCTTGGCGTCATGGGTTCCTCCGACCGGAGTGGTCAGCCCGGGTCGCGAGCCGTCCGGTTTAGGGGAACCCTGATTGAAGTACGAATTGTTCCACGACGCCGACCAGGCGCTGATCTGTCCACTCAGCCGGCCGTCGTTCACGACGATGTGCGGCGCCGCCACCTTCTTGCGCGTCTGCGGATCGGCGGCCGATGTTGCGATCGCGAACTTGATCGCGGTGAACGATCCCGGCTCGAGGATGCGCGCCGCCCGCGCGTTGCCGTGGGCGCCGAAAGGCTGCGCGGGGCTCGGCTGATACGCGTCGGTGATCAGCCCCGGCTGAGCCGCGACGAGCGCGTACAACTGGTCGATGACTTCGCCGCCGACAACGCCCGGCTGGTCCGATTGCTGGGCGCGGACTATTCCGACTGGCTCGCTCCGTCGAGCGGGTGCCGACACGCCCACATGCGCCAGCCGTCCGCATCGGCGTGCACGACCACGTCCTTCCACGCGGTGTCGTCGTCGCCGGGCAACACCACCGTGCGGGTCCCGCTCGGCAGATCGGCCGGAAGGTCGGCGTCGACGGCCTCGACCCACCAGTGCTTGGACCCGGCGGTCGAGCAGCTGACGTAGAGCCGCCAACCGCCGTCCGGGCGACGGACGAGCGCCGGCCGCTCGAGCGACGCGCAGTTGAACTGATCGCTGGTCACGGTGGCGACCGTCTCGAAGCTCAGGCCGTCGACCGAGCGGGCGATCACGTTGGCGCAACCGCGTCCCTGATCGACCGGTCGGCGCAGCCGGTAGGCCAGCCACACGATCCCGTCGGCGACGACCGCGCTCGGTCCGCCGGCCCAGAATCCGGCACCGACGCCGGGCGCGGCCACGACGACCGGCGCGTCCGGCCGGGTCGACTCCGTCAGCAGGTCGATCATGTCGGCAGACTAGCGGCGCGGCTCGACTCCGTTCGCGACCCCGCCGAGGGGCCGGTGCGGGTCGGGCAGCGGGGGCAGTTCCAGTGCGCCGGTCTCGGCCACGTCGGCGGCGATATCGGCGAGCTTGCGGTGCGTGCTCTGGCTGGCGACCCGGAGCAGGCCGAAGGCCTGATCGGCGGTCACCTTGTGCATCGCCATCAGGATCCCCATGGCGATGCCGATCTGCCGGCTCGTCTGCAGCGCCCGTTCGAGGTTGCCGGCCTTGGCCCGGCTGTGGGCTGCGCCGACGGCGAGTCCGCCGTGGGTGGCGAGCAACGTGGCCACCGTCTCGTCGGTTTCGTCGAACGCGTCGGGCCGGCTCGAATAGAGGTTGAGGCCGGCGGTGGTGTCGTCGTCCTCGAGGAACAGCCGCACCGACAGCATGCTGTGGATGTCCTCGTGCTCGGCCGCGAGCCGGCCGAACTCCGGCCAGCGCTGCGAGGTGCTGAGCTCGCCGATGCGGTACACCGCGTCGTCGAGGGCGGCGTCGACGCACGGTCCGGACCCGAGCCGGTACTGGATGTCATCGACCCGCGCCGGCACCGGGCTGGTGGCGGCCACCGTCTCGAAGCCGTGGCCGTTGCGCGACCGGCTGACGGCGGCGTGCTCGGCCGCCGGCACGGCTTCGAGCGCTCGCTTGGTGATGACCGCCAGGACATCCTCGAGACCACCACGATGCGAGGACAGCTCCCGACCGAGCCGGCTGAACAGGGTGGCCAGTTCGAACTCGGCGTCGTGGGGCGGCGCTTCGGACTCCGACCCGGATCCAGCGGAGGATGGGCCGGGTTCGGAGCGGGACATGCCCGTGGCCTACCCGGCGGCGGGGCCGTCGAACCGGTCCGCGCCCGGAACGTGATTAGCACCGCTCGGCGCCGGGTACCCGGGCTGACAGCAGCCGGCTGCAAATCGTGGGGCTGCTCACCGATCCGGGAAGGGGCACGACGTGGCGGTGAACAGTACGACCATCCGGGCGACCAGCGCGGCGACGTTCGCCGTCCTGGCCGACGGCTGGCTCTACAGCAACTGGGTGGTCGGCGCGTCACACGTGCGCGCGGTCGAGGCCACCTGGCCGGCCGAGGGAAGTCGGTTGTTCCACGCGTCCGGCGTGTGGCCGATGGTCACTCGCGACGAGACCGAGGTGGTGGCGACCGAGCCAAACCGGCGACTGGAACTCATCGCCCGCGGGCGGCCGCTGGGGGTGGCCGAGATCGTGATCGAGCTCGACGACCAGGACGCCGGCTGCTTGGTGACGATGTACGAGAAGCCGGTGTCCGGGCCCGGGCACTGGCTGCACAACCCGCTGTTCGAGGCGATGCTCGTGCGGCGCAACGCCGAGGCGCTGTCGCGCCTGGCCGCTCTGGTCGAGCGGCGGACCGAACCGTCCGAATGAGGATCGGGCCGCGATCGAGCGGCGACAGCCCGAAGCGCGCGCTGACAGACTTCGTCAGCGCGCGCTACGAGCGGTGTCGCTTAGAGCGCCCGAACGCCCTGGGCCTGCGGGCCCTTCTGGCCCTGGCCGACCTCGAATTCGACCTTCTGGTTTTCCTCGAGCGACCGGAAGCCGCTCCCCTGGATCTCCGAGTAGTGGACGAACACGTCCGCGCTTCCGTCATCGGGGGCGATGAAACCGAAGCCCTTCTCGGCGTTGAACCACTTGACCGTTCCCTGCATGCTGCTCCAACCCATAGACGGGAGTCCGCACGGTCTTCGTGCAGCTCCTGCGCCGTTCCTATCGGCCCGGATGCGCGAACGTCAAGTTTTCCCGGCATTCCCGCTGACAATTTCGTACCGTCGGACGCCACTCGCGCGGCCGCTCCCAGCGGGTTCTGAGCCAAATGGGGTAGGAATTCCGGCGATGACAGTCGCTGATCGCCCGATCTTCCTGGTCGGCTGCCCGCGCTCGGGCACCACGCTGCTGAGCGTCATGTTGCACGCACATCCGCGGATCGCGATGCCGCCCGAGACGCGGTTCCTGCTGCCGGTGTACCGCAATCGGCTTGAGTTCGGCGACCTCACCGATGCACGCAACCGCCGCCGGCTGGCCCAGCGCATCACCGGCAAAGGCAGCCGGTTCGGCGACCTCGGGCTCGACCGCGCGGCCGTCGTGGAGCAGATCGTTGCTGCGCCGCCGACGATCGGCTCGGCCGCGGGGACCGTGTGGCGCGAGTTCGCCCGGTCGCGCGGCAAAGCGCGGTGGGGTGAGAAGCGGCCTTCGTACTGGCGCGACCTGAACCTCATCCTGCGGTTGTTCCCGACCGCGCAGGTCATCCACCTCGTCCGTGACGGCCGATCGTGCGTCGCCTCGTCGAAGAAGGTGGACTGGTGGCAGACGGGGGTGTACGGCGCGATGGCGAACTGGACGCTGGCCGACCGCGAGCTGCGCCGCTTCGCCCGGCGGGCGCCGGCCGATACCTACCATCGACTGCGGTACGAGGACCTGCTCGCCGACCCGGATCGCGAACTGGGCGTCCTGTGCGACTTCCTGGGCGAGCGCTTCGACGAGGCCATGCTCGATCACGCGTCCGCGGCCGACGACATCGTCCCGGCACGCAAGAGCTGGCACGCGCGGACCCGCGGTGAGCTCGACCCACGGCGGGTCGCGGCCTGGCGGCGCACGCTGGACCCGGCCGAGATCGGGCTGTTCGAAGCCGTGGCGGGCCGGGCCCTGCGGCGCAACGGCTACGAACCGAGTGGCGCCGGCGTCCCGCCGTCGAGGGCCGACCGGTTCGGCTACCACCGCGAACGGGCCCGGCAGCTCGGGCTGATCTACAAGGAGCGCGTGACCGACGCCGAGCGGCGCCGAAGCCATCCCCAGGATCTCGCCGATCGCGGCTGACCGCCGCGGCCGGCGCCGCCGCGCGGCGCGCCGCCGCCCACGTCGCCGGTGCCGGTGCGATCGACAACGGTGCCGACCACCGGCGCGCCCTCCACCGACCCGCCGCCGACCGACGGGTCCATCAGCCCGACCGACGGCGGGTCGTCCTCGACGGACGGCGCGCCGACCGGCGCCCCGTCCACTTCGCCGATCGATCCCGGGCCGACCGACGGCGGGGAGACGACCGCCACTGACAGTCCCGCCCCGCCCTCACCCTGACGAGCGCCGGCTCGGGGGTCAGGACAGCAGCTCGGCGACCGCCGGCACCATCTGCGGCGGGGCCTGGATGATCAGGCTGGTGATGACGGTCGACTGCCACTGCTGCAACTCGTCGCGGATCTTGGCCGGCGGCCCGATCAGCGCGATGTCCTCGACCAATTTGGTGGGCACCGCGCCCATGGCCTCGGCCTTGCGCCCATCCAGGAACAGCTCCTGGATCTTGGCGACCTCGGCCTCGTAGCCCAGGCGGGCGAAGTGATTGGCGTGGAAGTTCATCGACTTCGCGCCCATCCCGCCGATGTAGAGAGCGATGGACGGACGCACAAGGTTGGCGGCCTGCTCGACGTCGTCGTGCATCACCATCGGCACGAACGCGGGCACCTCGAAATCGTCGGCCGTGCGGCGGGCGCCGGGGCGGGCGAAGCCTTCGGCGAGGGCGGCCCGGTAGAAACTGTCCATCTTGGGCGAGAAGAACATCGGCAGCCAGCCGTCGGCGATCTCGGCCGACAGCGCGACGTTCTTCGGCCCCTCGGCCCCCATCATGATCGGGATGTCCTGGCGCAGCGGGTGGACCGTCGACTTCAACGGCTTGCCCAACCCCGAACCGCCGGGATAGGGCAGCGGGTAGAACTCGCCGTCGTAGGTGACCGGCACGTCGCGGGCCAGGATCTTGCGGACGATCTCGATGTACTCGCGGGTGCGGGCCAACGGCTTCGGGTAGGGCTGGCCGTACCAGCCTTCGACGACCTGCGGGCCGGACGCACCCAGGCCCAGGACGAACCGGCCGCCGGAGAGGTGATCGAGCGTCATCGCCGCCATGGCCGCCGCGGCGGGGGTGCGGGCCGACATCTGCATGATGTTGGTGCCCAGCCGGACGGTCGAGGTGGCCGCGCCCCACCACGCCAGGGGCGTGAGGCAGTCCGAACCGTAGGCCTCGGCCGTCCAGATCGAGTCGAAACCCAGCCGTTCGCAGTGGGCAATGGCCTCGGTGACCCCTTCGGGCGGCCCGGCCGACCAGTAACCGGTGTGATAGCCGAGTCGCACGGTTCCTCCTGGTGTCGGGCTAGAACGTGTTGCAGATCGTATCCGGCGTTCGACCCGCCCCGACCGAGCCGAAGGTCACTTCTGGACATTTACGGCTTGCGGTATATCGGCGCTGTCCCTAGCGTTTCTGTCACGCCAAGAGCGGGTTAGATGCGGGAACCGTCGTTTCGACGACGGGGGCCGGGGGGCCGTGGGCGCTCGTGGAGGTGCTGCGATGGTAGAGGGGCCAGGACGGTTCGATGTCCCGCCGCCTGGTGCTGTCGCGTGGCTGGACGTCTCGGCCGACAATCCGGACACCTGGACCGGTCGGCTGCGCACTGGTCCGCTCGGCATGCAGATCTCGCCGTTGCGCACCGGGCGCGCCCCGTATTTCTTCAAGGGTGCTCGGCTGCGCGGCAACCGCTGCATCTGGTCGGCCTCCACCCTGAGCGGGGCCGAGCTCTACCGCCCGTCCCGGGTCGGCGCCAACTCCTCGTTCGAGGGCGGCGTGCACCTGATGGCGCGGGTCGAGGGCGGCGGCTCGGTGTTCGATCCGGTGGGCGTCGCCGCCGGGGTACTGCGCGTCTACGACCCGGGCGACGAGATCGCCGAACAGTTCGCCGGGAACACCCACCTCTTCACGCTCAACATCCCGCTCGCCGCGATCGGCATCGAGGCGGCCACGATCCGCGAGATGCGCGACCGGTCGTATGACCTGACCCCGTTCCAGTCGCAGCTGCTGCGCGCCGCCGTCGGCCTGCTGCTCGTCGGCGGCGACGAGCTGAACACCTCAGCCAGCCTGATCGGCGTCGACCGCTACCTCGCCGCGCTCGCCGCGCTGTTGCTGCGCACGGCAGTCCGCCGGCCCGGGCCGGAGCTGGCCCAGATCGAGCACGTGCGCCTGCGCACCGACGCGATCATCTACGAGCAGGCCGCCGATCCGCATCTCACGCCGGCCACGATCGCCGCGCAGCTCAATATCTCGCTGCGCCAGCTCTACCGGGCGTTCAACGGCACCGAGAGCCCGGCCGCCCGGATCCGCCGCCGCCGGCTGGAACGGGCGGCCGAGATCCTCGCGGCCCGAAGCGGTCCCGGCCACGTCGAACGGGTCGCCATCGAGTGCGGATTCGCCTCGGCCGAGTACTTCTCTCGCGCGTTTCGACGCGAGTTCGGGCTGAGCCCGCGGGCGTATCGATCGGCCCATCGCGACAACCTGAACCGCTAGGGCGCTCGTCAGTCGCGCGCTTCCCGTTCGGCGCGATCGAGGGCCGAGCGGGTGTCGCGGCGCTGCGCCCGGGTCGAGGTGACGTCCTGGCGCGCCGCTTCGAGCTCGGCGCGCGCGGTGTCGAGCTGCGACTGCAGTTTCGACAACTTCTTGGTGAGCCGGCGTACCTCGTCGGCCAGTTCCTTCTCGGTATCGCGCGCCTGCTCGTGCGCTGACTCGGCCGCGGCGAACTCCTTCTGCGCCGCGGCCAACGCCCGCTGCTGCCTGCGTCGCTCGCTCGCGCTGACCTTCGGTGCGGCCGGCGGCGGCGGCGCTGCGCGCGGGCGGGCCGGCTCGTGGCTGCGGCCGCCGCGGACGAGCGTCAGTTCCGGCGCACCGGTGGGCGCGAATCCGAACCCGGACCATTGTTCGGCCCGCTGTAGGCGACCCAGCCGCCCAGCCACGTCGGGATCGGCGACCGCGGCGTCGAACGTGCCGCTCACCTCATCACGCAGGCCGGCCGGCGGCTGACGGCGGCCGGCCAGGGCGAAGGCGTCCTTGCACAGGCCCGCCACGAGGGTGCGCCGATCGGCCGCCAGCTCACGCATGCGGCCGGCGTCCAGCGTGTCCTGGGCCTCGCGCAGCTGTGCGCCGAGATCGATCAGCTCGTCCACCACCGACGGCCGGTCAAGAGCGAGCAGGTTGACGATCCAGGCCGCGGCGGTTGGCTTGCGCAGCCGTCCGATCGTCACGGCCGCGGCCGCGTCGCCCCGGCTGCGGGCCGCGGCGACCAGCTCGCCGCGCCGCGCCAGGAATTCGTCTGGGGCGACCGAGTACAGGCTGCGCAATGCATCGTCGACGGCGTCGCTTCGATCCGGCACCGGATCATTGTCGTGCCTCGGCTACGGTTCGAAAACCACTACGCGTTTCCAACTGGCCGGGAGGCACCGTGCCGATCTCCGACGTCGAGGGCAAGGCGCGGGCGCTGTACGAAGCGCGACGCAACCGGATCGCCATCGCCCCGTTCACCGATGAGGACCCGGCGCTCGGCATGGCCGACGGCTATGCCGTCCAGTCCGAGCTGATCAAGCTCATCCTCGCCGACGGCGACCGCATCATCGGGTACAAGGCCGGACTCACGTCCAAGCCGATGCAGACGATGCTCGGCGTCGACCAGCCGGACTACGGACCGGTGCTCGGCTCGACCGTCTACCGCGACGGCGACGAGATCTCCGTCGGCCGGTTCATCGCGCCGAAGATGGAGGCCGAGATCGTGCTCGTGCTCGGCGCCGAACTGCAGGGTCCAGGCGTCACACTGGACGACGCGCGCAGCGCCGTGTCCGGCGCCGCGGCGTCGATGGAGATCGTCGATTCCCGGTTCGCCGACTGGCGGATCAAGCTGGCCGACACGGTGGCCGACCTTGCCAGCAACGGCGCGATGGTCATGTCCGACACGGTCGTCCCGCTCGGCGACGTCGATCCCCGGCTGATCGGTATGGTGCTCACCCGCAACGGTGAACTGGTCGACACCGGTGCCGGCGCCGCGGCCCTCGGCAATCCGTTCGCCGTGGTCGCGTGGCTGGCCAACACCTTGGGCGCCGACGGGATCGCGCTGCAACCCGGACACGTGATCATGACCGGCGCACTGCACGCCGCGGTGCCGATGCTGCCGGGCGAGATCTACCTGGCCGAGTTCGACCGGCTGGGCTCGGTGAGCCTGCGCGTCGTCGCCTGACCGGCGTCAGGCCGGGATCGATCCGGCGGCTCGGCGGAAGTCGAAGTCGGTGAGGTGGTGCGCGTGGTTGCGGATGGGTTTTCGGTCGGGGTCGATCCAGGGTGGTGGGATCCATTCGGGCATGCCGTCGGCGGCCATGGTTACTTGCCAGCCGCGGCGTTCGAACTCGCGGTGGTGGTAGCGGCAGAGCAGGCACATGTTGTCGGTGTCGGTGTGGCCGCCGTCGTTCCAGGGCAGGATGTGGTGGACCTCGGTCCAGGCGGCGGGGCGGTCACAGCCGGGGAAGGTGCAGCCGCCGTCGCGGGCGACGAGGGCTAGGCGTTGCCCGCGCGAGGCCAGTCGTCGGCCGCGGCCGAAGGCGACGATGCCGCCGGCGTCGTTGAAGATCACCGGGATGAATTCGCCGTCGCAGGCGATCTGCAGCAGCTGGGGGATCGGCATGGGGTCGCCGTGTCCGGTCGTGGCGAAGCCGGCGACGTCGATGAGTTCGGCCAGCGTGGTGGTGGCCAGGATGGTGACGGGCACGCCGCCGGCGGCGGGCAGGGTGTCGGAGCGGATGAGCCGCAGCGCGGCGTCGGCCAGCGCGTCGTGGCGGCGTTGGCCGGGCGTGCGGTCGTCCGGCAGCCCGTCCTGGGCCGGGACGGGCGCGGCGAGGGAGTCCAGGATGGCCTCCCAGGCCGCGGTCAATTCGGCGGTGAAGTAGCCCCGCGGTCGCGACGTGCCGTCGGCGTTCTTGATCAGGGTGAACTCGCGGCGCCGTTCGATCTCGCGGTCGCGTGGCTCGGCGCCGTCGGGATCGATGCGGGCCAGCAGCAGGGCCGCGGTGCGAGCGAGCTGGCCGGGGTGCTCGTGACGGGCGGCCTCGACCAGCATCCGCTCGGCCACCGGCACCACCTCGTGCGCCATCTCGCCCGGGACGGCGGCCAGGCAGCGGGTGATCACCGCGGTGTGTGCGGTGGAGATCTGCCCGGCCCGCACCGCGCCGGCCACCGTGGGCAGGATCGGCTCCAAGGCCGCGCCGGTGACCGTGCACCGCGGTCCCAGGTCACGGGCCCGACCCAGCCGGGCCCGCGCCTCGCCAGGGCTGACCCGCAACCGGGTCATCAACAGCTCGCCGGCGCCGGAACAGCCGTACTCGCCAGCCACGCCACGCTCGACCGTCTCGGCCAGCACCACCTGATCGACCGCCTCCAGGCGGCGGCGCTGCACCTCGAGCTCGGCCAGCAGCTCGGTCAACTCGACGCTCGACAGAGCCGACAACGACGGCGCGGACAGCAGCGCGTCGATGCCCGCCCGCAGGGTCGCCACCGCCTCTGCTGCCGTCGATCCGTCCATACCCAAGACCATAGAACGACCGTCTGACAATTCTCGACGAATCCGACACTAGCCCAGAAAAAAGATCTTCAAGCGGTGAGCAACTCGGAAAGCCGGTCCATCGAGTCGGTGATGCCGCTGTTCATGCCGGACTCGATCGCCGCGTCGCGCGCCGCGACCGATGGGAACACCGAGCTCAGGGTCAGCCGGGTGCGGCCGGCGCCGAGGTCGGAATAGGTCCAGGTCTCGATGCAGACCTGGTCGGGTGCGCCGTCGAACTCGAAGGTCTGGATGATCCGCCTGCAGCGTGATCGAGAACGGCCGGGCGAGGTCGTTGACCCGTGGCCGGGCCTCGGGACAGCCGGGCGTCAACTGCCGTCGCATCGGGTCAGGGCTTCGGCACGGGGAACTGGGCGCGCATGGCGAGGTCCCAGACGCGATCGGGCGTGATCCGGCGCTGCGCGATGGCCAGGGTGGCCGACGGCGTCACGCGGTAACGGGCCCGCGGGCGGCGGCGCTCGAGCGCGCGGCGGATCACCCGCGCGACCGCGTCCGGTCCGCCGCCGAGATGGGCCATCGGACCGCGGTAGACGGCGTCGGTGCCGTCGGCGACGGCCTGGTTGAACCCGGCGTACGGCCCGTCCGGCTCGGCCGAGTCGACCGACGCGACCGCGGTCTTGGCGAAGTCGGTGACGATCAGGCCGGGCTCGATGAGCACGACGCGCACGCCGAAGCCCTGCACCTCGAAGCGCAGCGCGTCCGACAGGGCCTCGACCGAGTACTTCGTCGCGTGATAGACGCCGCCGCCGGGAAAGGTGAGCTTGCCGCCCATCGAGCCGATGTTGACGATCCGCCCGGTGCCGGCGCGGCGCATCCCGGGCAGGACCAGCTGGCACATCCGGATCAGGCCGAAGACGTTGGTCTCGAACTGGCGGCGGATGTCGTCGAGTGGGATCGACTCCAAGGCCCCCGATTGCGAGTAGCCGGCGTTGTTGATCAGGACGCCGACCGCGCCGTGGTCGTTCTCGACCTCTGCTACCGCGGCCCGCATCGACTCCTCGTCGTTGACGTCCAGGGCGAGGGCGCGGCAGCCGTTCGCGACGAGCGGTGCGAGCGTCTCGACCCGACGGGCACTCGCATAGACGGTGTAGCCGTGATCGGCAAGGTGGGCGGCGGTTTCCGCCCCGATGCCGGTCGAGCAACCGGTGATGAGGACGACCTTCGAGTTGGCACTCATGCGGCCAGTATCGAGGCTTCGACCGGCGATCGCGCGGCGGGACGGCCGGCGCGGTTCAGGCGGCCGGACGCTCGAGCCGGAACCAGACCGTCTTGCCCGGCGGGGGATCGCTCGGGGTGACGCCCCATTCCGAGGACACCGTGTCGACCAGCAGCAGGCCGCGCCCGGTCGGCGAGGTGGGGTCGGGCGGCACGGCCCGCGTAGGTGGTACGGCGGCGCCGTCGTCCTGCACAGCGACGCCGAAAGCGGTCGGCTCGAGTCGTACCCGTACGGTCACCTCCGGGCCGCCGTGGCGGACGGCGTTGGTGACGAGTTCTGAGACCAGCAGGGCGGCATCATCGACCAGCTCGGCCGGCAGCGAGTCGGAGTGGTCGGCGACGAACCGTCGCGCGACGTATGGAGCGTTCTGGTCGAACGACAGGTCCAAGCAAACTTCGCTGCCCGATCCGGTCATACCACTACGGTGCCCGCTTCTGGGAGCCATCTATCCCAAATGTGGGGTCCGCGGCTCGCAGGTGATCTGGCTCAACCCCGTCGTGGCGCGTTACCGTCGGCTCTCGGCACGTAGCCGTTCGGGGGAGCGCGTGAGCACGGATCAGGCTCAGTTGGGGACGTTGTCGGTGGTCTTCACCGACCTCGTCGGCTCGACCGAGCTGCGGGTTCGGCTGGGTGAGGCCGTGGCCGACGAGCTGCGACGCACCCACGACGCGCTGCTGGCCGAGGCGATCGCCTCGCACGGCGGCACGGTGGTCAAGGGCCTCGGTGACGGCATCATGGCCACGTTCGACTCGGCGACCCAAGCCGTCGGCGGGGCGGTAGCCGTGCAGCAGGCCGCCGAATTGCACGGGCGGCGCCACCCCGAGCACGCCTTCGGGATCCGGGTCGGCATGTCGATCGGCGATGTCTCGGCCGAGGGCGGGGACGTGTTCGGCGTGCCGGTCGTCGAGGCGTCGCGGCTGTGCGCGATCGCCGCCGCCGGTGAGATCCTCGCCGCCGACCTGGTGCGCGCGCTCGCCCGCGGGCGCGGCGATGTGGTGTTCGAGTCGATGGGCGAGCTCGACCTCAAGGGGCTGCCCGAGCCGGTCGCGGCCTGCCGGGTCGCGTGGGTGCCGGTGATCGAGACGTCCGGCGGCGCAGCGGTGCGCTCCGCGCAGCTACCGGCACCGCTGCTCGGCGCGGCCACGGCCTACATCGGGCGCGAAGACCTGCGGGCGCAGCTCGATCAGGCGTGGCGCGACGCGGTCGGGGGCAGCGCGCGGACGGTCTTGCTCGCGGGCGAGCCCGGCGTCGGGAAGACCCGCACCGCGGCCGAGGTCGCACGCGTCGCCTTCGGCGATTCGGCGCTCGTGCTGTACGGGCGCTGCGACGAGGACCTCGCCGTGCCGTACCAGCCGTTCGTCGAGGCGCTCGAACATCATGCCCGGCACACCCCCGAGCCGGTGTTCGGCCGGCTGCCGGGCGAACTGACCCGGCTCGTCCCGGACCTTGCGGCGGTGGTCGCCGACCTGCCGGTCGCGGTCCGTTCCGATCCCGCATCGGAGGAGTACCGGCTGTTCGAAGCGGTGTCCTCATGGCTCATCGACGCCGCGGGACAGACGGGCCTGGTGCTGATCCTCGACGACATCCACTGGGCCACCAAGCCCACGCTGCAGCTGATGCAGCACCTGGTGCGCGGCGCCGGTGACGAGCACGCCAAGCTGCTGGTCCTCGCGACCTACCGCGACACCGACATCGACCGCGCCCACCCGCTGGCCGGCACGCTCGGCGATCTGCGGCGGCTGCCGGGCGTGAGCCGGATCGCGGTCGAGAACCTCGGCAACCACGAGGTGCTGACGTTCATCGAGACGGCGGCCGGCCACGAACTCGACGGTCCGATCCGTGCGGTGGCCCAGGCCATCTACGCCGAGACCGAGGGCAACCCGTTCTTCGTCGGTGAGGTCCTCCGGCATCTCATCGAGACCGGGGCGGTGCGGCGCGAGGGCGAGCGGTGGGTCGTGGCCGACGGCGGCCAGGTCACCGTGCCGGAGGGCGTCCGTGACGTCGTCGGGCGCCGGTTGAACCGGCTGTCCGACACCGCCAACGACGTGCTGTCGGTCGCCGCGGTCATCGGCCGCGACTTCGACGTGGACACCCTGATGGCGGTGGTGGACGCCGGTGAGGACGCGGCCCTGGACGCGCTCGATGCTGCGGTGCGGGCCCGGCTGGTCGAAGAGACCGGCGTCGACCGGTTCCGCTTCGCCCACGCGCTCGTGCGAACGACGCTGTACGAGGAGTTGTCGGCGACGCGGCGCCGCCGGCTGCACCGGCGAGTGGCCGATGCGCTCGAGAAGCTGCGCCCGGACGACGTCCGCGCGCTCGCGCACCACTGCATCCAAGGCGGCGCGGTCGGCGGCGACATCGGCCGCGCACTGCACTACGCGCTCGCGTCGGCCGAGCAGTCGCTGGCGGCGCGGGCCTTCGCCGACGCCGAGGCCGGATTCCGCAGCGCGCTCGAGTTGCTCGAGGACGCGCCGGACACCGCCGAGGCCGACCTGATCGTGACGCTGTGCGGCCTGGGCGCGGCGCAGCGCGATCAAGGCGATCCCGCCTTCCGGGACACCCTGCTCGACGCGTCGGCGCGGGCCGCGACGGTAGGGGATGCCAGGCTGCTGGCCCGGGCCGTGCTGGCCAACACCCGCGGCTTCGCCAGTGTCATCGGCGACGTCGACCCGGAGCGGATCGGGTTCATCGAGCAGGCGCTCGAGCGCACCAGCCCGCAGCCCTCGGCGGTCCGGGCCCGCCTGCTCAGCCTGCTGGCTTCTGAGATCACCTTCTCCGGCGACCATGATCGCCGGATCGCACTCTCTGACGATGCCATCCGGATGGCCCGGGAACTTGACGATCCCGACCTGATGGGCGAGGTGTTGGCGACGACGGCCTACGCCGTGATCGACAGTCCGTCCTGGCCGAGTCTCATCGGCTCGAGTGACGAGGCGGTGCGCCTGGCCGACGCCGGTGGCGACCCGACCCGGATGGTGACGGCCCGCATCTTCCACTCGTCCGCCCTGCTGACCGCCGGTCGGCTCGACGAGTCCGCACGGGTGCTGCGCACGGCGATCGCATTGGCCGCCACGGACGCGGCGCCGACGGTGCGCTGGACCGCGAACAGCAACGACATCCGACTCACGGTCTTCGCCGGCGAACTGGACGACGCTGATGCGCAGAGCCTCGCCGTGCTCGAGGAAGGTCGTCGGCTCGGGCAGCGTGACGCCGAGCAGTGGTGGGCGGCGACCGCGGTCGGGGTCCTGTGGCTGCGCGGGCAGGTCGGCAACCTCGCCGACGCCGCTGAGGATTTCACCCGGCAATATCCGTTGAGCCGGATCTGGCGCGTAGCCCAGGCCTGGTTGCTCGGGGAGGCCGGGCGGGTCGACGAGGGGCGAGCCGTCGTGGCGGCGCACCAGCTCGATCCTCTCGAGCTGCTCGACGAGCCGTGGCCGTTCGTGGGCACGTTCCAACTCGGGATGGCCGCCTGGTATCTGGGCGACGCCGATTTGGGCGCCCGGGTGGTCGCGGCCCTACGGCCGTATCGCGGCTGCTGGGCGCACTACTACCTGTTCGTGCTCGGCCCGGTGTCGTGGGCCCTCGGCGTCGGCGCGTCGCTGTCGGGCGCGCTGGACGACGCGGTCGAGTACCTCGATGAGGCGCTGGCCGATCTCACGGCGCACGGCTGCATCGCCTACCTGCCGTCGTTGCGGTTGCACCTGGCCCAGACGTTGCGGCGGCGCGGCGGACCCGGTGATGCCGGTCGGGCGGCGGCCGAGCTCACCGTGGCGCGGGCCGAGGCCCAGCAGGTCGGTGCGGGTGGGGTGCTCGATCGGATCGACGCCGAGCGAGCGTGAGCAGTGCGGGCACTACGGCCCACGCGATGCCCGCAGCCAGGCCACCGAGCAGCAGCCCGGCGACGACGTCCTGCGCGTGATGGACGTGCGCCGCGACCCGGGCCCAGGCGATCGCGATCGCGCCGACCGCCAGGAGCGCGCCAACCAGCCGGTGCCGCCATAGCGCGAGACCGGCGATCAGCGCCGCGGCGATCGAGTGGTCGGAGGGGAAGCCGTCGTCGCGGCTGTGGCTGAAGAACGGCTTGATGTGCGGATCAGTCACGAACGGCCGCGGGTCGTGATGGACACGTTGCGCGATCAGCAAGAACGCGAACATCAGCGCGGCGCCGACCGCCGCGGTGGCCACGAGATCGATCTTGCCGCGCCGATCCTCGGCGAACAGCCACACGGCGGCGAGCACCGCGGCCAGGCCGAACAACAGGTACTGGGCGATCCAGGTGATCAGCGTGTGCACCTGTGCAGCCTGCCAAGATCGACCGCATCGGGCACGCCGTCCTCAGCGAACCGCGAGCCGATCAGCTGTTGCCGGCCGGCCCGAGTGTCCCGGCGAGGGGCGGCCGGCCGAGGCAGATCTGTCCGTGCAGCTGTTCGGTCATGCCATGAATCGCCTTCGTCAGCTCGGTGTTCGCGTGCAACTCCTGCTCGCTGGTCGCGAAGTCATGATTCGCCTTCGCCTGCTGAAACGCCGCTTGCCGGTTCTGCCCGATCATCACGAAGGTCGACAGAAAGATCGCCTCAAGCGACACGACCAAGGTCAACGTCGGCCACGGACTCTTCTCGAACGCCGCCATCCACACGGCGAACAGCACAACATGGACGTACACGAACATCATCGAGCCGGCGAACTTGGTGATGCCGTCGGCGAGCTTCAACTGGATGTCAGCGGCCCGCTTCTCGGCGACCGCAGCCAGCGCCGGGTGGTAGTGGTTCGCGATCGGCGCGGTCGTTGCCGGCTCGGTCATTTGCGGCTCCCATTGTCGTCGTGAGTGACGCCCGTCCCATTGCAACCTAAGCTGTCGCGGGGCGCGCAATGGGCGCCAGACGACTGGGGGCTCTCGTGCGGCGGACACTGCGATCACATATCGGCCGATTGAACCGTTTCGGCCGGCTCGGTCTGGCGGCGACAGTCACCGTCGGGGGATTCGCTGCCGTGTCGCTCACCCTCGCCGCACCCTCGGGCGCCGACCAGACCACTATCGGCTACGACTCGATGCGCACTGCCTGGGACCCGGCCGAACCCAAGCTGGCCCCGGCCTCAGTGCTCGCGTCGGACTTCGGTCAGCTGTTCTCGACCACGCTGCCCCGACCGGCCGGTCAGACCTCGACGACCTACCCCAACTCGCTCTACGCCCAGCCGCTCCTCGTCGACGGAGTACTGGTCGTCGCGACCGAGGAGAACCAGATCGACGGCCTGGATCCGGTGACCGGACACGTGCTGTGGACCAAGTACCTCGGGCCGGGCTGGACGCCGCCCAACTGCGGTGACCTGCTGCCACACATCGGGATCACGAGCACCCCGGTGTACGACCCGTCCACGAAGACGTTGTACCTCACGACCAAGACCGACGACGGACCTGACCCGGACCACCCGCACTTCCGGTTGCACGGTGTCGACCCGCAGACCGGTCTCGACCGCACCGGCTGGCCGAAGGACATCGCCGGCTCCTCGACGAACGGCGGCCAGGTCTTCAACCCGTCCACCGCCAACCAACGTCCCGGGCTGCTGCTGATGGGCGGCTCGGTGTACATGGGCTTCGCGAGCAATTGCGACCGCGGCCCGTACGTGGGCTACGTCGCCGGTGTGAACACCGTCCTGGCGTCGCACCCGGTGACGTTCTGGAGCACGGAGTCGAATCTCGCCACCGACCAGGCCGGCATCTGGCAGAGCGGCGGCGGTCTGGTGTCCGACGGCCCGGGGCGGATCTTCCTCGCCACCGGCAACGGCGTGTCGCCGGCGCCCGGACCGGGTACGTCGCCGCCGGGAACGCTCGGCGAGTCGGTGGTCCGCCTCGATGTCGCCGCCAACGGCGTGATGACGGCCAAGGACTACTTCAGCCCGGCCAACAACCACAACCTGGACCAAAACGACACCGATCTCGGTTCGGGCGCGCCGGTGGCGCTGCCCAACGACTACGGCACTGCCAGCCATCCCCACCTTCTGGTGCAGATCGGCAAGGACGGCAACGTCTTCCTGCTCGACCGCGACAACCTCGGCGGCACGGCCCAGGGCGTCGGCGGCACCAACAAGGTGGTGAGCACCGTCCAGCTCAAGGGCCTGTGGGGACGCCCGGCGCTGTTCTCGTCCGGCGGCAGTCACTACATCTACTTCGTGCAGAACTCGGGGCCGATGGAGGCGCTGCGGGTCGCGCCCAACGCCCAAGGCGTTCCGACGCTCAGCGTCGTGGGCGCGACCGCGATGTCGTTCCCGTACACGTCGGGGTCACCGGTCGTGACGTCCACCGGCACCGACCCGGCCACGGCCCTGATCTGGGTGGTGCGCAGCGGCGGCGGCTCGTCCGGCACGAGCAGCACGCTGCTCGCCTACCACGCCGTCCCGCCGACGTCGGGTGCGTGGGATCCGATCTTCACCGGCCCGCTGGGCACGGTCTCGAAGTTCATCTCGCCGGCCACCGACAACGGCCGGGTCTATGTGGGCACCCGTGACGGACGGGTTCTCGGCTTCGGCCGGCCGGTACAGGCCGCGCTGAACGCGCCGTCGACCGAATTCGGCTCGCAGGCGGTGGGCACGACCTCGGCCGTCAAGCAGGTGACCGTGTCGGTGCAGACCACTGTCACGGTGAACTCGGTGTCCACCACCGGGCCCTTCGCCGCGGGGACACCGTCGGTGCCGCTGCCGCACCAGTTCACCGCCGGCTCGACGTTCACCGTGCCGGTGACCTTCAGCCCCGCCGCCGCCGGCTCGGCGAGCGGTCTGCTGCATTTCCTCGCCGGCTCGACGAATGACCCGTACGACTTCAGCCTGCACGGCACCGGAACGCACGATGGCCTGAGCGCCGATCCGGCGTCGGTCGACTTCGGGTCGGTCAGCACCAGCGCGTCGTCCCAGCTGGGGGTGACGATCCAGAACACCGGTACCTCCACCGCGACGATTACCGCGATCTCGCTGCCCGGTGCACCGTTCACCGTCACCGGCCTGCCGGCGATCGGCGCGACCCTCGCCCCGCAGGGTTCGGTGACGGCCACGCTGCTGTTCAAGCCGACCGCGCAGCAGGCGTACTCGGCCAACCTCACGGTCACCGCCGACACCGGGGCCGTCACGGTTCCACTCGCCGGCGTCGGCGTTGCTGGTAGCCCGCACCTCACCCTCGACCCGCCCACGCTGGACTTCGGCCCGGTCCAGCCGGGTGCGACCAAGACACTGACCTTCACGGTGACCAACACCGGCAACGCCACGCTGACGATCACCAAGGCGGCGCCGCCGTCGGCCCCGTTCGTCGTCGCCGTACCCCTCAGCGAGGGGCAGTCCGTCTCGCCGGGGGACAAGCTCACCGTGTCGGTCAAGTACGTCCCGACCAAGGCCCGGCCGGTGACCGATCACTACTCGATCACCGGGAACGACGGCCAGGGCGCGCAGCTTGTGACCGTCTCGGGCAACACGCAGCCGCCGATCGGGCCGATCAAGTCGCCGCTCACCTGCCTGACCGTCCGCGGAAACGTGTTGGCCCGGGGTACCCCCATCGTCGGAGACCGTTGCACCGGTACGTCCGCGCAGGGTTTCTCGATGTCCGGCGCGAGCCTGCATCTCGGTGCGGCCACGAGTCCGTGGTGCGTCGACGTGCGCTCATCCGGTACCGCGTCGGGCACTCCGGTCCAGCTCTGGACGTGCAACGGCACCGCGGCCCAGCAATGGCAATGGCGTAGTGACAACAGTCTGTACTACGCGCTAGGTGCCAAGTGCCTGGATCTCACGGGGTCGTCGACGGTGGCGGACACACCGTTGCAGATCTATGGGTGCAACAAGACGAATGCTCAGTACTGGGACCTCTCGCCGCTCGAGTCGGCGCGGGGGCTGGCGAGTTCGGGCGTGGCGGCGGCGAATCAGATCTGCATGCAGACCCGCGGTGGCTCGGCCGCCGACAACACCCCGGTTGAGATCGATCCGTGCAACGCGGCGTTGCCGGCGCAGATGGTCACCGACGTGACGAGCAACCTGCGCCTGCTGGGTCAGTGCGTGACCACCACCGGCACCGCGAACACCAGCCTGATCGTGCTGAAGCGCTGTACGGCCGCGTCCTCGCAACTGTGGGTGCACCGGACCGACAACACCGTGTTCAACCAGCCGAGCGGTCGGTGCCTCACCGTGTTTAGTTCGGTCACCACACCGAAGACCCAGCTGAAGCTCACCAACTGCAACACGCTGCCCGGCGAGCGCTGGCTGCTTCCCTAGCGTCGGTGTAGCGCTAGGTGCGCTCGAGTTCGTCCTGGACGAGGTCGGCCAGGCGACGCAGCTCTTCGAGTTCGGCGTCGTCGAGGACGCGGGGTCGCTGGTCGACGATGCAGAGCGTGCCCACCCGGCTGCCGTCGGCCAGCACCAACGGCGCGCCGGCGTAGAAGCGGGCGTCGGTCCGCGCCACCAGGGGGTTGTCAGCGAAGCGATCGTCGTCGAGTACGTCCGGCACCTGTAGCACGTCGGGGCCGAGGATCACGTGGGCGCACAGCGCCTGGTCGCGGGGGGTCTCGGTGACCTCGATGCCCTGCCGCGACTTGAACCACTGCCGGTCGGAATCGACGAGGCTCACGAGCGCGACCGGGACGTCGAGCGCGCGGCAGGCCGCGCGAGTGTGCTGGTCGAAGCGCTCCTCCGGTTCCGTGTCGAGCAGACCGAGCCCGTGCAGGGACTTGACCCGGGCCTCTTCGTCCGGGGGCATCGGCGCGGACTGCCACCGGCAGGCCCGGCGCAGCACGGCCGCGCGCAGCTTGGTGCGGATGTGCCCGATGCTGGCCGGCAGGACGAGCCAGTCGGTGACCAGGTTGTCCGCGATCGCGGCCGGCCGCCCGCGGGTCAGGGCGAGGACGGCGACGCGGGCCGCCTTCGACGCGCGCAGTGCCTGCCGCAGCGCGTCGACCCGGCTGCGATCCTCGTCGTGATCGAGCACGACCACACCGCCGGACGCCGCGGCGTCGTCGGTCAGGTCGGCCATCTCCCGCACCGGCAGGTGTTCGGCGTCGGCCGCGGCCCGGATCGCCGACCGGACGGCCGGATCGGCTGCGGTGACGACGATCGACGCCGTCAGGTCGGATCCGGTCGGGTCGTACATGGCCGACGACGGCGGCGGCACTGCCGCTGCGGCGAGCGGCGCGGTGCGGCGCCGAACGTCATAGGTCGCCCCCTCGGCGGCCGCGACGACGCTGCCGAGGTACCCGGTAGCCTCCGCGTGGCGGTGGGCCAGCTGCAACAGGGCGTCCACGTCGTCATCGGTGCGCTGCGGATCGTGGTGGAACAGGGCCAGCTCCCCGACGCCGGCGAGCCGGGCCGCGTCCACCGCGTACTGGACGGTGCTGTGTCCCCAGCCTCGCTTGTCCTCGTATTCGGCCGGCAGGTACTGCGCGTCATGGACGACGAAGTCGGCGCCGGCGAGGAAGCTCACGTGCCGCGCGTCCTGCGGGCTGGCCAGCAGGTCCCCGCCGGCGGCCAGACCGGGATCGAACGGCTCGTGATCGCAGGCGTAGACCACCGCCACACCGTCGCCCTCGATGCGGTAGCCGAGGGTCAGCGCGGTGTGGTTCAGGTACTGCGCGGTCACTCGCAAATCACCCACCTCGACCTGGCCCTCGAGCAGGTCGTGATACGTGACGTGCGCGGCCAGTTCTTCGACCGTCACGGGAAAGTACTGGTACTGCATCTGCCCGGCGAGGGTCTGACCGAGGGTCTGACCGAGGCCGCGCGGACCGTGGATGTGCCACACGCTGTTGGGATGGAACAGCGGGGCGAAGAACGGCAGACCCTGGATGTGATCCCAGTGCGTGTGGCCGATGAACAGTGCGCCGTCGGGCGATCGGCCGGCCGCAGCGGCTTCGTCGACGAGGGCCTGGCCCAGCGGTCGGGCGCCGGTGCCACAGTCGAACACCACGACCGCGCCGGCGGCCGAACGGATCTCGACACATGCAGTGTTGCCGCCGTAGCGGACCGTGCCGGGCCCAGGCGTCGGGATCGATCCCCGGGTCCCCCAGAAGCGAACCTGCATGTCAGCCCTCCGCGGCAACTGCGCGATACCGCCATCGTGGCACGGTCGGGCCCGGCCGACGACTCAGGCCGGTTGCGCCGCCGGCTGGCCGAGCCGAACCGGCAGGGTCTCGTAGCCGCGCAGGATGCGGGTTTCGCGCCGGCGCGCGCCGGGCAGCGGGCGCAGGTCCGGGTAGCGCTCGAACAACAGTCGCAGCCCGACCTCGCCCTCCATCCGGGCGAGGGCGGCGCCGAGGCAGAAGTGCCGCCCGGCCGAGAAGGAGACGTGCTCCTTGGCGTTCGTGCGGGTGACGTCGAAGCGGGTCGGGTCGGTGAAGACGTCGGGATCGCGGTTGGCGGCGGCCAGGACGGTCGTGACCAGCGCGCCCTTGTGCACCCGTACCCCGGCGACGTCGGTGTCGCGCGCGGCCGTGCGGCCGGTGAGCAGGACCGGCGGGTCGTAACGCAGGATCTCGTCGACGGCGTTGGGCCAGTGCTGCGGCTCGTGAGCCAGCAACTCGAGCTGGTCGGGGTGCTCGCGCAGCAGGGCGACGCCGTTGCCGAGCAGGTTCACCGTCGTCTCGAACCCGGCGGCGAGAACCAGACCGGCAGTGGCCTTGAGTTCGCGCTCGTCCAGCCCGACGCCCTCGTCGCGGGCCGCGACCAGCTGGCTCAGCAGATCGGGCCCGGGCTCGACCCGCAGTCGGTCCAGATGCGCGCCGAGCCAGGCGTCGAACTCGGCCAGGGCGGATTCGACCCGGCGGAACTGTCGCCAGCTCAGGCCGAGGTCGAGGCTCGGTGCCGCTGCTTCGCCGAACGACAGCACCCGGTCACGCTCGCTGGTCGGGACCCCGAGGATCTCGGCGATGACCGTGACGGGCAGCAGCGTGCAATAGGCGGAGACGAGATCGACGGTGCCGGCGCCAGCGAGCCCGTCGAGCAGCTCGCCGGCGATCTGCTCGGTGCGGGTGCGGAGCTTCTCGACGGCGCGGACGCTGAACACCCGGGTGATGAGCTTGCGGTAGCGGGTGTGGTCGGGCGGTTCGGTGACGAGCAGCGACGGCGGTTGCAGCGGTCCGAGCGCACCGGTGTCCGATGACCAATTGAAGGCGCGGGCCACCGGCCCGCGGGCCGGGCCCGGGTCGAAGCCGGTCTTGAAGTCGTTGCTCGACAGGACGTCGCGGACGACCGGCAACGAGGTCGTCACGTACGCGAACCGGCCGCGGTAGAGCGGGCCGCGCTCGCGAATCTGCTCGAACACCGGGAACGGATCGCCGTCGCGGCTGGCGAAGATCATCGCGCCCTGCAGGTCGCCGCGGCGGGCCGCGACCCGGATGAGCGTCCTGGGCAGCACGTGGCCGAGCCCCCACCGCACGGCCGGTTTGGCCGCGGCCTGCAAACGCGCTCGGACGGTCGGCATAACCGTCACGCTACCGACCGGCCGCCGGCCCTGGCCCGGCGCGGCGGTTGCGTCGGCAGGCGGATCCGTCCCGGGTGCACCATTCTCATCCGCAACCCGTTCGGTTGGGACGGGCCGCTGATCGGGGGATTCGCGTGCGGTTCTGGGATGTCTACGGCCCCGACGTCGATGCGGCCGACGCCGAACCGTGGAACGGCCCGTTGGCCGGCACCATGCGGCCGTTCAGCACGCGCGCCTTCGTGCGGCTCGCGATGGCCAGCGCGGCGCTGTATCTGGTCGGTGGCATCGCGGTCGTCATCATCGCGGTGGCCACCCCGCACGCCGCCGCCCACAACTCGGCCTGGACCGCGATCGGGATCTTCGGTGTGACGACTGGGGCCGGCCTGTTCGGCCTGCTTCGGGCGGTGTCGCCGCATCGCCTGCGCCGGATCGCGCCGATGCTCGGCTTCGTCAACATGATGTTGGCGTCGACGGTCGTCACCGTCGCCGTGCTCGCCGCTGGCCCGCAGCTCGGGTTGGCCGCATCGGCCTACGTCGAGGGCCCGTTGTTTGCCTTCTACATGCTGCGCAGGCGATGGGCGCTCGTGACGGTGCTGACCGTGCTCGTGTTCTTCGCCGTGGTGGTATGGCGGCAGGACGGCTGGGTGGCCCCGAGCGGGCAGTGGCTGATCCTGCTGTCCAGCGTGGTGGCCACGGCGTTCCTGATGGGTGTCATCGCCGAGCAGAGCGATCGCTTAGCGATGTCGGAACATCAGGCCCGAGCACAACTGGCCGAGGTAAATCGCGGGCTCGAGCAACGGGTGCAAGAACAGGTCAGCGAGATCGAAGGCCTGGGACGACTGCGGCGGTTCCTCTCGCCGCAGGTGGCGGACGCCGTCGTGTCGGGCGAGTTGGAGGCGTTGACCCGCCCGCACCGCACGCGCATCGCGGTCTTCTTCTGCGACCTGCGGGGGTTCACCTCCTTCACCAATGAGGCCGAGCCCGAGGAGGTCGTCAGCGTTCTCGACGAGTACTACGGCGCGGTCGGCGGCCTGCTGCAGCGCTACGACGCGACCGTGGGCGGCTACGCCGGAGACGGGATCATGGCCTACTTCGGCGACCCGGTGCCGTGCGCCGAGCCCGCCCTGGCGGCGGTCCAGATGGCCGGCGAGCTGCGCCACGCGCTCGACTCCGTCGTCGGGATCTGGGACCGGCGCGGCTACCGGCTCGGCTACGGCGTCGGCCTCACCTTCGGCTACGCCACGCTGGGCGTGATCGGGTTCGACGGCCGCTACGACTACACGCCGCTCGGGTCGGTCGTGAACCTCGCCGCCCGGCTCTGCACCCAGGCCCCGGCCGGGCAGGTGCTGCTCGACCAGCCCACGCACGCGGCGACGTGGCGGCAGCGGCCGAGCGCGCATTTCGCTGACCTCGATCTGAAGGGGTATCGCGCCGCGGTGCCCGCGTACGCCCTCGCGCCGACGACCCCCACCAAGACGCCCGGATGATCCGGATCGCCGGCGCGGCCCACAGAGCACGACCAGGCGGTTATCGTTTGTCCGTTGCACTCGTCATCGAGGAGGCCCTGTGAACGCAGCCGAGTTGAAGACCTGGCTGGCTGCCACCGATCTGTTCCGCAGCATGTCGAAACGTTCGCTGGGCCAACTGGCCAAATCCGGTCGCGAGGTTGCACACGCGGACGGCCACGAGGTGATCATCGAAGGGGCCGGTGCCGTCGGCTTCCACCTGATCACCGCCGGCACGGCGCGGGTCACCAGCGGGGGAGCGGTGCGCCGCACCCTGTCGGTGGGCGACTACTTCGGCGAGATCAGCGTCATCGACGGCCGGCCGCGCTCGGCCAGCGTCGAGGCCGTCGATCATCTGAAGACGTTCGTCCTCGAGCCGGCCGTGGTGAAGCATCTCGCGGCCAGCAATCCGGACTTCGCCCATCAGCTGCTGGTAATGCTGTGCACGCGGCTGCGAGAGGCCGAGACGCACGCCGGATAGGAATCGCTCGCCGTGCCCGACTTCACCGCCGAACTCGCGCGGGTCCCGCTCTTCGCCGGTCTCGATCAGACCGCCCTGAGCGTGATCGCGCGCAACGCCTTCGTGCGGCGGGTCGGCCGCGAGCAGATCCTGTTCAGCCAGGGCGAGCCCAGCGATCACCTGTTCCTCGTGCGCTCCGGGCGGCTGCGGGTGTTCGTCGTCTCGACCCACGGCGAGGAGTTGGTCCTCTCGGTCTCCGGCCCGGGCGCAGCGCTCGGTGAGCTGTCGCTGCTCGATCGCGAGCCGCGCTCGGCCACCGTCGAGGCGTTGGAGGCGGCCGAGCTGATCGCGGTTCCGGGTGACGACGCCCGGGAACTGCTCGAGACCAATCCGGCCGCGCTGCGCGCGGTGGCCGTGGCCCTCGCCGCCGGCATGCGGCGGCTGTCCGGCACTGCGGCCGACCTCGTCTTCCTCGATCTCCCGCGCCGGCTGGCCAAGTTGCTGCTGGCCGAGTCGGTGACCCGTCCCGACGGCACGATCGAGAGCCGCCTGGCCATGAGTCAGACCGGCGTCGCGGCCCGGCTCGGCGTCACCCGGCAGTCCCTCAACCGGGCGATGTCGGCCCTCGCCCAACGCAGCTGGATCACCGTCGACGGCGCGACGATCCGCCTCGACGACGTGGCGGCGCTCGCTCGCTTCTCGGACAGCTGAGCGGCCGGCGGCTGAGCCGGCCCTAGCCCGCAGCCGACAGAAGCGGTGCCGCGTCGAGTTCGCGCAACCACGCGTGCGCGCGCAAGTCGGCGAAGGAGCGCCGGGCCGCAGCCAGGTGCGACTCGGCGTCGGCCGGCCGGCCCCGCCCGACGAGCCATCGGCCCAGGGTGGCCTGCGCGCGGGCGCGGTCGGGGACCAGACCGAGACGATCGAGCGCGGCGATCGATTCGAGCAGCTCGGCCTCGATGGCGTCGGGGTCGGTGGTCGACGCGGGATCGGTCGCTTCGATCGTCGCGTGCAGCCGCGGCAACTGGGCGGCGAGCAGTGGACTCAGTCGCGTCGGCGGCACCTCGGCGACGTAACGCAGCAGCTCGCGGGCCGTGTCCAGATCGCCGGCCTCGATCGTCCAGTCGACGGCGCGGTTCCACAGCGACGGGAAGTCGTCCTCCAGCGAGTTGAACTTGTACGCCTGCTCCACGAGCCGACGACATTGGGCGACGATCTCGGTCGCATCGCCTTCGTCACGCGCGAGCGCGGCACTGCACGCGATGAAAAGCATGTCATCGATCGACTCGAGCTGGTCCGATTGCCGGTGCGCGGCTAGCCGCTCCAGGGTCGGCCGGTCGACCGTCTCGCCCCGGGCGAGCGCCGCGAGTGCGGTCTGATACGCGAGGATCGCTTCCTCGGAAGGCGGTGGTTTGATCCGCTGAAGCACCGGCCGGTCGGCGATCGCAGCCACCTCATCCCATCGGCCGAGGTTCGTCAACGCGATCACCTGATTGACCGCGGAGTTCCAGGCGTGCGCGGCATGGCCGCCCTGCTCGTACAACTTCATGGCCTCATCCGCGGCGGCGAGCGCCGCGACCGGGTCGCGGTTGACCGCGAACGCGGCGAGGTTGACCAATGGCATTGCGAGTTCGAACACGAGACCGTTGCGTCGGGCCACGTCGGCGGCGAGGGTGAGCACCGCGGCGCCGAGCTCACCGTGGCCGGCCACCTGGTCGTGGATCCCGGCCACGTTGAGCGTCAATGCGATCTCGCGCGGGTCGCCGCTGTCCTCGGCGTACCCGAGGGCACGACGGTTCCAGCCCAGCGCCTCGTCGCGCCGGCCCATGGCATGCAGATAGATCGCCACCTGGCGGGCGACGCGCGTCGCGTCGGTGCTGGACAGCCGGTCGAACGGCTCGGTGTCGAGGTAGGGCGTAAGGACCTCCCAACCCTTGTCCACCTGCCCGGTCAGCCGGAGCGCATTTGCCGCTAGGGAGGCGGCTTGGGCGCGCTGTGTCTCGTCGGCCTCGAACTCGTTGTTGGTGATCGGCAGCGCGTGCTCGATTGCGCGGTCGAGGTCACCGGCCCAGGTCGCCGCAAAGGCGATGCGCACCTGCAGCCGGATCCGGTCGGGGTCGTCGGTCGCCAACACGACAGCCTCGATGAGCGCCCGGACCGCATCGTTGGGAGCGCCGACCGCAGCCGAGCGATCCGCCGAGCGTTCCAGCCAAGTGCCGAGCCGACGCGCGATCTCGGTTCGGTGCGGATCGTCCGGTGCCACGAGCCCCAATGCGTCCCGAAGATGCTGCGAGATCACCGTGTTGAGTTCTCCATCGCTCTCCGCGAACGACTCGAGGTGGGCCACGACGGCGAGATGGCGCTCGAGCCGGTCGCGCTTCGACTGAGTCTGGTACGCGACCGTGCGGACGACCGCCTGGACGAACGCGTACTGCCCCTCTTCGCTGGACAGCCGGTCAGTGACCACATTCAGCAGATCTCGCCCGGTCAGTTCCCGCAGTGCCGCGGTGACCTCGTCATCCGGCAGGCCGGTCACCGCCTTGACGGCCGCGACGCTGAAGGTGTGCCCGAGCACCGAACCGGCCGCGAGCAGGGTCCGTTCGCGCGCGGGCAGCAGGTCGAGCCGGCTGGCCACGAGCAGTTGCAGGCTGGCCGGTGCGGCGAGCGCGCCGAGCGCTGCGGTGTCGACGCCCGCGGCGAGCCGGACCGCTCCGGGACGGCGGGTCGGGCCTCCGGTCGTCAGACCCTGGTCGTGCATCGCGCGCACGGTCTCGATGGCGAACAGCGGGTTGCCCTCGGCCCGGTCGACCAACGCAGTGCGGACATCGGGAGGCAGGCCCTCGACGAGACCGTCGAGCAGCGCCGCGATGTCCGTCCGGGACAGCGTCTCCAGCCCGATCACGGTGGCCCGCCGCAACGCCGCGAGGTTGGACCGGCGGATCAGCAGCTCCGGGCGGGCGAGCAGCACGATGAGCAGCGGTATCTGCGCGACGGTGGCGACGTGCTCGACGAAGTCGAGCAGTCCGTCGTCGGCGTAGTGCGCGTCGTCGACCACCCACACGACCGGGTCGCCCTCGTACTGCGACAGCCGCTCGAACCAGTTCAGCCATCCGCTGAACAGCTCGGGCCGGCTGAGCCCGCTCGGCGCGCCGGGCAGGCCGAGCAGGTTGAGCAACGCCGGTAGCGCGCGCGCCCGCTCGGCCGCGTCGGCCACGTATTGCTCGACGGATGCCGTCAGCTTGTCGCGCACGACGGGGTCGGGGTCGTCCTCGCCGGCACCGATCCGGCCGCGCACCGCGGCGGTCAGCGCGGAGAAGGCCACCCCGTCGCCGTAGGCCAGGCAGCGGCCGCGGTGCCAGAGCACCGTGGCCGAGAGCCCGTCGATGTAGTTCTCCAGCTCCCAGCCGAGGCGCGTCTTGCCGACGCCCGCATCGCCCGACAGCACGACCAGCCGCGGGCGGTGCTCCTCCGCGGCGACGTGGAACATCTCCTTGAGCACGCTGATCTCGCGCCGCCGGCCGACGAGTGGTGCCTGCACCCGGTCGCCGCTGCGTTCGCCGCCGACCCCGCCCATCACCGCCGTGACGGCGAACAACGCGACGGGCTCGGCCTTGCCCTTGAGCTCGTGCGTGCCGGCACTCGCGAAGTCGATCGCGCCGCGGGTGAGCGACGCGGGTCTGCGCGTCGACCCACACGGTGCCCGGGTCGGCCTTGGCCTGCACCCGCGCTGCCGTGTTCACCGCATCGCCGGCGACCATGCCCTGGCCGGTCGCACCGATGTTCACCGCCACCTCGCCGGTCACGATGCCGACGCGCATCGCCAGGCCCGGCGCCCCGACCGACTCGCCGAACGCCGCCACGGATTCGGTCAGGTCGATGCCGGCCCGTACTGCGCGCTCGGCGTCGTCCTCGTGCGCGGTTGGCACGCCCCACACCGCCATGACGGCGTCGCCGATGAACTTCTCGATCGTGCCGCCGTAGCGGGCGACGATCTCGCGCGCGGTGTCGAAGTAGCGCCCCAGCAGCTCGCGGACCTCTTCTGGGTCACGCGCCTCGGACAACGTCGTGAACCCGACCAGATCGCCGAAGAGCACCGACGTAACCCGACGCTCGGACACCGGACCCGACGCCGGCGCAGGACGTGTCGGCGCGGCATCGGCGGCGACCGCCGGCGCGGTAGAAGTGCCGCACTCGAGGCAGAATTTCGCGCCGGGCGGCAACTCGGTTCCACACTGCCGGCAGCCTGCGATGGCCGGCGTGCCGCACTCGGGGCAGAATTTCGACCCGGTCGGGAACGCCGTGCCGCAGGCTGCGCAGATCATGAGGGCCGTCCCGTGATCACGCCCGGACTCTAGTCGCCGGTAGGGGCCGAAATCAGGTCCCGACGGCCCGTTCTTGCGAGTCGTTCACCCGCCAGCGTGATCATCGACGCCGACGACGCCGCCGTGGCGACCGCTTCGCGGAAATCGTCCGCCTCGATTCTGATGATTTCCGACATTTCGGCGACCGTGACGGTCGCCGAGCGGGGCGCGCTGTTCATCAGGCCGAGTTCGCCGACGTAGCCGGGTGCCGGCACGTCCGGGAGCGCGACTCCGTCGGCCTCGACGCCCAGCCGGCCGGCCGCGAGCAGCCAGAGCGCGTCGGCGTCGTCGCCCTGGACGATCAGCACCTCGCCCGCTTCGGCCCTGCGGCGCACGCCGGCGGCGGCGAGCTGCTCGAGCACCCGGCGGCTCGCGCCGTCGAACAGGTCGAGGCGCTCGAGCAGCTCGACGGTCGGCTGGAGGCTCGCGGTGTACTCGGCGGTCGTGCGGTCGGTGCTGATCAGGGCCGGCAGGCCGGCCAGGGCGATCGCCGAGAAGCCGAGCCCGATGAGCGCGAGCGCCCAGGACAAGCCGGCGCCGCTGATGACGGCACTGGCCGCCAGGTTCCCCAGTATCGTCGCGCCAAGGGCGACCGCCCCAGTGGCGGCCAGAGCCCGGCCGAGGACGGCCCGCGGTAGGTCGCGCTGCAGCGCGGTGACCGCCAGGACGTCGAGCACGACCATCCCGGCCCCGGACAGTGCTTGCAGCGCCGCGCCGACGACCGCGTTGCCGACGAAGTCGCTGATCCAGAACGGCAGCGCCTCGACCACGATCGCGCCGGCGAGCAGCGGGGCCAGCCGGGTGTGCGCCGACAGGCGTTCGGCCAGGAAGGCGGCAAGCACGCTGCCCAGGGCCGATGCGGCGAGCAGGTATGAGTACCCGTCCGGTCCGGTGCCGAAGCTGATCGATAGCGGGGCGTAGACGACGATCGCCGCCCCGTAGATCATCGAGGCCAGGCCGAGGAACACGGTCAGCAGCACCGCGGCCCGGCTGCGGCCGAGCGCCCGGACGCCGGCGCTCCACTGGGCGAGGCGGCCCTCGTCGCTCGCCCCGGCGTCGCCGCGGGAGCGGGTCCGGACCTGCAGGTACAGCACCGCCGCGACCAGGTAGCTGGCGGCGTTCAGGCCCATCGCGGTGGCCGGGGTGCCGGCGAGCAGCAGCAGCCCGCCGATCCCCGGGCCGAGCACGACGACGACGTTCTCGAGCACCGCGAACAGTCCGTTGGCCGCGATCAGGTCGGCCTCGCCCACGATGTCGGGGACGAGCGCCCCGGTGGCCGCCCGCACCGGCGAACTCAGCGCCGTATCCAGCGCGGAGAGCGCGGGCAGCAGCCACAGCGGCCCGTCGACACCGACGACTACCGTCAATGCGGCCATCGACAACGCGCACAGCACGCCGGTTGCGGCGATGAGCCGGGCCCGGTCGAACCGGTCCGCCAGGAGGCCGGCGTAGCTGCTGACGATCAGCCCCACGATCCAGCGGGTACAGGCGATCAGCGCGATCCATCCCGTCGAGCCGGTGCGCGCGTACGCGTAGGCGGCGAGGACGACGCTGTAGCCCCACGACGCGGTGTCGTCGATGACGTAGGCGCCGAGGACGTAGCGCATGTCGCGCTGCCGCAGCGTGGTGATGAAGGCCGACGCCACCAGTCAGCCCATCGCGTTGACCGCGACCGAGCGAAGCACGGACTTGACCTGGTACGGCGTCAATTCCGGGTGCTTGGACAGCAGCCGGGCAACCAGCCCGGTGACATGGGGCGCGGCGAACGAGTTGCCTGTCGCAACGATTCGGCCACCGTCCATCCACGCCAGCTCGAGATCGAGGCCGGGGGCGCCGAAGTCGGCCGGCGGATTGGGATTGGCCAGCAGCCGGAACGCATCGTCACCGTCGCACGCGGCGACCGAGATGACGCTGCTGAATTGCGAGGGAAAGGTCGGGGCCAGCACGTTGTTCATCGCGCAGACCAGCACCACGCCCGCGTGCGCGGCCTCGTCGGCGACCTCGTGAAACAGCGTGAACATCTCGGACTTGCCGGTGGACAGCGACAGGTTGACCACCCGGGCGCCGTGTTCGATGGCCCACCGCAGGCCGGCGGCGAACACCTCGCCCTTGCCCGAGAGCCGCGAACCCAGGACCCGGACACTGGCGATGCGGCTGGCCGGGGCCGCCCTTCGGATGATCGCGGCGCACGCTGTGCCATGTCCGTACAGATCGTCGTGCGGCCCTTCTTCGGCCACGACGACCTGCTCGTCGCGGTCCCAGCTGAGGGCGATGCCCGGCCAGATCGGGCCGACGGCGTCCGGATGGTCGTGGTCGATCCCGCTGTCGACGACCGCGACATCGATGCCGGCGCCGTCCGCGCCGTCGAAGGCCCAGGACATCGTGATCGGCAAGCCACTGGCTGCGACGGCCGGTGGCGGATCGAACCGGTCGGACCACGCCGGTCTCAGCGACTCGGTGATGGCCGACCTCCGCCTCCGCGGTTCACGAACGCGAGCACGTCGCGCATGAGCCGCATGCCCAGCGCCCGCTCGTCCGGCCCGCATCGGTGGAACTCGGCGAGCAGGGCGGCGAACTCGGCCAGATCGGGATCGCGCCGGCGCACCGGGGCGGCCGCCAGCGCGGCGGCGAGCGACGTGGTGCCGGCGGCCGCGGTGGACAGCGCGGACAGCAGCACCCGGCCGGCGTCGGCGAACGCCGCCGCCGCCTGCAGCGCGGCCGCGGCCTGGTCGGCGAAGAGTCCGGCCATCTCGATGTCGCGGGCGGCGCCGGCGCGCGTCTCGTCGCGATCGAGGACGCTCAAGACCCCCAGCAGCCGGTCATTGCTCTCGATGGGAACGGCGAGCAGTGCGGTTGGCACGTAGGAGGTCGACTCGGCGACATCGCGGGCGAAGCGGGTGTCGCGCGAGAGGTCCGACACGGCGATGGGCTGCCCGCTCTGGGCCACCCAGCCGGCGATGCCGCGGCCGATGGGCAGCCGGATACCGGTGACCGCGTCGGCCCCGGCGCCGGAGGCCGCGACGTAGACGAGCTCTTCGGCATCGTCGTCCACCTCGGCGATCGAGCAGGCGGCAGCGCCGAAGTAGCGCTGGGCGACCGCGGTGATCGCCCGTGGAGCGTCGCGCAGGGCGGGCGGAGCGACGGTATCGACGAGACCGGTCGCGAGCGCCGCCAACTCGTTCAGCAGCGCCTCGCTGCGCGGCTCAGACATGCCGGCCCCCGTCCATCGCTGTCCTTCCGACCCCGCACATGCCGATTCGGGGGTGTTGCCACCCCCGAATCGTGCCTCCCCGAATCGGACCTACCGGGGGCGCACCACGGTGTGGCCCTCGACGTCGTCGTCGTCGGCGTCGGCGCGGGGGCGGCTGACCTGCGGCCGGCTGATGCCGTGGCCCTCGACGTCGTCGTCGTCGTTGGCGCGGGGACGCGCGACGTGGCCTTCGACGTCGTCGTCGTTGGCGCGGGGACGGGCAACGTGGCCTTCGACGTCGTCGTCGTTGGCGCGGGGACGGGCAACGTGGCCTTCGACGTCGTCGTCGTTGGCGCGGGGACGCGCGACGTGGCCTTCGACGTCGTCGTCGTTGGCGCGGGGACGGGCGACATGCCCTTCGGCGTCTTCGTCGTCAGCGGCCGGCGTGGTGTTGATGTCGTCGCTCATGATGGTGTCCTTTCGTGGAACTCACGTGTGTCGGGCTCCTGCCGAGGACGAGAGTGCCCGTTCGTCGCGCCGGCCGCAGTCAGGCTGCCGACAGGGCACCTGTCATACACCCGACACGACGATCATGGCGAGACCCCAGCGGAGATTCGCCCCCTGGGATTCCGCAAAACCGGCCAATCACCGCAATTGGTCGAACTGACGTCAGACGATCGGGGCACGGCTGAGCTCGCGGATCTGCCGGGCCAGCCCGCGCATGATGCTCTGTCCCAGTGCCGGAACCTCGGCCAGCATCTGGTCGAACTCGCCCCAGGTCACGACCGCTAGCGTCATCGGTGTTTCGGCGGTGACGGTGGCGGTGCGCTCGCCGGGGTCGAGCAGCGCGATCTCACCGAAGTAGTCGCCCGGACCAAGTGTCGCCACCTTGCGCCCGCCGCGCGTCGCGACCGCCGTGCCGTCGAGCACGATCACGAACTCCCGGCCGGGCTGCCCCTCGCGGGTCAGTTCCTTGCCGGCCGGCACCTCGCGCTCGGTCGACAGCTTCGTTACCGCCTCCAGCTCGCGCTTGGTGCAGGCCGAGAACATCGGCACGGCGGCGAAGTGGTCGCGGACGGATGCGCGGCGGCTCATGCGCGGAGTCTGGCAGTGCGCCCGGGACTCGACAATTCAGCGCTTCCGCGGCGATCTCGTTCGGGACAAAGGTCCCGCTGCGCTGAGTGGTGCGCTATCGCGTGAGTGGCGCGATATATCGCGCCACTCAGGACATTTCGCACCACTCAGCGTGATCAGCACTGCGATTTCCGACGATTGACTTAACGAGGGCTTTACTTAGACCTCACACGCGCTATACATTGCCGGAATGAACAGGACGACCATGTCGAGCCCCCGCGCACTGCCGCGGCGGCCGGTGGCGCGCCTGATCACCGGGGCTCTGATCACCGCCACCATCACCGCGTTGACCCTCGCCGTCGGGCCGGCCAGTGCCGCCTCAGCCGCGACGACCGGATCCTCGGCCACCCCGGGCGCCACGAACGTGCTCGCCTACGGTGCCGACAACAGTGGAGCGGCCGACAGCACGGCCGCGTTCCTGCGCGCCGAGGACGCCGCCCTCGCCTCCAGCGTCCGGTTCGCGGCCGGGCCGACCGGCAGTGCGCAGGCCGTGGTGTACGTGCCACCCGGCACCTACCGCCTCCTCCGGCTGCAGTTCCGCTCGAACCTCCGGATGGAGGTCAGTTCGGGCGCGGTGCTCGAGCAGGCCGGCGGCCGCTACGCCGACACCTCCTCCGGCCCGGCGCTGATGGTGTGGGACGGCCCGGCGGGTGCAGCGCTGACCAATGTCACCTTGATCGGCATCGGCGACTCGACCGCCGGGCCCAAGGCGACGGCCGCGCCGTTGTATCCGGGCTGGACGGTCGATTCCGATTTCACCTTCAACCTGGATCCGGCCGCAACCGGGTCGAGCGATCTGGTCAACGGCGTGCAGCTGCGCAACGTCGACGGCTTCCTTATCCAGAACGTCTTCTCGATCGAGAACGACTCGCAGCCGGTCACCGCGGCGAAGACCGACGACGGCTGGTGGCCGCAGAGCCGCAAAGCGGCGCTCAGCCTGGCCACCCGCGCCGACACCCCGCTCGGCGGCCCGACCTTCTACGACCCGCACAACGGCACGATCGCGAACTGGTACAACGTCCACGCACCCAAGGGTTTCGGTGCCAACCAGGTCAACGGCGGGCACAACCTCACCTTCGCCCACATCTTCTCCCGCGGCGGCAGCGCGATGCGCTTCGAGACCGACGCGTCCCAGGGTAAGCACTTCGGCGCCGAGATCCGCGGGGTCAGCGCCAATGACATCGCCGGGCAGGACTGCAACCGCACGGTGATCTTCGCACCGCACGCCCAATGGAACTACGACGTGCACGTGTCCCAGGTGCAGTCGACCGGTTGCGGGCAGGGCGTGCAGGAATCGATCGACGAAACCAACAAGTTCGCGCCCGGTGGCTTTGTCGGCTCCTCCGTCGCCGACGTGCACGTGAGCGCCGGAACGCGGGCCCAGATCGGGATCCCGGGGACGAACGGGGCCTGGACGGTCGGGCCGTCGGACCGGGCCTTCGCCAAGGACTCCTACGCATCCGGCGGCTGGGCCGTCGTCTACACCGCGAACAGCTTCGCCTGCTCGGGCAAGTTCACGTCGAAGCCGAACCCCGTCGTGACGACCGTGGGCCTGGTCAGGGCGGTCTGCACCTGATCGTCGGCTCGCGCTTTATCCTGCGTCAGTGACACCTGACGGCGCCGGGCGACAGGAACGCAAGCTCGTCACTGTCGTCTTCTGCGATCTCGTCGGCTTCACCGGGCGGGCCGAGGTGATGGACCCGGAGGACGTCCGCGCGCTGCTGTCGTCGTACCACCGTCACCTTCGCCGCGAACTCGAACGCCACGGCGGGACGGTCGAGAAGTTCATCGGCGATGCCGTGGTCGCGGTGTTCGGCGCGCCCGTGGTGCACGAGGACGACGCCGAACGAGCCGTCCGGTCCGCGATCGCGATCCGCGACTGGGCCGCTGAGCAGGCCGACATCGAGGTCCGCGTGGCGGTCAACACCGGCGAGGCCTTGGTCTCGCTGGACGTCGATCCCGCGTCCGGCGAGGGGATGGTGGCCGGCGACGTGATAAACACCGCCGCCCGCATCCAAGTGGCGGCGCCGGTGAACGGCGTCCTGGCGGGGGAGCAGACCTACCGCGCCACCCGCGACGCGATCGAATACGCCGAGCACGAGCCGTTCGTGGCGCACGGCAAGGCGCAACCGGTCACAGTGTGGGAGGTGCTGTCGGCCCGCGGGCGGGTCCGCGCCGGCTCGGTGCCGCACGAGCGCAGCGCCTTCGTCGGGCGCGAGCGCGAACTGGGGATCCTGCGCGAGGCGTACGCCCGGATGCGCGACGCCCACGAACCGCAGCTCGTCACGATGATCGCGGTGCCCGGCTCGGGCAAGTCAAGGCTGGTCTACGAGCTGTCGAAGGTGGTCGACGCCGATCCCGATCTCGTCTGCTGGCGGCAGGGACAGTGCCTGCCGTACGGCGACGGGGTGAGCTTCTGGGCGCTCGCCGAGATCGTGAAGGCCGAGACCGGCATCCTCGAGAGCGATCCGCCCGACGTGGCCGCAGCCAAGCTGGCCGAAGCGGTACGCGCGCTCGTGCCGAGCGCCGACGCCGAGTGGATCGAGCGCGATCTGCGGCCACTGATCGGCCTGGCCGAGCCGGCCCGCGGGTACGGCGCGCGGCTGGAGGGGGCTTTCCCGGCCTGGCACCGGTTCGTCGAAGCGCTGGCCGAGCGCGGGCCGTGCGTGTTGGTCGTCGAGGATCTGCATTGGGCCGACGACGGGCTGCTGGACTTCCTGGACCAGCTCACCGAGGTCTGTGCCGGGCTGCCGCTGCTGCTGGTCGCCACCGCGCGGCCGGAGCTGCTGGCCCGGCGGCCGACCTGGGGCGGCGGCAAGGCGAACTCGGCCACCGTCGCTCTGCCACCGCTGTCGGAGTCGGACACCGCGCGCATCGTGCAGACGATGCTGGCCCGCCCGGCGCTCAGCGCCGATCTGCAGCGACACCTGCTCGAACGGGCCGGCGGCAATCCGCTCTACGCCGAGGAGTTCGCGCGCATGCTGGCCGAGCGCGGCGATGCCGATCTCACGATTCCCGAGACCGTGCAGGGCATCATCGCCGCCCGCCTCGACGGGCTCGAACCCGATCGCAAGCGGCTGCTGCAGGACGCGTCGGTCGTGGGTGCGACCTTCTGGCTCGGCGCCGTCGCCCGCCTCGAGGGCGTCGACCGGGCCACGGTCGAGGCGGCGCTGCGCCAGCTCGAGCAACGCGAGTTCATCCGCCGGGAGCGCCGGTCGAGCGTCGAGGGCGAGGCCGAGTACGCGTTCCGGCACGGACTCGTGCGCGACGCCACGTACGGGCAGATCCCCCGGGCCGAACGCAGTGAGAAGCACCGCCGGGCGGCAGAGTGGACGACCGAACTCGGTCGGTCCGACGACCACGCCGAGCTGGTCGCCCACCATTACCTCGAAGCGAGTCGTTACGCCGAAGCGGCCGGCCTCGACGTCGGCCACCTGGCGGCGCCGGCGCGCGTTGCCCTGCGTGAGGCCGGTGAGCGGGCGTTGCGCTTGGGCGCGTACCCGCAGGCCGCGCGCTACCTGGGGGCGGCCATCGATCTCGTCGACGAGGGCGACGACCGAGGGGCGGTGATGTATCACTACGGCCTGGCCCGGATGTACGCCGACAGCACCGGCGAAGAAGTGATCGTCGAGGCCGCCGCGCTGTTGCGGGCCTCCGGGAACTGGGAGCTGGCGGCCCGGGCGACACTCAACCTCGCCTATTTCGCCTGGTCGCGCGTCGACCACGACGGCATGGACGCTCGGCTGCGCGAGATCGACGAGCTGACCGCCGACCATCCCGACTCGATCGTGCGACTCGAGACGTTGGTGACCCGCAGCGGTTTCTACATGACGGCCGGTCAGTACGAGCGCGCCATCGACATCGCCACGACGGCGCTCGAGCGGCTGGACGGGTTGGACCGCCCCGATCTGCTGGCCCGAACGCTCGACGTCCGTGGCACCAGCCGCTGCGCGCGCGGCGACCAGGACGGTCTGACCGATTCCCGGCGGGCGATCGCGGTCGCCCGGTCGGGCCGGGCCGTGTGGGAGCTGCACCACGCGATGAACAACGTCGCGACCTCGGCCGTTCAGCTCGGCCGCACGCAGGAGGTGCGCGGGCTCATTCGGGAATGGCGCGAAGCGCTCGCCGAGGTGGGCGGGAGCCATCACGCGCGGCAATGGTTCAAGATCTCCGGCGCCGAGGCCGCGCTGCACCACGGGGACTGGGACCGCGCGATGGCCGAGATAAACCAGTACCTCGACGACATCCCCGCCGGCCAGACGCAGTATCTCGCGCCGAGCGCGTTCGGCTTCCGGGCGGCGATCCGCTTCGCCCGAGGGCACGACGCGCCGGCCCTAGACGACGCTGAGCGCACGCTCGAGCTGGCCAAGCTGGGGGCCGATCCGCAGACGGCCGTGCCGGCGTTTCAGCTGCACGGCCGGCTGATGATCGCGACCGGTCGGCGGTCGGCGGCCGAGGCCGACTGGGCCGGTCTGATCGCGATCGAGGACGACCTGCCTGGGGCGTTGCCGCAGGCCAGCATCCCGGACTTCTGCTGGCTGGCGGCTGACCTCGGGCATACGGAACAGGCGCTGGCGATCATCGAGCGGTGCCCGCCGCCGGCCTGGAAATCCGTCGGCCGGGCGATCCTGCGCGGCGATGCCGCCACCGCCGGGGCCGAACTGGAACGGATGGACCGGCTGGACGAGGCCGCGTACTCCCGATTGCGGGCCGGCGGTGCCGACGTCGAGGCGGCGCTCGAGTTCTACGAGTCGGTCGGCGCGAGCCGGTACGTCGCCGAGTGCCGCGCCCTGCTCGACGCCAGTGCCTGACCCGTACCTCTGACCACCGGCGATGCCCGGAATTGTGGTAACCCGGCGCTTTTGTGCCGAACGAGATGCTCCGACCGACCGACCGCCGACGTAGCGTGCCGCGGGCGCAGCGCGCCCGCGGCGAAAGGGGAAACCGACGAATCGCAGACTCGGCCAGGCCTTGATCGGGACAAGCGTGTTGGTGCTCTGTGCGGGCCTGACCACGGCGTCGGCCGCATCGGCCTCGTCGACGTCGGGCTCGCAGACGGCGAGCGCCAACACCGGAATCGGGCTACCGGCGCTGGTGGAGAACAAGGCCGGCCAGGACGTGTCGGTGTCCGGCACGGTGAACGTGGGCAACCTACCGGCGGTGCAGAACGTGCAGGTGGTGGCCCCGGCCAGCCAGCAGGTCGTCCTGCAGGCCAGCGCCGATCTGTCGATCCCGCAGGGTCTCACCTTCGTGAAGGACGGTGCAGGACAACGGGACGCTGCATGTGAGCGTGGTCGGCACCCAGTCGTAGCCTTTGCTGAGACGCGGCCGGCTCGCGAGAGCTGGAAGGTGTACACCGGGCACATGATCCAAGTGGACGGTCTCACCAAGCGCTACGGCGAGAAGGTCGCAGTGAGGGACCTGACGTTCACGGTCCAGCCCGGGATCGTCACCGGCTTCCTCGGGCCGAACGGAGCCGGGAAGTCGACCACGATGCGGGTCATCGCCGGCCTGGACGCGCCCACGGCCGGTTCGGTGCTGGTCAACGGCCGGCGCTACCGCGACGCGGTCGCGCCGATGGCCGAGCTCGGCATCCTGCTCGAGGCGCGCGCGGTGCACACCAGCCGCTCGGCGTACAACCACCTGCGGGCCCTGGCCCAGACCAACGGAGTGCCCCGCAGCCGGGTCGACGAAGTGATCGAGCTGGTGGGCCTCGGTGAGGTCGCGGGCAAGCGGGCCGGCGGCTTCTCACTCGGCATGGGGCAGCGGCTGGGCATCGCGTCGGCGCTGCTGGGCGATCCGCAGACCGTGGTGCTCGATGAGCCGGTCAACGGCCTGGATCCCGAAGGCATCCAATGGGTGCGACACCTGCTCAAGGCCATCGCGGCCCAGGGCCGGACGGTGTTCGTGTCCTCGCACCTGATGAGCGAGATGGCCCTGACGGCCGATCACCTGATCGTCGTCGGGCGGGGCGAGCTCATCGCCGACGTGGACGTAGCCGAGTTCGTCGCGATGGCCTCGACCAACGTGGTGCGGGTGCGCACGCCGCAGGCCACCGAGCTGCGCGAGCATCTGCTCGGTCCGGACGTCACGGTCGCCACCCGCGAGCAGGGTGTGCTCGAGATTCACGGACTGAGCGCCGAACAGATAGGTGACGTCGCCTTCGACCAGCGGATCCGGGTGCACGAGCTGGTGGTGCAGCAGGCGTCGCTGGAAGAGGCGTTCATGGAGATGACGAGGGATTCGGTCGAGTTCCACGCCCACACCGTCGATGCGCCGGCCCCGGCGCCGGCCGACGCCCAGGCCGGTGGTCGGGCATGAGCGCCACGCTGAGCCCGGCGCCGGTGACGCCGCGCTACCCGGGGATGAAGGTGACGCAGGCCCGGGTCATCAGGTCCGAGTGGACGAAGTTCCGGTCGCTGCGCTCGACCAACATCACCTTGCTGGTGTCGGTCGTCCTCACTGTCGGGCTGGGAGCGCTCATCTGCGGGGTCACTGCCGCGCACTGGCTGCACGCCGACCCAGGGGAGCACGCTCACTTCAACGCCACTGCGCGCAGCCTCAGCGGGCTCAACATCTCGCAACTGGCCGTCGGCGTGCTCGGCGTCCTGCTCATCACCGGCGAGTACGCCACCGGCATGATCCGCGCGTCTCTCACCGTCGCGCCGAAGCGGCTGCCGGTGTTGTGGGCCAAACTCGCGGTCTTCACCGTGGTGGTCGGCGTGGTCTCGATCGCGTCGGCCTTCGCGGCCTTCTTCGCCGGGCAAGCGTTTCTGTCCAGCCGCCACATCCAGGCGACGCTGTCCAGCCCACACGCGGTGCGCATGATCATCGGCGGCGGCGTCTACCTGCTGCTCGTGGGCATCATCGGTATGGCCCTGGGCACGATCGTGCGCAACACCGCCGCCGGCATCTCAAGTCTCGTGGCGCTGTTCTTCGTCATCCCGCCGGTCATGGACCTGCTCCCACAGAGCTGGTCGAACAACATCGGCCCGTACCTGCCGCCGAACGCCGGCAGCGCGTTCTGGGGGCATCCGGACGGGACGCACCTGTCCGCCCTCAACGGCTTCCTCGTGCTGTGCCTGTGGGCGGCGGTGGCGGTGGCCGCGGCGGCGCTGCGCCTCACCACCCACGACGCCTGACCCGTCAAAGTCGGGCCCGCCTCGAAACGAGGCCCGCAGCTAGCTGAGATTCGCCGCGGCCGCGGCGATCGCGGCCGCCGTCATGTCGAGCGCCGGCTCGTCCGTCTGCCACGACCGCACGTCATCGACGTAGCGGCTGCCGCGACCGTTGAACGGGGCGAAGGAGTCGTGGCCGTTCGCCGGACATCGGACCATCCCGTCCTGGTAGCCGCCGAGTCCGCCGCTATCGAACACGTCCTTCCCGTTCGGGCCGTTCACGACCGCCCCGACATCGAGCGGCGGCGTGCCGTCCGTGGTTCCGTTGAGGTTCGCGACCTGATGTTGCATGCAGTGCGGGAACACGGTGCCTTCGCCGACCATGAAGCTCATGCCCCAGGGATTGGCGCCGAACACCCAGTCGCGCTGTTCGGCCGCGAACTCGTCGAAGCGGCCGTCGCCAGTGAGCATCCGGTACCAGCCGGCGGTGGCGACCAGGCCGAGGGTGTGCGAGTCGACGTCGAAGTCGTCGTAGTTCCCGGCCGCGCGGAACGGGTCGGCCGCCGACCGCTGCGCTGCCGCGTTCAGCTGCCGGCCCAGATCGCCGATCAGCGCGGCCCGGCTCACGGCGAGGCCGTCGGGGTCACCCGCCCGCTGGATCGCGCGGACGAGGTCCACGTGGGCCAGCGCGCTGGTGTCGTACAGGTTGAACGTGTCGCCCGTGTCGTGCGCGATGTAGGCCTTGGCCCAGCGCGCGGCGTCGTGCAGGTAGCGACCGGCGCTCTTGTTCAGCTGCTGGGCGGCGCGCGCGATCTCGGCGGCGCCGAGTTCCATGTCGTCGTGCCACGTGTCCTCGGGATAGAAGGCATTGGGTAGTGCGGTCGTCAGCGGCGACGGCGGGGTGGCGGTGTCGGCCATTGCGTAGAGCGAGGTCGCCTCGGCGTACTCGCGCTGCGCTCGCGCGCTCTCGTGGTGGGCCGCGTCGACCTGGGCGGCGAGCGCGAAGGCGGCCGAAACGCGCCCGACCAGGTTGGGGCTGATCTTGTGGCCGGGCCTGGCGGCCTCGAACACCGGCCGGTGTGACACGTAGCGATCGAGCGTGGCGGTGTCATGGTCGTCGGCCTCGGGCAGCCGCCACCCGTCGTGGTCGCCGAAGAACGTCCCCTGCTCGTTGCCGGATCCGATGCCCACCTGCAGGTACAGCGTCTTGGTCTGCTCGTCCCACATCTTGGCCAGCCAGTCGGAACCGTGGCGGGCTTCGGCGCCGAGACTCGCGGGGGCCGCCGGCCCGAGATCGCGGTCGCTCGCATACAGCACGACGTCGTTGTAGGCCGACGTGTGCGTGAACTTGAGGTAGTCACCGGCGTCGGCCCAGCCGCCCGTGACGTCGACCGGACCACCGATCGCGGTGAGGTCGGCGTCGGTGATCGTGTCGGAGTCGGGCTCGAAGGTCGGCCACGCGTACACGGTGGCCGCCTGGTCGTTGTGGTGCGCCGGCTTGCGGTGCAACGGCCCGGGAATGATCTGCTCTCCATCGCGCTGCACCTGGTCGAACGCGGTGCCGTCCGTGACGAGCGGGCCGAACAAGGTGGTGGCGTCCTCGATCGGGAAGCTCACCGAGCTCGCCGTGGCCGGGCCGTGCACGACGAGGTGGTAGCGGCCGGGTCGGGTGAGGCCGGTGAACGTGATGTCGTACACCGCCGCGTAGTTCGCGTTCCACCGGCCCCGGCTGGTGCCGTCGACCGTCCCGTGCGCGCGCGAGTGCCCGCCCGCGTCGACGACGTCGAACGTCTCGTCGCTGACCCGGACCGGGGTCATCAGGTAGGCGTGCTTGGCCCCGTGCGTCAGGTAGCCGACCTGATCGACCCGGACCTGGGTCGGCGGCAGGGGAGGCGATGCCGCTCCACCGGCGGGGCCGGCCCCCGATACGACGAGAGCCGCCACGCCGAGTGTGGCGAGGAAGGGACGGCGATGCATGGTCATTGGCCCGAGCCCGTCTGGAAGGAACCTTTACTATCACGAATCTTCTCAGCGGACGACCGTCGTCCGCAAGGGGCTATCGGTGTCGGTGGTCCGGTTTACCTTCGGCGCATGACGGTCCTGGACTGGTTACTCGATGCCGACCCGGCGCTGCGCTGGCAGGTGCTGCGCGATCTGAACGACGCGCCGGTTGAGGTGGTGACGGCCGAGCGGGCGCGCGTGGCAGCCGAGGGTTGGGGCGCGCGGTTGCTCGCTCTGCGCGACGACGACGGCCAGTGGGCGGGCGGCGCCTGCTTTCCGGGGGACTTCCGCGGCGACTTCGCCCAAGGGCAGCCCTGGACCTCCACCTTCCCCACCCTGACCCTGCTGCGCGATTTCGGCATCGACCCGCAGGCCCCGTCGGTCCGCGCGGCGGTCGCGCTGGTGCGCGACAACTGTCGATGGGAACACGACGGGCAGCGGTTCTTCGACGGCGAGGTCGAGCCGTGCATCAACGGGCGCACCGTCGCGATCGGCGCCTACTTCGGCATGGACGTCGACGGCATCGTCGCCCGACTGGTGGGCGAGCAACTCAGCGACGGCGGCTGGAACTGCGAGACCGAGAACGGCTCGGTGCGGTCGTCGTTCGCGACGACGATCTGCGTGCTCGAGGGGTTGCTCGAGCACGAGCGGGCCGGTGGCGGTTCGGCCGGGGTCGAGACCGCCCGCCGGCGTGGCGAGCAGTACCTGCTCGATCGCCACCTGTTCCGGCGGCTGAGTACCGGCGAGGTGGTCGACCCGCGCTGGCTGCAGTTCTCCTTTCCGACCTGGTGGCACTACGACGTGCTGTGGGCTCTGGACTACTTCCGAGCCGTCGGCGACCCACCCGATCCGCGGCTGGACGAGGCGGTCGAACTGCTGCGCTCGAAGCAGCAGCCCGACGGCACCTGGTTGCTGGAGCACACCCATCGCGGCGCGGTGCATTTCACGCTGGACGACGGCGACGGGCGGCCCAGCCGCTGGAACACCCTGCGCGCGCTACGCGTGCTGGCCTGGTACGAAGGCCGGTCGCGGTGAACTCAGCCGCTACCGGTGCTTCACCGTCACCGTCGTCGTGGTGACGGCGGTGTCGCGCATCGATGGGGACGTCACGTCGGTCTCGACCGTGGCGATACCCAACTTGGCTCCCTGCAGCGTGGCCGAGAACGTGGCCGAGCCGCCCGGGGCGCCGGGCAGGCTGGTCACGGCCAGGGTGGTCGACGGGACGCCGGCGACGTTGCTACCCCCGGTGCCGTCGGCGTTCTCGGCCCCGACGTTGTACGGCTGGCCGGGGTCGGTCACCCCGCTGTAGGTGTAGTAGATCTGCTGGGTCGCCCCGAGGCTGATCCACGCCTGCATGTTCTCGACCTGGGCGACGGTGCCGTAGGGGTGCGCCTTCCACTGGATGATCAGGAAGGGTTGGCCGCTCACGCTGGCCTCGGCGATGTAGTACCCCTGGCCGGCCACCTGGGTGGGTGTGGCGGTGTCGGTGCGGTCGCTGAGATCGGTCCACAGCGGCGCCATCACGTTGTTGGGCCGGGCCGTATTCGGCATGGTCTGCGGCAGGTAGCTGACGTCGTTCGCGTCGCCACCACCGACGACCAGGTAGCCGTCGGAGACCACGCCGATGCTGGAGTACGAGACGCCGTCGTAGTGGTACGGGTCGACGGTGAAGTTGTGGATCGACTCGTCACCGAGGGCCCGCAGCGACGTGATGCCGCTGATATCGGTGAAGCTGGGCCCGGCGCCCGGCGCCACCGTCGGCGTGGGCGGCGAAGCGGCGGCGAGCTCGACGGGCGCGAACGTCACGCTCTGGCCCGCCGCGGTTCCCCCGGGTCCGGGCGTGACGAGTTGCAGCTTCTTGTCCCACGTCATCGTCGCCGACGCGGTGGTGGGCTGCAGGCTGTGGTTGACCGCCGTCGCGGTGCAGGTGGTGTTCGCGCCGAGCCCGACGGTGGCCGGGTCACAACTGCTCATCACCGACACCGCTGCCGCCGAGACCGACGAGTCGGACGGCGAGAATGCCACCGGCAGGTGCAGGTGGTTCGACCCGCCGATCACCTGGTTCAGCTCGACCGAGCCGAAGTACCAGTGCCCGACCGTGGCTCCGGTCGCGTCGAGCGCGATCGTCACCGTGCGGCTGGAATGCGCGGGCAGGTTGAGCACGCTCGGTGACACCTTCACCCCGCCGGTGAGATCGGAGGTCGCCGATACCCGGTAGGACGCCCGCTTCGAGTCGATGTTGGTGAAGGTGCGCGTGGTCACGACCTTGCCCGGCAGGGCCTTGTCGTAGACCGAGGGCTCGTTCAGGTCGATGCGGTGCAGCGGATCGGTGAGAACGGCATCCATGTCGGCCTGACTCACGTCGAGCACCAACCCCGGATCGGGCGTGCCGTTGAGATCGACCCGGCCGCTGCCGTCGTCGAACGGGGTGGCCGGAGTACTGCCGTCCTCCTTCACCACCGATCGGGTGGCCGTCATCATCAGCATCGACTTCACCTCGGCCGGGGTCATCCCCGGGTGCAAGGCCAACACGAGCGCCGCCGAGCCGGTGATGTGCGGTGCGGCCATCGACGTCCCGGCGATGGCCTGGTACAGCTGACCGGCCGGTCCGGAGGCGACGTCGGTCGGCGTCGGGGTGTTGCCGGCCAGGATCTGTACGCCGGGCGCAGCAATGTCCGGCTTCAGGAAGTCGCCGCCGGGGCCGCGCGAGGAGAACGCGGCCATCACGTCGCCCTGGCCCACCGCCTTCTGGCCGGTGGTGAACGTGGCCGTGACATCCGGGTGGCTGCTCAGGAATGCCTCGAGCTGGTTGCCGGCCGGCGCGTCGAAGTGCACTGCGGGCAGGTAGTGGTTGTCGGTCTCGGTGTCCTCGACGACGGGATTGATCAGGAACATTCCGGCCGCGCCGCCGTGGGCAACGTTGAAACCCTTCTGCGCGCGCCCGATCGGATTGCCCCCGGAGTCGTTGCCGCCGCGGACGCAGACGACGATCTGGCCGGTGAAGGTCCCGGCCGGCGCCGGCGTGCCGCACAACGGGTCGGAGTACGGGGCGGCCGACGCGTTGACGACCGGGGTGGGCGTGGAGATGCCCGGCATGATCGAGCTGCCGGAGATCGACAGGGTGGCGCTGTCACTGGACGACAGGCTCGCGGTCGAGCTGAACTCGCGCTGCAGAGTGGTGGCGCCGACCGTGGTCTCCCATGGTCCGAGGTGCGAACCGGTCGAGGCGCCGGGGCCGGAGTTGCCGGCCGATGCGCTCACGAAAACGCCGGCGTCGAAGGCGTCGAGGAAGGCGAGGTCGTCGGCGGCGGTGTACGCACTCTGCGGCGCCGATGGGCCGATCGAGTAGTTGATCACGTTGGCGCCGTCGAGCACGGCCTGCTCGATCGCGGCGACGAGGTCGGAGTTGTAGCCGCCCTTCGGGCCGAGGGCCTTGTACGACATCACCCAGGCCCCGGGAGCGATACCAGTGATCGGGCCGCGGTCGACCCCGAACAGTTCGGCGTGCGCTTCCGGGTTACCGGCGGCGGTGCTCGTGGTGTGCGTGCCGTGCCCGTTCGAGTCGCGGGCGGTGGTCGGGTACAGCTCGTCGGTGTTGATGCTGTTGTACGTATTGAGGAAGACCTGGCCCTCGATCAGCTTGTCGTTGCAGGTGAACGGGATGCCGGTGAGCGGGTTGGTGCCGAAGTTGCAGGCTCGCGGGTGGCTGTCGGCGGTCGGCGGCGGAGCGGTCAGGTCGTCGCGGGCGGCGAACGCCGGGTGCTCGGGCCAGACGCCGGTGTCGATGTCGGCCACGATGACGCCGTGGCCGGCCGTGGCCGACGAGCCGAGCGCGTCGTAGGCGGCCTGCGCGCCGATGAACGACGCGTCGTCGTCGTCGACCGGGGCGGCGGTGAGCTTGTGCAGCGAGTCGGCCTGCACCGCGGCGACTCCGGGCAGCGACAGCAGCGTCGACACCTTGTCGGCCGGCACCTTGACCGCGAACCCGCCGTACACGGCGCGGTAGGCGCGGCCGACCTGGCTGCCGGGGACCGCGGCGCTCAGCGCGCCGACGAAGCGCTTCTCCATGCTCTTGATGTGCGTCAGGTAGCTCTTCGACGCCGAACTGTTCGCATCGAGTGGCTTGTGGGTCACCTGGGGGCTGGTGGCCGGCAGGCCTTTGAGGTGACCGAGGTAGCTGCCGAGGGCGTCATAGTCGAGCTTGACCATGACTCGGGTGGGCGTGCTGCCGGTGAGCTTCAACAGGGCCGGGTCGGACTTGGCCAGCGCGCCCGTCATCGACTTCTCTGCGGTGTAGCTGCTGCCGGGGGTGGGCTGGCTCAAGCCCGTAAGGGTGGACGGGGCCGCATCAGCGGGCGCGATCACGCCGCCGACCGTGGCGAGGCCCAGCGCCAGCACGGCCGATGCGCCGGTGGCGAGGGCCACCCGCCGGGTCCGACGTCCAGAACGGGCAGACAGCATGGAAACCCCCACTTATACGTATTGGCGAAATTTCAGGCAGCCTAAGCGGCACGAGCCCGGACGTACAGGGCGAGTTTCACGGCTCGGTGATCAGGGTGCCGGCGGTCAACGGCCGCCGGCGGAGTACCACGCCGCGAGCTGAGACCGGGATCGGAACCCGAGCCGGTCGCGGATGCGCTCGACGTGCGACTCGGCCGAGCGTTCGGTGATGGTCAGCTCGGCGGCGATCTCACGATTTGTCCAGCCCTGTGCGACCAGCCGGGCGACCTCCTGCTGCCGGGTCGTCAGGGCAGCCGGCGCGCCGCCGCGCGGTCGCGGTAGCCCGAGGAATCGGCGGATGCTCGTGGCCAGCCCGGCGGCATCGCCGATGTAGGGCAAGTGGTCGCGACCGGCCAGGATCTCCAGGCGCGCCCCCGGGATACCGGCCGCCAGTTCTCGACCGTACTGAAGCGGCGCGGCGCGATCCCGGTCCCGGTGGACCACCAGCGTTGGCGCCGTGATCCGAGCCAGCTGATCGGTGACGTCGAGCGCGTAGGCCGCCGCCAGCATGCCGCGTGCAGTCTGCGGAGTCGTCGCCTCGCGTTGATAGTCGGTGAACGCCGCCCGCGTCGCAGCGTCAGCGCCCGGGGCGAAGATGTCGGTCAACACGTCCGAGCCGAGCCCCCAGTGCTGGCTGATCAGGCCGAGCACGTGCTCGCGGATCTCCGCGGTCGCCAGGTCGCGGCCCCGGACCCAGCCGCCGTAGAGGACCAGCCGCGACACCACGCCCGGTTGGGTCGCCGCGAAACTCGCGGCGACGGCCGCCCCCAGCGAGGCACCGAACAGCTCAACCGTGTCGGTGCCGGCCGTCGCGGCCGCCGCGTCGACCACCGCCGCGAGCGTCTCCACTTCCAGATCGAGGGACGGGGCTCTCGGCGTCGGGCCGGACAGGCCGCAGCCGGGTTTGTCGTAGCGGATCAGGGTGCGGCCACGAGCCAACATCTCGTAGAAGCCCCGCTCGGCCGGCATGGCCCAGCTCAGCTCGAGATGCGTCAGCCAGCCGGGCGCGTGCATCAGCAGCGGGCCCCGCCCGGCGGTTGCGTAGGCGATCTCGGTCCCATCGGCCAGCCAGGTCGCCGCCAACCGCTGCTTCACGCCCGCATTCTGCCGCGACGTTGGTGATGCCAGCACCCTGGCCCGGATGGACCGGGCTGGTCCCGAGGGATAGGGGCTCTCCCGAAGGTGTATTACGCGCGTAGTACACCTTCGGAACCACCACCTGTGCCCGGCCGCCCGTGGCGGCCAGACAGTCATGCCGTCGTCCTCGAGAGATCAGAAGGTAGCCGCGGCGCGATCGATCCGCGCGAGCGCGGCGAGCGCCAGCTTGGTGATCGACTCGTCGTCGCTCGCGGCGCCGCGAGCGGCCGCGGCGTCCGCTGCCTGGGTCGGGATCGCGGCGTAGACGACCTCCATCGTCCGCGCGATCACGTCGATCTCCGGCTCGTCTTCGAGCGCCCCGGTGGCCTGGATGAGCGCACGCTGCCAGCCGAGGATCACTGCGGCGGCCTCGGGTTCGCGCGACAATGCCAGCAGCAGCGCGGTGTCGCGAGCCACATCGCTGAGCACGTACGGCTCGGCCCGACCCAAACGGCTCAGCCCCTGCCAGCCGACGCGCGCGTGATAGGCGGCGACGCGGAGGTTCCCCAGTTCCCGCTCCGCCGCGAGGATCCGCACGTGCGCCAATAGCCGAGGTCGTTCCGCGCCGAGCTCATCGAAGATGGCCAGCGCGGTGCGGGCCAACTCGGCCTGCCCACCCCAATCACCTTGCGCGCCGAGAACGTAGCCGAGCCCCAGCGTCACGCGGGCTTCCAGCAGCCGGTTGCCGCTTCGCGCGAAGAGGACGATGGCTTGGCGCAGGAGTTCCGCGGAGCGCTGGTAATCAGCGTGCGCGATGAGCTCCCAGCCCCGTTCCCACACTTCGGCCGCGAGCAGGTAGTCGTCGTTCAATTCGCGGGCCAGGCGCCGGGCGGCGGTCAACTCGGCCTGCGCCTGCTCGCGCTGGCCGACGCGATCGAGATAGGACGCGAGCAGGATCCGCGCTTCGGCGACGCTGCGCGTATCGCCGGCCTCGTCCATCGCCGCGATGAGCGTCTGGAGTTCGGCGACGGTGTCCGGCGACTCGCCCGCAGTCGTCCAATCGTCCATCATCAGGAGGAACCGGCCGCGGGCCCGCAACCCGGCCGGGGCGGCATCGGCCACGGCCAGTGCCGCCTCGACGAGGGCGCGCGCCTGACGCGTCCACCGAAGTGGTTCGGCCGCCGCGACCGCCAGGGCAAGCGCGGCGATCGGGTCGGTGCCCAACGCGCGCTCGCCGGCCACCTGCACGTTGGCCGCCTCGTCCCGCATGGCCCGCAGCGTCTCGAGCTGCTCGCGGCCGTGCACGGCGACCTGCGCGGCCGAGGCGAAGGCGGTGATCCACGCCAGGTGCCGCGCGACGCACTCGTCGTACTCGCCGGCGTCGCGCGCCCGGTCGCGCGCAAACAGCGCGATCGACACCAGGCAGCGATACCTAGTGCCGGCCTCGCCATGAGCGATGCGCAGCAACGAATTCTCGGCAAGGGACACCAAGGCCGCGCGGGCGGCGGCGTCCGTCAGGCCGTTGAACGCGCAGACTTCGGCGGCCGCGTCGAGATTGAACCCACCACCGAACACCGAAACGCGGCGCAGCACTGCGCACTCGTCCTCGTCGAGCAGGTCGTAGCTCCACTGAATGACCTGCTCGAGCGTTTGGTGCCGCTCGGCTCCGCCGCGGGTGCCGGTGCCCAGCGCCTGCAGTGGCTCGTCGAGCGCCTTGTCCAGCTCGGCCAAACCAAAGGCCGACGTACGTGCGGCCGCCAGTTCCAGGGCGAGCGGCATGCCGTCCAGCTTGCGCACGATGCTCGCAATGGGGAATACCGCCGTGCTGAGGTCGGCGTCGAGGCCGGCCGCGGTCGCGCGCGCGACGAACAATCGGATCGAATCGAGATCCATCAGCGTCGCGGGGTCGTGCACGTTCGCGGCCGGTACTTCGAGCGGCTCCAGGTGCACGACCCGCTCGCCGGGAACGCGCAGCGGCGCCCGGCTGGTGGCCAGGACCGTCACCTCGGGCGCGCGGGTGAGCAGCACGTCGACGGTGCGGGCCACCTGCTCAATCACGTGCTCGCAGTTGTCGACCACGAGCAGCCCGCGGCCCTTGGCGAGGGCGGCCACCGCAGCCTCCAGCGGGTCGACCGACGTGTCGTCGCCCGCTCCCACGGCAGTGGCGATCGCGCTGTCGACCGGGGACCCGGCGCGCAAGGGCGCAAGGTCGGCCAGCCAGACGGAATAGTGATCGAGCTGGCTCAGCTCGGCCGCTGCCTCGAACGCCAGCCGGGTCTTGCCGGCCCCGCCGGGGGCGACGAGCGTGACCAACCGGTCGACCTGCACGCAGTTGCGAACGTGCGTCAGCTCCTTGCTCCGGCCGACGAAGCTCGTCCGCGCGCGGGCGAGCCAGGCCTCGGCCGGCAGGGCGTGCGGCGGTTGCACCGCGTCGTCGACCGGTTGGTAGAGACGCTGTGGCTCGTCGAAGTCGCGCAACCGGAACCAGCCGAGGAAGTGCACCGTCGAGCGGTCCAGTTGCTCGACGACGGGATCGGTCAGCAACACCTGGCCGCCCTGCGCCGCCACCACGACCCGCGCGGCCTGGTGGACGGCGAGCGAGACATAGTCGTCGTTGCGCGGCGAGGCCTCACCCGCGTGCAACCCGATCCGGACGGTGACCGCAGCCTCGCGCGGCCAGGTGTGCCGGGCGAATTCCGCCTGCGCCTGGCGCGCCGCAGCCAGGGCGGCCGGTCCGTTCGCAAAGGCGATGAGCAGGCCGTCACCAAGGGCCTTGACGACCCGTCCCTCGTGCGCCTCCGCGGTGTCGTGAAACAGCCGGTTGTGCTCGTCGATGAAGTCGACGTACTGCTCGCCGAGTTCTCGGTGCAGCCGTGTGGATCCGACCACGTCCGTGAACATGAACGTGACGAGCCCGCTGGGTAAAGGCCGCACGGCATCAGTGTGCCCATGGCGGCGGCTCAGTGCATGCCGACGGCGTCCCGTCGGCCTTTCGACTGCCGGACGAGGCTGCCGAGCGCTATGGCGCTCAGCGCCGCGATTGCGACGGCGAAGATCACCGCCGTCTTCTGCAACCCGATCGCATCGCTGGAGGCACCGATGCCGACCACCGGCACCGAGATGCCGACGTAGCAGACGGCAAAGAAGCTCGAGCTCACGGCCGCGCGCTGCGCACCCGGGCTCGCGCCCACGATCGCGCCGAGCGCGGAACGGAAGCTGCACCCCTGTCCCAGTCCGGCGACCACGCCGCCGGCGACCAGCACCGTCAATGACTCAGTGCCGATCCCTAACCCGATCACCGCTGTTCCGACGACGAGCAGACTGGTCCCGCCGAGCAGAGCCGGCTGGGCCCGGACGCGGATGGAGACGAGCTGGCCGACCGCGGAGGCTGCGAAGACGACGAACACGACGACGCCGGTCAACAACGGGCTGTGATGGCCGAGGAGACCGAGCGTGGCCGGCGTGACGGCGGTGAAGAAGCCGAGCACCGCAAACCCGGCGAATCCGGCCGTGCCGGCGCTGACGAAGGTCGTCCGAAGCGACGCCGGTACGCCCAGCCGCTGCACGGTGAGACGACGCGGCCGCCTGACCTCGACTGGTTCCGGGATTCGCAGCACGGCGGCCAGGGCCAGCACGATGAGCACGAGGTGGACCGCATACGGCGTCGTCAGCGGGTGCGCTGTCACCTTGGCCAGCGTCCCGGCGACCAGGGGGCCCAGACCGAGCCCGCCGATGTTGGCGAGCGCCGCGACGACGGTGGCCCGCGTCGTGTGCTCGCCGGCGAAGTCGGTCAACGCCGCCGTGGCGGTACCGGTGAACACACCGGCCGAGATCCCCGACAGGAAGCGTCCGACGAGCAGGAGAGACAGGCCACCGACGTGGGCGTGCACCGGGGCGGCGATCAGGAAGACAACCGACGACAGCAGCGCCGCCAGCAGCCCGGCCAGCATCGTCGGCCGGCGACCGACGGTGTCGGACGCTCGACCGAACACGAGCAGCGCCGTCAGCACCCCGATCGCGTAGGTGGCGAAGACGATCGTCACCGTCAACGCGCCGAAGTCGAGCTGTCGCTGGTAGTGGGGATACAACGGCGTCGGCAGCGTCGTGCCGAGCATCGTCGCCACGAAGGCGTAGGCGGTAGCGGTGAACGCGAGGGCGAAGGAGCTGCGAGGCACATACCGATACTGCCGTCCCGCACCCGTATCGCGGCGGAAAACTCTCGAGGGCAACTGGGCCTACTAGGGAAGACTGACCGATCGTGCTCCTGACGATCTCCACGACGTATGAACCCGCCACAGACCTGGGCTACCTCCTGCACAAGCACCCGCGCGGCGAGCCGCTGTGGCGGGCGCGTGCGATGCATTTCTCGGCTGGACTAGACCATGAGCCGCCGAAAGGATCAGACTGCAGTACCAGTCGACATGCAGCCGAGCCCGGCGCCGTCCGCATAGAGCACCCCGACAGCGGTGATGCGGGCAGGGCCGTGCGGATAGGTGAGGCGAGCAGAGCATGAGTGCGGCAGCTGAGTGGATATCGACCGTGTGTGACGCGATGAACCGACGCGATCTTGCCGTGTTGGACAGCATGGTGGCCGAGGAATGTACCTACCGCGCGAATGGCGCTGCGCAGTGGAGCGCGACCGGACGCGACGCTGTCCTGGCCAGATTCCGATCGCTGCTCACCGCATTTCCTGACCAGCAAGCAACCATGACCTGCGTCGTCGACGGAGGACGGACGGCCGCAGCCGAAATCCATCTCGTCGAAACACACGCCGGACCACTCACCACGCCACTGGGCGTATTCGCCCCCACTGGGCTTCTCGTGGATGAAGTCGTCGCCTACTTCGTCGAACTTGACGACCAGAATCACGCGACCAGCATTCGCCACTACTACGACGGCGCGCCTCTCACCCTTGCCATCATGAGCGCAACGCGGTCGCCATAAGAGGCAGGTCCAGCCACCCGGTGATCAACGCCGCTGCCACGACTAGTGTGCGCCACGGCATGTGGCCACCGAGGTAGATCCGGGCCTGCTCGGTCGCTGGCACCCATCCAGCGCACGCAATGTCGCCAATCGTTGGACGTGCAGTCGACCGAACACCTCCCCTATGCCTGAAGCGCGGCAACGGGCACGGGGACACGCGGTTAGTAGGTCAGCCCGGCGGCGGTCGCGTTGCCGGTGCCGATGTTGGTCGCCGGCGCGCCGGCGACGCTCATCCGGTCAGGCCTAGGCGCTCGGACCCGGCTGCGCCAGACTGACGGCATGCCAACCGCAGGCGCCGGCGCGGCCCTGGGTGAGTTCTTCTCCACCCCGGGTCATCCGGACCCGTATCGGCTGTATCGGGAGCTTCACGCGGTCGGTCCCGTGCACGACAGCGGTTACGTCCAAGTCGCCGTCAGCTACGAGTTGTGCAACACCGTGCTGCGCGACCGGCGCCTCGTCATCTGGGACCAGTGGCCGACGGGTCAGGCCCATTTCGCCGAGAGCGCATGTCTGCAATCGGCGGCGAGGGCCCTCGTCTACCGCGACCCACCCGACCACGGCCGATTGCGGGCGATGATCGGGCGCGCTTTCTCACCGCAGCGCATCGCCGGATTACGGACCTACGTCCGGTCCTTCGTCAACGATCGTCTCGATGAAGCGGCCGAGAGCGGAACGATCGACCTGATCAGCGACCTCGCCGGTCCCCTACCGCTGGACGTAGTCGGGGAACTGCTGGGGGTGCCACCGGAGGATCGCGCGATGTGTCACGACTGGACGGCCGCGATCGTCCCGCTGCTCGGCAATCCAGGCGCCACCGCTGAGCAGACACGGATCGCCGATCAAGCCACAACAGAGTTCGAGAGCTATTTGCTGGCCCTAGCGGCCGAGCGGCGCACGCGCCCACGCGAAGACCTGATCAGCGAACTGGTGGCCATGGACAGCTGGACCTCCGAGGCGGAGATGGTGAGCAACCTGAACAGCCTGACCGCCGGCGGCTTCGAAACCACGATCTTTTCCATCGGCAACGCCATGCTCGCGCTCCTGGAGAACCCCGACCAGCTTCAACTGCTGCGACGCGACCCCTCGCTCATTGAGACCGCAACTGAGGAACTCCTGCGTTACGACTCGCCGTTGCAGTTCACGACTCCGCGCACAGCCCGCGAACACATCGATCTAGGCGAGCTCACGCTGCCACAGGGCGGCTCGATCCTGCCGCTGTTGGGCGCAGCCAACCGAGACCCGGCCCACGTCATCGAACCGGATCGACTCGACATACGCCGGCCGGACGCTCGGCCCCTCTCCTTCGGGGCCGGTCGGCATCACTGCGTCGGCGCCGCCCTGGCCAAGATCGAAATCGAGGAAGCACTGAGCAGCCTCGTCCAACGATTCCCACGGATCGAACTCTCCGACGAACCGCTGGAGCGGGTCAACTCCATCGCCTTCCGAGGCCTCAAACGGATGCCTCTGACAGTGTGACGGAGGCGGCGATGCCGATGCCGGTGGTCGGCCGCGCAGATCGGTCGCCGCATCCGCCCTGATCAACCGTCGCGACGCCTGAGCCAGGACCACCCACTCACCGCCACGACATCGCGATTTATCCGCGCCGGCACGTAGACCCGGTCGCTGGGCAGGCAGAAACCCGCGACGATTTGCGTCATTGCACTAGAGGATGGCGCCGAGTTCTTCGGCGTGTTCGAAGACGGTTTCGGGTGTTTCTTCGTCACGGCTGACCGCGGGTCCGTCTTGCTTCGTGACGAGGATCAAGGACAGGATCGCGGCGAGGATGAGTGCTCCGAGGCCCCAAGTGAACGCGACGGTGTAGCCGTGCACCGCGCCTTCGCGGGCGCTGCCGGAACCGTGGCTCGCGATGTAGTTCACCGTGGCCGACGCGGCGATCGTGTTGAGCAGCGCCGTGCCGAGAGAACCGCCGACCTGTTGTGTCGTGTTGACCAGCGCGCTGGCCACGCCGGCGTCACGGGCATCGACGCCGATCAGCGCGGTGCTGGACAGCGCGACGAAGGCGAAGCCCATGCCAAGGCTCATCACGATCTCGGCCGGCAGCACGTGCAGGGCGAAGCCTGAGTCGGCGGTGATCCGGGTGAACCAGGCCATACCCAGCGCCGAGCCGACTGTTCCGCCGACCATGAGCGGGCGGGGCCCGATGCGGGGGAGCAGCGCGCTGGCCAGCCCGGCCGACACCACGATGCCGGCGCTGAAGGGAAGGAAGGCCACACCGGACCTGAGCGCTGAGTAGTGCAGCGTTCCCTGCATGTAGTACACGAGGAAGAGGAACATGCCGAACAGCGAGAGCCCGATCAGCAGCGACACGAGGAACGCGCCGGCGCGATTTCGCTCGGTGAACACGCGCGGGGGCAGCAACGGCTCGGCGGTGTTCTTCTCGATGATGACGAAGCTGGCGAGCAGCACCACGGCGACCGCCAGCAGGACGATCGTGCTGGTGGCCGACCAGCCGTCCTCATTGGCTTTGGTGAAGCCGTAGACGAGGGCGACGAGGCCGAGGGTGCTGGTGATCACGCCGGGCATGTCGTAGTGCGGCTGGCCCTCAGCGCGACTCTCCCGGACGACTAGGAGGGCGGCGACAGCTGTGGCGATGGCAATGGGGGTGTTCACCAACATCGTCCAGCGCCAGGACGCGTACTCGGTGAGCATGCCGCCGAGGATGAGGCCGAGCGCTGCTCCACCGCCGGAGATGCCTCCGTAGACGCCGAAGGCCTTCGCCCGCTCGCGCGGGGCCGTGAAGGTGACGGTGATGAGCGAAAGTGCGGCCGGCGCCATGAGAGCCGCGAAGGCACCCTGCAGCGCGCGCGCCCCGAACAGCTCACCCTGATTCTGCGCGAGGCCGCCGATGGCCGACGACACTCCGAAGCCGACCAGGCCGATCACGAATGCGCGCTTGCGGCCGATGAAGTCGGCGATACGGCCGCCAAGCAGGAGCAGCCCGCCAAAGGCGAGCGCGTAGGCGGTGACAACCCACTGCCGGTTGGCATTCGAGATGCCCAGCGCGTGTTGGGCCGACGGTAGGGCGATGGTCACGATGCTGGCATCGAGCACCACCATGAGTTGGGCGATGGCGATGACGCCCAGCGCCAACCATCGTTTCGGGTCGGCCGAGGCCTCGGTGGTGTAGGGGTCCGTGTGCGTGTCGGTCAGGCTCGTGCTCATCGTCGTCCTTCGATCGGGTTCGGCTCTCCGAATGGCTTGCCGTCCACGCTACGAACTCAGATCGTCCGAGTCAAGATGATTTTGATTCGTCTCATCCGAGGTTGTCGTTTCTGTTCGCGTGCCGGTAACATGCCGGTCATGGGAGCGCGCTACGCGGACGGGTCCGATCCGGCTGCGGACGGTTGTCTCGGCGGTTTCTGGCCGGCTGATCTGACGTTCCTGCTGCACGCGGCAGCTGACCGCATGACGGTCGAATTGGACCGGGCGGCCGAGGAGATCGGGCTGACCGACGTCCGTGACTGGCTGGTCTTGGCCGCGCTCGACAACGACCAGCAACGGACGCAGCTCGAACTGAGCCGGGTCGTCTGCGTCGACAAGACGACGCTGATCGCGGTGCTGGACCGCCTCGAGCAGCACAAGCTGATCGTGCGCACCGTCGATCCGGCCGACCGTCGGGTGCGAATCCCTCGCATCACGCCCGCGGGCCGGCGCGTCTACGCCAAGTTCGCCGCCGCCCGGGATGTTGCCGAAGCCCGTGCCCTCGACGGCATAGCGCCGGACCAGCGAACTTTGCTACTCAGCCTGCTCGCCCAGATCGCCGACCGGCAGGGCACCGCACAGGTCGCGATCTGAACACTGCTTCACGCCGCGGCGTTGGTAGCGCGAAGCCGGTAGAGCCACTTCGCGGCGGATCCGGTAGAGCCGCTGTGCGGCATATTGGGTCGACGCGCTTCGTGGCCGACAGGTTTGATGCCACCGTTTAAAGTGCCGCGTCGGACGAGTGCATTGATGATCAGGTCGGGTCAGCTCGTCGGCGACCATGTCCTCGGCTTTGGTCGCGGGGATTGTTGGCGCAGTGGTGGGACTCTCGGGCCTACGCGCACACCCGCAAACAGATGCAAGTACCTGTTCGACATCGACATCCATGCGCTCATCATCACCGGTGTCGCGGTGCCGCGCGACAGGGGCGTGGTCTGGGCAGGAGACGAGTTGCGTCGGGTGTCTAGTGCTTGTTGCGCCGTTGTGCTGATGTCCAGGACAGGTCCTTGGTCATGGAGGGCATCTGGTCGATGGCCCGCGCGTCCGAGCGGCCGTCCCTTGCCGCGTGGGCGATCGCAGAGGGGTCACCGATCTCGTGTCCGCGCCGACGGTCGCGCCGGTCGATCCACCAACAGAACAGCAACAGTGGAGCGATCACCGCCGCTGCGATCAAGATGCCCACAGCCGGAGCATGTGCTCAATCCCGACATTAGTCAACGTCCTGTTCGCGCGTGTACGGGCGCGCGCACACACGTGGCATGAGCGCGCGTTCGCACGCATCGCGCTACGCGCCTGATGAAGCTGGATTACGGTTTGACTGGCGCTGCGACGGTCGACGCAACTTGGAATGCGTACGTGACCTTGTAGGTCGACAGAGGAATGAGATCAACCACTCGACAACTTGGGGCGGACACAGTCACGCAATTCGACGAGGGTTGCCAGACCACGACGAACACCGGCGCAGAGTCGAAGAGGTTTCCCGATGGAGTCGGGTAACCGCTGGGACCTGTGACCTCAGCTATCGATACAGTGGCTTCGCCCTTTGGAACGCATCCGGCGGGTGCGAAACAAGCGTGGAAGGCTCTACGCCAGTTACCCGACGCCACGATTGCCGAATGCGTGGGTGGCCGGATCGCAATTCCTGGTTGGAAGCTGTAGCCACTCTTCAGCGCACCGATGAACGAGGCCGAGTGTCCTGAGTCGGTGGTCGTGGTGGCGCTCGTGCTGGGCGCTGAAGTGGTCGGTGATGTCGCCGTAGATGCAGCCGAGGGGGTCGCTGACGCGCTGCTTTGTTGTGACGGTTTTGGTCCCGGAGCGGAGCCGCTGGAGCTGCAACCTGATGCCGCAAGACCGGTCAAAGCGATCAGCGCGAGTGCCGAGCGGGCGTACATGGAAAGATCGTAAACACTGGTTGCTCTGGCACGCTCATCGGCCGGCCCGACGCGAGATTCGCTCGCCCATTCGCCGCTCACTGGCGACCGACGACACTTGGGTTTCAACCCGGAACTGGCACTCTTGCCAGGAGCGATTGGAAATGCCCATCGTCGTCATTGCCCAACTCGGAGCGGGCGGCATCGACGTCACCGATGCGTGCCAATGTGAACGCGGCTACTACGCGGGCACGCGGGCTATGAACGTCGAAATGTTTGAGTGCTTGGCGGCGAGCTTCGGGGAGTACGCCATCGGGTGAATCCGTGAAATGCCACCAAGCGGGTGCACGATCCATGACCTGGCTTGTGAGGATCGCCGGTTCGTGTTGGACGTGCTCTCGCCGTCGAGCGCCGACACCCATTGGCGACGCGGGGCGTCCGCTGTGAATTGATCAACCCACAAATGAAGCGTGGTTTGCTTGAGTGTGCGCGGAAAGCGTCCGAACCGGCTACCGGTGCCTGACTTCGGCAACCATGCCCAGCAGACGCCATCGGCGAGGTCGTACGACCAGTCACCGTGGGAGGCGACCACCCGATCAACGCAACCGCGCTGTCATCGGCAGATCCGCCCGCCGCGACAGCGGCATGGTCGCTCGGTGCCGTCCGGACGGCTAGCTTCGTCGCCGCTGTCGGGTCGCGGTGAGGGCCATCGTTCCCAGCAGTACGGCACCCACCAGCACGAGGATTAGGCCGGTGATAAAGACAGGTACGGTCCACGGCGGCTGATAGCGAATCCAACCCGGCTTCAGATCCCGATTCGATAGCAGCTCGAACCCGCCCGCCGCCGTGGCGAGAAGTCCGACACCGAGCAGACCGAGCGCGGTCGGCACAACCGCTTGCCACGGGGTACGACCTGCTGTCATGCGCCCATTGTTGACCTGAGCCCCCTCGGTCGCACTATCTGCACACCGGGTGGCGGGGTGTTGCGACAGCGGCATGGCCGCACTGGCAATGTGACAGTCGCACGAGCGCGATGCGCTCGACGGCCCCAGGTTGGCCGCCCGCTCCGCAGCGACTCGGGCAGCCTTATTCGTGCCAGCGCACACTGGTTGGCCGAGGGCTGGGCGAGTCTTCGTCTTGCACCTGGGCCGGGGCATGGAGGCCGCGATACTCCACTCCTTTGGCAGCGAGACCGCCGTCGATCGTCACCCCGATCTCACGGGCGCCGGCGTAGTCGAATCGATCGTCCTCGATCATGGTTCCGCGTTTCACGCCAATCCGACGAATTGCAGTCGCACCGACGCTGACGAACGTCAGTCCGAAGGCAACGGTCAGCACTTCGAACAGTATCCGGGCCGCCTCGTAATCGGACGCATCCGCTCGGAGACCTAGCACGATCTCATCGGCTGACCTGTTTCGCTGCTCAACGGCCGCCTGATGGCGCAGATTTGAGATGTGCACCGACACGCCTATCCAATTTCCCAACGTGACCGCGAACAGCAGGCCGACGACGCTCAGCAGCCATCGAGTACCTAGTGGGACCCGCCGATGATGTGCTGCGACGGCTTGCGCTGGCATGCCACAAGTCTGCCGCACCTATCGCCCGCCTCGGCGGCATGGTCGCGCTCGGCCGTCGCTGCGGCTGCACTTCGCTAGTCGATGTAGCCGGTCTCTGGATCAACCTGCGCGAGAAAGCTTCGGATCGACGCCTCGATCTCCTGCTCGCTCTTGACACCGCCGTCGGACCGCTTTGAGCCGAACCCATAGCCCTTATTCGGTCCGGACAGCCATGCGAAGTGATATTGGCCGGGATGCTCGGTGCTCAGCGAGACCTCGAACAGCTCGCCGTCTACCGTCACTCGGGTAGCGCCTGGCTCTACGTCCACCTCGCTGCCCCATCTCCTAGTCGGCCGAGCCGATGGTACGACTGGTCTCTGCAGATCCACACTCTCCGCGAGGCTATCCCCGCCCGCGCTGTCAGCGGCATGAGAGTGCGGGTCGGGTGGCCTATGGCAGGTGCCGCGTGCCGGGGCGTGGACCTTGACCCGCGTAGTAGTCGGTCCAAGCCTTGGCGGTCGCTTTCTTGTCCCTCGCCACCGTTGCGTAGAACCCCGGGTCGCCGTTGAGGATCGCGGGCTCGGCCCGCATTTCTGCGAGTGCGATTTCCAACAGACGCCCGACAGACGCCCTGCCCACCATGCCTGTGTAGGACCATCCGTAGCGCGGCTCGGTGCCGTGACGGAAGGCGCAGACGTCCACCTCTCCTCGCGGATCATGGACGGCAATGACGCCGACCTCGGGAGACTCCACAGCAACCCGGTAGGTGTCCTCCTCGGCGAGCTTGAAACCCTCGGACAACAAGGACGCCCACTTCTCACGCACGAGCGCACCCAGTCTCTCGGTCATGTGACTATCGAATCACCAGCCCGCGGTTGTGCCCGCTCATCGGCATGGTTCGACCGCCAAGTCTTGGTGATCAACTCGCGTGCAGCCCGCCTGGAGACCTGCACCGGGCGAGATGATCACCAGAACGGTCGGACCATCGGCATGGTCGCATCGTTCTGGAGATCGACTTTGGCCGCCTCTGGGCGAGCGCATACGGATCGATCTGCGCGACGTATCCGCGCCGACGACCTGCTCGATGTCGACGGCTCGGCACGCACTACCCGGCGGCATGGTCGTGCTGACACGAAACTCGCGGAGTGAACGGGCCGTAGTTCGGCACGATGCCGGCTCGAGAGACTACTTCCGCCGCTTGTAAAGGACCGCTCCGGCAATGATGATGACGAGCACCAAGACCAGCCAGGTGGGTCCACCCGTGTAACCGCCACCGGGACCCGCGGCCCAGAGAAAGTCCGTCACGCAGCACTTGCGCTTCCCGGATGCGGTAATCCCGATCGTCGACGGGCATTGGATGCGCCCTACGCCTGGAACGACAGCCCAAGGTAACTGCGCCTAGGCATGCGCGCCACGGTTGAGCGGCGGCAGAACGGATCCTCAAATTTCGCGCGAATTTTGGTCAGCTTGAGCGGAACTGGAACTTCTGGCCGCGAGAGACCGCGTCGGCGTACGCGACCAGTTCCGCGTCCGGCAGGCTGACACCGATTCGCCGTAGCGCGAGCAGCACGAGGGGCTTGATGTCCTCGGCAGGTTTGCCGGTGTGCTTGTCGCGCAACTCCGCATCAAGTTCGCTCAGCCGCGAGGAGGACTGAGCGAAGATCGACTGCCCGCCGCCGACATTCATGTTGAACACCACATGTTCAGCATCGCACGGTCTCGCGTTGTTGGTATCTGCTCGGAAACCGAGATTCGACCCTCCAATCGGCCCATCGAAGCGGATCCCGTACCGGCCTGGCCTGGCCGGACGATGCCCGGTCCGCATCGTTCAAACGCCGAAATGCGAGCCCATTTGCGCGGCTTGCCCTTGCGGCCAGGACGCACAGTCGATGGGTATCGAGTGTCAGCCACCGGGCATCGCGATCGTGCGGGTCGGGTGGTGCCGCCCTCCTACAACGCCGACCGTCCACGCGAACCTGATTCCGGTGCGGTGCAGGTTGCCCGGTTGACCGCCCGACTCGGGGGCGCGGAGGCGTCTGCGGCCGTGGCGATCGCTGAACCCGGCTGTCAGGTGTTCGTCCCGTAGTTTTTGAGCCCGTCGGCGAACTGGTCGTAGGCCCGGTCAGCGGCCGCCCGCAGCTGGACGACGAGTTGCTCGCGGTCCTCCTCGGCCAGCAGGCCCTGCAGGGCGCGGAGGAAGACCGAGCGGTGCGTGAACCATAGGGACCGGGCCACGATCGCGGGGACGAGGTCGCCGTCGGTGGCGCCTGAGGTTTCGGCGACGGCGGTGGTGATGGCCGCAGCCCCCGATTCCCACCCGACCGTCAGTCGCTGCTGCAGCGTAGGACTGTGCCGAATGATCTTGGCTACCGTGAGGAGGCTCTGATCACCGGGAGCGACGAAGGCGTCGAGCACGTTCGCGGTGAGCGCGCGGAAGACGTCAAGGACCGAGGTGCCGGGCGGGCGCTCGGTGATGTCGGTGACGAGTCGCGCGACGCCCTCCTCGCGCCCGGCGAAGGCCAGGTCCTCCTTAGTAGGGAAGTAGTTGAAGACCGTCTTTTCCGACACCTCGGCGGCGGCCGCCACCTGAGAGACGGTGACGGCGTCGAAGCCGCGCTCGGCGAACAGCTGGCGTGCGGTGGCGGCGATGGCGTCGCGAGCGGCCCGCCGCTTGCGTTCACGGAGGCCTTCGACCTGCATCACGCATCTCACCACCTAATTGTTTAGTGACAGTAGATATACTGTGACTGTATCTTGTGGAGCTGTTTACGCCTTCTAGTCCGTACCGGATGGCCTCGGCTCGCCGACACCTTCGTCATCAAGGAGATCCACTTTGTCTCTCAAAATCGCCAACCTCATCATCCCCACGGCCGACCAAGACCGCGCCTTGGCGTTCTACACCGACGTCGTCGGATTCGAGAAGCGGGTCGAACTTTCGTTCGGGGGCGGCCTGCGCTGGATCGAGGTGGCCCCCGCAGACTCGACCACCACCATCGCCATCTGCCCGCCCGGGCCCGGTGTGACGCCCGGCGGCAAGGAAACCGGGATTTCGCTGCACAGTGACGATGTCGACGCCTTCCATTCGCGCCTCAAGGCGGCCGGAGTGGACGTCGACGCCGAAATCGGGCGCTACGAGGGCGCGCCGCCCACGTTCTGGTTCCGAGACCCTGAAGGCAACAACCTGATGGTCGCGCAGGCTTCCTGAACCGGCCTGGGCGGCTCACGATTGCCCCGGTGGGATTCCCTCCCGCCGGGGCAATCCTGCTGCGTGTCGCGCCGACCGATCATGGCAGAGAACGCGCCCCGGCTACCGTCTCGCCAGCTCCCGGAGCTCGAACATCCATCCAGTTCGACAGGAGGAGTGCAGGTGTCCAGACCGCTGGACGAGGGTCCGTTCTTCCACGGCACGATCGCGGATCTCGGCGTGGGCGAGTTCCTCACCGCGGGCCGCCCCTCGAACTACCGTCCCGAGATCGTGATGAACCACATCTACTTCACCGCTCTTGCTGATGGAGCCGGCCTCGCTGCCGAAATCGCTGCAGAGCTCGCAGGGGTTGACGCAGTTCCGCGGGTGTATGCAGTAGAGCCAACGGGCGAGTTCGAGAACGATCCGAATGTGACCGACAAGAAGTTCCCCGGCAACCCCACTCGGTCCTACCGAAGTCGCGCTCCACTGCTGGTTGTCAGCGAGTTCACCGAGTGGACGCGACTGACACCGGACCAACTGCAAACATGGCGGAGGAGATTGTCGGCGCTTCTCTCAAGCGAGCGCGGCAAGATCATCAACTGATGGTTCGCGTAGATCCGAGGTCGTACACCGCCGGTCCCTGTCATTCCCGCGGATCATCTTGACGCGCTCATTAATCATTTAGGCCGAGGGCGTTGCGGATCAAAGCCGTGTCAGCTGTCACTCGATCGAGGTTGAAGACCCGCTCCATCGGCGCGAGCCGGGCTCGCGAGCCGTCTTTGCGGATCACGTAGGGCGCATATGTCGACATGTAGGTGGCGGTCGGCACCACGCGCACCTGGACATCGTCGATCTCGGAGGCGGGAAAGAAGCGGTGCCGCAACGCCTGCGAGTCGACGCCCTCCGGAGTCACTGTCACGTGCCCGAGATACAGCCACACAAACAGCGCACATTGGCCAGCGCCGACGCCGACAATTGCCTCTCAGCACGACCTATGCCCGGCCTTGAGCAGACGTTGGGTCGAGGTCCAAGAGTCACGTGACCAGCCGGCCCGGTCAAATCCAAGATTGACGGATCAGACAGAAGCACGCGCCCAAACAGTGGGGGGTTCCCCCCAATGCGGCCGTGCCGCATTTCGCGCAGCATTCTTCCCGACGCGCCCGCAGCTCACCCTGCCGGGCCGACCGATGGGGGATGTCGATGACGACCACAGGACTGGCTCGAAGCGGAGGACAGCGCGTGCTCGCCGCCGCGGTCATAGTCGGCTTGGTGGGGCTGGCCACCGTCGCCCTCGCCCCGCCGGCGGGCGCGGCGATCTACGAGCCGCAGCGCACGATGAACTTCTACAACCTCGGCCAGGACAGTGGTCTGGCGCTCGACTCGGCTGGCAACGTGTACGTCAGCGACCAAACGCACGAGACCGTCCAGATGCTGCTGCCGCCGGGGATGGAAGGTCCCGGCCAGCCGCCGTCCACGCCGCTGCCGTTCACCGGCCTGAACGGGCCGGACGGTTTGGCGATCGACGGGGCCGGCGACGTTTTCGTCGCCGACGAGAACAACGTGCGGGTGGTGGAACTGACGCCGGACGGCGTGCAATCGACGGTTCCACTCCCTGTTCAGATCGCCCCCTTCGACCTGGCTTTCGACGTGGCCGGCAACCTGTACGTGGCCGGCGTCGTCGACGTTGGCCGGGGCCTGGTGCTGAAGCGGACGCCAGGTGGCGCGGTGAGCACCGTGGCCACGCTCGGCACCCCCGGGGGCTTGGCCGTGGACCGCGCAGGCGACGTCTTCGTGTCCGACAGCGACAACAACCAGGTCCTCGAGTTCGCGCCAGGCGGCTTGCAGCGGACTTTTCCGATCTCCGGTCTGAATCGGCCCCACGGTCTCGCACTCGATGCGGACGGGAACATGTTCGTCGCCGATTCCGGGAACGACCGGGTTGTCGAGTTCAGCTCTGACGGTGCGCAGAGCAGCCTCGGCTTCGCCGGCCTCGACCAGCCGGTAGACCTCGTCACCGACTCCTTCGACGACGTGTACGTCACCGACTCGCTCAACCACCGCGTCTTGGAACTGCTGGCGGTACACGGACTGCTCGCAACGATGACCCTCGACCACACCTCGGCCGCTCCCGACGTCCGGATCGTGGCCACCGGAGTGACGCCCTGCCCGACGGGCACGCAGCACATCGACATCAGTCTGCGCTCGAGCGACGGGGCCGAAGTGGCCTTCGGCATCGGAGTCCCCGATACTTCGGGCGGCTGGAGCGGCTGGTTCTGGACCCCGGGGGCAGCACCGCCCGGCAATTACACCGTGACCGCGGAATGCGCGCAGGGATACGCGAGCCTGCAGACCTACTCTGCGCCGCTCACCATCGTCCCGCCGTACCCGACCGTCAGCACCGTGTCGTCGTCAGCGAATCCAGCCAGCTACGGGCAGCCGGTCACCTTCACAGTGAAGGTGGCAGCAACCTCGGGAACTGACGTGCCGACCGGTGGAGCGGTCGTGCGCATCGACGGGACGGTCGTCGGCAGCACCTTTGTCGCCGACGGTGTTGGGACGTTCGCGGCACCGACGATGTCGGTCGGTTCGCACACGATTACGACGACCTATGTCCCGGAGGGCGGGTTCGCCCCGAGCACCGGCACGCTGACGCAGGTGGTGAAGAGGGCCGCGACCGTTCTCGTCGCCAAGCCGGCGACGAAGGCGGCACACACCTTCAGCGCCAAGTTGACGCGCGCCGACACGGGTGGCGCGATCAGCGGGCAGACGATCACGTTCTCGACCAGATCGCCGCTCGGCGCCACAGACCGGGTCTGTTCAGCGATCACCGACGAGACCGGCAACGCCACGTGCACCGGCACCATCGCCCGCCTCGACCGCGTGTTCGATCGTACGTACACCGCCACCTACCTGACCTCGGCCCACTACCTCGCTGCGACGGCGACGGGGCGGCTCGGCTGACGCCCACACAAGGCTGCACGGCGGCATGTGCTCAGATCGTTGCCCACGTCCACGCTGCACATTGCTGCAGAACATCGGACCGGGTCGGCCGCGCTTTGATCTGGACATCGAGACCGACGACGTTGATGCAGAGGTCGAGCGCTTGACCCGGCTTTGCGCGGTGAAGCTCGCTGAGAATCGAACCTGGGTCGTGATGCGCGATCCGTCGGGCCTGCTCTTCGACGTCGTGCCGTTTCAGTCGCCGTGGTTCGCCGAGCGGTCCCGCGATCGCGGGATCGCGAGCAGAACTTCGTGCCGGGGTCCACCGGCGGCTAGTGTCGGGATGCACTCAAACTGAGTGTCCATTCGGCAGGGAGTGGGCCATGTCCGGGCAGTGTGTGCATGCGACGTGCGTGGATGACCGGTGCGTGATCGAGCTCAGCGGTGACATCGATCTCGACGTTGCCGGTCACATCGGGTCGGTTGCGGAGATCGCGATCCGCTCCGCCAGCACCGCGGACACCGTCACGGTTGATCTGGCGAAGGTGACGTTCATCGACTCGACCGGGCTGGCCGCGCTCGTTGGGATGCGCAACGCGGCTCTGGACGTCGGTCGCGAGATCGAGCTACGTGCCGTGCCCGAACAGGTCGCGCGGCTGCTGGCGATCACTCATCTGGACTCGATCCTGCCGGCTACTGGCGACGGTGTAGCACCCCCCGACGTCACACCGCCTGCCTGACCGGGCCGAAGTAGCCCGCGGTTCTTTGCGGAGTTAGTCGTTCGAGTCGGTCGCCAGCTCGAACCACACTGTTTTACCGGCCTCGCTCTCGAGGACGCCCCACTCGCGGGCGAGCAGGTCCACCAGGCGTAACCCGCGACCGCGCGAGCTGGTTGGGTCGGAGTCCTGGACCCGGACAAGCCCGCCAGGGGAGCCGTCGACGACCTCGACGCGGAGCCGCGCCGCCCCTGGGGTGACGTGCATGATCACATCGGTCCCCGCGTGGAGAACGGCGTTGGTGACCAACTCGCTGACTAGCAGCGCGGCCGTCGAGCACACCTGGGGGTCGACGCCGCTGGCCTCGCAGGTCACGGCGATGAAATGGCGAGCCGTTGCCGGTGCCTTCGCGCTGGGCCGCAGCTCCACCGACACGCGTGTGGCAAGCGGCTCAGGAGCAGACGACGTGCGGTCGCGATGGGTGATGGTGACACCTGTTCAAGGTCCGGCGCGCTGTTCGCCTGGCGAGCCGGCTGGGCGCCAGCCCAACGGACCAAGTACCCCTCACTCCACCGCCACCCGAGCACCGATTGCCCCGATGCCCTGCGACCTGACCACAGCGTTGACCCCATCGACGTCTCACGTCGACACCAACGAGAACGACCGGTCTCGTAGACAGCGAGAACGCCGGTTCCGTCGTCGCCTTGTTCGGCGACCTCGGGCAGGCCGCGGCGTCGAAAATCCTTCGCCGGTGACGCCGCGACAGCGGCAGGGTCGCGCGTTGCGGGTGCATTGTCGCTTGGCCACGAAGGCCGTCATGCTGGGAATCGGTGTGTGCGTGCCCTCAGGCCAGGGCTGTCAGCACGTCGGCGAGCTGGGCCGGGCGGGAGAGGAACGGTGAGTGACTGCCGGGAAGTTCGACCACGTCTGCGTGCAGTCGGTCCCGAGCGACTCGGTTGGACCATTCCGGGTTGACCAGCCGGTCCTCGCGACAGACCACGTAGGTGCTGGCGACGTTGGGCCACCCGTCCAAGGGACATTCTGCGGCGTAGGGCAACGTTGCCTGCGGTCGCAGGCGCTCGAAAGCCGCGTGGGCGACGTGGTCCTCACAATCGGCGAACAGGACCGCACGAGCGGTGTCTTCGTGGATCCACTCGCGTCGGTGCTCGGCATCAGGCTCGCCTAGCCCTGCCAGGTAGGCGGGGTTGAGCATGTCCGCCTCGTCGCTGATCTGGTCGGCGAAACTGCGACCAGGCGTCGGGACGAGAGCACACAGGTACACCAGGCGGTGAACTGGGCGGCGCGCGGCAACAAGGGGGATCGTGAGACCTGCGAGCGAATGCCCGACGACCACTGTGTCCGCTCCATCAGCGGTCTCCAGAGCGGCGCAGACGACATCAGCGTACGACGCGAAGGTCTCAGTCGCGACGTCTGATGGCAGGTCCATCGTGATCACCCGGTGGCCCCGTCCTTGCAGTTCAGGAACCAGATGTTCCCAACACCAGGCACCGTGCCATGCACCGTGCACGAGAGCGAACGTGGTCACGCCGCAACCGTTGCACCGATGGACCCGCCGGGCAATCCGTCACCGGAAAGCTCGCCGCGACAGCGGCAAGGTCGCTATGCCGCCACGCCGATTCAGCGGCATGATGCGGATGTGGTCCTACGGAGCTTCAGTGGGTAACGCTTTCAACTGGGCCCTTCGAGCAGAGCATCTTCGACCAGCTGGATCAGGCGGGTGCGATACCTGGCCGGGGTCCACTTCTGATCAATGACGAGGTCGTCCCAAACGCGTTGCGAGGTGATGGCCCAGAGCAGTTGGGCGGCGTCATCGACGGAGTAGCGTGAGGAGAGCTGGTTCTCCTGGTGCAGGCGGCGAACTACGGCCCGGCAGCGTCGCAATCTAGCGTGCTCGCGCTCCTCCCAGGCCGCTGCTGCCGCGGGGTCGGAGCGGCGCAGCACGTCCAACGCGGTCGCGATGCCTCGAAGCTGTGGCTTGATCTCGGCTTGCACGCTGATCGATTGGCGCAGCGCTCCACGACTCGACTCCGCTTTGTCGATGCGTCGCTGACGTTCGGGCGTTCGAGCGGCCGTGTCGACTTGACGGGACACTTCGAGCAAGAGCTCGGTGCGGTCGTCGAAATGCAGGTAGATCGCTTGCCGAGATAGTCCGCATTCGCTGGCGATCGTGCTCATTGTCAGCTTCTGGCCCGGATGACGTTCCAGCCATCGCGCTGTCACGTTCAGGATGCGTTGCCGAGTGTCCGTCTCAACGTCGCTACTTGACATAGTGTCAACTTACCGCTTAACGTCCCTCCTTGACACCATGTAAAGAGGACCGACGACGCCTATGACCATTCACTCCCTACTCGCCGAGCGTGGCCTCGTCCTGCCTCCCGAGCCAGCCCTTCCGCCCGATGCGACCATCCCGTTCTGCTGGGCCAGGGTGCACGGTGACAGAGTGCTCGTCTCCGGTCACGGCGCTCTCACCGCAGACGGCGCGCCCGCCGGACCATTTGGCGCCGTACCAGCGCAGGTCGCGATCGAAGCCGCTCAGCGCTCCGCCTGCCAGGCGCTCCTCTCGATTCTCGCTACCGTAGAGCGCACGGTGGGCGACCTGGGCCGCATACGTGCCTGGCTGTCGGTGACCTGCTTCGTCAATGCCGAACCGGGCTTCGATCGACTCACCGTCGTTGCGAACCCGATGTCCGAGCTCATCGTCGCGATCTTCGGATCGGACCATGGCGCGCATAGCCGGATCACTCCCGGCGTGGCAGCACTTCCGTTCAACCTGCCGGTCATCGTCGCCGCCGAACTGGTCGTCACGTAGATGCCAGTCGCGGAGAAGGTTCTCATCCTCGGCGGAGTACTCAACCTCGCCCTCGGCGCGCTACTCGGCTTGGCGATAGTGGCAATTCGCACCAAGGGTGCCCCGCCGACTCCGAGGTACCTGTTAGCGGCGCACATCGGCACGCTCTTGCACGCGGCCGTGCTTCTCGGCCTGGTCTGGGCGGTAAGGCTCTCCACCCTCAGCGCCACCTCGGAGAGCCTGGCCGCCTGGCTCATCGTTGTCTCCTCCGCGCTGGTCGCTGCCAAGGACATCCTGAACTGGCTGATCGGCGTCCAAGACGAGTTCAGGGATAAGGCCAAGACGGCCGCATTAGGCGGGGTCGCCGCGCTGGGCGAATCGATCGGAATCGGCATCCTCGTCGTCGCCGTAGTACAGGCAACCTGAAACCGTCGCGCGCGGGCTGAGCTTCAACCTGTTCGACAGCGAGCCGCCGCACAGGCCGGTGCGGACAATGCCGACATGCCCAGGGGCCGCTCCGGTCTGGCTGTCCATGACGAGCCGAGCTTCAGCCGCGATACGCAACGGCCTCGATCTCGATCCTGAACCGCGGATCGATAAGCGCCGACACCTGGACGAGACTTGCGGTGGGGCGTGGGTGCGGAAGTGCAGCGTCCAGTGCCGCGCGTACACCAGCTAGCTCGGCGATGTCGGTGAGGAAATATGTCGCCTTCACGACATTGGACAGTCCCATGCCACGCTGTGCCAGCAAGGCGTCGATCTTGCCAATTGTGATTGCCACCTGCGACTCGATCTCGGCGGGCACGTTCCCGGAGCTGTCCTGAGGCGTCTGCCCGGCAACGAAAATGAGAGAGCCAGCCTCTCGCAGATGCTCATACACCGAGGCCATAAGCCGACGATAACCGCAGTCTCCACATCAGTTGCGTCTACCGTGCCCTTCCACGGTCAGATTTGCGCCATAGGCGTCAGAATCACTCGTGCGCAACATGATCCCGGGCTAGGCCGGGGCATCATCGGCATGATCGCATCGTTCTGGCGACCGAACTTGCGCTCGCCTCCGGCCAAGCGCACACGGACCGATCTGCGGGACCCATCCGCGCCCCCGGCGCCCTTCTCGAATCGACCGGAGATCGGCGCCGGCGTCCTCGACCCGCAGACCGGACAGCTCGCCCGTGCGCATGCCGGAGTCGATGAGCGGGCCACGTCAGAAGGCCCCGACGTCGTGGATCGCGACCGCTGCACGCAGGCAAAATACTCGGCTGTTGCACCTTGTGCGGGACTGTGGAAACTCCGAAAGTGCCGCTAGCCCAGTAAGTACGGGCCCTAGTGGGGCGTGAAGACCTTCGGTTGATGGGTGACAGATCTACTTCGGTAGAGCTGTGACACTCGTTTTCAGAGTAGGACGGCGACCGCCGGGGATCGACGCTCGCTTCTTGCGGACTTCTCCTTGGTGCTGGCGTTGTTGGGTGCGTAGCAGCTGATCGCCGTCATAGAACTGCAGGACGTGGTCGGTTACCCAGACGTCGATGTTGCGGCGGGCGGCTGCTTGGCCGAGGCAGACCTGTTGCCAGTTGACGCTGACGACTCCGACCGGTGATGCGCGGCGGGCGATCCAGTAGCCGTCGCCGCGATCGCCGGGCGGGCGTGGCGGGCCGTCGGTGGGGGTTCGGATGGCGGTGACCTCGGCGTGCTGTTCGCGCAAGAACCGTTGCGCCGGGGTGGCCATGTCCAACGCCTGGTGCGGGCGCTCGGTGTTGTAGTGCTCGACCCACTCGTCGAGCTCGGCTTGCGCGGCCGCGAGACTGGCGAAGACGCGGTCGGTGCGGAACTCCGTGCGGATCGCCCGGTGGAAGCGTTCGATCTTGCCGGTCGTCGTCGGCGAGCGGGGCTGGGTATGCAGATGCCGGATCCCGTTCTCCCGACAGATCCGGTCGAAGAGCACCTCAGCCGGTGGGGTGTTGAACCGGCCGGTGAACACCTTGCCGTTGTCGGTCAGGACCTGCTCGGGAACCCCGTAGGTGCGCAGGGCTTTGGCCAGTCCGTCACACACCTTCTGTGACGTCTCGCGCGTCATCAGATGTGCGCTGACACAGAACCTCGAGTGGTCATCGACTCCCGACAGCACCTTGGCCCGAGTGCCGTCGGCGAGCAGGAACCCACCGACGACGTCCATCTGCCACAACTCCATCGCCGCGCCGCGTTCCCACCGTTTCCACTTGCGATCACGCGGCCGCCGCGCGCCCGGGTCGATCAGGTTCAACCGGACCAGCGCCCGATAGGCCCCCGACTCCGACACCGGGAACCCAGCCCGCTTGGCCAGCTCAAAACTCAACCGCCGCGGACCCCACGACGGATGCGCCAGCCGCAACTCCACCAACGCGACCTCAACCGCCGCCGGCATCTGATGCGGACACGAACGCGGACGATGCGAACCGTCCCCAAGACCTCCCAGCCCGCCGGCCTCGTACTTGGCCAGCCACGCATGCACGGTCTTACGCGTCACCCCGAACCGGGCCGCCACGCTCGTCACTGTCTCGCCGTCGGCGATCACCGCCCGCACGGCCTCATACCGCTGCTCAGCCACAGACAACTCCCTCATGAACGGGAGTGTCACCAATCAACCGAAGTAGCTGTAACCCATCAGCCGAAACACTGTCACCAATCAACCGAAGGCCGAATGGCCAGCATCAGCCGAAGTAATACAGGCCCTAGTGGGGCGGGTCGGACTCGAACCGACGACCCAGGGATTATGAGGTCTGGCGCGCTCACCGATGTACGCAGCCCCTATTTTCCGGGCCTTCCAGGGCCTTCGGCCGACCGCTTCGCGTCGAATCCTCGGCTGTTGCTCGATGGCTTTCCGCGGCCGCTCGCGCCGGGCGTGTCACCACGATCAAGTTCGTGCTGGTCAAGGATCTCACCGTCGCGCCCGCAGCACCACCCGCCTGGCGGAATCGTCAATTTCGGTTCAGCTGAATTGTGCGCGTGAGGTCAGCCAGTCAATGGCGCGATCGATGCTGCTGTGAAAGCGTTCCGGAACGTGGGCTAGACGTCTGGCGATCGTGTCGGGGTCCACGAGCCCGGCGTCCAAGAGTGCACCGACGAAGTTCTGATCCTTTTTCCGAAGTGCGCAGAGCTTGGCGACGCAGAGGTCTTCCTTGTCCAGGCACCAGCCGGTGAATTGTGGACGGCCCGATGGGGCGGCCGTGTTCGCGTTCTGCACTTTGACCAACCGATCGCGCCAACCATCGGGCAAGGCTGACGTCTGCAGGTCAACGCCGTCGATGCTGTAGCCGTGTAGCTGTTCGAACGGCGACAACTCGCCCGCCACACCCTCGATGAGATCAGCGAGCCGCGCGGTCTCGTCGTTGTCCGCGGCGATGGGCAGCACATCGACCTCAATCGACATCGTCGCGGCGCTGGGAAGGTCTTCTTCACGGTAGGTGCCGAGGATCGACTGCGATCCGACGATGATCACTTCGGGCGCTCCGATGATCTGGCACGCGGTGCGGATCGCGTGCTCCAACTGATCGCGTCGCATCAGCCGGTCCGGCGCAGCGCTTCGGAGCGCTTTTTGCTCGGCAGCAACCCGCCGAGCGGGGAGACTTCACGCATCTCGATGGAGTCCCGGTCAAGACCGGTCAGGACGCGATGCAGGCCCAGCACATCGCTGGAGCTGACGAGCGATCGCCAACGCTCGACATTGCGCACGTGCGGCTGGCCTTGCACACCCTCGCGGAGCCGCTTTAGATTCCGTGTGATGGTCGGGCGCCATTCGTCGAGCGTCGACCGGGTGAGATGACCGGACAGCTGGCGGTGCAATCGCCACGACCGGCGCTCCGACCGGGTGAGCTCCGGCAGGACAGGACGTCGAATCACTTCCAACCGATAGCCCATGCAGGACAGCAGGCGATCGAGTTGCTCGTCGCTGGCATCGATCTTGCCGGAAAGGAGCTGACTGACGCTCGGCTGGTGAACCCCGCTGAGCCGGGACAGCTCGGACTGGGTCATTCCGGTCTCCAGCATGACCTGGCGAAGCAGCTCACCCCGGTCGTCCACCGAGTAACTATAGCATCATGCGCTATATGGGGCCGCACGCCTCGTTGCAGGAACGATCAGACGGACCGCCGACTCCCGCATTCGCAGTGACCCATCCGTTGAGCAGGCACAGCCAGAGTGGACAAGCAAAACGAGCACCTATCGCCGAATATGTACTCCTGTAGTTATGAGCTACCGGAACCCGCGCGAACAATATGCGTGTTTGAGCGGGATCGCCACGCTCGGTTGCTGTGTGCGACCAGGTAGAGCACTTCCGGGCCAGCCGTCGAGTCGACGCCGCTCACGACGCCGCTCCTTCGCCGTGCTTGCGCCAGGGCGAGTCTGGGTCGGCGAGGGTGTCGAGCATGAACTCGCACCAGAGCTTCGCGGATGAGACGGCTAGGTGGGCGTGACGGGGGCTGAGCCCGGCGCGACGCCCGGCTGTGCGTGGCCGGTACCGAAGCCGCGGTTGCGGAGCTCGTTGATGCCCAACGCCGCCGCGGTGGCGCCGCCGAGGATGCGCTTGACCGCGTCCGAGCCGTCTGGTCCCGGCGTGGCTTGCTTGGGGTGGAGCTCCAGTGCCATCTGCGCTTTGCGTACCAGCTCGGGCAAGTCGTCGCGGTCGCTGACTTTGAGACCGCGGGTCCGCAGGACGAGCTTGGCGGTGGATTCGACGAGCTCTTTCGCCGAGCCGATGGCCTGCGCGGGGTCGTCGTCGGCCAGCGCGCGGGAGATCCGGTCGAGGTGGTCGCGGATCGCGGCTGGGTCTTTTACGGCAGACAGCGCCCGCTCGCGTACGGTCAGGCCGACCGGGCCGCCGGTGATACGTCCTTCGGCGAACGTGTAGCCGTCACGCTCGAGGCAGCGCCGCACGCCGCCGAGGTACTGGTCGTCGAAGTCCGCGAGCGCGGTCTCGAATACGCGCAGCGCCCGGTCCACGTGGCCGCGGTCTGCCCAGTCGACCTGGTCAAGGTAGGACTGGAAGCGGGACACTCGCTGTCCACCTACCTCGGGGTCCGCGGGACCGGGTGCGAAACCTTCGTCCTGCCACATGCCGTCGATGTCGCGGAGGACGGTGTCGCTCATCATCTCGCGTACCGCTCGGCGGGTCCGCACATGCACGAGTGCCGGGCGTTCGTCACTCACCACCGCTGCCCCTCTGTCCGTCGCGGTCGTCGTTGCCGGCCACTAATTCATCATCACAGTTGCCGCGAGAGTCTTAGGCTCTACAGCGTCGACGCGGACGGCTTGTTCGCGCGCGCGTCGATGACGACGACGTCGCGGTTGTCGGCTAGATCGAAGTCCTTGAGAACCTTCGCGGTCTTGGTCATGTCGGCGTCGGTGTAAGCGATGATGACCTTCATCGACTGGCTTGTCTTGTTCGCCTTTTCGTAAACCTCGACCTGATTGGCGAGGTTGCGCTTGAGCGAGCTGGACTTGGCCAGCTTGAACTCGATGAGGGACTTGTCGTGCGCGCCGGCGCTGAGCTTGAAGTCCACCGGGCCGCGGCCGTTGTTCGGCTCGCGGTTCACGTCGAAACGAGAGGGAGCCAGCAGAAGCCCGAAGAATAGGTGCACCTCGACCTCGGAGGCGAATCCGGCGCCGGTGCCGCGGTTGATGAGCCGGTAGCCGTCCTGATGCTCGACGTAGTGCTTGAACGTCTCGACGGCAGTCCGTGCCTCGTCGAGCGAAGTCCAGGGCGTCGCGTACAAGTCGGTCTTCGAGGCAAGGTCGGCCGCGGCAGCCTTGACCTGCTCGACGAGCACGCTGCGGGCGTCATCGGTCTTTGCCTTCGCGCTCGCGGTTGCCTCCTCGCGGGCGTCCTCTTTGAGCTTGATGTACAGGTCGACCATCCACGGGAACGCCCGCAGCACCATCGCGTGCGCTTCGCGGACCTCTTTCGGCTTCGGATTCGCAGTTAGGCGCTGAGTCAGGTAACGCGAAACAGTCGCGCGCTGCTCGTCGTCGTCCACTGCGGCGACGATGTTGTCGAAGGAACCAACCATGTCGGTGCGGTTGATGAACGTGTCGTCCATCGTGAGCATGTCCACCGGCGTGAGCAGGACGAAGTCACCGTCGAGTGCCGGAAGTGTGTACGTGCGCGGCATCCATACCTTGGTGCTGTAGTTGAAGACCGCGCGCGGCACCGCGAACTCCCGACGCCGGTCTGGCGCGATGTGTCCGAGGGCGAACACCTGGGTGTAGTCGCACAGGTAGTGCTTGATCAAGTTCGTGGTGAAATCGCTGATCGTGTCGCGGCCGACGCCGGGACGGATGAGCGCCACTTTCTCCACATGCGTGGACTCGGTCGCAACCTCCTCGCCGAGGTCGGACAGCAGCGACGTCAGCGCCTCGTTGAGGTCGATCGCGAACTTGCGTCCCAGTCCGTGCCCGGAGTTGCCGTCCTGGACGAATCCGAGCCAGTTCTGCTTCACCTCGGCGAAGCTGTACCAAGCCTTGATCAGCCCTCGCGAGAGCGTTTCACCGGCCTCGGACTTCAGGAACCGCAGGTACTCGATGATGGTCTCGTGCAGCGCTTGATAGTCCTCTTGTGCGCTGTTGAACAACAGGAACGGATCGATGAACATCGGCAGGTCCGACACCAAGGAGATGTCCAGCGCGCCGTAATCCTCGAGCGTCGCCGGATCGACCCCGAACCACTCGGAGAAAAACACGTTGCCGGCATCCGCTTCGGCATCGTCGCGAGCGGTCATTCACACCTCCGATCCGTGCTCAACACCGTGCCAGTGCCCGAGCCCGCGCGGCAACATGGATCCTTCCTCATACCTCGGCTAGCGGGTTTGCATCGCGCAAGGCCCGCTGGGCGTGCACCGGAGGTCAGCTGACTCCGTCGGCCTGCTTTGTTGATTTGGCTGCCTATGGCCCTTCAGTCGGACGGCCCACACCGAACGACGATTCAGGTCCGCGGGTCGCGGTCACGATGCCAGCCTCGCGCTTCATCGGCCATGGCCTTGCGCGCGAGTCGAAGCCCGGCGTCAGCGTTTGGGTTCTTGGCCGAGTTCAGCGGTGGCGACCATCGGGCCACGACGTGTTTCTCCACGTCATCAAGTTCGTAGCCCGGCGCCTTCTGCCAGAACGCGATCGTCAGCTCCGCGTGCATCCACGCGGTGAGCCGCGCATCACCGTCCGGCGCGAGCGCGAAGTTGGCGAAATGATCAGGCTTCGCCGTATTACGTGGGACCGCGCGCAGATCCAGCTCATTGCGAAGTAGCGCAGCAAGGGATCGGCGCAGGGTCGACGACCCGGTCTTCCCCGTGCTGAAGTGCGTACGCATATCCCGACGCACGAGGCTGTCCTCGGCCTTGCCGACGTACAGAGGACCATCGGCGGAAGTCGGCTGCAGGTTTAACGCGATCCACGCGCGCTCCGTTCCGTAGACGGCGTACAGCCCAGGGTGGCCTGGACACTGCTCAAGTGCGTCGCTCATTGAATGCCGAGGCGCGCGCAACGCCAGCTCGGCCATCCCGATCACCCTTCCGACCACGAATCGATTCTGCGCTCCTACCGATTCATCTGCTCGCCGACCGTCGCGCCTCCGGCACTGCATATCGACGGCTATCGAGTGCGGGCGGAGGTGCTACGACAGCGGCTACGGTCGCGCTGCGCCGCGACAGCCATGTCCGGTCGTTTGGTCGTCCGACTTCGCGGCAGATGCGGTTGGCCGCGTTGACTATTTTCGCCCGAATCGCCGTCGCTTCTCGATAGGCCCGAGGCTCGCTACCACGAGTTCACCTACCCCGAATGCCGTGTCGTCGCCGGCCGCGGAGTTGCTGGTGACCAGAACCGCCGCCTCGCCGACGTAGACGAAGGCCGCAAGCCATGTTCGCCCGTCGGCATCAAAGCGCACGAAGACTCGACTGTGGTCCTTTGCCGGCGGGTGCAACACCGACAGCCGGTTGGGATCGGCACCTGCGCTGCTCGCGAACTTGAGGACAGCGGCATCCATGTCGTCGCCGACGACAGATCGCGAGTAGACACTGATGGTCACGGCTACGTCGTGCGTGTCGTGTGAGATGTCGTACGACCGACCGGGCTGACCGCGAACAGTCCAACCATCGGCGAGAGGGACCTGGAAGGCCCCCTCGTACTCGAGGATTCCGCTCATACCGATTTCCACTCATCCACGCAGTGACGCTAGCGGGCAGGGCCTCCCACGAGGGAGACACATCCACCGCTCATCGGCACGATCGCTGCGCCGCGACAGCGGCATGGTCGCACTGGCGCCGCGACAGCGGCTACTTGTTTCATTGACGCACGGTCGGTGCCGGGCCATGTGTGGATGCTCGATCCGACAGCGGCAGTTCCAGCGGACCTTGCTATCGCCAGCGGCTGAGTATTCGGTGGAGGGCCGAGCGCTTAGCGAAAGGCTCGAAGTTTTCCTGCCGCACTTCGCCGTTCTGTGAACAGATGCACTCGCTGCTCATCTCCGGCAATGAGACCTCTTCGCTTGGGCAGCCCCAGTGGCACGGACAGCCGCAGATCGCGCCACAAACTCTCGGTGTCCCAGCAGGCCAAACGTGCGGGCCGAGCCGAGGTGTTGGCAATGGCGGTGCTGGAAGACACGGCAGTCTTCGGTCCACTCGCGTCGCGCCTGCAGCGCCGGCCCTTCCGGCATGGGCTGATCGTAGGTCGGCCCGAACGCCCGGCGTAGTCGCGAGACACTCAGACCCATTCAAGATCATGCCGCTGTCATCGGCAGATCCCCACCCGTCGCGGCAGGTCGCGCTGCGGCATGGTCGCCGCTGCGCCCGCGACAGCGCCATGTCCGGATGCTCGCGGTTCGACGTTCGTTCTAGTGTCTGTGCATGCCTTGGGACAGGTCAGACGATGGTCTGACTCTTGACGATCTTGGTCCGGGCTGGGAACAGGTGGAACGGGCATTGGCGGACATCCAGAGAGACTTCTCTCGGACGGTGGCCGGTGCGCCAAAGCTGGTCCTGCTTTGGCGCGATCTTGATCTAGATCGACACGGTTCCGACGCCATGACCGCTACGTATGTGGGTCCGGACGCGCGCATGGCGTTCGTCGGCAAGTCACGGGACTGGTATCACGGTGCCAGCGGTGGTTTCGCCCTTGAGGGCAACTACCCGTCCGCTGTTCTGGGGATCGCGGATCAGCTATCCGATGCTGTTGTGGACTCGTTCCTCGGCTACCGCGACTACTGGCCCCACTGCCCGACGGATGAACACCTGCTCACTGTTCTCACCGACGTTGGCGGGCGGTGCTGGTGGGCCTGCATCACTGCTTGGCACATTGTCGCCGAGGTCGGCCACTTGCCGAGCCTCGATGACAACCGCTCAGGTAAGACCTTCATCTGATAGGTGCTTGCGGACGGCGACTCTCGTCAGTGAGGGCAAGATCGTCGCGATCCTCGGGACCATCGTCCTCACCTTGTTGGGATCGCGGCCAGGCGACGCTGAATAAACCGGGCAACTGGGGTGCCGGGCGGTGTTGCGGTCGTGTGCGGCCATGCTCTGGTTGGACAGGGCGGTTGATCCGACGTACAAAGTTGATCACCTGGTTCGTGTCAAGGGCGATGAGCGTCGATGTTCGGGCTGGGGCCGAGAGAGGCTCCGTCATGCGCGTTGCTCGATCAGTTCATGCCCGTTGTGCCGTTGCGTTGGCCGCCTCGTTGACGCTGCTGGGCGTCGGGGCCGCAGTCGCTACCTCGGCCCAGGCCGGAACGCCGGTCACGGTGTATGTCTCGACCGGCGGCAGCGACGGCGCGGACTGCTTGGGCCCGGCTACGGCGTGTGCGACGGTCAGCGAGGGTGTCACGGCGGCGCAGACCGTGTTCGCCAATGACGTGTCGAACAGCAGTGACGTGACGGTGAGCATCGCCGCCGGTAACTACTTCGACAACGTGAGCATCGACGTTCCGGACGGTGACATCCTGACCCTGGCCGGGCACGCCGCCGGCGACACCAGCATCAACGGCGGCGGCAACGGCAGCGTCATCACAGTCAACGCAGGCGTGGTGACGGTCAGCGATCTGACCGTGACCGGCGGCAACGCCTTCTCCGGCGGCGGCATCTTCAACTATGTCGGAACGGTGACGGTGTCCGCCTCGACGCTATCGGGCAACACCGCATCCTACGGCGGCGGCATTTACAACCTCGGCACGGTGACGGTGTCCGCCTCGACGCTGTCGGACAACGCCGCGACCTTCGGCGGCGGCATCTACAGTGGCGGCCCGTTGACGGTGTCCGCCTCGACGCTATCGGGCAACACTTCCGCAGGCGATGGCGGTGGCATCGACAGTGGCGGCACATTGACGGTGTCCGCCTCGACGCTGTCCGCCAACACCTCGACCTTCGGCGGCGGCGGCGGCATCTACAACGGCGGCACGGGGACGGTGTCCGGGTCGACGCTGTCCGCCAACACCGCGACCCACGGCGGCGGCATCGCCAACTACGGCACGCTGACGCTGTCCGGGTCAACGCTGTCCGCCAACACCGCGAGCACCTTCGGCGGCGGCATCTACAACGCCGGCACGGCGGCAGTGTCCGGGTCTATCCTGTCCGGTTCGCCGTGCGGCGGGGGCTCGGTGACGGATGGCGGGTTCAACGTGGCTTCGGATCACTTGTGTGTGGGCGGCGGTGGGTCGAGTGTCGTGGACAGCGCGTCGATCGACCTGGGTGCGTTGGCCGCGAACGGCTCGACTGGGCCTTTGACCCAGGCCATCGACGCGACCTCCTCAGCGCATCAGCTGGTGCCGACGTCGAGCGGGTTGTGCGCGGGCACCGATGAGCGGGGCCTACCGCGACCTGGTGTGAGTGGCGCGTCGGGTTGTGATGCCGGCGCGTTCGAGCTGCAAGCCGCCGGCGGTCCCACCTCGGTCGGTGTGACGGTGAGCGGGTCGGAGCGGGTCGGCGGGACGGCGTCGTTCTCCACCACGCAGACACTGCCCTCCGGGATCACCTTGACTGGGACCGTGACCTGCACCGCGGTGACCGAGGACGAGGGTGACGCGCCGATCGCCACCCTGGCGGCGGGTGGTTACACGGTCGACCCCACCACCTGTTCGGGGTTGTCGCTGACCGGGACCGGATCGGACGGTTACACGATCAGTTACACCGGCGGGACGTTCACCGCGATCGCACTCACGCCGGCCAAGCTGAAGGCCGGGCGCACCGGCAGCAAGTACACCGGCCACCTGACCGCCACCGGCGGTACCGCCCCCTACACCTACAGCGTCACCGGAAGCCTGCCGCCCGGCGTGACCCTGTCCAGCGCCGGCGTGTTCGGCGGTACCCCCACCGTGTCCGGGCCGAGCGCATTCACCGTGGCCGTCACCGACGCCAACACAGTGACGGTGAGCGCGGACTACACGCTGCTCATCGGCCTGCAGATCACCCCGGCCAAACTGCTGCTCGCCACCTACAACAAGGCCTACAACGCCCAGCTGGGCAGCAACGGCACCGGCGCACAGCTCTGGGCGATCGCCTCCGGGACGCTGCCGGCCGGGCTCAGCATCAACGCGAGCACCGGCAAGATCAGCGGCACCCCGACCTCGGCCGGGCACAACAGCTTCGTCGTGCAGGTCACCGACTCCGCCAGTCCGGCCCAGACCGGGCGCATCACCTACTACCTCACCGTCCAACTCGCCGCGCCCACCATCCTCAAGAGCGGAACCCACGGCAAGGCCTACAACGCGACCCTCACCGCCGCCGGCGGCACCGCCCCTTACACCTGGACCACCTCAGGCACGCTGCCCGACGGACTCGACCTGAACTCGACCGGCACGATCACCGGCACCCCCACCACCGCCGGGAAGTACCAGTTCAGCCTCACCGTCACCGACGCCGCCACCCCGGCGAACACCCTTACCCAGAGCTATTCCGTCGTCATCAAATAACCGAGCGAGGATGCGCGCGCACCTCGGCATGTGCGCATCATTCGTGGTGGTCTAGCGGGCGGGGTCCGGCCGACACATACGGACTGATCTGCGCGACCGAGCGGCGCTGGCCACATGCTCGATATCGACGGTTCGCGTGCCTGGGTGGTGCTGGTTGTGGTGCCGGTGTCGAGGCGTCTAGGGTTGCGCGCCTCGCCGTACCGGCCTATTTGCCTGTGAACTGTGGGAGTGCGGGGATGGCGACCGCGTGGGGTGTGTGGGGTGGGGGTCGTTTGACGGTGAGCGCGATGCTGGTCGTGGCGAACCAGAGGGTGATGATCCCCATGGGCAGTGCGGCGTTGGCGAGCATGAGGGCTGCGGCGGGGATGCCGGCTACCGCGAGCCAGCGCGGCAACGCGCGGACGCGTAGCGCGGTCACGCTCACTGTGAAAGCCATGAGGGCGGCGGCGAACGCACTGAACATGACGAGTACGCCGTAGGACGCCCCGAGGAGGTACCGCGACACGGCGGCGGGTGGGGCAGGTGAGTGGGTGAAGGTCATGGCGGCGGGCACGGCTGCGTAGAGTCCGACGCCGACGAGGACGGTGGCGGCGAAGGTGGTACCGGCGCCGGAGAGGATGGTGCAGGCGAGGTTGCCCGCTCCTGCCTGGCGCAGGCGCTCGCGGAGCACGGCGACGAAGATGAGCATCAGCGGCGCGCCCAGGGCGATCAGGTATGCCGAGACAAACCAGCCGGCGTTGCCGTGGGTGGTGTACCACTGTTGGATGCGTGCGTCGGGCCAGCTCGACGTGGGGGCGTGATCGGTGGCCAAGCCGGCGATGATGCAGGCGATCGCGGCGAGTCCGGTCAGCGGTGCGGCTCGGGAGGCGGCGCTCATCACGCTGCCGGCTTGCCGGTGAGGTGCACGGTCAACTTCTGGACGTTGCCGCTGGCGTCGAAGTCGAGGGTGCCGGAGTTGCCTGCGTAGGTTCCGGTGCCGCCGGTGACGGTGAGGGTGAATGTCGGCTTCATCGTGACGATGCCGGCGACCTGGATCGTGCCGTTGCTGAGCGTGATGGTGCCGGTGGCCTCACTGAGGTGCCGCTTGTGGTCGACGCCGACGGCGGTGACGTGCACCTGGCCGGCGGGTTTGCCGTCGCGGGTCAGGGTTTGGGTGAAGGCGAGCAGATCACCGATGTCGGGTCCGCCCGGCGCGCTCTTGGCGCCGAGGTCGTCGAGGGTCATGTTGCCGGGTTCATCGTGTGCGAGGAATTCGAGGGTCGCGCGCTTCGGTGCCGCCGCGGCGTGACTTCGCGGTGTCGAAATGCCGGTCGTGGCGTGGGCCGAGGACGAGCAGGCGGTGATGCCGCTCGCACCGATCGCGGTCGCAGCGACCGCCAGTGCGAGGCGGATGGCTGATGTTGGCACGGGTTCCTCCTTGGGTGGTGGCGGTAGGTCCGCCTCCTGGACGGCGCTGACGTTAGGTGCGGGCGCGGGTGGTAGGCGTCCACCGCAAGATGGGTTTCGGCGGTGGGGGTCCATCGCTGGGTTGACGCCGCCTAGGGGCGATGGGGTTTAGCGTCGCTGTCATGCAGTGGCTGCGTCGGCACCGGTTGGACGGCTTTCTGATTGCGCTGGCCGTCGCCGAGGCGCTCGCCCTCGTATTGAGCAGCAATGCCGGTCGCTATATCGCGGCCGCGCTTGCGGCGGCCGCGGCACTGCTGTTGCTGGTTCGGCGACGGTGGCCGCTGGTGGTGAGCTTGGCTGCGCTCGGGCTACTCGCCGCAAGCCTGGTTGCGGCGCCGAAGAGCCCGAGTGTGCAGTTCTTCGGGTTGATGGTGACCTTCGCTGTCCTCGCGGCGACGAACAGGACCCGCGACGGTGTCATCGCCTGGCTCGTCGGTGCCGTGCTGATCGGCGTCGGCACCGGTACCGCGGATCAGGGCAACCCGCTCGGCGACTTCCTGCTGACACTGGCGTTCTGCACCGTGATGTGGGTTGCCGGGTGGCTGATCAGCCGGCACACCCGACGCGCCGATGTGATGGCGCTACGCGCGCAGGCGGCCGAGCATGCGCAGATCATCGCGCTGCGCGACGAGAGAGCCCGGATAGCGCGGGAGTTGCACGACGTCGTCAGTCACGGGCTGTCGGTGGTCGTCCTGCAGAGCCTGGCCGCCCGCACTGCGCGCGAGGACGGCCAGACCGCCGAGCTCGACCGGCACCTGGACGCCGTGGAGTCCACCGCCCGCGACGCTCTCACCGAGATGCGCCGCATGCTCGGACTGCTCCAGGTCGAGGATTTCGACGAGGCCGATCCCGTCGCCCCGAGCCCCGGGCTGCGCCACGTCTCCGCGCTGCTCGAGCGGGCCCGCGACACCGGCCTGGACGTCGACGACACCGGCGTCGACCCAGGCGTATCCCTGTCCTCAGGGTTGGAGCTGACCTTGTACCGCGTCGTGCAGGAGGCGCTGACCAACGCGGCCAAACACGCGCCGGGTGCACATGTGCAGGTGATGCTGTGCGGCGCCGATTCTGACGTCGTGGTCCAGGTGAGCGATGACGGCGGCACGGGCGCTAACCCGCACCTCGGCGGCGCCGGGCACGGTCTGGTTGGCATGCGCGAACGGGTCGCGCTCTACAACGGCACGCTGCACGCCGCCCCCACACCGAGCGGTGGATTCACCGTGCGCGTCACCCTGCCCACCGACCAGACCCGTGCGGCGGTGCTACCGAGTTGATCTCCGTGCTGATCGCCGATGACCAAGCCCTGGTCCGGGACGGCTTCCGTTCGCTGATCGACCGCGAGCCAGATCTGCAGGTCGTCGCCGAGGCCGCCGACGGCACGGAGGCCGTCGCGCTGGCACGCCAGCACCGACCCGATGTCGTGCTCATGGACATCCGCATGCCACGCATCGACGGACTGGCCGCCACCCGCCAGGTGCTGGCCACCCCCCACCCGCCGCGCGTGCTCGTGCTCACCACCTTCGATCGCAACGAGTGGGTGTACGAGGCGCTGCGCGCCGGAGCCAGCGGCTTCTTGCTCAAGGACGTACGGGCCACCCAACTCACCGACGCCATTCGCACCGTCGCCGCCGGAGAGTCACTCCTGGCCCCCTCCATCACCACCCGGCTAATCGCAGAATTCGTCAAGACGCGAACGCCGGTGACACCGGCACGGCCTCCTACCGAGCTCACCGCGCGCGAGGTCGACGTCCTGCGACTGGTCGCCGGCGGCCTGTCGAACGCCGAGATTGCGCAGCGCCTAGTGATCGGGCAGTCAACCGTGAAGACCCACGTAAACCGGCTGCTGACCAAACTCGACCTCCGCGACCGCACCCAAGCCGTGATCTACGCCTACGAGAATCGTCTCATCCAGCCCCAGGGCAGACCCGCCACAAGCGACGGATTGAAAGCTCGCCGTAGTGGACTTCCGTGACCTGCGGTTGCAAGCTGACGACATTCGCGGCTGACACAACCGGACATGCCGCTGTCACGGTGCGTCCGCGTCCCGACGCTCGCGATCTTCGGATAACCCTCGTTTGTGGGAGGCCAGCCAACCCGCTCGGGAACGATCCATTTGCGCACGGCATCACGGGACCCGGCCAACGCGCGAACGACGGCTATCGCGCGCCCTCATCGCGGCATGAGCGGGCGATTCCGATGCGCCGGGGAGCTATGTCAGGTCGGGACCTGTAGCTTGCCGAGTTCTGCGATCGGCTTGCCGGTCGTTGGGCATGTCCAAACTGGGTCGTCGCAGAACGCCTCACCGCGCCGGGCGACCGTCTCGTTTGGGCTGCGCAGCCACAGGGGATGGTTTCGGTGGTCGGGGCATGGTGGCCAGGTGACCAGCCGATCGCTGATGCCCAGACCCTCGATGAGGTTCGCCTGCAGGGCGTCGGCGACCCATAGCGCAGTCTCACCGGCCTGCGGTTGGTTGCCGTTCTCGACCTGATCATCGATGTGGAAAGCCGCCTGAATGCGGACGGCCGCGGCCGCTTCCTCTGCTGAGAGCGCACCGGTTGCGACGATGTCGTGCACGATCAGAGCTAGCGCCGAGTCGATGTCATCACCAAGCGACCGCAAGTAGTCGGGTCGAACCCCGACGCCGGGACGCGGGGCCGGGCGATGTCTACGGCTCACCTTGGCAATGATGAACTATCCAGCGGCGCGCCGGGGGGCGACAGCGGCGTGGTCGAGGTTCTACCGATCGAGCGTGTGCAGGTATCGGCTGGTCATGGAGTGCTGAATCCACCTGCTGACCGGCCCACCGATTTTCGCCAGCCGAGTCGCGGGCCGCGAAAAGGCAGTGATCACGAAGTGGATGCGATCGCCGGGTTCGCGGTGGAGGATGAACGCTTCCTCACCACTTTCGGGGTGGCCGGGAAGTGTGCCGTAGGCAAAGCCCTGGCGGTTCGGTTCGTTGATCACATACACCACGCGACACGGGATGCGTAACGCGAGCGGACCCGAACCGAACCGCATGACGGCCACTGCGTCCGGCTCGATCGTGAGCGTAGATGCCGCAACATCAAGACCTGCACGCGACTGCACCTGCCACGCGAGCACGGCGTGCGCGGCGGCGTCGAAGTCCGCCCCGACTGGAAGGCTCGCGGATCGCGTGAACGACCGAAATCCAGGTGGCGACTCCGCACGGGTCTGGCCCACGCCGAGGTATGTGAACGGCTGGCGCATCAATGACTCGGCGACAGCAGGGTCCAGAATCGAGATAGACACGAGTCGATGATCCACCCTCCGACGGCGGGTGAAGCGGCGTTGCATTGACACGATCACTTCTCACATCGACGGGTCCGTGCGCCAGTACAGCGGCATGGTCGCGCGGTGCCGCGATCGAGGTGGTTCTACGAGACGAGGGTCACCGTCATGCTCGCGGCGCTGGGGTGATACCCGTTCGTGCTCGTGTATTTGGCACTGACAACAGTGGTACCGGTTCCTCTAGCCGTGACAGTGCACGAACCGGTGCCATTGGCATCCAACGTTGCCGTGCACAAGGGGATGGAGGCGACCGCGAACACGACGGTGCCGCGCGCGGCGGGAAGCCGCGGCGAGGTGACAGCAGACTTCACGATGGCGGTCAGGGTCACCGGCTTGCCGCTTCTCGGTTTGACGGGTTTGAGTCTGATCGATGTGGTGTCCGCGGCGAGTTCGGCCGCTCCGACATCGCAGGCCGCGACCTGCGGACGGGCCACTCCGCGTTGATCCGTCGCCGGGCACTGACCGGACGACAGCGGGATCCGATCGAGGATCTGCGCAGATGAGATGGGCGGGGCGGTTTGCGTCGGCCCGCCGTAGGACCCCAAGGGCGCGAACTGGACCGGGCCGACAGCGGCGTGGCTGGTCGCAGTTGTAAGGCCGCAGGTGTTCCCGGCCTCGGCGTTGTATCCAAAATCGGTGACCGGGGTGGCGCACGCGACCGTGCCGAACAGAGCGCTCGAGGCGACAGCGACCGTCCCGGCCTGTCGATTGATGTCGATCGAGTTTCCGACGAACGTGCTGTTGGACACCGCGCTCGCACCACCGACGGCGTACAGCCCCCACGCGTTGGCCGAGAAGGTGCTGTTCGAGATGGTGGCGGGGCCGCCGTTGACCTGAATCGCGGCACCGTTGCGGTCGAAGGTGCTGTTGACGACGGCGAGCGACCCGCCGGTCGCCGTGGATGCCGCTATGCCGTTCACGAAGTTCTGCGTGAAGGTGCTATCGGCCACCGACAAAGTGCCGTCCAGAGCCGTCGCTCCGTTGTAGCCCGTGGCGAACCGGCTCGTGCTGACATCCCCCGTGCCGCCGACGACCTCGAACCCGACGAAATTTCCGACAAAGTCACCGTTCGTCACGCCGACCTGGCCACTGAACACCGTGATCGCGGTCATGTTCGTAGTGAACTTCAGGTCCTGGAGGAACAGGTGGCCCTCGGCCGAACTGATCGGGGTGTCGAACGTGGTCGCCGAGGAAGATCCGATGACGGTGAGTTGGCCGTTCGGCACGTCGGGCGTCCAATCAAAACCGTCCCACACGCCGGACCCGACCCTGATCGTCGCGATCAAGGCAGCGTTGACCATGGCCTGGGTGATGGTCCGACACGGCGAGGCCGTCGCTCCGCACGAAATGGTGTCTGTCCCGGTCGTGCTGACCCACACCGTGGACCTGCCGGCCGCGGCGGCCGGCTGGGCAGTCGCAATTGCCACGGCAGCGACGACAAACGCCGCCAATGCGCCAGTGAGTGCGAGCCGGGCAACCTGACGAGAAACGAGCGTCATGATCTTTCCCCGATGAGCGAATGTCCAGGCTGCGCCCGAACACACCGCGACGAATACTCGCCACGTCATGGGGCGACCGTACTCCGGAATTCGCGCCGAGAACCAACAATTTCACGATGATTCACGCCCGCACGAGTACGTCCGGCGACCCCGCCGTGTCCTTGCCGCTCTAGTTCGGTCACCGCGGTCTGGGGGTCCGCTCATCGGCATGGTCGCACCGTTTTGGTGATCGAACTTGCGCCGTCTGTGGGCGCGCATACCGACCGATCTGCGCGACCCGTCCGCGCGCCGGTGCCCTTCTCGATATCGACGGAGATCGGCGCCCGCGACGAGCTACGACAGCGGCATTTCGCCCTGCTAGGTGCGGCACCGGTCGAGTCACAGCTCGATGCCGTGTTGCATCGAGAGGTCGGGGGGCGGGGTCGATCGTTGGAAGGCACGGAGCGGTTCTATCGGCTCAATGGTGGGGATTCCGAGCGCGGCGTCTACTGCGAACGCGTAGTCGTTAGCGCGTTCACGTTCGAGGATGGCGTGAGCGGACATGTCGACGCCGGTGCGGTCGAGTACTTGTCGCAGTACTTCGGCGGCGGGTGTCGCGGCCGGCGAGCCGTAGTCGCTGTCGTCGGCGATGGTGTCGGCGGTGTTGACGTAGAGGGTGTTCGCGTGGCGGCCGCGGGTGGCGGCGACGTAGAGGACTTCGCGAGTGTCGAACGGCGAAACGAGGGCGTGGGCGGTATCGACGGTGCGGCCTTGGACGCGGTGGGTGGTGGTGGCGTAGCCGAGTTCGACGTGCTCGCGGACGTACTCGGCGGACAGCACGACTTCTCCGGATCCGCTGTTATGGACGCGTAGGGATCCGTCGGGGCGGGTGGCGGTGATGGTGAAGGTGTCGCCGTTCTTCACCCAGCCGCCGGGGGTGCGCAGGGTGCGGTCGTTGTGGCGGGTGACGATTTGGTCGCCAGCGCCGGCGGTGCCGTCGGCGGTCTCGACCTGGTGCTCGGACACCTCCCCGGCGATGATCCGGTCGGCTTGGGCGCGGTGGCTGAGGTCGGCGACCGACTCACGGTCGGCCGCGATCATCACCGACGCCAGGCCTTGTTGGGTGTCTTGTCGCCAGGCGGTGTAGAGGGTGTCGAGCAGCTGCTCGCGGTCGCCGGAGCGGATCCGGTCGTGCTCGAGGTAGGTGTCGATGACGGCCGGGTCGCCGACCCGTAACCGGGTGGTGGCGTCGCGTTCCCACCCGTTTGTGAAGCGGTGGATCTGGTTCAGTTCGGGCACGTCGGCGCGGTCGTGGGTGAGCATGGCGAACGCGCCGCCGGCCTCGATCGCGCCGAGTTGGGCCCAGTCCCCGACCAGCAGCACCTTGGCCCCGGCCTCGCGGGCTTCGGTGCTGATGGTGTCGAGGGTGAGCGTGCCGGCCAGGCTTGCTTCGTCGATGATGACCAGTTGCCCGGGACGGATCTCCCACCGTCGGTACTCGTCGTAGACGACAGCGATCTGGCCGCGGATCTGCCGCGCGAGGACGGTGGACGGGCTGCTGGTGGACGTGTGCAGCCGGTCGATCAGGACGGCGAGCCGGTCGAGCCGATCGTCTTGCCGGGCGTGCTCGTGGAGCCATTTCGCGGTGTTCTCGGTGCCGATGCCGAGCCCGGCGGCCAGGACGTCGGCGGCAGCGGCCGAGGGCGCCAGCCCGACGACCGAGTCCGGGCCGTGGGCCTGTTCCCACGCGGCGCGCAGCGCGGCCAGGGTCCTGGTCTTGCCGGCACCGGCCGGCCCAACCAACAAATCCAGCACCCGCCCCGAGCTGCCGATCGCGTGCACGACCCCGGCCTGCTCATCCGTCAGCCGGCCGGTCCCGTCGACGTGGTCGCCAGCGACGACCTTGTGTATGACGTCGACGGGTAGGCGCGGTGCGGTGGTGTCGCGGGCCGCGTCGAGCAGCCGGGTTTCGGCGTCAAGGATCTCGCGGGTGCTGTAGATCGCGGCCCGGGAACTGACCCGCTCCATGTCGGCCGGGGTGAGCACCAGTGCCTGCTCGAGGGCGACCGTGGTGGTGTGGTCGGCGACGGTGAGCCGGTCGGTGGGGGTGGCGAAGCGGGCGCCGTGCAGCTGCCGGTGCACCTCCGCGAGTACGTTCGCGGCGCTGAACGTGGCCCGCTTCGATCCGACAGTGTGCAGCGCGAGCGCAGCGATCTCACCCAGCATCGCCGCGTCGATGGATTCCGCCGGCAACGCCGGCAGCGCGGATCGATCACGCAACGAGCCGACCCAGATCCCGGTGTCGGTCTCGGCTACGGGGAGGTGCGACGCAGCTTTGGCCCGCCACTGCTCGGTCTGCTCGAACAAGCTGTGCTGCTGCTTGACCGGACGCGTCGACAAGGTGGCTTGTTGGCGCAGCCGCAGCATCTCCACCCGCGACGGCTGCCGCCCGTGAGCCTCCGCGAAGCCCTCGACCAGCCCCGTCATCGCCTCGTCGATGTGCGCCGAACGGCGGCTGAACTCGCCGATCAACGCCTCCGGCACCCCGGCGATGTCCCACCGCGGCACCGCGCTGTGCGCCCGGGTCCGTTCGTCCCACCCGTAGCCCAACCGGGCGGTCAGGAGGTCCTGCAGGACGCCCTCATGCAACTCGGACAAGGCGACGACGTAGCCGAACAAGGTGCGCGAATCAAGGGAACGCCACCGGCCGTCCGACACCGACTGGGCCCGGTTCGCGACCACCACATGGGTGTGCAGATGCGGGTCGCCGGCGCGGGAATCCCAATGATCGAACGCCGTCGCCACCACCCCGCGGACCTGCTCCCGCACCGCGCCCCCGTGCCCGGAGCGGGAGAAGAACACATGCCTCTCCGCCCACGTGATCGCCTCGTCGATCGCATCCAGATGCGCCCGATAGATGACCGCCTGGGTTTCCGGATCGGCCAGCGCCCACACCACCGACACCGACTTCGGGACACTGAAGGTCAGATCGAACCCGGCCACCGGCTGCGCCGCCGACCCGGTTCGCCACGCCATCGGCGCCGCCCCGAGCGGCCTCCCGGTGAGAGGATCTTGCATCATCCCCAGCAGCCGAAACAGATCACGTTCACTCACCACCGACCCCGCCGCAACACCGGCGCCGTCACCCAGACCGGCCAGCCCGGCACCGACGAAGCGGCCCGGCGGCGTACCCGACTCGGCGTAATAGCGGGTCAACGGCGTAGACGCCGCCGCCTCCAGGTCGCCGCGGGCGACCGAGCGCATCAAGTACTCATAGCCCGTACCCAGGCTCATCCGTCGCATCGACACCGTCACGCCATAGGGGACCAGCGTCGGGGATTGCACCAAAGGTGCCAGAAGCGTGGGGGTCTGGGGTGGTGGTGTTCGGGTCGGTGGCTGGCGGGGCCTGGGTCGTCGTGGGCGGGGGAGATGGACTGGGAGGTCTGGACCGGTTGGGCTGGAGTTGTGGGGCTGGATAGAGCCATCGAGTTGATCTAGTCTTCGGTTGCCGGCGGGGGCCGCTCGATCGCCTGGAGCAGCCGTGTCCCCGTCACCGTCAACGCCCCCCGCACCGAAGCCGATATCCGCGAGCGGGATCCTGCACGCGATGTGGCACGGCCTCTGGCAGGCGATCAGCGCATCGCCCTGGCTGGGTCTCATCATCGCTTTGGCCGCCATCGGCAGTTGCGTCGGCTTCGTCCGGGCGGCGATCCATGGCGGCCATGCCAAGGATCCGCGCCGCAGGTTCTCCGGTGCCGAACGAGCGGCGATCTTCGCGCGGGCCGGGAAACGCTGCGAGTTCCACTCGCCGCTGTTCGGCCGATGCGCGAAGCGTGACTCGCTGGAAGCCGATCACATCCATCCGCACAGCTGGGGTGGCTGGACCAACATCCAGAACGGCCAAGCGCTGTGCCGGCGACACAATCGCCTGAAGCGGGCGTCAGTCCCGTGGGACCGGCAACTCCGACGGTTGGCCCGCCGGCGGGCGGCCTACTTCCCGCCCGGCATGTCGACGACGGTCACGCGGCATGCGCCGAAGGTGGCGGCAGCATCGCGCCGGCGAGCTGCCGCTCAGGCGGCGGAACTCCCGAGCATCGCCGAGTCGACCAACGCGCCGAGGACGCGAGCCAGCCGCAGGGCTTCGCCCTGATCGAGGCTGACTCGCTGGACCTGACCGTCGGCGGCAGCGAGCTCGAGCACGATCCGGGGCGGCTCGGTCGAAGTACCGGTGCGCAGCTGCCCGAAACGGAACGGGGCCGCGAGGTACGCGAGCACTTCTGCCGGCTCGCCGTCGAGGTCGCGCCGGGCTCGATCGAGCCCGAACTCCGGACCTCGGCACTCGTGCCACGGGACGTGGGCGGCGGCGTCGGGATAGCCGTCCGCACCGGGGTGGCCGGCGGCGTTCGTGCACCACGACCAGCCGTGGTCGTGGCGTCGCGTGATGTCGTCGACTTCGGGCCAAGGCCCGCGCGGCGACGGCCAGTCAGGTGGGTCGATACGGTCTGTCATGGGTCGGGCTCCTGTCTATTGCCAGGTGTTCGATCAAGGCCTGGCCGGGTGTTGCCGCACCCGGTCGGGCCGCCTTGTTTCAATCGGGGCGAGCGAAATCCCCGACGCCGTGCCCTTCGTTGTGAGGGGACCGTCCCCCCAGTTGGCGAGGTGGATCAGCGATGGATCGAGAGGTCACACCGGCGCTGCGCACGTTGCGCGCCCGGATGGCGGCAGCGGAGCGATGGGGCCGTACTCCGGACCGGGTAGCGGCGACGGAGCCGGCTCGACGCGGGCTGCGGGCGAAGTTCGAGCGCGAGGCCGATCCCGACGGCACGCTCACCCCGGCGGAGCGGGCGCGCCGGGCCGACCACCTGATGCGGGCGCACATGTTTCGCCTGTCGCTGGCCGCGGCCGAGACCCGGCGTCGGCGCCGGGTGCGCGGACGCTCCGCCGGATAGGGCACGAGGTTCACAGCCGCTCACCGCGAGCCATCCGCCGGTGCGCGTCGCGGGCGCGCCCGTCGGCGGCCGACGCGGCGTAGCGGCCGACCATCTCTCGCGAGCGCCAACCGGCCAGCCGCATCAGGTCGTGCTCCTGGCCGCCCGCCGCGAGCCAGTCGTGGGCGAAGGTGTGCCGGAACTGGTGCGGGTGCACCGCGGCGATGCCGGCGTCGGCGCAGCGCCGTTCGAGCATCTGCCGCAGGCCAGAGTCGGTCATCATGCCCTTCTTGCCGATCCACAACACCGGCAAGTCGGCGAACTGGTTCCGGGACCGGTAGCGCAGGTAGCGGCGAAGGGCATCGGCCGTCTTCGCCCCGAACGGGCACGCCCGGTGCCGCCCGCCCTTGCCGAGCACGAACGCGACCTGCTGCTCGAAGTCCAGGTCCTCGACCCGCAGGCCGCACAGCTCGCCCGAGCGCATCCCGGTATCGATGAGCAGGCGCAGCATCGCGGTGTCGCGGCGGTTCTCGAACGTGTTGCCGCGGCAGCTGCCCAGCAACCCGGCCAGCGCGACGTCGTCGAGCACCGGCACCGGCTGCTCGGGCACGGTCGGCGGCTTCATCCGCGCCATGGGGGAGACGGCGATCTCACCCTCCTCCACCAGCCAGCCGAACAGCTGCTGCAGCGAGCGGTAGTGCTTGGCGACCGTCGCCGGCGACAGGCCGCGCTCGCGCATGCCGGCCAGGTAGGCCTCGACATGCTCGCGTCGAAGGTCGTCGACGGCCGGCGGCGACGCAGCGGAGGCCAGGTAGGCATCGAAACTCTCGCCGATCGAGAGGTAGGAGGCGATCGTGGCCAGCGAGCGGCCGCGGGCGCGCAAGGACACCCGCCAGTCGGTGAGCAGGGCGGACAGCACGTCAGATGGCCCTGACGTCGTGGATCGCGACCGCTGCACGCAGGAAGAATACTCGGCTGTTGCACCGATGTGCGGGACTGTGGAAAACTCTAGAAGTGCTTCTAGCCCAGTAAATACGGGCCTTAGTGGGGCGGGCGGGACTCGAACCCGCGACCCAGGGATTATGAGTCCCCTGCTCTAACCAGCTGAGCTACCGCCCCGTGGCGTTCACGGTCCGGCAGATCGCATGACCACGCCTGTTGAGTTGTCCTGAACCCCTGACCGCCGCGCCGGACAGTCTCGACGAGGCTAGCGAGTTCAGTGGGCTGGTCACCAACGGGCAGCCTTCTCGCCACGACCTCGGACGGCATCGGCTTGTGAACCTGGGTCGCGGCGCCTACTTTCCGCATGTGAGCGGTACGTACCGTGCGGCGCTTGCGTCGGTGACGCGCAACCACAACCTACGGGTCGCGCAGTTGTCGTCCCTGTCGGCCTGGACGGGCGAATTCCTCTTTCTCACCGCGATGACGGTGTACGCCTACGACGAGAACGGGGCGGCCGGTGTCGGCGTGATCGGATTCCTCCGCGTCCTGCCCACGACGTTTGCGCTGCCGTTGTTGGGCGCGCTGGCCGACCACATGCCGCGGCGCAGGCTGTTGGTGGTCATGACCCTGCTGCGTGCGGGCACCGCGCTCGGCGCGGCTGCGGCGGCCGGCGCGGGGATCCCGCTCGCCGCGTATGCGCTGCTGACGTTGTCGACCATCTGTCATTCCGCCTACCGGCCGGTGCTCGCGGCGCTGCTCCCGACCCTGTGCACAACGCCGGCCGAGCTCGCGAGCGCGAACGCGGTGCGCTCGATCCTCGACGGCCTGGCCTCGCTCGTCGGACCGCTCGCCGCCGCCGGAATCCTGGCCGGGTCGAGTCCCGCCGCCGCCTTCGTCGCCGTTGCTGGGCTGTCCGTCGTGGCCGCGATCCTGATTGCCGCGCTGCGGGTCGAGTCGATGGCGCACAAAGCCGAGCGGGGCCCGCGGCCCCGCATTCGGATCATGCGCGGACTGGGTGAGGGTCTGCGCGAGCTGCGCGCCGGCAATCGCGCCTTGGTCGTGATCGTGCTGGGCGCGCTGCAGTGTCTCGTCAGAGGGGCGCTGCTCGTGCTCGCCGTCGTCATCTCCGTCCGGCTCACCGGCTTGGGCCAGGCCGGCGTGGGCGTGCTGTGGGCGGCGTTCGGCATCGGCGGGCTCGCGGCGGCGATGGCGACCGTCGGGGCTGCCGGTAGCAATCGCCTCGGCAGCCTCTTCGGCCTCGGCATCGGCGCGTGGGGCCTGCCGATCGTGCTCACCGGCGTGGTCCTGCACAGCTGGCTCGCAGTCGCCGCGTTCGCGGTCATGGGTGCGGCGAACGCGCTCGTCGACGTCGCGGGCTTCACCTTGCTGCAACGCCTTGCCCCCGATCCGATGCTGGCCCGCATTCTCACCGTGACGGAGGCCGTCTTTGCCCTTGCCGTGGCGGTCGGCTCGCTCGTCACCGCGCCCTTGCTCTCGGCGCTGGGCGACAGACTCGCGATCGTCGCGACCGGCTGCGTGCTGCCGGTCGCCGTCGCGCTCTACGTGCGGCAGTTGCGCGCGATCGACGCCGACATCCGCGTGCGCGGCGACCGCATCGCCCTGCTCCGGCAGGTCAGCACGCTCCAGATGCTTCCGGTCCCCGCCATCGAGGGCCTGGCGCTCTACCTCGAGCGGGTCCGGATCGCGGCCGGGTGTGACGTCTTCCGCGAAGGCGACCTCGGCGACGGCTTCTACATCATCGAGTCAGGCGTGGTGGCGATCGTCAAGCACCACCGCGAAGTCGCCCGACTCGGTCCAGGTGGTTCGTTCGGCGAGATCGCGTTGCTCCGTTCGGTGCCGCGAACTGCGACGGTGCACGCGATCGAGGACGCGAGCCTCGCCGTCGTCAGCGGTCCGCGTTTCGTCGCAGCGGTCACCGGCTACTCGGCCACGTCAACTGCGGTCGAACAGAACATGAGCAACTACCTGAAGGACGACGCCGAACTCCCCGCCTGAGATGGTGGGAAATCCGCGGCGAAATCGGACGGTGTCGGCGGGAAGGCGGGGATGACGTCAGGTTGCTCCGGCCAGATCGAGGGCGATGTCGATGATCATGTCCTCTTGACCGCCGACGAGGCGGCGCTTGCCCGCTTCGACCAGCAGGCTGCGAACGTCCACCCCGTACTCGGCCGACGCCCGTTCGGCGTGGCGCAGGAAGCTCGAGTACACCCCGGCGTAGCCGAGCGTGAGCGTCTCGCGGTCGACGCGCACCGGGCGGTCCCACAGCGGCCGGACGAGATCGTCGGCGGCGTCCTGCAGCGCGAACAGGTCGCAGCCGTGCTCCCACCCGTTGAGGTTGGCGACGGCAATGAACGGCTCGATCGGGCAGTTGCCGGCCCCGGCGCCGTGCCCGGCCAGCGAGGCATCGACCCGGGTGACGCCCTCGTCCACCGCGACGATCGAGTTGGCGACCGAGAGCGAGAGGTTCTCGTGGGCGTGGATGCCGAGTTGCGTCGCCGGATCGAGGACATCGCGGTAGGCGCGGAAGCGATCGCGGACGCCGTTCATGGTCAGGTGGCCGCCGGAGTCGGTGACATAGACGCAGTGCGCGCCGTAGGACTCCATCAGCTTCGCTTGCTGGGCCAGCTCGGCCGGCGGCGCCATGTGGCTCATCATCAGGAAGGCCGAGACGTCCATGCCGAGGTCGCGGGCGGTGGCGATGTGCTGGGCGGCGACGTCGGCCTCGGTGCAGTGGGTGGCCACGCGCACCGAACGAACACCCAGCGAGTAGGCGTGCTTGAGGTCCTCGATCGTGCCGACGCCCGGCAGCAGGAGGGTGGTCAGGACCGCGTTCGAGATGTTCTCGGCCGCGGTCTCGATCCACTCCCAGTCGCTGTTGCTGCCCGGGCCGTAGTTGATGCTGCCGCCGGTGAGGCCGTCGCCGTGCGCGACCTCGATGGCGTCGACGCCCGCGGCGTCGAGCGCCGAGACGATCTTGGCCACGTTCTCGGTCGAGATGCGGTGCCGGATCGCGTGCATGCCGTCGCGCAGGGTGACGTCCTGGATGTAGAGCTTGCTCATGACGTCACCTCCACCCGCTCGGCCGCCCGTTGCGCCAGCCGCTCGCCGACCCGCAGCGCGGCCGACGTCATGATGTCGAGATTGCCGGCGTACGCCGGCAGGTAGTGCGCGGCGCCCTCGACCTCGAGGAACACCGACACCTTCGTCGTCGGCCGCGGCGCGCCCTGGGGGAGCAGGGTGTGCACCGGCTCGTCGTCGCCGATCGGAGCGAACTGCACTTTCTGTTTGAGCCGGTAGCCGGGCACGTACTGCGCCACTTCGGCGACCATCGTGTCGACCGACTCGCGGATGGCATCCTGATCGGCGTCGCCGATCAGGCAGAAGACGGTGTCGCGCATGATCAGCGGCGGCTCGGCCGGGTTGAGAATGATGATCGCCTTGCCCCGGCCCGCGCCGCCGACGGCCTCGATCGCGTGCGACGTCGTCTCGGTGAACTCGTCGATGTTGGCCCGGGTGCCGGGGCCGGCCGACTTCGAGGCGATCGAGGCGACGATCTCGGCGTACCCAACCTCGGTGACCCTCGAGACGGCGGCGACGATCGGGATCGTGGCCTGCCCGCCGCAGGTGACCATGTTGACGTTCTCGGCGTCGAGGTGTTCCTCGAGGTTCACCGGCGGCACCACGAAGGGGCCGATGGCCGCCGGGGTCAGGTCGATGAGCCGCTTGCCGTGGGGTGCGAGCGCGGCCGCGTTGGCCAGGTGCGCCTTGGCCGACGTCGCGTCGAAGACGATGTCGATCTCGTCGAAGCCGGGCAGGTCGATGAGCCCCTGCACGCCGTCGGCGGTGGTGGGCACCTTCAGCCGAGCGGCCCGGGCCAGCCCGTCCGAGTCGGGGTCGATGCCGACGAGCGCCGCCATCTCGAGGTGCTCCGACAACCGCATGATCTTGATCATGAGGTCGGTGCCGATGTTGCCCGAGCCGATGACCGCTGCCTTGATCCGTGCCATGCCGTCTCCTTCGCCCGCCGAAGGCTCAAGCGTGACAGGGGAGCGGGCGGGCACCGAGTCCGGCGTTCTACTCAGTGGAACGATCGGCCAGTGCGCGGCGACGGGCCAAGGTCGCGGCGACGCCGTCGGCGGCCGCCCGTACCGCGACGGCGTGCTGTTCGGGACGGAACCGGGTGACCGGGCCGGTGACGCTGATGGCCGCGATCACGGCGTCGCCGTCGCGCACCGGCGCGGCCACACACGCGATCCCGACCGTCGATTCCTCGTGCTCGTAGGCGACGCCGTCTCGCACCACCCGGCGCAGCTCGGCCCGCAGCAAGCCCGGGGCGACGATCGTACGCGGTGTGCTGCGCTCGAGCCCGGCGTCAACGACCGCCCCGAGCAGGTCGCTGCCGCCGAACGCGAGCAGCGCCTTGCCGATGCCGGTGCAGTACAGCGGCATCCGACCGCCGATCCGCGACGGGGCCGAGGCCTGCCGATGGCCGCCGATCTTCTCGACGTACATCACCTCGGTGCCATCGAGTATGCCGAGGTGGACGACCTCCTGCGTGCGCTGGTAGAGATCCTGCATGAAGGGGATCGCCACCTCGAGCGTGCGGCGCTCGAGCGAGGCCCGCATGCCGAGCTCGAACAGCTGACCGCCGAGGCGGTAGCCACGCTCGACCCGGTCGAGCAGCCGGGCGGCGACGAGGTCAGCGGCAACCCGGTGCAGCGTCGCCTTGGCCAGACCCGTCCGGCGACCCAGTTCGGCGAGCGAGAGCGCGTCGTCGTCGACCTCGAACGCATGCAACACCATCAGCACCTTGCCGAGCACGGTGTCGGTGTCGAACGCTGGTACGGCCCGGTCGGTGGCCATGACCGCCATCCTGCCCCGGACAGACAGCGGCGCGGCCGCGAGACGTGCTCGCGACCGCGCCGGAGTGCTGTCGATCAGGTTGCGGCAGCCGAGGCGGCCGCGAGCTGGACCTCGGCCCCGACCGGCAAACCGGACTGCGCCGAGCCGAGCACGATGTCGATCGCGATCACCGAGATCGAGTGGTTCGTCCGCACCTGCTTGTTGATCGTGACGGTGCCGAGCCCGAGCACGTTGATCACCGTGTTCGGTGCGGTGTTCAACGCCAGCGCGTGGCCGCCGATGGACACGTTCACCAAGCCGCTGCCACCGGAGATCGTGATCCCGGCCGACGACCCCGTGACGTGCGCGTCCGCGGTGATCGCGTCAGCCTTGATCGCCCCGCCGAAGAGGTTCAGTCCGGCGATCTTGGCCGTGGTCTCGGAATCGCGGAGCGGGACGGTGTTGACGCCCTTAGCGGTGTCGGTGACCGCACCGACGTGCAGCAGCGGGGTCAGGTCGACGCCGGCGACGTTGGACGTCACCAGCTGGCCGCCCGGCGTGCCGCCGGCCGCCATCGACACGACTGCGGTCGGGTCGGACTGCACGTGGGCCAGCGTGCCGACGTCGGCCTTGACCGACGTGCCGTACGCCTTGCCGCTCACGATGTGGTTCGACACCGGAATCGTGACCGGGCCGATCGCGGCGTAGGTCGGGTTGACCGCCAGCGCGGCACCGATGGCGTTGTTGCCGAACGGCTTGAGCAGGCCGACATAGATGCCGATCCCCAGCGCCAAGACGCTCGGGGCGTTGCGGGCCACCTGCGCGTAGTTCAGGTAGACGGTCGCGATGTTCGGGATCGTGACGTGGTAGTTCGGCGGGATGTTCACCGGCAAGTTGATACCGGCGATCTTGATGCCGAGCAGCTGGGTGGTGACCGACGTGTTGGCCACGCCGTCGATCAGGGTGGCGGTCGAGATCGAGTCGACGGCCGTAGCGGTGATGAGGCCGCCCAGCGCGCTGATACCCGCCGTCTTCGACTCGGAGACGACCTTGTAGCCGCCGGGCACCGCCGAGGAAACCGTGCTGGTGTTCACGGCACCGGCCGTCAGCAGGCTCGGCACTGAGAGGCCGGCCGCGTTGTTGCTGTCGGAGATGCCTGGGGTCTGCCCGTTTATGTTCGAGGCGGCCGTCAGGTCGGACGTGATGGTGCCGTTGAGCGCCCGCACGTAGGAGCCGCCGGCAAATCCGACGAACTGGAAGTCGCTGGCGCCGGCAGCTTCACTGCCGACTAGAACGGCGGCGGAGGTCGCCGCGACGGCCACCGCTCCGATGATCATTTTTCCCCGCACGAGCCCACCCTCTCAACCTGCCGCGCGAACTGCTCGGCATCCCCGTGGGCTAGCGTCTCACGTTCCGGTTAACGTGCTCGCCGGGACCCGCGCACGTTGCTACGGTTCCCACCCACCTGGACTAACGACCCTTTGTCCCGATGGTTACCGCTTTTGGGAGTCGGGGCCTGCGAAACATACATACAGGCCGCCCTGTATGTATGGTCGGCGGGTGATCACCACGCCGGTCCGGCGCCGCACCCAGGACGAGCGCAGCTCGGCGATGCGCGAGCGGCTGCTCGACGCGACGATCGGCTGCCTGGTCGACTACGGCTACGCCGGCACGACGGTCACCCGCATCGCCGAGCGGGCCGGTGTCACGCGCGGTGCGCAGGTGCACCACTACCGCACCAAGGACGACCTCGTCACCGCGGCGGTGACCCACCTGGCCGGCAGGAGCGCCGAGTTCGGCTGGAGCCAGGTCGCTCGGATCGCCGACGCCGACGACCCGGTCGGCGAGCTGCTCGACATCCTGTGGGAGATGCACAAGGGCCCGACCTTCACCGCGACCGTCGAGCTGTGGGTCGCGGCGCGCACCGACGAGGAACTGCGCCGGCACGTCGCCACGGTCGAGCCGGTGCTGCTCGCGATCCTGCGCGACGAGGCCGACCGGCACGGCGCCGGCAGCCGTCGCCGACGACGCCGCCGGCAGCCGACCTGCTCGACGCGGTGTTCACCGCGATGGACGCGATGCGCGGCCTGCTCATCTCGGCCTGGCACCTGCCCGCCGCGCCAGCGCGACGCGCGCTGGCGGCGGGCCGCGCGAGCGGCTGCGGGCGATCTTCCCGCCCGACGACGAGGTGCGGGCCGTGATCGCGCCGCACGTACCGCCGGCGGCACGGGCTGACCGCTCAGCCGCCCGAGCAGGCCCTTGGCCACGTGGGTGATCTGCACCTCGTTGCTGCCGGCGTAGATCATCAACGACTTGGCGTCGCGGGCGAGTTGCTCGACCGGGTACTCGGACATGTAGCCGTTGCCGCCGAACAGCTGCACCGCCTCCATCGCCACCTCGGTCGCCGCCTGCGAGGAGTAGACCTTCATCGCCGACGCCTCGGCCAGCGTCGGCCTGCTTGCCGTCGCGCGGCCATCTCGAGCGCCCGTGAACACCATGTTCTGCACGTTGACCCGGGCGATCTCCATCTTGCGCCAGCTTGAGCTGGATCGAGCTGGTAGTCGGCGATCGGACGGCCGAACTGCACCCGCTCCTTGGCGTAGCGGACGCACTGGTCGAGGCACTCCTCGATGATCCCGAGCGCCATCGCCGCGACCCCGGTGCGCTCGGCGACGAAGCCGGACTTCGCGCTGTCGCGGCCGTCGCCGCCGTCATGCTCCTCGGTCTCGCCGAGCAGCCGGTCCGGCTCGAGCGCGCACGTCGTCGAAGAACAGTTCGCCGGTCGGGGACGAGTGGAAGCCCATCTTGCGGAACGGCTTGCCCTGGGTGAAGCCGGGCATCCCGGAGTCGAGGACGAAGGTGAGGATCTTGCGGTCGCGCGGCGCGGTGCTCGCCGTCGTCGAGCTTGGCGTACACGATGAGCGATGTCGGCGTAGGGACCGTTGGTGATGAACGTCTTCTGCCCGTTCAGCACGTAGTCGTCGCCGTCGCGGCGCACGGTCGTCTTCATCGCGCCGAACGCGTCGGAGCCGGAGTCCGGGCTCGGTCAGCGCCCAGGCCGCGATCTTCTCGAGCGTCACGAGGCTCGGGCACCCAGCGCTCCTTCTGCGCGAGCGTGCCGCGGGACAGGATCGTCGCCGCGCCCAGGCCGAGGCTGACGCCGAACGCGCCGACGAAGCCGGGGCACACCCGGCAGATCTCCTTGACCAGGATGACGCCCATGCCCGCCTGCCGCCGCCGCCGCCGACCAGACCTCCGCCTGGCGCCGTTCCCGCGTCGGCGCACTGCTCCCCGGCCTCGGCCGCGTCGCCCGCTCCTTGGCCAGCAGCTTGGCCATCGAGTCGGCCGCCATGACGTCGATGCCGAACGTCTTCCAGAGCTTGCGCAGGATGTCGTAGGGCGGCAGGTCGCCGAACTCGAGCTCCTCGCGATGCGGGCGGATCTCGGTGTCGACGAACTGCCGCACCGCTTACTCGATCGCCAGTTCCATCTCGCGCCACTCGTACATCGCGTCAGCTCCACTCGGCGGTGCGCTCGGCGATGTCGTCGATCGTCCACGGCCCGTCGGTGTCGATGGTGCGCGCGATGTGCCAGCCCGACGAGTTCCTGGATCGAGCCGCCCTGGACGCCGAACACCTTGCCGTTGTGCGGGCACTTCTCGGTGGCGAGGTAGGCGACGAGCGGCGAGATGTTGGCCGGGTTGAACGCGTCGAACTCACCCTCGGCCACGGGCTGGGCGAAGATCGCGCCCATGCCCGGCGTCGCCAGGGTCAGCCGGGTGCGGGCGATCGGCGCGATGCAGTTGACGCGCACGCCGTAGCGCTCGAGCTCCTGCGCCGCCACGAGGGTCATCGCCGCGATGCCGGCCTTGGCCGCGCCGTAGTTGACCTGCCCGGCGTTGGGCATGAACGTGCCGGACGCCGATGCGGTGTTGACGATCGCCGCCGGCCACCTGCTCGCCCGCCTTCGAACGGTCCTTCCAGTACGCGGCGGCGTGCCGCATCACCGCGAAGTGGCCCTTCAGGTGCACGGCGATCACGTCGTCCCACTGCTTCTCGTCCAGCCCGGCGATGAAGCCGTCGCGCAGGATGCCGGCGTTGTTGATCGACGATGTCGAGCCGGCCGAACTCGTCGATCGCCTGCTGCGACGAGGCCTTCGGCGCCGGCCCAGGTCGCGACGTTGTCGGTGTTGGCGCTGGCCGTGCCACCGGCCGCGGTGATCTCGTCGACGACCTGCTGGGCCGGGCCGGTGTCGGCCGCCGCTGCCGTCGTTGGCGCCGCCGAGGTCGTTCACGACCACGCTGCGCGCCCTCGCGGGCGAACAGCAGCGCGTGCTCGCGGCCGATGCCGCGCCCGGCGCCGGTGATGACCGCGACCCGTCCGTCCAGTGATCCCATCAGTCGTGCTGCCTCTCTCGGGTCGGCGATCTCGGCCAGGCCGTCCTTGATGACGACGGTCGTCGCCGCGGTCGACTCGAAGACGTAGCTGCTGACCCCGTCGGCCGAGCCGGCCTTCCAGATGCGTCGTGGTCAGGTCCTGGCCGGGCAGGACGGGCTTGGCGAAGCGCACCGCCAGCCGCTTCAGCCGCGACGTGTCGCCGTCGGCGAGCTCGGTGAGCACCGCCCACGACGTGAACGCCTGGGTGCACAGGCCGTGGATGATGATCCCGGGCAGCCCGGCCGCTCTTGGCGACGTCCGTCGTCGAGTGTGGATCGGCATCGGGTCGCCGGACGCGGGGGAGTACCGGTACGTCTGGTCGTCGTCGAAGTGCGCGACGACCTCGGCCACCGGCGCCGTCGTCGCGCACCGCCTCCGGGAACTTGTGCGACGGGCGCGAGCTCGCCCACCGTCTGGCCGGCGTCGACGCCGCGGAAGAACGCGGTCATGTACTGCTCGTTGACGAGCTCGCCGTCGGGCGTGCGGCACTCGAGCAGGAACGCCGTGCGTCGTGCCGTTCGCGGCCCGCGGCGAAGCCGAGCGGCTTGGCCCGCGTCTCGATCACGTCGCCGGGCCGGATCGGCCGGTGGAAGCGGAAGTCCTGCTCGGCCGTGCACGACCCGCATCGCGAACTCCGGCGGCGCGACCGGAACGCCGACTGCATGATCGACATGAACGACGGGACGATCGCGAACACCGGTGGCGCGACCTCGCCCTTGCGGTGCGCCTCGATCGGGTCGTTCGTCGCCTCGGCGTACTCGGCGATCCGCTCCTGCGTGACCTCGAAGGTCTCGGCTCGGTCCATCGCCCCGATGACGCCGATCGACGTCGGTCGGGAACGTGCGCCGGCCTCGCACGGGCGTCACGCACCAGTTCGGCCGAGCTTGGCCATCGACTCGTCGAGCTCGGTGCGGCCGGCCTTCTCGACCGCCTGGCCGATCGCGCCGACGAGCATCTGCCCCTCGAACTCGGCGGTGATGCGACATCGCCGAGCCGGCTGCCGTTCGGCTCGACGCCGAGCCCGATCGCCACCTTGACGCCGGCCATGCCGGTGCCGGTGAGCTTGCACCGACTTCGGCGGGTCGTACTCGGTCGACCGTCCAGGTGATCGTGTTCGGCATGTTCAGCAGGCTGACGACCGCGGTGACCTGCGCGCCCTGCGTGAACTCGGTCGGGACGTCGCCCTTCCACGACTTGTGCATGTTCAGCCACTCGCCGAAGCGGGACGGGTCGGACACGACGGCCCACACCTTCTCCGGCGCGGCGTCGAACTCGACGGTCTTCTCGATCTTGCCCATGTCAGTTCTCCTTCGAAGTCGATTCAGCGGTTGGCGGGTTGGTAGGCGGTGACGACGACGGCGCCGCCGAGGCCGATGTTGTGCTGCAGCGCGACCGTCGCGCCTGTCGACCTGACGCTTGTCGGCGGTGCCGCGCAGCTGCCAGGTGAGCTCGGCGCACTGGGCCAGCCCGGTGGCGCCGAGCGGGTGGCCCTTGGAGATCAGGCCGCCGGACGGGTTGACCACCCAGCGGCCGCCGTAGGTGGTGTCGTCGTTGTCGATCGAGCTTGCCGCCCTCGCCCTCGCCGCACAGGCCGAGCGCCTCGTAGGTCAGCAGCTCGTTGGCCGAGAAGCAGTCGTGCAGCTCGATGACGTCGACGTCGTCGGGCGTGATGTCCGGCCTGGGCGTAGACCTGGTCGGCGGCGGCTCGCGTCATGTGCTTGCCCGACCAGCCCGCGCGGCCGTGCCGTCGTAGGTGTCCGGGCACGTCGGTGACCATCGCCTGGCCGACGATCTCGACCGCCTGATCGCCAGCCCGTGCTCGCTCGACGAAGCGCTCGCTGGCCAGGATCGCCGCGCCCGACCCGTCGCTCGTCGGCGAGCACTGCAGCTTGGTGAGCGGGTCGTAGATCGTCCGCGCGTTGAGGATGTCGTCCAGGCGTGTACTCGTCCTGGAACTGGGCGTACGGGTTGTTGACCGAGTGCTTGTGGTTCTTGTAGCCGATCTTGGCGAACTGCTCGCGTCGTCGTGCCGTACTTGTCCATGTGCTCGCGGCCGGCCGCGCCGAACATGTAGGGCGCCGGCGGCATCGCGAACTCGTAGATCTCGGCCAGCGCGAGCAGGTGCCTCATCATCGGCTGCTCGCGGTCCTCGTAGGAGCTGGTCAGCGAGCCGGGCTGCATCTTCTCGAAGCCGAGCGCGAGCGTGCAGTCGGCGAGGCCGCCGCGGATCGCCTGCGCCGCGAGGTAGAGCGCGGTCGAGCCGGTGGAGCAGTTGTTGTTGACGTTGACCACCGGGATGCCGGTCATGCCGAGCTCGTAGACCGCGCGCTGACCGGAGGTCGACTCGCCGTAGACGTAGCCGACGTAGGCCTGCTCGACCTGGTCGTAAGCGACGCCGGCGTCCTCCAGCGCCTTGGTGCCGGACTCCTTGGCCATCTGCGGGTAGTCCCAGCCCTCGCGGCGACCCGGCTTCTCGAACTTGGTCATGCCGACCCCGACGACGAACACTCTCTCGGCCATGGGGCGTCCTCTCACATACATGCACGACTGTACGGAAGTTTTAGCACGGCGACGGGAGTGATGAAGTGACCTGGGTAACAGCCGGCCGATCACGTCTTCCTGCCGGAGGGACGCTGCGGCGGCCGGCGAGCGGCCCCGGGGCAGGAAAACCTGATCACGCGACCGAGCACGATGGTCCGGTGGAGCCCTTCCTGCGCACCGAGCGGATGACGTTTCGGCGGGTTACGCCGGCCGATGTCGCGCTCTTGGTCGAGCTCGACTCCGACCCGGCCGTGATGCGCTACCTCACCGGCGGGGTGGCGACGTCGCGCGCGCGGATCGAAACGGTGCTGATCCCGCGCTATCTCGACGAGTACGAGCGCGGCGTCGACGGTCGGTGGCTGGCCCACGACTCGGGCACCGGGGAGTTTCTGGGCTGGTTCGGCCTCGATTCCGACACGTCACCGCCCACCGCCCGCGAGATCGGCTATCGCCTGCGCTCGACCGCGTGGGGACGCGGGCTGGCCACCGAAGGGGCCCGCGCCCTCGTCGAGTACGGCTTCGCCGACCTCGGGCTCCAGCGCATCTGGGGGCAGACGATGGCGGTCAACGCCGGCTCGCGCCGGGTGATGGAGAAGGCCGGGCTGCGTTTCGTCCGGACCTTCCACGCCGATTGGGACGAACCGATCCCCGGCCGCGAACACGGCGATGTGGAGTACGCCCTGACCCGCGACGAATGGGCCGCGCGCGGGTAGGTACCGGCCGTGACGAAGCCCCTGACCGACGCAGCCCAACTGATCGCCACGCTCTACGACGACCCGGAGCAGTGCGCGACGTTGGCCAAGCTGCGCTACGTCAGCACCGACGAACCGGGCCTAACCCGGGTACGACGCGGCCGCGGCTTCACCTACCGCGACGCCGCGGGCGTGACGATCGCCGACGCCGCCGTGCGCGACCGGATCGCGAAGCTCGCGATCCCACCGGCCTGGCGCAACGTGTGGATCTGCAGCTATGAGGACGGTCACCTGCTCGCCGTGGGTGAGGACGACCGCGAACGCCGGCAGTACATCTACCACGAACGCTGGCGCTCGCTGCGCGATCAGCTGAACTTCTACCGGTTGATCGGCTTCGGCGGCGCGCTGCCGATCATCCGGGCCGATGTTGAGCGGCAGCTGCAGCGCCGCACGCTGGATGCCGATCGGGTGCTCGCGGCCATGCTCCGGATCATCGACATCGCCGGCCTGCGCATCGGCAACGAGGTCTATGCCGAGGAGAACGACAGCTACGGCCTCAGCACGTTGAGCAAGCGGCACGTGCGCGTGCACGGCTCGACGATGGATTTCCGCTTCCCGGCCAAGTCGGGCAAGACGGCCGAGGTGTCCGTGACCGATCGCGACGTCGCTCGGGTGATCGAAACTGCTGCGCGACCAGCGAGGGCGCTGGCTGTTCAGCGTCGGTGGGGCCCGCATCGGAGCCGACGAGATCAACGCCCGGCTGGCCGACCTGACCGGCGCGCACCTGACCGCGAAGGACTTCCGCACCTGGCACGGCACGACGATCGCGTTCCGGCACCTGCGCGCGCACCTGCCGGCCGGTGACGACGCCGAGACGCACGTATTGGCGGCGGTCGACGCCGCTGCGGCCGCGCTGGGCAACACCCGAACCGTGGCGCGGGCCCACTATGTCCATCCCGACGTCATCGACGGCTACACCTCGGGCGAGCTGGAGCGCTTCCTGGCCGGTCGACGGCCGAAGGGTTCGCGGCGGCTCGACGTCGACGAGCGGCTGCTGCTGGGCTACCTCGCCCAAAGTTTGGAGCAGCGCGCCGCCGATCTCGCCGGCTGACCCCGCTGCCGTGGCCCCGTTGCGGCGCGACCCGCCGGGCCGGGCGCCGCAGTGGGGCCACGACTCGGCAGGCTCGAGCCATGCAGACGTTCGTCAAGCGCGATCCGGCGCCGCTCGAGGCGGCGGGGCTGCGTTGGCTGGCCGCGGGCGGCGCCCGAGTGCCCGCCATCGTGGCCGAGACGCCGGGCCGGCTGGAGCTGCAGCGCATCGACCCCGGCGCCTCGACGCGGCCGGCGAGGAGGATCTCGGCCGGATGCTGGCGACGATGCATCGCGCCGGAGCCCCGTGCTTCGGCTCTCTGCCGGCCCCGGGGCGGTTCTTCGTCGGCCGCTGCGAGCTCAAGTCGCCGGAGGCCGACGGCTGGAACGAGTACTACCTCCAGCACCGCTGCCTGCCGCTGGCCCGGCGAGTCGGTCTCGAGCGCGAGGTGGCGCGAGTGCGCGTCGAAGCCCCGATCGAGCCGCCGGCTCGGCTGCACGGTGATCTGTGGACCGGCAACGTGCTGGCCGACCGGCACGGGCGGGCCTGGCTGATCGATCCGGCGGCCTACGGTGGGCACCGTGAGGTCGATCTGGCCATGCTCGACCTGTTCGGAGCCGTGCCGGCCCGCACGATCGCGGCCTACGAGGAGGTCGCGCCGCTCGCCGACGGCTGGCGCGCGCGGATCGGTCTCTGGCAGCTGTTCCCGCTGCTGGTCCACGCCGACCTGTTCGGCGGCGGCTACGTCACCCGATCGCGGGAGCTGGCCCGCTCCTTGACGTAGCGGGCCGGCGGCCGGACGGTCCTACGTGGTCCCAGCCGTGGCGATCGGGCGCGCGGTCGGGCGAGGGGTGCTGCCGGTCGAACTCGCTTCCTTCTCGAACAGCTCGGTGATCTCCTCGACCGACATGCCCTTCGTCTCGGGGACGAGGACGACGACGAACGCGATCGCCATGAGGCACAGCGCGGCGAAGCAGATCAGCACCCAACCCAGCCCGATCGCCCGCTGCGAGGCCGGGAAGACCTCGATGAGGGCGAAGTTGGCCAGCCAGTCGACCGTTGCGCCGATCGCCGCGGCCTGCCCGCGGACCGAGGTCGGGAAGTACTCGCCCTGGATCAACCAGCCGGTGCCGCCGACCCCGATCGCGAACGCGGCGATGAACAGGTCGAGTCCGATCATGGCGAACACGATGCGGGGCGTGCCCGACAGCGCGCCGATGCCGATCGCCGCCACGACCGCGGACACGGCCATGCCGGCGAAGCCGCCGATCGCCAGCTTCTTGCGGCCGATCTGGTCGATGTAGCGGAAGGCGAAGTAGGTGGCGGCGACATTGACGACGGTCATGATGAGCGTGACCTCGACGCCGGCCACCGTCTTGGCGACCACGTCGTTGCCGTCCTGGAAGTAGGAGCCGAGCAGTTTCGGGCCGTAGTAGAGCGGGACATTGATGCCGGTGATCTGCTGGAACACGAAGAAGCCGCACACCACGCCGAGGGCGCGCTTCACGCCCGGCGACCAGCGCCGGCCGCCGGCCTTCTGCTCCCGGTCGTCGGCCTCGGCCAGCTTGCGTCCGGTGCGTTCGATCTCGTCGACCGACACCTGCGTCCCGAGTTTCTCGAACGCCTGCTGCGCGTCCTCCCAGCGCTCCTTGCGCAGTAACCACCGGGGCGACTCGGGCATCTCGAAGCGCAGGACCAGGCCGGCGATCGCCGGTACCGCGCCGAGGCCGAAGATGAGCCGCCAGCCGACGTCCTTGGCGCTGTCCGGCCAGATCTTGAAGACGCCAAGGGCGATGAGGTACGCGAACAGGATGCCGACGGTGATCATCCACTGCTGCAGCATGCCGAGCGCACCCCGCCGGTTCCGCGGCGCGTATTCGGCGATGTAGGCGGTGGCGATGGCCGAGTCGGCCCCGATGGCAAGACCGATGAAGGTGCGGGCGATCATCAAGACCGCGACGTTTGGGGTGAAGGCCGAGAGCAGGGAGCCGATGGCGTACAGGGCGGCGTCGACGATCAGAAGGGACTTGCGACCGAAGCGGTCGGTGAGTGGGCCGGCCGACAGTGCCCCGGCGGCCGCGCCGAGCGAAGCCCCGGCGACAAGGTAGCCACTCGCGAAATCGCCGATCTTGTACGGCAGCACCGGCAGGGCCGACCCGATGTTGGCGGTGTCGTAGCCGAACAGGAAGCCGCCGAGCGTCGCCAGCAGGGTGAGCTGCCAGTAGAAGCGGGTGGGCACCTGGCCGTCGAGTTTCTGCAGTACTCCGACGCTCTTGTCCTCGTCGGCCTCGGTCATCGCCCTACCTCCAGTCAGCGTCCGGAATGTCCGTACCCCGGAACCGGGCGACCCCAAACGTCCGGTGCCATGCTGGTGCGGTGACGAGCATCCGGGTCATCGAAGGCCCTCCCGGCCCGCCGCCCTCGCCGGCGCGCATCAACCCCGCGCCCGCGCCCCCGCTGCGGATCGCCGTGGTGCAGCACGCCTGGACCGACACCGGGCTCACCGAATGGCTCGACGCTGCCGTTGACACCGCGGCCGATCGCGGGGCCCGCATCGTCTTCCTGCCGGAGGTCACGCTGTCGCGCTATCCGGCTGACTCGTTGCCAGACGGCACCGGCGGCGAACTGGCCGAGGATCTCGACACCGGGCCGACGCTGGCCTTCGCCCGCGCTGCGGCGCGGCGCAACCAGGTGTTCGTGCACACCTCGCTGTTCCGCCGGGCCGACGGCGACGACGGCCTCGGGCTGAACACCGCGATCGTCGTCGACCCGTCCGGCGCGGTCGTCGCCCGCACCAACAAGCTGCACATCCCGGTGACCGCCGGCTACTACGAGGACAAGTACTTCCGGGCCGGGCCGGCCGGCCCTGAGGACCCCTACCCGGTCTACGCGCTGGACGGTCTCGCGCCGGCCCGGCTCGGCCTGCCGACCTGCTGGGACGAGTGGTTCCCCGAGGTGGCGCGGGCGTACAGCCTCGGCGGCGCGAACATCGTGGTGTACCCGACGGCGATCGGTTCCGAGCCGGATCATCCCGACTTCGACACCCAGCCGCTGTGGCAGCAGGTGATCGTCGGCAACGGCATCGCCAACGGGCTGTTCATGGTCGTGCCCAACCGCACCGGCGCCGAGACCAGACCCGACGGCAGCCCGGGCAACACCTTCTACGGCTCGTCGTTCGTGTCCGATCCGTACGGACGCGTGCTCGTGCAGGCGCCACGTGACGAACCGTGCGTGCTTATCGCCGATCTCGATCTTGCCCAGCGCGCGGACTGGCTCGACCTGTTCCCGTTCCTGCGCACCCGCCGCCCGGACACCTATGCCGCGCTCACCGCGCCGGTCGACCCCGACTCGCCGTACGGACGCACATGACGTGGGTGATGCCGCACGAGGGCGACCCGCACGAGCGGATGTGGCTGTGCTGGCCGAGCGGCGGGTACACCCTCGGTGACACGGCCGAGGACGCCGACACCGCCCGCCGCACGTGGGCAGCGGTCGCGAACGCGGTCGCCCGGTTCGAACTGGTGACGGTCGTCGTCGCCCCGCGCGACGTCGACGTGGCGCCGCGTTATCTCGACCCGGCGATCGAGCTCCGGGTCCGCGAGATCGACGACGCCTGGGCGCGCGACGCCGGGCCCACATTCGTCCACGATGCCGAGGGTCGGCTCGGTGCCGTCACCTGGGAGTTCAACGGGTGGGGGCAGCAGGAATGGGCGCACTGGGAGCACGACCGCACGCTGGGCCCGGCGATCGCCGAATGGGTCGGGGCCGAGCGCATCGACTCGGTGCTGGTGAATGAGGGCGGGGGCATCCACGTCGACGGCCTCGGCACGGTCCTGGTCACCGAGACCGTCCAGCGCGACCCGGGGCGCAACCCGTCGCTGTCGCGGACCGACATCGAGGCCGAGCTCGCCCGCACGATCGGCGCAACCCAGGTCATCTGGCTGCCGCGCGGCCTCACCCGCGACTCGGACACCTTCGGCACCCGCGGGCACGTCGACATCGTCGCCACGATTCCCACGCCGGGACGGATCCTGCTGCACGACCAGCGCGACCCCGCGCATCCCGACCACGCGGTGACCGCCGAGATCCGGGCCATGCTCGCGGCGGCCACCGACGCCAGTGGCGAACCGTTCGAGATCGTCGACCTGCCGGCGCCGGCCGTCCTGCGCGACGCCGAAGGCTTCGTCGACTACAGCTACGTCAACCACGTCCTGGTGAATGGCGGGGTGATCGCCTGCGCCTTCGACGATCCGCGCGACGCCGACGCCGTCGCGATCCTGCGTGATGCCTATCCCGGCCGCACCGTCGTCGCCGTCGACGCCCGGCCGCTGTTCGAACGCGGCGGCGGCATCCACTGCATCACCCAGCAACAACCCGAACGCGAAAACGCTGTCGCACCCTGAGGCCAGGATGGCGGCATGACCTCCTTCCTCGATCTGCACCGCCCGGGCGCTCCGCTGCTGCTGCCCAATCCCTGGGACGCGGGCTCGGCCCGCATCTTGGCCGCCCTCGGCTTCCGGGCCCTCGCCACCACGAGCAGCGGGTTCGCGGCGACCCTCGGCCGCCCGGACATGTCGGTGTCGCGCGACGAAGCGCTCGCCCACGCCGCCGCGATCGTCGCCGCCGTCGACCTGCCGGTGTCGGCCGACCTCGAGAACGGCTTCGCCGACGACCCGGACGGCGTGGCCGAGACCATCCGCGGCGCGCTGGCCACGGGCCTGGCCGGCTGCTCGATCGAAGATTCCACCAGTCGCGCCGACGACCCGATCTACCCGGCCGAGCTCGCGGCCGAGCGGGTCGCGGCCGCGGTGGCCGCCGCGGGCGACGGCTTCGTGATCACCGCCCGGGCCGAGAACTTCCTGCACGGCCGCCCGGATCTGCCCGACACCATCGCCCGGCTGCAGCGCTTCCAGGAGGCCGGTGCGCACGTCCTGTATGCGCCAGGCGTGACGGCGCCTGAGCAGATTCGCGCGCTCGTGACCTCGGTCGATCGGCCGGTGAACGTGCTGGCCCTGGCCACGGCGCCGACCGTCCCCGAGCTGGCCGAACTCGGGGTCGCCCGCATCTCGGTCGGCGGCGCGTTCGCGTTCGCCGCGCTCGGTGCGCTGGTCGAGGCCGGACGCGAGCTCCTCGACGCCGGCACGTACGGGTTCTGGGCTCGGGCCAAGATCGGCCGTGAGATCGCCGGGGCGGCGTTTCCCGCGTCCACCCCGGATGCGACTTAGCGCATACTTCTCGGCGTGGAAGCCGTGTGCCCTTCGTGCGGAGCGAGCCCGGTCAGCGGGAAGTTCTGCAGCGAGTGCGGCGCCAGCCTGGCCACGGCCTGCCCGTCGTGCGGCGCCAGCCCGGTCAGCGGAAAGTTCTGCAGCGAGTGCGGCAGCGACCTTGGTTCTACAGGCGCCGCGCCGCGGGCCACCCCGCCGGGCGCCGGCCCGGTCGCCGAGCGGCGGGTGTGCTCACTGCTGTTCGTAGATCTGGTCGGTTTCACGCCGCTGTCCGAGTCGCGCGATCCGGAAGCCGTGCGCGAGTTGCTGTCGCGCTACTTCGAGCTCGCTCGCACCGTGGTCGCCCGCTACGGCGGCGTGATCGAGAAGTTCATCGGCGACGCGGTGATGGCCGTTTGGGGCGCGCCGGTCGCGACCGAGGGCGACGCCGAACGCGCCGTTCGGGCCGCGCTCGAGCTGGTCGAGGCCGTAGCCCAGCTCGGTATCGATGACGGCATCCCGGGGCTGCAGGCGCGGGCCGGGTTGGTCACGGGCGAGGTCGCGGTCACGATCGGTGCGGTGGGCGAAGGCATGGTCGCCGGCGACCCGGTCAACACGGCCGCCCGCGTGCAGTCGGTCGCCGACCCCGGCCATGTGTTCGCCGACGACGCCACGCGGCGCCTGGCCGCCGCGGGCATCGGCTTCGACGACGCCGGCGAATTCGTGCTCAAGGGCAAGGCCGAACCGGTGACGCTGTTCCGCGCCACCCGGGTCCTGTCCGGCGTCGGGGGCGCGCAACGCGTCGACGGTTTGGAGGCACCGCTGATCGGCCGCGACGCCGAACTGCGTCTGGTGAAGGAGCTCTTCCACGCCAGCATCGAACGCGCCACGCCACGGCTCGTGGTGGTGTCCGGACCGGCCGGGGTCGGCAAGTCCCGGTTGGGCTGGGAGTTCGAGAAGTACATCGACGGGCTCGCCGACGCCGTCTGGTGGCATCGGGGCCGGTGCCTGTCCTACGGCGACGGCATCGCGTACTGGGCCCTGGCCGAGATGGTGCGGCAGCGCTTCGGCATCGCCGACGAGGACCCGCTCGAGGTCGTCGCCGCCAAGCTGGCCGATCAACTTCCACAATTCGTGCCCGACCCGGCCGAGCGGTCCGTCGTCGAACCGCGACTCGCCCGGCTGTTGGGGGTCAGCGTCGAGGCGCCCGACGCCGCCGCGGTGAGCCGGGCCGAACTGTTCATCGGCTGGCAGCTCTTCTTCGAGCGGCTGGCCGGCGACGGCACCGTCGTCATGCTCGTCGAGGACGGCCAGCACGCCGACCCGGCCCTGCTCGATTTCTTCGACCAGCTCGTCGACCAGGCGGCCCAGCCGATCTACATCGTGCTGTTCACTCGGCCCGAGCTGGCCGAGCGCCGCGCCGAGCTGGGCGTCGGCCGTAACCGCACCCACTTGAGTCTCGACCCGCTCGACGACCGGTCGATGACGGCAATGCTCGACGCTCTAGTACCCGGCATGCCGTCCGATGCAGTGGCGGCGATCGCTTCGCACACCCAGGGCAACCCGCTGTTCGCGATCGAGACCGTCCGCTCCCTGATCGATCGTGACGTCGTCGTCCCGCGCGATGGCGAGTACCGGCTGGTCGGTGATGTCGGGTCGTTGCAGGTGCCGGACAGCCTGCACGGGCTGCTCGCCGCGCGGCTCGACGCGCTGTCGCCCCAGCTGCGCGCGCTCGTCGCCGATGCGGCCGTCCTGGGCACCAGTTTTCCGGCCGACGCGCTGATCGGGGTCTCCGGCCGCCCGGCGGACGAGGTCGCAACCGCGCTCGAAGAATTGGTCCGCCGTGACATCGTCGCGATCTCGAACGACCCGCTCTCGCCCCAGCGCGGCGGCTACGTCTTCCGGCAGAACATGCTGCGACAGGTCGCATATGACACGCTCTCGCGCCGCGATCGCAAGTCCCGTCACCTGGCGGTCGCCGCGCACCTGCGGGCGACCTTCGACGGCGACGAGATCATGGAGGTCGTCGCGCAGCATTACCGCGATGCCCTGGAAGCCGTGAGCGACGATGCCGACACCGCCGAGATCGGCGCCCAGGCCGTGACCGCGCTCGTGCGGGCCGCTGAGCGGGCGCTCCAGATCGGCGCACCGGGCCGGGCCGGCGACAACTTCGCCGCGGCGGCCGAGCTCACTCGCACCCTCGACTCGACCGCCCTCGCCGCCGCCGGCAACCTGTGGGTGCGCTCGGCGCAAGTGACGCGCACGGCAGCGGACTTCCCGCTCATGCGTCGGCGCGCCGATGCGGCCGCCGAGGCCTACGCCGAGTGCGGTGACGAGCGCGGTGAGGCCCTGGCGCACGTCCAGGCCGGCGTCGCGCTGTCCTTCCTCGGGCGCATCACCGAGGCCCGGCCGATGCTGACCGCCGGCACCGAGGTGCTCCGCCGCGTCACCGACCTCGACACCATCAAGGCGGTGCGCGAGCTGGCGGTGCTCGAGATCTTCGACGGTGGGGCCGAGGGCTCGGCGCTGATCGAAGAGGCCCTGGATCTGGCCCAGGAGGTCGACGCGCCCGACGCGACGTTCGCTGACCTCTTCCAGGTCCGAGGCACGGCGTACATGTTTGCCGACCAGCCGATTCGATCAGTGGCGATGTACCGGCACGCGATCCATCTGGCTCAACGTTCCGGCGCGAAGTCCTCCCTGCTCCGCGCACTCATCAACATGTCCGACACCTATCTCGGGTTCGACGCGGCCGAGTCGGCTCGCTGCGCGTGGGAGGGCTTCGAGCTGGCCAGCGCGACGGGCGACCGGGCCGGCGCGGCGATCGGGCTCGCGAACGGGGTGTTCGCCGAGATCCTCGCCGGAAACTGGGATCGGGCCGACGACGCCCTCGCGGCCGCGATGGCGCGCTGGCCCGGGCTACCCGACGTGTCGATGATGACCGCTTTCCTGGCGGCCCTGCGCGGCGACGCCGAAGGTGCGGAGCGCGCCGGCCCCGACCTGCAGACCTACCGCAGTTCGGAGGACGCCCAGGACCAGACGACCGCGTTCATCGTGGACGCGTTTTCAGCCCTGGCCCAGAACCGGGGGGCCGATGCACTGCGCGAATTCCAGCGGATCATCGAACTGGCCGCCATCCTCGGTCTAGCCACCGGGACCAACCTGATCGCCTGGCCTGCGGCGATGCGCACCGCGGCCGAACTGGGCGACAACGAGGCCGTCCGCGCGCTGCTGGCCGATCTCGATGCCCGCCCGATCGGTCAGGTGCCACGACTGCTGCGGGCCGAGCGGGCCCTGGCGCGAGCCAAGCTTGACAGTGACGGCGCCGGGCTCGTGGCCGCGCTGGCCCAGGTGCGCGAACTCGACAGTCCGTATCACGTCGCGCACGCCCTGCTCGACCTCGCAACGGCACCGGATGCGCCCGGCGAGGACCGCGACGCCCTGCTCGCCGAGGCCGATGCGATCGCGGCCCGACTGCGCTGCCGGCCGCTGGCCGACCGGGTGGCTGCAGCTCGTGCCGTCGCCGTGCGCTGACCGGCGCGGCTCACAGCTCCAGGTGGGCGCCCATCACGACCGTCCTGTCCTCCGGCAGGCAGAAGTTGGCCGCCGGATTGGCCGCGTTGTGCATGAGGCCGATGAACAGCCGCTTGCGCCAGCGGGCCATGCCCGGCTTGTCCCCGCGCTGGATCGACAGCCGGGACAGGAAGTAGGACGCGTTCTCGGGATCGATGTCGAGCTCGGCGGTAAGCCCCTGCGCGCGGTGCAGCGCATCGGGGATGTCCTGCTCGTCCTGGAAGCCGTAGCGCACGGCGACGTGCACGATCCCGTCGTCGGTATAGGTCAGCTCGTCGACCTGGATCTGCTCGTCCAGCGCGACGTGCGGCACGTTCTGCGGCTGTAGCGACATCACCACCACGTGCTCGTGCAGAACGTGGTTGAACTCGACGTTCGCCCGCAGCGCCAGCGGCGTCGTCTCCTTGGTGGGATGCGGGAACACCGCGGTGCCAGGCACTCGCGGCAGCTTGCGCTCGTGCAAGTCGTCGACGAAGTCCTGCAACGGGCCCTCCAGGTCGATGCGGCGGGCGGTAATGATCCGGCGCCCGGCCTGCCAGGTCGTCATCGCGGTTATCAGTGCGGTGGCGATGACGAGCGGCAGCCAACCCCCGCTGGGGATCTTGGTGATGTTGGCGCCGAGGTAGGACAGTTCAACGACACCGAAGACCGTCCCGATCGCGATCAGCTTCCAGCGCGGCCACTTCCAGATCGTGGCGGCGACGATGATGAACAGCGAGCTCGTCGTCACGAACGTGCCGATGTCGGCCAGTCCATAGGCCGCGGCCAGCCGGTTGGACGAACGGAAGGCCAGCATCAGCACCAGCACGCTGCCGAACAGCAACCAGTTGACCGCCGGGATGTAGATCTGGCCGCTCTCGCGTGTGGACGTGTGCCGGATGGTGAGGTTGGGCAGGAAGCCGAGGCGCATCGCCTGGCGCGACACCGAGTACGCGCCGGAGATCACGGCCTGCGAGGCGATCACCGTGGCCAGCGTCGCGAGCACGACCAGCGGGATGCGGGCCCAGCTCGGGCCGAGCAGGAAGAACGGGCTGCTGATGGCCTTCTTGTCGTGCAACACCAACGCGCCCTGGCCGAGGTAGTTCACCGTGAGACACGGAAACGCGACGAAGAACCAGGCCCGCCGGATCGGGGACCGCCCGAAGTGCCCCATGTCGGCGTAGAGCGCCTCGGCCCCGGTGATGGCCAGCACCACCGCGCTCAGCGAGATGAACGCGAGATACGGATGGGCCCCGACGAAGGTGACGATGTGGGTCGGCGAGAGCGCCTGCAGGATGCCCGGATGCCGAAGGATCTCCGGCAGCCCGGTGGCTGCGAGCACCGCGAACCACACGAGCATGACGGGGCCGAACAGCTTGCCGACCTTGTGCGTGCCGAAGCGCTGGACGAGGAACAACACCGCGAGCACGCCGACGCCGAGGGGCAGGACGGCGTCGGACAACCCCGGCGAGGCCACCTTGAGCCCTTCCATCGCGGACAGGACCGAGATCGCCGGGGTGATGACGCTGTCGCCGTAGAACAGCGACGCCCCGACCACGGCCAGGATCAACGACATCGCGATGAGCCGCGGCCGGCCCTTCGTCATCGTCCGGGCGAGCGCCGCGAGCGCCATCACCCCACCCTCGCCGTCGTTGTCGGCCCGCAACACGAACACGACGTACTTGAACGAGACGACGAGCGTGATCGACCAGAAGATCAGCGAGATGACGCCGTAGACGTCGCCCGGGCTGGGCTTGATCGCGTGGCCCTCGATGGCGAACACGGTCTGCAACGCGTAGAGCGGGCTGGTGCCGATGTCGCCGAAGACCACGCCGAGGGCGCCTACGGCCAGGCCGATCAGGCCGGCGCCGTGGACGGCGGGATGCGCGGTGCTGCGGACGGGTCCACCCGCCGCCGGGCCCTCGATGTCCGGCGTGGAGATGTCCGGGGTGGAGATGTCCGGGGTGGAGATGTCCGGGGTGGAACGGGGTGAGATGTCCGGCCCGGAATCCGGGCCGGCGTGCGCCGCCCCCGGGCCGGGGCGCGGGCGGGCCTTCGCGTCGGTCACCGGATCAGTGTTCCCCACCATCGCGGTCCGGCCATCCCCCGTTGACTGGTGCGTTATCGGTTGACTGGCGCGAAATATCGCCCCAGTCAACGACTATCGCCCCAGTCAACGGGAGGTGGCGTAGAGGTCCTCGATCTGCTGGGCGTACTTGGACGCGATGGGCTTGCGCTTGAGCTTCATCGTCGGCGTGACCTCGTCGCCGCCCGGCTCCCAGACGTCGGGCAGAATCGCGAACTTCTTGATCTGCTCGACCCGGGCCAGCCGGGCGTTCGCCTCTTTCATGCCGACCTCGATGGCCGCCCGGACGTCGGGGTCGGCGGCGAGCGCGGCGGGGGAGGCGTCGCTGATGCCCTTCTGGTGGGCGTAGGCGTTGAGGGCGTCCGGGTCGAGCGTGAGCAGGGCGACGACGTACGGACGGTCGTCGCCGATCGCGACCGCCGAGCCGACGAGCGGGCAGCTGACCTTGATGGTGCCCTCGATGTTGGCCGGCGACATGTTCTTGCCCGACGCGTTGATCATCAGCTCCTTCTTGCGATCGACGATGCGCACGTAGCCGTCGCCGTCGATCGTCGCGATGTCGCCGGTGTGCAGCCAGCCGTCGGCGTCGATCGCCTCGGCCGTCTTCTCCGGCTCGTTGCGGTAGCCCTTCATCAGCAGCGGCCCGCTGACGAGGAGCTCGCCGTCGTCGGCGATGCGCAGCTCGACGTTGGACAGCGCGGTGCCGACGGTCCCGATGCGGATCGCGTCCGGTGGATTGACCGTGGCCGCGCACGACACCTCGGACATGCCCCACAACTCGCACACCGGCAGTCCGAGCCCGAGGACGAACTCGAGCGCGTCGGGGTCGATGGCCGCGGCGCCGGTGGCGGCGAATCGCACCCGGTCGAGACCGAGCCGGGCGCGCATCGCCGACAGCACGAGGCGCTCGGCGATGGCGTGCTGCACCTTCAGCGCCGGGGAGATCGGCTTCTGGTCGGACATCAGCCGCGCCCGCCGCCGGCCGACGCCGATGGCCCACCCGGCCAGCTTCTTCTTCACCGGTGACTTCTCGGCGGCCAGCTGGGCCTCGATCCCGGCCTTGAGCTTGTACCAGACCTGCGGCACGGCCCCGAAGAACGTCGGCCGCACGGACGGCAGCGCGCTGATCATCTGCTTCAGGTCGGCCAGCGTGACGACCTGCATGCCGGTCAGCATGCTGTTGTAGTGCGAGCCCCACCGGTTGGCGATGTGGGCGTCCGGCAGGTACGAGATCACCGAGTCGGCCGCGGAGATCGGCACGATCGCGGTCGTCGACTCGAGCTCGGCCATCATGTTGGCGTGGGTGAGCTCGACCCCTTTGGGCGGTCCGGTGGTGCCCGACGTGTAGATGATCGTGAGGACGTCGTCGGGCTTGACCGACTGCCACGACTTGGCGAAGTCGAATTTCTTCGGCACCCGCGCCTCGAGCTCGGTCAGGGTGAGAGTGCCGTCCGGCGACCCGTCGATGCAGACAATGTGCTCGACCGCCGTTTCGGCGGCCGCGGCGGCCGCGCGGATCTGCTCGATGAACTGCTCTTCGCAGATGACCACCCGGTTGCCGGCGTTGCCGAACAGGTGCGCGATCTGCTCGGGTGCCAGCGTGTTGTAGATCGAGAACGGGGTGGCGCCGGCGTGCAGCGCGGCGGTGTCGATGAGATGGAACTCGGGCCGGTTGGTGAGCATGATCCCGACGGTGTCCCCGCGCTTGACGCCGAGCCCGGCCAGTCCGGTGGCGAGCTTTTCGACCCGCTCCGCGTACTGGCGCCAGGTGATCCGCAACGCGCCGTCCGGCGTGCTGAGCGCGATGTTGTGCGGGGTGCGTTGCACGGTCTGCTGGAAGGCAGCGGTCAGCGTCGACGGGAGTGGCGTCATGGGCGAGATCCTGCCGTTGGTCGCGTTCGGTGTCCCGACGGGGGTCGGCTCGGGTCAGCCTAAAATTGAGGACAGGTGTCGTCAACCTGGCCGGGATCGGGCATCATGCGAGGCGTGAACACTCGCGGGTGGGCCGGTACCACCCTGGCCGACCGGCGGACCGAGCGGCGCCGCCGGCTGCTCGACGTGGGGCTCGAGCTGTTGGGCACCCAGGGCAGCAGCGCGGTCACGGTGCGGTCGGTGTGTCGCACGGCGCAGCTGACCGACCGCTACTTCTACGAGAACTTCACCGATCGGGATGCGCTGCTGGCCGCGGTGTACGACGAGGTCGCCTACGAGGCCGGCCAGGTGCTCATCGACGCCGTCGCCGGGGCAACCGAGCCGACCGACGCCGTCGTGGCCCGCGCAGCCGTCGACGGGTTTCTCGACCTGATCACCGGCGATCCGCGCAAGGGCCGCGTCCTGCTGCTCGAGCCGCTCACCGATCAGGTATTGGGGGCGCGCAGCGTGGCCCTGTCGCCGGCGTTCGCCCGGATCATCTCGGCCCAGCTCGATTCCGACGACGACGTCGAGGCCCAGCTGACCGCCACCGCGATCGTTGGCGCGATGGCGAATCTGATCATCCGCTGGCTGGACGGATCCCTCGCGGTCGACCGGGCCGGGCTGGCCGACTACTGCGTGCGCCTGCTGGTGGCGGCGATGGCGCTGGCGCCGGGTCCCCGATGAACAGGACGTCGTGCAGACCGGTCAGCCGCAGCAACCGGGCCACGGTCGAATCGACGCCCGTGAGTACCAGCGTGCCGCGGCGGGCCAGCGCCTCGTGATGCGCCACGGTGATGCCACCGAGGGCAGTGGCGTCGCGGAAGGTGACCCCGGCCACGTCGAGCCGGACGAAGCGGCGGCCGGCGTCCAGATGCCCGCGCAGCACGGCCCACAGGGGCGCCGCCGTGGCCAGGTCGAGCTCGCCCTGCTTCCCGGCGGACCGGCGCCCGCCTTGTCGCTCGCGTAGAGCACCGTACCCGCGGCGCAAATGTAGAACGTGTTCCATTATGGTCGGCGGATGCGCACCGTCGTCGTCACCGGCTCGGCCTCCGGCATCGGCCGGGCCACCGCGGCCCGGCTCACCGCGGACGGCTGTCGCGTCATCGGCGTGGACGTCGCCCGCGCCGACGTCGTCGCCGATCTGGGCCACCCCGATGGGCGCGCCGAGGCCGTTGCCGAGATCACCCGACTGGCTGACGGCGCGTTGGCCGGTCTGGTCACCGCAGCCGGTATCGGCGGGTCGTCCACCGAGACCGGTGGTCGGCTGGTTTCGATCAACTATTTCGGCACGGTGGCCCTGCTCGAGGGACTGCGCGCGCTGCTGGCCGCCGGGACCGGCGCCGGTGCGGTGTGCATCGGCTCGAACTCGGCCACCGTGCAGCCGGACTGGTCGGTCGAGCTCGCCGAGGCCTGCCTGGCCGGGGACGAGGCCGGCGCCTGCGAGCTGGCCGAGACCGTGATGGCCCTGCACGCGTATCCCGCGGCGAAAGCCGCGGTGTCCTGGTACGTCCGCACCAACGCCCCGCGCCCGGAGTGGATCGGGTCCGGGATCCGGCTCAACGTCGTGGCGCCCGGGCTGACCGAGACGCCGCTGGCCCAAGCGCAGCGGGTCGACCCGCTGATCGGGGCCGCCATCGCGAACTTCCCGGTGCCTATGGGCCGCCCGATCCAGCCGGCCGAGATCGCGGACGTGATCGCCTTCGTACTGGGGGCGCCGATGCTGGTCGGCACGGTGCTCGTGGCCGACGGCGGCACCGAGGCACTGCTGCGCCCGAAGGACTGGCCGGCGATGTGGGCGCTCAGGCCCCGGTCGTAGCGGCGATCTCGCGCAGGATCTCGGCCGCCAGTTCGGCCCGGCAGATCAGCAGGTCGGGTAGATAAGGGTGTTCGCGGTTGTACTCGAGGGGCGAACCGTCGATGCGCGAGGCGTGCAGCCCGGCCGCGACCGCGACCCCGACCGGCGCGGCCGAGTCCCACTCCCACTGACCGCCGGCGTGCAGGTAGGCGTCGGCCTCGCCGCGGACGACCGCCATCGCCTTGGCCCCGGCCGATCCCATCGGTGCGACGTCGGCGTCCAAGGCGGCGGCGACCGGTGCGGCGAAGGCCGGGGGCCGGCTGTCACTGACCAGGAAGCGTCGGCGGCCGGTCGGCGCCGGGCCGGCCGTCACCGAGTCGGTGGCGTAGACGGCGTCGAGTGCGGGCTGGGCCACGGCGGCGGCGGTGATGCCGGGGCCGGACTGCCAGAGCGCGACGTGCACGGCCCAGTCGTCGCGGCCGGGCAGGCCGTACTCGCGGGTGCCGTCGAGCGGATCGATGATCCACACGCGGTCGGCCGACAGCCGGGCCGGTGAGTCGGCCGACTCCTCGGACAGCACGGCGTCGGCCGGTCGGGCGGCGGCCAGCTCGCGCAGCAGCAGCGCGTTCGAGTCGGCGTCGCCCCGCTTACCCAGGTCGCGGCCGGACAGGCCGCTCTCGGCCCGCAGGGCGAGCAGCAACCGGCCGGCCCGTTCGGCGAGCTCGGCGGCGAGGCGGGCGTCCGACGACGTCATTCGGCGATCCGCTCGACTAGGTCCAGGACCAGCCCGGCCTGGGCGGCGGCGTCGCCGTCCTCGGGGCGCAGCCGCAGGTGCGGCGCCGACGGCGCCTCGTACGGGTCGTCGATTCCGGTGAAGTTCTTGATCTCGCCGGCTCGCGCCTTCGCGTACATGCCCTTCGGGTCGCGGGCCTCGCAGATCTCGAGCGGGGTGTCGACGAACACCTCGAGGAACGGCAACGACCCCTCGGTGTGCGCCGCGGCCACGCGCTGCCGGTCGGCGGCGTACGGGCTGACCAGCGACACGATGGCCACGACGCCGGCGTCGGCGAGCAGCTTGGCCACCTCGCCGACGCGCCGGACGTTCTCGGCGCGGTCGGCGGCCGAGAAGCCAAGATCGGCATTCAGGCCGTGCCGCAGGTTGTCGCCGTCGAGCAGGTAGGCCGGCCGCCCGGACGCCACCAGGCGGCGCTCGAGTTCGGCGGCGACCGTCGACTTGCCCGAGCCGGACAGCCCGGTCAGCCAGACGGTCATGCCCGGCGTGGCCCGCTCGGTGCGCTGCACCGAGCCGCTGTGCCAGACGACCTTGGCGTCGTGCTGCGTCGGTCCAGTAATCATGCCGGCGGCGACGGTGTTGTTGGTGGCCTCGTCGATCAGGATGAAGCTGCCGGTGTCGCGGCTGCGGCGATAGGCGTCGAACAGCAGCGGCTGCTGGGTGCGCAGCCGGACGCGGCCGATCTCGTTGAGGCTGAGCGAACTCGCCGTCTCGTCGCGGTGCAGCGTATTGACGTCGAGGCGGTAGTCGAGGTCGCGCACCACCGCGCGGGTCGAGCGCGTGGTGTGCTGGATCGTGTACCGGCCGCCCGCCGTCAGCGTCGCGTCGGACGACAGCCAGCACAGCATCGCGTCGATGTCCTGCCCCACGTGCGGCCGGTTGTGCGGGCGGCAGATGAGATCGCCGCGGGCGATGTCGATGTCGTCGGCGAGTTCGATCGTGACCGCCTGCCCCGCGAACGCCTCGGTGAGCGGGCGACCGCCCGGCGCCCAGACGGCGGAGATCGAGGTGGTGAACCCCGACGGCAGCACCGTGACCTCGTCGCCGGCGCGGACGACGCCGCCGGCGACGGTGCCGCCGTAACCGCGGAAGTCGTGCAGCACGGCGTCCGACGACTGGTGCGGCCGGATGACGTACTGCACCGGGAACCGGACGTCGATGAGATTGCGGTCGGACGCGACGTGGATCTCTTCGAGGTGGTGCAGCAGCGACGTGCCCTCGTACCAGGGCATGGCCGCGCTGCGCTGGACAACGTTGTCGCCGGTGAGCGCCGACATCGGGATGAACGTCAGGTCGGGGACCTCGAGCTTCATCGCGAAGCGGCGGAAGTCCTCGCGGATCTCGACGAAGCGCGCCTCGGAGAAGTCGACGAGGTCCATCTTGTTGATGCACACGACGAGGTGCGGGATGCCGAGCAGGCTGGCCAGGAAGGCGTGCCGCCGGGACTGCTCCAGGACGCCGTTACGGGCGTCGATCAGGACCAGCGCGACGTCGGCGGTGGATGCCCCGGTGACCATGTTGCGCGTGTACTGGATGTGGCCTGGGGTGTCGGCGATGATGAACTTGCGCTTGGGGGTCGCGAAGTAGCGGTAGGCGACGTCGATGGTGATGCCTTGCTCGCGCTCGGCCCTCAGTCCGTCCGTGAGCAGCGCAAGGTCGGGCGCCTCTTGCCCGCGCGATCGGCTGGTGTGCTCGACGGCGCTGAGCTGATCCTCGAAGATCGCCTTGGAGTCGTAGAGCAGGCGGCCGATCAGGGTGGACTTGCCGTCGTCGACCGACCCGGCCGTCGCGATCCGCAGTAGGGCGGCCATGGCTAGAAGTACCCCTCTTTCTTGCGGTCTTCCATGCCGGCTTCGGAGATGCGGTCGTCGGCCCGGGTGGCGCCGCGCTCGGTGACCCGGGCCGCCGCGACCTCCGCCACGACCGCGTCGGCGTCGGCGGCCATCGACTCGACACAGCCGGTGCAGGTCGCGTCCCCGATGGTGCGGAACCGCACCAGTGCCTCGAACGCCGTCTCGCCCTCGATCGGCTGGATGAAGCGATTGACCGCCAGCAGCATGCCGTCGCGCTCGACGACCTGGCGGCGGTGCGCGAAGTAGAGCTCGGGCAGGTCGATGCCCTCGTCGCGGATGTAGGACCAGATGTCGAGCTCGGTCCAGTTGGACAGCGGGAAGACGCGGATGTTCTCGCCCTTGCGGTGCCGGCCGTTGTAGTGGCTCCACAGCTCGGGGCGCTGGTTGCGCGGATCCCACTGGCCGAACTCGTCGCGGAAGCTGAACACCCGCTCCTTGGCCCGGGCCTTCTCCTCGTCGCGGCGTGCCCCGCCGAACACGGCGCCGAACTTGTTCTCGTTGATGCCGCGCAGCAGCGTGACCGTCTGCAGCCGGTTGCGCGTGGCGCGCGGGCCGGTGTCCTCGACCGACCGACCGGCGTCGATGTCGTCCTGCACCTTGGCCACGATGAGCCGCAAGCCGTACTTCTCGACGGTGCGGTCGCGGAATTCGAGCACCTCGTCGAAGTTCTCGCCGGTGTCGACGTGCATGACCGGGAAGGGCACCGGGGCCGGCCAGAACGCCTTCACCGCGATGTGCAGCATCACGACCGAGTCCTTGCCGCCGGAGAACAGCAGCGCCGGCTTCTCGATCGTCGCCGCGACCTCGCGGAAGATGTGCACCGCCTCGGCCTCGAGCTTCTCGAGGTGGCTCATCTCATACGCCACGGTCATGCGTGTCCTCGCCTCATCTGCTGCCCCTCGTCCATCAGGACGCCTTCCTTCGGCGCGGCGGCGTGCCGCCCACCTCTGCCGTGACTGCTGCTGCCGTCGCCAACAATGCCTTGCCGCGCCGAGATATTTCGGCCCCCGTGATCGAATTGCCGACGTACAGCGTGAGCACCATCTCCTGCCGTCCGTCGCCGCCGTAGGTCGGGGCCGCGAGCAAGTGTGTCGGATGCCGTCCCCGCGCGGTGAGCTCAGCGCCCAGATAGACGCGCTCACCGAGCGTGGACACCATCTCGCCGACCAGGCCGCGCACCTCGTCCGGTAGATCGTAGGCGGCGACGCCGGCCATCAGCGTATGCAGCCGGGCTCCGACCTCGGTGAGCCCCTCCACCAGGTAGCCGCGGTCACGACATTCGGTGATGACCCGCCGCAGATGCGCGCGGTCGAGCGTCACCGGCAGGGTGGGCGCGGTGCCGAGCCACTGCTCGAACGCCTCATCGCTGTCCCACAGCACGTACATCAGCCCGACGGGGGGCGCGAACGGATAGCGGCTGCCGGCCATTGCGCCCTCGGCGCGGCCGTCGTGGCGGATGCTGGTCAGGACGACGATCTCGCGGCCGATCACCGCCGACGCGCTGCAGGCCGAACCGAATCGCGTCGCCAGTTCGGTGAGGTGTCGCTCGGCGACGTCGGCGCCGGGCACGGCCTGCCGGGCCAGCCGGCCGGCCGAGACGAGCGCCGGCCCGATCCGGTAGCCCCGCGTCGTGGGGTCGCAGACGAGCCACCCGGTCTCGGTGAGCGTGCCGACGATGCCCAGGCAGGTCGGCTTGCTGATGTCGAGCGTCGCGGGACAGCTCGGACAGGCCGAACTCCTCGCCCGGATGCGCGGCCATGTGGTCGAGCAGGGCGACGACCCGCCGGGTGGGCGGTGAGCGGCGCGACGAGGACATTGACCCAACTTAGAACACGTTCTACTGTCGGACCATCACTCTACCGCAGCGTTACAGATATGTACCGCTCGAAATCCGGGACGGACTGACCGTGCTCACGCAGCCATTCGCCGACGCCATCGTGGCGGCCGAGAAGATCATCCGTGACGCACCCCACGTGCGCAGCGAGCAGGATCTCGCCGAAGGTCTCGACTACCTGGCCGGCAGCATCCGGGCGTCGCTGGCCGCCGCGTGGAATCACGAGCGCGAGTTCCCGTTCTTCATGCGCTCGGCCACGCCGTACATGAAGCTCGGCCTGGACAACCCGGACACGCTGTACTGGAGCGCGCGCATCCGGGACGACGCCGAGTACGTCGTCACCGGCCGCCGCGGCGCCACCGCCGACCTGAGCTTCCAGATCCTCAACGGCGACTACACCCCGGCCGACGTGCCGGACAGCCTCAACGCCTTCGACGACCGGGCGATCGAGATCGACGCCGACGGCCGGTTCGAGCTGCGCTTCGGCCCGGCGAAGGACAGCGCCGGCCCGAACTACTTCGTCCTCGGCCCGAAGGCGTCCCAACTGCTCGTCCGCGAGGTGTGGAGCGACTGGACGGCCGCGCCCGGCACGATCGCGATCCAGCGCGTCGACCGCATCGGCGCCGCCCCGGAGCCGGCCGGCGAGGCGCTGCGGGCCAAGCGCTTCGAATCGGCCGGCAAGGGGCTCGTATCGCAGCTCAACACCTTCCTGAAGTTCCCCGAGTGGTTCTATCTGAAGCTGCCGGTGAACACGATGACCGAGCCCCGGCTGACGCCGGGCGGCCTGGCCACGCAGTACTCGTCGGCCGGGCACTACGAGCTCACCGACGACGAGGCGTTGATCGTCACGGTGCCGGCGTCGGACGCGCCGTACCAGGGCTTCCAGCTCGGCACGATGTGGTACATCTCGATGGACTTCGTCAACCACCAGACCTCGCTGACCGCCGACCAGGCGCACCACGATCCGGACGGCAAGCTGCGCTTCGTCGTCAGCCGAGCGCGATCCGGGGCTCGCCAACTGGCTGGAGACGACCGGGCACGACCGCGGGTATCTGCAGATCCGGTGGCAGCGCACGGCGCGCGAGTTCGGCGAGGCCGACGGGCCGCAGGTCGAGAAGGTGCGCTTCGACGACCTGCCGCAGGCGTTGCCGCACTACGAACAGGCGCGAGTCACGCCCGATCAGTGGCGCGACCGGATCGCGGCCCGCCAGGCCGCCGTGGCGAACAGGATGCTTGGGATGAAGGCGCGAACGTTGCTCGAGGACAAGATCGTCGTGGTCACCGGGATCGGCCCGGGACTCGGCCGCTCGATCGCGATCCAGTGCGCGAAGGCCGGCGCCGACGTCGTGCTGGCGTCGCGCACCGAGGCCCGGTTGGCCGAGGTCGCCGACGAGATCAAGCAGCTCGGCCGGCGCGCCCTCCAAGTGAGCGACCGACATCAACTCCGAGGAGTCGGCGCAGCACCTCGTCGACGCCACGCTGGCCGAGTTCGGCCGGGTCGACGCGTCGATCAACAACGCGTTCGCGATCCCGCCGCTCGGCGCCGCTGCAGACGGTCGACTTCGAGAAGACCCGGGCCGGCTTCGAGACGAACGTGCTCGGCAACCTGCGGATGACGCGGCTGTTCGTCCCGGCGCTGACCGAGTCCCGGGGCAACGTCGTCATGATCAACTCCTCGGTGCTGCGCCATTCGTCGATGCCCTACGGCGCGTACAAGATGGCCAAGTCCGCGCTGCTCGCGCTGGCGCAGGCCCTGGCCACCGAACTCGGCCCGCAGGGCATCCGGGTCAACTCGGTCGCGCCCGGCTACATCTGGGCCGACACGCTGCAGAACTACTTCGCCTACCTGGGCAAGAAGCGCGGAGTCGAGCGCGCAGGTGGTCTACGACGAGACCGCGGCCAACATGGATCTGCGCCGGCTGCCCGATCCCGACGCGATCGCCGATGCCGTGGTGTTCATGGCGTCGCCCATGGCCCGCGACATCAGCGGGCACTGCCTCGACGTCAACTGCGGCGAGTTCCATCACTAGGCGGACTGCGATGACGCAACCGGTCGGGACAACGTCGGCACGGTCGAGGATCTCGAGGCGTCGGCCACGCGGCTCACGACGCTCACCGACTTCGGCGGCGACGAGTACCGCGAGGGGCTCGGCGTCCTGCTTCGAGTCCTACGCCGAGGACGAGGCGCTCACCGATCTGGGCCGGCGGGTCAAGCGCTCCGAACTGCGCGGCGCGCTGGTGGCCCGGCTGGCCAGCGAGGCCGGCTTCGCCCGGGTCCGACCCGACGACTCGGTGATCGAGCGCCCTATCTTCGTGACCGGCCTGCCCCGGACCGGCACGACGGCGATGCACCGGCTGCTCGCCGCCGATCCCATGCACCAGGGGCTGGAGCAGTGGCTGTGCGAGATGCCGCAGCCGCGCCCGCCCCGCGAGACCTGGGCCGACAACCCGATCTTCCAGCAGATCCAGAAGGGCTTCGACGCGTTCTACGAGGCCAACCCCGGCTTCGGCGGCGTCCACTACATCGCCGCCGACACGGTGGAGGAGTGCTGGCAGCTGCTGCGCCAGTCGGCGATGTCGGTGTCGTACGAGTCGCTCGGGCACGTGCCGACCTATTCGGCGTGGCTGGCCGAGCAGGACTGGACGCCGGCCTACGCCCGGCACCGGCGCAACCTGGCGCTGATCGGCGCGAACGAGCCGGACAAGCGCTGGGTGCTCAAGAATCCCAGCCACCTGTTCGCAGCTGGACGCCCTGCTCGCGGTGTATCCCGACGCGCTGATCGTGCAGACCCATCGCGAGATGCGGACAACCCTCGCGTCGAGCTGCAGCCTCAGCGCGCTCGCGACGACCGGCTACTCCACGCGCTTCGTCGGCGACACGATCGGTCGCGATCAGCTCGATCTGCTCGGCCGGGGCGCCGACCTGACCGTGAACGCCCGGGCCCAGCACGACCCGGCCCGCTTCTACGACGTGCAGTACCGCGACCTGGTGGCCGATCCGGTGGGCACCGTTGAGGCGGTCTACCGCAACTTCGGGCTGCCGTGGTCGGACGCGGTCCGCGCGGCGGTCGCGGCCGAGGACGAGGCCAGCCGCAGCGGCCACCGCGCCCCGTCGCACCGCTACGAACTCGCTGATTTCGGGGTGACCGCGGCCGAGGTGGACGAACGGTTCGCCGACTACACCGCCCGCTACCTCTGATGACCACCCCCGCCCGACCTTCTGTTGACTGGCGCGTTATCGGCTGACTGGCGCGATATTTCGCGCCAGTCAACGGATTTCGCGCCAGTCAACATGGGGAGGCTGGTCTGGTGGTGGATGAGACGCCGGGTGAGCGGCGCGATGAGGACAGCTCGCTCACCGTGCTGCTGGCCCTCGCCGCCAACGTCGGGGTCGGGCTGCTCAAGTTGGCCGCGGGGCTGATCAGCGGCTCGTCGGCGCTGCTGTCGGAGGCGGCCCACTCGGCCGGCGACAGCACCACCGAGATCCTGCTGCTCGTCGCCCAGCGGCGCTCGACCAAGCGGGCCGACAGCTCGCACCCGTTCGGCTACGGCAAGGAGCTGTACTTCTGGTCGTTGCTCGCCGCCGTGGCGATCTTTGTGTCCGGCGCCGGCTTCTCGTTCTACGAGGGCGTGCACACGGTGCTCGGCGGCGGCGAGAGCGGTACCTATCTGTGGATCAACTATCCCGTGCTCGCCTTCGCCGCGGTGCTCGAGGGCATCTCGCTGCGCCAGGCGGCGCTGCAGATGCGCCGCGAAACCGACCGGACGCGGCGCTCGCTCGGGGCGTACCTCCGTGCACCGCGCGATCCGACGGTCAACAGCGTCCTGCTCGAGGACAGCGCGGCGATCCTCGGCCTGGTGATCGCCGCCGCCGGTGTCGGGCTGCATCAGCTGACCGGGTCGCCGGCATGGGACGGCGTCGCGTCGATCGCCATCGGCGTGCTGCTGCTCGCGGTCACCTTCGTACTGGCGCGCGCCTGCGAGGGACTGCTGATCGGGCGCCAGGCCGACCGCCGGTTGATCGGTGAGTTCGTCGAGTTCCTCGAGGCGCAGGAGGAGATCGACGACGTCGTGGACGTCCTCACCATGCTGGTCGGGACCGAGAGCATCCTGCTGTGCACCCGGGTGGACTTCGTCGACTCGTTCTCGGCCGCCGATCTCGAACGGGCCTGCGTCCGGGTCGACGGTCAGCTGCGTGAGCGGTTCCCCATGCTCGGCGAGGTGTTCATCCAGCCGGCCTCGCGTAAGGATCCGGCGTTGCGCCGCCGGGTCGAGGATCGCTACGGCCACGCCCTGGCCGACGAGGCCTGAACCCGGCCCTCTCCCGAGAGTTGTCCGTGCTTCGCGTCGCGATGACGAGGGGAAGCACGGACAACTCGGAGGGAGGCGCCCGGCTGAGGCACCATGGACCGGTGACCGTCGCGCTCGACACCGACCTGCGCGCACTCGTGCACGCCGGCGGAGTCGTGGTGCTCAGTGGGGCCGGGCTGTCCACCGACTCGGGGATCCCCGACTACCGCGGCCCGTCCGGCGCGCTGCGCCGGCACCCGCCGATGACGTATCAGGCCTTCGTCGGCTCGCCCGCCGCGCGCCGCCGCTACTGGGCTCGCAGCTATCTGGGCTGGCGGCAGATCGCCGGCGCTCGGCCGAACGCCGGGCACCACGCCGTGGCGCAGCTGCAGGCTCGCGGCCGGCTCGGCGGCATCATCACCCAGAACGTCGACGGGCTGCATCAGGCCGCAGGAGCGCGCGACGTGATCGAGCTGCACGGCGGGCTCGATCTGGTCGTGTGCCTGGCGTGCGGGTTGCGCGACACGAGGCCGGCTCTCGACGAGCGGCTGCGCGCCGCCAACCCCGACTTCGTCGCTACCGTCTCGCGCATCAATCCCGATGGTGATGCCGACCTGGCCGACGAGCAGCTCGACGGCTTCGTGCCGGTCGGCTGCCGCTACTGCGCGTCCGACCTGATCAAGCCGGACGTGGTGTTCTTCGGCGAGAACGTGCCGCGTCCGCGGGTGGACGCGTGCTACGCCCTCGTCGAGGCCGCGGCGTCGGTGCTGGTGCTCGGCTCGTCGCTCACGGTGATGTCCGGGCTGCGCTTCGTCCGCCGGGCCGCCGCCCTGGGCATCCCGGTCGCGATCGTGAACCAGGGCGAGACGCGCGGCGATCCGCTGGCCACGCTGAAGATCGAGGCGCCGCTCGGCGAGGTACTGCCGGCGCTCGCGGGATGACGCCTACCGCGCGACCGCATCGTAGGCGACGTCCGGGTCACGCAGCTTCGCCGGATCGACGGGCGTGCCGGCCACGATCAGCGGCTTGATCTCGTCGACGACGTCCCAGACGTTGACGTTCATCGCCGCCCGGATCCGGTCGTCGGGATCGAGCCAGAAGGCGACGAACTCCCGCGCGGCCAGCTCGCCGCGTACGACGACGCTGGTCTCGCTGGGTTTCGCGTAGCCGATGTACTCCATCCCGAGGTCGTACTGGTCGCTGAAGAAATAAGGCAGCTCGGTGTAGCCGTCGTCGCCGCCGAGCAACGCCGCCGCGGCGGCCGCGGGCTGATTGAGCGCGGTAGCCCAGTGCTCCACCCGGACGCGGTGCCCGAGGCCGGGGTGATCGTGATTCGCGATGTCACCGACGGCGAAGATCGCCGGATCGCTGGTGCGCAAGGCGGCGTCGACCAGCACGCCGTTGTCGACGGACAGTCCGGCCGCCCCGGCCAGCTCGGTGCGCGGGCGCGCGCCCACGCCGAGCAGGACGGCTTCGGCCGGAAACTCGGTGCCGTCGGCCAGCCGCACCCCGTCGGCGGCGATGGACGCGACCGAGACGCCGAGGCGTAGATCGACGCCGTGCTCGCGGTGCAGGTCGGCGAACACCGTGGCGATCTCCGGCCCGAGCACGGCCAGCAGGGGCAGCTCGGCCGCCTCGAGCACGGTGACCTCGGTGTCCTTCTCGCGCGCGGCGGCGGCCACCTCAAGGCCGATCCAGCCGGCGCCGACGATCACGAGTCGCCGACCCGGGCCGAAGGTTGCGCGGATCGCATCGGAATCGCCTCGAGTGCGCAGGGTCAGCGCCGTGTCGGCGCCGGGAATCGGCAGCCGGCGCGGTTCGGAACCGGTGGCGAGTACCAGCGCGCCGTAGGGGAGCCGGTCGCCGCCGGCCAGCTCGACCTCGTGCTCGGCCGGGTGCAGGGCGACCACCTCGACGTCGCGGCGCAGGTCGATCGTGTGGGCGGCGTACCAGTCCTCAGGCTGCACGACGGCATCCTCGAACGGCGCGCTGCCGGCGAGGTACCCCTTCGACAGCGGGGGCCGCTCGTAGGGCAGCTCGGACTCGTTGCCCAGCAGGACGATGCCGCCCTCGTAACCGCGCTCGCGCAGGGCCTCGGCTGTCTTGGCGCCGGCCAGTCCCGCGCCGACGATGACGACGCTCGATGGTGCCTCGGTCATTCGTGCCTCCAGTTGCGGCGCCGAGCGGGGCCGACGTCACGGTCGTCGAGCCTCCGGCCCGTACCCCTCCTATTGTCATGCAGATGTGCTCGGCCCCGATGACCACCCCGACCCGGGCCGGAGACCGGCCGCGCCGGTCGTATTGGACGGGGCGTTTCGCCGTCGGCGGCGCTACCGTGGCGCCATGTTGCTCGCGGTCGGCACCTTCAGCATGGCTGCGGTCCTGATCATCCTGCTGCCCGGGCCGGACACTCTGGTCACGGTCCGCAACATCGTGCGCGGCGGCCGCTCGGCCGGCGCGGCGACGGCCGCCGGCATCATGGTCGGGCTGGTCGTCTGGGTCGGCGTCGCGGCGCTCGGGCTGGCCGCCGTGCTGCGGGCCAGCGAGGTGGCCTACGCGGTGCTGCGCGTGGCCGGCGCCGGCTACCTCGTGTGGCTCGGGGTGCAGTCCCTTCGCTCGATCCGCCGTCCCGCGCCGGACGCGGCGACCGATGCGGCGGTGGCGTCGACCACCGCGGCCGGCCGGGCCCAGCGTGGGCTCGTCGGGACCGGATTCACTGCCGGCCTCATCACCAACCTGCTCAATCCCAAGGTCGGCGTCTTCTTCGTGACCTTCCTGCCCGGCTTCGTGCCGTCGGGCTATGCGGTCGGCCCGACCTCGTTGCTGTTCGGCGCGGTGTTCATCGTGCTGTCGATCGGCTACTACGTGGCGTTGCTCGCGCTGGCCACTCGGGTGACCGGCTGGATGGCCGCCCCGCGGGTGCGGCGACGTCTGGACGCGATCACCGGCGCGGTGCTCGTGGGCTTCGGGGTGCGGCTCGCCGTGGAGTCCTGACGGCCACGCCGGTGCAAACACTGGCGTAACAGGGGCCTCATGCGTCACACTGAGCCCGTACACCTCTCGATGGAACGGACCGCTGGGGAAGGCGTCGCCGTCACGACCGGGAGGTGTGCGAATGACGAACGCCCGCACTGAAGGCAGCCGCGCTGTGCCCAGCACCCGCGGTGTCGTCTACCTGCACTGCTGCCCTTCGGCGATCGCACCGCACGTCGAGTGGGCGCTGGCCGGCGTGCTCGGCCGCCCGGCTCGGCTGCAGTGGGCCGGCCAACCCCTGACCCCCATGCACCTGCGGGCCGAGGTCGCGTGGACCGGGCCGATGGGCACCGGCGCCCGGCTCGCCGCCTCACTGCGGGCCTGGCCGATGCTGGTGTTCGAGGTGACCGAGGACGGCACCGCGATCAGCGACGGCGAGCGGCTGGCCTACGTGCCCGGCCGCGGCTTCCACCGCAGCACCACCGCCGCGAACGGCGACATCGTCATCGGTGAGGAGCGGCTGCGCGGGCTGATGAACCGCGCCCGGACCGCCGACGAGTTCCAGCACGGCCTGGCCGAACTGCTCGGCACCGCGTGGGACGCCGAGCTCGAGCCCTATCGCGAAGGCGGCGACGGCGCACCGGTGACGCTGCTGCACCAAGTCGTCTGAGCGGCGCCGCGGGCGAACAACTATGGTCCGCACATGGTGCCCGACACGCACTTTGCCCGCACGGACGACGGGCTGAGCATTGCGTATCAAACGCTCGGCGACGGGCCCCGCGACATCGTCCTGGTGCCGACCGTCCACAGCATCGATCGCATGTGGGACGAGCCGTCGTTCGCTCGTGTCTTGAATCGGCTGGCGCGGCTCGGCCGGCTCATCTGTCTCGACTACCGCGGCTTCGGCTCGTCCGACGCGGTGCCGACCGGCACCCTGCCGACGCCCGAGGCGTGGATGGAGGACACCCGGGTCGTGCTTGATGCCGTGGGATCCTCCAGCGCCCACATCGTGTGTCACGCCACCGCGAGTTTCATCGGCATCCTCTTCGCCGCCACCTACCCCGAACGGACGGCCACGCTCACGCTCGTCGAGGCGAGCGCCCGGTTCGTCAGCGACTCGGACTACCCGGCGGGCCGGTCGGACGAGCTGGTCGAGGCCTACAACGAGTGGAGTCAACAGCACTGGGGCACCGGTGCCGTGGTCTCGCTGTGGGCGCCGAGCCGGGACGGGGACGCGGCGTTCCGGCAATGGGCGGGACGGTTCGAGCGGAACGCGATGAGCCGGGCCGGCTACGGTCCGATGATCCGTTGGGCGGCCAGCCTCGACATGCGCGCAGTTCTGCCGAGCGTCCGGGTGCCGACGCTTGTGCTGCACCGGGAGTCCGATCCGGTGATCCCGATCGATCACGGCCGTTATCTGGCCGACCACATCCCGGGCGCTTCGCTGCAGGTGCTGCCCGGCGCCGACCTGTGGTTCTTCACCGACGGAGCCGACGACGTCGTCGACCACATCGAGGAGCTGGTCACCGGAATGCGTCCGGTGCGCGAAGCCGACCGGGCCCTCGCCACCGTGATGTTCACCGACATCGTCGCCTCGACCGAGTTGGCGGCCCGCCTGGGGGACGCCGAGTGGACCCGGATCCTCGACCAGCACGACGCGCTCGTCGATCGGGAACTGGACCGGCACCGCGGGCGCAAGGTGAACCCCACCGGCGACGGCGTCCTTGCGACCTTCGACGGACCGGCGCGCGCAGTGCGATGTGCGCTGGAGATCTGCCTCGAGGCCCGGCACCTCGGCCTCGACCTGCGGGCCGGTCTCCATACCGGCGAGGTGGAACTGCGCGGCCAGGACATCGGCGGGATCGCCGTCCACATCGGTCGGCGCGTCTCCGAGCTGGCCGTGGCGGGAGAGGTGCTCGTCTCTCGCACCGTCAAAGACCTGGTCACGGGATCGGGGCTTCTCTTCAGCGATCGCGGCGAACACCGGCTCAAAGGCGTGCCCGGCGTTTGGACGGTGTTCGGGGCCGACGGGCGACCGTAGGCTGAACAAGTGTCATCTGGCGATCCCACCGGCCGGCGCGATCCGGCTCGCAGTTCGATCCTGACCGTCGACGACGACCCGAACGTGTCGCGCGCCGTCGCTCGTGACCTCCGCCGCCGCTACGGCGATGCCTATCGCATCGTCCGGGCCGAATCGGGCGAACAGGCCCTGGGCGCGCTGCGCGAGATGGCGCTGCGGGGCGAGACCGTGGCGGTGATCCTGGCCGACTACCGAATGCCTCAGATGAGCGGCCTGCAGTTTCTCGAAGCCGCGATGGATCTCTACCCCGACGCACGCCGGGTCCTGCTCACCGCCTACGCCGACACCGGGGCCGCGATCGAGGCAATCAACGTCGTCGATCTCGACTACTACCTGCTCAAGCCCTGGGATCCACCGGAGGAGAAGCTCTACCCGGTCATCGACGACCAACTCGAGGCCTGGGCCGCCCGTGACCACCGGCCGGTGCTCGAGACGAAGGTCGTCGGCCATCGCTGGTCGGCCCGCTCGTCCGAGGTGCGCGAGTTCCTGGCCCGCAGCCAGGTGCCGTACCGCTGGTACTCCTCCGAGACGCCCGAGGGCCAACGGCTGCTCGAGGCCGCCGGCGCCGACGGGCGCGAGCTGCCGCTGGTGGTCACGCCCGACGGCACCCCGCTCATCGCGCCGCACGACAGCGAGCTGGCCGAGCACGTCGGCCTGGCCACGACCCCGGCCGAGGACTTCTACGACCTCGTCGTCATCGGCGGTGGCCCGGCCGGGCTCGGGTCGGCGGTGTACGGCGCCTCCGAGGGGTTGCGCACGGTGCTGGTCGAGCGCAGCGCGACCGGGGGGCAGGCCGGGCAGAGCTCGCGGATCGAGAACTACCTGGGCTTTCCCGACGGCGTATCCGGGGCGCAGCTCACCGAGCGGGCCCGCCGGCAGGCGGTGAAGTTCGGCGCCGAGCTCATCACCACCCGCGACGTCGTGGCGCTCGAGGTCAACGGGGCCGCGCGGACCATCCGCTTCGCCGACGGCGCATCGATCGACGCCCACACCGTGATCCTGGCCATGGGCGTCTCCTACCGGCAGCTGGCCGCCGACGGCCTCGACCGGCTCACCGGGCGCGGCGTCTACTACGGCTCGGCGCTCACCGAGGCTGCCAACTGCGTCGATCACGACGTCTACATCGTGGGCGGCGCCAACTCGGCCGGCCAGGCCGCGGCCTACCTGGCCAAGCGGGCGCGGTCGGTGACCCTGCTCGTGCGCGGAACCTCGCTCCAAGACACGATGTCGCACTACCTGGTCCAGCAGCTCGACCAGATCAAGAACCTCACCGTGCGCACCTGCACCGAGGTGGTCGAGGCCCACGGCGAGAAGCACCTCGAACAGCTGACGCTGCGCGACAACACGGCCGGCACCAGCGAGACCGTCGACGCCGGCTACCTGTTCGTGTTCATCGGCGCCGCGCCGCGCACCGATTGGCTGGCCGGCGTCATCGTCCGCGACGAGCGCGGGTTCGTGCTCGCCGGCCCGGATCTGGCCGTCGACGGCGCGGCTCCGCCGGGATGGATTCTGGACCGTTCGCCGTTCCATCTTGAGACGAGCGTGCCGGGCATCTTCGCGGCCGGCGACGTCCGGGCCGAATCGGCCAAGCGGGTCGCATCGGCCGTCGGTGAAGGTGCGATGGCCGTCATGCTCGTGCACCGCTATCTCGAGGGATTGTGATGACTGAGGTCGCCAAGCTGCCGTGTGACATCAACGAGCTGCGCACGCTGTTCCTGTTCGAGTCTCTGACTGACGAACAGCTCGACTGGCTGTGCACCCACGGCCACATCGAGCACCACGAGCCCGGGTTCGTCCTGCGCGAGGGCGAGCCCGCCCGCGACCTCTACGTCCTGCTCGACGGCACGATCGCCCTGTCGCGCCGGGTCGGGGCCGACGACATCGAGACCACGCGCACCGACCAGCGCGGGGTGTATGCCGGCGCGTGGTCGGCGTTCCTGCGCGACGAGACGACCAAGAACTACAACGCGTCCCTTCGGGCCATCACCCCGGTGCGGTTGTACGCGCTGAGTGCCGACGACTTCACCGCGCTGATGACGCAGTGGTTCCCGATGGCCCTGCATCTGCTCGAGGGTCTCTTCTATGGCAACCAGAACACCCAGCGGGTGGTCGGCGACCGCGAACGGCTGTTGGCCCTCGGGTCGCTGTCGGCCGGGCTGACGCACGAACTCAACAACCCGGCCGCGGCGGCGGTGCGGGCCACGTCCTCGCTGCGCGAGCGGGTCGCCGGCATGCGGCACAAGTTGGCCCTCATCGCCGGCGGCGCCTGGGACCGCAGCCAGCTCGAGACCCTGATCGGGTTGCAGGAACGCGCGGTCGAGCAGGTCGCCAAGGCACCGGATCTCAGCCCGCTCGAGGCCTCCGACCGCGAGGACGCGCTTACCGACTGGTTCGACGACCACGGCATCGGCAGCGCCTACGACCTCGCCGCGGTGTTCGTCCAGGCCGGGCTCGACGTCGCCTGGCTCGACCAGGTGCTGGCGCTCGTCGACGACGGCATGCTCGAAGGCGCCGTCCGCTGGCTGAACTACACGCTCGAGACCGAGCTGCTGATGAACGAGATCGAGGACTCGACCGGCCGCATCTCCACGCTGGTGGCCGCGGCGAAGCAGTACTCGCAGATGGACCGCGCCCCGCACCAGGTGCTCGACGTGCACGAACTGCTCGACAGCACGCTGGTGATGATGAGCCGCAAGATCGGCGACGTGCAGGTCGTCAAGGACTACGACCGCACCCTGCCCGACGTCCCGGTCTACGGCGCCGAGCTGAATCAGGTCTGGACGAACCTGATCGACAACGCGCTGCAGGCGATGGACGGCAGCGGCACGCTGACGGTGCGCACGCGGCGGGCCGAGGACATGCTCGAGGTCGAGATCGGCGACACCGGCCCCGGCATCCCGGCCGACGTCGTCGCCCGGGTCTTCGAACCGTTCTTCACCACCAAGCCGGTGGGCCAGGGCACCGGGCTCGGCCTCGACATCTCCTGGCGCATCGTCACGAACAAGCACCACGGCGATCTGTCGGTGCGGTCGGCTCCGGGCGACACCCGGTTCCTCGTCCGGCTGCCGTTGCGCGACGTCACGGCGGGCGACCGATGAGCGACGCGGACGAGGCGATCGACCTCGGGGCGGTGCCCAGCGGGCCCGGCTGCGTCGAGTGCGACGACGCCGGCGGCTGGTGGGTGCACCTGCGCCGCTGCGCGCAGTGCGGGCACATAGGCTGCTGCGACTCATCGCCCGCGCAGCACGCCAGCGCGCACGCGGCGAGCAGCGGCCACCCGATCGTGCAGAGCTTCGAGCCGGGCGAGGACTGGTTCTGGGACTACGAGAGCAACGACTATTACGAAGGCCCGCGGCTGGCCGACCCGCAGAGCCATCCCGAGGGCCAGGGCGTGCCCGGTCCGCGCGCGCGGGTGCCGTCGGACTGGCAGCGACACGTCCACTAATTCGCGAGTTGTCCGTGCTTCCCCACGTCATAGCGCCGGGAAGCGCGGACAACTTTCGAGAAGGGTGGGGCCGGCAGCTAGAGCGGGATGTTGCCGTGCGCACCGCGGCCGGCCGGGGCGGCGGCCAGGGCCCGGGCCAGCACCGAACGGGTGTCGGACGGATCGATCAGCTCGTCCACGACCCCGAGTTCCATGGCGCGAGCCACGCCACCGGCCAGCCGCTCGTGCTCCTCGGCCAGCCGGGCGTGCAGGGCCTCGCGCTCGCCGGGCTGGGCGGCGGCCAACTTCTTGCGGTGCAGGATCCCGACCGCGGCCGAAGCGCCCATCACCGCGACCTCGGCGCCCGGCCACGCGAACACCCGGGTCGCGCCCAGGGCCCGGGAGTTCATCGCGATGTAGGCGCCGCCGTAGGTCTTGCGGGTCACCAGCGTGACCCGCGGCACCACCGCCTCACCGAAGGCGTGCAGCAACTTGGCGCCGCGGCGCACGATGCCGTCCCACTCCTGGCCGACGCCGGGCAGGTATCCGGGCACGTCGACCAGCACGACCAGCGGTACCCCGAACGCGTCGCACATCCGCACGAACCGCGCGGCCTTCTCGGCCGAGGGTGAGTCGAGGCAACCGCCGAGGCGCAGCGGGTTGTTCGCGATCACGCCCACGGTGCGACCGGTCAACCGGCCGAATCCGGTGACGATGTTGGGCGCCCACTTGGCGTGCAGCTCGAAGAAGCCGTCCTCGTCGAGGATCGACGACACGATCGGATGCACGTCGTAGGCCCGCTTGGGATTCTCCGGCAGCAGGGCGCTGATGTCGCGCGGCGGGCCGATCTGGCCGACGTCGAACGAACCCGGCCGGGCGAGCAGGGTGGCGACGGTCTGGGCGGCCGCGATCGCCGACGGCTCGTCGGCGGTGGTCACGTGCACCACCCCGCTGCGCCGGCCGTGGGTGTCGGCCCCGCCGAGGGATTCCATGTCGACGTTCTCGCCGGTCACCGAGCGCACAACGTCGGGGCCGGTGACGAACACCCGGCCGGCCGTCGCCATGATCACGATGTCGGTGAGCGCCGGCCCGTAGGCGGCACCCCCGGCGGCCGGGCCGAGCACGACCGAGATCTGCGGGACCCGGCCGGACGCGCGGATCATCGCCTGGAACACCAGACCGACGGCGTGCAGGGCCTCGACCCCTTCGGCCAGCCGGGCGCCGCCGGAGTGCCAGAGCCCGATGACCGGCACCCGCTCGCGGACCGCGACGTCGATGGTGTCGACGATGTGGACGCAGCCGGCCCAGCCCATGGCGCCGCCCATGACGGTGGCGTCGGTGCAGTACGACGTCGCCGGCGCGCCATTGATCCGGCCCCGCGCCGACTGCACGCCGCTGTCGTCGCGCGGGTGCAGCAGCTCCATCGTCCCGTCGTCGAACAGCGCTTCCAGCCGCCGGACCGGATCCCGCGGATCGATCTCGACGGGAGGGTGAGCCAGAGCCGTCATGGGGGAGGCCTCAGGCCTTTCGGAACAGCAGGGCGACGTTGTGACCGCCGAATCCGAACGAGTCGTTGAGCGCCGCCGGAACCGGCATCTCGCGGGCCTTGTCGGGGATGTCCACGCGAACGTCGTCGTCCGGGTCATCGAGGTTGATCGTGGGCGGCACGATGTCGTGCCGCACCGCCAGCACGGTGGCGATCGCCTCGATCGCCCCGGCCGCGCCGAGCAGGTGCCCGGTCATCGACTTGGTCGCGGACACGACCGTCTGCTCACCGAGCAGGTCGGCGATCCACTTGGCCTCGGCGCCGTCGCCGGTCGGCGTCGACGTGGCGTGCGCGTTGACATGCACGACATCGGCGGCCTGCAGACCGCCGCGGCGCAGCGCCGACTGCGCGGCGCGCCGCTGGCCGCTGCCCTGCGGATCGGGCGCCACGATGTCGTAGGAGTCGGACGTGATGCCGGCCCCGGCGAGCACGGCGTAGGGCGTGCGGCCCCGGGCGGCCGCCGACGCCGCGCGCTCGAGCACCAGCGCGCCGGCGCCCTCGCCCAGCACGAAGCCGTCCCGGGCCTTGTCGAACGGGCGCGACGCCCGCTCGGGCTCGTCGTTGCGGGTGGACATCGCCCGCATCTGGGCGAAGCCGGCGATGTTCAACCGGTGGATGCAGGCCTCGGTACCACCGACGAGGACGACATCGGCCCGGCCCAGCTGGATCAGATCGAGCCCGTGCGCGATCGCCTCGGCGCCCGAGGCGCAGGCGCTCACCGTCGTGTGCACGCCGGCCCGCGCGCCGATTTCGAGCCCGACGTAGGCCGCCGGGCCGTTCGGCATATTCATCGGGATCATGAGCGGCGAGATACGGCTCGGTCCCTTGTCGAGCAGGATGTCGTACTGGTTGAGCAGCGAAGTCACCCCACCGATGCCAGTGCCGATCACCACCGCCACTCGCTCCGGCTCGAGCCCGCTTTCGTCGGAGCGGCCGGTGAAGCCGGCGTCGGCCCACGCCTCGCGGGCCGCGACCAGCGCGGCCTGCTCGCTGCGATCGAGGCGGCGGGCCTGCACGCGCGACAGCACGTCGGTCGGGTCGACGGCCATCGGCGCGGCGATGCGGACGGTGAGGTCGGCGGCCCAGTCGGGCAGGGCGACGACCCCGGAGCGGCCGTCGAGCAGGCCGCTCCAGAAGCTCTCGACGTCGCCACCGAGCGGCGTGGTGGCGCCGAGCCCGGTGACGACGACGTCGTCGTGAGATGAAGACAAGTGGGTCAGCTCCGGTGCTGCTCGATGTAGGAGATGGCGTCGCCGACGGTCTTGAGCTCGGACAGCTTGTCGTCGGGGATCTTGGCGTTGAACTTGTCCTCGACCGCCATCGCGACCTCGACCATGGACAGCGAGTCGACGTCGAGGTCGTCCACGAAGCTCTTCTCGGGGGTGACGTCCTCGGGCTTCACGTCGGCGACCTCTTCGAGGATCGCGGCGAGCTCGGCGAGGATGTTGTCGTCGGCCACTTTTGGTGTGTTCCTTTCGGTGGGGGATTGCCACCGGGCGGCGGCAAGGGAACGCTACGGGGCGCTAGGGGGACAGGACCACCTGCGCGGCATAGGCCAGACCGGAGCCGAAGCCGAGCAGCAGGGTGGGGGCCCCGGACGGGATCTCGCCGGCCTCGACCATGCGCGACAGCGCGAGCGGGATCGTGGCGGCCGAAGTGTTGCCCGAGGTGACGATGTCGCGGGCGACGATCGCGTTCGGCAAGCCGATGCGGCGGGCCAGGGCGTCGATGATGCGCAGGTTGGCCTGGTGCGGGGCGAACACGGCGATGTCTTCGGGCGCCACGCCCGCGCGGCGGCAGGCCTCGAGGGCGATCGGCGCCATCGTGCCCGTGGCCCATCGGTAGACGGCCTGGCCCTCCTGGCGGAAGAAGCGGGTTTCGGGATCGATGACGACCGTGTCGGCCAGCTCACCGTCGCTGCCCCAGACCACCGGGCCGATCCCGGTCGTGTCGGACGGGCCCACGACCGCCGCGCCGGCGCCGTCGCCCAGGATGATGCAGGTGCTGCGGTCGGTCATGTCGAGGAATCCGGAGAACCGCTCGGCGCCGACGACCAGCGCATGGCCGGCCTGGCCGGTCTGCACCGCCGCCGCCGCAGCGTTCAGCGCGTAGACGAAACCGGAGCAGCCGGAGTTGATGTCGTAGGCGCCCGGGGCGTCGATCCCGAGCCGGTGCGCGAGCGTGGGGGCCGCGGCGGGCACCGGCGACGTCATGGTGCAGGTGGCGACCAGGACGAGGTCGATGTCGCTCGTCGACACGCCGCCGGCGGCGAGGGCCTTGCTGGCCGCTTGCTCGGCGAGGTCGAGCACGGTCTCGTCCGGGTCGGCCCAGCGTCGTTCGGCGATGCCGACCCGCGACTTGATCCACTCGTCGTCGGTGTCGACGCCACGGGCGATGAGATCGTGATTGGTGATGATGTTGGCCGGGCGGTAGTGGCCGAGGCCGAGGATGCGTGTTCCCGTGCGGGTCGGCGCGGCCGCGAGGGTGACCACGTCAGGCCTCCGATCCGTTGCCGAGGCGGGCGACCGGCAGGCCGGCGGCCACGATGTCACCGTCGTTGCGCAGCCACTCGGTGAGCACTCCGGCCTCGGCCGCGACGATCGGGTGCTCGTCGCGGTTGGTCCGGACCGTGCCGAGCCGGGTGCCCCGCGCGATCTCCTCACCTTCGTCGATCGCCGACGTCCGGGTGAACACGCCCTTGGCCGGCGTCACGACGACTCGGAACTCGGGCGTGTGCTCGCCCTGGCTGTGCTGGGGACGGCTGGCGACCAGCTCGCGGGCGCGGTCGAGATCGTCGGGCGACTTGATGGCCAGCAGCTCGACGCCCGGCAGCTCGCGCTTGGCGATGCCGGTGAGCACGCCGCCCGGCGCCAGCTCGATGGCGCCGGTGACGCCGAGGTCGGCGCACGAGCGCAGGCAGAGATCCCACCGGACCGGGAGGGTCACTTGCCGGACGAGGCGGGCGAGCAGATCGGCGCCGGTGACGACCGCGGCCCCGTCGGCGTTCGAGAGCAGGATCGGGCGCGGATCGGCCACGTCCAGCCCGGTCGCGTAGTCGCCCAGGGCCTCGGCCGCCGGGGCCATGAAGGACGTGTGGAAGGCACCGGCCACGGCGAGGGGCCGCACGCGGGCCCCGGCCGGCGGCTCGGCGGCCAGCGTGTCCAGTGCGGCGAGAGCACCGGCGGCCACGATCTGCCCGGCCCCGTTGCGGTTGGCCGGCGTGAGCCCGGCCGCCTCGATCGCCGCTACGACGGCCTCGGGATCGCCACCGAGCACCGCCGACATCCCCGTGGGGACGAGGGCGCAGGCGGCCGCCATCTCGGCGCCGCGCCGAGCTGCGAAGGCGACGGCGGCGACCGGCGACAGCGCGCCGGACACAGCCGCGGCGGTGAGCTCACCGACGCTGTGACCGGCGACGACCCGCTCGGTGCCCGTTTCCAGCCCGATCTGGCCCGCGGCGATGACCCCCAGCGCCACCAGCAGCGGTTGGGTGACGGCGGTGTCCTTGATCTCGTCGGCCGACGCGGTACTGCCGAGCCGGGCGAGGTCGAGCCCGGTCACCTCGGAGAACTCGGCAACCTGATCGGGCACTCCCGGCAGCTCGAGCCACGGCGCCAGCATGCCTGGGGACTGTGCGCCCTGTCCCGGCGCGAAGACAGCGATCACCTGTCCACCATGCCGCGTCGGGCGGCCGTTGCGCGACTGTGACACCGACAGCGTTGCCGGTCCGGCTTTGTAGGTATCCAACAAGCGACCCGCCGTTATTGCGGCGATGTAGCGGCGACACGTTGTCGGATTAACCCAATGTCTCCAATCGGCCGAGCACGAGGGCGATGCGCAGCGTGAGCGCGCCGCGGGCGTCGGTGGGCGCCTCGCCGCAGATCTCGGCCACCCGGCGCAGCCGGTACCGGACGGTATTGGCGTGCACGAACAGCGCCCGGGCGGTGGCCTCGAGCGCGCCGCCGGCGTCGAGGAACGTGGCCACCGTCTCGACCAGGACGTCACCGGCCGCGACGAGCGGCCGGTAGACGGTTTCGACGAGTTGGTTGCGGGCGTCCTGGTCGCCGGCGAGCGCGCGCTCGGGCAGCAGGTCGTCGGCGTTCACCGGACGGGGCGCGCCCGGCCAGGCCGGCACCGCCCGCATCCCGCTCAGCGCGGCCCGGGTGACCAGCGCGGCGGCCGAGATGTCCTTGGCCGGCGGGCTGACGACGACCGGCCCGACGCCGAAGACGGGCAGCAGCTGGGTGGCCAGCCCGATCGGATCGCTGGCCCCGCCCACCACGACGACCAGCCGGTCGGCGTGGACGCCGGCCATCGCGTCGAGGCCGAGCCGCCGGGTGCGGTTGTGCGCCTCGGTGAGCGCGAGATCGGGCGGACCGTCGGGGGCGGTGCCGACGATGGCCGCGATCGGGCCGACGTCGTGCCAGCCCAGCGCGGCGAGCTGGCTGGGCAGCGGGTCGCCGACCACCGAGCCGCTGACCAGGTTGTCGATCACCAGCGCCTCGAGCCGGCGGTCCCACGAGCCGCGGTCCTCGGCCGCACTCGCATACACCCGGGCGGCGGCGAAGGCGATCTCGCGGCTGAAGCGCAGCAGCTCCTCGCTCACCGTGGCGGCCTCACCCGGGCCGGCGAGCGTGGGCAGGTTGTCCTCGGCCACGGCGATCGCGGTGCGCACGAGCTCGACCGTCTGCTGCAACGTGACCGAGCGCGCCATCGCCTGCGGCGCGGCGGCGAACACCTCGCCGGTCATCCGCAGCACGTCGTCGGGGGAGCGCAGCCAATCGACGTAGGACTGCAGACCGGCCTGGACGACGAGCGTGACCCACGAACGCTGATCGGAGGGCAACTCACGAAACCACGGCAGCTCGTCGTCCATCCGAGCGACGGACTGCGTGGCCAGCCGGCCGGTCGCCTGCTCGATGCGCCGGATCGTCTCGTCGTCGATGCCCGGCCGGCCCGAGCCGTCCGACGGCGCGCTCCCGTCCACGCCCCCAGCTTCCCACTACGGCGATCGCTACGGTGGATCCGTGGCTGACGCTCGCGATCCGGCCGGCGATCTCCGGCAGATCGCCTTCCTGCTCGAACGGGCGCGTGAGCCCACGTACCGCGTCCGAGCGTTCCGCACCGCGGCCGCCGTGGTCGACGAGCTTCCGGCCGACCAGCTGGCCGATCGCGCCGCGGCCGGAACGTTGAAGGAACTCACCGGGATCGGCGACGTGACCGCGCGCTGTGTCACCGAGTCGCTCGCCGGCGAGGTACCGATCTACCTGCGCCGGCTCGAGGCCACCGAACCGACGCCGATCGACGAGGCCACCGCCGCGCTGCGTTCGGCGCTGCGCGGCGACTGCCACACGCATTCGGACTGGTCCGACGGCGGCTCACCGATCCGCGAGATGGCCGAGACCGCGCGGTTGCTCGGGCACGAGTACGTCGTCCTCACCGATCACTCGCCGCGACTGACGGTGGCCAACGGGCTGTCGGCCGAGCGGTTGGAGAAGCAACTCGACGTGGTGGCCGGGCTGAACGACGAGTTCGCCGCCGACGGCGGCCGGCCGTTCCGGATCCTCACCGGGATCGAGGTGGACATCCTCGATGACGGCACGCTCGACCAGAAGCCCTCGCTGCTGGCCCGCCTCGATCTCGTCGTCGCCAGCGTGCATTCCAAGCTGCGGATGCCGGCCAAGGAGATGACTCCGCGCATGGTCGCCGCAGTGGCGAACCCGCACGCCGACGTGCTCGGGCACTGCACCGGTCGTCTCGTCACCGGCGGCCGCGGCACCCGGCCCGAGTCGGAGTTCGACGCCGAGATCGTGTTCGCCGCGTGCGAGGCGTTCGGCGTCGCCGTCGAGATCAACTCCCGTCCCGAACGGTTGGATCCGCCGAAGCGGCTGCTGCGCCTCGCGGTCGAGGCCGGCTGCCTCACGTCCATCGACACCGACGCCCACGCCCCCGGGCAGCTGGATTGGCAGCATCACGGCTGCGAGCGGGCGGCCCGCTGTGGGGTGCCGGTCGAGTCCATCGTGAACACCTGGTCCGCGGACGACCTGTTGGCCTGGACCGCCGACCACAACGTCCGTCCGTGACCGTCGTCGTGCAGCGGGCGGCCGACCGCTTCCGGACCGAACAGCCCGGCATCACGACCTGGCACAGCTTCTCGTCCGGCTCGCACTACGACGCGGGCAATCTGGCTTTCGGTCCCGTCGTCGCCTGCGACGAGCATCTGCTCGATCCGGGCGCCGGCTTCGAGACGCACCACCACGCCCGGGTCGAGCTGGTCAGCTGGGTGCTCGACGGTGCGCTCGAACATGAGGACGCGAACGGGCAGACGCGCGTGGTCGTACCTGGCCGCGCGCAGTACCAGCTGGCCGGCACCGGGATCCGGCACGCCGAGCGCAACGCGTCGCGCACCGCGCCGCTGCATTTCGTCCAGCTGTGGTTGATGACCGACGAGGACGTCCCCGACTACGACCTCGCCGACCCACCCCTGAACCTCAGCACCGGCACGTTCACCCTGCTGCGAGCCACCCAGGGTGAGCTCATCACCGCCGCGCTGGCGCACGTGTACGTCGCCACCGGGGAGTACCAGATCGCCGGTCACGACCTGCGGGCCGGCGACTCGTTGCGGGCCACGGACGAGACCCTCACGATCACCGGCGCTGGTGAGTTGCTGGCCGTCCGCACCCCGAAAGTGCCGTCCGAAAACCGCCAGTAGGACGGCGCCGTTCCGGCCACGATGGGTCCATGACCAACTATGACGTGATCGCGATCGACCCGGACCGGCTCGAGGGCATGCGGGCCCGCGGTGCCGACGAGCACGGCAATCCGTTCACCGGTTACCCGGCGCTGGGGTGGGAGCCGTTGCGCTGCTGCCTGCACATCGCCGATGCGGGCGAGCGGATCGCGCTCGTCGCGTACACCCCGTTCCTGGCGCCGTCGCCGTGGGCCGAGACCGGGCCGGTATATGTTCACGCCGAACGGTGTGCGGGCCACCCGGCCGAGAGCGGGCTGCCGACGTCGCTGCGCACCGGTCCGCGCATCTTGCGCTCGTACCGCGCCGACCGCACGCTCGACTACGACCACATCACCTACGTCGGCCAGGGCGACGACATCGAGCCGGCCCTGCGCGAATTGCTCGAGGTGCCAGGGGTCGGCGAGGTGCACGTGCGCGCGGCGCAAACGCAGTGCTTCACCTACGCCGTTCGGCCTACTGTCGAGGTATGACGATCTCAACTTCCACTCTCGGCGGTCTCACCGTCTCCGCGCAGGGCCTCGGCTGCATGGGCATGAGCCAGAGCTACGGGCCGACCAACTGGGACGAGTCGATTTCGACGATCCACCGGGCGCTCGACCTGGGCGTGACGTTCATCGACACGGCCAATGTCTACGGCGCCGGGCACAACGAGGTGCTCGTCGGCCGGGCGTTGCACGACCGTCGCGACCAGGTGCAGCTGGCCACGAAGTTCGGCATCGATCTCACTGAGGGGTGGGACAACCGCACGACCCATGGCAAGACGCGGTACGTGCAGCAGGCGTGCGAGGACTCGTTGCTGCGCCTCGGTACCGACCACGTCGATCTGTACTACATGCACCGTCCGCCTGAGGACGCCGAGATCGAAGAGACCGTCGGCGCAATGGCCGAGCTCGTCCAAGAGGGCAAGGTGCTGCACCTCGGCCTGTCCGAGGTCGATGAGGACCAGTTGCGCCGCGCGCACGAGATCCACCCGATCGCCGCCGTCCAGAGCGAATACTCACTGTGGACCCGCGACCCCGAGTCCACCGTGCTGCCGGCGATGCGGGAACTCGGGGTGGGCCTCGTCCCGTTCTCGCCGCTCGGGCGGGGTTTCCTCACCGGGACGCTCGACCCGTCGTCGTTCGGCGACAAGGACTTCCGGGCCCGCAACCCGCGCTTCGCCGGCGAGGCCGCCGAGGCCAACCAGACGATTGCCGATGCCGTCGCCGCGGTGGCGGCGCGGCATGACGTGCCGGCCGCGCAGATCGCGCTGGCGTGGGTACACGGGCGGGCCGAGGACCTCGGGGTCTCCGTCGTCCCGATCCCGGGCACGAAGCGCACGAAGTGGCTCGAGCAGAACGTCGGTGCGCTCGAGCTGCAGCTCACCGACGACGACCGCACCGACCTCGACCGGCTGGCCGAGAACGTCGTCGGCGCCCGCTACTGAAATTTCCCCGGTCGGGTACTTGGCACTCTCGGGGTGAGAGTGCTAAATATTTTCTCGCACGGTATGTCGCCCGTCAGAGCGGCGGGCGGTGTTGCGAGGAGGTGATCACCGTGCTTCGCTTTGACCCCTTCCGTGACTTCGACCGGGTGACCGAGCAGCTGCTGGGCGTTCCGTCGGGCTCCGCAAGGGCCCCGCGCTTCATGCCGATGGACCTCTACCGGTCGGGCGATCACTACGTCCTGCATGCCGATCTGCCCGGCGTCGATCCCGGATCGGTGGATGTCGGCGTCGAGAACGGCACGCTGACCATCAAGGCCCAGCGCAGCGAGCGCACCGAGGACGCCGTTCAGTGGATCTCGAGCGAGCGCTTCACCGGCACCTACCTGCGCCAGCTCTCGCTGGGCGACGGCATCGACGCCGACAAGATCTCGGCCACCTACGCCAACGGGGTGCTCACCGTGACGCTCCCGGTCGCCGACCGGGCCAAGCCCCGGCGCGTGTCGATCTCGGTCGACGACACGCCGCAGCAGGCCGAGATCTCCGCCTGATTCCCCCGTCCGCCGTGATCAACTCGCCCGGAGCCCGGCTACCGGCCTGCTCCGGGCGAGTTGATCAACCCGAGGACGGAATCTACGAGTCGCCGCCGATGGTGCCGGCGCCGGCGGCCGTGATCGAGCCCAGGTCGTAGCGGTCGAACGCCTCGCGCGGCACCTCGGCCTTGACCTCGCCGCGCCGGGCCAGCTGCTCCAGCACCGCCACCACGATCGAGGGCGCGTCCACGTGGAAGAATCGCCGCGCGGCACCGCGCGTGTCGGCGAAGCCGAATCCGTCCGTCCCGAGCGAGGTGTAGTCGCCCGGCACCCACCGGCTGATCTGATCCGGCACGGCTCGCATGTAGTCCGACACCGCGACCACCGGGCCGGCGCTGTCGCGCAGGCACGAGGTGATGTAGGGGACGGGCGCTTCCTCACCCGGATGCATGAGGGCATGGCGCTCGCAGTCGACCGCGTCGCGGCGCAACTCGTTCCACGAGGTCACCGACCAGACCTCGGCGTCGACTCCCCACTCCTCGCCCAGCATGCGTTGGGCGTCGAGGGCCCACGGCATCGCTACCCCGGACGCGAGCAGCTGGCTGCGCGGTCGCCCGGTGCCGGTGAGCGCGGGGGAGTAGCGGTAGATGCCGCGCAGCAAGCCGTCGACGTCGATGTCGTCCGGCTCGCGCGGCTGGATCAGCGGCTCGTTGTAGATGGTCAGGTAGTAGAAGATGTCGTGCTCGGACACCTCGGCCGTGTCGAACGCGCCGATGCCGTACATCCGGGCCAGGCCGGCCCGGATGATGTGCGCCACCTCGAACGCGAAGGCCGGGTCGTACGCGACGCACGCCGGGTTCGTCGACGCCAGCAGCGGCGAATGCCCGTCGGCGTGCTGCAACCCCTCACCGGTGAGGGTTGTCCGGCCGGCCGTCGCCCCGAGGACGAAGCCGCGCCCGAGCTGGTCGGCCAACTGCCAGAACTGGTCGCCGGTGCGCTGGAACCCGAACATCGAATAGAAGATGTAGAACGGGATCATCGGCGTCGCGTGGGTGGCGTAGGACGTGCTCGCGGCGATCAACGAGGCCATCGAGCCGGCCTCGGAGATGCCCTCGTGCAGTATCTGCCCGGTGGCCGACTCCTTGTACGACAGCAGCAGGTCGCGGTCGACCGCGTCGTACTCCTGCCCGTGCGGTGAGTAGATCTTGGCCGTGGGGAAGATCGCGTCGAGGCCGAACGTCCGGGCCTCGTCCGGGATGATCGGCACGAACCGCGCGCCGATCTCCTTGTCCTTCATCAGGTCCTTGAACAGCCGGACGGTGGCCATCGTGGTGGCCACCTGCTGCTTGCCCGAACCGTTGCGGAACTCGGCATAGACCTTGTCACCCGGCTGGGGCAACGGCTTGGCCCGGACGAGACGCTTGGGGGCGGCACCGCCCAGTGCCGCGCGCCGCTCCTTCATGTACTGGATCTCGTCGGACTTCTCGCCCGGGTGGTAGTACGGCGGCAGCTCGGCCTCGAGCTCCTTGTCGGTGATCGGCAGGTAGAGCCGGTCCCGGAAGGCCTTGAGGTCGGCCGCCGTCAGCTTCTTCATCTGGTGGGTGGCGTTGCGTCCCTCGAACGACTCGAGCGTCCAGCCCTTGACCGTCTTGGCCAGGATGACGGTCGGCTGCCCGGTGTGGGCCCGCGCCGCCTCGAAGGCCGCGTAGACCTTGCGGTAGTCGTGGCCGCCGCGGGACAGCTTGCGCAGATCGTCGTCGGAGAGGTCCTCGACCATCTTGCGCAGCCGCGGGTCGCCGCCGAAGAAGTGGTTGCGGATGTATTCGCCGCTCTCGACCGTGTAGGTCTGGAACTGCCCGTCCGGAGTGGTGTTCATCTGGTTGACGAGCACCCCGTCGCTGTCCTTGGCCAGCAGCGGATCCCAGTCGCGACCCCAGACGACCTTGAGCACGTTCCATCCGGCGCCGCGGAAGTACGACTCGAGCTCCTGGATGATCTTGCCGTTGCCGCGGACCGGGCCGTCGAGCCGCTGCAGGTTGCAGTTGATGACGAAGGTGAGGTTGTCGAGCTCCTCGCGGGCCGCGACGCCGATTGCGCCGAGCGACTCGACCTCGTCCATCTCGCCGTCGCCGAGGAAGGCCCATACGTGCGAGTTGGACGTGTCGGCCAGCCCGCGCGCGTGCAGGTACCGGTTGAAGCGGGCCTGGTAGATCGCGCTGATCGGGCCGAGGCCCATCGACACGGTCGGGAACTCCCAGAACTGCGGCATCAGCCGGGGATGCGGGTAGGACGACAGCCCGTACGGGGCGCGCGACATCTCCTGCCGGAAGCCGTCGAGGTGCTGCTCGGTCAGCCGGCCCTCCAGGAAGGCGCGGGCGTAGATGCCGGGCGCCGCATGGCCCTGGTAGTAGATCTGGTCGCCAGTGCCGGACGCGAGATCCTTGCCGCGGAAGAAGTGGTTGAAGCCGACCTCGTAGAGCGATGCGGCCGACGCGTAGGTGGCTATGTGGCCACCGACGCCGACGGTCTTGTTCGCCCGCGACACCATGATGGCCGCGTTCCAGCGGATGTAGGCGCGGATGCGGCGCTCGATGTCCTCGTCGCCGGGAAACCAGGGCTCGCGCTCGGGCGGGATGCTGTTGATGTAGTCGGTGCTGCGCAGGGCCGGCACGCCCACCTGTCGCTCGCGGGCGCGCTCGAGCAGCTTGAGCATGAGATAGCGCGCCCGCTGCCGGCCGTCGGAGTCGATGGCGGCGTCGAGGGACTCCAGCCACTCGCGGGTTTCGTCCCGGTCGATGTCGGGCAATTGGCTGGGTAGGCCATCGGTGATGATGCTGAACCGGTCGCGGGTCACGCGCCCTCCTTCGTGCCGACACTCGTTGCGTGGTCTGCGATGTCCAGTCAACACCCTGGCCAGCCACTAGGGTCGGATAGAGAGTTACCACGCGGTACTGCAGGATTACCGCCAAGCAACACCTACTGAGGAGGACGAGGTCGTGAGCCCGACCCCCCCGTCCGGGACGGGGATCGCCGAGCGCTTGGGTCTCAAGCCCGGCATGATCGTCATGGAGTCCGGTTACGACGACGACGTCGACGAGCAACTTCGCGACGATGTCGCCGAACAGATCGGTTCGGATCTGGTCGACGAGGACACCGACGAGGTGGTCGACGTCGTGTTGCTCTGGTACCGCGACGGTGACGGCGACCTCACTGACACCCTGGTCGATTCCATCGCACCGCTGGCCGACGACGGCTACATCTGGTTGCTGACGCCCAAGCGCGGGCGCGACAGCTACGTCGAGCCGTCCGACATCGCCGAGGCGGCGTCCATCGCCGGTCTCTCCCAGACGTCGATCGCCACGATCGGGCACGAATGGGCGGCCGCGCGCCTGGTCGGGCGCAAGTCCTCGGCGGGCAAGCGATGAACGCGCCGCTGGTGGCCGTAGGCGATCGGGCGCCGGACTTCACCCTGCGCGACCAGAACAACGAGGAGTTCACGCTCTCGGCGTTCCGCGGCAAGAAGGCCGTGCTGATCATCTTCTATCCGCTGGCGTTCACCGGTATCTGCACCGGCGAGCTGTGCAAGGTCCGCGACGAGCTGCCGACCTTCCAGAACGACGCCGTCCAGGTCGCGACGATCAGCGTCGACTCGGCCTACTCGCACAAGGTGTTCAGCGAGAAGGAGGGCTACGAGTTCCCGTTGCTGTCCGACTTCTGGCCGCACGGCGCGGTGGCGCAGAGCTACGGCGTGTTCAACGAGACGACCGGCTTCGCCAACCGCGGCACGTTTCTGGTCGACCAGGAGGGCATCGTCCGCTTCGCCGAACACAACGGCCCGGGCGAGGGCCGCGACGCGGCCGCGTGGCAGGCCGCGATCAAGGCGCTCTAAGCGCCCGGAGCAGGGCGTCGATGGCCGGCCGCTCGGCGCCGTCCACCGGGCGCAGGGCCTCCTCGGACTTCTCGATGACCAGCCCGAGCCCGTCGAGGTCGGCTTCGATGTCGGCGGCGGTGAACAGGACGCTCGGATGCTGCGGCCCGCCGGTGCCGTCGGTGAGGTTGCGCGAGTCGTGGCCGATGACGAGCAGCGTCCCGCCCGGAGCCAGCGCCGACGCCGCCGCCCGGACCGAGGCCCGGCGGCCGGCCGGGTCGAGCTGCAGGTAGCACAGCAGCGCGAGGTCGACCGGTTCGGGCGCCACGTAGCCGGTCGCGTCGCCGACGGTCCAGGTGATCGGCACCGGCCCCGGCGCGCGCTGCTCCAGCGCAGCGCCCTTGGCCAGCCCGGCGGCGGAGAAGTCGACGGCGTGCACCCGCCAGCCGCGCCCGGCCAGCCAGATCGCGTTGCGCCCCTCACCGCAGCCGAGGTCCAGCGCGGTGCCAGGCACGAGATCGCCCGCTTCGCGCTCGACCCAGCGGTTGGGCGCGAGACCCCACACCATGTCGGCGGCGCGATACCGCTCGTCCCATCCCGCTGCGTCCATCGGGGCCACCCTACGACCGGCACATGTGGGCGGTGAACCGCCGGGCGGCCGGTCCGGCCCGCGTAGAGTGATCGGGTGTTTCGCGTAGCGCTCTGGTCGCTGCGACAGCGGCGCTATCGCGCGCTCGCCGGGTTCATGGCGCTCGTCGCCTTGGTCTGCGCCGGCGCGGGCACCTTCGAGATCCACCGCTTCCAGGAGAAGCGGCACGACAACGGCGCGCTGCGCGCCAACGCGCATGCCGCGGTGGCGCCGCTGACGACGGCGCTGGTGCCGCTCGTTCACCAAGGGCGGGCACCGGGCGCCGACGCCATCCGCTACCGGCGGGTGACTGCGTCCGGCGTGTATCAGCCCGCCCGCGAGCAGTACGTCGGCAATCCGTCCCAGGGCGGGCGGCAGGGGTTCTACGTCCTCACGCCGCTCCGGACATCCGACGGCACGCTGCTCGTGGTGCGCGGTTTCGTGGCCGCCACTTCGTCCGGCACCCGACCGGCGTCGGTGGCGCCCGCGCCCGCCGGCACCGTCGACATCACCGGGCGGTTGCAGACCGCGCAGACCAGCAACGACCAGCTGGGCCGGCTCGGCCACGGCGAGATCACCTCGGTGAATCCCGTACAGCAGAGCGGGCGGCTCGGGCAGCCGACCTTTCAGGCGTACGTGACGCTCGACGCCGACCAGCCGGGGACGTCGGGGGTGAGCGTCGTCCCGAACCCGAGCCTGTCGAACCCGAGCGGCGGGGCGGGCGAGCTGCAACTGCTGTCCTACGTCGTGCAGTGGTACGCGTTCACGCTGCTCGCGCTTGCGGCGCCGTTCCTGTTCGCCCGGGCCGAGGTGCGTGATGCGCAGCGGCGCTTTCTCGGTATCGACCCGGACGCCACCCCGCTCGAGCTCGGGGGCGGCCGGTCGGCGCCGCGCCCGCTCCCCGAGGGCGCGCCGGCCGGCGCCGCGGTGGCCGTCCGCAGCAGCGGCACGCTGGCCGAACGCGAAGGCGTGACGCCCGAACGATGGCAGCGCGCCGCCCGGCTGGCCGATCGGTACGGCCGGTCACTCGGCGCCGATGGGCCGCCGGCTCTGCGCCCTGGAGGGCCGGCGCCAGAGCCGGCTGCCCGGCGCCGGATCGGCGGGGTCCCGGACGCGCCGGCCCGCCCGACCGGCGGGAGCCTGCACCGCAGTGACGACAGCTACCACGGCAGCTACAACGACTACCTCTGGCAGCTCGCCCTGGCCGACGGCGAGCTGGCCGACATGCTGCCGGCGGCGTCGGCGCCGCACGACGAGTCCGGCCCGCCGGCGCTCGAGGTCCCACCTGACCCCGGGGCGCCCGCCGCTGACGACGACACGCGGTGACGCCGCCCCGACCGGTAGCCTGATCCGCGCCGTCGATACGACGGTGACGGGCGTTTAGCTCAGCGGGAGAGCACTCGGTTTACACCCGAGCGGTCACTGGTTCGATCCCAGTAACGCCCACCAACTCAAAAAGGCCAGAAACATTGGCCTACGTGCATCTACCGCGAAGATCGTCTTTCGACGGGTGCGATGCACGTGCGATGCGGTGGCGCTACGCGAACGGCCAGGAGGCCCGCATGACCACCAGCCCCACCCGCGAGCGTTGGACGCTCCCGCCGATCCAGTGTCAGCCCTGGTGCACGTATCAGGACGGGCACCCCAACGACTTCTGCCGCGAGGACCAGCGCTGTTACAGCGAGGACCTCCGCATCGATCTCACCCTGCTCCCCGTCCTCGAGCAGAGCTACTACGTCGAGGGCACCGGCTGGGTGGTCGGGCCCGATCACATCGAGGTCGACGCGGAGCAGGGCGGCAACGAGCGCTACCCGTACATCCAGATCCGTAAGGATTCCGGGCCAGAGCGGTGCGTGGCGTGGAAGTTCACGCCGCTCGAGGCGCGTCAGCTCATTGACACAGTGCAGCTGCTGCTCGGCCAGATTGCGGCCACGCGATGATCGACACGGAAACCGCGACCGAGCAGCAGCTCGACATACCCATCTGCGACGACGACCTATGGCACCGGGTAAAGCGGACCGCCGAACTCGAGAACGTGGTCGAGGGAAAGCCGATCCTCACGCTGTGCGGGCTCCGATTTCCGTCCGTCCAGGAAATGGTCCGGAAGGGTCGGTCGAAGCGTGAGCACAAGTCATGCGCGCGGTGCCACACGGTCTACGTATACATCTTGGGCGGTTCGCCACGATGAACACGCGTGATCTGCGGGCAGTAGCTCGCCGCAGCGGGTACGCGGTGCGGCTGGCCGAACTTCCCGGCGACTATTGCGGGCTCACCGATCTGGACAACAGCACGATTTGGCTCGACGCCACGCTCTCCCGCCGCGCGCTACGCAGCACCCTTGCCCACGAGATCGTCCACGCCCGGCTTGGGCACGGCCCCGAGTCCTGGCGTGGACATGAGGAACCGTGGCTCGAGGCTGCGGTAGATGTCATCGCGGCCGGCATGCTGTTCACCGAGGACGACTACACCCGCGTTTGGGCATCCAAAGCCCGACCGACCACCGGCAACGTCGCAGCCAGCCTCGGGGTCGACGAGCCCTTACTCATGGCGTGGTGGAATCTCCGAAAATTCACGCTCGCCCAGCCCGTCGAGTGAGCAGGTTCGGGCAACTTGCCCGAACCTGAATTGGTGGCAACTTGCCACCATCTCCGGTCATCCGGACTCGTCCACCTGGGGTGGGGGCCCAAATGGCCCCACCTCATGCAGGTGTACCAAATGGCACACCTGCCAGACACACGTCGCCGAAGCGCACCAACGTCCACTTCGGAAGGGTGGCTAACTTTGCCACCCTTCCGCCCCTGGAGATGGTGCAAAGTTGGCACCATCTCAGGTGGTGCAATCTGCACCACCTGGCAGGTGTCCCACACTTGGGACCGCTGCCCCGGCCGGGCGAACCGGCCGGGGCAGCGGTCACGGAATCGTCTTCAACGTGCGCTGGTCCTGATAGATGCGCCAAAGGCATGGGCCGGGGCGTTGAGCACGACGCACGATGGACAGCCACCGTTGGCCGAACACGAAGAACTTCATCTCCTCAACCATCTGTGGTGAGCCCAGGCTGAAAACGCGCGCGCCAGATTTCTTGATCATGTCGACTTCTCGCTGGATCGTGTTCATGGTCGGGTTGACGCAGAGAGCTATCCAATCGTTCGACCCGACATACTCGATCCACACCACGTCATCGACGTGTTCCCCCTCAGGCACGGGCATCAACGTGTCGAGATGCGTGGCGGTGTAGCCAAAACTGTTGAATCCCCGCGCGAACTTATGCCCCAAGCTGCGGTCTACGAGGATTGGGGGCACGTTGCTGGGCCGGTCGATCCGTCTAGGCCGCTTGGAGGAGCCCCCAGTCCCCGTGGTGGCGCTCAAGAAGGCCCACCTCTTCTTCGCTTAATCGGTAACTGGCCGCGACCTCCGAAATGGTGTCGCCAGCCCTCAGCGCGCCAACCACCGCGAACAGTGGCACGCGGTTGCGTCTGAACGACACCCGCCCCCCGTTGAACCGCGGATCGATTTCTGCGAGTGCCAACTCGGGTTCCAGTTGGGACGGGCGATACGAGCCGGTCACCTTGTCGTCCCAAGGAACGAGTTCTCGAAGGTACGGACGGACGAAATCCGAGAACGGTATCTGCGAATCCCAGAGGCGCGATAGCTCGTCGTCGTGCTCGATGAATACATCGATCTCGTCCGTAAGAAGCCGAGGAATGGCGAGCGGAAACGGCTCGAGCTTGCGTTTCTGCTCGGTGAATCGAGCGATCTGATGCATGGACCAACCGTGTTCGCGAAGCGCTCGAGCCGTGTGCGCCTCGGCCAACCCGATGACCGATAAGGCCGGCCAACCGCGCGGAGTGTCGACAACGCCGTGGATGACCTGTTGACGCGTTGGACTCTTGCGCAGCCAGGAATACAGCGTGTTGACCGGAAGATCGATCAACTCCGCTGCCACGCTCACCGTGAGAATGGGGGACAGGCGAGCATCGTTCTTCTTCACTGCCGTCATCGTCCCCTTCCAATTGTTTCGCAATGATGACAGCACGCAGCACCGACAGGTGGCCGCAACCCGTGATCGACCCTGCCCTGGCGATCATGCGCGGAATGGTGCCAGATCGGCGATGTAGTGGCTACCGCTGGTGGTCGCTCGCAGATATGGCCCTGAGCTGTGCCCTCACCGAACGGGTTGGTGACATCATCGACCGTGATTCCGGTGGGGTCTGCGATGGGCAGCGCGTTCGACGAACCGCCGCTGCTCGGGGGTGGGAAGTAGCCGATCTTCATTAGTTGATTTCTTCGTCAGCTCAGGGCGATGACGCGGCCGCGGCCGGCGTTGCGTGGAGGCGCCTCGGCGAGGACCCACACCGCGAGTTCACATGCGATCAACGGTTCGACACCTTGGTATCCGTCGACAGCGAACGAGCCCGCTAGGCGGCGTTCCTCCGCGAGCCTGGCAGCTTCGCTCAACTCGGGCCGACCGATGATCAGCAAGCGCCCGGCGTTCAGCCCGTCGAGGAAGAGGCCGTGCGCGGTCGCCATGCCGACAGCATCGGCGCGCAGCAGCCGCACCCCTGCGGCCTCCAACGGGTCGAGCAGCGTCGCCGACGGTGAGCGTGGGTTGATGCCCGTCCGCGCCGTCTGAAACTCTTTACACCGCTCGGCGATCGCAGCCGCGGTGTCGTCGGCAACCGGCAACGACGGCCACAATTTCACTACCGTCGACCCGGCCCCGTCACGAGCCGCGGTCGCCAGCCAGGTATGCGTGCGTCCCTGGTCGATCTGCACGGCCGCCGCCGGCCAGCTGGTGATCTCCTGCGTCGTCGCTGTCACTTGAAGTCTCCTTCGTTGTCCTCGCCGCTGGTTACCGACTCGGGCACCGTGCGCCCGGTTGCAGTACGCGTGACTCGGCAGTCGACGCCCGTCCCCACCGTCGACCCACAGTTGGTCGACGTGGTCTAAGTCCCACGCCTGGCCAGGCATGATTGCGTGCCCGCACCGGGCGCACGGCCTGCCGTACACGCTTTTGGCTGCGCGGGCCCGGGCCGCTCTCTGATCACCTGGCCTAGCCATCGCGCTGCGCCGCTTCCCACGCGTCCCGGTTGATGACCCGCCAGCCCTCCACAGCAACGTCGGGCCACTGATTGGCGTATGCGCGGCGCCATTCCGGCAGCGGCATCGACGCCAGGTCCGCGGCCACCGTCGCCTGTTGAATCGTGATCCCGAACGCCGGCATAAACGCCGGCCAGGCCGCGGGATCGCCGACGTCGACGTGATCAGCGGCGCTCCACTCAAAGAACGCGGTCCCCGTGGTGACGCCGAGCTGCGCGCTGGTGCGGCCGGCGTTCACCTTCCCCAACCAAAACGACGACTTCTCCGTGCCCGCCGTGGACAGGCACCACGCTTGCCCGTTCGGGCGGGTAGCCATCGCCGGCTTGATCGCCTGCTCGGCCGCCGCATCCAACCGCCAGCACTCGTCCAGAACGGCGAGGTCGAGCGTCTCACCGTGCGACGCACCCTCGTCGGTGGACAGCAGGTAGCACGTCGAGCCGTTGGCCGCCCGCAACGCTTCCGCACCGGTGGCCCGGGACAGCGTGAACATGCCACCCAACGCGCTGCGACGAAGCCGAGGCCACCACCGGTCGAACAGCTTCGTCCGGGCCGCCAACCGGGTCTGCGCGCCGTACACGACCGTCTGAGACGGCGCGGCCAACATCCGGGCGACGATGACCGCCAGAATCAGCGTCGATTTCCCCGACTGGCGAGGTGTCGACACCGACACGTCGCGGTAAGCGAACTGCCCACCGTCGTGCTCGAGCGCGATATCGGCGACCATCCGCTGCCACGGCATCAGCGGCAACCCCAATTGCTCGGCGACGGCCGCCACCCCCGGCCCGGCCGACGGTCTTTCAGTCGCCGGGCTGGCGAAGCGCGGGATTGGCAATCGACTGGAGGAACCGTTCAACATCATCACCCCCCGTGTCGCCGACCCGGGCGTGCAGGTCACGGAACAGCAAACGCAACTCGCGCGACAACGAGGTCGCGTCCTTGTCCTCCGCGCCCGCGTCCAACCGGCCTGCGAGGTTCAGCGCCACCGTCGCGGCGGTCGAGGTCCGCAACTCCTGCGGCAGCCGCGCCAACTCCGCCCGAACCGCCTTCACGACTGTCACCATGATCAACTCCAATGTTTTTCGCCTCAACACACATGCGTCGCCTCCGGAGTCGCGGAGGGGCTTGGCGTTCGGGGTCCCGCCCCGGGTCGTGCGGCATAGGAGCCTCAGCCGTGTCGGTGGTGCGCTGGCGGGTCTGTGCGCGAAGGAGGTATGCGCTCGCCGCCATCGATCCGGCGTGCCCGGTCGGCTGCCGATTCCGGGGTGTCGGTGACGTTGACGCTGGTCGCCGGCACGGCTGAGGCTGGCTCATCGGGTGACGGCCTCAGCACGGGCGGCGCGGGTCTCGTCGGCGCCATGCTGGGTCATCGTCGGGTCTGCGCCGACGTTGGCTGAGCGTCGCTGCCAGGCGTCGGCGCGGGTCTCTACTTGGCCGATGGCTGCGACCTCGAGGACGCCGGCGTTGCCCCACGCGGTCCACCGGCTGACCGGCTGGCGTTCCTCCCACTCACGCCAGTTCACGCTCATCTCGACCAGCACGTCGCGCGTGAAGGCGATGCGGTGCGGTTCGTCGGCGGGCGGCGGAGCCACGACGTGCCACGGCGCGGTGCGGTGCAGCGCTGCTTCGCCGACGCTCTCCCCGAAGCTGACCCGTTGCGCGGCGAGAGTGTCGAGTTTCGCGGCGGCGCGTTGCATGGCGACGTGGGCGGCGACCGCTTCGTCAGTGTCGTCGGAGGTGATCCGATCCGAGGCGAGCACTCGGGCGGCGGCGAAGTCGGCGGCGACGGTCGCGAACTCGGCGGCGAGCTGGTCGACGAACTCGGGCAGCGCGGTGCGGTAGGCCATGATCATTGAGCGGGCGGCGTATTCGGCGGCGGTCTTCGCGGTCTCGACCACCGCGTCGTGCACACCCTTGGCGGCGGCGACCTTGCGGACCATCGCCTCGAGCTTGGCCGGGTCATCCGGCAGACCGTCGAGGTCGTCCGGTTGGCTGTTGATGAGGCGGTGCGCTTCCTGCCGGCAGGCTTCGGCGTGCAGGTAGTGCGCGGGGATGTCCATGCCGCGTTGGCGGGCGGCGGCGATGCCGATCTGCACTCCGCTGAGCGCAAGCGCGGCGGGGTCGACGTAGGGGTTGGTCATGATCAGTTCCCTTCGGTGGGTTCGGTGAAATTGAGCATCGAGTCGCGGAGCTGGAACTTCGCGGCCAGCGCGTCGCTCATCGCCGTGGCGAAGGCGTCGCCGCGGGCTTCGTATTCGGTGGCGGCCTGGACGTCGGCGGCGAACTCAGCGGCGGCGGCGGCGCCGACCTTGGCGGCGAGTTCAGCGTGCAACTCGTCGGGGTCGACGTGTGGCGCCTGCTTGCTTCGTAGGACGCCGCTTATGGCGTCGGCGAATGCGCCGTGCGCGCCGGGTCGGTGGGGGTGTGTCATCGTCGGATTCCTTTCGGTTTCTTGATCCACGCCGGCATGTCGTCGGCGACGGTTTCGGGTTGGTCGTCGGGTGCGTGGCCGCGTTTGACCCGGTCGCACTTGGCGCAGCCGGTGCCGCGCCAAGTCACGGCCTCGTTCGTGTGAATCCGACAGCGGTAGCTACTCATCGGGTAGCCCTCGACTTCGCTCGGCGGGCATCGAAACGTGCCGCTAGCCGGCCGGTTACGACAGCGGCGAAGACCCCGGCATCGAATGCCACGGCGAGGCCGATCATGCGGTGCTCCTGGGGTGTAGTTGGGTGACGTTGCTTTGGCGGTCGTCGGTGATGGCTTGCAGCCAGCCGTTGACGCGTTCGCGCCATGCGGTGATGTGGCCGTGGGGGACGACGATCCAGACCGCTGGTGCGTCCGGTGCGTAGCTGGCACGTGGAGTGAGCATCGAGTCCGGGCCGGCGACGTTGCAGCCGTCGACGAGCACGTGCCCGCTCTCGCTGCGAAAGACGGGCGACCTGTGACCGCCGCAGTGGTGCTCGGCGGCCTCGAGCCGGATCTCGTTGGCCGCTTGAAAGGCGATCCGGGCCAGGATGCCGGCGCCGTACTCGGCGGCGTCCGCGAGCTGGAGGTCGGTTACGTGCGGGTAGCGGTCCGGGTGATCCGTGACGTCGTCGATCGTGGTCATGGTGATGGTGAGTTCGTCGTGAGTGTCGTCAGCCTCATGCCATTCGAGACGGAACGCGGTGAGGGGCGTCATCGCTCGCCCTCCAGCACGACGATCGGGTAGTGCTCGGTCTCGCGTTCGGGTGGCACCCAGAGCGCGCGAGAGCGGGGCGAGCGCAAGCGAGTCCCCGCGGGTTGCGCGCGGCGGGTGTCTCGGAGGTCGGCGACGGGAAGGGATTCGTTCGGGACTTCCTCGTCGCTGCTGTTCGTGTTGTTCTCCGGTCGGGCAGTGACCCGCGCGGGCTCGCTGACGCTCGCCGCGCTCTCACTGCCCTCCCTCGCTACGTCTGCGGGTTCCGTTACTAACGCGCGCGCGTTGGGTGGACGTTCTACAGCCACCTTTGGGGCCGTTTCAGCGTCGCAAAGGTGGACGCTAAAGGTGGACGGAAATCCGCCATCTGTGGCCCGTGAAGGTGGACGTTCTACAGCCACCTTTGGGAGCGTCGCTTCGTACTCTGCCGTGCGGCCTTTCCAACCGCCGCCACGCTTTGAGAGCAGCCCCCGGCGGGTCGCTTCGGTGATCCGCGATGTGACCCGCCGCGGGTCGATCCCGAGGGCTGCGGAGATGGTGTCTCGGGGGATGGAGACGCGGCCGGCGTCGGTCATCGTCTCGGCGAGGAACAACAACAGGACCCGGCATCCGTCGGCGATCTCGCGGTCGGCGTAGACGGCGGCGACCCATCGAGCCCGCAGCCCGGCGCGTGTGCGGCTCACCACGGCGCGAGCTCGAGCTGGACGTGATGCCCGGCGAGTTCGATCGCGACCAGGACCTCATCGAGTCGTTTGATGTTGACGAGGTACGCGCGTCGCTTGGAATCCCACATCCAGGGCACACCGAGTTCGGTGATCGCGGGATGGATCACGCCGGCGGGCCCGCGGACGGCGCCGGTGTGGCGGCCGAACTGCCACGCCGTGACCGTGTGCGGCGCCGCGCGCCGCTTCACCGACGTCACGAGCCGACCAGGGTGATGTCCTCGGAGCTCACCGAGGTGATGTTTTCCGCCACTATTCCGAGGTACGCCCGGCCGCCACGTGCAAACCACGCGAGCGAGTGGATGCAGCGGCTACAGCGGCGGCACCGGGCAGGACACGGGCGGTGGTCGGGCTCTCGCCGCTTGGCGAACTCCGCGAACCGCGGATGGACCCAGATCGTGCGCGCGGCCTCGAGGGACATTGCGCGGCCAGCCTCGAGGACTGCGAACATCATCGATTCGGCGCCGATCTGACGGGAGATCTCGCCCGAGGAGTGCGATACTTGAAGCGTCCGCCGCAATGGACTCGGGAGCCGCCTTCGCCGGGCGGCTTCTGTCATTCACGCCGCACCGCTCGCAGCCGTCGGGATCGGCCGCAACATCGCATCGATGTCGTTCAGATCAACGCGAAGAAGCCGCGGTCCGAATCGATATCCGGTGAGGCGGCCTTCGGCGATCGCTCGGCGGACCGTGCGCGGCGAGGTGTCGAGGAATGCGGCGGCCTTTTCGAAGACACCAGCCGGCGCTCATCGATTGCGGGGATTGTCGCTCGTTGCGACATAGCTACCTCCGGGCAGGAAAGTGATCCTGCACCCGATGAGGTGCCTTGAGTGTCCGGGTATGCCGCCCGAACTCGCTACTGCTCGAGGGTCAGCTTACGCTCAAGGTCGCCTAACGATAGTTCTGACACTCCGTCGCGCCAGGCTTGGGATATGACCTGATGTAGTCGGCTCGTGTCACGAACGTCGACTTTCCTCGAGCATTGGCGGCATCGATACTCGAGGCGCATCCGAAGATCGGGCACCGGGTCGTCGAAGTAGCGTTCGCGCACGACATCGTGATCCATCGGCTCATTCCCGCTGAGCCACGTGCCGCGGTCAATCGCGTAGAGATCGCCGTCGCGGTCGAGGACGAGCGTCGCAATCTTCGTCAGGCCTCGAGGATGTCGTTCGCGCGGCGAGTCGCAAAAGATCAAGAATTGATGGCGTTCTACTTCGCTCACACCGGCCTCGCGGCGATCGCGGAGAGCGCGACGGCGATCTCTGCATCTCTTCCCTTTGCTGCGTGTTGGTAGCGCATAGCGGCGCCTGGGGTGGAGTGGCCGAGCCTGCCCATGAGCTCGGCGAGGGTGACGCCCGTGGCGGCGGCCAGGACGGCGCCTGTGTGCCGTAGATCGTGGAAGCGCAGATCAGGTCGCCCGGCGGCGTCACGCGCGGGATAGAACGCGCGCTGCAGGGTGGATTGCCGCATGTGCTTGCGCGGATCTGCCGAGCTGGGGAACACGAGTGCGTCGCGGCCGGTCATCGGCAACGCGTCCAGATGCGCCTTCACCGCCGGCAATAGGTGCGGGGGGATGGCGACGTCTCGTTGGCCGGCGTCGGACTTCGGGGTGTCGACCACCGCATTGCCGTCGGCCCATGCGACCGCGCGTCTGATGCGAACGACACCGGCTCGGCGGTCGATGTCGGCGCGGCGTAGTTCGGTGAGTTCGCCGAAGCGCAGCGCACACCAGGCGGCGAGCAGGATCATCAGCCGGAATCGTTCGGGGGAGTGCTCGACGATGACCGCGAGTTCCTCGAGGGATGCCGGTTCGGTTTTGCTGGCGCGGCGAGCTTGGCCGGCGCCGCGAATACGGCAGGGGTTGGAGGGCAACAGGCCGTCGTCGACTGCGGACGTGAGGATCGACGCCAGTAGTGCGTAGCAGTGGGCGTTCCAGGTCGGTCGGGTGTCGTCTAGGGCGGCGTGCCATGCGCGCACCGACTCGAGGGTGACGTGCCGTACCCGCATCGGGCCGAAGGTCGGCAGGATCGTCGTGTCGAGCATCCTGCGGTAGTGCGCTTTGGTGCGCGGCTTGAGCGGTCGAGCGCGGACCATCCGCTGCATCAGCCAGGCGTCAGCGTAGGAGGCGAACGAGTCGTGCCGGCGCCGCTCGGCGCGCTGCTTCGGCGGGATCCAATCCTCGGACGCGGTCAAGGCCCGCTCGGTGTTGAGCCAAACCACCGCGTCGTCCTTGGCGTCGAACGTGGTGGCCGCGTTGTGGCGGGCAAGGTCGGGGCCGATGTAGGACGCCTGCCAGCGCCCGGACGGCAGCTTGCGAATGTGCCCGAACCCGCGGTGATCTTGCTTTCCGGCCATGCGATCCCCGCTCTGTCGTGCAATCCCCGTGCGATCCAGACGTTACCGCGTGTCATCTTGTGTCCACTCGTGACACGCCGTACTGTAACGCACACCGGCACTGAAAGCCCGAGAAACAGGGGCTTTCAGCGGCAGTCCGGGAGCTTCACCCAGTACCGCAACATTCGGTTGGGTACTGGTTCGATCCCAGTAACGCCCACCGAAACGCGAGGGCTACACCAGCGCCGGTCAAGCGGCCGCGATGTCGGCCGAAGCGAGGCTGCTGCCGAGCAGTGCCTGGATCGCCTCGGCCGGTGGGTCGGCTTCGGAGCGCCGATCCGAATCGGTCGGCGGCACGGCGGGCTATCTCTCGTCGAGGACGGACGGGCTGAATTCTGCCCGGATGCGGCGCCGCAGGCATAGCCCGAGAACGGCTCCGTAGATCAGGTGGCCCAACAGGCTGAGGGAGACGCTCGCCGGCGTGAGGCGGAACAGCAATCGCTCACCGCGGGCCGGCAGGGCGACCGTCGCGATTAGACCGGACCAGATGAACACCCCGTCGCGACGGACGCGAGGACAGGGCGGGCGGTGAGCAGCTGGGGTCGGAGGCTGAGCACCACGCTGCAGACCACGAAGTACGACAACCCCATACCGCCCCCGTCGCCGAGATAGCGCCACGTATAGCCGACGAACGCGTTCGGACCGGCGTCGCCGACGATCCACGCGCCCAGGCGCGGGATGAAGTCGGGCCACACGTTCGTCCATACCAGCGGCATCCGGACCGAGTCGTAGGCGAGCACGGCGAGCAGTCCAGCGGCGAACCCGCGCAGCGCCCACGCACCCTCGGCCGAGCCGCCCACCATGATGGTCGCGGCCACGACCCCGGCCGGGACCGAGAAGAACGCCGCCGCGTAGGTCATCGGCAGCCAACCCAGGACGTACACCGGGATGGCGCTCACCGGCAGCGCGCCGGCGGTCAGGAGAAATGCGGCCCGACCGAGCCGTGCGAGCGGCCACGCCGGCCCGACGTGTACCCGACGGCTCGCATGGGTCACGCGGTCGACGGGGTAGTCGGTATATGCGTGGGCAAACCCGGTCATGCTGGCTCCGATCCGAATTGGTCAGTCGGGCGGAGGAGGTCGGGCGACGCCGAGCTGATACGGCATCGGCCGCGGCATTTGACCGATCCAGTACCGATCGCACGGATCATCCGCCGATGGTGCGATCGCCTGGGCGACCGGCGCTAAGTACAGGGTCTGACCCCGTGTCCGTGTTCGCGTACCCGGCGCATCCTCACCTCGAACGCAGCCGCGTTCATCGAAATCAGAGGGGGTACTGCGATGTCTTTCAGCAGCGTAGTAAAGGTACGACGGGTGGCGGTGGCCGCGATCGCCGGCGCCGCAGCCGCAGTGACACTGTTCGCCGGCACAGCCACGGCGGCGTCGCCGTTCCTGGTTGTCGACGGGTTCGACGCCCAGTCGTCCGCGGCGTTCGACCTGTACGCCGCCGGCGGCTTGTTGAACATCGCGCCGACGCCGCTCGCGTTCTGCGATTCCGACAACCCGGAGAGCCACCGCAAGTTGGCTTCACTGTCGCTCGGGGTCGTCGGTTCGGCCAAGGTCCTGACGTCGGACTGCACCGTGGATGGGAACGGCGCGACGTCGTCGTCCGCCATCGCGAGCGTCAGCCTGCTCGGCGGCAAGATCAAGGCGACGGCCATCACGAGCACCTGCACCGATGAGATCGACGGCAACGCGGTCGTCGGCTCGCGGCTCACCACGCTCAACGGCAAGCCGGCCCCCGGCGGTCGGGCGACGATCACCATTCCGCACGTCGCGACCGTGTACCTCGACAAGCTGGTCGACGACGGCTCCACGGTCTACACGATTCCGATCGAGGTCGTCGTGGCCCCGGTCTTGGTGTTGGGCCACGTGGTCACCGCTGGACAGGTCATCGACGTCGGCGGCTGCGGCATCACGCGGTACCCGCCTATCGACTGAGTACTCCCTCAGGGCGCTGGGCCCCCTTGCCATCGGCGAGGGGGCTTGGTGTCGTTTTGTCGCATGCTGCAACCTCGTTTGGGCCCGAGCCGCAAGTCAGCTGCAATCGCGATCGGATAGACCGATGCGGTGAGCACAGGCGGGTGGGCCGAGCGCGATGCCTTGCTCGCCGAGCTGGTGCGCCTGGCTTGCTCCGGTAACAGCCGCTTTGCGGCGATTGAGGCGCCGGCCGGCTACGGCAAGACGCCGCTGCTGGACGGAGTGCGTCTTCGGGCGCAGCGCGCCGGCATGCAGGTCCTGACCGCCCGCGGGAGCGGGACGGCCCGCGACTACGCGTTCTCGATCCCGCGGGCGCTGTTCGCACCCGTGCTGGCCGTCAATGGATTCGAGGCCGACGGATTCGCCCGGCAGGCGATCGACGATCCCACCGCCGCGGCACAGCTGTTCGGCCAGCTGGCGGTGGGACTGGCCCGTGAGCAGCCGCTGTGCCTGGCGATCGAGGACGCCCACATGGCCGACGCGGCGTCCACCGACTGGCTGGCCGAGGTGTTCCGGCAGGCCGACGACGTCCCTTTGCTCGTGGTGCTGGCCGGCCGCCGGCGTCCGAGCGGTGCCATCGATCTGCTGCTCGACCGGCCCGGCGTCATCGCGCTCCGGCTCGCCGCGTTGAGCGCAGCTGAAGTGCTTGCGCGTACCTCGGCGGTGGTGGGTGCTGCGTCGGACGAGCTGAGCCGTTCAGTGTTCGCGGTCACGGGCGGCGTGCCGTATCTCGTGGACGCAGTTCTCGAAGCGGTGGCGGCGACGGCCGACCGGCGGCCCGAGAACGACGACGAGCTGATACAGCTGAGCCTCGATCAGGTGGCGGGCGTCGTCCGCACCCGCGTTGCGCGGGGTGGTGACGCGGCGCTCGCGATCGCCCAGGCGGCCGCGGTGCTGGAGGCCGATGCGGAGCGCATCCGGGTCGCGGCCCTGTCCGGGCTGCCGCAAGACGTCGTGGCCACCGTCGCGGACACGCTGGCCGACGACGGCTTCGTCAGCAGTGGCTGGCCGATGCGCTTTGCCCAGCCCATCGTCGAGCAGGCGGTGCGCGCGTCGCTGACCGCCGCTGAACGCTCGCAGTTCCACGCCACCGCCGCTGCGGTGCTCACCGCCGACCGAGCACCGCACGAGGTGATCGGCCGGCACATCATGCAGGCGGAACCCGTAGGCGACCGCGATCGGGTGGACGTGTTGCGATCGCTGGCGCGCGCTGCGTCGGATCGTGACCAACCGGAGCTGGCGGTCGGCTATCTGCGCCGCGCGCTGCGCGAGCAGCCGAGCATTCTGCAGCTTCCCGCCGTTACGCTCGAGCTCGGTCGGGCCGAGGCGCGAATCGAACCGGCCGCGGCGATCGAGCGGCTGGAACAGGCCGCCGACCTGTGTGCCGACCAGACGATGCGGCGGCAAGCGCTCGGCGAACTCGCCCACGTGCTCGTCGTGGCCGGGCAGTTCGCCCACGCGGCTGAGATCGGTGAACGGCTGCTGGCCTCACTGGACGACGATGATCCGGCTCGGCTCGGCGTGCTCGCCCAGCTGCTCATGACGGCGCAACTGGCCGCGATCCCAGCGGCGTCGACTGAGGACCGGCTGCGGCAGATGAACGAGCTGATGGCGCGCGGTGCACCGGCGGAGGCCTGCACGCTGGCCACCCTGGCAGTCGCCGAACTGAATCAGGGTGGCGGCCGCGGCCGCGTGATCTCGCTCGGCCGACGCGCGCTCGACCAGGACGGCTCGACCGCGCCGCGCCGGCCGTGGTTGCTACTCGCGCTGCGAGCGCTCGACGGTGCCGGGGAGCTGACCGATCTCGGCCCCGAGGACGCCGAGTGCGAACTCGTGCGGGTCGCCCGGGTGGCCTACGGCCGAGGAGATCTGCGCCGCGTCGTCGAACTCGTGGACAGCGCCCGGGCGACGGACGCCGCCGACGTCAACGTCATTGCTGAACTAGCGGTCATCGGTGCATCGGCCTATGTGGACCTGGGCCAGATCGACGCCGCGCGCGACCTGCTGGCCACGATCGCCCCCCTCGACGGCGATGGTGCCGCGGTGAGCGGTGTAGCGGCTTTGTACGTCCGCGGCCAACTCCGGCTGGCCGAGGGAGCGGATGAGGCCGGTATTGCCGACATCCTCGAGGCGGGTGATCGGCTCGTCGCGGCCGGAGTGGTGAATCCCGCGGCGTGCGGCTGGCGTGGCATTGCGGCGATCGCGCTGGCCGGTCGCGGCGATCGAGTCCGGGCGCAGGCGCTGGCCGACGAGGAGGTCGCGCGGGCCGAGAGCTTCGGTGCCCCGCGCCCGCTCGGCGTGGCCCTGATGGCGCGCGGTCTCGTACGCGGCGCCGCCGCCGGCCGGCACGACCTGTCTACTGCGGTCGACGTGCTCGCCACCACCCCCGACCGCCTTGCGTATGGGCGGGCCTTGCTGGCCCTCGGCGGAGCCGAGCGCCGGGCCGGGCAGCGTCGCTCGGCCCGGGAGACGTTGTTCCACGCCCGGCGCCTGGCCGACGAATGTGGCGCGCAGCCGCTGGTCGTGATCGCTGACGACGAGCTGCGCCTCGCGGGTGCGCGTCTGGTGCAGCGACCCCAGCGCGGCGCCGCGGCCTTGACGCCGGCCGAGCGTCGTGTCGCGATGATGGCGGCGGGCGGGGCGACGAACGCCGAGGTGGCCAGCGCGCTCTTCCTGTCGCGCAAGACCGTCGAGATGCACTTGTCGCGCGTCTACCGAAAGTTGAACATCACCCGGCGGCGGGACCTGCCGGCCGCACTGAGCGAAGAGGCGGCCTGAGGGTCAGGGCCGGAGGTCATGGCGCGCAGCGTAGCGATTACGACGACGGATTCGGCCCCGGCGGTTCGTCACGGCGGTCGGACTCGCGCGCGCGGCGGCGTTGCTCCTCGGCGCGCGCCCGGAGGCCGGCGAGGAATTCGTCGTCGTCATCGGGGTTGCTCGACCGACCGGCCCCGCGGCCACCCAGGCGGTTGCCCACCTGCGGCCCGCCGGCCCGGGCGGCGAGCGCGCCTGACTTAGCGGCCCAGTTGCGCCCGGCGACCAGCCAGGCGATCGAGCCGACGTCCACCAGCAGGATGACGATCAGCAGCCACATCAGCTTGGGCAGGTTGCGGGTCTCTGACTCGGGCGTGGTGATGACATCGATGATGCAGAAGACCCAGACCGCGAATGCGATCAGCGCCAGGCCACCGTCGAAGAACAGCATCGGTTACCCCCACTCGAGCGACGACGTCAGGCTACGCGCGTGCTGGCCGACCCGTCGGATCACGGTAGGTTCGCGGACGTGCCCGGTCTCGGTGAACTGATCACCGCCCTCGAGGGGTGGTTCGATCCACGGTGGGCCGAATCGTGGGACGCGGTTGGTCTGGTGTGCGGTGATCGTGACGAACCGGTCGAGCGGATCGTCCTGGCCGTCGACGCCGTCCCCGCGACGGTGGCCGAGACGATCGAGGCCGGGGCCCAGCTGCTGATCACCCATCACCCGCTGCTGCTGACCGGTGTCCACGGCGTGGCGGCCGACGATCCGAAGGGCGCCCTCGTTCACCGGATGATCCGCTCCGGCGTCGCCCACTTCGTCGCCCACACCAACGCCGATGTGGCGTGCCCTGGGGTGTCCGACGCGTTGGCCGGCCGGCTCGGTCTCGACCGCATGCGGCCACTCGAGCCGCAGGCCGACCCGGGATTGGCCAAGCTGGTCGTGTTCGTGCCGATCGAGCACGCGGACGCTCTCACCGATGCGTTGGCCGTGGCCGGCGCCGGCCGGCTCGGCGACTACGACCGTTGCGCCTGGTCGACCGACGGCGCCGGCACCTTCCGTCCGCTGGCCGGCGCCGATCCGACGATCGGCACCGTCGGCGCGATCGCCCAGGTGCCCGAGACCCGGATCGAGATGATCGTCGCGCCGTCGGCCCGCGCCGACGTGATCTCGGCGCTGCGCACCGCTCATCCCTACGAGGAGCCGGCGTTCGACCTGCTGCAGATGGTGCCGTTGCCGACGCGCCGCGGCACCGGCCGGGTCGGCACCCTGCCGGCGCCGATGCCGCTGCGTGACTTCGTCGCCCACGCTGCCTCGGTCCTGCCGGCGACGGCGTGGGGGGTGCGTGCCGCCGGCGACCCGAGCCGGCCGGTGCGCACCGTCGCCGTCTGCGGCGGTTCCGGCGGCGGCCTGGCCGAAACGGCGCGCCGGGCCGGCGCCGACGCGTTCCTGACCGCCGATCTCAAGCACCATCCGGCGGTCGAAGCCGTCACCGAACGCGGCGGCACCGGCATGGCGCTGGTGGACGCCGCCCACTGGGCGACCGAGGCGCCGTGGCTGGATGTGCTGGCCACTGCACTGCGTGAGCGCTTCCGCACTACGGTGGACGTTCGGATCTCCCGCCAGGTCACCGACCCGTGGACGTTGCACGTCCCGTCACCCGAAGTGAGTCAGAGCCGCTAAGTGAATGCCGACAACGCCGTCCAGCTGCGACTGCTCGAGCTGCAGGCCGCTGACACCGCCCTGTCCCAACTCGCCCACCGCCGGGGCACGCTGCCCGAGCTGGCCGAGATCGCCGATCGTTCCAAGCGGGCGGCCGACCTGCACACCGAAGTCGTCGACGCCGAGACCCGCCTCAGTGACATCGCCGCCGAGCAGCGGCGACTCGAGACCGATGTCGACACCGTCCGGTCCCGGGCGACGCGCGACGAGGGGCGGCTGCAGGCCGGCGGGCTGCCGTCGCGCGAGCTCGAGAGCCTGCAGCACGAGATCGCGACGCTGGCCCGGCGCCAGTCGAGTCTCGAGGACGAACTCCTGGACGTGATGGAGCGGGCCGAAGAGGCCGAGACCACGCTGCGGGACGCAACCAGTCGCCTCGAGGTGATCGCGGCCGAACAGCGCGACCTCGAAGCCACGCGCGACGCCGCGTTCGCCGAGATCGACGCCGAGGCCGAACGGCGCGGTCCCGAACGTGACGCGATCGCCGACGAGTTGCCGCCCGAGCTGCTCGCGCTCTACGAGAAGGCCCGCGCCCACGGCGGTACCGGAGCCGCACTGCTGCGACAACGGCGCTGCGAGGCCTGCCACATCGAGCTGTCCGGGGCTGAGATCTCCGCGCTGCGCAGCGCCGAGCCCGACGTCGTGGTGCGCTGCGACAACTGCCGCGCGATCCTCGTGCGCACGGCCGAATCGGGTCTGTGACCGACAGCGTCGTCGTCGAGGCCGACGGCGGCTCGCGCGGCAATCCCGGACCGGCCGGCTACGGCGCGGTGGTCCTCGACCCGGTCACGCAGGCCGTGCTCGCCGAACGATCGGACACGCTCGGGGTCGAGACCAATAACGTCGCCGAGTACCAGGGCCTCATCGCCGGGCTCACGGCGGCGGCCGAGCTCGGCGCGCAGCGCGTCGCGGTGCGAATGGACTCCAAGCTCGTAGTCGAACAGATGAAGGGCGCGTGGCAGGTCAAGAACGCTGCGCTGCGCGATCTCGTCCACGAGGCCGGCGAGCTCGTCCGGCGGTTCGACTCGGTCACCTTCGAGTGGATCCCGCGCGCGCGCAACCACCGGGCCGACCGGTTGGCCAACGAGGCGATGGACCGCGCCGCGGGCCGGCCGCGGGCGGCCGCGACTGCGTCCTCGGCGCGCAGCTGGACACCTCCGAGCGCCCGGGCCACCAGGCTGGTGCTCGTCCGGCACGGGAACACCGAGCACTCGGCCGCGATGCGGTTCTCCGGCCGCAACGACCTGCCGCTCGACGAGGTGGGCCGCGGCCAGGCTGCGGCACTGGCCGACCGCCCGTTCGGCGCCGTCGCCGCGGTGGTTAGTTCGCCGCTGCGCCGGACGATGCAGACGGCCGAGGCGATCGCCGGCCGGCTCGGACTGCCGGTCGAGACGGTCGACGATCTGATCGAGACCGACTTCGGGACCTGGGAAGGTCTGACCTTCGCCGAGGCCCGCGCCCACGATCCGGCCGAGCTGGACGCGTGGTTGGCCTCGCCCGACACCGCGCCGCCCGGCGGTGAGTCGTTCGCCGCGGTCGGCCGCCGGGTGCGCCGCGGCCGCGACGCGGTGCTCGCCGCCCATGCCGGTTCGATCGTCGTGGTGGTATCGCACGTGACGCCGATCAAGACACTGGTGCGCCTTGCGCTCGACGCGCCACCGTCGGCGATGTTCCGCCTGCATCTCGATACCGCCTCCGTGTCGATCGTCGACTACCACGCCGACGGCAACTGCTCCGTCCGCCTGGTCAACGACACGAGCCACTTGCGCTGACCGCGCTACGGTTCGCGGGTGACGTCTCGAGCCGATGTGCTGCTCATGCTGGCCGGGTCGCGCGTCGCCGTCGGCGTGCTGCTCGCCGGGCTCGCCAGCACCCGCCTGCTCGGTCGCGCCGGGGCGACCAAGGCCGTTGCGGTCGTCACGCCGTGGTGTGGCCGGGACGCTCGGACGCCGCCGGGTCAGCTGACGCCGAAGAGCTCGACCCCGGCCCACAGCGCCCCAGAAGCCAGCACGAGCAGCATCGGCACGGTCACGGCGCCGAACCGGTGGAACTCGCCGGCCGCCGGCTTGTCGGCATCGGGGAGTTGACGGCGCCAGAGCAGGGTGGCCAGCGAGCCCGGGTACGCCGCGTTGGGCCCGATGTTCACGCCGAGCAGGACCGCCAGGACGGCCGCCGGATGGGACGCGACGATCGGCACGAGCGCCAGCGTCGCCGGCAGGTTGTTGACGACGTTGGCCAGCCCCGCGGCCAGGGCGGCGAGCGCGAGCAGGGCGAGCCACGAGCTGCCGGACGGGACCAACTGCCGCAGCCCGCTCCCGAGACCGTGCCGGGTGACCCCGTCGACGACGACGGCGAGGGCGAGGACGAACAGGCAGAACCCCGGCGCGGCTTCGCCGATGAGCCGGCCGAGCCGCACGTCGCGCGCGGCGATGCGCGGCCCGAGCAGAGCGGCGCATCCGGCGAGCGCCGCCCACGCCGGCGCGACGTGGACCGACGACGCCAGTCCGAACAGGGCAACGGTGACCGTCACGACGCCGAGCGCGTAGCGCGGCGCCCGCGGCGGGGACACCGCCGCCGCCGGCGAGCGGTCGCGGAGGTCAGCGCGAAAGAACGTGCGCAGCGCGAACCATTCGGCCGCACACGTGGCCAACCAGGGCAACGCCATCAGCAGGGTGAACCGGCCGAACGACAGCCCGGACGCCCGGAACGCGAGCAGGTTGGTCAGGTTGGAGACCGGCAGTAGCAGTGAGCCACTGTTGGCCAGCCGGGCGCAGGCGTAGACGTGCGGCCGCGCGGCCACTCGCAGCCGGGTGGTCGTGGCGAGCACGACCGGCGTGACCAGGACAACCGTCGCGTCGAGCGTGAGCGTTGCGGTGACGAGAGCGGCCAGGACGACCACGAGCCCGAGCAGCCGGCCGGCGTCGCCGTGGCTCGCCCGGGCGGCGAGGTCGCCGAGGTAGTCGAACACCGCCGGCCTCGGCGCACAGGTGACCGAACAGCAGGATCGCGGCCAGAAAGCCGACGGTGGGGCCGATCTCGCGCAAGCGGTCGAGCGCAGCGCCGCGCGGCACGATGCCGAGGACCACCACGAGGCCGGCGGCCGGCACCGCGACGACGGCCTCGGTGAGCCCCTGCGGGCGCAGCACGGCGAAGATCAGGCTGGCGCCCAGCAGGACGAGGGCGACGGTCTCGGCCCCTGCTCCCGTCACGACGGCCGGTCGGCCGGTTGTCCAACGGGCGGCGTCAGAGCAGTTCCGAGCCCTCGAAGCGGCCCAGTTCCTCGCGGTAGAGCTCGATGCCCATGCCGTTCGGGTCACGGAAGTACACGCTGTCCTCGACGCCGCGATCGGGTCCGACGTACTCGATGCCGGCGTCGTCCAACTTCTGCTTGGCGGCCGCGAACTGCTCGGGCGAGACCGAGATCGCCAAGTGCTGCAGCGCCCCGATCGTCTCGCGGTAGTCGTCGTGGTCGTGACCGGGGAAGTCGAAGAAGCCGAGCAGGGTGCGGTTGCCGAGATCGAAGAAGAAGTGGCTCGACCCGGTGTAATCGCGATTCTCGACCAGCTCGACGAGCGGGAAGCCGAGGAAGCCCTGATAGAAGCGGATCGTGGCTTCGACGTCCTTGCAGACGAAGGCGGCGTGGTGGATGCCGCGCGCGGTTGAGGCCGGCCGGTCGACCTTGTCGGTGAGGTACTTCGCGCGCAGTTGTTCACGCCGGGCGCGGACGTCGGCGAGCTCGTCTCCAGTGGGTTGCGGCATGCCCTGAGCGTATCCGCGTACGATCTGAGCGCGGCGGACGAGCCGACCGGACGGCCGCGTCGCGGTCGTTCCTCCTCGGAGGGACGGCCTGCGCCGAGGAAAGTCCGGACTCCACAGGGCAGGGTGGTTGCTAACGGCAACCCGGGGTGACTCGCGGGACAGTGCCACAGAAAACAGACCGCCGGTGCGCAAGCAGCGGTAAGGGTGAAACGGTGGTGTAAGAGACCACCAGCGTTCCGGGTGACCGGAGCGGCTAGGTAAACCCCACCCGGAGCAAGATCAAGAAGAGCTGGGACTCGTCCCGGCTCGCGCAGGCGTTCGAGGGCGGCCCGCCCGAGTCTGCGGGTAGATCGCTAGAGCCTGTCGGCAACGGCAGGCCGAGATGGATGGCCGTCACCCGGCGCGCAGGTGCCGGGAACAGGATCCGGCTTACAGGTTGGCTCGTCCGCCGCCTGATCGTCGCCGCCCACACGGGGTGAGCTTCGACGGGCGTGGCCGCGGGCGAGATCCCAGAGGTCCCACAGCATTGCCGTCACCGCCAAGGCCGCGCGAACGATCACGTTGGTCAGAGCGCTCGATGCCACGTGATCGTTACACCGGCGCGATACTGCGGCCATGACACCGCGCGACTTGTCCCGGCCGTTGGTGCTGCTCTCGCCGGCGCCGCGCCGTCTCGATCAGGTGTTCCATCCGGACACCTGGACGGCCTTCACGTCCGAGTTCGACGTCGTCGCTGGCCGACGAGGTCGACGTCGACGCGGTGCTGGCGGACGCCTTCGCGGTTGTCGGTCAGCTGGACCTCGACGCCGACCGCGTCGCGCGGGCCGCCGCCCTTCGCGCGGTGCTGAACGTCGAGGGCAACTTCCTGACCAACGTCGACTACGCCGGGTGCTTCGACCGCGGCATCTACGTCCTCGGGTGCGGGCCGGTGTTCGCCCAGCCGGTCGCCGAGTACGCCCTTGCCCTCGCGCTCGATCTGTGCCGAGGCATCACCCGCGAGGACCGAGCCTTCCGGGCCGGCGCCGAGGACTACGCGAACAGCACCTCCGACTCGATCCTGCTGCACGGCGCCGCGGTCGGATTGATCGGCTTCGGCCAGCTCGGCCGCGAGTTGCGCCGGCTGCTCGTGCCGTTCCACCCCGCCGTGCGGGTGTACGACCCCTGGTTGCCGGACAGTGTGCTGCGCGAGCACCACGTGCAGCCGGCCGAGCTGCTCGAGACGCTCAGCCACAGCACGGTGCTGTTCGTCCTCGCAACCGTCACCGCCGAGAGTGAGCAGTTGCTCGGGCCGGCCGAACTCGACGCGATCCCGATCGGCGCCCGCGTCGTGCTCGCGAGCCGCGCGGCCGTTGTCGACTTCGACGCACTGCTCGATCGCGTGCAGTCCGGTTGCTTTCTCGCGGCGGTAGACGTGTGGCCGGACGAGCCGGTCGCGGCGAATCATCGCGCGCGTTCGATCGACGGGCTCGTGCTGTCCGCGCATCGTGCCGGCGGCATCCCGAGCGCGTTCCTCGACATCGGTGAGCGAGTGCTCGACGACCTGCGTTTGATCAAACAGGGACTACCGCCCGTCCGCATGCAGATCGCGGCGCGGGAGTTGGTCAGTCGCTATCGCAATCGTCCCATCGACTGATTCGACGCAAACATACCTAAAGGTATGGCACGAAAGTCGAAAAATCTCTTCAACCGGTCTCGTACTCGAACAATGGCTGCGAAGGAAGATCGCTTCGGTGAAACCGCTGCGGCGTAAGGGATCTAGCGCAATTGCGCGGATCATGCTCGCGTTATCGCAGTTGTGCGCGCGATTGGCGTGTCAAAAACAATCGGCGCGCCGTGTTGACGGTAGGCCATGGTCATCGTCAACTTGGTCGCAGCGACGAAGCAATTCGTCGACGACATTCGCCTAGGAGGCACACCGCATGACCGCACCTAAGAAGAAGGCGCCCGCCAAGAAGGCCGCCGCGAAGAAGGCTCCGGCCCGCAAGGCAGCGGCCAAGAAGGCGCCGGCCAGGAAGGCTGCAGCCAAGAAGGCTCCGGCGAAGAAGGCCGCCGCGAAGAAGGCTCCGGCCCGCAAGGCTGCAGCGAAGAAGGCTCCGGCCAAGAAGGCCGCCGCGAAGAAGACCGCCGCCAAGAAGGCGCCGGCCCGCAAGGCTGCAGCGAAGAAGGCTCCGGCCAAGAAGGCCGCCGCCAAGAAGGCGCCGGCCCGCAAGGCGGCCAAGAAGGCTCCGGCCAAGAAGGCCCGCTAGTCACAACGCCCGACAGTTCAACAACGCATCATGTCGCACCGAGTCGCCGGTGCACCTCTGGACTTCGACGCCTTGCGCGCGCAGCTAGAGGTGCCCGGCGATTTCGCGTCCGAGGTCGTCGACGAGGCCACGCACGCCGCCGAATCGGTCCGGCTACCGGACGAGGACGCCACCGACATCCCGTTGGTGACGATCGATCCGACCGGCAGTCGCGACCTCGATCAGGCCGTGCACATCGCGCGGGCGGGCGACGGCTACCTCGTCAGCTATGCGATCGCCGACGTCGCTGCCTACGTGCCGCCCGGCGGCGCGCTGGACGCGGAGACCCGCCGGCGCGGCGAGACGCTCTACTTCCCGGACCGCCGCGTGCCGCTGCATCCACCGGTGTTGAGCGAAGGCGCGGCCAGCCTGCTACCCGATCAGGTCCGGCCGGCCGTCCTGTGGCGTATCACGCTCGCCGGCGACGGGAACGTACGCGCCGTGGAGGTCAACCGGGCCCGGGTCCGCAGTACCGCGCAACTCGACTACGCGGGCGTTCAGGCCGGCTTCGACCGCGGCGCGCCGCCCGAGGCCGTTGCCCTCCTGCCCGCCGTCGGGCAGGCCCGGCTCGCCCTGGCCCGCGGCCGGCACGCCATCAATCTCGATCTGCCGGAGCAGACGGTCGAACAGGATCCCGGCGGCGGGTGGACACTCGCGCTGCGCACCGAGCTCGCGGTCGAGCGCTACAACGCCGAGATCTCGTTGCTGACCGGCATGTGCGCGGCGTCGTTGATGCTCGACGGCGGCGTCGGCATCCTCCGCACCGTGCCACCGCCAGACCAGGGCGCCGTGTTGTCATTGCGTCGGGCCGCCGCCGCGCTCGGTATCGCGTGGCCCGCCGGCGCACATCCGGGTGACGTGCTGGATTCGGTCGACCGGAGCAACCCGAGACACGTTGCCTTCATCGAGCACGCCGTCGCGTTGCTGCGCGGTGCGGGTTACACGCCGTTCGACGGCGCCGCGCCGCCGCAACCGCTGCACAGCGGGATCGGTGCGCCGTACGCCCACGTCACGGCCCCGCTGCGTCGCCTGGTCGACCGCTTCGGCACCGAGGTCTGCCTGGCCCTGCACGCCGGTCGGCCGGTGCCGCAATGGGCGCGGGCCGCGCTGCCCGAGCTCCCGCCGGTGATGCAGCAGGCCGATCATCGCGCGCATGACGTCGACCGCGCGGTCGTCGATGCGACCGAGGCCTGGTTGTTGCGCGATCGTGTCGGCGAAATGTTCCCGGCCGTGGTCATCGACGCCGACGACCATGCCGGCACGGTCGTGCTCGACACGCCGGCCGTACGCGGCCGGTGCACGGGCCCCGGCCTGATCGCCGGTCAGCGCATCGACGTCCGGCTGGTGACCGCCGATGTCACCCAGCGGCTGGTGCGGTTCGAACGAGCCGTCGCTCAGGAGTAGGTGTGCTCGACGGCGGGGTAGGCGCCGTCGCGAACCTCGGCGCCGAAGCGGCTCGCCGCGTCGAGCAGGATGTCGCCGACGTGCGCGTACTCCTTGACGAACTTCGCCGGCTTACCGCCGCCGCGCAGCCCGGCCATGTCCTGCCACACGAGCACCTGCGCGTCGCACGACGGTCCGGCACCGATGCCGACGGTAGGGATGTGCAGGGCCCGGGTCACCTGAGCGGCGACATCGGCCGGCACGACCTCGAGCACGACCGCGAACGCACCGGCGTGCTGCAGCGCCTTGGCGTCCTGCAGCAATCGGTGCGCGGCTTCGTCGCCGCGGCCCTGCACGCGGTAGCCGCCGAACGCATTGACCGACTGCGGGGTGAGCCCGATGTGGGCCATCACCGGGATACCGGCCGAGACGAGCGTCTCGACCTGGGCCGCTACGCGCTGGCCACCCTCGAGCTTGACGGCCTGGGCACCGCCTTCCTTCATGAAGCGCGACGCGGTCTCGAGCGCCTGCTGGGTCGACCCCTGATACGAGCCGAAGGGCAGATCGGCCACGACGAGCGCGCGCGACGTGCCGCGGACGACGCCGCGGACGAGGGGGAGGAGTTCGTCGACCGACACCGGCACCGTGGTGTCGTAGCCGTAGATGACGTTGGCGGCCGAGTCGCCGACGAGCAGCACCGGGATACCGGCCTCGTCGAACACGCGGGCCGTGGAGTAGTCGTACGCGGTGAGCATCGGCCACCGCTCGCCGCGATCCTTTGCGGTCTGCAGGTCGCGGATGGTGATCCGTCGGTTGGTGACGCCGCCGTAGAGAGCAGTCTCGGCCATGATCGTCTTGCCTCACTTTCCTCGAGGCCGGCTGGGCCGGTCCCCGGGCATGTCATGTGGACGAAACAATCCTGCGCCCTACTGGCGCGTATGTCTCGTCGGTGTGGCGAGAGAAACGTCACGCCAGCTCGTGCGTTACTTCCTCGGCCGGCTTCTCCTCCGGAGCTACCTGGCCCCCGAGCAGCGCGGCGCAGCCGACGCTCACCACGAGCACGCCGAGGAAGACGGCCAGCATCGTGTGGTGCGCGGCGAGCACGGCCTGCCGCGAACCGGTGAGGTGCAGGGTGCGTCCGAGGATCGCGACACCGGCAACTCCGCCGACGTAGCGCATCGACGAAGCCAGCCCGGCGGCCATGCCGATGTGCCGGGCCGGGACGCCCGCGAACGATGCTGTCTGCCCGGCCGGCGTGGCGAGCCCGAGCCCGAATCCGAGCAGCGCAAGTGGCAGTCGCAGGTCGCCCGACGCGGTGGGGTCCTGCACGAGCAGCACCGTCACGCCGGCCAGGCAACTCACGGCGCCGAAGACGCCGACCGGCCTCGGGCCGTACGCGTCGACGAGCCGGCCGGCGATGAGCGACGCGACGACCATGGCGAGCATCATGAAGATCAGCAGCTCCCCGGTCGCCGCGGAGCCCAGCCGGAAGAGCGCATGCGTGACCAGCGGGATCTCGAACAGCAGGGCGTACATGACGAGATTCAGCAGCGCGACGACCAGCGACCCGGCGGTGTACCGCACCGACCGGAACAGCCAGAACGAGACCACCGGATCGGCGGCCCGCCGTTCCCAGGACGCGAACGGGACGAACAACAGCGCGCCGACGGCGACCAGGACGGCGGCGGTCACGCCCCGGCCCTGCAAGCCGGCCACCAGGGCCACCAGCGCGCCGGTGAGCAGCAGGGCGCCCGCGGTGTCGAAGGGTGCGCCCGGCCGCTCGGCGCTGCGCGGGTCGCGGCGTCGCGGCCCGCCGCCCAGCACGGCCGCCACGGCGAGGACGGGGAGGTTGACGATGAACACGCTGCGCCAGCCGAAGACGCTCACCAACTCACCGCCGACAAGCGGACCGATGCCGGCCGCCAGCGACATCGTCGCCCCGATGGCGCCGAACGCCCGGCCCCGTCGATCCTCGGCGACCTCGACCCGCACCAGCGCCATCGTGGCCGGCACGACGATCGCTCCGCCGACCGCCATGATCACCCGCGAGCAGGCGAGCAGGGCCAGGTTGGGGGCCAGATAGCCGAGCAGCGCGCCCGCGGCCAGCACCACGCGGCCCGCGTAGACCACCCGCCAGTGGCCGAGTCGGTCGCCCAGCTTGCCGCCCGCGCTCTGCAGCGCGATGGCCGCGACGAGGTAACTGGCGACCAGCGCCGACGTGACACTTGCCGAGCTGTGCCGGAAGTCATTGGCGATGCTCGGCAAGGCCACCGCGATCATGGTGGAATTCAGCGGCATCAGCGTCGCGGTGAGGCACGCCGCGAGCAGCCCGCGGGTTGCTCGCGCGTCACGCACTGGTGATCGGCCGGCGCTGCAGCAACGAGAGGCAGCCGGCCTTGAGCGCGAACTCGATGTCGTGGTCGGTGGCGCCGAAGGCCGAATCGCACTGCAGGGCGAGCGAGTGCAGCGCGGCCAGATCGGGCGCGGCGAGGCAGGGCGTGTACACGTGCTCGCTCGGCACCGGCTGTTCGGTCGTCCCGCCGGCCGGCACGCGGCGCACCGCGATGTCCTTCTCGCCGACCTGGTGCTCGAGCAGCCGGCCGAGCGCGTCCAGGACGTACCGGTCGGGTGTCACCAATCCGGAGACGACGACCTCGCCGAGCCCCCAGGACGCTTCGATCACCCGCTCGTCGGCACCGGTTATCGGGTTCCGGGTGAACATGACGCCACCGACGTCGGAGTCCACCAGCCGTTGGACGACAACCCCCATGTGCAGCGCCGTATCGAGTCCCATGCGGTCGCGGTAGGCGACGGCGCCCCCCTCGCTCGCCGACGCGTGCACCTCGCACACGGCGGCCAGGATGTCGGGCACGCCGGAGACTCCGAGGATCGACTTGTGGATGCCGGCAAAGCTGGCGCCGGCCGAGTCCTCGCCGACGGCGCTCGAGCGCACCGCCCAGTAGGGCCAGTCGCCGCATCGCGCCGTCACCTCGGCGGCCAACTCCCGGGTTGCTTCTGGGTCACCGGCGCCGACCGCGCCCACGATGCTGTACTCGATCGCGAACCCGTCCGGCACCGGCAGCCCGGCGCGGATCGCCGCGCCGAGCTGGACCGCCTTAGGCCCGTACGCGGACGAGTCGAGCGCCTCGACCAACGGCGTGCACCCACTCATCGGCCTTCCCCCGCTCCGCCAGCGTCGCTCATCCGAGAATCCGAACCTCACCCGTCGTGCCGTCGACCCGGACGCGCGCGCCGTCGGTGATCTTCGCGGTCGCCTCGCGGGTGCCGACGATGCCGGGGATGCCGTACTCGCGAGCCACGATCGCGGCGTGCGACAGCTGGCCACCACGGTCGGTGACGATCGCGCCGAGCAGCGGCAGGACGACGTTGAAATACGGCGAGGTCATCCGGGTGACGAGCACGTCGCCCTTCTGGATCCGGCCGAAATCCTCGGCCCTATCGACCAGTCGAGCCGGGCCCTCGTACACGCCGTCGTTCACGGCCAAGCCGTGCAGGACGGTGTCCGTGTTCGCCGTATCGGGCACGCCGAACAGCTGGGCCAGGGTCATGTCGGCCGCCCGCGCGGCCCGACGCGCGGCGGGCGGCAGCAGCTCGATCGGCGGCGGGGCGGGCGGCATGGCGCGCAGGAACGGCGGCGCGTCGGCGATCGTGTGCGTCGTCCGCCAGCGGTTGCGCTCGGCGATGTCGTCCGGGCCCGCGCCCGCGTCGCCGCGCAGCATGCCCGTGACCTCATCAATGGTGAGGTCCACAGCGTGCCCCGCGTCGCGCAACTTCCCGGTCGAAGCCAGCCGCTGACCCGCTTCGAGCAGCGCGCGGCGGCAGAGTCCGGTGGCCCAGCCGTCGGAGTAGGCGCCGCGTTCGTCGCGGATTCGGTTCACCAACCGGGCCTCGGCCAAGCGGTCGTCGAAGTCGGCGAGTCGGTCAGCGGGCATCTTGGCCCGCAGCATTTCGACGGCCGACGCGGCGTCGCCGCCTGCAGCCACGGTGCCGTCGACGGCCGCGCGCAATGCGCCGACCAGCATCTCGGGCATCTCGCCGGCGTTGACGTCACTGACGTCGTAACCCAGGCTCCGGTAGCGGACCGCGTCGAGGTAGGCCCGCACCGCGTCCCCGGCGCCGGGGTCGGCGCTCAACGTCGCGAGCACCGCCGGGGCCGGATCGCCCGACGTCAACACGGTCCGCGCCGAGTCGTGCACGACGATGGCCTTGGCCGCGGCCTCCAGCTCGTCCGCGGCGAAGCCGTTGGAGATGCGCGACGTGCCGCGCAGCAGCCGGATGACCGCGCTCGGCTCGGCTGCGCTCCACTCCACCGCGCCCGCAATGAGGTCGCCGGTGACCGCGATGGCGGTCGCCGTGTACTTGTGATGGAGGTAGACCATCGAGTCGGCGTACTCGCGGAGGTCGGCGACATGCCCGGCCAACTCGTCATCGGACAGCGCCGTCACGTCGACGGCCTGGACGCTGCGGTGCCGGGCGATCGCGGCCGGCTTGTCGACCTCGTCCCAGGTCTTCAGGTCGGTGCGCCATTGCTTGTCCGCGAAGGCCCTTTCCGACACCGCGATGCGCTTGCGCATCTTCGGCACGATGCGCGTGAGCAGCTTGAGCACCGCAGCCGGCGGCGGTTTCATCGCCCCTTCGGGCGCGCCGAAGGGGACCGGCTGCATGTAGATGAAGCCGTTGACGATGCCCGGCTTCAGGTGGTCGATCAGCAGGCCGTACCGGGCCGTGCCCTCGCTGAAGCCGCGGACGAATCCGGAGGTGTAGTACGACTGCGCGAAAGGCGAGATCGGCCGTCCGAAGTGGGTCGTCTCGAGTTCCCACGGCCCTTTTCCGGGCGGCTCCCAGGTCACGCTGTCCATGTGTCTCCCTCGGTAGTGCGCACAGGGTAGGCCCGTGATCACCACCTGGACAGCAGGAGTTCGTCCCTAGGTCACCCTGCGGTCATGAGGAGTCGGCCGAAAATCGGCACTGATCGGGATCAATCGGTCGCGATGACCTCGCGCCACCGATTCGTGATCGGCAGCCGGCGGTCGCGCCCGAAGGCCTTGAAGCTGATCTTCGTGCCGGGCGGGTATTGCCGACGTTTCCACTCGGCAGCATCGACCATTCGGGCCACGCGCTGCACCAGCGCCGGCTCGAAGCCGTCGGCCACGATCGCGTCCACCCCCCGGTCGCCGTCGACGTAGCGTTCGAGGATTGCGTCCAGCACCTCGTAGTCGGGCAGCGAATCGCTGTCGAGCTGGCCCGGGCTCAATTCGGCCGACGGCGGCTTGGTGATCGAGTTGGGCGGGATGGGCAACGGGTCACCGCGCTTGTCGGCGAGCTGCGTTGCGCCATCTGGCCAGGGCCCAGACGAGGGTCTTCGGGACGTCCTTGATCGGCGCGAAACCGCCCACCGCATCGCCATAGATCGTCGAGTAACCCACCGCCAGCTCGCTCTTGTTGCCGGTGGCCAGGACGAGATGGCCCTCGGCGTTCGACAGTGACATCAGCGTCGTACCGCGGATGCGCGCCTGCACGTTCTCGGCCGCGAGGCCGGTGAGCTGCAGCGGCGCCATGAACGCGTCGACGATCGACCCGATGGGTATCTCGCGGTAGTGGGCGCCGAGACGCTCGGCGAGGTCGGCGGCATCGGAACGGGAGTGGTCGGACGAGTACGCGCTCGGCATTGACACGCCGTACACGTTGTCGCCGCCGATCGCGTCGGCCGCGATGGCCGCGACGACCGCCGAGTCGATGCCGCCGGACAGGCCGAGCACGACCGAGTGGAAGCCGTTCTTGCCGACGTAGTCGCGCAGCCCGACGACGAGGGCGTTCCACACCTCTTCCTCGTCCGGGATGCGCTCGGTGACCAGCCCGGGGACGGGGTCGAACGGCGCGGGTACCGGCGCCGAGGTCGCTGTGCGCGCAACGGTGAGGGCCTCGCCCTGCACCTCCACCGGGGTGTCGGGCGCCGACCGCACCGGCACATCGACGAGGAAGAGGCCCTCGGCGAACTGGGGTGCGCGCATGATCGCGCTGCCGTCGGGGGCGACGACCATCGAGTCGCCGTCGAACACCAGGTCGTCCTGGCCGCCGACGGTGTTGACGTAGACGATCGGGGCGTCGGCCTCGCCCGCCCGCAGCTGGAGCAGGCGCAGCCGGACGTCGTCCTTGTTCCGTTCGTACGGCGAGGCGTTGACGTTGACCACAATTCCCACGCCGGCGGCACCGGCCACCGTGAACGGGCCGTGCTCGTGCCACACGTCCTCGCAGACGGTGAGGGCGATGTCGACTCCGAGGTGGCGGACCACCGTGAGCCACGTGCCGGGGGCGAAGTACCGGCGCTCGTCGAAGACGCCGTAGTTCGGCAGGTGGTACTTGTAGTACCGGGCCACGACCTCGCCGCCGAGCAGGAAGGCCGAGGCGTCGCGGGGGAACCCGTCGTCGTCGACGTAGCCCAGGATCACCGCGATGTCGCCGAGGCCGGCGTCGGCCAGGTCAGTGGCCAGCTGGGTGAGCGCCGACGCGCGAGGCCGCCCGGAACGCCGGGCGCAGGACGAGATCCTCGACCGGATAGCCGGTCAGCATCATCTCGGGGAAGACCACGACTTGGGCCCCGGCGGCCGCGGCCTCGGCCGTGCGGGCGATGACGCTACGGGCATTGCCGGCCAGATCGCCGACCGTCATGTTCACCTGGGCGAGCGCCAGCCGCAGTGCCGTCACCCCTCCAGTGTGACGCACGGCGGCTCGCCGGCCCGGTCCCGGCCGCCCGCATGTGAAACAGCTGCGAACCGCGCGGCGTCCGGGCCTCGGTGCGGCACACTCAGGGCATTGTCAGGGGCATTTGTGACGATCTCGCAACGGACGCAACCCACGCGTACCCGCTCGCGTCTCAGATGTGTGAGCAGATGATGTCGCGTCCTCCCCGAGCCGCCGGGCTCGTAGGGGACACTGGATGAGTCGGTTCACTGCCGCGCGCCCGCGCGGCGCTGTTCTTGGCACAGGCTGATGATGCGTACGGAGGGGTCGATGCAGCGGGTAGGCAGCACGGGGCGGCGCGGACTGACGCGGTCCGCGGCGGCGATGGGGCTCGCGGCCTCGGCGGTGGCGCTCCTGGGCCTGGCGGCCTGCACCAGTACCAGCAGCGGCTCCGGGCACTCCCCGGTCGCGCACGACACCACGGTGGCCCCGGGTTCGTCGTCGGCGCCGTCCTCGACCCCACCCGCCGATCCCGCCGTGATCACCACCTCGGTCACGTCGCGCGCGATCAGCCCCAGCCAGCCGGTGAACGTCGGTATCGCACACGGCAAGCTCACCGCCGTCACGCTGGTGAGTACGGCCGGGCGGCTCGTCACCGGCCAGCTCGCGGCCGACGGGTCGGCCTGGCACAACACCGAGGATCTCGGCTATTCCAAGACGTACAAGCTGACCGCCAAGGGCGTCGACGACAGCGGCGCCCCCGTCACCAAGACCGCCACGGTCACCACGCTCACGCCCGACAACATGACCATGCCGTACCTGACCGACATCTACGGCTCGAACGTCAACAACGGCGGCACCTACGGCGTGGGCATGGTCTTCCGGGTCCACTTCGACGAATCGGTCAACAAGCGCGAGGCCGAGAAGACGCTGCACGTCACGACGACCCCGGCCGTCACCGGCGGCTGGTACTGGTCGGACGACCAGAATGTCTACTGGCGCCCGCAGCACTACTACACGCCGGGCACGCAGGTCAGCGTCACGGCGAAGGTGTACGGCGCCAGGGTGGGGCAGGGCCTGTACGGCCAGGCCGACAAGCACGTGTCGTTCAAGATCGGCGCCAAGCACTTCGCAGTGGCCGACGCCAAGACGCACCAGGTGAAGGTCTACTTCGACGACAAGCTGGTGCGCACGATGGCCACCTCGATGGGTCAGGGCGGCACCACGCAGGGCAAGTACGGGACGATCTATCTCTGGACGATGCCCGGCCTCTACACGGTCATCAACCACGAGAACCCGGCCATCATGTCGTCCGACAGCTACGGCCTGCCCGCCAATTCGCCGCTCGGCTACGCCCCCGAGCGGGTTCCCTACGCCACCAAGATCAGCACCGACGGCATCTACCTGCACGAGCTCGACGCCACGGTCTGGGCGCAGGGCCATCAGAACGTGTCGCACGGGTGCCTGAACCTCAACTACAGCAACGCCAAGTGGTACTACAACCACTCGGTGGTCGGCGATGTCGTGCAGGTCGTCCACTCCGGAGGGCCGAAGATCACCTTCAACCAGGGTGGTCAGTGGAGCGTGCCGTGGTCGCAGTGGCTGGCCGGGAGCGCGCTCTAGCCGCGCTCAACCAGCCCCCTGGTCGAAGGCGGACCGCGCAGCGCGCACCGCGTCCATGTGCTGCTCGGCCCATTCGTGGACGGCTCGCATCACCGGCAGCAGTGACCGACCGAGATCGGTGAGGCGGTAGTCCACCCGCACCGGCACGCTCGGCGTCACCGTCCGCTCGGCCAGGCCGTCGCGCTCGAGGCTGCGCAGGGTCTGGGTGAGCATCTTCTGGCTGACCCCCGCGACCATTCGGGCGATCTCGCTGTAGCGCCGCGGGCCATCGGCCAGTGACTGCAGCACCAGCCCCACCCACTTGTCCGAGAGCCGGTCCAGCAGCTGCCGGCTCGGGCACTCGGCGACGAACACGTTGTACGCCTCGCGGTCGCGTTCGCGACGCTGCGCTGCGGTCAGGGTCGGCATCGGACACTCCTCGAGGGATGCAACGCACTCTCGGGTACGTACTTACCAAAAGAGAGTAACTCTTCTTAGGTTAGTAGAAACACGCAGCCGAGGGAAGGACACGAACGATGCTCGCGACAATCGTCCGCCAGTACGGCGGGCCGGAGAAGCTGGAACTGGTCGAGCTGAAGACCCCGGACCCCGGCCCCGGCCAGGTGCGGATCGTGGTGGCCGCGGCGGCGGTGAACCCGGTTGATGCCGTCACCCGCGCCGGATACTTCGACACCTTCGTCCAGGGGCGGCTGCCGATCGGCCTGGGCTGGGATCTGGCCGGCACGGTCGATGCCCTCGGGCCCGATGTCAGCGATCTCGCCGTCGGTGACCCGGTGATCGGCCTCATCGACCAGGTCGTCGTGCCCACCGGCGCCTACGCGACGCACGCCGTCCTGCCCCGCACTGCGGTGGCTCTGGCCCCGGCCGGCATCGACCTGGCCGCGGCATCGACCCTGCCGCTGAACGCGTCCACCGCCGACCAGGCGTTGGATCTGCTCGAGCTGGCCCCCGGTCAGTCGCTGCTCGTCACCGGGGCGGCCGGAGCAGTCGGTGAGTACGTCGTCGCGCTCGCGGCCGGGCGCGGGCTGAAGGTGATCGGTCTGGCCCGGGCGGCCGACGAGGACGACGTCCGGGCCGCCGGAGCCACCGATTTCGTCACCTCGCTGGCGGACGTGCGCGACGTCGACGCCGTGCTCGACGCCGCCCAGATCGGCACCGCAGCGCTCGCGCCGGTGCGCGACGGCGGGGCGTTCCTGGCGGTCACAGATCCGGCCGTGCCGCCGGCCGAGCGTGGGATCCGGGTGCAGAAGGTGAGCGTGCAGGCCGACGCCGACCGGCTGGCTCGGGTGTCGGCGGAGGCGGCGGCCGGTCGGCTGCGGCTGCGGGTGGCCGGGACGTATCCCCTGCGCGACGCGGCCGTGGCCCAGGAACGACTCGCCCGAGGTGGCGTCCGCGGCCGCTTCGTCCTCCTTCCCTAGCTCGGCGTGGCCCCGTAGCGGCGCTCGCCCCGGCGAATCGCGCCGCTAGGGGGCCACAACTGGCCCAAGGCTTACGCTGAAACGCATTGGCAATAACGCAACGTAAGAATGCGCTGGGTCAGGGCGACAACAGTGAGGCACGGAGAGGCGGGGGAGTGGATCGGCAACAGGAGTTCGTGTTGCGCACGCTCGAGGAGCGCAACATCCGATTCGTGCGGCTGTGGTTCACCGACGTGCTCGGAATGCTGAAGTCGGTCGCCGTGGCGCCGGCCGAACTCGACGGCGCGTTCGAAGAGGGCATCGGCTTCGACGGCTCGTCCATCGAGGGTTTCAGCCGGGCCAGCGAGAGCGACATGCTGGCCCGGCCCGATCCGTCGACGTTCCAGATCCTGCCCGAGCAGGACGGCAGCCCGGCCGACTCGGCCCGGATGTTCTGCGACATCCAGATGCCGGACGGCTCGCCGTCCTGGGCCGACCCGCGCTACGTGCTGCGCCGGGCACTCTCGAAGGCGGCCGAGCGCGGCTTCACGTTCTACACGCACCCCGAGATCGAGTTCTTCCTGCTCAAGAACCGCCCGACCGACGGCTCGGAGCCCGAGCCGATCGACAACGGCGGCTACTTCGACATGACCAGCCACGATGTCGCGCACGACTTCCGGCGCGCAGCCGTCGGGGCGCTCGAGGGCCTCGGCATATCGGTCGAGTTCAGTCACCATGAGGTCGCACCGGGCCAGCAGGAGATCGATCTGCGCTACGCCGATGCGCTGTCGATGGCCGACAACCTGATGACGTTCCGGCACGTCATCAAGGAGGTCGCGATCGCGCACGGCGCGCAGGCGACGTTCATGCCCAAGCCGTTCAAGCACCAGCCGGGCAGCGGCATGCACACGCACCTGTCCCTGTTCGAGGGCGACCAGAACGCCTTCCACGACCCGTCCGATCCGCTGAACCTGTCGAAGACCGCCCGAGCGTTCATCGCCGGGCTGCTCACCCACGCCCGCGAGATCACGGCGGTCACCAACCAGTGGGTGAACTCCTACAAGCGGCTCTGGGGCTTCGGGGCTCCGGGTGCCCTGGTCGAGGCGCCGACCGTCATCTGCTGGGGGCACGCCAACCGGTCGGCCCTGGTGCGGGTCCCGCGCTACAAGCCGGGCAAGGCCAACTCGACCCGGCTCGAGGTCCGCTCGCCGGATTCGGCGTGCAACCCGTACCTCGCGTTCGCCGTCCTGCTCGCGGCCGGCATGAAGGGCATCGAGCAGGGCTACGAGCTGCCGCCTGGCACCGAGGACGACGTCTGGACGATGTCGGACACCGAGCGCCGCGCCCTCGGTTACGGGGAGTTGCCGCACAACCTCGCTGACGCCCTGCGCGCGATGGAGGACTCCGAGCTGCTCGCCGAGACGCTGGGTGAACACGTCTTCGACTTCTTCCTGCGCAACAAGCGCGAGGAGTGGATCGACTACCGGGCTGAGGTCAGCCCGTTCGAGCTGCGCCGGTATCTCCCCATCCTCTAACCCCTCCGCCTCCCCGGCACTTCTCTGCTGTCGTCGCATTCCGGCGTCGCCGTGGTGTCGCGTTGTTGCCTACCGCTTCCAGCGGAACGGTCAGCGGTCGGCGCTCTTCGCGCGAGCGCTCATCGCGTTCGTGGCGGCCGGCACTCACTACAGTTGGCGGGTGGGTTCGCTGCGGGTGCTGGTGGTGCAGAACGCCGAGTCCGATCCGGTCGGCCGGCTGGGCGACTGGCTCGTCGAGGCGGGGCTGACCCTCGACATCGTGTCCGGCCCGGAGCTCCCGGAAACGCTCGACGGCTACGCGGGGCTCGTGGTGCTCGGCGGGGGCATGGGCGCCAACGACGACCAGCTCGCGCCCTGGCTGCCGCATCTGCGCCGATTGTTGCGGCGCGCCGTCACCAGCGAGGTGCCTACGCTCGGGATCTGCCTCGGTGGGCAACTTCTTGCCGCCGCCAACGGCGGGCAAGTCATCGTCAACCCGGACGGTCCAGAGGTCGGCGCCCAGCTGATTGCGAAGCGTTCGGCCGCCGCCGGCGACCCGCTGTTCGGCCCGCTGCCGATCACTCCGGACGTCATCCAGTGGCACTTCGACGCGATCGTCACGTTGCCGCCGGGCGCCGTCGAGCTCGCCGGGTCACCGTTGTGCGAGCACCAGGCGTTCCGGCTGGGACGGCTGGCCTGGGGGCTGCAGTTCCACATCGAGACGACTCCGGAGCTCGTCCGGGCCTGGGCCGCGACCTACGCCGAGCAGCTCGCCGATTACGACCTCGAGCTGATATTGAGACGGGCGGACGCGGTGCAGGACGATCTCGCCGAGGTGTGGCGCCCGTTCACGCACGCCTTCGCCGATGTCGTGCGCGATCCGGCATCGGTGCCGCCGGCCGCCGGCGTCCCGGGCTCCACCGCGGCCCCAGTCACCGACCCGGCGGCGATCCGCGCCGCGCTGGCGGCCGAGGCGCAGGCCGCCCGCGCTCCGCTACCCATGCCGACGCTGCGACCGCAACCCGATGACTGAAGGCGGCGGCAGCCGCCGCGGGGCCAGGCTGATGCGGCTGTCTTTCGCCGACGGCGCTCGCGCCGCCGCTCTGCTCGCCGCCCCGCCGCTGTGCTGGTGGGATCTGCAGACCGACGAGCCGGTTGACGACGCCGCGGCCGTGGTGATCGCGGCCCTGGGGCGGTGCGCCGACCCGGACGCCGCGTTGGACAGCCTCGCCGACATCATCGGCGCGCCCGGCGGGGCCGAGCTGCGGGCGGCCCTCGAGAAGCACGCACCGCTGCGGGCCCGGCTCATCGACCTGCTCGGGGTGTCGAGCGAGCTGGCCGAGCACCTGCGCCGGCAGCCGGGTGACTGGGCGACGCTGCTTGCCGACCTCGATCCGGCCGGCGCGCCCTCCCGGCTGGCGGCCGCAGTCGGGGCCGACTCCCGGCGGCCGGTCACCGGCACCGACGGCCAGCGCGCAACGGTCACCGGTCCGGAGGCGGTCATCGCGCTGCGCGACGCGTATCGCCGCGAGTTGTTGCCGATCGTCGGGCGCGATCTCGTCGGCGATCTCGATCTGCAGGTGGTCACCGAACTGCTGGCCGATCTGGCCGGGCACACCCTGCAGGCCGCGCTCGCTGTCGCCGCCGCGGCCCTGCCCGCCGACGCGCCCGCGTGCCGGCTCGCGATCATCGCCATGGGCAAGGCCGGTTCGCGCGAACTCAACTACGTCTCCGACGTCGACGTCGTCTTCGTGGCTGAGCCCGGCTCCCACGGCGGTGACGTCGACGCCGCCCTGGCGACCGCCACCAAGCTGGCCGGCGACACGATGCGGCTGTGCCACGCCGCGGCCTGGGAGGTCGACGCCAACCTGCGTCCGGAGGGCAAGGACGGCGCGCTGGTGCGCACGCTGGCCAGCTACGAGGCGTACTACGAACGGTGGGCCAGCACCTGGGAGTTCCAGGCGTTGCTGAAGGCGCGGCCAGTGGCCGGAGACCCCGACCTCGGCCGCGCCTACCAGGAAGCGATCACCCCGTTCGTGTGGACGGCGGCCGAGCGTCCGGATTTCGTCGCCGACGTGCGGGCCATGCGGCGCCGCGTGCTCGAGCACATCCCGGTGCGGATCGCCGAGCGCGACATCAAGCTCGGTCAGGGCGGCCTGCGTGACGTCGAGTTCGCCGTGCAGCTGCTGCAGCTCGTCCACGGCCGTGGGGACGAGACCCTGCGCGTTCCCGAGACGCTGCCCGCGCTCGCGGCACTGCGCGACGGCGGGTACGTCGGTCGCGACGACGCGGTCAGCCTCATCGACGCCTACCGGTTCCTGCGCGCCACCGAGCACCGCTTGCAGCTACGCCGGCTGCGCCGCACGCACGTCCTGCCCGAGGACCCGGATCAGCTGCTGTGGCTCGGCCGGGCGATGGGATACCGCCCCGACCGCCGCGGTGACGCCCGCGCCGTCTTCGAGGCGGAGTGGAGCCTGCACGCGCGCGAGGTCCGGCGCCTGCACGAGAAGCTGTTCTACCGCCCGCTGCTCGAGGCGGTGGCCCGGGTGCCGTCCGAAGGGCTGCGGTTGACCGCGGCCGAGGCCGGCCGGCGGTTGGCGGCCTTGGGGTTCACCGACCCGGCGGCCGCGCTGCGCCACATCGAATCCCTCACTGCTGGCCTGAGCCGGCGGGCGGCCCTGCAGCGGGCCCTGCTACCGGTGCTGCTCTCGGAGTTCGCCGACGCCCCCGATCCCGACGCCGGGCTGCTCGCCTACCGGCAGCTGTCCGACGATCTCGGCACGACGCCCTGGTACCTGCGCCTGCTGCGCGACGGCGACACCGTCGCCTCCCGGCTCGCCTACGTACTCGGCACCAGCCGCTACGTCTCCCGGATGCTCGGCCGGTCACCGGAGTCGTTGCGCCTGCTGGGCTCGACCGATCAGCTGCGTCCCCGTGATCCGGACGAGCTGACCGCCGCCATGGCTGAATCGGTGGCGCGGCAGGACGGCCCGGCCGCCGCGGTGGCCGCGGCGCGGGCGGTGCGCCGGCACGAGTTGCTGCGCACGGCGTTCGCCGACCTGCTCGAGGTGTCCAGCGTCGAAGAGGTGTGCCGGGCGCTGGCGGCGACGACCGAGGCCACGTTGCGCGCGGCGCTGCACGTGGCGCTCGGCGAGGTGGCCGCCGCGCATGAGCTGACGGCGCTGCCGATCCGCTTCGCCATCATCGCGATGGGTCGCCTCGGGGGCGCCGAGGTGGGTTACGGCTCGGACGCTGATGTGCTGTTCGTCTTCGAGGACGACGCCGGCACCGAGGCCCCGGGTGAGACGGCGAGCCGGCTGGCCAACGAGGTGGCGGCCAAGCTGCGGGCGCTGCTCAACGCGCCGTCGTCCACCGATCCGCCGTTGACCGTCGACGCCGATCTCCGCCCCGAGGGCCGCAACGGCCCGCTCGTCCGATCCCTGGGTTCGTACCGCAGCTACTACGCACGGTGGTCGTCCGCGTGGGAGGCGCAGGCCCTGCTGCGGGCCCGCCCGATCGCGGGTGACGCCGAGCTCGGCGCCCGGTTCGTGGCCATGATCGATCCGGTCCGCTACCCCGAAGGCGGGGTGGCTCCAGAAGACCTGCTGGAGATCCGCCGGCTGAAGGGGCGCATTGACAGCGAACGGTTGCCCCGCGGCGCCGACCCCACGACCCACACGAAGCTCGGACGGGGCGGGCTGGCCGACATCGAGTGGACGATCCAGCTGCTGCAGCTCGATCACGGTCATCACGTACCGGGCCTGCGGACGACGCACACCCTCGAAGCGCTGGCCGCCGCGGAGGGCGCCGAGCTGTTGACCGCCGACCAGGCCGAGACGCTCGCCACTGCATGGCGCTTCGCGACGAAGGTGCGCAACGCCCTCATGCTCGTGCGCGACAAGCCGGCCGACCAGCTGCCAACGCTGGGCACCGAGTTGGCGGCGGTGGCTCGGGTGCTCGGCCATCCGTCCGGATCCGATCCCGGGCAGGTCGTCGACGACTACCGCCGGGCCGCGCGTCGCGCGCGTCGCGTGGTCGAGGCCGTGTTCTACGGCTGAGCGAGGAGTCGCGGCTCAGGCCGCAGCGGCATGGTGCAGGCTCGACAGCTTCGGGTCGGGCAGGCCGAAATCGGGCGCGTCGACCGGCGGGGTGAACGCTCCGTGACCGGACAGCACCCATTGCAGGCTGAAGGCGAGCGCGATGATGAACGCTGCGCCGACGGCGTCGAGAACGAAGTGGTTCGCCGTGCCGACGATCACGATGAGCGTGCCGACCGGGTAGGCGAGGCCGAGCGCGCGCACCCAGCGCCGCCGGGCGCAGGCAAAGATCGCGAGGCCGCACCACAGGGCCCAGCCGATGTGCAGGCTCGGCATCGCGGCGTACTGGTTGGAGTGCTCGGCGATGTTGGGGTCGGCAAATGATCCCCACGTGTGGAACCGCAGGACGGTGTCGATGTAGTCGAAGTGGGGCAGCAGGCGCGGCGGCGCCGTAGGGTAGAGATAGAAGCCCAGCAGGGCCAGCAAGGTCGTGGCGACGAGCACGGTGCGCGCACCGCGGTAGACGTGCGGGCGGCGAACGAACAACCACACCATGACGACGGGCGTCACGATGAAGTGCAGCGTGGCGTAGTAGTAGTCCATCAGTTGGGCCAGCCACTCGTGGCCGCCGACGAACCGGTTGAACGACAGCTCCCAGTTCAGGTGCAGGGTCTGCTGCAGATCCTGGATGCTGCGGCCGTGCCGGCGCGCGATCGCCGCCTGCTCGGGAATGGCGTTGCGACCCAGCGTGTATAGCCAGTAGCCGAACGCGATGATCGCCATCTCCTGCCACCACAACGGTCGCCGCCACCGCAGCATGCGGTAGGGGAGCAAGCCCGCGAAGCGGCGCGGTGCGGCCTGCACCGGAGGCCGCTCGAGGGTCTGCGACATGCCCAACATCCTCCCACCCCGGCGCCTGATTCTCCGGTCCGGCACGGCCCGGGCTCAGTCCGTGGCCGTTCGATCGGCGCCCGGTTCAGCTTCGCCCTACGCTCGGTACGTGACTCGCCAAAGCGCGCGGCCTCGGCCCCGACCCGGTCCGGGCCGCTCCCCTGGTGGGCCGCCTGACGGGCCGGCCGACGGCGGCCGGCCGCCGCTCGACCGCCAGGCCGGTGAGGTGCCCGTGGTGACGGTGCCCGACAACCCGAGCCTGCACCAGCGCTTCAACGGCTGGCTCTATGCCGCCGTCACCACCAACCCGCCGCGCGGGCATGTCGACGCGGTCACCAAGGTCATCGTGCTGACGCGGGCGGCGGTACTGCCGATGACGCTCGTGGCCGGCTTGCTCGCCGGCCTGCTGGCCGTGCGCCAGCCCGGATTCGTCACCGGCTACTTCCTGCTCGCCCTGCTCGGCATCGTGCTGGCCCACGTGGCGAACAACCTGATGAATGACCTGTTCGACACCGACGTCGGCCAGGACACCGCGTCGTACCCGCGGGCGCAGTACGCCCCACACCCGATCCTGTCCGGCCTGACCTCGCGCCGGCAGCTGGCCGCGCTGGCCGTGGCGGTCAACGTCGCCGATCTGGCGATCATGCTCGGCCTGGTCGTGGCCCGCGGGCCGTGGGTGCTCGCGTTCGGCGTCGGCGGCTTCCTGCTCAGCGCGGCCTACACCGCGCCGCCGTTGCGACTGAAGAAGCGCGGTCTCGGCGAGCTCGATGTCCTGCTCACCTGGGGCCCGCTGATGGTGGGTGGCACGTACTACTCCGCGACCGGACACCTTCCGTGGCCGGTCTGGATCGCCAGCCTGCCGTACGCGTTGCTCTGCACGGCAGTGCTGATGGGCAAGCACACCGACAAGATCCCGTTCGACGCGCCCCTCGGCATCAAGACCGTGCCGGTGCTGCTCGGCCGCACCCGTGCCCTCGCGGTCACGCGCGGCCTGGTCGCCGGGTACTACGTGTTCCTGGTGGCTGCGGTGATCGCGCAATGCCTGCCGTGGCCGACCCTGCTTGGGCTGGCCTCGCTGCCGGCCGCGGCCAAGGCCTGGAAGCCGTTGTCGCAGCCGGCCCCCGTGACCAAGCCGCGCGGCTTCCCGGTGTGGCCGCTCTGGTACGCCGCCTGGGCGTTCATCCACACCCGCAACGCCGGCGGGCTGCTGATCGTCGGGGTCGCGCTCGCGGCGATCTTCGACGTGACTGCGTTCTGACGCAGGTCAGATCTGCTTGAGCTGCGACACGAGCCAGGTGTCACCGCGGCGGGTCATCGTGACCCGCCGCCCGCTGGTCTCGATGTGCGCGGTGGGCGACTCGCGGTAAGTCGTCGCCTGATCGAGCAGCACGAGCAGCACGATCGTGCGCGGATGTGCGTCGATGACGCCAACGGCCTTCACCGTCACCTTGGTGACTATCTGCTGTTGCTCGGCCGCGGGCGCGATGACCGTCGTGATCAGATTGGTGAACTCCTTCTTGAACGCGCCGGTCGTGTTCTTGGGGGAGTCCGCGACGTAGCGGTCGACGGTCTTGTAGTTGTAGGACAGCAGCGCCGGCACCCGGTTTCGGGCGTTCGTCATCGCGCCGATACCGGCGTTCTCGAGGTCCTCGTGATGCGAGCGCTCGATCGCAAGCAAGGCGGTGACCACGGCGAGGGTCACGAGTACGAGCGCGCAGATGGCCACCGCGGCGATGCGCGCCGCTCGACGCGGCTTCGGCGTCGCAACATTGCCGACCGCGTTGTCCGCCGGTCTCGAGGCTCTGGAGGGGGCGGCTGGCCGGTCGGCTTCCCGGCTCTCGCCGCTAGCGGGGTGCGGACCCGGTCGGGGTCGCGGGCGCGCGCTGTCGGTCATCGAACTCCTCGCTCGGCCGGTGTCACGGCCGGCCGAGCCTATCGGGTTCGCGGGTCAAATGCGGGCAATTCCGGTGGCCGGCAGCGACACCCAGCCGCGGGTGAACGACGAGTGCAGGCGCCGCCCGCGCGGCCGGTCGACCCCGATGTGCGGCTGCCGCCGGAGCAACTCCTCGAACGCCACTCGCGCCTGCAGCCGGGCGAGGTGCGAGCCGATGCAGAAGTGCGCGCCGCTCGAGAACGCAAGGTGACGGCGTACGTCGCGGTCGATGTTCAGCCGCTCGGCGTCGGCCCCGAATTCGCGTTCGTCGCGATTGGCTGAGCCGTACAGCATCATCACCTTCGTCCCCGGCCGGTATGTCGATGTCGCGGACGCTGACCGGGGCCGTGGTCATCCGAGCCAGGCCCTGCACCGACGATTCCAGCCGCAGGAACTCGACCAGCGCGCGCTCGATGAGGTCGGGCTGGTCGACGAGACGCTCGCGGGCGGCGTGGTCGTCGTCGAGCAACATCACGCCGTGCGAAATGAGGTTCCCGGTCGTGTCGTTGCCCCCGGCAACCATCACGAAGCAGAAACCGAGGATGTCCCAATCGGTGAGCCGCTGCCCGTCGATCTCGGCCGCAACCAGCGCCCCCAGCAGATCGTCCTGCGGATCCGCGCGCCGGGCCGCTATCACCTCAGTGAAGTAGGCGTACATGTCGGCCACCGCCGCGGTGGCGTCGCCGATCCCGTCGATGGCGAAGCCGGCGTTCTGCAACCGGGTGAGACCGCTGACCCACGGATCGAACCGGTCGCGGTCGGACTCGGGGATGCCGAGCAGCGAGCCCAGGACGAAGGTCGGGATCGGTGACGAGAAGTCCCGGTGCAGGTCCGCCTGCTCACCGTCGGCCGTCTTGCGTTCGAGCCGGTCGATCCGGGTGCCGACGAAGGTCCGCAGTTCGTCCTCGAGCGCGGCGACCCGTCGCGGCGTGAAGGCCGCGCCGATCAGGCTGCGCAGCCGGGTATGCAACGGTGGGTCGAGCATGACGATCGTCGGAGCGAGGCCGAGTTCGGCGATCTCGTTGCGGAAGGTGATGCCGTGCGCCGACGAGAACAGCTCCGGCCGGCGGACCGCGGCCCATATGTCGGCGAACCGGGAGAGGACGTAGAAGTCGTCGCCGCCGTGCTGGCCGGCGTGCCGGTGCACCGGATCGTGGTCGCGCAGCTGGCGGTAGGCCGGGTACGGATCGTCGAGCAGTCGTGGGTCGTAGGGGTCGTAGGCGATGGGCGCAGCGGCGGTCGCCGTCATGCGACCTCCTCGATGTCGATCTAATGACCGTCGTTACTAACTATGGTGACCGCATGGCGGTCGACGCAAGCGGCCCGCGGGCCAAGCTCGTCGCGGCCGGCGAGCGGCTCTTCGCCAGCCAGGGCATCCACGGCGCGCAGATGCGCGACGTCGTCCGGGCCGCTGGCCAGGCCAACGACTCGGCGGTCCACTACCACTTCGGTTCGCGGGCGGGGCTGCTCGCGGCTATCTGTCAGTGGCACATCGACGCCATGGAGCCGGAGCGGGTGCGGCGGCTGGCCACGCAGGCCAGCGCGCCCGAGCTCGACACCGTCGTCGCCGACCTCGTCCGTCCCACCGCCGAACGCCTGCAGACACAAGAGGGGCGGTACTTCCTGCGGATCGCCGCCCAGCTCGCCGGGCACGCCGGCGTGCGCAGTGGGTCGGTGCCGCATCCGATCATGAGTCGCGCCCTGCGCACCCAGCTCGAGCAGCTGCAGCAGTTGTGTGCGGCGTCGATGCCGGTTGACGTCGCCGGCGAGCGCGCCTTCGTGGCCAACCTCGAGGCGATGCTGGCTGCGGCGCTCAAGGCGCCGGTGCCGGCCGTCACGGCCTAGCTAGCCGGGCCGGCCGCTCGCCGCTTCGGTCTGCGGACCAACACCGGGCGTTCGACATCGTCGTTGTCGACGAGGAACGCGGCCCGCTCAGCGGCGTGCGTCGCGGCGAGGTATAGGCGGCAGGCGGGGTGATACCGAGCGGCGTAGGCCGAGCGAACGGCGGCCCGGTCGCCGAACAGGAGGTGATCGCGCGATTCAGCGCGCTGCGCCGCGTTCTCGAACGATGCGTGGACGTAGATGACGACGTCCCACGCCGCGACGAGCGCATCGACCTGTAGGAAGCTGCCGTCGACGATCACGACCGCGTCGCGGGGAGCGGTCTCGGGCGGCTCGTCGATCGACTCGTCGTTCGTGAGGTCGTGGATTTGGGCGCGATAGCGACCATTTCGGCCCGGCCCGAGCGGATCGAGCACCAGCCGGCGAAAGGCATCGAGGTCGTAGGCGTCGCGGTAATAGCCCCGTGCCGGATCGGCATCGCGCCGCCGGTGCGCGACCGGGTAGTGGTAGTCGTCGGTGGACAGGTGGATCGCCGGCCGGCCCCGAGCGGCCACGGCACTACGCAGCTCCGCGGCGAGCGTGGTCTTGCCGGCCGCAGTGATGCCGTCGACAGCCACCCGGACCGGATGACCCAGGTGCACGCCAGCCACGTGATCGGCCAAGGTGTTGATCACGGCCGCGCGACCTTGATCGGGCCGAGGCGTGATCGGTCGGCTCACGCCCGGGGACTCAACCGACCGAGACGACCTTGGCCTGCAGGGTGCGGCCGGGCCGGGCGGCGTACGACAGGGTGCTGCCGACCACTGCGCCCAGCAGCACCTTGCCCAGCGGGCTGCTCGGAGTGATGACATCGACTCCGTCGGCGGCCTCGTCCACGGTGCCGAGCAGGTATTGCTCCGGGCCGTCACCGAGATCGACGGTGACGACATCGCCGAGCGCGACTGCGCCGTCGGCGCGGCGAACCGGCGCGACCGGCCGCTCGGACAGGTCGGCCTCAACCGCGGCGATCCGGCCCTCGATCATGGCGAGCCGTACGTGCCCGTCGACATTGGTCGCGCGGTCGGCGTCGTCGCCGATACCGACCGGCGCGATCTCGGCCAGGGCCTGGTCACGCTGGGCGATGAGGGCGGCGAGGCGCGCGTTGAGGATGTCGTTACGGGTGTCGGTGCGGAGTGCTGCGGTCATGTGAACGGCTCCTCTAGACGCGGTGCGTACTTCCAAGGGCGGTGCTCTTTCGACCGCGTACAACATGGTGTCGGCCGGAGATATGCCCGGGGCATGAATCAATCTCACCGGACCGCGAAAGTTGTTTCTCAGCCGCCGGGTGCGCAACCATCGGTCATCACCGAACGGTCGAGCGACGAGCTGCTGGTTCTGTCACCCCGGCGGCGGATCGCCGTGTGGTTGCTGATCGCGGGCGCGCTCGTGGCGGCGTCGGTGCTGGCCGTCACACTGCCCGGCGGGTCGACGAAACCGACCGCGCCACGCTCGCGCCCGACCGTCGTCGGGCGGGGCCTGATCCCGACGATCTGCACCAAGTCCCTGCCGCGGAGCTGGACCGATCGATTCCGCGGCGGCCAGGTCGGGACCGACCTCTTCCTCGCCGGAATCGACCCGCGCGGCGACGTCCTCGCCGTTCGGGGCCGGGGGGACGCGGCACGCTCGCTGGTGCTCATCGGACGCGACCGTTCGGCGCACACGCTGTACCGCGCGCCGGCCGCCACCGCCGGTGGGGGCCCGGTCTTGCTGGACGACGCCATTTCGACCGACGGCGAATGGGCGGTCTTCAAGATTCTGCTCGGCAGCGGGCTAGGCGCCCCGGTCGGCATTAACGCGGTCAATATCCGGACGAAGGCGGTCACCGTCGTCCACAAGGTAGACCCGCTCGCGGGGCCGACGATCGGAGCGCCGATCGTCGTCGACGGCACGGTGTACTGGGCCGAGGGGCGCGACATCGTGCCCGACCACATCTACGCCTTCGACCTCACCACCGGCCGGCAACACCCGCTAGACACCGGCACGGTGGGCGATCCCACCGCCCTCGATGGCGGTGTGTACTGGACCAACGGCCCGCGCATCGTCGTCCACCGTCAGGGCGCGGTGCCGCCCGGCTTCGACCTGCGGCCGGGTCAGGAATTCGGCGCGCTGCTCGCCGACGGCCGCACCCGCGCGTGGTCGCGGCCGGTCGGGCCGTCGGCCGAATTGCGGATGTGGACCGGAGCGGGGCCGGTGGTCACGGTCGCTCGGTCCCGCCCCGGCTACCCGGCCAAGCCGATCGCGCTGTTCGTCCCGTTCGTCGTATGGGACAACGGAGTCGCGGTACAGGTGCTCGACATCCGGACCGGCGCCGCCGCGGCCCTGCCGCCCGGCAGTTATGTCGCTCCGGAGTTCGCGGCGGCCGGTGGTGTGCTCGCCGTCGAGCTCGAGTCGCCGGGACCGCAGGGCACCACCTTCAGCCTGTCCGTCGTGGACGCGACCACGCTGCCCGATCTTCGGTGTTGACGCGCAGCGGCTGAAGACGCAACAGGAGCCCCGCGAAATTCGCGGGGCTCCTGTCGGTTCGAGCGTGGTGGATCAGGCGGACGGGGGTGACGTCAGGTCCGCGCACTCGCCGAGCGCGTCGCCGCCGACGCGATTCGCGCCATAACCGGGGAACGGACCGTCTTCGACCGCGTCCCCGAACTGGGCCGGGGGCGTGTTGTCGTAGCACGCGAGGTCACCGGCGATCTTGTTGGCGACCACCTCGTTGCTGTCCGGGTTCGTGCCCTGGTTGCCGGTCAGCGTGACGCTGCCGCCGACGCGGGTGCGGATGACGCCGAACCAGTTGGTGTCGAGGTTCTCGACCACCACGTCACCGCCGATGTTGTCGTCCTTCACCGAGAACGAGTTGAGCCCCGTCTGGACTGGCTCGGGACCTGCCCCGCCACCGGTGGAGATCAGGTCGCCGTGAATCGTGGCGCCGTCGATCGCGGCGTTGAACACGTTGTAGAGGTTGACGCTGCCACCGATGACCACGGTGTCGAGGGCCGGCAGCTGGACGAACGGCACCGATGCCGCCTTGGCCGTGGACTCCATGGTGCCGAAGCACGGGTGCGCGGGTGTGCAGCCGAGGGCGACGATCGCCTCCGCGTTACCGTTGACGTCGCCGTCGGCCTTGAACACCGCGTCCTGCGCGTCGGCCCCGAGCATCGCCCCGATGACCCATACGTCGCCGAAGACGTGCGTCCTTGACCCGGAGGCATTGCGGTACGTCGAGTGGGCCTCGAGTACGAGGTTGCCGCCGATCTTGAGGTTCGCGCCGTCGTTGACGTCGAGTTCGGCGTGGGTGCGGAGCGTGGCCTTGCCCAGCACCCGGACAGTGCCCCCGTCGACCGAACAGGTCCCCTTGACCGTCAGGCGGTCATAGGTCCCCGGCGCCAGAGTCGTGTTCTTGCAGACTGTCGCTTCCGGTGCCGGCGCGGCGTTGGCCGCTGCGACACTGACCGCGGTGAGACCGGCGGCCGTGAGCGCCACTGCCAGGATTGCCGTTGGTTTCATGCTTTTGTTTCCTCCCCGAGTGAACTGCAGACGTCGCGCACAGTAGTTGATCAGGAGGCATTCGAAAAGCGGAGTGGGCCTCCGAGCGCCAAACCCGTCGGACGTATCCGACATAAGGGGCAGGTCGGTCGCGCGATCGTCGGTCAACCGTCGTTAAGGCGTGCGGTCGTGCGCTACGACTTCCATGGCGCTGTCGTGGCGCAGCGCGACCATGCCGCTGTCTGAACCGCGTCGTACGCCGAAACTAAACAGTCATCGGCGTCGGTAGGCGTCGGCACGGTGCTCGATCGCGACGATAGTGACGAGTGCTTCGTCTTCGCCGATGCGATGGATGATGCGAAAGTCGCCGCGTCGCGCACCGTGCAGACCCTCGAGTTCTAGACGCAGCGCCTTGCCGACGCGCCGCGGATTGTCCGCGAGTGGGCCGTAACAAAACTCGATCACCGCGCTCGCGACCTTCTCCGGCAGCTTCACCAACGCGCGGCGAGATGTCGGCGTCCAGCCGACCTGGAACGGCACCTTGCTCAGCCGCGCAGCGCCAGCGCTTCGTCCCTGCTCAGAACCAGCGCCGGCTCTGCTTCCAGTTCCGCAAGGCTGTGACGGATTTGAGCGATGAGTTTCGGGCGGGCCAAGACGTCGAGCGTCTCTTCGAGGGACTCGAGGTCCGCGATGCTAACGACCACGGCAGCGGGTCGACCGTGTTTGGTGATGACGACGCGGTCATGCTCGCGTTCGACCTGGTCGACCACCTCGGACAGGCGGTTCTTCACGTCTTTGAGAGGCATCTGCGGTTCAACCGACATAGCTACAAGTGTAGCTACTTGCTCGTGAACTCCAACCCGACGAGGAGCGGAGTGACGCCGCGGCGTTCAGTCCAAGTTCGAGGTGGACGCGGTTACGCCGGGTCTCCGGACCGCGCGCTGTCTCGACGTGTGTCGGCACGCCTTTGGATACTCGGGGTTCGCAGGCGGATCCGGTTGCGGAACGAGGGCGATGGGCGTTCGGCTTCGCGCAGGTTCAGGTGGTCACGGGCGTGTTCAGGGCGGTGAGAACGGATTCGAGCAGCCCGGGGAACCGGGTGCCGAGATCGTCTTGTCGCAGCCGGACGATGCGATTGCGACCCTCGATCGTCGTCAGCGTGATGCCGCCTCTCGAAGCACCCGGTAGTGGTGCGACACCGTCGACTTGTGCAGGGTCATCGACTCGCCCGGATCGTCACAGTTCTCTTGGCCGTCGCGGGCGAGGTGGGCCACGATGTGCAGCCGCGCGGGGTCTGACAACGCGTGCAGCACCGCCGGCAACGCGATGTCGGCGGTGGCGGGATGGGGTGGCGGTCGCACATTCCTCTGGCCCGATCGAGACGAGTCGACAAGCGCGGCGGTCGCGGCCGCGATTGCGTGCTGGAACGGATCTCCTGCGGAATCCCTGCGGAATCGATCTTGAAAATCACGTCGCGAAACGAACAGATGCCCCGGCATCCGGGGCCCCTGCCGTCGAACTAGCTCACACGTCGTAGTAGAGCTCGAACTCGTGCGGGTGGGGACGCAGGCGGATCGGGTCGATCTCGTTCGCGCGCTTGTAGCCGATCCAGGCGTCGATGAGATCGTCGGTGAAGACGCCGCCCTCGGTGAGGTACTCGTGGTCGGCCTCGAGCGAGTCGAGCACGGCATTGAGCGACCCGGGCACCTGGGCGATGGCCGCGGCCTCGTCCGGGGGCAACTCGTAAAGGTCCTTGTCGATCGGCGCCGGCGGCTCGATCTTGTTCCGGATCCCGTCGACACCGGCCATCAACATCGCCGAGAACGCGAGGTACGGGTTGGCCGACGGGTCGGGGACGCGGAACTCGATGCGCTTGGCCTTGGCGTTCGTTCCGGTGATCGGTACCCGGATGCAGGCCGAGCGATTGCCCGCGCTGTAGACGAGGTTGACCGGAGCCTCGAAGCCCGGCACGAGCCGGTGGTAGCTGTTGACGGTCGGGTTGGTGAAGGCCAAGAGCGACGGCGCGTGGTGCAGCAGGCCGCCGATGTAGTAGCGCGCGGTATCGGACAGCCCGGCATAGCCGAGCTCGTCGTAGAACAGCGGAGCGCCGTCCTTCCACAGCGACTGGTGGCAGTGCATGCCCGAACCGTTGTCGCCGAACAGCGGCTTCGGCATGAACGTCGCGGTCTTGCCCGCCGCCCACGCGACGTTCTTGATGATGTACTTGAACTTCTGGACGTCGTCGGCCGCGGCCTGCAACGAGTTGAACTCGTAGTTGATCTCGGCCTGGCCGGCGGTGCCGACCTCGTGGTGGGCGCGCTCGAGCTTCAGGCCCGCCTGGATGAGCGCGAGGCTCATCTGGTCGCGCAGGTCGGCGTAGTGGTCGACCGGTGGCACGGGGAAGTACCCGCCCTTGTAGCGCGTCTTATAACCCCGGTTGCCGCCCTCCTCGACCCGGCCGGTGTTCCAGGCGCCTTCGATCGAGTCGATGTGGTAGTACCCGGCGTTCTGCGAGGTCTGGAACCGAACGTCGTCGAAGACGTAGAACTCGGCCTCGGGGCCGAAGAACGCAGTGTCGGCGATACCGGTGGTCTTCAGCCACTCCTCGGCCTTGGCCGCAACCTGGCGCGGATCGCGCTCATAGGGCTCGCCGGTGCGCGGCTCGACGATGGAGAACGCGACGTTGAGCGTCTTCGCGTGGCGGAACGGATCGACGAACGCGGTCGTCACGTCGGGGATGAGCTTCATGTCCGACTTATGGATCGCTGCGAATCCGCGGATCGACGAGCCGTCGAACATCGCGCCTTCGGTGAAGAAGTCACTCGGCAGCGTGGCGGCCGGCACGTTGAAGTGCTGCTGCTGGCCGGGCAGGTCCGTGAAGCGGACGTCGACGAATTCGACGCCTTCAGCCTTGATGAAGCTCAGGACCTCGTCGGAGCTAGTGAACATCCGTCCTCCGTTGCACAGTGTTGGAGCCGCGAACCTATGTTTGCGCGGTTGCCTGCCGGTGTCCCGAATGTTTCCGGGAGGTTTCGCGCCCGCCGAAAGCCTGGCACATCGGTCACGCTCGGACGACGGCGGTGTCGGTGAGCCGGTCGTGCAATCCACGCCCGTCGCGGTCGAAGATCACCGCCGGAACGAGCAGGAAGAGCAGGGCCGTGCGGGCGATCACCCGCAGCGGCCCCACGGCCACCGGTTGCTGCACCCGCACGACGCGCAGGCCGGCGAGATACATGCCCACGGTGCGACCGGCGACGAGCACGCCGACGATGTAATCGAGCGCGAACGGGATGAGGCTCCAGCTGCCCGGCAGGCGGTCGGCGAAAGTGCTGCCGCTGTGGTGCCGGACGAACAGCGCCGCCACCAGGCCGGACGCGACCGCGTCGACCAGGAAGGCCACCAGTCGGGGGCCGGTCGCTGAGAGCGAGCCCGGCCCCTCGGCCGGCAGCCCGATCTTCTCGCCGCGATGCGTCTGCGGTGCGGTCACGTACGCCCCTGATCCTCGGCGGTGCGCCGTCAGCTGCGACGGCGGACGGTGCGCTGAACGTTGCGCATCTTCGCGCCGGGGGGCATCGGTCCCTTGGGCAGGCCCAGGGCCCGGCTGCCGCCGAGCGCGGCGAGCCGCTTCTCGAGCGCGCCGACCTGGTCCTTGGAGAGGTTCGCCGGCAGCTTGAGCAGGTAGCGGTTGAGCTTGGACAGCCGGACGTCGCCCTCGCCGGTACCGATGGTGATGTCGTAGATGGGCGTGTCGCCGACCACGCGAGCCGTCCGCTTCTTCTCCTGGGCGATCAGACCGCGGACCCGGTGCGCCGCGCCCTCGCCGACCAGGACCACGCCGGGGCGCCCGACCAGCCGGTGCACGGCATCGAGCTGGGTCGTGCCGGCCACGGCCTCGGTGAGACGCCAGTCGCCGCGCAGTTGCTGCTTGAGCATCCAGCCGGCCGCGCCGGCCTGCCCCTCGGCCTGGGCGAACATCGTCCGCTGCGCCCGGCGGGAGAACACGAACATTCCGACCACCAGCGCCGAGATGACGGCCAGCGGGATCGGCAGGTAGGGCGAGTCGGTGATGAGGAAGACGAGGAGGTAGAGCACCGCCCCGGCGAGCACGGCCCACATCACCAGTACCGGCAGGAACTTGGGGTCCTGCTTGCGGGTCAGGCTGAAGGCCTGGCCGATGTTGCGGAAGGACTCACGCCGCTTCTCGCGCTTACTGGCGCGGCGGACCTTCTTATCGGCCCGACTGAGCTTCGCGGGCTTGTTGGGCCCGGCGGATTTCGCCACTGTGTCTCCTGCTCTGTGTCACTCGCAGCAAGGATAGATGGGCGGGGCCAACGTCCCGATCCGGCGGTCGTCCGTCCCGCGTGAGATTTTCGTGTGGCCCTTACCGGGTTCGGTCAGCCGGGCGAGGCGGGTCGTCTGCTCAGGCGCGGGCGGCGATCGCTTGCTGGTAGAGGCGGCCGGCGCGGTAGGACGAGCGGACGAGCGGTCCACTCATGACGCCGGCGAACCCGATCTCTTCGGCCTCCTCGCGCAGCTCGACGAACTCGTCGGGCTTCACCCAGCGCTCGACCGGGTGGTGCTTGGGGGACGGGCGCAGGTACTGCGTGATGGTGATGAGCTCGCAGCCGGCGTCGTGCAGGTCCTGTAGCGCCGCACTGACCTCGGCCCGCTCCTCGCCCATGCCGAGGATGAGGTTGGACTTGGTGACCAACCCGTCGGCCCGCGCGGCGCGAATGACGTCGAGCGATCGCTCGTAGCGAAAGCCCGGCCGGATGCGCTTGAAGATGCGCGGCACAGTCTCGATGTTGTGTGCGAAGACCTCGGGCCGGCTGGCGAAGACCTCGGCCAACAGTTCCGGGATCGCGTTGAAGTCGGGCGCGAGCAGCTCGACGCCGGTGCCGGGATTGACGAGATGGATCTGGCGGACCGTCTCGGCGTAGAGCCAGGCGCCGCCGTCGGCGAGGTCGTCGCGCGCCACGCCGGTGATAGTGGCGTAGCGCAGGCCCATCGCCTGGACGCTTTCGGCGACCCGGCGCGGCTCATCGCGGTCGAGCGGCAGCGGGCGCCCGGTGTCGATCTGGCAGAAGTCACAGCGCCGCGTGCACTGGTCGCCGCCGATCAGGAACGTGGCTTCGCGGTCTTCCCAGCACTCGTAGATGTTCGGGCAACCGGCGGCCTGGCACACGGTGTGCAGGCCCTCGCGCTGCACCAGCGCCTTGAGCTCGGTGTACTCGGGACCCATCTTGGCCCGGGTCTTGATCCACTCGGGCTTGCGCTCGATCGGGGTCTCGGTGTTGCGCGCTTCGATGCGCAACAGCCGGCGGCCGGCCGGCGGCGTGGGGCGTACGGCAGTCACGTGATCGAGCCTACGCCGCGCCGCCGGTCGCTCTAGACGGTTCCGAGCAGCCCGCGCGCGGCGAGGAAGCAAAGGAACAGTGCGACCAGCCCGAGGATTCCGACGGCCACGACGCGCTGGGGTGAGCGGTCATGCGTGACCACCGTGACCGTGGTCACGACGGCGACCACGGCGAGCACGATCAAGACCGCCAGCAGCGATCCGGAGCCGCGGCAGGCGAGCCCGTGATCGTTGTTGCCGCACCCGTAGCGGGCGGCGGCGCCGAGCAGTCCGAAGAAGCCGGCTCCGAGACCGCCGAGCCAAACGACCAGGATCGTCGAGAGCCGGATCGTGCGGGATCGCCGATCGACGGCTTTCGCGTGTCTGGCCAACGACGCCTACACGGCAGCGACAGAGTGGGCGAGCAGGCTCGGCAGCCGTCGTTCGACAAGGGGCAGTACCTCGGCGACCGGCACGTCGCGACCGAGTTCTGCGGTGAGTGACGTGACACCGGCATCGCTGATGCCGCAGGGCACGATGCGGTCGAAATAGGTGAGGTCGGGGTCGCAGTTGATGGCGAATCCGTGCAGCGTGACGCCCTGCGCCACGCGGATGCCGATGGCCGCGACCTTGCGGTCGGGACGGGTGTCATCGGCGGTGAGCCAGACCCCGCTGCGGCCCTCGATGCGCCCCGCGGTCAGCCCGAGGTCGGCGCAGACGTCGATCAGCACGGTCTCCATGCGGCGCACGTAGGCGACCACGTCGATCGGATCGGGGAGCCGGACGATGGGGTAACCGACGAGTTGGCCCGGGCCGTGCCACGTGATCTTGCCGCCCCGGTCGACGTCGATCACCGGCGTGCCGTCGAGCGGACGCTCCCACGCCTCGGTGCGTTTGCCGGCCGTGTAGACCGGCGGATGCTCGAGCAACAGCGCGGTGTCCGGCGTGGTGCCGGCGACCACACCGGCGTGGATCTTGCGTTGCCGGGCCCAGGCCTCGTCGTACGGCACCAGGCCCGCGCGGATGGTCTGCAGAGCGGGCACGTCACAAACCTACCGAGGATCCGGTCATCTCTCATGACGAAAGTCAGGGCTGAATCGGGGGGCAACCCCATCGAAAGAAGTCGCCCCTAGTCGATACCGTGCTCAGAACGCCTGAGGAGGTTTTCATGACTTTGATCGACGAGGCACCGGAACAGACCGGTGCGAAGTCTCGCCGACCACGATTCGTCTGGGTTTTCGCCGCGCTCGCGGTGCTGTTCTTCCTGGTCGGTGCAGCCGGTGGTTCGTATCAGGGCAAGCTGGCCGACGTCCAGAAGAACGACAATTCGTCCTTCCTGCCGAGTTCGGCCGACTCCACCAAGGTCGCCAACGAGCAGCAGAAGTTCACCACGATCCAATCGATTCCCGGCTTTGTCGTCTATCAGCACAAGGGCGGGCTGACGCCGGCCGACAAGCAGAAGATCGCCGCCGACGTCGTCCAGTTCAAGACCGTCAAGGGTGTGGCGGCCGACGAGGTAGCCGCGCCGGTGTACTCGCAGAAGGACAGTTCGGTAGCGGCGGTGTCGGTGCCGCTCATCGGCAAGAACCACGGGAAGTCGGCGAAGGGCCCCGATCTGGTCAACGCCGAGAAGGCCGTGCTGAAAATCGCCCGCAAGGACGCGCCATCAGGGCTCGCCGTGCACAGCGCCGGCGCGGGCGGCATCCTCGCCGCCTTCATCGATGCCTTCAACGGGCTTGACGGGGCGTTGCTGCTGTCGGCCGGCCTCGTCGTCGTCTTCATCCTGCTCATCGTCTACCGCAGCCCCATCCTGTGGGCGTTTCCGATCGTCTGCGCCGTCCTGGCGCTGGGCGCAGCGGCGATCGTCATCTACGGGCTGGCGAAGAGCGGAGCCATCACGCTCAATGGCCAGAGTCAGGGCATCCTGTCCGTGCTCGTCATCGGCGCGGGCACCGACTATGCGCTGCTCCTCATTAGCCGATATCGAGAGGAGCTGCACGAGTACGAGAGCCGGGTCGACGCGATGATCGCGGCCTGGAAGGGCGCGGCACCACCGATCATCGCCTCAGCCGTCACCGTCATCCTCGGTCTCATTTGCCTGACCTTCGCCGAACTCAACTCGACGGCCGGGCTCGGACCGGTGTGCGCGATCGGTATCGGCTGCACCGTCGTCGTGATGCTGACGGTGCTCCCCGTGTTGTTGGTTCTGTTCGGGCGGTGGATCTTCTGGCCGAAGCGCCCACGTCTCGACCACCAGACCGACATTCTCGTCGTGCACGGCGTGTGGGGACGGTTCTCCAAGTCGCTCGCCCAGCACTACCGGCGGGGCTGGCTCGGCGCCGGAATCGTGCTGCTCGCCTGCGTCGCCGGCATCTTCACCCTCAAGACGGGTGGCCTCTCCACCGAGAAGGGTTTCACCAGCAAGCCCGACGCGATCACCGGCCAGCACATCTACAACGACAACTTCAACCGGGGCGCCGGCGCGCCGGCCGTCATCCTTGCCCCGGCCGACAAGAGCGATCAGGTGATCGCGGCCGCGGCGAAGGTGAAGGGCATCGAGGCTGATCAGGTGTGCGTCGCGACCGATTTCGGTGCCGTCTCGCAGTTCCTGACCCCCGACTACGTCAGGACGCATCCCACCGCCGTCCGGTCGGTGTTCGGGGCCAACGGCTGCGCGACGCCGCGGTTCCAGGTGAAGCCGCAGAACGGCAAGACGTTGATCAATGCCACGCTCACGTCGAACTACGACTCCAACGCGGCGTACCAGACCATCCGGGATCTGCGCACAGCGTTGAACAAGCTCGACGGGGCCGATGCTCTCGTCGGCGGCCAATCGGCGGTCAACCTCGATGTCCAGGACGCGTCGCGGCACGACCGCAACCTGATCATCCCGATCGTGCTCCTCGTCATCCTGCTGGTTCTCGGCCTGGTGCTGCGGGCGCTGATCGCACCGTTGATCCTCATCGCCACGGTGGTGCTGTCGTTCCTGGCCGCCCTGGGCGTGAGCGCGTTGGTGTTCAACCACGTGTTCCACTTCGCGAACTCTGATCCGGCGTTCCCACTCTTCGCCTTCATCTTCCTGGTGGCGTTGGGGATCGACTACAACATCTTCCTGATGACCCGGGTCAGGGAAGAGACGCTCGAACACGGGACGAAACAGGGGGTGATCCGCGGGCTCGCCGTGACCGGCGGCGTGATCACCTCGGCCGGTTGCGTGCTGGCGGCCACGTTCGTGGTCCTCGGGGTGCTGCCGATCGTGTTCCTCGCCGAGATCGGGTTCGCGGTCGCGTTCGGGGTCCTGCTCGACACGATCGTCGTCCGCTCGATCCTGGTGCCGGCCCTCAGCCACGAGATCGGCAAGAAGATCTGGTGGCCGTCGAAGCTGGCCGCCGCTTCCGCGCGGGACTGAATTCCCCTCCTTTCAAAAGTTGTCCGCGCTTCCCGGCGCTATGACGCCGGGAAGCGCGGACAACTATGTGGATGCGGCCGGGAGCGAATCAAACAGAATCCGACAGTCCGAATTCATATGTTTCCCACAGTCCGTCTGGGTTGATCCTCCGCCAAAAGGAGCGACGATGAGTTCGTTCTGTTCCGATTCTGGCGTGTTGTGGTTGCTTCTGTTGAACCGTGAGCGGAACTTCGGTTATCAGGTTGCCGCGCGGGGCGCGGCCGAGGACGGGACGACCACACATGGATCGACACGAACGCAACCATCGACTGCTCCGCGCCGGGGCCCTCGCGGCGGCGGCGCTCGCGGCCATCGGCCTCAGCGTCGGCAGCGGGGCGGCCGCCGCCCAGGCCGGGACGAACTCACCGGCGTATCGCGGCCTCGCCCTGACCCCGCCCATGGGCTTCAACGATTGGAACGCCTTCGCCTGCAACGTCTCGCAGTCCCTTATCGAGCAGACCGCGCTGGCGATGCACACCGATGGCATGCAGAAGGCGGGCTACGACTACGTCAACATCGACGACTGCTGGATGAACGGCCGCAACGTCACCACCGGCGCGGCCGACAAGATCGCCGCCGGGCGCGACGCCGCCGGGCACCTGATCCCCGACCCGACCTACTTTCCCGACGGCATCAAGGCCGTTGCCGACTATGTCCACAGCCTGGGCCTGAAGCTCGGCATCTACGAGGACATCGGGACCGCCACCTGCCAAGGGCTGGCCGGCAGCTACGGCCACGAGCGCACCGACGCCGCCGATTTCGCCAAGTGGGGCGTCGACTACCTGAAGTACGACGACTGCAACCTGCCGCCGCAGATCCCGCCCACGCCGGCCGGCTATAAGGCCGCCTACAAGGTGATGTCCCAGGCGTTGCGGGCCACCGGTCGCGACATCGTCTACAGCATCTGCGAACACACCGAGGCCGGGCAGTCCTGGCTGTGGGGGGCGACCATGTCGAACCTCTGGCGGTCGACCTCGGACATCCGGCCGAACTTCGCCAGCATGCTCACCAACTTCACCAAGAACTCGGTACTGGCGCAGTACGCCGGCCCCGGCCACTGGAACGACCCCGACATGCTCGAGGTCGGGACGGGCACGATGACGATCCTGGCTGCGCCGGCCGCGGCCGGTGACACGACGGTGAAGGTCGACAGCGTCGCCTCGGCGATCCCGGGCAGCCCGATCACCATCGGGTCGGCCGCAGGCGGTGATCTCGAGAGCCGCACCGTGGCGTCGGTCGGCACCGCGGCGACCAACACGACGCTGTTCGAGCCGGCGAGCGCTGGCGACAGCACGGTCAAGGTCGCGAACACCACTGGCTTCACCGTCGGCGGCCCCATTACCGTCGGCGTGGGCAGCGCGGCCGAACCCGGCACCGTCACCGCCGTAGGCACAGCAGGCGGCACAAGCACGCTCATCACCGACGCCGCAGCCGGCGACACCAACGTCAAAGTCGCCGGGGTGAACGGGATGACCGTCGGGCAGCCGATCATGATCGGCACCGGAGCGTCGGCCGAGTCGCCCGTCGTCACGGCGGTGGGGACGCCGGCCACGACCACCACGCTCTCGTCCGCGGTCACGCCGGGCGCGACCAACCTGAAGGTGGCCAGCGTGGCCGGCCTGGCCGCGGGCGACGCCCTGGCCGTCGACACCGGCGCCAACCGCGAGGTCGTCACGATCACCGCAGTGGGCACCGCCGGCGCCACCGGCACCGGTGTGGACGTCACGCCGGCTCTTGGGCTCGCGCACAGCGGCGGATTCCGCGGTGCCGCGGTCGTGGACCTGAGCAAACCCGGCACCGGGGTCAGCTTCGCGCCGGCCCTGACGGCGGCGCACCCGGCCGGCACGGCCACCCGCGCCGACGGCACCGGGATCACGTTCACGCCGGCGCTGGGCGCCGCTGCGCCGCTGGCGACCACCGTGATCGGCCCGACCGGTACCGGCGTCACGCTCACCGCGCCGCTCGGCGCCGCGCACCCGTCCGGTGACAAGGTCGGCATCAGTGGCATGACCACCACCGAGGGTCAGACCGAGCTGAACCTGTGGTCGATCGAGGCCGCGCCGCTGATCGCCGGCACCGACGTCGTGAACATGGCGGCGCAGAACCTGGCGATCTACACCAACCACAAGGTGATCGCGGTCGATCAGGATCCACTCGGGGTGCAGGCCGATGTGGTGTCGAACGCCGACGGGCACTGGGTGCTGGCCAAGCCGCTGGCCGGGGGTGATGTCGCGGTCGTCTTCTTCAACGCCGGCGACACGGCCTGGTCCGGAGCCACGAGCTCGATGAGCTCGCTCGGGCTCTCCGACTCCGGCTCCTATACGGCCCAGGACCTCTGGACCAAAAAGTGGACGCCGGCGCACGGCAGCATTGCCGTCCCATCGATCCCCGCACACGGTTCGGTGTTGTTGCGGATCACCAGCACGTCCTGATCCGCTGCGATTCGAAGTTGTCCGCGCTTCCCGGCGTCATACCGCCGGGAAGCGCGGACAACTGTGGGCAGTGGCCGAACTCGGGCTGTGGACAACCGCGGGCCGGCGTCAATCCCGCCCTACCGTCGGCTGATGACGACCGGTCCGTTCACGGTGCGGGGATACACGCTGCAGCGGCGGCTGGGGTGTGGCGGCGCCGGCGAGGTGTGGCAGGCGCAGGTCACGTCGACGGGCGCCGCGGTGGCCCTCAAGCGCATCGCCGTCGACGATGACGACCAGCGGCGGCGGGCCCGGGCCGAGGCGGCGCTGCTGGCCGCGCTCGACCACCCCAACCTGATCCGGCTGCACTCGATGATCGAGACCGACGACGCGCTCGTGCTCGTCCTCGACCTCGCGGCCGGCGGCTCGCTGGCCGACCTGCTGACCGCGCGCGGCCGGGTGTCGCCCGGCGAGGTGGTCACCGCGATCAGCCCGGTCGCGGCCGCCGTGGCCTACCTGCACGACGAGGGTGTCGTGCACGGCGACATCAGCGCCGCCAACATCCTGTTCTCGGCCGAGGGTGTCGCCTTCCTGGCCGACGTGGGGGTGGCCCGGCTCACCGGTGACGACGCGCCGGCGGCCGCGGCGGCGGCCTACCTCGACCCGACCGTGGCCGCGGGCGGGGTGCCGGGGCCGCCGAGCGATGTGCACATGCTCGGCGGAGTAGCGCTGCATGCCCTCACCGGGTCGCCACCGTGGATGGGCGACACCGCCGCGGCCACGCTCGACGCCGCGCGGGTCGGCGAGGTCGACGCCGTCGGCCGCCTGCTGCGGGCCGGCGTCGAGCCGGCGATGGTGGCGGTCCTGAACCGCGCTCTGGCGGCCGATCCGCAGCGCCGGGGCACCGCCGCGGAGCTCGCCCTCGACCTGCGACACAGTGCCACTCCGGTGGCGCTCGAACTGACCGCGGGCTTGGCCCGACACGATCAGGTCTGGGTCGGTCCCCGGCATGCCGCGCCGCCGCGCAACGGCGCGGCGCGGACGGGCGCCGTTCCCGCCCGCCCGGCGTTCGAGCGTCCGGGCGCCCACCTGCCCGCCGGGGGCGGCGCGCCACCGACCCGGATGGTCGGGCCGCGCCCGCGGCCGGTCGTCGCCCCCCCGTCGGCCCGCCGATGGTCGTGGCCCCGATGGGCTCGCGCCCCGCTCGCCGGGGCGGTGGCGATCGTGGCGGTGCTCGCCGTCGCCGGGCTGGTCTGGGCCCGCAGCGGCGCCAAATCCAGTCCGCATCCCCGGCCCACCATCAAGGCTCAACTTCAGCTCGAGCCGATCGCGCGCACGTCCGGCCACGGGTCGACTCCGCCGCCGGCGCGCATGACGACCGTGACCGACCGGTGGGTGGCGACACTGCATCGGCTCGACGCGGTCCGGGGCGAGGCATTCGCCCGCCGCGATCCGGGCCGGCTGCGGCGGGTCTACACGCCCGGCCCACTGCTCAGGGCCGACACCCGGCTGCTCGACCGCCTCGTCCCCGAGGGCTGCGTGCTGGTCGGGGTGCGCACCACGTACACCGGGGCGCGGGCGCATCCGGCCGGGCGCAGCGTGATCCTCACCGTGTCGGCGAGGCTGGCGCCGTCGCGACTGATCTGTAGTGGACGGGTACGGGCGGGGGCCGCGGGCACTGGGCCGGTGGCGCTGCGGGTCGAGCTCGTCCGCACGGCTGACGGGCCGCGCATCGCCGCCCAACGCGGGCTGTTGCCGTGAGCGGTCGGACCAGACGTCCGATCGGTCAGTCCAGTTCGGAGCGGAGCGCGGCCTCCAGGTCCGCGTGGGTGAAGACGAAGCCGGCGGCCAGCAGCCGCGCGGGCCGGGCCCGCTGGCCGGTCAGCACGTCCTCGGCGAACTCGCCGAGGGCGGCTTTGGCCGCGAACCCCGGAACCGGAAGCACCGTCGGGCGATGCAGCAGCCGGCCGAGCAGCTTGGTGAAGTCGGCGTTGCGCACCGGGTCCGGCCCGGTCAGGTTGACCCCGCCGGCCAGCGTCGTGCTCGAGCAGGAAACAGATCGCGGCGATCTCGTCGGTGAGCGAGATCCAGGGCATGAACTGCCGGCCGTCGCCGAGCTTGCCGGCGATGCCGGCCTTGACGAGCGGGCGCAAGCGCTTCAGCAGGCCGCCGTCCCGGGCGAGCACCAGTCCGGTGCGCAGGTGTGTGACCCGCACACCGGCCTCGCGCGCGGCATCGGCGGCGGATTCCCATTGCACGCAGACCTCGGACAGAAACGAGTCGCCAGGCGGCTCCTGCTCGTCGATCTCGCGGTCGCCGGTGTCGCCGTAGTAGCCGACTGCCGACGCGACCAAGAAGGTGTTCGGCCCACGGCCGGCCCCGCGCAGATCGGCCAGTGCGCGGGCGAGCGTCGAGACGCTGTCGACCCGGCTCTGGACGATCTCGTGCTTGTACGAGTCGCTCCAGCGGTGATCGCCGACCCCCACGCCGGACAGGCATACGACCGCATCGGCCCCGACCAGGAAGTCCGGGTCAACGCGGCCCCGCCCCGGATCCCACGCGTCGGTGTCCGGCTCGGTGGCCGGCCGCCGCACGAGCGTCTTGACCCGGTGCCCGCCGGCGCGAAGGGACGCGCCCAGCGCCCGGCCGATCAGACCGGACGCACCGGCAAGGACGATCTCCATAAATCAGCTGAGCCCCAGTGACCGTTCGAACACCCCGGCCTCGAGCCGCTCCTTCATCGTGACCAGGAACCGGGCGGCGTCGGCGCCGTCGACGACGCGGTGGTCGTAGGACAGGGCGAGGAACACCATCGACCGGATCGCGATGGTCTCGCCCAGATCGGCGCTGGTGACCACGACCGGACGCTTGACGACCGCCCCGGTGCCGAGGATGCCCACCTGCGGCTGGTTGATGATCGGCGTGTCGAACAGGGCGCCGCGGCTGCCGGTGTTGGTCAGCGTGAAGGTGCCTCCGCCCAGCTCATCAGGGCTGACCTTGTTGGCGCGGGTGCGCTCGGCCAGGTCGGCGATCTTGCGCGCGATACCGCCGAGGTTGAGGTCACCGGCGTCGTGGATCACCGGGACCAGCAGGCCGCGGTCGGTGTCGACGGCGATGCCCAGGTGCTCGGCATCGTGGTACGTGATCGTCTTGGCGTCCATGTCGACCGACGCGTTGACGATCGGGTGCGCCTTGAGCGCCTCGATCGCGGCCACGGCGAAGAACGGCAGGAACGACAGCTTGACGCCCTCGCGCGCCTCGAACTCCTTCTTGGCGACGTCGCGCAGCCGGGCGATCCGGGTGACGTCGACCTCGACCACCGTGGTGAGCTGGGCCGAGGTCTGCAGCGATTCGACCATCCGGGTGGCGATCACCTGCCGCATGCGCGACATCGGCTCGACCTTGCCGCGCTGCGAGGCTGCGGCCGCAGCGGGGGTCGACGCCGCGGCGGACCCGGCCGGCGGGGCCGCGGCCGGCTCCGGCGCGGCCGGCTTCTCGGCGGCGGCGAGCACATCGGACTTGCGGATCCGGCCGCCGACTCCGGTGCCCTCGATCGAGGACAGGTCGATGCCGTGCTCGGCGGCGAGCTTGCGCACCAACGGCGTCACGTAGGTACCGGCGACCTCGTCGTCAGCGGCCCGGCTCGCGCCGCTGTCGGCGGCTGCACTCGGCTCCGGTTCGGCGGCGACTGGCGGCGCGGCGGCAGCCGCGCCCGGGGCCGGCGTGGGCGCCGGGGCCGGCCGTTTGGCCTCGGCCTTGGCCGGTTCGGGCTCCTTCTCCGGCTCCTTCTCCGGCTCCTTCTCCTTCTCGGGCTCGGGCTCGGGGTCCGGCTCAGGCTCGGGTTCGGGCTCCTTCTCGGGTTCGGGCTCCTTCTCGGGTTCGGTTTCCGGCTCTGGTTCGGCCGCCGCGGGGGCGGACTCGCCCGCGCCATCGCCGTCCTCACCGGCGTCGCCGATCACGGCGAGTTCGACCCCGATCTCGACGGTCTCGTCCTCTTGCACCTTGATCGACAGCAGCGTGCCGGAGGCGGGGGACGGAACCTCGGTGTCGACCTTGTCGGTGGAGACCTCGAGCAACGGCTCGTCGGCGTCGACGTGCTCGCCCTCGGCCTTGAGCCAGCGGGTCACTGTTCCCTCGGTGACGCTCTCACCCAGGCGGGGCATGGTCACGGACGTCGGCATGGTCTTGTCTGCTCCTTCAGCGAAAGTCCATCAGCAACGGTGGGCAGGCGGAACAGGTCACTCGTGCACGTGCAACGGCTTGCCGGCGAGAAGCAGGTGCGCCTCGCCGATGGCCTCGGATTGCGTCGGGTGCGGATGGATGAGCTGCGCCACCTCGTTCGGCAGCGCCTCCCAGTTGTAGATGAGCTGGGCTTCGGCGATGAGCTCGCCGACGCGGTCGCCCACGATGTGGATGCCCAGTACCGGGCCGTCCTTCTCGGCGATCAGCTTCACCGCGCCGCGGGTGTTGAGGATTGCGCTGCGGCCGTTGCCGGACAGGTCGTAGGTGACGCTGGTGATGTTGTCGGCGCCGTACTTCTCGGCGGCCTGGCTCTCGGTGTAACCAACCGAGGCCACCTCGGGCTGGCTGTAGGTGATGCGCGGCACGCCGGCGTAGTCGATCGGGACCACCGGCAGCCCGGCGATGTGCTCGGCGACCAGGATGCCCTCGGCGAAGCCCACGTGCGCGAGCTGCAGCGTGGGGATGAGGTCGCCGACGGCATAGACGCCGTCCACCGACGTTCGGCAGTACTCGTCGACCGTGACGAAGCCACGGTCCATCGCGATGCCCTGCTCGTCGTAGCCGAGATCGGCCGAGGTCGGACCCCGGCCGACCGAAACCAGCAACAGCTCGGCGTCCAGCGTGTCGCCGCCCTCGAGGGTGACCTGAACTCCGCTGTCGGTGCGCTCGACCTTCTCGAACCGGGCGCCGAGCTTGAAGCCGATCCCGCGCCGGCGGAACGCCCGCTCGAGCAGCTTGGAGCTGGCCTCGTCCTCGAGCGGGACGAGATGCGGCAGCGCCTCGACGATGGTCACCTTGGTGCCGAACGAGGTCCAGGCCGACGCGAACTCGCAGCCGATGACGCCGCCCCCCAGGACGATCGCCGTCTCGGGGACGTGATCGATGGTGAGCGCGTGCTCGCTGGCGATGACCCGCTCGCCGTCGAGGTCGAGGCCGGGCAGGGTGCGGGAATAGGAACCGGTGGCCAGGATCAGGTTGGCGCCGGTGTACGTGTCGTTGCCGACCTGGACCGTCTTCAGGCCCACGAGGCGGCCCTCGCCGTCGACGATCTCGATGCCGCGGCCCTTGATCAGCCCCTGCAGGCCCTTGAAGTTCTTCGAGACGACGCCGTCCTTGTATTTGTGGACGCCGGCCATGTCGATGCCCTCGAAGGTGGCGTTGACGCCGAAGGTGGCGCTTTCGCGGGCGCCGTCGGCGATCTCACCGGCGTGCAGCAGAGCCTTGGTCGGGATGCAGCCGCGGTGCAGGCAGGTGCCGCCGACCTTGTCCTTCTCGATGAGCACGACCGACTTGCCGAGTTCCGCGGCCCGCAGCGCGGCGGCGTAGCCGCCACTGCCGCCGCCCAGGATGACGAGATCGGACTGCTTGTCTGTCACGGGTGCTCCTGCTCGTTTCGGCGCGGACCGTTTTGCTGGTCCGTCCCATCTTGGCACTGCGGTCGGCCGCGCCGCAGCGCGGTGGCCTACCCGGCAGTAGCCCGTCTTCACGGCCGGTTCTGAGGCGACGGTGTCATGATGGCGAGACAGCCCGCCACCGGTAGCGCGGGCCGACCAGATCAGGAGTCGACGATGGGTCTGCTCGGGCGCCGCAAGGGCCGCCCTGGCACGCTGCGCTCGGCGACCTCGGCCGACCTCGACCATCTCCGCGATTTCCTGCGCACCCGGCACGGCGTCGAGGCCTACATCGAGCCGCGCACCACCGTCACCGACACCACCGTCGTGCTGGTCGCCGCCGACGGCGAATGGACGCGGCGCCGCGTCGACGGGCCGGACGCCGCGACCACATTGGCCAAGAAACATGCCGTCCCGCTGTATGACGCGGTCAAGGTGGGGTATCCCCAACGCATGCGCGAATGGACCGCCCAGCACCGGCCGGGTGGCGAGGGTCCCGGCCGGTTGGGACCAGCCACGTGAGAGCGCCGGAACGCCGCGGTCATCCGCGCCCGCGCCCACTGCCGTTCCCGCGCTCCGATCCGCCCGACGACCTGCCGTCGGGCACCCCCATCCCGGCGATCGAGGCGGCCCTGACCGGCGCGCGGCGGGCCGATCGGCTGCCGTTGCCGCGTTGGATCGGACCCCTCGCAATCGGCAGCGTGGTCGGTTTCCTGCCCTGGATTATCTATCTCGGCTTCACCCTGCCGGCGAAGGTCCGCTCCCAGCACTACGACGTCGCGTGGCTCGGCTTCGACTGCGCCATGTGCACGATGCTCGCCGTGCTCGCGTTCTGCGCGCTGCGCCGGCACGCGGCCACCGGCAGCGTCGCGGCGGTCGCGTCGATGATGCTCGTCGTGGACGCCTGGTTCGACGTGTTCACCAGTTCGGCCGGCCACGGCGAGATGGCGCTCGCGATCGTGTTGGCCCTGTGCGGGGAACTGCCGCTCGCGATCCTCTGCGGGTGGGCGGCCGTGCACGCCGAACGGATCCGGGCGCGGGCCTACCGCAGCCTGCATCTGCGGTGGGAGCGCGCCGTGCAGACGGCCGACGACGCGATCGCCGTCAGCCGGCCGCGAGTCGCTCGACAGCCGCGATGATTGTCCGCACGCCGGCGCCGGTCCCGCCCTTCGGCGTGTAGTCGCGGGCCCCGCCCTGGTTGAACGCCGGTCCGGCGATGTCCAGATGCACCCAGGGCAGCCCGTCCGGGATGAACTCGGCCAGGAAGACGCCGCCGACCAGCATGCCGCCGTACCGCTCGGTGGGGACGTTGACCAGATCGGCCACGGGGGAGTCGAGGCCCTTGCGCAGCTCGTCGGGGAGCGGCATCGCCCACGCAGCCTCGCCGGCGTCGCGGGCGGCGGCCACCACCTCGTCCCGCCAACCCGGCTCGCCCATGGCCCCGATCACCCGCGGCCCGAGCGCGATCAGTTGCGCGCCGGTGAGCGTGGACGCCTCGATCAGCCGGTCGGGCGCGTCCTCGACCGCGCGGCTGATCGCGTCGGCCAGCACGAGGCGGCCCTCGGCGTCGGTGTCGCCGACCTCGACGGTGCTGCCGTCGCGCATGGTCAGGATGTCGGACGGGCGGTAGGACGTGCCGGACGGCATGTTCTCGGCCATCGGCACCGTGGCCGTGACGGCGATCGGAACCTTCAGCGTGGCCAGGGCAATCGTGCTCGCGATGACCGCGGCCGCCCCGCCCATGTCGGACTTCATCCAGGTGAGGTTCGCCGTCTTGAGGTTCAGCCCGCCGGAGTCGAACGTGATGCCCTTGCCGACGAGGGCCACGTGCGCGCGCGGACGGGCCGGTCGATAGGAGATCCGGACGAGCCGGGGCGGATGCACGCTGCCTTGGCCGACGCCGAGGAGCGCCCCGAACTTGCCGCGGCGCAGCGCCTTCTCGTCGAGGATCTCGACGGCGAGGCCGCGTTCGCGGGCCGCCGCGGCCGCCCGCTCGGAGAAGGTCTGCGGGTAGAGGTCGTTGGGCGGGGTGTTGACCAGATCGCGGGTCAGCGCGACCGCATCGGCCACCACGATCGCGCGCCGCACCTGCGCCCGCGCCGAGGCCGGCGCCGCGATCGTGATGGTGCGCAGCTGCGGCTTGGTCGGGTGCGACTTGTATTCGGTGAACGCGTATGACCCGAGCAGCGCGCCCTCGGCCAGCGCGCCGGCGGGGCCGTCGATGGCGATGTGCACCCGGCGATGCGCGCTCAGCGTGCGCAGGGCCGCGCCGGTAGCGCGGCGCACACCCTCCGCATCGGCCGGATCGGCGCCGAGCCCGGCCGCGACCACGAGCGGGAAGTCGGCCTGCCCGAGCGTCGGGATCTTGAGGATCTCGTCGGCGTCACCCTTGGCCCCGAGGGCGCGCAGCGCGGCGGCGAGCCGGCCGCCGAGGGCCGCGTCGACCGGCTCGGCCCCGGGCGCGAGCCGTGGTCCGTCGCCGGTGCAGAGCAGTCCGATCACCACCGCGTCGGCGCGGATGGGGGCAGTGGGCGACGTGACGGATACCGACGGCATATGCCTGATCGTATGCATGTCGATCGGGAGGGGGTCGTCGGTAGGTTGTCCGTCATGGATGACCTGCTGCACTCGCCGTTGCACGACCGGCACGTGGCTCTCGGGGCGAAGCTCGCCGACTTCGGCGGCTGGGAGATGCCGATCGAGTACACCGCGAGCGGTGGCGGCGTGCTGAAGGAGCACACGGCCGTCCGCGAGGCCGTCGGCGTCTTCGACGTGTCCCATCTCGGCAAGGCGACGGTCGGCGGCGCCGGGGCCCGAGGCTTCGTGAACGAGTGCCTGTCGAACGATCTCGGTCGGATCGACGCCGGGCAGGCGCAGTACACCCTGTGCTGCGACGAGTCCGGCGGCGTGGTCGACGACCTCATCGCCTACCTCGTCGCCGACGACGAGGTGTTCCTCGTCCCGAACGCCGCCAACACCGCCGAGGTCGTTCGGCGGCTCACGGCCGCCGCGCCGGACGGGATCGAGGTGACCGGCCAGCATCGGGAGTTCGGCGTGCTCGCGGTGCAGGGGCCGCGCTCGGCCGACGTCCTCGGCCGCCTCGGTCTGCCGTCCGACCAGGACTACATGGCCTACGCCGACGCCGACTGGGACGGCCGGCCGGTGCGGATCTGCCGCACCGGGTACACCGGCGAGCACGGTTACGAGCTGATCCCGCGCTGGGCCGACGCGCTCGCCCTGTGGGATGCGCTGGTCGACGAGGTGCGCGCGGCCGGTGGGATGCCGGCCGGCTTGGGCGCCCGCGACACCCTGCGCACCGAGATGGGCTACCCGCTGCACGGGCAAGATCTCTCGCTCGACATCTCGCCCCTGCAGGCGCGATCGGGCTGGGCCGTCGGGTGGAAAAAACCGGCGTTCTGGGGCCGCGACGCACTGCTGGCCGAGAAGGCCGACGGGCCGGCCCGGGTCCTGCGCGGCCTCGAGTCCCTCGATCGCGGCATCCCGCGCTCGCACATGCCGGTGTTGTCGGCCGCCGGCGATGTCATCGGCGAGGTCACGAGTGGGACGTTCTCACCCAGCCGGCGAGTGGGTATCGGGCTGGCCCTCATCTCGTCCGACGCCGGGGTCGAGGACGGCGACGAGTTGGAACTCGACGTGCGCGGCCGCCGCAGCCGGGTGCGGGTCGTCCGGCCACCGTTCGTGGCCTCGCACGTGCGGTGACGTTCGCGCTAGTGCGCCGGGTCGGATTCGTCGGCCGGTTGGGTCTCTTCGTCCACCACGGCGCCGTCCACCGGGTCGCCGAGCGGTTCGTCCTTCTGCTGGACGGGGAAGCCCGAGTCGCCGACCGGTAGGTCGGGCGAATCGCGCAGGGCGTGGATCGTCGAGTTGAGAAAGGCGACGAACGGCACGGCCAGCAGTGCGCCGACGATGCCGGCCAGGAGCGTGCCGGTCAGGACCGACAGCGCGATCGCCAACGGATGCACCTCGACGCTGCGGCTCATGATCAGCGGCTGCAGCAGGTGGGCCTCGAGCTGGACCAGCACGACGATCGCAACACCGACCACGATGCCGGCGGTGACGCCGTGCTCCAGCAGCGCGACGACGACGCAGAGTGCACCCGTGACGGTGAGGCCGACCAGAGGCACGAACGAGCCGAGGAAGATCAACACACCGAGGGCGGCGGCCAGTGGCACCCGCAGGATGAACAGCGTGATCATCACCGAGATGCCGTGGAAGAGCGCGATCAGGACCTGCCCGCGCATGTAGCCGCCCAGAGTGCCCCAACCGGCGCGACCGGCCACGTCGAGGCGGGTGTGGGCGCCCTTGGGGAACAGCCGCAGGGTCCATTCCCAGATCTGCTCGCCGTCGCGCAGCAGGAAGAAGGTCGACAGCAGGATCAGCAGCAGCGCGCCCAGCGCCTCGAGAATCGTGCGGACCGTCGCGATCGCGCCGCTCACCAGCTGGCCCTGGTGATCCTTGATCGCCTTCGTGAGTTTGTCGGCCAGCTTGTCGATATCGGACGACTTGAGGTGCAGCGGGCCGTTGTGCAGCCAGTTGCGGGCCTTCGTGACGAAGTTGCTCACCTGGTCGGCGAGCTGCGACGAGTGCGTGCTGATCTGCCAGGTGACGAACCAGCCGATGCCGATCAGGACAGCGAGGCCGATGAGCAGGGCCAGCAAGGCCGACACCGAGCGCGACCCGGGGAGGCGGCGCAGCTGGATCTCGAGCGGGTGCAGCACCGCGGTGAAGAACAGGGCGAGCACGAACGAGAACGCGACGAGCTCGATCTCGTTGAAGATCCGGGCCAGCACGTAGAGCCCGACGCCGATGACGAGCAGCCGCCAGCTCCAGGCGGCGGCGACCCGGACCGGCCACGTCACTGAATCGACGGCGTCGCGCCGGGGCGAAGGACGGGCGTTCATATCTGCCCCGCTGCGGCGCGGAGCACGGCTACGGCGAGGATCCCGGCCAGGCCGGCCCCGGTCGCGGCGCCGAGATCGAGGATTGGTCGCCGGTCGAGTGTGGCTACGGCGCGGTCGTGCGCGACGTCGTCGGACGAGTCGGCGATCTGCCACCAGTCGGCGGCGCGGGTCTGCAGGTCGAGGCACAACAGGGCGGCGGCCAGCGCCGCGGTGCCGTCGAGCACGATCGGGGTGCGGCGAACCGCGCTCTGCAGGACGACCCCCACGGTCGCGGCGAGCGCCGGGCTGCCGAGCGCGCTCAGCAGCTCGTCGGGCCGGCTGCGCAGAGCGCTGATGCGGCGCCGGGCGTCGCGCAACTCGACCGCACGCCGCACCCAGGCGCCCGTGTCGACGGCGTCGGCGCCGCGGGGCAGCAGCGCGACCGGCTCAGTGCCCGCGCACACGGCCACGACGATCGTCGCCGCGAGGCTGTGGTCGGCCGCGGCCACCACCAGGAGGTCGGCGCCGGCCTCGACCTCGTCGTCGACCCAGCTGGTGCCCGCGGCGAAGGCGGCGACCGCGTCCTCGGGCAGGTCGGGCGCGCGCAGGCCGACGTCGGAATCGGTGGCGAGTTCGGCGACGCGATCGTCGAGCGGGCCGACGAGCAGGCAGCGGGCCCGATCCGGTCGGCGCGGGGGAAACTGGCCCTGGGTGGCCGCGAGCCAGGCCATCAGGTCGCCGAGCCGACCCGGACCGGCCGGCTGGGCCCGCGCGGCGGCCGCGGCCGCGGCGTCACCGGGCTCGATTTCGGCACCGAGCTCGAGCAGGGCGGTCACCGGGCCAGTATGCCCAGTCCGACCGGCGCCGTCGTCGAGCCGCGCGGGCTGCGGACGTCCGTTAGGGTTCGGGCCAAGCGACTCCGTGAAGCGAGGACAGGCAATGAGTTGGACGTGGCGCCTCGAGGGGCCCGATGGCACCGAGCTGTCCAGCCCGTCGTCGCCGGCGCACCCGAACCAGTCCGACGCCGAGAGCTGGCTGGGTGAGCACTGGCGCGAACTCGCCGACGCCGGCGTGGCCCAGGCGACGCTGTTCGACGACGAGCGCAAGGTCTACGGCCCCATGTCCCTCGCGGAGGGTTAGGGACATCGGGCATACCGCCGCTCCGCACTCTTCTGTTGTCAGTAGTTCCAGCGCGACTCGCGAGGCGCTGAGTTTCCTCAGTTCCAGCGCCTCGCGAGCCCAGGTGGTCAGACGCTGACGAGCTCCGGGAGCTGCGCCGACTCAGCCGGCTTCGGTGCCCGTCCGGGCCACCAGTTCCACCGACCGAGCAGCATCATCAGCGACGGCAGCACGATCACCCGGATCACGAGCGCATCGACGAGCACGGCCACCGCCAACCCGATCCCGATCTCCTTCATCTCGATCATGTGCAACGAGGCGAAGATCGCGAAGACCGACACCATTACGAAGGCGGCGCTGGTCACCGTTCCGGCCGAGCCGGTGATTCCGGTTCGGATCGCCTCCCGGGTCGACAGGCCGCTCGCGGCGGCTTCCCGGATCCGGCTGATGACGAACACGTGGTAGTCCATCGACAGGCCGAACAGGATGGCGAAGGTGAACAGCGGGATCCAGTTGATCAGCGCGCCGGTGCTGTGGAACCCGAGCAGCGACTCGGCCCAGGAGTTCTGGAACGTCAGCACGAGCACGCCGAACGATGCGCCGGCCGAGAGCAGGTTGACCGCCGCCGTCGACACCGCGATGACGACCGAGCGGAACACCCAACCCATAATCAGCATGGTCAGCAGCACCACGAAGCCGATGACCCACGGCAACCGGTCGGCCAGCTGGTGATCGGTGTCCACGCTCTCCGCCGTGTCGCCGCCGACGGCGAAGCGGGCGGTGTCGATGCCGGCAAGCGCCTGGGGCACCAGGGTGGTCCGCAGCCGGTGCACCCCGTCGCGGGATTGGGCGGCCTCGGCGTCGAACGGGGCGTTGAGGGTCAGGACGTGAACCGTGCCGTCGGCCGAGGTCCGCAGGTCGGGACGGTCGGCCCGCACGAACAACCCGGAGGCCGCGGCCCGGTCGGCGAGCGCGCGCAGACCGTGCGCGACCGCCGTCTCCTCGCCCGCCGCCGCCCGCACGACGATGCGCTGATCGGTGTGCTTGTCGGGGAAGGCCGTGGTCAGCCGATCCAGCGTCTGCTTCTCGGCGATCGAGGTGGGCAGCGACTTGGCGCTGTCCGAGGACAGCTTCATGCCCAGCGCCGGCGCGGCTATGGCGCCCAGGATCAGCACCGAGATCGTCAGCGTCCGGGCCGGCCGATTCAGTGACGGGCGGAGCAGGGCTGACCACAGCCGCGGCTCGCGGTCCTGCGTGGTGAGCCGCCAGAGCACCGGGACGCGCGGCCGGTCGATGCGCCGGCCGAGCTTCACCAGTAGGGCGGGCAGCACGGTGAGCGAACCGAGCACCGCCACCGCGACGACGATGATCGATCCGGTCGCGAGCGAGGCGAAGGTGGCGTCGTCGGCGAGGTAGAGCCCGAACATCGACACCATCACGGCCAGGCCCGAGACCAGGACCGAGTGGCCGGCGGTCTCGGCCGCGATCTCGACCGAGTCGAGCGAGCTGCGGCCCCGATGCCGTTCGGCTCGGGCCCGCTTGACGTAGAAGAGTGAGTAGTCGACGCCGACGGCCATGCCCACGAGCAGGATCATGCTGGAGATCGTGTCGGCGCTGGGGATGAGGTGCGACGACAGCTCGGCCAGCCCGGTCGCGCTGCCGACCGCCGACAGGGCCAGCAGGATGGGCACGCCGGCCGCGACGATCGCCCCGAACGCGATGAGCAGGATCACCAGCGTGACCGGCAGGCTGAAGGACGCGGCGGCCGACAGGTCGGAACCGACCTGATCGTTGACGGCGTTGTTGAGCGACACGGAGCCGACCTCTTCAACCCGCAGTTGCGGGTAGCCACTCTGGACGGCGGCTGTGGCCTTCATCAGCTCGGTCGTGGCGGCGTCCTTGCGCAAGGTGATCTGCACCGTCATGGCCCGGCCGTCCGGCGAGGTGACCGGATTCGTAACCGACGCGACCTGATCGAAGCCGTGCATCCGGTGCGTCGCCGCGGCGAGCGCCTCGCGGGCCTGAGCGTGGTCGAGCGGCCCGTGCCGGCTGGTCACCAGCACGTTCTCGGTGTCAGGGGCCTCGAGGCCGGCGTCGTGCAGCCAGCGCGCGGCCTGCTGCGCCTGGCCCGACATCTGGTCGATCTCGTTCATCTTGGTCATGCCGGACGCGCTGCCGACCGCGATGCTCGCGGTGACGAACACGAGCCAGAGTGCGATGGCGCGCCACGGGTGAGTAGCGCTCCAGCGCGCCACCCGGACGGTGATCGGCCGGGGCGCGGGGACTTGGGTCTGGGACACGGCACTGCCTTTCGGGCGAGATGAGTTGTTGACGCTCATCACGCTGCCGCCGGCCGCCGCGCGAAACACTGGAGCGAGGTCCCCGGCGATGGTGGAGTTTTCCCCACCGGCCCCGGGGGTCGCGTGCGTCAGGATGGACACGTGAACGAGGGATTCGGGCCGCGACTGCGGTACCTGTTGTGGGCCGGCGCGGCCACCGGGCTGGCCGCGACCTGCCTGGTGCTGTTCGTGCTCACCGTCACGAGCGCCGCCCTCATCACGGTGTGGGTGGGGCTGCCGATCCTCTTCGGCACCCTGTACTTCGCCCGGCCGATCGCCGAGCTGCACCGCCGCCGCCTCGATGCAATCGACGGCAAGGGCGCGATCGAGTCGCCCTATCTCGCGAGCCCGTCGGGCAACCTCCTGGTTCGGGTCCGCGCGCTGTTCCGTGACCCGGCGAGGTGGCGAGACACGATCTGGCTCGGCGTGAACGGCTCGGTCGGCCTCGGCCTTTCGATCATCGGCATCGTCGAGGGCGTGCTCGACCTCGTGTTCTGGTGGCTGCCACCGGGTATCGCCGTCCGGGCGCACGCCGCGATCGGGCGCTCGCTGCTGTCGGTGTCGGAGAAGAGCCGCCTCGCACTGCGGGTCGAGCAGCTGACCGAGTCGCGCGCCGAGACGGTCGACACCCAGGCCGCCGAGCTGCGCCGCATCGAGCGCGACCTGCACGACGGCGCGCAGGCCCGGCTGGTGTCGCTCGGGATGAGCCTGGCGATGGCCGAGCAGCAACTGGCCCGCGATCCGGAAGGCGCGCGAGCGCTGCTCAACGAGGCCCGGACGACGAGCAGCGATGCACTGGCCGAGCTGCGCGATCTCGTGCGCGGGATCCACCCGCCGGTCCTGGCCGACCGCGGCCTCATCGGTGCGGTCGCAGGCGCTCGGGCTGGCCGCGTCCGTCCCGGTCGAGGTCCGCTCCGACATCGAGGGACGGTTACCGGCTCCGGTGGAGTCGGCGGCCTACTTCGCGGTGGCCGAGGCGATGACCAACGCGCTGAAGCACGCCGGCGCGCACCACATCTGGATCACGCTGGCCCGGCCGGGCGAGTCGATCACCGCGACCATCCGCGACGACGGCACCGGCGGCGCCGATCCGGCCGCGGGCACCGGCCTGCGCGGCATCGAACGGCGGTTGTCGGCCTTCGACGGCACGCTGACGATCAAAAGTCCGCCCGGCGGTCCGACCGAGCTGGTTATGGTGCTGCCGTGCGCGTCGTCCTCGCCGAAGATCTCGCCCTCCTCCGGGACGGCCTGATCCGGCTGCTCGAGGCCAACGACTTCGAGGTCGTCGAGGCGGTCGACAACGGGCCGTCGCTGCTGCGCGCGCTGACCACCCACAAGCCCGACGTCGCCGTGGTCGATGTCCGGCTGCCACCGACCTTCACCGACGAGGGACTGCGGGCGGCGATCGAGGCCCGTCGCCAGGTTCCGGGGCTGCCGGTGCTGGTGCTGTCGCAGTACGTCGAGCAGCTCTACGCCCGCGAGCTGCTGGCCGATCGATCCGGTGGCGTCGGCTACCTGCTCAAGGACCGCGTGTTCAACGTCGATCAGTTCGTCGACGCGGTGCGACAGGTGGCCGCCGGCGGGACCGCGATGGACCCCGAGGTCGTGGCGCAACTGCTGAGCCGCCGCTCGGCCTTCGACGACCCGCTGACCACCTTGACGCCGCGCGAGCGCGAGGTGCTGGGGCTGATGGCCGAGGGGCGGTCGAACGCCGCCATCGCGGCGCGGATGTTCGTCACCGAGAAGGCGGTGAGCAAGCACACGAACAGCATCTTCATCCGGCTCGGGCTGCCGCAGTCCGAGGACGACAACCGCCGCGTGCTGGCCGTGCTCGCCTACCTCAACGGCTGATCCCCCCGGTTGACTGGCGCGTTATCAGCTCACTGGCGCGATATTTCGCGCCAGTCACGCGATTTCGCGCCAGTCAACCGGGGTGGATGGGGGATGACGCAACCGGTTGGATGGAGCGGTGACGACCTGGACTGCACCCGCTCCTGACCCGGTCGACGGGCCGGTGACCGGCTCCGATCGGCCGATGCTCGAGGGCTACCTGGGCTGGCAGCGAGCCACGCTGCTCAACATCTGCGCCGGCCTGACCGCCGACGAGCTGGCCACGCGCCCCCTGCCGCGCTCGAACCTCTCGCTGCTCGGCTTGGTCCGCCATCTCGCCAAGGTGGAGCGGACGTGGTTCCGCATCCGGGCGGCGGCCGAGCCGATCGAGCCGCTCTACGACCCCGCGTTGGGTAAGGATCACGACTTCGACGGCCTCGACCCGGCCGACGCCGCCGCGGCGATCGAGCGGCTCGAGCGCGAGTGGCGGGCCGCGGACGCGGCCGCCGCGCAGCTGGACTTCGACGACGCGTTCGACGTGCACGGCGAGCCGTTCTCGCTGCGGATGGTCTACGTGCACATGATCGGCGAGTACGCGCGGCACAACGGCCACGCCGACCTGTTGCGCGAGCAGCTCGACGGGGTGACCGGCCGCTAAGCCGCGACGACTAGATCGGGTCGCCGCGCTCGACCTGCGGGGCGGGCAGTCGCCAGCGGCGGGGCAGATAGGCCCGGCTGCCGGCGTAGAAGCCGATCGTCATGTTCCCGCCCTGGGCCGAGCCGTCGCGCTCGATTGCGAGCGCCCGGATCCGCTTCCCGACGATGTACCACTCGACCAGCAGGCCGATGAAGACCACCAGGACGATGATCTGCAGCTGCGGCAGCGCCAGGCCGGCGATCATGATCGGGAACAGGAACAGCAGGTAGTTGCTGAGCATCCGCTTCGAGTCGACGTAGTCGCGCGCCAGCTTGCGCGTCGGGCCCTGGTCGCGCCGTGGGAGGGCCGACGGATCGCCCCGCTTGAGCGCGGCGCGCTGCTCGGCCACCGTGCGCGGCTTGGCCGTCGAGCGGGAGGTCTTCTGCTGCTTGGCCAGCTGCTTCTGCCGGGCGTAAGCCTCTTTGCGGGTCTTCGGGGCCGATACCGGGCCGCGCTTGCCCTGCGAGTCCCGGCGCTTGGGCGTCGGCCGGCCCTTGCTGACGACCGCCGCCTCGCCGTCGTCCACGACGGTCTCGACCTCGGCGTCGGCGGGCTTCTCGCGGCGGGACAGTTTCACAGGGCTGAGGATACCGGTGCCCCGCCGCGGTATCCGATGAGCGCCGGCAGGCCCGGAACTAGGGGAGGGCGAGCATCCGATCGAGGGCCAGCCGGGCGTTGTCGGCGATGCGCGGCTCGACGACGATCCGGTTCACCACCGCGCCGGCAGCGAGCGACTCGAGCGAGTGCACGAGGTGTGGCAGGTCGATGCGGTTCATCGTCGAGCAGTAGCAGACGGTCTTCTCGAGGAAGGTGATCTGCTTGTCCGGGTGCCGGTCGGCCAGCCGGCGGACGAGATTCAGTTCGGTGCCCACGGCCCAGGCCGAGCCGGGCGGGGCGGCGTCGAGCGTCTTGATGATGTACTCGGTCGAGCCGACCTGGTCGGCGGCCAGGACGACCTCGTGCCGGCACTCCGGGTGCACGAGGATGTTCACGCCGGGGATCCGCTGCCGCACGTCGGCCACGTTGGCGAGGCTGAAGCGGCCGTGCACCGAGCAGTGCCCGGCCCAGAGGATCACCTTCGCCGTCGCGCAGCTGCTGGTGCGGTCAAACCGCCGTCGCGCTTGTGCGGGTTGAACACGACGCACTCGTCGAGCGGGATGCCGAGCTGCAGCACCGCGGTGTTGCGACCGAGGTGCTGGTCGGGCAGGAACAGCACCTTGTCGCCCTGGTCGAACGCCCAGCGCATCGCCCGCTCGGCGTTGGACGAGGTGCACACGGTGCCGCCGTGCTCGCCGGTGAACGCCTTGATCGCGGCCGACGAGTTCATGTACGTCACCGGCACGGTCGAGCCCGCGACCCCGGCATCGGTCAGGACGTCCCAGGCCTCGACCACCTGCTGGTAGTCGGCCATGTCGGCCATCGAGCAGCCGGCCGCGAGGTCGGGCAGCACGACCTGCTGGTTCGGCCCGGTCAGGATGTCGGCCGACTCGGCCATGAAATGGACGCCGCAGAAGACGATGTACTCGGCGTCCGGGCGGGCTGCGGCCTCACGGGCCAGCTTGAACGAGTCGCCGGTGACGTCGGCGAACTGGATGACCTCGTCGCGCTGGTAGTGGTGACCGAGGACGAACGCCCGCTCGCCCAGTGCCGCCCGGGCCGCCGGCGCCCGCGCGACGAGGGCCGGGTCGGACGCCGGGGGCAGCTCGCCGGGGCAGTCGACCCCGCGTTCGGAGGCCGGATCGCTGCCGCGGCCCAGCAACAGCAGGGCCAGCGGCGTGGCGGCTGGCTCGGTGAACGTCATGCCGCCAATGTAATCCGCACGCGCCGCCTGGCTCCGCAGGGTCGTAGTGATGGTTACCATGGAATAGCGGACCGGAATCTCCGGTTGCACCGCAGTACTTGAACCCGAGCTCTGGGAGCGACATGACCACCACGGAGACCTCCGTCGAGATCACGACCGCACCGGCCGACGCGCCGGCCAAGGATGTCGCGCTCACCGAGGCGGCCGCGCTGAAGGTCCGCGCCCTGCTCGACCAGGAAGGCCGCGACGACCTCCGCCTGCGCGTCGCCGGTCCAGCCCGGTGGCTGCGCCGGCATGCAGTACCAGCTGTTCTTCGACGAGCGCACCCTCGACGGCGACGTCGAGCTGCAGCTCGCACGGCGTCCCGCTCGTCGTCGACCGGATGAGCGCACCGCTACCTGGCCGGCGCCACGATCGACTTCACCGACACGATCGAGCAGCAGGGCTTCACGATCGACAACCCGAACGCCAGCGGCGGCTGCGCGTGCGGTAATTCCTTCTGCGGGTAAGGCACGAGTCCGGCCTGACCCCCAGGTAGCCTTCCGCCTATGCCAGTCCTTGTTGCCGGGTCGATCGCGACCGACCACCTGATGCATTTCCCGGGCAAGTTCTCCGAACAGCTGCTCGCCGATCAGCTGCACAAGGTGTCGCTGTCGTTCCTCGTGGACGACCTCGTCGTCCGGCGCGGCGGCGTCGCCCCCAACATCTGCTACGGCATGGCCCAGCTCGGCGGCACGCCCGTCCTCATCGGCGCCGTCGGCCGCGACTTCGACGAATACCGCGACTGGCTCGACCCACCACGGCGTCAACTGCGACTTCGTCTACGTGTCGCCCGATCACCACACGGCCCGCTTCGTCTGCACGACCGACGAGGAGATGTGCCAGATCGGCTCGTTCTACGCCGGCGCGATGGGCGAGGCGAACCGCATCTCGATCGCCGAGGCCTGGAAGGCGACCGACGCCGATCTCGCCGTCATCAGCGCCTACGACCCGGCCGCGATGGTGCAGCACAGCGCCGAGTGCCGCGACAACGGGCTGCGCTTCGCCGCCGACCCGTCCCAGCAGATCGCCCGGATGACCGGCGAGCAGATGCGCGGCCTGATCGAGGGCGCCGACCTGCTGTTCACCAACGACTACGAGAAGAGCCTGCTCGAGTCCAAGACCGGGCTGGCCGAGGCCGACATCCGGGCGATGGTGAACGTCCGGGTCACCACGCTCGGCTCGAAGGGCGTCGAGATCACCGGCCGCGACGTCGAGCGGGTGCACGTCGCCGGTGGCCAAGGAGCGCTCGAAGCCACGACCCCACCGGCGTCGGCGACGCGTTCCGCGCCGGCTTCCTCACCGCCCGCGAGTGGGGCCTGTCGTGGGAGCGCGCGGCCGAGGTCGGCAGCCTGCTCGCGACGATGGTGCTCGAGACCGTCGGCACGCAGGAGTACTCAGTCCAGAAGGACGACTTCAGCAGCCGGCTGGCCGAGTCCTACGGCGACGACTGCGCCGCCGACGTCCTGCCCCACCTGGTCTGACGGCCGGCTCGGCCGATGTCCGTCGCGACGGTCGACCGCCTGCTCGGCCGGTAGTTCAGCCGCGGGCGGCGCGCACCGCCTCGACGACCGCATCGAAACGCGTCGGATCCAGCACCGCGCCCTCGCGCCGCACGCGGGCCGGGTCGAGCGTGAGCACCCGGTCGAGACGTATCTCGCTGGGCCGGTGCCGGGCGTCCCAATCGCCGGCCCCGATGTCGAGCCAGTGGCGGCCGTGCCGCGCCTCGTCGGCGGCGTCGCGGTCGTGGTCCTTGCTCGTCAACATCAGGGCGAGAAGGTGCGGGCCGTCGTAGCCGATCACCAGGACGGGGCGGTCCTTGCCGCGCGTCGGATCGTCCTCGTAGGCCACCCAGGTCCAGACGATCTCGCCGGGGTCGGCGTACCCGTCGTCGGGGTGCGGGGCGTAGGCGAACACGATCTCGCCCTCGTGATCGGGCAGCGTCATGGTCAGAGGCGGACCGGGTAGACCGGCTCGGGGATCTCCGGGTGGATGCGCTGCTCGACGAAGATGCCGTGCCAGATCAGGAACACCAGCAACGTCCAGATCTTGCGCGAGTAGTCGTGCGGGCCGGCGCGGTGGGCTTCGAGCAGCCGCAGCGCGGCGTCGCGGTCGATCAGCTCGTCGGCCTGCGATTCGGTGATGATCGCGCGGGCCCACTCGTACATGACGTCCTTGAGCCAGTGCCGGATCGGCACCGGGAAGCCGAGCTTGGCCCGGTTGAGCACGTGCGGCGGCACGATCTGGGTAAGCGCCCGGCGCAGCGCGTACTTCGTCGTCTCCTTGGTGAGCTTGAGGTCGGTCGGGATGGACGAGCCGACGGCGAAGACCTCGGTGTCGAGGAACGGCACCCGCAGCTCGAGCGAGTTGGCCATCGTCATCTTGTCGGCCTTGACCAGGATGTCGCCGCGCAGCCAGGTGAACAGGTCGACGTACTGCATCCGGGTCGAATCGTCGAGATGGGTCGTCTGCTCGTACAGATCGCGGGTGACGTCCATGTAGGAGACGGCCGGGTCGAACCGGCGGTACAGCCCCTGCATCTCGTCCGGGCGGAAGATGCGGGCGTTGCCGTAGTAGCGCTCCTCGATGCCGATCGCACCGCGGCGCAGCAGATCCTTGCCGCGCCGACCCTCGGGGATGCGGGTGGACAGCCGGCCCAGGCCGCGCCGGGCCGAGGCCGGCAGGTAGTTGAAGGCCTTCAGCGAGATCGGCTCGCGGTAGATCGTGTAGCCGCCGAACAGCTCGTCGGCGCCCTCGCCGGACAGCACGACCTTGACGTGCTTGCGGGCCTCGCGGGCGATGAAGTACAGCGGGACCAGCGCCGGGTCGGCGACCGGGTCGTCGAGGTACCAGACGATCAGCGGCAGCGATCTCCATCATCTCCTCGGCCGACACGACCTTGGTGATGTGCTCGACCCCGATCGCGGCGGCCGACTCGGCGGCGACGTCGATCTCGCTGAAGCCCTCGCGCTCGAAGCCGGTGGTGAAGGTGAGCAGCTTGGGGTTGTGCCGCTTGGCCAGGGCGGCGATCGCCGTGGAGTCGATGCCGCCGGACAGGAACGAGCCGACCGTGACGTCGGCGCGCATGTGCTTGGCGACCGAGTCCTCGAGCGCCTCGGCGATCTGGCGGTACAGCTTGTCGGCGTCGGGCACGGCCTTGATCGCGAAGTCGGGGTGGAAGTAGCGGCGCGGCTGCACGGCCTCGCCCGGCTTGAGCACGAAGTACGTGCCCGACTCGACCCGGCCGATGGCCTGGTGCATCGACGCCGGCTCGGGCACGTACTGCAGCGTCAGGTAGTGCTGCAGCGAGGTGGCGTCGACGGCCTGGGCGACCTCCGGGCCCGCCGACGTCGAGCAGCGACTTCTTCTCGCTGGCGAAGAACGTGCCGCGCGCGTCGGCGTAGGTGAACAGCGGCTTGATGCCGAACCAGTCGCGCGCGCCGAACAGCACCCGCTCCTGCGAGTCCCAGATCAGGAACGCGAACATGCCGCGCAGCTCGCGCACGATCTTGGGGCCGAGGTAGTGGTAGCCGGCGACGATCGCCTCGCCGTCGCCGTCGGTCTCGAACGTCGCGCCGAATTCGCGGGCGAGCCGTTCGCGCAGCTCGAGGTAGTTGTAGATCTCACCGTTGAAGATCAGCTGGTAGCGCCCGGCGAGCCAGGGGAGTGGCTGGTGCGAGTGGTCGATGTCGATGATCGAGAGCCGGCGGAAGCCGATGGCGGCATCGTCGTCGTGCCACACGCCGCCCTCGTCCGGGCCGCGGTGCCGCATGTCGTGCAGCGACCCGTCGACGTCCGGGGCGACCGTGGCCGCCGCGCCGTCTGCTGACAGGAAGCCGATGAGTCCGCACACGCCGTCCAGTATCCCGGTTCGCCTGCGGCGGCATGATCGGAGCATGACCGGATTCGAGGTGCGGACGATTTCCGATGCGACGACCTTGCCGTTCGACACGGTGCTCGCGCTCTACGACGCCGTGGGGTGGACGGCCTACACGCGAACTCCTGAGGTCTTGCGAGCCGCGCTGGCCGGGTCGTCGTTCGTGGCCGCGGCGTTGGGCGCCGAGCGGTTGATCGGGCTGGTGCGGGCCATCTCGGACGGCGCCTCGATCTGCTACGTGCAGGACGTGCTCGTGCACCCCGGTGCCCACCGGTCCGGGGTCGGGGCCGCATTGATGGCGGCGGTAGCCGATCGCTACGTCGGCGTGCGCCAGCACGTGCTGCTGACCGACGACGAGGCGGGGCAACGGGCGTTCTACGAGAGCCTCGGCTTCGCCGAGACCCGCGATCACGGGACCGGCGCGCTGCGGGCCTTCGTCCGCTTCGGCTAGCCGGGAAGTGGCCGGCCAACGACGTCAGTGCAGGCGGCGCACGGTGTGCGCGGGCGTGCCGTCGGCCGCGGCCGAGCTCCCACGTACTCGTGCCCGCGCATGCGGCACCAGGCGCGGACGTCGGGGCCGGCGGCCGGATCGTCGGCCTCGACCGTGATCGTCGCGCCGATCGGCACGTCGCCGATGTGCCGGGCGAGATCGAGGATCGGCAGCGGGCAGCGCCGTCCCCGCGCATCCAGCCGGAGGGTCATAGACCCTCGGCCCCGAGCTCGGCCCGCACCTCGGCCACGACCTCCGGCAGGACGGCGAGGAACTCGTCGACCTCGGCGTCGGTCGTCCCGCGGTGCAGCGAGACCCGGACGTTGCCCGAGGTCAGCGCGCCCATGGCGACCAGGACGTGGGACGGCTCGAGGGTCGACGACGTGCACGACGACCCGGACGACACCGCGAACCCGCGCCGGTCGAGACCGCTGAGCAGCGCCTCGCCGTCGACGTAGAGGCACGAGAAGGTGACGATGTGCGGCAGCCGATCGACCGGGTCGCCGAGCACCTCGACGTTCGGGACGGTCGCGGGCACCGTTCGGCGGATCCGCTCGACCAGCGCGGCGTGCCGGACGGCCAGCTCGTCGCGCTCGGCCAGGACCGCCCGCAGCGCGGCCGCGGCGGCCACGATCGCCGGCAGGTTGGGCAGCCCCGGAATCCGGCCGCCGCCCCGCTCGTCGTCGGGGTACGGCGAGCGCCACCGCATGCCGGTGCGGACCGCGAGCACGCCGGCGGTCGGGGCCGCCCCACGTGCGAGCATCGCCGGCGAGAACGGACCAGCCGGCCGGTACCGGCGCCGACCCGAGCGTCTGCGTCGCGTCGACGACGAGCGGGACGTCGGCGATCCGCGCGGCCACCTCGGTCACTGGCTGCCGGGTGCCGACCTCGTGATTCGCGGCCTGCAGCGCGGCGGCCGCCACGCCGGGGGCGGTCGCGGCCGCGACGAACGCGCCGGCGTCCACGCGGCCGACGGCATCGACCTCGATCGCGGTGGCGGCGCCGTGGAACCGGCGGCGTGGAGCACGGCCGAGTGCTCGACCGCGCTGTGCACGAAACCGGTGCCGCGCCGCCGGTTTCCGGCCAGCGTCCCGAGCACCGCGGCGTGCAGGGCCTGCGTCGCGTCGGCCGCGAAACTGATCTCGTCCGGACGGGCGCCGAGCGATTCGGCGAGCGACTCGCGGGCCGCGTCGAGAGCAGGCGCGCGCGCCGTCCGGCGCCGTACAGCCGCGCGGGATCGGCCCACCCGTCCTCGAGCGCCGCGTCCAGCGCCGCCCGGGCGACCGGGTGCAGCGGGGCCCCGGCCGCGGCGTCCAGGAATGCCGGCATGGCCCGACGGTAGCGCCCCGGCCGGCCGGCATCGGATCGTGCGCAACGCCCGCCCCGGAAGCCTCGCCGCGGCCCGGGTCCAGTAGGCTCCAAAACGATTCCGGACGGGTCCGAGAGGCGGTTGGCACGTGCGTCGTAAGCGTTGGGCTCGCGGGAGTCGCGCAGCGGTTCTCCTGGCTTCGCTGACCGTCGTCCTCACCGGTTGTTCGGCCAACGATTGGGAGCGCAACCTTCGCTTCGGCTGGCCGACCGGCGCCACCAAACAGGGCCACGAGATGCGGGTTCTGTGGACCTGGGCCGGTGTCACGGCGCTCGCGCTCGGCGTCGTCGTCTGGGGCCTGATCTTCTGGTGCTGCATCCGCTACCGCAAGCGCGACGACGAATTGCCGCGCCAGACGAAGTACAACTTGGCGGTCGAGGTCATCTGCTTCACGTTCCCGTTCATCGTGATCGCCGGCCTGTTCTACCGCACCGTCATCGTCGAGGACGACGTCAACCACCTCAGCAAGAACCCCGAGGTCCGGGTGCAGGTGGACGCGTTCAAGTGGAACTGGCAGTTCGAGTACCACCAGTACACCGACGCGTCGGGGCAGGTGCACAAGACCGTGTACCCGGGCGAGCAGGATCTCGCCGACGCGACCGGCAACGTCCAGACCTCGAAGAACGGCGCGCAGCCGGGCCTGACCTGCGACGAGGCCGCGAGCAACGGCTCGTTCAACTGCGGCGCCTCGGGCGGTCAGGACGACACCGCGGGCGGCCCGCTGTACCTGTCGACCGTCGGCTCGCAGAACGAGATCCCGATCCTGGTCATCCCGGTGAACCGCACCGTGCGCTTCGTCGAGCACTCCGAGGACGTCATCCACTCGTTCTGGGTGCCCGAGTTCCTGTTCAAGCGCGACGTCATCCCGTACGGCACGACCTCGACCGCGCGCGACAACCAGTTCGAGATCACCGCCACCACGACGGGCAGCTTCGTCGGCCGCTGCGCCGAACTGTGCGGCACGTACCACTCGCAGATGAACTTCGAGGTGCGGGTCGTGTCCGAATCGACCTTCGAGAACTACCTCGGCGCACTCGGCAAGATCAGCTCCGGCGATCCGTCCCGGCAGGCCAAGGCTCTCGCCGCGGCCGGGATGAAGCCGTACGCGACGACCACTTACCCGCTCGACAGCTCGCGGACCAGCCGCAAGGCGTCCCAGCGCCAGGGGGCATGACATGAGGATTGAAGCGCGAGTTTTCCTGCTCGTGGCGCTGTTCTGCTGGCTCACCGCCGCGGGCTACGGCTACTGGTCGCACCAGTCCCAGCACCACGTCGAGGTGGTTGGCGTCGCCGCGCTGATCCTCTCCGGGGGGCTGCTCGGCATCCCCGGCGGCTTCTTCTGGTTCGTGTCGCGGCGCATCGACCCGCGCCCGGAGGATCGCAGCGATGCCGAGATCGCCGAGGCCGCGGGCGACCTGGGCTTCTTCAGCCCGGGCAGCTACTGGCCGGTCACCCTCGCCGGCGCCGCAACCGTGCTGGGCCTCGCCCTGGCGTTCTCGCAGGTATGGCTGCTGGTGGTGGGTTTCCTGTTCTTGATGTTCGCCGTCGGCGGGCTGCTGTTCGAGTACTACATCGGCGGTCGGCGGACGCTCGGCTGATCCGCGCCCTTTGACAGAGGCTTTACGGTCGCTACGCTGCCCAAGACACACGTGGGGCAGAAGTTACCGGAGGGAACCTCTGATGTTGTTGAGGCGCGCCGAACGACACGCCGCATTGCGACGCTGCATCGCCGGTGCCGCGGCGGTGCTCGCTGCCGGCGCGCTCGTGCTGGTGCCGGCCGGGTCGGCGTCGGCCACGACCACCGCGCTCGACGCCCTCGGGCACGTCGTGGCCGTCACCGCGGTGCCCGGTGGTGTGCACTTCACCGGGTGGGCGGCCGATCCGGCCGCGCTCACGGCGAACACCACGGTCACGGTGATCATCGACGGCCGCACCCGGACGACCTCGGTCATGACCTCGCTGCCCGACCCGGCCGTGGCCGCGAAGTACCACACCGGCCCCACGCCCGATTTCACGATCACGTCTCTGGTCCCGGCCGGCGCGCATACCGTGTGTGCGGTTGCCCTGACGATCGGCGCCGGCCTGCATCGCGTGATGAGGTGCGTGACCACACCGCTGACCACGCCGCTCACCGCGGCCCAGATTGCCGCGCACCAGCCGGTCGGGGCGATCTCGGCCGCGTCGGCGGCGAGCACGTCGGTGCGCTTTCAGGGCTGGGCGAGCGACCCGGACTTCGTGTCACTGCGCAGCACCGTCGTGCTCTACGTAGACGGCCGGTCGGCGGCCACCGTCGTGACGCACTCCTACCCGCTGCCCCGCCCGGCCGCGGCCGGCTACCGGTCGGCCTACGACATCACCGTGCCGGCGGCTACCGGCACCCACCTCGGGTGCATCTGGGTCGTCAACGTCGGCCTGGGCGCGAGCAACACCTTCCTCGGCTGTCGCGCCGTCGACACCCGCGGCGTTCCGCTGACCGGACCACCGCCGTCGCCCGCGCCGGCGATGAATGCCCTGGTGCTGGCCGAGGCCAAGAAGCACATCGGGCAGGCCTACGTGTTCGGCGCCAGCGGGCCGACGACCTTCGACTGCTCCGGCCTGGTGATGTACAGCTACGGCAAGGTCGGCTTCACGTCGCCGCGGGTGTCGGAGGCGCAGGCGGTCCGGGCGAACCTCATCCCGGCCTCCCGCGCCGTGCCGGGCGACCTGGTCTTCACCCACGACACCGAGGGCGACGTCTACCACGTCGGCTTCTACGTCAGCCCGGGCAAGGCGCTGGCCGCGATCGACGAGGACGAGGGCGTGAACTACCAGACGATCTGGGACCCGAGCGCCACGACCTACGGCTCGTTCACCCACCGCTGACGCGGGCGCCATCGCGCGGTCACCTGGACGCTGCGTCGACCATCCGGGACCAGGTCGTGCTGACCCAGGAGCGATAGCGCCGGGGCGTCATGCCCAGGGTCTCCCGCATGAGCAGGTAGGCCTCGGCCTGCGCCAGGGCGCTCGTGGTGTCGGCGAGCCATCGCACGTCGCACGAGGCCGGCAACAAACCGTCCTTGTCGGCAGCGGCCCAAAACCGCCGGACCGTGTCCCGCGTGGCCGCGCGGCCGGCCTGACCGGCCGCGCTGAGCACAGGCTCGGTGGCCTCCGCCTCGCGGGCGACGGCGATCACGTCGGCCGCCGATCCCAGCAGCACGGCGCTGCCCTTTGCGAACGCCGCGATGCGTTCGTCCAGCGTTGGTGCGCGCAGGGCGGTGAGGTACCAGTCGCGGTGTCCGACGTCGATCGGCGCGAGGTCGCCGACGACGGCCACGTCGATCACCCGCTTGAGCAAGGTGGCCTTCGTACCGAAACGCACGTACACAGTTCGATGGGCGACGCCCGCCGCATTGGCCACGGCGGTGAGGGTGGTTGCGTGATAGCCGTCGCGGATGAATAGCTCGCGCGCCGCCTGCAGGATCCGCTGTTCGTTGTCGCGGACGCGGGCCGCCCGCAGCCCGGCCGCCTTGACAGCCTCAGTCATAAGATGCAGTATAACTGCAAAATTACAGCGGCACTGTAACGAGTGACCTTGTAGAAGGGACCACCGAGCCATGTCGGCACCCGAACTCGACGGAATCCATCATGTGAAGCTGCCGGTGGGTGATCTGGCCCGGTCCCGCGCCTGGTACGAGTCCCGGCTGGGCTACGTTACGGCGATCGAGTTCGTCGAACAGGGCCGGCTGGCCGGCATCTCCATGCGACACCCGAACGGCGGCCCGGATCTCGCACTGCGCCTGGACCCCGACCGCGCGGCCGCGGTGGCCGGGTTCGACTACTTCTCGATCGGCGTCGCCGCCAAGGAGCCGATGGACGCCCTCGCCCGTCGCCTCAGCGACCTGGGCGAGACCCACGCGGGTGTGCGTTTCGCGACCATCGGCTGGATCCTGCCCGGCCTGCACGATCCGGACGGGCACGAGGTGCGGTTCTACACGACCGATCATCATCGCGACGCCGCGATCGGTGAGGTGATCCGCGTCGAGAATCCGCGCGAAACCGCCGAGGCGCGCGAGCGGGCGATGCGGGAGGGCGCGCCCGCGTGATCTCCCGGCGGGAAATCAGTCGGTGAGCTGGCGCGGGGACTCGCTGTCGGCCACCGCGTCGGCGCTCTCGGCCGCCTCGAGCTCGTCGAGCGCCGCCTGGATCTCCGGCTTCTCCTTCACCGGGTAGAAGAATCCGCGGATGTGCTTGAGCGGGGACGCGCCGCCGATCTGGTTCATCCGCTTCGGCACCGGGGTACCGGAGTAGCGCGAGCTGGCCGTGGCCGTGCTCGTCGGTGGGGCCGAGCGGCTGGTGCACCTCGATGAACTCGCCGGTCGGCAGCATCCGGACGACGCCGGTCTCGACGCCGTGCTCGAGGACCTCGCGGTCGTGGCGTTGCAGGCCGAGGCAGACCCGGTAGGCCAGCAGGTAGGCGATCGGCGGCAGGATCAGCAGCGCGATGCGTCCGCCCCACGTCATCGCGTTGAGCGAGATGTCGAACGCCTTGGCGATGATGTCGTTGCCGCCGGACAGGAACAGCACCAGGTAGAACGTGATCGCCATCGAGCCCAGCGCGGTGCGGACCGGAACGTCGCGCGGGCGCTGCAGCAGATGATGCTTCTTCGTGTCCTTCGTCATCCTGGCTTCGATGAACGGATAGGCGCCGGCGAGGGTGAACAGGATGCCGGGCAGCACCACCGTGGGCCAGAACAACGGCGGGACGGTGTGGTGCCACAGTCTGATCTCCCAGGACGGGAACAGACGGGTGGAACCGTCGAGGAACATCATGTACCAGTCGGGCTGCGAGCCCGACGACACCTGCGAGGGCGTGTAGGGCCCGAACAACCAGACGGGGTTGATCTGCGCCAGGCCGCCGAGCGCAGCGCACACCCCGAAGACGATGAAGAAGAACCCGCCGGCCTTGGCGGCGTAGAGCGGGAACACCCGCTCGCCGCGAGACGGTGTCCTCGGTGCGGCCGTGGCCGGGGAACTGGGTGTGCTTCTGCCGCACGACCAGGGCGAGGTGCGCCCCGATCAGGGCAGCGAGGATCGCCGGGATGAGCAGCACGTGCGCGATGTAGAACCGGCCGATGATCACGTCGCCGGGGAACGTCCCGCCGAAGATCAGGAACGACACCCAGGTGCCGATGACCGGGATCGACAGCATGATCGCGTCGGCGATCCGCAGCCCGGTGCCCGACAGCAGGTCGTCGGGCAGCGAGTAGCCGGCGAAGCCCTCGATGATGCCGAGCGCGATGAGGCCGAGCCCGATCAGCCAGTTGAGCTCACGCGGCTTGCGGAACGCGCCGGTGAAGAACACCCGGAACATGTGGATCAGCATCGCGGCGAGGAACAGCAGCGCCGCCCAGTGGTGGATCTGGCGGATGACCAGGCCGCCGCGGACGTCGAAGGTGATGTTCAGCGTCGACTCGTACGCCTTGGACATCGGGATGCCCTGCATCGGCACGTACCGACCGTGATAGACGGTCTCGGCCATCGACGGGTCGAAGAAGAACGTCAGGTAGGTGCCGGTCAGCAGCAGGACGATGAACGAGTAGAGCGCGATCTCGCCCATCATGAACGACCAGTGGTCGGGGAAGACCTTGTTCAGCTGCTTGCGCATCGGGCCGGCGAGCATCAGCCGGTCGTCGAGGAACTTGCCCGCCTTGCCCTGCGGGGTGCGCGGCGTGTCAGAACGGCGGGGCGCTGTGCTGGTCATGGCCGCTCCCAGAAGCCGGGGCCGATAGCTTCCTTGTAGTCGGACAGGGCGACGAAGTACTGCCGGCCGTCCTGCCCGGTCTCTACTGTAATCGGCAGTTTCGGCAGGCTGCGCGTGGCCGGGCCGAACACCGGCTTGGCGTCTTCGAGCACCTGGAACTGTGACTGGTGGCACGGGCACAGCAACCGGCTGGTCTGCTGCTCGTACAACGACGCCGGGCAACCGGCGTGGGTGCAGATCTTCGAGAACGCGACGTACTCGGGGTTGTGGGCGGGCCAGCCGAAGCCGGCCTGGCCCTTGCGCGCCTTGATCTTCTGCCCCGGCCGCAGCCGGATGAGCAGGGTGGGCGAGGACGCGTCGGTGACGCCGTCGTAGCCGTTGACCTCTTCCCGCACGCCGGGGAACACGGTGGCCAGGCCGCCGGGCTCGAGGTCGTCGGGGCCGACCCGGCGCCAGTCGGAGTAGACGAGCGGCACGTGGCCGCCGGACTCCGGGAACATGTCCAGGTTGGGCTTGAACAGGGTGTGGAACAGCTTGTCGCCCGGCTTCTTGATCATCGCGCCGACGAGCGCCACGAGCGGCACGGTGGCCATCGCACCGCCGGCGAGCAGCAGCGTGCGCAGCAGCAGCCCGCGCCGGGGGAGTCCGGTGTCCTCGAGGCCCACGATGAGGGTGGCCTCGGTGAGCATCTTGTCCTCGTCGGTGGACGGGACGTCGTGGCGGTCCTGCACGGCCTCTTCCTCGGGCATCAGCCACTTGGCCCACAGGACCATGCCGACGCCGAGGAAGACGAGCATGATCGCCAGCAGCCCGCCTAGGGCCGGCGTGTAGAAGCGGAAGTTCTGCGGCGTGCCGGGCAGGTGCCATTTGAACGGGATGGCGACGAACGCGACGATGAAGCCGAGGCCGGCCAGTGCCGAGATGGCGAAGGTGAGCGCGACCGCCCGCTCGGCCCGCTTCTCGGCCTTCGTGCCGCGAATCGGGAAGCGGTCGCGCCGGTGGACGATGTGGACGCCGTCGGCCTCGGAGCCGGCCAGCATCGCCTCTTCCGGCGTCATCTTGCGGATGTCGTCGGCCGTCAGCTCGCTGGTGGTGTGATCGGTCATCGGCTGACCTCGCTTCGCTCGGTGAGCGGCTTCGCTGGTCGCTGTACTTGCCGGACTCGCTCGCGGCGCTCGCTCATCGTGCCTTCGCTCCGATCCACAGGATCGAGATCATGATCGCGCCGACGCCGGCCACCCAGATGACGATCGCCTCGGACACCGGGCCGATGCGGTCGACACCGTGACCGCCCGGGTCCTTGGACGCCTTGAGCGTCTGGACGTAGGCGATGATCGCCCGCTTCTCGTCCGGGGTTATCTGGTTGTCGCTGAACACCGGCATGTTCTCGGGGCCGCTCAGCATCGCGGTGTACATGTCCAGGTCGGTCGACTCGTTCAGCGAGGGCACCTGCTTGCCGGCCGACAACGGCGCGCCCTTGAACGTGGTGCCGTGGCAGGACGCGCAGTTCAGCCGGAACAGCTGGCCACCGATCGCGATCGAGGAGTTGTCCCCGCGCAGGTCACCCTGCGGGATGCCCGGGCCGCCACCGACGGACTCGACATAGGCGGCGAGCTGCTCGGTCTGGGTCTCGTTGAACTTGGCTTCCTTGCGGGCCTCGTAGGCGCCCTGGTTGGCCGCGGGCATGCGGCCGGTGGACACCTGGAAGTACACCGCCGCGGCGCCGACGCCGATCAGCGACGGGCCCTGGTCCTTGATGCCCTCGAGGTTCGCGCCGTGGCAGGTGATGCAGCTGACCTGGAACAGCTGGCGGCCGGCGGCGATGTCGTCGGCTCCGGTGCCGGTGTCGTTGGCGCCCGAGGTGGTGGCGAACGCCGCGTACGCGCCGCCCATCGACGCCAGCGCTCCGAACAGGACCAGACGCCGCCCCGAGCCGGCGACGCAGCCCTCGCCGCTTCGAGCGGGGACGGTTGCTGGTGTCGGCGGGACGGTCATCCGCGGCACCGGTGGCCGAGACGGCCGGCTCGAAGCCGAACTCGCCCTCGACGTCGATGTCGTTCACAGGTCCCCTCCCATGGTCGTCAGCGGCATTGGACGGTCGGCGCTTCGGCGGTGTGCGCTCATCGGATGAGGTAGATCACCGCGAAGAGACCGATCCACACGACGTCGACGAAGTGCCAGTAGTACGACACGACGATCGCGGCGGTGGCCTGGGCCGGCGTGAACTTGCCCAATGCCGTGCGGATGAGGAAGAAAATGAAGGCGATGAGACCGCCGATGACGTGCAGCCCGTGGAAGCCGGTGGTCAGGTAAAACACCGAGCCATAGCCGGTCGCCGAGATGGTGTTCCCGTCGTTGACCTGCATGCGGTATTCGTTGGCCTGGCCGAGCACGAAGATCAGACCCATGATGAAGGTGATCGCGAACCAGCGCCGCAGCTTGAACACGTCCCCGCGCTCGGCCGCGAACACGCCCCACTGGCAGGTGAAGCTGGACGCCACGAGGATCACCGTGAACGGAACGGCGTAGCTGACGCTGAGCTTGATGTCCGCGCCATCGGGCAGCACCATCGGCCAGTCGCCCGGGTGCACCGACCGCACGGTGAAGTACATCGCGAACAGCCCGGCGAAGAACATCAACTCGCTCGAGAGCCACACGATGGTCCCGACGCTGACGAGGTTGGGACGCGTCAGCGAGTGCACCTTGCTGGACTCGAAGCTGGACGCGGTGGCGGTCGAGGTCACCCTGGCATTATGTCCTGGCCCGGCCGGGGTTTCGCGCCCGGGGTGGGGGGTGTCGCGGTCTCTTGTCGGACGGTTCGGGGAAGCCGTTCCAGCCCCCGATACGATTCTCCGGTGAGCAGCGTGCCGGAGCGAGTGACCGTCCTCGTCTACAGCAACTCGCCCGAGGTCCGGGCCCAGGTCCGCAGTGCCGTCGGACGCCGGCCGGCGCCGGACACCGGGCGCATCGAATGGGTCGAATGCGCGACCAATTCCGACGTGGTGCGCGAGCTCGACGCCGGCGACATCGACGTCGCGATCCTCGACGGTGAGGCCCAACCCACCGGCGGCATGGGGCTGGCCCGCCAGTTCAAGTACGAGCTCGACGACTGCCCGCCGATCGTGGTCCTCATCGCCCGCCGGCAGGACGGCTGGCTGGCCAGCTGGTCGCTCGCCGATGCGGTCATCAACACCCCGATCGAGCCGGTCGAGAGCGCGTCGGTGATCGCCGAGCAGCTGCGCCGCCGGCACACCGGCATCCCCGTCGTCCGCTGACCAGATGACGACCGCCGCCGGACCGACCTGGCCGGCCGTGCTCACGGCGCTCATGGCCGGCGCCGAACTCGACGCCGACGACACCGCCTGGGCGATGGACGAGGTGATGACCGGCAACGCCACCTCGGCCCAGATCGCCGCCTTCGCGGTGCTGTTGCGGGCGAAGGGCGAGACGCCGCAGGAACTCAGCGGTCTGGTGCGCGCGATGCTCGCCCACGCCGCGCCGTTGTCGATCGAAGGCCGGGCGGTCGACGTCGTCGGAACCGGCGCCGACCGCGCGCACACCGTCAACATCTCGACCATGGCCGCGCTGGTGGTGGCCGGCGCGGGGCGGCGGGTGGTCAAGCACGGCAACCGGGCCGCGTCGTCGGCATGCGGTGCCGCGGACGTTCTCGAGGAACTCGGCGTGGTCATTGACCTGCCGGCGGCCGGCGTCGCCCGCACGGTGGCCGAGGTGGGCATCGGGTTCTGCTTCGCGCCGGTGTTCCACGCGGGCATGCGCCACGCCGGCCCGGCGCGCGGCGAGCTGCGGGTGCCCACGGTGTTCAACTTCCTCGGCCCGCTCACCAACCCGGCCCGGGTGCCGGCCGCGGCGATCGGTTGTGCCGATCCGCGGATGGCGCCGGTCATGGCCGCGGTACTGGCGGCGCGCGGCGACACCGCGATGGTGTTCCGCGGCGACGACGGGCTGGACGAGCTCACGACCACGACCACGTCGAGCGCGTGGGTGGCGAGTGGCGGCACCGTCGTCGCGACGACCATCGACCCCGCGGCCCTGGGCATCGCCCCCGTCGAGCCCGAGGTCCTGCGCGGCGGTGACCGCGTCTTCAACGCGGCCGTGCTGCGCGACGTGCTCAACGGCGGTGCTCCCGGCGTGCGCGACGTCGTCCTGCTCAACGCGGCGGCCGCCATCGCCGCGTACGACGGGCTCGACGCCGAGCGGCTGCACGGCGCGCTGGCCCGCGGACTGCGCGTCGCGGCCGAGTCGATCGACTCCGGCGGTGCTGCCGCGCTGCTCGACCGCTGGGTCGCGTCGAGCCAGGCCGCTCGCACCTGACGCGGATACTGGGTCGGTGACCCGGTCCCGACTGCCGCGTGTGGCGCTGGTTGCGTGGACGGTGGCGGCCGCCGCCCTCGTCGCGCTGGCAATTGCCGTCGCGCACTATCTCGGGGCCGGGAGCGGGTCCGGCCACATGCAGATGGGCGCGGCGCACGCGCTCACCCGGGGCGGGTCGACCGCTCCGTTGACACCGTTGTTCGGTTCGGCGCTGTTCACCGCGTGGCAGCTCGACGCCGTGGCGCTGGCGGTGCTCGTCCTGGCCGCCGCGGCGTACCTCACCGGTGCCGCGCTCGTGCCGGTGCGCAACCCGGGTACCCGCTGGCCGGTCCGCCGCACCGCGGCCTTCCTCGGGGGCCTCGCCGTCTGCGGGTTCGCGACATGCGGCAGCATCGCCGTCTACGACCAGGTGCTGTTCACTGCGCACATGGCCGGGCACCTCGCGCTCGTGATGGTGGCGCCGGCCCTGCTGGCGACCGGGCGCCCGATCGGGCTGGCCCTGGCCGCGGCGCCGGACGCGCGCCGGTCGCGGATGGTCCGCCGGCTGCGCGGGCCGGTGCTGTCCGTCCTCACCGCGCCACCGGTGGCGCTGGCCACCTACACGGTGGTCATCGTCGGCAGTCACCTCACCGGGCTGATGGACACGATCATGCGCAACGCGTGGGCCGGCCAGGTCGAGCACCTGGTCTACCTGCTCGCCGGGTTCCAGTTCTTCGTCCTGGTTATCGGTGACGAGCCGATCCGCTGGCGACTCGCCTCGCCGGCCCGCTGGCTGTTGCTCGCGATCGCGATGGCGGTCGACACCTTCACCGGCATCGTGCTGATGCAGGGCACCCATGCCGTCCATCTCGCGTCCTCGACGTTGGGCGTCAGCGCGCTGTCCGACACCCGAACCGGTGGCGCGATCATGTGGTTCGGCGGCGACGCGATCATGGCGGTGATCATGGTCGCGCTCGTCGTGGGTTGGCTGCGCGCGGTCGACCGTGCGCCGGCCGAGAAGGGCTGGCTCGAGCAGGCCCGCGGCGCCACCTTTGCCGCGCACACCGGCGTCACCGGCGCGGCCACGGTCGACGACGAGGACGACGCCGCCCGCGTCGCCTACAACGACTGGCTGCAGCGGATCAATCGTCCCTGAACGGGATTAACCGGCGAACAGCGATCGGGGGCGATCGTGTGCGAAATGGACGTCGTCGTCGCTCGCACGCGATAGTCTGCGCCGGAATCTGCGTCGCGAGGGAGAGCATCGGGGGAGCCGTGGCCAGCGCCGAAGGACGTCTTCGTCGGGCGATGGTCGCTGTGCTCGTCATCAGCGGCCTGCCAATCGTCGGCCTGATGACGGCGGCACCAGCCGGCGCGGTCACCACCTGTCCCAGCGCCCCGTACGGGGTGAGCCGGTCGGCGCCCGCGACCGCGGCCAAGACCGTGGCGCTCACCTTCGACGACGGCCCCGGTCGCGACACTGCGCGAATCCTCACGATCCTGAGCGCGAACCACGTCGCGGCCACCTTCTTCAATCTCGGCGGCAACGAGTCGCGCTCGACCACGCTCGTGCGTACCGAGCACAACTACGGGTTCGCACTCGGTGACCACACCTGGGATCACGCGAGCCTGCCCGGTCTCAGCGCCAGCGCGCAGGCGACCGAAATGGACCGCGAGCGGGTCGAGCAGTCGAGTATCACCGGCGCCTATCCGTGCCTGTTCCGGCCGCCCTACGGCAGCTACAACACCTCGACCCTGGTACTGGCCCAGCGACGTGGCATGCGGGTGTGGAACTGGTCGGTCGACACCGAGGATTGGAAGGCCGCCGGTTCGGCGAGTTCCTACTGGGTCGACCGCATTCGGTCGCGGGCCGAGGCCGGCGGCAGCCAGGCCCACCCGGTCATCCTCATGCACAACCAGCCCGCCGGAAATCCGGCCACGGTCGCGGCCCTGCCGGCCATCATCAGTTACTACCGCGCGCGCGGCTACGCCTTCGTGGACCTGCTCGGGCACGGAGCGACGCCGGCGGTCAGCTCCGTGGTGTCGAATTCCGGCCCCACGGCGGGCGGCGTCCGGGTGCGGGTGACCGGGCACGGGTTCACCGGAGTGCGCTCGGTGCTGTTTGGTGGCACGCGCGGCTACGCAGTGCAGGTGACGTCCCCGACGACGCTGTACGTCACCAGCCCGCCACATCTGGCCGGGACGGTCAACCTGCGTGTGACCACCACGTTCGGCACGTCGCCGGCGATCATCGCCGATGCGTTCCACTACGTGCCGCCACCGGAAATCACCGGACTCAGTCGGCACGGCGGCCCGACCACGGGCGGAGTCCGCGTCACCGTCACTGGCACCAACTTCAGCTCGGTATCGAGCGTGGCGTTCGGAACCGTGCCCGGCACCGGAGTCCTCGTCGCGTCGCCGACGTCGCTGTCGGTCACGGCGCCCCCGCACTACGCCGGCCCGCTCGGCATTCGGGTCACCACCCGGTACGGCTATTCGCCGGCGCGGATCGCCGACCATTTCATCTATGTGAGCCGGCCGGTGGTCAGCGCTGTCGCGCCTGCGTCCGGCCCGCTCGGCGGGGGCACCGTCGTCACGGTCACCGGCAGCGCGTTCGGCTCGGTGACCGGGGTGACGTTCGGCGGCGTGCCTGCGTCGTCGGTCTCGGTCACATCGCCCACGACCTTGACTGCAGTTGCTCCGGCCCACCCGGCCGGGTCGGCCGACGTCGAGGTGACGACGCTCTACGGCGCAACATCGGCCGCCGTCCCCGCCGATCGCTACGCCTACGTGGCTCCGCCCGCGATCACCGCGGTCACGCCCGGTGCAGGACCGGTGGACGGAGGCACCGCGGTCACCGTGACCGGCTCGGACTTCACGGCCGCCACGGTCGTCGACTTCGGCGGCACGCTCGGGGTTGGCGTGGTGGTCAACTCGGCCACCGAGCTCACCGTGGTCAGCCCACCCGGTGTGGCCGGTGCCGTCGAGGTGCGCGTGTCCACCGAGTTCGGTACGTCGGACGCCGGATCATTCACCTACAGCTGATCTATCCGCCCACGAGGCGGATGCCGGCACCACTGCGGTCGCCGGTTCAGTCGGCGCCGAGCGAGAACGTTGCCTCCAGATCGTGGCGCGAGTAGGCGCGAAACGCGATGTGCGTGTCGGTGTGCAGGACACCGGAGACCTTGGACAGCCGGCCGGCGATGACCTCGTTGACCGCATCGAACTCGCGCACCCGCACGATGGCAATGAGGTCGACGTCGCCGGCCACCGAGTAGACCTCGCTCACGCCGTCGAGTTCGGCGATCGCGGCGGCGACGTCGAGGATCTTGTCCGACTCGGTGGTGATCATGACGATCGCGGTGATCATGCCCGGGCCTCGCGGTTCATGCCGTCAGCTTAGGGCGAGCCGGCCGGGCGGTGACCGGCAACCGCCGCCGGTCGGCGAACGGATCGGCGTGCTCGCGGGCACCAGCGAGATAGGTGCGCAGCCGACCCGCGCCGAAGGCGGGCATCGTCCACGGATGGCTGGCCCAGGCCAGTCGGGTGCCGGGTTCCTCGAGCCACCGCAGCACACACTCGGTCTCTTCGGCGAGCGCGACGTGGCTCTCGTCGACGACGTCGGCGGTGGCGCGCAGGGCCTCGATCACCGGCCACGGCCCGATGCCGCGGGCGGCCTGCCCCGCCGCGGCGAGGCGGCCGGCCCGGATCACCGACAGCTCCCACCCACCGTTGCCGTCAGGGCGGGCGGCGACGAGCTCGGCCACCGCCTGCAGCGAGGTGAGCCGTTGCATACGGGCACAGGCGCGCACGACGGTGGCGATGCGGTCGCGGACGACGCCGGCCTGCTCGTAGCGCTGGGCCGCGGACAGCGCGGCCAGCTTGCGTTCGAGCGGTTCGACCAGCGGCCGGACGTCGCCGGCCCACGCCGCGGCGACGAGCCCGACGAGGACGGCGTACTGCTGTGGCGTGGTGCCGCCCTCGCACGGCGCCCCGCAGCGCCCGATGCCCGCGAGCACGCAGGCGGCCCGCACCATGCGCCGCAATGACAGCCGGTCGCTGCACTGCCGCAAGGGCACCGCATCGTGGATGGCGTCGCGGACCGCCTCGGCCTGGCGCTGCGAGCGCAGCGGACCGAGGTAGGACGCGCCGTCGTCGCGGCGCACCCGCACGACCGACAGCCGCGGGAACGGTTCGACGGTGAGCTTCAGCCAGACCGAGCGCTCGGGAAACTTCGAGCGACGGTTGTACCGGGGTTTGTGGGCGGCGATCAGCCGCAACTCGCGAACCTGGGCCTCGAGGGCGTGCGCGCAGGGGATCGGATCGACCCGCTCGGCCAGGCCGACCATCTCGCCCATGCGGCTGCGCGTCTCGCTGGCCACGAAGTACTGCCGCACGCGGGCCCGGATGTTGCGGCTCGTGCCGACGTAGAGCGGATGCCCCTGCCCGTCGCGGAAGATGTAGACGCCCGGCCCGGACGGCAGCCCGTCGGCCAGATGCCGCTTGCGGCGCTGCGCCTCGGTGACCTGGGCGGTGAACGCCTTCAGCTCGGGCAGCGAGTGCACGCCGAGATTGCCCAGACGCGCGATGAGGCCGTGCAGGACATCGACCGTGGCGCGGGCATCGTCGAGGGCGCGGTGGTTGGGCGTGGTGGTGGCGTGGAAGTACGGGGCGAGGGTGGCCAGCTTGCAGTTGGGCACCTCGTCGCGGGTGAGGACGCGGCGGGCGAGCACGGCGGTGTCGACGACGGCGAAACCCGGCCACGGCAGGGCGAGCTGAGCGCACGCCGACTTGAGGAAGCCGATGTCGAACGGCGCGTTGTGCGCGACGAGCACGGCGCCGCGGGCGAATTCGAGGAAGGACGGGACGGCCGCGGCGATGCCGGGGGCGGTGGCGACCATGGCGTCGGTGATGCCGGTGAGCACGCTGACGAACGGATTGATCGCCATGCCGGGCTGGACGAGGGTCTGGAACTCGCCGATCACCTCACCCCCGCACACCCGGACCGCGCCGATCTCGGTGATGGCATCGGCCCCAGCCGAGCCGCCGGTGGTCTCGAGATCGACCACGACGAACGTGGTCGTGCGCAACGGCTCGCCGAGCTCGTCCAGGCTCAGCTGCTGCGCGGCCGACGTCATGAGCCGAAAGCTAGGCCGGGGGTCCGACGAAACCGCGCAGACGCGCCCGTCCGTCGGCCGTACCCTCGCGGACATGGCGGCGATCGACGACGGGGTCACTCTCGTCGAACCGGCGCGGGCCCAGGTGATCGGGCTGGCGGCCGAGGTGCTCGGCCGGCTGCCGGCCGACGAGCAGCCGGCCACCCTGCGGGCGATCGCCCGGTTCGCGCCGGCGAAGCGGCAGCGGCTCGGTGGCGTGGCGCTGGCCGCCGCCCTCGACGCCGATGACGACTTCCGGGGCAAGGTCGCCGACATCGTGGCCGAGTCGTCCCCCGAGCTGACCGCAGCGGTGCGCAGCGGCACGTCGACCGCGGCGGCCGACCCGGTCGACATCGCGGTGGTGGCGTACCTGACCCGGCCGGACGGGTGGCAGGACGTGCTCGCCCGGGCCACCGCGCGGTGGCTGGCCGAACGCGGTCCGGTCGCCGGGCAGAAGGACGAGATCGAGCGGCTGCGCGCCGAGCTCGCCGAGCTGCGGGCCACGACCCGCGGCGAGCCGGCCCGCATCCGCGAGGCGGTGACCGCCGCCGGGGAATCGGTCGAAGCGGAACTCACCACCCTGCGCCGCAGCCTGCGCGACCGCACCCGCGAGTTGCGGGCCGCTGAGCGCGATCGCGACACGGCCCGGGCCGCCGAGGTCGAGGCGCGTGGTCGGCTGGAGGCGCAGGTCGCCGCCCACGAGGCGGAGCGCCGCCGCGAACGGGCCCGGCAGGTCGAGGTCGCGCGGTCGGCCGAATCGGCGCGCCGCGACTCGCGCACCGAGCGCGATGTGGACGACGCCCGGCTGTGGTTGCTCGTCGACACGTTGGTGCAGGCCGCGACCGGCGTGCGCCGGGAGCTGTCGCTCGCGCCGCCGACGCTGCATCCCGCGGACGCCGTCGAGTCCGGGGCGAACGACAGCACCCGCCGCAGCGCGCGCGACCCGGTGGCGTTCGACCGGCTGCTGGCGCTGCCCAACGTGCACGTGATCATCGACGGCTACAACGTCACCAAGAGCGGCTACGGCGAACTCTCGCTCGCCGAGCAGCGCACGCGCCTGGTGGGGGCGCTCGCGCCGCTGGCCGGACAGTCGGGCGCCGAGATCACCGTCGCGTTCGACGGCGGGGCCAAACCGGCCGTCCAACCCGCCACCCCACGCGGCGTGCGGGTGCTGTTCAGTGCCGCCGACGAGATCGCCGACGACCTCATCCGCCGCCTCGTCGCCGCCGAACCGGCCGGGCGGCCGGTCGTCGTAGTCACCAGCGATCAGCAGGTGGTCACGGACACGAGCCGCGATGGGGCCTGGACGGTGCCGTCCGCCGTCCTGCTGGCCCGCCTCGGCTGATCAGAGTTGTCCGCGCTTCGCGTGGCTATGACGCCGGGAGGCGCGGACAACTCTGGGGGCGTCGGAAAGTTGTCCGCGCTTCGCGTGGCTATGACGCCGGGAAGCGCGGACAACTCGCAAAAGGTGGGGAGCGGCGCGAAATTGTCAGAGGGCGTTCCTACGGTTCGGGACGAGCCGGATCGCCGGCGCCGACCGAGAGGTGAAATGCGAATGCTGATCGACTGCGACACCTGCATCGCGCGCGATCTGGCGTGCCGCGACTGCGTGGTCACCGTCCTGCTCCAGCTCACCCCCCGCAACCGCGGCCCGGTCGATCTCGACGACGACGAGCGGGCCGCTTTCGACACGCTCGCCGGGGCCGGTCTGCTGCCGCCGCTACGCCTGGTAGCCGACCAGATGTCCGATTCGTCACCGTCTGACCGAGAAATAGCTTGACGTTCTGCACGGCGCGTTACCCAAATCGGGGGGTCGCGTTGCACAGGTTCGGGTACGGGTCGTAACCTTTCCGAGACCTTCCGGTTCCTGGGTGGCCAACCGCGGCCATCACCGAGAGGTCCCGCCGAATCGCACGGACTCTGTGGCGGGCGCTTGTGCGTCTGACACGGTGGCGAACCGGGGACCCACTGTGTTCCCTCGGGGTGAATCGGCGCGGTTCAGGTGTTGCACGACCGCTCGATCAGCGGCGTCGGCACAGAACTGCGCTGTAGGGCTACTTCCGGCCCGAACCCGTCAGCTAACTCGGTAGGCGGTCGAGGAAGAAGGAGATCGGCCGACTGTGGCGATCCGTTTCGCGCGTCGAGTACGTCCCCTACTAGCACTGGTGGCCCTCGGAGCCTCCGTCACTGTTGCGCCGACGCTGGCTGATGCCGCGCCGCACACGCAGCCGTCGACGACCCAGGTGCAGAAGAAGCTCGGGGCACTCGCACTCAAGAATTCCCAGGTCGTCGAGAAATACGACCACGCCCAGGTGGCGGTGCAGAACCAAGAGAAGGCGGCGGCATCGGCCCAGGCCTCGGCCGATCGCGCCGCGGCCAACTACCGCGCGGCCCACGCCAAGTTCGCTGTGATCATGTCGGCGCAGTACGAGAGCGGCTCGCTCGGCGCCGCCGGCGCCCTGCTCAGCAGCAGCAGCGACAGCAACTACCTCGATCGCCTGGACACCCTCGACATGGTGTCGACGCACACCGCGCAGGTTGTCTCGCTGGAATCGCAGGCTCGCAAGTCGGCGTCGTCGGCGTCGAAGAAGGCGCAGACGCTGCTGGCCTCCGCGAAGAGCCAGCGCGACGCCCTCGGCAAACAGCGCACCGCGGTCGAGAAGCAGATCCGCAAGTACCAGACCCTGCTCGCCACGCTCACCTCGGCGCAGCAGTACGCCTACCAGCGGGCGGCCAACCCGTCGGTCGCGTCGGCCACGCTGGCGACGATGCACCTGACCAAGGCCGGCTCGGCCGCGGCCCGCAAGGCCGTCGAGTTCGCCCTCGCCCAGGTCGGCAAGCCGTATGTGTTCGGCGCCGGTGGTCCCGGTTCGTACGACTGCTCCGGGCTGACCATGGCGTCCTGGCGGGCCGCTGGGGTCAGCCTGCCGCACTCGGCCGCCGACCAGTACAACTACGGCCACCACGTCTCGCGCTCGGACCTCGAGCCGGGTGACCTGATCTTCTTCTATCAGCCCATCGGGCACGTCACGATCTACATCGGCGACGGCATGATGGTCTCCGCCCCGACCGAGGGCGAGAACGTGTCGGTCGTACCGCTCAGCGCGTTCAACGGCGACTACGTCGGGGCGACCCGGCTCACCTGAGTCGCGTACCGCCGGCTGATCTCGTGACCTCGCGGCGTGCGGCTGCCTTCGGGCGGCCGCACGTTCGCGCCGGGCTGCTCGTCGCCGCGATGGTGTCGGCGCTCGCCGTCGGTGGCTGCTCGTCGTCGACGGCGTCAGCGCCGTCATTGACCGACGTGACCGCGCTGCTCGCGGCCCACGGCCGCGCAGTGCTCGCGCACGACCGGACGGCCTTCCTGGCCGGTATCGACGACGAGGCCAAGGCCGCGACGTTCCGCGCCGGTCAACGGGCCGCGTTCGCCAACCTGGTGGAGCTTCCCCTGACGAGCTGGCGGTACACCGTCGAGTCGCGCACCGACGACCGCGGATTCGAGCAGGCGGCCACCAAGACGTTCGGCCGTCCGGCCATCATTGTGCGGATCGCACTGTCCTACGCCCTGCGCGGGGTCGATCGGATTCCCACCTCGCACGAGGTGTGGTGGACCTTCGTGCGCCGCGACGGACACGTGGTGATCGCCGCCGACGACGGGCTGGCCCAGGCCGGCGGAGTCAGCTGGCGTGGTCCCTGGGACTTCGGCCCGCTCGACGTCGTCCGCGGCCCGCACAGCATCGTCATCGGGCATGCCGGGGATGCGGGGACGCTGCACACCGTCGCCGCGACCACGGAGGCAGCGATCCCTGCTGTCACCGCGGTGTGGGGATCGGGCTGGGCCCAGGACGTTGCCGTCGTGGTCCCGGCGACCGCCGACGAGCTGGCGGCGCAAGTGGGGGAGTCGTCGTCGATCTCGACGGCCATCGCCGCGGTAGCGGTGTCCGACGGCGTGGATCCGCTGACCGGATTCGCCCGCGGGCAGCGCCTGATCATCAATCCGGCCGCACTGCAACGACTCAGCGCGGTCGGTCGGCAGATCACGATCCGGCACGAGGTCACGCACATCGCCGATGCAGAGGCCACCACCGCCGCCACTCCGCGGTGGCTGGCCGAGGGCTTCGCCGACTACGTCGGCAACCTGAACAGCGGCCAACCGGTCGGCACGGCCGCCTCCGAACTGCGGACGGACGTGCGCAAGGGCCGGCTGCCGGCCGCACTGCCCAGCGAGGCCGCCTTCGACACCGAAGGCCAGGCTGCGCCGGCCTACGAGCAGTCCTGGCTGGCCTGCCGGCTGATCGCCCAACGGGCCGGGCCGGCCGGTCTGGTGCGGTTCTACCGGCAGGTGGGCGCGGCCCCCATCGATGCCGACACGGCCGTCGCCGCCGTGTTCCGGCGCATCCTGCACGAGATCGAGCGCGCAGTTCGTCGCGCAGTGGCGGGCCTACCTGACGGCCGAGCTGCGATGACGGCCTCGTTCGCGCGGCGGACGCTGATCGTCACCAATGACTTCCCGCCCGCGCCAGGGCGGCATCCAGTCGTTCGTGCACGGGCTGGCGGCCCGCCAGCCCGCCGGTTCGGTCGTGGTCTACGCCTCGGACCACGCCGGTTCGGCCGCGTTCGACGCCGCGCAGCCGTTCCCGGTGTTGCGGCACCCCACCGGGCTGCTGCTGCCGACCCCGGCGGCCCGGCGCCGGATCGTGGCGGCGCTGCGACGATTTCGGCTGCACCGCGGTCTGGTTCGGCGCCGCCGCCCCGCTCGGCCTGCTCGCTCCGGCGCTGCGCGCGGCCGGCGCCGAGCGCATCGTGGCGACGACGCACGGGCACGAGGCCGGCTGGGCGATGCTGCCCGGTGCGCGGTCGGCGCTGCGCCGGATCGGCGCCGGCTGTGACGTCGTCACCTATCTCGGCGAGTACTTCCGGCGCCGCCTCGCCGGCCCGCTCGGCCGGTCGGCCGAACTCGTCCAGCTCACCCCAGGCGTGGACGTCGACACGTTCCGTCCCGACGTCGACGGCTCGGCCGTCCGCGCCCGGTACGGGTTGGCCGGCCGCCCGGTGATCGTCTGCGTCTCGCGACTGGTGCCGCGCAAGGGACAGGACACGCTGCATCCACGCCCTGCCCGTCATCCGGCGACAGATTCCGGACGCGACCCTGCTCCTGGTCGGCGGTGGCCCCTACCGCGACGACCTCGAGGCGTTGGCGGCGGCGCTCGGGGTCGCCGACGCCGTCGTGTGCACCGGCGGGGTGCCGCACGGCGAGCTGCCCGCGCACTACGCCGCCGGTGACGTTTTCGCGATGCCGTGCCGTACCCGCCGCGGCGGCCTGGACGTCGAAGGGCTCGGCATCGTCTACCTGGAGGCCTCGGCCACCGGCCTGCCGGTCGTCGTGGGCGATTCCGGCGGCGCCCCGGACGCGGTGCTCGACGGCCGCACGGGGTACGTCGTCGACGGGCGGGACATCGGGGCCGTGGCCGAGCGGCTGATCCTGCTGCTCAGCGACCCGGACCTGCGGCACCGGCTCGGGCGCGCGGGGCGGGCGTGGGTCGAGCAGGACTGGCGCTGGGACGTGCTTGCCCGCCGGTTGCGCGGCCTCCTCGACGCCTGACTCAGTCGGACTTTGCGCCGCTGTACAAGTCGTCGATCGCCGCGGCTTCTTCCTTGTGCACCACGTTGCGCTTGAGCTTCAGCGACGGGGTCAGCTGGCCACCCGCCTCGGTCCAGTCCTCGGTCAGGATCGTGAACTTGCGGATCGACTCGGCCTTGCTGACCGCCTTGTTCGCGTCGTCGATGGCCGTCTGCACCTCGGCCCGCAGCTCAGGATCGTCGACCAGGTCGGCGAGCCGGGTGTCAGCCGGCCGGCCGTTCTTCTCCAGCCAGGTCGGGAACGCCTCGGGATCGATCGTGACGAGCGCCGCGATGTACGGCTTCTGGTCGCCGACCACGAGGCACTGGCTGATCAGCCAATGGGCGCGGACGCGGTCTTCGAGGACGGCCGGCGCGACGTTCTTGCCGCCGGCCGTGACGATGAGCTCCTTCTTGCGGCCGGTGATGCGGACGAACCCGTCGTCGTCGATCTCACCGATGTCGCCGGTGTGGAACCAGCCGTCGGCCTCGAGCGCCTCGGCGGTGGCCTCCGGGTTCTTCCAGTAGCCCGCGGAAGATGTGCGGCGCCTTGAACAGCAGTTCGCCGTCGTCGGCGACCCGGGCGGTGGTGCCGCCGATCGGACGCCCGACGGTGCCGACCTTGATCGCGTTGGGCCGGTTGACGGTGACCCCGGCGGTGGTCTCGGTGAGCCCGTACCCCTCGTAGATCGTCACGCCGACGCCGCGGAAGAAGTGCCCGAGGCGCGCGCCGAGCGGGGCCCCGCCGGAGACGGCCGCGACGCAGTTGCCGCCGAGTGCCGCCCGCAGCCGGCCGTAGACCAGCCGGTCGAAGACGGCGTGCTGCAGCTTGAGCAGCAGCGGCGCCGACCCCTTCTCGGTGGCCTGGGAGTACGCGATCGCCACCGCCTCGGCGCGGTCGAAGATCCGTCCCTTGCCGCTGGCGTGGGCCTGCTGCTTCGCGCGTGTTGTAGACCTTCTCGAAGACGCGCGGGACCGCGAGCACGAACGTGGGCTTGAAGCCACCGAGGTCGCTCGAGCAGGTTCTTGACGTCGGCCGTGTGACCGAGGGTGCAACCTGCGGCCAGGGCGCCGATCTCGATGGCCCGCCCGAAGACGTGCGCGATAGGCAGGAAGAGCAGGGTCGACGTGTCGGCGTTGAAGAAGTCGTCGAGCAGGTCGAGCAACTCGACGGCCTCGGTGATGAAGCAGCGGTGGGTGAGCTCGCAGCCCTTCGGACGGCCCGTGGTACCCGACGTGTAGATGATCGAGGCGAGGTCGTCGAGTCCTACCGCGCCCCGTCGGGCGGTGACGTCGGCGTCGGTGACCCCGTCACCGGCCGCGTTGAGCTCGGCGATCGCGCCGCTCTCGAACTGCCACACGTGGGCAAGATCAGGGGTCTCACCGCGTACCGACTCGACGATGTCCGCGTGTTCGGGGGTCTCGACGAAGATCCCGCCCGCGCCCGAGTCGGACAGGATCCACTGCACCTGCTCGGCGCTGGACGTCTCGTAGATGGGGACGACCACGGCGCCGACGGTGAACAGCGCGAAGTCGACGATCGTCCACTCGTAGCGCGTCTTGCTCATGACCGCGACGCGGTCGCCCGCGGCGATGCCGGCCGCGATCAGGCCCTTGGCCACCGCGGCGACCTCGCCGGCGAACTGCTCGCCGCTGACATCGGCCCAGACGCCACCCGCCCGGCGCCGCAGCGCGACGTGCCGGGGGCGTTTGGCCGCGTTGTCGAAGACGAAGTCGGCCGTGTTGGTCTGACTGACCGTCGTCACCTTGCTGGCCACATGCAATTCCTGCACTCTGCAGCGTCCCTTCTCGGCGGACCTGAGTGGCGCCGGCGAGCGACGTTGCCGGTGCGGGGTCACGGTAGCTCGTCGCTGCAGGCGGGGCGAATGGTGGTCGCGCCCGTGCGATGCTGGCGGCATGCCCGCCATCGACGTGGTCGATTCGACCTGGTTCGCGGCCCGTCCGGCCGCCGTCGCGGCGATCGTGGCCGAGCCGGGCAACTGGCGGCGGTGGTGGCCCGATCTCGGGCTCGAGGTCGACGAGTGGCGCGGCGAGAAGGGGATCCGGTGGCGGGTGCCCCGAGTCGGGGGTACCGCGGCCGGCCTCGCCGGGTCGGCCGAGGTCTGGCTCGAGCCGATGTTCGAGGGTGTGGTGGCTCACTTCTTCCTGCGTCTCGATCCGCCACCCGGACGGCGGCTGCCCGAGCGCCGGCGCGGCCGGATCACCCGGTACTACCGGCTGCGGACCAAGCAGGCGTTCTGGGGCTTCGCCGATCAGCTCGATCCCGGCCGGGTGGCCCGGCACACATCCACGTCCCACGCGGCCTCGCCGGGCCCGGGAGCGACCGATCGAGCCGGGTAACCTCTGTTGCCATGCCCGAAGAGTCGACCCAGTCGATCACCATCGACGCCGACCCGGCGGACATCATGGCCGTTATCGCCGATTTCGAGCACTACCCCGTGTGGGCCGGATCGGTGAAGAAGGCCGAGGTCACCGAAGCCGGGCCGCGGGGACGGGCGCGCCGGGTGGCCTTCCATCTGGACGCCGGGATCGTCCGCGACCAGTACGAGCTGGCCTACGTGTGGACCGGAGACGAGCGGGTCGAGTGGGATCTTGCGCAGGGGCAGATGATGCGCGCGCAGCACGGCTCGTACACGCTGCGCGCCGACGGCCCGGGGCGGACGTACGTCACGTACTCCCTCGCCGTCGACCTCATCATCCCAATGCTCGGCCTGCTCAAGCGCAAGGCCGAGCGGGTCGTCATGGACACCGCGCTCAAAGAGCTGAAGAAGCGCGTCGAGAGCCTGACGGTGTCATGACGGACCCTCGCTGATGCGCATCATCCTGTTCACCGGCAAGGGGGGCGTGGGCAAGACGACCACGGCCTCGGCCACCGCGCTGCGCCTGGCCGACCGCGGCCTCAAGACACTGCTGCTGTCGACCGACATCGCGCATTCGCTGGGCGACGCGCTCGCCGTCGACCTGTCCGATGCCCCGGTCGAGATCGAGCCCGGCTTGTGGGCGGTGCAGATCGACACCCAGGGCCGCTTCGAGGCGGCCTGGCGCGACGTCCAGGCCTTCCTCGTCGACATGCTGGCCCGCGGCGGGGTCGACCCGATCACCGCCGACGAGCTCACGGTGCTGCCCGGCGTCGACGAGGTGCTCGCGCTGCTCGCCGTCCGCGAGCTCGCCCTCACCGGCAACTGGGACGCGCTCGTCGTCGACTGCGCGCCCACCGCCGAGACGCTCCGGCTGCTGGCGTTGCCCGAGGCGCTCACCTGGTACCTCGAGCGGGTGTTCCCGGCCCAGCGCCGCATCGCTCGGGGTATGCGCCCACTCGCGACGCTGCTCGGCCGCGGAGATGCGATTCCGCCGGACACCCTCTTCGACGCGCTGTTGCGACTCAACGGCGAACTCGCGTCGGTGCGCACCCTGCTCGGCGACCCGGCGGTGACGTCGGTCCGGCTCGTGCTCACGCCGGAATCGGTGGTGGCCGCCGAGGCGCGCCGCACCTTCACCGCGCTGGCCCTCTACGGCTACTCGGTCGATCTGGTCGTCGCCAACCGGGTCTTTCCGGCCGGCGACGACGAATGGCGGCAGGGCTGGGCGAAGGCCCAGCAAGCCCAGCTGCGATCGATCCGCGAATCCTTCGCCGGGTTGCCGGTGCGCGAACTGCCGTACCGCGCGGCCGAGCCGATCGGCGCCGCGGCGCTGCGCGAGATCGCGACCTCGCTCTACGGCACGTTGCCGGGCGACGACCCCGCGCCGCCGTCGACCGGCCAGGACCTGTTGAAGGTCGAGCAGGCGGCCGACGGCTTCGTGCTGCGCATGGCGCTGCCGCTGGCGCAGCGCGCCTCGGTCGACGCCGTCCGGGCCGGTGACGATCTGGTCGTCACCGTCGGCCCGAACCGGCGGGTGCTCACGCTGCCGAGCGTGTTGCGTCGGTGCACCGTGGCCGGTGGCGAGTTCGACGGCCGCGAGCTGCGGGTGCGCTTCCACCGCGATCCCGAGCTCTGGCCGACGCCCACGCCGACCTCGACCCGGGCGCGCCCGCGCCCACGGCCCGGCGCCGGCCGCCGCGGCGGCCCCGAAGGGGGACGTCGCGATGGATGAGCCGCGCTCGGACAAGGGCGAGGTCGGGGATGAGGTCAGCCGGCTGGTGTCGGCGGTACAGGACTGGGCGCGCAAGGCGTTCGTCGAACCGACGGCCGGAAGCGCCGACGGGCCGGCCAGGCATTCCGGCGGCGAGTGCCTGCCGTGGTGCCCCATCTGCCAATTCGCGAACGTCCTGCGCGGCGAGCACCCGGAGATCGGCCAGCGGGTGGCCGAGGCCGGCACCGCGATCGCCGCGGCGATGAAGGCGCTCGCCGATGCGACCGTCGCCCGGGCCGCCGACTCCGGTGGCGCGGACCGGCCGCGGCCGTCGCCGCGGGTCCAGCACATCCGCCTCGACGACCCCGACGAGGGCTGACGGCCGTGGCTCTCGCGATCGGCGTCGACATTGGGGGCACCAAGGTGGCCGCCGGCGTGGTCGACGACCACGGGCAGATCATCGATCGCGAGCGGCGCGACACACCCGGCCACGACGTCGGTGACACCGAGTCGATCATCGTCGACGTCGTACGCACCCTCGCCGAGCGGCACGACGTCGGCGCGGCCGGAATCGGCGCCGCCGGGTGGATCGCCAACGATCACGCCACTGTCCTCTTCTCACCGCATCTGGCCTGGCGCAACGAACCACTGCGGGCGTCGCTCTCCGACCGGATCGGGTTGCCGTTGATCGTCGAGAACGACGCCAACTGCGCGGCCTGGGCCGAATACCGCTTCGGCGCGGCCCAGGGCGAGTCGGTGGTGGTCTGCGTGACCCTCGGGACGGGCATCGGCGGCGGCCTCGTGGTCGACGGCTCGATCTACCGCGGCGCCTACGGGATCGCCTGCGAGTACGGGCACATGACCCTCGTTCCGGACGGGCGCCGGTGCGCCTGCGGCAACCTCGGCTGCTGGGAGATGTACGCATCCGGACGGGCGCTGGCCCGCGATGCCCGCGAACTCGCCAGCGAGTCGCCGGTCGCCGCGGCGCGGATGCTCGACCTCGCCGGCTCGGTGGACGAACTCACCGGGCCGGTCGTCACCGCGGCCGCCGCGGCCGGCGATCCGGCGGCCCAGTCGATCTGCACGACGATGGGGCGCTGGCTCGGCCGCGGTCTGGCCAACCTGGCGGCGGTGATCGATCCGTCCATGTTCGTCATCGGCGGCGGGGTGTCGGCGGCGGGGGACATCCTGCTGCGGCCGGCGCGCGAGGAGTTCGCGCACTCGCTGACCGGCCGGGGATTCCGGCCGGTCGCGGCGGTCGAGCTCGTCGCGCTGGGTCCGGATGCGGGACTGGTGGGTGCGGCCGACCTCGCCCGGCGTTACGCCTGAGCGGTGCGGCAGGATTGTCGGGTGCCGTCCCTGCGCCTGCTCTCGATCGACGCCCGCAGTTTCGGTCGTGACCGGGCCGCGCTCGCCCGGTCGATCGCGACCGCCGACGCCGACGTCGCCTGCGTGCATGGCGGTCCGCACATGCTGCGGTGGCGCTCGATCAGCGCCTCGATCGGCCGGCGGTCGGGTCTGGTGGTCGCCACCGGCGGCCGGCTGGCGGGCGGCAACCTGCTGCTGACGACGCTCGGCGTCGACGTGACCGCCGTCCGGGATCTGCGGTTCACCGGTAACGGCGGCCTGCTCGCACCAGGGGCCGCGCTGGCCGCGCTGCGGCTGGCCGGCGTCGACTTCGTGCTCGTCGGCGCGACACTCGCCGGCAACGCCGCCGAACGCGTGGGACAGGCGCGGGAGCTGCAGGATGCCATCGAGCGCCTCGTGCCGGGCGCCCCACCGGCGATCGTCAGTGCCGAGGGCTCCGATCGTCCCGGCACGGCCGCCTGGCAGGCCCTCGTCGAGAGCCGGGTCGGCGTGGCCGGCCGGATCTTCGTCGACGGCCGCCTCACCGTCGACCACGCCGCCGAGGTCGGCGGCGGGACCCGCGCCAACCCCACGGTCGTCGTCGAGCTGACCCTCTAGCTCGGACGCTCGCTAAACGTCAGATCGCCGCGCCGTCGTCATCGTCGTCGCGGCGGTACTCGCGCACCCGGCTGAGCAGGATCCCCGCGCCGAGCAGCAATCCGGCGATGCCGAGCACCAAGGTGAAATCGCTGGCGAGCCCGAACTGGCCCCCGATACCCAGGATCAGGATCGAGATCGCCAGCACCGACATCGCGATGATCGTCGGCGCGGCGAGCCGGGGCAGCGGCGGCGGCGGCGGCGGAATGTAGTGGTCCTCGTCCAGCCACACCTCATCGGGCGCCTGGGGCTGGACGAGCCGGGCCCGCCAGTCGGCGTCCTCGCGGGTGAGGTCGCGCTCGGCCTCGCGCACTGCGGCAATCGTGTCGACGTGCCAATCGGCGACCAGCTGGTCGAAGACCGAATCGGTGTCGACGTCGGCCAGCGGATCGCTGGCAGGTGGCAGGTCGGGCTGCTCGGCCCCCAGGGCGCGGACGGCGGCCACCACGATCGTGCGGGCGTCCACCCGCTCGTCGGACGCCACGAACAGCCGCCGCTGGTCACTCGCCGGCGGCGCGGCCGGCCCGAGGTACGCCGCGATGCGGGCCCGGCCGAGGGCGGTGAGCAGATGCTGCCCGACCGTCGCGTCGACGTCGGTGAGCGGCACGTAGGTGGGCGCGCGCAGGCCGTTGTCGAGTCGGCCGGGCTCGGCACCGCCTGACTCGGGGGCGTCGCGGCCGGTCATTGGCCTACCCTCGCTTCGCTCGGTCCGGCCACCCAAGGACTTCTGTGTCCTTGACTCGCTCCGCAAGCGTTGCTCATGGCGCGGCGCCGCCGAGCGGGGTGGCGCCGATGAGCGACTGGATGAACTCGACGCTGCCGGCGAAGATCTTCGGGGCATCGTTGTCGAGGGTGGCCACGTGGTAGCTGTCCTCGAGGATCACCTCGCGCACGGTCGTGTTGACGGCGCGGGCCTGGAGCAGCTGGCCGGACAGGTCGTCGACGACGTGATCCTCGCGCGAGCGGTACATCAGGACCGGGGCGCGGAGCGCGCCGAGATCGGCCAGCGTCACCTTCCACAGCTTCTGCAGCGACGCGAACGCGACGACCGGGGTGCGGTCGCCGGCCGGCTCGTCGATACCCGGTTTCTTGATGTCGCCGCCGATGGACGGGCGCGAGCGGACCGCCCACGCGATGTAGGGCGCGAACTTGGCGTCGAAGCGGCGGGTGGCGTAGGCGGGATTGACCAGGACGAGGCCGGCCACGCCCTCGGGGTTCTGTTCGGCCAGCCGGGTGACGAGCGTGCCGCCCATGGACAGCCCGACCGCGAAGACCTGCTCGCAGCGCTCGCGCAATTCGCGGTAGGCCGCGTCGATCGTGGCGTACCAGTCGGTCCAACGGGTGCGGTTGGTTTCCTGCCAGGTGCCGCCGTGTCCGGGAAGCAGCGGTAGCCGGACGGTGTAGCCGGCGGCGGCGAGATGCTGCGCCCAGGGCCGCAGACTGGCCGGCGTGCCGGTGAAACCGTGGCTCACGACCACGCCGACCGGGCCGCCGTCGGCCGAGAACGGCTCGTTGTCGGGGACGGGTTGCATCAGACCTCCGCGGACCTTTCGCTGCGCCCCCCATCATGCCCGAGGTTGGTGGCAGCACAGTGCCCGGACTAGGGTTTTGGCGGGGCTTCGGCTCATCGAGACAGCACATCGAGACTCGGAGCGTGAGACGGAGTGGGTTACTGGCTCGCCAAATTCGTGTTCCTCGGCCCCTTGCTGCGGCTGCTCTGGCGGCCCTGGATCGAGGGTGGCGAGAACATCCCGGACGACCGTCCGGCGATCCTGGCCAGCAATCACCTCTCCTTCTGCGACTCGTTCTTCATGCCGATCGTCATCCGGCGCAAGGTCACCTTCCTGGCCAAGGCCGAGTACTTCACCACGCCGGGGATCAAGGGCCGGTTCAGCCGCAGCTTCATGAAGAGTGTCGGCATGGTGCCGATCGACCGGGACGACGCCGACGCCGCGCGGGCGGCGCTGAACACTGGCCTGCGGGTGCTGGCCGGTGGCACGTTGCTCGGCATCTACCCAGAGGGCACCCGCTCGCCCGACGGTCGCCTCTACCGGGGCAAGACCGGCGTCGCCCGCCTCGCACTCGAGTCCGGCGCCGTGGTGATCCCGTGTGCCATGGTCAACACCGACATCATCCAGCCGGCCGGTCGGATGCTGCCCAAGTTCCACCCACGCCCGGGCGTGCGGTTCGGCAAACCACTGGACTTCTCGCGGTACGAGGGCATGTCCGGTGATCGGTTCGTCGAGCGCTCGATGACCGACGAGATCATGTACGAACTGATGCAGCTGTCCGGCCAGGAGTACGTCGACCAGTACGCCGCGAAAGTCAAGGCGGCCCAGGGCAAGGACGTCGGTTTCGGTAGCCGCGAGCGCGACGCCGTCCGCGAGCTGGGCGACCGGGTCCCGGGCACCCGCGCCTCCTGACGGTGAAATTCTTCTACGACTGCGAGTTCATCGAGGACGGTCGCACGATCGAGCTCGTATCGATCGGTGTGGTCGACGAGACCGGCCGCGAGTTCTATGCCGTGTCGACCGAGTTCGATCCGGCGCGGGCGATCGACTGGGTCCGCCGCAACGTCCTCGACAAGCTGCCCGCGCCGGCCGACCCGGCCTGGCGCTCGCGCGAACAGATCCGCGCCGATCTCCTGGCGTTCCTGACCGAACCGGGCGATGCGATCGAGCTGTGGGCGTGGATGTCGGCGTACGACCACGTGGTGCTGTGCCAGCTGTGGGGTGACATGCGGGCCCTGCCCCGAGCCATCCCGCGCTTCACCCATGAGCTGCGGCAGCTCTGGGAGAGCGCGGGCAGCCCGCCCCTGCCGGCCGCTCCACCCGATCAGCACGACGCCCTCGCCGACGCCAGACACAACCTCGCCCGCTGGCAGCTACTCGCCGGTACCTGACGCCGCCCTGATCGCGGAGCGTGGCCCACTAGGGTTTGGCGGCATGCGTATTGGAGTGCTCACCGGTGGGGGCGACTGCCCGGGACTGAACGCGGTCATCCGCGCGGTCGTGCGCAAGGGCGCCGGGATCTACGGTCACGAGTTCGTCGGCTTCCGCGACGGTTGGCGGGGTCCGCTCGAGGACGTGACCATGCCACTCGGCATCCCGGACGTGCGCGGCATCCTGCCCCGCGGCGGCACGATCCTCGGCTCGTCGCGCACCAATCCGTTCAAGGTCGAGGGCGGCGTCGACCGCATCACCGAGAACTTGCACCGCCTCGGCGTCGACGCCCTGATCGCGATCGGTGGCGAGGACACGCTCGGGGTCGCCACCAAGCTCGCCGATCGTGGCGTGCACGTGGTGGGCGTGCCGAAGACGATCGACAACGACCTCAACGCCACCGACTACACCTTCGGCTTCGACACCGCCGTGAACATCGCGATGGAGGCGATCGACCGGCTGCACACGACGGCCGAGTCGCATCACCGCGCGCTGATCGTCGAGGTGATGGGTCGCCACGCCGGGTGGATCGCGCTGCACGCCGGCATGGCCGGCGGCGCGAACGTGATCCTGATCCCGGAGTTCCCGTTCTCGCTCGAGCGGGTGTGCGCCTACGTCGAGAGCCGGTTCCAGTCGCACTACGCCCCAATCATCGTGGTGGCCGAGGGCGCCGGCCCGGACAGTGGCGAGAACGCGGTGGTGGAGAAGGGCCTGGACGCGTTCGGCCACCCCCGGCTCGGCGGGATCGGCGAATGGCTCGCCGGCGAGATCGAGAAGAACACCGGCAAGGAGGCCCGTACCACCGTGCTCGGTCATATCCAGCGCGGCGGCACCCCGACCGCGTTCGACCGGATGCTGGCTACCCGCTTCGGCCTGCACGCAATCGACGCTGTGAGCGAGAGCGACTGGGGCAAGATGGTCGCCCTCCGCGGCACCGACATCGTCCGGGTCCCCCTCGCCGACGCGACCACCGAACTCAAGCTCGTGCAGCCGGAGCTGTACGCCGAGGCCGAGGTGTTCTTCGGCTGAGCGGGCTGCTCTCTAGGGTGGTGCAGTGAGATCACGCTCGGCCCTCGTGCTGCTGGCCGCCACCCTGCTCACCGGCTGCACGTCGGTGGTCGGTGGCACCGGGCACCGGGCCGGTACCGCGACGGCCGGCGGTTCGTCCCACCCGGCCAGCCGGTCGGCGACCCCGCCGAGTTCGCGGGCCACGTCCGGCTCCACGGTCGTCGACACCTACGCCCGGACGCCGGTGTCGACCGCGATCGGCGACCCGGTCACGGCCGATCTGTGCGCCGCGATCGGCTTACCGGCGATGCAAGGGGCGGTCACCGGCCTCACCCCGTCGTTCGACGGCCGGCAGTTCCCGCCGGGCTGCTCGGTCACCTACTACGAGGGCGCGACGCCGCAGTTCGGCGTGAGCGTCTTCGCCGAGGCCGGCCAGCCGCGGTCCGCGACCGGGCGAACCACGCGGAACGAGTCCGGGCTGTCCGTGTACGTCTACCCGTTCGATGCCACGGATGGTCGGTGCGAACGCGACGTCGTCGGCCGCGGCGTGCTGCTGGTCGTGGACACGACGCCGCAGGGCTCGGTGAAGGCGGACAAGAAGAATTACTGCGCGGCCACCGACGCCATGACTAACCGCATGGCGGCTGTGGCCGCGGCTGGGAACGTGCCCCGGCTGTCGCTCGCCCGCCCGTCGGTGAGTGCGATCGACGCCTGCAAGGTCGTGCGCGCGGCGAAGATCACCGCGCTGTCGGCCTTCGCGAAGGGGGCCGTCAGCAGCCAGGGCTTCGGGGCCAGCTGCCGGGTGCATCCCACCGGGCTGTTCCTGTTCGTCAACCTCGTCGTGGCCGACGCGCCGCGCCCGAGCGGCTCCACGCCGACCACCGCGTCCGGGCACCCGCTCTTCGCGACGTCCACGTCCTCGGACTTCTGCTCGTACGCATCCACCCAGGGCAAGACCGCCGACGGTCACTACGAGCAGCTCGTCTTCGCCGCCACGTCCACCGATCCGGCCAAGACCCCGGCCGGGCTGTGCGCCCAGACGAGCCAGGCCGCGGCGATGTACCTCACCACCGCAGCGCTGCACTGATCGATCGGCTTTCGGCGGGCGAATACGCTGTGCTGGTGCATCCCGCGCCCGAACTGACACCGGTCGACCACGACGACCCGGGCCTGGACGCGTGGCGTGAGCTGCCCGCGGCCCAGCAGCCGGAGTGGCCCGACGCCGTCGCCCTGCGTGAGACCGCGCTGACGCTGGCCGGGCTGCCGCCGCTGGTCGTCGCCTCCGAGGTCGACCAGCTGCGCGAGCGCCTGGGCGCGGTGGCCCGCGGCGAGGCGTTCCTGCTGCAGGGCGGCGACTGCGCCGAGACGTTCGCGACGAGCTCACAGGCCGACATCGCCGGCAAGGTGCGGGTGCTGCTGCAGATGGCGGTCGTGCTGACCTACGGCGCGTCGATGCCGGTCGTCAAGCTCGGCCGGATGGCCGGGCAGTACGCGAAGCCGCGCTCGGCCAACACCGACGCCTCGGGCGAGTTCTCCTACCGCGGCGACATGGTCAACGAGCTGGTCGGCGACCGCACCCCCGATCCGCGCCGGATCCTGCGGGCCTATTCCACCGCCGCGTCGACGCTCAACCTAATGCGCGCCTACGCCGGCGGGGGACTGGCCTCGCTCGACCGGGTGCACGCGTGGAACACCGCATTCGCCCGCTCGACCGACACCGGCACCCGCTACGAGAAGATCGCGTCCGAGATCGACCGGGCCGTGCGGTTCATGCGGGCCTGCGGCGTGCACGACGCCGCCCTGCAGGGGGTCGAGCTGTACGCCTCGCACGAGGCCCTCATCCTCGAGTACGAGCGCGCGCTGACCCGCATCGACGACGGCCGGGCCTATGACCTGTCGGCCCATTTCGTCTGGGTCGGCGAGCGCACCCGGCAGATGGACGGCGCGCACCTCGACTTCGTCTCGCGCATCGCCAATCCGATCGGGGTGAAGCTGGGGCCGACCACGACGCCGGAGTTCGCGGCCGAGCTGGTCGAGCGGCTCGATCCCACGAACGACCCCGGCCGGCTGACCCTGATCAGCCGCATGTCCAACGCCCGGGTGCGCGACGTGCTGCCGGCGATCGTCGAGAAGGTGACGTCCACCGGGCACCTCGTGATCTGGCAGTGCGACCCGATGCACGGCAACACCGAAGAGACCGCCGACGGCGTGAAGACGCGCCATCTCGACCGGATCATCGACGAGGTGGACGGGTTCTTCGACGTGCATTCAGCGCTCGGGACGCATCCCGGCGGGCTGCACGTCGAGCTCACCGGCGACGACGTCACCGAGTGCATCGGCGGCACGGCTGACCTGACCGCCGCCGATCTCGGCCGGCGCTACGAGACGGCCTGCGACCCAAGGCTCAACATCGAACAGTCACTCGAGCTGGCCTTCCGCGTGGCCGAGCGACTCGTGGCCGAACGGCGCCGGCGCGACGCCGACGCCACCACCCGATGACCGTCGATCTCCGGTCCGACACCGTCACCCGGCCCTCGGCCGGCATGCGCGCGGCCATGGCCGACGCGGTGGTGGGTGACGACGTTTACGGCGAGGACCCGACCGTCATCGAACTCGAACGGCGCGTAGCCGCCCTGCTGGGGCACGAGGCCGGCCTGTTCGTCCCGTCGGGGTCTCTCGGCAACCAGCTCGGCCTGCGCCTGCTCGTGCACCCGGGTCAGGAACTGGTGTGCGACTCACTGGCCCACGTGGCCCGCGCCGAGCTCGGGGCGGCCGCGGTGTTCGCGGGCATCACCTTTCGCACCTGGCCCGCGACTCGAGGTCGGCTCGAGGTCGAGGCGGTGCGCGGCTTGATCTCGCCCGACGCCGGGCCGTACCTGGTGTCGACGGCGGCGATCGAGGTCGAGAACACCCACAATTTCGGCGGCGGGACCGTGCAACCGCCCGACCAGGTCGCGGCGGTGCAGCAACTCGCCCGCGCGCACGGGCTGGGTCTGCACCTCGACGGCGCGCGGTTGTGGAATGCGCACGTCGCCACCGGCGTGCCGCTGGCCGACCTCGCCGCGGGCTTCGACACGGTGTCGGTCTGCCTGTCGAAGGGGCTCGGCGCGCCAGTGGGCTCCGTACTCGTGTCGACAGCCGACCGCATCGCCGAGGCGCGGGTGTGGCGCAAGCGCTACGGCGCCGGCATGCGGCAGGCGGGCATCCTCGCCGCCGGAGGCCTCTACGCCCTCGAGCTGAACATCGCCCGGCTGGCCGACGATCACCTCCGGGCCAAGCGGCTCGCCGAGGCCGTCGGGACCGATCCGGGTCAGGTCGAGACCAACATCGTGGTGCTCGACGTCGCCGATGCGGCGGCCGTTGCCGGCGCCGCCGCCCAACAGGGGGTGCTCGTGTCGGCGTTGGGGCCGCGGTTCCTGCGCCTCGTGACCCATCTCGACATCGACGACGACGGCCTCGACCGGGCCGTAGAAGTGCTCGTCCCGCTCGTCGCCCGCTAGCGCCAACGCGTGGGCGCACGTTGTCGGTGCCGCGCCGTAGGTTCGGCGCGTGGCTTACCAACTGATTCGTTTCGGACGGGGTCCGGCGTGGGATCCCCACCGGAATCGGCGCGCGCAGCCGGGCTGGGCCGAACACGCCGCCTATATGGACCGCCTCGCGGCGCACGGCGTGGTCGTGCTCGGCGGCCCGGTGGGGGCCGGCGACGCTGACGCCGTGCTCGTCGTCGAGGCCTACGACGAGGCCGCGGCGCTGGCGCTGCTGGCCGCCGATCCCTGGCTCGGCACGGTGCTCACTCTCACGAGCATCGAGCCTTGGACGATCTGGCTGCGGGCGCGCAGCCGCGAGGTCGAGGCGCCGGTCGGCTAGCGCTAGCCGGCGAGGTGCGCGGCCGACGTCCGGCCGAGCAGCGCCGGCAGTGTGGCCACGGCCTGGGCCAGCTCGGCCAGGCTGTCGCCGAACAGCGCCTGGGCGCCGTCGCACAGAGCGGTCTCGGGATGGGGATGCACGTCGACCATCACCCCGTCGGCGCCCGCGGCGATACCGGCGCGGGCCAGCGGCACCACGAGATCGCGGCGCCCCGCGGCGTGCGACGGATCGACGATCACCGGCAGGTGCGACTGCCGCTGCACCATGGCGATCGCCGACACGTCGAGCATGTTGCGGATCGACGGCTCGAACGAACGCACCCCGCGCTCGCACAGCACGATGTCGAGGTTGCCGCGCTGCGCGATGTACTCGGCCGCCATCAGCCATTCCTCGTAGGTGGCCGTCAGCCCGCGCTTGAGCATCACCGGCTTGCCGACGGCGCCGACCGCCTGAAGCAGGCCGAAGTTCTGCATGTTGCGGGTGCCGATCTGCAGCATGTCGGCGTACTCGGCCACGACGTCCACGTCGCTCGCGTCGGTCACCTCGGTGACGACCGGCAGCCCGACCTCGTCGCGCACCGCGGCCAGGATGCGCAGCCCGTCCACGCCGAGGCCCTGGAACGCGTACGGCGACGTGCGCGGCTTGAAGGCGCCACCGCGCAGCAGGGTGGCGCCGGCGTCCTTCGCCATCCGGGCGGCGTCGAGGGTCTGCTCCGGTGTCTCGACCGCGCACGGCCCGGCGATGAAGGTGAACGTGTCCGGCCCGATCGGGACGCCGCCGACCCGGATCGTGGTGCGTTTGGCATGGTTCTGCGCCGACACCAGCTTGTACGGAGCGGTGATCCGCATCGTCTCGACCACCCCGGGCAGGCCGCCCACGTCGAGGGTCTCGAGGACGTCCTCGGTGCCGACCACGCCGATGATCGTGCGCATCACGCCGCGGCTCACGAAGGCCTGCCCGTTGTGCGCCTCGATGTGGGTGACGATGTTCGCGACATCCGCGTCGGTGGCGCCCGGCGCCATCACGATGACCATGCGCGGCAGCCTATGCGCTCGGCCTCTGATCGCGTTTTGGGTGGTTCCGGCCACCCGCTACGCGATCGAACGCTGAAACCGAACGGTTCTGCACAGGATTCGGACCTCGCACCCCAACGCAGCCGCATCGCGCGAGCCTGGCTGCATGCCCGTTCACGCCACCGACCAGTGCTCGGTCGCGACGTGGATCCGGTTGACGCGTAGCGGATTCACGCCGGCCCAGATCAAGGCCCAGCTGGCCGCGCAGCGGTGGCGCCGCTGGGGCTATGCGATCGTTCTGCACAACGGCCCGCTCACGCCTGCGGAGCGCTGGTACGTGGCTCAGGCCCACGGGGGACCGGGCGCCCTGCTCACCGCATTCACCGCGGCGGAGGCGTACGGGCTGCGCGGGTGGGAGCGCGACATGGCCCATGTCCTGGCCCGTCCTGGTGCTCACGGCGCCACCGGCTGCCCGGTGCCGACCCAGCTTCATCACGTGCGGGATTGGACCCGGGTGCGACGCCATCCGCGTGGTCCGGTCCAGGTCTTGCCGCAAGCGCTCCTGGTTGCCGCCGCGACCTTCGCATCGCCGCGCCCAGCGACAGGCATCCTCGCCGCCGCGGTACAGCAGCGCCTCGTCACGGCGAACCAACTCAAGGCTGTGCTCGTCGAATCCCCCCGAGTCCGTCACCGGCGCCTGTTGATTGCCGCCGTCGATGACATCGCGCAGGGCGCGCAGGCGCTCAGCGAGATCGACTTCGTCCGTCTCTGTCGGCGCTTCGGACTACCCCCGCCGATGCAGCAGACGGTGCGCCGCGAGCCCAGCGGGCGGCGACGCTATCTGGATGCCACATGGCGGCGCAGCGACGGGCGCCTTGTCGTCGTCGAGGTGGACGGTGCACTCCACCTCGACCAACGGAACTGGTGGAACGACCAGGCTCGCCAGAACAAGCTGGTGCTGGGGGACGCGATCGTGTTGCGGTACCCCAGCATCGTCATCCGTACCCAACCTGAACTCGTCGCCGCCGAACTGTGGGCCGCGCTGCTGCTCTGATCGCGCATGTGGTCCTGGTAGCCACCGGATACGCGATCAAACCGTCAGCTGCTCAGCGTGTAGATCGTCACCGTCGAGCCGGCGTGCACCGTCAACCCGGCGCCGGGGCTGATGGCCAGCACCGTGGTGGGCGTGCCCCCGCCGAACGGCTGCACGTCGGGGACGAGATTCGCATCGATGACGGCCTGCTTGGCCTGCTCGACCGGTGTGCCGACGGCGATGTCGGGCACCTTCACCATCTCGGGACCCTTGGACACCGTCACCGTGACGGTGCTGAATTTGACGGCCTTGTCGGAGGGCGCGATGCGGATGACGTCGCCCTTGTTCACCGAGTCGTTGAACTCCTGGACCTCGTTGACCTTGAACTTCCCGGACGACTGCTTGAGCGTCTTGCGGGCCTGGTCGAACGGGGTGCCTTGCGGTATCGACGGGATCGCCACCGTTGCCGGTCCCTTGGACACGATGATCGTGACGGACTGCGCGGCGGTGACGTTGGTGCCGGCCTTCGGATCGGTGCCGACCACCTGACCGGGCGGCACGGTGTCGCTGTTCACCTGCCGCGGCGAGTCGGCGACGTTGAGCGGGCCGACCCCGGCCAGGGCGCTGCTCGCATCGTCGAACGACTTGTTCGCGACGTTCGGCAGTTGATAGAGCTTGGGTCCGGCCGACAGGATGATCGTGACGGTCTTGCCGCGGACCAGCCTGGTGTTGGCGTCGGGGTCGGTGCGCAGCACCTTTCCGGCCGGCACGTGGTCGTCGTACTGCGGACCGGGCAGGACGGTAACGCGGTAACCGGCGTCCTTCAGCTGACTGACCGCGGAGTCCTTCGACGCGCCGCGCAGCTCGGGAACGCGCGAGTACCGGCCGGACGCGAACCACCAGCCGCCATAGCCCGCGCCGGCACCGATCAGCAGCAGCAGGGCGAACGCGATGAGCCCACGGCGGCGGCGGCGGGTCTTCTGCGACACGGGGCTGCGCTTCGGCGGCGGGAACACGACAGGTGGCGGCGGCGCGTTCTCGTCGCGCAGCCCGCGCGGCGGCGGGGCGGGCCGGTGCGGATCGGGGCGCCGCGGCACCACCGTGGTGTCGTGCTCGCCGCCGTTGCCGCCGCGGAGCAGGTCGGTGGTGGCGGCGTCGGGGGTGCGGTAGCGCGAGTCGGGGCGGACGGTGCGCGCCCGCGGCCGCTCGCGCGGCGGCACCGGCATCACCGGCAGGGCCAGATCGGTGCGGACGTCGGCGATCTCGGCCAGGAAGGCGCTGGCGTCGGCCGGACGCCCCGACGGGTCGCTGTCGGTGGCGGCGATGACGATTTCGTCGATCTCGTTCGGGATGCCCTTCACCCGTGACGAGGGAGCGGGCACGCGGCTGTGGACGTGCTGGTAGGCGACGTTCATCGCCGACTCGCCCCTGTACGGGGGCGCCCCGGTCAGCAGCTCGAACAACACGATGCCGGCCGAGTAGACATCGGACCGGGGATCGGCGCTGCCGCTGCTGATCTGCTCAGGTGCGCAGTAGGCGACGGTCCCCATCATCAGCCCGGTGCGCGTGGCGGCGGCGTCGGCCTCGACCGCCCGGGCCAGGCCGAAATCGGCGACCTTCACGATGCCGTCGTCGGACAGCAGAATGTTCTCGGGCTTGACGTCGCGGTGCACCAGGCCGGCCCGATGCGCGGCGGCCAGCGCGCTGAGCACCGGCTCCATGATGGACACGGCCTCGGCCGGGGCGAGTCGGCCGCGCTCGCGCAGCAGCTCGCGCAGCGTGCGTCCCTCGACGAGTTCCATGACGAGGAAGACGTGGTGCCCGTCGGCCGCCACCTCGTGTCCCTGGTCGTAGACCGAGACCGCATTGAGGTGGGTGAGCCGGGCGGCGGCGCGGGCCTCGCGGGCGAAACGATCGCTGAAAGCCGGATCGGCCGACAGGGCCGACGACATCACCTTGACGGCGACAAGGCGATCCAGCCGCTCGTCGACAGCCGCGTAGACCGTGGACATACCGCCGCGGGCGATACGTTCCAGGATCCGGTAGCGACCCTCGAGCGAGCGACCGACCAGGGTGTCCGGGGCCGCCGTCTGCACGGGGTGATTCTACGGTTGTCGAGCCCCATCGCCGGGTGCCCCGCCGCAGCCCGCCCGCTCCTACCCGGCTCCAGCCCCCGTACCGTCGGCGATGTGACGGACGCGGCAGAGGCCTCTTCGGGTCGCGTCGAACTGCTCGCCGACGCCGATCGCCCCGGTGGTTGGCTGCTCACGATCGACCGCATCCGGCAGTCCTATGTCGATCTTGACGACCCGACGTATCTCGACTTCGAATACGTCCAGGCCTTCGCCGACGTGCTGGACGCGCTGCCGGCCGGCCCGCTGGCCGTCACCCACATCGGGGGCGGAGCGTGCACGCTGGCCCGCTACGTGAGCGTCAGCCGGCCCGGCTCGCCGCAGATCGTCCTCGAGCCCGACGCGGCGCTCACCGCCCTGATGCGCAGCCGGTTGCCACTGCCGCGGGGCCATCGGATCCGGATCCGGTCGGTGGGCGGGCGCCCCGGGATCGCGGCGCTGGGCGACGGCAGCGCCGACGTGGTCGTGCTCGACGCGTTTCAGGGCGGCCGGGTGCCAGGAGACTTGACGACGGTCGAGTGCGCCACCGAGTTCGCCCGGGTGCTGCGCCCGCGCGGGGTGCTGCTCGCCAATGTCGCCGACGGACCACCGGTCACGTACACGCGTCGGGTGCTCGCCACGGTGCGCGCGGTGCTGCCCGAGACGCTGCTCGTGGCCGAACCGGCGGTGTTGAAGGGGCGGCGGTTCGGCAACGTGGTGATCGCCGCGTCACGCGCGCCGCTTCCGGTCGCGCCGATCCAGCGTGCCTCGGCCCGCGCGCCGTTCCCGCGCACGGTCACCGTCGACTTCGGGGGTGCCGCCCGGCTGCTGACCGACGCCGATCCGTTGCGCTCGCCGCAGCCGCCGGATGCAATTTGGCGGGTCGGGTCCTGGGAGGATGAGTAGGTGCCCGACACCGAATCGCTGCATCGGCAGCGCGAGCGCGCCGAGTCCTTCGGGGCCGCGGCCGCCGACTACGACCGCTACCGGCCGAGCTATCCCGACCCGCTGATCGATGCGTTGGCGGCGCTGCGGCCGCGCGCGGTGCTGGACGTCGGCTGCGGTACCGGCAAGGCCGCGCGACTGCTCGCCCGCCGCGGGTTGGACGTGCTCGGCGTCGAGATCGATCCGAAGATGGCCGCCGTCGCGCAATCCCACGGTGTCCGCGTCGAAGTGGCCGGGTTCGAGGACTGGGACCCCGCCCGGCGCACCTTCGACCTGATCACCTGCGCGCAGGCCTGGCACTGGGTCGATCCGGCGATCGGCGCGCCGAAGGCGGCGGCGCTGCTGCGGGCGGGCGGGACGATGGCGCTGTTCTGGAACTACGAAGAGATCGGCGACGACAGCCGGGTGATCGTCGACGGTGTGTATCGCGAACTCGCCCCCGAACTGCTGCACGAGGCCTCGAACACGCCCGGCGACCGCGCCGACGACCTGCGCCGCACCGGTGCCTTCGGCGACGTCACCACGCAGACCTTCGAATGGCAGCGCACCCTGAGCGCGACCGACTGGGTGGGCAAGGTCGCGACGCAGAGCAATCATCTGCTGCTCGGCCCGCGCCGGCTGACCGAGGTCCGCGCCCGGCTGCTCGCCGCTCTCGACGCCGCCGGGGGCGAGGTGCACATGACCGGTGGCACCTACGCCATCTGGGCACGGCCGGGATCGTGATGGCAGGCTGGTCGGTATGGAGTTGATGACGCTGCCCGACGTCGCCACTGCTCTCGGCGTGCCCATCACTCGGGTGCACCAGTACGTCCGCGACGGGCACCTGCTGGCGGTGCGCGACGAGTCCGGCACCCGCCGCGTCCCGGCTCTGCTCGTCCAGGACGGCGACATCGTCAAGTCGTTGCCCTCGGTCATCACGGTCCTGCGTGATGCGCAATTCGAGGACGGCGACATCGTCGCCTGGCTCTTCCGCGAGGACGACTCGCTGCCCGGCTCACCGATCGAGGCGCTGCGGGCCAATCGCGGCTCGGAGGTCAAACGGCGGGCCCAGGTCGCCGGGTACTGACGGGTCCGGCGTGCACTACACCTACCTGCTGATCCTGGCCGCCTGCGTGCTCGGCACCGCGCCGCTGGAGTTCGTCCTGCACACGCGGGTCTACGCCCGCTGGCCACGGCTGATCGCGGCCGTGCTGCCGGTCGTCATCGTCTTCGGCGGCTGGGACATCGCGGCGATCCACTCCGGCTGGTGGCACTACGACGCCCGCTATCTCGTCGGGGTCACCCTGCCGGGCCGGCTGCCGCTTGAGGAGCTGCTGTTCTTCGCGGTGATCCCGACCTGCGCCGTGCTGACCCTCGAGGCGGTTCGCGCCCGCAAGCCACACTGGCTGATCGGTGATGAGCTCGGCGACGACGAGCCCGGCGCCGGCCGGTGACCTACACCGAGGCCGCCCTGCTCAGCGGGGCCGGCGCGGTGCTGCTCGATCTGCTGGTCCTGCGCACGGCGCTGGTGCGGCGCAAGGCGTTCTGGACGGCTTACGCGATCGTGCTGGGTTTCCAGTTGATCGTGAACGGGTTGCTTACCGGGCTGCGGATCGTCCGCTACGACCCGGCCGCGGTCGTCGACCTGCGGATCGTCTGGGCCCCGCCGGAAGACCTGCTGTTCGGGTTCGCGATGGTGCTCTGCACCCTCAGCGGGTGGGTGCGGGCCGGCCGGGCCGGCGGGCTGACCACGCGCCGCGTAGACCGCTGAGCCCGACGGACGCGCGGCGGCCCAGGCCCACCTGCACCCGGGCGCTGAACACGTCGTAGTCGGCGCGTTCGATCTCGTCGAGGATCTCGGCGTACAGCGTCGATGCCGTGCGCAGGCAGTCCCGCGAGGTCGGGTGCACCAGGTCGATGCCCGCGGCGGCGCGGGCGTAGAGCCGTCGCGCCCGCTCGATCTCCCACGCCAGCAAGTTGCGGATCGACTCGTCCACCTGGCCGCGGGCCAGCCGGTCCCGGTCGACGCCGAACTGCTCGAGGGACTCCTCGGGCAGATACACCCGACCGCGGCGAAGATCCTCGGCGATGTCCCGGATGAAGTTGGTCAGCTGGAACGCGGTACCGAGCTCGATGGCGTGCGCTTCGAGTACGTCCCATCGCACGCCGTCGTCGGATCGGCCGAGGATCGGCAGCATCTGCAACCCGATCACCGCGGCCGATCCCCACATGTAGCGCGCCAGGTCGTCGTAGGTGGCGTACGACGTGACCGACAGATCCATGCGCATCGACTCGAGGAAGTCGGCGAAGTACGAGGTGGGGATCTGCCAGCGGTCGATCGTGTCGATCACCGCTCGACTCACCGGGTCGCTCGTCGCGCCCCACTCGAGGTCGGCGAGGAAGTTGGCGCTCCACGCCCGCAGCCGTTCGGCCCGCTCGGCCGGCCGCAGCGTGGGGGCCATGTCGTCGACGATGTCGTCCACGTGCCGGCCGAAACCGTAGAGCGCGTGCACGTACGGCCGCTTGGCCGGCGGCAGCAGCACGGTGGCGAGGTAGTAGGTCTTGCCGTGCCGCGCGTTGCTCGCCCGGCAGCGGGCATAGCTGGCGCGAAGGGCGGCACCGTCGATGCCGGCAGCGTCCAGTTCGCGGGCGCCGGGGGTCATCCGATCATCGTGTCAGAGGCCCGGTCACGCGCTCGGCCGCCAGCCGACCCGACACGAGCACCATCGGCACGCCGACGCCGGGCTGGGAATTGGAGCCGCAGAACACGAGGTTGCCGATCCGGCGGTCGAGGGTCGGCGCCCGGAACGGGCCGGTCTGACCGAACGTGTGCGCGGCGGCGAACGGGGCGCCGGCGGCCAGTCCCTGTGCCTGCCAGTCGGCCGGCGTCACGAGGTGTTCGGTCTCGATACCGGCGGCGAAGCCGGCGTAGCCGCGCCGCTCGAGGGTCTCGAGGATGTGGTCGCGGTAACGCCCCCGCTGCTCGCCCCAGTCGATCGGGCCCTTCGCGTTGGGGGCCGGGAACAACACGTAATACGTGTGCCGACCGTCCGGAGCGAGCGACGGATCGGTGGCGGTAGGTGTCGTCAGCAGGAACGACGGATCGCTCATCACCTGACCGCGATCGATGATCTCGTCGAAGGTGGAGTCCCAGGCCGATCCGAAATCGATGGTGTGATGGGTCAGCCCGCCGAATGTGGCCGACGATCCGGCATGCAGCACGACCGCTGACGGCGAGTAGCGCAGGCGCTTCACCCGCCGCGGGGCGTACTCGGCCGGCAGCAGCTCGGCGTAGGCGGTGGGCAGGTCGGCATTGACCACCACCACATCGGTGCCGATGCGTTCGCCGGCCGTGGTGACCACTGCGCGGGCCCGGCCGTCGCGGATCTCGACCGCGCTGACCTCGGTGTCGTAGCGGATGTCGACACCATGCTTCTGTGCTGCGCCGGCGAGAGCCCGCGGCAGGGCGTGCATGCCGCCGGCCGGGAAGTAGACGCCCTCGACGCAGTCCATGTAGGTGATCACTGCGTAGATGGCGAGTGCCTGCGCCGGGGCGAGGCCGGCGTACATCGCCTGGAACGAGAACAGCCGGCGCAGCCGGTCGTCCTCGACGAATTGGGCCACCTTCGGGCCGAGCCGGCGAAAGCCGCCCATGGCCGCCAGCCGGGCGAGGGGCAGCCCGGCCAGCTGCAGCGGGGAGTCCAGGTTGCGTTCGATGAAGTGCGGCATCTCGATCTTGTACAGCGCGCGCAGGAACTCGACGTAGCGCAGCCAGCCGTCGGCGTCGCGGCGGCCGCAGGTGCGGCTGATCTCGTCGGCCATGTCGTGGACGTCGGCCCGCACCTCGATCGTCGAGCCGTCGGCGAAGCGGGCGCGGTAACCCGGGTCGAGCCGGTACAGAGTCAGCCAGTCGCCGAGTTCCTCGCCGACGGCGTGCAGGGCCCGCGCGACGAGCTCCGGCATGGTGAGCACCGTCGGACCGGTGTCGAAGGTGTAGCCGCCGTCGCTGATCACGCCGCAGCGGCCACCCGGGACGGCCGCACGCTCGAGGACGGTGACCCGCCGGCCGGCCCCGGCCAGATGCAGGGCGGCCGCGAGCCCGCCGAGCCCGGCGCCCACCACGATGACGTGCTCGGTGGGGCCGTCTACGGTTCTCACCCGCCGGACGCTACTTCCCGCCGGTAGAGGTCACGCAGCAGGGCGATCTCGGCGCCGTGGTGCGCGAGCTCGTCGAGTGCGTGCACGGCCAGGGCGGCCCAGGTGTCGTCGGCGAACGGCCCCCACGCCGGGCCGAGCTTGGTACGCAGCCCCTCCTCGCCGAGTCCGGTGACGCGGTCGCGGAAGGCGGTATAGGCGGTGTCCAGAGCGGCCCGGGCCGGATCGGCGGTGCCGAACCACTCGCGGCCGGCGACCGGAAGCGGCCAGTCGCCCAGCGCCGGCGAGACATAGGAGGCGAGGCAGTCGGAGGCGATGTGCCACGTGCGCCAGGCGATGGTCGTGACCGGTGCCGGGTCGGGATCGGGCCGGCCGCCGTCGGTAAACCACTGATCGCCGCGCGGGCGGACCGTCCAGACGTCAGGAACCGGCTCCCAGAGGTACTCGGCGGTGGACAGGTCGTCGAGGCGGGTGCGCAGGCGGTCCCAGACGTAGTCGAGGCCGCCGAACAGCAGGGGGATCAGCTCGTCGCTCATGCCGCGTCACGTTACGAGGGGACGCCGACATCGGCGGCTCAGGCGCGGCGCACGGTGGCCGCACCGGCCAGGGCGTCGAGCGCCTCGCGGGACTCGGCGGTGAGGGCGGGCGACTGCAGGGCGGCGCGCGCCTGCTCGGCCCGCTCGGTGATGTGTCGCTCGACGAGGTCGAGGGCGCCGCTGGCGACGATCACCTCGCGCAGCGCGGCCACCCGGTCGTCGTCGAGATCGCGATCGCCCAGCCCGCGGCGCAGCGCATCGGCCTGCGCGGCGTCGGCCTTCTGCATTGCGAGTGCGGTGAGCAGCGTCTGCTTGCCCTCGCGCAGATCGTCACCGGCTGGCTTGCCGGTGACCGACGGATCGCCGAACACGCCCAGGACGTCGTCGCGCAGCTGGAAGGCCTCGCCGAGCGGCAGGCCGTACGCACTCAACGCGGCGAACACCTCGGGCGGCGCGCCGGCGATCGCGGCCCCCAGGTGCAGCGGGCCTTCGACGGTGTACTTGCTCGTCTTGAACTCGATCACCCGCAGCGCCTCGGCGGTCGAGAACGCGCCCCGGGCCTGCACGAGCACGTCGAGGTACTGCCCGGCCATGACCAGCTGCCGCATGTCGTCGTACACGTGGCGGGCGGCCCCGGCCGCGGGCGCCGCGATCGGCGCCGCGGCGAACATCGCGTCGGCCCACGACAGCAGCAGGTCGCCGAGCAGGATCGCCGCACTCGTCCCGAATCCGTCGGCGTCACCCGACCAGGCGTGCTCGCGGTGCAGCTGGGCGAACGCGGCGTGCGCAGACGGCCGGCCCCGCCGCGTGGCCGAATCGTCCATGACGTCGTCGTGCACGAGGGCACAGGCGTGCAGCAGTTCCAGGCTGGCGGCGGCGGTGAGCAGCGCGCGGTCGTCGGCGTCGGCGTCGCGCACCGTGCGCCAGCCCCAATAGGCGAAGCTCGGGCGCAGCCGTTTGCCCCCGTCGAGTACGAATCGGCGGGCGGCATCGGACACCGGCACGAGGTCGTCGCCGAGCGCGGCGAAGGCGTCGGCCCGGCCGTCGAGGAAGGTGGCGAGTTCGGCGTCAACGCGCTTGATCACCGCGTCGCGCCACTCGGTCACGCGCCGGACATTACGCTGGCGGCATGAGCGACGCTTGCGGAGCGAATCATGGGCGCAGAAGTCCTCTGGCGGCCGGACCAAGCGCAGCGAGGGTAGGCCGATGAAGGACATGGTTCGGGATCGACTGGCGGAGGACGGACCGACATTCTCGTTCGAGTTCTTCCCACCCAAGACGCTCGAGGAGGACGGCCTGCTGTGGCAGACGATCCGCGAGCTCGAGCCGCTGCGTCCGTCGTTCGTCTCGGTCACCTACGGCGCCGGCGGCTCGACCCGGGCCCGCACGATCGAGATCACCCAGCAGATCGCCACAGACACCACCCTGCTACCCGTCGCGCACCTCACGGCGGTGGGGCACTCAGTGGCCGAGCTGCGCGGTATCGCCGGCCAGCTCGCCGGGGCCGGTGTCACGAACGTGCTCGCGCTGCGCGGCGACCCACCGGGCGACCCGAACGCCGAGTGGGTCCAGCACGCCGAGGGCGTCGCATACGCGTCCGATCTCGTGTCGCTGATGCGGGCGCACGGTGACTTCTGCGTGGGCGTCGCGGCGTTCCCGTACGGCCACCCGCGTTCGGTCTCGCTGGAAGACGACACCACGCAGCTGATCGCCAAGTTCCGCGCCGGCGCCGAGTACGCGATCACGCAGATGTTCTTCGTCGCCGACGACTACCTGCGGCTGCGCGACCGCGTGGCCGCGGCCGGGTGCGACGTGCCGATCATCGCCGGTCTCATGCCGGTCACGAACATGGGCATCATCCGCCGCTCCGAGCAGTTCTCCGGTGCCCCCTTCCCGGCCAAGCTCGGCGCCCGGTTCGCCGCTGTGGCGCACGACCCCAAGTCGGTGCGGGCGATGGGCATCTACGAGACGTCCAAGCTGGCCGAGCGGCTGCTCGAAGAAGGCGTGCCGGGCGTGCACTTCTACACGCTCAACCGGTCGAAGGCCACGCGCGAGGTGTGGGCGAACCTGGCGCTGGGTGCGCGTCTCTGACGCGTCGATGACCACCCCGGCGCAGCGCTGGTCGGCGTTGCACCACGGCATCGACCCGGCCGGTGTGCCGTTGCTTGGGCCGTGGCTGCGGCTGATGTGGTGGTTGGCGCGGCCGCTCGCCCGCGGTCCCACCCACCGCGATCACCGTGCTCGGTGCCCTGCTCGCCCTGGACGCGGTGCTGCTCGCCGCCGCGCATCCGTGGGCGGCGGCGATCGCGGTCGTCGCCGCGGTGGTGTGTGACGGGCTCGACGGCGCGGCGGCGGTGCTGGCCGACCGGGCCACACGCGGCGGGGCGATCGCCGACGTTGTGGCCGACCGGGTGGCCGATCTCGCCTTCGCCGCCGTCGTCTGGCGGTGCGGTGCGCCGTGGTGGGCCGCATCGGCGTGCGGCGCGGTGGCCGTTGCGGTCGACGGGGTGCGCCGGCTGCGGCGGATCCCGGCTCGCATCACCGTCGCCGAGCGGCCGACCTGGACGGTGTGCACCGTGCTGGCCTGCGGCGCGGCCACCGTGACGTCGGCCCAGTGGCCGGTGCTGGTATGCGCCGGGGTGTGGGTCGCGGCCGGCGTCGTCGGCCTACTGCAGGTCGTGGCCCCGTAGCGGCGCCGGCCTCGGCGAGTCGCGCCGCAGGGCGGCCAACCCTAGCCTGGGGCGACCGCCGTCCCGGTGATGATCGGACGGACGGTGGGCGACGCTCGCGGCATCCGGCCGCGGACGAGTTCGGTCACCTCGAGCGGTGACGCTGCGAGCAGTTCCTCGAGTCGCCGGTTGGGGTGGCACCCGGCCGCGATCCAGGTGTGTGGCCGTTCGAACGCGTCTTGCGCCAGCGCCAGCACGCGGTTGTCGGGCGAGCGGACGTGCTCCATGAACAAGTAGCGGCCGCCCGGCACGAGCACCCGGGCGATCTCGCGCAGCGCCGCGGCCGGGTCGGGGACCGTGCAGTGCACGTACGCCGACGTGACCGTGTCGAAGCTGTTGTCGGCGAACGGCAGGTGCTCGGCGCCGGCGTCGACGAGCTCGTACGAGCCGACCGGCGGCGGGTCGTCGGCCAGCCGGGCCCGCAGGTGCTCGCGCATGTACTCGCTCGGCTCGCTGATCACGAGTTCGGTGACGCCGGCGGTGTAGTACGGCAGGTTGTAGCCGCTACCGGCGCCGATCTCGAGCGTGCGGCCGCGGGCCCCGGCGAGCAGCCGGCCCCGGGCGGCGCCCTGACCGGCCCGCTCGGACCAGCCCGCGGCGATCGGGTACCACCGGGCGAACAGGCGCTCGCTCAGTCCCATCAGATCACTCGTCCCTTCCAGCGCAACCGGCCCCGCCGGTGCTCGCGTCGCGATCTGACGGTCAGATACCCGGCCAGCATGATGGATACCGGATGCGCGAGCGCGTCGGGGAAGGCCCGGCCGCCGGTGCGCCGCGCGGCCACGACGCGTGAGGCCACCGCCGCGAGGTAGCCGGCGGCGCCGAGGGCCGAGCCGCGGGCCGCGGCGAGTGGCGGTAGGACGTAGACCAGCCCGAGGGCGCTCACGACCGCTGCAGCGCCGGTTCCGGAGCCGAACGCCGACCACAGCGACTTGCCGTACCCGTCGCGCAGCTCGGCCCAGCCGTCGTACATCCGGCAGGTGGCCAGCGTGGTCCCGTCGACGACCCCGCCGCGGCCGCCGCTGCGTTTCACCGCCCGCACCAGCGCCAGGTCGTCGAGCACCGCGGTGCGGACCGCCGCGTGGCCGCCGGCGCGGGTCAGGGCCGCGCGGCGGATGACGAGGAACTGCCCGCACGCCGCGGTGAGCGACGGGCGGGGGCTGCGCTCGGCCAACCGCAATGGCAGCAGCGTCAGCCATGACCACTGCAGCAGCGGCTGGACCAGCCGCTCGGCCGGCGTGCCGCTGAGCTGGCGCGGGAAGGGGCAGCCGACGTCGAGCCCGGCCGCGTCGAGCAGGGCGACGGCCGCGGCTACCGCACCAGGCGCCAGCTCGATGTCGGCGTCGATGTACACGAGCACGTCGGCCGTGGTCACGTCGGCCAGTTGCGCGCACGCCCACGGCTTGCCGAGCCACCCCAGCGGCAGCTCGGCGCCGGCGTGCACCCGGGCGCCGGCCGCGCTCGCCCGCGCGGCGGTGGCATCGGACGAGCCGTCGTCGAGGACGTGCACCTCCCCCTGCCCGACGGCCGACCGGACGCACGCGGCGATCCGGGACTCCTCATCGCGGGCCGGGATCAGGATCGCGACCGACTGCGGCTCGGGGCCGGGGGCGCCCGGCCGGCGCAGCAGCGCGGCGTTCACCGCGGCATGCAGCGCTCCGGCCCAGGCGAGTCCGGAGCCGAGCGCGACGAGCCGGTTCAGCGCCGCCATCGCGCGCCCAGCGGCACCGCGACCAGGCCCATGGCCAGCGCGCCCCATGCGGCGGCGGCGGCGAGATCGAGGAATGCGGCCAGCGCCACCACCCAGCCGACGTAGAGCCACAGGTACAGCGCGATCGGGACGGTGTCGTCACTATCACCGTCACCATCACCGGCCAGGGCCTGGACGGCGGCCGAGAGCAGCAGCGCGACGAGCAACCAGCCGGCGAAGTTCGTCAGCGGGACGCCGGGCACGCCCGGCAGGTGCGGCGCGGGGGTGTGCCAGCGCCAGCCGCCGGCTGCGACCAGCTGCGGATCGAGGAACACGTCCGCGGCGGCCAGCGCCCACGCACCGACGATCACCCGAGCGACCGGCCCGGGCACCAGTCGCCGCGCGGCCAGTGCCGCCGGCCAGGCCAGCATCGTCCAGGCCAGCCCGATCAGTGGGGGCACGCCGAGCCACCGCGGGCCGAGTCGCGCCGAGTAGCTGTAGGAGCCGAACGGGAACCCGGTGTGCACCCCGAGCACCTCGACGAGGTAGCCCGGCACTGCGGTGACCAGCAGCAGGCCGACCGCGGTGCCGGCCCCGCGGGTCACGGCCGCGTGGGCCACGCTCGCCGCGGCCAGCGTGGCGACGATCCATACGGTCACGTGATCGCGGGCCATGCCGTGCACGAGGGGATAGGCGATCTGCAGCGCCACGGCCGCCACGGCGAGGGCGCCCGGGATCCGGGCCGCGGCGAGGGCCGGACGGGAAGGGGCGGCGCTCAGCGCGTCATCGGCCATCGTGCAGCGGCAGCCGGGCGCCGAGCACGGCAAAGGGCCGGGAGTCTCCGGGGAAAAGGTAGTTGCGGGCGAGATCGACGAAGCCGGTGTCGCGGTAGAGCCGGAACGCCCGGGTGTCGCTGTCCGGCGTCGACAGCAGCATCGACGTGTGCGGGATGCCCGTGGCCAGCGAGGTGAGCAACCGCCGACCGATGCCGATGCCGTGGTACTGCGGCAGCACATGCAGTTCGGAGAGCTCGAAGGCGTCGACGAGCCAGGCGGTGGCGGCCTCGCGATCGAGGGCGCGGCGTACGAGATCGTGCCACCACTGGCCGGGCATCGTGGTGTAGCCGTAGCCGAAGCCGACCAGCGACCCGTCCTCGAGGACGGCCGCCCGGCAGGCGAAGCCGTCGATCGCGACGTGCTTGCGGGCGCTGACGGCGCGCTGGATGCCGGTGTGCTCGGGATAGCGCATCGCCTGGACGTAGATGTCCATCGCTTCGTCGACCCGAGCGGTGAACTGTCGACCGGCCCACTGTTCGACGCGGGCGCCGGTCGTCGGGCGCTCGGCGGATCGCATGCCCCGATCGTGCCTCACTGGTGGGTGATCACGCGACCTGCGCGGCCTGTCCGGCGGTGAGCAGCAGCAATTCGGCGAACGTGGTGGGGAAGACGGCGTGCGGGATTCCGCCAGCCGCCCAGACCTGTGGATGGTCGGCGAGCGCCACGTCGACGACCGTGCGCAGGGGCCGCGGATGGGCCACGGGGGCGACGCCGCCGATCCGCTGGCCGGTGTGCGCGTACACGAAATCGGCGTCGGCCCGCCTCAGCGCGGCTGTTCCGACGAGCGCCGCCACCTTGGTGGTGTCGACGCGGTGCGCGCCGCTGGTCATCACCAGCAGCGGTTCGTTCTCGGCGGTGGCGAACACCAGCGAGTTGGCGATGGCGCCGACCTCGACGCCGACCAGGGCGGCCGCGGCGGCGGCGGTCGGTGCCGCCGCCTCGAGGACCCGGACCCGGCCGGGGAGGCCGGCGCGTTCGAGCACGGCGTCGACGGCCACGCAGTTGGGATGCACGCCGTGCAACCTACCTACAGCGAGGCGCGCCGCGCCGCGTATTTCGCGCGGCGGCGGGCGGCGGCGGCCCGCTGGACCGCTTCGCCCCGCTCGGTGCGCCGGCGCTCGGCGAGGCCGCTGGGATAGCCGGCCCGCACCGCCCGCCGATCGGCGATCTCGACCACCCAGCCGAACGACAGCGCAACCGAGGCGGCGATGCCCACCGCGACGCAGCCGAGCCGCAGCCCGATCGGGCCGGGCACGAACACGAGCAACGTGACGATGAGCGGCGACAGGCCGAGCAGGAACCGGAGCGAGTGCCGCAGTAGCCAGGTGGCACAGGTGGTGTCGTGGAACACCCACGACGAACACTCGGCCGGCAGCCCGCCACCGGACGCGTAGTGCAGCCATTGCAGGGGAGTCGGCCTCGTCATGGTTTAGATTGTACACCAATCATTGGTGTACAAAGTATTGGCGTAGGATGCGTTTATGCCCACCCGCACGAAGCCGGACCCGCTCGCCCTGGAACGCCAGGTGTGTTTCGCCCTGGCCGTCGCCTCGCGCAGCGTCATTGCGCTGTACCGGCCGGTGCTCGAGCCGATGGGCCTGACGCACCCGCAATATCTAGTGATGCTCGCACTGTGGGAACGCAGCCCGCGCTCGCTGCGCGATCTGGGCGGGGCGCTACAGCTCGATCCGGGCACCCTGTCACCGCTGGTGAAACGGCTCGAAGCGGCCGACCTGGTGCGGCGCGAACGGCAGCCCGACGACGAACGAACCCTGGCCCTGACGCTCACCCCGAAGGGTCGCCGGCTGCGAGCGCAAGCCGAGGCCGTGCCGGGCAAGATCGTGGCCCGGCTCGGGCTACCGCTCACCGATCTGGAGCACCTGCACGCGGTCCTGACCGCGGTGATCGCGGCGGCGACGACCTGATCGGTCGCGCCCTCAGCTGAGCAGGTCGACGGTGGCCGGGTCGGGCCGGCCGCCGAAATGGCGCTGCAACACCTGGGCGAACGCCGGCTGGGCCGGGTCGGCCCGCAGGAACAATGTCATCGACGAGTGCAGCTTCTGTGCGTCGACGCCGCCGAACACCACGTCCGGTGCGGCGGTGGTCGCGGCCACCATCCGCGCGCACTCGAGCAGGCGCGGCCCGAGCACCGGATGGCCGAGGTAGGCGCGCGCCTCGTCCAGCCCGGCGATCGCGTACCGGCGTGACGTGCTGCTGCGGCCCAGGCCGGCCAGCTGCGGGAACACGAACCACATCCAGTGGCTGGTCTTGCGCCCGTGCGTCAGTTCGGCCAGTGCGCGGTCGTAGGTGCCCGCCGCGTCCTGCGCCTGGACGAACCGGTCGAGGTCGAAGGGGTCGTCGGTCATGGCGCCATCCTTCTCGCCGGTACGGCACGATCCACGGATGCGCATGGTGCCACCGTCCGGTCGCCGGCGCGGGGGACGCCGGGGTGCGGATATTCGACAACCACGCGCTGATCACCACGACTCCGAACGCCACCGCGTACGTCCTGTCGGCGACGTCGAGCATGACGACGGGCCAGTTCCGGGCCCATTCGGTCGCGGCCGAGTGCGAGTTCGCCGCTGACGGCAGCTCGGTCCGCTTCGGTGACGACGTCGCGATGGACGGCCGGTCCCGGCGTTCCGCGTCCGCCGGGCGCATCCCGAGATCAGCGCCGAGCTCCGACTCGAGGCCACCGCGGCCATCACCCACTTCGTCCGGATCCCGGACATCTCCAAGTCGAGGTCGAGGGCGGTTCAGCTGAACCGCATCCGGCCCGAACCATTGTCCAGTGGCGGTATACCTGGTATATATACCGAGTATAACGACCGACGAAGGGCTGAACCGAATGAGCATTCGGCATGCGTTGCTGGCGTTGTTGACCGAAGGGCCGAAGTACGGGCTGCAGCTGCGCGACGAGTTCGAGGACCGCACCGGTGAGGTATGGCCGCTCAACGTCGGCCAGGTGTACACGACGCTGCAGCGGCTCGAGCGCGACGGCCTGATCGAGTCGGACGGCGGATGAAGAGGCCGGCCCGCAGAAGTCGTTCCGCATCACGACCGACGGCGCCACCGAGCTGGACTCGTGGCTGCGCACCCCGCCGGATCTGAGTTCTCCGCCGCGCGACGAGCTCGTGATCAAGGTTCTGGTCGCGATCCGTGTCCCTGGTGTCGATGTCCGCGACGTGATCCAGACGCACCGCCGTCACGTCGTCGAACTGATGCAGGAGTGGACCCGGATCAAGCGCGACGCCGGCCCGGACGAACTGACCCTGCCGTTGGTCGTCGACGCCGAGCTGTTCCGGCTCGACTCGGTGATCCGATGGCTCGATGCCGCCGACGCCCGGCTGCGCCGCGCTCCCGACGGCGCCGAAGCCGGCGACGCCACCGGCCCGGCCGCACCCGAGCCCGACGCGCAAGGCGGAGGCGACGAGATGAGTGCACTGGAGCTGACTCCGGTCAGCAAGGTGTACGGCCGCGGACCCACCGAGGTGCACGCGCTGCTCGACGTCGACCTGACGGTCGAACCGGGAGAGCTCGTCGCGGTCATGGGACCGAGCGGCTCCGGCAAGAGCACCCTGCTCACGATCGCCGGCAGCCTGGAGGAGCCCTCCGCCGGGGAGGTGGCGGTCGGCGGGGTGTCGCTGACCCGGCTGTCGCGCAACGAGCGGGCGGCGCTGCGACGACGCGCGATCGGGTACGTCTTCCAGGACTTCAATCTGCTCGCCGGGCTCACCGCGGCCGAGAACGTGTCGCTGCCGCTGGAACTGGACGGTGTGGGGATGCGCCCGGCGCGCGACGCGGCTCTGACGGCGCTAGACCGGCTCGGGTTTGGCGGAGCGAGCTGACCGGTTCCCGGATGAGCTGTCCGGCGGCGAGCGCCAGCGGGTGGCCATCGCCCGCGCCGTGGTCGGTGAACGGCACCTGCTGCTGGCCGACGAGCCGTCCGGCGCCCTCGACTCCGTCAACGGCGAGGCGGTCATGCGCCTGGTCCGCGAGACCTGCCAGGGCGGCGTCGCCGGTGTCGTCGTCACGCACGACGCCCAGCTGGCGTCCTGGGCCGATCGGGTCGTGTTCCTCCGCGACGGTCGGATCGTCGACCAAACCGCTCGGGCGAAGGGACCGGAGTCGCTGCTCGATGCGGACCCGGCGCGATGACCACCACCCTGGCCCCGCCGCCGGTCGTCGGAGCCGCCCGCCGACCCGCGGCGGGGCGCCGGCCCGCCGCGCGATCCGCCGCTGGGCCTGGCGGCTGCTGCGGCGTGAATGGCGCCAGCAAGTACTCGTCCTCACCCTGCTGACCGTTGCGGTGGCCGCCACCACCGTCGGGCTCGGGCTCGTCGTCAATTTCCAGGGCACCGACCAGGGCGTGTTCGGCACGGCCGACGCCCGCATCGACGTCGCCGATCCCGGACCGACCGGCGTCGCCACGGACCGGGCGGCGGCGCGACAGCACTTCGGCACCGTCGAAGCCATCACGCACGTGGGCGTGGCGGTGCCGGGGTCGATCACGGCGGTCGACCTGCGCGACCAGAGTCCACATGGCACCTTCAGCCGGCCGATGCTGCGCCTGGTCTCCGGCCGCTATCCCACGGGTTCCGACCAGGCCGCGGTGACCCGGACGGTCGCGACGACGTTCAGCCTGAAGATCGGCTCGACCTGGTCGGCGAACGGGCAGCGACTGCGCGTGGTCGGCATCGTGGAGAACCCCAAGAACCTGCAGGACGCATTCGGGCTGGTCGCCCCCGGCGCGATCAGCGCCCCGTCGAGCGTGTCACTGCTCTTCAACGCCAGCGACTCGCAGGTCATGCTCGTTCCGCCCGCCGGCCGGGACCGTCCAGGGCATCATGACCTCCGGGGCCGACGCGGCGCAGCAGAAACGCGACAAGGCGCTCGCCGTACTGCTGCTGGCCACGATCGGGCTCACCTTCATCGGCCTGCTGTCGGTGGCCGGGTTCACCGTGATGGCCCACCGGCGACTGCGCGCCTTCGGCATGATCGGCGCGATCGGGGCCACCGACCGACAGGTGCGCCGAGTGATGCTGGCCAACGGGGCGGCGGTCGGCTTCGTCGGCGCGGGCGTCGGCGCCGTGCTCGGGCTGGCGGTCTGGTTCGCGCTGACCCCGGCGTTCGAGCAGGTTGTCGGGCATCGCTATGACCCGTTCGCGCTCCCGTGGTGGGCGGTGTTCGTAGGCGCCGCGCTGGCGGTCCTGACCGCGCTCGCCGCGTCGTGGTGGCCGGCGCGGGCGGCGGCCAAGCTCCCCATCGTCGCGGCGTTGTCCGGCCGCCCGGCTCCGCCGCAGCCCGCGCACCGTTTCGCGCTGCTCGGCACGGTGTTCGCCGCGGCGGGCTTCGTCGCGCTGGTCCTCGCCCACACCGTGCACACCGCGCTGATCGTGACCGGCATCCTGGCGACCACCGTGGGCATGCTGCTTGCTCGCGCCGCTCGGGATCCGGGGGCTGGCCGTGCTCGCCGGTCGCGCGCCGGTCGCAGTCCGTCTGGCCCTGCGCGACCTGGCGCGCTACCAGGCGCGCTCCGGCGCAGCGCTTGCCGCCGCGAGCCTCGCGGTCGGAATCGCCGCCACGATCGCGGTCACCGCGGCCGCTGCGCAGGCGCACGACCAGACGCTCACCGGCGGGAACCTGCCGACGAACCAGCTCATCGTGTGGCTCGTCAACCCCAACCAGCCCGGAGGTCCAGGGCTCAGCGTCGCACCGGCGGGAAGTGCGACGAAGGCGCCCGCCGTGCCCAACCCGACGGTGGTCGCCCACGCGCGGGCGACGGCGGCGGCGATCGCGCAGGCGCTGGGCGGCAGCACCGTCGTCGAGCTGGACACCGCCGTCGACCTGAACTCACCGGTGCCGGCCGGCGCGCCACCCGATGCCGCGCAGGCGAGCCTGGTTCGGCCGATCACCGTCCCGGGCCGCGGCCACGGCTGGAACCAGGTCGCGACCCCGTACGTGGCGACTCCAGCCCTGCTCGCCCTGTACGGGATTGCCTTCGGTGACGTGACCGCCGACACCGACATCGTCAGCGCGCGCCACGACCTGCGCGGGATCGAGTTGGGCTCGGGGTTCAAGGGTGACTTCGAGCGCGTCGTGGTGCAGGTTTCCCCGCGGCTGCCCAACTACACGTCGGCGCCGAACACGCTGCTGACGCCGAAGGCCGTGACCACCGGCCGGTACACCGCAGAACCGGCCGGCTGGTTGATTCAGAGCCCGCGTCCGCTCTCGTCGGCGCAGATCACCGCCGCCCGGCATCGGGCCGCGGCGGCTGGGATCACCATCGAGACCCGGACCGGGCCGGACCGCACCCTGGAGCACCTGCGCGACTACTCGACGCTGGCCGGCGTGCTCGTCGCGCTGGGCGTCCTGGCCCTGACCATCGGGTTGATCCGCAGCGAGACCGCAGGCGATCTACGCACGCTCACCGCGACCGGCGCGAGCGGTGCCACCCGCCGAACGCTGAACGCCGCGTCGGCGGGCGCGCTGGCCCTGCTGGGCGGAATCCTCGGTACCGCCACGGCCTATCTGGCGCTCATCGCCTGGCACTGGCACGACGTCGGCTACCTCGACCCGCCGCCGTACGCGAACCTGGCCATCCTGATCCTCGGGCTGCCGGTGGCGGCCGTCGTCGGCGCCTGGGCGCTCGGCCGGACGCCCACCAGCATCGCTCGCCGTTCGCTCGAGTAGCCCCGCGGAGTCACCCTGGGCCGCCTCAGTGCAGGCCGCACTCGACCTTGTTGGTGCCGGCCCAGCGGCCGGCGCGCGGGTCCTCACCCGGGGCGATGCGGCGGGTGCAGGGCCAGCAGCCGATCGAGCCGTAGCCGTCGGACAGCAGCGGGTTGACCAGGATGCCGTTCTCGGCGATGTAGCGGTCGACGTCGTCCTGGGTCCAGGCCGCGATCGGGTTCAACTTGACCATCGAGCGCTGCTCGTCCCACTCGACGACCTTGACGTCAGCCCGGGTTGCGGCCTCGTCGCGGCGCAGGCCCGACGCCCACGCCGAGTAGTCCTTCAGGGCATTGCGCAGCGGCAGCACCTTGCGCAGCGCGCAGCACTGGTCGGGGTTGCGTTCGTACAGGCGGGCGCCGAAGGACGCGTCCTGCTGCTCGACGCTCTGCCTCGCGGTCAGCGTGCGGATCGTCACTGGCAGCGTCGCGCCGACGGCGTCACGCGTGCCGATCGTCTCGGCGAAGTGGTAGCCGGTGTCGAGGAACAACACATCGACGCCGGGCCGGACCTGCGCCGCCAGCGACGGCACGACGGAATCGGCCATGGACGAGGCCACCGCCCACGATGGTCCGAACTGCTCGTCGGCCCAACCCAGGATCTCGAGGGCGGATGCGCCCTCGAGATCTTGGCCAGCCTGCTCGGCCAGCTCACGGAGTTCGGTGCGGATGCTCAGAGCAACCATGCTTCGTCGGCTCGCGACACGTAGGACGCGAACGCCTCGCCTCCTTCACGGCGCTCGAGGTAACCGCGGAGTACCCGCTCGATGTAATCGGGTGCTTCGTCTGCTGTCACCTTCAAACCCCGGAACTTGCGGCCGAATTCCGCCTCGGTGCCCATCTGTCCGCCGAGATGTACCTGGAAGGCCTCGACATCGCCATCCGGGCCCTTCTGCACCATGCCCTTGAAGCCAATGTCGGCGACCTGGAAGCGGGCGCAGGAGTTGGGGCAGCCGTTCACGTTGATCGTGATGGGGGTGTCGAAGTCGGGCAGCCGCTTCTCCATCTCGGTGCGGATGACCTCGGCCCGGCCCTTGGTCTCGGTCAACGCCAGCTTGCAGAACTCGATGCCGGTGCAGGCCATCGTGCCGCGGCGGAAGGCCGACGGGCGCACCGAGAAGTCCAGCGCCTCGAGCTCGTCGATCACGTTGACCTCGGCGGCATGCGGCACGGCGAGAATCACGATGCCCTGCTGGGCGGTGAGGCGAACCCGACCGTCGCCGTACCGATCCGCGATGGCCGCCACCTCGTGCAGCGCCGACCCGGAGGTGCGCCCGGCCTTGGTGGTGGCCCCGATCGCCAGCAGCCCGTCGGACTGCTCCTCGACCCCGACGTGGTCGCGGTGGGCGGGGGACTCGGCCGGTGCCGGCCCGTCGGGCAGGGCCCGGCCGAGGTACTCCGACTCGAGAACGTCCCGGAACTTTTCCGCACCCCAGTCGGCCATCAGGAACTTCAACCGGGCATGGTTGCGCTGGCGGCGGTAGCCGTAGTCGCGAAACACCGAGGTGACGCCGACCCAGACCTCGGACACCTCGTCGGGCCGCACGAACACGCCCAACCGCTCGGCGAAGCGCGGATTGGTCGACAGGCCGCCGCCGACCCAGAGGTCGTAGCCTGCCGTGCCGTCGGGGCCGATGACGCCGACGAAGGCGCAGTCGTTGATCTCGTGATTGACGCAATGGCGGGCGCAGCCGGAGATGGACGTCTTGTACTTGCGCGGCAGGTTGGAGAACGCCGGGTCGCCGACGTACCGCTCGACCACCTCGCGCAGGGTTGCCGTCGCGTCGATCAGCGAATCGGACGCGACACCCTCTAGCGGGCACCCGAGCATGACCCGCGGGCAGTCGCCGCAGGCCTCCATGGTGGACAGGCCGATCGCTTCGAGCTGCTCCCAGATGGTGGGAACGTCCTCGATCCGGATCCAGTGCAGCTGGACGTTCTGGCGATCGCTGATGTCTGCGACGCCCCGGCCGTAGGTGATTGAGATGTCGGCGATCGCGCGCAGCTGCTCGGTGGTGAGCGCGCCACCGTCGCAGCGGATGCGCATCATGAAGAACTCGTCGTCGAGGTCTTCCGGCTCGAGGGTCGCGGTCTGGCCACCGGGGATGCCCTGACGGCGCTGCGTGTACAGCCCGTGCCAGCGGAAGCGTCCGCGCAGGTCACCCGGGTCGATGCCGGCGAAACCGGTGTACTGATAGATGTCGATGATCCGCTGGCGCACGTTCAGCGGGTTGTCGTCCTTCTTGCTTCGCTCGTTCGGATTCAGCGGCTCGCGGTAGCCCAGGGCCCACTGGCCCTGTCCCTTACGCGGCTGGTTCTGACGCGCCGGCATGCGGCGTCCCTTCGATGGTCGGAGGCGAAACGGGCGGAGCGGACGGCTGCTGGTCTGCCGTCGCGGCTCAACACGCCGCTGCGGCCACCCTGAGGAGGTCGACGTGGCGGCGCGACGTGAGCATCGTTGCTTGAGGCGCCATGCGTCGATGGTCCCACAGCTGGGGTAGGCGTTCTAAGTCACGGGACCGATCTCACGTCCAGGCGCCCATCCGGCCGGCGGGGCCGAGACAATGACGCCGTGACCGGTTTACCGCTGCTGCTCGACCTGACCGGCCGGCGCGCGCTCGTGGTCGGTGGGGGATCGGTGGCAACCCGGCGCGTTCGGGTGCTCCACGAGGCCGGCGCCGACGTCCTGGTCGTGGCGCCGGAGATCGACGCCGACATCGTCGCGCTCGGCGTGCCGATCGCCACCCGACCGTTCGCCGTCGCCGATCTCGACGGCGCTTGGCTCGCGATGGCCTGCACCGACGACCCGCTGGTCAACGCCGAGGTCGCGGCCGCGGCCGACGAGCGGCGGGTGTTCTGCGTCCGGGCCGACCATGCCGCCGGCGGCAGCGCCCGCACGTCGGCGGTGGCGCGTCATGACGGGGTCACCGTCGCGGTCAACGGGGGCGACGACCCGACCCGCGCCGTCGCCCTGCGCAATGCCATCACGGCGGCCCTCGACCTGGGGGAGTTGCCGGCGCGCCGGATCCGGCCGGCCCACTCCGGCGAGGTGGCGCTCGTCGGCGGTGGTCCGGGCGATCCCGAGCTGATCACCGTGCGCGGTCGGCGGCTGGTCGCTCAGGCCGACGTCATCGTCGTCGACCGGTTGGCGCCCCGCGACCTGCTGGACTCGCTGGCCGACGACGTCGAGATCATCGACTGCGGCAAGTCGGCGCACCGGCACAACCTGACCCAGGACGAGATCAATGCCGTGCTCGTCGAGCGGGCGCTGGCCGGGCAGCGGGTGGTGCGACTCAAGGGCGGCGATCCGTTCGTGTTCGGCCGGGGCGGCGAGGAATGGCTGGCGTGTCTCGCCGCCGGCGTGCCGGTCACGGTCGTACCCGGATTGAGCTCGGCCCTGGCCGGGCCGGCCCTGGCCGGGATCCCGCTGACCCACCGCGGCGTCGCCGCTGACTTCACCGTCGTCTCGGGCCACCTCGACCCGGGCCGCCCCGTCGACGAGGGCATCGACTGGCCCGGCCTCGCCACGCACGCCGGCACCCTCGTCCTGCTGATGGCGATGGACCGGCTCGGCCTGATCGCCAAGGAACTCATCGAGCACGGGAAGGCCCCGAGCACCCCGGCGGCGGTCGTCCACCGCGCGTCGAGCGCAGGGCAAAAGGTGGTCCGGGCACCGTTGGCCGACATCGCCGACGCCGCCGCCCGCGCCGGTGCCGGCGCCCCAGCCGTAGTGGTGATCGGCCCCGTTGTCGACGTGCTGGCCGAGTAGGGCCCCGAACTCGCACGTTGTCTGTGCTTCCCGGCGATATAGCGACGCGAAGCACGGATAACTGTGTCTGTCAGAGCCTCGTGCTATTATTCGAACGTATTCGAAAGATAGGAGGCGTCGATGACGATCACCGCCCATGGCTCACGGGGCTCCGCGCTGAGCCTGCTCGCCCACGCCCGCACCGTCCTCGCCCAGGCCTCGGCCACCACCGAACCCGGCGAGCGGTTCCGCCTCGCCCACCTGTCGGCGCTGCGCACCGCGGCGGCAGTGTCGGCCGAACGCGGCCGTCCGGCCAGCGCCCGTCGCCGCCTCATGAACGTCTGGGTACTGCTCGAGCGCGTCGCTCCCGAACACGCCGAATGGGCCGCCTACTTCGCCGCCGGGGCACCCGTTCGGGCCGCGATCGAGGCCGGCTCCCGCTCGGCCGCGTCGCCGCGGGCCGCCGACGACCAGGTGCGCGCCGCGAGCGAGTTCCTGACGGTCGCCGAGAGCGCATTGGGCCTGCTCGCCGCCTGACCGGCCGGCCGCGGCACGCCGGTTCCACCGCGACAACGCTGTCGCCCGCGCGGGCTAGGCTCGCGGCAATGAGCGAGCGAGCGATCGGTGCCGGCCGCCTGGGCCTGATCTCGCGGCTGCTCACCGATGCGCTGCATTCGGTCACCGTCGCCGACCAAGTTCCGGCCCTGCTCGACTGCGGGGGCGGCAGCGGCACCTACGCCGTCCCGCTCGCGGTCGCCGGCGCCGACGTGACCGTCGTCGACATCAGCGCCGACGCCCTCGCCACCTTGAGCCGGCGCGCCGCCGAGGCCGGCGTGGCGGCGGCGGTCCATCCGCTTCAGGGCGATGTCGAGACCCTCGCCGAGTTGGTCGGCGCCGCGCGCTTCGATCTCGTCCTCGCTCACGGCATCCTCGAATCGGTCGATCACGTCGAGGCCACGCTCAACGAGATCGCCGCGGCCGTCCGCCCCGGCGGTTTGATCAGCATCCTGGTCGGCAACCCGGTCGCCGCGATCATCGCCCGGGCGCTGGCCGGTGAGCCCGCCGTCGCGCAGGCCGAGTTCGAGGAACTCGACTCGGCGGCGGCGCGACTCGGTCCCGATGCGGTGCTCGAGCTCTGCCTGGCCGCCGGGCTGCGCCTCGAGGCCCGGCACGGCATCGGTATCTTCTCCGACCTGGTGCCCGGTTCGGCGCTCGACGCCCCGGGCGCGCGTGATGCGCTCGAGCAGCTCGACGCGGCGGCCGCTGCGCGGTCGCCGTTCGCCGACATCGCCGGGCGGGTCCACCTGCTCGTGCGTCGGCCCCAGTAGGGCCGATGGGACGCAGCGCCGACCTGCCCCGTACCGCGGGTCGTTTCGACGGCGACGACACCGGGTGCTCGATGCTCCACGTCGACATGGACGCGTTCTACGCCAGCGTCGAGATCAAGAAGCGGCCCGAACTGCGCGGCCGCCCCGTCGTCGTCGGCGGCGGCCAGCGCGGCGTGGTCGCGGCCGCGTCCTACGAGGCCCGTCGGTACGGCGTGTTCAGCGCGATGTCCATGAGCCAGGCCCTGCGCCGGTGCCCGAACGCCGTCGTCCTTCCCCCCGATCGCGCCGCGTACTCCGCCGCGTCCGCGCAGGTGATGGCGGTCCTGCGCGACATCACGCCGCTGGTCGAGCCGCTGTCGCTCGACGAGGCCTTTCTCGATGTCACCGGCGCGATCCGGCTGCACGGCCGGCCCGGGTTGATCGCCGCCACGATTCGCGCCCGCATCGTCGACCAGCTCGGGCTCACCTGCTCGGTCGGAGTCGCGCCGACGAAGTTCGTCGCGAAGCTCGCCTCGGCGCGCTGCAAGCCCGACGGGCTGCTGGTGATCCCGGCCGCGCGGGTCCTCGAGTTCCTGCATCCGCTGCCGGTCACCGCGCTGTGGGGAGTGGGCGCGCGCACGGCCGAACCGCTGCACCGTCTCGGCGTCCGCAGCGTCGGCGATCTCGCCGGCACCCCGCTCGACACTCTGCGCCGCGCGGTGGGCACAGCCGCGGCCGAGCACCTGTCCGCGTTGGCCCACGGCGTCGATCCCCGGCCGGTGCTGCCGCACGAGGTCGAGAAGTCGATCAGCTCCGACCGCACGCTCGACGCCGACCTCACCGCCGAGGCCGATGTCTGCCGTGAGCTACTGCGCCTGGCCGAAGATGTCGGCAGCCGCGTCCGGGCGCGCGGATTCGTCGCGCGCACCGTCGGCATCAAGATCCGTTATGCCGACTTCCGCACGGTTACCCGGGTGCGCACGCTGCCAACGTGGACTGCCTCGACGGGCGAAATTTACGAGACCGCCGTCGACCTCTACCGCAGCCTTGACCTTGACCAGCCGCGGATTCGACTAGTCGGCGTCAAGTGCGAGGGTCTGCTCGAGGTCGAGTCGGTGGCCGAGCAGCTGACCCTCGATCTTGCCCCCGATCCGGCCGAGATACCGGTACGCAACCGGGCAGATCGGGCCGTCGACGCGGCCCGGGCCCGTTTCGGCGCCGCCGCCGTGCAGCCGGGGACGCTGCTCGGTGCACCCTCCGAACGAGCCCGGACGAACCCGACCGGCCCGGCGAACGACGCCCAGCGCAGCGAAGGCGATCGCACTGTTACAGGCATTGGTTGACGCCGTAACTTTCGATCCGGCGAATCGGCTCGTATGCTCGACGTGTAACCGCCCTCACCGGCGGGCTACGCCACTACCACGACGAGTACCGCCGTCGACTGACCGGTCCGGCGACGAAGGAGGGCCCGGTGCCGCTCTCCGACCACGAGCAAAGACTGCTCGACGAGATCGAGCAGGCGCTCTACGCGGAGGATCCGAAGTTCGCCGCATCCGTGCGCTCGGCGCGGACGCGATCCCGGACCCGCCGTTCGGCCGTGCTATGCGTCTTCGGCGTGGTCGCCGGCCTGGCGCTCGTCCTTGTCGGTCTCGTCGCCAATCTCATCGCGCTCAGCGTGGTGGGTTTCGTCCTCGTGGTCGCAGCGTGTGCGTACGCCGCCCAGGTCGTTCGCGGCCGTGGCCGCTCGACGTCGGCGCCGGCCACCAACGGTCCCGGTGCCCGGGCCCCGCGCCCCGGCGGCTTGAAAGGCCGCATGGAAGACCGCTTGCGCCGCCGCTTCGACGAGAACTAGAGCCCGCAGAGCGGGCGTAGTTCTCGTCGAAGCGACGACGCAAGCTATGCCGCCTCTCCGGGACTTTTCTGTTGTTGTTGCGTGCCGTTCGTCGGTGCGGTCTTTCCTGTTTTTCCTGGCTTCCAGCTTTGGGTTAGCTGGGGTTGGGTTCCAGCTTTCGGCCGGTGTGGCGGCCGGTTGGGCGGAGTCTCTTGAGGCGTTGGGCCAGGCCTAGGGAGGCGGGCCAGAGGCGGGCGCGTAGCCGGACCCGCTTGCCGCGCCGGGCCCGCAGCTCGTTCGTGACGTCCCGCAACCCGCGCACGAGCGCCGCCGTATCGGCGGGATCGGCGGCCGGCGCGTAGCGCTGTTGTTCGACGGCCGCGGCCAGGGCCGCGAGCGCGGAAGCACTGCCGGCCGCATCGGAGGCCAGCCAGGTCATGACCTGTCGCGGCGTGCGCGAGGCCGACCAGGCGTAGCCGAGATCGATTGCGGTGTCGGACAGCTCGGCCCAGAGCGCATCCGGATCGCCGTGGCGCGCCGCCGCGAAACGTCGCCGCCGGCGCCCGGCGCGCACCGCGGCCGGCGCCAGCCCGAGCAGCACGAGAACGAGCATTGTCACGCCGACCCACAGCAGCGAAAGGTTCGTCCCGCCACCGCCGGCGGCAGGTCCGACAGCGGCCTGCGACGGGCCGGCGGACACGGTCGGACGTTCGCCACCGGCCGTTGCGGTCTCGTGCGGCACGCCGTCGTTGCCGTTGGTCGAGTACTTGTGCGGCGCCCAGGCGAGGTCGGTCTTCTTGCCGCCGACGAGCCCAGTCGTCGGCGTGGGGTCGAACGGGACCCAACCGGCGCCGGGGAAGTAGGCCTCGACCCACGCATGGGCATCAAGCGTGCTGATCTTGAAGTTCTGATTGCGGTCCGGGGCGGCGTGCATGTACCCCAGGACCAGCCGGGCCGGCACCCCGGCCAGGCGCAGCATGACGCCCATCGCTGCGGCGTACTGCTGGCAGAACCCGGACCGCTTCTGCAGGAAGTCGACGAGATCGTTGCCGGAGTCGCCCTTGGTCGTCTTGAGGCTGTAGACGAACCCGTTGTTCGGGTCGGCGAACCAGTCGCTGATGGCGCGGGCCTTGGCGTAGGGGGACTCCTTGCCGGTCGTGATCTGGGTGACGAGGTCGCTGACGTAGGTCGGCACGCTCGGCAGCGCGAGCCAGCGCCCGGCGGCCTCGTTGCTGACCGCCGGCGCTTGGTCGAGCTCGGCTGCGGTCGGCTGGGCCTGCGCGACGATCTCGCTGAACCGGTCGCCCTTCTTCAGCGAGCTGCCGAGCAGCAGCTGATCCTGCTGGCTCCACTTGGCGTCGGCGCCGAGGCCGACCACGCCCCGCGGCACGGTGAAGACCGGGGCGTTGCCGCTCAAGCCGGTGACGGTGATCTCAGCCTGATAGGTATCGGTCGACACCTGGTCCGTGGGCGGCAGGGTGCCGTAGGAGGTGGCGTCGAGCGACTCGGTGCTGCCGTGCCCGCTGACGATCCAGCCGTTGCCGGTGAACTTGTCGAGCACGTTCGAACGGGCATAGAAGGGCTGCACTGGTGTGTCCGCGGTGATGTGCACGGTGAGCAGCGGCGTGGCCTTGTTGTGGACGAGCTGCCCCTTGAGCACGGCGAACGGGCTGATGCCGCCGGTGCCGCCGCCGGAGCCGGCGCCGAAGTTGCCGATGCCCCCGCCGTTGCCGTTGTGGAACGCGTCGGCGATGAGGTTGCGCGGGTGATCCGGGACAAGGAACGGCAAGATCACCGCGATCGCCACTGCGACGATGCCGACCCGCTGCGCCGACACCGCGAGCCCGGCCCGGCTCCGTTGCGCGCCCGGCCGGGAGATCCGCCGCCCCCATGCGTGCAACTCGTCGTCGGCATCGAGGGCGAGCAGGATAAGGAATCCGGCCGCCGCACCGGCGAACCAGAACCACGCGACCGGGGTGCGCGGCACGGCGCCGGACACGGTGTAGACGACGAGCAGGGGAACGCCGGCCAACGCCCCGCGCCGGCCCACAACGGCGATCAGGTCGACGAGCGCCGCCAGCAATCCGAGCAGCGCGCAGATGACCAGCCGGACCGCCACCGTGCTGTGGATCGGCGCGACCTCGTTGCTCGTCGTGTGATGCAGGCTGTCCATCAGCGTCCCGACATCGCTGAACGTCCGGCCGCTCGGGATCAGCCCGCCCCAGGCGTGCTGCCGGACGTAGGCGAGGGTCAGGAACGGGACGAGCAAGATGATCCCGGGCCAGATGTCGAGCGCGCCCGGTGGTCGGCGCCAGCGCAGCAGGGCCGCCGGGAGCAGGACCACGATCATCGCCAGCCAGGCCTGCACCAGCCAGGTGCTGTCGGACAGCAGCGCCTTCAACGGCAGGACCCCGAGACCGCTCGCGAGCAGGGCGAACAGCGTGCGCCGGGCCCCGGACGAAGTGCGACCCACCTCAGCATCGCTCATCGGCGGGCCGCCACGATGCGGGCCGACGTCGCGAAGCCGGCCAACAGGACGCCCCACGCCGTCGCCGTCGCGTCGCCGCACCGGACCGTGGTCACCCGCCATCCGGCGTTGCGCAGGACCCCGGCGGTGGCCTCGATCTCTCGCGGCCCGGTGAGCTCGGGATCGCGCCAGGTCTCCACGTCCAGCAACAACGCGAAGGCCGGCGACGACCGGCCGCGCGGATGGGCGTCGGCGAGGGTGCGCAGCGAGGCCGGGTCGAGCCGGCCGAGCACCGCGACGAGGGACGAGTCGCGGGCCGCGGTCCGGATCGCGGCCGCCATCGGCGTCAGGTCGGGATGGGGGAGTTCCCGCACGCCGGCCAGATGCGAGGTGAGCGCGGTGGTGTCGCCGAAGCGGTGCCGGTCGGTGCCCGGATCGGCCAGCAGGCTGAGTTCGCGGCCCCGGACGACGACGTGGCTGCCGATACTCGCGGCCGCACTTACCGCCCACTCGAGACTGCTCGTCGCCCGCGGATCGACGCCGTCGGCCAGTCGGTCGGAAGCGTCGGCCGGCCGCCGGGTCGACCGGGACTCGTGGGCGCCGCCCCGCAGGTCGAGCAGGACGGTGCTCTGGCCGCGCCAGGGGCGTTCCTCTTGCCGGACCATCAGCGCCCCGGTGCGCGCCGACGAGCGCCAATGGATCTTGCGGAGGTCGTCGCCGGTGCGGTACTCGCGGGTCGACTGGTCGTCGGCGCCGTGCGTGCCGATCGAGTGGCTGCCGGAGACGTCGCCGAGGTCGTCCGAGCGGGGCGGCTCGATCGCCGGCAACTGGTCGACCACCGGGGCCACGACGAATTCACTCGTCGCCGTGAACGAGCGGGTGAGGTCGATCATCCGGAACGGGTCGCTGAGCCGGATCCGCAGCGGGCCCACCCGGTACCGCCCGCGGCCGAGGCCGGGCATCCGGTAGGACACCGTGCGGGCCTCGTGGCTGCCGAGTGGATCGAGCACGAACCGGGCCCGGCCGACGAGCCGGTCGGGGAGCTGGTCCTCGAGCATCAGCGTGCCGGTTCGCAGCAGCGACCGGTTGGTGATCACCAGGTGGACGGTCACCGCGTCTCCGGCCGACGCTTTGGCCGGCTCGACCTCGCGCCGGTTGGCGATGCGCACGCGCGAGCGCTGCACGACCAGCGCGGCGACACAGGGGACCGCGGCGGCCAGTACCCCGGCCCGGACGAGATCGACCTCGCCGAGCAGCAGCCCACACAGCACAGCGGTGACGCCGGCTGCGAGCAGGCAGCTGGCGCGGGTCGTGAATCCGCTCCGGCGCGCCGCCACGGTCAGCGCGTCGCGTGGTTCGTGGCGGCGGCCGGAATCGGCGTGTTGCGGGCGACCCGGGTGAGGACGTCGGTGGTCGTGCGGCCGGCGACGTGGGCCTCGGCGGTGAGCAGCAACCGATGTCCCAGGACCGGGCTGAGCAGATACTGCAAGTCGTCGGGGATCACGTACTCGCGCCCGGCGAGCGCGGCCCAGGCCTTGCTCGCCCGCAGCAATTGCAGCGTGGCGCGCGGCGATGCGCCGAGCCGGATCTCGCTCGCCCGCCGGGTGGCCTCGGCCAGATCGACGGCGTAGGCCTTGATCGCTTCGGAGACGTAGATCGAGCGGACGGCGCCGATCAGCGAGCGCACCTCGGTGGCGTCGGAGACCGGTAGCAGCCCTTCGAGCGGATCGAGCGCGGCATGTTCGCCCAGCATCTCGATCTCGGACTTGCGGTCGGGGTAGCCCATCGAGATTCGGGCGGTGAAGCGGTCGCGCTGCGCTTCGGGCAACGGGTAGGTGCCCTCCATGTCGATCGGGTTCTGCGTCGCCAGCACCATGAACGGTGCCTCGAGGCGATACGTGACGCCGTCGACGGTGACCTGCTGCTCCTCCATGCACTCGAGCAGGGCGGCCTGAGTCTTTGGTGACGCGCGGTTGATCTCGTCGCCGACGACGATGTTGGCAAACACCGGGCCGGGCTTGAACTCGAAGTCGCGCTCGTCGGCGTTGTACACGCTGACGCCGGTGATGTCGCTGGGCAGCAGATCCGGCGTGAACTGGACGCGGCGCACCGAGCAGTCGATCGAGCGGGCGAGTGCCTTCGCGAACTTCGTCTTGCCGACGCCAGGGACGTCCTCGATCAGGAGGTGTCCTTCGGCCAGCAGGACCGCGATGCCGAGGGTGACGGCGGCCGGCTTGCCGGCGATGACGCGTTCGATGTTGGCGCCGATGCGGGCGCCGGCCTCGCGCACGACCGGGATCGAGGCCGGTGCCGGCGCCGGAACCGCTTCGGGTCCAGCGTGTCGGGCCGCGGGATGGAGGTCTTCCACGTATGCGTCCTTTGTTGGTCGTGCCGCAGTGGTCGTGCCGCAGATGACGCGCGGGTGACGCGCGGTCAGCGTCGAGTATGCCTAGCTCTCGCTTCCTGGGCACGTGTCCGTCCGTACCCGTTTGATCACGAACCGGTGCCCGCTCTGCCAGTGATGTCCCGGTCCGCACCTGTGAATCGCCCGCAACTTGTGCCGGTTGTGATTGACCGTGGCGTCTTGTGGGTTATGGTGGGGCGCAGTGGGGAGAGTTGGCGTCGAGCGGATCGTCCTGATCGCGAATCGAGGTGAGTGCCGGTGTTCCTCGGCACCCACACGCCGCGGCTGGACGACAAGGGTCGGCTGGCTCTCCCGGCGCGATTCCGACCGGAGCTGGAAGGGGGACTGGTGATCTGCAAGGGCCAGGACCGCTGCCTCTACGTTTTCCCGGTCACCGAGTTCAGCCGGGTGACCGATGCGCTGCGCAACGCCCCGGTCACCGACCGCCGGGTCCGCGACTACGGCCGGGTGCTGTTTGCCAGCGCCTCGAACGAGAAGCCCGACGGGCAGGGCCGCATCACCGTGCCACCGACGCTGCGGCAGTACGCGGGGCTGACCAAGGATTGTGCGGTCATCGGCGCGAACACCCGCATCGAGGTGTGGGACGCCGCCGCATGGCAGGAGTACCTCGAGGCGACCGAGCCCGGTTTCGCCGACATCGCCGAGGAGGTGCTGCCGGGCGTCCTCTGATCGCGTTGGGTCCGGCCTCCTCCCGTCACCTCCCGGCACACCTTCCCCGGTGCCGGGCCGAGACGGGCGGGGACCAGATCGAACGCCGTCCCCCACTACCCCCCACCCCGGCCGCCTGCGGCCCCAGCCCACCGACCGACACCGCGAGAGAGCAGCGCCGATGGACGACCGGGATGAGACCCCGCGCGATGCCGCGCGGGCGGTCCATGTCCCGGTGCTGCTCGAGCGGGTGCTCACGTTGCTGGCCCCGGCGCTGGCCGACCGCCCGGCCGTCGCCGTCGACGCCACGCTCGGCCTCGGCGGGCACGCCGCAGCGCTCTTGGACGCCTACCCGCAACTCACCCTGGTCGGACTCGATCGTGACCCTGCGGCGCTCGAGCGCAGCCGGGCCCGTCTGGCTCCGGACGCCGGGCGCCTGCATCTGGTCCACGCCGTGTACGACCGGATGCCTGAGGTGCTCGACGAACTCGGCTTCGCCGGCGTCGACGGGGTCCTGTTCGATCTCGGGGTCTCCTCGATGCAGCTCGATGTCGCCGAGCGGGGCTTCGCCTACGCGCAGGACGCCCCCCTCGACATGCGGATGGATCCCACCAGTGGGCCGACGGCCGACGAGGTCGTGAATGGCTACCCGGTGCCGGAGCTCGCCCGGATCCTGCGCCAGTACGGAGAGGAGCGTTTCGCTCTGCGGATCGCGCAGGCGATCGACCGCCAGCGCCGGATCGCTCCCTTGCATTCGACCGCGCAGCTGGCCGAGCTGGTGCGCGAGGCGATCCCGGCCGCGACCCGTCGGCACGGGGGACATCCGGCCAAGCGCACCTTCCAGGCCCTGCGCATCGAGGTGAACGGCGAGCTGGACGCGGTGCGCGCGGCGGTGCCTGCGGCGCTCGAGGCGCTGCGGGTCGGTGGCCGGATCGTCGTGCTCGCCTACCACTCGCTCGAGGACCGCATCGTCAAGCAGGCCTTCGCCCGGCTGTCCACCGACACCACACCGGCCGGGCTGCCGGTCGCACTGCCCGACCGCGGCCCGCAGCTTCGACTGCTCACCCGCGGCGCGGAACAGGCGACCCCCGCCGAGATCGGGAGCAATCCCCGGGCAGCGTCGGTGCGGTTGCGCGCGGCCGAGCGGATCCGGGAGTCGGCATGACCCCCCTCGACCGAACGATGCGGGGCGAGGGGCGGCACGCGAGCGCGCCGCGGGTGCCGTTCGCGCTGCTGGTGACGGGGCTGATCGCCGGGGGCCTCGCGTTGTTGCTCCTGCTGAACACGGCCTCGGCCGCCAACGAATTGCGCCGTCACGATCTCGCCGCCGGCGACGCAAGCATCGCCGCGCAGGTGCAGGAGCTGGAGAACCAGGTTGCCGAAAGCGCGGCGCCGGCCAACCTCGCCGCCGCCGCCGCGGCGCTCGGGATGGTGCCGGCCGCCAATCCGGCGTTCCTCGTGATCGACGCCGACGGATCGGTGCACGTCATGGGCAGCCCCGCGCCGGCATCGATGGCGGTCCTCGCGCAGGCGGCGCACAGGAAGAAGAAGACGGTGACGAAGACCGCGGCGAAGACCTCGGCCGCCACGACCGCCGCGAAGACCACCGGGGCCAGGACCTCCGCGGCCAAGACCAGTGCTGCGAAGACCAGCGCCGGCCATTCGCAGCCGACCCCGACGCCCACCCCGACGCCCACGCCCACGCTCACGCTGCCCGGAGGCAACCGATGACCGAACGCCGAGGGCCGGTCCGGGGATCGGCCGCCGGATCACGGCGCCAGCCGCCGCCGCCCGCGCGCCGGAGTGCTCCGCCACCGGCCCGGCGGGGTGGACCGCCGCCGCGGTCGCGATCGGCCCGCCCGCCCCAGGGTCGTCCGCGCCGGGGGCGCCCGCCGCACCGTCGGCGCCGCCGGGCTCTGCGGCTCGGCGGAATCGACGGTCGGCTGCGCTTCGGCCTGGCCGCGGTGATCACGCTGTTGCTGGTCATCGGCGGCCGGCTCGTCCAACTGCAGGGTGTCGACCAGGGCAACCTGGCCGATCAGGCTGCGGCCCAGCGGATCGACACGGTGACGCTGCACGCGTTGCGCGGCTCGATCCTCGACCGGAACGGGACGGTGCTGGCCTACACGTCCGATGCGCAGGACATCACCGCGGACCCCAAGCAGGTGCCGGCCGCCAGCCGGTCGATGTACGCCGCGAAGCTGGCGCCGCTGCTGCAGGTACCGGCGATGAGCATTCTCAGGGGGCTGGCGAAGGGCGGGCAGTACGCGCTGCTGGCCACTGCGCTCAGCCCCACTGACGCCCAGAAGGTGATGGGTCTCGACCTGCCCGGCATCTACACCCAGGCCACCACGCAGCGGCAGTACCCGGGACACACGACGGGCGCGAACATCATCGGCACCGTGCACTCCGACGGGCAGGGTGCGGCCGGGATCGAGGCCGCACTCGACCGGGTGCTCGCCGGCCACGACGGCACGATGACCTACTCGGTCGACAACCTCGGCAATGTGAATCCCAGCAGCCGCACCACGAGCAAGCCGGCGCAGAACGGCGCCGCGGTCAAGCTGACGATCGACCAGAGCCTGCAGTTCGTCGCGCAGCAGTACCTCGATACCGCCGTGCCGCAATCGGGTGCGCGCGGTGCGCAGCTGGCCGTGCTGGACGTGCACACCGGGCAGGTGCTGGCGCTGGCCGCGTCGGGCACGTTCGACGCCGCCGACCCCAATACGATCAATCCCTACGCCCCGATCGACCCGCCGGTGATGTCGGCGTTCGAGCCGGGCTCGGTGCAGAAGGCGATCACGTTCGCCGCGGCCTTGGAGCAGCACGTGATCACGCCGAAGACCGTGATCAGCGTGCCGGACAGCATCTACATGGGCGGGGTCACCGTCAGCGACGCGTGGGCGCACAAGACCGAGGCGTTCACCGCGACCGGCGTCCTGGCCGAGTCGTCGAACGTCGGCACGCTCAAGATCGCCAAGAAGCTCGGCCCAACGACCTGGTACCGCTACGAGAAGCTGTTCGGGGTCGGGACGAAGACCGGCATCGAGCTGCCGGCCGAGAGCAGCGGCTACGTCCCGCCGTTGAAGGACTGGTCGGCGTCGACGTTCGCCAACCTGCCCTTCGGCCAGGGCGAGAGCATGACCGTGCTGCAGCTCGCGTCGATCTACCAGGCGATCGCGAACAACGGCGTCCGTATCCCGCCGCGGATCGTGCAGTCGGTCACGAAGGCCGACGGCTCGGTGTCCACGACGACGCAGCCCCGGGGGATAAAGGTCATCAACGCGGCGACGTCGAAGACGCTGCGCACGATGCTCGAGTCGGTCACCTTGCCGGGCGGAACCGGGGTCAAGGCGGCGGTGCCTGGCTACCGCATCGCCGGCAAGACCGGTACCGCCCAGCAGCCCGATCCGAACAAGGGCGGCGCGTATTCCAGCTCGATGAACTGGGACACCTTCGCCGGGATGATGCCGGCCGACGACCCGCAGTTCGTCGTGTCGATCATGGTCGACAATCCGGCCCACGGCGTCGAGGGTGGCGACGTCGCGGCTCCGTTGTTCCACAAGATCGCGAGCTACGAGGTGCAGCACGCGCACATCGCGCCGAGCGGTTCGACGTCGAGGCACGTGCCACTTCAGGACTGCGCCGGGCAGGACCGGCGCTACCTGCCCGCTAACGTCTGCTGACGTGGAGGCCAGCCAGCGCAGCGAGGCTCGGGCGTGAGCGCGGACGAGGGCGTGCCGCGTCCGGTCGACGTCGCGCCGGTCCGTCTCGGACAGCTCGCCGCCGACCGCGGCCGGCTCGATGGGCCCGACATCACGGTCACCGGCGTGACCGCGTCGTCGGCTCTCGTCCGGCCCGGCGACCTTTTCGCTGCCGTGCCCGGCCGCACCGCCCACGGCGCGACCTTCGCCGCCGGCGCCCTGGCCGCGGGTGCGGTCGCGGTACTGACCGATCCGGCCGGGGCCGCCATGGTGCCGCAGCAGACGCCGGTGATCGTCGTCGCGGACGTGCGGACGGTCCTCGGCCCGGTCGCGGCCGAGGTTTACGGCCACCCGAGCGCAGCGATGACGATGCTCGGTGTCACCGGCACCAGCGGCAAGACCACGACGACGTTTCTCATGCGGGCCGGGCTCCGCGCCGCGGGTCGGGTACCGGGGCTGATCGGCACCGTCGCCACGATGATCGGTGACGACGAGATCAAGACGGGCTTCACCACGCCGGAGGCACCCGAGGCGCAGGCGCTGCTGGCCGTGATGCGCGGGGCCGGGGTCACCGACGTGGCGATGGAGGTGTCGAGCCACGCGCTGGCGATGGGTCGGGTGGACGCGATCGAGTTCGACGTCGGGGCGTTCACGAACCTGTCCGAGGACCACCTCGACTTCCATGCCGACATGGCCGACTACTTCGCGGCCAAGGCGCGGCTGTTCGACTTCGACGACGTGTGGCCGGTAATCGTCATCGACGACGTGTGGGGCAATCGGATGGTCGACGTCGTCGGTCCATGCACCACCGTCAGCACGACGCCGGGCCGGACGGCGACGTGGTTCGCCGACCACATCGCCGAGCAGCCCGACGGGTCGACGGTGTTCGACGTGCGCGGGCCTGAAGGCGAACTGCGGATGGGCTGCGCCATCCCGGGGCGCTACAACGTCGCGAACGCGCTGCTCGCGGTAGCCATGCTGCACCGCGCCGGAGTCGAACCCGACGTCGCCGCCCGGGCGATCGCGCGGGCCTCGGTGCCGGGCCGGATGGAGCGGGTGGGCGCCGGCCAGCCGTTCCTCGCGGTCGTCGACTACAGCCACAAGCCGGCGGCGGTGGAGGGCGCCCTGCGGGCCTTGCGACCGCTCACCCCGGGACGGCTGATCATCGTCCTCGGCTGCGGCGGTGACCGCGACCGCGGCAAGCGACCGCACATGGGGGAGTACGCCGCCCGCGGCGCGGACCGGCTGATCGTCACCGACGACAACCCGCGCTCGGAGGATCCGGCGGCGATCCGCCGGGCGATGCTGGACGGCGCGCTCACCGTGCCGCCGACCGAGCGCGGCGAGGTGATCGAGGTGGGCGACCGGGCCGAGGCCATCGCCGCGGCCGTTGCGGCGGCCGGCCCGGGCGACACCGTTCTTGTCGCCGGCAAGGGCCACGAGACCGGGCAGGAGGTCGACGGCGTCGTCCACCCGTTCGACGATCGCCTGGTGCTGCGTACGGCGATCGACGCGGCGCAGGGGAGCGCGTCGTGATCGAGCTGACGCTGGCCGAGATCGCGGCGATCGTCGACGGCCGCGTGGACGGCGCCGACCCGGACGTGCTGGTGACCGGCCCGGTCGAGTTCGACTCGCGGGCGGTGACGCCCGGTGGACTGTTCCTCGCCCTCGTCGGTGAGCGGGTCGACGGCCACGACTACGTCGACGCGGCGACGGCCAACGGCGCCGTGGCGGCCCTCGTCACCCGTCCGGTCGATCCCCCGTCGATCGTCGTCGCCGACGGCTTCACCGCCCTCGCGGCGCTGGCGGCCGCGGTGATCCGCCGGCTCACCGACGTCACCGTCATCGGCGTCACCGGCTCGTCGGGCAAGACGTCGACGAAGGACCTGCTGGCGCACGTGCTGTCCACCGACGGCCCGACGGTCGCGCCGCCGGGGTCGTTCAACAACGAGCTCGGTCACCCGTACACCGTTCTGCGCGCGACGCGTACGACCCGCTATCTCGTGCTCGAGAACAGCGCCCGCGCCGTCGGGCACATCCGGTTCCTGACCGAGATCGCGCCGCCGCGGATCGGGGTCGTCCTCAACGTCGGCAGCGCGCACCTTGGCGAATTCGGCTCGCGGGCCGTCATCGCGCGGGCCAAGGGTGAGCTCGTCGAGGCGCTGCCGGCCGACGGGCTGGCCGTGCTCAACGCCGACGACCCCCTGGTCGCGGCCATGACGGCGCGGACGGCGGCGCGGGTCGTCACCGTCGGCGAATCCGCAACGGCCGACGTCCGGGCCGAGGACGTCCAGCTGGACGAGCTCGGGCGGGCCTCGTTCCGGCTGATCACCGGCGCCGGATCGGCCGCGGTCACGCTGCGCCTGGTGGGCGCCCATCACGTCGGCAACGCCCTGGCGGCGGCAGCGGTGGCGCTGGAGTGCGGCCTGCCCCTCACCGGCGTCGCGGCCGCGCTGAGCACGGCCGTCCCGGCCAGCCGGTGGCGGATGGAAACGACCGAGCGCCCCGACGGCGTCCTGGTGATCAACGACGCCTACAACGCGAACCCCGAGTCGATGCGCGCGGCGCTGAAGGCGCTGGCCTCGGTCGCCCACGCGCGCCGGGCGACCGGCGGCCGCTCATTCGCCGTCCTGGGCGAGATGGCCGAACTCGGACCCGACGCTCCGGCCGAGCACGACCAGCTCGGCCGGCTGGCGGTGCGGCTCGACATCTCACGGGTGATCGCGGTGGGCGAGCCGGCCCGCCCGATCCAGCACGGCGCGGCTCTGGAAGGCTCGTGGGACGGCGAATCGAGCTGGGTACCGGACGTCGACGCCGCCATCGCCCTGCTCCGCGCGGAATTGCGGGCCGGTGACGTCGTGCTGGTGAAGGCGTCCCGCGCGGCGAGCCTGGAGCGCGTCGCACTGGCGATCGCCGACGATACGGTGGCGGCCTCCGACGGCGGGTCGAGCGGGAACGGAGGCGGCGCGGCGTGAAGACGATCCTCATCGCCGCCGTCTTCTCGCTGATGACGTCGATCCTCTGCACCCCGATGGTGGTCGTCTACTTCCGGCGGCGCGGGTTCGGCCAGGAGATCCGCATCGACGGGCCGCAGACCCACCTCGTCAAGCGCGGCACCCCGACGATGGGTGGCGTCGCGATCATCGGCTCGACGGTGATCGGCTACGCCGTCGCCCACACGATCATCGCGATCCGCGGCGGCGGCGGGCCGAACGCGTCCGGCCTGCTGGCCCTGTTCCTGATGGTCGGCCTCGGCGGGGTCGGCTTCCTCGACGACCTCATCAAGATCCGACGGCAGCGCAGCCTGGGCCTGCGGGCCCGCGCCAAGTTCACCGGCCAGCTCGTGGTCACGGTCGCGTTCGCCATCCTCGCGTTGCACCGGCCGAACCGCTTTGGTCTGACACCGGCGTCGACCCACCTGTCCTACGTACGCGACATCGGCGCGATCGGGCTGGGTTCGGTCGGCTTCGTGATCCTCGCCTATCTGATCATCTCGGCGACGTCGAACGCCGTGAACCTGACCGACGGATTGGACGGCCTCGCCGCGGGCGCGGCGGCGATGGTGTTCGGTGCGTTCACGCTGATCTCGTTCCTGCAGTTCCGCAATCCGTGCGGCAACCAACCGATCGGCGGCTGCTACCAGGTGCGGGACTCGCTCGATCTCGCACTCGTCGCGGCGTCGGCGATGAGTGCCTGCTTCGGCTTCCTCTGGTGGAATGCGTCGCCGGCCCAGATCTTCATGGGCGACACCGGGTCGCTCGCGCTCGGCGGGCTGATGGGCGGCCTGGCGATCCTCACCCGTACCGAACTGCTGCTGATCGCGCTCGGTGGACTGTTCGCCGCGATCACCGTCTCGTCGATCATGCAGACCGGCTGGTTCAAGGTCACCCGAATACGCACGGGCACCGGCCGGCGAATTTTCCGGATGGCGCCCCTACATCACCACTTCGAACTGGCCGGCTGGGAACCCAGCACGATCATCGTGCGGTTCTGGATCATGGGCGGCATGGCCGTCGCGTTCGGCATGGGCTTGTTCTACGCGGACTTCATCGGCAATGGGTGACGCGCTCCCCGACCGGGGCAGCGGACGGGCCCTCGTGTGTGGGGCGCGCTTCGCCGGACAGGCCGCCGCTCGCGCGCTGCTGGCCCGCGGATCGCAGGTCGTACTGACCGATCGCGACCGGCCGGCCGGCCTCGACGACGTGCTCGCGCTCGGCGCCACCTTTGCCGGCCCGCTCGACGCGCTGCCGCCGGGCACCGATTTCGTCGTGACCTCGCCCGGCTGGCCCCCCACCCATCCGATCTTCGCCGATGCCCGCGCCCGTGGCATCGAGATCGTCGGCGAGCTCGAGTTCGCGTGGCGGCTGCGCGGTGTGCGGGCGGCCGACTGGCTCGTGGTCACTGGTACCAACGGCAAGACGACCACCGTGCGAATGCTCGAGTCGATCCTCCTGGCGGCCGGCATGCGGGCGCTCGCCGTCGGCAACGTGGGCGTCTCGGTCATCGACGCGGTGCTCGATCGGCAGCCGTACGACGTACTCGCCGTCGAGGCCTCGAGCTATCAGCTGTTCTGGTCGTCGACGATCCGTCCCGCGGCCGGTGCGCTGCTGAATCTCGCGCCCGACCATCTCGACTGGCACGGCTCGATGGCGGCCTACGAGCAAGCCAAGACCGCGGTGTGGTCCGGTCCGGTCGCGATCGGCAATGCCGACGACCCGCGGGTGCACGCATTGCTGCCCCCGGGCGGGGTCGAATTCACCCTGGCCGCTCCGGCGCCGGGTCGGCTCGGGGTGCGCGGCGGCCGGCTCGTCTCGCGCGCGTTCGGTGACGACGCACTCGCGCTGATCGACACGGCCGCGATCCGCCCTGAGGGCGCACACAACGTGGCCAACGCGCTCGCCGCCGCGGCCCTGGCCCGGGCACGGGGGATCGGCGCCGACGCGATCGCTGCCGGGCTGGACGGGTTCGTCCCCGACCCGCACCGCAACCAGCCCGTCCTCGTCCGGGCCGGCATCACCTGGGTCGACGACAGCAAGGCCACGAACCCGCACGCGGCCCTAGCGTCGCTCACGGCCTATCCGCGGATCGTGTGGATCGCCGGCGGCCAGCTCAAGGGCGTGGACGTGACCGAGCTGGTCGCGAGCGTCGCCGATCGGCTGGCCGGCGCGGTGTTGCTGGGCGCCGACCGGGCGGCGGTGGCGACCGCTCTTGCACGACACGCGCCCGAGATCCCCGTGATCATGGTCGACACAACCGACGATGGTGCGATGACCGAGGTGGTGCACGCCGCGGCCGGACTCGCGCGTCCCGGCGACACCGTGCTGCTCGCACCCGCGGCGGCGTCCTACGACATGTTCAGCGACTACGCCGCACGCGGTGACGCCTTCGCGGCGGCCGCCCGGGAGTTGCCGGCATGACCAACGCCGTCCTGTCGGTCGTACGCGCGCGCCTGCAGCGCGAAACCCCGGCGCAGCGCTTCCTCGATCGTCCCTACGCATCGCTGCAGTTGCTGTTGCTCGCCGCGGCCGGACTACTGGGCTTCGGGATCTTGATGGCGGTGTCGACCACGATCGCCGCCGCGCACGACGCCAACGGGTCGGGCTCGGTGTGGAGCCAGTCGGTGAAGGAAGCGGAGTTCATCGCCATCGGACTCGTGCTGTTCCTGTTCGCGGTCCGGCTGCCGCCGCGCGCGTTCCGCTTCCTGGCCTACCCGATCCTTGCCCTTTCCTTGATCGCTCTGGTCGCGGTGCTGATTCCCGGTATCGGCGTCGGCGTCTACGGGGCCCGGCGCTGGATCGACGTCGGCCCGCTCCAGCTGCAGCCGTCGGAACTGGCCAAGGTCGGCATGCTGCTCTGGGGCGCCGATCTGCTGGCCCGCAAACAGCAGCTGGGCACGCTGCGCCGGGCGCGGCACCTGTTCGTCCCGCTGCTGCCCGGCTTCGCCCTGGTCAGCCTGCTGGTCATGGCCGAGCCCGACCTCGGCACGACCTGTTGTTTCATGCTGGTCCTGCTCGGCCTGCTGTGGATGGTCGGCATGCCGTTGCGGTACTTCGCCGTCGTGCTGGGTCTCGTCGCCGGCACGATCACCGTCTTCGCGGTGACCGCGCCGTATCGCTTGCAGCGGCTGACGACATTCCTGCACCCGTTCGAGGATCGCAAGGGCAGCGGCTATCACACCGTCGAGGGGCTCTACGCCCTCGCGTCCGGCGGGCTGTTCGGGGTCGGCCTCGGCCAGGGCACGTCCAAGTACGGGTGGGTGCCCAACGCCAACTCCGACTACGTCTTCGCGATCATCGGCGAGGAGCTCGGGCTGATCGGTTGCCTGGCCGTGCTGGGGCTGTTCGGGTTGTTCGCCTATTCCGGGTTACGCATCGTGCGGCGCAGCGCCGATCCGTTCGTCCGGCTCGCGGCCGGCGGCGCCACCATCTGGTTGTGCGGGCAGGCCGTCATCAACATCGGCTACGTCACCGGCCTGCTGCCGGTCACCGGCATCCCGTTGCCGCTCATCTCGGCCGGCGGCACCTCGCTGCTCATCACCTTCTTCGTGCTCGGGATGCTCGTGTCCTTCGCGCGACACGAGTCCGCCGCCGTGACCTCCGCCCGCCGCGCCGAACGCCGCGGTACCCGCACCCGGCTCGAGCGCTGGTGCCGCATCCCCGTCCCCGTCGCCTACACCCCACCAAAAAGAAGACGAGCCCCAGCCGCAGGATCCCGAACGCCGACCACTCGCGCCACAAGCAGCACCGAGAGAGTGGCTGGTAGGCAACCAGCCCGAACTCGTCAACCGGGCGATGAGCGCTCGCGCGAAGCCCTGGCTGGTTCGCAACCACGGCGAACCCGACCACCGGGCGATGAGCGCTCGCGCGAAGAGCGCGCCGGCCGCGGCGCGGCGCGAGCAAAGCGAGCGTCGGCATGAGGGACGGCCCCGAGCGCAGCGAGTGGGCCAGAGCGAAGGCCGAAACCGGCGCAAAAATAGTGGTCGCCGGCGGCCACTCGGCCGGCCACATCGAGCCGGCGATGAACTTCGCCGACGCGGTGCGCCGCATCGAGCCGGCGGCCGAGATCACCGCGCTCGGCACGGTGCGCGGTCTCGACACGACGTTGATCCCGGCTCGCGGCTACCCGCTGGAACTGATCCCGCCGGTGCCGTTGCCGCGCCGGATCAACCGCGCGCTGTTCGCGACCCCGGCCCGGTTGCGCGCATCGGTGCGGGCGGCCGGGGCAGTACTCGATCGCGTGCAGGCCGACGTCGTGGTGGGCTTCGGCGGCTACGTGGCAATGCCTGCGTACGTTGCGGCCCGGCGGCGCGACATCACGATCGTGGTGCACGAGGCAAACGCGCGCCCGGGTGTCGCCAACCGGGTGGCGGCCCGGATGACCAAGCACGTGTTCACCGCCTCGCCCGGCGTCCGGCTCGCGCACGCCACGGCGATCGGCATCCCGTTGCGCCCGGCCATCGCCGAGCTCGACCGCGCCGCGCTGCGGGCCGAGGCGCGACAGCGATTCGGGCTCGATCCGGACGGCCCCGTGTTGATGGTGACCGGCGGCTCGCAGGGTGCGCAGGCGATCAACCGCGCGGTCTCCGGGGCGGCCGCCGCCCTGCGCGCGGCCGGCGTGCAGGTGCTGCACATCGCCGGTCCCGACAACGCCGTCGACGTGGCGCCGGGCGTAGCGCCGTATGTGGTCGTCCCGTTCGTCGATGAGATGCAGTACGCGTATGCGGCGGCCGACTTCGTGGTGTGCCGGTCCGGGGCGATGACGTGTGCCGAGCTCGGCGCCGTCGGATTGCCGGCGGTGTACGTGCCGTTGCCGCTACGCGGCGGCGAACAGCGCCTCAACGCCGAACCGCAGGCCGCCGCGGGCGGCGCGATAATCGTCGACAACGATCAGTTCACCCCGGCCTGGGTGGAGGCCAACCTGCTACCGATCCTCACCGACTCGGCCCGGATCGCCGACATGTCACGCGCCGCGTCGCGTTCCGGCGCCCGCGACGCCGACGTCGTGCTGGCGCGGCACGTCCTCGCGGTGATCGCCGAGCGCCGGCGGTTGGCGTGAACCACCCGATCGCCGATCACGCCGGCGACCGACCCGACGACTGGGCGGCTCCGGGCGCGGCTCTCGTCCGCAGCGCCGCCACCGATGTCGTGCCCCGGCTGGCCGACCTCGGCCGAGTGCACATCATGGGCATCGCCGGCTCGGGCATGAGCGCGCTGGCCCGCATCCTGCTCGAGCGTGGTCTCGAGGTCAGCGGCTGCGAGGCTCGCGACTCGATCACGGTCGCCGGGTTGCGGGCGCTGGGAGCCGCGGTGCTTATCGGCCACTCGCCGGCGCACCTGCACGACTCCGACACCTTCGTCTACACGACGGCGATCAACCCCAAGCACGAGGAGTTCGCCGCGGCTCGGGCCAGTGGCCAGCCGGTGCTGCGCCGCGCTGCGGCGCTCGCGGCCGCCCTCGAGGACAAGCTGTGCGTGGCGGTCGCCGGCACGCACGGCAAGACCTCCACCACCTCGCTGCTCGTGGTGGCGGCCCAGGCCTGCGGGGCCGACCCGTCCTTCGCGATCGGCGGCAACCTCTACGAAACCGGCAAGAACGCCCACCTGGGCACCGGGCCGTTCGCGGTCGTCGAGGCCGACGAGAGCGACGGCTCGTTCCTCCTCACCCGGCCGTCGGCCGCGGTGATCACCAACGTCGAGGCCGACCACCTCGAGAACCACGGCGATCTCGAGGGCATCTTCCGGGCCTTCGAGCTGTTCGTCGACCGCATCGCCCCGGACGGCTTGCTGCTCACCTGTGCCGACGACAGCGGTGCGCGGCGCATCGCGGACTACGCCCGGGCGGCCGGGCGCACCGTCCGCACCTACGGCACGTCGAGCGACGCCGATGTCCGGGTGGTGGACGTGTCGACCCGCGCCGACGCGGTCGAGTTCGGCGTTGTCGGCCTCGGCCTCGAGCCGCGCCTCGTGCGCGTCGGCGCACTGATCGGCGCCCACATGGCCCTGAACGCCGCCGCGGCTCTCGTGCTCGCCGATCACCTCGGCCTCGACCTCGGCACCGCGATCGAGTCCTGGTCGCACTTCGGTGGGGTGCACCGCCGGTTCGAGTCGCACGGCGAAGGCGGCGGCGTGCGGGTCTACGACGACTACGCCCACCACCCGACCGAGATCGCGGCGTCGCTGTCGGCGGCCAAGGAGGCGCTGGCCGGGACCGGCCGGTTGATCGCGATCTTCCAGCCCGGCACCTACAGCCGAACGCAGACCTTCGCCCGCGAGTTCGCCGACGCCATGACCCGGGCCGACATCGCGATCGTCATGGACATCTTCCCGGCCCGCGAGGAGCCCATCCCCGGCGTCACCGGCGCGACGATCAGCGACCTGATCGATCTGCCGCCCGCGCAGGTGATCTACGAACCGCGCTACGACGCGGTACCCGAGCGAGTGGCGGCGCTCGCCCGGCCGGGTGATCTCGTGGTCACCATGGGCATCGGCAACATCTACCTGCTCTGCGACGAGATCCGTGACGCCTGCGCCCGAGCCGCCGGATCGACGCCATGACGGGGTCGTCGACGTACCTGCCCGACCCCGATGAGCCGGCGCCGGCGCACCGCCCCGACCGTCGGCGCACCGCGGTAATCATCGTCGCGAGCACTGTGGTGTTCGCGGTGTTGGCCACCTGGCTCGTCGCGTTCAGCTCGGCCTTCGGGGTGCGGACGGTGGACGTGCGGGGAGCCCACGTCCTCACCACGACGCAGGTCCAGACGGCGGCCCAGCTCGACCACGGCACCCCACTGGTGCGCGTCGACACGTCGGCGGTGGCCAAGCGGGTCGAGCAGCTCGCCGAGGTCGCGTCGGCCCGGGTGAGCACCTCCTTCCCGTCCACGGTGGTGATCACCGTGGTCGAGCGGCAGCCGGTGGGCTACGTGCGCCGGTCCGGGCACGACGTGCTCGTCGACCGGACCGGGGACCAGTACCGGACGGTGCGCGCGGCGCCGAAGGGGCTGCCCAAGTTCGTCGTCCCGGCGGGTACCGATGCCCGCACCACGGGCGGGGCCGTCGCGACGGTCGCCGCCGCGCTGCCGGCGGCCCTGCGCACCCAGGTGCGCTCGATCGAGGCGCTGGATCCGTCCTCGATCACTCTCGTCCTCACCCGCGGTCGCGTCGTGCGGTGGGGGAGCGCTGATCGCAGCGCCGACAAGGCCCGGCTGTTGCCGAAGCTGCTGACGCATCCCGTCCAGCAGGTCGACGTCACCGATCCCGATCAGCCGTTCACCCGCCGCTGATCACGCGGGTCGCATTTGTTCGGCGTGTCGCACGGCGCGCCTGCACCGCTTCGCGCCGTCGGCGTTCTAACTTCGGCTGCAACAACTCAGGTTGACATAACATTAAGCGTCTACTTGAGGGTGAGGGTTACCGGACCGACCACCGACCAGCTATCCGATCACGACTCAGTCACTCTGAGGTAGGAGCTTCAACCATGACAGCACCGCACAACTATCTGGCGGTCATCAAGGTCGTCGGGGTCGGCGGCGGCGGCGTGAACGCCGTCAATCGAATGATCGAGGTCGGCCTGAAGGGCGTCGAGTTCATCGCGGTGAACACCGACGCCCAGGCGCTGCTGATGAGCGACGCCGACGTCAAGCTGGACGTCGGTCGCGAGCTCACTCGCGGCCTCGGCGCCGGCGCCCAGCCCGACGTGGGCCGCAAGGCGGCCGAAGACAACCGCGACGAGATCGAAGAGGTTCTCAAGGGCGCGGACATGGTCTTCGTCACCGCCGGTGAGGGCGGCGGCACCGGCACCGGTGGCGCACCGGTCGTCGCGAGCATCGCCCGCAAGCTCGGCGCACTCACCATCGGCGTCGTCACGCGACCGTTCAGCTTCGAGGGCAAGCGGCGGGCCAACCAGGCCGACGACGGCATCGATGCGCTGCGGGCCGAGTGCGACACCCTGATCGTCATTCCCAACGACCGGCTGCTGCAGATCAGCGAGCACAACGTGTCGGTCATGGACGCCTTCCGGGCCGCCGACCAGGTGTTGCTATCCGGCGTGCAGGGCATCACCGACCTGATCACCACCCCGGGCCTGATCAACCTCGACTTCGCCGACGTCAAGAGCGTCATGAGCGGGGCCGGTTCGGCCCTCATGGGCATCGGCTCCGCGCGCGGTGACAACCGGGCCCGGCAGGCCGCCGAGATCGCCATCGCCAGCCCGCTGCTCGAAGCCAGCATGGAGGGCGCCCACGGCGTGCTGCTGTCGATCTACGGCGGGTCCGACCTCGGGCTGTTCGAGATCAACGAGGCGGCCTCGCTCGTGGCCGAGGCTGCGCACCCCGACGCCAACATCATCTTCGGCGCCGTCATTGACGACACGCTGGGCGACGAGGTGAAAGTGACGGTCATCGCGGCCGGATTCGACAGTGGCCAGCTGCCCTACAAGAAGGTCGACATCCGCCGGGAGCCGGCGGCGGCGAGCCGAACCGCGGCGCCCGCCCACAGCGTCGCCGCAGCGAGCGCGTCGTCCCCGGCGCCCTCGCCGCAGCCACGGGCGGCCGAACCCGAGCCGGGCTTCTCCGTCCCGGTCACCAACGGCGCGCCTCGACAGGCGGTGCGCGTCGACGACGAGCTGGACGTGCCCGACTTCCTTCGGTAACGGCCGTGTCCGCCCGGGACGACGACGAGCGCCGTCGCGCCGAGCTGGTGAGTGCGCTCGGCGCGGTCCGGGGTCGGATCGCCGCAGCCTGCGCGGCGGCGGGTCGCGATTCGAGCACGGTCACTCTGATCGCGGTGACCAAGACCCGGCCCGCGTCCGACGTCGCGGCCCTGGCCCGCATCGGGGTGCTGGACGTCGGCGAGAGCCGCGACCAGGAGGCCGCGGCGAAGGTCGGCGCGACCTCGGAACTGCTGGCCGGTAGCCCGCGCCCGCGATGGCACTTCGTCGGCCGGCTGCAGTCGCGCAAGTGTCGCTCGGTGACGTCGTACTCCGACGCGGTCCACTCCCTCGACCGCACCGAGCTGGTCGCCAGGCTGGCCGACGGCGTCAGCGCGGCCGGGCGCACGCCGCTCGACGTCTTCCTTCAGGTCAGTCTCGACGGCGATCCCGATCGCGGTGGTGCGCCGGCCGATCGGCTGGGCGACCTCGCCGCCGCGGTCGTGGCCCGGCCCGAGCTGCGGCTGCGCGGTGTCATGGCCGTCCCACCGATGGGGGCCGACGCCGATCGCGAGTTCGCCCGGCTGGCCGAGATCTCCCGCGCCCTGCGCAAAGAGCACCCGTCGGCCGAGTCGATCTCGGCCGGCATGAGCGATGACCTCGAGGCGGCCGTGAAACACGGTTCGACACACGTGCGTGTCGGATCGGCGTTGCTCGGACGTCGAGGGCCGGTTTTCGGCTAGCGTCCCGAAGCAGATCCACCCACCCGAAGTTCTGGAGGAGCAATGCCCGGAGCGATGCACCGCATGGGCGTCTATCTCGGCCTCGTCGAAGACGACGAATACGCCGACGCCGACGGCTACGGGCCTAGTGCTGAGCGCGTCCCCGCCCGCCGCGACGACTACGCCGAACCGCAGCGCTACTCGCGCGAGACGCACGTCGAAGCGTCCGGCTACGGTCGCGAGTACCCCGAGGACAAGCTGGCCCCGTACACCGAGGACTTCCAGCAGCCCACGTACCAGATCACCGCGTTGCACCCGCGCACGTACAACGAGGCGCGCACCATCGGCGAACACTTCCGCAAGAGCACACCGGTGATCATGAACCTGTCCGACATGGACGATGCCGACGCCAAGCGTCTGGTCGACTTCGCCGCCGGGCTCACGTTCGGCCTGCACGGCCGGATCGAGCGGGTGACGGCGCGGGTCTTCCTGCTCAGCCCGCACAACGTGAGCGTCACCGCCCAGGACAAGGCGAAAATCGAAAGCGGCTTCTTCAACCAATCGTGATCCGGAGCATCACAATCGATTGACCCCGCCTCTCCGCACTCTTCTGTTGTCGTCGCGAACCAGCCTTGAGTAGCGGTGCCGCTGTTGCCTTCGGCTTCCAGCGGCACTCACTAGGCTGTTCACACGTTGTCGGATCGACTGACGGCTTGGGATGAGGAGGAATAGTCGATGACGCTGGTGTGGGGCGTCGTCGGCTACGCGATATACGTCTACATCATCCTGATACTGGCCCGGCTGGTCGTGGACTGGACCCGCCAGTTCGCCCGCTCGTGGCGCCCGGGCGGCGGCGCCGCCATCGGGGTCGAGATGGTGTACATAGCCACTGACCCGCCGATCCGGTTGCTGCGACGATTGGTGCCACCGCTCCAGCTCGGTACTGTAAGCCTCGACCTGAGCGTCATCATCCTGCTCATCGTGCTCATCGCACTGCGACAGGTTGCCCTGACGTACGGGTGACGCGTTGCCTAAGATCGAGCCGCACTGTGAACCGCCAGTACCGAAACACGGAACCACCGAATACCGACCGCCGGCATTACCGGCACGCGACGAGCCCTGAGGTGACCGAATGCCGTTGACACCCGCTGAAGTCCACAACGTCGCCTTTAAGAAACCGCCGATCGGTAAGCGTGGATACGACGAGGAAGAGGTCGATGCGTTCCTCGACATCGTCGAGGTCGAGCTGTCGCGCCTGATCGAGGAGAACAACGACCTGCGGGCCCGGATGAGTTCGGGTCAGCCGGCGGCGGCTGTGGCGGCGCCGGTGGCCGACGGCGCCGAGCTGGTGGCCGTCCGCGACGAGAATGCCCGGTTGCAGGGCCGGATCGGCGAGCTCGAGCGCACCATCAACCAGAGCAAGAACGGCGCCCAGCAGCAGATCGTGCAGTTGCAGCAACAGCTGGCCCAGACCGAACGGCAGCTGGCCGAGAACCGCAAGCAGCTCGAGCAGGTACAGCAGAATCTGGCCGCCGCCCAGCAGCAGGCGCAATCCGCGGCCGCGGCCCCGAACATGAACCAGGACGCCGAGTCCGGGGCTGCGTCCGGACCGGCCGACCACCACGCCCAGGCCGTGCAGATGCTCGCCCTGGCCCAGCAGACCGCCGATCAGCACCTCGCGAATTCCAAGGCCGAGGCCGACCGGCTCGTCGCCGACGCGCAGTCCCACGCCGACGCCGCCATGGCCGCCGCCCTCGAGAAGTCGAGCCGTCAGGTGACTGATGCCGAGTCCCGCGCCCGGCAGTTGCAGGAAGAAAGCTCCACCCGGGCGGCCCAGCTGCTGCAGGACGCCGAGCAGCGCGCGGCCACCATCACGGCCCAGTTCGAGCAGCGTAAGGCGGCCCTCGAGCGCCGAGTCGAGGAACTGCGTACTTTCGAGCGCGAGTACCGCACCCGACTCAAGAGCTACCTCGAGTCGCAGCTGCGCGACCTCGACGCCAGCGGTAAGGCCGAACCCGTCAACCACCGGCGAACTCGCCGACGTCCAGCAGGGGTAGATCGATCCATCTCCCTCGACGAGATTCCGACGACGACAGTCAAGGCAACGATGACGTGTTCGGCCGATCCGGCGCCGGGCGCGTAGGGGCAATCCGACGCCGACGAATACCGTCCGGCTCTGGGAGTGACGTGCTGTGGTGCTGATTGGTCTGCTGATAGTCGCTCTGGTGAGCGTCATCTTGGGTGTACTCCTTGCGAGCGTCGCCTGGCTCATCGTCTCACTCGTCGCTAGCGTGCTGGCGGCAGTGGTTTTGTACCGATCGTGGAGCACCATCAAGGAGCGTCGGGCGCATATGGCACGTGGTAGCAAGTCGGAGAAGGAGTCCGGGCGTACTCGAGGGCGTCGCCGCAAGGCGGGGCCGCCGGTCGTCGAGTCGGCGCCAGAGGCGGTGCCGGCTGCGGCCGGCGACGATTCGACGGTGCTGGTCGTCGACGGGCAGCCCGAATACCACCGCGCCGGCTGCGGCCTGCTGGTCGGCGAGGAGGCCGAGCCGATCCCGCTCGACCAGGCGCTCGAGGACGGCTTCATCGCCTGCCGCGCCTGCTCGCCCGCGGGCGTGCCGGCCCGGCCGGCGGGGGCCGACCCGGATGTCTGGGTCGTCGACGGCAGCCCCGAGTACCACGAGTCGGGCTGCACGACCCTGGCCGGCCGTGAGGCCGAACCGGTCCCGCTCAGCCAGGCGGCCGAGGACGGCTTCGTCCCGTGTCCCGTGTGCGCCCCGGTCGATGCCCCGGCGGTGGCCGCCACGATGCCCGGCGCGCCCGGCCGGACAGGTCTGGGTGGCCGACGGCTTCCCCGAGTACCACCACGAGGGCTGTGGCGAGCTCGACGGACTGACCCCCGAGCCGATTCCCTACGACCAGGCGGTCGAGGACGGCTTCCAGCCGTGCGTCGTCTGCAACCCCGACCTCGAGTTCGCCGCGTCCGCAGCAGTGCCGCCGGCCGCGGCCGCCGCCGCAGTGATTCGCGAGGTCTGGGTGGCCGACGGTCATCCCGAGTACCACGTCGACCGCTGCACCGGCTGGCCGGTTTCGAGTCCGAGCCGATCCCGTACGACCAGGCCATCGCCGACGGTTTCGAGCCCTGCCTGGTCTGCAACCCCGATGCGGCGATCGCCGGTGCGATCGCCGAGCCGCTCGCACCGGAGCCGGCGGTGAGCATGGCCAAGGCTGCGCCCGAGCCGGCCGCGGCCGCGGCGTCCACGTCCGAGGCGGCGCGAGGTCTGGGTGGCCGACGGTTACCCCGACTTCCACTCACCCGGCTGCCACGAACTCAACGGCCTCGACTCCGAGCCGGTGCCCTACGACCAGGCGGTCGAGGACGGCTTCACCCCGTGCCCGGTGTGCCGGCCCGATCTCGGCGAGCAGCCCGAGGCCGTCCCCGCGGCGCCCGCCGTGGCCGTGCCCGACGACGAGCCGCTCGCTGGCCCGGTGTGGGTGGTGGACGGCTTCCCGGACTATCACCGCGAGGTTTGTCGCGAGCTCGCCGGTCTCGATGCCCAGCCGGTGCCGCACGATCAGGCGGTCGAGGACGGTTTCACCCCATGTTCGGTGTGCACGCCGGAATCCGCGGAGGCGCCGGTCGAGCCGGTGTCCGAGCCCGAAGGCGCGGCCGAGCCGGTCGCGGTCACGGCCGGCGTCGACGATGTGTGGGTGGTCGACGGCTTCCCGGATTACCACCGCGAGGGTTGTCGCGAGCTGGCCGGCCTGGATGCCCAGCCGGTGCCGCACGATCAGGCGGTCGAGGACGGTTTCACCGCCGTGCGCGGTCTGCACCCCGGAGGCCGCGGAGGCGCCGGCCGAGCCGGAGCCCGTTGCTGGCGGCGGCCGCCGAGCCGGAGCCAGAGCCGGATGGGGCGCCCGAGCCGGACGCCGCGGGGCTGGCCGACGTCTGGGTCGTCGACGGCTTCCCGGATTACCACCGTCCCGAGTGTGCCGGAGCTGGTCGGCCTCGACGCCGAGCCGGTGCCGCACGATCAGGCGGTCGAGGACGGTTTCACCCCGTGCGCGGTCTGCACCCCGGAGGCCGCGGAGGCGCCGGTCGTGCCCGAGCCGGAGCCTGAGCCCGACGTAGCGGTCGAGCCAGAGGTAGCGGCCGAGCCCGAGGCAGCGGTCGAGCCGGAGCCCGAGCCGGCCCAGGTCGGGTCTGCAGCCGATTCGGCGGCCGCCTACGACCTCGAGTCGGATGAGGTCTGGGTGGCCGACGGCTACCCCGACTTCCACCTGCAAGGCTGCCGTGAGCTGACCGGTCTGGACGCAGTCGCGATCCCGTTCGATCAGGCGGTCGAGGATGATTTCCAGCCCTGCGAGGTCTGCGAACCGCATCTGGCTCGGTTGGCCGCGCAACCGGCTGGGGCACCGGAACTCGTCGGCGAGCCCGAGCCCGAGGAGGCGGCCGAGCCCGAGCCCGAGGTGGTGGCCGCCGAGCCCGAGCCCGAGGTGGTGGCCGAGCCCGAGCCCGAGCCGGAGCCGGTCGTGGCGACCGGTCCGGTCGATCTGACCGGGCAGGACGTGTGGGTGGTCGATCACTACCCGAACTACCACCTGCAGGGTTGCCGCGACCCTCGAGGGCCTCGAGGACCAGCCGATCCCGTTCGAGCAGGCGGTCGAGGACGGCTTCGAGCCGTGCCCGGTCTGCCTGGGTGCCGCAGTGGTGGCCGAACCGGAGCCGGCCGCGAGCCCCGGAGCCGGAGGCCGAGCCCGAGCCCGAGCCGGAGCCCGAGGCGGCGCCGGAGCCCGAGCCGGAGCCCGAGGCGGCGCCGGAGCCCGAGCCGGAACCCGAGCCCGAGCCGGAGCCCGAGCCGCGAGCCCGAGCCGGAGCCCGAGCCGGAACCCGAGCCCGAACCCGAGCCCGAGCCGGAACCCGAGCCGGAACCCGAGCCCGAGCCCGAGCCCGAACCCGAGCCCGAGCCGGCGTACCCGGCCCCCGAGCCGGTGCGGGTTCCGGCCCGCGAGCTCATCACGGCTGCATCGTCGGGCAGCGCCCGGCGGGTCTGGGTGGTCGACGGCCGTCCGCGCTATCACGCGCAGGACTGCCTGATCATCAAGGGCCAGAAGGCGCAGAGCGTCCCGTTCGACGAGGCGATCGAGGACGGCTTCATGCCGTGTTCGCTGTGCCAGCGCAAGCGGTAGCCGTCAGCTGATCACGTTCTCCTGCCGCAGGGCCGCTCTCCAGCTTCGAGAGCGGCCCTAGCGCAGGAAAACGTGATCAGCTGCCGACGGTCAGGCGCGCCGCAGCCAGACGTGCAGGCCGAGTTCGTCATCGGTCGCGCCGAAGACGTCCTCGGCATCGGGTGCGCCCTCGTGCACCGTGGTGGCCAGCACCTCGGTCGCGAGCTGCGCCGAATGGCTGCGGATCGCCTCGGCTGGTTCGGGAGAGCCGCCGACCCGCCACCACAGCTCGATCCGGTCGGTGACGTCCAGCCCGGCGTTCTTGCGCGCGTCCTGCACGATGCGCACGATCTTGCGGAACAGCCCGGCCAGCCGCAGTTCGTGGGTGAGTTCGAGGTCGAGGGCGACCGTGTCGGCGCCGGACGACGCCACCGCCCACCCGGATCGGGGGGTCTCGGCGACGGTCACCTCGTCCTCGCCGATCGACACCGTCTCGCCGTCGAGCTCGATCGTCGCCGCGCCGGCCCGCAGGGCTGTCGCGAACGCGGTCGGGTCCGCGCCCTGGATTGCGCTCGCGACGGCCTGTGTGCGCTTGCCGAAACGGCGGCCGAGCACACGGAAGTTCGCTTTGACCGACAGCTCGACCAACTCGCCGGCGTCGCTCAGATTGGCCAGCGCGACGACGTTGAGCTCGTGGCTCACCTCGTCCTTCAGCTCGGCCGGCAGGGCGCTCCACCCAGGGGCTGAGACCAAGGCCTGGGCGAGAGGCTGGCGCGTCTCCATCCTGGCGTCGGCCCGGGCCGAGCGCCCGAGCTCGACCAGCCGTCGCACGAGCGCCACCTGGCTCACGAGCTCGGGATCGATCGCGGCCGAGTCAGGATCGATGCGCGGCCATGACGCGAGGTGCACGGAGTCGACGCCGCTCGATCCGGCGAACAGGGCCGTCCACACCTTCTCGGTGACGAACGGGATGAGCGGCGCGAGCAGCAGGGTGAGCACCTGCAGGCACTCGTGCAGCGTGCCGAGAGCGGCCGGGTCGCCGTCCCAGAACCGGCGCCGCGACCGCCGGACGTACCAGTTGGACAGGTCATCGATCAGGTCGGCCAGGGCTCGACCGGCGCGCTGCGTGTCGAACGCGTCCAGCGCGGCATCGACCTCGACTGCGGTCTGGTGCGCGCGGGACACCGCCCAGCGATCGAGCGCGGTGCGCGCGGCATCGCCGTCCGTGCCCGGCTCCCAGTCATTGGCTCGGGCGTACAGCGACTGGAACGAGGCCACCGACCAGTACGTCCGGATGACCTTGGACGCGATCTCGTCCAGCACCTTGTGCCCGACCCGACGGGACGACCACGGCGAACCGCTGCACAGCATGAACCAACGCAGCGCGTCCGCCCCGTGCCGATCCATCAGCGAGATCGGCTCGAGGATGTTGCCGAGGTGCTTGCTCATCTTGCGGCCGTCCTCGGCGAGGATATGACCGAGGCAGACGACATTGCGGTAGGACGACTGGTCGAACACCAGGGTGCCGATCGCCATCAGCGAGTAGAACCAACCCCGCGTCTGGTCGATGGCCTCGCAGATGAAGTCCGCCGGATAGGCCGCCTGCGCGGCATCGGCGTTGCGGTAGGGCGCCCCGAACTGGGCGAACGGCATCGATCCGGAGTCGAACCACGCGTCGATCACCTGTGGCACCCGGCGGTAGGTGCCCGCCTCGCCGGGCCGGCTGAAGGTGACGTCGTCGACGAACGGGCGGTGCGGATCGTCGAGCTGGACGCCGGACAGCTCGTGCAGCTCGGCAAGAGACCCGACGCACACCATCCTCGACGGGTCGGCGTCGTTGCGCCACACCGGCAACGGGGTGCCCCAGTACCGATCGCGCGACAGCGACCAGTCGATGTTGTTGTTCAGCCAATCGCCGTAACGGCCGTTCTTGATCGTCGCCGGGTACCAGTTGGTGGCCTCGTTCTCGGCGAGCAACCGATCCTTGATCGCGGTGGTGCGGATGTACCAGGCCGGCAAGGCGTAGTACATCAGCGGAGTGTCGCAGCGCCAGCAGTGCGGATAGCTGTGGGTGTACGGAACGTGGCGGAACAACAGGCCGCGCGCCTTGAGATCGGCGACCAGCGCCGCGTCGGCGTCCTTGAAGAATGCCCCGCCGACGAGCCGGAGGTCGGCCTCGAAATGGCCGTCGCTGGTGACCGGCTTGACGATCGGCAGGTCGTAGGCCCGGGCGACGGCCATGTCGTCGGCCCCGAACGCCGGAGCCTGATGGACGAGGCCGGAACCGTCGTCGGTGGTCACGTACTCGGCCAGGACGACGTAGTTGGCGCCGTCGAGCTCGACGAGGTCGAACGGCCGCTCGTAGGTCCAGCGCTCCATCTCGCGGCCGGCGAAGGACGCGATGACCCGGGCGCCCTCGCCCAGCGCCTTGCCCACCAGCGGTTCAGCGACGACCAGGGTGGCGTCGCCGTCCTGCACCACGACGTAGGTGACGTCGGGGTGGACCGCCACCGCGGTGTTCGAGACGAGCGTCCAGGGGGTAGTGGTCCACACCAGCAGGTCAGCCCGACCCGCCCAGGGGCCCGACGTCAGCGGGAACCGGACGAACACCGACGGATCGGTGACGTCCTTGTAGCCCTGGGCGACCTCGTGGTCGGACAGCCCGGTGCCGCAGCGGGGGCAGTAGGGCGCGACCCGGTAGTCCTCGACGAGCAGCCCCTTGTCGAAGATCTGCTTCAGCGCCCACCAGACCGATTCGACGTAGTCCGGGGTCATGGTCCAGTAGGCGTGGGCGTAGTCGGCCCAGTAACCCATCCGTTCGCTCATCGTTTCGAACGCGTCGACATGGCGCTGGACGTTGGCTCGGGCACTTGGCGTTGAATTCGGCGATTCCGTAGGCCTCGATATCGGGCTTGCCGGTGAAACCCAGCTCCTTCTCGACCGCGAGCTCGACCGGCAGCCCATGGCAGTCCCACCCCGCCCGCCGGGCCACGTGGAAGCCCTTCATGGTCCGGTAGCGCGGAAACACGTCCTTGAACACGCGGGCCTCGACGTGATGCGTGCCCGGCATCCCGTTGGCGGTCGGCGGACCCTCGTAGAACGTCCACGCCGGTCCATCGGCGGTGGCGTCGACGCTGCGCTGGAAGACCTCGGACTCGCGCCACGTGTCGATGACCGCGTGGTCGAGCGCGGGGAGGTCGACGTGAGAGGAGAGCGGGTCGTATCCGGTCACCGGGCGGGCTCCTTCGAGTCAGGCACTGCACGACTCGAGGGACGACGCCAGCCTCAGCGCCGCGGTACCACCCTCGTTGACCCGCCGCCGGACGGCAGCTGGCCCACTTCGTTCGGTCCGGATCTAGTAGGGCGGGCGCCCGTTCTTCCGGAGCTCGGAGGTGATTTCGCCAGCGGTCCGTACCCCCGGGCTCGCACTGTCCCCGGGTCGCTTGGGTCGGATCCCGCCGCTACTTGTCCTCGTCACGGCCGGGCCCAATCGTAGCTCTCCCGGCCGCCCGGGCGGCGTGGGGAGTAGCGGTGCGGTTCTCGGACTCATATATTGACCGCCTTTGCGGACGCGAACCGATTTCCCGGCCCGCGCCCGGTGACGAGAGGGGCTTTGATGGCTGCCGTCGGACAAATCGGGCGTGCGCTGCGCCGAGTAGGCCCTGGTGGCCGTGCGCGCGCGGCGTCCGCGGCTGGCGCAGCCGTTCCGGCCAAGAAGGCCGCTCTGGCCAAGAAAGCTCCGGCGAAGAAGGCTGCGCCGGCCGAGAAGGCGCCTGCGAAGAAGGCGCCCGCGAAGAAGGCGCCCGCGAAGAAGGCGCCGGCGAAGAAGGCTGCGCCGGCCAAGAAGGCGCCCGCGAAGAAGGCGGCGCCCGCGAAGAAGGCGGCGCCGGCGAAGAAGGCTCCGGCGAAGAAGGCTGCGCCGGCCAAGAAGGCGCCCGCGAAGAAGACTGCGCCCGCGAAGAAGGCTCCGGCGAGGAAGGCTGCGCCGGCCAAGAAGGCTGCGCCGGCCAAGAAGGCGCCGGCGAAGAAGACTGCGCCCGCGAAGAAGGCTCCGGCCAAGAAGGCTGCGCCCGCGAAGAAGGCTGCGCCCGCGAAGAAGGCTGCGCCGGCCAAGAAGGCTGCGCCGGCCAAGAAGGCTGCGCCGGCCAAGAAGGCTGCGCCGGCCAAGAAGGCTGCGCCGGCCAAGAAGGCTGCGCCGGCCAAGAAGGCTGCGCCGGCCAAGAAGGCTGCGCCGGCCAAGAAGGCTGCGCCGGTCGCGAAGGCCGAACCCAAGGCGGCACCGGTCGCACCCGCCGCTGAGCCGGTGACGCCGCCGACGCCGGCGAAGGCTCCGTCCCGGCCGGCCAAGGCCCCCGCTCCGAAGCCCGAGCCGCCGAGCGACGCGGCCGTGGCGGCTGCGTCGGATTGGACGAAGGCCGAGCTCGCGGCGGTACGCAAGCAGCTGATCGATGAGCTGACCGAGATGCGCAACGCCTACGACTCGTCCATGCGCGACCTCGACGACTTGCAGCGTTCGAGCACCGACGGCGCGGGCGACGACCAGGCCGACGCCGGCAGCAAGACCTTCGAGCGCGAGCAGGAGCAGTCCATCGCCGCCAACCGGCGCGATCTGCTCACCCAGATCCAGCACGCCGTCGAGCGGATCGATTCGGGCACCTACGGATTCTGCGAGAGCTGCGGCAAGCCGATCCCCAAGGCCCGGCTCAAGGCGTTCCCGGCCGCCACCCTCGACGTCGCCTGCAAACAGCGCGAGGAGCGCCGCTGACGCAGGGCACGGCCGGTGCGGGACAATGGCCACGTGAATGCCGCGTGACCACTGACGACACCGACACCCCGACGCGCCCGCCGCAGCAGGCGGCGCCGCCGCGGCGGGTGCTGTTGTTCACGCTCGCCGCGGCCGTCGTCCTGACCCTGGACATCGTGTCCAAGGTTCTCGTCGTGGCTAAGCTGCCGCAGTCCCACCTGCCGGTTCGCATCCTCGGCGGGGCCATCTATCTCGATCAGACCCGCAATTCCGGTGCGGCCTTCTCCCTCGGCACTGGCTTCACGATCATCCTCACGCTCGTCGCGCTGGCCGTGGTCGTGGTCATCGTCCGGACCGCGAACCGGATGCACTCCACCGGCTGGGCCCTCGCCCTCGGTCTCGTCCTCGGCGGGGCGCTGGGCAACCTGACCGATCGCCTCTTCCGCGATCCCGGCTTCGGTCGCGGGCATGTCGTCGACTGGATCAGCGCATTCGGCCAGCTCGGAGAACGCTGGCCGATCTTCAACATCGCCGACTCGGCGATTGTCTGCGGTGCCATCCTGGCCGCGATCCTCGCCCTGATGGGCGTCGACATCGACGGCCGGGCGGCGCGCCACCGCCATGAGTGAACCGCGGCTGCTGCCCGTGCCCGACGGCCTGGACGGGCTCCGCCTCGATGTCGCGATCGCGCGGTTGTTCGGCTTCTCGCGCACGGCCGCCGCCGATCTGATCGACCGGGGCAACGTCAGCGTCGACGGCACGGCGCAGGCCCGCAGCGCCAAGGTGCACGGCGGATCGTGGCTCGAAGTGATCATGCCCGCGCCCATGACGGCGGCGCCGGCCGCGCCGGAACCGGTCGACGGGCTGGTCGTGCTGCACGATGACGAGGACGTCGTCGTCGTCGACAAGCCGGTCGGCGTCGCCGTGCACCCCAGCCCGGGATGGACGGGCCCGACCGTAGTCCAGGGGCTCGCGGCCATGGGGTACCGCATCGCGACGTCCGGGGCCGCCGAACGGCAGGGCGTCGTGCACCGCCTCGATGCCGGCACCACCGGGGTCATGGCGGTGGCGAAGAGCGAGCGGGCCTACTCCCACCTGAAGCGGGCGTTCAAGGAACGCACCGTCGACAAGCGCTACAGCGCGCTCGTCCAAGGCCATCCCGATCCGACCCGCGGCACGATCGACGCGCCCATCGACCGCCATCCGAGCGCGGACTACAAGTGGGCGGTGGTGGCCGGCGGCCGCGCGAGCGTGACGCACTACGAGACCGAAGAGGCGTTCCGCTCGGCCACGCTGCTCGACGTGCACCTCGAGACCGGGCGCACCCACCAGATCCGGGTGCACATGGCCGCGGTCCGTCACCCGTGCGTCGGCGATCTCACCTACGGGGCCGATCCGGTCCTCGCCAAACGCCTCGGCCTCACCCGGCAATGGCTGCACGCGCGCGAACTGGCCTTCGAACACCCCGGGACGGGAGAGGTGCTCCGCGTCGTCTCTCCGTTCCCGCCCGATCTGCAACACGCCCTCGATGTGCTGCGGGCCGAAGCATGAGATCGACCTCTGCGACCTGGGTAAGTGAAGCTGAGTGACTGCTCCCGGCCGTGCCCCCCTGCTCGTCGCCTCCAACCGCGGACCGCTCACCGTGGTTGCGGTCGACGACGGAGACGACGAGGTCCGGCGCGGCGGTGGTGGCCTGGTCAGCGGGATGCAGACGGCGCTGTCCGCGGCCCCGGACGCGGTGTGGGTCTGCGCCGCGCTGAACGAGCGCGAGCGCTCGCTGGCCCGGCAGGCGCCGCACGGCAAGGTGTCCGAGCTGCCACTCGTCGCCGACGCCCTCAAGGGCGACTTCGACGTGCGGATGCTGCCGATCGATGCGCAGACCTTCCGCAACGCCTACACCGGGGTGGCCAACTCCACGCTGTGGTTCGTCCTGCATCAGCTCTACGACCTGCCGACCCAGCCCGCCTTCGACGCCACCTGGCGTCGCCAGTGGGCCGGCTACGTGCGCTACAACCAGTCCTTCGCCGACGCCCTGGCCGCCGAGGCGGCACCGGGCGCGACGGTGATGGTGCAGGACTATCACCTGTTCCTCGTCCCGCGGATGTTGCGCGAGCTGCGTCCGGATCTTCGGATCGGGCACTTCACCCACACGCCCTGGGTGACGGCCGACTACTTCACCACTCTGCCCGACGACATCGCCCGCGCGGTCGTCGACGGAATGCTGGGTGCCGACGTTCTGGGCTTCCACACCGAACGCTGGGCCGAGCTGTTCCGGCAGACCGTGCGCGCCGTGGCCGGCGTCGACGCCCCGGCGGCCCAGGTCTTCCCGCTCGGCACCGACGCCGACGAGATGCGCAAGCTGGCCGGCCGCCGCAACGTCGACAGCGAGCTGCGCGTGCTCGAGGCACTCGTCGGCGACCGGCAACTGATCGGACGCGTCGACCGCACCGAGCTGTCGAAGAACGTGTGGCGCGGGCTGCTCGCGTATCGCGAACTGCTGCGCACCCACCCCGAGTGGCATGACCGGGTGGTGCACGCGGTCTACAACAACCCGTCCCGCGAGGACCTGCCGGCCTACCGGGAGTACACGGCGCGCATCGAGCGCCTGGCCGAGGAGATCGACCACGAGTTCGGCACGGCTGACTGGACGCCCCTCGTGTTCGACATCGGCGACGACTACCCGGCCGCGCTGGCCGTGCTGCGGCGCACCGATGTGGTGTTCGTGAACTCGGTCCGCGACGGCATGAACCTGGTCGTCCTCGAGGGCCTCGTGCTGTCCGAACGCAACCCGGCGGTCGTGCTGTCCCGCGAAGCCGGCGCGGCCGAGATCCTCGGGACCGACGCGCTCATCGTGAACCCGTTCGACGTCGTGGCCACCGCCGAGGCGCTGAACGAAGCCCTGCTGATGCCGGCCGCCGAGCGGGCCGAGCGGGCCGCCCGGATGCGGGCCGCGGCTGTCCGGTTGCCGCCCACCGAGTGGTTCCAGGCTCAGCTCGACGCCCTGCACTGACGCGCCGCGGTCAACGCGCCAGGTCGACCAGAAGGGCGACGGCCGCGGCCGGGTCGTCCACGTAGGCGTCGGCGGCTCCCTCGAGTTCGGGAACGCCGGACGACCGGACGCCCACGCTGAACGCCGGGACCCCGGCGGCGCGCATCCGCCGCAGTTCGGCGAAGGCCGGCAGGTCGCCGAGATCGTCGCCAAGATACAGCGCCGCCGGTCGGCCGTCGGCGAGCCGGGTGAGGGCGCCGGCCTTGTCGTGGCCGGGCAGTCGCAGCTCGAGCACGTCGCTGCCCCGGTGCACGTCGAAGCCGAGCTCGGCCCCGAGGGCGGTGACGGGCTCGGTCAAGGCGGCGAGCGCCGCGACCGGATCAGCCGCCCGCCGGGCATGCACGACGAGTGACAGCCGCTTGTCCTCGATCCAGACGTCGGGATCGCCACGCTCCACGATCGCCGGCAGCCGGACCCGTAGCTGCTCGACCTCCGGCGGAGTGCTGGGTGACGACAGCGTGCCTTCGGCCCAGGTCTCGATGCCGTACACGCCGGCAACCAGGATGCCGGGCACCGCGGCCAGCCCGCCGAGCCGCACCACCGTCTCCGCATCGCGGCCGGTGATCACCGCGATCTGCGCCCCGCGCCGGGCAAGCGCGGTCAGGGCGTCGATGGTGCCCGCGACCGGGCGCGACCGGTCGGGGTCGGCCACGAGGGGTGCCAACGTCCCGTCGAAGTCGGTGGCCACGAGCGCGCCGTCGAGTAGAGGGCTGAGCGCGGCGACGATCTCGGCGGGCTGCACCCGTCCATCTTGCCGAGCCGGCCACACGGACGAGGCGCCCGGGCTCTCGGCGCCTACAGTTGTGGGCATGACGGCCACGCGGTTGCGACGACCGGCGCTGGCCGTCCTGGCTCTCGCCTTCCTGCTTGCCGCCGGCTGCAGTGCGGCGACGGGGGCCGGTTCGCTCGCCCGGCCGGCCGCGGCGTCCGCACCGGCCGCGGCCTCGACACCGGGTAGTGCGACGATCGCACCGCCGGTGGCCGTCGCGCCGGAAGTAGTAACCACGACGTCTACGGCGCGCCCGCCGTCGACACCGTGCACCACGAACGCGCGATCCCGCTACGTCTTCGTCAGCCTGCATCGCCAGCACATGTGGATGTGCGACCGGCACCGGGTCGCCTACACGACCGCAATCACCAGCGGCATGGTCGGGCAGTACACCGAGACGCCCACCGGCACCTTCGCCATCCAGGGCCGCAATCGCGACACCACGCTCACGCTCAATACCGGGGCGACGTACGCGGTGAAGTACTGGATCCCGTTCCAAGCGCCACTGTTCGGCTTCCACGACTCGTCGTGGCAGGACTTCCCGTACGGCAGCGCAAAGTACCGCACGGCCGGCTCGCACGGATGCGTCCACATGCCGCTGACCGCGATCCGGTTCCTCTACAAATGGGGCGTGGTGGGGACGACCGTCCGCATCAAGCGCTGAGTCTCAACCTGACCTGGAGAGAATCGCCTGCAGCCCTCCCGCGTGTCGTCGGTCCCGGGTGTGAGAATCGATCGGTCACGCTGCAGAGGAGCCAAGTTCACCGTGGGATCAGGCGACACCGATCAGTTCGTGCATCTGCACGTGCACACCGAGTACTCGATGCTCGACGGTGCCGCCCGGCTTCCGGAACTGTTCGCGGAGACCGCGCGCATGGGCATGCCGGCCCTGGCCATGACCGACCACGGCAACGTCTTCGGCGCCTACGACTTCTACAGCAAGGCCGTCACCGCCGGTGTCAAGCCGATCATCGGCATGGAGGCCTACATAACGCCGGGCACCCACCGCGCCGATCGCACCCGGGTCCGCTGGGCCGAGGGCGGCGGGGATGACGTCTCCGGCGGCGGAGCCTTCACCCACATGACCCTGCTGGCCGAGACCACGGCCGGCATGCACAACCTGTTCCGGCTCTCGTCCCGCTCGTCCCTCGAGGGCTTCTTCTACAAGCCCCGCGCCGACCGTGAGCTGCTCGCCCAGTACGCCCCCGGCCTCATCGCCACCACCGGCTGCCCGTCGGGCGAGGTGCAGACCTGGCTGCGCATCGGCGACTACGACAAGGCCCGGGCCAGTGCCGCGGAGTTCCAGGACATCTTCGGCAAGGACAACTACTTCCTCGAGTTGATGGATCACGGCCTCGACATCGAGGCGCGCGTGCGCGACGGCCTGCTGCAACTCGCCCGCGACCTCGCGCTGCCGATCATCGCCACCAACGACCTGCACTACACGAAGGCCGAGGACGCCGACGCGCACGAGATCCTGCTCTGCGTCCAGTCCGGCAAGACCATGGCCGATCCCAAGCGCTTCAAACTCGACGGCGGCGGCTACTACGTCAAGAGCCCGGCCGAGATGCGCTCGCTGTGGGCCGACAAGTACGACCTGCGCGAGGCCTGCGACAACACGCTGCTGATCGCCGAGCGCTGCGAGGTGAGCTTCGCCGAGGGCGCCGACCTGATGCCGGAGTTCCCGGTGCCGGCGGGCGAGGACGAATCGTCCTGGTTCGTCAAGGAGGTCGAGCGCGGTCTGGTGATGCGCTACCCGGGCGGCATTCCGGCCGAGGTTCGCACCCGCGCCGACTACGAGGTCGCGATGATCTTGCAGATGGGCTTTCCCAGCTACTTCCTGGTGGTCGCCGATCTGATCGGCTGGGCCCGTGCCCAAGGGATCCGCGTGGGCCCGGGTCGAGGATCGGCCGCCGGATCACTCGTCGCGTACGCGATGCGCATCACCGAACTCGACCCACTCGTGCACGGCCTCCTCTTCGAGCGGTTCCTCAACCCCGAGCGCGTGTCCATGCCCGACATCGACATCGACTTCGACGAGCGCCGCCGCGGCGAGGTGCTGGCCTACGTCACGGACAAGTACGGCGACGACCGGGTCGCGCAGGTCGTCACCTACGGCACGATCAAGGCCAAGCAGGCCGTGAAGGATGTCGGCCCGGGTGTTGGGTTACCCCTTCGCGATGGGCGAGCGCATCACCAAGGTGCATGCCGCCACCGGTGATGGGCAAGGACGTGCCTCTCGCCAAGATTTTCGATCCGGGTGACGACCGGTACAAAGAGGGCGGCGAGTTCCGCGCGCTGTACGAGGCCGACGTCGAGGTCAAGAAGGTGGTCGACCAGGCGAGAGGTCTCGAAGGGCTCAAGCGCCAGTGGGGCGTGCACGCCTGCGCAGTCATCATGTCCAAACTGCCGCTCACGGACACTGATCCCGATCATGAAGCGCGAGCAGGACGGCGCGATCATCACCCAGTTCGACTATCCGACCTGCGAGGCACCTCGGCCTGATGAAGATGGACTTCCTCGGACTGCGCAACCTCACCGTCCTCGATGACGCGCTCGCCAACATCCAGGCTCAACCGCGGCGAGGACGATCGTCGATCGAGGATCTCGCGCTCGACGACCCCGCCACCTACGAGTTGCTCGCGCGCGGCGACACCCTGGGGGTCTTCCAGCTCGACGGCGGGCCCGATGCGGGCGCTGCTGCGCTCGATGCGCCCGGACAACTTCGACGACATCACCGCCGTGCATCGCGCTCTACCGACCCGGCCCGATGGGTGCCAACTCGCACAACGACTACGCCGACCGCAAGAACGGCCGCAAGCCGGTCATCGCCGATCCATCCCGAGCTCGACGAGTCGCTGCGTGAGATCCTCGGTGACACCTATGGCCTGATCATCTACCAAGAGCAGGTCATGGCGATCGCGCAGAAGGTGGCCGGCTACTCGCTCGGCCAGCGCCGACTTGCTGCGTCGGGCGATGGGCAAGAAGAAGAAGAAGGAACTCGACGAGCAGTACGCGAACTTCTCCGCCGGCATGGCCGAGCAGCGGCTTCTCCGGCGGCAGCGGTCAAGGCACTGTGGGACATCGCTGCTGCCGTTCTGCGACTACGGGTTCAACAAGGCGCACGGGCCGGCTACGGCCGTCGTGTCGTACTGGACGGCATTTCTCAAGGCGAATTACCCGGCCGAGTACATGGCCGCGCTGCTCACCTCGGTGCGCGACGACAAGGACAAGTCGGCGATCTACCTGGCCGAGTGCCGGCGGATGGGTATCAAGGTGCTGCCGCCGTGCGTCAATTCCTCCGACGCCGACTTCACGCCCAACGGCACCGATATCCGCTTCGGCCTCACTGCCATCCGCAATGTCGGCGCCAACGTCGTCGGCTCGATCGTCGCCACCCGGGCGGCCAAGGGCGCGTTCGCCGACGTCGGGGACTTCCTCAAGAAGGTCGACGCGGTGGTGTGCAACAAGCGCACGATCGAGGGGTTGATCAAGGGCGGCGCGTTCGACTCGCTCGGGCATGCGCGGCGGGGCCTGATCAACGTCTACGAGGCCGCGGTCGACGCCGTGCTCGACACCAAGCGGGCCGAGGCGATCGGCCAGTTCGACCTGTTCGGCTCGATGGGCGAGCTCGACGCCGACCCGGTCGACGATGTGTTCGCGGTGCGGGTGCCCGAGGGCGAGTGGGACAAGAAGGTGCTGCTGCAGTTCGAGCGCGAGATGCTCGGCCTCTACGTCTCGGACCACCCGCTGTTCGGGCTCGAGCACATCCTCGCCGGCGCCGCCGACGTCACCGTCGCCGCCGCCCAGACCGAGGGCGCCGGCGAGGCGCAGACGCTGACGCTGGCCGGCATCCTCTCCTCGGTGAACCGCCGGGTCACCAAGGCCGGCGCGCCGTGGGCCCAAGCGGTGCTCGAGGACCTCGAGGGCTCGATCGAGGTGATGTTCTTCCCGGCCACCTACGCGCAGGTCGCGCTCAACATCGCCGAGGACGCGATCGTCGCGATCAAGGGCCGCACCGATGCGCGCGAGGACACGGTCAAGCTGATCGCCAGCGACCTCACGATCCTCGACACCACGCGAGGCGCCGCGCGGTCCGGTACGACGTCCGGCATGAGGCCAGCCGCTGCACGCCGCCGATGGTCGACCGGCTCAAGGACGTGCTGGTCACCCATCCCGGGATGACCGAGGTCCATCTGCACCTGTTGAGCACGAACAGCCCAGGCGTGGTCCTCGACTGTCCGGGTCACCCCGTCACGCCGCGCTGATGGGCGACCTCAAGGCGCTGCTCGGGCCGGCCGCCATCTCGGCCTAGTGGCTCTATGCGCGAACAGCGAGATACGGCTCGAGTTCGCGCAGGATCGCTGCGCGCGGTCGGGCCCCGACCACCTGCCGGACGAGCTCGCCGCTGATGAACAGGCCCAGGGTCGGCATGCTCATCACGCCGTAGCGCCGGGTGGTCTCCGGGTTGGCGTCGACGTCGAGCGAGACGATCTTCAGCCGGTCGGCCTCGTCGGCGGCGATCTGCGTCGAGCACCGGGGCGATCATCCGGCACGGGCCGCACCAGTCCGCGGTGAAGTCGACGAGCACCGGGCGGTCGGCGCGCCAGGACGTCGGCGGCGAAGGTCGGCATCGGTCGTGTCGGGACTGCACGGTCATCCTCGAGTTGCTCGGCTCAGGTTGATCTGGGCGATGAGCTGGCGATGCGGGACTGACCTGCTGGCCGCACTCGCAGACGAGGACGGCGCGTGACCCGGCCGCCGCAGGCGACGTGCCGGTAGTCGAGGCGCGGGCGGCGGTGGACGAACCCTGCAGGTGGCGGTCGCCCCACTGGGCCAGCGCGGCCTGCAGGGGGAGCAGGTCGACGCCGGCGGCGGTGAGGACGTATTCCGAGCCCGGGCGCGGCTACCGGGTACGCGGTAGGCGCGGGTTTCCAGGATGCCGCTGGCGACGAGGCGGCGCAGCCGATCGGCCAGGACGGCCCGCGGCGCAGCGGGGCGGCCTGCAACTCGTCGAAGCGACGCCGCCCGAGCGACACCTCACGCACGATCAGCAGTGCCCAGCGCTCACTCGACGACCCGCAGGGCGTCGTCCGCTTCCGTTGCACAGTTCTGAGTCTAGACCATGAACCCAGGCTGCGTCAGGTTGCACGCCGCCCGCTCAGCGCCCGCGGTGCAGGGCGAGCACGGCCAGCGCGGCGGCCGAGGCGCCGCGGCGGCGCCGCCGCAGCAGCGCGTACTGCATGCCGTCGACGAAGGCGTGCTGGGCACTGTGGCGCCACCTGCGGGCCGAGCCGGGCGGCGAGCGCGAGCGACTCGCGGGCGTGATCGGCCGCCGCCGGCGGCAGCCCGTGCACGTCGAGGTGGTTGCGGTAGATCGACTGCAGCACGCTGCCGAGCACGGCGATGCCCGAGCGCGCCGCCGAGCTCGCGGGCCAGGTCGTTCATCGCCGACCCGACGCCCTGCTTCTCCTGCGGCAGCGCGTCGGTGACGCGCGGCGTGTCGCCGGCGTCATCGCCAGTCCCATGCCGGACCCGAGCGGGACCAGCCCGGCCAGCAGCACCCAGTAGGAGCTGGACGCGTCCAGCGTGGACAGCCACACCGAGCGCGGCCGGCCGCGATGACCAGACCGAGCGCGCAGGTGCGTCCGGTCGCCGACGCGGCGGCGAGCCGGGCGCGATCACCCGGGCGCGCCGGCATGATGCCGAGGGCCATCGGGATCAGGCTGAGCGCCGCGACGAGCGGGCTGTCGTCGCAGCACGAGCTGCAGGTACTGCAGCAGCAGGAAGATGAAGCCGAAGAACGCGAAGAACTGCAGCGTGATCGTCAGCGTCCCGGCGGCGAATGCGCGGTGCGGAACAGCCGCGGATCGAGCAACGGCTCAGCGGTGTGCAGCTCCCAGCCGATGAAGCCGGCCAGCACGACGAGCCGCGGCGGCGAGCCCGGCCAGCGTCCGCGCGCTTGCCCCAACCCGCGGTGGGAGCCTCGATGATCGAGTAGACGAGGACGCCGAGGCCGACGACGGCCAGCAACGCACCGGTCCAGTCCACGCCCGGGAGCGTCGGGGTCGGCCGACTCGGGCACGAAGCGCAGGGTGCCGATGATGGCCAGGACGGCCAGCACGATGTTCACCGCGAACACCGAGCGCCAGGACCACTGCTCGAGCACCAGGCCCGGACGTCAGCAGGCCGAGGATCGCCGACCCGCCGGCCACACCGGCCCAGGTGCCGACCGCCTTGGCCCGCTGCGCGGCCGGGAACGTGCTGGTGATCGTCGACAGCGTCGCCGGCATGACCAGCGCGGCGCCGACGCCCAGCAGCGACCCGCATGGCGATCAGCCAACTCGCGTCGGCGTAGGACATCGCCGCGATCGACCCGGCCCGAACATGGCCGAGGCCGCGAGCAGCGCCCTCGCCGACCGAACCGGTCGCCGAGCGCGCCCGCCGGCAGCAGCAGCGCGGCGAAGACGAGCGAGTACGCGTCGACCATCCAGGACAGCTGGGTCTGGGTGGCATGCGTGTCGCGCGCGATCGACGGGATCGCGACGTTGAGCGAGGCCACGGCGGACACCACCGTGGCCAGCGCGATGCAGGTGACCGCGAGGACACGCCGGTGGTTGATCGAGCGACTGGCCGGCGAGTGCAGGCGGCGCTGGTGGTCAGGTTCGCGTGGTCATGGGCGTCCTCCTCTCAATTCATCGTTGCTGAATTGAGGAGTCCCGCTGGCATCGGCTAGATTTCAACTGTGATGAATAAACGCGCGGGCACCGCGGCCGGCCGCCGAGCGCACCGAGACCGGCGCCCGCGAGCATCCTCGACGGTCGCGCCGCCGCCGGTTCCTCGCCGAGGGCTACGACCGGGTCACGATGCGCTCGATGGCCGACGAGGCCGGTGTGGATGCCGCCCTGATCAGCTACCACTTCGGCTCGAAGCGCGGCCTGTTCGGTGCGGCGATGCAGCTACCGGCCAACCCGGCCGAGATCCTGGCCACCGCGCTTGCCGGACCGCTGACACGCTTGCCCGAGCGGCTCGTCCGCACCGTGCTCGGCGACCTGGGACGACCCGGTGCGCGGCGCCGCCGCTGCGCACGTTCGCGTCAGCCGCCTGGTCGCGATCCGGACGTCGCCCGGCTGTTCCGGGAGATGGCCGAGCGCGAGATGATCAGCCGCATCGCCGAGCGGATCGGCGGCGCCGACGCCACGCGGCGCGCCGCGGTCGCCGCCAGCCAGATGGCCGGCGTTGATCTTCATGCGGTACGTGCTCCGCCTCGAGCCGCTCGCGTCGATGCCGGCCGATGAATTCGGCCCGGCGGTATGCGCGCCGCCGCTGCGGGCCGCGCTGGCCGGCCCACCGCGTCGCCGCTGAGCCCCGACCCCCAGGGGTCGACTCAGGCCGAGCGCTGGTAGGTGCGGAACGCGCGGGTGGCCAGCCATCCCATGACCACGGCCAAGCGCGGCCAGCAGCCCCAGCCGGGGCAGCACCGCGCCCAGTCCGGATCGGCGGACAGGCGCCGAGCGCGACGCCGTGCAGGCCCAGTCGACCGGGTTGTAGCGCGCCACGTGCCGCACCCAGCGCGGGCGCGACCCGTGGTGTCCATGATCGCCGAGGAGAGGAACTGCAGCGGCAGCACGATGAACTGGCTGATGCCGATCAACGCCTCCTGCTGGCGCACCAGCAGCGCGATCGCGTTGGAGAACGACGCGATCACCACCGAGATCAGGCACGCCGCGAGCAGCGTCACCGCACCCCGGTGACCCGCCGGCGAAGCGGGCGCCGGACACGTACGCGATGCCGAACACGATCAAGGTCTGCACGACGGTGGTCAGCGACTGGTAGGCGAGCGTGCCGACGATCATCGCCGCGCGCCGCACCGGCGACGGCGAGCAGCCGATCCATCACGCCGCGGTCCATGTCCTCGATGAAGACGGTGCCAGCCCAGCCGCTCGAGAACAGCGCCGTCATCACGATCACGCCCGGCGTGATGAATTCCAGGTACGAGCCCGAGCCCGAACTGAACCCGGGGATGTGCACGACGTTGCGGAACAACTGACCGAACAGCAGCAACCAGATCACCGGCTGCACCAGCGTGATCGCGGCGAAGGCCGGCTGGCGCAGCAGCGCGCGCACGGCCCGCGCGGTCAGGAACCCGGAGTGCTGCACCATTCGACGTGCCCTCCCGCGCACGCTGGAGGGCTCGCTCGGCGTCGGCACGGTCAGGGCGCTCATGCCGCCGCCTCCGCGAACGCGCGGCCCACATGGCGCAGGTAGACGTCGTCGAGGAGCGGCCGGGCGACGGTCACCGACGCGACGTCGACCCCGGCCGCCTCGAGCGCGGCGAGCACGGCGGGCACCGCGCGGGCGCCGCTGTCGGCCCGGGCCCGCAGCCGCGGTCCGTCGGCGCTCGACCTCGCGTACCCCCGGGACCGTCCGAGCGGCGGTGATCGCGCCCGGCGCCGGCTGCGGTCAGTTCGACCAGCACGGCGTCACCGCGCAGCTCGCTCTTCAGTTCATCGGGCGTGCCCTCGACGACGACCCGCCCGGCGTCGATGATCGCGACCCGCTCGGCGAGCAGGTCAGCCTCGTCGAGATAGTGCGTGGTGAGCAGCACGGTCGTGTGGTCCTCCGCCGCACAGCCGGGCGATCTCGGCCCACATCTGCGTCCGGGCCTCGGGGTCGAGGCCGGTCGTGGGCTCGTCGAGGAACAGCACCTGCGGCCGGTGCACGAGCCCGATCGCGACGTCGAGCTTGCGGGCCATCCCGCCGGAGTAGGACTTCGCCAGCCGATCGGCGGCGTCGTCGAGGTCGAAGCGGGTCAACAATTCGGCCGCCCGGCGCGCGGCGTCCGCGCGGGTCAGGCCCTGGATCCGCCCGGCCAGCACGAGGTTCTCGCGGCCGGTGGCCATCGGGTCACTGGACGGCTTCTGGGACACGAGGCCGATCCGCGCGCCGGACCGCGTCCGGGTCGCGCCCGACGTCGATCCCGGCGACGAACGCGCGACCGGAGTCCGGTCGGGCGAGCGTTGTCAGGATCTTCACCGCGGTCGACTTGCCGGCGCCGTTGCGGCCGAGCAGGGCGAACACGGTGCCGGGCTCGACCTCGAGGCCAGGCCGTCGAGCGCGCGCACCGGCGCGCGGCCGCGGCCGGTCGGATAGGTCTTGACGAGGTCCACTGCGCGAGCAGGGCCGGGGCCGTGATGGTGGTGGCTGGTTCTGGGTGGTACGACATGCGACTCCTTGAAATGGGGGAGTCGGGCCGCGGCGCCTATCGTGTGGGTTGCGCCTCGATGACGGCCTGCGGTCTCGACTCGGGTGTACGGCCCGCTGGGTCCTGCGGTCGGTGTTGCTGCACCGGCCGGGGATTCCAGCGGGTTCTGCTTTGCGGCCCGGTCTACGGGCGCGGTTGCTCGGTCTGCAGGATCGCGGCCCTCCTCTCCGAGGTAGCGGACCGGATCGGCGGTGAGCTCTTCGAAGCGTGACGCCCTCGGCCGCGCAGCTCGTGGATGCGCCGCCAGATCGTGGTGCCCCCGACTCACCGGACCGCACGCGGGTCACGACATCGGTGACGAAGGCCAGCTCGGCGGCCAGCAGGGCGTGGCGGTAGCGGCATTCGACGATGAACAGCTCCGGCAGCCCCATCTCGTCGGCAACCTCGGCGAGCCGCTTCGAGTGCGCGCAGTTCGATGCGCAGCTGCTGATGCCGCTCGTCGAGCAGCCTGGCCACCTCGTCCGGCGGCAGCCCGGCCATCAGCGACAGCCCGGCCTCGAGCGAGGTGTACTCGCGCACCGGGGTGGACAGCAGTTCGGCCAGCCAGTCCTCGAACTCCTCGGTCCCGGCCGGGGTGATCTCGTACACCGTGCGCTCGGGACGACGCCCGTCGACCGCGTCGTCGCGCGCGGCGTGATCAGGCCGTGCTTCTGCAGCGCCTCGACGACCGAGTACAGCGAGCCGTAGTTCAGCTTGATGCTCGTCCTCCTTGCCGCGGCTGCGCAGCGTCGAGCTGATCTCGTACGGGTGCATCGGCCGCTCGCTCAGGCAGGACAGGACGGCCAGGGCGAGCGGGTTGCTACGCGACGACGCGCCATCGGTTCCTCCAACTCGATTACTCGAAGTAGAGTATTCGATTTGCCAACGAAGTCAACCGGCTCTCCTGCGACTTCGGTTGGTCACCTGGCGGACGGGTGCCCGTCGTTGCGCATCCGCCTTGCGGCCAGGCGGCGTTCCTAGCTTCGCCCGCATGAGTACGACAACCGTCGATCGCATCAAGCGCCGCGTGCGTGGCGCCCGACCCGCATCCCCGGCCGACGCTCGGCTGGCCGAACTCGACGCCCTCGAGAACGGCTGGCGCCGGGCGCCGGTGCGCGACGAGCGGATCAACCTGCACCTGAAGGCCATGCTGGAGCGGGCCGCGCTCACCAGCGGTCGCGTCCTGGAGATCGGCGGCGCGGATGCATCCGCGCGGCCACGTGTTCGGCCCCGGCGTTCAGCTACGTCAACCTCGACCTCGAGCACTCGGACGAGAACACCGTCGTCGGCGACATCACGCAGCTGCCCGGAGATCGCCGACGGGTCGTACGACGTCGTGCTGTCGGTCGACGTCTTCGAACACATCGACCGCCCATGGCTCGCCGCCGCCGAGATCGGCCGCATCCTCGCGCCGGGCGGGCTCGCGTACACCTCGACGCTGTTCAGCTGGCGCTATCACCCGTGCCCGATCGACTACTGGCGCTACACCCCGGAGGCGCTCGAGTTCCTGTTCGGCGAGCTGATCATGCTCGAGAAGGGCTTCGACCTCACCGAGCGTCGGCGCGACGTCCGCAAGAAGGCGAAGGACGACCCGATGGCGCTGGACGCGATGGGCGGCTGGCGCGAGAACGTGCGCGTCTTCCACGCCGGTCTGAAACCGAGCCGGTGACCGCGTGCGCCGCGACGCCCTCAGTGCCGCCTCAGTGTCCGTCCGGAGTACACCTGCCGGTCACGTCGATGCGGCCGGCCGGACCGGTCCCGCGGAGATTCTCGACGCGATGAACGTCGAGGCCCGTGCCGCCGGTGACACCTGGAACGTCGACGTGATCGCCGATTCCGACACGCGCTGGAAGTGGGGCGCCGTCGGTCGCGCACCGGCTACGGCCGGGGCCGGTGCGCGTCCACGGCCACCTGCTGCGAGGGCCGCGCCACGCCCGAGCGATCAACAGCTTGCTGGACGTCGGCGTCCGCGGCCGACTCGGTGCGTCGCGTCGGGATCGTCGCAGCTGCTCGCCGACCTCGCGGAGACCGACGCCGACGTCGTCGTGCTGGCCTGCGTCGGGCGGCACCATCCAGTCGCTGCTGCACGGTCTGGCCCGGGCCTGGTCGGGTCGCCGCGATCGCGTCCGGTCGTCGTCACCGGCTACGTCGGAGTGGTCTACGAGCGCCTGGTCGACGGGCTGCTGCTGCGCGCCGGCGCCGACGTGGTGCTCGCCAACTCTGCGGCCGACGCGCGTCGCTTCCGCCGACGGTGTTCGACGCGGTCGGCGTCGACCGCGACATCGATCGTGCGGACCGCCCTGCCCTTCCTCGGCGGCGAGCTGCACGACCCGACCGCCGCCGGTCGCGACCGTCCCTTCACCGTCACCTTCGTGGCCCAGCCCAGCGTGCCGCCGACGCGCGACGAGCGCCGCTACGCGCTCACCGAGGCGGTGGCGCACGCGCGTCGCCATCCGCACCGGCAGGTGATCGTCAAGCTGCGCGGACGTATCGGCGAGCAGACCACGCACGTCGAGCGCCACCACTACGCCGACCTGCTGGCCACCGACGAGGTGCCGCCGAATCTCGAGATCGCGTACGGACCGATGGCCGAGGTGCTCGATCGCACCGACCTGTGCGTGACGGTCAGCTCGACCGCCGCGCTCGAGGCGATGCACCGCGCACATCCCGACGGCGGTGCTCACCGACTTCGGCGTGCGCGAGTCGCTCGGCAACCACGCGTTCCTGCGACTCCGGGACGTCCGTGTCGTGGCCGGCGCTGCACGCCGGCGAGATCCCGAAGACCGATCCGGACTGGGCGGCCGACCACGGCGTGCGCGATCCGGCCCCCGACGCCGCAGTGCACGCGCGGGTCGCCGAGCTCGTCGCCCGGCGGGGCGACCTCGGCCGGATCCAGCCGTGGTTCGACGTGGCCGGCGCCGGCTCGTACCTGCCCAAGCTGCTGGCCCGCAACGGTCTCGACGTCGACGGCTCACCGCTCGTCACCGATCCCCGCTGGGCCGCCGCCGACCCCGGTCCGGTGCGGCGGGTGGTGCGTGGTGCCGCCCGCCGCGCCTACCGGGTCGGCGTCCGCCGCCTCGAACCCCGCATCCGGAAGTGGGCGCAACTATGAACGTGGTTGCGGTGATTCCGGCGCGCGGCGGGTCGAAGGGCGTGCCGGGCAAGAACGTGGCGCTGGTCGGCGGGCAGCCGCTCGTCGCCCGGGCCGTGCGCGCCGCCCGCGCAGCCCGGCTCGTCGACCGCGTGCTCGTGTCCACCGACGACCCGTTGATCGCCCACGTGGCCCGCTCGGCCGGCGCCGAGATCGTCACCCGGCCGCTCGACCTCGCCGGCGACGCCGCGAGTTCGGAGTCCGCCCTCGTCCACGCTCTCGACGCCTGCGCGCCGACCGCCGACGTCGTCCTGCTCGTCCAGTGCACCAGCCCGTTCGTCAGCCCGGCCGATCTCGATGCGGTGGCCGCCCCGGTGATCGACGGGACGGCCGACTGCGCCTTCACCGCCGCGGCCGCGCACGGCTTCCTCTGGCACCCGGACGGCACCGGCGTCAACCACGACCCCGCGCAGCGCCAACGCCGGCAGGACCGTCCGGTCGAGCTGCTCGAGACCGGCGCGGCCTACGCGATGCGGGTCGACGGGCTGCGCCGCGCCGGCCACCGCTTCTTCGGCCGGATCCGCCCGGTGCCGGTCGACCCGGCTCGCACCCTCGAGATCGACGAGCCCGCCGACCTCGACCGCGCTCGGCTGCTCGCCGCGCTGCTCGATCCGGCCGCCGACGTCACGATCGACGACCTCGACGCCGTCGTGCTCGACTTCGACGGCACCCTCACCGACGACACGCGTGATCGTCGACCAGGACGGCCGCGAGGCCGTCACCGTGCATCGCGGGGACGGGCTCGGTATCGCCGCCCTGCGCCGGGCCGGGCTCGACGTCCTGATCCTGTCGAGCGAACGCAACCCGGTCGTCGCCGCCCGCGCCCGCAAACTCGCCGTACCGGCGTTGTACGGCATCGACGACAAGGGGACCGCGCTCGCGCAGTGGTGCGCGGACAACGGTCATTCGCTGCGGCGGACGGCGTACGTCGGCAACGACGTCAACGACCTGCCCTGTTTCGAGATCGTCGGCTGGCCGATCGCGGTCGCCGACGCCCATCACTCGGTGCGGGCCCGTGCCCGCATCGTCACCGCCGCCCGCGGCGGGCACGGCGCGATCCGTGAGGTCGCGTCGCGGCTGTTGAGAGAGGAAATCCGAGATGGATCTGAATCGCTTGCGTTACATCGGTGACCGCCCGGTCGGTCCCGATCACCCGGTCTTCGTCACCGCCGAGATCGGTATCAATCACAACGGGTCGCTCGAGGACGCCCTGGCGATGATCGACGTCGCGGCGAGCGCGGGCTGCGACGCCGTGAAGTTCCAGAAGCGGGCGCCGGAGATCTGCGTGCCCCTCGACCAGCAGTCGGTCGAGCGGGACACGCCGTGGGGACGGATGACCTATCTCGCCTACCGGCACCGGGTCGAGTTCGGCCACGACGAGTACGGCGCCATCGCGCGGTACTGCGCCACGCGCGGCATCGTCTGGTTCGCCTCGCCCTGGGACGTCCCGAGTGTCGACTTCCTCGAGCTGGCCGACCCGCCGGCGCACAAGATCGCCTCGGCCTGCCTCACCGACGACGAACTGCTGCTGCGGGTGCGCGAGACCCAGCGGACGGTCATCCTGTCGACGGGCATGTCGACGCTCGAGCAGATCCGGCACGCGGTCGACGTCCTCGGCCGCGAGCGACTGATCCTCTGCCACACGACGAGCTCCTACCCGGCACCGGCCGAGGAGCTCAACCTGCGCATGATCCACACGTTGATGCACGCCTACCCCGACGTCCCGATCGGGTATTCCGGCCACGAGATCGGGCTGCAGACCACCGTCGCGTCCGTGGCGATGGGCGCCTGCTTCGTCGAGCGGCACATCACCCTGGACCGGGCGAACTGGGGCTCCGATCAGGCGGCCTCGGTCGAACCGGGCGGCCTGGCCCGGCTGGTCCGCGACATCCGCACCGTCGAGGCCGCGCTGGGCGACGGCGTGAAGCGGGTCTACGACAGCGAGTTGCCGGTGCTGCGCAAGTTGCGGCGCACCGGTGCGGCGGTGGCTTCGACGTGACCCGAGGCACGCTCGCGCTGGTCGAGAGCGCGACGCAACTTCTGAACGTGGCCGAGTGGGCCCACGCGAGCGGCGAGACCGCCGATCTGCGGATCGCCGTCCTCGCCCCGGGCGACAAGCGCACCGTGCAGCAGATCGCCCGGGTGGCCGAGCTGGTCGACGACCTGGATGTGCCGGTGCGCACCTACTCGGTCCGCACCCCGCGACCCGGCACGGTCGCCGGCATCCTGCGGGTGACCCGCCAGCTGGCCCGAGCCGACCGGTTGGTCATCGGCGACCCGTTCTCGCGGTTCATCCAGACCGTGCTGCCGGTCGCCGCGGCGGCCGACGACGTCGTGGTGGTCGACGACGGCACCGCGACGTGGGAGTTCGTCAAGTGCATCGACGCCGGCCGGCCGCTGGTGCGATGGGGCGTGCCCCTGTCCGGCGCCGAGCCCCGCGCGAGCCGGGCCGGCCGACTGCTGTCACCGAGCCTCACCCGCGCGCTGACCGTGTTCAGCTGCCTCGACGACGCCATCCCGCTCGCCGCCACCGGGTTGGCCAACCGCTACGAGTGGACCCGTTCGTCCAGCCGGCCGGTGCTCGTCGACGACGAGATCGACGTGCTCGGGGTGTCGCTCGTCGACAACGGCATCGTGCAACGCCGGCCCTACGTCGACGCGGTGGCCGGGCTGGCGCGGCGGCACGCCCCGGTGCGCTACATCGCCCACCGCCGCGAGTCGGAGAGCCTCGTGGCCGAGATCGCCGGGCTGCCCGGCGTGCGGGTGGTGCGTCTGGACCTACCGGTCGAGCTCGGGCTGCGGCGCGGCCCGGTCAGCCGAAGGGTGATCACGTTCCCGTCGACCGCGTCCCACACGCTGCCGGTCGTGCTCGGCGACGTCGGCAGCCGGGTCGAGGTGCGGCGGATCGAGCCGGAGTGGTTCACCGCGACCACCACCAAGCACGCGCGCGAGTTCGTCACCCGCATCGCCGCTCGGGCACCCTCGCGGCCGATGCTCGAGATCGCCTGACGCTGTCCCCCGGTAACCTCGAGGGCATGCATCCGGCCCGGCCCGAGGAACCGTCCGGCCCTGGGCCGGACGACAGCCTGTGGCTGTCGGCCGACGACGTCGGCGAGTTCGCCCAGGGCTCGCCGGTGAGCCGGTGGGCGCTGGCCCGCTACCTCGTCGGCCGCGCCATCGGCGAGTCCGTCGGCAACACGCTGCTGCTCGTGGCCGTCGTGGTGCTGGCCCTCGCGGCGGTGAGCCAATGGGTGCTGGACTCCACCTTCCTGGCCGTGGTGTTCGTGATCCTGGCTGTGCTCGTGCTGTTGCTGCGCGCAGTGCTGCGGGCCGTCCTGCGCCGGCTCACCGCGGCTGACCGCTACGGACCGATCGAGACCCGCCTGCGCGAGCTGGTGTCCGACACGCGCGGCGACGTCCTCGCTGAACTGCGGCGCGTGGGATTGCCGTCGCACACCGTGACGCTGCCGCTGCTCGCGCTGCGGATGATCGGCAAGCGGCGCAAGGTGACCCTGGCCAAACTGCGCGAGTTCGAGCTCGACCGCGCGGTGCCCAAGGGCCGTCTCGACGAGCTGCACATCCTGCTGCGCTCCGCACCGGGCCGCGGCTGACCGGCGCGGCGCGCCTGGCACAGTGGACCCATGACCGACCCGTACGAGCACCCCGCCGCGCCGGCGTGGACTGCCCCGGTCGGCACCGCGGTCGTCGCCGACGCCACCCCGCCCGAACCCCCGCGCACGGCCCGGGACGGCACCCGCGCCGACGTCCGCCTCGCCGCCTTGATCATCGTGGTGCTGGCGGTGCTCGGCGCCGGGCTCGGGCTGTTGTGGGCCTGGTGGAGCGGACCGCAGCAGCGCGCCTACGTGATCGCGCCGGGCAAGCTGTATCCGTTCGACGAGGCCGAGACGATGGGCGCCGCCGACGGCCGTTACCTCGTCCTGGTCGCGGTGACCGGTCTGGTGGCCGGAATCGCGGTCTGGGTCGGCCGGCGGCGCAATCGCGGCCCGGTCGCGCTGCTGGCCCTGTGCATCGGCGGCCTGGCCGGCGCCGCCCTGACCGCCTGGGTCGGTCATCTCACCGGGGGCGGCACCTTCGACGGCCGCGCCGGCACCACCATCGCGCACCTGCCGCTGTCCCTGCACATGCGAGGTTTGCTGTTCGCCGAGCCCGCGCTCGCCGCCTTGCTGTACGGGCTGTTCGTGGCCTTCGCCGCGCACGACGACCTCGGCCGGCCCGACCCGGTGCGCGATCAGGTGTCAGTTGGTGCCGGTGATCATCCGCAGCACGGTGGGGGAGACGGCGATGCTCCGGGTGCCCTGCAGCAGGGCGATTTCCCGCCGCAGTAGCGTCGCCAGCCGGGTCAGCCGGTCGGCGGTCGTGGCCGCCGAGAGCAGCTCCTGCCGCTCGTCCGGCGGCAGCGGCAGCCGGGCCGCGATCTGGTAGGCCAGCTGCTGGGCATCGGTCGGCAACTCGGCGCCGGTGGCGCGGCCGGCCAAGCGCATCAGGATCGCGTCGTAGACCTCCATCAGTTCGCGCGCCCGGGTCGCCAGCTCGACCGTGAGGGGCCCGTCGGTCTCGTCGAGATAGGTGACCTCGGCCCGAAGGTAGGCCTTGCCGTCGGTCACGAGCGAGTCGATGTGGAAGCGGCGGCTGCCGACCGACAGCAGGTCGGCGGTGCCGTCGTCCTGCTGTTCGATCTCGAGGATCTCGGCCAGCGTGCCGACGTCCTCGACGTCGGGGCGCCGGGGCACCAGGGTCTCGCTGCCCGAACGCAGCGCCACCACGCCGAACGCGCCGCCACCCGGGGCCGCAGCGATGTCGGAGAGCAGGTCTCGGTAACGCTGTTCGAAGATGTGCAGCGGCAGCGGCATCCCGGGCAGCAGGACGTGGCTGAGGGGAAAGACGGGGATCACCACGGCCACGGCCTCCACGCTAGTGCTCTGGGCCCGGCTGCCCGGATAGTCGCCCGGCCGGGGCCCGTAAACTGGGCGGGTGAGCGACCCGAGCGCGCCCGCGGGCCGGCTGCGCCGCATCGATCTGCGGCCGGCCGATGCCCCCGACCCCCGGCGCGCCCTGCCCCGGGCCCGGGTCGACGTCCAGGCCGCGCTCGCCGTGGTGACCCCGCTCGTCGAGGACGTCGCCGCCCGCGGCTACACCGCCGCGCGCGCTGCCACGTTGCGCTTCGACGGGGTCGACGTGCCCGAGCCGCGGGTGTCGGCCACCGCGCTCGCCCAGGCTCTGGATACCCTCGACCCGGCCGTCCGCGCAGCGCTCACCGAATCGATCCGCCGGGCAACGATCGTCCACGAGGCCCAGCGGCGCACGACCGTTGACGTCGAGGTCGTGCCCGGGGGCACCGTCACCGAGCGGTGGATCCCGGTGCGGCGGGTCGGCCTGTACGTGCCGGGCGGGCTGGCGGTCTACCCGTCCAGCGTCGTCATGAACGTCGTGCCGGCCCAGGTGGCCGGCGTCGAGTCCATCGCGGTGTTCTCGCCGGCGCAGAAGGAATTCGGCGGCCGACCGCACCCGACGATCCTCGCCGCCTGCGCGCTGCTCGGCGTCGACGAGGTCTACGCGGTCGGCGGGGCGCAGGCGATCGCCCTGGCGGCGTACGGCGACGCCGGTTCCGGAATCGAACCGGTCGACGTCGTCACCGGACCGGGCAACGTCTACGTGGCCGCGGCCAAGCGGCTGCTCCGCGGGCTCGTCGGCATCGACGCCGAGGCCGGCCCGACCGAGATCGCGGTACTGGCCGACGCCACCGCCGATCCCGTCCACGTCGCGGCCGATCTCATCAGCCAGGCCGAGCACGACACGCTGGCCGCGTCCGTCCTCGTCACCGACTCGGTCGAGCTCGCCGACGCCGTCGACGCCGAGGTCGAGCGCCAGGTCGCGCTCACCAAGCACGCCGAGCGGGTCCGCACCGCGCTGTCCGGCGAGCAGTCGGCCACGGTGCTGGTGCGCGATCTCGAGCAGGGGCTCGCGGTCGTCGACGCCTACGCCGCCGAGCACCTGGAGGTCATCACCGCCGACGCCCGGCGCTGGGCCGAGCGGGTCCGCAACGCGGGCTGCATCTTCGTCGGCCCGCACGCACCGGTGTCGCTCGGCGACTACTGCGCCGGGTCGAATCACGTCCTGCCCACGGGCGGCACGGCCCGGCACGCGTCCGGGCTGTCGGTGCAGTCGTTCCTCAAGGGCGTGCACCTGGTCGAGTACACCGCCGCCGCGCTGGCCGACGTCGCGCCGCACGTGATCGCGCTGGCCGAGGCCGAGGACCTGCCGGCGCACGGCGCGGCGGTCGTCGCGCGACTGCGGTGACCACCGACCCGAGGTTGGCCTCCGGGCGGCGCGACTCGCCGTCGAATTCGCCGCAGCGGGGCCACGAATGGACGCTCGACGCGCTGCCCCTGCGTGCCGAACTGCGCGGCGAGTCGCCCTACGGTGCGCCGCAACTCGACGTGGCGGTGGCCCTGAACGTCAACGAGAACCCGTACCCACCCAGCGAGCGGGTCGTGGCCGAAATCGCGGCCGCCGCCGCCACTGCCGCCCGCACGCTGAACCGGTATCCCGACCGCGATGCCGTGTCGCTGCGCGCCGACCTCGCCTCGTACCTGACTGCGGATGGCGGCGTCGGCCTCGACGTCGATCAGGTCTGGGCGGCCAACGGGTCCAACGAGATCATGCTGCAGCTGCTGCAGGCCTTCGGCGGCCCCGGGCGGACGGCCGTCTCGTTCGCTCCGACGTACTCGATGTATCCCGAGTACGCGCGCGACACCCACACCGCCTGGGTGGTCGGACGTCGAGCCGACGACTTCACCCTCGACCGGCCGCACGCGCTGGAGATGCTGGCCGAACACCAGCCGTCGGTGGTCCTGCTGGCCTCGCCCAACAATCCCACCGGCACCGCCCTCGCGCTGGCCGACATCGAGGCGGTCATCGCCGCCGCGCCGGGGATGGTCGTGATCGACGAGGCCTACGGCGAATTCCGCCGCGCGGGAGTGCCGAGCGCGCTGTCGCTGCTGCCGACGTCACCGCGGCTCGTGGTCACCCGCACCATGTCGAAGGCGTTCGCGCTCGCCGGTGGGCGGCTGGGCTACCTGGCCGCGTCACGGGCCGTGGTCGAGGCCGTCCGCATCGTGCGGCTGCCCTATCACCTGTCGGCGGTGACCCAGGCGGTCGCCCGGGTGGCGCTGGCCAACGCCGACGAGTTGCTGCACGCCGTCGACGACCTGCGGGCCGAACGCGACCGGACGGTCGCGTGGCTGCGCGGCATCGGTCTGCAGGCCGCCGACTCCGACGCCAACTTCGTACTCTTCGGGACATTCCCCGACCGCCGCGCCGTATGGCAGGGCTTGCTCGACCGCGGCGTGCTGATCCGGGAAACTGGTCCGGACGGCTGGCTGCGCGTGTCCATCGGCACGGCCGACGAGATGGCGACATTCCGTCGCGCACTGGAAGAGGTAATCGCATGACCAGGACTGGGCGCGTCGAACGACAGACGAACGAGACCAAGGTGCTCGTCGAGATCGATCTCGACGGCCGCGGCGTCACCGACGTCAGCACCGGGGTCGGCTTCTACGATCATATGCTCACCTCGTTCGGCAAGCACGGCCTGTTCGACCTCACCGTCCAGGTGGCCGGCGACCTGCACATCGACGCCCACCACACGGTCGAGGACACGGCCATCGCGCTCGGGCAGGCCTTCGCCCAGGCGGCCGGCGACAAGTCCGGCACCCGGCGCTTCGGTGACGCGCTGATCCCCATGGACGAGTGCCTCGTGCAGGCCGCCGTCGATCTGTCCGGCCGCCCCTATCTCGTCCACCACGAGCCGGCCGGCGCCCCGCCCACCCTCGGCACCGACTACGCCACCACGCTGACTCGGCACGTCTTCGAGTCGTTCGTCTATCACGCGGCCATCGCCCTGCACGTCACCGTGCACGCCGGCCGCGACTGGCACCACGTCACCGAGGCCCAGTACAAGGCCGTCGCCCGGGCGCTGCGGGCCGCGGTCGAAATCGATCCGCGGGTGCAGGGCATCCCGTCGACCAAGGGCACGCTCTGAAGAGGGTCGTCGTCCTCGACTACGGCTCCGGCAACCTGCGTTCGGCCCAGCGCGCGCTCGAGCGCGTCGGGGCCGACGTCACGGTCACGGCCGACACCGCGACCGCCCGCGAGGCCGACGGGCTCGTGGTGCCCGGGGTGGGGGCCTTCGCGGCTTGCATGGCCGGGTTGCACGCCATCGATGCCGCTGCGCTGGTCGCGGCCCGGGTGCGCGATCAGCGGCCGGTGCTGGGCATCTGCGTCGGCATGCAGGTGCTCTTCGACACCGGAATCGAGCACGGGGTCGAGACGGCCGGCCTGGGCGTGTTGCCGGGCCACGTCGAGCGACTCGTCGCACCGGTGCTCCCGCACATGGGGTGGAACACCGTCCGGCCGCCGGACGGCTCGGTGCTGTTCGCCGGCCTCGACCGCGACACCCGCTTCTACTTCGTCCATTCGTATGCGGTGCACGAGACTGCGGGAGCCGTCACCTGGGCCGAACACGGCGAACCGTTCGTCGCCGCCGTCGAGGCCGGCCCGGTGAGCGCCACCCAATTCCACCCCGAGAAGTCCGGCGACGCCGGCGCGACCCTGCTCGAGAACTGGCTGGCGTCCGTATGACCCGCCACCCCCATTCCCGAGTTGTCCGTGCTTCCCGGCGCCATACCGCCGGGAAGCACGGACAACTCGCGGGCGGCGGGGGTGGCGCCCGGTGAGCAAGGCGCGGCAGATCGCCCGGGCCGAGCGGCAGCGCACTGCGACCGAACGGGCGGCGGCCCGGCAGGTCGAGCAGCAGCGGGCGGCGGCGGCCCGGGCTCGGCGCGAACGGCGCGCCCTCGCGTGGCGCCGCGTGCGGCTGTGGCAGCACGGCCCGGGCTTTCGCCGGCGCCGCGAGACGTGGGGCGCGCTCGCCACCCTCGTCCTGCTCTCGCTGCTCGTCGTCTACGTTGTCACCCGGTCGTGGGGCGCCGTGCTCGGCACGGCGCTCGTGTTCATCGTGGGCGCCCCGGTGCTCGTGTTGCTGTTCTTCGATCGGAGCCGGAAATGACGAGCCCGACCCCGTCCCGCCTGGTGCTGCTACCGGCCGTCGACGTCGCCGACGGCGCGGCCGTCCGCCTGGTGCAGGGCGCGGCCGGCACCGAGACTTCATACGGTGAACCCCTCGCGGCGGCGTTGGCCTGGCAGCGCGACGGCGCCGCGTGGATCCATCTCGTCGACCTCGATGCCGCCTTCGGTCGCGGCGACAACCGCGACCTGCTCGCCGACGTCGTGCGGCGTCTCGATGTCGCGGTCGAGCTGTCCGGCGGCATCCGCGACGACGCCTCGCTCGCGGCCGCCCTCGCGACCGGGGCGGCCCGGGTCAACCTCGGCACTGCGGCGCTCGAGTCCCCCGAGTGGGTGCGCGCGGCGATCTCCCGGCACGGTGACAAGATCGCGGTGGGCCTCGACGTCCGTGGCACCACGCTGGCCGCCCGCGGCTGGACCCAGGAGGGCGGCGACCTGTGGGAGACGATGGCCCGCCTCGACGCCGACGGCTGCTGCCGCTACGTGGTGACCGACGTGCACAAGGACGGCACCCTCACCGGTCCGAACCTGCAGCTGCTGCGTGACGTGTGCGCGCGCACCGACGCCGCGGTCGTGGCCAGCGGCGGGGTCTCCTCGCTCGACGACCTGCGGGCGATCGCCGGCCTGACCGGGCTCGGGGTCGAGGGCGCCATCGTCGGCAAGGCGCTCTACGCCGGCGCGTTCACCCTGCCCGAGGCCCTGGCCGCGGTGCGCTGACTCACGCCGGCGCCGACTCGCGGACGGTGGGCACCTCACCGCGCGAGAGCCGCTGCCCACGCGCTTCCTTGCCGATCGCGGCCAGCACCGCGACCGCGATGAATACCGGGATCATGGTCGCGCTCAGGGCGAACGTGTAGCTGTGCGTCTTGGCCAGGTGCTCCTGGATCGGCAGGTTGAACGCCGCCAGGCAGTTGCCGAGCTGGTACGTGACGCCGGGGTAGAACCCGCGGATCTCGGCCGGGGACAACTCGGTCAGGTGGGCCGGGATGACGCCCCACGCGCCCTGCACCATGAACTGCATCAGGAACGAGCCGAGGCAGACGAGGCCGAGCGTGTGCGAGGCCGCGAACAGCGGCAGGATCGGGAGCCCGAGAACGGCGCAGAAGACCACGACGGCCCGCCGGCCGTAGCGCTCGGACGCCGCGCCCATCAGCGTGCCGCCGAGCAGCGCGCCCACGTTGTAGAGCATCGCGATGTACAAGGCCGTGTTCGGTGCGAAATGGAGGCCTTCCTTGAGGAAGGTCGGGTAGACGTCCTGCGTGCCGTGGCTCATCCAGTTGAACGCCGTCATCAACAAGACCAGGTAGACGAAGCGCCGCAGGACCGGCGGCGACGAGAGGATCTGCCGCGCGGTGGTCTTGGTGCGGGTCGCGTTCTCACGCGTCTCCTGCCACGCCTCCGACTCGGTGACCCGGGCCCGGACGAACAGCGACAGCAGCGCGGGCAGGATCGACAGCGCGAACAGACCCCGCCAGCCCCAGTCGGTCCAATTGCTGATGGCGAGGTAGGCCGCCGCCGCGAGCAGATAGCCGAGGGCATAGCCCTGCTGCAGGATCCCGGACACGAGGCCGCGGCGGCGCGGCGGCACCTTCTCCATCGCCAAGGAGGCGCCGAGGCCCCACTCGCCGCCCATGCCGATGCCGTACAGCAGCCGCAGCACCAGCAGCGTCGAGTAGTTCGGCGCGAAGGCGCAGAGGAATCCGACCACCGAGTAGAAGCCGACGTCGATCATCAGCACCTTCTTGCGGCCGACGCGGTCGGCCCAGAGTCCGAAGATTGCCGCGCCGACGGGGCGCATGATCAGGGTCATCGTTGTCAGGAACGCCATGCGGGTGAGCGAGACGTGGAAGTCGGCGGCCACATCGGCATAGACCAGGACGACGATGAAGTAGTCGAACGCGTCCATCGTCCAGCCGAGGAAGGCCGCGAATACCGCCCGCCGGTCAGATGAGGTCAATCGGTCGGTTCCGGTGCTGTCGGTTCCCGTCATAGCGGTCCTCCGCGTCCGATGTGGTTCCCGTCACCAACCCTGCCCAATTCGGACATCCGCGTAATCAGCGCTCGACGATTGGCAGACTGGGCCGGTGCCCGTTGCCGTCCGCGTCATCCCGTGCCTGGACGTCGACGCCGGCCGGGTGGTGAAGGGTGTCAACTTCGCCGGCCTGCGCGACGCCGGCGATCCGGTGGAACTCGCCCGCCGCTACGACGAGCAAGGCGCCGACGAGCTCACCTTTCTCGATATCACCGCGTCCTCGGGCAACCGTGAGACCACCTACGACGTCGTGCGCCGGACCGCCGACCAGGTGTTCATCCCGCTCACCGTCGGCGGCGGCGTCCGCACCGTGGCCGACGTCGATGCGCTGCTGCGGGCCGGCGCCGACAAGGTCGGCGTGAACACCGCGGCGATCGCCCGGCCCGAGCTGATTGCCGAGATCGTGCAGCGCTTCGGCAATCAGGTGCTCGTGCTGTCGGCCGACGCGCGCCGGGTTCCGGCCGGGATGGCCCCGACGCCGAGCGGATTCGAGGTCACCACCCACGGCGGCCGCAGTGGCACCGGGATCGACGCCGTCGAGTGGGTGCGGCGCGCGGCCGATCTCGGCGCCGGCGAGATCCTGCTCAACTCGATGGATGCCGACGGCACGAAGGACGGCTTCGATCTGGAGCTCCTGCGGCTCGTCCGCCCCGCGGTGCACGTCCCGGTCATTGCCAGCGGGGGTGCGGGCGCGGTCGAGCACTTCGCGCCGGCCGTGGCCGCCGGGGCCGATGCTGTGCTCGCCGCGAGCGTCTTCCACTTCGGCGAGATCACCGTCGGCGAGGTCAAGGCGAGCCTGCGGGCCGCCGGGGTGGCCGTGCGGTGACGATCACAGACCGATGCGGGCGCCCTTCAGGATCGTGAGGTCGCTGCGCGAGCCCTCGTACTCCACCCGGGCCACCGCCCCCCGACCGAACGCGAACAGGGCGAGCTCGACGGGCTGACCGGTGATCCGCACGGTGGCCCCGTCGCGTCGCCCGCGCCCGGCGGTCAGCTCACCGTGCGAGGGCCAGGACAGGCCGACACCCAGCGGCACCGCGCGCATGGTCATCCGGGTCAGCATCGGCAGCCGCTTCCATACCGCGGTCTGGACCTCGACCGGCAACGGCCGCGGTTCCCAGTCCGGCGCCGCCCGCCGGACGTCTTCATGGTGCACGAGGTACTCGAGCAGATTGGCCTGCTCGCGGACCAGCGGCACCGACCACACCCAGGCGACCGGAACCGGTCCGACGAGGTCCGTCCAGGACGGTCCGGCGGCTACGGCGTCGACCAGCTTCTCGTACGGTTCGGCCTTGACCAGGGCGTCGACGGCCTCGGCGGCATGGCGGCGCAAGGCCCGCACCGGCAGCCGGCCACTCAGCTCCACGATCGACCGTTCGCGCAGGACCAGGTGCGCGGTGAGCTGGGCGGCCGTCCAGTCGCCACACAGGGTTGAGGACTCGGGGTGAGTGGAGCGTAAGGTTTTCGCCAGTGCGTGCCGTTCATCGACGGCATGGTGGGCCATGCCGCGAGCGTAGCGGCGCGTCGGATCGGGAGAACGCGTGCGCGACGACGACGACATCAGCGAGACGCCACCCATGGTGGTGGGCGCGGTTGCGGCCGGCACCGCGCCGGTGCCGTTCCTGACCGTCTACTCGGTGATGTTCATCGTCCACGGCGGATTCCACCCGGTCGTGCCACCGGACATCACCAGCACCGCGCACGGCGAGCTCATCGCCGGCATCATCACCCTCGCGCTGCTCGTCATCTCGGTGACCACGTTGCTGTGGTTGCTGAACGGCCGCCGACGGTGGCCCTTCGCGCTCGGCCAGCTCGCCGTGCTCGGCACCGCAATCGACTTCGTCATCGATGACACGAAGGGCGGCCGGACGCTGTCGGTCGCGCTGGCGATCACCTCGCTCGTCGCGCTCGTGCTCGCGTTCACCAAGCAGGGCTGGGAGCACGTGGGGCGTACCCGCCCGACCCGCCGCCGGCGCCCGGTCATGCCGGCCGGCTCGGCCCCGGGCTCGGACGCCACACCCACGTCGGCCCGGTCGGTCGGGCGCCGCACCCGCAGCCAGGACTCGTCCACTGTCTAGCCGGGCTCAGGCGCTCGCGCCTACCCTGTTCACAGCTAACACCCAACAACCACCCATACGCGATGCTCAGGATGGGCACAGCGCAGACCAAGTCAGTCTCGAGGTCAATGGAGTGGATGCAGACATGAGTGCGGCAACTGTGGCTTCTTCAGCGAACACCAAGCGCCGGGTCCTCGTCGTCGACGACGAGGAGAACGTCACCCATCTCGTCTCTTCCGCGCTGCGCTTCGATGGCTTCGAGACCGTCACGGCCGACAGCGGCACCGCGGCCCTGGTCAAGGTGGCCGAGTCCGACCCCGACCTGATCGTGCTCGATGTCATGATGCCCGGCCTCGACGGCCTGGGCGTGCTGCAGAACCTGCGGGCGGCCGGTTCGCAGGTCCCGGTCATCTTCCTGACGGCCCGCGATGCGGCCAACGACCGCATCGTCGGCCTGCGGGCCGGAGCCGACGACTACGTGGTCAAGCCGTTCAGCGTCGAGGAGCTGCTGGCCCGGGTGCACGCCGTGCTGCGCCGATCGGTTCCGGACGGCGGCCGCGAGGGCGTCCTGCAGGTCGCCGACCTCGAGCTCGACGAGAACAGCCACGAGGTCACCCGGGCCGGTGTCGAGGTGCACCTCACGGCGACGGAGTTCGAGTTGCTGCGCTACCTGATGCGCAACGAGCGCGTCGTGCTGTCCAAGTCGCAGATCCTCGACCGCGTGTGGAAGTACGACTTCCAGGGCCAGTCCAACATCGTCGAGCTCTACATCGGCTACCTGCGCAAGAAGATCGACAACGTCGAGCCCAAGCTGATCCACACCATCCGCGGCGCCGGCTACGTCATCAAGGCGCCGCGCGCGTGAGTGCAGTGCCGTGAGCGACGTCGAGTACCTGCCGCCACCCGAAACGGCACCTCCGGTGCCGCCGATGTCCGCCGAACCGTTGCCGGCCCCCCCGGCCGCCGACGAGTACCTGCCCGAGCCGCCGCGGGCGGCGAGACGCCTGTGGCTGCGCAGCCTGACCTCGCGTCTGGTCGTCGGCGTCGTCGCGCTGGTCATCGTGCTCGTCGGCGCGGTCGGGGCGTGCACCTACTACGCCCTGCGCTCGTTCCTGTACGACCGGCTCGATCAGCAACTGGCTCCGATCGCGGCCACCAACCAGAATCGGCTGTCGCTGTGCCTGAGTTCGCCCGGCCAGACCTGCGGGCTGGGTAGCCCGCCCGGCGGCTACCGGGCGGCGCTCACCGAGTGGATCGCGGTGTTGCGGCCCGACGCGTCGTCGGCGGTGCAGGTGAGCCCGGCCTCATCGGCCTCCCTGCGCGGGATGGCGCTCTCGACGACCCAGCGCCGGATCCTGGTTGCCGATCCGCGAAGCGCGCAAACCCTCACCACCACCGACGGCACCCAGCTGCGGGTCAGCGCCGTCACGCTCGACCTGCCGACCGGGCGGTTCGTGGTCGTGAGCGGTCTGTCGACCGGTGAGATCACCCGGACGCTGGGCCGGCTCATCGCGATCGAGCTGATCATCGGCGGTGCTGCGGTCGCCCTGGCGCTCGGCGCGACATCCTGGGGTGTCCGGCGCAGTCTGCGCAACCTCTACCGGGTCACCGGGACGGCGCAAGAGGTCGCGGCCGAGCTCTCGCTGTCCGGCGGCGGTCTCGACCGGCGGGTGCCGGTGGTCGAAGAGGGCACCGAGGTCGGCCAGCTCGCCGAATCGATGAACACGCTGCTGTCGGCGGTCGAGACGCAGTTCGCGGCGCGGATCGAGAGCGAGCAGCGGATGCGGCAGTTCCTGGCCGACGCCTCGCACGAGCTGCGTACGCCGCTGACCTCGATCCGCGGCTACGCGGAGCTGGCCCGGATGCGCCGGGCCACCGGCGCGAGCGCGTCGGACAGCGCGGAGAACCTCGACCGCATCGAGTCCGAGGGCACCCGCATGTCGCGGCTGGTCGACGACCTGCTCATGCTGGCCCGCGGCGATGCCGACGAGCCGGCGCAGTTCGCCGCGCGCGAGCTCGTCGACATCGCCGACCTGCTCGACGACGCGGTGCAGGGCTCGCAGGCCGCCTACCCCGACCGGACCATCGAATTGGCCGCAGAGAGCGTTCCGCCGGTGCTCGGCGATCGCGATCAGTTGCTGCGGGTGGTGCGCAACCTCATCACCAACGCGGCTGTGCACACCGAGGCCGGCCGACCGGTCGACGTGTATGCCCGCGGGCAGGACGGCGGCGTCCTCGTCACGATCGTCGACGGCGGCCCCGGCCTACCGCCCGACCAGGCGGCGCGCGTGTTCGAGCGCTTCTGGCGGGCGGACAAGGCCCGGACCCGGGCGCGTGGCGGTAGCGGGTTGGGCCTCGCCATCGTGAGCGCGATCGTGTCGTCCCACGGGGGGCGGGTGGACTTCCGCAGCAGTGTCGAATCGGGCAGCACGGTCACCGTCTGGCTGCCCGCGGCTACCTAGTGGCGGTTGTTCGGCACAATCGTTCCCATGGCCGCGCCGATCCCGTCCTCGCTCGACCCGGCGGTGGCCGCGCGGCTGAAGCGTGACGCGGCCGGTCTGGTGGCGGCCGTCGTCCAGCAACACGACACCGGCGAGGTGCTGATGGTCGGGTGGATGGACGACGAGGCGCTGCACCGCACGCTCACCACCGGCCGGGCCACGTACTGGTCCCGCTCGCGGCAGGCGTACTGGGTCAAGGGCGAGACGTCCGGGAACGCCCAGCACGTGAAGTCGGTCGCGTTGGATTGCGACGGTGACGCCGTGCTCGTGCGCGTCGATCAGGTGGGCCCGGCCTGTCACACCGGCGATCGCACCTGCTTCGACGCCGGCGCGCTCGAGGTGACGCGGGAGATGAGGGAGTCGTGACCGCGCCGATCGGCCGGGCCGACCTCGACCGACTCGCCGCGACGCACCGCCTGGTGCCGATCACCCGCACACTGTTCGCCGACGGCGAGACGCCGGTGGGCGTCTACCGCAAGCTCGCAGCCGGCCGGCCGGGCACCTTCCTGCTCGAATCGGCCGAGCCGGGAGCGTCGTTCTCGCGCTGGTCGTTCGTCGGGGTCAATGCCGTCGCCTGCCTGTCGGTGGCCGACGGCGAGGCGTCGTGGACGGGGGATGTTCCCGACGGCCTACCCACCGACGGCGATCCACTCGCGGTGCTGGGGGCATCGTGGCGCGCGGTCAAGGCGCCGCGACTGCCCGGGCTGCCGCCACTGACCGGCGGGTTCGTCGGCTACCTCGGCTACGACGTCGTCCGCCGGATCGAGCGGCTGCCGGACAAGGCGGTGGACGAGCTCGGCCTGCCCGAGCTGACGATGCTGCTCGTCACCGATCTCGCCGCCGTCGACCATCACGAATGCACGGTGGTGCTCATCGCCAACGCGGTTCTTCGCCCCGGGATGTCGGGAGTGCAGCTCGACGACGCCTACGCCGACGCGGTCCACCGGCTGGACACGATGCAGGCCGCCCTGGCGACGCCGGCCGAGCCGACCGTCGCGACCTTCACCGCGACCGCACCGAAGGCCGCCGAATCACGCACCCCGTCCGGGCAGTACCAACCCGCGGTCGAGGCCGCGCTCGAGGCGGTGCGGGCCGGCGAGGTCTTCCAGATCCAGATCGGCCAACGCTTCGTCGCCGAGACCAAGGCCGACCCGCTCGACGTGTACCGCGTGCTGCGCATCCTCAACCCGTCGCCCTATATGTACTTCCTCCGCACGGCCGACGTCCACATCGTGGGCTGCAGCCCGGAAGCCCTCGTCACGGTGAAGGACGGTCGCGCGGTGCTGCACCCGATCGCCGGAACGAGGCGCCGGGGCGAGACCGCCGAGCAGGACGCGGCGCTGGCCGCCGAACTGGTGCGCGATCCGAAGGAGCAGGCCGAGCACGTGATGCTCGTCGATCTGGCCCGCAACGATCTCGGCCGGGTGTCGGCGCCGGGTTCGGTGCAGGTCGTCGAGTTCGGGGCGGTCGAGCGCTACAGCCACGTGTGGCACATCGTGTCGACGGTCGAGTCGCGGGTGGCCGACGGCATGGACGCCTTCGACGTGCTCACCGCCACCTTCCCGGCCGGCACCCTCACCGGCGCGCCCAAGGTGCGGGCGATGGAGCTGATCGAGGAGCTGGAACCGGTGCGCCGCAACGTCTACGGCGGGGCGGTCGGCTATCTCGATGCGGCCGGTGATCTCGACGTGGCGATCGCGATCCGCACGGCGGTGATGCGCGACGGCAAGGCATACGTCCAGGCGGCGGCGGGCATCGTGGCCGACAGCATCCCGGCCAACGAGGAACAGGAGACCCGCAACAAGGCGCGGGCGGTGCTGCAGGCGATCGCCACCGCGGAAACGCTGCGCACCGTCACATGAGGCGCGCGGTGCCGTACCTGCTCGCCCTGTTCCTGGATCTCGTGGGCGCCGGCGGCGCGCTGCTGATCTCGACCCGCACGTGGCAGACGGTGACCACGCCCCGGCCGGCCCCGCTGCGCGACGACGTCCTGGGCCTGTCGGGGCGCACCGTCGATGCGGCGCCGACCGCGCTGGCGCTGGTCGCCCTGGCCGGCGTCGTCGCGGTCCTTGCGACCCGCGGCCCCGCCCGCCGCGTGGTCGGCGCGGTGCTCGCCGTGGCCGGGATCGGCCTGGTCTGGCGCGCCGCCACTGCCGCCGCGGCGGTGAGCACGCAGCGGGCCCGGGCGCTGGTGGCCGACCACCACGCGACGGTGAACGTCGCCGCGGGCGTCCCCCACGTCGACACGACGAGCGCGTGGCCGGTGCTCACCGTCGTGGCCGGCGTGCTGGTGCTCGCCTCTGGTGCGTTGATCGCGTGGCGGGGCCACCGCTGGCAGGTGATGTCGGCGCGTTACGAGGCCGCGCCGGCCGCCGAGACCGATCCGGCCAAGGCCGCGGCCACGATGTGGACGGCGCTCGACCGCGGTGACGACCCGACGGGCTAGTCGCGGTACATCGGCCAGCACGGCGGCCCGCCGAACGGCAGCCGGATCTCGCCCGTCAGTCTGAACCCGAACCGTTCGTAGAGCGCGATGTTGGCCTCGTTGCTGCTCTCGAGGTACGCCGGCCCGGCGACGCGGCCGAGCCGATGCGCGAGCAGAGCCGAGCCCACGCCCTGACCCTGCACTGTCGCCCCCACCGCCGCGAGATACCAGAACCAGCCGGCCGGGCGGTGGCGGTGGAAGCTCGACTCGAGCGCGCTCCCGCAATGCGTGCGCGCCCGCAGGGTCGCGACGAGTCTGGGTGCGGCGGCCAGATTGAGCCGGGTGGGTTGCCGATACCCCGGCCGGTCCCACAGGGCGGCGCCCACGGCGCGACCGTTCTGTTCAGCGATGTCGGTACCGCCGTCGAGGCCGTGCTGGTAACCCGCCAGGATGCGGAACAGGCGATCGATGCGACGGCCGTGCGGGAGCAGCCACCGCATGACGGGATCGTCGGCGAAGGCCAGGCCGAGCACGCGGGCGACCTCGTCGAGATCGTCGCGATCAGCGCTGCGCACCGTGATCGTCGGGTTGCCCATGAACGGCGACGCTACCGCTCGGGCCGGACCCGGAGGATGCTGCGGGGACCGGCCTCGTTACCCTCGTGACGAGCACACCGGCGCAGGACACCGACGGGAGGCGATCCGGTGGCGAGCGTCTTGGACGACATCGTCGCGGGAGTCCGTGAGGACGTCGCGACCCGGCAGCAGGCGCTGCCACTCGACGCGGTGAAGCAGTTGGCTGCCGCCGCCCGCCCGGCTCGCGATGCCCTCGCGGCGCTGCGCGCCCCCGGCGTCGGGGTCATCGCCGAGGTCAAGCGCCGCAGCCCGTCGAAGGGTGCGCTGGCGTCGATCGGCGACCCGGCGGCCCTCGCCGCGCAGTACCAGGCCGGCGGCGCCCGGATGATCAGCGTCCTCACCGAGGAGCGTCGATTCGGCGGCTCGCTCGACGACCTCGACGCCGTCCGCGCCGCGGTACAGATCCCCGTCCTGCGCAAGGACTTCGTGGTCGGCTCGTATCAGGTGCACGAGGCGCGGGCCCACGGGGCCGACGTGGTTCTGCTCATCGTGGCTGCGCTCGAGCAGAACGCGCTGATCGGGCTGCGGGAGCGGATCGAATCGCTCGGGATGACCGCACTGGTCGAGGTGCACACCGAGGAGGAGGCGTCGCGCGCCCTCGATGCCGGCGCGCGGGTGATCGGCGTCAACGCGCGCGATCTGCGCACCCTCGACGTCGACCGATCCACCTTCGAGCGGATCGCGCCCGGGCTGCCCAGCGAGATCGTGAAGATCGCCGAGTCCGGTGTGCGCGGCCCGCTCGATCTCATCGAGTACGCGGCCGCGGGCGCCGACGCGGTGCTGGTGGGGGAGTCTCTGGTGACCGGGAGCGACCCGCGCCACGCGGTGGCCGAACTGGTGACCGCCGGGGCCCACCCGGCCACGCCGCGCCCGTCCCGCTGACATACCGGTCAGCCCGTGGCGGCCGTGGCGGTGATGTGCTCAGCGTGTTTGCTCTGCTACCCGATAGGAAGCACACGGCCTCGCGCCCGATCTTGGGCACGCAGTAGGGCGATCCGCCGTGACCCACACTCAGGCCGGCGTCCGGAACACGCTGACGGCCCAGTCAGCCTCATCGTGCCAAGCCCGCAGATCCCATGTGGCGAACCGGTGCTCGAGCCGCAGGCCGACCGCCGCCGCATCGCGGTCGAGATCGGACACGCGGTAGTCACGGGTAGTCGCGAAACCGGTCGCCACCGCACCGTCGGGACGGACATGCGCGGCCACCCGGGCCAGCACCTGCAGTTCGGTTCCGGGCGCCACGAACACCAGCACGTTCCCGGCGAGGACCGCCGCGTCGAACGGGGCGCCGGCCAACTCGAGCGACGCGAGATCGGCCACCAACCACTCCGGGCCCGGATGATCGGCGCGCGCCGCCTCGATCAGGACCGGGTCGACATCGACGCCGACCACGGTATGGCCGCGCGCGGACAACGCGGCGCCGAGGCGGCCCGGTCCGCAACCGGCGTCGAGCACCCGAGCACCGCGGGCCAGCAGCGCATCCATGAAGCGTGCCTCACCGTCGAGGTCGTCACCGGCGGCGGCCATCGTCCGGAACCGCTCGATGTACCAGGCCGAATGGCCCTCGTCGTACTCGGTGAACCAGCGCGGAACGGATTCAGGCACGCTCGGTAGGCTAATGCCATGCACTCGGAGCAGCGCCGGCGCGACGGGCGATGGCACGGCTGACGCCGGCCCCCCGTCCATCCGCTTCCCCGGAGTCCCGCATGCCCGCTGAGACCAGCCCCGAGACCACTCCCGACAGCACCGGCCATTTCGGCCCCTACGGCGGCCGCTTCGTCCCTGAAGCCCTCGTCGCCGCGATCGACGACCTCACCGCCGCATTCCACGAGACACAACGCGATCCCGCGTTCCGGGCCGAACTGGCGCGGCTGCATCGTGACTACAGCGGCCGGCCGTCGCCGCTCACCGACGTCCCCAAGTTCGGCGAACACGCCGGCGGCGCCCGCGTGCTGCTCAAGCGCGAAGATCTCAACCACACCGGCTCGCACAAGATCAACAATGTCCTCGGCCAAGCCCTGCTCACCCAGCGCATCGGCAAGAAGCGGGTCATCGCCGAGACCGGGGCCGGCCAGCACGGGGTGGCCACTGCGACCGCAGCGGCCCTGCTCGGGCTGGAATGCGTCGTCTACATGGGCGAGGAGGACACCCGCCGGCAGGCGCTGAACGTCGCGCGCATGGAGCTGCTGGGCGCGGAGGTCATCCCGGTCACGACCGGCTCGCGCACGCTCAAGGACGCGATCAACGAGGCGATGCGCGACTGGGTCACCAACGTCGAGACGACGAACTACGTCTTCGGCACCGTCGCCGGGCCGCACCCGTTCCCGATGATGGTGCGCGAGTACCAGCGGGTGATTGGTGACGAGGCCCGGGCCCAGGTGCTCGAGCGGTGCGGGCGGCTGCCCGACGCCGTCGCGGCCTGCGTCGGCGGTGGCTCCAACGCCATCGGCATCTTCACCGCCTTCGTGCCGGACCCCGGTGTGCGCCTCGTCGGCTTCGAGGCCGGCGGCGACGGCATGGACACCGGCCGGCACGCCGCCTCGATCACCGGCGGCGCGCCCGGCGTGCTGCACGGCGCCCGCTCATATCTCCTGCAGGACGAGAACGGGCAGACGATCGAGTCGCACTCGATCTCGGCCGGCCTCGACTACCCCGGCGTCGGGCCCGAGCACTCCTACCTGCACGACACCGGCCGGGCCGAGTACCGCCCGATCACCGACGCGCAGGCCATGGAGGCGTTCTCGCTGCTCGCTCGCAGCGAGGGCATCATCCCGGCGATCGAGTCGGCGCACGCGCTGGCCGGGGCGCTGCACCTCGGCCGCGAACTCGGCCGCGACGCGATCATCCTGGTCAACCTGTCCGGCCGCGGGGACAAGGACGTCGAGACCGCGTCGGCCTACTTCGGTCTGGGCCGGAACGATGACCGCGCTGGCCGACTCGCTCGCCAAGGCGAAGGCGGACAACCGGGCCGCGCTCATCGGCTACCTGCCGGTCGGCTATCCCGACGTCGACACCTCCATCGCCGCGATGCGGGCCCTGGTCGCCGGCGGCTGTGACGTCGTCGAGGTCGGCGTGCCGTACAGCGATCCGGTGATGGACGGCCCGACGATCCAGCGCGCCACCGAGAAGGCGGTCCGCGACGGCGTCGGGGTCCGCGACGCGCTGCGCGCGGTCTCGGCGGTGGTCGACGCCGGGGCCGCGGCGGTGACGATGGGCTACTGGAACCAGGTCGAGCGGTTCGGCGTCCAGCGCTTCGCCTCCGAACTCGCGGCGGCCGGCGGCTCCGGGGCGATCACCCCGGACCTCATCCCGGACGAGGCCGCCGAATGGATTGCCGCGACCGACGCCGCCGGGATCGACCGGGTGTTCCTCGTCGCGCCGTCCTCGACCGATGCCCGTATCGCCTCGACCGCCGCCGCGTCACGCGGCTTCGTCTACGCCACCGCCGTCATGGGCGTCACCGGCGCCCGGGCCAGCGTCGGCGACGCCGCGGCGACGCTGGTCGGCCGGGTCCGCTCACTCGCTCCTGATGTGCCGGTGTGCGTCGGTCTCGGGGTGTCCAACGGCGACCAGGCGGCCGAAGTGGCGGCTTTCGCCGACGGGGTGATCGTCGGCTCGGCCTTCGTCCGCTGCCTGCTGGACGCGCCGGACGAGCGCGGCGTGACCGCGGTGCGCGACCTCGCCGCCGAGCTGGCCGCCGGGGTGCGGCGCCGCTAACCGTTGGCGATGGCCTGCAGCTGGCTGTACGCGCCGTTGAAGCGGTCCTGGTCGCCGGGGAAGGTTCCGGAGTCCGCGTTCTGCCAGAACGTGTAGTAGCTCCAGCCGTAGGGCAGCGAGCCCGACCGTCGAGCTGTAGCGGGCCACCCACAGCGGGTTGGTCGCGCTGAAGTTGCCGGCGCTGCCGACACACTGCGACCACCACGAGGTCGCCGTGTAGATCACCGGGTACACGCCCTCGCGCGAGTGGTACCGATCGCTGAACGAGCGGATCCAGCCAGCCATCCCGGCGGCGGACAGCCCGTAGCAGGTGCCGCCGCTGTACGGATTCCACTCGATGTCAAGGGCGCCGGGCAGCGTCTTGCCGTCGCCCGACCAACCGCCGCCGTGGGCGATGAAGTAGTCGGCCTGGGTCGAGCCGGCCGAGACGTTGGGCCGGGCGAAGTGGTAGGACGCCGCGGATCATGCCGACGTTGTACGAGCCGTTGTACTGCTGGGCGAAGTACGGGTTGGTGTAGCCGGTGCCCTCAGTGGCCTTGACGTAGGCGAAGCGCGCGCCGTTGGCGTAGGCCGATGACCAGTTCACGTTGCCCTGGTAGCCGGAGACATCCATCCCATAGACGACGCCGGCCGCGGCGGCCGGCGGGACGGCGGCGGCCAGCCCGGCCGCGAGTACGCCGGTGAGCAGCAGAGCACGAAACGTTCGGACCCATGACGGCCTCCGATGCGGGGAGTGTGCCGTCACTGTGTCCGGACATATCCGGACAAGTCAAGACCTAAGGGACGATCAGCAACTTGCCCGTGGTGCCGCGCCCTTCGAGGTCGGTATAGGCCTGCGCGGCCTGATCCAGGCCGTACCGGCCACCGATCGCGATCCGCAGCGATCCGTCGGCGATGGCGCCGAGGATGTCGCCGGCTCGCCACATCAGCTCGGCGCGGTCGGCGACATAGTGACCGATGGTCGGACGGGTGACGAACAGCGAGCCGCCCGAATTCAGCCGCTGGACATCGAACGGCGGGACCTGACCGCTGGCCGCGCCGAAGAGCGCCAGCAACCCGCGCCGGCGTAGCGAGGCCAGGGACGCGTCGAAGGTGGCCCGGCCTACGCCGTCATAGACGACATGCACGCCGTCGGGGACCAGCTCGCGCACGGCGGTAGCCAGGTCGTCCACCTCGTCGTAGCGAATGACGTCGTCCGCGCCGGCCGCCCGGGCCACTTCGACCTTCGGCGCGCTGCCCACGGTGCCGATGACCCGGGCCCCCTTGGCGTTGATCAGCTGGGCGAGCAACTGGCCGACACCACCGGCCGCGGCGTGGACGAGCGCGGTGTCGCCGGCCTGGACCGCATAGGTGCTGTTCACCAGGTAGTGCGCGGTGATTCCCTGCAACAACGCGGCGGCGGCGAGCTCGGCCGGCACGCCGTCGGGCACCGGTACGGCGACCTCGGCCCGCACGATGGCCGCGCTCGCGTGGGTGCCGGTGCCGCTGGCCGTCGCCACCAGGTCGCCGACCGCGAACTCGCGCACGTCGGCGCCGACGGCCAGCACCCGCCCGGCGCATTCCAGGCCCAGCACGAATGGCGTCGCGACGTCGTAGATGCCTTCGCGCTGGTAGATGTCGATGAAGTTGATCCCCGAGGCTGCAACCTCGACCAGCAGTTCGCCGGCGCCAGGGTGCGGGACCGGCCGGGTCTGCACCTGCAGGACGTCCGCACCGCCATGCTCCGGGACGACGACGGCGCGGATCTCGGTGGGCAGCTCGTCAACCATCACTCCACCGTAATCACGGGCTCGACTACCGTGAACGGGTGCCCGCCGCCCTCGCATCGATCCCCAGCCCGACGCGCAGCGTCTGGCATCTCGGACCGCTGCCGATCCGGGCGTACGCGCTGTGCATCATCGTCGGGATCCTCGTCGCGATCTGGTTGACGACGCGGCGCTGGCGCGAGCGCGGCGGCGACCCCGAGCACGTCTGGGACGTCTCGGCCTGGGCCATCGTGCTCGGCATCCTGGGCGGGCGGATTTATCACGTCGTCACCGATCCCGAGCTCTACTTCGAGAAGGGCCGTCACCCGGTCGACGCGTTCAAGATCTGGGACGGCGGCCTCGGTATCTGGGGCGCGATCGCCCTCGGCACTGCGGGGGCGTGGATCGGCTGCCGGCGCCGCAACATCCGCCTCGCCGTCTTCGCCGACGCCGCCGTACCCGGCGTGATATTCGCCCAGGCGATCGGCCGCTGGGGCAACTGGTTCAACAACGAGCTCTACGGCGGCCGGACGAGCCTGCCGTGGAAGCTGCAGATCCACTGCCTCGACATCAACGTGGGCCACGCCCAGGGCTGCAACGGGCCGGGCACGAGCACGGTGCTGGGCTACTTCCAGCCGACCTTCCTGTACGAGTCGCTGTGGGACGTCGCGATCGGGGTCGGGCTGTTGCTCATCGACCGGCGGTTGCGGCTCGGCCGGGGCAACGTGATGGCGCTGTACGTGATGGGCTACACGGTGGGACGCGCGTGGATCGAGGCGCTGCGCACCGACCACGCGAACCATTTCCTCGGGTTGCGGCTCAACGACTGGACGAGCCTGATCGTGTTCCTGGCCGGGTTGGCGTGGTTCCTCCGGCACGGCGGCTTCCACGCCGAGAGGGAGGCGAGCCCCTACTTCGCCGACACCGATCCGGTGGACGAGCCCGAAGAGGTGAGCGCCGAGTGACCGACGCCCTCGCGGATCTCCCCGAGCTGCCGAATCCGGAGATCCACCACGACCACCGCGACGTCAGCGGCGGCTGGCTGCGTCCGACAGTGTTCGGGATGATGGACGGCCTCGTCTCCAACTTCGCCCTGATCGCGGGCGTTGCCGGTGCCTCATCGGCGACCTCCGACGTCTCGCTGGCCGGCCTGGCCGGGCTCGTCGGCGGCGCGTTCTCGATGGCCGCGGGGGAGTACGTCTCGGTCCAGAGCCAGAACGAGTCGACCGCGGCCGAGCTCGAGGTCGAGCGGCATGAGCTCAAGCACAACGCCGACGCGGAGCTGGCTGAGCTGGCGCAGATGTACGTGGCCCGCGGGGTCGAGCCCGATCTCGCGCACGAGGTGGCCCGCCAGCTCTCGCGCGATCCGGAGCAGGCGCTGCTGATCCACGCCCAGGAGGAACTCGGCGTCGATCCGAATCAGCTGCCGAGTCCGTGGACCGCGGCCGGCTCGTCGCTGCTCGCGTTCAGTGTCGGCGCCTTCATCCCGCTGCTGCCCTACGCGCTGGGCGCCACCTCGATCATGATCTCGGCGATCCTGTCGGTCGTGGCGCTGTTCGCGGCCGGGGTCGGCACCTCGCGGTTCACCAGCCGCACCTGGCTCTACTCAGGCGCGCGCCAGCTCGTCCTCGGCGTCCTCGCCGCCACCGTCACGTATGGCGTCGGCTCGCTGTTCCACGTCGCAACCGGATAATTCGTGCCGCCTGTCACGTCGGCGAGTCGAAATTCGTCACCTTGATGTCATCACCCAGCCCTAGGCTGCCAGCACTGACATCGAGGTAGGAGACGTAATGCGACGTTGGGCCGAGTTCGTCCTGAAGCATCGCCGGTGGGTGATCGGATTCTGGTTGCTGGTCATCGTGGTCGGCGGGGCGCTGAGCTCGAAGGTGAACAACCGCCTGACGATCGACTTCTCGCTGCCCGGGCAGCCGGGCACCGACACCGCCCAGAAGATTCAAAACCTCACCGGCAGCGGCGGATTCACCAGCCCGTACCTCGTCACCGTGACCGTGCCCCAGGGCAAGGTGACGGACGCGCGGAACAAGAACGCCGTCAACAAGGCGTTCGACGCGCTCGGGCACCCCGATGCCCTGAATCTCCCGACCCAGCCGCAGTTGCGAGTCCTTGACGCGCAATCCACTGGCGATCAGAACGCCTTCGTCACCGACGACGGCAAGACGGCGTACGCAATGGTGTTCTACAAGTTCGACCACTCGCCGACCCAGAAGCTGCTCACCGACCCCATCAAGGCCCTCGTGAAGAGCTCGGCCCCGGCCGGCTCGACCATCGGCATCACGGGCGAGGACGTGCTCGCGTCCGGCGACAGCAGCAGTGGGCCGGGCGTGCTCGGCGAGGTCCTGCTGGGCGGCGTCGGCGCGTTGGCCGTGCTGCTGTTCGTCTTCGGCTCGTTCCTGGCGTTCCTACCGCTGATCGTGGCCGCGGCGTCGATCCTGGCGACCTTCATCATGTTGCTGCCGATCACCTACGCCACCAACGTCTCGTTCATCGTCGAGTTCCTCGTGGCGCTGATCGGGCTGGGCGTGGCCATCGACTACTCACTGCTGTTCGTCACCCGATGGCGTGAAGAGAAAGACCACGGGCGAGACAACCACGAGGCGGTCGTGGTCGCGATGCAGACTGCCGGCCGTGCAGTGGTGTTCAGTGGCGTGACGGTGGCGATCGGTCTGCTCGCCCTCATCGTGTTGCCGGTGCCGTTCATGCGCAGCATGGGATACGGCGGTGCGTTGATCCCGGTGGCGAGCGTGCTGACCACGTTGTCCTTCACTCCGGCGATCCTCGGCGGCATCGGCCCGCGGATCGACTGGCCGAAGCTTCGGCACGAGAGCCGGGCGAGCAAGTTCTGGAGCCGATGGGCACGCGGCGTCGTGAAGTACCGCATCGCGTCCGCGGTCGCGGCGCTCGCCATGCTCGGCGTGCTGATCGCCGCCTTCTTCGGCGTCAAGATCGGCCAGGCCTCTTCCGCCTCGCTCGCCCACTCCGGCCAGGCCTACCGGGCGCTGCACACCCTCGAGACCGGCGGCGTCCCCAACGGCGCGCTCACCCCGATCGAGATCCTGGTGAAGTCCGATCCCGCCGTCGTCGCCAAGGTCACAACCGACGTCGCCAAGGCCGACGGCATCACCAGCGTGGTCACCTCCGCATCGAGTTCGGTCCGGGGCCAGACGGTGCTCGTCGCGATCCCGAAGAACGAGACGGTCAACTCCAAGAGCGTCGACGTGGTGCGCACCGTGCAGAAGGTGCTCGATGGCGAGGACGGAGTCATTGGCTCCACCGGCCTCGGTACGGCGCAGATCGACTTCTTGCATGCCGTCTACGGCAACTTCCCGTTGATGCTGGCGATCATCGCCCTGCTCACCTATGTCCTGTTGGCCCGCGCATTCCGGTCGCTGTTGCTGCCGCTGAAGGCGATCATCCTCAACCTGTTGTCGCTCGGCGCGACCTTCGGGGCGATGGTCTTCTTCTGGCAGGAGGGTCACGGCTCGAAGGCGATCTTCAACATTGCCGCAACCGGTGCGGTGACGTTCTGGATCCCGCTGATGGTGTTCGCCTTCCTGTTCGGGCTGTCGATGGACTACGAGGTGTTCATCCTGAGCCGGATCCGGGAGGAGTACGACGGTGCCCGCTCGACCGACGCCGCGGTCATCGAGGGGATCGGGCGCACCGGCCGGTTGGTCACCTGCGCGGCGCTGATCCTGTTCCTCGCGTTCACGGCTCTGGCCACCGGCCCGGGAACGGACCTGAAGACGATGGCGACCGGGTTGGGGATTGGCATCATCCTGGACGCAACCATCGTCCGCGCCCTCCTGGTGCCGGCGCTCGTCTCGCTGTTCGGGAAGTGGAACTGGTACCTGCCGGCCTGGGCGGCGAAGATCCTGCGGGTCGAGCCGTCGTACCCGCACGATGAGCCGCCGCGCGGCACCGCGCTGCCCCCTGACCAGGGGTCGAACGTGCCGGCGCTCGCCGTCGAGTAGCCCATCGCGATCGGGCCGGCCGGGTCTTGCCAGACCGACCGGTCGGTCGGTAGCGTGCCGGAATGCCCGTCCTCCCCGGCGTCGATCTGGCCGTGCTCGCCGACTGGCTCGACCGCCATCATCCGGGCCTGCGCGGCGGTGACCTCAAGGGTGAGGTGATCGCGGGTGGCAAGTCCAACCTGACGTATCGCATCACCGACGGCGCGTCGACCTGGGCGCTGCGCCGCCCGCCGCTCGCGCATGTCCTGCCGACCGCGCACGACATGGTCCGCGAGTTCCGGGTCATCAGCGCCCTGGTCGACACCGCGGTGCCGGTGGCGCACGCGATCGCGTTGTGCGACGACCCGGAGGTCCTGGGTGCGCCGTTCTACCTGATGGCCTTCGTCGACGGCGTCGTGCTCGACAAGCCGGCGCTGCTGCGCGAGCTCGACCCGGCCGCCGCCACCCGGTCGTGCGAGCTGCTGATGGACACCCTGGTCGAGCTGCACGAGGTCGACCCGGCCGCCGTCGGGCTGGCCGACTTCGGCCGGCCCGAGGGCTTCCTGGCCCGCCAGGTGCGGCGCTGGCATCAGCAGTGGCAGGCCTCGGAGACCCGGCCGCTCGACGAGCTGGCCCGCACCGTCGACCAGCTCAACGCCACGCTGCCTGAGCAGTCCGCGCCCGGGATCGTGCACGGGGACTACCGGCTCACCAACGTCATGTACACGCCCGCGGTCGACCGGATCGCCGCGGTGGTCGACTGGGAGATGGCCACGCTGGGCGATCCGCTCACCGACGTGGGACTGCTCGTCGTCTACCAGGACCTGGCCCAGCAGGGCGACACGATCATGCCGCAGATGCCGGCCGAGCGCGGTTTCCTCACCGCCGCGCAGATGGTGGCGCGCTACGACGCCACGTCGCCGCGCGACCTCGGCCAGCTCAACTGGTACGTCGGCTTCGGCTACTTCAAGCTCGCGGTCGTCGCCGAGGGCATCCATCACCGCTACCTCGCCGGCAAGACCGTCGGCGAGGGGTTCGACCACTTCGGCGCCGCCGTCCCGGTGTTGCTGCAGGCCGCGCTGCACGCGCTCGCCGACCGCTGACCAACCGATCAGGAGAACCCAGATGGACTTCGCGTACAGCGACCGCTCGCAGGCCCTGCAGGGCGAGGTCGGGCGCTTCCTCGCCGACTTCGTCTACCCGGCCGAGCACACCTTCGAGGAGCAGGCCGCGGCCAACCGCGCTGCCGGCACGCCGTTCCGCACCCCTGAGGTTCTCGCCGAGCTGAAGGCCGAGGCCCGCACCCGCGGCCTCTGGAATCTCTTCCTGCCCGGCGCCGAGCACGGCGCCGGCCTCTCGGTGGTGGACTACGCCCCGATCGCCGAGCTGTCCGGGCGCTCGGCGGCGATCGCCCCCGAGGCCATGAACTGCTCGGCGCCGGACACCGGGAACATGGAGCTGCTCGCCATGTTCGCCACCGACGCGCAGCGCGCTCAGTGGCTCGAGCCGCTGCTGCGGGCCGAGATCCGTTCGTGCTTCTCGATGACCGAGCCGGCCGTCGCGTCCTCGGACGCCACCAACATCGCGCTGTCGATCACGCCAGACGGCGACAGCTACGTCGTGGACGGGCGCAAGTGGTGGTCGACCGGCGCGATGCGGCCCGAGTGCAAGGTCGCGATCGTCATGGGGGTGAGCGACCCCGAGGCCGCGAAGTACGCGCGGCACTCGATGATCCTGGTTCCGCTCGACGCGCCGGGCGTGAACGTCGAGCGCTCGACCACGGTGTACGGCTACGACGACGGGCCACACGGCGGCCACGGCGTCATCCACTACGACAACGTCCGGGTCCCGCGCGAGAATCTGCTCGGCCCGCAGGGCGGCGGGTTCATGATGGCGCAGGCCCGGCTCGGCCCCGGCCGCATCCACCACTGCATGCGCGCCATCGGGATGGCCGAGCGGGCCATTGAGCTGATGGGCCAACGCGCGATCGGGCGCTCCACCTTCGGCCAGCCGATCGCCGCGCACGGAGTCGTCCAGGAATGGATCGCCGAGTCCCGGCTGGCCGTCGACCAGGCCCGGCTGCTCGTGCTCAAGGCGGCCTGGCTGATCGACACCGTTGGCGTGCGCAACGCCCGCACGGAGATCGCCGCGATCAAGGTGGCCGCCCCGCGGGCCGCCTCCTACGTGCTCGATCGCGCCGTGCAGGTGTACGGCGCGGCCGGGGTGTCATCCGACGTTCCGCTCGCGGCCATGTGGGCCCAGCTGCGCACGCTGCACCTGGCCGACGGTCCGGACGAGGTCCACCTGCGCTCGGTGGCGCGCGAGGAACTACGCAAACATGACGACCGCACCTGACGCGCGCGAGCGGGTGCTCGACGCGGCGGTCGAGCTGTTCGCCCAGCAGGGCTACGACGGCACCAGCGTGAGCCAGGTGATCACCCGGGCCGGGGTGGCGAAGGGCGGCTTCTATCACCACTTCGCCAGCAAGGAGGCGCTGCTGTTCGAGGTCTACGGCGATCTGATCGGCCGCCAGCTCGCCGGCATGGACGCCATCCTGGCGCAGCGCCTCGCCCCGGCCGAAACGCTGCGCGCGCTGATCCACGACCTCGTCACCACGACGGCCGCCAGCGCGCGTCCCGCGCTCGTGTTCTGGCGCGAGATGAACAAGCTGGGCGACGAGCGGACGGCGGCCTACCGGCGGGCCCGGCGCCGCTACCACGACACAGTGCGCCGGCTGATCCGCGACGCCCAGGCCGCCGGCCAGTTCGCCCCGGTCGCCAGCGCCGACACGGTGACGTTCACGATCTTCGGCTACGTCAACGAGCTGCCGCTGTGGTACCGCACCAACGGCCGCAAGCGCCCCGCCCAGCTCGCCGCCGAACTCGCCGACCTCGTCCTCGCCGCCCTCGCCCGCACTGGAGACTGACTGAATGACCGACCACCGTTGGGGTTTGACGATTCCGCTGCTCGGCGTGCCGCTCACCGAGCACGCCGAGATCGTCCGCGCGCTGCCCGACTTCGGCTACACCGACGTGTGGTCGGCCGAGACGAACGGCACCGACGCGTTTACGCCGCTGGCGCTGGCCTCGGCGTGGGAGCCGACCCTGCGCCTCGGCACGGCGATCGTGCCGGTATACACCCGCGGTCCGGCGCTCATCGCGATGTCGGCCGCCGCGCTCGAGCAGGCCGCTCCGGGCCGGTTCGTCCTCGGCCTGGGCGCGTCCAGCCCGGTCATCGTGGGCAACTGGAACGGCATCGACTTCGATCAGCCGTACCAGCGCAGCCGGGATGTGCTGCGGGCAGTGCGCACCGCGCTGGCCGGTGAGCGGGTCGACGGCGAGTTCGACGCGTTCACGATCAAGCGGTTCAAGCTCGAGCAGGCGCCCACACCGCCGCCGAAGATCGTGCTGGCCGCGCTGCGCCCGCAGATGCTGCGCCTGGCCGGCCGCGAGGCCGACGGCGCGATCCTCAACTGGCTGGCCGCCACCGACGTGCCGCAGTGCGTCGCGGCCATCGAGAACCCGGCGGCCGAGGTCGTCGCCCGGATCTTTGTCTGTCCGACCGAGGACGTGGAATTCGCCCGCAACGTGGGTCGGTTGGTGATCTCCACCTATCTCACGGTTCCGGCGTATGCCGCGTTTCACGACTGGCTCGGCCGCGGCGCGGCGCTGGCCCCGATGCACACGGCCTGGGCGGCTGGCGACCGCGCCGGAGCCGCCGCCGCCATCCCGGACGAGGTCGTCGACGCCCTAGTCGTGCACGGCAGCCCGCAGGCGTGCCGCGAGCACGTCCAGGCCTACGCCGACGCGGGGGTGCAGACGCCGGTCCTGGCGCTGCTGCCCCGGCCCGACGGCCCGCCCGACCTTGAACTGCTGCGCGCGCTGGGAAGGGGCTGACATGGAGCTAAGGGACGCCGTCGTCGTCGTGACCGGTGGGGCGAGCGGCATCGGGGCCGCGATGGCCCGCCGCTTTGCCCACGAGGGAGCGCGCAGCGTGGTGGTCGTCGACCGCGATCTCCGCGCGACGCAGAGCGTCGCCGACGAGATCGACGGCGTGGCCGAACTCGCCGATGTCACCGACGTGATCGCGCTGAACGGTCTGGTCGACCGCACGCTGGCCCGCGAGGGTCAGATCGACCTGTTCTGCTCCAACGCCGGCATCGCCACCGGTGTCGGACTCGATGACCCGGACGGCGTCTGGCAGCGGGCGTTCGACGTGAACCTGATGTCGCACGTCTACGCGGCGCGGGCCGTCCTGCCGGGCATGCTCGAACGGGGCCGCGGCTGGCTGCTCAACACCGCGTCGGCCGCCGGGCTGCTCACCTCACCCGGCGATGCGCCCTACGCCGTGACCAAGCACGGCGCTGTGGCGCTGGCCGAGTGGCTGGCCGTCACCTACAGCGGTCGCGGGATCGGCGTGAGCGTGCTCTGCCCGATGGGCGTTGCCACCCCGCTGCTGATGGATCCGCTGGCCGCCGGTGATCCGGGGGCGCAGGCCGTGGCCGCCTCCGGCGAGATCCTCACCGCCGAGCAGGTGGCCGATACGGTGGTCGCGGGCCTGGCCGACGAGCGGTTCCTGATCCTGCCGCATCCGCAGGTGGGTACCTTCTGGGCGCAGAAGGCGTCCGACCCCGACCGCTGGCTGGCCGGCATGCGCCGCCTGCTCGACCCCCAATAGAAGGAGAAGCACCATGCCCGGAGTTCAGGACCGCGTCGCCCTCGTCACCGGCGCTGCGCAGGGGATCGGCGCTGCGGTGGCGCAGCGGCTGGCCGCCGACGGCGCGAAGGTCGGCGTGCTCGACCTGCAGCAGGACGCGGCCCAGGCGGTGGCCGACGAGATCACGAAGGCGGGCGGCACGGCGGTCGGGCTCGGGGCCGACGTGTCCGAGCGCGATCAGGTCCAGGCGGCGGTCGACACGCTGGTGAGGGAGTTCGGTGGGCTGCAGATCCTGGTGAACAACGCCGGCGTGCTGCGCGACAACCTGCTGTTCAAGATGAGCGACGACGACTGGTCACTGGTGATGGATGTCCATCTGCGCGGAGCTTTCCTGTGCAGCCAGATCGCCCAGAAGCACATGGTCGAGGCCAAGTACGGCCGCATCGTGTGCATGTCCTCGACGTCGGCGCTGGGTAACCGGGGTCAGGCCAACTACTCCACGGCCAAAGCTGGACTTCAGGGTTTGACGAAGACGCTCGCGATCGAACTCGGCCCGTTCGGCGTCACCGCGAACGCCATCGCCCCGGGATTCATCGAGACCGCGATGACAAAGGCCACCGCCGAGCGCATCGGCACCACGATCGAGGCCATGCGCGAAGGTGCGGCGGCGAGCCTGCCGGTGCGTCGCGGCGGACTGCCGGCCGACATCGCCAACACCGTCGCGTTCTTCGCCGGCGAGGAATCCGGCTACGTCACCGGCCAGGTCATCTACGTCGACGGCGGCCGCGGCCTGCTCTGACCTGCACAGGCGGCACGTACCCTGGGTGGACCCTCTCTCGGTTAGGACGTCCCGTTGTTCGACACGCTCTCCGATCGGCTGACCGCGGTCTTCACCGGCCTGCGCGGCAAGGGCCGCCTGTCCGACGCCGACATCGACGCCACCGCTCGCGAGATTCGCATCGCGCTGCTCGAGGCCGACGTCGCGCTGCCGGTCGTCAAGCAGTTCATCGCGCAGCTGAAGGAGCGCGCACGCGGCGAAGAGGTCTCCAAGGCGCTGAATCCGGCGCAGCAGGTCATCAAGATCGTCAACGACGAGCTCGTGGCGATCCTCGGCGGCGAGACGCGCCGGTTGCAGTACGCCAAGCAGCCGCCGACGGTGCTCATGCTGGCCGGCCTGCAGGGCGCCGGCAAGACCACGCTGGCCGGCAAGTTGGCCCACTGGCTGCGCGAGCAGGGGCACACCCCGCTGCTGGTGGCCTGCGACCTGCAGCGCCCCAACGCCGTCACCCAGCTGCAGGTCGTCGGTGAGCGGGCCGGTGTCGCGGTCTACGCGCCCCAGCCCGGTAGTGGTGTCGGTGACCCCGTGGCGGTGGCCCGCGACTCCATCGAGTTCGCCCGCCGCGCCCAGCACGACATGGTGATCGTCGACACCGCCGGCCGGCTCGGTATCGACGCCGAGATGATGCAGCAGGCGGCCGACATCCGCGCGGCCGTCGACCCGCAGGAAGTCCTGTTCGTCGTCGACGCGATGGTGGGGCAGGACGCCGTCAACACCGCCGAGGCCTTCCGCGACGGCGTCGGCTTCACCGGGGTGGTCCTCACCAAGCTCGACGGCGACGCCCGCGGTGGCGCGGCCCTGAGCGTGCGCGAGGTCACCGGCCAGCCGATCATGTTCGCATCCAACGGCGAGAAGCTCGAGGACTTCGACGTCTTCCACCCCGACCGGATGGCCTCACGCATCCTCGGCATGGGCGACATGCTCACCCTGATCGAGACCGCGCAGAAGCACTTCGACGAGGACGAGGCCGCGGCGATGGCCGCCAAGCTGGCGGCCGGCAACAAGTTCACGCTCGAGGACTTCCTCGACCAGCTGCAGGCCATCCGCAAGATGGGACCGATCGGCAACCTGCTCGGGATGATGCCCGGGATGGGGCAGATGAAGGACGCGATCAGCCAGATCGACGATCGCGACCTCGACCGCACCGCCGCCATCATCCGGGGAATGACGCCGGCCGAGCGCGAAAACCCCAAGATGATCAACGGATCGCGGCGGCTGCGCATCGCGAACGGGTCGGGCGTCAGCGTCAGCGAGGTCAATCAGCTCGTCGACCGCTTCTTCGAGGCCCGCAAGATGATGGGCCAGCTCGGCAACATGGGCATCCCGGGTATGCGCAAGCGCAGCTCGACCAAGTCGTCCAAGAACGCCCGCAAGGGCAAGAAGGGCAAGAACAGTCAGCTGGCGCGCGGCGCGTCGCAGCCGCGAACCCCGGCCAGCCTGTCCGGCGGCGGCTTCGGCGCGGCGGGTGGGCTGCCGCCCGGCCTCCCGCCCGGCATGCAGATGCCCGATCTCAGCAAGCTGAAGCTGCCCAAGCAGTGACCGGGCACGAGGTCTGGCTTGAGCTCGCGAGCGGTAGCCGGGTACTCGTCGGAACCGATCTGCCCGACGTGCCGGCGGCCAACGCGGTCGCCCGGCGCTGGCGCGAGATCGCTGAGACCCAGCCCGATGGGATGCACGAGACGATGCCGGGCAGCGGGTGCATCGTTCGCGGGTCGGCCATCATCGCCATCAAGGCGCAGCCGCAGCCCAAGCCGGCCAAGGCCGCGGCCCTGTTGAAGCTCGGCCGGGACGGCCAGTGGCTCTAACCGGCGACCAGCGCCCGTCCTGACGTCACGGTGTTCTCGATCCGTTCGGTCTGGGCGGTGGTGAGACGCCGGACCACCGCGATCGCGAGTGACGCGCTCACGATGCGCACGACCACCGTCGCGACCTCTAGATCGGAGTGCAGGCCGAGGCCGGTGACCGATCCCGACCGCTGCAGGCTCTGCTCGATCACCCACAGCAGCTGGAGGAGCGCGTAGCCGATCCACCACCCCAGCAGCAGCGGGCGGGCGGGCCGGGTGAGGTGCGCGGTGCTGGGGCGGTGCTCGGTGTCGTCGAGGACGTCGCGGGTGATGAGGTAGGGGAACCACAGGCTCACGACCGGGCAGATCCAGGACCAGACGGCCCAGTGGGGGTGGTAGCGCTCGTAGGCCGGCGACCACGCCGTGACGTTGGTGCGGGCCCGGAAGAACCAGACGAGCCACACCAGGCCGGTGACCAGGAACAGCCCGGTGACGGCGTCGGCGAAGGCGGCCACCGCGTGGTCGGCGCTGAGGGCGGCGCTGCGGGACACCGACCCGGGATGGTCACCAGCCCGGTCGATCAGCCGGCGCTGGTGCAGCACCGGGAAGAGCAGCCCGATCGCGGCCAGCAACTGGGCGGTGAGCAGTAGCTGGGTGATCGTGCCCAAGCCGGCCAGCAGCCGGGGCGGGGGCGGCGGTTGCGGATACCCGGTCGAGGTGAGTGGGGCGTAGCTCGGCGCCGACCATTCAGCCTCGTCGGCCGCCGGCCCGGGTGGCGCCACTGGGGGTGGTGGTGGTGGCGGCATCCACGCCGGAGGAGCAACCGGAGGAGCAACCGGTGGGGAGGCGATCGGGGGGGCCGCCGTCGGCGGAGGGGGTGGTGGCGGCGGTGGCGGTGGCGGTGGCGGCGCAGCCTCGGGCCCGAGCGGGCGCTCGCCGGAGGCCGGGAAGGTCCCGCGCGGCTTGGGAAAGGTGGGCACCGGAGACTCGGTGGGCCCGCTCAGCTCGGTCATGGCCCCCTAAGGCTGGCAGAGGGGTGCCGCCCACGCACGTTTCCCGGCGGCCGACACGCGCCGTGCGGGCCAGATAGCGCCTCAGGCCGGGGCGGGGGCGCGCAGCGAGGCCGCGACGAGGTCCGGTACGAGGTCGTAGCGGGCGAAGCGGCGGGTGAAGCGGCCGGTGCCGGCGGTGATCGAGCGCAGCGAGGTCGCATAGCGCACGAGCTCGGCGTCGGGGATCTCGGCGTGCACCACCGTGCGTTCCATCCCGACCATTGCCGTGGGGTCGGGCTCGGTGCCGGTGACCCGGCCCCGGCGCCCGGACAGGTCCGACAGCACCGATCCGACATGGGCGTCCGGCACGGTGATATCGACGGCGGCGAGCGGCTCCAGCAGGGCGAGGCGGCCGTTGGCGGCCGCGTCCTTGACCGCGAGCGACCCGGCGGTCTGGAACGCCGAGTCGGACGAGTCGACGCTGTGCGCCTTGCCGTCGACCAGGGTGACGAGCACGTCGACGACCGGGATGCGAACCTGGTCGATGCCGTGCGCGAGCTGGGTGCGGACGCCCTTCTCGACCGAGCTGATGAACTGCGACGGCACGGCCCCGCCGACCACCTTGTCGGCGAACTCGATCCCAGAACCGCGCGGCAGCGGCGTGACGACGACGTCGCACACCGCGTACTGCCCGTGCCCGCCCGACTGCTTGACCAACCGCCCGTGCCCGCGCCCTTCGACGGTGAACGTCTCCTGGACGGCGACCCGCAGCGGCACCGTGTCGACCTGCGCCCCGGTCGCCCGCAGCCGCTCGAGCACGACGTCGGCGTGGGCCTCGCCGAGGCACCACAGCACGAGCTGGCCGGTCTCGGGGTGACGTTCGATCCGGACGGACGGATCCCCGGCGGTGAGCCGCCCCAGCGCCTTGGCCAGGGCGTCCTCGTCGGCGCGCGTGGCCGCCTGGACGGCGATCGGCAGCAGCGGCTCGGGCATCTCCCACGGGGCCATCAGCAGCGGCGCCGACTTCGCCGAAATGGTGTCACCGGTCTCGGCGACCCCCAGCCGGCCGACCGCACAGATATCGCCGGCGATCGCCCGCTCGATCGGGCGCAGGGTCGCGCCGAGCGGCGAGAAGATCTGGGTGACGCGCTCGTCGGCATCATGATCGGGATGCCCGCGCCCGGCGCCGCCGTGCCCGGAGATGTGAATCGGCGTCTCGGGCGTGAGCGTCCCGGAGAACAGCCGTAACACCGACAACCGGCCGAGATAGGGGTCGACGGTCGTCCGCACGACCTCGGCCAGCAGGGGGCCGTCGGGCGTGCACTCGACGGCCTTGGTGTCGATGCCGTAGAGCGCCTGCGTCTCGGGCAGGTCGAGTTCGGTGGGTGAGGGAAACGCCCCCGACAGCACCTCGAGCAGTTCGGCCAGGCCCAGCCCGGTCTCGGCACACACCGGTAGGACCGGGTAGAACGTGCCGCGCGCCACCGCGGTCTCGAGATCGTCGATGAGCACGTCCAGGCCGATGTCCTCGCCGGACAGGTAGCGGTCGAGCAGGGTCTCGTCCTCGCTGTTGTTGATGATCGCTTCGATCAGGGCCGCGCGCGGTATCTCGACCGCGTCGTCGTCGGCGCCGGTGCCCTGCTCGGTCGGGGGGAAGCCGGCGCTGTAGTCATAGCGGGCCCGGCTCAGCAGTCCGACGAGAACCGCGTCGCCGTCCGGTACGTACAACGGCAGCACCGCCTGCCCGTCGTCGCCACCGAACACGCGCTGGCAGGCTTCGACGGTGGCCTGATAGTCGGCGCGCGGCGTGTCCAGCTTGGTGATGACCACGGCCCGCGGAGTCCGCAGGCCGGCGCACTCCTCCCACAGCGACACCGTGATCGGATCGATCTCCTCGGCCGCCGACACCACGAACAGAGCGCCGTCGGCCGCGCGCAGTCCGGCGCGCAGCTCGCCGGTGAAGTCGGGGTAGCCCGGGGTGTCGAGCAGGTTGATGACGACGCCGTCCCACTGCAGCGGGCAGACCGAGAGTGCGACCGACCGCTGCTGGGCGACCTCGACCGGATCGCTGTCGCTCACCGTCGTGCCCTCGGTGATCGAACCGGCGCGCGGGATGGTCTCGGTGGCGGCCAGCAGGGCCTCGACGAGCGTCGTCTTGCCGGCGGCCGAGTGCCCGACCAGCGCTACGTTGCGGATCTTCTCGGGACGGTCTGCGGTGTCGAATCCGGCCGTTGCGGTCTTCGTGGCGGCCTTCTTGTTCGACATACCCGCACCTCGTCATGTTTGTCGTCGAGTTGTGTTCAGCCGTTTGCGTCGATTCCGGCATTCGACACCCAAGCACCGGCGCAGACAAGCGCTGCGTCCGAATCGACCGCGGCGACGGCTATCGTTTGGTGTGCTCACCGCCCAACTTCGCATCATCTTCACCAAGCTGCTGACGCCCATCGGCAACCGGCTGGTGCGCCTGGGCGTCACGCCCAACGTGATCACCGTCATCGGCACGCTCGGCGTCGTCTCGGGCGCGCTCGTGTTCTTCACCCGGGGCTGGTGGCTCACCGGCACTCTGGTGTGCTGGGGCTTCGTTATGCTCGACGCCCTCGACGGCATCGTCGCGCGGATCAGCGGCACGACCTCGCAGTTCGGCGCGGTCCTCGATTCGAGTTGCGACCGCATCGCCGATGCCGCGGTCTTCGGCTCGCTGGCCTGGTACTTCGCGCTGCACGGGCAGAAGTGGATGCTGCTCGCCGCGCTGCTCGATCTCGTGCTCGGCGCGGTCACGTCCTACATCCGGGCCCGGGCCGAGGGGGCCGGCTTCACGGCCAGCGTCGGCGTGGCCGAGCGCACCGAGCGGCTGATCATCGCCCTCGTCGGTACCGGCCTGTCCGGCGGCTGCTTCAACTTCCGCTACGTCCAGGCCGTGGCCCTGTGGTTGCTCGTCGCGGCGTCGACGATCACCGTCGGGCAGCGGCTGGCGACGGTCTACGCGCAGTCGAAGGCGCGGCAGACCACGGACGTCTGATGTTCGACAGCACCCGCGAACGCGCCATCGGGTTGGGCTACTCGGCCGGCTGGGGCATGGTCAAGGCGCTGCCGCGGGGCGTGTCGGCCCGGGCCTTCCGGGCGGCGGCCGACGCCGCGACGGTGCGCAACGGGGCGGGCACCCGCCAGCTGCGCAAGAACCTGCGCCGGGTCGTGGGGCCGGCGATGTCGGAGCTGCGCATGGACACCCTGGTCGGTGACGCGCTGCGCTCGTACTCGCGCTACTGGCTCGAGACGTTCCGGCTGGAGAGCATGGATCACCGCGCGGTGGCCGCCGACATCCGGGCGAACCTCGTCGGAGTCGAGCACGTCGACGCCGCCTACGAGCGCGGCCGCGGCGTGATATTCGCGCTCCCGCACACCGGCAACTGGGACGCCTCCGGCATCTGGCTGGTGTCGCACAGCGGGCCGTTCACGACCGTGGCCGAGCGGCTCAAGCCCGCCTCGCTGTTCGACCGGTTCGTGGCCTACCGCGAGACCATCGGGATGGAGGTCATCGCCCTCACCGGCGGTGAGCGTTCCCCCACCGATGTGCTGGCCGAACGGTTGCGGGCCAACCGGGCGATCTGCCTGCTCGCCGACCGCGACCTCTCGCGCAACGGCGTCCCGGTGACGTTCTTCGGCGAACTGACCCGAATGCCGGCCGGGCCGGCCATGCTCGCGGCGATGACCGGCGCCGCCCTGCTGCCGACCCGCTCACGCTACGTCGGCTCGGGCTGGGGACTCACGATCGATCCGCCCATCGAGCTGCCCGAGGGGCGGCTGCGCGACCGGGTGACCGCCGGCACGCAGGCCCTGGCCGACCGGTTCGCCGCCGGAATCGCGACCGAGCCGGCCGACTGGCACATGCTGCAGCGGCTCTGGCTGGCCGACCTGCCGCCGCGGCCCGAGCCCGAGCCCGGGTCCGAGCCCGGGGCCGAGCAGTGACCGGCATGCGCATCGGCATCGTGTGCCCCTACTCCTGGGACATCCCCGGCGGGGTGCAGGCGCACGTGCGCGACCTGGCCGAGAAGCTGATCGATCTCGGGCACCACGTCTCGGTGCTGGCGCCGGGCGACGAGGACACGCCGGAGCTGTCCGACTACGTGGTGGCGGCGGGCAAGGCGGTGCCCATTCCGTACAACGGCTCGGTCGCCCGGCTGCAGTTCGGTGTCGTGTCGGCCGCCCGGGTGCGGCGCTGGTTGCGCGACGGCGCGTTCGACGTCGTGCACGTGCACGAGCCGGCCCCGCCCAGCCTCTCGCTGCTCACCTGCATGATCCACGACGGCCCGCTCGTGGCCACCTTTCATGCGGCGACCGTTCGCTCGCGCTTCCTGTCGATGTTCGACAGCGTTCTGCAGCCGTTCCTCGAGAAGCTGGCCGGCCGGATCGCGGTGTCGGCGGCCGCCCGCAAGGTGATCGTCGAGCACCTCGGCGGCGACGCGGTGGTGATCCCCAACGGCGTCGCGGTGGCCCACTACCGCGACGCCGAGCCATTCGACGGCTATCCCCGCGCCGGCGGCACCATCGGCTTCATCGGCCGCTACGACGAGCCCCGCAAGGGCATGGACGTGCTGGTCGAGGCGCTGTGGATACTCGCGCCGCAGCGGCCGGAGCTGCGGTTGATGGTGGCTGGGCGCGGCGACGCCGACGACTTCCTCGACGGGCTGCCCGACGGCATCGCCGAGCGGGTCGATCTGCTGGGTCAGGTGAGCGAGCAGGACAAGGCCAAACTGCTGCGCAGCGTGGACGTGTACTGCGCCCCGAACACCGGCCAGGAGAGCTTCGGCGTGATCCTGCTCGAGGCGATGGCGGCCCGCACCGCGGTAGTGGCCAGCGACATCGAAGCCTTCCGGCGCGTGCTCGGCGGGGGCGCGGCCGGGCGTCAGTTCGCGACCGGGGACGCCGCCGGCCTGGCCGCCGCGCTGGCCGAGGTGCTCGACGACCACGCCCTGCGCGACCGGCTGATCGCCGCGGGCGACCAGGCCGTGGCCCCGTTCGACTGGGACGTGATCGTGGCCGACGTCCTGCGCGTCTACGAGCTGGCGATCGCCGCCGCCGGCGTCCCATAGAGTCGACGCGTGCTCTCGGTCGGCTGGTTGGTGGCGGCCGTCGTGGTGGCGGTGCTGCTCACGATGTGGATCACCTTCACGCTGACCCGCCTCGACCGGCTGCACGCCCGGGTCGACGCCGCCCAGGCCGCCATGGACGCCCAGCTCGTGCGCCGGGCCGCGGCGCTGCTGCATGTGGCCGAATCGCCCGACAGCGGGGTCACCGACGCCGTGCGTGAGTCGTATCACCGCATCGCCACCCGGGCTCTGAACGTGCCGGAGACCGACGCCGAGCGTCAGGACGCCGAGAACGCCGTCGGACGGGTGGTCAGCGCCGCCTGGTCGGCCGGTCCGAGCCGCTGCGCTCCGAGCATCTGGCCGAGTTGCAGGAGGCCTCTGCCCGCGTGCTCATAGCGCGGCGTTTCTACAATGATGCGGTCCGCGACACCAGGGCGCTCCGCGGCCGGCGGTTACCCCGGGTGTTCCGGATGGCGGGACGCCGGGCGATGCCGCAGTTCTTCGACATCGACGACACGGTCCCCAATCGCATGTCCGCGGTTCCCGCGCGACCGGCCGACGCAGCGCCGGGTGCCCCGACGATGGAAGAGGATTCGAATTGATTCGCGCGATCACCGTCACGCTTGCGGCCGCCGCCCTGCTGACCGCGGCGGCCTGCGGGGGGACTCCAAGCCGAAGAAGTCGTCGGCGCCACCGTCGAGCACGTCGCAGTCCCCCTCGTCGACCCCGACTGCCAAGCGACCGCCGGCCAAGAACCCGTTCACCGACATCGGCGGCGTGCCCAACTCGCCGACCATCTCGGTCAAGATCGACGACACCCCGCCCGGCCGCCCACAGCTCGGCATCGACAAGGCCGACATCGTCTACATCGAGGCCGTGGAGGGTGGCTTGACCCGGCTGGCGGCGATCTACGGCACCTACAAGCCGCTGGTCGGTTACGTCCGCAGCACCCGGCCCAGCGATCCCGATCTGCTGCTGCAGTTCGGCAAGATCACCGCGGCGTACTCCGGCGGCGCCCACGACTCGCTGCCGCTGATTCACCGGTCCGGGCTCAAGAGCTGGAGCAATGATGCCGGCGCGAGGTACTTCTCCCGCGCCCCGCACGCCAACGACCACGGGTATATCAACGTGGTCCTCAACCTGAGCAAGGTCGCAAAGGCGGTTCACACACCGCACCCCAGGAGCATCGGGTGGACCTTCAACTCCAGTGACGTCGGCCTGCCCGCCGTCAAGGGCACCGACGTGCGCACGACGGTCACCGGCTCGTATTCGAGCGGCACCCGGGTCGAGTTCCGCTACAGCGCGGCACTGAAGAAGTACGTCCGCTACATCGACGGGGTGCGCCAGCGCGCGGCCGACGGCCGCCTGGTCACCGCCACGAACATCATCGTGCAGTCGTGCCGGGTCGTTTCGCACCCGCGCGACACCGATGTGAACGGCAACCCGTCGCAGTTCACCTACACGGTGGGTCGGGGGAACGTCTCGGTCTTCCGGCACGGCAAGCGCATCAACGGCACGTGGTCGCGGCCCAACACCGCCGCCGGCACGACCTTGCGGATGAGGAACGGCAAGGTGCTGCCGCTCGTCCCGGGCAACACCTGGGTCGTGTTGATTCGCAACGGCGTACCCACCCTGGGCTGAATCAGGGCTGGGCCGAAGCAGACCACCGGATTCGCAGCGGTCTGCCCGCACCGGCGGTCGGACCCCGCCGAGGCTCGTAGAATCGGCTCCATGTCCGTTCAGCAGCACACGGTAGGCGATCAGCAGCGCACGGTAGGTACGGGGCGCGTCAAGCGCGGCATGGCCGAGATGCTCAAGGGCGGCGTCATCATGGACGTCGTCACCGCCGAACAGGCCAGGATCGCCGAGGACGCCGGCGCGGTGGCCGTCATGGCCCTCGAACGGGTCCCGGCCGACATCCGCGCCCAGGGGGGCGTCTCGCGGATGAGCGACCCCGACATGATCGACAGGATCATTGCCGCGGTGTCGATCCCGGTCATGGCCAAGGCCCGCATCGGGCACTTCGTCGAAGCCCAGGTGCTGCAGTCGCTCGGCGTCGACTACATCGATGAGTCCGAGGTCCTCACCCCGGCCGACTACGCCAACCACATCGACAAGTGGGCATTCACCGTCCCCTTCGTCTGCGGCGCCACCAATCTCGGCGAGGCGCTGCGGCGTATCACCGAGGGCGCCGCGATGATCCGGTCGAAGGGCGAGGCCGGCACCGGCGACGTCTCCAACGCCACCACCCACATGCGCCAGATCCGCCAGCAGCTCCGGCACCTGCAGAACCTGCCCGAGGACGAGCTGTTCGTGGCGGCCAAGGAGCTGCAGGCCCCGTACGAGCTGGTGGCCGAGGTGGCCCGGGCCGGCAAGCTGCCGGTCGTGCTGTTCACCGCCGGCGGCATCGCCACCCCGGCCGACGCCGCGATGATGATGCAGCTCGGGGCCGAAGGGGTCTTCGTCGGCTCGGGCATCTTCAAGTCCGGCAACCCGGCCCAGCGGGCCGAGGCCATCGTCAAGGCCACCACGTTCTTCGACGACCCCGACGTCATCGCCAAGGTGTCGCGCGGCCTGGGCGAGGCGATGGTCGGCATCAACGTCGAGGAGCTCCCGCAGTCGCACCGCCTGGCCGAGCGCGGCTGGTAGGTAGCCGGCCCTTCGCGACGGGCCTCGTGCTCCGCTGCCTCGGGGGTGGTGGTAGTGCATCTCAAGGTGTATTACGCGCGTAATACACCTTCAGAAGCACCACATACGTCGGCGCAGCGCGCGACAAGAATTGTCGGGCGCCGGACCTAGCCTCGCAGAAGCGCCGCCGGTGGGCGGGTTGGCGGGTCGAGGAGGGTGAAGCAGTGAGCGAACGACGGCCATGGGTGGCCAAGATGATGCGCGAACTCGAGCAAGCAGAATCCCGGCGCCGCAAAACCGACGAGAACTTGCGATCGGCGAGCCGCGAGCGTCGGAGTGGCAGCAGCGTCTCGGCCGTCTACTCGATCCGGCTGGACCGTCGTGAGATCGAGGCACTCGAGCAGCGGGCTGCGCAGATGGGCATTCGCCCGACTGTTCTGGCCCGCAATCTGATCCGAACCGGACTGCATTCGGGGGAGTTGGCGCCGGTCGCGGACGCCGCGCGCCACGTTGTCGGTGCCGTCGAGGAACTTCAGGCGCTGCTGCCGTGACCGACGCCCCCCGCATCGGCGTCTTCGCACTGCAAGGAGATGTTCGCGAGCACCTGGCGGCCCTGACGGCCGCGGGTGCCGAGGCGTTGAGCGTGCGCCGCCCGGAGGAGCTCGCCGCGGTCGACGGCCTCGTCCTGCCCGGCGGCGAATCGACGACCATCCTGAAGCTGGCCCGGATCTTCGACCTGCTCGACCCGCTGCGCGATCGGCTGGCCGCCGGGCTGCCGGTCTACGGCTCGTGCGCCGGGATGATCCTGCTGGCCGACCGGGTCGACGCCGGGGGCTCGCCGCTCGAGGACACCTTCGGCGGCATCGACATGACGGTGCGGCGCAACGCCTTCGGCCGGCAGGTCGATTCCTTCGAAGAAGACCTCATCGTCGACGGCATCGAGGGCGCACCGATCCGGGCCGTCTTCATCCGGGCGCCGTGGGTGCAGGACGTCGGACCGCAGGCCACGGCGATCGGGCACGTGAGCGCCGGCGAGCACGCCGGTAGAATCGTGGCGGTCCGTCAGGCCAACCTGCTGGCCACGTCGTTCCACCCGGAACTGACCGGCGACGGACGTATTCATGCGTACTTCTGCGAGATGGTGAGGAATCAGTCGTGAGTGGTCACTCCAAGTGGGCGACGACCAAGCACCAGAAGGCGGCCAAGGACGCCAAGCGCGGCAAGCTGTTCGCCAAGCTGATCAAGAACATCGAGGTCGCCGCGCGCATGGGCGGCGGTGACCCGGACGGCAACCCCACCTTGTACGACGCGATCCAGAAGGCGCGCAAGAACTCGGTGCCGATCGACAACATCGATCGCGCGGTCAAGCGCGGCTCGGGCGCCGAGGCCGGCGGCTCCGACTGGCAGACGATCATGTACGAGGGCTACGCCCCCAACGGCGTCGCCGTGCTGATCGAGTGCCTCACCGACAACCGCAATCGCGCCGCCATGGAGGTGCGCACCGCGATGACCCGCAACGGGGGGTCGATGGCCGATCCGGGCTCGGTGTCGTACCTGTTCAACCGCAAGGGCGTGGTGATCGTGACACCGGCGCCCGGCGCCGAGGGCAGCGCCGAAGACGACATCCTGGCCGCCGTCCTCGACGCCGGCGCCGAAGAGGTTAACTACCTCGGCGACGTCTTCGAGGTGATCAGCGAGGCCACCGACCTGGTTCCGGTGCGCACCGCGCTGCAGGACGCCAAGATCGACTATGACTCGGCCGATACGTTGTTCCTGCCCAGCGTGCAGGTCGAGCTGGACGAAGATGGCGCCCGCAAGGTGCTGCGCCTGGTCGACGCGCTCGAGGATCTCGACGACGTGCAGAACGTCTACGCCAACTTCGACGTCAGCGACGAGGTGCTCGAGGCCGTCGGCGCCGAGTAGGGCCGTTCGCTACAGCGGCTGCTTGGCCCAGAACCGGAAGAATTGGTGGCCGGCCGCCCAGAGCAGTTCCGACGCGCCGGTTCGCGCGCACAGCCAGTTGACCAGCCGGAAGAACGCGTCGTTGAGGCTGTTCACGTACAGGAGCAGGACGATCACGCCCAACATGCCCCAGGGCTTCACCTTCTCGCCCACCCGCCGAGTCTCGGGATCGAGATACGGCTCGATGATTGCGTAGCCGTCGAGCCCCGGGATCGGCAGCAGGTTGAGCACCGCGGCGGTCGCCTGCAGGAACCCGAGGAACGCGACCCCGGCCCAGAACCGGGCGTGGTTGTCGGCCGGCCCACCGGCGGTCAGGTAGGCCACCATGTCGTCGAGATGCGGTTTGGCCAGCCACAGGAGCACGAGGGCGAAGACGAGGTTGGTCGCCGGGCCGACCGCCGCGGCGACGCTACGCGAGCGTTTGCTGCGAAACGCGTGTGGGTGGAGATAGACGGCGCCGCCGGGGAGGCCGATGCCGCCCGACACGATGAAGAACAGGGGCAGCAGGATCGACAGCACCGGATGCGTGTACTTGAACGGGTTGAGGGTGAGATAACCGGCGGCTTCGACACTGCGGTCGCCGGCGCGGTAGGCGGCGTAGGCGTGCGCGAACTCGTGGAAGCAGACCGACACGACCCAGCCGCCGAGCACGAACAGCAGCACCCCGAAGTCGCCGATCCGAGATCCCCGGCCATTCTCGGTCCAGGCCACGGCCGCGCCGACTACGGCGACCGCGACGAACGCGAGGAACAGCGGACTCGGCCGCACGGCTCCGCGCCGGCGCCGGCCCAACTCGTAAACCACGCGCCGACCCTACGGGGCCCCCGCGGGTTGGCGCCGACTGCGTGTCGCGAGCCGGGGGCGGGCGGCGCGCGTCGTAGTCTTTCGAACGACCGTTCTACTGATCCGAGAGTCGAGGCCGATCGTGCGCGTGCTGGGCGTCGACCCCGGGCTGACCCGCTGCGGCATCGGCGTGGTCGACGGGGCGCCCGGACGCCCGCTCACGCTCGTCCACGTCGAGGTGGTGCACACGGCCGCCGACGGCGAGGCCGGCACCCGCCTGATGATTCAGGCCGACGCCATCGCCGCCGCCATCGAGCGCTACGCCCCGGACGTCGTTGCCGTCGAGCGGGTGTTCAGCCAGCACAACGTGCGCACGGTCATGGGCACCGCGCAGGTCGCGGGCCTGGCGCTGGTGGCCGCCACCAGACTGGGCATACCCATCGCGCTGCACACCCCGAGCGAGGTCAAGGCGTCCGTCACCGGGTCGGGGGTCGCCGACAAGGCCCAGGTGGGCGCGATGGTCACCCGGCTGCTGCGCCTGGCCGAGACACCGCGCCCGGCTGACGCCGCTGACGCGCTGGCGCTCGCCATCTGCCACGTGTGGCGGGGGAGCGCCAAGGCCCGGCTCACCAACGCGCTCGCGAAGGCGGCCCGGTGACCGCGCCCGGCGAGCCGCCGGAGCTGCCCGCGCACCGCCTCGACCCCGAGACGCTGCACGAGATCTACGCCGATCCGGCCGCGGCCGAGGCCCGCATCGAGCAACTGCGGGCCGAAATCCGCAGCGCCCCGGACGAGATCGCCGAGCTCGTCGCCCGCGCCGATCTGGTCGTGCTGCTGCGCGGCACCGACCGCCTCGATGAGGCCCTGCGCGAGGCGAACGCGGCGGTCGACCGGGCCGAGATCGCCGGCACCACCGTGCAGCAGCACACGGCGCGGGTGCGCTTGGCCCACGTCCACCAGTGGCGCGGCGAATTCGCCGAGGCCAACGTGCTGTTCACCGAACTGCTCGCCGCCGGCGCCCAGTTCGGCCCGGTGGTCGAGGCCTTCACCCATCAACACGCCGGCAAGAACGACTACGACCAGGGCCACTGGGCCGACGCCCGCGACCACTTCGCCCGCGCGGCGAGGATCCGTGACGAGCTCGAGCTGCCCGAGGGCGAGCGGGCGGCCTCGCAGGTGGCGCTGGCGGCCGCTCTTCGCCGGCTCGATGCCCACCCGGAGGAATCATGATCGCGAGCGTGCGCGGCGTGGTGGCCGCGCTCGGTCCCGACGGCGCCGTGGTCGAGGTCGGCGGGGTCGGCCTGGCCGTCTCGTGCTCGCCCGGCACCCTGGCCCGGCTGCGGGTCGGCGAGCCGGCCCGGCTGGCCACCAGCCTGGTCGTGCGCGAGGACTCGCTCACGCTCTACGGCTTCGCCGACGACGATGAGCGCGCCCTGTTCGAGCTGCTGCAGACCGCCAACGGTGTCGGGCCCAAGTTGGCCCAGACGATGCTCGCCGTGCACCCGCCGCGCGAGTTGCGCCGCGCCATCGCCACCAGCGACTTCGCGTCGCTGACCCACGTGCCCGGCATCGGCCGCAAGGGCGCCGAGCGGATCGTCATCGAGCTGCGCGATCGCATCGGCTCGATCGACGGCTCCGATTCCGGCGTGCAGGCCGGCGGCACCGTCATGGCTATCGCCCCGTGGCGCGACCAGCTCGCGCACGCCCTGGCCGGGCTGGGCTTCTCGGGCAAAGAGGCCACCGACGCGATCGAGGTCGTGGCCGGCGACATCGCGCCGGACACCGCTCCCGACGTCAGTGCGCTGCTGCGCCGGAGCATCCAGCTGCTCGGCCGGACCGGGCGATGAGCGAAGACAAGTCCGAGGCGACCGAGGATCTGGTCGATCCCGCGCCGCTGCCCGAAGAGCGCGAGGTCGAAGCGTCGCTTCGGCCCAAGCGCCTGACCGAGTTCGTCGGCCAGCCGAAGGTTCGCGAGCAGCTGCAGCTCGTGCTCGAGAGCGCGATGCGCCGGTCCCGCCCGCCCGACCACGTCCTGCTGTCCGGCCCCCCCGGACTCGGCAAGACCAGCCTCGCGATGATCATCGCCGCCGAGCTCGGCACGCCTATCCGGGTCACCAGCGGTCCGGCCATCGAACGGGCCGGCGACCTCGCCGCCCTGCTCACCAGCCTCACCGATGGTGAGGTGCTGTTCATCGACGAGATCCACCGCATCGCCCGCCCGGCTGAGGAACTGCTCTACATGGCGATGGAGGACTTCCGGGTGGACGTGATCGTGGGCAAGGGCCCGGGGGCCACCGCGATCCCGCTCGACCTCGCCGCGTTCACCCTGGTCGGGGCCACCACCCGGGCCGGGCTGCTCACCGGGCCACTGCGCGACCGCTTCGGCTTCACCGGCCACATGGACTTCTACGACGCCGGTGAGCTCGAGCAGGTGCTGCGGCGCTCGGCCGAGCTGCTCGGCGTGCAGCTGCGCCCGGACGGCGCCACCGAGATCGCCGGGCGATCGCGCGGGACCCCACGCATCGCCAACCGGCTGCTGCGCCGAGTGCGCGACTACGCCGAGGTGCGGGCCGACGGAGTGGTCACCGAGGCGATCGCCCGGTCGGCGCTGGCCGTCTACGACGTCGACGAGCTCGGCCTCGACCGCCTCGACCGGGCGGTTCTGGACGCGCTGGTGCGCCGGTTCGGCGGGGGACCGGTGGGGGTCGGCACCCTGGCCGTCGCGGTGGGCGAAGAGGTCGAGACGGTCGAAGAGGTCGCCGAGCCGTTCCTGGTGCGGGCCGGGCTGCTGGCCCGCACCCCCCGCGGGCGCATCGCCACCCCCGCGGCCTGGGGCCATCTCGGGCTGACCGCGCCGCCCGCTGCACACGGTCCGACCCTGTTCGACGCGTAGGCTCGGGGCACCAACCTGCCGCCGTCGCTGGGATCCGTTGTCGTGAAAAGCCTGCTGCCGTTCCTCATCTTCATGGTCGTGGTCATCGGCCTGCTCGTGTTCTCCGTCCGGGCCCGGCGCCGTCAGTCGCAGACCCAGGCCGAGCGGGCGGCCCAGATCGGCGTCGGCAGCGACGTCATGACGACGTCCGGGCTGTACGGCACGGTGGTCGCCCGCAACGACGACGAGACGGTCCAGATGTCCATCTCCCCGGGGGTGGAGGTCAGGTGGGCACTGGCCGCCCTGCGCGACATCGCGTCACTTCCGCCCCAGTACCGCCCCGACCACGAGCCCGCCGACGACGACGCCGAGCCGGCGCCGGGCGTCGATCTCGGCAAGTCCCGCCTGGGCGACAACGGCGGCGCCGACCCGAACTGATGACCCGGCCCGCCCCGCCCGCGCCCCGGCGCCACAGTGGGATCGGTCATACTGTCCTGCGGCCTGCGCGCCGACCGGGCGCCTGATCCACGCCGCACCATCACCGAGCTGAACACCGAGGAGACCTTCCCCGTGGCACCACCCCCCGGAACGCTGCGAGTCGGGCGTTATCTCGTAGCGCTCATCGGGCTGTTCGTCGTCCTGTACTCGCTGATCGTGTTCCCGGGCGAACCGCACAAGCCCAAGCTCGGCATCGACCTCGTCGGTGGTACCCGGGTCATCTTCAAGGCCATCGTCCCCAAGGGCTCGCCGGCGCCGACGTCGTCGCAGATGAGCCAGGCCCGCCAGATCATCGAGGATCGCATCAACACCACCGGTGTCACCGGCGCGACCGTGCAGGTGCAGGGCAGCGACCAGCTGGTGGTCGAGATCCCGAGCGCCACCCAGAGCGACATCGCCCGGCTGGGCCAGGCGGCGGTGCTGAACTTCCGCCCGCTGCTGGCCCAGATCGAGCCGGTCACCTGTGGGCAGAAGGCGGTGACGCCGTCGGGTTCGGCGACCGCGTCCACGACGCCGTCCGGCGCGAGTTCGGCGTCCAGCACGGCGTCCGGCACAGCGAAGGCGAGCGACTCGTCGACCAACGCTCCCCACGACGCGCAGGCCCGGCGGCTTGTGGCGCCGACCCCGTCGGGCACGAAGACCACCCCGGCCGGCAGCAGCACGGCCAAGTCGACGCCGACCGGCACCGCACCGCACGGCCACCGGCAGCAGCACGGCGTCGCCGCCGGCCACCAGCGCGCCGTGCCTGGCCGACCCGCTCGCCACGATCTTCAAGGCCGATCCCACGCTCAAGGCGAAGATGCCGAATGCCGAGACCTGCCCCTCGCCCGGGCTGGCCGACAAGTTGTGCAAGGCCTACTCGGCTCTCAGCGCCACCCAGCAGCGAGAGATCGCCGCCGCGCTGCAGAACTACGACTGCAGCTCGGCCCAGACCGAGGCGGACAAGATCGACAGCTACTACATCGCCTGCGGTGACCTCGGCGGGGCCAAGGGCGCGTTCCTGCTCGGCCACGTCGTGGTCCAGGGCCGGCAGATCAGCGGGGCCAGTGCCCAGGCGCCGTCGGTGGGCGGTACCGGGGGTTCGACCCAGTGGACGGTGGCCCTCACGCTCGGCGGTTCCGGCGCCGATCGCTGGAACGCCTGGACGAGCAAGTACAACACCAAGGGGCAGTCGGCCTCGTCGCCGATCGACACCGGCACCGGCACGGCGGCCTGCGGCGCCACGGCGGCGCTGCCCTGCTCCACCTACGTCGGGTTCACGCTCAACGGCGAGGTGATCTCCTACCCCGTCACCGAAGCGGTGCTCGACACGCAGACCAGCATCTCCGGCAGCTTCAACCAGTCGTCGGCGAACGCGCTCGCGAAGGAACTGAACTACGGCAAGCTGCCCATCAGCTTCCGGGCCGACTCGAACGAGCATGTTTCGGCGACGCTCGGCAAGACGCAGCTGCACGCGGCCCTGCTGGCCGGCGGCATCGGCCTGGCGCTCGTGGTGCTGTACTCGCTGCTGTACTACCGCGGGCTGGGCCTGGTCACGATCGCCTCGCTGCTCGTGTCCGGCGGCCTGACCTACGCGATGCTCGTGTTCCTCGGCAAGCAGATCGGCTTCACCCTCGACCTCGCCGGTATCGCCGGCTTCATCGTCGCGCTCGGCATCACCGCCGACTCGTTCGTCGTGTTCTTCGAACGGATCAAGGACGAGGTGCACGACGGACGATCCCTGCGGGTGGCGGTGCCGCGGGCGTGGGTCCGCGCCCGGCGCACAATCCTGTCGGCCGACACCGTGTCGTTCCTGGCCGCGGCGATCCTGTACTACTTCGCCGCCGCCGACGTGAAGGGCTTCGCGTTCACCCTCGGCATGTCGACGATCCTCGACCTCGTCGTCGTCTTCCTGTTCACCCACCCGATCGTGTCGCTGCTCTCGCGCAGCCGCACCTTCGGCTCGCCCCGCTTCACCGGCCTCGACTCGGTGCGGGCGGGCGGGATCGCCACTGGCGACGACAGCGCCTTCATGCCCAAACGCCGCTCGGCCCGCCGGGCGTCGGCCGGCGCAGCGAAGGCCGACGCCGGCGCGGTCGCGGTGCTCGACGACGAGGACGCCGTCGAGGCCGACGAAGCCGACGCCGCGCCGGTCGACGTCGGGCCCGACCACGAGCCCGCCGCGCCGCCCAAGCGCACGGCTCCGGCCGGCGGCTCGGCGGCTGAGCGGGCGGCGGCGCGACGGGCTCGGATGCGCGAAGAGTCCGATGGCCAGGAGGAGAGCTGATGTCGTCTTCGTCGTCGTCGATCTGGACCCGGCTCTACCGCGGCGAGTCGCGGATCAACTTCATCGGCCACCGCCGCCGCTGGTATCTCGCCTCAGCGGTGCTGTTGCTCATCTGCCTGATGAGCTTCATCGTCCGCGGCTTCAACTACGGCGTGGAGTTCAAGGGCGGCTCGACCTTCACCTTCACCGGCACGAAGGCGTCGGCGAGCAGCGTGACCACGGCCTTTGAGAACGCCGGCCACCCGCCGGCCGAAGCGGTTCAGGTCGTCGGCGGCTCCGGCATCGTGGTGAACACCAAGCCGCTCACGGCGGTCGAAGAGCAGAAGTTGGTGACCGATGTCGCCACGTCGCTCGGGATCAATCGGAACAAGATCTCGTCCGACAGCATCGGCAGCCAGTGGGGCCACGACACCACGGTCAAGGCCCTGGAGGGCCTGGTCATCTTCCTGATCGCGGTCTCCATCTACATCTCGCTGCGGTTCCAGTGGCGGATGGCCGTCGGCGGCATCCTCGCCCTGTTGCATGACTTGATTGTCGCCGCCGGCATCTATTCGCTGATCGGCTTCGAGGTCACCCCGTCCACGATCGTCGGGCTGCTGACGATCCTCGGGTTCTCGCTCTACGACACGGTCGTGGTCTACGACAAGGTGGGCGAGAACGCAAAGGACATCCTGGCCGGGTCGCGGACGACCTTCTCCGAGGCCGCCAACCTGGCCGTCAACCAGACGTTGATGCGCTCGATCAACACGTCGCTGATCGCGCTGCTGCCCGTGGCTGGTCTGCTCTTCGTCGGCGCCGGCATCCTCGGGGTGGGCACGATCAAGGACCTCGCGCTCATCCTGTTCGTCGGTCTGGCGTCCGGGGCGTACTCGTCGCTGTTCCTGGCGACGCCGATCGTCGTCGATCTCACCGAGCGCGATCCGGCCTACAAGGCGCTGGCCAAGCGGGTCGCCGCCAAGCGGGCCAGCGAGGCCAAGAAGGCGGCCGACGCCGAGCTGGCCGGGGTCGCCGCCGCACCGGCCCGCCGATCCGGCCCGGCCCCGGCGCCGAAGGTCGGCGTCCGGCCCGAGCGCCGCAAGCGCAAGTAATGGCCGACGCCGAGTTGGCCGTCCGGATCGCCGGCCTGCTGCGGGACGTGCCGGACTTCCCCCAGCCGGGAATCCTGTTCAAGGACATCTCGCCGCTGCTGGCCGACGGACCGGCCTTCGACGCGGTGATCCACGGACTGGCCGCCGCCGCCCCGGGACCGGTCGACATCGTCGCCGGTATCGAGGCCCGCGGCTTCCTGATCGCCGGTGCGCTGGCCCGTCAGCTCGGCTGCGGGCTCGTTCCGGTGCGCAAGGCCGGGAAGCTGCCGCCACCCACTCGCCGGCGCTCGTACGACCTCGAGTACGGCAGCGCCGAGATCGAGATCCCGGACGGGGTACTCGGCGGCAAGCGGATCCTGCTCGTCGACGACGTGCTGGCCACCGGCGGCACCCTGCGCGCCGCCGCCGAGCTGCTGGCCGAGGCCGGCGCCACCGTCGACGCCATGGCGGTGATCGTCGAGCTGACGGCGCTCGGTGGCCGCGCGGCCCTGGCCGGGCTGCCGCCCCTCACCGTCCTGCTGAGCCTCTGACGAGCCGGACGGCGTTCGCACCCCTCGCGCCCGTAGACTGGGTCTTGTCCACTGCGAGAGAGGGGGCCGGTCCTGACCACGGAGGCCGGCATGCGGCAGCCGCCGCCCCATCCCGAGGGATCGATAGCGCCGGCTGACGCCGGGACGGCCACCGACCCCACGGTGGCGGACGTCCTGATCGAGGTCCCCGAGCCGGCCGACACCGCCGACCCCGCCGACGCCCTCGACCCGGCGGCCGGCAGCACCCACCGGCGCCGGGTGCGCGACCGGCTGGCCCGCCGCGTCGTCACCTCGTCGCGGCGGCAGTCGCCGGTCATGCCGGTCCTCGAACCGCTGCTCGCGATCCACCGGCGGGCCCATCCTAAGGTCGATGCCCGGCTGCTGCAGCGCGGCTACGACCGCGCCGAGGTCTGCCACCGCGGCCAGCTGCGCAAGAGCGGCGATCCTTACATCACCCACCCGCTCGCGGTGGCGACGATCCTCGCCGATCTCGGTATGGACACGACCACGCTGGTGGCCGCGCTGCTGCACGACACGGTCGAGGACACCGGGCTCACCCTCGACGACATCACCAAGGAGTTCGGGGCCGAGGTCGCGCACCTCGTCGACGGTGTCACCAAGCTGGACAAGGTGAAGTTCGGGGCCGCGGCCGAGGCCGAGACGATCCGCAAGATGGTCGTGGCGATGGCCCGCGACCCGCGGGTGCTGGTGATCAAGCTGGCCGACCGGCTGCACAACATGCGCACCCTGCGGTTCCTGCCGCCGGAGAAACAAGAGCGCAAGGCCCGCGAGACCCTCGAGGTGCTCGCCCCGCTGGCGCACCGCCTGGGCATGAACACGGTGAAGTGGGAACTCGAGGATCTCGCCTTCGCCACGCTCTACGCCAAGCGCTACGACGAGATCGTCCGGCTCGTCGCCGAGCGCGCGCCCAGCCGCGACACCTACCTGGGCGAGGTCATCGAGCGGATCAACACCGATCTGCGCGCGGGGAGCATCAAGGCCGAGGTCACCGGGCGGCCCAAGCACTACTACTCGATCTATCAGAAGATGATCGTCCGCGGTCGCGAGTTCACCGACATCTACGACCTTGTCGGCATCCGGGTGCTGGTCGACTCCGAACGCGACTGCTACGCCACCCTCGGCGTCATCCACGCGAACTGGCAGCCCGTCCCGGGCCGGTTCAAGGACTACATCGCGATGCCGAAGTTCAACATGTACCAATCGCTGCACACGACCGTCATCGGGCCGGGCGGCAAGCCGGTCGAGCTGCAGATCCGCACCCAGGCCATGCACCGCACCGCCGAGTACGGCATCGCCGCGCACTGGCGGTACAAGGAGCGCAAGGACGTCGCCGTCGCCGACCCGGCCGGGATGTCGGAAGAGATGGGCTGGCTGCGCCAGCTGCTCGACTGGCAGCGCGAGGCGCAGGAGCCCGAGGAGTTCCTCGACGCGCTGCGCTACGACCTCGGCGCGAGCGAGGTCTACGTATTCACCCCGAAGGGTGACGTTCTCGGGCTCCCGGGCGGCTCGACGCCGGTCGACTTCGCTTACGCCGTGCACACCGAGGTCGGTCACCGCTGCATCGGCGCCCGGGTGAACGGCAAGCTGGTGGCGCTCGAGAGCGCGCTCGACAACGGCGACACCGTCGAGGTGTTCACGTCGAAGGCCGAGGGCGCCGGCCCGTCGCGCGACTGGCTCGAGTTCGTGAAGTCGCCGCGCGCCCGCACCAAGATCAGGCAATGGTTCGCCCGCGAGCGCCGCGAGGACGCGATCGACGCCGGCAAGACGGCGCTGTCGAAGGCCATGCGCAAGGCCTCGCTGCCGATCCAGCGCCTGCTCGGGGGCGATCAGCTGCTGACGCTGGCCCACGACATGCACTACGCCGACATCGCCTCGCTGTACGCGGCGGTCGGCGAGGGGCACGTCTCGGCCCAGTCCGTCGTGCAGAAGCTGGTCAACCAGCTCGGCGGCACCGAGGGCGCGGCCGAGGACATCGCCGAGGCCACCGTGCCGTCGATCGTCGAGACCTCGCCGGTCACCGCTCCGCGCTCGGCCGAGACCGGGGTGCGCGTCCACACCACCAGCGGCGTCACCGACATCCACACCAAGCTGGCCCGCTGCTGCACGCCGGTGCCCGGCGACGAGATCATCGGCTTCGTCACCCGTGGGGGAGCGGTTTCGATCCACCGCGACAGCTGCACCAACGCCTCGGCCCTGCTGCAGCAGCCCGAACGCCTCGTCGGCGTCGAATGGGTGCCGTCGGCCGGGGCCACCTTCGTGGTGTCGATCCAGGTCGAGGCCCTCGATCGGCACGGGTTGCTGTCCGACGTCACCCGGGTGCTGTCCGACGACCGGGTCAGCATCCTGTCGGCCACCGTCACCACCAACCGCGACCGCGTCGCCGTCAGCCGGTTCACCTTCGAGATGGCCGAGGCGAAGCACCTCAAGCACCTGTTGCGGGCGATCAAGGGCATCGAGGGCGTCTACGACGTCCATCGCGTGCAGACCGGCAGCTGACCGCCGGGCTACCGGCTACGGCGCGGTCACCTTCGTCAACGTGATGGGCAGCTTGGGTTTGCCGTCGCTCGCGGGGTTGGAACCCTTGGCCGCGACCTTGTCGATGACGCCCAGCCCCTTCGTCACCGAGCCGAAGACGGTGTACTGCGGCCCGAGCTGCGAGTCCTTGTAGACGATGAAGAACTGGCTGCCGTTGGTGTTCGCGCCCGCGTTGGCCATCGCGATCACCCCGCGGGTGTACTTCTCCTTGCCGGTGAGCTCGTCGGCGAAGGTGTAGCCCGGCCCGCCGCTGCCGCTGCCGGTCGGGTCGCCGCACTGCAGCACCGCCAGCGAGCCGCTCGTCAACCGTGGGCACGGCGTCCGGTCGTAGTACTTCTGCTCGGCGAGGGAGAGGAAGCTCTCGACCGCGCACGGGGCGGCGGCGCGATTCAGGGTGAACGTCATCGGGCCCTGCGAGGTCTGCACGGCGACCACCACCGTGCCCGTGCGTCCCGGCTTGGTAGTGGGCGGGACGGTCACCTTGCGGACCGCGGTGCCGTGCTTCGTCCAGGTGCACGGATAGGCCGCGACCGGCGCCGCCGACGACGACGCCGAGGCGCTTGGCGTGGTCGATGCGGTGCTGCCGGCCGCCGGCGTCTTCTTGTCGTCGTCGTTCGTCGCCACCACGAAGGCGATCACGATGCCGATGACGGCCAGGGTGCCGACGATCGAGCCGGCGAGGGTGAACTTGCGCCGCCGGGCCTCGCGCTGGACGCGCCGCTGCAGCTGGCGTTGGAGCCGGCGGCGTTCGGCCTCGCGGCGCTGCTTGCTCGTGGGCATCGGCGATCAGCCGTCGACGCTGACGAGGTCGACGACGAAGACGAGCGGCGCGTTCGGCGGGATCGTGCTGTTGCCCTGGGCGCCGTAACCGAGCGCCGACGGGAGGATCATCAGCCGCCGCCCGCCGACCTTCATCGGGGCCACCTTGCCGGCGCCGCCGATGCCTTGCGTGAAGCCGGGGACCACGCCGGTGAGCGAGAACTTGGCCGGCTGGCCTCTGGTCCAGGACGAGTCGAACGCGGTGCCGTCCTTGTACAGGACGCCGGTGTACTGCACCGTGACGCTCGAGGTCGGTCCGGCCGCCCTGCCGGTGCCGACGACGAGATCCTGGCACTGCACGGTGGCCGGGTCGCCGGTGCCCTTCGACGTCACCTTGGGGGCGGCCTTCAGGTTGGTGGCGCCGGCCACGCCGACGCCCTGGTACGACGCCGTGCTGCCCTTGCCCGGCCCGGCGCAGGGGGCAGTGGGGGAGCTCGCCGGCGGTGCCGCCGCGGACGTGCTCGTCGGCGGGCTGGTGATGGTGTCGTGGCCAGCATTGTTCTTGTCGTTGCCGCCGGTGCTGACCACCACGATCACCACGACGGCGGCGATGATGACGAGGGTGCCGATGATCGAGCCGATGAGGGTCATCCGGCGACGCGCGATCTCGCGGGCGCGGCGCTCCTCGAGCTGGCGTTGCAGGCGTCGGCGTTCGTTGTCGCGGCGCTGCTGATTCGTCGGCACGGGGGCGGTCCTCCTGGCAGTGTCGGGCAAAACCTCCGGCAGTCTACGTAAGCGGGTTGTGGGCGCCGCCGAAAGTGGGCCAATCAGTTCACAGGACATCCCTCGGTAGGCTGGGACGTCGTCAAGCACTCATTAGCTGCCACCCGATAGTTCAGGAGTCCTCGGCCGTGCTCATCGCGGGTTTCCCGTCCGCCGCGACCGACACCAACTGCTGGGTGGTCGCCCCGGCGCCGGGCGAGCAGTGTGTCGTCATCGACCCGGGCATCGGGGTGGCCGGCCGGCTCGACGAGCTCATCGCCGAGCACCGGCTGCACCCGGTCGCCGTCCTGCTCACCCACGGGCACTTCGATCACACGTTCTCAGTGCTGCCGGTCTGCCAGGCGCGCGACGTGCCGGCCTTCATCCACCCGGGCGACCGCGCCCAGCTGGCCGACCCGTGGTCGGGCGTCGGACTTCCGGTGGGTACCCCATTGTTCGGTTCCCTCACCTTCGCCGAGCCCGACGACGTCCGCGAGCTCGCCGACAAGGACACGGTGACGATCGCCGGGCTCGAGTTCGCCGTGACCCACGCGCCCGGCCACAGCGCCGGCTCGGTGGTGTTCGGCCTGTCCGGCGCCGACGACGCGGTGCTGTTCTCCGGCGACGTCCTGTTCGCGGGCTCGATCGGGCGCACCGATCTGCCCGGCGGCTCGATGGCCGCCATGGAGGCCTCGCTGCGCGATGTGATCCTGCCGCTGGACGACGCCACCACCGTGCACCCCGGCCACGGGCCGTCCACGTCCATCGCCCGCGAACGGCTCACCAACCCGTTCCTGCAGGATGTCGGTCGCGCCTGATGCCACTGTCCGGATTCCCCGAACTGCTGCCGGCGCAGCGCTTCGTCGAACTCACCGTCCTCGACCGGCTGCGGCGCACCTTCGAGCTGCATGGCTTCGCCCCGCTCGACACGCCGGCCGCCGAGTCGCTCGACGACCTGCTGCGCAAGGGCGAGATCGAGAAGGAGGTCTACGTCCTGCGCCGGCTGCACGCCGACGACGCGGAGACGCCCGACCGCACCGCCCTGGGCCTGCACTTCGATCTCACGGTGCCGTTCGCGCGCTACGTGCTCGAGCACGCCGGGCACCTCGAGTTCCCCTTCCGGCGCTACCAGATCCAGAAGGTGTGGCGCGGCGAGCGCCCGCAAGAGGGGCGCTACCGCGAGTTCACCCAGGCCGACATCGACATCGTCGCCCGCGACACGTTGCCGTTCCACCACGACGTCGAGGTCGCGCGGGTCATGGCCGAGGCCCTGGCCACGCTGGACTTCTTGCCCCCGCTGCGGCTACAGGTGAACAACCGCAAGCTGATCCAGGGGTTCTACGAAGGCATCGGGGCGCCGGACATCCCCGCGGTCATGCGCGAGATCGACAAGCTGGACAAGGTGCCGGCCGACGCCGTGGCCCGGCAGCTCGTCGACGCCGCCGGGCTGACGCCGGAACAGGCCGACCAGTGCCTGCAACTGGCTGCGATCCGCACGCCCGACTCGTCGTTCGGTTCGGCCGTGTGGGCGCTCGGGGTGGTGCATCCGCTGCTCGACGAGGGCATCGCCGAGCTCACCGCGGTGATCGACGGCTGCGCGTCGCTGGCCGGCATCACGGTCGAGGCCGATCTGCGCATTGCCCGCGGCCTCGACTACTACACCGGCACGGTCTTCGAGACCCGGATGAGCGGCTTCGAGGCCATCGGTTCGGTCTGCTCGGGCGGTCGCTACGACTCGCTGGCCACCGACGGCAAGACCACCTACCCCGGCGTCGGCATCTCGCTCGGGGTCACCCGGCTGCTCATCCCGCTGTTGCAGCGGGGCGTGCTCGCCGGGTCGCGGTCGGTCCCGTCGGTCGTGCTCGTCGCGCTGCCCAACGACGGCGCCCGTGCCGACTGCGACGCCCTCGCGCAATCGCTGCGGGCTCGGGGCATCGCCACCGAGGTGGCCGCGACGGCCCAGCGCTTCGGCAAGCAGATCCGCTACGCCGAGCGGCGCGGCATCCCCTACGTGTGGTTCCCCGGCGTCGCCGGCACCGACGAGCCCGACACCGTCAAGGACATCCGCAGCGGCGAGCAGGTCGAGGCCGACGCCACGACCTGGACCCCGCCCGACGCCGACCTGCATCCGCAGGTCATCACCCCGAAGGTCGATGAATGATTCGCACCCACGACGCCGGAACCCTCCGCGCGTCCGACGCAGGCCAGACCGTCACCCTCGCCGGCTGGGTCGCCACCCGGCGCGACCACGGGGGCGTCGCGTTCATCGACCTGCGCGACCGGTCGGGCATCGTCCAGGTCGTGATCCGGGGCGACGAGATCGCGCACGAGCTCCGCAACGAATGGGTGCTCGCCGTCACCGGTGAGGTCCGTGCCCGCGAGCAACACAACGTCAACCCGAACATCCCCACCGGCGAGATCGAGGTCGTGGGGACGTCCGTCCAGGTGTTGAACGAGGCCGCGGCGCTGCCCTTCCAGATCGATGCCCACTCCGGGGTCGGCGAGGAGGCCCGGCTCAAGTACCGCTACCTCGACCTGCGCCGCCCGGGTCCGGCGGCGGCGTTGCGGCTGCGCAGCGACGTCAACCGGGCCGCCCGCGACACGTTGTACGCGCACGGGTTCACCGAGATCGAGACCCCGACGCTCACCCGCTCGACCCCCGAGGGCGCCCGCGACTTCCTGGTGCCCGCCCGGCTGCGCCCCGGCAGCTGGTACGCGCTGCCGCAGTCACCGCAGCTGTTCAAGCAGCTGCTGATGGTGGCCGGCATGGAGCGGTACTTCCAGATCGCGCGCTGCTACCGCGACGAGGACTTCCGCGCCGACCGGCAGCCCGAGTTCACCCAGCTCGACATCGAGATGAGCTTCGTCGAGCAGGACGACGTCATCGCGGTGGCCGAATCGGTGCTCGTCGGCCTGTGGCAGCTGATCGGCGTCGACGTGTCGACCCCGATCGCGCGGATGACCTACGCCGAGGCGATGCGCCGCTACGGCTCGGACAAGCCCGACCTGCGCCTCGATCTCGAGCTCGTCGACTGCACCGACTTCTTCGCCGACACGCCGTTCCGCGTCTTCCAGGCCCCGTACGTGGGTGCGGTGGTCATGGCCGGTGGAGCCGCCCAGCCGCGTCGACAGCTCGACGCGTGGCAGGACTTCGCCAAGCAGCGCGGCCACCGGGGCCTGGCCTACGTCCTCATCAGCGCCGACGGTGAGCTCGGTGGCCCGGTGGCCAAGAACCTCTCGGACGCCGAACGGGCCGGCCTGGTCGCGCACGTCGGCGCCCAGCCGGGCGACTGCGTCTTCTTCGCGGCCGGCACCGCCAGCTCGGCCCGCAGCCTGCTCGGCGCCACACGGCTCGAGATCGGCCGGCGGCTCGGCCTGATCGACGAGTCGGCCTGGCGCTTCGTCTGGATCGTCGACGCGCCGCTGTTCGAGCCGTCGTCGGACGCGGTGGCCGCCGGTGACGTCGCGGTCGGCACCGGTGCCTGGACCGCCGTCCACCACGCCTTCACCTCGCCCAAGCCGGAGTCGATGGACACCTTCGACATCGACCCCGGCCCGGCGCTGGCCTACGCCTACGACATCGTCTGCAACGGCAACGAGATCGGCGGCGGGTCGATCCGTATCCACCGCCGCGACGTGCAGGAGCGCGTGTTCAAGGTGATGGGGCTGACCGAGGTCGAGGCGAACGAGAAGTTCGGCTTCCTGCTCGACGCGTTCAGCTACGGCGCACCGCCGCACGGCGGCATCGCGTTCGGCTGGGACCGCATCGTCGCGCTGCTCGCCGGCAGTGAGTCGATCCGCGACGTCATCGCGTTTCCCAAGACCGGCGGCGGCTACGACCCGCTCACCGCGGCGCCGGCGCCGATCACCGCGGCCCAGCGCAAGGAGGCCGGGGTCGACGCCAAACCCGAGCCCGCAACCCCATGATCAACTCGCCAAGAACCCGCCACCGGGGGTTCCGGGCGAGTTGATCAACTGGAGTCGGGCGCCCACCGGAGCGAGTCACGGTCGCGAGCCCAACCGGTGGACGGGCCGGCCAGTTCGATGAGGTCGTCGAACCAAAACGTCGCGTCCGGGTCCCAGCCGGCCAGCACGGTCGCGTACCCCTCGGTCACGTCGAGGGGACGTCCGGCCGTCGTGAGATAGCCGGCGATGCTCAGGTGCACCGCGTCCCAGTTGTCGGCCACGGCGGGCCAGTCGGGAATCAACCAGCCGCCGTCGCGCCCGGTCGCCCGCCACCAGTCGCCGCGCTTGCCGGCGGTCACGTCCACCGGATACCGCCGAACGAGCGCGACCCAGTCGTCCGGCCGGCCGATCTCGAGCACGCGCGGCGGTCGCGTCGTCCGGACCGGCCACGTGCGCCCGCGATCGGCGCCCGGGTCATCCTCGACCAGCGTGAGGCCGAACGGCACGCCATCCACTGCGCGGGTCGTGTGGACGCCCTCCCGCATGATGGGAGCCGACCACCACACGGCGCTCACCGTGCGCCAATCGATCGGCCAGCCGGCGCGGTCGTGCATCGGATACGTCCGCGCGGCCTCGTCGGCCAGAGCGGCCAGGCCCGCCCGCAGCCCGGCCGGTCGCGGCGTCCACTCCTCGTGGCCCGGGACGGCGAGATGGACGATGTGCTGGTCGCCAAGCGCGACGGGGTCCTCCCATCCCACCGTCGCCTCGCCGCCGGCGAGCCGTTCGGCGACGTCCTGCAGCGAGACGCCCGGCCGCACGAGGTGGTTCTCGGTCGGCTCCTGCCAGTACACGGCCCAGGCGACGGCATCGGCGAGGGCGGCCAGAGCCCCGTCCCGGCTGAACGCGACACCGGGCGCGGACAGGCCCCAGCACAGGTCGCGCCCGCGCGGCCCGAGCAGCAGGTCGTCCGCTTGCATCCGCCAAGCATCGCAGCGGCGGCGAACGCAAATCCGGGCATGCTCACGCTCTCGAGCGTCGCGCGGGCTCCTAGGCTGGGGCCCGTGACCCTGTTCGAGCCGGACGAGCCGGACGAGCCGGCGGCCGACGCCGCGCCGTACGACCCGGCCGCCCCGCTCGCGGCCCGGATGCGCCCGCGCACGCTCCACGAGGTCGTGGGGCAGGATCACCTGCTCGCCCCGGGCTCGCCGCTGCGGCGGCTGGTCGAGGGCGACGCCCCGATGTCGCTGATCCTGTTCGGCCCGCCCGGCACCGGCAAGACCACGCTCGCGCTGATCGTGAGCTCGGCGACCAACCGCCGCTTCGCGCAGCTGTCGGCGCTCAACGCCGGGGTCAAGGACGTCCGCGAGGTCATCGCCCGCGCGAAGGCCGAACTCAGCCGGACCGGTCGGCAGACCGTGCTGTTCATCGACGAGATCCACCGGTTCTCCAAGACCCAGCAGGACTCATTGCTGAACGCGGTCGAAGCGCGGCACATCACCCTGGTCGCCGCGACCACCGAGAACCCGTTCTTCTCGATCGTCTCGCCGCTGCTCTCGCGCAGCCTGCTGCTGACCCTGCAACCGCTGGACGAGGACGCCGTCGGGCTGTTGGTCGACCGCGCCCTGGCCGACGAGCGCGGCCTGGCCGGGGCGGTGGAACTCGAGCCGGACGCGCGGGCGCATCTGCTCCGGCTCGCCGGCGGCGACGCCCGCCGCGCCCTCACCGCGCTAGAGGCGGCAGCCGGCACCGTCCTGGCCGAGGATCGCCGGGCGATCGACCTCGCCACGCTCGAGCAGGCCATCGACCAGGCCGCGCTGCGTTACGACCGCGACGGCGATCAGCACTACGACGTCGTCAGCGCGTTCATCAAGTCGATCCGCGGCTCGGACGCCGACGCCGCGGTGCACTACCTGGCCCGGATGCTGGAAGCGGGCGAGGATCCGCGCTTCATCGCCCGCCGGCTCGTGGTGCACGCGTCCGAGGACATCGGCCTGGCCGACCCGAGCGCGCTGCTCGCGGCCACCGCGGCGGCTGACGCGGTGCAGCTCATCGGGTTGCCCGAGGCCCGGATCAATCTGGCCCAGGCGACGATCCACCTCGCGCTGGCCCCGAAGTCCAACGCCGTCGTCCGCGCCATCGACGCAGCCCAGGCCGACGTCCGGGCCGGACTGGCCGGTGCGGTTCCGCCGGCGCTGCGCGACAGCCACTATCCCGGCGCGGTCAAGCTGGGGGCCGGCGCGCGCTACGTCTACCCGCCGGACACCCCGGACGGCGTGGTTCGACAGCAGTATCCGCCGGACGAACTGGTCGGCCGGGACTACTACGAGCCGGCCGATCGCGGGGCCGAGCGGGCCGTCGCCGAGCGCCTCGCCCGGCTGCGTTCGGTAATTCGCGGATCCGCCGACGAGCGGTCATCGCCCCCGCAGTGACCCGCTAGGGTCGAGGAACTGCTGTCGCTCTACCGGGAGGCCTGATGTCCGGAGGCGCCGTTGCCGCGCTCATCGCGGCGATCGCGTTCGCTCTGCTCGTTCTGCTGCTCGCCATACCGCTGCTGAAGCTCGGCCGCATGCTCGACGAAGCGACGATCGCGGTGCGAAAGACGCACGACGGGGTCGGCCCGCTCTTGGCCGAGGCGGTCGAGACGGTCGAGGCGGTGAACCTGCAACTCGTGCACGTCGAGGGCATCGCCAAGAACGTGAACTCGATGACCACCAACGGCGCGGCGATGACGTCGGTCGTCTCGAGCACGCTCGGCAGCCCGATGATCAAGGCCGCGGCGTTCACCTACGGCGTGCGCAAGACAGTGGCCGACCGGCGCGACGCCGACGCGGTGAAGGAAGCCAAGCGCAAGCGGCGCAGCGACAAGCGCGAGAAGCGCTGATGCGGAGACTCTTCTGGCTGGCGATGGGCATCACGATCGGTGCCCTGCTGGTACGCAAGATCTCGCGCGCCGCCGAGAAACTGACCCCGCGGGGCATGGCGACCGGCCTCGGGGCCGGATTGTCCGAGCTGGCCGAGGCGATCCGCGACTTCACCGCCGACGTCCGCGAGGCGATGGCCGAGCGCGAGGCCGAGCTGCGCGAGAGCACCGGCCTCGACGGCAGCACCGGACCGGCCCCGGCCGAATAACGCCACTGCGCCCGTCTGGCACAGTAAGGCCGTGAGCGAGCGAAGCGAACGAACAATTGGGCGCAGGCTCGGCCGGCCGAACGGGCGCAGCGAGGCTCGACCGTGAAATCGTCGGAGATCAGGGCGCGCTTCCTCGGGCATTTCGAGCGCAACGGCCACACGGTCGTGCCCAGCGTCCCCTTGCCGTTCGAGGACCCGAACCTGCTGTTCGTGAACGCGGGCATGGTGCAGTTCGTCCCCTACTTCATCGGCCAGCAGGCGCCGCCCTGGCCGCGGGCGACCAGCGTGCAGAAGTGCATCCGCACCCTCGACATCGACGAGGTGGGCAAGACCACCCGGCACGGCACGTTCTTCCAGATGAACGGCAACTTCAGCTTCGGCGACTATTTCAAGGAAGCGGCGATCCGCCTCGCCTGGGACCTGTCGACCATGGCGCCGGCCGACGGCGGCTTCGGTCTCGACGCCGATCGCATCTGGGCCACCGTGTACCTCGACGACGACGAGGCCATCGACATCTGGCACAAGGTCATCGGCCTGCCCCTCGAGCGCATCGTCCGCAAGGGCATGGACGACAACTTCTGGTCGATGGGCATCGCCGGTCCGTGCGGCCCGTGCAGCGAGCTGTACTACGACCGCGGGCCTGACTACGGCGTCGAGGGCGGCCCGGCGGTCGACGAGGACCGCTACATGGAGTTCTGGAACCTCGTGTTCATGCAGAACGAGCGCGGCCCGTCCACCGGCCCGGGCAAGTCCGACTTCCCGATCCTCGGCGAGCTGCCGGCCAAGAACATCGACACCGGCATGGGCATGGAGCGCATGGCCGCCCTGCTCCAGGGCGTCGACAACCTCTACGAGATCGACGAGACCCGCCCGGTGCTCGATCTCGCCGCACACATGGCGGGCAAGGTGTACGGCGCGCACTCGGGGCCGGCCGCCTCCGAATCGCATCCCGACGACGTCCGGCTGCGAGTGGTCGCCGACCACGTCCGCACCGCGCTCATGCTCATCGGCGACGGCGTGACCCCGGCGAACGAGGGCCGCGGCTACGTGTTGCGCCGCATCGTCCGGCGGGCGGTGCGCTCGATGCGGCTGCTCGGCGTCGAGGAGGCGGTGCTGCCGCAGCTGCTGCCGGTGTCACGCGACTGCATGGCGCCGTCCTATCCCGAGCTGGCCAGCGACTTCGAGCGGATCTCGACCTACGCCTACGCCGAGGAGGAGGCCTTCCTCACCACCCTGCGGGCCGGAACGACGATCCTCGACGTCGCGGTGGCCGACACAAAGCGGGGCGGCGGGACGCAACTGGCTGGGGACAAGGCGTTCCAGCTGCACGACACCTACGGCTTCCCCATCGACCTCACCCTCGAGATGGCCGCCGAGCAGGGCATCAGCGTCGACGAGGCGGGGTTCCGCCGGCTGATGGCCGAGCAGCGGGCCCGGGCCAAGGCCGACGCCCGGGCCAAGAAGACCGCGCACGGCGACCTGTCGCTGTACCGCTCGGCCCGCGACGCCGCCGGGGTGGCGACGGAGTTCACCGGCTACTTCGAGATTGCCCGCGAAGCCGTGGTGGCCTCGATCATCGGTGACGACGGTTTGCTCCCGGCCGCGGGCGAGGGCGACGACGTCGAGCTGGTCCTCGACGCGACCCCGTTCTACGCCGAGGGCGGTGGCCAGCAGGCCGACTGGGGCCGCATCGTCGTCAACTCCCACGGCCGCGAGGCCGAGCTCACCGTCGTCGACGTGCAGCAGCCGGTGCCCGGGCTCATCACGCACCGGGTCACCGTGCTGTCCGGCGAGGTGCGCCCCGGCGACCTCGTCCTGGCCGAGGTCGACCCGAATCGGCGGGCTTCGGTATCGCGCAGCCACTCGGCGACGCACCTCCTGCACGCCGGGCTGCGCCGCGCGCTCGGCGACACCGCGGCCCAGGCCGGCTCGCTCAACGCGCCCGGCCGGCTGCGCTTCGACTTCAAGACCCCCTCCGCCGTCCCGTCGGCGGTGCTCGCCGATCTCGAGGACGAGATCAACGAGGTGCTGCTGCGTGACCTCGAGGTGCGCTGGTTCGTCACCGATCAGGCCGAGGCGCGCCGGATCGGCGCCATCGCGATGTTCGGCGAGAAGTACGGCGACCAGGTGCGGGTCGTCGAGATCGGCGACTATTCGCGCGAGCTCTGTGGCGGAACGCACGTGCCGCGCAGTTCGGTGATCGGCATGATCAAGCTGCTCGGGGAGGCCTCGATCGGCGCGGGGGTCCGCAGGGTCGACGCGCTCGTCGGGCTCGACGCGTTCCGCTACCTCGCCCGCGAGCACGTGCTCGTGTCACAACTCGCGGGGGAGTTCAAGGCCCAGCCGGACGAGCTGCCCGAGCGCATCGGCCATGTCCTCGACCGGCTGAAGAGCGCCGAGCGCGAGCTCGAGAAGCTGCGCGCGGCCGCGGTGCTGTCGAGCGCGGCGTCGCTCGCCGGTGCGGCCGAGCAGGTCGGCGCGGTGCAGTTCGTCGCCGCCGAGGCACCGGCCGGGGTGGGCGGCAACGATCTGCGCGCGCTGGCTCTCGACGTGCGGGGCAGGTTGAGACACGCCGACCCGGCGGTGGTGTTGTTGGCGTCCGCGGTCGATGGCGGCGTCGCCTTCGTCGCCGCGGTCAACGACGCCGGCCAGTCGGCCGGCATCAAGGCCGGCGAGCTGGTGCGCGCCTTTGCCCCGGTGCTCGGGGCCCGCGGCGGCGGCAAGGCCGACCTGGCGCAGGGGGCGGGTGGAGACCCGGCCCAGCTGGGTGCGGCCTTTGCGGCGGCCAAGGAGCGGCTGAACGCAGGCCGATGAGCGACACGCCCGGGGTGTGGTTCGGCGTCGATGTCGGGACGGTCCGGGTCGGGGTGGCCCGCAGCGACCCCCGAGGCGTCCTCGCCCTGCCTGTGGCGACCCTCACCCGCGACGCTGCGGGTGACCGCGACATCGCCGAACTGGCGGCCCTGATGGCCGAGTACGAGGCCGCCGGGGCCGTGATCGGGCTGCCCCGCACCCTGGCCGATCGCGAGGGGCCGTCCGCGGCGATGGCGCGCGATTACGGGGCCCGGCTCGCGGCGCTGGTGGCGCCGCGGCCGGTCGAGTTCGTCGACGAGCGCCTGACCACCGTGTCAGCGCAGCGTAAGCTCCAGCAGGGCGGCGTCCGAGGCCGAGCCGGCCGGGCTGTCATTGATCAGGCGGCAGCCGTCGAGCTGCTGCAACACTGGCTGGATCTGCGCCGGGCCTGACCAGAGCGTGGGCGTTGGCAGATGGTGGCCGCACGAACGAACGGAGTGCACGGCGTGAGGCAACGCGATCGAGAGTCGTTCACCGACTCCGACCCGCACGGCCTGCTGTTCGGCTCGCCGGATGACGACGCGGCCTATGACGACGGCCATCGTGACGACGGGCATCACGATCCGTTGCCACGGGTGCAGCGGGTGTCCCGCAGCGAGGTCCGGGCCGAGCGTGGTCATCGCGCCGCCCGCCGCCGCAACCGGCGCGTCCTGCTGATCCTGGCCGGGTTGCTCGTCGTGGTCGTCGCCGTCGCCACCTGGCTCGTCGTCCTGCCGATCTATCACTACCTGAGCCCGGCCGACTACGACGGCTCCGGGTCCGGCGTCGTGGTGATCGAGATCAAGGCCAACGACGGCGCGAACGACATCGGCGCCACGCTGCACGACAAGGGCGTGGTGGCCAGCGATCGGGCGTTCACCGACGCCGCCGGCAGCGATTCGCGGTCGAAGACCATCCAGCCCGGCTCGTACAAGCTGCACAAGCACATGTCGGCGAAGAGCGCGCTGGCCCTGCTCCTCGACCCGGCCTCGCGGGTGAACTCCGACGTCGTGGTCACCGAGGGCGCCACCACGATCGATGTGCTCAAACGCCTCACGGCCGCGCCGTGCGGCAAGGATGCGAGCGCGTCGGCGCTGTGCGGGCCTGGGCTTGACAAGGCGACGGTCACCAAGGCGCTCGAGAACGTCAAGGCCGTCGGCCTGCCCACCGACTTCACCGTCGGCGGCAAGACTCCGGCCTCGGTCGAGGGCTTCCTCTACCCGTCCACGTACTACTTCCCGGAGAACACCAGCCCGGCCGTTGCGGTTCAGACGATGGTCACGCAGTTCACCGAGAAGGCCCACACCAGCAACTTCACCGCCCAGGCTGCGGCGCTGCACATCACGCCCTACCAAGAACTGATCATCGCCTCGATCGCGCAGTCCGAGGCCAAGTTCCCCGACGACTACCCCAAGGTCGCGCGGGTGATCCTCAACCGAATCGCCGCCAACCGGCCGCTGCAGATCGATGCGACCAGCGCGTACGCGGCGAAGCTGAAGGGCCTCGACCCCACCAAGGTCATTTACGCCGAGCAGGCTGGGCCGTACAACACCTACAACCACACCGGGCTGCCACCGACGCCGATCAGCAACCCGGGCGCCGACGCCATGGACGGCGCCGCGCACCCGGCCACCGGCAACTGGCTGTACTACGTCAACGGTGACAAGGACGGGCATCTGTTCTTCACCAACAGCGAGACCGCGTTCGAGCACGCCGTCGCCACGTGCAAGGCCAACCACTGGGGCTGCGGCTAGTGGGTCGGCGGGCCGGGGTTCTCGGCCGCCCGATCACGCACTCGCTGTCCCCGGTGCTGCACCGCGCGGCCTACGCCGACCTGGGACTCGACTGGACCTACGACGCCATCGACTGCGGTGTCGGTGACCTGCCGAGCGTGCTGGCCGAGCGGGCCGAGTGGGCCGGCTTCTCGGCCACCATGCCGCTCAAGCACGCGCTGCTCGACGCAGCGGCCACCGTCAATCCGATCGCGGCCGCGGTCGGCGCGGCCAACACCTTGCTGCCCGGCCCGGACGGCTGGATCGCCGACAACACCGACGTCGCCGGGATCGTGGCGGCACTGGGCGAGTACGCCGTCGCTCCTTCGTCGGTCACGGTCCTGGGCGCCGGAGGCACGGCTCAGGCCCTGCTCGGGGCGCTGCTCGCGCTGGGGGTCGACGAGTGCTCAGTCCTCGTACGCGACCGCTCCCGCGCTGCGGCGCTGCACGCCGCGGCCGAGCGATTCGGCATCTCGCTCGTGATGGCCGAGCTGGACGCCCGCGCGGACGCCCTGGGCGCCGGCCTGGTCGTGTCCACGTTGCCGGCCGGGGCCGCCGACGCTCTGGCGGCGCGGCCGTGGGCGCCGGGGCAGACCGTCCTCGATGTGGTGTACACACCCTGGCCGACGCCCCTGTCCGCCGCGGCCGCCCGCGGTGGGGCGACCGTGATCAGCGGGGCGTTGATGCTGCTGCACCAGGCGGCGGTGCAGGTGGCGCTGATGACCGGCACGGAGGCGCCGGTCGACGCGATGCGCCTTGCGCTGGCCGCCGCCGTCCCCGGCTGCGGCGTCTGAGGCGCACTCAGACCGAGCGTTCGAGGCGGATCACGATCGACTTGGACGTCGGCGTGTTGCTCGTCTCGGCGGTCGAGTCGAGCGGCACCAACACGTTGGCCTCAGGAAAGTACGCGGCGGCGCACCCGCGCGGGGTGTCGTAGGCCACCACTCGAAAGGCCGTGGCCCGCCTTTCCTGATCCCGCCACACGCTGACCAGATCGACGATGTCGCCGTCGGTCAACCCGAACTGCGTGAGGTCGTCGGCGTTGACGAACACCACGTGCCGGCCGCCCTTGATGCCGCGGTAGCGATCGTCCAGGCCGTACACGGTGGTGTTGAACTGGTCGTGCGAGCGCACGGTCTGCAGCAGCAGGTGCCCGGGCGGGACGTCGACGGTGTCCGGCGGATTGACGGTGAAGTTCGCCTTGCCGGTCGACGTGGCGAAGGTGCGCGAGTCGCGCGGTCCGCTCGGCAGGATGAACCCGCCCGGGTGCTTGACGCGTTCCTCGAACGAGTGGAACCCCGGCACGACGTGTTCGATGTGCTTGCGGATCACCCGGTAGTCGTCGCGCATCTGCGCCCAGCCGATGTCCGCGCCGAACAGCGCATTGCCGATGCCGCAGACGATCGCGACCTCGCTGCGCAGATAAGGCGATCCGGGAGCCAGCCGGCCAGTGGACGAATGCACCATGCTCATCGAGTCCTCGACGGTGACGAACTGCTCGCCGGCGGACTGGTGATCGCGTTCGGTGCGACCGAGGCAGGGCAGCAGCAGTGCCTCGCGGCCGTGGTGCAGGTGCGAGCGGTTGAGCTTGGTGGCCACGTGCACGGTGAGCCTGCAGTTGGCCATCGCCGCGGCCGTTACGGCGGCGTCCGGTGTTGCCGCCACGAAATTTCCGCCGAGCGCCATGAACACGTCGACCTTGCCGTCACGCAGACCGCGGATCGAGTCGACGGTGTCCCAGCCGTGTTCGCGCGGCGGATCGAAGCCGAACTCGTCGCGTACCGCATCGAGGAACGGGTCGGGCATCTTCTCCCAGATGCCCATCGTGCGGTCGCCCTGCACGTTGCTGTGCCCGCGGATCGGCGCGGCTCCGGCACCGGGCCGACCGATGTTGCCGCGCAGCAGCAGGAAGTTGACGATCTCGCGAATCGTGGCGACCGCGTTGCGGTGCTGGGTCAGGCCCATCGCCCAGCAGACGATCACCTTGTCGGCCGCGACGACGTCGGAAACGAAGCCTTCGATCTGCTTGCGGGTCAGCCCGCTCTGGGCCTCGACGGTGTCCCAATCCAGCCCGCGCCAGTGCGTGGCCGCGGCCTCGAAACCGTGGGTGTAACGCTCGATGAAGTCGGCGTCGAGGACGGTTCCCGGCGCGGCGTCCTCGCGGTCGAGCAGCGCCTTGTTGGCGCCGGCGAACAGGGCCAGGTCGCCGTTCACGCGGACCGACAGGAACCGGTCGGCCAGCGCGGTGCCGCCGCCGACGAGACCGCGCGGTGTCTGCGGGTTCTTGAACCGGATCAGCCCGGCCTCGGGCAGTGGGTTCACCGCCACGATGCGGGCGCCGCGCTTCTTGGCGTCCTCGAGCGAGGTGAGCATGCGCGGGTGGTTCGTGCCCGGGTTCTGGCCCACGATCACGATGAGATCGGCCTCGTCGGCGATGTCGTCGAGCGTCACCGTCCCCTTGCCGATCCCGATGGTCTGGGTCAGCGCCGCGCCGCTCGACTCATGACACATGTTGGAGCAGTCGGGCAGGTTGTTGGTGCCGAGCCGGCGAGCAAGTAACTGGTACACGAACGCGGCCTCGTTGCTCGCCCGCCCGCTCGTGTAGAAGACGGCGCGGTTCGGGTCGTCCATTGCCCGCAGCCGGTCGGCGATCAGCGTGAGGGCCTCGTCCCAACCGATCGGGGCGTAGTTGGTGGCGCCGGGGGCGAGGTACATCGGCTCGGTGAGCCGGCCGTTGTGCTCGAGCCAGTGGTCGGGCTGCTCGCGCAGCTGGGCGATCGAGTTGGCGGCGAAGAAGTCGCGGCCCACGCGCTTGCGCGTCGCCTCCCACGCGACCGCTTTCGCGCCGTTCTCGCAGAACTCGGCCGCCTTGCGCCGGTCGGGATCCGGCCACGCGCAGCTGGGACAGTCGAAGCCGTCGACATGGTTCATCTTCAGCAGCGTTCGGGCGGTGCGCACCGGGCCCATCTCGGCGAGGGCGTACTGCATGCTGTGCGCGATGGCCGGGATGCCGACCGCCGACTTCTTGCGCTCACCGACCGTGGGATCGTCACGTCCGGGCTCGTCGATCATGGCTTCACCATAAGCGGGTTGTGCCCGCGCCGGGAGCGCGGCTACCGAACCCGCAGGACGACCTTGCCGACGGCCCGGCGTTCGTCCATCAGGGCCAGCGCCGCCCCGGCCTCGGCCAGCGGCAAAATGTGGCCGATGGGTGGGTCGATTGCGCCGGACGCGAGCAGCGGGGCGAGCTCAGCCCACTGGTCCTGGATCGACCCCGGGTGGCGCAGCGCGTACTCGCCCCACGCCACGCCGACCACCGCGGTGTTGTTCAGCAACAAGCGATTGACCCGAACGGTCGGGATGTCGCCGCCGACGAAACCGATGACGAGCAGCTGGCCCTCGGTCGCCAGGCAGCGCAGCGAATCGGTGAATCGATCGCCCCCCACCGGGTCGACGACGAGGTCGACGCCGCGGCCATCGGTGAGCTCCTTCACGGCGGCTAGGAACCCGTCGGCGGCGACCGCGTGCTGCGCGCCGGCCGCGCGGGCCAGCTCGGCCTTCTCGGGCGTCGATGCGACGGCAATGACGGTGGCGCCCAGCGCCCGCGCGTACTGGATCGATGCGGTGCCGACGCCCCCTGCGGCGCCGTGGACGAGGACGGTCTGCCCGGGCGCCAGGCGGGCGCGGCGCTGCAGCGCGAAGTGCGCGGTGAGGTAGTTGATCGGCACGGCGGCGCCGGCCGTGAAGCCGATGGTGTCCGGCAGCGGGAATACGAGATCCGGGCCGACGACGGCCACCTCGGCGAAACCGCCGAACCACGACAGTGCAGCGACCCGGTCGCCCGGCCGAACCGGGGCGCCGCTGGGGGCCGAACGCACGATGCCGGCGACCTCGGAACCGGGGGTGAACGGGGGCGGGGGTTTGAGCTGATACGCCCCGTGGGTGAGCAGCACTTCGGGGAAGGTGACCCCGGCCGCGTGTACCTCGATGAGCACCTGCTCGTCGGTGGGCACCGGCTCGTCGACCTCGACCTCGGCCACCGCGGCCGGCCCGTCCAAGGTCACAACCTGGATCGCTCGCATCCCGGCACCCTAGCCAGCGACGTAGGCTCGGACGCATGCCGGTGACGACGACGCGACGGTCGATCGTGCGGATGCCGTCCGGGTCCGAACCCGCCCGCACGCCGGACGATCTCGCGGTCGAGGCGCCGCTCGTGCTCGGGCTCGACGGCGCGGCCATCGCGACCCTGATGCGCACGCCGGGCGCCGACGTCGAACTCGCGGCCGGCTGGCTCGTCGTCGAGTCCGGCGTGCGAGCACCGGACGACATCGTCGTGCTGCGCGCCTGCCGCGAGGACGACACCGACCGCGTGCACATCACCCTGCGCGAGGGTGTCCGGCCGCCACGCCCGCGGGCCTTCGTCACGAGCGCGGCCTGTGGGGTCTGCAGTGCCGACGTGCTCGATCTGCGCCCGCTGGCCGGGTCGGCCCCCACCGCGCCGGGCTGGCGGATCGGGCGCGAAGTGCTGGCCGGGCTGCCCGACGCCATGCGGGTCCGGCAGAAGGCCTTCGATCGCACCGGCGCGGTGCACGCCGCGGCGCTGGCGGGGGCGGACGGGCAGATCGGCGCCGTCCACGAGGACATCGGCCGGCACAATGCCGTCGACAAGGTGATCGGCCGGGCCCTGCTCGACGGCGAGCTGCCGGCCCAGGACCGGCTGCTCGTCGTCAGCGGGCGGGTGTCGTTCGAGATCGTCCAGAAGGCGGTCGCCGCCGGGACCGCCGGCATCGTCGCGGTGTCGGCGCCATCCAGCCTGGCGGTCGATCTGGCCCGCGAGTACGGGCTGGTGCTGGCCGGCCTGGTCCGCGACGGCCGGATGAACGTCTACGCCGGGGAGCAGATGATCGTCTGAAGTGCGAGAACGTGTTCTAGTTGACAGACTGGGCCGATGATCTCTCCCACCTCCCGCCGCGCCTTCCTCGCCGGTACGGCCGGTACGGCCGCCGCGCTCGCCCTGCCGACCGCAGCCCGCGCCGGCGTCACCACCCCGGACGCCGTGACCGTCGACGTCGCGATCGTCGGGGCGGGCCTGGCCGGCCTCACCACCGCCCGCCGGCTGGCGGCGGCCGGGCACTCGGTGGCCCTCCTCGAGGCGCGCGACCGGGTCGGTGGCCGCACCCTCAATCACCCGATCGGCTCGGGCGAGGTCGCCGAGGCCGGTGGTGAGTTCGTCGGCCCGACCCAGGACCGTATCGCCGCCCTGGCGGCCGAGGTCGGCGTCGGCACCTTCGATGCCTACGACTCGGGCAACAACGTCTACGTCAACGGGCTGATCCACCTCAAGTACTCCGACACCGGCCCGCTCGGAACGGCGCCCCCCGACCCGCTGCTGCTGGTCGACATCATCAAGCTCAGCCAGCAGGTCGACATGATGGTGAAGAAGTTCCCGGTGGCGGCGCCGTGGACCCATCCCAAGGCCGCCGCCTATGACGCCGAGACGCTCGAGACGTGGGTGCGGGCGAATGCGGTCAACGCCGACGGCATCATCGCGCTGCTGCGCCCATTCACCGAGGCGCTGGTCGGGGCCGAGCCGGGCGACGTCTCGTTCCTGTTCGTGCTGGCCTACGTCGCGGCCGCCGGCGACGAAACCCATCCGGGCACCTTCGAGCGGCTGTTCAACGTGCGCGGCGGCGCGCAGCAGAGCCGGTTCATCGGTGGGTCGCAGGTCGTCGCGCAGAGCGTGGCCGCGGGACTCGGCGCCGCGGTGCACCTGTCCACGCCGGTGCGCCGCATCACCCAGACCGCCACCGGCGTCGTCGTCACCTCCGACGCCCTCACCGTGACCGCGAAACAGGTCGTCGTAGCGGTACCGCCGCCACTCGCCGCGCGCATCGTGTACGACCCACTGCTGCCGGCGGCGCGCGACCTGCTCACCCAACGCCTGGCGATGGGGGCGTTGATGAAGGTCGAGGCGGTGTATCCCACGCCGTTCTGGCGGGCCAAGAAGCTGACCGGGCAATTCCTGACCGTCGGCGGCCCGGTGGGGTACTCGTTCGACAACTCGCCGCCCGACGGCTCGCCCGGCGTGCTCGCCGGTTTCGTCGGCGGTGCGCAGAACCTGAAGTGGGGGCCGAAGCCGCTCGCCGAGCGCCGCGCCGCCGTGCTGGCGCAATACGCCCGGCTGTTCGGCGACCCGCGCTTCCTGACGCCGAGCGAGTACTTCGAGATGGACTGGACGCTAGAGGAGTGGAGCCGCGGGGGCCCGACGACGGTGGCCGGACCGGGCACGCTCACCGCCTACGGCCCGGCGTTACGCGCACCGGTCGGCCGCATCCACTGGGCCGGCACCGAGACCTCGGACTACTGGACCGGCTACATGGACGGCGCGGTGCGCTCGGGCGAGCGCGCCGCTACCGAGGTCGCCGCCACCTTCTGATCAGGACGGGTCGGGGTTGCGGGCCAGCGCCAGTTGCTGGGCCGTCGCCGCCGCGGCCGCGACCGCGGCCGGCCCGCCGCCCTGCCGCCCGGCCGCGTAACCCACCAGGAACGTCGTGAGCGGCGCCGCCGGGCGGGCGACACCGTGGGCCGCGTCGCGGGCCACGTCGAGGAGCAGGTTGCGCGGCACGTCGGCTGGGTCGACGCCCAATGCCGCGGCGAGTTCGGTCACCCAGGCGTTCAGTTCGTCGGCCATCAGCCGTCCTCTCGGTGTGCGCGGGCAACGCTCAGATCGTTCCAGGTGTCGCAGTCGTGGCCCCAACCGTCCGGGTCGGGCACCGCCACGATCGCCTCGACGAGATCGAGCAAGGCGCGCATGGACGCACCGGTCGGATCGCCGAGCGTTGTCAGGGCGGCGAGCAGGGTGCCACGGTGCCACGCGGCGGCCAGGTGATTGCGCCGCCCGGCCGCGTCGACCAGCAGCGCGACCCCGGCCGGGGGCCGGGCCGCCAGCAGGACCGGAACGGCCGGGGCGATCCACGGCAGATCGGCGGCCAGCACCACGACCGTCTCGGCTGCCGTGTCGCCCAGCCCCGCCGCCAGCGCCGCAACCGGGCCGCCGCCGGGCGGCTGCTCGCGACAGAACCGCACCGCCCGACCGACCGGCTGCTCCGGCCCGACGACCACCACTCGATCCGCGCCGGCCACGGCCGCGACGGCGCGGTCGAGCAGCGTGCGCCCGCCGACCTGCAGCTGCGGCTTGGCCGCGCCACCGAGCCGGCGCGCGCTGCCGCCGGCGAGAACGATCGCGTCGTACACAGGAGCGACGCTAGCCGGGAGGGCCGCGTACCGAGGGGCGAGGTGCATGCCTACTGTCGAGGGCATGGCAGAGACTGCGCGCCCCGGCCCCACCGTCTTCGTGTTGTTCGGCGCCACCGGCGATCTGGCCCGGCGGATGGTGCTGCCGGCGTTCTACCGGCTGGCGGTCGAGGGGCTGCTGCCGAAGGACTGGGTACTCGTCGGCAACGGCCGGGGCGACCTGTCGCACTTCGACTTCCGCGACCACGTGCGCGACGTGCTCACCGAGTTCGGCCCCAAGCCCGAGGGCGCGGACTGGACGGCCTTCAGCGACCGACTGCGCTTCGCCGGCGGCGGCTTCGAGAGGTCCGACCCGGGCAGCCTGCTCGAGGTACTGCAGGAAGTACGCGAGCAGGTGGGGGAGGACGCGCAGCTGGTGCACTACCTGGCCGTGCCCCCCGTCGCCTTCGCCGGCATCACCGAGGGGCTGGGCGAGCACGGGCTGGCCGCGAACAGCCGGGTCGTGTACGAGAAGCCGTTCGGCACATCGGCGGCGGGCTTTCGCGAACTCGACTCGATGGTGCACAAGGTCCTCGACGAGCGGCAGGTCTTTCGCATCGACCACTTCCTGGGCAAGGAGGCCACCCAGAACCTGCATGTGTTGCGGTTCGCCAACGGGCTCTTCGACGCGATCTGGTGCCGCGAACACGTCCGGGCCGTCCAGATCGACGTGCCCGAGAAGCTCGGCGTCACCGACCGGGCCGTCTTCTACGATGCCACCGGTGCGGTGCTCGACATGCTGGTCACGCACCTGTTCCAGGTCGCGGCCGAGGTGGCGATGGAGAAGCCCGAGAGCTTGTCGGCTGAGCACCTGCAGGCGGCGCGCGAAGAAGTCATCGGCTGTTTCCGGCCGATCGACCCGGACGAGGTCGTGCTCGGGCAGTTCGAGGGCTACCGCGACCTCGAGGGCGTGGCCGACGACTCGGACCGCGACACCTTCGTGGCCGCGCGCATGTGGATCGACAACGACCGGTGGCGCGGCGTGCCGTTCCTGCTGCGCACCGGCAAGCGGCTGGCCGTGACCAAGCAGACGGTCAGCCTGATCCTGCGCGAGCCGGGCGGCACGCTGGCCGACGTGCCGAAGAACGGCAACGTGCTCACCCTCAACCTCAGCGGATCGGGCGCGATCGAGTTGCGGCTCGTGGCGAAGCGACCGGGACCGGCGCTCGATCTCGACGTGGCCGACATCGGCCTGGCGCTCGAATCGCTGCCGGACGGCGACCCGCTGCCGCCCTACGTACGCCTGATCCACGACGTACTGATGGGCGACCGGTCGCTGTTCACCCGCCCGGACGGGCTCGCGGCCGTGTGGGACGCGGCCGCACCGCTGCTCGACCACCCGCCGAAACCGGTGCCGTACCCGCCCGGATCGTGGGGCCCCCAAGGGGCCGCTGAGCTCGCCGCGCCGGACGGCTGGCTGCTCGGCCAGTAATGCGCACAGCGTTCTGAAAGACTCCTACCTGTGCTGAGGTGGATCACTGCGGGTGAGTCGCATGGGCCGGCCCTGGTCGCCGTGCTCGACGGCCTGCCCGCCGGGGTCGAGATCACCACCGCCGACCTCGGCCGCGACCTCGCCCGCCGCCGGCTGGGCTACGGCCGCGGCGCCCGGATGAAGTTCGAGCAGGACGAGGTCGAGCTCACCGGCGGCGTCCGGCACGGGCTGACGATGGGCGGGCCGGTGGCGGTGCGGGTCGGCAACACCGAGTGGCCCAAGTGGGAGACCGTGATGTCGGCCGACCCGGTCGATCCCGACCTCCTGGCCGAGCAGGCCCGCAACGCCCCGCTCACCCGGCCGCGGCCCGGGCACGCCGACCTCGCCGGGATGCAGAAGTACGACGTCGACGACGCCCGGCCGATCCTCGAACGGGCCAGTGCGCGCGAGACCGCGGCCCGAGTGGCGCTCGGCGCGGTGGCCAAGGCCTTCCTGCGCCAGTCCGTCGGCACCGAGGTCGTCAGCCACGTCGTCGGGATCGGCACGGTGGCGGCGCCGGTCGGCGTGCTGCCGGGCCCGGGTGACGCCGACCGGATCGACGAGTCGGAGGTCCGCTGCTTCGACCCGGACACGAGCACGGCGATGATTGCCGAGATCGACGAGGCCCGCAAGGCCGGCGACACGCTCGGTGGCATCGTCGAGGTGCTCGCCTACAACCTGCCGCCGGGCCTCGGCAGCCACACGCACGGCGACCGCCGCCTCGACGCCAAGCTGGCCGCTGCGCTGATGGGGATCCAGGCGATCAAGGGCGTCGAGATGGGTGACGGATTCGAACTCGCCCGCACCCGCGGCTCGCTGGCCCACGACGAGATCGTGAGTGCCGACGGCGTCATCCGGCGGGTGTCGGGTCGCTCGGGCGGTACCGAGGGCGGCATGACCACCGGCGAGCTGCTGCGGGTACGCGCGGCGATGAAGCCCATCTCGACCGTGCCGCGGGCGTTGCAGACCATAGACACGGCCACCGGCGCGGCCGCGGTCGCGATCAATCAGCGCTCCGACGTCGTCGCGGTGCCGGCCGCCGGAGTGGTGGCCGAGGCGATGGTCGCCCTCGTGCTGGCCGAGGCCGTCCTGGACAAGTTCGGCGGCGACTCGATCACCGAGACCCGGCGCAACGTCGTCGCCTATCTCGCCCGGCTGGCCCAGCGCGGCCTGACGGCGGGGGCGGACGGGTTGGGCCAATGAGTCCGCGGGTCGTGCTGATCGGCCTTCCCGGCACCGGAAAGAGCACGACGGGTCGGCGGCTGGCCCGGATCCTGGCCGTCCCGTTCGCCGACAGCGATGAACTCGTCGAGGCCGAGGTCGCGATGACGGTGGCCCAGATGTTCTCCACCCGCGGCGAGGCGGCGTTCCGGGCGGCCGAGCAGGCCGCGATCACGCACGCCCTCGACCATTTCGACGGCGTGCTCTCGATCGGTGGCGGTGCGCTCGGGCCGGCGGCGACGCGCGCGGCAATCGCCGGCTCGGGCGTCGCGGTCGTGCAGCTGCGGGCCACGATCGACACCCTCGGCGCCCGCGTCGGCGACGCCCGCACCCGCCCACTGCTGGCCGGTGACCCACCCGCCCGGCTGGCCGAACTCGCCGCCGAGCGGGCCCCGCAGTACGCCGAGCTGGCCACGTTCGCCGTCGACACCGACGGCCGCACGCCAGGCCAGGTCGCCGCCACCGTCGCGGCCCGGCTGCATCAGCGTGAGGTGCGCGCATGAGCGACGAGATCACCCGGATCGAGGTCGGCGGCCCCGCCACCTATCCCGTCCTGATCGGCACCAACCTCCTTGCCGAACTCGCGCCGCTGCTCGCCGGCGCCACCCGGGTCGCGATCATCCATCCGCGCACACTGCTGGCCACCGCCGAGGCGGTGCGGGCCGACCTGGTGGCCGAGGGCTTCGACGCGCACCTGATCGAGGCGCCCGACGGCGAGGCCGCCAAGAAACTCGAAGTCGCCGGGTTCTGCTGGGACGTGCTGGGCCAGATCGGGTTCACCCGGTCCGACGCCGTCGTCGGTCTGGGTGGGGGCGCGACGACCGATCTCGCCGGCTGGGTCGCGGCCGCCTGGTTGCGCGGGGTGAAGGTCGTCCACGTCGCCACCACGCTCGCCGGCATGGTCGACGCCGCGGTCGGCGGCAAGACCGGCATCAACACCGCGCGCGGTAAGAACCTGGTCGGGGCGTTCCACCCGCCGGCCGGGGTGCTGTGCGATCTCGCCACCCTCGACACGCTGCCGCCCAACGACTACCTCGCCGGCCTGGCCGAAGTGGTCAAGTGCGGCTTCATCGCCGATCCGGCCATCCTCGACCTCATCGAGGCCGATCCGGCGGCGGCCGGGCGCGCCGGCAGTGCGGTCGAGCGTGAGCTCGTCGAACGGTCGGTCCGGGTGAAGGCCCGCGTGGTCGGCGAGGATCTCACCGAGCAGGGCGTGCGCGAGATCCTGAACTACGGCCACACGCTCGGGCACGCGATCGAACGGGCCGAGCGCTACCGCTGGCGGCACGGGGCCGCGGTGTCGATCGGGCTGGTGTACGCGGCGGCGCTGGGCCGGCTCCTCGGCCGCCTCGACGACGCCACCGCCGACCGGCACCGGGCGGTGTTGGCCGCGTTGGGCCTGCCGACGGCGTACGCGCCCGACGCGTTCCCCGCGTTGCTGGACACGATGCGGGTCGACAAGAAGGCGCGTGGCAACCGGCTGCGCTTCATCGTGCTCGACGGACTGGCCCGCCCGGTCGCCGTCGACGATCCCGATCCGGCCGTGCTGGCCGCCGCCTACTCGGAGGTCTCATGACTCGCGTCCTCGTGCTCAACGGCCCCAATCTGGGCCGCCTCGGCCGGCGGGAACCCGACATCTACGGGGGCACCAACCACGACGAGTTGGTGGCGCTGTGCGTGCGCGGCGGGGCCGAACTCGGTCTCGAGGTCGAGGTCCGGCAGTCCGATCAGGAGGCCGAACTGCTGTCGTGGCTGCACGCGGCCGCGGACGACGGCACCCCGGTCGTGCTCAATGCGGGCGCGTTGACCCACACGTCGGTCGCGCTCGGCGACGCGTGCGCCATGCTCACCGCTCCGCTCGTCGAGGTGCACATCAGCAATATCTTCGCGCGCGAGTCGTACCGTCATACGAGTTTCGTCTCGGCACATGCATCCGGCATGATCATCGGCCTGGGGGTAGAGGGGTACGTGCTCGCGCTGTCGTGGATATCGGCCCGCACGTCCTCGGTGGGAAAGGGGATCGATGAAGTCTGATCCGCCCGACCTCGAGTCGCGCCACGGATCGAGCGGTCCCGAGCGCACCCGATTCGCCGACCCGCCCCGGACGAATGGGCCGGACGCCGAGGACGGTTCGGACTGGTCCCAGCCCATCCTGTTCCAGCCGGCCGAGCCGGGGCCGGTCACGGAAGCGGCGCCCGAGCCGGTCCCGGATGCGGCACCCGAGCCCGCGGCCGAGCCCGGGCCGGTCACAGCCGCCGAGCCGGCGATCGCCTGGCCACCACGTAACCACCCGGTACGGCCGGTCGCCCGCACCATCCGGGGCGCGGCCCGGACCTATGACGTCGGCACGACTCCCAAGGATCATCAGCAGCTCATCGAGCGGGCCGCCGATGTCGCGGCCTCGGCCATGCCGATGCCGCTCCGGCTGCTCGATGTCGGCTGCGGCGAGGGTGAGCTGCTCAACGAGATGATCATCCGGGTGCCGTACGCGGACGTCTACGTCGGTGTCGATCCGGTGAAGGTGGTGCTCGCCGAGGCGCGGCGCTACACCGACCCGCGCGTCGTCTTCGTCCGCGGCGAAGCCGAGGCGCTCCCGTTCGCCGACGGATCGTTCGACGTCGTGCTCGCCTCCATGACTTTCGCCTACTGGGCCGATCAGCGCGCCGGCGCCCGCGAGCTCGCCCGGGTCGTGGCCGACAGCGGCAAGGTGGTGCTCATCGATGCCGGTGACGCGCCCCGGCGCCGTGGCGCGGCGCGTGACGTCAAGGACATCACCGACCTCCTCGAGCTGGCCGGCCTGCAGCTCGAGCGCACCGAGATCCTGCGCCGGTCGACCTTCGGACGCGCGAAGATTCGAGCTCTCGTCGCTGCCCCGTAGGCTGCCTCTCCGTGGACTGGACACTCGCACTGGCCGCGCTGGGTATCGGCATCGTCGTCGGGCTCACCGGCATGGGTGGCGGGGCGTTGATGACCCCCGTCCTGGTCCTCTTCTTCAACGTTCCGCCTCTCACCGCCGTGTCGAGCGATCTGGTGGCGAGCGCGGTGATGAAGCCGGTCGGGTCGTTCGTGCATCTGCGCCACGGCACGGTCCGGATGGATCTTGTCCGCTGGCTGTGTATCGGTTCGGTACCGGCCGCCTTCGCCGGGGTGCTGGTCGCCCGCGCGCTCGGTCGGAGCACCGGGGTGCAGGACGCGATCCAGAAGGCGCTCGGTGTCGCGCTCGTGATCGCCGCGGCTGGGCTGTTCGCGCGCGCCTACCTGCGCCTGGCCGAGCGGGCCCGTGACCGGGCCGGGCAGCGCGCCGCAGATCCGGCCGGCCCGCCCGATGTCGTCGTGCGGCCGGGGCCGACCGTGGTCGTCGGGATCATCGGCGGCCTCGTCGTCGGCATGACGTCGGTCGGCAGCGGTTCGCTGATCATCATCGCGTTGATGATGCTGTATCCAACGCTGCGGGCCAGCGAGCTGGTCGGGACGGACCTGGTGCAGGCCGTGCCGCTGGTCGCCTCGGCCGCGCTGGGCCACATCTTCTTCGGCGATCTGCGGCTGTCGCTGACCGGGGCGTTGCTGGTGGGGTCGATCCCCGGCGCCTACATCGGCGCTCAGTTGTCGTCGCGGTTGCCCGGCGCCCTCATTCGGCGCGCGCTGGCGTTCGTGTTGCTCGCCTCGGCGCTGAAACTGCTCGGGGCGACCACGACGATCACGATCGTGGTCCTCGCCGCGCTGCTGGTGCTCGCCGGTCCGGCCTGGATGATGCTGCGCCGGGTGCACGGCTTCCCGGCCTTCCCGTCCCGCGAAACGGCTGAGGCCAGGGCCTAACCCGGCTCGGCGGTCAGCCGCAGCACGTCATCCAGACGCGCCATCCGGCTGACCAGCCGGATCGGAGCGGGCAGCAACGCGCGGCCCGATCCGTCGGTAAGTATGTGCGGGTCGCTGATGCGGTAGGACCGACGGCGATGCACCAACTCGGCGTGACCGGCCGCCTGCACGTTGCGCAGCCAGTCGGTCGCCGAACCGTAGGTGAGCAGCACGACGAAGCCGCCCGGGGCGACGAAAACGTTCATCGGGGTGCGATAGACGGCACCCGAGCGGCGGCCCACGTGTTCGATGACGCCGAACCCGGGCGCGCGGGGCGCCCATATCATCTGGACCGGATTGGTCACCCGCCGGTTGAACCGGGCCAGCGCCCGCGGCAGCCGCATGACCCCTGTATACCCCTCACGCCGGCCGCTCGTGGGGGAGCGCCAACCGCTCGACCTGCCATTGCCGGGTCACCCCGATCTCGTCGAGGAACCGCCGGTCGTGGCTCGCCACGATCAACGCGCCGCGGAAGCCGGCCAGCGCGTCCACGAGCTGCCCGACGCTCGCCAGATCAAGGTTGTTCGTCGGCTCGTCGAGCAGCAGCAGTTGGGGCGGGGGCTCGGCCATGAGCAGGCCGGCCAGGCTGACCCGGAACCGCTCACCACCGGACAGCGTCACCGCGAGCTGCTCGACCTGCTCGCCGCGGATGCGGAAGCGGGCCAACCCGGCCCGCACGTCGTGCGGGGTGACCCTGGGGGCGGCGGCTCGGACGTTGTCGAGCACGCTGCGCCGGTCGTCGAGGATGTCGAGCCGTTGCGGCAGGTAGGCCACCGGGACGGCCGGGCGGCCCACGCCGGGCTGCGGGTGCTCGCGCCGGCCGACGATCGCCTCGAGCAGGGTGGTCTTGCCGGCGCCGTTGGCTCCGACCAACGCGATGCGCTCCGGGCCGCGCACGCTCAGCGGCCCGACCTGCAGCACGGTTCGGCCGGCCGGCACGGCGGTCGCCGGCAGATCGATGCGGATCGTGTCGTCGTCGCGCACCGCGGACTTGGCCTCGGTCAGCGCGTCGCGAGCGGCGTCGAAGCGGCCGCGCTGGGCGGCCCGGTACTTGCCGGCCGATACCTCGGCCTTCCGCTCGAGTGCATGCGCGACGATCTTGGGCACTCGGTGCTCGCGCTCGGCCTTGCGGGCCGTTCGCAGCCGCCGGGACAGCTTGACGTGCGTCTCGGCCAGTTGCCGCTTCTCGCGGGCGACGTCGCCCTCGGCCGCGCGGACGAGCCGGGCCGCCGTCTCCTGCTCGGCGGCGACGATCGCGGCGTAGGTGGAGTAGGGGCCGCCGAACGTGCGAGTGGCACCGGCCCGCAGCTCGACGATCTGGTCCACCCGTTCGAGCAGGTCGCGATCATGGCTCACCACGATCAGCACCCCCGGCCACTCCTCGACGGCGCGGTAGAGGTACTGGCGGGCGGCGGTGTCGAGATTGTTGGTGGGTTCGTCCAGCAGCGAGACGGCCGCCCGGCGCAACAGCAGGCCGGCGACGCCGGTCAGCACCGCCTCGCCGCCTGACAGCGTCCCGACCGGGCGGTCGAGGACGCCGTCCGTGCCGGGCAGCACGCCGAGCCGGTCGAGTACCTTCACCGCCCGCGCCTCGACGTCCCAGTCGTCGTCGAGGGTCGCGTAGTGCGCCGGGTCGGCAGCACCGGATGTGATCGCGCGCAGGGCCGCGCGGCGCTCGGCGATGCCGAGCAGGTCGGCGACGGTCCGGGCGGTCTCGAGCGGCAGTTGTTGCGGTAGATGGGCCACGGTGCCGCTCGTCGAGATCGTTCCGGCGGACGGGGCGAGTTCGCCGGCGATCAGGTGCAGCAGCGTGGACTTGCCGTCGCCGTTGTGCCCGACCAGGCCGGTGCGGCGGGCGCCGAACGCGACATCGAGTTGATCGAGAACGGTGCGGCCGTCGGGCCAGGCGAAGCTGAGGCCGGCGCAGACCACCGAGGTGGGTGCGGTCATGAGGTCTCCCAGGAGTGGGTGTCGATGACGGGCATCGCGACACCGCACAGCCGGCGGTGTCAGACCTCAGAACTCCACGAACCGGCCTCCAGGACAGGGAATGCGACGCCGCCCACGTTACCGAGGTCGAACCAGCGGATTAGCGCTACCGTTCTTGTTACCGACGAGTAACAAGGGAAGTGGGTTGGCATGAAGGTGCTCGATCTGTACGAGCGGGCGACGAAGGTGCCGGTGCTCGGGCGTGGCGCGTTCTCGCTGGCGTTCGCCCTGAAGGCGCCGTACTTCCTGACCATCGCGCCGACCCTCGTCGAGCTGCGGCCGAACCACGCCGAGGTGCGGGTGCGCAAGTGGTGGGGCGTGCACAACCACATCGGCACCGTGCACGTGATCGCGGTGGCCAACGGCCTGGAGATGGCGATGGGCGCCCTGGCCGAGGCGACGATCCCCGATCACCTGCGGTGGATCCCCAAGGGGATGGAGCTCGAGTACCTGGCGATGTCGGATTCGACGTTGCTGGCGAGCGCCGACACCGATGCCGCCGACTGGGAGCAGCCGGGCGAGATCGCCGTCCGGGTGCAGGCGACGCGGGCCGACGGCACCGTCGTGGTGCGTGGCCTGATCCGGTTGCACCTCAGTGCCAAGAAGCGGGCCGCGACGCTCAGCGCAGTCGCCGGCTGACGTAGGCCGGCAGCTCCTTGGCCTGGTTGGCCGTGCGCGCGATGCGGTGATTGGCGCCGCGCATGAGGCGGGCCTGCAGCACGGTCTCGGTGAGGAAGGCCCAGCGCGGTGATTGGGACCAGGTGCGGTGCAGTAGCCGCTTGGTGAGCGCGACCGCGTCAGGGGAGCGCTCGAGCAGCTGTCCGGCGAGCGCCTCGGCCTCCTTCAACGGCGCATCGGCGACGCCGGTCACCAGCCCGTAGCCGAGCGCCTGCCGGCCGTCGAAGATCTCCCCGGTCATGGCCAGGCGCTTGGCCACGTCCATCGGCACGAGTTCGCGCAGCGTGACCGAGCCCGTCATGTCCGGGATCAGTCCCCACTTGGCCTCCATGATCGACAGCTCGCAATCCGGGGTCGCGAACCGGAAGTCGGCCGCGAGCGCCAGCTGTAACCCGCCGCCGAAGCAGTGCCCGTGCAGCACCGCGATCACCGGCACCGGCAGCTCGCGCCAAGCCCAGCAGGCGCGCTGGAACAGATTCGTCTTCTGTCCGGGCAGCTTGAGCGCAGCGCGGGCCAGCGCGAGCGGGCCTTCCTTGCCCATCGACGCGAAGTCGAGCCCGGCGCAGAACGCGTTGCCGTCGCCGGCCAGGATCACGGCCCGGATGTCGGCGTCCCGTGCGATGCGGGCTGCGGTGTCGACCAGCGCATGCAGCATCGGCAGGTCGAGGCCGTTGTACTTGTCGGCCCGGTTGAGGGTCACGTAGGCGACGCCGTCACGGACGTCGAGCAGCACGCGGTCGGTCATCCTCTGAGCCTAGGTGGGGGCTCGGATTCAAGACAAAGATGCAGCGACGGAAGGGCAAAAACGCAGCGACGGGAGGTCGTGTCGTGGGCCCGGTTCACGTTGCCGGTGGCGGTCGCGCTCCAATCACGACCGCTAAAAGATCTTGAAACTTCTTGGTGGACGGGGCTGGTTTTCGGGCCGGTTTTGTCAGTGGTCATCCGTAATGTTCTGGGCATGGAGGTGGCCGCGATCTACGACCCGTTGGGGGTGAACCCGGCCGGGTTGGATCATGATTCGCGGCTGTCGTTGCTGGAATCGATCGAGCATCAGCGTTCGGCGTTGGATGCGCAGCAGCAGCAGACGCTGGCCTTGCTTGCGGCCGAAGGGGATGCGCAGTGGCGGGCCCGGGAATGGGTGCGCGAAGAGGTCGCTGCGGTGCTGGCGATCGCGCCGGTGACCGCCGCAGCGAAGCTGGCCGAGGCCAAGGTGCTGGTGCACCGGTTGCCGCTGACCTTCGAGCGGTTGGCGGACGGGTCGATGCGGATGGGGCATGCCCGCGCCGTGATCGACGCCGCCGCCGGGCTGGATGACGCCGGGGTGGTCGAGCTGGAGCACCGGGTGGCGGACAAGGCGCAGCAGCAGACGATCGGGGTGTTTCGGCAGACGGTGAAACGCGCGCTGTTGGCCATCGACCCGCGCCGGTCCGAGGACAAGCATCGTGACGCTCTCGGTCAGCGGCGGGTGCGGCGGTTCGCGGGCGAGGACGGGATGGCCACCATCTGGGCCTACCTGCGCGCTGATGCCGCGGCCGGGTTGTGGACCGCGATCGACGCCGCCGCCCACGCGCTGCCCGCCGATCACGCCGACCGGTCCGGGGTGGAGCGGTCGATGGATCAGAAACGGGCCGACGTGCTGGCCGAGCTCGGCACCCTGGCCCTGAACAACACCGCGAGCACCTGGCAGGGGCAGCGCCCGGCCGTGCAAGTGTCAGTGGCGTTGTCGACGCTGCTCGATCTGGATGAGCAGCCCGGTGAACTGGACGGCTACGGACCCATCCCGGCCTCGATGGCCCGCGACATCGCCCACGACCCCTCGGGCACCTGGCGCCGGCTACTCACCGATCACGGCGGGCGGCTGCTGCACTACGGCCGCAGCACCTACCAACCCCCCGCCCCCCTCCGCGATCACATCACCACCCAACACAAAACCTGCACCTTCCCCGGCTGCCGCCGCCGCTCCTGCCGCGGCGAGATCGACCACATCCTCGCCTGGGCCGACGGCGGACCCACCGACGAGGAGAACCTGCACCCACCCTGCAAACGCCACCACGACACCAAACACCAAACCAGCTGGACCGTCACCAAGAACGCCAACAACACCATCACCTGGACCAGCCCCACCGGCCGCCGCTACCACACCCAACCCACCCCACACCCCATAGACACCACCGCCGACCTCGTCGCAGCCGGCGCCGACCCTCCGCCCTTCTGACCGGGGTGATGACATGAGAAACGCCGGTGCGCGTCATCTCCCGGACATCTATGCCCTGAACCGTTGACGGCATGAAGACCCACGATTCGATCAAGCACGACCTGCGCGACCGTTATTTGGCCAAGGTCAATGCCCTCATCGCCGACGATCGCGAGGACCTAATCAGCGAGATCGTCGCCGAGTACGTCGAGCTCACCGCCGACCGAGCCCAGCCGAGTGCGGCCTAACGCTCGCTCGACTGGTGAAGGCGACTACGGCCTGACCTGGGTCACGTTCTGAGCGATCGCGTCTAGGTGCTGGTCCCACGTCCCGCAGCACCCACCCCACACATCGACATGCGGATAGTCGCGGGCCAGCTCGCCCATCCTGCGACCGAGGTCGGCGGGATCGCCGGCCTCGAGATGACCAAGGGTGCACAGCGCGGCCTTCTCGGCCCACACCGCGTTCGGCCGAACCGAGCGCACCCGATCGACCCACGGCCCGGGCTCGCTCAGGGCCGGCATGAACTCGGTCGGGTGGGAGCAGTTGATGCCGTAGAACGCCGGGGCGTCCGGTCCGGTCAGCGCGTCGACCGTTTCGACGGCTTCACGAAGACTCGGGCCCGATTGCAGGTGACTGGTCGTGTCGAGGGTGAACGAGATCGACGCCGGCAGCCCGCAGCGCGCTGCCGCCCGGGCGACCCCGACGGCCTCCGGCACGCTGTTGAAGGTCATCGCCTGGACGAGGTCGACCCCGGCCTGTGCGAGGGTGGAAATCTGGACCGAGTGATATTCCTCGGCGTCCTCTGCGGTCATCGCGAGCCCGATGGAATAGGCATCGCCTCGCGGTCCGACGATGCCTGAGTACAGGATCGACGGGATCTGATCGGCGTAGGGCGCCGCGACCGCGCGCAGGAAATCAATGGCCCGAAGCTGGACGTCGGCGAGGTCCGCACCGGACAGCCCGAGGCGGCCGGCCCAATCGGGACTGGCGCGATAGTCGAGACCGCCGATCACCGCGTTGAAGCCGTGCCGTGCCGCCGTATCCAGATAGTCGGCGTACATGCGGCGAAGAACCTCGACGGCGTCCGGGTGGTCCAGCAACGGGAACAGGGCGAACTCCGGCAGAGCGAACCCGTGCTTGTACATCGCTTCGGTCTCTTGGCCGCCCTCGGTCAGATAGTTGACGCCATCCCGAGGTGCGGGGAATCCCGATCTCATCGCGACAGGCTCGCACATCCGGCGGCAACCGGGCGGTCGGTCGACAGCCGAGCGCCGACTAGACTGCACCGTCGTGGCAACTACCAACGACCTCAAGAACGGCCTCGTGCTCAACATCGACGGCCAGCTGTGGACCGTCGTCGAATTCCAGCACGTCAAGCCCGGCAAGGGCGGCGCGTTCGTCCGCACGACGCTGAAGAGTGTGATGTCGGGCAAGGTCGTCGATCGCACCTTCAACGCCGGCACCAAGGTCGAGACCGCCAACGTCGACAAGCGCGCGATGACCTACCTCTATAAGGAGGGCACCGACTTCGTCTTCATGGACAGCGACACCTACGACCAGGTGCATGTCCCGGGCGACACGGTCGGTCAGAACGCCGACTACCTGCTCGACAACGCCGAGGCGGTCGTGGCGGTGCACGACGGCGTGCCGCTCTACATCGAGCTCCCCACCAGCGTCGAGCTGCTGATCAGCCACACCGACCCGGGCGTCCAGGGCGACCGCTCCACGGGCGGCACGAAGCCGGCCACGCTCGAGACCGGCGGCCAGATCCAGGTGCCGCTCTTCGTCTCGACCGGCGAGAAGGTCAAGGTCGACACCCGCGACGGCCGCTACCTCGGCCGGGTCAGCGGATGACCCGGATCGCGCCTTGACCGCACGGTCGAAGGCCCGCAAGCGTGCGCTCGACATCCTCTACGAGTCCGATCTGCGCGACGTCGAGCCCGCCACCACGCTCGCCGAACGGGTGGGCCTGGCCGAACCGCCCGTGAACGACTACACGGTCGAGCTGGTCGAAGGCGTCAGTCAGCACCGCGACCGGATCGACGCGATCCTGGCCGAGTACGCCGAGGGGTGGACGGTCGACCGGATGCCCGACGTCGACCGCGCCGTGCTGCGGCTCGGCGTCTACGAGCTGCTGTGGCGTGACGACGTGCCCGACGCCGTGGCCATCGACGAGGCCGTCGAGCTGGCCAAGCTGCTGTCCACCGACGAGTCGCCGCGCTTCGTCAACGGCGTCCTGGCCAAGGTCCTGCGCAGCCAGCCGGCGCACGATCCCAGTCCGGAGGGCTGACCCTCAGCGGTCGACGATCAGCGACTCGGCGGCCAGCACCTGCCAGCGCACCAGTCGCTCGGTGAGCGCTTCGATCGACGTGTCGTACATGAGGGCCAGCGTGCGCAGATCCTCGTGCCGGACGGGCAGCACCCGGGCCCCGACCTCGCCGCGCTGGCGCTGGATGGACGTGGTGAAGCGCCGCAGGATGTCGGCGTGGCCATCAGTCAGGCTCGCGACCTTCTCGAGGTTCAGCACGATGCGCGACAGTGGCGCGCCGCCGCCCCCGCCCCCGAACGCGCTGTCGTCCGGCGGCAGCAGATCGCCCACCGGGACGCCGTAGAACTCGGCGAGTTCGCTGAGTCGCTGCACCGACACGGCCCGGTCGCCGCGCTCGTAGGACCCGACGACGACGGCCTTCCACTTCCCCCCGGACTTGCGCTCGACGCCGTGCAGGGAGAGGTGCTGCTGCATGCGGATCGCGCGCAGCCGGGCGCCGAGGGCCTTGGCGTACCCCTCGACGGCTACGTCAGCGTCGTCGGCAGAACCTTCGGTCATAGCGTCCCCGTCGTCCAGCCATTCGGACGTGTCCTCGTGCCTCGTCTGTTTGAGGCTCGAAGGACCGTAACTTCGCTGATCACATCGTGTCAAAAGACCGAGGACTGATAGCGTGAACGCGGATCACTCCTTTAAAGGACCGTCCCGTGAGGCGGACAAGGAGGCGTTATGAGTAGTGAGCCTGGGCCTGCCCGGACAGCGGCGCCCGCCCCATCCGGCGACCCGTCCGCCGCCTCCGTGGTCCTCTCCGCCGCCGACGTCGCGCGCATCACCGACCGGATGGCGCACCAGATCATCGAGACCACCGCCAAGGCCGATTTCGACGCGGTTCTGCTCGGCATTCCCACCCGCGGCGTCCCGCTGGCCCACCGGCTGGCGGCCCGCATCGAGGTCTTCGCCGGGGTGGCCCTGCCGGTCGGATCGCTCGACATCACGCTCTACCGAGACGACCTGCGGCTGCGCGGCGTCCGACCGCTCGGCCAGACCCAGGAACCTGAAGGCGGCATCGACGGCCGCACGGTGATCCTCGTCGACGACGTCCTGTGTTCGGGCCGCTCGTGCCGGGCCGCCCTGGACGCGCTCATCGAACTGGGCCGGCCGGCGGTCGTACAGCTCGCCACCCTCGTCGATCGCGGGCACCGCGAGCTGCCGATCCGGGCCGACTACGTGGGCAAGAACCTGCCCACATCGGCCACCCAGAAGGTGCGGGTACTGATGACCGAGGTCGACGACATCGACGCCGTCCTGGTGGAGGGGCAATGAAGAACCTGCTCTCGGCCGCCGATCTCAGCCGCGACGAGGCGCTGGCGATCCTCGACACGGCGCAACGCATGCATGACGTCCAGACCCGCGAGGTGAAGAAGCTGCCGCCGCTGCGCGGCCGGACCGTCGTCAACCTCTTCTTCGAGGACTCCACCCGCACCCGCTCGTCGTTCGAGATCGCCGGGAAGTGGCTGTCGGCCGACGTGATCAACGTCAGCGCCAAGGGGTCGAGCGTCAGCAAGGGCGAGAGCCTGCGCGACACCGCTCTCACCGTCGAGGCGATGGGGGTCGACGCGCTGGTGGTGCGGCACCACGCCTCGGGCGCCGTCGCCCGGATCGCCGAATGGGTCGACTGCGCGGTGATCAACGCCGGCGACGGCACGCACGAGCACCCGACCCAGGCCCTGCTCGACGCCTACACGCTGCGCGGGCGGTTGGGCGAGCTGGCCGACCGGCACGTGGCGATCGTCGGCGACATCACGCACAGCCGGGTCGCGCGCTCGAACGTGCTGCTGCTGCGCACGCTCGGCGCCCGCGTCACGCTCGTCGCGCCGCCGACTTTGATGCCGGCCGGCGTCGCGACCTGGCCGTGCGAGATCAGTTGGGACCTCGACGCCGTGCTGTCGGGCAAGGCCTTCGGTGATGTCGATGCCGTGATGATGCTGCGGGTGCAGCGCGAGCGGATGAGCGGTGGCTACTTCCCGACCGAGCGCGAGTACGCGATCGGCTACGGCCTGTCGCCCGAGCGCGTGGACGGGCTCGGCGAGCAGGTGCCGATCCTGCATCCCGGGCCGATGAACCGCGGTCTGGAGATCTCGTCGGCCGCCGCGGACGGGCTGCGCTCGGTCGTCCTCGCCCAGGTGCAAGCCGGGGTCGCGGTGCGGATGGCCGTGCTCTGGCGGCTGCTGGCCGGCGCCGACGAGGTGGTCGCCGTATGACACTTCTGATCAGGGGCGCGGCGCCGCTCGGCGGCAAGCCGGTCGACGTCTTGATCGAGGGCTCGGAGATCGCCGCGGTGGGCGGCCGCCTCTCGGGCGACAGTGAGATCGACGCCGGTGGGCTGGTCCTGCTGCCCGGTCTCGTCGACCTGCACACGCATCTGCGCGAGCCCGGCCGCGAGGACGCCGAGACCATCGCGACGGGCTCGGCCGCAGCTGCGCTGGGGGGGTTCACCGCGGTGCACGCGATGGCCAACACGGATCCGGTCGCCGACACCGCCGAGATCGTCGAGCAGGTCGCCCGGCGCGGCGCCCGGGCCGGCCTCGTCGACGTCCGGCCGGTCGGCGCCGTGTCGCACGGGCTGGCCGGCGAGGCCCTGGCCGAGATCGGCAACATGGCGCGCTCCACCGCGGCGGTCCGGGTCTTCAGTGACGACGGCCGCTGCGTCCACGACGCCCGGCTGATGCGCCGCGCGCTCGAGTACGTCAAGGCCTTCGACGCCGTGATCGCCCAGCACGCTCAGGATCCGCGGCTGGCCGACGCGGCCGCGTGCGCTCACGAGGGCGCGCTGTCGGGCCGCCTCGGGCTGCCGGGCTGGCCGTCGGTGGCCGAGGAGTCCATCGTGGCGCGCGACGTCATGCTGGCCCAGCACACGAACTCGCGGCTGCACGTCTGCCATGTGTCGACGGGCGGCACGGTCGAGGTGATCCGCTGGGCGAAGGAGCGCGGTATCGCGGTCACGGCCGAGGTCACCCCGCATCACCTGCTGCTGACGTGCGACCGGCTCGAGACCTACGACCCGGTGTTCAAGGTGAACCCCCCGCTGCGCCCGGCCGAGGACGTCGAGGCCCTGCGCCGCGCGCTGGCCGAGGGGATCATCGACGCGGTGGCCACCGACCACGCACCGCACGCCGCCCACGACAAGGACGACGCCTTCGCCGACGCCGCGTTCGGCATGCTCGGCCTGCAGACCGCACTCGGGGTCGTCGCGCAGACGATGGTCGCGACCGGTGCCCTCGACTGGGCCGGCGTGGCCGACCGCATGTCGGTGCGCCCCGCGACGATCGGCCGCGTGGCCGGCCACGGTGGCGCGATCGTCGCCGGCGCCACCGCCAATCTGACCCTCGTCGACCCGGCCGGCGAATGGACGGTCGACCCGGCCGAGCTGGCCTCGAAATCGCGCAACACGCCGTTCGCCGGCCACACCTTGCCGGCCCGCGTCGTCGCGACGCTGCTGCGCGGCCGGCTGACCGTGGCCGAGGGTGCCCTGGTCGAGGCGGTGCCGGCATGATGCGGCTGCTGCTCGTGGCGCTGTGCGCCGCGCTCGTGGTGCTGGCCGTCGCCGGCCTGCGGGTCGGCTGGCGCAATCGGCTGGCCCGACAGGCCGACCTGCCGGCCCTGCCCGCGGTCCCGGCCGACCTCGATGCACCCGAGCTGACCGGGACCGGCCTCTACGTCGGCAGCACGTTCGCGGCGAGCTGGCAGGACCGGGTTCTGCACGGTGGCCTGGGTGAGCGGGCCGACGCCGTCGCGTCGCTGCATGACGCCGGATTGCTCATCGAGCGACAGGGCAGTGCCCCGGTGTTCGTGCCGCGCTCGGCCTGGGTCGAGGCCCGGCTGGCTCCCGGGCTGGCCGGCAAGGTCGTCGGCGACGGCGGCCTGCTCGTCGTGCGCTGGCGGCTCGGGCCGGCGCAGCTCGACACCGGTTTCCGGGCCGACGACAAGACCGCATACCCCGACTGGGTGAAGACGATCAACGGAAGGGTCAACGCCTGATGACGGCGATTCTCGTGCTCGAGGACGGACGCACGTTCACCGGTGAGTCCTACGGCGCCGTCGGCGAGACGTTCGGCGAGGCGGTCTTCGCGACCGGTATGACCGGCTACCAGGAGACGCTGACCGATCCCTCCTATCACCGCCAGGTGGTCGTGCAGACGGCGCCGCACATCGGCAACACCGGCGTCAACGACGAGGACGCCGAGTCCCGCCGCATCTGGGTCGCCGGCTACGTCGTCCGCGACCCGGCCCGCCGGCCGTCGAACTGGCGCTCGCGCGGCTCGCTCGACGACGCGCTCGAGGCGCAGGGGATCGTCGGGATCAGCGGCATCGACACCCGCGCCCTCACCCGGCATCTGCGCGAGCGCGGCGCCATGCGCTGTGCCGTGTCCAGCCTCGACCTCGACCGCGACTCGGTCCTGACCAAGGTCCTGGCCGCCCCCCACATGGCCGGGGCCGACCTTTCGGCCGAGGTCACGACCGCGCAGGCGTACCGGGTCGACGCGTTGGGCGAGCGCCACTTCACCGTCGCCGCGCTGGACTACGGGATCAAGGCGATGACCCCGCACCGGATGGCCGAGCGTGGGATCACCTCGCACGTGCTCCCGTCCACGAGCAGCGCCGACGACGTCGTCGCGACCGGCGCCGACGCCGTCTTCCTCGCCAACGGCCCCGGCGACCCCGCCACCGCCGACGCCGCCGTCGCCACCGTGCGCGAGCTGCTGCGCCGCGAGATCCCGGTGTTCGGCATCTGCTTCGGCAACCAGGTGCTCGGCCGCGCCTTCGGCTTCGGCACCTACAAGCTCGGATACGGCCACCGCGGCATCAATCAGCCGGTGCAGGACCGGCGCACCGGCAAGGTCGAGATCACCGCGCACAATCACGGCTTCGCCGTCGATGCCCCGCTCGATCACCCGACCGACACCGACTTCGGGTCGGTCGAGGTCAGCCACATCGGCCTGAACGACAATGTGGTCGAAGGGCTGCGGGCCCGCGACGTGCGGGCGTTCAGCGTCCAGTACCACCCCGAGGCGGCGGCCGGCCCGCACGATGCGGCGTATCTCTTCGACCGGTTCGTCGACCTGCTCGAGGGCACTGGAGGAACGGCCTGATGCCGAAGCGGACCGACATCGAGCACATCCTCGTCATCGGCTCGGGGCCGATCGTCATCGGCCAGGCCTGCGAGTTCGACTACTCGGGCACCCAGGCCTGTCGCGTGCTGCGCAGCGAGGGATTTCGGGTCAGCCTGATCAACTCCAACCCGGCCACGATCATGACCGACCCGGAATTCGCCGACGCCACGTACATCGAGCCGCTCACGCCCGAGTTCGTCGAGCGCGTCATCGCCGCCGAGCAGGCCGGCGGGCACCCGATCGATGCCCTGCTGCCGACCCTCGGGGGCCAGACGGCGCTCAACCTCGCCGTCGACCTGCACGAGGCCGGCGTGCTGGAGAAGTACGACGTCGAGCTCATCGGCGCCGACATCGAGGCCATCCAGCGCGGTGAGGACCGGCAGCGGTTCAAGGAGATCGTGCGCACCGTCGGGGGCGAGGTGCCCGACTCGCTGGTCTGCCGCACCCTCGACGAGGCCGTCGCGTTCGCCGCCACCGTCGGCAACCGGGTCGTGATCCGGCCCTCGTACACGATGGGCGGCCTCGGCTCCGGTCTCGCCAACGACGCCGACGAGGTCCGGACGATGGTCGCGCGTGGCCTGACGGCGAGCCCGGTGCACGAAGTCCTGGTCGAGCAGTCGGTGCGCGGCTGGAAGGAGTTCGAGCTCGAGTTGATGCGCGACAAGCACGACAACGTCGTCATCGTCTGCTCGATCGAGAACATCGATCCGATGGGTGTGCACACCGGTGACTCGATCACCGTCGCGCCGGCGATGACGCTCACCGACCGCGAGTACCAGCACATGCGCGACATCGGCATCGCGGTGCTGCGCGAGGTCGGCGTCGACACCGGCGGCTGCAACATCCAGTTCGCCATCGACCCGGCCGACGGCCGGATGATCGTCATCGAGATGAACCCGCGGGTGTCCCGCTCGTCAGCCCTCGCCTCCAAGGCCACCGGCTTCCCGATCGCCAAGATCGCCGCCAAGCTCGCCGTCGGCTACACCCTCGACGAGATCCCCAACGACATCACCCGCAAGACCCCGGCCGCCTTCGAACCCACGCTCGACTACGTCGTCGTCAAGATCCCGCGCTTCGCCTTCGAGAAGTTCCCGGGCGCCGACCCGGTGCTCACCACGCACATGAAGAGCGTCGGCGAGGCGATGTCGATCGGCCGCAACTTCACCGAGGCCCTGGGCAAGGCCCTGCGCTCGATGGAGACCAAACAGGCCGGGTTCTGGACCGTGGCCGAGGACGACCTGCCGCTCGACGAGCTGCTGGCCCGCGCCGCCCTGCCGACCGACGGCCGGCTCTACTACGTCGAGCGCGCGCTGCGCGCCGGGGCGAGCGTCGACGAGGTAGCCGCGGCGACCGGCATCGATCCGTGGTTCCTTGACCAGATCGCCCTGATCGTCGAGGTCGGCCACGAGCTGCGCGAAGCGCCAACGCTCACGACCAGCCTGCTGCGCAAGGGCAAGCGGCACGGTTTGTCCGACCGGCAGATCGCCGCCCTGCGCCCCGAGCTGGCCGGTGAGGACGGCGTTCGCGCGCTGCGGCACCGGCTCGGCATCCGCCCGGTGTTCAAGACCGTCGACACCTGCGCGGCCGAATTCGCGGCGTCGACGCCCTACCACTACTCGTCCTACGACGACGAGACGGAGGTCGCTCCCCAGCCCGACCGGCCCAAGGTGTTGATTCTGGGCAGCGGCCCCAACCGGATCGGGCAGGGCATCGAGTTCGACTACTCGTGCGTGCACGCGGTGATGGCCCTGCGCGACGCCGGCTACGAGACCGTGATGGTGAACTGCAATCCCGAGACGGTGTCCACCGACTACGACACCGCCGACCGGCTCTACTTCGAGCCGCTCACCTTCGAAGACGTCCTCGAGGTGGTGCACGCCGAGCAGGAATCCGGCACCGTCGCCGGCGTCATCTGCACCCTGGGCGGACAGACCCCGCTCGGGCTGGCCCAACGGCTGAAGGACGCCGGTGTCCCCATCCTCGGCACCCAACCCGAGGCGATCGATCTGGCCGAGCACCGCGGTGCCTTCGGCCGGGTGCTCGACGCGGCCGGACTGCCGGCGCCCAAGCACGGCACCGCGATCTCGTTCGAGCAGGCCAAGGCGGTGGCCGACTCGATCGGCTACCCGGTGCTCGTGCGGCCGTCCTACGTGCTCGGCGGGCGCGGCATGGAGATCGTCTACGACGAGGGGCACCTGGCCGACTACATCAACCGGGCCACCGAGATCACCGTCGATCACCCGGTGCTGGTCGACCGCTTCCTCGACGACGCCGTCGAGATCGATGTCGACGCGCTCTACGACGGCACCGACCTCTACCTCGGCGGGGTCATGGAGCACATCGAGGAGGCCGGTATCCACTCCGGCGACTCGGCCTGCGCCCTGCCGCCGATCACCCTCGGGACCGCCGAGATCGCCGAGGTGCGCCGCTCGACGCTCGCCATCGCCCAGGGCGTCGGCGTGTGCGGCCTGCTCAATGTCCAGTACGCCCTGGCCGGTGACGTGCTGTACGTGCTCGAGGCCAACCCGCGGGCCAGCCGCACGGTGCCGTTCGTCTCCAAGGCCACCGCGGTGCAGCTGGCCAAGGCCGCGGCCCGGCTCGCCCTGGGCGCCACGATCGCCGAGCTACGGGTCGAAGGGCTGCTGCCGACGTCCGGCGACGGTGGCGACCTGCCCGACGATGCGCCGATCGCGGTGAAGGAGGCCGTGCTGCCGTTCCACCGCTTCCGCACGCCCGGCGGCGATCAGGTCGACTCGATCCTCGGTCCCGAGATGAAGTCCACCGGCGAGGTGATGGGTTTCGACTCCACCTTCGGCACCGCGTTCGCGAAGTCGCAGGCGGCCGCGTACGGGTCGCTGCCGACAAAGGGCACGGTGTTCGTCAGCATCGCCAACCGCGACAAGCGCGCGGCGATCTTCCCGGTCAAGCGGCTCTCGGATCTCGGCTTCCGGATCCTGGCGACCGCAGGGACGGCCCAGGCCCTGCGCCGAAACGGCGTGACGGTCGAGGTGGTCGGCAAGTTCAGTGACGGTCCGGGCAACGTGGTCGAGAAGATCCTGGCCGGCGAGATCGACCTGGTGCTCAACACGCCGTGGGGGTCCGGCGGGCCGCGCATCGACGGCTACGAGATCCGCACGGCGGCCGTGGCGGTGGGCATCCCGTGCCTGACCACGGTGCAGGCGGCGGCCGCGGCCGTGCAGGGCATCGAGGAGCTCTCCCGCGGCGAGATAGGGGTGCGCTCGCTGCAGGACCTCCACGCCCAGCTCGCCGCCTGGCGCGCCGGGACGGCCGGGGCCGAGAAGTGACGAGGAGCGAAGTGAGCCGACGAGCGAAGTGAGCCGAGAAGCGAAGTGAGCCAAGAAAAGGTAACCAGGAACGCGATGAGCGCCCGCGCGAAGAGCCGATCGGCCGCGACGCGGCCCGGCGAAGCCGGGACAGGGCGCACAGCCCTGCGCGAGCGGAGCGAGCGCCGGGTAAGCGACCGATGAACGATCGTCCAGTGCAAGAACGCGGCGAGATCTTCGCGGTGCAGCGAGTGGGGGAGTACGTCCAGTTCACCGTCGTCGCCCCAGGCGTCGCGGCCGGCTTCAAGCCGGGGCACTTCGTGGCGGTCGCGGTCGGCGGCGAGAACACCGCCATGGGGCTGCGGCGAGCGTTCGCGATCTCGGGCGCGACCCCTAGCGACCGCTTCGCCGGCACCGTGCAGTTCGTGGTCGCCGAGCACGGCCCCGGTACCCGGTGGCTCGTGCAGCGCCAGGCCGGGGACGTGCTCGATCTCGTCGGCCCGCTGGGCAATCCGTTCCCGCTGCCGTCCGGGCCGGCCCCGGCAGTGCTCGTCGGGGGTGGCTACGGCACGGCGCCGCTGCTGCCGCTCGCCCAGGCCCTGCTCGACAACGGCTCGCCGATCGAGTTCGTCCTCGGAGCGGCCACCGCCGGACGCCTCTTCGGCGAGATGAACGCCAAGCGGCTGGTCGGCCGGGTCACCATCACCACCGACGACGGGTCGGCCGGCACGAAGGGTCTGGTCACCGACGCGCTGCCCGAGGTGATCGAGCGGCTCAACGCCGAGATCATCTACGCCTGCGGGCCGATGCCGATGCTGTGCGCGGTGGGCACCATCGCCGGCGAGCACGCCATCCGGGCTCAGGTCGCGGTCGAGGAATCGATGGCGTGCGGCATCGGAGTGTGCATGACCTGCGTGCTGCCGGTGCGCGGCGACGACGGCAAGTCCCGGTTCGTGCGCTCGTGCATCGAGGGCCCGGTGTTCGACGCCCGCAACGTCCGGTGGGCCGACGTCGGCCGGCTGCCGTCCGATCTCGTCGGCGCGAAAGCAATGGGAGGGCACTGAGTGGCTGATATGACGACCCGGCTCGGGACCCTGACCCTGCCCAATCCGGTACTGACCGCGTCCGGTTGCGCCGCGGCCGGCCGCGAGCTGCACCAGTTCTTCGACGTCGCCGAGCTCGGCGCGGTGGTCACCAAGTCGATCATGTCGGCGCCGCGGTCGGGCCGGCCGACCCCGCGCATGGCCGAGACCCCGAGCGGCATGCTGAACTCGATCGGCCTCCAGGGCCCCGGCATCGACTCCTTCATCGAGAACGATCTCGCCTGGCTGGCCGAGCACGGGGCGCGCACGGTGGTATCCATCGCCGGTGGGCACACCGACGAGTTCGTCACCCTCGCCCACAAACTGGCCGGTCACCCCGCCGTATCGATGATCGAGGTCAACATCTCCTGCCCGAACGTCGAGTCGCGCGGTCAGGTGTTCGCGTGCGACGCCATCGCGTCCTCGCGGGTGATCGGGGCCGTGCGGCGGGCGGCCGACCCAGCTCAGCCGGTCTTCGCGAAGCTGTCGCCCGACGTCACCGACGTCGTGCACATCGCCCGAGCCTGCGCCGACGCCGGCGCCGACGGTTTCTCGCTGATCAATACCCTGCTCGGGATGGTGATCGACACCGACACCCTCGCGCCGGCCCTCGGCGGGATCACCGGCGGCCTGTCCGGCCCGGCGATCCGGCCGGTCGCCGTGCGCTGCGTGTGGCAGGTCCGCCACGCCCTGCCGCACCTGCCCATCCTGGGGATGGGCGGCATCCGCACCGGGCTCGACGCGCTGCAGTTCGTCCTGGCCGGCGCGGCTGCGGTGTCGGTCGGCACGGCGGTGTTCGGCGACCCGTCGGCGCCGGTCCGGGTGCTGGCCGAACTCGAGGCCGCCCTGGACGCGCGCGGCTTCGCCTCGCTCGCCGACGCGGTCGGCTTCGCGCATCTCGATCAGTTCGGCCGAGCGGCGCGCATCACCCCGGCGGCGACCGAGCCGGCCGCGCTGTGACGTTCGGCGCCCGGCTCGACGCGGCCCTGACCGCGCGTGGCTCGCTGTGCGTCGGCATCGACCCGCACGTGGCGCTGCTCAGCGCCTGGGGCCTCGACGACTCGGTCGACGGGCTGGCCCGCTTCGCCGATACCTGCGTGTCCGCGTTCGCCGACACCGCTGCGGTGGTGAAGCCGCAGTCGGCGTTCTTCGAGCGGTTCGGGGCTGCCGGCATCGCAGTCCTCGAGACCACGATCGCCGCCTGCCGCGAAGGCGGCGCGGTCGTCGTGCTCGACGTCAAGCGCGGCGACATCGGCTCGACGATGGCGGCCTACGCCGAGGCCTACCTGGCTCCGGGCGCCCCGCTGGCGGCCGACGCGATCACCGTCAGCCCCTACCTGGGGGTCGGCTCGCTGCAGCCGGTGTTCGACCTGGTCGTCTCGGCGGGCGCCGGCGCGTTCGTGCTGGCGGCCACCTCGAACCCGGAAGGCCCCCAGGTGCAGCACGCCCGCACGGCTTCGGGCGCCACCGTGGCCCAGACCGTCGTCGACGAGCTCGCGGCCCGCAACGGCGACGCCGCGCCCCTCGGCTCGCTGGGCGTGGTCGCCGGTGCGACGATAGCACCGGGCGCGGTGTCGTTCACTGGTCTCAACGGCCCCATCCTCGCCCCGGGCGTGGGGGCCCAGGGTGGGACGAGCGACGACGTCCGGCGCGTCTTCGGCGCCGCCACGCACGACGTGATCCCCAGCGTTTCGCGCGATGTGCTGCGGCACGGCCGCGACGTGACCGAGCTGCGCGACGCCGTCCACCGGCTCGTCGACGAGTTCTCGTTCCTCCGCGCCCCGCTGCCGTGACCTTCGTCCCTCTTTCGCGAAACCTGACGGTTTGGCTGAGCGAAATGTCCTGGGCGCCGACATCGATCTGTACCCTTCCTTGGACCACAGACTGAAGAGCACTGCAATCCGGGAGACATTTCGTGACCGTTGCGACTGACCCCGTCCTGAAGGCAAGCCAGGACATCGTCGACAAGGGCTACGCCGTCGTGAAGCTGAACGACGTCGACGCTTTCAACCTGCACAATGCCATCGGCACCGCGGTGCGCTTCTTCCAGCGCCCCGAGGCCGACAAGCTGGCGCACGGCAGCACCGACCACAACTACGGGTACCGGCCCTTCGGCATCGAATACTCGATCACCCCCGACCGGCCGGACATGAACGAGTGCTTCACGGTGTGGTCGAGCCGGCTCGATCTCATCCCCAACGCGCAGGACATCCCGGATCTCACCGGGGCGTTCCTCTCGTGGCGTGACTCGCTGGCCCCGCTCGTGAAGGCGATCCTCGACGAGGTGGCGAAGAACTTCGGCACCGACGAAGCCCCCGCGTTCGAGAAGGCGTCGTATCTGCAGATCAACTACTGCCTGCCGGCCCCGGCCGAGCGTGATCTGCTGCAGGACAAGCACGAGGACGGCCACATGGTCACCGTCCTGCACGCCACCGCGGCCGGCCTCGAGATCTACGTCAACGACGAGGCCAAGCCGATGCTCCCGGCCAAGGACGAGATCGTGATCATGCCCGGTTCGGTGCTCACCGCGCTCTCCGGCGGCAAGGTGCAGCCGCTCTACCACCAGGTGCGCAACCACGGCCTGGACGACCGGCAGTCGATCATGTATTTCGTCAACCCCGAGATCGACGAACCGCTCTTCGGCTGGATCGACGCACCCGACGGCGAGCGGGCCGACATCCGCGAGCACGTCCAGAACGCGCCGTCGATGTTCGGCCTGCCGCCGGTCGAGGCCCTCTAACCGATCCGGGCGGCACCGGCGCTCATGAGGTGATCTCGTCCAGGGTGGCGAGATCGTCGAGAGTCGGTCGCCAGTTGCCGGCGGCGACGTTGCGGAAGACCTGCTCGCGCGACGTCGCCCCGGCGATGATGCTGGCCACCGCCGGCTGGGCCGCCAGCCCGCCGATCGCCACGTCGAGCAGCGTCACGCCGCGCTGCTCGGCGAACTTGGTCAGCGCCTCGAGCAGGTCGAACGTCTCGTCGGTGAGCACCGACTCGCGGCCGAACAGCTTGATCCGGCTGCCGTCCGGCGCCGGCTCGCCGCGCCGGTACTTGCCGGTCAGCAGCCCGCTGGCGAGCGGAAAGAACGGCACCAGCCCGATCCCGTATTGCGCGAGCGCCGGCAGCAGGTCGTCCTCGGCGCCCCGCTCGAGCCAGTTGTACTCGTTCTGGGCGCTGATGAACCGCTCGTGGTGGCCCGTGCGTGCCGTCCACTCGGCGTCGGCCACCTGCCAACCGGTGAAGTTGGAACTGCCGATGTAGCGCACCTTGCCCTCATGGACGAGGTCGTCGAGCGCGGACAGCGTCTCGTCGATCGGGGTGGACGAGTCGGGCCGGTGAAACTGGTAGAGATCGATCCAGTCGGTGCGCAGCCGGCGCAGCGACGACTCGACCGCGCGCCGGATGTAGCGCCGCGATCCGCGCGATCCCCAGTCCTGGCCGTTGTCCTGCCCTCGCGGGCGCACATCGCTGCCGAATTTGGTGGCCAGGACGACGTCGTCCCGGCTGCCCTCGAGGATCTCACCGAGCCGTTCCTCGGACGCGCCGTACGAGTCGGCGGTGTCGAAGAAGGTGATCCCCTGATCGAGCGCGGCGTGCACAACTTCGCGGCTGGCCTCCATTCCGAGCTTCATGCCGAGGTTGTTCGTGCCGAGGCCGACGACCGATACGACGAGACCGGAGTTACCGAGACGACGAAAGTCCATGCCACGACCGTACCGATGTCGGCCGGACGGTAGTTTCCCGGCATGCCCGCCGCGCGCCTCACCGTGCTGTCCGGGCCGTCCGGTGTCGGCAAGGGCAGCGTCGTGGCCGCACTGCGGACGATCGTGCCGCAGGTGTGGGTGTCGGTCTCGTGCACCACGCGCGCGCCGCGTCCGGGCGAGGTCGAAGGGCTGCAGTACTACTTCGTCGACCGCGAGCGATTCGACGAGATGGTGGCCGCGGACGACCTGCTCGAGCACGCCGAGTTCGCTGGCAACTGCTACGGCACGCCACGCCGCCCGGTGCTCGAACACCTCGCGGACGGGATACCGACCTTGCTCGAGATCGAACTCGAGGGCGCCCGCCAGGTGCGCCGGTCGATGCCCGATGCCCACTTCGTCTTCCTGGCCCCGCCGTCGCTCGACGTGCTCGTGCAGCGGCTGAGTGGCCGGGGGACCGAATCGGCCGACGCCGTGGTGGCCCGCCTGGCTCGGGCTCAGGTCGAACTGGCGGCGGAGCAGGAGTTCGACGAGGTCGTCGTCAACAACGACATCGAGCAGGCCGCGCGCGACCTCGCCGCCCTCATCACCGAGGTCGGCGACTAGAGGGCCTTGAGGATGTCCTCGACGCGGTCCTTGGCGTCGCCGAACAGCATCTGGGTGTTCTCGCGGAAGAACAGCGGGTTCTGCACGCCGGCGTAGCCCGCGGCCATCGAGCGCTTGAAGACGATGACGTGCTGCGCCTCCCAGACGTGCAGCACCGGCATGCCGGCGATCGGGCTGCTCGGGTCCTCGGCCGCCGCCGGGTTCACCGTGTCGTTGGCGCCGATGACCAGCACGACCGAGGTGTCGGCGAAGTCGTCGTTGATCTCGTCCATCTCGAGGACGATGTCGTAGGGCACCTTGGCCTCGGCGAGCAGCACGTTCATGTGCCCGGGCAGCCGACCGGCGACCGGGTGGATGCCGAAGCGCACCTCGACCCCGCGCTCACGCAGCTTGCGGGTCAGGTCCGCCACTGGATACTGGGCCTGCGCCACCGCCATGCCATAGCCCGGCGTGATGATCACCGACGACGCGTCCTTCAACTGGTCGGCGGCGTCGGCGGCGTTGACCTCGCGGTACTCGCCGTAGTCAGTGTCGTCGTCGCCCTTCGCCTCGATGCCGAATCCGCCGGCGATGACGGAGATGAACGAGCGGTTCATCGCCTGGCACATGATGTAGGACAGGTATGCACCGGACGAGCCGACCAGCGCGCCGGTGACGATCAACAGGTTGTTGTCGAGCAGGAAGCCCGACGCGGCAGCGGCCCAGCCGGAATAGCTGTTCAGCATCGACACCACGACCGGCATGTCCCCGCCGCCGATGGACGCGACGAGATGCCAGCCCAGGGCCAGGGCCACCGCGGTGACCGCGACGAGCAGGGCCAGGTTGGGATGGATGACGAAGGCCACGGTCAGCGCCGCGAACGCAGCCAGCGCGCCGAGGTTGAGGGCGTTCTTGCCCGGCAGCATCAACGGACTGGAGTTGATCCGCGCCGACAGCTTGAGGAAGGCGACGATCGAGCCGGTGAAGGTGACGGCGCCGATGAACACGCCGATGAACACCTCGGCGTGGTGGATGCGCAGCAGGTCGTGGGCGACCTCGACCTGCGCCGATCCCTTGGACTCGACGCTGTAGTAGCCGTCCCAGCCGACGAGGACCGCCGCGAGCCCCACGAAGCTGTGCAGCAGGGCGATCAGCTCAGGCATGCCGGTCATCTCGACCACGCGGGCCCGCCAGAGCCCGATCGCGGCCCCGATGACGACGGCGATCACGAGCAGCGTCGCGCCGGCGGCGGCGATGTGCCGGGTCGCGAGGCCGATCGTGGCGGCCAGCGCGATGGCCATGCCACCGATACCGAAGACGATGCCCTGTCGCGACGTCTCGTGCTTGGACAGGCCGGCGAGGGCGAGGATGAACAGCAGCGCGGCGACGATGTAGGCAGCCTGCGCGACGGTTTCGGCGGTCATCTGATGCGTGCCCTGCCCTATCCCTTGGAAAACATGCTGAGCATGCGTCGGGTCACGGCGAAACCGCCGAAGATGTTGATGCTGGCCAGCAGGATCGCGACGAACGAGAGCACCCGGATGACGGTGTCGTCACGGCCGATCTGCAGCAGCGCGCCGACGACGATGATCCCCGAGATCGCATTCGTGATCGACATCAGCGGGGTGTGCAGCGCGTGGTGGACCTTGCCGATGACGTAGTAGCCGATGACCACGGCCAGCACGAAGACGGTGAAGTTCGTGATCAGCTGGTTCGGCGCGAACGCGGTGAGCAGGAACAGCACCACGACACCGATGCCGACGAACACGAACTTGCGGGCCGCGGACATGGGTTGTTTCTCGGCCTTCACCGGCCGGTCGGCGACCGGCTTCGCCACTGGCGCCGCCGACACCTGCACCGGCGGCGGTGGCCACATGTTCTCGCCGTTGTGCACCACGGTAATGCCGCGCTGCACCACGTCGTCGAGGTCGAGGACGAGCTGGCCGTCCTTGCCCGGGGTGAGCAGCTTCATCAGGTTCACCAGGTTGGTGCCGTACAGCTGTGAGGCCTGCGCCGGTAGCCGCCCGGGCAGGTCGGTGTAGCCGATGATCGTCACGCCGTGCTCGGTCACCACCACCTCGCCGGCCTGCGAGCCGGCGACGTTGCCGCCCTGTGCCGCGGCCATGTCGACGATGACGCTGCCGGGGTTCATGCTGGCGACGTCGTCCGCCGTGAGCAGCTTCGGCGCCGGCCGGCCGGGGATCAGTGCGGTGGTGATGATGATGTCGACCTCGGCGCACTGTTCGGAGTAGATCTCGGCGGCGCGGCGGTCGTAGTCCTCGCTGGTGGCCTTGGCGTAGCCGTCCGTGCTGACTTCGGTCTCGACCTCGACGGCCAGGAACTCCCCGCCCAGCGAACGCACCTGATCGGCGACCTCGGGCCGCGGGTCGGTGGCGCGGACGATGGCGCCGAGGCTGCTGGCGGCGCCGATGGCGGCCAAACCGGCGACGCCGGCCCCGGCCACGAGAACCTTGGCCGGGGGGACCTTGCCGGCGGCGGTGACTTGGCCGGTGAAGAAGCGGCCGAACACGTGCGCGGCCTCGATCACGGCTCGGTATCCGGCGATGTTGGCCATCGAGCTGAGGACGTCGAGGGACTGGGCGCGCGAGATGCGCGGCACCGCGTCCATCGCCAGGGCGGTGATGGGACGCTTGGCCAGCTCCTCGACCAGTTCCGGATTGAGGCCGGGACTGAACAGGCCGACGATCGTCGCCCCTTCGGCGATGCGCCCGATCTCGCGGGTGGACGGGGCGTTGACCTCGAAGATGACGTCACAGGCCCAGACATCGGCGGCGGTGCCGATCTCGGCCCCGGCCTCGGCGTAGGCGTCGTCGGCGAAGCTGGCGGCGGCGCCGGCCCCGGACTCGACGGTGACGTCGTAGCCCAGCGCGCGCAGCTGCTCGACCGTCTTCGGTGTGGCCGCTACCCGGGTTTCGCCCGGTTTGGACTCGCGGATCACCCCGATACGCACAGAGCACCCCTTCTCGACTTGCTAGACTCGACGTGAGGGAGTCTGCCGGATCGGCCTGCCACCAGTTGCACCAGGGCCGCGAACGCCACCGGCACCGTCCCGAACCAGAAGCCGTCCAGAGAGCCGAGTGAGCCCGCGTGTCCGAGTCCGTGTCCACTGCCGAAGGCATCACCAACCCGCCCATCGACGAGCTGCTCGAGCGGGCCCAGTCGAAGTACGCCCTGGTGATCATCGCCGCCAAGCGGGCCCGCCAGATCAACGCGTACTACAGCCAGCTCGGTGAGGGTCTGCTCGAGTACGTCGGACCCCTCGTCGAGACCGCGCCGCAAGAGAAGCCGCTCTCGATCGCGCTGCGCGAGATCAACGGCGACCTCATCGAGTTCAAGCCCTCGGCCGAAGTCCCCGCTCGAGTAGCGCCCATGCGCACCGTCGTGCTCGGCGTGGGCGGGGGGATCGCCGCCTATAAGGCCGCTGACCTGCTGCGCCGGCTGACCGAATCCGGGCACGACGTCACGGTGGTGCCCACCGCCGCTGCCCTGCAGTTCGTCGGAGCGGCCACCTGGGCCGCGCTGTCGCACCACCCGGTCGCCGCCGACGTCTGGACCGGCGCCGCCGAGGTCACGCACGTCCAGCTCGGCCGCCGGGCCGAACTCGTCGTGGTGGCGCCGGCCACGGCCGATCTGCTGGCCCGCGCCGCCCACGGGCTGGCCGACGACCTGCTCACCAACACGCTGCTGACCGCGCGCTGCCCGGTGCTGTTCGTGCCCGCGATGCACACCGAGATGTGGGAGCACCCGGCCACCACGGACAATGTCGCCACCCTGCGCCGGCGGGGAGCGATCGTGCTCGAGCCGGCCAGCGGCCGGCTCACCGGCGCCGACACCGGCAAGGGTCGCCTGCCCGAACCCCTCGAGATCGCCCAGCTGGCCGAGCTGCTGCTGCTCCGCCCGGCCGCCCTGCCGCACGACCTCGGCGGCCGCTCGGTCGTGGTCAGCGCCGGCGGCACCCGCGAGCCGCTCGATCCGGTCCGGTTCCTCGGCAACGCATCATCGGGCCGCCAGGGCTACGCCATCGCCGCGGTGGCCGCCGCCCGCGGCGCGCGGGTCACCCTGGTCGCCGCCAACGTCGACCTGCCCGACCCGGCCGGGGTCGACGTCGTCCGGGTGCTCAGCGCGGTCGATCTGCGCGACGCCGTCCACAAGGCGGCCGAGGACGCCGACGTCGTGGTGATGGCCGCCGCGGTCGCCGACTTCCGGCCGTCCGACACCGTCGATCACAAGATCAAGAAGTCCGGTGGTCTGCCCGCGCCGATCGCGCTGCAGGAGAACCCGGACGTCCTGGCCGAACTCGTCGCCGCCCGCCGCCCGGGCCGCGTGCTGGTGGGCTTCGCCGCCGAGACCGGCGACAGCGACGCGTCCGTCCTCGACCACGGCCGGGCCAAGCTCGCGGGCAAAGGTTGCGACCTGCTCGTCGTCAACGCGGTCGGCCCGGGGCGGGCGTTCGGCCAGCCCGACAACGCCGGCGTGATCCTGGGGGCCGACGGCAGCGAAACCGTCGTCGACGTCGGCCCGAAGGCCGTCCTCGCCGCCGCGCTGTGGGACTCGGTCGCGGCCCGACTCTCGTGACCGAGCTGCCAGCTGCGGCCGGTAGACTTCCGCGAACCCCTTTGGACCTTCTTCCCGGGAGTACTTTGTGACCCGCCGCCTGTTCACGTCCGAGTCCGTCACCGAGGGACACCCGGACAAGATTGCCGACCAGATCAGCGACTCGATTCTGGACGCCCTGCTCGCCGAGGATCCGGAAAGCCGGGTCGCGGTCGAGACCCTGATCATGACCGGTCAGGTGCATGTGGCCGGTGAGGTCACCACCTCGGCCTACGCCGACATCCCGGCGCTGGTGCGCGAGCGGATCCTGGCGATCGGCTACGACTCGTCGCGCAAGGGCTTCGACGGCGAGTCCTGCGGCGTCAGCGTCTCGATCGGCAGCCAGTCCGCCGACATCGCCCAGGGGGTCGACGTCGCGTACGAGTCGCGCGTCGGCGAGAGCGTCGAAGACCCGATCGACCGCCAGGGCGCCGGTGACCAGGGCCTGATGTTCGGCTACGCCAGCGACGAGACCCCCGAGCTCATGCCGCTGCCGATCTGGCTGGCGCACCGGCTGGCCGAGAAGCTCACCGAGGTGCGCAAGAACGGCACCGTGCCCTACCTGCGCCCCGACGGCAAGACCCAGGTCACCATCGAGTACGTCGACGGCGTGGCCACCCGGCTCGACACCGTCGTCGTCTCCAGCCAGCACGCCGACGACATCGACCTCGACACGCTGCTCAAGCCCGACATCGAGGAGCACGTGGTCCGCCCCGTCCTCGAGGGCCTCAGCATCGACACCGAGGGTTACCGGCTGCTGGTCAACCCCACCGGCCGCTTCGTCATCGGCGGCCCGATGGGCGACGCCGGCCTGACCGGCCGCAAGATCATCGTCGACACCTACGGCGGCATGGCCCGGCACGGCGGCGGCGCGTTCTCCGGCAAGGACCCGTCGAAGGTCGACCGCTCGGCGGCGTACGCCATGCGCTGGGTCGCCAAGAACGTCGTGGCGGCCAAGCTCGCCTCGCGCTGCGAGGTCCAGGTCGCGTACGCGATCGGCAAGGCCCAGCCGGTCGGGCTCTTCGTCGAGACCTTCGGCACTGAGACCGTCGACGTCGACAAGATCATCGACGCCATCGACCAGGTCTTCGACCTGCGCCCGGCCGCGATCATCCGCGACCTCGACCTCAAGCGGCCGATCTACGCCCAGACGGCCGCCTACGGCCACTTCGGTCGCGAGCTGCCCGACTTCACCTGGGAGCGCACCGACCGCGCCGAGCAGCTGGCGAAAATCGCCAACAGCTGATCCGCCGTGGGTGGGTCTCCTCAAGGACCGCTCGCTGCGCTCGGGTCCATCGCCGATCCGCTGCTCGCTGACGCTCGCCCGCAAGCTCGCTGCGCTCACGCGGCGGCGGGGCGCTTCGCGCGAGCGCTCATCGCGTAGGTGGTCAACTTCGGCGCTTGTGTTCCAGCGGAACGGTCGTGGCGGGCTGGTAGGAACACTGCGTGACCAGCCGGCGTCCTGCGCAACCGAAGGTGGGGCGGCAACCGGCGGCGGTCGATCCGGTGGTGCGGTTGATGGTCGACGTGCCGCTGCCGCACCTCGACCGGCCGTTCGACTACCTGGTGCCGACGACCCTCGACGATCTCGTGACGGCCGGTTCGCGGGTCCGGGTGCGCTTCGCCGGCCGGCTGGTCGACGCCTACGTGCTCGAGCGGGTCGCGGGCAGCGACCACGACGGCCAGCTGGCCTACGTCGAGCGGGCGGTCGGCGCCGAGCCGGTCCTGACCCCCGAGACGACCGCGTTGTTCCGGGCCGTCGCCGACCGCTGGGCCGGCAACTTCGTCGATGTGGTGCGACTCGGCGTGCCGGCCCGGCATGCGGCGGCCGAGTCGTCGCCCGAGCGCCCGGCCGATCCGCTGCCCGCCGCGAACCCGGGCGATGACGCGCTGGCCCGCTACCGGGCCGGGGCGGCATTCCTGGCGGCCGTCGGCGGCGCCCGCCCGGCCCGGGCCGTGTGGTCGGCGCTGCCGGGGGAGGACTGGCCGGCCCGGCTGGCCCACGCGACGCGGGTCGCGTTCGAGGCCGGGCGCGGCGCGGTGCTCGTCGTTCCGGACGCCCGCGACCTCGCCCGACTCGACGCCGCCTTGACGGTTGTCCTCGGCCGCGGGCGGCACGTCGCGCTGGCGGCCGAACTCGGCCCGGCCGAGCGCTACCGGCGGTGGCTGTCGCTGCGCCGCGGCACGGTCCGGATCGCGATCGGCACCCGCGCGGCGGCGTACGCCCCGATCGCTGATCCGGGCCTGCTGGTCGTGTGGGACGACGGTGACGACCTGCACGCCGAGCCGCGCGCGCCCTACCCCACCACTCGCGACGTGCTGGCGCTCCGTTCGGCCAGCACCGGCGCCGCTCTGCTGGTCGGCGGGTTTGCCCGGACGGCCGAGGCCCAGTTGCTCGTCGAGTCCGGCTGGGCCCACGAGATCGTCGCCGACCGCGCGCTGCTGCGCTCGGTAGCGCCGCGCGTGCGGCCGGTCGCCGACGACGTCGAAATCGCCCGCGACCCGGCCGCGGCCGCCGCCCGGCTGCCCAGCCTGGCCTGGCGCACCACGCGGGCCGCCCTCGACGCCGGGCACGCGGTGCTCGTGCAGGTGCCGCGGCGTGGGTACGTCCCGGTGCTGGCCTGCGCCCGCGACCGCACCCCGGCCCGCTGTGCGGTCTGCTCCGGCCCGCTGGCCGCGCGCTCGCAGCGCGAGGTGCCCAGCTGCCGGTGGTGCGGGCGCCCGGCCGGCGACTGGATCTGCCCCACGTGCGGCGAGCGGCGGCTGCGGGCCGCCGTCGTCGGGGCCGGGCGCACCGCCGAAGAGCTCGGCCGCGCCTTCGCCGGCGTGCCGGTGCGCACCTCGGGCGGCGACCACGTGCTCGACGACGTCCCCGCCGAGCCGTCCGTCGTCGTCGCCACGCCGGGCGCCGAGCCCCTGTGCCCGGGTGGTTATGGCGCGGCCCTGCTGCTCGACGGCTGGGCGCTGCTCTCGCGCGCCGACCTGCGGGCCGGCGAGGAGGCGTTGCGCCGCTGGGCGAACGCGGCCGCCCTCGTCCGGGCCGGGGGCACGGTCGTGCTCGGCGCCGACGCGGGCATCCCGGCGGTGCAGGCCCTGGTGCGCTGGGATCCGGCCGGCGCCGCGGCGCGCGAGCTGGCCGAACGCGGCGAACTCGGCTTCCCCCCGGTCACCCGGATGGCGTCGCTCTCCGGCTCGCCTACGGCGGTAGCCGAGCTGCTCGCCGCCGCCGACCTGCCCGCCGGGGCACAGGTCGTCGGCCCGGTGCCGGTCGACGGCGACGGCGAGCGGGTGCTCGTGCGGGTGCCGCGCGCGGCCGGCGCCGAGCTGGCCCATCAGCTCCGGACCGCGGCGGCCGGCCGCTCGGCGCGGCGCTCGGCCGAACCCGTCCGCATCGAGCTCGACCCGCACGTCCTCATCTGAGCCCGCCGCGTCGGATAGTCTCCCGATCCGGCCGCCGACGCGAAGGAACGCCATGGGATACCCGCCGATCACCATCGCCGAGTCCGTCGTGCTGGTCACCGGCGGCGGCCGGGGCATCGGCCGGGCCACCGCGGCCGCGTTCCGCGCGCGCGGGGCCACCGTCTGCATCGGCGACCTCGATCTGCCGGTCGCCCACGAGGCTGCAGTCGAGATCGACGCGAACGCCTTCGCGCTCGACGTCACGTCGCGGGCGTCGTTCGCCCAGTGCGTCGACGAGATCGTCGGGCGCTTCGGCCGGATCGACATCCTGGTGAACAACGCCGGCGTGATGCCCCTCGGCGGCTTCCTGGATGAGTCCGACGCCTTGTCGGCCACGACGCTCGACGTCAACGTGTGGGGTCTCATCCACGGCATGCGCCTCGTCCTGCCGGCCATGATCGAGCGCGGCAGCGGGCACGTCGTCAACGTCGCCTCGATGGCGGGCAAGATGGCTGTCCCCGGCATGGCGGTCTACAACGCGAGCAAGTTCGGCGCGCTGGGCCTGTCGCTGGCCGTCCGGCACGAGTTCGCCGCCTCCGGGGTCAGCGTCAGCGCGGTGCTGCCGAGCGCTGTCCGTACCGGGCTGGTGGCCGGCGTGCAGCTCGGCCACGGCCTGCCGACCGTCGAGCCCGAGGACGTGGCCCGCGCCATCGTGGCGAGCGTGCGCACCCGGCGGCCCGAGATCCCGGTGCCGGGCTACCTGCGGCTCTTCGACCTGGTCAACGCGCTCGTACCCGAACCGATCTTCCGGCTGGGCCGGCGGCTGCTCGACGATGCCCGCGCCCTGACCGCGATCGATCTCGGCGCGCGGGACGAGTACGAGCAGCGCGTGGCCGATCAGGCCGTGGTCCGAGCGATCCGCGCCGCCGAGGCCGACCGATCGTGATCGGCTAGGTGCCCGGTCGACGGCCGGACAGGGCGTCGTCGTAGGCGACGTCCTCGCCGAGAACCGCGGGCACGGCCAGCGCGTCACCCTCGCGCGCGGTCGCCTCGACGATCGACCCTGACCGTGACTCGCCGTCGATGTCGTCGTGGACGTAGCGCTCACCGCGCATCAGAGACGCGCCCGCGGCCAGCAGCAGCATCAGGATCGACGCGGTGAACGCGATCAGCAGCCCGTGCCGGAACGGGTCGGCGATGAGGTGCGGGAAGAACCCCGGCCCGTAGATCTTGGCCGTGTCGGCGCCGGCGCCCGGGTTCGGCACCAGCTCCTTGATCGGGTTGTCGCCGAGGAATGCGGCGAACAGCGTGCCCACCGGCGAGACGTGCGACGCGGCATCGGCGGCCTGCGGCGAGACGCCGGCGGCGGTCAGTCCGTGGTGCAGCGCCTGCGGCAGCCGGCTCGACAGGCCGACGGCCATCAGGGTGAAGAAACCGCCCATCGATAGGACCATGCCGGCGTTCATGCCGGTGGCCCGGATGCCGGAGGCGGCTCCACGCTGTGCGGCGGGTACCGCGTTCATGATCGCGGCCGAGTTTGGCGCGGCCATCAGGCCCATGCCGATGCCGTTGAACCCGAGCAGCAGGGCGAACAGGACGTAGTTGAAATCGGCCGGCAGCGCGATGAGCCCGACGAACGTGACGGCGGTGAGCAGCAGCCCGCCGGTCGCGAAGGCGCGGGCACCGAAACGATCGGACACTGCGCCCGAGGCCGGTCCGGCGATCAGGAAGCCGACCGTGAGCGGCAGCATGTAGATGCCCGCCCACAGGGGCGTGTCGGCGAAGTTGTACCCGTGCAGCGGCAGCCAGATGCCCTGCAACCAGATGATGAGCATGAACTGCAGGCCCCCGCGGGACATGGCCGCGAGCAGGTTAACCGTCTGCCCGGCGGCGAAGGCCCGGATGCGGAACAGCCGCAGGTCGATCATCGGGTCGGCGGAGCGGGTCTCGATGAAGCCGAAGGCGATCAGCAGCGCGATGCCGGCGATCATGCCGCCGAGCACCTTGGGCGACGTCCAGCCCATCGTGTGTCCGCCGTAGGGCTGCAGGCCGTAGGTGATCGCGACGAGCACGGCGATCAGGCCGACGCCGAACGTGATGTTGCCCCACCAGTCGATGGTGATCTTGCGGCTGCGATCGCGCGGCTTGTCGTGCAGCGTCCGGTAACCCATCCAGGTGCCCCACACGCCGACCGGGACGCTGACCCAGAAGACCGCGCGCCAGTGCCACTCGGACAGGACGCCGCCGATGATCAGGCCGAGGAACGAGCCGGCGAGGGCCGACACCTGGTTCACGCCGAGCGCGAAGCCGCGGCGGTCGGCCGGGAAGGCGTCGGTGATGATCGCGGTGGAGTTGGCCATCACCATCGCGCCGCCTACGCCCTGGACGACCCGCAGCACGATGATCTCCAGCGCGCCGGCCGCGCCGCTGTTCGGCACGAGCGCGCAGCCGATCGAGGCGATGGTGAAGATCAGGAAACCCAGGTTGAACAGCTTGGCCCGGCCGTACTGGTCGCCGAGGCGGCCGAAGGTCACCACCAGGACGGCCGTGACGAGCAGGAAGCCCATCAACATCCAGAGGAGGTAGGAGATGTTGGCCGGGGCGAGGGGATCGAGGCCGAGCCCGCGGAAGATCGCCGGCAGCGAGATGAGCAGGATCGACGAGTTCAGCGTCGCGGCGAGGATGCCGACGGTGGTGACGGACAGGGCGACCCGGCGATCGTGGGCTTCGGACTGGCGCACTGATACCTACCTTTCGTTAGCCATCCTAACTATCGTAGGTCGGCTGTGCCAGCCGGGTCTCGTTAGACTCATCACCCGTGAGTGAGCGTCCGTGACTGTGCAGCCGATCCGCCTGTTCGGCGATCCGGTGCTGCGCACGCCGGCCGAGCGCGTCGTCGACTTCGACAAGGAGCTGCGCGCGCTGGTCGCCGATCTGGCCCAGACCATGTTCGACGCGCCCGGGCAGGGCCTCGCCGCCCCCCAGATCGGCGTGGGGCTGCGGGTGTTCACCTTCCACGTCCACGACTCGATGTCCGGTCACCTCGTGAACCCGGTGCTGCACTTCCCGGACGACGAGGACCAGGACGGCCCCGAAGGCTGCCTGTCCATCCCGGGCCTCACCTTCGACTGCCGCCGCAAGGCCAATGTCGTCGCCCACGGGCAGAACATGTACGGCGATCCGATCACGGTCGAGGGCACCGACATGCTCGCCCGCTGCGTACAGCACGAGACCGATCACCTCGACGGTGTGCTGTTCGTCGACCGCCTAGACGCCGAGACCCGCAAGGCCGCTATGAAGGCCATCCGCGAGGCCCCATGGGCCGACCGGGCGAATCCGACGATCAAGCTCAGCCCGCATTCGGCGCCCGGCCTCGGGCCGTGAGCCGGTGAGGCTCGCGTTCGCGGGCACGCCGGCGGCGGCCGTCCCGACGCTACGGGCGTTGCTCGATTCGCCGCGGCACGACGTCGTCGCGGTGATCACCCGGCCCGCTGCGCCGGCCGGGCGCGGCCGGCGCACGACCAACTCGCCAGTGGCCGAGCTCGCCACGGCCGCCGGTATCGCCGCGCTCACCCCGGCCCGCCCGAGCGAACCGGACTTCCTCGCCGAGTTGGCCGCGCTCGAGGTCGACTGCTGCCCGGTCGTCGCCTACGGCGCCCTGCTGCCGGCCGCGGCCCTCGCCGTGCCCCGGCACGGCTGGGTCAACCTGCACTTCTCCCTGCTGCCGGCCTGGCGCGGGGCGGCGCCGGTGCAGCACGCCATCCTGCGCGGCGACGAGGTCACCGGGGCGTCGACGTTCCTCATCGAGGCCGGTCTCGACACCGGACCGGTCTACGGCGTGGTCACCGAGACCATCCGTCCCGACGACACCGCCGGCACCCTGCTCGAACGGCTCGCGGCGAGCGGAGCCGGGCTGATGGTCGCGACGATGGACGGCATCGACAGCGGCAGCCTGGTGGCCGTCCCGCAGACCGGCGAGGGCGTGTCCCTCGCGCCGAAGATCACAGTGGACGACGCCCGCATCGACTGGACCGCGCCGGGCCGACACGTCGACCGGGCCATCCGCGCCTGCACCCCGCACCCCGGCGCCTGGACGACGTTGCGCGACGAGCGGCTCAAGCTCGGCCCGGTCCGCCTGTGCGGCGCCAACGCCCTCGCCCCGGGGGAGCTGCGGGTCGAGCGCTCGGCGGTCACCGTCGGCACCGCGAGCATCGAGGTCGAACTCGGTCAGGTCCAGCCGCCGGGCAAGCGCCCGATGCCCGCGCCCGACTGGGCGCGCGGCGCGCGCATCGAGAGCGGCGAGCGGCTTGGTTGACCGGGCCGCCCCGCGCCGCCGGGCGCCGGCCGATCCGGCCCGCATCGTGGCCTACGAGCTGCTGCGAGCGGTCGACGAGCAGGACGCCTACGCCAACCTGACCCTGCCCGGTCTGCTGGGCGCCCGCGGTCTCAGCGGACGTGATGCCGGCCTCGCCACCGAGCTGGGCTACGGCACCCTGCGCGCGCAGGGCACGCTCGACGAGATCCTGGCCCGCGCCACCGACCGCGAGCTGGCCGAGGTCGAGCCCGGGGTGCTCGACCTGCTCCGGCTCGGGGCCTATCAGGCGCTGCGCACCCGGGTGCCGTCACACGCCGCGGTGGCGACGACGGTTGACCTCGCGCACGCAGTCGGGCACGGCCGCGCCGGGGGTTTCGTCAACGCGATCCTGCGCAAGGTGACCGTGCGGGACTGGAACACGTGGGCCGACGAGTTGTCGGCCGGCGGCAGCCGCCGCCGGTCGCTGGCCGTGCACACCGCCCACCCCGAATGGATCGTGGACGCCTTCGCCGCGGCGCTCGACGACGACCTCGACGAGACCGAGCGCGCCCTGGCCGCAGACGACGAACGCCCGCGCACGCACCTGGTCGCGTGGCCGGGACGCATCGGGCGCGACGAACTCGTGCTCGAGAGCGACGGCGAACCCGGCCCGTACTCGCCCTACGCGGTGCGGATGTCCGGCGGCGACCCGGGCGCGCTGAGCGCCGTTCGTGGGCGTCGCGCCGGCGTGCAGGACGAGGGCAGCCAGCTCTGCGCGCTCGCCCTCGCCGCGGCTCCGATCGTCGGGCGGGACGAGCGCTGGCTCGACCTGTGTGCCGGCCCCGGAGGTAAGACCGCCCTGCTGGCCGCGGTCGCCGCCGAGCGCGGCGCGATCGTCACCGCCAACGAGCTGCGCCCGCACCGCGCCACCCTGGTCGGCCAGGTGACCGAGCCGTGGGCCGTCGACCTCCGGGTCGGCGATGCCCGCGAGTTCCCCGCGCTGGACGGCGGCTACGACCGGGTGCTGGTCGACGCGCCGTGCTCCGGGCTCGGGGCGCTGCGGCGCCGGCCCGAGGCGCGGTGGCGGCGGCGCGCCGACAACGTCGACGAGCTGGCCGAGCTGCAGCGTGAGCTGCTCGCGGCCGCCGTTCGGCTCACCCGTCCCGGCGGCGTGGTGGCCTACGTGACCTGCTCCCCGCATCCGGCCGAGACCGCGGCCGTGGTGGCCGGGCACACCCTGCTCGACGCGCGGGCCGCCTTCGCCGGCGTCGACGCGCTCGGCACCGGACCGACCGTCCAACTGTGGCCGCACCGGCACGGCACCGACGCGATGTTCTGCGCGCTGATCAGCCGGGACTGATCACCGGGCCGATCAAGCGGTCACTTCGCGGTCAGCGCGAAGTTGTCGTAGAAGATGTCCGAGCCCAGACCCGAGGCCAGCAGGCCGGCGTGCGTCCCGACGGCCCAGGTGTGGGTCTTCACGCTTTTGGCGTAGGTGGTCGTCACGGCGGAGGCGCCGTTGACGCTGATGCCGAGCTGGGCCTGGACCGAGCCGCTCGAACGGTCCTGAACGCAGGTCGCGGTCAGGTGGTTCGGGGTGCCGTCGGTCTTGAGCGCGCCGGGCGGCGTCGGCTGGCTCACGATCTCGTGATACGCGCCGTCGGTGTCGCTCCACAGCCCGATGCTCGTGTTCGTGGCGGACACCAGGAACACGAAGCCGGCGGTGCTCGAGCCGTCGGACGACGCGTGCTCCCAGCACGAGATCCCGAACGAGCTCGTCGCCGGCATCGTGTTGGCCAGCACCGCGTCGACATCCACCTGGACGCTGTAGTCGGCGGCGAGCTTGGTGATGTCGGTCGGCGCCGGCTCGGACACGGTCGCTGCGGTGCGTTCGCCGACCCGATAGGTGCCGCCGAGGTACTTGTCGTAGCCGGCGAAGAAGTGCGGCTTGTTCTCGACCGCCCAGCCGGTGCTCGCGTCGCCGAAGGTGTCGCAGTAGCCGGCTCCGGAGACACACGAGCCGCCGCCCGCGCTGCTGCCACTAGATGCCGGCGTTGACGGGAAACCCGAACTGCCGGAGCCGGAGCCGGCGGCCGGACTCGTCAGACCGGGGGCAGTCGTGCCCTTGCCGTTGGTGCCGTTGCTGCAGGCCGTGGCGACCAAGGCGGCGCCGACGGCCAACCCCAACGCGGTCCGGCGCGCGTGACGACCCGTCATCGACCTCTCCCGAAGGTCACTGCCCCCACTGCCCGGGGGCGAGGCCGACACGCTAACAAAGGCGGCGTCCTAGGGTGGTGACGTGAACCGTCCAGGTCGGGCCGAGCCGATGATCGCGCCGAGCATCCTGTCGGCCGACTTCGCCCGCCTGGCGGAGGCCGCCGACGCGGTGGCCGGGGCCGACTGGCTGCATGTGGACGTGATGGACGCGCACTTCGTGCCGAATCTGACCCTCGGGCTGCCGGTGGTGAAGAGCCTGCACGCCGCCACCGAGCTGCCGCTCGACTGCCATCTGATGATCGACGATCCCGACCGCTGGGCGCCCGGCTACGCCGAGGCGGGCGCGGCCAACGTCACCTTCCACGTCGAGGCCGCCACCGACGCGGCGCAGACCGCTCGGGCGATCCGGCAGGCCGGCGCGCTCGCCGGGCTGGCCCTCAAGCCCGGCACCCCGCTCGAGCCCTATCTCGAGCTGCTCGGAGAGTTCGACACCCTGCTGGTCATGACCGTCGAGCCCGGCTTCGGCGGGCAGGACTTCATGGCCGAGGTCCTGCCCAAGGTGCGCCGCGCACGAGACGAGGTGCAGGCCGGGCACCTGCGCCTGTTCATCGAGGTCGACGGCGGCATCTCCGGCGACACCATCGAGGCGGCGGCCGCGGCCGGGGCCGACGTCTTCGTCGCCGGCTCGGCGGTCTTCGGGGCCGACGACCCCGGCCGGGCCGTGGACGCGCTGCGCGGGCAGGCCCGCGCCGCGATGCCCGGCTGATGCCGCCGACCGAGGCCGAGCAGGCGGCCATGCATCGCGCCCTGGTCCTGGCCGAAACCGTGCGTGGCCGAACGAGTCCGAACCCCGCGGTCGGCGCGGTGATCCTCGACGCCACCGGTCATCTGGCCGGGGAAGGCGCGACCGAACCGGCCGGCGGTGCGCACGCCGAGACAAGGGCGCTGCTCGACGCCGGTGACGCGGCCCGCGGCGGCACCGCCGTGGTCACCCTCGAGCCGTGCGCCCACACCGGCCGCACCGGGCCGTGCGCCGACGCACTCATCGCGGCCGGCGTGGCCAAGGTCGTCTACGCGGTCGACGACCCGAACCCCGACGCCGCAGGTGGCGCCGATCGGCTGCGCGCGGCCGGAATCGACGTCGTCGGCGACGTCGAATCGCACGCGGCCGCGAGCGGCGCCCTGCGGCCGTGGCTGCACGCGGTGCGCACCGGCCGGCCCTACGTCACCTGGAAGTACGCGGCGACCCTCGACGGCCGGGTGGCCGCGGCCGACCACACGTCGCGGTGGATCTCGTCGCCCGGCTCCCGAGCCGACGTGCACAACCTGCGGGCGACGGTCGACGCGATCCTGGTCGGCAGCGGCACGGTGCTGTCCGACGACCCGCAGCTGACCGTCCGCGACGGCGACGCGCTGGCCGAATACCAGCCGCTGCGCGTCGTCCTCGACCGCCGGCACCGGGTGCCCGACGACGCCCGGGTGCTCGACACAGCGGCTGAGACAGTGGTCCTCGACACAGCCGTGCCGCGGTTCGCCTTGAAAGCCCTGTTCGACCGGGGTGTGCGCCACGTCCTGTTGGAAGGCGGCCCTACGCTGGCAGGAGCGTTCGTCGAGGCCCAGTGCGTGGACGAGGTGATTGCGTACCTCGCGCCGACGCTGCTGGGATCCGGCCCGGCCGCCCTCGGCGATGCCGGGATCGGAACACTCGCCGATGCCGCAACGTTGGACATCGAGTCGGTGACCCGGCTCGGTGCGGACATCAAGGTGGTCGGGCGCCCGCGCTGGGCCGGCCCGAGCACAGGGGAGTAGGACGCAGGTGTTCACCGGGATCATCGAAGAGGTCGGCGAGGTCGCCGCCCTCGACCACCGCGGCGACTCCGCCGTGCTGACGGTGCGAGTGGCCCGGATCGCCGAAGACATCACCCACGGCGCGTCCATCGCCGTCAACGGCGTGTGTCTGACCGTCGTGGGCTGGCAGCCGGGCGAACTCACCGCCATCGAGTTCGACGTCATGGGCGAGACGCTGAAGCGCTCGGACATCGGCACCCTCGCGGTGGGCGACCGGGTCAACCTCGAGCGGGCGGTGCGCGCCGACGCGCGGCTCGACGGGCACGTCGTCCAGGGCCATGTCGACGGCACCGGCGTCGTCGTCTCGCGCACCCCGGGCGACGCATGGGAAGCCGTGCGGTTCGACGTCCCGGCCGAGCTGGCCGGCTTCGTGGCCGAGAAGGGATCGATCGCGGTCGACGGCGTTTCGCTCACCGTCTCCGCGGTCGGACCGGACTGGTTCGAGGTTGGCCTCATCCCCGAGACGCTGCGGGCCACCACCCTCGGCGGCAAGGCGCCGGGCGATCCGGTGAACCTCGAAACCGACGTCCTGGCCAAGTACGTCGCTCGCCTCCTCGAAACCACGACGCGATGAGCGCTCGCCCGAAGAGCCGAATCCTCCGCGGCGGAGACGAGGATCGATGACGATTCGATTGGACACCGTTGAGCGGGCCATCACCGACATCAAGTCGGGCAAGGCCGTCGTGGTGATCGACGACGAGGATCGCGAGAACGAGGGCGATCTGATCTTCGCCGCCGAGCTGGTGACCCCCGACCTCATCGCTTTCATGGTGCGCTACACCTCGGGCTACATCTGCGTGCCGCTGACCGAGGCCGACGCCGACCGGCTCGACCTGCCGCCGATGTTCCACACCAACCAGGACCGCCGCGGCACCGCGTACACCGTCACCGTCGACGCCCGCGAGGGCGTGTCCACCGGCATCTCGGCCAGCGACCGCGCGCACACCATCCGACTGCTCGCCGACCCCGTGTCCACGGCCGCCGACTTCTCCCGGCCCGGCCACGTGGTTCCGCTGCGGGCCAAGGACGGCGGCGTCCTGCGCCGCCCCGGGCACACCGAAGCCGCGGTCGATCTCGCCCTGCTGGCCGGGCTGCACCCGGCCGGCGTGCTGTGCGAGGTCGTGAGCGAGAAGGACCCGGCCGGCATGGCCCGCGCCGACGAGCTGCGGGTCTTCGCCGACGAGCACGATCTCGCCCTGATTACCATCGCCGACCTGATCGCCTACCGGCGCCGGTTCGAGAAGCTGGTCGAGCGAGTGGCCTCGGCTCGGGTGCCGCTGCGCTACGGCGAGTACACCGCGGTCGGCTACTCGTCGAGCTACGACCAGCGCGAACACGTCGCCTTCGTCTTCGGCGAGGTCGGCGATGGCGAGGACGTGCTCGTCCGGGTGCACTCCGAATGCCTCACCGGCGACGTGTTCGGCTCGCTGCGCTGCGACTGCGGCCCCCAGCTCGACGCCGCGCTGGCCGCAGTCGCCCGCGAGGGGCGGGGCGTCGTGCTCTACGTGCGCGGCCACGAGGGCCGCGGCATCGGCTTGCTGCACAAGCTGCAGGCCTACCAACTGCAGGACGCGGGCTCGGACACGCTCGACGCCAACCTCGAACTGGGGCTCCCGGCCGATGCCCGCGACTACGGCACCGGCGCGCAGATCCTGGTCGACCTCGGCGTCCGGTCGATGCGGCTGCTCAGCAACAACCCGGCCAAGCGGGCCGGGCTCGAGGGTTACGGGCTGCGGATCACCGGCCGGCAACCGTTGCCCGTCCACGCCAATCCCGAGAACATCCGGTACCTGCAGACCAAGCGCGACCGGATGGGTCACGACCTCGACTTCGGCGGCGGCGGCGACGGCGACGACGAGACCGGCCCGGCATGAGTGGTGACGGCGCGCCGGTCCTGACCGTCGACGGGGCCGAGGACCTGCGAGTGGTGGTCGTCGCCAGCCAGTGGCACGCCGCGGTCATGGACGGCCTGCTCGAGGGAGCCCGGCGCGCGCTCACCGCGGCGGGGGTCCGCGATGTGACCGAGCTGCGGGTGCCGGGTGTCTTCGAGCTGCCCGTCGCGGCGGCCCGGGTGGCCGGCGCGGGAATCGACGCCGTGGTCGCCCTCGGGGTGGTCATCCGCGGCGGGACTCCGCACTTCGAGTACGTCTGCCAGGCGGCCACCACCGGTTTGACCCTGGTCGCGCAGCGCACCGGCGTGCCGATCGGCTTCGGCGTGCTCACCTGCGACGACGAGCAGCAGGCCCTCGACCGCGCCGGGCTGCCAGGATCGACCGAGGACAAGGGCCACGAGGCCGCAACTGCGGCGCTGGCCACAGCGCTCACCCTGGCCGCCTACGGCCGCTAAGGTTTGCCCATGGGCGGATATCAGACGATCGTCGTGGGCACCGATGGCTCCGAGACCTCGTTCCGTGCGGTCGACCGGGCCGCCGCGCTGGCCGCCGATGCCGGCGCGCTGCTCGTGATCGCGTGCGCGTACTTCCCCGAGCGCCCCGACCCGCATGCCCAGGATGTCCTCGGTGACGAGGCCTACCAGGTCATGGGCTCGGCCCCGGCCGAGGACACCGTGAGCCGGGCGCGCGACCGGGCCGCCGCCGCCGGCGCCACCAGGGTCGAGACCGAGTCCGTCGAGGGCAAGCCGGCCGACTCGTTGCAGAAGGTCGCCAAGGCGCGCACTGCGGACCTGCTGGTCGTCGGCAACCGCGGCCTCAACACGCTGGCCGGACGGATCATCGGTTCGGTTCCGCTCGACGTCATCCGGCATGCGCCGATCGACGTGCTCATCGTCCACACGACCTGAGCTCGCGGTGACCGCTACCGACGACCAACCCGACATCGCCGAGGTCGCCCAGGCCAGTGACCTGGACATCCCGCGGCTGCTCGATCGGGTCGAGGCCTCGGTACTCGGCGGCCCGCGCGCCTACACCGCGGCCGAGGTGTCCGAGCGGGCCGGGATGGACCGTGACGAGAGCCGGGCCCTGTGGCGTGCGCTCGGCTTCGCCGTGGTCGAGGACGACGCCAAGGTCTTCACCGACAGCGACGTCGAGGCGTTGAAGCTGGTCAAGCAGCTGCGCGCGTGCGGTTTCGAGGACGACGCGCTGATCTCGGCCATGACCCGGCTGTTCGGCCAGACGTTTTCGCGCCTCGCGTCGTGGCAGGGGCAGCTGCTCATCGAGATGCTGTCCGAGCGGCCCGACATCATCGGTTCCGAGGACGCCGTCGTCGACCTGATCGAACACGTCGGTCCGCTGATGGAGAGCCTGCAGACCTACGCCTGGCGCCGGCAGCTCGTCGCGTTCTTCGCGCGGGTGGCGGCCCGCGCGGCCGACGACGAGACGATGCCGTTGTCGGCGCCGCTGGCGATCGGCTTCGCCGACATGTCCGGCTTCACCTCCCTGACCCGCAAGGCCAGCGAGGCCGACCTGCGCGACCTGCTCGACAGCTTCGAGTCGCTGGCCACCGAGATCGTCGGCGAGCACGGCGGCCGGATCGTGAAGACGATCGGCGACGAGGTGCTCTTCCAGGCCGAGAACGCACCCAGCGCGGCCGAGATCGCACTGCAACTGCTCGATGCGGCTGCGGCCGACAGCCGGTTGCCGGAGCTGCGCGCCGGGCTCGCCTTCGGTCCCGTCGTCAGCCGCCTCGGCGATGTGTACGGCTCCACGGTGAACATCGCCAGCCGGCTCACGTCCATCTCGCGACCGGGTTGGGTGCTCGTCGACCGCGAGATGCACGACGCGCTGGCCGGCGACGACCGCTTCCGGCTCACGTCGCGGCGGCCCGAGTCGGTGCGCGGCTTCCACCACCTGCACCCGTGGCGGCTGCGCCGCGCGGAGCGCTGACACTGCGCCGGTACCCTGAATCCCTGATGAAGACCTTCGACCAGCTCTTCGCCGAGCTCACCGACCGGCAGCGCGAGCGCCCGTCCGGCTCGGGCACTGTCGTGGCGCTCGACGCCGGGGTGCACGAGCAGGGCAAGAAGATCGTCGAGGAGGCGGCCGAGGTATGGATGGCGGCCGAACACGAGTCGGCCGACCGCACCGCCGAAGAGATCAGCCAGCTGCTCTACCGCATCCAGGTCATCATGCTGGGCAAGGGGATCGGGCTCGATGACGTCTACCGACATCTGTAGAGCGTCGCCCGTGCGTCCCGTCCGTCCGCTCCCACACGACAGGTAGTCATGCTCCGCATCGCCGTTCCGAACAAGGGCTCGCTCAGTGAGCCGGCCAGCCAGATGCTCGTCGAGGCCGGTTACCGTCAGCGCAGCGACAGCCGCGAACTCGTCCTGCTCGACGACGAGAACGAGACCGAGTTCTTCTTCCTCCGCCCGCGTGACATCGCGATCTACGTCGGCTCCGGTCAGCTCGACGTCGGCATCACCGGCGAGGACCTGCTGCTCGATTCCGGGGCGCCGGCCGAGGCCGTCCTGCCGCTCGGCTTCGCCCGCTCCACCTTCCGCTTCGCCGCCATGCCCGGCACCGCGACGTCGGCCGAGGACCTCGCCGGCAAGCGGGTGTCCACCGCGTATCCCGGCGTGGTCGCGGCCTACTTCGCCGAGCGCGGCATCACCGCCGAGGTCATCCACCTCGACGGCGCGGTCGAGACGTCGGTGCGCCTCGGCGTGGCCGACGCCATCGCCGACGTCGTGTCCACCGGCACCACGCTGCGCAACGCCGGCCTCGAGATTTTCGGCGAGCCGTTGCTCACCAGCCAGGCCGTCCTGGTGCAGCGCAAGGGCACGTCGGCCCCGGCCCGGGTCGAGCAGCTCGTGCGGCGGCTGCAGGGCGTGATCATCGCGCGGCAGTACGTGTTGATGGACTACGACATCCCCGACGAGCTGGTCGAGAAGGCGGTGGCACTCACGCCGGGCATCGAGTCGCCGACCGTCTCGCCGTTGCTGCGGGCCGGCTGGTCGGCCGTCCGCTCGATGGTCAAACGCCGAGAGACCAACGCGGTGATGGACGAGCTCTGGCAGCTCGGCGCGCGCGGCATTCTCGTCACCGATATCCACGCCTGCCGGCTATGAGGCACCGCGACCCGGCCGCGCCCGAGGTCGTGATGGCGCGGCCGGTGCGCTCGGCCCGCATTGCCAATGCAAGTGCGGCGCTCGCCTTCATCGTGTTCGTGGTGGTTGCGCTGTTGATGAAGCGCGACAACGCCGGCGCGTCCTTCACCTGGAAGGACCAGGTCTTCACCGTCGTGGTCGGTGCCGTCGTCGCCCTCGGGCTGCGGCTGCCGGCCCGGCCCCGGTTGCGGGCCGACAGGCAGGCGGTGCACCTGCGCGGCTACGTCGGCGACTGGCGCACGGTGCCGTGGGCGGCGGTAGTGGCGGTCGAGTTCCCGAGCAACGTCCGCTTCGCCCGCCTGGTCCTGCCCGGCGACGAGACGCTGGCGATCTACGCCGTCCAGCGTTTCGACCGTGAGCGCGCGGTGGCGACGATGCGCGAGCTGCGCCGGCTGTTCGCGGCCACGCACCCGGTCGCCGGCTGATCCTCTCCCGCAGGTCCTTCTCGCAGTGACGTGGGTCACAGCGAATATGTCTGTTTCGGCGGCGTTGGTCGTGGGCAAACTGGCGGAAAAGTGACGGGGATCTCCCCTGCCCAGTCGTCGAGAGGAATCGCACATGACTCAGCGTGACCCGGTAGCGGCCAAGCCAGCACCACCCGCGCCCGCGGCAAGTTGGGGTGCCTCGATCGCCGACCCCGGCCCCTTGGGGCTGGCGGGATTCGCGGGAACGACGTTCTTCCTTTCGGTGGTCAACACCAACATGTTGGGCACGTCGGTCCAGGGCGGCGTCCTCGGCCTCGCCCTGTTCTACGGTGGCCTCGCGCAGTTGCTCGCCGGCATGTGGGAATTCACCAAGGGGAACACGTTCGGCGCCGTGGCCTTCACGTCCTTCGGCGCGTTCTGGATGTCGTTCTGGTACCTGCTCAACCACGTGCTCCCGGCTGATCTTGCGGCCAAGGCCCAGCCCAAGGACATCCTGCACAGCGTCGGGGTCTACCTGATGGTGTGGGCGATCTTCACCGCATACATGACCGTCGCCTCGCTGCGCACCAGCCGTGCGGTGTGTGTGGTGTTCGTGTTGCTGACCCTGGCCTTCGTCTCGTTGATGATCGGCTTCCTCAGCGAGAGCGTCGAGGACTTCGAGAAGAACAGCAACTTCTGGATCAACCTCGGTGGGTGGATCGGCATCGCCACCGCGCTGGCGGCGTGGTACGCGTCGTTCGCGGCGGTCGTCAACTCCACGTTCAAGCGCGTCGTCCTGCCGGTCGCCCCCCTCACCGGCCCGTAATTGCGGCGGCCCTTCCCGCCCGACTCGTTACGAAATAGGTTCATTGCATGAGCGAGACACTCTCCAACCTGTCCCATGAAGAACGCCGGTTCTCTCCGTCGAAGGAGTTCGCCGCCACGGCCAATGTCACGGCTGAGGCCTACGGCGAAGCGGACGCCGATCGGCTGGCGTTCTGGGCCAAGCAGGCCGAACGGCTGTCCTGGGCGGAGAGATGGACCGAGGTCCTCGACTGGTCGGATCCACCGTTCGCGAAGTGGTTCATCGGCGGCAAGCTCAACGTCGCCTACAACTGCGTCGACCGGCACGTCGAGGACGGCCACGGCGATCAGGTCGCCTATCACTGGGAGGGAGAGCCGGGCGAGACCCGGGCGATCACCTACGCCGAGCTGAAGGACGACGTCTGCAAGGCGGCCAACGCGCTGATCGAGCTGGGTGTAAAGACCGGTGACCGGATCGCGATCTACATGCCGATGATCCCGGAAACGGTGATCGCGATGCTCGCCTGCGTGCGACTCGGCGCCCTGCACACGGTGGTGTTCGGCGGCTTCTCGTCCACCGCGCTGTCCGACCGAATCATCGACTGCGATGCGCATGTGGTGATCACGTCCGACGGTGGCTATCGCCGGGGTGCCCCGTCGGCGCTGAAGCCGGCGGTGGACGAGGCGCTGCTGAAGTGCCCGGACGTCCGGACGGTCCTCGTGGTGAAGCGCACGGGACAGGACGTCGAGTGGACCGAGGGACGCGACGTCTGGTGGGAGGACGTCGTCCCCAACCAGTCTACCGAGCACACTCCCGAGGCCTTCGACTCCGAGCATCCGCTGTTCGTGATGTACACGTCCGGGTCCACGGGTAAGCCGAAGGGCATCCTGCACACGTCCGGCGGCTACCTGACCCAGGCGGCGTACACGCACCATGCGGTGTTCGACCTGAAACCGGACGAGGACCTGTATTGGTGCGGCGCCGACATCGGCTGGATCACCGGCCACAGCTACATCGTCTACGGGCCGCTGGCCAACCGGGCGACGTCGTTCATGTACGAAGGAGTGCCCAACAGCCCGGATGAGCACCGCTGGTGGAACATGATCGAGAAGAACAAGATCACGATCCTGTACACCGCGCCCACCACGATCCGCACCTTCATGAAGTGGGGCGAGGACATCCCCAAGTCGCACGACCTGTCCTCGCTGCGATTGCTGGGCTCGGTCGGCGAGCCGATCAACCCCGAGGCCTGGATCTGGTACCGCAAGAACATCGGCGGCGATCGCACGCCCGTGGTCGACACCTGGTGGCAGACCGAGACCGGGGCCATCATGATCAGCCCGCTGCCCGGGGTCACCGAGACCAAGCCGGGTTCGGCCACTAAGGCGTTGCCGGGCATCGGCGCCGAGGTCGTCGACAACGACGGCAAGCCGGTGCCCAACGGCGGCGGCGGGTTCCTCGTGCTCACCGAACCGTGGCCGGCGATGACCCGCGGCATCTGGGGCGACCCCGAGCGCTTCAAGGAGACGTACTGGGAGCGCTACGCCGACCAGGGTTACTACTTCGCCGGTGACGGCGCCAAGAAGGACGACGACGGCGACCTGTGGCTGCTGGGCCGCGTCGACGACGTCATGAACATCTCCGGGCATCGCATCTCGACCACCGAGGTCGAGTCCGCGCTCGTGTCGCACCCGTCGGTGGCCGAGGCCGCCGTGGTGGGCGCCACCGACCCGACCACCGGTCAGGGCATCGTGGCGTTCGTGATCCTGCGCGGCGGCGGCCCGACCGAAGAGGCCGAGGGCGCCGAGCTGGTCAAGACGCTGCGCAACCACGTCGCCTCCGAGATCGGCGCGATCGCCAAACCACGGCAGATCATGATCGTGCCCGAGCTGCCCAAGACCCGTTCGGGCAAGATCATGCGTCGCCTGCTGCGTGACGTCGCCGACCACCGCGAACTCGGCGACGTCACTACGCTCACCGACTCGTCGGTGATGGACCTCATCGGCGAGAAGCTGCCGGACGCCCCGCCGGAGGACTGAGCCGGTGGCCAGGCCCAGCCACTTCTGATCGCGGATCGGGCGGCGGTGACCGCTCGATCCGCGATCAAAGGGTCGGGCCGACGCCGAGCCGTTCGGCCAGGTGGATGGCGTCGTAGGGGGCGTGCACCTTGACGTCGTTGTCGAAGTGCACCTGGACGTCCAGACCGGCGGCGGTCCACCGGCGGATCTCGGCCGCCCAGTTGTCGAGGGCCTCGTCGGTGTAGCCGCTGGTGTACAGCTCCTGGTCGCCGTGCAGGCGCACGTAGACCAAGTCCGCGGTGACGTCGCGCAGCAGCGGCCACTTCCCGGCGGTGTCGGCGACGACGACTGCGATCCCGTGCTCGCGCAGCAGCGCGGGAAAGGCGGCGACCTCGAAGCTCTTGTGCCGCACTTCCAGGGCGTGACGCAGCGGGCGGTCGATGTCGGTTCGCGTGATCGAGCGGTCCTTGAGCCGCTCGTCATGGCGGCGGGCCAACCACGCCGCCTCGCCGGTCGAGCGGGGAAGCTGCGCGAAGAACGCAGCGAGCCGGTCAGCGTCGAAACCGAGCGTGGGTGGCAGCTGCCACAGGATCGGACCCTGCTTGTCGCGCAGGGCGAGCAGGCCGCTGGCGAAGAAGTTCGCGAGCGGGGTTTCGACCCCGGCCAGCTTCTTCATGTGCGTGATGAACCGCGGGCCCTTGACCGCGAAGGTGAAGTCGGCCGGGGTCTCGTCGTACCAGCGGCGGAAGCTTGCCGGACGCTGCAGCGAGTAGAACGTGCCGTTGATCTCGACGCTGTTGAGCTGGCACGACAGGTACGCGAGCTCGGACCGGTGCGGCAGCTTCGGCGGGTAGAAACTTCGAACTCGTGTACTCGGGTTGTACCGCCATCCGGGGTACAGCCACCCGGATGTGCCGATACGTACGTCGCCTGCCACCACTTCGAAGGCTAGACGATCCGGATGTTCAAGCTCGCGCTGTCCGCGGCATGTCCGGAGGGCTCTGTGGCGCTCCTTCCGCATCGAAGTCGGTCGCATGCGGCCTGCGAAGTTCACGCTGAAGCCTTCGAGACCCGTCTGTACGACGCCGACGAGTGGGACTGGGAACGTCTGGTCCATGCACACAGCCTCGGTTGGGTCACCGCCCGATCGGCCGGCGAGATGGTCGGATTCGTCAACATCATTTGGGACGGCCTGGTCCACGCGAGGGTCCAGGATGAGATGGTGGCCACCTCGGCTCGAGGATCGGGCATCGGCCGGGAACTGATTCGCGTCGCCGCTGACAGGGCACGTGACGCCGGCTGCGAAATCGTGCACGTGGATTTCGAGGACCACCTGCGCTCGTTCTACTACCAAGCGTGCGGCTTTACCCCTACCAACGCGGGACTGCTCCGACTCCCGTCGCGCCGCGATCCTCATTCACTACAGCGCATCGGCGCACGGGCTGTCGGCAGATCGTCGCGATCTGCGGCAGAAGAGTGGGTGTGCGGGTGGTCGGGCACAATTCGGCAGTGTTTGGCCACCAGACGATGCGCGGCTCGCCCTTGCCGGCCGGCCGAGTCGCCATCCACTTCCATCCCGACTGGCCATTCGCCGGCGGCACGGTGATCACCGCTCTTGCTCGTGACGGCGCCTACCGATCCCAGTTCGAGACCGGCATCTCCAACGGTGGTTTGACGGCATTCCCGGGTGGTGATCGTTGGCGATGGGAGAGCCGCCTCTTCGGGAGACGCTACGACGAGGCGGCCGCGGCCGAGCGACCGATCTACGGGGCGTGGGATCGAGGCCGATGCCCGCAAGGCCCGGCCGTGCGATTCGGCTCGGCGTTCTTGCAACTGCGCCAAGATCTTGTCTCACGATCCACCTTCTGCTTTCCGGACTCTGTGTTCGACCCCGAGCTCGTGGTCGGGCCGGACCGACTGGCAGATGTCGCGGAGTTGGCAGACGTGGCCGCGCAGGACGAGCTCGACAATTACATCGAGGCTCACGTGCATGGTGGTGTCACGATGGACCGCGATGTCGAGTTGATCGTCCTTGATCCGTGTTTCAGGGGTACCGCCGTGGAACAGGCGGCCCTAGAGACGGGATGCGGTGTCCGCTGGCATCCGGGTTTCCGGGTCGCCACCGCTGACCTTGATCCGGACTACCGCGGCCTCGAGTCTGTCGAGCTCGCTCGGTCGCTCGGCGACGAGGTGACACCCGCGGTCATCGGGTTAGCCGCCCAATCCGGGCAGTACGAGATTCAGTCGATCAAACGGGTCTGGCACCTGCTCGCGCGATTCGGTCGGCTGCGGTAACCAAGAGGAGGGCCGACATCCTGTGCAGCCGCTGCGCGGCTACTTGTCTACTAGCGCTACGACCGGTGCCCGGCCAGGCTCGGTCGAGGTGGTCGGTGGGATCGTTCTAGAGGGGTCTGCCCAGCTCGAAGTAGCGCTGCCCTCCTCGCTGATTTGTTGGCGATCGCGCGAGGAGGAGGAGATCGTGAGGCGGGTGGTGATCGGGATGGATCCGCACAAGCGGTCGGCGGCGATCGAGATCATTGATGATCGGGAACGGGTCTTGGATCGGGGACGGTTCGGCACCGACCGGCACCGCGTGGCCCGGCTATGGGCGGGTTGCCAGCGAGATGATCAACGGACCGCTAGCCCTGCGCTAGGCGCGCGGTGAGCCGGTCGCGGGTCGCCGGCCAGTCGTCGTCGGTCATCGAGTACTGGACGGTCGTGCGCCACGACCCGTCACGCCGGATCTTGTGCTTGCGCAACTCACCTTCGCGGGTGGCCCCCAGGCGGGCGATGGCGGCCTGCGAGCGCTCGTTGTAGATATCGGTGTGCCAGACCACCCGGGCCGCGCCGAGCGTGTCGAAGGCGTGGGTGAGCATGAGCAACTTCGACTCGGTGTTGTGCCCGGTCCGCCACCAGCGCCGGCCCAGCCACGTGTGGCCGATCGCGATGGTGCGCAGCGCCGGGACGACGTCGTAGTAGGAGGAACTGCCGGCGAACTCCCCGGTGCCGGCGTCGATCTGGGCGTAGGCGAAGCGTTCACCTCGCGCTCGGGCGGCGAGGGCTGAGTGCACGTCGGCCTGCGCGTCCTCGAGAGTGCGTGGCGCGCCGGTAGCAGCCGAGCCCGGTGTCGTGACCCAGCGGAAGACTTCTTCGGCGTCCGTACCGGTACCGGCCGCGGCGAGGTAGCCCGCGGCGTCCTCGTTCGCGATCGGTCGTAGCCGGATCAGCTGCCCGCGGAGTTCGGGCATGGCATACCACTCGTCGGCCGACGTCACCCAGTGATCGTAGGGTGGGCGTCATGCGGCTTACCGAGTTCTGGCGACGGATGCGGGAGCGCTTCGGCGCGACCTACGCCGCCAGCATCGCTGCCGACTACCGGCTGCCGGCGCTCGGGTCCACGGTCGACGAAGCCCTGGCCGCCGGCGTCGAGACCAAGGACATCTGGCGTGCGGTCTGCGCCGAGTTCGAGATGCCCGCGTCCCTGCGCTGAAGCGCCCGGCGTGTCGCCGCTAGTCGAACAGGTGTTCGGCTAGGCTCGTCGCCACAGGTATCCACAGGACGACGTGAAATCGCCCAGTCATCCACAGCCGGGCGCGTTGGCGCGATTCTGTCGGTGCCCCGCCCTAACGTCGCCGACAGAACCGCACCAGCGAACACGACACGCATTGAGGGGAAGCCACGATGGCAACCAGCTTCGACCGGGACAAGGCGCTCGACGTCGCCCTCGCACAGATCGACAAGCAGCACGGCAAGGGCGCCGTCATGCGCCTGGGCGACCGGGTATCCGCGCCGATCGAGGTCATCCCCACGGGGTCGATCGCCCTCGATGTCGCCCTCGGCATCGGCGGGCTGCCGCGCGGCCGGGTAGTCGAGATCTACGGGCCGGAGAGCTCGGGCAAGACCACGGTCGCGCTGCACGCGGTCGCGAATGCCCAGGCCGCCGGCGGGGTCGCGGCCTTCATCGACGCCGAGCACGCGCTCGATCCCGAATACGCCCGGGCGCTCGGTGTCGACACCGACGCGCTGCTGGTCAGCCAGCCCGACACCGGCGAGCAGGCGCTCGAGATCGCCGACATGCTGATCCGCTCCGGCGCGCTCGACGTCATCGTCATCGACTCGGTGGCCGCCCTCGTGCCCCGCGCCGAGATCGAGGGCGAGATGGGCGACAGCCATGTCGGCTTGCAGGCCCGCCTGATGAGCCAGGCGCTGCGCAAGATCACCGGAGCGCTCAGCAACAGCGGCACCACTGCGATCTTCATCAACCAGCTGCGCGAGAAAATAGGCGTGATGTTCGGTTCACCGGAAACGACGACCGGCGGCAAGGCGCTGAAGTTCTACGCCTCAATCCGGCTCGACGTGCGGCGGATCGAGACGCTGAAGGACGGCACCGAGGCGGTCGGCAACCGCACCCGGGTCAAGGTGGTGAAGAACAAGGTCGCCCCGCCGTTCAAGCAGGCCGAGTTCGACATCGTCTACGGCGAGGGCATCAGCCGCGAGGGCTCGCTCATCGACGTGGGTGTCGATCAGGGCATCGTGCGCAAGTCCGGGGCTTGGTACACCTACGACAACGATCAGCTCGGCCAGGGCAAGGAGAACGTGCGCAGCTTCCTGAAGGACAACCCCGACCTCGCCGACGAGATCGAGAAAAAGATCAAGGAGAAGATGGGCATCGGCGCCCATGTCGACGAGTCCGGCGCGCCGATCGAGCCGCTGCCGGCCCCGGTCGACTTCTGAGCGTCGTGTCCGGCGACCCGGAGCACATCCCCGGCGATCCGGAACAGGCCCTGGGCGATCCGGAGACGGTGGCCCGCTCGATCTGCCTGCGGCTGCTCGATCAGCGAGCCCGCAGCCGGGCCGAGCTGGCCGCCGCGCTGGCCAAACGCGGCGTTCCCGACGAAGCCGCCACCCGGGTACTCGACCGCTACGCCGAGGTTGGGCTGATCGACGACGCCGCCCTGGCGGCCGGTCTGGCCGAGGCACAGCACCGCGAGCGCGGCCTGGCCCGCCGCGCCGTGGCCGCCAAGCTGCGCCAGCGTGGCCTCGAAGGGCAGATCGACTCGGCGGTTGCCCCCATCGACGCCGGCCGCGAGCAGTTCCGGGCCCGCGAGCTGGTCCAGCGGCGCCGACGGGCCCTGGCCGGGCTGCCGCCCGACGTCCAGGCCCGCCGCCTGGTGGGCCTGCTGGCCCGCAAGGGCTATCCGGCCGGGCTGGCCCACGCCGTCGTGCGCGAGGCCCTGGCCGGGCAGTCCGACTGGGCCGACGACGACGTCGGCACCCTGTGAGCCGTCGTTACTTGATTTGTGTGCCGGGCGTTCCTAACCTCAGGTGAACACCAGGAGTACTGCCTCACACCACGGCGCCCCATGGCTGCCGCGATATAGCCGCACCGAACTCCGATCGAAAGGAGCGTCCCCAACGGGCCGGGTCGTCCCTCCCACGCCCGAAGCACTGCGACCGCGGTGATCGAGCGGCGTCGCCCTGACGCCGCGCGGTGCTGCACACGTGCTGAGCCGATCCCCTCCTGGTTCGAGTTCCACCGAGCGTCGGGAGGCGTGCGTGAGCGGCGTTTGGTACGCAGGGATCGGTGCGGCGTTCGTCCTGGGGCTGCTCTTCGTTCTCGCCTACTCCCGGCGCGGCGCGCCGAAGGTCGGAGCGCACGCGCAGCCCGACCTCACGACCATCCACCAGGCCGCGCAGGCCGAGGCCGACGGCCTCCGCCGCGCCGCGCAGGCCGAGGCCGATGCCACCCGGCGCACTGCGCGGGCTGAGCTCGATTCCACGCACAGCCAGATCGAGGCCACCCTGGCCCAGGCCCGCGAGCAGGCTGCGGTCGTGCTGGCCGAAGCGCGCCAGGCCGGCGCGGCCGAAGCGGCCAAGCTCACCGACGAGATCGCCCGCCAGCAGGACGTGCACGCCGCCCGCGTCGCCCGGCTGGACGAGACCGAGAGTCGCCTCGACGCCCGCGAGCACCGTCTCGACCAGCGAGCCGCCGAGCTGCACTCCCAGGCCGACGACCTGACGGCGGGCAAGGCGGCCCTGGACCTCCGCCTGCGTGAGCTCGACGCCGACCGCGCCGCGCTGGCCGCCCGGGCCGATCAGCACCGGCTCGAACTCGAGCGCATCGCCGGCCTGACCGGCGAGCAGGCCAAGGCCGAACTGCTGGCCGGGGTCGAGACCACGGCCCGGCGCGAGGCGGCGATGCTGGTGCGCACCATCGAGAACGAGGCCCGCGCCGAGGGCACCGAGCGGGCCCGCTCGATCGTCGTCGAGGCGGTCCAGCGGGTCGCCAGCGCGCAGACCACCGAGACCGTGGTCAGCGTCCTGCATCTGCCGGCCGAGGAGATGAAGGGTCGCATCATCGGCCGCGAGGGGCGCAACATCCGCTCGTTCGAGGCGGTCACCGGGGTCAACGTCCTCATCGACGACACCCCGGAAGCGGTGCTGCTGTCGTGCTTCGACCCGGTGCGGCGCGAGGTCGGCCGGCTGACCCTCGAGAAGCTGATCGTCGACGGTCGCATCCACCCGCACCGGATCGAGGAGGCCTACGAGCAGAGCGTGGTCGAGGTCGACGACCTGTGCCTGCGCGCGGCCCGCGACGCGGTGGCCGAGGCCGGCATCGGCGCCGTCGACGAGCGGCTGTTGCCGACCATCGGCCGGCTGAAGTACCGCACCAGCTACGGCCAGAACGTCCTCGGCCACCTGCTCGAGACCGCGCACATCGCCGGCGTGATGGCGGCCGAACTCGGCATCGAGCCCACCCTGGTCAAGCGCTGCGCGTTCCTGCACGACATCGGCAAGGCGCTGACCCACGAGGTCGAGGGCAGCCACGCGATCATCGGCGCCGAGCTGCTGCGCAAGTACGGCGAGGACGAGGCCGTGGCGCACGCCGTCGAGGCGCACCACAACGAGGTGCAACCGCGCACGATCGAGGCCGTCCTCACCCAGGCCTCGGACACCTGCTCGGCCGCTCGTCCCGGGGCGCGACGCGAGTCGCTCGAGTCATACGTCAAGCGGCTGGCCCGGATCGAGGAGATCGCCAGCGCGCGCGAGGGCGTCGAGAAGGTGTTCGCGATGCAGGCCGGCCGCGAGGTGCGGGTGATGGTGCAGCCGAGCGAGGTCGACGATCTCGCGTCGTCAGTGATGGCCCGCGAGATCGCCAAGCAGATCGAGGACGAGCTCACCTACCCGGGCCAGATCCGGGTGACGGTCGTGCGCGAGTCGCGCTCGACCGAGATCGCCCACTAACTGCGCGCGAGCTCGCCCACGCGCGCGAGCGCCGGGCTGATCCGAGTCTCGAGGTTGGCGACGACGGTGCACACGGTGGCCGACGTTGGGTCGTAACTGCTGCGGAAGGTCACCCCGTAATCGCCGCCGTCGAGCTGGACGGCCGAGTCGGTGAGCCAGAAGCCGAGGCCGTAGTGGCGTTCGTTGTCCGGAGGCCCGCCGGCGTGCGGTCGCGTCATCTGCTCAACGACTTCGGCCGGGACGAGTGAACTCGTGAACAACGCCGTCCAGAAGCGGCGCATGTCGGCCACGGTCGTGTACGCGCCGCCGTCACCGTTGCCGCGTACCGGCAGCGAGAAGACGTTGGTGCGACCGTCATCGAGGTAGCCCACCGCGGCGTCCCCGGGCAGCGCGTCCGAGCGCAGGAACGCGGAGTCGGCCATCCCGGCCGGGGCGAAGACCCGTTCGGCGACCAGGTCGTGGTAGCGACGCCCGGCGGCGCGCTCGGCGAGCAGCGCGAGCACCACGTAGCCACCGTTGCAGTAGTTGAACCGGTGGCCGGCCGCGAATTTGGTCGCGAACCCGTCGAGGGCCGGCAGGTAGTCCTCGGTGTCGACGAGGTCGTACACCGCGACCGTCAACGGCGGGGGCTCATCGAGATCCTCATCGCAGTAGTCACCGATGCCTGACGTGTGGGTGAGCAGATGTTCGACCGTCACGTCGCCGGCGATGAGCGGCAGGTCGTCGCCCAGCAGCGACCGGGCACTGGTCTGCAGGGTCAGCGCACCTTCGCCGATCAGCCCCATGACGACCAGCGCGGTGAACGTCTTCGTGCCGCTCGCGATGGCGAAGCGGGTGTGCGGGGTGCACGGGATGCCATACGCCCGGTGGGCGAGGCCGTAGGCCTGCTCGAACAGCACGTCGGGGCCACGGCTCACCGACACGACGCCGGAGAAGTCGTCATCCAGCACAGCGCCGATCTCGTCGGCCCAGCTCGTCACGGGCTCATTGGACCATCCACGGCCCGTATCCTCGACCTCGTTATGAGCCGCACCTACGAGATCCGCACCTACGGGTGCCAGATGAACGTGCACGACTCCGAACGGCTGGCCGGCCTGCTCGAGGACGCGGGCTACGAGCGGCCGGCCGGCGCGAACGCGCCCGACCTGGTCGTGTTCAACACCTGCGCGGTGCGTGAGAACGCCGACAACCGGCTCTACGGCAACCTGGGCCACCTCTACCCGGCCAAGGCCGCGAACCCGGACATGCAGATCGCGGTCGGCGGCTGCCTGGCGCAGAAGGACCGCGGCACGATCCTCGAGAAGGCGCCGTGGGTCGACGTCGTCTTCGGCACCCACAACCTGGCGTCGCTGCCGGCCCTGCTCGATCGCGCGCGGCACAACCGCACGGCGCAGGTCGAGATCGTCGAGGCCCTGCAGAACTTCCCGTCCGATCTGCCCTCGCGGCGGCAGTCGGCGTTCAGCGCGTGGGTGTCCATCTCGGTGGGGTGCGACAACACCTGCACGTTCTGCATCGTGCCCGCGCTGCGCGGCACCGAGACCGATCGCCGGCCGGGCGACGTCCTGGCCGAGATCCGGGCGCTGGTCGAGTCGGGCGTGGTCGAGGTGACGCTGCTCGGGCAGAACGTCAACTCCTACGGACGCTCGTTCGGTGACCGGTTCGCCTTCGGCAAGCTGCTGCGGGCCTGCGGGCAGATCGACGGCCTCGAGCGGGTGCGGTTCACCAGCCCGCACCCGCGCGACTTCACCGACGACGTGATCGCGGCGATGGCCGAGACCCCGAACGTCATGCCCCAGCTGCACATGCCGATGCAGTCGGGCTCGGACGCGGTGCTGCGGGCGATGCGCCGCTCGTACCGCCGCGAGCGCTACCTGGCGATCTTGGACGCGGTGCGCGCGGCGATGCCCGACGCGGCAATCAGCACCGACATCATCGTCGGCTTCCCGGGAGAGACCGACGACGACTTCGAGCAGACCCTGGCCGCCGTGCGGGCCGCGCGGTTCGCCTCGGCGTTCACCTTCCAGTACTCCAAGCGCCCGGGCACGCCCGCGGCCGAGCTGGCCGACCAGATTCCCAAGGCGGTCGTGCAGGAGCGCTACGAGCGGCTCATCGCGCTGCAGGAGTCGATCGCCGGCGAGCAGGCCGCGGCTCTGCTCGGGCGCACCGTCGAGGTGCTGGTCAATGCGACCGACGGGCGCAAGGACGGCGCCACCGGCCGGGTCTCCGGGCGGGCTCGCGATGGCCGCCTCGTGCATGTCGCCGGTGCGGCCGGGCCGGGTGATGTCGTCACCGCCGCGATCACCTACGCGGCGCCGCATCACCTCGTCGCCGACGGCGGGATCATCGCGCATCGGCCCTGGCGCGGCGTCCCCGACACCGCTCCCGCAGCCGGCCCGACCCGGCTGACCATCGGCGCGCGCCCGTCGTGAGCTCGGTCAGTGCCGCCCTGGGGCCGTGTCGGCCCCGGCCGGTGCGGCCGGCCGGAGGGCCGCGACCACGGCGCCCGCGAGCCCGCGGCACAACGATCGGAACAGGTCGAGATAGTCGAACGAGTCACGCCAGAGCGTGATCCGACCGTCGTGGACGTCGAAGCGGCCGGTGACCCAGAACTGGCAGCGCAACCGGCCGAACACGAGGACGTCGGTGCGTTCGGTGAGCACGGTGGGACCCTCGGCGGCGATGGCGTGCAGGTAGACCTCGAAGGCCGCGCCGGGCCGGCCCAGCGGGCGCAGCAACCCGATCGCGCGGCGCCGGCCGTGCAGCGGCGGCAGGCCGACGTTCACGTAGGTGATGTGCTCGTCCATCAGGGCGGCCGCGGCGTCGATGTCCGGCGCGGTGAGCGCCGCGAGGAAGGCTTCGACGACGGCACGGGGTTCGGTCGGACGCACGGCGACGTCGTGCAACAGCCGGGGTTTGAAGGTGCCGCTCATCGCCCGATGATAGGACTCAGTCGGGCAGTAGCGCCCGGCGCTGGGCGACCTCATCCTCGGCCTTCTTGATCCGCTGCGCGTCGCCGGCCTTGCGGGCCCGCTCGAGCTTGGCCTCGGCTTCGGCCAAGCGCTCCTTCATGGCGGCCAGGAACGGGTTGGACTCGGTGCTGCCCTGCCGCCACTCGGCGTCGACCGCGTCGCGCACCCGCTGCTCGGCCGCGCGCATCCGGTCGTCGAGGTGGCGCATCGCGTCGCGGGGCACGTGACCGATCGCGTCGTACTGCGACTGCAGATCGCGCAGCGTGGTCTGCGCCGTCTTGGGGTCGCCGATGTCGAGCGCTTCGGCGCGCGCGATCAGCTGCTCCTTCTGCTGCTGATTGCCGACCTGCTCGGCGTCGCGCTCGGCGAAGGTGTCCGAGCGCCGGGCGAAGAACGCGTCCTGAGCCGCTCGGAAGCGCGTCCACAACGCGTCCTCGACATCGCGGCCGGCCCGGCCGGCCGCCTTCCACTCGGTCATCAGCTCGCGCATCGTCGCCGCGGTCTCTTTCCAGTCCGAGGACGCCGAGAGCTCCTCGGCCCGCGCGATCAGGGCCTCCTTGGCGTCCTTGACCGTGCTGCGTTCCGCGTCCAGCTGAGCGAAATGCTGGCCGCGGCGCCGGCCGAAGGCGTCCCGGGCGGCGGCGAAGCGCTTCCACAGGGCGTCGTCGGTCTTGCGGTCGATGCCCTTGATCTGGCGCCATTCCTCGACGATGGCGCGCAGCCGATCGCCCGATGCTTTCCAGGCCGTGCCCGACTCGGCGATAGTTTCGGCCTCGACGGCCAGCGCCTCCTTGGCCGCGATCGCCTCCGCCCGGGCCTGCGCGCGGGCGGCCACGGCGGCCCCGGCCTTCTCTTCGGCCGCGGCGAGGACGGCGTCCAGGCGGGAATCAAGGGAGGCAAGATCGCCGATGGCCGCGACCGTGGGCAGCTGCTCCTTCAGCGCCGCCGCCGACGTGCGGGTGTGGGACGGGTCGCCGGCGCCCGATTCGAGCCGCTTCTCCAGCAGCTGGATCTCGGTCTCGAGGTCCTCGTAGCGGCGGTGATAGAACGCGAATCCGGCCTCGGCGTCCCCGGCCTGCCAGGATCCGATCGGGCGCTCGCCATCGGCGGTCCGCACGTAGACGGTGCCGTCGTCGTCGATGCGTCCCCACTCAGACCCCATGACAGAGCATTAGACACGATCGGGTCTAACGGGGCACGAGCGCTAACCTCGCCTGATGGTCAGCGGAGCGGTGTTCTGCCCGCATCCGCCGGCCCTCGTACCGGCCGTGGCACAAGGGGCGGCGGCCGAGCTCGACGACCTGCGGGCGGCCGCTCGCGTCGCGATCCAGCGGGTGGCGACGCCCGGCGCGGAGATCATCGTCATCGGGGCCGGGCCGGGTCCGCGGATGCATGACCCGACGGCCCGCGGCAGCCTCGCGGGATACGGCGTGGAGCTCGAGATCCCGCTCGGCGCGGACGAGCCCGGCCTGCTCGAGCTGCCGCTGTCGCTGACGATCGGGGCCTGGTTGTTGCGCGACGCCCTCGGGCCCGGTCACGGTGCCATGGGTCTCGCCGTGGGAATGGACGGGGCGCTCACCGTGCGCCAACTCGGGCATCGGCCCGACGCGCCGCAGGTGCTGATCGTGATGGGGGACGGGAGTGCCCGCCGCAGCCCCACTGCACCCGGCTATCTGGACGAGCGGGCCGCGCCGTTCGACGTCGCAGTGGCCGCCGCCCTCAGCGCGGGTGACCCCGGGCGGCTGCGCTTCGATTCGGGCCTCGGCACCGAACTGCTCGCCGCCGGGCCGCCCGCGTGGAGCGCGGCCGCCGTACTGCTCGCCGGCGGTCGCTACGACGCCGAGCTGCTCTACGACGCCGCGCCCTACGGCGTCGGGTACTTTGTCGCGGTATGGACGGCCCGTGACTGAGGGCCGAGTGCTGGCGGTGGTGGGGCCGACTGCAACCGGCAAGTCCGATCTGGCCGTGGTCCTGGCGCAGCGCCTCGACGGCGAGGTGGTCAACGCCGACTCGATGCAGCTCTATGCCGGTATGGACATCGGCACCGCCAAGCTGCCGCCGGACGAGCGGGGCGGGGTCGAACACCATCTGCTCGACATCTGGCCCATCGCCAAGTCGGCCGCCGTGGCCGAATACCAGTTCCTGGCCCGGCTGGCGATCGCGGCGATCCACGACCGCGGGCGGTTGCCGATCCTCGTCGGCGGTTCCGGGCTGTATCTGCGCGGTGCGGTCGATCACCTCGAGTTCCCCGGGGAGTCACCGGAGATCCGTACCCGCCTCTACGCCGAGCTCGACGCGCTCGGACCGGACGTTCTGCACGCCCGGCTGGCCGAGCAGGATCCGCTCGCCGCCGCGGCGATCCTGCCGACCAACGGGCGGCGTATCGTCCGGGCGCTCGAGGTGATCGAGCTGACCGGGGCGCCGTTCACCGCCCGGATGCCGGGGTTCGCCTCGCGCTACGACCTCCTTCAGGTCGGGCTCGACCGCGACGACCTCGACGCCCGGGTCGAGCAGCGGGTGCATCGGATGATGGTGCTCGGCTTCCTGGACGAGGTCCGGGCCCTACTGGCCGTCGGCCTGCGCGCCAGCCCGACCGCCGGCAAGGCCCTTGGCTACGCTCAGCTGCTCGCCGCCCTGGACGACACCGGCGCGGTCGTCGGTGACCTCGACGATGCCGTCGAGCAGACGGTGCGGGGCACCCGGCGCTTCGTCCGCCGCCAACGCTCCTGGTTCCGCCGCGATCCCCGGGTCCACTGGCTGGACGCCGCGGATCCGGCGCTGCCCGAACAGGCCCTCGCTACCCTGGAGTCGTGCGGCTGGTAAAGGGTCACGGGACCGAGAACGACTTTCTCGTCCTGCCCGACCTCGAGGGCAGCATCGACCTCACCGCGGCCATGGTCCGGGCCCTGTGCGACCGGCATTCCGGGCTCGGCGCCGACGGCATCCTGCGAGTCGTCCGCTCCGAGAACCACCCGGAATCCGCGGCTGTCGCGGCCCAGGCGCCCTGGTTCATGGACTATCGCAACGCCGATGGCAGCCTCGCCGAGATGTGCGGGAACGGGGCCCGGGTTTTCTTTCGGTACCTAAAGCGCGCCGGGCTCGTTGATAGGGATGCGGCGGTGGCGACACGCGGCGGGATCCGATGCGTGCGGATTCGCGGGGACGGGAACGTCACTGTGCACATGGGTCTGCCCCGGGTTCTTGCCGACCGGCCGGTCGCCACCGCCGCGCCTTCCCCTCCCGCGCCCGGAACAGCCGTGGAAATCCCCAATCCGCACGTCGTCGTCCCGGTCGCCACGGTCGAGGAGCTCGAGGCCCTGGATCTCAGCCGCCCACCGACCGTCGCCCCGGCCCGTCCGGACGGCCAGAATGTCGAGTTTGTCGTGCGCCGGGGTCCCCGGTGGCTGCAGATGCGCGTGCACGAGCGCGGCGTGGGGGAGACCCGTTCCTGCGGTACCGGCATCTGCGCGGCCGCGGTTGCGGCGGCCACGGACGACGGCAGCGGGGCCGACGGGACGGTCTGGCGGGTCGACGTCGCCGGAGGCACCTGCGAGGTCGTCTGGAACCCCGACGATGTCGAATTGTCCGGTCCGGCCGTGCTCGTGGCCGACCTCGAGGTCGACGACCACTGGCTCGCGGGTGGCTAACGGCTGGCCCGCGCATGTCACGATGGACGTGACATGACGGATTTCGAGGACCGGTTCGCCGGCGACGACACGGGCACCGGCGACTACGAGCTCGAGGAACGCCAGGCGCTGCGCCGCGTGGCGGGCCTGTCGACCGAGCTGCAGGACGTCACCGAGGTCGAGTACCGGCAGCTGCGCCTCGAGCGGGTCATCCTGGTCGGCGTCTGGACCACCGGGACGCTCACCGAGGCCGAGAACTCGCTCGTCGAGCTGGCCCGGCTGGCCGAGACGGCCGGCTCGGAGGTGCTCGACGGGCTGATCCAGCGCCGCGACCGGCCCGATCCGGCCACCTACATCGGGTCGGGCAAGGCCAAGGAGCTGCGCGACATCGTCGTCCTGCACGGCGCGGACACGGTGATCTGCGACGGCGAGCTCACCCCTGGCCAGCTGCGCCAGCTCGAATCGGTCACCAAGGTGAAGGTCGTCGACCGCACGGCGCTGATCCTCGACATCTTCGCCCAGCACGCCCGCTCGAAAGAGGGCAAGGCGCAGGTCGAGCTGGCCCAGATGCAGTACCTGCTGCCGCGGCTGCGCGGGTGGGGCGAGTCGCTGTCGCGCCAGGTCGGTGGGCGCGCCGCCGGGGGCATCGGCATCGGCGGCCGCGGCCCCGGCGAGACGAAGATCGAGATCGACCGCCGGCGGATCAACTCGCGGATGGCCAAGCTGCGCCGCGAGCTGGCGGCGATGAAGACAGCGCGCGACGTCAAACGGGCCCGTCGCACGGCCAACGAGGTGCCGAGTGTGGTCCTGGCCGGTTACACCAATGCCGGCAAGTCCTCACTGCTCAACCGGCTCACCGACGCCGGCGTCCTGGTCGAGAATGCGCTGTTCGCCACCCTCGACCCCACCGTTCGCCGCTGCGAGACCGACGATGGCCGCCGCTACACGCTGGCCGACACGGTCGGCTTCGTCCGCCACCTGCCCACCCAGCTGGTCGAGGCCTTCCGCTCGACGCTCGAGGAGGTCGCCGAGGCCGACCTGATCCTGCACGTGGTCGACGCATCCGACGCCGACCCCGAGGCGCAGATCCGGGCCGTGCGCGAGGTACTGACCGATATCGACGCCCTCGGCGTGCCCGAGCAGCTCGTGTTCAACAAGACCGACGCGGCCACGCCGGAGACGCTGCTGCGGCTACGGGCGTTGGCGCCGGACGGGGTGTTCGTGTCGGCCCGCACCGGCGACGGCATCGATGTGCTGCGCGGGCTGGTCGAGCGGCGGCTGCCGCGCCCGGACATCGAGATCACGGCGCTGCTGCCGTACACCCGTGGCGACCTGGTGGCCCGGCTGCACGACGAGGCCGATCTGCTGGACACCGAGCACACCGAAGGCGGCACGCTGGTGCGCGCCCGCGTCGGCCCGGCGCTGGCCGAACTGCTGCGACCATTCAGCTCCGCGGCGGTGCCGTAGAACCGGCTCCCGTGCGTGGTTTGGCGTAGGCTGAGCCGGTCCGTCCGGTACACCAGCGACAGGAGATTCGACCATGGGTTGGGACGCTCCCTGGCACTGGGTCGTCGTCGCGATCCTGGTGATCGCCCTCTTCGGCTACAAGAAGATGCCCGATGCGGCGCGGTCTCTCGGGCGCTCGCTACGGATCTTCAAGACCGAGATCAAGGGCATGACCGAGGACGACAAGGCCCGGGCCAAGGCCCGCGAGGACGCCGAACACGCGGCCACCGAGCCGCGCGCCCTGCCCGCCGCCGAGGTGGTCAAGAACAATGCCGCCGCGGCTCCTGAGGCGCCGCGGGCCCGGCCCCGCCCGGCCCCGCGCCCCTGACCGGGGCCTTAAAGCTTCCGCAGCACCGTCACGACGCGGCCCAGGATCCGGGCCTCGTTGCCGTCGATCGGCGCAAACGCCGGATTGTGCGGCAGCAGCCAGGCCTGGCCGTCCTTGCGCTGCAGCGTCTTGACCGTGGCCTCGCCGTCGATCATGGCCGCCACGATCTCGCCGTTCTCGGCGTCGTCCTGCTGGCGGACGACGACCCAGTCGCCGTCGGCGATCGCGGCGTCGATCATCGACTCGCCGACCACTTTCAGCATGAACAGGGTGCCCTCACCGACCAGTGACTTCGGCAGCGGATAGACGTCCTCGATCAGCTGCTCGGCCAGGATGGGGCCGCCGGCGGCGATCCGGCCCACTACCGGGACGAACACCGGCGTGTCGCCGCGGGGGGCGTCGTCGCTGACCGCCAGCGCGCGCCGGGCCGCCTTGGGGACCGGCTGGCTGGGGTCGTACGGCTTGGTCGAGCCGGTGCGGACGTCGACCGCGCGGGGCCGATTGGGGTCACGGCGCAGATAGCCCTTGCGCTCCAGCATGGACAGTTGGTGGGCGACGCTCGAGGTGGACGCCAGGCCGGCCGACTCGCAGATCTCGCGGATGCTCGGGGGATATCCCCGGCGTTCGACCGAGTCGCGGATGACGTCGAGGATGGCCTGCTGCCGGCGGGTCAGCCCGGTGACCGGATCGGGCAGTTCGGTGACCTTGGGCCGGCCGGGCCCGCGCCGTTCGGTGTCCCGCGCGTTCTTCGTGGGCTCGTTCTGGATCGGCATCTTGTCCGTGGGCATGAAGAGCCTCCGCTCGTGACACGGACGGTGTCCGTCTCGTGGTGTTCGTCTGACTTTGCATCGTCCGGAAGACCCCGAAACTAACCCGATCCGGCGCGCAACTCAAACATTTGTTCGAACGACACGCCGTGGTCGATGGATTTTGTCAGACCCCGCTGGTAGACATTCGATCAGACGTTCTATCGAATCTTCGTTCGAACGTACACCGCTTTCGAGGAGGCCACCATGTCGGTCGCAATGGAGTTCGCCCCGGCCGTGTCGATCCCGGCCCGGGCCCGCCCGGACGCCCCGTGCACCGGCCCGCAGCCGCTGGCCAGCGTCACCGTGCTCGCCCCGCCGCGCGAGGTGTTCGTGCCGTCCACGGTCCGGCTCACCCGGCGCGGCGTGGTCGTGCTGACGTTCGTGGTGGCCGCGCTCGGTGTCGGGCTCGTCTGGCTGGCCCGCGCCTCGGCCCCGCAGGCGGCGCCGGCGCCGGCCGCACCGCATTCCGTCACCGTGCAGCCCGGCGACACGCTGTGGTCCATCGCCTCGCGGGTCGCCCCGCAGCGCGACCCGCGGGCCGAGGTCGACGCACTGCAGCAGCGCAACGCGCTCACCTCGGTCGATCTGGTCCCCGGACAGGTGCTGCGCGTCCCGTAGCGCGACTCGCCGGGATCGCCTGCTTGCGTTCTTCGTCACATCGTTCTACTGTCCACCCCTACATCTAGTAGTTACACTTGTGTTGTTCGTCCACAACTTGGGGTTCGTAGTCCACAGTCTCAAGCTGTTGTCCACATCTGGATCCCCAGGTTGTCGACAGCGTCATCCACAGGCGCGACGGACACGATCGAGAGGGGGAGCGGCCGATGCGATGCCCGTACTGCCGCCATCCCGACTCCAGGGTCACCGATTCGCGCGAGCAGGACGAGGGCCAGGTCATCCGCCGGCGCCGCTCGTGCCCCGAGTGCGGCCGCCGGTTCACCACCGTCGAAGAGGCCACGCTCGCCGTCATCAAGCGCAGCGGGGTCACCGAGCCGTTCAGCCGGCAGAAGGTCGTCAGCGGGGTCCGGCGGGCCTGCCAGGGTCGCCCGGTCGACGAGGACGCGCTGGCCCAGCTGGCGCAGACCGTCGAAGAGGCGATCCGGGCCACCGGCGCGGCCGAGGTGCCCAGCGACGATGTCGGCTTGGCGATCCTCGGTCCGTTGCGGGCCCTGGACGAGGTGGCCTACCTCCGCTTCGCCTCGGTCTATCAGGCGTTCAGCTCGGTCGAGGACTTCGAGAAGGCCATCGTCGACCTGCGGGCCGAGCATCGGGCGCATGCCCCCTGATCGGCTCGCGCCATCCCGCCCGCACCACAGCAGCACCGTCTTCAGCACCCTCTTCTGCACGACCCGCCACCAGGAAGGACGTCCCGCCCATGACCGAGGCCGACGCGACCCGCACCAATCCCGCCAAGGCGCTGGCGAACAAGTCCGGCCGCCGGGCCGACGGCCTGCAGGTCGAGCGGGTCTACACGACCGCCGGCGTGCACCCGTACGACGAGGTCAGCTGGGAACGGCGCGATGTCGTCATGACGAACTGGCGCGACGGCTCGGTCAACTTCGAGCAGCGCGGCGTCGAGTTCCCCGACTTCTGGTCGGTCAACGCCGCCAACATCGTCACCACGAAGTACTTCCGCGGGGCAGTCGGCACTGACGTGCGCGAGTGGTCGCTGCGCCAGCTGATCGACCGCGTCGTGCACAAGTACCGCGTCGGCGGCGAAGAGCACGGCTACTTCGCCTCCGGCGCTGACGCCGAGGTCTTCGAGCACGAGCTCACCTGGATGCTGCTGCACCAGGTTTTCAGCTTCAACTCCCCGGTGTGGTTCAACGTCGGCACCACGTCGCCGCAGCAGGTCAGCGCGTGCTTCATCCTGGCCGTCGACGACACCATGGACTCGATCCTGAACTGGTACCGCGAAGAGGGCCTGATCTTCAAGGGCGGCTCGGGGGCCGGACTGAACCTGTCGCGCATCCGCTCGTCGAAGGAGCTGCTCTCGTCCGGCGGCACGGCATCCGGCCCGGTGTCGTTCATGCGGGGGGCCGACGCCTCGGCCGGCACCATCAAGTCCGGCGGCGCCACCCGGCGGGCGGCGAAGATGGTCGTCCTCGATATCAACCACCCCGACATCGTCGAGTTCGTCGAGACGAAGGCGCGTGAAGAGGACAAGATTCGCGTCCTGCGTGACGCGGGCTTCGACATGGATCTCGGCGGCGCCGACATCACCAGCGTGCAGTACCAGAACGCCAACAACTCGGTCCGGGTTTCGGACGAGTTCATGAATGCAGTCCAGGAAGGTGGCGAGTTCGGGCTTCGGGCCCGTGAGGACAACCGGGTACTCGAGACGGTCGACGCCAAAGACCTGTTCCGCAAGGTGGCGCAGGCGGCGTGGGAATGCGCCGACCCGGGCATCCAGTACGACGACACGATCAACGACTGGCACACCAACCCCGAGACCGGACGGATCACCGCGTCCAACCCGTGCTCGGAATACATGAGCCTCGACAACACCTCGTGCAACCTCGCCTCGCTCAACCTGATGAAGTTCCTCGAGGACGACGACCGCTTCGCCACCGAGAAGTTCGTCAAGGCGGTCGAGCTGATCATCACCGCGATGGACATCTCGATCTGCTTCGCCGATTTCCCCACCGAGGCGATCGGCGTCAACACCCGCGACTACCGGCAGCTGGGCATCGGCTTTGCCAATCTCGGCGCGCTGCTCATGGCCACCGGCCTGGCCTACGACTCCGACGGTGGCCGGGCGATGGCCGCCGCCATCACCTCACTGATGACCGGTACCGCGTACCGGCGCTCGGCCGAGCTGGCCGGCGTGGTCGGGCCGTACGCCGGCTACGCGCGCAACGCAACGGCGCACGCCCGGGTGATGCGCAAGCACGCCGCGGCCAACGACACGGTGCGCTCGCACCACGACAACGACCGCACCGTGCTCGCCGCGGCCACCGCGGAATGGGCCGAGGGCAACAAGATCGGCGAGACCAACGGCTGGCGCAACGCCCAGGCCTCGGTGCTCGCCCCCACCGGCACCATCGGCCTGATGATGGATTGCGACACCACCGGGGTCGAGCCCGATCTCGCGCTGGTGAAGTTCAAGAAGCTCGTCGGCGGCGGTTCGATGCAGATCGTCAACCAGACCGTCCCGCGGGCCCTGCGGGCGCTCGGCTACCAAGAGGAGCAGATCGAGGCGATCGTCGAGTACATCGCCGAGCACGGGCACGTCATCGACGCCCCGGGACTGCGCCTCGAGCACTACGAGGTCTTCGACTGCGCCATGGGCGCGCGGGCCATCAAGCCGATGGGCCACGTACGGATGATGGCGGCGGTGCAGCCGTTCCTGTCCGGTGCCATCTCCAAGACGGTGAACCTGCCCGAGACCGCCACCGTCGAGGACATCGAGGACGTCTACTTCCAGGGCTGGAAGCTCGGCCTCAAGGCGCTGGCCGTCTACCGCGACAACTGCAAGGTGGGCCAGCCGCTGTCGGCCGGCAAGGGCGAGAACAAGGGCGCCGAGGCGCCGGCTGCGGTCGAGAAGATCGTCGAGTACCGGCCCACCCGCAAGCGGCTGCCCAAGTCGCGCCCGTCGCGCACCACGTCATTCACGGTCGGCGGCGCCGAGGGCTACATGACGGCCGGGTCGTATCCCGACGACGGTCTCGGCGAGGTGTTCCTCAAGCTCGGCAAGCAGGGCTCGACGCTCGCCGGCGTGATGGACGCCTTCTCGATCGCGATCTCGGTGGCCCTGCAGCACGGCGTGCCGCTCGAGACCTACGTCCAGAAGTTCACCAACATGCGCTTCGAGCCGGCCGGTCTCACCGACGACCCGGACATCCGCATGGCGCAGTCGGTGGTCGATTACATCTTCCGCCGCCTCGCGCTGGATCACCTCGACTTCGACGCCCGCTCCGCGCTCGGCATCTACACCGCCGACGAGCGCACCCGGCAGCTCGACACCGGCTCGTACGCGCCGGTCGACGAGCCGGTGACCGAAGAGGATCTCGAGGCGCTCGCGCAGTCGGCCCCGGTGGCCAAGTCCGCCACCGACGTCGTCGACGAGTCCGACGCCGCCGAGCTGCCCGCCCCGCCCGGGGTGCGCAGCTCCACCGAGTTGCTCGAATCGCTCACCGGCAGCTCGGCCGACGCGCCGCTGTGCATGAACTGCGGCACCAAGATGCGTCCGGCCGGCAGCTGCTTCGTCTGCGAGGGCTGCGGCAGCACCAGCGGCTGCAGCTAGGTCGTCGCCGAGAACGAGTCGGACCTCGATTCCGCGCCGTTGATCAAGGTCTCCACGTCCGGATCTCCGCGCGTAGTCGCTCTGCGAGCCGTACGGCCATCTCGATCTCGACTCGGCGGATGGACACGCTTTCGATGTTGATGCCGAACGGGACGCCGAGGTTTCGGCAGTAGGCAATGAGGTCCATCGCTGTTGCGAGGGCCAGTTGGTACGACGCCTCGAGTGTGTCCGTTGCGTGTTTGAGGTCGTTCTCGATCCAACGCGGCACCGCCACGCCCAACCAACGTAGGAACTCCAGAGTCCGCATCGACCCGCACACGGAGAAGGTGAAGACGACCGGTGCGGCGGGCGTCCCGCCGGTGACGCACGCGTAGTGGTAGTCCGATACGAGGTTCTTCGCGGCATTCACGTCGTAGACGACCTGGGTCACGAAGAAGCGGGCGCCCGCATCCTGTTTCGCTAGAAGCCGCTCGTGCTCGTCGGCTCGTCGGGTGTGTCGTTCGGGTATCGCGACGCCGCCTTGGACCAGCTTCGGATTGACGCGACGGCTCAGAGCCTGCGCATCGGCGAGGGACGTCATCGGCCGGCCGCGGCTGCTCGCGGCGCCGACGAGCACGGCCAGGACCCGCGAAGGATCTTGACCAGCGAGCCACGTCTCGAGCTCCGGACCGGCGTACTTGCCGACGGCGCGGTAGACGATCACCGGCGCGGACCAGGCCGTGAGGTTATCGGCAAGGAAGACCGCGGGATCGAGAGTCGGCATGAACGGGAACGGGCGTTCAGTCGGGTTGCGCATTTGTTCATCAGCGATGTCATAGAGCACTAACCCATCAACACCTAAGGGCTGAAGGCGGGCGAGCGTGGCATCGGCGATCTCTTGTGCTCGGTCGCCGGCGGCGGCGAAGCGCGGCGGCGTCAGTGCGAACAGCAGGAATTCTCCCGTGCCGTCAGCGATCCGATCGACCAAGCCCATCTCGGCAACGTAGCGGTCGGCAACCCCGACATTAGGAAGCCATCACGGTCAACGGCGACAACCTCGCACCCGGGGTACGTCGTCACAAACGCCCGGCCGCTCTCAACTGTTCGCTCAGCGGGGCTCGCGGGCCACCACTCGGCCAACCGCTCGAGTGACCGCACCAGTGGCACCGGCGCGCACGACGCGCCTCGTCGTTAGCGACGGCTGACGTGGCCCCTCCTCGATTGTCGCCGCGACGCGCAGCGGATTGCGCCTCACGATCCCAGCGGATCGGCGACGATGGGGAGGGTGGTACCACGACCTCAGGCGTCGGCTTCGATGGCGAAGGTGTTGCCGTCCGGGTCCTGGAACCACGCGATACGGCCGCCGCCGGCTCTGGCGGTGATGCCCGCGGCGTCATGCTCGAGTTCGTCGTAGCGGGCGAACTCGACGCCGGCGGCGGTGAGCTCGTCAACGGTCTGCTCGATGTCGTCCACATACCAGGTCGCCATCGTCGCGGCCGACCTTCCTGCGGTGACGGACTCGTACACATTCAGCGCCGGGGCGCCACCTGAACCGTAGACGCGGCTGCCGTCGGCGATCTTGGCGCTGGGGCCGGACTGCAACGGCCGCAGGCCGAGCGTGCCTTGATAGAACTCGATCGCCCGCTGAATGTCGGAGACGGCGATCGAGGCTCGCACGGGGAATTCGCTCAACGGCATGATCGAACCTAACAAGCCCACGAGAGGACGACGATGACAACGGGGCCGACGCCGTTCGAGGTTCATGAGTCCGGTGCCTTGCTGCACGGCACCAAGGCGGATCTCGCGGTCGGGGATCTGCTGGTACCGGGGCGCGTCTCGAATTTCGAGGCAGGGCGGGTGATGAACCACGTCTATGTGACCGAAACGCTCGACGCCGCGGCCTGGGGTGCCGAGCTCGCGGTCGGGGAGGGCCGCGGCCGCATCTACATCGTCGAGCCGACGGGCCCGCTCGAGGACGACCCCAACGTCACCGACAAGAAGTTCCCCGGCAATCCCACTCGCTCCTACCGCACGCGCGAGCCGGTGCGCATAGTCGGCGAGCTCGAGGGCTGGACCGGCCACACCTCCGAGCAGGTGCAGGCGATGAGGGACGGCCTCGCCGACCTCAAGCGGCGCGGAGTCGCCGTCATCTATGACTGACCTCGCGGCGGTGCCCCGTGCCGGCCGCGAGGGCCCGCAGCGGAACGTGAGTTTAGACAAGCGCGCGGTGGGCCTGGCACGCTGAGGATCATGGCCGACTACGAGGTGGACACCGATCCGGGACGCATCGACATGGACGTCGTGTGGGCCTACCTGCGCGACGAGGCGTACTGGGGTCGTGGGCGCAGCCGAGCCAACATCGAGGACCAGGTCCGCGGTGCCTGGCGGGTTGTGGGTGCCTACGCCGCCGACGGGTCACAGGTCGGGTTCGCGCGCGCCGTGTCCGACGGCGTCGCGTTCGCCTACCTGGCCGACGTGTTCGTCCTGAAGGACCATCGCCGCAGCGGCCTCGGCCGGCGAATCGTGCGCACGATGATCGAAGACGGGCCGGGCGCCGACTATCGCTGGCTGCTGCACACCGGCGACGCGTCCTTCCTCTACGCCAGCTTCGGGTTCCGGCCCACCGATCGCACAGTTCTCGAACGGCCGGCGGGCCGGCCGAGCATCGTCGAGCCCTGAACCACCCTCGACGGCAACTTGAGGGAGGATGTCGATCCCGAGCCCGGTGACTCGTCGTAACAGTGACGGGTCAACCGGGCCCCCATGATCGGACGTGTGCACATGGCGAAGTATCTGGTCCTCATCTACGGCGACGAGCAGAAGTGGGCCGACGGCTCGGCGGAATGGCAGGCCGAGAACGAACGGCGGCACGGCGAGTTCAACGCCGCCCACGGCGCGGCCGTCATTGGCGGGGCCGAGCTGGAGCCTTCGGTGACGGCGGTCAGCCTGCGCGGGCAGGCGAGCGGGGCACCTATCCGCACCGACGGCCCGTTCCTCGAGACCAAGGAGGGCCTCGGCGGCTACTACCTGCTCGAGGCGCCGGACCTCGAGGAAGCCGTCCGGCTGGCCGGGATGCTGCCCGAGGCGTCGGCCGAGTCCAGCGGGGTCGAGGTCCGCCCGCTCCGCGCCGGCTGAGCCGCAGGCCGTCAGAGCTCGAGGTCGGTCAGCAGCCGCCAGATCGATCCCTCGTCACGGGCGAGCAGGTCCCGCAACTGCGCGATCTCATCCCGTTCGTCGACGTCGCGTTGCCCGCCGGGGTCGGCCGGCGGCCGCGCGAAGTGGAGGTCAAGCACGTCCTGGACCGAGATGCTGGGCCAGGGCGACCGCACGAACCAGCACAACCCGTCGTCGGACAACGCGCGCCGCCCGTCGCGGGTCTCGGGGACCCCCCGGCGTAGTGCGGGCGGCCAGGCCTGGGCTAGATGAACCGCGCCGGTCACTTCATCGATCGGGACGTACCCGTCGGCGACGAGATCGGCGTAGCCCGGCGGCAGCCACTCGGCGAGCGGAACCGCGCCCCGATCCGCGCGGACCAGCGCCACCATGCCGTTGCGGATCCGCTCGTCCACGTCGCGCTCGGTGACGATGCCTTCTTCCCGCTGCGCGACCGCGACCAGGCCCTCGACATCGCCGGCCCCTAGGAGGGCGCCGCACTGCTCGCAGATCTCGATGGGGCTGCCCCAGATGTGGCCCTTCCCGTACACGCGGAATCGTGCCGCTTCGGTGTCGAGGACATGCACCCACGCTGCAGCCGCTGACTCGCAGATCGAGCAGCGGTGCAGGATCTGGGGCATTCCGATCACGACCAGGGGGTGATCGGGCGCTCGCGGCGCTGCCCGTCGACCACGACGTCGATCCGCTCGTCGAAGAACGCAACCAGGTCGCGCACCCGCTCGGCTTCCGGTAGCGGCGCCGGATAGGTCCAGACCAGATCGTCGACGACCCGGCCGTTCACGACGGGGGACAGGTACGACGCCTGGCCCTTGTACGCACACCAGCTGATCTTGTCGCTCTCGCGCAGTTCGACCTGCACGTCGTCGCGGCGCAGGTAGAAGCGCGCCGGCAGCATGGTCTCGAACAGCAGCATCGGCTTAGTCGATTCGGCGAGCAGCTCGCCGTCGAGTTCGAGCCGCACCGAGCGCGAGCTGGGCAGTATGTCGATGCGATGGAACGGGTCGCGCGGGTGCCCGTAGTTGCGCTCGTTCTCCTCGAACCACTCGTCGACGGTCCGGAAGTCGAGCACGACATAGTCGGCCAGGTCGGGATCGGCCGGCCGGAACCCGGCGACCTCGCGGCCGCCGCAGTGCAGCACGACGGACGTGCCCTCGGTCGTGTGCAGCGCGAACGGGATCGACGGGTCGAGCACCGGCTGCCGGCTCACGTCTGGCATCCGGTGACCCACCTCGGCGGGGGCGAGCTCGGTCGTCGGGGCCGGCGCAACGTCGCCGACGACGTCCTCGATCGGGATCGCGTAGGTGGGCACGATCCGCCGCGGCTCATAGACCAGCCGGGCGCGGGTGGAATCGACCACCGTCCGGCCATCAACGATGCCGCGGATCCGTTTGGCCATCGAACAGTGCCGCAGCTCGCCGACGTACTGCATCAACGCAGTGCTCAATTCGACGCTCATCGCCACCCCCTCACGGACGATAGTCGGCAGAACAGCGTTTCGGGTCCCTCGTGCATCTAAGGGGGAGTGGACGAGGGGAGCGGCGTGGAGTTCGAGCAGTTCGTCGGCGAGCGCCAACGCGCCCTGTTCCGGTTCGCCGTCGTGCTGTGCGGCGACCCGGTGCTTGCCGAGGAGCTGGTGCAGAACGTCCTGTCGCGATCGTTCGAGCGCTGGCCGCAGGTGAGTGGCGCCGAGGACGTCAATGCCTATGTACGGCGGATGCTGGTCAACGAGTTCCTGGGGGACAAGCGTCGGCTCCGGCGCACGACTCCGGTGGCCGAAATCTTCGACCACCAACTGCCGGGCTGGCCCGACCACGCCGAGGGGCAGTCCGACCGCGCGGCGCTGGCCGCGGAGTTGGCCCAACTGCCCCGCCAGCAACGGGCGGTTCTGGTGCTGAGGTACTACGCCGGTCTGCCCTACGGCGAGATCGCCTCGTCGCTGGGCTGCCGCGAGGCAACGGCGCGGGCCCACGCGGCGCGCGCACTCGCCGCCCTGCGGATCCGGATGGCGTCGCCGGACGACGTCGCGTTGTCAGCGATGGAGGAGTCATGATGCGTGAACTCGACGAGCTCGATGACGTCTGGGCCTTGCTCGAGGAGCGAGCCGACGCGTACCCGCTGCCCGATCTGGCCGCCCGCCGGCCGGCCGCCGTCGCCGACGTCGACCTGTCTGTTCCGCGAGGCGGCCGGCCGTGGACCGGGCGGCGGCGGACGGGGCTGGCCGCCGCCGCCAGCCTGGCGGTCGCCGCCACCGCGGTCATCGGGTGGCCGGTCGCCTCGTCCAGGACCACGACGGCGCCCCATCCATCGCGCCCGGTGTCGGTCGGCGCGCCGAAGCCGCCGAAGGTCACCTGGACGACTCTGCCCGACAACGGCCACTACCTGTTCGTCTTCGACCGGATGCCCGGCACCCGGGTCACCTCGCTGATCGGCGTCGGCAATCCGATCGATCCCGGCGGAAATCCCACCTATCAGGAAGTCCAGACCACGGGTCCGGACGGCCCGCTCGTCTTCAAGATCAACACCACCGGGTCGTGGCAGCCCGACGGGGGCACGCTCACGAACGCGGCCGGCCACCGCGCCTACTACGGGTCGTTCCTGCTGCACCCCGAGATCCCGCGGCACCCGGTGCCGCCGCGCTGGGCCCTGGCCTGGGAGTACGCAACGGACAGCTGGGTGACGGTCGCGGGCACCGGCCCGACGCCGATCCCGCTGGCCACGGCGCAGGGGATCGCGGCTCGGCTCCAGCTCGGTACTGGCGCGCCGATCCCGAACCCGCCGCCGGGCTAGGTGTCGCGGCGGGTTGCCCAATTACTACATATGTGTATATTCATCGGATGGCGCGGACGAGATCAGCACGTGGCGCGGTCGAGCCGCATGACGACTACGGCTTGTTCGGCCCGGAGTCGGTGACCTGGAAGGTCTGGAGCTACCCGACGTCGTTGACGGTCGGCTTCCAACGCTCGGTGGTCGTCGAGGAACTCGATCCGGCCCTGATCGCGGCGGTGGACGAGACCCGGGCGATCCGGGATCGGCCCCGGACGCGGTACGACCGCACCCTGCGGTACTTCGCGATGGTCGCCTTCGGGGACAGCCGGTCGACGGCGAAGGCAGCCGACGTCCTCGTCAAGATTCACTCCAAGGCGATCGGGATCGAGCCGCTGCGCGGCGAGCGCTACGACGCCAACGATCCGCACTCGCAACTGTGGATCCACCTGACCGCGTGGCACTCGATTTTGTACGCCTACGAGAAGTACGGGCCCGGGAAGCTGAGCGCCGTGGAGGAGGACCGCTACTGGGCCGAGTGCGCGGTCGGAGCCGAATTGCAGACCTGCGACCCGGCCGACGTGCCGCGCAGCCGCGCCGGGATCCAGGCCTACTTCGACGAGATGCGGCCGACGTTGGTCGGATCTCCGGCCGCGCAGTCGACGATGGATCACCTGCTGCACGCCGAGATCATGCTGCCGCCACTGCCCCGCCCGCTGCGGCCGGTCGGTTGGGCGGTGGCCCGGGTGCTGCGGGTCGCCACGATCGCCACCATGCCGCGCTGGATGCGCGAGATGTCCGGACTGCGCCAGTCCCGGGCCTTGGACCTGGCGATCACCCCGGTCATGAAGATCGCCTTCCGGCTGGCCCATCTGAGCCGGCGCCTCGAGCTGCTGCTCATCGGGCAGATCTCGCCGGGCACCAAGCCGGTGGTGGCGCCGATCCTGCTCGGCATCGCGCCCGTCCACCCCGAGACCGTCACCCCGGCCGAGGCCCGAGCCCGCTACGGCTATGCCCGGCCGGCCGAGGCGCACCTGGAATGGCGGGCCAAGCAGTACGCCCGGGTCTTCGAGGACGGGCAGGCGCCGAGCGACGCCGGCCTGCTCGAGTCGGAGCCGATCCTCGGCTCCATGGCGTGATGGCGACCGCGGCGCTCACCGCTCGCCGGCGGCGCCCCTACACCGCCCGGATGCCGGCGGCCCAGCGTCGCGACCAGCTGCTCGACGCCGCCCTCGAGATCATCGCGCGCGACGGCTACGGCGCGGTGTCGATCGAGGGGATCGCCCGCGCCGTCGACGTCACCCGGCCGGTCGTCTACAACATCTTCGCCGGCCTGGACGACCTGCTGCAGGCCCTGCTCGACCGCCAGGCGCAGCGGGCGCTTGCCCAGCTGGCCGCGGCGATCTCGATCGACGTGGATCCGCAGGACGTGCCCGGCTTCGTACGTCGCACGATCGCCGATCTCATCGCGATGCTGAACGCCGACCCGCGGACCTGGCGGCTGATCTTCGTGCCGGCCGCCGGCACCCCGGCCGCGGTGCGCGCCCGGATCGACCGCGACCGAGAGGTCGTGCGGGCCCGGCTGCAGGCCGTCGTCGAGCTGGCCGGGGCGGCGCTGGGTCGCGATCTGGACGCCGAGGTCGTCGCCCACGCGCTGGTGGCGCTGGGCGAATATTTCGGCCGGCTGATCCTCGAGACGCCCGAAGCCGTCGACCCCGAACGGTTGGCGCGCACGATCACCGTGATGGTCACCGCCGCGCGCGGCTGAGGCACATAGCGCCGGTCGGGGTGTCACTCAGCCCCCGGCCATCGCCCCCACGATCATGAACGGCTCGCGGCCGTCGGCCACCGCGTCCGGCAGCGGGGTGTCCGGCGACTCGTGCGATACGTCTTCCTCGCAGGCGAAGAAGCGGACGAACGCGCGCCGCTCGCCGGTGCGGCTGTCACGGATCGTGCCGCACAGCACCGGGTAGCGCTCCTCGAGCGCGTCGAGCACGGCGCGCGGGGTCGCCGCCGCCTCGACCTGGATCTCCTTGTCGCAGTGGGCGAGCTGGCGCAGGTGCGCCGGCAGCAGCACCCGGATCACGGCAGGGTCTGCACTTCCACCGACAGCACGGCGGGTAGATCCCGGACGATCGGCGCCCAGCTGTCGCCCGCGTCCGCGGACGCGTACACCTGGCCGCCGGTCGTGCCGAAGTAGATGCCGCAGTCGTCGAGGGTGTCGACGGCCATCGCGTCGCGCAGCACGTTGACGTAGCAGTCCTGCTGGGGCAGGCCGTTCGTCAGCGCCTCCCACTCGTTGCCCCCGGTGCGGCTGCGGTAGACGCGCAGCTTGCCCTCGGGCGGGAAGTGATGCGAGTCGCTCGTGATCGGCACGACGTAGACGGTCTCGGGCTCGTGGGCGTGGACGCTGATCGGGAAGCCGAAGTCGGTGGGCAAGTTGCCGCTGACCTCGGTCCAGCTGTCGGCGCCGTCGTCGCTGCGCATGACGTCCCAGTGCTTCTGCATGAACAGGGTGTCCGGTCGGGACGGGTGCATCGCCAGGTTGTGGACGCAGTGCCCGACCTCGGCCGCCGGCGACGGGATCCCGTCCGACAGCAGGCCCTGGTTGACCGGTTGCCAGGTCGTCCCGCCGTCCTCGGTGCGGAAGACCCCGGCGGCCGAGATGGCGACGAAGATCCGCTCGGGATTGCGCGGGTCGAGGACGATCGTGTGCAGGCACATGCCGCCCGCGCCGGGCTGCCACTTGGGGCCGGAGCCGTGCTCGCGCAGGCCGGCCAGCTCGTGCCAGCTCGCGCCGGCATCGGTCGAGCGGAACAGGGCCGCGTCCTCGACGCCCGCGTACACGGTGTCGCGTTCGGTGAGTGACGGCTCGAGGTGCCACACGCGCGCGAATTCCCAGGGGTGCGGGGTGCCGTCGTACCACTGGTGGGTGCCCGGCACGCCGTCGTAGTTGAAGTCCTTTCCGACCGGCTCCCAGGACTTGCCGCCGTCGTCCGAGCGCTGGATCAGCTGCCCGAACCAGCTGGTGGACTGCGAGGCGTAGAGCCGGTCGGGATCCACCGGCGAACCGGCGACGTGATAGACCTCCCAGCCCGGGAAGTGCGGCTCGGAGACGTCCCACTGCGTGCGCTGGTCGTCCGATGTCAGGATGAACGCACCCTTTCGGGTGCCGACGAGAACTCGTACACCGCTCATCGCCCAAAATCTACGAGGCGCCGGCCGTCCCGTCCATGAATTCGGCCTACCTGAGGAGCGAAACGTGGAGAAGATCGATCTGCTCGTGTGGACCGATGCCGCCTTGGCCGCGGCCCGCCACCTCGACGTCGGCGGCGTCCGGACGGTGACCGTCTCACGGGCGGCCCGACTGGACGGGGCGACGCTGCTCATGGGTCGGGGCGTCGAGCTGGCCGGGCTGGTCGAGCTCTGGGTCGACAGCGTGGACTGCTGGCCGGCGATCGTCGACCAGGTCCCGGGCGACGCCTATCTGGTCACCGAGTCGGTCCCGCAGCCGATCGCGGACGTCCCCGGGCTGCTGACCCACCTGACCTGGTTTCCGAAGCCGGCCCGGCTGTCGGACGAGGAGTTCTTCCACGGCTGGCACGTGGTGCACACGCCGTCGTCGGCGGCGCTGCACCCGCGCCGGCGCGGCTACGTCCGCGACGCCGTGGCGCGCACGCTGACGCCCGGCTCGCCCGCGGTGCGCGCGATCGTCAGCGAATCGTTCGAACCGGACGACTACCTGGACCCGGCCCGGCTGTTCGGCGGCCCCGAGGCGCTGCAGGCCACGGTGACCGAGCTGCCGCTCTACGCCGATGCCGCCGACATCTCCAGCTGCCCGGTCTGGAAGGAGTGAGCGGTCACTTGGGCGGCAGCGACCTCGCGTAGCTGACGCCGCGGGCCACCCATTCGGCGAACTCGGCGTCGGAGCCGAGCGCGTCGGCGTCGATGCGCAGCCAGCCGTCCATCGCCCGGCCGCGCATGACGAACCGCTCGGCATGGGGCCGCTCGACCAGGGCCGCCGTCTCGGCCGGGTCGACCCGCAGCAGCAGGCCGCCCTGGCCGCTGGCGCTGACCGCCAAATGGCCGCCGATCATGAACGCGAGACCGCCGAACATCGCCTTCTCGGACACTCCGGGTTCGCGCTGCAGCAGGGCGCGCAGGCGTTCGGCGGTGTCGGCGTCGTAGGCCATGTCCGCAGTATCGACCGGACCACCGACACCGATCTATCGACTCGGCCCTCTGTTAGCTGTAGGTTAAGTTTCCGGTGCAGGGGAGCCGGTGTGCGGGGGACGTCCATCCGCACTTTTCGCCCCGGAGATCCCCGTGCGCATCGCCCCCCTCCAGCCTTCGGTCATCGACATGCCCAACTGGCGTCCCATCGCCATGCATGCCCTGCGGACGACGGTGATCGTCTCGCTGCTGCCGATAGCGGTGTTCTACACGTCGATGTCGCTGCTCGGCATCGGCACGGCGGTCCTGATCACCGTCGGCTGGTTCTACGCCGGTCTGTTGCTGCGGGTGGTGCGGCGCCAACCGGTTCTCGCGGCCGCGCTGCTCGCCACGGCCCTGCTCTCGGTGCGCGCCGCGGTCATGTTCGTCAGCGGCAGTCCGTTCCTGTACTTCCTGCAGCCGGTGATCGGCACGGTCGTCGTCGCGCTCGTGTTCGCGACGAGCGCCGCCGCCGGTCGGCCGGTCCTCGACCGGATCGCCCATGAGTTCTGCGCCTTCCCGGAAGAGCTGTCCGAGCGGCTGCGCGAGACGCCGTTCTTCTCGCGGCTCTCGATCGTCTGGTCGACGAGCTACCTGATCAACGCGGCCGGCACGATCTGGCTGCTGACCACCGAGTCGGTGAGCGGCTTCGTCCTCGTCAAATCGGTTATGTCCCCGGTGTTCACCTGCGCGGCCGTCGCCGCCTCGTGCCTGATGTTCCGGGCGACCACCCGCTCGCAGAACATCCAGCTGCGCTGGAGTCCGACCGGCCAGCTCAGACGGACGGCGCCGGGTTGACGACCATGAACTTGCCGGGGCGAGGACAAGCGAGTGGCCCAGATCGGCCCTAAGGTGCGGAATCCTTGGCTCACTCGAACAGGGCGTCGAGCACCGGGGCCTCGACCCGCGGGAGCAGGGCCGCGGCGGCGAGCGACCGCTCGGGGCGAGCCACCTCGACGATGTCGGCGGTGGCCAGCACCTCGTCGGCGAGGAAGCGCGATGCCGGCGCGTAGCTGTGCCGGTCGTCGCGCCCGCGCCGGTGATGCGGCATCCGCAGCGGCGTGTAGACCGACAGCTCGTCGCGGGCCCGGGTGACCGCGACGTAGAACAGCCGTTGCTCCTCGGCCAATCCGTCGTCGGCCGCGAGCGCCATGTCCGAGGGGAAGGCCCCGTCGACCACGTGAATCACATGCACCCGTGACCACTCCAGGCCCTTCGCCGAATGGACCGTGCTGAGGGTCAGGAAGTCCTCGTCGAGGTGCGGCGGCTTCGCGTAGTCGCTGGTGCTCGCGGCCGGATCGAGGGTCAGCTCGGCGACGAAGGCGGCAAGATCGCTGCTGGCCTGCGCCGCACCGGCGAGGCGTTCGATGTCGACCACGCGCACCCCGCCGTCGCTGTAGCGGCGCTGCACCAGCGGCCGCAACAACCCGACACATTGCTCGACGACCGCGTTGGCCGGTGCGTGGGCGCGGGCCTCGGCCAGCCCTCGCAGCGTGGCGTCGAGGCTCGTGCGGGCGGCGGCCGGAGCGTCGGCCACGATGGCGTTCAGGTCGCCCGGGTCGTCGAGCAGCCGGGGCAGCAACGCGCGGGCCCGGGCCGGCCCGAAGGCCTCGTGCAGGCGCAGCAGCCGGAACCACGCGATCTCGTCCTGCGGGTTGGCCACCACCCGCAAGCAGGCCAGGAAGTCCTTCACGTGCGCGGCCTCGAGGAACTTCAGCCCGCCGTACTTCACGTACGGCACCCGGCGGGCCGTCAGCTCGATCTCGAGCAGATCGCTGTGGTGGGCCGAGCGCATCAGGACGGCCTGATCGCGCAGGGCCGTCCCGTCGTCGACGGCGGTGAGCACCGCGTCGGCGATCGTGCGGGCTTCCTCGCCGGCGTCGTGGCACCGGACCACGCGCGGCCGATGACCCGGGCCGGAGCGGTCGGCCTGCAGGGCGACGTGGTGTGCACCGGTGCCGGGGCGGACGACGTTGGCGAGGTCGAGCAGCGGCTGCCGCGCCCGGAAGTTGCGCTGCAGCTTGACCAAAGTGGCGCCGGGCAGCGCGGCGTGCAGCTCGAGCAGGTGATCACTCGATGCGCCGCGGAATCCGTACACGGCCTGCGCATCGTCGCCGACCACGGTCAGCCCGTGCCCGTCAGGTCGCAGCGCGGTGACGATGTCGACCTGTACCCGGTTGACGTCCTGGTACTCGTCGACCAGGACGTGATCCCACCGTTGCCGCAACCGCTCGGCGATCGCCGGCTGGGCGAGCAGGGCGCGCCAGTACAGCAGCAGGTCGTCGAAGTCGAGCAGGCCGCGTTGCCGCTTGCGGGCGACGTACGAGCGCAGCACGGCCAGCACGGCGTCGGCGTGCGGGTCGCACCACGGGAAATCGGTCTCGATCACCGCCCGGGCCGGACGGCCGGTGTTCACCGAGCGGGTGTAGACGTCGGCGATCGTGGCCGCGCGCGGCACTCGGGACCCGCCTGCGGTCGCGGTAAGGCCGTGTTCGTCGCGGAGCAGGTCGACGAGATCCACGACGTCGCCCGGGTCGAGCACGGTGATCTCGTTGAGGCCGAGCGCCTCGGCGTGCTCGGCGATCAGCCGGTGCGCCACCGCGTGGAACGTGCCGCCCCAGATCCGCCGCGCCGCGCTGCCCTCGCCGCACAGCGTGGCGGCGCGGGCGAGCATGTCCTCGGCCGCGCGGCGGGTAAAGGTGAGCAGCAGGATGCGCTCAGGGGCGATTCCGCGCTCGAGCAGCGCGGCGACCCGGCTGGTCAGCGTGCGGGTCTTGCCGGTGCCGGCACCGGCCACGATGATCAGCGGTGCGTCGCCGTGGGTGGCGGCGACGAGCTGGACGTCGTCCAGGCCGGAGTCCCAGTTCAGGTCGAACATGTGTGCGACTCTAGCCCGCCCGAACGCCTCACGATTGCCCGGCGCGCCGTCCGTTCCCGTCCGGACCGGTTGTCGGCCAGACTGGCGACATGTCCGGACCCACCCGTGGCTTCGTCGGCCGGCGGCACGCTGAGCGCGACCCCCGGCTGCCACCGGGGCAGTACGACACCGGCCGCGACTTCCCGGTGCTCACCGCCGAGGTGACCCCGCGCCTCGACCCCGACCGCTGGACGATGAGCATCGACGGTGCCGTCGGCAACCCGCACACCTGGTCGTGGGCCGACCTGCACGCCCTGCCGCAGTCGGAGTACGCGGGCGACATCCACTGCGTCACCACCTGGTCGAAGCTGGGCACCCGGTTCGGCGGCGTCTCGCTCGATCTGCTGCTCGAGGCGGTGGCGCCGCAGCCGGCGGCGGCCTTCATCCTGGCCACCTCGACCACCGGCTACACGACGAACCTGCCGCTCGAGCACGTCACCGGTGGGCGGGCCTGGATCGTCTGGACCCACGAGGGCCGGGCGCTGCCGCGCGAGCACGGCGGTCCGGTGCGGCTGCTCGTCCCGCACCTGTACTTCTGGAAGAGCGCGAAGTGGGTCACCCGGATCACGCTGCTCGAGCACGACCAGCCGGGGTTCTGGGAACGCAACGGCTACCACGACCTCGGCGACCCCTGGCGCGAGCAGCGCTACCAGGGTGACTGAGTCCGCGCGCGCGGCGCCGACCGGCGGGTGGCACCGGGCGACGGTCCGCGCCGTCACGCATCCGTCGCCGCGCGCGGTCATCCTGCGGCTCGACGTGCCGGACCGCATTGACCATCTACCGGGCCAGCACTACGTCATCCGGCTCACCGCCGAGGACGGCTACGTGGCGCAGCGCTCGTACTCGATCGCATCGGCACCGTCCGACCCGCTCCTCGAGTTCTACATCGAACGGCTCGACGACGGGGAGGTGTCCACCTTCCTCGCCGATGTCGTCGAGGTGGGCGACGAGCTGGACGTGCGCGGGCCGATCGGCGGGTGGTTCGTCTGGGACGGAAGCGCGTCGGCGTTTAGCGTCGCCGGCGGTTCGGGCGCGGTGCCCCTCGTCGCGATGCTGCGCCACGCCGTCGATCTCGGTCGCACCGACCGGCTGGGCCTGGCCGTGGCGGCGCGCACCCGCCTGGACCTGCCGTACGGCGACGAGCTCGTCGCCGCCGGTGCGCTCATCGCCCTCAGCCGCGAGGATCACGCCGGCCGGCCCGCGGCCCGGCTGCGCACCGAGGAACTGGCGCCGCTTGTGCCGGCCGGGGGATCCTGCTTCATCTGCGGCTCGGCGGCTTTCGCCGAGGCGGCGTCGGACCTGCTGATGGCCGCCGGCGTGGAGGCGCACCGGATCCGGGTCGAGCGCTTCGGCCCCAGCGGTTGACGGCCGCGCGGCCGACGCGCACTAGGGTCCGAAGGGTGGCGGCCAACAGCGGACGGGACGACGGCACCGTCGACTTCGAGCTGATCGATCGGTCCGGACGGCTCGCCGCGGTCCGGTTGGCCCAGGAGGTCGGGGTCCCCGGCCCGCTGGAGCTGATCCGGACGCGCGGCGTCTGGCGGCTCCGGATTCCGCGTCCGGACGTCGACCGGATGGAATACCTGTTCGAGCTCGAGGACCACAACGGCCACCGCACGACGATCCCCGACCCGGCCAACCCGCACCGGGCCGGAGGGGCCTTCGGCGACAAGTCCGTCCTCGAGTTCCCCGGCTACCGCCCGCCGGCCTGGCTGACTGCGGAGCCGGTGCCGGGCGACGAGACCTCGCTCGAGATCGACTCGACCTCATTGGGTGCGACGGTGGCCGCGACGGTGTGGACGCCGGCCGGTCTCGACCCGGCCGAGCCGGCACCGCTGCTCGTGGTGCACGACGGGCCCGAGTACGCCGCGCTCGGCGGCCTCACCCACTATGTCGGTTCGGCGATCGCCGCCGGCGCCCTGCCGCCGGTTCGGGTGGCGCTGCTCGGCCCGGGCGATCGCAACGCCTGGTACTCGGCCGCGCGCGAGTACGCCCAGGCCCTGTCCGACGACGTACTGCCGGCGGTCGAGTCCCTTTCCCCGTGCAGCGTCCGGGTCGGGGTCGGCGTGAGCCTGGGGGCCTTGGCCATGCTGCACGCCCACCGCACCGATCCGCGCGGCTTCGACGGCCTGCTCCTGCAGTCGGGCAGTTTCTTCACCCCGGAGCTCGATCCGCAGGAGTCCGGCTTCTCCGGCTTCGACGCGGTCACGGGCTTCGTCGGCGAGGTGCAGGCGGCCACGACCGACCCCAAGCCGGTCCCGACCGTGATCACCTGCGGCACGACCGAAGAGAACCTGGCCAACAACGAGGCGATGGCCGCGACCCTGCGCCGGCTCGGCTACCCGACCGAATTCGTCCGGACGCGCGACTCGCACAACTACACCGCGTGGCGCGACACCCTCGATCCGCATCTCACCGGTCTGGTCACCGAGGTGGTTTGTGCCCGTGCGGCGTGAGCAGGTCGACCTCGGCCCGGGCACGCTCGTCGCCTACGGCCACTACGGGCGTCCGGTGCTCGCTTTTCCGTCCGAGCAGGGGCGGGCGTGGGACTTCGAGAACAACGGCATGCTGGGCGCCGTCGCCGACCTCGTCGACGGCGGGCGGGTGAAGATCTACTGCGTCGACAGCGCCGACGCAGACACCTGGTCGAACCGCAACGAGCCGATCGACGAGCGGGCCCGGCGCCATGACGGGTACGAGCGGTGGGTGCTGCACGACGTGGTGCCATGGATCGCGCGCGACTGCGGCGGCTCGGTCGAGATCGCCGCCTTCGGGTGCAGTCTGGGCGCCTACCACGCCGCCAACATCGCGCTGCGGCATGCGGACGTGTTCCCGCTCGCGCTGTGCCTGTCCGGTAACTACGACCCGACGGCGTGGTCGGCCTGGGGCGAGCCCGGCGACGCCACGTACTTCCACAACCCGATGGCGTACGTGGCCAACCTGCACGGCGATCACCTCGAGTGGCTGCGTCGCCAGCTCAGCCTGGTGCTCGTCGTCGGGGAGGGCGCGTGGGAGGTGCACCCCACCGGCGCGCTGCCGAGCACGAGGGCATTCGCGCAGCTGCTCGCCGACCAGGGCATCCGGCACGAGCTCGACGTCTGGGGCACCGACATCCCGCACGACTGGCCGTCGTGGCAGGCCCAACTCCGTCATCACCTGCCGCGATTCTGCTGAGGAGGCACCGTGTCCGACCTGTCGCACCACATCGGCCTGCTGCTGGGCACCGAGCAGGACTGGCCGACCGCCTTCGAGGCCATCGTCCGGCGCCTGGGACCGGTCACCGACGGCCAGGAGACGACCCATCACTTCGACGTCGAGCGGATGACCATCGAGCCGTTCGACCTGCGCAGCAAGCCGCGCTACGACCTGGTCATCGACCGCTTGGCGTACTGGTACTACCACCCGCGCGAGTGGCTGAAGAAGGTCGCGCTCACCGACGACGTGTACCTGCTGAACAGCCCGTTCACCTTCCAGAGCATGGAGAAGCACGCGGCCTACTGCGCGATGATGCGGCTGGGGCTGCACGTGCCCGACACCGTGCTCGTGCCGTTCAAGAACCCGCCCGAACACGCCAAGTACGCCTACACCGCGGCGCAGTACAACCGGCCCTTCGATCTCGACGCGATCGCCGAGCAGCTCGGCTATCCGCTGTTCATGAAGCCGTACGACGGCGGGGCTTGGGTCGGCGTCACCCGGATCAAGGACTCGGCCGACCTGCACCGTGCGTACGACGAGTCGGGGCAGCGGCTGATGCACCTGCAGAAGGCCGTCGACGGCTACGACATCTTCGCCCGGTCGCTGTCGATCGGCGCCGAGACGATGGTGATGAACTTCGATCCCGACCAGCCGATGCACGCCCGGTACTCGGTCAGCCACGACTTCCTCGACGCGGCGGCCGGCGACGAGGCGGTGACGATCGGCCGGCTGGTCAACGCGTTCTTCCGCTGGGAGTTCAACTCGTGCGAGACACTGGTCAAGGACGGTGTGCTCTACCCGATCGACTACGCAAACGCCTGCCCGGACGTCGCGCTCACCAGCCTGCACTACTACTTCCCGTGGGCCATGAAGGCGCTGGTCAAGTGGTCGGTGTTCTGCACCGTCACCGGCCGCAAACCGCGATACGACCTCGACACCCGGCGGTACTTCGACATCGCCGACCGGCCGGACCTCTCCTACGAAGAGAAGCTGGCGGCCTACCGGACGCTGGCTGACGACTACTTCGAGACCGAGCGCTATGCCGACTTCTGCGCCAGCCGGCTCGCGCACCTCGACGGCGTCGTCCTCGAGTGGGTGGAGGGATCCGACTTCGACGCGCTGCTGGTGGACGCGGTGCGCTCGACCTTCCCGGTGCACGAGCACGATCACTTCATCGCGCACTACCGCGGCCTGCTCGGCGCGTGGGCCCGCGACGAGCGCGGCCGGCTGACGGTCACGTGATCGCGACCTCGGTGCCCGTCCCGCCGGCGTGCGCCGCCTCGAGGACGAGGGCCGCGGCGGCCGCATCCTGGACCGCGACGCCGACCGACTTGTAGACGGTGAGCTGGTCGGCGTCGGTGCGCCCGCGGGCCGTGCCGGCGCAGATCTCGCCGATCTCGACGAGTCTGTCGCCCGTCAGGACTCCGTGCTCGACGGCCCGGTGGATCTCGACCGCCCCCGACGGCGGTGGGGCCAGCACGGCGCCCCGCGACTCGACGACCACGAGCGCGTCGCGCAACGTGGTGGTGTCGAGTTCGCCGGTGCCGCTGGTGTTGTAGCCGACCGAGTTGACGTGCGCGCCGGTCACCAGCCACTCACGTCGGACCACGGGCTGGTCGGGATGGGTCGCTGCGCACACGATGTCGGCCGAGCGCACGGCGTCTTCGATCGAGGCGACCGGCTCGACCACGACCCCGGAAGCGCCGAGCTCCGCCGCCAGAGCCACTGCGCGCGCGTGATCGCGGCCGGCAATCCGGATCGCCGTTACCGGGGCGAGCCGGGACAGGGCCCGGACATGGCTGCGCGCCTGGACGCCGGTGCCGATCACGGCGACGACGCCGCCATCCGGGCGAGCCAGGATTCGGGTGGCCAGGGCCGAACCGGCAGCTGTGCGCGTGGCGGTGACATACGTTCCGTCCATCAGCGCCAGAGGCGTTCCGGTGTTCGCGTCGAAGCAGCAGATCAGGGCCTGATGCGTGGGCCGATCGCGGTTCTCGGGGAAGAGGCTGACCAGCTTCGTCACCAAGGTGTTTGTGGTTGGCAGGTACGCCGGCATCGCCGCGAGCAGGGCGTGACGATCGGCCACCTGGGCCGCGACCCGCGCCGGCATCGACACCCGGCCGCTGCTCAGGTCGACCATCGCCGTCTCGAGCCGATCGACGAGCAGATCGAGATCGAGGAGGGCCTCGACATCGGACGCGGACAGCACGAGCATCGCGTCAGCCGACCGGCCAGGTGTGGACGGGCTCGTTGCTGTGCATCAGCTCGACGTACTGGCGCAGCATCTCGCGCAGCGAATCGCGGCGGTCGAGCGGCTGCCGGTGCTCGTCGATGTGGTGGAAGGTGCGGGCCTGCCACTCGGCGCCGTTCTGGTGCGAGGTGCAGCGCCGCTCGATGATCGCCAGCAGCCGGTCGCTGACGCGGCCGTCGACGCCCCAGCCGTCCAGGCCCTGCCGGGCCAGGGGCAGCAGGCGGCGCAGCACCAGCTCGGTGGCCGGGACCTCGCCCAGCCCGGGCCAGTAGAGCTGGGCGTCGATGCCCTTGCGGGCGCCGGCGTCGAAGTTGTCGGCCGCCGCGGCGAACGACATCTGCGACCACAGCGGGCGATCCTGCTGCATCAACGCCCGCACCAGGCCGTAGTAGAAGGCGCCGTTGGCGAGGATGTCGACCACGGTCGGGCCGGCCGGCAGCACCCGGTTCTCGACTCGCAGGTGCGGCTTGCCGCGGAAGACGTCGTAGATCGGCCGGTTCCAGCGGTAGATCGTGCCGTTGTGCATTCGCAGCTCGCCCAGCCGGGGCGTGTCCCCGCGGGCGAGCACCGCCTCAGGATCCTCGTCGTCACAGACCGGCAGCAGCGCGGGGAAGTAGCGCACGTTCTCTTCGAACTGGTCGAAGATCGAGGTGATCCAGCGCTCGCCGAACCACACCCGCGGCCGCACGCCCTGCTCCTTGAGCTCCTGCGGGCGGGTGTCGGTCGCCTGCTCGAACAGGGCGACCCGGGTCTCGCGCCAGAGCTCCTTGCCGAACAGGAACGGCGAGTTGGCGCCGAGGGCGAGCTGCACCCCGGCGATGCACTGCGCCGCGTTCCAGGCCGGGCGTAGTCCTGCCGGGCTCACCTGCAGATGGAACTGCACGCTGGTGCACGCCGCCTCGGGCGCGATCGTGTCGGCGTAGGTGGCCAACCGTTCCGGCCCGTCGATGGCGATGTGCAGGTCCTCGCCCCGGGCGGCGAAGATCTGCTCGTTGATCAACTGGTAGCGCGGGTTCGCGCTCAGCGACTCACCGGTCAGATGATCGGGCGTCAGCGTGGGCAGCATGCCGATCATCACGATGTGCGCGCCGGCCGACTTGGCCCGTTCCTCGGCGTCGTTCAGGCTGGCCCGCAGCTCGCGTCTCGAGCTCGTCGGCGGCGGTGCCGAGCAGGCTGCGCGGACGGACGTTGATCTCGATGTTGAACTGGCCGAGCTCGGTCTGGAAGTCGTCGTTGGCGATGGCGTTGAGCACCTCGGCGTTGCGCATCGCGGGATCCTGGTCGCCGTCGATCAGGTTGAACTCGATCTCGAGGCCGGTCAGCGGTCGCTCGAAGTCGAACTTCGACTCGCCCAGCATCCGGGCGAACACGTCCAGGCAGCTGCGCAACTTGGCGCGGTAGCGCTGCCGGTCCTGCCGGTCGAATGTCCTACTCTCGACGTCCTCGCCCATCAGCGCACCTCCGTGCGTTACCGGTCCCCGGTCGACCCTTTCAGATATCCGCGGCCCGGGGGGCCTTTAGTCTGGCCGGATGCGCGCCCCGATGCCCCCTGACGCGGCCGCGGGCCGATGACCATCAGCACCGGTCCGATCATCCAGACGGCGTGGGTCATCGAGGACATCGACGTGTCCGAGCGGTTCTTCGTCGAGCACTTCGGGGTGCGGAAGTGGGTCCGCATCTCGGACGTCCATTTCGGGCCGGATACCTGCACCTACCGCGGCGCGCCGGCCGATTTCGTTGCGCACGTGGCGATGGCCAACGTCGGGGACATGCAGCTCGAATTGATCCAGCCGGTTCGCGGCGTCAGCATCTACACCGAGTTCCTCGAGCGCGGCGGCGCCGGTCTGCACCACATCTGCTTCGCGCCGGACGACTTCGCCGCGGCGCTGGACGCGGCCCGGGCCGGCGGGGTCGAGGTGGTCCAGCGCGGCTCGATGGCCGGCGGGATGATGGAATTCGCCTACCTGGACGGCGCCGCCTGGGGCGTGCCGTACATCGAACTCGCCCGGCTCGGCCCGTCCATGTGGGCCTTCTATGACGCGATAAGGGAGCAGACCACGTGAGCACCGCGATCCCGGCGACCGTGCCCGAATACGAGGTGACCGAGTGGACCGACGACGTCGACGTGCTGGTCGTCGGGTTCGGGATGGGTGGCGGGTGCGCGGCCGTCGAAGCCGCCGCCGGCGGCGCTCGGGTGCTCGTGGTCGAGCGGGCGGCGGTGCCGGGCGGCACCACCGTGATGGCCGGCGGGCACTTCTACCTCGGCGGGGGCACTGCGGTGCAGCGGGCCACCGGGCACGACGACTCGCCGGCCGAGATGGCGAAGTATCTGACGGCGGTGTCACGCGATCCGGAGCCCGAGAAGATCGACGCGTACTGCGCGGGCAGCGTCGAGCACTTCGACTGGCTGGAGGGCCTGGGCTTCGAGTTCGAGCGCAGCTTCTACCCGGAGAAGGCCGTCATCCAGCCCGGCACCCAGGGGCTGATGTTCACCGGCAACGAGAAGGTCTGGCCGTTCAAGGAGCAGGCGGTGCCGGCCCCGCGCGGGCACAAGGTGCCGGTGCCCGGAGACACCCAGGGCGCCCGGATCGTCATCGAGCTGCTGGTGAAGCGGGCGGCCGAGCTGGGCGTCGAGGTGCGCTACGAGACCGGCGCCACCGGCCTGGTGCTCGACGCATCCGGCGCGGTCACCGGCATCACCTGGCGGCGCTTCGAGGCGACCGGCGCGATCCGGGCCGGTTCGGTAGTGCTGGCCGCCGGCGGCTTCGTCATGAACAAGGAAATGGTGGCCGAGCACGTCCCGCAGCTCGCCGAGAAGCCGTTCGTGCTTGGCAGCACCTACGACGACGGTCTCGGCATCCGGCTGGGTGTCTCGGCCGGCGGTGCGACCCGGCACATGGATCAGGCCTTCGTCACCTGCCCGGTGTACCCGCCGTCGCGGCTGCTCACCGGGGTCATCGTCAACCGGCTCGGGCAGCGCTTCGTCGCCGAGGACAGCTACCACTCGCGCACCTCGGCGTTCGCGCTCGAGCAGCCGGGCAGCGTGGCCTACCTGATCGTCGACTCCGAACACATCGAGCGTCCCGAGTTCCCGCTCGCCCCGTTCATCGACGGATGGGAGACGATCGCCGAGATGGAGCAGGCGCTCGGCATCCCGGCCGGCAACCTGGCCGCGACCCTCGAGCGCTACAGCACCCACGCCGCCGGCGGCGAGGACCCGGACTACCACAAGTCGCCGGAATGGCTGGCCCCACAGGTCGCCGGCCCGTGGGGGGCCTTCGACCTGACCCTGGGCAAGGCCCTCTACGCCGGCTTCACCGTGGGTGGGTTGCGGGTGTCGGTCGACGGCGAAGTGCAGCGCGAGGACGGTTCGACCGTAGCCGGGCTGTACGCCGCCGGGGCGTGTGCGGCCAATCTCGCGCAGGACGGCAAGGGCTACTCGAGCGGGACGCAGCTGGGCGAGTCGTCGTTCTTCGGTCGCCGGGCCGGCCGGCACGCAGCGGCGCGGCTCGCCCACTGACCATCAACGCGCGACTTTGACTTCCCAGTACACGCTGGAACGCCCTTCCAGCGTGCACTGGGAAGTCAAAGTCGCGGAGAAACGGTTCAGCCGGCGGCGACGAGCCCGCCCTCGGCACCGACCTGCTCGATCAACATGTCGGTGTCGGCGAAGGTCTTCGCGATGACGGTCACCCGCTTCAGGTAGTGCCCGACGGGGTATTCCATCGTCATTCCGATGCCGCCGTGCAGCTGCACCGCCTCCTGGCCGATGTGCCGCCCGGCCAGGTCGACCTGGATTTTCGCCGCCCGCACGGCCCGCCGCCGGGCGTCGGTGTCGTCGTCGGCCAGGGCCAGCCGGGCCAAGAGGGCCATCGAGCGGGCCTGCTCGAGCGACACGTACATATTGGCCGCCCGGTGCTGCAGCGACTGGAACACCGAGATCGGCTGCCCGAACTGGACGCGGGTCTTGAGGTAGTCGACGGTCAGCCAGAGCATCCGCTCCATCGCCCCGACCGCCTCGGCGCACAGCCCCGCGGTGGCGACGTCGAGAACGCCCTCGACCGCGGCCAGCGCCTCGGCCGGATTGCCCAGCGCCGTGGCCGGGGCGTCGCGCAACACCACGTCGGCGCCGCGCAGCCCGTCCTGCATTCGGTAGCCGTCGCGGGCAACCCCGGACGCGCCGGCGTCGACCACGAAGAGGCCGACCTCGCCGGCCGGGGTGCGCGCAGTCACGATCAGCTGATCGGCCGTGTCCCCGCCGACGACGACGATCTTCTCGCCGGCGACGGTCCACGCGTCCCCGGCCGGCGTGGCCGTGGCCGCGATGTCGGTGAGCGACCAGCGCGAGCCGGCCTCGGCGTAGGCGAACGCGAGCAGGGTCTCGCCCGCCGCCACGCGGGGCAGCAGCGCGGCCTTCTGCTCCGGCGACCCGGCCGCCGCCACCAGCGAGCCGCCAAGCACGACGGTGCCGAGGAACGGCTCCAGGATCAAGGCCCGGCCGAAGGACTCCATGACGACGGCGAGCTCGTCGACGCCCATGCCGGCCCCGCCATACTGCTCGTCGAAGGTCAGCCCGAGCAGGCCAAGCTCGGCGTACCGGCGCCAGATGTCGCGGCTCCAGCCGTCGTCGGAAGACAGCACGGCGAGCCGGGCGTTGGGGTCGTACTTCTTCTCCAGTAGACCGTTGACCGTGTCGGCCAGCATCTTCTGTTCGTCGCTGAGATCGAGATCCATGTCCGGCTCCTCAGAACTTCAGGATCGCCTTGGCGATGATCTGGCGCTGGACCTCGTTGGAGCCCGCGTAGATCGACGCCTTGCGCCAGTTGAAGTAGGTGGGCAGCGCGTCGACGGCGCCTTCGGGCAGGGCGGCGAAGCCGTCGGGGACGTCGGTGGACTCGCGGTAGGCGAGCGCGGCCGGACCCAGCACGTCGACGAGCAGCTCGCTGGCGTCCTGCTGCAGCTCGGAGCCCTTGAGCTTGAGCACGGATGACACCGGGTCGGGCGTCCCGGCCGGCAGCGAGGCCTCGCGGGCGAGCACCCGCAGCACGCTCACCTCGAGCGCGGTTGTCTCGACCTCGAGCCGGGTGAGCCGGGCCCGCAGCAGCGCATCGTCATCGAGCAGCGGCCCGGCGAGGCGCTTGATCCGCGCGATCCGGTTCTTGATCATGCCGACGCCGGCGTTGCTGGTGCGCTCGTTGCCCAGCAGGAACTTCGCGTACGTCCAGCCCTTGTTCTCCTCGCCGACGAGCTGATCGACCGGGACCCGGACGTTGTCGAAGAAGACCTCGTTCACCTCGTAGCCGCCGTCGATGAGGTGGATCGGCCGGACGGTCACGCCGGGCGACTTCAGGTCGATGAGCAGGAACGAGATCCCGCGCTGCTTCTGGGCGGCCGGGTCGGTGCGGACCAGGTTGAAGATCCAGTCGGCGTGCTGGGCCAGCGTGGTCCAGGTCTTTTGCCCGTTGACGACGTACTCGTCACCGTCGCGAACCGCAGTCGTCTTCAGCGAGGCCAGATCGGAGCCGGCGTTGGGCTCGGAGAAGCCCTGCGCCCACCAGATGTCGAGATTGGCGGTCTTGGGCAGGAAGCGCTCCTTGAGCTCCTGACTGCCGAAGGTGGCGATCACCGGGCCGACCATGGCGGTGTTGAAGACCAGCGGCGGCGGAACGTGAGCCAGCACCATCTCCTCGGCCCACAGATGCCGCTGCAGTGGCGTCCAGTCCTGCCCGCCCCATTCGACCGGCCAGTGGGGGACGGCCAGCCCGTTGGCGTTCAGGATCTGCTGGCTGGTGACGATGTCCGCTTTAGCGGCGTGCTCGCCGCGGCCCAGCTTGGCCCGGATGTCGGCCGGGATCTCGCTGGTGAAGAACGAACGCATCCGCTCGGCGAAGGCGCGATCCTCTTTGCTGAGGGCGAGATCCATGGGCGAACTCCTGGACGGTCAACCGGCGGCGAACAGCTGTCCCTCACGTTACCCGCCGGTAGCCGACGGCCGCCGGGAGCTGCCCGGCCGGGCGGCCCCGCCGGGGTTTCGATACCCTCGCGCGCACCAGCGTTACGCCCAGGCAGGGGATCAGATGGATCACAAGACGTTGATCGATCTCATCACGATCCCGTTGTTCACCGGGGTGATCGGCTACATCACCAACTGGACCGGCGTGCTGATGCTCTTCCGGCCGGTGAAGTTCTACGGCATTCCGCTGCCCGGCCTGAAGCTGCTGTTTCCGTACCTGCCGCGGCGCGTGCGCATCCTGCCGCTGATCCGTTTCGACGGCCGCATCGGGTGGCAGGGCATCGTCCCGTCGCGGGCGGACAAGATGGCCAGCATCAGCGTGGACAAGGGCCTGGCCAAGCTCGGCAGCATCTCCGACTTCTACCGCGAGCTCGAGCCCGACCAGATAGCCGAGCACCTGACGATGATCGCCCAGGCCGAGATCCGCGACGTCGTCGAGCAGATCATGCAGCAGGAGAACCCGCAGCTGTGGCACGACCTGCCGCCGGTGATCAAGGAGGCCGTGTTCGCGCGGGTCCGCTCGCAGCTGCCGGGAATCATCCGGCACATCACCCACGAGATCGGGGCGAACGTCGATCAGCTGATCGACGCCAAGCTGATGGTGATCTCCTACTTCGTCGAGAACCCGGAGCTGCTGAACGAGCTGTTCCTGATCATGGGCCGCAAGGAACTGACGTTCATGCAGAACTTCGGCTTCTACTTCGGGCTGCCGATGGGCTTCGTGCTGTTCGGGGTGCTGCAGTTCTACCCCGCCTGGTGGATCCTGCCGCTGGGTGGCGTCATCATCGGCTGGGTCGTCAACTGGCTGGGCATCACGATGATCTTCGAGCCGATCCATCCCAACAAGTGGATCCCGTGGCGGCAGGGCCTGCTGATCAAGCGGCAGCCCGAGGTCACCGAGATGTACTCGCAGATGGTGGCCGACAAGGTCGTCACCCTGCAGAACATCGGCAACGAGCTGATGACCGGCCCGCGCAGCGACCGGACGATGCAGCTGCTCGAGGACTCGCTGCGCCCCGCGGTCGACAAGGCGGTGGGGCCGGCCCGGGCGGCGGTGCGAGTGGCGATCGGCAGCAAGGAGTACGACCAGATCCGCGCCTCGCTGGCCACCGAGGCCACTGGATTCGCACCGATCGCCTTCAACGACGCCGAATTCAGCAAGCGCCAGTCGGTGAAGATCTATCGGTTCGTGTCCGAGCAGATGAAGGCGATGAGCCCGGACGACTTCGTCGAGATGCTCCGTTCGGCGATCAAGCAGGACGAATGGTTACTGTTCTTCCACGGTGGTGCGCTCGGCCTGTTCGCCGGGTTCCTCCATTTAGCGATCTTCGGAGTCTGATCGATGCCTGACAACGTCGTGGTCGAGGTCGGCGATCCGGCCAAGGCCGTCATCCGCCGACCCCGGCCGGGCCTGCCCCGGCGGCCGTCCCCGACCGGTTCCGGACTGCGGCCCAGTCCCGCGGTCCTGCTGGCGGCGCCCGGTATCGCCCGGGTGGCGGCCGTCTCGGCCTGGCACATGGTCAGCTGGACGGTGGGGGCCACCGTGGCCGGGGCCAACTACGTCGCCCGCCGGGCGGTCGAGGGCCAGCCGGCGACCGCGATCCTTCAGGATGCCGCCACCGACCTGCGCAACGTGGCGCTACGCACGCTTGGTCTCGACCCGCAGGCCATGCCGCGGGTCGGCCTCGGCGGCCCGGTCCAGACGATCGACCAGACGGTCACCCGCGAGGCGTCGACCAAGGAGCTGCAAAAGCGCGGCACCGAGTTGCTGCGCCGCTCCAACGACGTCCACGTCGTCGAGGACACCCACCCGGCATTCGCCCGGATCCTCAGCGAGATCACGCCGGACGAGGCCCGCATCCTGCGCTTCATCTATCTCGAGGGGCCGCAGCCGGCCATCGACATCCGCACCTACCGCCCGCTGGGCATCGGCTCGGAGCTCGTCGCGGCCGGCCTGAGCATGATCGGTGAGCACGCCGGGCTGCGCAATCTCGATCGCATCGACCAGTACCTCACCAACCTGTCGCGCCTGGGCATGATCGACTTCTCCAAGGAGCAGGTCACCAACCCCACCCGCTACCAGGTGATCGAGGCCCAGCCCAAGGTCGCGGCCGCGCTGAAGAGCGCCGGCCGCGCACCCAAGATGATCCCGCGCAGCATCCGGCTCACCTCGTTCGGCCAGGAGTTCGTCCGCACCTGCCTGCCGCTCAACGGCAAGGTGGTTCCGGTGCGCTCCGACCGCCCAGACCCGGCCGGCTGACCGGGCTCAGCCGCTGCGCCGGCCCTCACGCCAGTCGTCGTAGCGGATGCGGGGCAGGTCGATCAGCTCGCCCAGCGTCGACCACTGCGCGCGGCCGAGCCGGGCGAGCGGGTCAACCGCCCGGGCGTCGGGCAGGCCGTCCGCGGCCAGCACGCCGGGCCGCGCCGCGAGGTGCACGACCTCGCCGAACACCATCACGCACTTGCCGATCTCGTGCTCGCCCGACACCCGGCACTCGAACACGATCGGGGCCGCGCGTACCCGCGGCGGCGCGACCGCGACGCTGGGCTCGCGCTCGAGCCGCGCCGCGTCGAACTCGCTCTGGTCGCCGGGGAAATTCGTGGCCGAGTCGTTCATCGCGTGCAAGAGATCTCGACTGCCGATGTTGAGCACGAACTCGCCGGTGGCGCGGACGTTGGCCAGCGTGTCCTTGTGGCCGACCGAGGTGAAGCACAGCGTGGGCGGGTCGACGCCGGCCACAGTGGTGAACGAGTGCGGGGCGACGTTGTCGACCCCGTCGGCCGACAGGCTCGACACCCAGGCGATGGCGCGCGGGATCAGCGACGCGGTGAGCCAGGGATAGATGTCACGTTCGGCGTCGGCGACGTCGAGCTCGAACCGGTCGTTCATGTACCCGACCCTAACGATTCAGCGCATGGACCGGACGTAGAGCTCACCGTCGGTCATGTCCGCGCTCTCGATGACGTGCAGGACGGCGTTGATCAGGGCCAGGTGGGTGAAGGCCTGCGGGAAGTTGCCGAGGTGGGCGCCGGAGTGCACGTCGATCTCCTCGGCGTAGAGCTCGAGCGGACCGGCGAGGGACAGCAGCCGCGAACACAGCCGGCGGGCGCGGGTGTAGTCGCCGATCTCGCACAGCGCCGACACCAGCCAGAACGAGCAGATGGTGAACGAGCCCTCCTCGCCCGAGAAGCCGTCGTCGGTCTCCTCGACCCGGTACCGCAGCACCATCCCGTGGTCGGTGAGCTCGTCCGCGATCGCCCGGACGGTGGCGACGATGCGCGGGTCGTCGGGCGGCAGGAAGCGCACCAGCGGGGCTAGCAGCAACGACGCGTCGAGGGCCTTGGTGCCGTAGTACTGGGTGAACACGCCGCGGTCGTCCACCCCGTGTTCGAGGATGTCGGCCTTGATTTGGTCGGCCTCGAGCTCCCATTCCGAGGCGGCCGCGTCCTGGCCGATGACCGCGGCCAGCTTGGCGCCACGGTCGACCGCCACCCAGCACATGATCTTCGACGAGGTGAAGTGCTGCAGTTGCCCGCGCACCTCCCAGATGCCGGCGTCGGGCTCGCGCCAGTGCTTCAGCGCGGCCCGCACCTGCTTGGCCAGGATCGACCAGATGCGGCCGTCGACGTGATCAGCCGCCTTGCTGTGCAGGTAGACCGAGTCGAGCAGGGCACCCCACACGTCGTGCTGGTTCTGCCGGCTCGCCGCGTTGCCGATGCGCACCGGGCGGGAATCGGCGTAGCCGGGCAGGTGGTCTAGTTCGTACTCGGTGAGATCGCGCTCGCCGCCAATGCCGTACATGATCTGCAGGTCCTCGTTCTGCTCTGCGAGGTCGGCGATGAAGCTGAAGAAGTCGACGGCCTCCCAGTCGTAGCCGAGCGAGTACATGCCCCACAGCGCGAACGTCGCGTCGCGGATCCAGCTGTAGCGGTAGTCGTAGTTGCGGCCGCCGCCGATGGTCTCGGGCAGCGAGGTGCTGGCGGCGGCGCAGATGGCCCCGGTGGGCGAGTACGTCAGCCCCTTGAGGGTGAGTGCGCTGCGTTGCAGATAGCTGCGCCACGGGTGATCCGGGAACTCGCCGCGGGCCAGCCAGTGCTGCCAGTGGTGCGCCGTCCAGACCTGCCGCTGGTAGGCGTCGGCGTAGGTGAGCGGCGGCTCCTTCGTGCCCCACGACAGGGCGATGAAGCGGGTCTCGCCCTCTTTGAGCAGGGTGCGGACCGACGCGCGGCTGCCCTCGAACCCGAGCCGCATGTCGGTGGTGAGGGTGAGCTCCATGGCCCAGTCGTCGGCGCGGCCCCGGCCCTGGTGATAGACCTGATCGGTGTACTCCCAGTGCAGCGCCGCGCGGCCGTAGTCGGGCACCGGCTCGCACTCGACGACGGTCTGAACCTCGCCTTTCACGCACCGGATCGTGCGCAGCAGGACATGCTCGGCCTCGTAGTCGGTCGGCGTGCGCTTCTGCCACTCCGACATGCGCGACTCGTGGCGCCAGGGACCCATCAGCAGCGCGTCACGCACGATGATCCAACCGGTATCGGTGCCCCAACTCGTCTCGAGCACCATCGTGCCGGGCAGGTAGCGGCGGGCGGCCGGCACGTTCACATCGGTGGGCGCGACCCGGAAGGTGCCGGCGTGTCGTCCGAGGATGGCGCCGAAGATGCTCGGCGAGTCCATCCGCGGCAGGCACATCCAGTCGATGCAGCCCCCGGGTGCGACGAGGGCGGTGACCTCGCCGTCGGACAGGAAGCCGTAGTCGCCGATCGGGACCACTTTCTGCCTCAGGCCGTTGGGCATCACCGCGGTCTGTTCCACGCCGCCGGTCGTCTCCATCAGCGCAGAATGGCCCCGTTCGCGCTCGTACTCAACTCATCCGGCCGCTCGAACGCCGCTCGGGCGCCGGGGGCGAGGCGGACGACGGCCCGGCGGACCACGTTCTCGAGGCCGGCGCAGGCGCCCAGCACGCCCACCGCGACGATGCCGTCGGCCCAGAAGTGATTGGCCGTGGCCACCACGACCACGCTGGTCAACACGGCGTGGACCGTCCCGAGCCAGCGCCACGGTCCGCGGCCGATGCGCGCTGTGGCGATGGCGATGAGCACGGCCCAGGCCACGTGCACCGACGGCATCGCCGACAGCTGGTCGGCGCCGAAGCCGAGCCCGTAGACCGACTGGTGGTACTTCTCGGCGGTGTCGACGTAGCCGTAGCCGGTCAGCAGGCGCGGCGGGGCCACCGGGATCAGCTGAATGGCCAGGCACACCAGGGTGGTCAGCGCGAGGACGCGACGCACCTGGCGGTAGCGGTCGCGGTGCCGCACAAACAGCCAGATCAGGAACACGAACAGGCCGCCGAAGTGCATCGTGGCGTAGTACAGGTTCGCCGCCCGGGCCACGGTGTCGTTGCCGGTGAGCGCCCGCTGCACCGCGGCCTCCGACGGCAGGTGCCAGGCCCGCTCGGTGCGCTCGATCCAGTTGGCCCGGCTGAAGGCGCCATCCGTCCCGAGCACCGACAGGGTGCCGGCCAGCTGCCACAGCGAATACAGTCCGGCGATCATGGTGGCTTCGCGGGCGAACGGGGCGGCCCGGCGCAGCCCGCCGGCCGGCGCGACGGTGAGGGCGGCCGCGACGACGGCCAGAACCGACGTGAGCACAGCGGCCTGCTGCCACGTCAACGCCACGTCGTGCACGCGCCCACTATGCCTGGCCGCGGTGGAATGAATTGCGTGGGTGCCGGGCTCTACAGTGCGGAAAACGACCGAACCGAACGGAGCGCGATGACGCGGCGTAGCTGGGCGCTGTTCGCAGCGATGTGCGTCATCTGGGGCGTGCCCTACCTGCTCATCCGGGTCGCGGTCCGCGACTTCTCGCCCGGCACGCTGGTGTTCGTCCGCACCGGCATCGGCGGGCTCGTGCTGTTGCCGTTCGCCTTCGCCAACGGCGGGTTCGGGCCGGTGCTGCGCCGCTGGCGGCCACTGCTCGCGTTCACGGTGATCGAGCTGGCGGTGCCGTGGCTGCTGCTGTCCGACGCCGAGCGGGTGCTGTCCAGCTCGCTGTCCGGCCTGCTCGTGGCCGCCGTCCCACTGGTCGGTGTCGTCGTCGCACGGGTGGCCGGCACCGACGACCACGAGGGCGGCGTGCTGCGCTACGCCGGGCTGCTGCTGGGCCTGGTCGGCGTCGTCCTGCTGCTCGGCCTCGATGTCGGTCAGGTCCGGCTCGGCGCCTTGCTCGAGATGGCGGTGGTCGCCGTGGGCTACGCCGTCGCGCCGGTGATCATGTCACGGCGGCTGGCCGATCTGCCCAGCATCCCGGTCGTCGCGGCGTCCCTACTTCTCACCGCCGTGGGCTACCTGCCGTACGCCGTCCTGCACTGGCCGGGTGAGGTCGGCGCCAAGGTCGCGTGGTCGGTAGTCGTGCTCGGCATCGTGTGCACGGCGCTGGCCTTCGTGGTGTTCTTCGCGCTGATCACAGCGATCGGCCCGGCCCGGGCCACGGTGATCACCTATGTCAACCCGGCGGTGGCGGTCCTGCTCGGGGTACTGCTGCTCAACGAGCAGTTCACGCTCGGAATCGCGGTCGGCTTCCCGCTGATCCTGATCGGGTCGGTGCTCGCCGCCCGGCGCGAATCCGCGGTGCCTGAGGCGGTGTTGGCCGACACCGTCACGGCGGTTGATCAGTCGACGCGGACCTCGCCCGAGGGCGTGTCGAACACCGCGGCCGCCAGCCCGGTCTCGCCGTCGAACGGCGACAGCCAGTCGACCTCGACCCCGTCCAGCGGCTGGCGGGCCGACGTACCCAGGTAGGCGTCGACGGTGGGCTCGTCACCGGCGATCTCGAGCCGGCGCAGGCGGATCGACGATTCGATCGCGCCCGGGTGCTGCGCGACGTCGCTGTCCCACTGCACGAAGAACGGCAGCTGGGGATCCTCGGCCGCGTCGTTGATCCCGATCTGGCGCCAGACGAGGTCGAAGCCGTCGGGCCGGCGCCGGTGGCCCTTGGCCGCGGGGCGCTGCAGCCGGGCTTCGTAGGTGGTGATGTCGGCAACCCCGACGGCCCACGCCATCCAGCCCCCGCCGGCCTCGGCCCGGGCCTTGACTGCACGGCCGAACGGCGCGCGGTCGGCGGCCGGGTGATCGAGCGTGGCGACGATCTCGAGGTAGCAGAAGCCGGCCAGTGGCAGTACGAAGTTGCGGGTACCGAACGACGGGTGCAGCCCGCCGTCGGTGAAGCCGGCCCCGAGCTTGGCGCCGATCCTCTGCACACAGGCGGCGAGCCCCTCCGGCCCGGACGCGTAAGAAAGATGATCCAGCTGCATGCGGCCATGGTGACCCACCACACTTGCCGACCGGCACCGGGGTCGGTGCTCGGCGCCGGTGACCGGGTGGTACAAACCCCGCGCTCGCTCAGCCGGTGTACAGATCGAGTCCGGACGCAGATGGCACGCACTGCGCGCCGCCGCACGCCTGCCACGCCCGGGCGACGTCGTCGATGCCATCGACCGGATCGCCGGCCGCGGCCTGGCGGATCAGGGCGGCGGCCAACCGGCCCTTGGCCAACTTGCTGGTGAAGCTGATCACCGCATGTCCGCCCCGCGGCGCCGGCGACAGGATCCGCACGGCGACCACCCGGTGGGCGGTCGAGCGACCGGGTCGCCACATCGTCGCGTAGTCGCTCGAGCGCAGATCGACGATGAGGCCGCGCCGCACTATCGGCTCGAGCGCGGCGGTGAGGATCGGGCGCCAGAACGTCGAGGCGACGCCGACGCCGGGCAGCACCGCCTTCGCCGGGACCCGGTAGACCGGTACTGATTCGTCGCCGCGGACGACGCCGAACAGGCCGGAAAAGATCAGCGTGCTGCGCGCCGCCATCCGTTGCTCGGCGGCGTTGAGCCCGGCGAAGTCGAGGCCGTCGTAGACGACCCCGGTGTAGCGCCGCAGGGCCGGCGTGGTGGCCGAGTCGAGCACGCGCCGGTTGGCGTCCAGAGCGTCGGCGGCGACCGCCGGCGGGAGCAGTAAGGCGGCGGCGGCGCGCTCCGGGTCATGGATGGCCAGCTCGAGCAGCGCGGCGATCGTCGTGCGGCGGCCGGCGGCCACGGCGTCGTCCGCGCCGATCCGGGCCCGTAGCGGTCGGCCGCGGCCCCCACGCGACTTGGCCTCGCTCGGCGGCAGGAGCAGGTGCACGCGGCGAGACGCTACGCGAGGCCCCGCTCTTATCGTTTCGACAGGTGCTGCACAGGCAGTTCAGGTCGCACACCCGTTGTCCCCCCAGGCGCCACCGCGACTCTTCCGGCCATGACCAATGCGGCCGGCCGGGCCATCGGACGGGTGCGCTCGCGCGCCAGGGCGCATCCGTGGATCGCCGGGGCGGCGGTGGTCGTGGTCGCTGGGGCGGTGACCACGTACGTGCTCACCGGCAATTCGTCCGGCGCCCAGCCGTCGGCCACCGTCACCACGCGGCTCGTCGCGGCCACGGTCGGCACGGTGAAGCAGTCGGTGTCGACCACGGGCACGGTCACCCCGGCCGACGAGAAGGACGTCAGCTTCGCGGCGTCGGCGCAGGTCACCTCTGTCAGGGTGGCGGTCGGCGACAAGGTCAGCACCGGCCAGGTGCTCGCGACGATCGACACCGTCGGGCTGAAGGCCGCGCTGGCCCAGGCGCGGGCGACGCTGGCCAACGCCCAGGCCGCGCTCGCGGCCGCCCAGAACAGCGGCACGGCCACCTCCGCCCAGCTGGCGGCCGACAGCGCGAGCGTGACCACGGCCGCCGCGTCGGTCACCTCGGCCGAGGCCGCTGTGACCGGCGCGACCCTGCGGGCTCCCATCGCCGGGACGGTCGCAGCGGTGAACGTCGCGGTCGGCGACCAGTCCGGCGGCTCGTCCGCGTCCTCTAGCTCCGAGTCCGGCAATGGGACCGGCAACGGCAATACCGGCAACGGCAATACCGGCAACGGCAATACCGGCAACGGGAACGGCAGCACCGACAGCAGCACGTCGGCGTCGAGTTCGTCGTCGACGGACTTCGTGGTGGTCGGGATGAAGAAGTGGACGGTGTCGGCCGATCTCGACGACACCCAGGTCGGCCTGGTGCACAAGGCCGATCAGGCTCAGATCACCGTCGGCAACGTTACCGGGCTCGTGTTCGGCACCGTGTCCTCGGTGTCGGTGCTGTCGTCGAGATCGTCCGGATCGGCAACCTATCCGGTGACGATCGCGGTCACCGGATCACCGGCCGGGCTGCACGACGGCGCCGAGGCCACCGTCTCGATCATCTATCACCAGGTCGCGAACGTACTCACCGTTCCGAGCGCGGCGGTGCAGATCTCGGCCCGGACCTCGTTCGTCTACGTCTCGACCAACGGGGCCAAGGTCAAGCGCACCGTCACCACCGGGGTTTCGGCCGGGGGCACGACCCAGATCAAGACCGGGCTCAAGGCCGGCGAGCAGGTCTACGTCGAGACCGTCAGCGTGCGGCCATCGGGCACGACCACCGGCGGCGGAAACCGCACCGGCAACTTCCCCGGCGGCGGCAACTTCCCCGGCGGCGGCAACTTCCCGGGCGGCGGGAACTTCCCGAACCGGGACGTCCAGGTCGGGGGCACCGGTAACAAATGAGTGAGCCACCGGCCGGGCCGATCATCGCGTTGCACGACGTGGAGAAGGTGTATCGAAGTGGAACGCTCGAGGTTGCTGCGCTGCGCGGGGTCTCGCTGGAGATCGCGGCCGGGGAGTACGTCGCGATCACGGGTCCGTCGGGTTCGGGCAAGTCCACCCTCATGCACATCCTCGGCTGCCTGGACGTCCCCACGTCCGGGACGTACCTGCTCGCTGGTGAAGACGTCGGCGAGATGACCGAGGTCGAGCTCGCCGAGGTGCGCAACCAGCGCATCGGCTTCGTCTTCCAGCAGTTCAACCTGCTGCCCGGTCTGACGGCCTTGCGCAACGTGGAGCTGCCGCTCGTGTACGCCGGGGCCGGCCGGGACGAGCGGCGCCGGCGCGCGCGTCGCCGCGCTGGAGCGGGTCGGGCTGGGGGACCGGGTGGGCCACCGGCCCGGCGAGCTGTCCGGCGGCCAGCAACAGCGGGTCGCCGTCGCCCGCGCGCTCGTCACCGAGCCGGCGATGATCCTGGCCGACGAGCCGACCGGGAACCTCGACTCGCACGCGACCGCTGACCTGCTCGGCCTGCTCGACGACTTGTGCGCGGCCGGGCGCACCATCGTGCTGATCACTCACGAACCCGACGTCGGCGCCCACGCCGGGCGCACGGTGCGCGTCTTCGACGGGCGCCTGCTCGACCCGGCCGGGGTGGGCCAATGAGGTGGGCCGAGACGCTGCGGACGGGTTTGCAGGCGATCCGCTCGCACCGGCTGCGGTCAGCCCTCACCGTCCTCGGCATCCTCATCGGCATCGCGACCGTTGTGCTGTCGGTCGGCCTGGGGGAGGGAACGAAGACCTCGGTCAGCCACCAGATCAGCGCCCTCGGCAGCAACCTGCTGATCGTGTCGCCGGGCAGCACGACGAGCTCGTCCGGAGTTCGTGGCGGGCTCGGTTCGGCCGGCACGCTCACCGTGGGCGACGCCACCGCCATCACCTCGAAGATCGCGGCGCCGGATGTCCAGGCTGTGGCGCCGACCCACAGCGCCGAGCTCGAGATCGACAACGGCAGCACGAACTGGACGACCTCGGTGGTCGGCACGACCCCGGCCTGGCTGCACGTCCGGGCCCGGACGATGCGGACGGGCGACTTCCTCACCGCCACCCAGGATGCGCAGTCCAGCGCCGTGGTCGTCCTCGGCCCGACGACGGCGCAAGAATTATTCGGCGGCGCCGACGCCGTCGGGCGCGACGTCACCATCAACAACATCTCCTTCCAGGTCGTCGGCGTTCTCGCGTCAGCCGGCTCGGACTCGTCGGCCAACCTCGATGACACCGCGCTCGTGCCGCTGTCCACGGAGGTGCAGCGGCTCTCGTCGAGCACGTCGCGCAGCTCGCTGTCGACAATCTATGTCGCCGCCCGTTCGAACTCGACGATCTCCGCGGCCTACCAGGAGATCGATGCGATCCTGCTGTCGCGGCACTCGATCAGCACCGCCGCCTCGGCCGACTTCACCATCACCACCCAGGACTCGCTGCTGTCGACGGCGACCTCGGTCAGCAGCACGCTGACGGTGCTGCTCGGCGGCATCGCGGCACTGTCGCTGCTCGTCGGCGGCATCGGCGTCATGAACATCATGCTGGTCTCGGTCACCGAGCGGACCCGCGAGATCGGCCTGCGCAAGGCGCTGGGGGCAACGCCGGTGCTGATCCGCCGCCAGTTCCTCGTCGAGGCCTCGGTGCTCGGCCTGGTCGGCGGGCTGGCCGGCGCCGCGCTCGGCATCGGCGGGGCCGAGATCCTGCCGCACTTCATCAGCAACGACATCACCGTCTCGTCGACGGCGGTCGCCGGGGCGATCGCGGTCGCGGTGGCCATCGGCCTTGTGTTCGGCGTCTACCCGGCCACCCGGGCTGCGCGGCTGGCCCCGATCGACGCATTGCGCAGCGAGTGAACGGAACGAGGAATCACATGATCGAGATCCAGCCGGTTCGGATCCGGGCGCGATGGGCGGTAACCGGTGCCCTGCTCGCGGCCACGCTCACGCTCGCTGCGTGCTCCGGAAGCTCGTCGGCGGCGTCCGGGGCCGGGACGACGACGGCCCGGCAACCATCGACGGGCCCCCGCGCCGGGACCGGGGCGGGGGCCGCCGGCGGCGGCTTCCGAGCGGCCGCCTCAGGTGAGGTCGCCGAGGTCAGCGGCGCCACGATGCAGGTGCAGAGCACCACGGAGCAGACGGCGGTGTCCTGGTCGGCGAAGACGACCTTCACCCAGCAGAAGGCGACCACCCTCGCGGCGGTGAAGGTCGGGTCGTGCATCGTCGCGACGGCGTCCGGCTCGGCGGCGTCGGCGTCGGCGACGTCGGCGACGGCGCGCGACATCACCGCGACCGAGGTTCGCGTCGAGCCGGCGACATCTGGCAGTTGCACCGGTGCCGGACGGGCCCGGCCGAGCGGCTTCCCGTCCGGCGCCCGGCCGAGCGGCTTCCCGTCCGGCGCCCGGCCGAGCGGCTTCCCCACCGGGGCGCGGCCCAGCGGCGCGCGGGTCGGCGCGGTCGTCGCCGGCAAGGTCACGGCCGTGGCCGGCTCGACGATCACGGTGTCCACCGGCACGGTGCACGTCACGGCCGCGACGACGTACACGACCACGGCCGCAGTCACCGGCGCCGCGGTCAAGGTCGGGCTCTGTGCCGTCGTGCAGGGCTCGACCGGCAGCAACGGGGCGGTGACGGCGCGGCAAATCGCGTTGAGCACGAAGACGGGCACGTCCTGCACGGCCGGCTTGGCCGGGCGGTTCCCCGGCGGTGGCCAGGGCAATGGCTGACGGCGCCCGCAGACTGGCCCGGCGCCGCGCCCGTCGGCGTCGCGGCGCCCTGATCGCCGCGCTCGCCTTCGTCGCCACCGGCGCCGGTACCGCGTACGCCATGGCGGGATCCAGCGGGGTCACCTATCGGCTGGCGACGGTCCAGCGCGCCGACGTGCGCCAGACCGTCGACGCCGATGGCACGCTGGCCGCGCACAACACCGCGACCGTGTCGTTCGCGACCAGCGGCACCGTGGCCGCCGTCGGCGTCGGCGTGGGCGACCAGGTGAAGGCCGGCGCGACGGTCGCGTCCCTCGATCCCACGTTGCTGAAGGCCGCGGTGACATCGGCCGAGGCCGCGCTGGCCCAGGCCAAGCAGAAACTCGCCGACGACGAGCAGGCCCAGGCCGACGGCGCGACGGTCACCGACAGCCAGAACACCGTCCGGCTCACGGCCGCGACGACGCCGATGACCTCGACCCCGACGACCGCACCGCGCACCGGGGGATCGCTCGCCGCGGCGCAGCAGGCCGTGGTGCGCGCGCAGCAGGCGCTCGACGCCGCGATCGCCCGGGTGAGCGCCGATGTGCAGGCGCTCGACTCGATCTGCGCGGTCGGCGATCAGGTGACCACCTCGACCCGCACGGTCACCGCCGACAGCAGCGGCGTGGTCACCGGCACCGTGGACTCGATCCCGGTCGTCGTCGCGCTGTTGGGCACGACGACGAGCACGGACCCGCAGCCGGTCGCGGCCGGCGGCAGCTTCCGTTTCGAGGGGCTGACGCCGGGCACCGACTACCACGTCGCGCTCGTCCCGAGTCTCGACACCGCGGCCTGCGGCGCCGCCCTCGCGACCATCGATCACGACCAGTCCGCGCGCAGCAATCCGGCCTCGGTGACGAGCGCGGCCGCGGCGCTGGCCACCGCGATCCGCGCCCTGAACGCCGCCGCCGGCTCGTCCTCGTCCTCGACCGGATCCGGAACCGGAATCGGAACCGGCAAGGGAACGGGAACCGGAACCGGAACGGGATCCAGCGTCGGGACCGGGAACTCGACGGGTACCGGCGCGAACCGATCGAGCGGCGCGAACAGCGGCGCGACTGCGTCGGGAACCCTCGTCACGGCCGAGCAGATCGCGGCCGACACCCAGGCGGTGGACGCCGCCGGCGCGGAGGTCACGCTCGCCCAGCACGACGTCCGGTTCGCCACACTGACGTCGCCCATCTCGGGCACCGTGGCCGCCGTGACGATCGCGAAGGGCGACACGGTGGCCGCGGCCTCGACCAGTTCGACGATCATCGTCCTCGGACCGGGTGCGCTCTCGGTCGACGTCAGCATCGGCATCGCCGACATCGACCTGATCAAGGTCGGCCAGACGGCCCAGGTGACCGTGGACGGGCGGTCCAAGCCGATCCCGGCCAGCGTGACGCTCGTCGGCGCCACCAACAGCTCCGGCAGCTCCGGATCGTCCGCGGCGTACACCGTGACCGTGCGGTTGAGCACCGCGGACGCGACCCTGTACGACGGGATGGGAGCCGCCGTGGCGATCGACGTCGGTACCGCCCGCGGCGCGCTGACCGTGCCGATCTCGGCGCTGCACAGCCTCGGCAGCCTGCACACGGTCACCGTCTACTCCGGGGGCAAGGCCACCACGACCCGGGTCACGCTCGGCGTGATCGGGGCGGACCGGGTGCAGGTCACGTCAGGTATCAAGGCCGGTCAGAAGGTCGTGCTGGCCGATGTGTCAGCCCCGGTACCGAGCTCGGACGCCACGACGAACCGGTCTCGCACCGGAGTGTTCGGCGGCGGCCTCGGTGGCGCCGGAGTGGGCGTCCGGCCGGCCGTCGGCTTCGGGCAACGCAACGGCAACTAGCGCGGCGCGGATGCGTCGAGCAGTTCCCGCACGCTGGGCCAGCTGGCGGCGAAGCCGCGGTGCAGGCGCAGCCCGGCCACCTCGTCGATGCCCCACCAGCGGATCGCGGTGCTCTCGGCGTTGGCCGGCGCGAGCCGTAGACCGGCGTCGGTGCGGGCGACGATGGTCGTGTACGTCCAGCCCCCGTGGTCGTCGACCCACTCACCGAACGGCGCCACTGCTTGCGGGTCGAGCGCGGCCTCCTCGGCGGCCTCGCGCAGCGCGGCCGTGATCGCCGCCTCGTGGCTGTCCCTCGCCCCGCCCGGGACGGCCCAGCTGTCGCCCTCATGGGTCCAGGCCGCGCGGTGCTGCAACAGCACTCGCGCGCCGTCGGTGATCAGCAGTCCGGCGGCACCAAAGCGGCCCCAGTGGCGATGCCCGTGTGAGCACGCCACCCAACCGTTGCCGTCACCCACTCGTCGTCATCCTGCGTCGTCGTGCGCGCCCCGGGCGCGTGATGATGTATCGACGTCGGCCCGCCAGGTCGCCTCACGGCGGAAGGCCGCTCGTGGCGGCAGTTGTGGGACCGGGGGCCATGGAACGGGCCGACGTCGTCCATCACGGTACCGGGCGCGGGCCGTATCGTGGAGCGGTGCACGACGGCGAGGGTGTGAGATGACGGCCGACGACGAGTCCCGGCCGCACCGCCCGGCGCTGTTCAGCGACCTCACCGAGATGATCGACGCCGCTGGTGGCGAGGCCATCGGCTCGCGGGCCGAGATCGCCGCCGCCACGGCCGCCGTGCTGGTGCAGGCCGGCCGGTCGCCGGGTGACGGCGCCCGTTTCGTCGGCTTGGCCGACCGGGTGGGCATCGACACACTCGCCGCACTGTGGCGCGACGCCGACCCGGTGAGCCTGCCCGGGGCACTCTGGGCGCTCTACCTGCTCCGGCAGTGGTGTCAGGCCGCCGGTGACGAGGTCACCCGGCTGTGGCGGGCCGGCGAACCGCTGTCGGCCGCCGACGTCGTGGTGGCCGGCGTGGGCGAGTACGCCGACATCGACGCGGTGCAGCGCACGGCCGACGCGGTGCTAACCGGCGTCTACCAGGGCGATCTGGCCGTCGCGCTCGAGCGCGCGGCCGCGTTCTTCCGCGTCGTGGCCACCGGGCGCCGGTCCCTCGGCGGCGATGCGGTGCACGCCCTGGACGGGGTCGACCTGGCCGACCGCAACGAGCGAGCCGCCGCGGCGCTGACGGCCGCGGCCGGCCGGTGGCGCGCCGGCACTCTGCGCTGACCGATCCCGTCAGCAGATCCCGTTAGCACCCCAGCGCCGACGGGACCCGGCACCGCTGTCCACAGGGCGGCCGGCCGTCCACAGATGGCCGGAAGAGGCAGCGAGCCGGCACCACGCGGGCCAGCCTGGCCGGTATGCCCACCGATCATCGCGCCCCGGCCGTACCGTCGGCCCGCATCAACGGCCCGGCCGAGTTGCTGCAGGCCATCCCGTACCTGCTCGGCTTCCACCCGCTCGACAGCCTCGTCCTCGTCGGCCTGCGCGGCACCCGGTTGATCGTCACCGCGCGGCTCGATCTCGCCGACGCCGCCGAATCCGGCGTCATCGCCCACACCATCGCGGCCATGAGCCGCGGGGGCGCAGCCACCGTGGTCGGCGTCGTCTACGACCGCGACCCGCGGACCGGCGACAGCGCCACGTTGCCGTGGTCCGGACTCGCGGTGAGTATCGCGGCCGATGCGGCCGACTTCGGCTGCGATCTCACCGACCTGCTGCTGGTCGCCGGCCGGCACTGGTGGTCGCTTTGCTGCACCGAGCCGACCTGCTGCCCGCCGGACGGCCGCGACCTGCCGGACGGCCCGTCGGAGTTCACTGCAGCGGCCACGGTCGAAGGAGTGGTGGCGTTGCCCGACCGGGCGGCACTGGCCGCTGTGCTCGATCCGCTGTCCGACGCGGTTCGCGGGGCGCTCGAGCCGCTCATCGCCCAGTTCGAGAACGCCGCGGTGGCGACGGTGCTGGCCGGGCGCTCGGCCCGGTCCGACCGGTCAATCAAGCGAGCGCTGTTCGCCGCCGCCCGGGCCGCCGAGGCGCCGGGCTGGGCCGGACCGAATGACGCCACCGTCGCGCGCTTCGGGGTCGCGCTCGGCTCGGTGCCGATCCGAGATGCCGTCTGGATGGCGATCGACGACGGCCGGCTGACCGGCCGGGGCCTGTGGCGCGATCTCGCCCGTCGCCTACCCAGCCCGTACGACGCGACTCCGCTGTTCCTGTTCGGCTGGTCGGCGTGGCGGGCCGGTGACGGCGCGCTGGCCAACATCGCCGCCGATCGCGCGGTGGCCAGCGATCCGGCCTACAGCGCGGCTGATCTGCTGATAGCGGCCCTGGCCCGCGGCGTCGATCCGCGCCGGCTGCCGCGATTGCGGCAGCGGCGCCCGGCCTGATCGGCGGGGTTCGGCGCCGCCGGGCCGGTTCCGTCGGTCGGTCAGGCGACGGTGGCGACCTCGGCCACCCGGACGAACACATGATCGGCCACGAGCGCGCTGAACGCGGTCCGCTCGCCGCCGTCGAGCCACACCTCGATACCGGATGCGGCCCGCTCGACGTGCAGGCGCCGGCCCGGGCGCATGCCGGCCTCGTCCAAGCGGTGCATGAGCTCGGCGTCGGGCTGGATCTGTTCACTGATCCGGGCGATCACCACCACGGCCGGGGCGGCGGCCACGGCCGCGGCCAGGCTCACCAGGGCTCCGGTCTGGTCGGTCGCGAATGGCAGCCCGAGCTGATCGAGACCAGGGATCGGGTTGCCGTGCGGGCACACCAGCGGCTTGTCGAGCAGGGCGAGGATCCGCCGCTCGACCTTCTCGCTCATGACGTGTTCCCAGCGGCACGCCTCGATGTGCAGGTCTTCCCAATCCAGGCCGATCACATCGGCCAGCAGCCGCTCGGCCAGCCGGTGCTTGCGCATGACCCCGATCGCCTCGTGCCGGCCTTCGTCGGTGAGTTCGAGGTGCCGGTCGTCGGCCACCCGCACGAGCCCGTCGCGTTCCATCCGGGCCACCGTCTGGCTGACGGTGGGGCCGCTCTGCCCGAGTCGCTCGGCGATCCGGGCCCGCAGGGGCACGACGCCCTCCTCCTCGAGCTCGTACACCGTCCGCAGGTACATCTCGGTGGTGTCGATCAGATCGCTGTGACTCATCCGCCTCCCCGACCCTCTCTGCTGTTTGGTGCCGTCCAGCAGACGCGGGCGGTGCCGCTGCGTTTCCAGGCTTCCAGCGCGAGGGTACCGCTCACGTCGCACCCGCCGAGTTGTCCGTGCTCCGCGTCGCTATTACGCCGGGAAGCGCGGACAACTCGCGATGGGTCGGGGCGGTATTCCACAGATCTTGACGAGCCCGGAAATCGTCGGACGTCTGTTCTACAATCGGACGTATGAGCGAGGTGGCGCCGCAGTCCGACCCGACGGTGGTGCTGGCGCGGGCGCAGGCGGTGCTGGACGAGCTGGGCGGTGTGGATCTCACCGGGTTGGGTGATGACGGGCGGCTGGGCTGTTGGCGGGAGTTGGAACGGCTGCGGCGTCGGATCCCGTCGCTCGAGCACGGGTTGGTGCTCGAGGCGCAGGGCCGTGGGCTGCCCGAGACGTTGCAGCTGCGTTCGGTCGCGCAGCTGCTGCGCGGGCTGCTGCGTCTGGACCCAAGCGAGGCCGCGGGCCGAGTGCGGGCGGCTGAGGCGGCCGGGCCGCGGCGGAGCTTGACCGGTGAACCCGTGGCGCCGATCTTCCCGGCGGTCGCGGCGGCGCAGGCTGCTGGTGAGATTTCCGAGCGCCAGGCCCGGGTGGTGGTGGCGACGGTGGACAAGCTGCCCGAGGCCGCCCAGGCCGAGCACGGGTCCGAGATCGAGGCACAGCTGGTCGAGTACTGCGGGCAGTTCGATCCGCTCAACCTGGCCAAGCTGGCCGAACGGATCCTGGCCCACCACGACCCCGACGGCCGCCTCGATGAGCTCGAGCACCGCCAGCGCCACCGCGACCTCACTGTGCGGCAGCGCGTGGACGGCTCCAGCCGGCTGTCCGGTGAGTTGACCGCGGAGGCGACCGAGCTGTTGCTGCTGCACTTGGATGCGTTCGCCCGCCCCACGCCGGAGGTCGACGAGGTGAAAGACCCCCGCACCGCCGGGCAACGCCGCCACGACGCACTGCTCGAAGCCTTGAAACTCAACCTCCGCGCCCGCGCGCTGCCCACGCTCGCAGGCATCACCGCCACCATCGTGATGACCATGACCGTCGAGCAGTACGAAACCCGCCGCGGGTTGGCCCGCACCGGCCACGGCGCGCTCATCCCGGTCCCCGAAGCCTTCCGGATGACCGGCGGGGAATACCGGCTGATGAACGTCGTCATCGACAAGACCAAAGGCATCACCGCCTACAGCAGCACCGCCAGGCTGCACAGCGAGCTGCAACGCCTGGCCCGCGCTGCGATCGACGGCGGCTGCACCTTCCCACACTGCCCCGCCCCACCAAGCTGGTGCGAAATCGATCACGTCATCAACTACGCCCACACGGGACAAATCGCTGGAAGCCGGGAACAACAACGGTCCGCCCAGGGCGCTGGAAGGGAACAACAACAGAAAGGTTTCGGGGAGGCGGACTAGCCGGGCCGCCTGGATCCCACCCCGCTGGATCGACCCCGAACAACAACCCCGCTACAACCAGCTCCACCGACCCCTGATTGACCCGACCGCTGGTTAGCGACACGAGTCCGGCTCAGGCCACGCGGGTGATTCGGCCCGCCGGGGGAGCGGCCACGGCATCGGGGTGCAGGCAATGCGCGATCGCTTCGACACCCTCGACCAGCCGCGGGCCGGGCCGCACCACCAACCCGTCGGCGTCGATGGCCCACACCGGCACGCCGGGCAGCTGCGCGGCGACGGTGCGAGCTTGGTCGACGGCGCCGTCGAGGTGGAATCCGCACGGGGCCACCAGGACGACCTCGGGGGCGGCCGCCGCGATCGCCGTCCAGCTCGAGGGCACCGAGTGTGTCCCGGGATTGGCCACGACCGGATCGCCGCCGGCGGCGTCGACCAGATCGGGCACCCAGTGCCCGGCGGTGAACGGCGGGTCGACCCACTCGACGACGGCCATCGTCGGCGTCCGCCGCCCGCGCACCGCGGCCGCTACCGTGGCGAGCCGCGACCGCAGTGAGGTGAGCAGGGCGTCGGCCGCGCGGGTCGTGCCGGTGCGCTCGGCGACGGCCCAGATGGAGCCGAGCACGTCGCCCAGGGAGTGGGGGTCGAGGGCGAGCACCTCGGCCCGGCAGCCCAAGTGGTCCAGCGCGTCCTCGACCTGGCCGGTGGGCACCGCGCACACTCGGCACAGATCCTGGGTGAGGATCAGGTCCGGGTCGAGCGCGGCGAAGGCGTCGCGATGCAGCGTGTACAGATCCTCGCCGGCCGCCAGCCGGGCCCGGACCTGCGCGTCGATGGCGCCTGGGGTCATCGCGCTGGTGTCCGCGCCGCCCACCACGACGACGTTGTCCTGCCGGGCCCGGGCCGGCTCGTCACACTCGAAGGTGACGCCGACGAGTTCGGTCTCCAGCCCGAGTGCGTAGACGATCTCGGTGGCCGACGGCAGCAGCGAGACGATGCGCACGCGTCGGAGGCTAGTCCGAGCCGTCAGTCGAGATAGTCGCGCAGCACCTGCGAGCGCGACGGGTGGCGCAGCTTGGCCATCGTCTCGCGCTCGATCTGCCGGATCCGCTCGCGCGACAGCTTGAAGGCGCGGCCGATCTCGTCGAGGGTCTTGGGCTGGGCGCCGTCGAGGCCGTACCGCATCCGCACCACGGCCGCCTCGCGGGTGTCGAGGGTGTCGAGCACGCTCTGCAGGTGGGCCCGCATCAGCCCGCCCTCGACCACCGTCTCGGCCGCCGACGTGGCTCGCTCGTCGGCGATGAAGTCGCCGAGCGAGGCGTCGTCGTCGGTGCCGACCGTCTGGTCGAGGCTGACGAGGTCGCGAGAGAGGTCGATCAGCTCACGGACCCGCTCTTCGGTGATGTCGAGCTCGTGCGCGAGTTCGGCGTGGTTGGCCTCGCGGCCGAGTTCCTGATTCATCTCGCGACGGATGCGCTGAAGCTTGTTCACCTGCTCGACGAGGTGGACGGGCAGCCGAATGGTGCGCGACTGGTCGGCCATGGCCCGGCTGATGGCCTGCCGGATCCACCAGGTGGCGTAGGTCGAGAACTTGAAAGCCCTTGGTGTAGTCGAACTTCTCGACGGCGCGGATCAGGCCCAGGTTGCCTTCCTGAATGAGGTCGAGGAAGGGCATGCCGTGGCCGGTGTAGCGCTTGGCCAGCGAAACGACCAGGCGCAGGTTGGCCCGCAGGAGGTGATCCTTGGCCCGCTCGCCGTCGATGACGAGGGCGCGGAGGTCGCGCTTGCGGGCCGGCGTGAAGCTGTTGCGCTCGGTGAGCAGGTGGCCGGCGTAGAGCCCGGCCTCGACCCGCTTCGCCAGCTCGACCTCGTCGGCCGCGGTGAGCAGGGCGACCTTGCCGATCTCGTTGAGGTAGACGCGGACGAGATCGGCCGACGTGGCGGCCTCGTCCAGGTCAGGGGCGTTGAAGACCGACGCCACGGCCGACTCGTCGACCGGGTGGGCGGTGTCGGCGGCGGGCGCGGTGGCCGTCTGGGCCCGAGCGGTCGTACGCCGCGCGGTGCGCGGTGCCCGGGTGGTCGTCGGCTGCTCGCTCTCGGCCTCGGGCGCGACGGCGGGACGGGCGCTGCGATGGCTGCGGGTGGCAACCCGCGGCTCGCCCGTCGACGTGCGCGCTGCACTGCCACCGGCACGGCGTGCGGTGGGACGAGAAGCTGCGCTGCGGGACGTTGTCACGATGTACCAGACCACCTTGAGTGCGAGATTCGATCGCGCCTAACTACTTCTTCGTAACTCGACGCTTTCGGGTTCACCCTTCCAACGCGGGAACCCCCGTCCCGTGTTCCCGGGGCATAGGAAGCCCACAGCGGTGCTCAGAAAGAACTCAGAAAGACCTCAGAAAGACCTCAGACTTCGAGCAGCAGCGTGATGGGGCCGTCGTTCACGCTCTCGACCGCCATATCCGCGCCGAACACGCCGGTGGCCACGGTGGCCCCGAGCTGCCGCAGCGCGGCCACGAAGGCGTCGATCAGGGGTTCCGCGACCGCCCCAGGCGCGGCGGCCGACCAGGTGGGGCGGCGGCCCTTGCGGGCGTCGCCGTACAGCGTGAACTGGCTGACGGCCAGCACCGCCGCCTGGGCGTCGTCAGCGAGGCTCAGCTCGCCGCGCAGCACCCGCAGGCCGTGCACCTTGCCGGCCAGCGCGACCGCCTGAGCAGCGGTGTCGGTGTGGGTCACGCCGACGAACACCAGCAGCCCGGTGCCGATGGCCCCCACTGTCGCCCCGTCGACCACGACCGAGGCGCGGGTCACCCGCTGCACGACCGCCCTCATGCGACCGCAGCGGGGGGCGGGGAGCTTTTCCCGGCAGGCGGTGCCACGATGGGAGTATGCGCCGCTCCCACGCCGACGAGCCGCAGCTCATCACCACGGCGGGCGAGAGCGCCGACGACGAGTACGACCGTCGTCGCAAGAAATACGCGGTGATGATGGCCCTGCGCGCGATCTGCGTGGTCGCCGCGGCCACGACGTACCGCGTGTCCATCTGGCTCGCTCTGGCCTTCGTGGTCGCCGGCATGGTGCTGCCCTGGTGCGCGGTGATCATCGCCAATGATCGGCCGGCCCGGAAGAAGGCCGCCCGGCCCGACCCGGCTGATCTGCGCTTCGAGCGGGCGCTGCCGCCGGGCGGCGATGACCGCACCGTCGATGGCTGAGGCACAATCGAGCCGTGGCTGACAGCGGAGAGACCGGCACCACCGGAACTCAGGTACTCGAGTCCCCGAGCACGTCCGACACGGACACCGGGCCGGAGCTGTTCCATTACGTGCGCAAGAACAAGATCGCCGAGAGCGCCGTCATGGGCACGATGGTCGAGGCCCTGTGCGGCGAGATCTTCCCGGTCACCAAGGCCCCGAAGCCCGGCTCGCCGGTCTGCCCGGCCTGCAAGGAGATCTACGAGAGCTTGCGCGAGTGAGTCGTGCGGTGGGGTAGTGGCGTCACTTCGCCGGTGTGAGCACCGTTCGCCTCGTCCGGGCCGGCGGCGGCCGGTTCGTCCGCCTCGTCGTTCTGGAACATCTGCCAGTTGCGTGGGTCGAGCACCCGCGGCGGGCGGACCTTGGCCGGCTTGCGCTGCTCGATGGCGGCGTTGAACTCCGCCCCCAGCAACACGCCGAGGGCCAGGATGAAGAAGAACAGCAGGGCCGCGATCGGGGCGGCAAGCTGGGTGTAGGCGTGGTTGTGGTCGAGGATGAACGTGAGATAGGCCCGCAGCCCGGCCGAGCCGGCGAGGAAGATCAACAGGGCGAGAATCGCGCCGGGTAGTCCGCGGTGCCACGGCAACCGCCGGGGCGGGGCCAGCTTGTAGAACGTGGTCAGCCCGATCAGCAGCAATGAGACGAGGACGGGGTAGTACCCCGCGTCGATGAGCGTGGAGACCGTCGCGCGGGTGCTCTTGGGGAACGATCGGCGCAGCAGGTCCGGGCCGAGCACCAGCATCGGCAGCAGGATCACGCCGAGGAGCACGGTGCCGAGGAACAGCCACAGCGCGAGCAGGCGGCTGCGCACCGGCCCGCGCAGGTCGCGCATGTCGTAGGCGATCGTGATGGTGTTCACGAAGGTCGCCGTCGCCGACGATCCGGCCCACAGGGCAAGGACGAAACCGATGCTGATGATGTCGGCGCGACCGTCGTGCAGCACCTCGTGCAGCGTCGGCGTGATGACCTGCCGTACGACGTCCTGGCTGAACGCGCGGCTGAGCGTGTTCTCTATCTGCAGCTCGATGCGGTCGACCGTGTGCTGGCCGAACCATCGTGAGACGTAACCCAGCGTCGCGATCAGGGCGAGGAACAACGAGGGCAGGCTGAGCAGCTGCCAGAACGCCGCCTCGGCCGACAACCCGAGCACGCGGTCCTGCCACGCCTTCACCAGGGCGCGCTTGAGCAGCGCGGGGACGAGCCGCACGGTGCGCAGCACGCCTCGGACCGGGTTCACGACTTAACAGTGTGCCCTGCGCGGCGTGCCCTGACGGCCGCCGCCGCGCCCCTGACTAGGTTGGGTTGCGATGCCCTACGGCCACGGCCGGGGGCATCGATCGCGTCGGACGAGCAGATCGGGAGCACGAGTTGGCAGCGCCGCGGCAGCATTCGGGGCCGGAACTGCCGCGCTTGCGGGCCTGGCAACGGGCGGCGCTCGAGAGCTACCGGGGTGAGCCGCGGCGCCGCGACTTCCTCGTCACCGCCACGCCCGGCTCGGGCAAGACCACCTTCGCCCTCGCCCTCGCGCGCTGGCTGATCGCCGAGCGCACCGTCGAGCGGGTCATCGTCGTGTGCCCGACCGATCACCTGCGCACGCAGTGGGCCGACGCGGCCGATGCCGTCGGGCTGCCGCTCGACGCGGCGCTCACCAACGCCGTCGGTCCGGTGCGACCGGACCTGCGTGGCTACGTCACGACGTATGCGCAGGTCGCAGCCAAGCCGGCCCTGCATGCCGCGCGGACGGCGGCCAAGCGCTCACTGGTGATCCTCGACGAGGTGCACCACGCCGGTGACGGCCTGTCGTGGGGTGACGCGGTGGCGACCGCGTTCGAGCGGGCCGGGCGCCGCCTTTGCCTGACCGGCACCCCGTTCCGCACCCGGCCGGACGAGCGCATCCCGTTCGTCCGCTACGAGGCCGACGGCGAGGGGGGTTGGCGCAGCGAGGCCGACTTCAGCTACGGCTACCGCGACGCCCTGCGCGACGGCGTCGTCCGGCCGGTGGTGTTCGCGGCCTATACCGGCACGTCGCGCTGGCGCAACAGCGCCGGCGAGGTCATCGCGGCCTCGCTGTCCGAGACGAGCACGAAGCGCACCGAGGCGACCGCCTGGCGCACCGCGCTCAACCCCAAGGGCCGCTGGGTGCCGCACGTGCTCGCCGCGATGGACGAGCGCATCACCCACCTGCGCAACTCCGGTATGCCGGACGCCGCCGGGCTCGTCCTGGCCAGTGACCAGGACGACGCCCGCGCCTACGCCGAGATCGTCGAGCAGGTCACCGGTGAGGCGCCGGTGGTCATCCTGTCCGACGATCCCAAGGCCAGCGAGAAGATCTCGGCCTTCACGCACGGCACGCAGCGCATGGCGGTGTGCGTGCGGATGGTGTCCGAGGGCGTCGACGTCCCTCGAGCGGCCTGCCTGGCCTGGATGACGTCGTACCGCACCCCGCTGTTCTTCGCACAGGGCGTCGGCCGCGTGGTCCGGGCCCGGTCGGTCGGCGAGGCGGCGACGGTCTTCCTGCCGGCCGTGCGTCCGCTGCTCGCCCTGGCCGCCGAGCTGGAGGACGAGCGCAACCACGTGATCCCGCCCCCGTCGGGCGAGGGCGACGACCGGCTCGACGTCGAACGAGTGGAACCAGAGCCGGGCGAGGGCGACGACCACGAACTGGTCGACGCCGACGCGTCGTTCGCGCACCTCCTGCACGGCGGCCGGGCGGTCGTGGCCGCCCCGCTGACCGAGGCGGACGAGGACTTCCTGGGCCTGCCCGGCATCCTGTCGCCGGAACAGACCGCCGCCCTGCTGGCCCGCCGCGACTCGGCCGCCCGGCTGCGCGCGGCGGGCACGGAGACCGCCCCGCCTTCGGCCGAGGCGGCCGCCTGGCGGGCCGGGGCCGAGCTGCGGCGCGAGGTCAACCGCCTGGTGGGCGTGCTGGCCGCCCGCACCGGCGCCTCGCACGGGCAGATCCACGCCCAGCTGCGGCGCGCCGTGCCCGGGCCGGCGTCGGCCGCGGCGGGCGCCGACGTGCTGGAGCGCCGCCGCGACCACGTCATGGAGCTGCTCGGCGGTTAGGACCCGCCCCGTAGGGTTAGCCACGTCACCCCACTCGTAGGCGATGACGCGCGGTAGCGGGAATCATCTGCGGGGTATGACTCGTTGAGCTAGATGTAACGCAGTCGGTCGGCATGATCGGTCGGATCGGTGACGATTCGGCCGATTGGTCTCGGCGAGGGTGTGTTGCCGACAGATTTCGCTTCCGGGTGTCGCCGCAGGGCTTCGGCAATTCGGTGGTTATCTGTGAACGCGAAGGTGTACGACACGTACCCGACCGGGTGCAACGCAGAGAGAGGTGCTGACGTGACCACAGCGATTGCCGCAAGTCAGCTCACCGCGGCCGACCGGTGCGACCGGTGCGGCGCCCAGGCCTATGTCCGCGCCACCATGGAGTCGGGTTTCGACCTGCTCCTCTGTGCCCACCACTTCCACGAGAACGAAGACCGCCTGCGCGAGGTCGCCGTCTCGATCCAGGACGAGTCCGAACGGCTCGCCGCAGTGCCCGCCATTGCCCCGCTCGACGAGCGCTGACCCAGACTTCCGAGCAGCAGCCGAACGGCCCCGCCCACCGGGCGGGGCCGTTCGCGTTCTCGCGAGGCGAGTCGTCAGCCGATGCGGTGCCAGGTGTAACCGGGATACGCGACCGCGATGCTCCATCCGGCCTCGAAGCAGGATGGCGCGCAGGTCGGCATCTCGGGTCTGATCGACAGCGTGTCTTTACCGGTGATCGCGTAGTGGAATGTGACGCCGTCGATGACGAAGGCGTCGCCTTTCAGGTGGTAGTCCCCGTCGTCGACCTGCTGGCCGTTGGCATCGCGCGATCCGAACTTCCCCGCCGCGGTGAAGAAATGCGAATGCAGGCGGTCGACCGAACCGGCGCACGGATGCGCCGGGTCCTTGATCTGAGACACCTTGGTTACGCCCGGGATCCATCCATCTCCGGCGATCGATTCCAAGAAGGCGGCGTGCAGACCGGCCCGGGTCATCGCGCGCTCGAGCTCGGAGCACTTCTGCCGGCGCTGCCACTCTCCGACGAGTGCTGCGACTGTGGGAGAGGACGGGGCCGGCGAAGCCGCAGCGGACGTGTGCGGGGCCGCCCTCGATGCCGGGCCCGAGCTAGAACCACACCCCGCCAGGGCGACGAGGGCCAGACCGACCAGGCCAACAGCGAGTGCGGCCCAGGTCCGACGCCCGGCCGGCTGAGAGATTCGCATCCGGTGATTCTGCGCTCGAGCCGCCCGACCGGCCAGGATGCTGGCACCCGTCCTCGCCGGGCGGACGCACCCTCCGCTATTGCTCAGTCGAGGTAGTCGCGCAGGACCTGCGAGCGCGACGGGTGGCGCAGCTTGGACATCGTCTTGGACTCGATCTGGCGGATCCGCTCGCGGGTGACGCCGTAGACCTGACCGATCTCGTCGAGGGTGCGCGGCTGGCCGTCGGTGAGCCCGAAGCGCAGCTTCACCACGCCGGCCTCGCGCTCGGACAGCGTCTGCAGCACCGACTGCAGCTGGTCCTGCAGCAGCGTGAACGACACCGCGTCGACGGCGACGACGGCCTCGGAGTCCTCGATGAAGTCGCCGAGCTGGCTGTCGCCCTCGTCGCCGATGGTCTGGTCGAGCGAGATCGGCTCGCGGGCGTACTGCTGGATCTCGAGCACCTTGTCCGGCGTGATGTCCATTTCCTTCGCGAGCTCCTCCGGGGTCGGCTCGCGGCCGAGATCCTGCAGCAGCTCGCGCTGGATGCGGCCCAGCTTGTTGATGACCTCGACCATGTGCACCGGGATGCGGATGGTGCGGGCCTGGTCGGCCATCGCGCGGGTGATGGCCTGCCGGATCCACCAGGTGGCGTAGGTGGAGAACTTGTAACCCTTGGTGTAGTCGAACTTCTCGACGGCGCGGATCAGGCCGAGGTTGCCCTCCTGGATGAGGTCGAGGAACGCCATGCCGCGGCCGGTGTAGCGCTTGGCCAGCGAGACGACCAGGCGCAGGTTGGCCTCGAGCAGGTGGTTCTTCGCCCGCTCGCCGTCGCGGACGATCCAGCGCAGATCGCGGCGCACCTGCAGCACCAGCTTCTCGCCGGCCTCCTCGGCCTGGCGCAGCCGCTCGGCGGCGTAGAGCCCGGCCTCGATGCGCTTGGCGAGATCGACCTCTTCCTCGGCGTTGAGCAGGGCGACCTTGCCGATCTGCTTGAGGTAGGCGCGGACCGAGTCGGCCGACGCGGTCATCTCTGCGTCCTTGCGCGCCTGGCGCAGCGCCTCGGACTCCTCTTCCTCGTCCCAGGTGAACTCGGCGCCTTCCGCCGCTTCGTCCTCTTCGCCCTCGGCGACGATGGCCACCACAGCCGCTTCGTCCTCGACGACGACGGCGTCACCTTCGGCCGGCTTGGTCGCGGCCTTCTTGGCCGCCGCCTTGGTCGCGGTCTTGGTGGCGGGCTTCGCCGGGACCGCCTTGACCGCAGCGGCCGCCTTGACGGCGGCGGGCTTGGCCGCAGCCGGTTTCGGGGCCGCCTTGGCCGCTCGGGCGGCCGGCTTGGCCGGCGCCGGTTTCGGGGCCGCGCTCTTCACGGCGGCTTTCGTCGCCGGACGGATGGTGGATTGCTTGCTGGCTGCCACTGATGACCTTTCACCACGAGTGCGCACGAACGAGAACTCGAACGCGTCGGTCGGCACCGCTGAACGCGGGCTTGGTGGGAGTCACAGGCCGTCTGTTGGTCGGCTCAGGTATCGAGTCCAGTACGTGCGCAGTTCCCTGGGCTGAATTGTACTGCGCCCGTGCGATGTTGCGAGTCAGGCCGGTCGCCGTCACTCGCCGAGCCGCTCGACGGCGGCGATCGCCGCCCCGACGATTCCGGCGTCGTTGAGCAGCTGGGCCGGCTCGACCGGTGTGTTCAGCTCGAGCAGCGGCACCCACTTGTCGGCGTTCTTGCTGACCCCACCGCCGACGACGAACAGGTCGGGCGTGAACAGCCGCTCGACGTGCTGCATGTAGAGGTTCACCCGCTGCGCCCACTTCTTGTAGGACATGCCGTGCTCGTCGCGGACCGAGGCCGCGGCCCGGCTCTCGGCGTCGTAGCCGTCGAGCTCGAGGTGTCCGAGCTCGGTGTTGGGCACGAGCACGCCGTTCATCAGCAGCGCGCTGCCGATGCCGGTGCCGAAGGTCAGCATGATCACCACGCCCGCGACGCCCTTGGCCGCGCCGAAGCGGGCCTCGGCGATGCCCGGCGGCGTCGGCGTCGTTGAGAACGATCACCTCGCTGCCGCTTGCCGACGGCATCGGTGAAGACCTTGTCGGCGTCGGTGCCGACCCAGGCGTGGTCGACGTTGGCGGCCGACTGCGCGACGCCGTGCTTGATCACCGCGGGGAAGGTGGCGCCGATGTCGCCCTGCCACCGGGCGTCGGCGACCAGTTGCGCGACCACCCGGGCGACGGCGTCGGGGGTCGCCGGCTGCGGCGTGAGGATCCGCTTGCGTTCGGTGGCGAGCTCGCCGGTAGTGGTGTCGACCACGGCGCCCTTGATGCCGGTGCCGCCGATGTCGACGCCGAAGGCATGGCCGGACCGCGCTGCCACCGTCATGCTCCCTCCTCGCCGTTCGGGCCCCCTCACGGCGACCCTATCCAAGCACCGGTGATCCCGTGGTGCGATGGACCGCATGGCCGCTGACCCTGCCGACCTCGCTGGCTCGATCGAGCTGGCCCATGGCGCCGCGGCGATCGTGCGCGCCGGGCTGCAGGGCGATCTGGTCGGTGTCGGCGAAGAGCACGGCCACCGACCTCGTGACCGAGGTCGACCGCGCCACCGAGCGCTGGCTGGTCGAGCAACTGGCGATCCGCCGCCCCGATGACGGCGTGCTCGGCGAGGAGGGCGGCGGTCGAGCCGGCACGAGCGGGGTGCGCTGGCTGCTCGACCCGATCGACGGGACGGTGAACTTCGTGCTGGGGCTGCCGCACTACGCGGTCTCGGTCGCGGCCGAGGTGGACGGGACGGTGGTCGCCGGCGCGGTGTGCAACCCGGTGTCGGGCGAGACGTTCCACGCCCGGGCCGGCGGCGGGGCGTACCTCGGTGACCGGCCGCTGCCCGGCCCCCGGGACGTGCCGTTGGCCCGCGCCGTCATCGGCACCGGGTTCGGCTACGACGCCGCGGTGCGGGCGCGGCAGGTCGCCGCGGTCGCGCCGATGCTCGCTCGGATCGCCGACCTGCGTCGGCTTGGGGCCGCGTCCCTGGAGCTGTGCTTCCTCGCGGCCGGGCGCCTCGACGCCTACTTCGAGGCCGGCCTCAACCCGTGGGATCACGCCGCCGGTGGGCTGGTCGCCACCGAGGCGGGTTGCGTGGTCGGCGGGCTGCGCGGCCGCCCGCCGTCGCGGCGGCTCTACGCGGCCGCGGGTCCGGCGCTCGCGCCGGCGTTCTTCGCGCTGCTCGAGGAGGTGGGGGCCGACACCGTTACCGACTAGTCAGCAGCTGGGCGACGGGCTGGCTCCGGCCGAATCGGATGCCGGGGCGTCGAGGGCGATGTCGGCGCGCCGCAACGCAGCCTGGACCGTCGTCGGCGTGGCGACGCTGCGGTACTTGGCGCCGAGGGACACCACCACGGTCGAGGTCGTGCCCTGGGTGGCCACCATCCGGGCGCCGGGGAAGTAATAGCGCAGCATCGTGGCCGCGGTCTTGGCCTTGGGGCCGTAGCGGATCTCGGCGACGCCGGGAACCTTGGCCTTCGGGCTGTCATTGGCGGCAGCCCTGGGGACATTGAAGCCGTCGGCTACCAGGGTCGTGCGGGCCCGGGCCGCGATCCCGGTGCGTTTTGTCGCGTTCAGCACCGAAACGGTGATCCGGGCCGGGGCCGGCAGCGTGGCCGACGCCGCGGTGGCTGTCGGGCAGGAGGCGGCCCCGCTGCCGCCACCGGTGTCGCGGTGCAGTACCCGCCACCAGACCAGCGCAGTCAGCAAGAGCAGGGCCAGCAGCGCCACCAGGGCCGGCAAGGGCCGCCTCGTCAGCGTGCTCGCCACGTCCTCCGCCCTCCTGCGCTTTCATGGCCCGTCGCCGCAGGGTGCGGTGCGACAGGCGGGCAAATCGTAGCGGCGCACCCCTGGGAATGCGGGCGGCAACCCGGTGCTTTCAGCAGAAACACGGACGCGGTACCGTTCCGCGGCTGAACGCTTGAGAAGAAGGCGCCGATCCGCCGTCACGCTCGGGCACAAAACGAGGGCTCCGGACGTTGCGGCGACGAACGGACGAAGTCCGGGACCGAAGATATGCGAATAGATCCGGACGACTGTGGACACCCCGCTGAGTCCCTATGAGGAGTTGACGGCCGAATGGCGACTGACTACGACGCCCCGCGTCGCGGCGATGTCGACGAGCTGAACGAGGATTCGATCGAGGAACTTGAAGGCCCGCCGGGCCGAGGCCCAGTCCGGCTCGATCGACGTGGATGAAACCGAACTGGCCGAGTCGCTCGAGCTGCCCGGCGCCGACCTGTCGAGCATGTCGGGCGAGGAACTGACCGTGCGTGTGCTGCCGAAGCAGAGCGACGAATTCACCTGCTCGTCCTGCTTCCTGGTGCACCACCGCAGCCGGCTGGCCCGCGAGCGCAAGGGCCAGCTGATCTGCCGCGACTGCGCCTAGCAGCCGCTGGCCGCTACCGGCAGGTGATCGGCCGGTCACAAGGTGGCGCGCAGACCTGCCCCACCATCGACGACGAGGGTCTGGCCGGTGATCCAGGCGGCGTCCGACGAGGCCAGGAATGCGGCGGCGGCGCCGATGTCATCCGGCTCACCGAGTCGGGCCAGCGGGTAGCCGGCCGCTGCGCCGGCCTCGTCGCTCTCGTACAGGGCCTGGGCGAAGCGGGTCTTGACTACCGCGGGCGCGATGGCGTTCACCCGCACCCGCGGCGCGAGCTCGGCCGCCAATTGCACCGTCAGGCCGATCAGCGCCGACTTGCTCACCCCGTAGTACCCGATTCCGGGCGCGGGGGAGATGCCGGCGACCGACGCCATGTTGACGACGGCGCCGACGTGCTCACCACCCAGCCCGGCCGCTAGTGCGCGGCGGGTCCAGGACAACGCCGCGAGGACGTTGACCTCCATGATCTTGCGGGCGGCGCCCTCATCGAGTTCGGTCAGCGGGCCGAAGGCCGGATTGATGCCGGTGTTGTTGACCAGGACGTCGAGGCGGCCGAATTCGCGTACTGCGGTCGTGATCGCTTCGTCCTGGTGCTCGGCGTTGTCGGCCGCGCCGGCGACGGCGATCGCCGCCAGGCCCGAGGATCTCGAGGGCCGCGGCGAGGCCGTCGGGCTTGCGGGCGGTGATGAGCACCCGCGCGCCCTCGTCGACGAGCCGCTGGGCCACGGCCAGACCGATGCCCCGGCTGGCGCCGGTGACCACGGCTGCCTGTCCGTCGAACCGCCGACCGGTGTGCGCTGGACGTCATGGTCGAAACCTAGCGGGCGGCGCGGACCGCCTCACGACCCGGTCCGGGTTGCGCGAGCTGACGACCCAGTACGGCGTCGGGTCGTCCGCGTCGTCGACCCACACCTGCACGCCGGGCCCGATCCACGGCCGGATCGACACGAACGCCGCCGGGTCGCCCTCGCGGCCGACCACCCGGCGCAGGGTCGCGCCGTCCAGGGCGATGGCGCCGCTGACGTACTGCAGCGGCAGGTGAGCGCCGCGGATGCACAGCTCGCCGCCGACGATCTCGAGGCTGCTGTGCCCCATCCACCACACCAGCACGATCGACAGCGGGACGAGGGTGCCGAACGGGATCCAGTCGGTGAGCCGCAGGCCGGAGATGTGGAACTCGGCGGCGAGCAGGCACGCGACCCCGACCGCGACGAGGTACCACCACCACGGCGTGCGCAGCGTCTCGCGGTAAGTACCGGTCGCGCCGTCGGCGGGGGCGCCACCGGTGCCAGGGTTCACGCGGTCGAGGGTAGCCTCGTCCACCGTGACGAGCCGACGCGCCGCAGGTCCAGGTCCAGCGCCTCGACTCCGAGCTCCCGCTGCCGAGTTACGCCCTGCCCGGCGACGCCGGCGCGGACATCGTGGCCGCCGTCGATCGTGACCCTGGCGCCCGGCGAACGCGCGGTCCTGCCCACCGGGCTGGCGATCGCCCTGCCCGACGGGTTCGCCGCGTTCGTGCACCCGCGGTCGGGGCTGGCCGCGCGGGCCGGGTTGGGGCTGGTCAACGCGCCGGGCACGATCGACTCCGGCTACCGCGGCGAGATCAAGGTGATCGTCATCAATCACGACCCCACCGCATACGCTGCATCTCGGCCGGGGCGAGCGGATCGCCCAGCTGGTCGTCCAACGGGTCGAGCGGGCCGAGTTCGTCGAGGTGGCGCAGCTGCCCGAGTCCGAGCGCGGCGCCGGCGGGCATGGCTCCACCGGCGGCGCGGCCGTGCTGGCCGACCGACCGTTGCAGGACGTTCGCAGCTCCAGAGGAGGACAGCAGTAGTGCCGGGACGACGCAGGCAGAAGCGGACCGACCGCTCGAAGATCGACGCCACGCCGCCGTGGGAGACCCGGGCCCGCGACGAGCCGGAGGCCACCACCGGCCCCTACGACGAGCGCGACGCGCCGGACGACGAGGTCGCGCGGGTCGACCTCGGGGCGCTGCGCATCCCGGTTGACGACGGCTACGACGTGCGGGTCGACCTCAACGAGGCCCAGCAGGTCATCTCGGCCACGCTGGCCACGCCCGAGGGCACGATGCAGCTCGGCGTGTTCGCGGCGCCGCGCAACGAGGGCATCTGGGACGAGGTGCGCGCCGAGATCGCCGAGTCGCTGAACGCCCAGCGCAAGGGGTCGGCCAGCGAAGTCGAAGGGCCGTTCGGCACCGAGCTGCACGGCACCCTGCCCGGCGACAACGGCAAGGGCACCGTCCCGGTCCGCTTCGTCGGCGTGGACGGCCCGCGCTGGTTCCTGCGCGGCGCTGCTCGCCGGCCCCTGGCCGCGGCGACGCCACGAAGGCAGCCGCCGTTCGAGGGCGCCTGCGCGGGGTCGTGGTCGTGCGCGGGGTCGAGCCGCTGCCGGTGCGCGAGCCGGTTCCGCTGCAGCTGCCCAGCGGCATCGAACTGCCAGCCACCGAATAACGCCGACGACTGACCTACGCTGGAGCCTATGGGTAAGCGATCCGTCGCTGCTGCGCCGCCTGACGGCCAGCGCATCGAACCTCGACGCGGCCGAGCTGCGCGAAGAGGTCGAGCAGCGCGGTCGTTGCGTCCCGCTGCGTGAGCTGCAACGCGGGCGGCTGCGTCCAGGTGGTCGGCCGGCTGCGCGCGGTCGTCTACACCCCGAGCGAGACCGTTCCCACGCTGCGAGGCCGAGCTGTTCGACGGCTCGGACTCCATCGACCTGGTGTGGCTGGGCCGGCGCCGGATCGCCGGCATCGAGCCCGGCCGCCGCGTCGTCGCCCGCGGCCGGGTCGGCCTGCACAACGGCCGCAAGGTCATCTACAACCCGTGGTACGAGCTGCTGCGACCCGCTGTCCGCATGAGCGAGGCTGAACCGGCGCCGGTGAGCGATCCCGAGCGGGCGGCCGCGGTCGACCTGCGCGAGACCTTCCGCCAGCAGCTGCTGACGAGCATCGGCGGCTGGTCGGGCGCGCTGATCACCGCGATCCCGACCGCGGTCTTCGTGATCGTCAACGTCACCGCGTCGCTGCGGGTCGCGATCGTCGCGGCCGTCGGCTCGGCGCTGCTGCTCACCGGTCTACCGGTTGATCCGCAAGCAGTCGATCCAGCAGGCGCTGTCCGGGCTGTTCGGCGTGGTGATCGCGGCCGTGATCGCCGCCCGCACCGGTCGAGGCCCGCGGCTTCTTCCTGCTCGGCATCTGGACCAGCTTCGTCTACGCCGTGCCCTTCGCGGTGTCGATCGTGCTGCGCCGGCCGCTCGTCGGGCTGCTGTGGGAGTTCCTCGACCCGACGCCGGCGGCCGACGAGCGACCCCCGTGGCACAAGCGCCGGCCGCTGTTGCTGGCCTACACCTGGGCCACGCTCGCGGCGACGTCGGTGTTCCTCGCGCGCGGCATCGTCCAGGCGACGCTGTACGACCGCAACTCGACCGGCTGGCTGGCGTTCGCGCGGATCGCGATGGGCTACCCGCTGTTCATCGCCGCGGTCGGTTTCAGCTTCTGGGTCGTGCAGCGGCGCCGCGGCGCCGGCTGGCCGAGCTCAGCCGGGGAGGACCGCACGGCGTAGCGCGTCCTCGGCGTCGGGCAGCGCGACGAACAGCAGTTCGTCGCCGGCCTCGAGCGGCTCCTCCGGCGACGGGCGTGATCACCCGCCGGCCGCGCACGATCCCGACCAGCGTGGTGTCCTTCGGCAGCGACAGGTCGCGGACCGGCAGTGCCCGCGCACGGCGCGTTGTCGGGCAGCGTGAGCTCGACCAGGTTGGCCTGGCCCTCGCGGATGCCGAACAGCCGCACGACGTCGCCGACCTCGACCGCCTCTTCGACGAGCGAGGCGAGGACGCGCGGCGTGGACACGGCGACGTCGACGCCCCAGGCCTCGGTGAACAGCCATTCGTTGGCGGGGTGGTTGATCCGGGCCACGACCCGGTTGACCGCGAACTCGGTCTTGGCCAGCAGCGAGACGACCAGGTTGGCCTTGTCGTCGCCGGTGGCGCCGACGACGACGTCGCAATCCTCGAGCCGCGCCTCCTCCAGGTTGGCGAGCTCGCACGCGTCCCCGAGCAACCAGCTGGCGCCCTTGATGCGGTCGGGCAGCACCTTGGCCGGGTCCTTGTCGATGAGCAGGACCTCGTGCTTCTTGTCCAGCAGCTCGCGGGCGATGGACCGCCCCACGGCGCCGGCTCCGGCGATGGCGACTCTCATCGGGCCCCCGCCTCGGGTGCGCGGCCGGCGATGTCGTGCAGCCGGACGCCGGTGCTCGTCGGTGGCCAGCACGTGCAGTGTGTCGCCGGACTGGATGAGCGTCGACGGCTGCGGCAGCTGGCCGGTGCCGAAGCGGGTGAACAGCGCGGCCCGGGTGCCGGTGGCGGCCTCGAAGTCGGCGACCGACTTGCCGATCCAGCCCTCGTGCGGGGTCACCGCGACAGGGCGACCGCGCCGGACGGGTCGCGCCACGCCTCGGCCGTGGTCTCGCCCAGGACGGCCTTCAGCAGCCGGGCCGACGTCCACGGCACGGTGGCCACCGTGGGGATGCCGAGCCGCTCGTACACCTCGGCCCGCTTGGGGTCGTAGATGCGGGCGACGACGCGCTGGACGCCGAAGGTCTCGCGGGCCACCCGGGCGGCGATGATGTTGGAGTTGTCGCCGCTGCTCACCGCGGCGAAGGCACCGGCCTGCTCGATACCGGCCTCGATGAGGGTCTCGCGGTCGAAGCCGATGCCCTTCACCGTGGTGCCGGGGAAGTGGTCGCCGAGGCGCCGGAACGCGATCGGATCCTGGTCGATCACGGCGAGCGTGTGGTCGAGCGGCGCGAGCTGCAGGGCGAGCGCTGCGCCCACCCGGCCGCAGCCCATGATGACGATGTGCACGGCAGCGCACGCTACACCGCGGGCCCCAAGTACCGTTTCGGCTCGTGGCGCTAATAACCCGAGTGCTGAAGCGGGTCATCATCGGTCGGCCGATGAGTTCCGAGGCCGCCGGGCACACCCTGCTGGCCAAGCGCCTCGCCTTGCCGATCTTCGCCTCGGACGCGCTGTCCAGTGTTGCGTACGCGACGCAGGAGATCATGCTCGTGCTGACCGTCGGCGGGGTGTCGTTCCTGTATCTCGCGCCCTGGGTGGCCGGGGCAGTGGTCGTGCTGATGGCCGCCGTGGTGGCGTCCTACCGCCAGCTCGTGCGGGCCTACCCGACCGGCGGCGGCGACTACGAGGTCGCGTCGAAGAACATCGGCCGGTCGGCCGGCGTGGTGGTGGCGAGCGCGCTGCTCGTCGACTACGTGATGACGGTCGCGGTGTCGGTCTCGTCCGGCGTCGACAACATCATCTCGGCGGTGCCGTCGTTGAGCGACCGGCGGGTGGTCATGGCGGTCGTCTTCGTCGCGCTGCTCGCCGCGGTGAACCTGCGCGGACTGCGCGAGGCCGGCCTGGCGTTCGCCGCGCCCACATACCTGTTCGCCACCGGCGTGTTCATCATGATCGGTACCGGGTTGTTCCGGGCGATCGCCGGCGACGCACCGGTCGCCGAGAGCGCGAAGTACCACATCGAGACGCAGCACGGTTACGGCTCGCTCGGCTTCTTCGCGCTGATGTTCTTCACCCTGCGGGCGTTCTCGTCCGGCTGCACCGCGCTCACCGGGGTCGAGGCGATCGCCAACGGCGTGCCCGCGTTCAAGCCGCCGAAAGCCCGCAACGCGCAGCTGACGCTCGTCGCCATGGGCGCAATCGCGGTGAGCATGTTCATCGGGCATCACCGCGCTGGCGCTGATCACCAAGGTGCACATCACCGACCCGACCAACACGAGCTGCCATTTCAGCAACATCGCCCACTGCGCCGACAAGCCGCAGCGCACGGTCATCGCCCAGGTGGCGAGCGCGGTGTTCGGCGGCCCGCACTCGGTCGGCTTCTTCTACATCCAGGCCACGACGGCCCTGATCCTCGTGCTCGCCGCCAACACGGCGTTCAACGGCTTCCCCCTGCTCGGCTCGATCCTGGCGCGGGACAAGAACCTGCCGGCCCAGCTCAACAACCGCGGTGACCGGCTGGCCTACAGCAACGGCATCGTGATGCTTGCCGTGGTCGCCGGCGGCCTCATCTGGATCTACGAGGCCAATGTCACGAAGCTGATCCAGCTCTACATCATCGGGGTGTTCACGTCGTTCACGCTGGGGCAGTCGGGCATGGTCCGGCACTGGAACCGGCTGATCGCGCAGCGAGACCGACCCGAAGGAGCGCCGGCGGATCCGCAGCTCGCGGGCCATCAACGCCTTCGGCGCCAGCCTGTCCGGAATTGTGCTGGTCATCGTGGTCGTCACCAAGTTCACCAAGGGCGCCTACCTGGTGCTGATCGCGATGCCGATCCTGTACGCCGTCATGCGGGCGATCAACAAGCACTACACCCGGGTCGCGCAGGAACTCGCCACCGAGGACACCGGGCTGATGCTCCCGTCCCGCAATCACGTCGTGGTGCTGGTGTCGAAGGTCCACAAGCCCACGCTGCGGGCGCTCGCCTACGCCAAGGCGACCCGGCCCGACACGCTCACCGCGCTGACCGTGAACATCGAGGACGACGCCACCCGGGCGCTGCAGGCCGACTGGGAGCGGCATGACCTGCCGGTGCCGCTGACCGTCCTCGAATCGCCCTACCGCGAGGTCACCCGGCCGCTGCTGGAGTACATCAAGAAGCTGCGGGCCGACCGGCCGCGTGACGTGGTGAGCGTGTTCATCCCCGAGTACGTCGTCGGGCACTGGTGGGAACAGCTGCTGCACAACCAGTCCGCGCTGCGACTCAAGGGTCGGCTGCTGTTCCAGCCCGGCGTGATGGTGACGAGCGTGCCGTGGCAGCTCGACTCCAGCGCCGACCTGGCCAAGAAGCCGATCCGCCCGGACGGACCGAAGGTGCCGCCCGTGGCGCCGGTCTCGGGTGGCTGAGCCGGCCGGGCCGCTGCTCGGCGCGCCTGGTGGAGCTCGAGATCGGTGGCGCCGGCGCCGGGGGCGTGTGCGTGGCCCGCCACGAGGGCCGGGTCGTGTTCGTCCGGCACGCCCTGCCGGGCGAGCGGGTCCGGGCGCTGGTCACCGAGGACCGCGGCGGGAGCTTCTGCCGGGCCGACGCCGTCGACATCCTGGCCCCGGCACCGGAACGGGTGGCGCCACCGTGCCCGTACGCGGGGCCGGGGCGCTGCGGCGGCTGCGACTGGCAGCACGCCTCGGGCGCGGCCCAGCGCGCGATGAAGGCCGCGGTGATCCGCGACCAGTTCGCCCGCCTCGCCGGCCTCGAGCTGGGGCCAGAGTTCACCGGCGTGGAGGAGCTGCCCGGCGGCCTGCTCGGCTGGCGCAGCCGGGTGGCCTACGCCGTCGACGCCACCGGCCGTCCCGGCCTGCATCGGCACCGCTCGACCGAGATCGAGCCGATCGACCGATGCCTGCTGGGTGTCCCGGGCGTGGGGGACACGAGCGCCCTGGCCGGCGACTGGTCGGGCTACACCGGAATCGAGGCCGCACGCGGCGACGACCCGGACGTGACCCTGCTGGGACGTCGCCCGGGCCGCGGCCGCCACGCTCGCGGCCGCCGCCCGCCCGACGAAGTGGCGGTGGTCGCCGGGCCACCGGTGCTCAGCCACGACGTGCTCGGCCGGCGCCTGCTGGCCCGGGCCGAGGGCTTCTGGCAGGTGCATCCGGCCGCCGCCGCCGCGCTGGCCCGGGCCGTGCTCGACGCGCTCGCGCCGCAGCCGGGGGAGCGCGTTCTCGACCTCTACGCCGGCGCCGGGACACCGGCCGCCGCGCTGGCCGACGCCGTCGGCCCGCTCGGCACCGTGGTGGGCATCGAGTCGGCCGCGGGCGCGGTCGAGGATGCGGCCGCCAACCTGGCCGACCTGCCCTGGGCCGAGGTCCGGCGCGACCGGGTCGAGGCGGGCCGGCTGACCGCGCTCGACCTGCGTCCTGATCTGGTCGTGCTGGATCCGCCGCGGGCCGGGGCCGGGCGGGCGGTCATGTCGGCCATCATCGGGCTCGGCCCGCGCGCCATCGGCTACGTCTCGTGCGATCCGGGCACGCTCGCCCGCGATGTGGCCGCCGCCCGCGACGAGGGCTGGCGGCTGGTCGCGCTGCGGGGCCTCGACGCCTTTCCGATGACGCATCACGTCGAGTGCGTCGCGACCCTGCAACCGCACGATGATCGCGGCGCGCCGTAGCATCGTTGCCATGGCCCGGGTCCTGGATGGCGTCACCTCGCCGGCCGACCTGCGCGCGCTCTGCGCCGCCGATCTGGCCACCCTCGCCACCGAGATCCGCGACCTGCTCGTCGAGACCGTCGCTCGCACCAGCGGGCACCTGGGGCCGAATCTCGGCGTCGTCGAGCTCACCATCGCGCTTGCACCGGGTCTTTGACTCGCCGACCGAGCCGATCCTGTTCGACGTGGGGCATCAGGCCTACGTCCACAAGATCCTCACCGGCCGCGCGCCGGCAGATGCCGACCCTGCGGCAGGGCGGCGGGCTGTCCGGCTATCCGAGCCGGGCCGAGAGCGCCGCACGACTGGATCGAGAACTCGCACGCGTCCACGGCACTGTCCTACGCCGACGGGCTGGCCAAGGCCTACGCGGTGCGCGGCGAGCGCCGTCCGGTGATCGCCGTCGTCGGCGACGGCGCGCTCACCGGCGGGATGTGCTGGGAGGCCCTCAACAACATCGCGGCGTCCGACCGGCCGGTGATCGTCGTGGTCAACGACAACGGCCGCTCGTACTCGCCGACCGTCGGTGGCATCGCCGAGCACCTGGCCGGCCTGCGGCTGAAGCCGGGCTACGAGCGGATGCTCGGTCAGGTGAAGGGCGCCCTCGGTCGCACCCCGGTGGTCGGCCAGCCGATCTACGACGCGCTGCACGGCGTCAAGCGCGGCATCAAGGACATGCTGCAACCGCAGGGCATGTTCGAGGATCTCGGCCTGAAGTACTTCGGACCGGTCGACGGCCACGACATCGCCGCCGTCGAGCACGCGCTGCGCCTGGCCCGCGGCTTCGGCGGGCCGGTGATCGTCCACTGCGTCACGCGCAAGGGCTACGGCTACCCGCCGGCCGAGAACGACGAGGCCGACCAGATGCATCAGTCCGGCGGCTTCGACCCGCTCACCGGGTTGGCCCGGCCGAGTACCGGCCGCAGCTGGACGAGTGTGTTCGGCGAGGAACTCGTCCGTCTGGGCGAGCAGCGCGACGACGTCGTGGTGATCACGGCGGCGATGTGCGAGCCGACCGGCATCGGCGAGTTCGCCCGGCGCTTCCCCGAGCGCACCTATGACGTCGGCATCGCCGAGCAACATGCACTCACCTCGGCGGCGGGGCTGGCCTTCGGCGGCATGCACCCGGTGATCGCCCTCTACGCCACCTTCCTCAACCGGGCGTTCGACCAGCTGCTGATGGACGTCGCACTGCACGAGCTGCCGGTGACGATCGTGCTCGACCGCGCCGGGATCACCGGCCAGGACGGCCCGTCGCACAACGGCATGTGGGATCTCGCCCTGCTGGGCATGGTGCCGGGCCTGCATCTGGCCGCTCCGCGCGACGAGACGACCCTGCGCGAGCTGCTGCACGAGGCGGTCGACGATCGCCGACGGCCCCACCGTGCTGCGCTACCCGAAGACCCCGCTCGGCGCCGACCTGCCGGCGCTGCGGCGGGTCGGCACGGTCGACGTCCTCGCCGAGCCCGATGCGGATTCGGCCGTGGACGTGCTGGTCGTCGCGGTCGGTTCGATGGCCGCCGATGTGCTCGACGCGACCGCCGCCGTGGGTCGCGCCGGCTACTCGGTCCGGGTCGTCGCGCCGCGCTGGGTGAACCCGGTCGACCCGATGATCGTCGAGCTCGCGCGGGGCGCCGAGCTCGTCGTCACGGTCGAGGACGGCGTCGCCACCGGCGGCGTGGGCTCGCGGATCTCGCAGACCCTGCGCGCCGCCGGACACGACGTTCCCACACGAGAGATCGGCATACCGGTACGGTTCCTCGAACACGGAACTGTGGCGGGGGTGCGAGCAACCGTCGGGCTGACCGTCCAGGACATCGGACGGCGCATCGTCGAAGTGGTCGGCGAAGGTGTCGCCCGCAGGCGAAACCGGCGCTGCGTCCGGCGACGCCCAGACCGCACGGCGTTCAGGCGAGTTCGGCGCGGACTGACGGAGGCTGGGAATGCGGATCCTCGTCGTTGAGGACGAAGTGCAGCTGGCGGAGGCTGTTGCCCGCGGCCTGCGCCGCGAGGGCATGGCGGTCGACGTCGCCACCGACGGTGACGAGGGCTACCGCAAGGCGGCGCTCACTCGTTACGACGTGGTGGTGCTCGACCGTGACCTCCCCGGCATGTCCGGCGACGAGATCTGCCGCCGGCTCACCGACGAGGGCGTGCTGACCCGGGTGATGATGCTGACCGCCAGCGGCACGGTCGAGGACAAGGTGAACGGGCTTGGCGCTCGGCGCCGACGACTACCTGGCCAAGCCCTTCGCGTTCGCCGAGCTGGTGGCCCGGGTGCGGGCGCTGGGACGGCGGACGACCCCGGCGGCGCCCCCGGTGCTGATTGCCGGCGACATCGAGCTCGACTCGGCCAAGCGGACGGTCGCCCGCGGTGGCGAGCTGATCGATCTCACCCGCAAGGAGTTCGGGGTACTCGAAACCCTGCTCATGGCCCAGGGCGCGGTGGTCAGCAGCGAGGAGCTGCTCGACCGCGTGTGGGACGAGAACGCCGACCCGTTCACGACGACGGTGCGCGTCACGATGATGACGCTGCGGCGCAAGTTGGGTGAGCCGCCGATCATCGACACCGTCGTGGGTTCGGGCTACCGCATCGATCCGGCCGCGCTCGGTGCGGCCAACGAAGGAGCCGGGACGGGCCAGTGAGGTTCTTCCGCCCGACGCTGCGTGTGCGCATGGCGTTGCTGTACGGCGGACTGGTCCTGCTGGTCGGCGTCTCGCTGCTGTTCACCTGCGTCATCCTCATCGACCGGGCCATTGCCAAGGTGCCGTTGTACCGGCCGCAGAACGGGGCGCACTTCGTCGACGACAAGGGCCGCACGATCGCCTTCGACTTCGACGGCGCCACCACCAAGGCGCAGGACCAGGCGATCCACTACCTGTACACGACCGGTGCCTTGTACTTCGCGATCATCGTGGTCATCGGCGCCACCGGCGGCTACCTGCTGGCCAAGCAGGCCCTGCGACCGATCGCCCGGCTGACCCAGACGGCGCGGGCGCTGTCCACCGAGACGCTCGATCAGCGCATCAACCTCGGCGGTCCGGACGACGAGTTGCGCGAGCTCGCCGACACCTTCGACGAGATGCTCGGCCGCCTCGACCAGGCCTTCGACAGCCAGCGGCTCTTCGTCGCCAACGCCAGCCACGAGCTGCGCACGCCGCTGTCGGTGATCCGCACCGAGCTCGAGGTGACCCTCAGCGATCCCGACGCCGATCCCGAGGAGCTGCGCCGCATGGGCAGCGTCGTCGCCGCGGCGGCCGAGCGGGCGCAGCGCCTGGTCACGTCGCTGCTGACGCTGGCCCGGCTGCAGGCCGTCGGCGGGGGAGAGCTCGAGGTCAGCGAGCCGGTCGACCTGGCCTGGCTCGTGCCCGGTGCCCTGCACGCGGTCGCCGCCGAGGCCGACGACAAGGGCGTGCGGATCGAGACCGAGGTCGAGCCGGCCACCACGATCGGCGACCCGCGCCTGCTCGAGCGGCTGATCGGCAACCTGGTCGAGAACGCGATCCGGCACAACGTCCCCAACGGCTGGCTGCGGATCACCACCGGGCAGACCAACGACAAGGTGTGGCTGCACGTCGCCAACGGCGGCACGGTGATCCCGAACGGCGACGTCGACCGGCTGTTCGAGCCGTTCCGGCGCGGGGCGGGCGAAGGTGCGCACCGCCACCCGCGGCGCCGGGCTCGGGCTGGCGATCGTGCGGCTGATCGTCGAGGCGCACCACGGCCGGCTGCAGGCCGCCGCGCCGCCGTTCGGCGGGCTGGCCGTGCGCGTCGAGCTACCGCGCGAGCAGCCGCAGCGCCCACCGACAGGCGGCGACCGAGGCGCGCTGGACGCCGACTCGGGCCGGACGCCGCCTCGCGGCGGCACCCGGCCCGGGAAGTGACGGCGGTTACGGCAGGAAGTACATCGGGTTGGGCAGCTTGAACGTCCTCGTCGGCGAAGCCGCCGGTCAGGTCGCTGAACTGGTCACCGAAGTTGGCCACGATCTCGTAGCCGAGTCGGCTCGATGTGCTGCGCGAGTCAGCGACTTGTACTGGATCGTCGTGCAGGTGACGGTCGTCGCCGTCCGAGCAGGAGCTCAGCCACGGTGAGGCCGCGTCCTTGAGGTACAGGTTGTCGGCGGTTCGACCGTGTAGCCCTCGTTGCGCAGGTTGGCGACTCGTGCCCGCCCGCTGCGATCTCCGGCCGGCCGGTCAGGAAGAAGACCGTGTAGCCGTGGCGCCGCGCGAACTTCTCGAGGTCGACCATGTGCGGCACGGCCGGGAACACGGCCGCGTTCACGAACGCGGCGTTGGTGGTCGGGTTGTAGACGAAGTTGCTGTAGATCTCGTAGTTGTAGGTGTTCAGCGTGGTGTCGTCGACGTCGAACAGCACGGCCTCCGTGTCGGGCGTCTGGGTGGTCGGCTGGCTGCGAGGTACTGCTTGGCCTGGGTGGCGATGCCGCCCATCTCGTTGGCGTAGCTGCCGGTCGGGGTGAACGTGTGCAGGACCTTGTCCCCGCCGTCGATGTCGTTGGGCACCGGGTCGACCTGAGTGGTGAGGGTGTCGCCGTAGTAGCCCTTGATGGCGGTCTTGACCTGATCGATGTTCTGGATCTGGTCGGCGCTGGTGGGCACCGGCGGCGGCGGGGGCACCGGCACGAGCGAGCCGCTCGCCGTCGCGCCGTTCGAGGCGACGAGCATGAGGGCGCCGGCGCCGGCGGCGGCGGCCGTCAAGGCCACGGTCACGAGGCGCGCCTGCGCGTTACGGGGTGGTTCCGGGTCATCGAGACACCTTTCGAGATGCTGAGAACAGCGGGATGTACACACACCTTCCCTGACGAACCGCCGCATAGCCAAGAGCGCGCAGCGCCGGACTCTTGTAACGGATCAGTCCTTTGATCAGCGCGCGACCAGCGCGGCCGGCGGTGAGCTCGACCTGCCACGGACGGGCGCCGAGCTCGGCCAGCCGGCTGCGGACCGTGTCCTCGGTCGAGTGGCTGCGGGCGGTTCCCAGCACAGCCGGCGGACGACGTCGGAGGCCAGCAGGTTCTGGGCCAGGACGTGGTGCTCGCGCGGCCAGTCGGGCGATGACCTCGCGGGCCGCGGCGAGCCGGGCCGCGGCTTCGGGTCGCGCTCGCGCCACCGCGATGCGGCCGGGCATGCCGTCGCCCCCGCCGCCGGTGAGCGGCGGCAGCTCGGCGTCGGGCAGCGCGCGGGCCGCCTGCGATGGCACCGAACCAGCTGGCTCGAGACGGCGCCGCTGGCGCGGGCCGCCGAAGATCGGCAGCGCGGCGAGGTCGCGCGGCCGCGGCCGGCTCGGTGCGGGCGGCGTCGACGATCGCCGAGTCGGGCAGCACCCGGCCGGGGGCGATGTCGCGCTCGGCGGCGTACTCGTCGCGCGCCGTCCAGAGCGCCCGGACGGCCGCGAGCTGGCGGCGGTTGCGCAGCTTGTGGATGCCCGACGTCGCGCCGCCACGGGTCGGCGCGCGGCGGGTTGGGCGGCGCCAGCCGGACGGCCTCGAACTCCTGCTCGGCCCACTCGGTCTTGCCGGCCCGGGCCAGCTCGTCGGCCAGGACGTCGCGCAGGTCGACCAGCAGCTCGACGTCGAGGGCGGCGTAGACGAGCCAGTCGTAGGGCAGCGGGCGGGTCGACCAGTCGGCGGCCGAGTGGCCCTTCTCCAGGCCGACGCCGAGATGCTGCTCGACCATCGTGCCGAGCGCGACCCGTTCGTCGCCGAGCAGCCGGCCGGCCAGCTCGGTGTCGAACAGCGCGGGCGGGCGCATGCCGACCTCGGCCAGGCAGGGCAGATCCTGCGCCGCCGCATGCAGGATCCATTCGGCGTCGTCCGATGCGCTGCGCCGACCGCGCGCAGATCGGGCAGGGCGATCGGGTCGATCAGCGCGGTGCCGACGCCGGCCCGGCGGAGCTGCACGAGGTAGGCGCGCTGGCTGTAGCGGTAGCCCGAGGCCCGTTCGGCGTCGAGGGCGACCGGGCCGCGGCCGGCGCGCAGGCGCGGCGACGAGCATCGGCCGAGCCGGTCGGGGTCGATCAGCGGCTCGGGGACGCCGTCGCGCGGCTCGCGCAGGACCGGGATCGGGCGGCGGCTCGGCCGCCGTCGTCGGGCTCGGCCGTCGTCGGCTCGTCGGCCACGTCAGCCCGGCGACAGGGCGGTCACGCCCTCGGGCGGCAGCCCGGCGGCGGTGCACAGCAGGTCGACGAAGGCGAGCAGGTGCGGGGCGAGGTCGGCGGTGTCGGCCGTCCACGAGGCGCGCAGCTCGATCGACACCGAGGTGCGGGGCCGTGCGAGGTCGCCGAACCGGGTGGAGGTGGTCTGGGTGACCGTGCCGCCGGCGGCCCGGTGCGCGGCGCCCGCTCGTCCAGGGCGTCGGTGAGCCAGCTCCAGCCGACGGCCGGCAGCATCGGGTCGACGCCCATCTCCTCGTCCAGTTCGGCCGAGGCGTACGCGACGAGCCGCAGCACGCCGTCCCAGGCCTCGTGACCGTCGGGATCGTGCAGCAGCACGAGCCGGCCGGTGGCGAGATCCTTGCCCTCGGCGTCGATGATCTCGGCGCTGACCGCGTAGCTGAACGGGGCCAGGCGCTGCGGCGGGCGCAGCGGCTCGACCCGGACCTCGGGCCGCACCCGCGGTGCCGGTGAGGTTCGTCGACCGCGCGCCGGAAGATCTCCGGGCGGACGCGGCGCGGGCGTCGGCGGGTTCGACCGGTGGCCGCGCCGTCTCCCTCGGACACCGTCGTCGCCGTCATGCGGCCGGCCGGGCGCGCACGGCCGCGACGAGTCGAACAGGGTGCGTCCAGCAGCAGCGCGGTGCCGCACTCGACGCAGGCGCGGTCGGGGCACAGCGTCGCCGTGGCCGTCGGGGCACGGCGGCGCCTCGGCGAGGCATTCGCCGGCGCAGGTCGGGCAGTACAGGAACAGCAGTTCGGCGGTCATGGCGGACTCCCTTCCAGCACCGTGCCGGCACCCGGCGTACTACCGCCGGACGTACGACTTGACCAACGTCGCACGCCGCCCCGGACGAGGCCCGGAGGCGCGCCGACGGGCCGTGCGACGATTGATGGTGATGTACGACCCGACCCGCCGCCGACTCCCTGCTCGTCCGCGCCGCGACCGGCCGGCCCGGCCCGCGGCCGCCGGTGTGGTTCATGCGCCAGGCCGGCCGCTCGCTGCCCGAGTACCGCGCGCTGCGCGTCGGTACGGCCATGCTCGACGCGTGCCGCGATCCGGACGCTGATCACCGAGATCACCCTGCAGCCGGTGCGCCGGCACGGCGTCGACGCCGCGATCTTCTTCTCCGACATCGTCGTACCGCTCGTGGCGATCGGGGTCGGCATCGACATCGTCCCCGGCGTCGGCCCGGTGGTCGACAAGCCGATCGTCGACGCCGCCGACATCGACCGGCTGCGGCCGCTCGACGCCGACGACGTGCCCTACATCAGCACCGCGGTCGCCGCCCTGGTCGCCGAGCTCGGCGAGCTGCCGCTCATCGGCTTCGCCGGCGCCCCGTTCACGCTGGCCAGCTACCTGGTCGAGGGCGGCCCGTCCCGCGACCACGCGAAGACCAAGGCCCTCATGCACGGGCGGCCCGATCTGTGGCACGCGCTGCTCGGCCGACTCGCCGTGATCGCGCGGGAATTCCTGCGCGTGCAGATCGCGGCCGGAGCCGCCGCCGTCCAGCTGTTCGACTCGTGGGCCGGGTCGCTGTCGCTGGCCGACTACACGCGAGTTCGTGCTGCCGCACAGCCGGGCCGTGCTCGAACCGCTGGCCGGCCACCGTTCCGCGCATCCACTTCGGCGTCGGTACCGGCGAGTTGCTCGCGGCGATGCGGACGGCCGGCGCCGACGTCGTCGGGGTCGACTGGCGGGTCCCGCTCGACGAGGCCGCCCGCCGGATCGGGGCCGGGGCCGTCGTCCAGGGCAATCTCGATCCCGGCGCTGCTGCAGGCCGACTGGCCGGTGATCGAGGCCGCGGTGCGCCGCGTGGTGGCCGAGGGTCGGGCCGCGGCCGGGCACATCTTCAACCTCGGGCACGGCGTGCCGCCGGACACCGACCCCGACGTGCTCACCCGCATCGTCGAACTCGTCCGCTCGCTCGGATGACGCCCCGCCTCGTCGTCGTCGGCGGCGGGATCTCCGGGCTGGCGGCCGCCTGGTTCGGTGCGGCGGCCGGGTACGACGTGACCGTGCTCGAAGCGTCACCACGGGTCGGCGGCAAGCTGCAGGTCGCCGAGGTGGCGGGGCTGACCGTCGACGTCGGCGCCGAGGCGCTGCTGACGGCCCGGCCGGAGGGCACCGAGCTCATCGAGGCGCTCGGCCTGACCGGCGACCGGATCGCGCCGACGACCACGTCGGCCCAGGTGCGCGCCGCCGGCCGCAACCATCCGCTGCCGGCCCGCACGATGCTCGGCATCCCGACGTCCCTCGAGGCCGTGCGCGCGTCCGGCGTGCTGACCGCGGCCGGACTGGCCGCCGTCGCCGCCGAGCCCGGCCGCCGCCCCGCTGGCGCCGCTGACCGAGGACGTCTCGGTCGGGGCGCTCGTGCGGGCCCGGCTCGGGCGACGAGGTGGCCGACCGGCTGGTCGAACCCCTGCTCGGCGGGGTCTACGCCGGCCGGGCCGACGCGTTGTCGCTGCGCGCGACCATGGGCGAAGCTCGCCACCCGGCTCGAGACGGGCGGCTCGCTCGTCGAGGCGGCGCAGGCGGTGACCGACGTCGGCGCGCGGGCGCCGACCGCCGGGTCGATCTTCACGTCGCTGTCGCGGCGGGCTCGGTCGACTCGCCGCGGCGCTGGCGAGCAGCGGGCGGTTCGATGTCCGCACCGGCGTCACGGTGCGCGACATCCGGCGCACGGCCACCGGTTTCGCGCTCGACGTGCGGGGCCGCGGCCACCGCCGAAGTTGATCGAGGCCGACGCGGTGGTCGTCGCCGCCCCGGCGGCGAAGGCGGCCCGGCTGCTGCAATCGGTGGCCGCCGCGGCCGCCGCCGAGCTGGCCGCCATCGAGAGCGCCAGCATGGCCATCGTCACGTTCGCCTACGCCGGGGTGACCCCGCCAGCCGGCAGCGGGCTGCTCGTCGGCGCGGGCGAGCGGCTGGCCACGAAGGCGGTGACCCTCTCGACGCAGAAGTGGCCGCTCGACGCCGGTGAGGTCACCGTGCTGCGCGCCTCGGTCGGCCGGATCGGCGAGCTCGGGCGCTGCGACTCGACGACGCCGACCTGATCTCGCTCGTCCGCCGCGAGCTGCGGCCGCTGCTCGGCATCGACGGCCGAGCCGGTCGACAGCCGGGTCACGCGGTGGGGCGGCGGGCTGCCGCAGTACGCGGTCGGCCACGTCGAGCGGATCGCCCGGGTGCGGGCCGCCGTCGCCGACGTGCCCGGCCTCGCGGTGTGCGGCGCGGCCTTCGACGGCGTCGGTATCCCGGCCTGCATCGGCAGTGCCCGGGCGGCGGTGGACCGGGTGGTCGCGTCGGTGCCCGTCCGAGCACAATAGAACGCATGGTCGACGGCAAGACGGCACGCGAGCTGAACGACACGATCCGCTACACGGCGTGGTCGGTGTTCAAGGTGGTGCGCCCGCTCGGCGACGCCGACCGGCAGCCGGTCGCGGCCGAGGTCGACGAGCTGTTCGAGCAGCTCGCGGCGAAGGACGTCACCGTGCGCGGGGCCTACGACGTGGCCGCGTTGCGGGCCGACGCCGACCTGATGATCTGGTGGCACGCGAGCACCGCCGACGCGCTGCAGGATGCATACTCGCGGCTGCGCCGCACCAGACTGGGTCGCCACCTCGAGCCGGTCTGGTCGAACATGGCGCTGCACCGCCCGGCCGAGTTCAACAAGAGCCACATCCCGGCGTTCCTTGCCGACGAACAGGCCCGCGCCTACGTCTGCGTGTACCCCTTCGTGCGCTCCTACGAGTGGTACCTGCTGCCCGACGCCGAGCGGCGCGCGCTGCTCGCCGAGCACGGGCAGCTGGCCCGCGAGTACCCGGATGTCCGCGCCAATACGGTGGCGTCGTTCGCCCTCGGTGACTACGAGTGGATGCTGGCCTTCGAGGCCGACGAGCTGCACCGCATCGTCGATCTGATGCGGCATCTGCGCAGTTCGGAGACCCGCCGGCACGTGCGGCTCGAGGTGCCGTTCTACACCGGCCGCCGGCGCTCGGTGGCCGAGCTCGTCGACGGGCTACCGTAGCCCGGCGCGCAGGGCCAGCACCCGGCGCAGCGCCTGCTTGGCGTGACCTGGATTGAGCCGGTGATCGTCCAGTGCCGCGGCCAGGGCTGCGACCGTCGTCTGCCCCTGGCTGACGTCGCGGGCCGAGCAGAGGAGCAGATCCATCCCGGCCTCGGCCGCCAGCACTCCGCGGGCGGCCGAGTCGCCGAACGATGCGAGCGAGCCGGCTTCGAGCGCGTCGGTGATGGTGACGCCGTCGAAGCGCAGCCGGTGGCGCAGTTCGCCCTGGACGATGGTCGACGACAGCCCGGCCGGCCGGTCGGGGTCGAGGGCGGGGTAGACCGCCCACGAGGTCATCACCAGTTGCACACCGGCGTCGATGGCCGGCCGGTAGGGCAGCTCGTCGACGCTGCGCAGCTCGTCGACGGAGAGATCGAGGGTGACCACGGTCAGGTCGGTGTTCTCGCTGCGGCTGGCCGCGCCCAGACCCGGGAAGTGCTTCGCGGTGGCCGCGATGCCGAGGCCCTGCTGGGCGGTGATGAAGGCCGCCCCGCAGTGACCGCACACGGCGGGATCGGAGCTGTACGAACGCTGGAACTGGTCGTCGAAGTTGCCGGGCACCCGGAAGACGTCGAGCACCGGCGCGAGGTTGGTGTTCATGCCGACCGACGCGAGGGTGTTCGCGGCACCGATCCCGGCAGCCGTGGCCGCGCCCACCGGGTCGGCCGCCGCGCCGATCTGCTTCTCCGACAGGGTCGGCTCGCCCGGCAACCGGCGGATCCGGCCGCCCTCCTGATCGGTCGTGAGCAGCAGCGGGGTGGCGATCGGGCCTTGCGCGTGCGCGTCCTTCAACTGTTGGACGACCCCGGCGATCTGGTCGAGGCTCGAGATGTTCTCGCCGAAGAAGATCACCCCGCCAACCTCGCCGGCCCGGATGCCGTCGAGCAACGCAGGCGGCGGAACCAGCCCCGGGTAGGAGAAGATCACCCGCTGGCCGGCTTGTTGCGTGGCGCTGAGCTGGACCGGCTTGGCCGCTGCGGGCGCAATCCGGCTCAGTTGCCAGCCGGTCAGGGCCGCGGCCCCGCCGAGCAGGGCGCTGCGCCGCGTGATGGGGGTCTGCGGGATACGCATGGCGCTCCTTGATCAGCGACATAATGGGCTAGACCACATTGGCATAGACCAATTAGGGCGTCAAGGGCGAAACGGGCAAAGCGCTCAGGCCTCGGTCTCGACGATCACCAGGGGCAGCTGAGCGACGAGCTCGCGGGCGAGGAAGCCCAGCCGGCCGACTTGGGCCGCCAGCCGGTCGCCGGCCGTGGCGTGCAGGAAGGTCGCCCAGCACGCGGCCTGCGCCGGGTCGGCGCCCCGGGCGAGCAGACCGGCCACGGCGCCGGCGAGCACGTCGCCGCTGCCGGACGTGCCGAGGCCGGGATGGCCTGTGGGTACCGTCCAACGCCGGCCGTCAGGCGCGACGATGTGTCCCTGGAACGAGACGACGCTCTTGTAGCGCTCGGCGATGTCACTGGCCGTGGTGCGCGGGTCGCGATCGCCGAGGTCGTCCACCTCGAGCAGGTGCTCGGCCTCGGCCGAGTTCGGCGTCAGGACCGTGCGCTCGGCGAGCTCGCCCGCCCGGCCGATGGTGGGTAGGACGCCGAGGGCGAAGGCATCGATGACGAGAGCGGTCGACCCGTCCACGCCGTCGAGGACCCGATGCACGAGCGTGCGGGCGGCGGCCGGCTCGTCGATACCCGGCCCGACCAGGACCGCGTCGCAGCCGGTGAGGGCCGATGCAGCGTCGGCCAGGCCGGTGACCGACGCTTCGGGCACGGCGGCGGCGACGGCCGGCGCGACTGGTTCGGCCACGGCCAGGCCGAGCACGCCGGCCCCTACCCGAAGTGCGGCGAGCCCGGCGAGCATGACGGCGCCCGGCGTCGACGGACTGCCACCGGCGACCAGAACGCGGCCCCGGCTGCTCTTGGCGCCGTCGGGTTGCGGCAGCGGCCAGTCCCGCAAGACGGCGGCGGTGACGAGATCGTCCGGCTCAGCGCGGGTGGACATCTTGCTCCGCCTCATGGGTGGTCGGTTCGCTGCCGTGGTCGAGCAGATGCTGCTGCTCGTTGAAGTCGACCGGCTGCCACGGCCCGTCGGTATCGGGCCGGATCAGACGCGTCACCGACGCGTTGCCCACCGACTGCGCGGCGGCGAGGTCGAGCAGTTGCTTCTCGGTGAGCTCTTCGAGCACGTACCGCACCAGCAGGATGACCGCGTCGTGGCCGACGATCAGGGCCCGCCCGGGGCCGGAGTCGTGGCGCCGATCGCCCAGGAACGAGCGCAACCGCAGGGCCATGTCCGACCACGACTCACCGCCGGGCGGGCGGTAGTAGAGCTTGCCCAGATACCGCCGGCGCGCCGCCTCGGCCGGATAGCGCGCGCCGACGCCGCGGTAGGTGAGCCGGTCGAGGATCCCCAGTTCGCGATCGCGCAGGCGCTCGTCCAGCTGGATCGGCCCGGACAGGGCCGCCTCGTCCACGGCGAGCTGAGCCGTCTCGACGGCCCGGAGGTACGGGGACGACCACACGACCTCGGGCCGGCGGTCGGGCGTGAGCTCGCCGATCCAGCGACCGAGGGCCTGGGCCTGGGAGCGTCCGCGCGGACTGAGGGGAACGTCCGGGTCGCGCTGGTCGATGCTGATCTCGTCGGCCCGTTCGGCCTCGGCGGCCTCGCGGGCGACGTTGCCCACGCTCTCGCCGTGCCGGACGAGGGTCAGATCGGTGAATCCCACGCCGAGGGCCTACCCACGCCGGTCGTCTGTTGCTCAGGCTGAGCCGGGGGCCTGCTCGGCGGCCCGCTCGACGCGGTCGCGGTAGCGGCGCCACCAGGCCGCGTCGCCGGGCGCGAGACCGTCGTTCCCAGCCCGCAGGCCGGCGGCCCCGTCGACCAGCTCGCGGACGATGTCGGCGTGCCCGGCGTGGCGTTGGGTCTCGGCCATCATGTGCACCAGCACGCGATGCAGGGTGACTTCGCGCCGCGCTTCGGGCCACCACGGCACCTGGCCCACCGCGTCGAGGTCAAGGGCTTCGATGGTGGCGTCGGAGTGCGCCCACGCCCGGTGGTAGAGCGCGACGATCTCGGCGCGGGACTCGTCGGCGGTGGCCCACATGTCGGCGTTGGGCTCGGCGTCGTCCTCGAACCACGGCAGCGGCTCCTCGGCCGGCCGGTCGAAGGTGTCGCCGAAGTAGCCGAACTCGACGCTGGCCATGTGTTTGACCAGACCGAGCAGGTTGGTGCCGGTAGGCGTGAGCGGGCGGCGGGCGTCGTACTCGGACAACCCCTCGAGCTTCCACACCAGCGCGTCGCGGGCGGCTTGCAGGTAGCGGTGAAGATCGGCCTTTGGCCCGGTTTCGTCCATATCACCAGCCTGCCATCCGCCACCGACGCCGAGGCGGTGACAGTGGTCGGGCAGGCTGGGGACGACATGAACGCCCCCAGCGACACCCTCACCCGGACGGCCGGCGACCCGGACGTCCTCTATGCCGCCTTCACCGGCTGGGTGGCCGGCACCGGGTTGGAGCTGTACCCGGCCCAGGAGGAGGCGCTGCTGGAACTCGTCACCGGCGCCAGCGTCGTGCTGACCACGCCGACCGGTTCGGGCAAGTCGCTGGTGGCCATCGGAGCGCACTTCTTCGCGCTGTCGGCCGGGATCCGTTCGGTGTACACGGCGCCGATCAAGGCGTTGGTGAGCGAGAAGTTCTTCGCGCTATGCGCCGTCTTCGGCTCGGCCGACGTCGGCATGATGACCGGCGACGCGGCGGTGAACCCCGACGCGCCCATCCTGTGCTGTACCGCGGAGGTGCTGGCCAACCTGGCGCTGCGCACCGGCGCGGCCGGCGATCTTGGCGTGGTGGTGATGGACGAGTTCCACTACTACGCCGACCCCGATCGCGGCTGGGCGTGGCAGGTGCCGCTGCTCGAGCTCACCGGCGCCCAGTTCCTGCTGATGTCGGCGACCCTCGGTGACGTCACCGAGCTGGCCGCCGATCTGGCGCGCCGCACCAGCCGCGACGTCAGGGTTGTCGGCACCGACGTCGAGCGACCGGTCCCGCTGCATCACTACTACGCGACCACGCCGCTGCACGAGACGATCAGCGACCTGCTCGCCGGCGATCAGGCGCCGATCTACGTCGTGCACTTCACGCAGGCGGCGGCGCTGGAACAGGCCCAGGCGCTGACCAGCATCCCGGTCGCCACCCGCGGCGAACGGGACGCCATCGCGGCCGCGATCGGTGACTTCCGCTTCACCGCCGGCTTCGGCAAGGTGCTCTCGCGCCTGGTCCGGCACGGCATCGGCGTACATCACGCCGGGATGTTGCCGAAGTACCGGCGGCTCGTCGAGCAGCTGGCCCAGGCCGGACTGCTCAAGGTCATCTGTGGCACCGACACGCTCGGCGTCGGCATCAACGTCCCGATCCGCACCGTGGTCTTCGCCGCCCTGTCGAAGTACGACGGGCAGCGCACCCGCCAGCTGCAGGTCCGCGAGTTCCTGCAGATCGCCGGCCGGGCCGGACGGGCCGGCTTCGACACTGCCGGCACGGTGGTCGTGCAGGCCCCCGAGCACGAGGTCGAGAACGAGCGCCTGCTCGCCAAGGCCGGTGACGACGTCAAGAAGCGACGCCGCGTCGTCCGCAAGAAACCGCCCGAGGGCTTCGTGTCCTGGGGTCGCAACACGCACGAGCGGCTGCAGACCGGCGCCCCCGAGCAGCTGAGCTCGCACTTCCGGATCACGCCGGCGATGGTGCTCAACGTGATCGCCCGACCCGGCGACGCCTTGGCCTCGATGCGGGAGCTGATCGAAGGGTCGACGCCCGATCTCGCGACCCGGCGCCGGCACGTGCGAGCGGCGATCCGGGCCTACCGGGCCCTGCTGAGCGCGGGGGTGATTGAACGCCTCGCCGCGGCGGACGGCGAGGGTCGGACGGTCCGGCTGGTCGCCGACCTTCCGGTGAACTTCGCGCTGAACCAGCCGCTGTCGACGTTCGCGCTCGCCGCCCTCGACCTGCTCGACCGGGAATCGGAGACCTACGCCCTCGACGTCGTGTCGGTGCTGGAGGCGACGCTCGAGAACCCGCGCCAGGTGCTCGCGGCGCAGCAGAACCACGCGCGCGGCGAAGCTGTGGCGGCGATGAAGGCCGAGGGCCTCGACTACGAGGAGCGCATGGCGCAGCTGGACGACGTCACGTATCCCAAACCGCTGGCGGACCTGCTGACCGCGGCGTTCGCGATCTACCGGCAGAGCCATCCGTGGCTGGACGAGGACCAGCTCGCGCCCAAGTCGATCGTGCGCGACATGTGGGAACGGGCGATGACCTTCACCGAGTACGTCTCGTTCTACGGCCTGACCCGCAGCGAGGGTCTCGTGTTGCGCTACCTCACCGACGCCTACCGGGCGCTGCGCTCGGGCGTGCCCGACGGCGCCCGTACCGAGGGGCTCGCCGACATCGTGGAATGGCTGGGCGCGCTGGTGCGCCAGACCGACTCCAGCTTGCTCGACGAGTGGGAGCAGCTCACCGCAGGCGGCGGCGGGGATCCGGCGGGTGCGGGCCGCCCGGCCGAGCCGGACACGCTGTCGGGCAACGTGCGCGCCTTCACGATCCTGATCCGCAACGCCCTGTTCCGCCGGGTCGAGCTGGCCGCCCTTCGCCGCGCCGACGAGCTGGGCGAGGTGGACGCCGCCGCCGGGTGGGACGTCGAACGGTGGCGGGACGCGCTCGGCCGGTATTTCGCCGAGTACGACCGGATCGGCACCGGCGCCGAGGCGCGCAGCGCCGGCCTGGTGCAGGTTGATCACGGGGAACCGGGCGGCCGCATGTGGCGCGTTCGGCAGGTGCTCGACGACCCGGCCGGCGACCGCGACTGGGGCATCACGGCCGAGATCGATCTCGACGCCAGCGATGCGGCCGGCGAGCCGGTGCTGCGGGTCGTCGACGTCGGCCCGCTCTAGGTGCCGGCCTCGGCATCGTCGAAGGTGAGCGAGATCGAGTTGATGCAGTAGCGCTGATCGGTCGGGGTGCCGTACCCCTCACCGGTGAAGACGTGGCCGAGGTGGCTGTGGCAGTTGGCGCACAGCACCTCGGTGCGGGCCATGCCCCAGCCGCGGTCGGTGCGCTCGATGACGGCGTCCCCGGCTAGCGGGGTGAAGAAGCTGGGCCAGCCGCAGTGCGAGTCGAACTTGTGCTCGCTGCGGAACAGCTCGGTGCCACAGGCCCGGCAGCGGTAGATGCCGATCTGGTGGTTGTCGGTGTACTCGCCGGTGAAGGCCCGCTCGGTGCCGGCCTCGCGCAACACCTCGTACTCCTGCGGGGTGAGCTGCTCGCGCCATTCGGCGTCGGACTTGACCAGCTTCGGCGGCGGGATCTCCTGCGTGCGTCGCATACCGTCGACGGTACCCATTCGGCCGGCGCGGATCCTTACCGAACGCGAACGCTGTCGTTGCGGCGTCAGGCCTGGATGATCCCGATGACGCCGTAGATGATCGTCAGCAGCGTGCCGATCAGGATCAGCCAGACCACGATCTTGGCCGCCCGCCGCCGCGGCGCACTCAGCCGGGCCAGCCCGTTGCCGAACGCGGCCAGGTTCTGTAGCTCGCCGTCGGCGGTGTTCGGGTTGGCCGTGCGTCCCCAGGCCCCGTCGACATACGGGGCGTGCACCACGGGCTCGTCGCCGTCGTCGTCACGCTCCTGCGTCCACATGCGCCCCACTGTAGATGCGGCGCGCTAGCGTCTGGGTCATGGCGTCGCCGTCGACCGAGATCGAGGTGGGGTCGCGCACCGTGCGCATCAGCAATCCCGATCGGGTCTATTTCTCGGCGCGGGGCGAGACGAAACTCGATCTGGCCAACTACTACCTGTCGGTCGGGCCGGGGATCCTGCGGGCCGTGCGCGAGCGGCCGTGCATGCTGCATCGATATCCCGACGGGACGGACGGCGAGAAGATCTACCAGAAGCGGCTGCCGAAGGGTGCGCCCGAGTGGGTCGAGACCGTCGAGGTGCGCTTCCCGTCCGGCCGCACGGCCGACGAGCTGTGCGTCACCGAGCTCGCGGCCGTGGCCTGGGCGGTCCAGATGTCCACCGTCGAGTTCCACCCGTGGCACTCGCGCCGCGCCGACACCGAGAAGCCGGACGAGCTGCGCATCGACCTCGACCCCGGGCCGGGGGCCGCGCTGCCCGAGTGCCAGCAGGTGGCCGGCGTCGTGCACGAGGTGCTGACCGAGCTCGGCGCCGTGGGCTGGCCCAAGACCTCCGGCAGCAAGGGCGTCCACGTCTACGTGCGGATCGAACCGCGCTTCGGCTTTCGCGAGGTGCGCCGCGCGGCGCTGGCCTTCGCCCGCGAGGTGGAACGGCGAGCCCCGTCCCTGGTGACCACGGCGTGGTGGAAGGAGGAGCGGGGCGACGGCAAGGTCTTCCTCGACTACAACCAGAACGCGCGCGACCGCACGATCGCTGCTGGTTATAGTGTCCGCGGCTTCCCCTGGGGTCCTGTGTCGGCACCGGTGACCTGGGAGGAGCTACCGGAAGTCGAGATGCGCGACTTCACCATAGCGACGATGCCGGCCCGTTTCGCGGAGCTTGGCGATCTGCACGCAGGTTTGGACGACGCGGTGTGGGACATCGAGCCGTTGCTGGAGTGGGCCGACCGCGACGAGATCGACCGCAAGCTCGGCGACGCCCCGTACCCACCGAACTACCCCAAGCAACCAGGGGAGCCGCCACGCGTCCAACCGTCCAAGAAGGTTGTCGCGAATTGGGACGACGAGGGCAAACGCATCGACGATGAGGGCCCGAAGCGCTCATAACCCAGAGCTCGCAGGTTCAAATCCTGCCCCCGCTACAACTGCCCCCGCTACAACGACGAAGGTCCGGATACCGGCGCCTTCGTTCATTTTGAAGATCACCACAGTTTCCAGATCAACTGTGGTGATCTGGAAACGCCGAATGACCGGCGAATCCCTGTTCGCGTGCACCGACGGCCGGCGCTCGGGATGTGCGCCCCGCGCGTAGACATTTCGGCTGCGGTCGCGGACGGCCTACTGGAACGCTCGGGTGAGGAGCTCACGGTGTCGCGTGATCCATGCGGCGGACCGGACCCGCCACGCGATTGCCCATAACTGTTCGGGATTTGTCTCGTCCGGTGTGATGCCGCGGGCCTGGTCCGCAGCGTCGGCGATCGCCACCTCGATCATCAGCTCAAGCACGCGCATCCGGTCGGGCATCTTGGCCCCGTAGCCGTCCAGGATTGAACGGGCGTGCCGCGCTCGGACCTGCGCGTCAGGTAGATCCTGTGTCGATGCGATCTGATCGTCGTGAAGCTGCGCATTCAGCCAGCAGGCTTGCGCCAACTCCACCAGCGGGTCGACCGGGCCAGCGGTCTCCCAATCGATGAAGGTCACCGATGTGTTGTCGGCACGCGCCAGGATGTTCCACGGCCCGGTGTCGCAATGTCCGATCACGCGGGCCGATCCACCGAGATCCCGACCGAACCATGGCTGCCACAAGGCGTCGTCGGCCTGGAAGCCGACAGAGACGTCGTGCAGATTCCGAAGAGCGCCGCCGATCAGCGGTAGCACGTCTTCGGGCCACGCTGCCGGATGAGCAGTCCAGCCCTCCACGAAGGTCACGGTCTCGCGGCCGAGGTCATCAAAGCCGCTACCAACAACTCGTGGTGCCGCGGCGAAGCCGACATCCGCCAGATAGCGAAGCAGCCGCAGCACCGCCGGTGACCAAGGGCCAGCACCGCGGTGCACCGTTCCGCCGTGTCGACGAACCTCTGTCCGCCCGCCTCCCGGCAGTCGGTGTTCCTCATGGCGCATCTGACCATCGTCACCCGCGAGGGCTTCGAAACCCACACCATGTCCAGCGTCATGGCGCGGTTGAATCCGGCAGCGACTCGCAAGCTAACTCCGGAAGTCGCAACTTCCGTCGCAACCTAGGCCCGGACTTCGCAAGCCTCACCCCGGAGAGGACAGCCCCCTGTCTCGTCCGGTTGATGGTTGCGATTGACCTCACGATCGGCCTGTCGCTCGTAAGGTATGTCTGGACTGGTCAGCGCGGACCTGTCCAGACGTCGATTGAATTCGGCGAAGGCCCGCGGCATTGTCGTTCCTCAAGGGACGCGGCAGCTGGCGGCAGAGCCGCCGTAGGGCCCATTGTTGAACTCGGTGATCAGACCGGCGCTGTCGAATTTGACCTTGGCTGCGGTCGTCGGCGTGATTCCGGCCGGACGCCCGGCACCGGCGAGGACGTCGTTGCTGCGTCGGCTGAACGTCACACCGAGTGCGCCGACCGACTGGCTGGGGTTTGCATCGGAGATGGTGTCGATGACGAGTCGGTCGTGCTGCGCGATGTTTCGGCGCAGCCATGCTGTGAGCGCGGCGCGCCCGTGTCCGTCGACTACGGCGTGGCGCGCATAGTCGCAGTCGCTGAAGCCGACGTTCTGCCTCGCCGAGAACTGGGCGAGCGCGGTGCGGATGTCGCCGGCGTCGTATGCCCCTATGAACCATCGCAGGTGCGCGGCCTCGGCAGCCTGCGCCGTCGACGCCGCAGTATGAGGCAGCGCGCAGGTAGGCGGCTGACACACAAGGCGGATCACGATTACGTTGCTGAAAGTCAGCCCGTCGACCTGCCACGCGAGGCATCCGGGCGCCGTGACCCAGGTCGCTCCGGTGACTTCGCGGTAACCATCGGTCCCGGTCGATGTCGGGCCTGGTGGCACGTAGAAGGATGTCAGCGCTGGATTCTCGAGCAGGCCGGCTGGACCGGCACCGTCGAGACGTCGGATGCGGACCAGGAACGGCCCCTGGTAGCCAGGCTCGCTGAACCACAGGTCTTTGATCGCCAGCCAGCCGGGGTGCTGGGTGCGGCTGGTCAGTTCGGCCACGCCGTTCGTGTCGCCGGCCAGCGGATGCACCGGCCCGACACCGAGTGCCACGCCTACGAAGCCGACGGCGTTGATCGGTGTCCCGTGCGATGTGGGGCAGGGCTGGTCGGGGCGAAGCACGGGCAGATGCAGCGGACGCGACAGCATCACGCGATAGTTCACTGCCGACGTGCCACCGGGCGCGCCGTTACTAACGAGCGCCTGCGATGTTGGCGGATGCGTGGACATGCTCGGCGGCGCGTTCGTGCTGCTGCTGGACGTGCAGGCGCTCGCCGCCACCGCGACGATCATCGCAGCAACCAGCAACCTGCCATGTGCCCAGCGCACCAGCTCAGTATGAGCTGGCTGAGGCCGTTCTCGGCCACGCGGTTCAGTAGACCCGACGCCAGACCTGTCCGGGTCGGGAGCGTCTAGAGCGTTGCCGCAGTGACCGAACGGTGGGTGTCGCCGCAGAATCGCCCGACCTGTTCGAACCCGCCTATGCGTTCAGCCGCGATGACGAGGCGGGCGCGGCGTTCATGGGCCCGACCTGGCGGGTTCGCTGGCAACGGCGAGGCGGATCGCGAAGCTCTGGCCCGAGTTTCTGCTCGCCCTCGTGCTCGATGACAGTTCGGTGGCGGCCCGAGCGGTCGCGAAGTGCCACTCGACAGCAGAGGCGCTGACCCGGGCTCGTCTGCCCGACGCGGGCTGGGACGGGTTGTCCAGTGAGCGGTCGCGGACGTGCTGGATGGTCGCGAGCCGACCGCGGCGTGCGCGCTTGAAATCGCGATTGATCCTGCGCATCGGAGTCGGGGATCAGCTCCAGGGCGATCGAGGCGCTGCGCGAGAGTCGTGGCCCCGGCCTGGTCGCCGTTCCTGGCTGGTTCCAGTGCTCGTGCCACAGCCGCTTGGTGTGGGGGCCCATGTCGAGCCAAACGTGTGGGTGCGTCACCTCGAGCGCGACCGTAACCTCACTGTCGTATCGATCGATCTTCGCCCGGCTCAGCCACAGGACATCGATGCAGTCGTCGCGTTGCCCCTTCGGGCGCGTGTCCAGACTCAAGTTGCGAACTGTCGACCTGATCTGTCGAGCGACGCAAGTCGTGGAATGATCGTTCCGTGTCATGGACGTCTTCCGTCCGTCGCTGGTGGTTCACCAGGCCCGTGGCCGGCTCCGCCGTGCTGCTGTTGGTGGCGGCTTGCACCGGTTCGTCGTCCCAGCGATCACCGTCTAGCTCCGCCGTGCCATCGCACGCGACGTCCGGCTCAAGCGCGGCGCCTTCGAACCGGACAGTGCGACTGTCGTGCGCCGATGCCGGCACTGGCAACGCGCCGATCGGCAAGGGTGACCTCGCCCTAGGCGGGATCACCCTTGAAGGCCTCGGCGGAAACGTGGAGGGGTCACGTCCGTCTGATGTTGGTTTGAGCGTCCCGAGCGGGCACGCTCTCTACTTCATCAAGGCGCCGGCGTGGCTCAAGGCCGGTGCGGCACGAACGACAGTCGAATTGGCGGCGTCATCCGGCGGGTATCTGGCTTGGGTTCCCGCGGCGGTCTGGACTACTGGCGGCGGGATCGACCTCAGTCGTTGGACGGCGTCCAAACTCGTGTTCGACGGTTGTCCAGATCGCGATAGCACTTACTTCGGCGGGCTGCTGTCGACCGACCCGCATATCTGCCTCACGCTGCAGGTCGAGGTCGCAGGAGCAGCCGGACGCTCTCGACCCGTCCGTGTCGGTTCGACAGGGCACTGTTGATTGCGATCAACGGACGTTAGGAAGTCGCCGCGGCCGGTCGCCGCCGCGCAAGGTCCGGTCGGCCGACAGCGATGGTGGTGCCGCTGGCCCAGATGGGTCGCGGTGATGCCGTCCATCGGTGTGGACCAGTCCCGGACGAGGACGGGGCGGACGTGGCGGTGGTGCAGGATGACGCTGCCGCCGCGGCGTTTGAGGCTGAACCAGACGGCACTGCGGTCCTGTCGACCACACTCTGCGTGCTCGGTACGGCGGGACGGGTCGAGCCGTGCTCGCGAGTCTCGGAAAAGGTCGTGTGTGGTCGGCTGCGTGGTTGCCAGCTGCCGTACTTCAACCAGTGAGCGATCGCGTCCCCACGATCCGCAGGCTGGTAGCTGCCCCTCGCGAGCGGTTGGCTGATTTCAGTGATGAACCGCCGCTGCTGTTCGGCGTCGCCCGCGGCGTGGCTGCGCCAGACCGGTGACGCGATGACATGGGCGAGTTCAACCGCTTCCGGATAGACGGCGACGAACAGCCGGGAGGCGCTGAACGAGGTGAGCTCGCGGCCGACCGGGATGAGGTGGTCGCTGCGGTGGGGACCACCGCTGGGAGATTCTGACAGGCTTCCTCATCTCCGGACACCTCTGGGACGAGTGGCGCGAGGACTGGCATGAGGCGACTCGCAACCTAACTCTGGACCTCGCAAGGTTCACCGCCCGGACAAGACAACGCCGTCGGCCGCGATCCACCGCGTCACCCCCACCCCCAGACGCGACACACCTGGTGCATTTCGAGGCGTCGCAAGATCATCTTGCGGTCGGGTGGCATAGGGGCGTGTCACGGTCGGGCGGTGATGAGCCTGCACAAGCTCTCGGCCGGGGACGGGTATACGTACCTGACCCGGCAGGTGGCGGCCGCTGACGACACGCATCGCGGGCGTGGGTCGCTCGGCGAGTACTACGAGCAGAAGGGTGAGTCGCTGGGCGTCTGGGTGGGCTCGGGGCTCGGGTCGCTGGCCGGGGAGCTGCCCGAGTCGGTCGTGGCCGGGGTGGTGACCGAGGAGCAGATGTGCGCGCTGTTCGGGCTTGGGCGGCATCCGAACGACCGGGCGATCATCCGGCAGTTGGCGCGCGACGGTGCGTCATACCGCGTTCAGGACGCGGCGACCAAGCTCGGGCATGCGTACCACTTCTACGAGCCGAGCGAGTTCCACGCCGCGCTGGCCGTGCGGTACCGCGAGTTCAACGCGGCCCGTGGTGTGCGCGGGGACGCGGCGATTCCGGACGTCGTCCGGGCGCGGATTCGCAGCGAACTGGGTCGCGTGTGGTTCCGCACGGAGCACCATCGCGCGCCGCTGGACGCGCGCGAGTTCACCGGCTATCTGGCCCGGATCTCTCGGCCGGCGCCGATGCCGGTGGCCGGGTATGACCTGACGTTCTCGCCGGTGAAGAGCGTGTCGGCGTTGTGGGCGATCGCGCCGCGCGAGCTGGCCGCGAGCATCGCCGGGTGTCATGACGAGGCGGTGCGGGACACGATCGGCTGGTTGGAGAAGCACGCCGCTTACACCCGCCGCGGCACCGACGGCGTCGCCCAGGTCGACACGACCGGGCTGATCGCGGCCGCGTTCACCCACCGCGACTCGCGCGCCGGCGACCCGGATCTGCACACCCACGTCGCGGTCAGCAACAAGGCCTGCACCCCGGACGGGCGTTGGCTGTCGCTGGACGGGCGAGCGCTGTACCGGAACAAGGTCGCGGCGTCCGAGCACTACAACACCCGGCTGGAAGCGCTCCTCGTCGAGCGGGTCGGGGTGCGGTTCGCCGAGCGCGGCGACGCGGGCGAGGGCAGGCGGGAGGTTCGCGAGATCGCCGGACTGCCTGCGGAGTTGCTGCGGGCCTGGTCGTCGCGCCGGGCCGACATCGAGGCCGAACTCGCGGCCCTGGCTCGCCGGTTCCAGGACGAACACGGCCGCCCGGCGTCCACGGTCGAGCGGGCGGAGCTGGCCCAGCAGGCGACCCTGTCGACGCGCGACCCGAAGCACGAACCGCGGTCCGAGGCGGAGCAGAGGCGCGCCTGGCGGGTCGACGCCGCCGAGGTCCTACGTGGCGCAGCCCGGATCAACAGCCTCCTACGGCGGGTCACCGGCCACACGACGGCTCCGGCTGCCGTCAACGTCGATCAGCTCGCCCAGATCGTGATCGAAACAGTGCAGGCGTCGCGGGCGACGTGGCAGGAGCACCACGTCCGGGCCGAGGCCGAGCGGGTGTGTCGCAGCCTTGCCGCCGTGCCGGACTTTCTCGTCGATCAGGTCGACCGAGCGGGCGCTGTCGCCCGCCTGCTCGGTACTGCTCACCGTCGCGCCGAGCATCGATGAGCCGGCCGAGCTGCGCCGTCGCGACGGCTCCTCGGTCTACGAGGTGGCTGGCTCCCGCCGCTACACCTCCACCGCTGTCCTGGACGCGGAGCACGTAGTGCTGGAGGGGGCGGGGTATTGGAATTTCTCCATGACCGCCCCCGAGACCGTCGACCTGGCGCTGCTCGAGGCTGTCGCCAACGGCGTCCGGCTCGGCCCCGACCAGGCCGAGATGGTCCGCCAGCTTGCCACCTCCGGCGCGCGAGTACAGCTGGCCCTCGCCCCCGCGGGCAGCGGCAAGACCTCCACGCTCCGCACCCTCGCGACCGCCTGGGCCGCCGACGGCCACACCGTCATCGGCCTCGCCCCGACCGCCGCGGCGGCCCGCGTCCTGCGCGCGGAGCTCGGCGACAGCGTCGCGGCAACCGACACTCTCGCCAAGCTCGTCCACGCACTCCGGACAGGGACCGCTGTCCCCGACTGGGTCAACAGGATCGGTCCCGGCAGTCTGCTGATCGTCGACGAAGCGGGCATGGCCGGCACCCTCGATCTGGCCGCCGCTCATCGACTACGCCGGCACGCGCGGCGCCTCCGTGCGGCTCGTCGGCGACGACCGGCAGCTCGCCGCCGTCGGCGCCGGCGGCCTGCTACGCGACATCGAGCGCACCCACGGTGCCGTCACCCTCACCGACGTGCGTCGCTTCCACCACTCGGACGGCAGCCCGAACCGCGCCGAAGCCGCCGCCTCCCTGGCCCTGCGCCGCGGCGACCCGACCGGCCTCGGCCACTTCCTCGACCACGGCCGCATCCACGTCGGCGACACCACCACCACCGCCGACCAGGCGTTCGCCGCATGGGTCGCCGACGCCGCTGCGGGACTGGACACGCTGCTGATCGCGTCCACCAACGCCCAGGTCCGGGAGCTGAACCTCCGGGCCCAAGCAGCGCGGCTGGCCGCCGCCGCAGTACTCACCGACCGCCGGGTCACGCTCGCCGACGGCACCACAGTCAGCGAAGGTGACACGGTCATCACCCGCCGCAACCACCGTCGTCTTGCGCTGTCGGCCACTGACTTCGTCGCGAACGGCGACCGGTGGACCATCACCTCCGTCCGCCCCGACGGCGGGCTGGACGTGCGGCATACCCGGTCGCATCGGCGGGTGACGCTGCCGGCCGGCTACGTCGCCGAGCACGTCCAGCTCGGCTACGCCACCACCGTCCACGGCGCGCAGGGGCAGACCGTCGACACCAGCCACGCCGTCCTGACCGGCACCGAATCCCGGCAACTGCTCTACGTCGCGCTCACCCGCGGCCGGCGCCAGAACCACCTCTACCTCGACATCACCGTCCCGGGCGAGGACGCCGTCATGACCATCGATGCACAACGGCCCTCCACCGCAGTCGAGGTGCTCACCAGGGTGATCGAGCGAGACGACTCGGCCGTCTCGGCCACCACCGCCCTACCGTCAGGAGCGCGACCCCGTCCCGCTGCTGCGCAAGGCGTGCGCGGAGTACGTCGACGCACTCACCGTCGCCGGCGAATCCATCCTCGGCGCATCGGGCATGGCCGCGATTGCCGCGCAGGCGGAATCGGCCGTCCCCGGCATCAGCGACCGGCCGGCGTGGCCCGCCCTGCACTGCCCAGTTGCAGCGGGTGGCGCTCAACGGTGACGAGCCGGGTCAGGTGCTGAGGGAAGAAGCGATGCTCGTCCGCTACGACCACTCGCGCGACCTTGCCGCCGTCCTGGCCAACCGGATCGAGGTCGGCGACCGCGGCAGCGGACCGTTGCCCTGGCTCCCGCCGGTGCCGCGCCAACTCGGCGAGGACCATTTCTGGCACCGCTACTTCGACCGGCGCGCCGAACTCATCGAACGCCACGGAGCCGCGATCCGCGCGGACGCCAGCACCTGGACTGAACAGGACGCGCCCGCCTGGGCCGTCCCGACGCTGAACGAGCCCGGATCTCAGCCGTGACCTGGCGATCTGGCGCGCCGCCCACGAGGTCGCCGACACCGACCTGCGCCCGACCGGCCAGCCCAGTACCCGGCGTCAAGAACGGCTACCAGCAGCACCGGCTGGACCGCCGCGCAAGCGACGCCGGGGCCATGCCCCCGAAGGCCGACGCCCGGATCGCCCAACTCGGCGAATCGCTCTACCCCGGCATCACCGCCGACCCGCTCTGGCCAACCCTCGCGCAGCAGCTCTACATCGCCGACCGCGACGGCTTGCGCGCCGCCGACCTGCACCGCATCGCAACCGCGCGGCCGCTGCCGATCGATGAACCCGCGGCGGCATTGGCGTACCGGCTCGTCGACGCCCTCGGTGACCGCACGCCCGCGACAAGCACCACGCAGGCGACAGCGAGCTCGACCGCCGGGAAGGATGCGCCGCCCGCGCCCACCATCCGGCGACCGTACGAGCCGCCACCTCTGCCCTCGCCGGCGCCGCAGCCCGAGTACACGCGCGCCTTCGGATCGGCACCCCGAACCGGGCCCCGCCGATGACATTCTGGCCGTCACAGACGATGCAGCGCGCCGATCTCCTCGCGTGAGCACGTCTTCGGGGTTCCAGCGTGCTGGAATTTTCGTTGATCATCCTGTGGGCTCGGCGCCGTCCGAGGAACCGGTGTCGCGTCGAGCGCGCTATCAGGACCAGCTCGGCGACCTTCAGATAGACACGCGTCAGCGGCGCCGGACACTCCTCCTTCCGTGGCAGAGGTGCTTGCTCTACTCGGCTGCAGGCGCAGACAAGCGGCCGGCGCGGGAGGTGCTGATGGGCGGTCAATCGAACGACGCCGCACGTCAGCGCCGACGTGCCGTCGATCGTCATCGCCTCTCTGACGAGGAGGAGGCGTGGATCGCGCGCCAACTCGCGAGCGCTCCGCCGATTGATGACTCGGCGCGACGACGGATCGAGCAGCTTCTGGCGTTGCCGCCGGACCGACTCAATGCCGGCAGAAGCGAGAAGCGAGCGTCGTGATCAACCTCGCGTCGTTCGTCGAGACCGTCGCACCAACTCGATAGCGTTCGGTGTCGTGGCGGCGAAGAAGAAGCAGGCACGACGCGATGACGCGATCGCTCCGAAGCCGGACGACCCGTACGAGATCGCGTACTTCCGTCGGCACCGCGACGACGATTCCACGCAGGCCGCGCCCGGACAGCAGTTCCTTGCGAACGTGCCGCCGGCGATCGCGGCTCGAATGCGCGCTGTGGTCATCGCCGTCGCGAAGGCGCCCCCGCATAAGTTCGCCGGCGGCGGGAAGTGGGAGGCCATGCACGACACGATGGCCGGCATCTACGAGATCCGCGTGGACGGCCCACCCAACCGCACGCACTACCGGCTGTTTTGCCTGCTCGATACCAAGGCGCAAGGGCGAGGCCCACTGCTGGTGATCATCGACGGCGCGTCCAAGCCGTTCCGGACCGAACTGCCGCAGAAGATCTACGACCGGGTCAGCGCGCTGCGGGACGAATACCTCAAGCGTTCGAAGCGCTCGCTCGTCTGATTGTCAGCTGACCCCGGCCACTTCCCGAAGAGGCTCGGTGACTGACACTCGATCTCCCTCGCTCATAGGGCGCAGCACGACCTCGTAGCCAAGCGCGGCCGCGAGGTCGGTGATCATGCCCAGCGACGGGTTGACCTGTTGGGCGGTCAGTAACCGTCGAACTGCGGCCGGCTGGCGTTCGATGGCACGCGCGAGGTCGGACTTCGAAAGGCCCTGCTGCTCACGCAGCTCGTCCAGTTCGTTCACTACAGCGTCGATGACGGCGATTCGCCGCGACTCCAGGATGAAGTGACGCCGGTACTCGGGATCGGCCATTGCTGCTTCGTGGTCGTCCCAGAACACGCTCTGCTTCGACATGCCCAGCCTCCTCCGAACCTCGTCAGAAGCGTAACACAGAGGTTACGCCCTTGGTTCCCGACTACGCGCTGTGACGCCAAACGATATCGATGTCGTCGGGGTTGAAGTGCGGACCTCGAGACGACGGCTTGATCGTGATTCGCTCGATGATCTCCGAAAGGATTAGCCGCTTGCGCTCGTTCGAGACGTCCGACGAATCCAGCTCGGCGATCTGCGTTTCGCGCGAGGGGAGTTGCCGAATGTTTTCGCCCTCGGCGGCCGCGGCGCGCGCCGAGTCGATGCGAGCGTTGAGTTCGGCGAGCGTGGCGTAGAAGTCCTCGTCGCTGATCTGCCCGCTGCTCCACGCTGTCCGAAGTCCGGCCTTGCGCGCCTGGAGCCGGTCGAGGTCGTCGGCCTTCACGGCGCGCTCGGCGCCCGCTCGGCGTGGGCGGACGTTCTCCCGCTTGAGGTAGTCGATCGCAAGCGCGACGACCAGGCGGTCGACCCTGTCGGCGTTGCGGCTGACGCCATTGCAACCGCCGAGGTCCTTGGGGCGACAGCCGTACATGCGCATGCTGCGCACCACGCGGCCGACCATCCGGGTCTCGCACTTGCCGCATATGCATAGCCCGGACAGCAGATGCTTGCGGCCCGTGGCGGCGGGCGTCTTCATGTTCTTCGCGCCCCGGCCCGTGCCGACATCCAGCGTGTTCTGTAGCAAGATCCACTCGTCGACCGTGAGGATAGGCGTCCAATCGCCGCGTACCCATTCGCCGTCGTAGCGGACAGCCCGAAGCCACCACTCGTTGACCTTCGGTCGGTTCTCGTGGAAGACGCCGGTGTAGGCGCGGACGCCCCCGAGTCGCGGATTGCGCAGGATGTTGGTGAGAGCCGTGCGCGTCCACTTCTTGCCCCCGACGGTAGGGATTGCTCGCCGCTGGAAGTCGAGGGCGACCGCCGTGAGCGATTCGCCGTTCTCGACGCGCCCCGCGGCCTCACGCAGCAGGTCAGCCTCGGACGGGACAAGCGTCTGACCGTCGGACTCCCAGCCGAAGCGCCGCGGCCCGCCGCGCACGACCTTCCCCTGCTGTGCGTGTTGCACCGCGGCGCGCGCCTGCCGGCGGCTGGTGTCCTCACTCGACTTCAGCGCCACCGAGACGAGCATCCGCGCGAGCATGCGACCGCCCGAGGTCATCAGGTCGATGTCGCCGGTGACCGGCTTGACCGGGACCTTCTTGTACTCGACCCAATCGATGAGGTCCTCGAGGTCGCGCGGCTGCCGGGCGAGGCGGTCCATGTCGTAGAAGACGATGCCGTCGATATGGCCGGCCTCCAAGTCGTCGAGCATCTGCCGAAACGCAGGCCGGATCACGCGGAAGGCGACGCGGCCGTCGGCGAGGCGGACCTTCTTCTTCCGGTACGCCGACGTGTCGTTCTCGTCGTATCGGCGGGCGAACGGTCCCCAGCCCATCCGCTCGCGCAACTGCTCGCAGTCATCGTCCTGGCGCGCGACTCCCTCTGCCAGGCCGAGCTTGTCGTAGCTGATCCGCTTGTAGAGGCCCGGACGCTCCGGAACGTGCGACGGCGCGAGGTCGATCGTCCGCAGGAAGAAGGGCGAACTCTCCAACAATCGCTGGTCCACCAGACGAATCTACTACAACCTAATGCAATGGTGTGTGACCGCACGATCGCCGCGGCGTACTCGGTGCGCGGTTCGCCGCTCGGCCGGGTGTCGGCGCCGGTGACCTGGGCCGAGCTGCCCGACGTCGAGATGGACGACTTCACCATTGCCACGATGCCGGCTCGCTTCGCCGCGCTCGGGGATCTGCACGAGGGCATCGATGACGCGGTGTGGGACATCGAACCGCTGCTCGGCTGGGCCGAGCGCGACGAGCAGGACCACGGCTTGGGTGACGCGCCGTACCCGCCCAACTACCCGAAGCAAGAGGGTGAGCCACCGCGCGTCCAGCCATCGAAGAAGGTCGCCGGCCACTGGGACGAAAACGGCAACCGCATTGAGAACTGATGGACGAGTAGCCGGGAGGCGGCGCTCAGGACTTCGTCGCGCTCCAGTTCCCGCCGCCCGCGCCCTTGACCTGATAGGTGCCGCTCAGCTTCGAGCCGCTCTGCTGCCAATCCAGCACTACATCAAGGGAGTGGACACCCGCGACCGGGGGCTGACGTTCTTCGCCCAAGGCAAGTGCGCGCTCCCGCAGGACGGTCTGTTCCTGCAGGCCACGGTCGGTACCGGCGACGTGGACCCGCTCACCAAGTTCAAGGTCAACGTCGGACTGTGCGGGCGCCCGGCGATCGTCGACACCTACGTGGTGGACCAGGAAGGCACCGTGACGTTCCTTCGGACGAACACCCTTGACTGAACACCTCGAGGTCGACGCGGGAATGTGTGCGGATTGCCAGCACGCGCTCGCCCGGCCCACGCGGCGGGGGACGATCTATCTCAGGTGCGCGCTGGCGGCGACGGACAGCCGCTTCCCGCGATATCCGACCCTGCCGGTGCGCACCTGCGCCGGACACCAGCCGCGGCCGAATTGATCGGCCGCGGCTGATCCACCTGCCGTTACGTGCGCCCGGAGTTCGACGCCCCGTCCACGCTGTACACCGCCGACAAGGCCGACTCCGGCACCAGCCGGATCCGGCGCTGGTTCGGCCGCGACTGGGGGCGCACTAGCGGCCACTGTCAGCCGGCTCGGAAGCGGGCGACGTAGCGGCGCTGCCACGGTGTCTCGACCGCCTTGGGCTGGTAGTGCGCCCGCACGAACGCCACGGCATCGGCGGCGGGCACGCCGTCGATGACGGCGAGACATGCGAGCGCCGTCCCGGTGCGGTCCCGGCCGCCGACACAGGCGATCTCGACCCGCTCGGTCGCGGCGCGCCGCCACGCCTCGCACAGCGCCGAACGGGCTTCGTCGCGATCGGTGGGTAGCCAGAAATCGGGCCAGCGCACCCACTGGCTGTCCCACTCCGCCGGCGGCGGCCGGTGGCGCAGCAGGTACAGGCCGAAGTCGGGAACCGGTCCCTTCGGCGACGGCCGGCGCAAGCCCCGGCCCCGGACCAGCCGGCCCGACGGCAACCGCAGGATCCCGGACGCTGCGGCATCCCAGGTCGCGCTCATGTGCCTAGTCTGGCGCCATGGCTGACCACGCCCACACACACGGCGACCCCAACGCGATCGGCGACGCCGAGCTGGCCGAGTTGCTGGATCTGGACGGCGAGGTGCTGCGGTCGTACTGGGTGCAGGCTCTCGCCACGGTCCGGCAGGCGACCGTCGGCCTCCAGGCGCGCGTGCTCGACCTGGGCGCCGGTTCCGGGGTCGGCGCCATCGCGCTGGCGCAACGCTGCGACCGGGCCGAGGTCGTGGCGGTCGACGTGTCGGAGCCGATGCTGCAGCGCATCCGGGAGAAGGCGCTGGATCTCGGCCTGGCGCCACGGGTCCGCACGCTGCAGGCCGATCTCGATGCCGGCTGGCCGGACGTCGGCCCGATCGACCTCACCTGGGCCTCGATGTCGCTGCATCACCTGGCCGACCCCGAGCGGGTGCTGCGCGAGGTGTTTGCGGCGACGCGCCCGGGCGGGGTGGTTGCGGTAGCCGAGATGAGTGCGCAGCTGCGCTTTCTGCCCGACGAGCTCGGCGCCGGCCTCGAAGCCCGCTGCCTCGACGCGCTCGACCGGCAGCACGCCGACGTGCTGCCGCATCTGGGCGCGGACTGGGCGCCTCGTCTCGCGAGGGCGGGCTTCACCCTGCTCGAGGAGCGGACGTTCACCATCGACGAGGATCAGCCGAACGAACGCGCCGCGGCCCGGTACGCCCGGCTGTGGCTTGACCGCCTGCGCACCGGCCTGGCCGGTCACCTCGCCGCGGCCGACCAGCGGGCCCTCGAGACCTTGCTCGACGGCGACGGGCCGGGCTCGCTGCGGCGCCTCGACACCCTGCACCTGCGCGGCGCCCGAACGCTCACGCTGGCGCGCCGGTTGCGTGATACGGCACCGAGGTAGGACGCTGCACTCCCGATCATGGGAGGCAGACCGTGAGCGCAGCGGACCACCGGATACCGGGCTGGCAGCGTGCGGTCGGCGTGCTGGCCGTGATCGGCACGTTCGCCGGCGCGTACTGGCTCAGCCCGGTGTTCGGTGATGATTCCGGGCGGCTGCAGATTCTCAGTGGTGCGACCGCGATCGCACTCGCGATCATCGTCCTGGCGGTGTGGATGCGACTGCCGGAGCGGGCAGGACCTCAGGGCCGGCGATTCAACCGAACTGAGTTGGTGCGGGCGACCGTATCGGTCATCTGCGTAGTCGGTGCGGTCGGACTACCCGGAATCCTTCAGCACGGGATGTCCTTGCGTACCTGGATCCTGTTGCCGATCGTCCTGGTCGTTTCGTTCATCGGCTTCGTTGTGGTCGAACGCCGTGAGGACGAGCGGATCGACGACGATCTCGCCGAGTGGAGGCGGCTGCGGCCGCATCCGCGCCCGAAGGCGCGGTAGCGACGGATCAATAGCCGGGGAAGACGCGGCGGAGCTCGTCGAGGGTGACGTTGCCGGTGACGGCAACGGCGTCCGGTGTGTGCCGCGGAGCCAGCCGGCCGGCGACGAGTCGGAGTGCGGCTTCGAATGGTCCGGCGAACGTTGCGGTCGGGTTCTCGACCGACGCGGTGACGCCGACCGTGTCGTTGACGAGCAGCCCGAACCCGGTGCCGTCGATGTCCAGGACGACTGGCTCGGAGAGCTGGTCGGCCTTACTGACGAAACCGAGCATGAAGCTCAGATCGGTGGCGAAGTGTTCGAACAGGACCGGCGCCGAGTCGGGGCCGATGGCGGCGGCGGGATCCAATCCCACCCGCACGTCCCAGCCGTGTTGCGCCGTTTCGTTCAGGCGTAGGGCGGCGTAGGTGCCGACGGCGAGCGGGGTCGGTTGGTAGCTGACCGGAACCTCGGCCGATCCACGCTCCTCGGCGGTGAGGGCCTCGAACGCCGTGAGGAGCGCCGCATTCTGCTCGATTGCCGCGGTGAGCTGGTCGCGCGGCGCCGCGGCGTTCCAGCGGTCCCACACGGCGTGGTTGAAGTCCTCATCCGGCGCCGGTCCGGCACCCTGACCCGCCCGAAGGGTCGCCAGCGCGATCTCGGCGCCGCTGCCCAGATGCGAAAGCGCGTCGGCCACGGTCCACTCCGCGGCACCGGATTGTTGCGTCAGTTGCTGGTCGGTTGCGCCGGCAACGGTGGCGGCCAACCGGTCGTACTCGGCGCGCAGGGCGAGGATGGTGCGGTCGGTGAGCGTCATTCCGGGCCAACCCGGGAGGATCCTGCGATGTTCCGCCGACCGGTGGGTGTCGACCGTTGTCGGTGCGAACGCCTAGCGTTCTGAGCACGCCGAACCGACTGCTGAGGAGGGGTCATGACCACCCTGACCGACCGCCCGAACACCGCACTGCTCGTCGTCGACGTCCAGAACGACGTCGTTGGCGGAGCGCACAACCGCGATGCCGTTGTCGCCAACGTGGCCACGCTGGTCGACAAGGCTCGGGCCGCGAAGGTGCCCGTCGTCTGGGTCCAGCATTCCGGCGACGGCATGCCCGTGGGCAGCGACGGCTGGCAGTACGTCCCCGAGCTGACTCTGGACGAGTCCGAGCCGGTGGTCCACAAGCGCTACCCGGACTCCTTCGAAGAGACCGACCTCGAGACCGTGCTGGCCGACGGGGCGATCGGCCGCCTCGTCGTCGCCGGTGCGCAGACCGACGAATGCATCCGGTCCACCCTGCACGGCGCGATCGTGCGTGGCTACGACGCGACGTTGGTCAGCGACGCCCACACCACCGAGGACCTCTCCGAGTGGGGCGCCCCGCCACCGGACAAGGTGATCGACCACACGAATCTCTACTGGGCGAACCACGCCGCGCCGGGGCGTGAGGCCGGCACCGTGACGACCGAGGCGGTCAGCTTCGGCTGAGTTCCGCGCGGGCGCGCGTGTCGATCCTTGAGGCGGCGAGGTGGGCCACGATCGCCGCGATGAGCACCGCCAGCACCAAGCTGACGAGCCCGGACCCGATCGCCAAGCCGCCGAGACGGGCGGGCTTGCCGAACCAGTCGGCGAACGACGCACCGAGCGGACGGGTGAGCACGTAGGCCAGCCAGAAGCTTAGGACGCCGTTCAGCCCGAACCAGCGATAACCGATCGCCGGCACGAGGATCAGTACCGCGAACCCGACGGCCGAGGAGAAGTAGCCGAGCCCGGCGCTGGACGCAGTGAGGTCGCCGAGCGCGGTGCCCATCGCGAAGGTCGACACGACCGCCGCCCAGTAGTAGAGCTCGCGACGGCGGGTCGTGATCGAGTGGATCGACAGGGTCCCTTCGCTGCGGTGCCACCGCCAGAAGACGGCCCCGAGCACGATCACGAACACTGCCGTCGAGGCCGCGTACGGGATGCCGAAGCCGACGTGCAGGACATCGGCGGCCATCGTGCCGAAGATCCCGACCATCGCCACTGCCAGCCAGTAGGTCCAGGCGCTGTAGCGCGGCGCCCGCAGCTGGGCGACCAACGCTGCCCAGAACGCGATGAAGCCGACGAGCACCGCCACTATCGGTGAGATCGCGTGGACGAGATAGTCCGAGGTCGATTCGCCGAGGGCCGTCGTCAGGGCCTTGGCGATCCAGAACCAGACCGTGATCTGCGGGACCTTGCTGAGCGAGGCCGACGCCGGCTCGCGCGGCCGGGCTGAAGATGGGTCGAGTCCGCGATCGGAGGTGTCGGTGGCCACGCGTCGCAGCCTCGCAGGCCTCAGATCGGTGGCGGCTGAGAGGCTTGGCCCGCGCTCATGTCCTGTTCGGTCGGACGTTCAGCGTGAGTCGGACTCCTGCCGACAGATTTCCTGCTGCCATTCCGACAGCTGCTCGATGTAGTCGTCGACCCGGAGATCGGTCGAACGCGTCATGTCTCAATCCCGTTTCGGGGGGCGCCTGGGCCGACCTCGCAGCTGGATCTCGATCTTGTGTTCCTTGCCGGCTCGGATCGCGCTCTTGGCGTCGCGAGAGCTGCGGTTCACGTGGCCCTTGGCCCGGTCGCGCCGGTCGGCCCACTTGAGGACGACGAAGAGCGCGACCACGACGGACACGACGGCCACGACGACGATCACGGTGACCACCCGGCCAGTATGCCGCTAGGCCGTGATCAGCACGATGGACCCGGCGGCCAGGGCCAGGCCGACGCGCTGCAGGACGCTGGTGTGCTCGCGCAGCAGCCCGACGGCCAGCAGGACCGTCGTGGCCGGGTAGAGCGAGGTGAGCACGCTGGCGACCGACAGTAGTCCGTGTCGCGAGGCGATCAGGAAACACATGTTGGCCAGCGCGTCACACGCCCCGGCCAGCACGATGACGGCCAGCATCCGTCCGCGCACCATCGTGAACCCGCCGCGAACCTTGGCGAGCGGCACGATCAGCACCGCCGAGGCGAAACGCGACACCACGAGCGGCCATAGCCCGGAGTCGTGGCCGGCCCGGGCCAGGAAGACGAAGTACATCCCGAAGCCCAGACCGGACACGAGCGCGAGCATCAGGACCCGCGCGCCGATGCGGCCGTGCGGGTTGGCCTCGCCGGTACGGCTCACGAGCATGACCGCGACCAGGCCGAGCGAGATCCCGAACCAGACGGTGACGGCCGGCCGCTCACCGATGCCGAGGCTCACCACGACCGGCACGATCGCGGCCAGCACCGCCGTCACGGGGGAGATGACGTTGATCGGGGCGACCGTCATCAGGCTGTACATGACGAGCACGCCGATCAGGCCGGCCACGCCGCCGGCCACCCCGAAGCCGATCGACCGGGCGTCCGGCGTGCCGCCGAAGGCCGGCAGCAGCAGGGCCATCAGCACCGCGCCGACCGGATAGCTCAGCAACAGCACGGTGATCGCGGTGTGCCGGCGCGACGCGATGCCCCCGGCGAAGTCGCCGATGCCGTACAGCAATGCGGCGGCCAGGCCGAGAACGACGGTCACACCCCAAGGTATCGGGGCGGCCGAAGGGGGATCGGCCGGGCCACACGCCTCAGCGCTTGGTGAGGGTCATCTGCTGCACGTCGAGGTAACCCGTGCGGAATCCGGCCTCGGAATACGCGAGATACAGCGACCACATGCGCCGGAACGTCTCGTCGAAGCCCAGCGCGGCGACCTCGGCCGACCGCTGCTCGAACGTGGCCCGCCAGCGCCGCAGCGTCTCGGCGTAATGCCGGTTGAAGCTGTATCGGTCCGACACTCGCAGGCCGGTGTGCGCAGCCAGGGTGCGCTCGATCGCCTCGACCGAGGCCAGCTGCCCGCCCGGAAAGATGTACTTGCGGATCCAGGTGTAGGTGTCCTTCGTCGCGAGGACGGTGTAGTCGTCCTGCAGAATCGCCTGCAGGCCGACCCGACCGCCGGGGGCGAGCACGCGATCGATGGTCTCGAAGTACTCGTTCCAGTGGTTGGCCCCGACGGCCTCGATCATCTCGACGCTGACCACGGCGTCGAACCGGCCGCGCACCTCCCGGTAGTCCTGCAGCAGCACCGTGACCTGGTCGGCGACCCCGGCCGCGGCGATGCGTTCCTGGGCCAGAGCCGCCTGCTCGGTCGAGATCGTCAGCGTGGTGACGGTCGCCCCGCGCGCCGCGGCCCGCAGCGCGAGTTCGCCCCAGCCGGTGCCGATCTCGAGCACGCGGGTGCCGGCGCCGACGCCGGCCGAGTCGAGCAGCCGGCCGATCTTGCGACGCTGGGCGTCGACGAGGCTCTCGGGCGAGTCGGTCGGATCACCGGCGAAGATCGCCGACGAGTACGTCATCGATTCGTCAAGGAACAGCTTGAAGAGTTCGTTCGACAGGTCGTAGTGCTGGTGGATGTTGTCGCGCGCGCCTTCGATGGTGTTGTCATGGTGACCCGGCTGCCGGCTCAGCGCGGCGTTGCGCAGCTTGTGCAGGAACGGCGGGATCATGTCGCGCATGTTGGCGGCGAAGGCCGAGAGGACGCCGGTGAGGTCGTCGGTCGTCCAGTCCCCGGCCATGTAGGCCTCACCGAAACCGATGGTGCCGGTGGCGCCGAGCCGGTGGAAGAAGACCTCGGGCCGGACGAGCGTCATCACCGGGTCGGAACCGGTGCCGCGGCCGTACCACTTGGCGCCGGGCTCGACGACCCGAAGCGGCACCCGGCGCACCGCTCGATGGAAGATGCGCTTCGCGATGGCGGCCCGGACCGGCGAACGGGGGACCGTCGCGATGTCGGGCCAACGCACCGCATCCACCGCCGGTGCCACGACCGAGAGGCGGGTTCGGGAAGAGGCGGTCATCTGGACTCCTGTCGAGTGCGCCGGCCCACCCCCAGATCACACGACGAGAGAGGCCTGTCCCGCAAGTACCTGCGCAATGACATTCGCGCCGGAGCCGTCGGCGGTTCCCTCCGGTGCGACACCGCACATCACCGCCAGGACGTAGGCCGACGTCAGCGAGTGCCACAGCGGGGCGCGGCGCAGCATGGCGTGCCGCTCGCGGTGGACCGAGACGTAGCCGGCCGACGCGGCGACCCGGCCGGCCTGCCGGGTCCACGCCGCCGACGCCCGAGCGCTGGTCATCCGGTCGCGGTCGCCGTGCGCGACCAGCACGTGCCGGCCGGCCACCTGGTCGTACGGGTCGCCGGCCTCGATCCACGGCGCCAGCCCCACCACGGCGTGCACCGAAGGGTGCGCCGCGGCGTAGATGGCCGCCCGGCCACCCATCGAGTGACCGATCAGGGCCACCGATGCCTCCGGAAAGCGGGATGCCAGCTGGCCGAGCGCCCATTCGACGTCGGGCACCGGCGATCGCTGGGCGCCGTTCCAGCCGCGGACGCGGTAGCGCAGCCGGGCCACCGCGAGCCCGTGCTCGTCGCCGGCCCGGCGTAGCGCGGTGGCGAACGGCGACATGCGAACCACGGCGAGCTGTCGGGCCGTCACCGGCCCCATGCCCTTCGCCCGGCCGCCGTGCAGGACCAGGGCCGCGGCGCGCACCGGCCCGGCCGGCGCGCTGACCTGCAGATCGGGTTCGTTGGTCATCGCGGGCAGGTCTTTCCGGTCGGCGGCAGCGTCCCGCTCACGAGGTAGGTGTCGACGTAGCCGTCGATGCACGTGCTGCCCTGCAGGTAGGACGTGTGACCCTCGCCGTCCCAGGTGAGCAGTTCGGCGTTGCCGAGCGTCTGAGCGAGGTCCTTCGCACCCTGATACGGCGTGGCCGGGTCGTGCAGATTGCCGATGACGAGCACCTTGCGCGGCGTGGTCGTGGCGGTCGGCAGCGGGGGGACGGTCCGGTGCGGTTGCCAGTCCTGACACGAGAACAGCGCCGCGGCCGACCAGACGCCGAACAGCGGGAACCGCTTGGCCCACGATGCCGCGGTCGCGCGGATGGTGGTGTCGGTCGGACCGGGCTTCGAGTCGTTGCAGTTGATCGTCGTGTTGGCGTCGCCGATGTTGGTGTAGTGGCCGTTGTAGCGCTGGTTGTACTGATCGGCCAGGCTCAGCACGCCTTTGGCGTCGCCGGCTTCGGCATCCAACAGTGCCTGGCCGAGCTTGGGCCAGTCCGACTGCGAGTACAGCGCTTCGAGCACGGCGGTGTCGACGAGTGCACTGCTGGCGGTGCGGCTGTCCCCGGTGGCCGGGATGGGCGCCGCCTTGGCCTTGTTGACGACGGTCGCGACGGCCTTGCGCGGCGCGCCGAGCGAGCGGCACGGGCTGTGCTTGACGCACCACGCCGCGAACTGGTCGAACGCGCCCTCGAAGCCCTTGAGCTGGTCGGCGAAGGAGGTGATGTCGTCGGTGAGCGGATCGACCGCCCCGTCCAGCACGGCCACCCGCATCTTCTGCGGGAACAGGTGCAGGTACTGGGCGCCGAGCTCGGTGCCGTAGGAGAACCCGAGGTAGTTCATCTGGTCGTCGCCGACGGCCTGCCGGATTTGGTCCATGTCCCGCGCCGTCTGCACGGTGTCGTACTGGGCCAGCGCGGCGCCGTACTTCTCGCTGCACTTGTCGGCGACCTGCTTGGCCAGCTGCTTGGCCTGGGCGAAGCCGGCGGCGGTCAACACGTCGGGCGAGGCGGCGTTGAGGTCGTCCTTCTCGCTGTCGCTGAGGCACTCGATCGGCGACGAGGCGCCGACCCCTCGCGGGTCGAAACCGACCAGATCGAAGTGAGTGAGCAGCATGTCCGACACCTGGCCGGCCAACCCCAACGCGAGATTGAGCCCCGAGCCGCCGGGGCCGCCGGGATTCACGATCAACGAGCCGGTGTGGGCGTGGTTGTCGCTGTCGTGCACCTTCACCAGCTGCAACGCGATGGTCGCGCCGGTCGGGTCGGTGTAGTCGAGCGGGACCGAGATGGTGGCGCACTCGAAGCTGAGCCTGTCGGCCCGCCCCGCAGGCAGTCCCAGGGCCGCGACGTTGATGCGGTCGCTGCAGTCGGAGAAGTCGGCCGCCGGCTGGGCCGGCGTGGGCGGGGTGGTGGTCGGCTGGGCCGGCGTCGACGCGGCCGGTGCGGCGGTGCGGTTCGTGGAACCGTGGCCGGACTCGACCGGCGCGGTGCAGGCCGCGACGAGCAGGGCGGTGGCGCCGATCAGCAGCGCCGCGCGCGGGCGCGAACCGGCCCGGGGGAGGAGGGACACCGATTCACCGTACGTCAGTCGACGGGTCCGGCCGGTGCGGCCCGGTCGGGCGCACAGGCAGTCCAGAACTCGCGCCCGAGCGCCGAGAGCGTGACGCTCTTGCGCACGACTTTGGCGCTGCCGAGCTTCGCCTTCTCGACCGAGGTCCGGGCGGCGCGAACGGTGTCGTCGGCGGCCAGCTTCGTGTACTGGGCGGCGAGGCCGTCCACGGCACCGCCGAATTCCACCAACCCGAGGTTCTTCAGCCGGCTGAGGTAGGTGGCGGTGTTCTCGGGCTCGGCGACGCCGGCACTCGCGCCCACGGCCGACGCGTTGGCCAGGACGGTGCGGGTGGACGAGCGGCCGACCTGCTTGGCCACGACGTCGACGGCGGCGAAGCTGCCGCCGTCGGCCAAAGCCGCCAGGATGCGGGCCTCGTCGGGCACGAGCTGGCTCACGATCGTGCCGAAGAGGTATTCGCGGCTCTTGCGGCCGGTCGACTGCGACGAGCGGTGCAGCAGCTCGCTCATGGCGGTGCGCAGCGGGGCCGGGTCGGAGTCGGCGTCGCGCACGAGCATCATGACGCGCTGCTCCTCGGGGCTCGCGGTGCCGAACATCTGCTGGGGCACGTCGAGCAGGCGGAACATCTCGGCCGCCGCGGCCTGGCGCAAGCGCTGCGCTTGGTGTTCGACCGCGCTGACCCCGGGCAGCTGCTTCGCGATCCGCCAGCCCGAACGGCCGAGCAGCCGCCCGACCCGCGCGGCTGTGACGATGGCGCTGCCGGCGGTGGACACGAGCTGCGCGTTCTGGCTCGCGGCGGTGCGGGCGACTGAGGTCGACGGTGGCTGCGGGCGCGGACGGGCCTCGGGCGCGTCGGCTGGGCGTGCGGCCACGTCTTCAGCTCCCTAAGGGACTGGGGATTCGATCGAAGTGTCCGCTACAGGGTAGTCGGTGGCAGCGGTCACAATGAACGCATGCAGCTGCCGGTACAGCCTCCCGTCGCGCCGATGTTGGCCAAGTCGGTGTCCGCGATCCCACCCGACGCGTCCTACGAACCGAAGTGGGACGGCTTCCGCGCGATCATCTTCCGCGACGGCGACGACGTCGAGATCGGCAGCCGCAACGAGAAGCCGATGACCCGCTACTTCCCGGAGCTGGTCGCGGCGTTCCGGGCCGAGCTGCCCGAGCGCTGCGTCGTCGACGGCGAGATCGTGATCGCCACCGACGCCGGGCTGGACTTCGACGCCCTGCAGCAGCGCATCCATCCCGCCGATTCGCGGGTGCGGCTGCTGGCCGAGCAGACCCCGGCGTCCTTCGTCGCCTTCGACCTGCTGGCCCTGGGCGACGACGACCTCACCGGGCGGCCGTTCTCCGAGCGCCGGGCCCGGTTGGTCGACGCCCTGGCCGCTGCGCGTCCGCCCGTCCACGTCACGCCGGCGACCACCGACGTCGCGGTGGCGCAGTCCTGGTTCACCGAGTTCGAGGGCGCCGGGCTCGACGGCGTCGTGGCCAAGCCGCTGGCGGTCACCTACCAGCCGGACAAGCGGGTGATGTTCAAGATCAAGCACGAGCGCACCGCCGACTGCGTCGTGGCCGGCTATCGCGTGCACAAGAGCGGCCCCGACGCCATCGGCTCGCTGCTGCTCGGCCTCTACGACCACGACGGCAAGCTGGCCTCGGTCGGGGTCATCGGCGCCTTCCCGATGGCCCGGCGCAAGGAGTTGTTCGACGAGCTCCAACCGCTCGTCACCGACTTCGAGGGGCACCCGTGGAACTGGGCGGCGGCCGAGACGCACGAGCGCAATCCGCGCAAGAACGAGACGTCGCGCTGGAACGCCGGCAAGGATCTCTCGTTCGTGCCGCTCAAGCCGGAGCGGGTCGTCGAGGTCCGGTACGAGCACATGGAAGGTCCTCGGTTCCGGCACACCGCCCAGTTCAACCGCTGGCGTCCGGATCGCACGCCGGAATCGTGCACGTACGAGCAGCTCGAGCGCCCAGTGGCGTTCGACCTCGACGACATCGTCCCCGGCCTGCGCAGCTAGCTCGCGCTGGAACGATCGACGGCGTAGCGCAGGAACAGGGCACCGTCCTCCTCGAGCAGGCCGGCGAGGGCGAGGCCAACGTGCGCGGACCAGATCGCCCCGTCGGTGATCCGCGTCGGCCCCGGTCCGACGAGCAGCGGCGACAGGCTCAGGCACAGCTCGTCGACGACCCCTTCGCGGGCCAGGTCGGCGAACGCGGTCGGACCGCCCTCGGACAGGATCCGGGTCAGCCCGCGCTCTTCGAGGGCGCGGCGCACGAGCACCGGCTCGACGGCGTCGTCGCCGCAGACCACGAGGTCGACTGTGGACGCGAGCGCCGCGCGCTGATCGGCCGGCGCCGCAGCACAGGTGAGCACGATCGTCCGGACGGGGTCCGTGCCGGCGAACAGCGGCGCGACCGGGTCGAGCCGCAGCGTGCGGCTGATCACCGCCGTGGGCAGGACATCGCGCAGGCCGTGCTCGCGCCGGATCGCGGCCCGGCGCGGCGACACGGTGATCGGGCGGTAACCCTCGAGGACGGCGGTGCCGGCGCCGGCGAGGACGACGTCGGCGAGGTCGCGCAGGGCGGCGAACACCCGGTTGTCCCCGGGCGTCTGCAGCCCGGCCGACGTGCCGCCGGCCTGCGCCGCGCCGTCGACCGAGGCGACGAAGTTGACCCGGAGGCCGCCAGCCAGCCAGTCCGCGCCGTAGAAGGCGTGCAGATCGACGTCGTCGACCGGCGATGGCAACAGGGCGCGCATGTCCCCATCTCAGCACGGACGGCCCGTATCGTGGCGGCACGCCGGTGCGGGAGCAGCGGCACCGCCGAAGGGAGCCGCGACGGTGGGCCGGTCCGAGGGCAAGAACGCGTACGGGCAGCCGGGCGCGCCGGTGTCCCGCGCGCTGCCGTTCTACCGGGGGTTCTTCTGGGCGCTCGGTGCGCTGGCCGCACTCGCGCTCGCGCTCGCGATTCGCGAGGCGAGTTCGGTGTTCGTGCTGGTTCTGATCTCCGCCGTGCTGGCTGTCGGTCTCGACCCGCTCGTCGCGTTCGCCGTCCGGCGCGGGCTGACCCGGGGCTGGGCGGTTGCCGCCGTGGCCCTGGTCTTTCTGGGCATCATCACCGCAATCGTCTTCGTGGTCGGCGGCGAGCTGCGCACGCAGGTGGCCGCACTGGTCGATGACCTGCCCCACCTGATCAACGACCTGCGCCGCAACCGGACGATCGCCAAGCTCGACACGAAGTACCACGTCCTGTCCGGCCTGGAAGACAAGATCACGAGCGCCAACCTGTCGAACTCGGCGCTGAGCCGGATCTTCGATGTCGGCGCCTCGGTGCTCAACCTGATCGCCAACACCGTGGTGGTCTTCGTCCTCACGATCTACTTCCTGGCCGCCCTGCCCCGCATCCGGCGGGCGGTCTATTCGCTGTTCCCGGCCAGCCGGCGCGAGCGGGTCGCGACCCTGGGCGACGCGATCGTGCGCAGCGTGGGCGGCTACGTCGCCGGAGCCGTGCTGGTCGCGCTGATCGCCGGGACCGTCACGCTCGTCCTCCTGTTCGTCGTCGGGCTGGGCCAGTACGCGTTGCCGCTCGCCCTGCTCGTCGCCCTGCTCGATCTGCTGCCGCTCGTCGGCGCGATCCTCGGGGCCGGGATTGTGACCCTCGTCGGCTTCGCCACCTCGCTGCCGGTCGGGATCGCCTGCGCGATCTTCTATCTCGTGTACGAGTTGCTCGAGGGCTATGTGATCTACCCGCGGGTGATGCGGTCGGCGGTCGACGTGCCCGAGTACCTCACCATCGTGGCGGTGCTGCTCGGCGGCGCGGTGGCCGGAATCGTCGGGGCGCTGCTCGCGATGCCGATCGCCGCAGCGGTGGTGTTGCTCATCCGCGAGGTGATCGTCCGGCGTCAGGACGCCACCTGAGCGCAGCCACCTAGGTTGGAGACGTGCCGAACCGACTCGTCGACCGCGCGCCGGTCGTGACGGGCGAGCAGCTCATCGCCGGGCTGGCGCCGCCGCCGCGGTTTCGCGACGTCCGGCTCGCCAGCTGCCGCCCGGCACGGGACGAGCCGTCGCAGGCCGCCGCGGTGACGGCGGTGCGAAGCTTCGCCGCCGCCGTGACCACGCCGCCCCGCGCCCGGCGCTGGCGGCGGGGTGCGGCCGCGCCGACCGCTGGGTTGTATCTGGACGGTGGCTACGGCGTGGGGAAGACCCACCTGCTCGCCTCGCTCTGGCACGCCGTTCCGGCCCCGAAGGCGTACGTCACCTTCGTCGAGCTCACCCATCTGGCCGGGGCGTTGGGCTTCGCCGAGCTGGGGCGCCGGCTCGCCACGATGCGCCTCGTCGCCATCGACGAGTTCGAGCTGGACGATCCCGGCGACACCGTGCTGATCTCGTCGCTGCTCGCCCGGCTGGCCGAGCGGGGGGTCGCCCTGGCCGCGACGTCGAACACGCTGCCCGACCGGTTGGGCGAGGACCGCTTCGCGACCGCCGACTTCCGGCGCGAGATCCAGGGCCTCGCCGCCCGGTTCACCGCAATCCGGGTCGACGGCCCGGACTACCGGCACCGCGGCCATCCCGTCGCCCCGCCGCCGCTGACCGACGCTGAGGTCCGGGCCCGGACCGCGCGGCCGGGGGCACGGTCGACGACTTCGGCGAGTTGCTCGCCCACCTGGAGCAGCTGCATTCGTCGCGCTACGGCGCCTTGGTCGACGAAGTGACGCTTGCCGGCCTCGTCGGCGTCCGACCGGTCGAGGACGAGGCGACGGCGCTGCGTCTCGTGGTGCTGGCCGACCGGCTCTACGACCGGCAGATCCCGGTGGGTACGTCCGGCGCGCCCCTGGACACCCTGTTCGGTGCGGACCTGCTCGCCGGTGGGTACCGCAAGAAGTACCGGCGGGCGATCAGCCGGTTCGTCGCATCAGCGGGGCAGGGGAGTGGGAATGGCGAAGCCGCCTAAGCGTCGCGTCCCGGTGCCGGCAAGCGTCGAGCGCGCGCTCGACGCCGCGCTCGACAAGGCCCTGACGATCCAGCGGCCGATGGTGCAGAGCTACCTGGAGCGAGTGCGACGCAAGAACCCTGACCGGTCGCCGGCCGAGCTCGTCGAGCTACTCGAGCGGCGCTATCTCGCTGCGGTGGTGGGGATCGGTGGCGCCTCCGGGGCCGCGGCCGCGGTGCCGGGGGCCGGCACCGCCGCGGTCCTCGCCTCGGGCGCGGCCGAGATCACCGCGTTCGTCTCGGCGTCGGCGATGTTCGTCCTGGCGCTGGCCGAGCTGCACGGCATCCCGGTGAGCGATCCCGAGGTCCGCCGCGCGTTGGTGGTGTCGGTGCTGGTCGGTGAGGGCGCGGTTCCGGCCATCGACGCGGCCGCGCACGGCGCCGCCCACTGGGCCGACGTGCTGGCCCGCGCGACCCCGCGCGAGAAGATCGCCGGGATCAACAGCCACCTGAGCCGGTTGCTGCTGCGCCGGCTGGGTACCCGGCAGGGCGCGCTGCTGTTCGGGCGCGCGCTGCCACTTGGTATCGGCGCCGCCATCGGTGCCGGCGGCAACGCCGCGCTGGCCCGCAGCGCGATAGCGACCGCGCGCAAGGCCTTCGGCCCGGCGCCGGACCGGCTCCCGGCTCGGGTGATCGACATCGAGTGAGCGCGAGCATCGCGCCGGAGTTGGTAGGTTCCGTCCAGCATTCGCCCGTCGAGGAGGTAGCCGGTGTTCGTAGTGGTCCTGACCGACGAGGGTCAGCAGTTGATCGGGCCGCGGGCGGTCGGTCCGTTCGACGACTTCGACGCCGCGCAGCAATGCAGCAACGCGCTGGTCGCGCAGTGGGAGGCCGAGTCGGGCAAGGCGCCACTGGCCAGCGTCGTCCGGGTGGAGGAGCCGATCCCGGGCGTCGTAGTCGGCGAGATCCAGTAGCCCCGCCGCCCCTGGTCCAGATGACCCGCCGGTACTAAATTCGCAGTCATCATGACGAAGCCGAAGCGCGAATCGACGACCACCCGCCCCTTGGCCGAGCTCTTCGAGATTCTCGGTCGGCGCTGGTCGTTGCGGATCCTGTGGGAGTTGCGCGACCGCAGTCTCTCGTTCAATGAACTGCGCCGCGCCGTCGGCGGCATGAGCCAGAGCGTGCTCGTCACCCGGCTGACCGAACTGTTCGGAGCCGGGCTGGTGGCCGATGTCCCGGCCGGGTACGCGCTCACCGCACGCGGCGTGGCGCTCGTGCGCGAGTTGGCCCCGCTCGAGTCCTGGGCCGACCGCAGCGTCGGTTGATCCTTCAGCTCCGCACGATCGCCGCGCTGTGCCCGGCCAGCAGCAACCCGTCCGCACCGAGTTCGACCGGGCCGGTGGCGAGGACGACCTCGCCCGCTGTCACCGGCAAGCGTTGCTCGGCCGTGCCCAGGTTGGCCGCGACGTGGAATCGGCCGCGATGGACGACGATCCAGACGGCGGCCTCGTCGAAGTCGACGCTCACCTGCCGCAGATCACCGTCGCGCAGGTCAGCTTCGCCGGCCCGTAGCGCAAGCAGCTGCCGGTGCAGCTCCAGCACCGCCGCGTGCTCGGGCTGGCCGGGCTCCGACCAGTCCAGGATCGCGCCGCGGTAGGCCTGCGGATCCTGCGGATCGATCATCTGCGTGGTGTCCCACCCGTGGTCGGCGAACTCGGCGATCCGCCCCTTGCCGGTGGCCTCGGCCAGCTCCGGCTCCGGGTGCGAAGTGAAGAAGGGCCAGCGGGTCGTGGCGGCCCACTCCTCACCCATCCAGAGCATCGGCGTGAAGGGCGAGGTGAGCAGCAGGACCGCCCCGACCCGGACCAGGCCGGGGGTCGTCAGCTCTGACAGGCGGTCGCCGACCGCGCGGTTGCCGACCTGGTCGTGGTTCTGCAGGCAGACCACGAACTGGCGACCGGCGTGGACGGCCGGATCGATCGGCGCACCATGCACCCGCCGCCGGAACGTCGAGTAGGTGCCGTCGTGCAGGAACGCCGACGTGAACGTCTTGGCGAGCACGTGCAGCGGCCCGAAGTCGCAGTAGTAGCCCTGGGTCTCGCCGGTGAGCGCCGAGTGCAGGGCATGGTGCACGTCGTCGTCCCACTGGGCGGCCAGTCCGTAGCCGCCCCGGGTGCGAGAGGTGATCATGATCGGGTCGTTCAGGTCGGACTCGGCGATCAGGGTCAGGGGACGGCCGACCATCGTCGCCAGGGTGTCGGTAGCCGCGGACAGCTCGGCCAGGATGTGCGTCGGCGAATCGTCGTGCAGGGCGTGCACGGCGTCCAGGCGCAGGGCGTCGACGTGGTAGTCGCGCAGCCACATGAGCGCGTTGTCGAGGACGTAACGGCGCACCGCCGGCTCCTCGACGTTGACCAGGTCGCCCCAGGTGTTGCGTCCGGACTTCAAGTACGGGCCGAAGCGCGGCAGGTAGTTCCCGGACGGTCCCAGGTGGTTGTAGACCACGTCGAGGACGACGGCCAGACCGCGCGCATGTGCGGCGGCGACGAAGCGCTTCAGCCCGTCCGGGCCGCCGTAGGGTTCGTGCACGGCGAACCAGAGCACCCCGTCGTACCCCCAGTTCCACACCCCGTTGAAGTCGTTGACCGGTAGCAGCTCCACGTGGGTGATGCCCAACTCGACCAGATGATCCAGCCGTTCGATGGCCGTGTCGAAGGTCGCGCCCGGCGTGAAGGTGCCGATGTGCAGTTCGTAGATCACCGCCGCGGTGAGATCGCGGCCGGCCCAGCCGGCGTCGTCCCAGGCGAACGCGTGCTGGTCGTACACCCGGCTCGGGCCGTGCACGCCCTCGGGCTGCCACCGCGACGCCGGATCCGGTACCGGCTCGTCGGAGCCGTCGAGCAGGAACGCGTAGTCGGTGCCGGGGGCGAGCTCGGGCCCGGTCCACCAGCCGTCGCCCGCGGCGGTGAGGACGGTGTCGCCACCGTTGGCCCGGACGCGGATCGACGACACGTTCGGGGCCCACACGCGGATCGCAGTCACAAGCCACACCCTGCCCCGGCCGGTCGGCGCGTTAACGGTCGGGTACCGCCGCGCACGCGCTAGCGTGCGGGCATGGCGGAGCAGACGATGCGCGAAGCGCTGGCCCTGAGGCCCGGTCCGGTCGAGCTCGCCGGCTACGACTCCGGCGCGCGGCCGCTGGCTCCCACCAGCAAGAACAGCAAGCTGCGCAACGACATCGCCGAGATGCGGTCCCTGCAGGATCGGTTGTGGGCCGAGTCCACCGCCGACGGCCGGCGCAGCATCCTGCTCGTCCTGCAGGGCATTGACACCGCGGGCAAGGGAGGCGTGACCGAGCACGTGGTCGGCGCGTTCGGCCCCATCGGCGTGCAGTACACCGCGTTCAAGAAGCCCACCGACGAGGAGCGCGAGCACGACTTCCTCTGGCGGATCCGCAAGCACCTGCCGCCGCCCGGCGTCATCGGCGTGTTCGACCGCTCGCACTATGAAGACGTCCTGGTCGTGCGCGTGCACGAGTTGGTGGCCGAGAAGGAGTGGCGGGCCCGCTACAAGATCATCAATGATTTCGAGGCCGAGGTGGCCGCGACTGGAACGACCATCGTCAAGTGCTTCCTCAACATCAGTTACGACACCCAGCGCGAGCGATTGCTGGCCCGGCTCGACGACCCGGACAAGCACTGGAAGTTCAACGAGGACGACCTGGTCGAGCGAGCCCGGTGGTCCGACTACCAGGTGGCCTTCGTCGACATGCTCGAGCAGTGCAACACCGACCATGCGCCGTGGTACGTCGTGCCGAGCGATCACAAGAAGTACCGCAACTGGGCGATCGGTGAGCTGCTGCACGAGACCCTCGTCGATCTCGATCCGCACTACCCGCGGCCGGCGCTCGACGTCGCCGCGCTCAAGGCGCGGCTCGCCCCTCCTCATTGAGGCGGCGCCGCCTAAGCACCCTGCACTGACAGTTTCGGCGGTCTCGTCCCGTTCGGTTGTGGACATCTGGTGGTTGTCCACAGATTGTCGAAGGCCGGAGAATTGGGGGTTGCGTTGGCCTAGAATCGTACGTATGAGCGCAGCGGTGATGGTGGAGGCGGACCCGCGGTCCGCGTTGGCCGCCGTGCACGCCGCGCTGGACGTGCTCGCCGGCACCGACCTGTCGAGCTTGTCCGAGGACGAGCTGCTCTGATTACGGCCGCGACGCCGAACGCCTGTCGCGCCGTCTCCCGTCGCTGGATCATGCGTTCATCCTCGAGGTCGAGACCCGCGGCCTGCCGGCGGCTAAGTGTGTCCGGACCATCGGACAGTTCCTGCGGCTGCTGCTGCGTCTGGATCCGGGCGAGGCCGCCGGTCGGGTCCGCGCCGCGGAAGCGGCCGGCACCCGCCGCACCCTGACCGGGCAGGTTCTCGACCCCGCGTATCCGTTGGTGGCGGCGGCGCAGGCGGGCGGGGAGATCTCGCCGCGGCAGGCCCGGGTCATCGTGGACACGGTGGAGCAGCTGCCCGATGCGATCCGGGCCGAGGTGCACGACGAGGTCGAGGCGAGCATGGTCGAGTTCGCCGGCAAGTTCGACCCGCACCTGCTGGCCCAGCTCGGGCGTCGGGTCCAGGCCCACTACGACCCCGACGGCAGGCTGCCGGACAGTGAAGAACGCCACCGCCGCCGCGAGTTCTCGCTGCACCAGCGCCCCGACGGCTCCGCCCACGGCCAGTTCGAAGCCACCGCCGAACTGGCCGAATACCTACAGCTCGCCTTCGACTCCCTGGCCGCGCCCAAACCCGAGACCGACGGGGTGAAAGACCCGCGCACCGCTGGGCAACGCCGCCACGACGCGCTGCTCGAGGCCCTGCAGCTGGCCGTGCGTGCCCAGCAACTCCCCTCCATCACCGGCGTCAGCGCCACCATCGTGGTGACCATGACCGAGCAGGCCTACCGCAGCGGCACCGGGCTGGCCCGCACCAACCACGGCGCCCTCATCCCCACCCGCGAGGCGCTGGCCTGGGCCGGTGGTGACTACCGCCTGATGGCCGTGGTCCTGGACAAAACCCAAGCCATCACCGCCTACAGCCACACCGCCCGCCTGTTCACCGAAACCCAACGCCTGGCCATGGCCGCCCGCGACGGCGGCTGCACCTTCCCCCACTGCGACGCCCCACCCGGCCGCTGCCAAGCCATGCATTTGACCGACTATCAGATCACCGGCCACACCCGCGTCGACGACGGCGGCCTGGGCTGTCACTACGACCACCGCGAACGCATCAAACAAGGCTGGACCACCCAACTCATCAACGGCCGCGTCGCCTGGACCCCACCCCGCTGGATCGACCCCGACCAGAAACCCCAATACAACCAACTCCACCGACCGGTCACCGAGCCGATGAACGAGTGAACGACTGGCCGGACACACTGATCAACACGCTGCCCCAACGGGCATTCACGTGATCGATTTGCCGGGATATCGTCCGGGCACCCTCGCTCGAAAGGCCCGACGATGCCCGACATTCCGGCCAGCCTGAAGCCCCGCCTGCAGACCTGGCGGGCCGGTCAATCCGGCGATACCCAAGCGCTGCTGAAGCGATCTACCTGGAGGCCCCGGCCGCAGTCAGCCGGGCGATCAGTGGCGGTACCTGGGTGGCCGACTCGTCCGAGCCGGGGTTGTCGGCGCAGCTGTGGGTCGACGATCAAGGAGCTTTCGACAGTGATCGCCAGGTGCCCCACGTCGTCGCGTCGACCCCCTCCGCCCACCCGCCGTACCTGACCGAGCTGAACTCCCCGGTCACCTTGACGTGGACCGAAACGAACGATTCAGCGGGGGCGACGAACTCGTTGACCCCGGACCCGAAGGCGTTCGAGCGGGTGTCCGCAGCGCTGAACGCGGTGATCTACTCGCTGAACCCATCGTGAGTCACCGGACGAGCAGGGCCACCGGGTAGCTGTCGAGCAGGTCGGCCAATCGCATCTCGCGCTCGACGCGACGACCGGTGATCACGTCGGTCGCCGAGCCGCCCACATCGAGGATGGTGTCCTGCCAACCGCCGGCGGCCTCGAGCCCGACCGGCAGTCGGGTGGCGACGGTGATCGCGCCGCCGCGGTCGAACGCGACTGCGTGGTCGGCCGCCGTCCCCTCGGCCAGCAGCGGGGCGTAGCCGGCGAACAGATCGGGCCAGTCGCGGCGCAGCCGCAGGGCCCGCGAGACGACCCACATCTTGGCGGCGCCCGACGCGTCGATGGCTGGGGCGTCGTCGGCGGAATCGAGCTCGTCGAGCAACGCCCGGCGGGCGTCGAAGTCGACCGGCCGGCGGTTGTCGGGGTCGACGAGCGAGTCCTCCCATAGCTCGGTGCCTTCATAGACGTCAGGTACGCCCGGCATCGTCAGCTGCACGAGCTTTTGGCCCAGTGAGTTCGTCCAGCCGTACGGCGTGATGCGCTCGACGAATGCGGCCAGCGGTTCGTGCACCGCGGCGCTGTCGTACGCGGCGTCGACCACGGCGTGCACCGCGCCCTCGAACTCCGCGTTGGGCGCGGTCCAGGTAGTGGACGTCGAGGCCTCGCGCATCGCCTTCTCGGCGTAGGCATGCATGCGCTCGCGCGCGATGAATCCGGCGCCGGCAAAGGTCTGCCAGAGCAGGTAGGCGAAGGGCGCGTCGGGCAGGGGAGTCGTGGTCATGAGCTGTCGGGCCAATGCGGCCCAGTCGGCCGAGAGCTCGCTCAGCACCGCGAGCCGGGCCCGGACGTCCTCGCCCCGCTTGGTGTCATGGGTCGAGAGCGTGGTCATGCCGTGCGGCGCACTCGCCTGACGCTGCCATTGTGCGCGGTGGAACGCCTCGAGGGGGAGCCCGAACCGGGCCGGGTCGCCGCCGACCTCGTTGGCCGCGACGAAGCGCGTGTAGCGGTAGAAGGCGGTGTCCTCGACCCCCTTGGCCATCACGGCACCCGAAGTCTGTTGGAAGCGCGAGCACAGCTCGTCGGCCGGGTCGGCCAGCCGCACGGCCAGCGTGTCGATCGCGTCGGCCAGATCGGGGCGGTTGGCTCGGGCCCGCTCGATCGCGGTGGCGAGATTCGTCGCCCCGGTGGGCAGATACGTCCGGTACACCGGGAACGCGACGAGCAGCTCGGCCAGTGCGGCATGCGCGTTCTCGATCCCCGGAACGAGCCGGGCCAGCCGGGACAACTCGGCCTGCAGGATCGTGTTGACGCCGTCACGCTTGCCGGCCTCGACGTGCTCCGGGCCGGTCTGCTGATCGCCGGTGAGCTCGCGGTAGAGCGCGTCCAGCGGCGCCTCGGCCGCCGGGTCGATGAAGACGCCGGCCACCTCGGTCAGTGCGTCGTAGCCGGTGGTGCCGTCCACCGGCCACTCTTCGGGCAGCTCCTCACCGGTCTCGAGGATCTTCTCCACCAGCAACCACACATGATCGCCAGCGAGCTCGCGCAGCCGGGTCAGGTAGCGCAGTGGGTCGGCGAGGCCGTCGGGATGATCCACCCGCAGGCCGGCGATGCCGTCGTCACGCGCCCACCGGGCGATCTGGGCGTGGGTCGCGTCGAAGACGGAATCGTCCTCGACCCGCAGGCCGGCCAATGAGGTGACGGCGAAGAACCGGCGGTAGTTCTGCTCGGTGTCCGCGCGGCGGTAGTTCACCAGCTCGTAGTGCTGGCGGGCGTGGACCTCGGCCGCGGTCTCGCCCGGGGCCGGGCCGGTGCCTGGTGCGATCGGGAAGCGGTGCTCGAAGTAATGGAGTTCCGCGACGCCGCCCAGCGGATCGTCGGGCCGAGCGTCGTCGACGACCTCGAGCTGGCTGTCGTCGAAGTCGTCGCCGAGCACCGGCAGCAGCAACCGGCCGTGCGACCAGTCGATGTCGAACCAATGCGCGAAGGCCGACTCGCGACCGAACGTGAGCACGTCCCACCACGCGTGGTTCTGCGCCGGGTCGGCCACGCCGGTGTGGTTGGGCACGATGTCGACGACGATGCCGAGGCTGCGCGAGCGGGTGGCGGCGAGGAAGTGGGTCCAGCCGTCGACACCGCCGCGCTGCGGATCGACGGTGTCGAACTCGACGACGTCGTAGCCGTGGTCGGAGCCGCGCACCGACGGCAGCAGCGGCGACACGTAGGCCGCCTGCACGCCGAGCGTCGCCAGGTAGTCGCAGGCGTCGGCCGCCGCGTACAGATCGAAGACCGGGCGGACCTGCAGCCGGTACGACGATGCCGGCGCGGCCATCAGGACAGCCTCTGCAGCACGACGAGGGCGCGGGGTCCGACGGCGACGCGGCCGCCGTGGTCGATCACCTTCCCGTCGGCGTCCGGGGCGGCCGCGGTGTCGACGACGACCTTCCACTCGGCCCCACGGTCGTCGCCTGGCGCGGTGAACTCGATGGCTTCGTCGTGCGCGGAGAAGCAGAGCAGGAACGAGTCGTCGGTGACGCGCTGGCCGCGGGCGTCGCGATCGGGGATGCCCTCGCCGTTCAGGTACATCGCGATGCTGCGGCCGAAGCCGGAATCCCAGTCCTCTTCGGTCATCTCGGTGCCGTCGGGCGTGAACCAGCTGATGTCGGGCAACCGATCGCCGCGGCGAGTGGGGCGACCGTCGAAGAACCGCCGGCGCCGGAACACCGGATGGTCGCGCCGCAGTTGCGACATCCGCCCGGTGAACTCGACCAGCTCGGCGTCCTGGTTGGCCCAGTCGATCCAGGTGAGTTCGTTGTCCTGGCAGTAGCCGTTGTTGTTGCCCTGCTGGGTGCGCCCGAGTTCGTCGCCGTGGCAGATCATCGGAACGCCCTGACTGAGGAACAGGGTGGCGATGAAGTTGCGCCGCTGCTGCGCCCGGAGCGCCACGATGGCCGGATCGTCCGTCGCACCCTCGGCGCCGCAGTTCCACGAGCGGTTGTGGCTCTCGCCGTCGTTGTTGCCGTCCTGATTGGCTTCATTGTGCTTCTCGTTGTACGACACGAGGTCGAGCAGGGTGAAGCCGTCGTGCGCGGTGACGAAGTTGATGCTCGCCACCGGCCGACGCCCGGAAGTCTCGTACAGATCGGCCGAGCCGGTGATGCGGGCGGCGAACTCGCCGACCGTGCCCGGCTCGCCGCGCCAGAAGTCGCGAACGGTGTCGCGGTACTTGCCGTTCCACTCCGTCCACTGCGGCGGGAAGTTGCCCACCTGGTAGCCGCCGGGGCCGACGTCCCACGGCTCGGCGATCAGTTTCACCTGGCTGACGACCGGATCCTGCTGCACGAGATCGAAGAAGGACGACAGGCGGTCGACATCGTAGAACTCGCGGGCCAGCGTCGACGCAAGGTCGAAACGAAATCCGTCGACGTGCATCTCGAGCACCCAGTACCGCAACGAATCCATGATCAGCTGCAGCGAGTGCGGATGCCGCACGTTCAGGCTGTTTCCGGTGCCGGTGTAGTCCATGTAGTACTGCGGGGTGTCGTCGACCAGCCGGTAATACGCCGGGTTGTCGATGCCCCGGAACGACAGCGTGGGGCCGAGATGGTTGCCCTCGGCCGTGTGGTTGTAGACGACGTCGAGGATGACCTCGATGCCGGCCTCGTGCAAGGCCCGCACCATCGCCTTGAACTCCTGCACCTGCCCGCCCGGGCTCGTGCTCGAGGAGTACTTGTGGTCGGGCGCGAAGAACCCGATGGTGTTGTAACCCCAGTAGTTGGCCAGCCCCTTGTCCATGAGGATCGAGTCGTTGACGAAATGGTGGACGGGCATCAGCTCGACGGCCGTCACGCCGAGGCTCGTGAGGTGCTCGACGATCGCCGGGTGGGCGATACCGGCGTAGGTGCCGCGCAGGTTGTCGGGCACGTCCGGATGCGTCTGCGTCATGCCCTTGACGTGCGTCTCGTAGATCACTGTGTCCGCGTAGGCGTGTCGTGGCGGCCGGTCCACCCCCCAGTCGAAGAACGGGTTGATGACCACGCACTTGGGCAGCTGCGCGGCCGAGTCGTCGTCGTTGCGGGTGTCGGGGTCGTCGAAGTGGTATCCGAACAGGGATTCGTCCCACTCAATGCTCCCGCCGATGGCCTTGGCGTACGGGTCGAGCAGCAACTTGTTGGGGTTGCAGCGCAGCCCGTGGTCGGGGTCGTTCGGGCCGTGCACGCGGTAGCCGTAGCGCTGGCCGGGCTCGATGCCGGGCAGGAACGCGTGCCAGACGAAGCCGTCGTTCTCGGGCAGCACGACCCGCGTCTCGGCGCCGTCGGCATCGAACAGGCACAGCTCGACCTGCTCGGCGACCTCGCTGAAGAGCGCGAAGTTGGTGCCCGAGCCGTCATACGTCGCGCCCAAGGGGTAGGCGCTTCCGGGCCAGATTTCCACGAAACTCCAGATGTCGATGAAGGGGATGAGGTGTCGCTGCCGGTACGGAGGCCGCCTCAACCCTGCCAGAGCCGGCCGGCGCCCACTGATGGATACCCCGTCCGGGCTCGATCTAGCCCGCGCGCGGTGTCGTACGTCCCACGTACCGTGGAGGTATGCGCGTCCGCTCCGACATCACCCCCAGTATCGGCAAGTTCGAGGTCGTCTCCGACTTCGAGCCGTCTGGCGACCAGCCGACGGCCATCGCCGAGCTCGAGCAGCGGCTGCTGGCGGGCGAGAAGGACGTCGTCCTGCTCGGCGCCACCGGCACCGGCAAGTCAGCCACGACCGCCTGGCTGATCGAACGGCTGCAGCGTCCGGCCCTGATCATGGCGCCCAACAAGACGCTCGCCGCCCAGCTGGCCAACGAGCTGCGGGAGATGCTGCCGAACAACGCGGTCGAGTACTTCGTGAGCTACTACGACTACTACCAGCCCGAGGCCTACGTCCCGCAGACCGACACCTACATCGAGAAGGACAGCTCGGTCAACGACGAGGTCGAGCGGCTGCGGCACTCGGCCACCATGTCGCTGCTCACCCGGCGCGACGTCGTGGTGGTGGCCACGGTGTCCTGCATCTACGGCCTCGGCACCCCGCAGGAATACGTCGATCGTTCGCTGCGGCTGCGCGTCGGTCAGCACATCGATCGTGAGGCGATCCTGCGGCGCCTCGTCGACGTGCAGTACTCCCGCAACGACCTGTCCTTCACCCGCGGCACCTTCCGGGTCCGGGGTGACACGGTCGAGATCTTTCCGGTGTACGAAGAGCTCGCGATCCGGGCCGAGATGTTCGGTGACGAGATCGAGCGGCTCTACTACTTGCACCCGCTCACCGGCGAGGTGGTGCGCGAGGTCCCCGAGGTGTTCGTCTTCCCGGCCACCCACTACGCGGCCGGCCCGGAACGGATGGAACGCGCCATCCGCGGCATCGAGCAGGAACTCGAGGCGCGCCTGGCCGAGCTCGAGGGGCAGAACAAGTTGCTCGAGGCCCAACGCCTGCGCATGCGCACGTCCTACGACATCGAGATGATGCGCCAGGTCGGGTTCTGCTCGGGCATCGAGAACTACTCGCTGCACATCGACGGGCGCGAGCGCGGTAGCGCGCCCAACTGCCTGCTCGACTACTTCCCCGAGGACTTCCTGCTCGTGATCGACGAGTCGCACGTGACCGTGCCGCAGACCGGCGGCATGTACGAGGGCGACATGTCGCGCAAGCGCACCCTGGTCGACCACGGCTTCCGGCTGCCGTCGGCGATGGACAACCGGCCGCTGAAGTTCGAAGAGTTCGTCGATCGGATCGGCCAGACCGTGTACCTCTCGGCCACGCCGGGCGGTTACGAGCTGGGCCGGACGAAGGGCGAGTTCGTCGAGCAGGTCATCCGCCCCACCGGTCTGATCGACCCCGAGATCGTGGTGAAGCCCACCAAGGGTCAGATCGACGATCTCGTCCACGAGATCCGCGAGCGGGCCGCACGCAACGAGCGGGTACTGGTCACGACGCTCACCAAGAAGATGTCCGAAGACCTCACCGACTACCTGCTCGAGCAGGGCATCCGAGTGCGCTACCTGCACTCCGAGGTCGACACGCTGCGTCGCATCGAGCTGCTGCGCGAGCTGCGGATGGGTGAGTTCGACGTGCTCGTCGGCATCAACCTGCTGCGCGAGGGGCTCGACCTGCCCGAGGTCTCGCTCGTGTCGATCCTCGACGCCGACAAGGAAGGTTTCCTGCGCTCGGGCACGTCGCTGATCCAGACGATCGGCCGCGCGGCCCGCAACGTATCCGGCCAGGTGCACATGTACGCCGACACCGTCACGCCCTCGATGGAGAAGGCGATCGACGAGACGAATCGCCGGCGCGCGAAGCAGGTCGCCTACAACACCGAGAACGGCATCGATCCGACACCGTTGCGCAAGCGGATCGCCGATATCACCGACATGCTCAACCGCGAGGCGGCCGACACCGAAGAGATGCTCGGCGCCGGGGTGGCGGTCGGCGGTTCGGGCCGTTCGCAGTCGCGGGGCAAGTCGGCGGTGCCCGGCCGCGGTGGCCGCGGGGTGTCCGGGGGAGTCGTGGGCGTCGGCGCGCACGCCGGCGGCGGTCTCGACGTCGCCGAGATGCCGCGGGCCCAGCTGGCCGATCTCATCCAGCAGCTCAACCAGCAGATGCTGCACGCCGCCCGCGAACTGCAGTTCGAGGTCGCCGCCCGCCTGCGCGACGAGATCGGCGAGTTGAAGAAGGAACTGCGCGGTATGGACGCGGCTGGCGTGGGGCAATGACCGGCCAGCCTCGCATCCAGGTCACCTTCGACGCGGCCGACCCGGAGCGGCTGGGCCGGTTCTGGGCCGAGGTCCTCGGTTACATCGAGCAGCCACCGCCCGCCGGCTCCGACAGCTGGGACGCTTTCCTCGAATCGCTCGGTGTGCCAGTGGCCGACCGAGACCACGCCTACGCCATCGTCGATCCCGCCGGCGCCCGGCCCCGCATCTACCTGCAGAAGGTGCCAGAGGGCAAGACCGCCAAGAACCGGGTGCACCTCGACATCAACGTCGGGGCCGACCAGCAGGGCGAGCAGCGCCGCGCCGCGGTGCGGGCCCGCGCTGACGAGATCATCGCGATGGGCGCCACCGAACTACGGGAAATGTCAGACGATCGGTTCGGCGAATACTGCATCACGCTCCAAGACCCCGAAGGCAACGAGTTCTGCGTGCAGTAACTGCCCTCGGGATCGACGATCAGTAGTTGTTCCTGAAGGTGGTCACGAACGACTTGCCGTCGTGGCGGATGTTGCCGATGCCGACCTGGACGTCGGAGTATGTCGGCAAGCTGAGACCGACTCGGAGAGAAGGCACCACGCGGCGCGCCGTTGACCTTGACCTGGGTGACCACGACCTTGTCGAACGTCGATACCGCGTTGACTGAGAACGGGCCGGGGCCGATGTCGTCGACGAACACGGTGTCGTCGTCGTTGGTCGCGGCGTCGGAAGCGACCTGCGGTCAGGGTGCCGCCGGAGTAGACCCAGATGCCGGGGATCAGCCACTCGTAGTCGTCAGGGCTGGCGCAGGAGATCGCCGGCGCCGTGAACGTGGCAGTGTGACGCAGCCGCAGCAACGGCGGCGAGGCGAATATTTCTGGATGTTCTCCTGTCAATTCCCCCGAATTGTATTGATGGGTGGACGCGTCCCGAGAACGACGCGCGACTGGTGACAGTGCGCGCCGCCCTCGGGTGAAGCGGTCAGTAGTTGTTTCGGAACGTGGTCACGAACGACTTGCCGTCGTGGCGGATGCTGCCGGCCGCGATCTGGACGTCCGTGCCCGATTGGTAGCTGGCGCGCGTCGACAAGAAGTCGGCCAGTGGCAGTCCATTGATCTTCGCCTGGGTGAAGACGACCTTGGAGAAGGTAGGCACCGCGGAGGTGTAGCCGTACGGCGTGGGGCTCGCATCGCCGATGAGTGCATAGTCATCGGCTTCTGCTTCGCCAACCATCTGCACGGTGACGTTCTGAGTCACGTCGGTGACGGTCGCGGTCGTGCTGGTCGGCGTGTACACCAGGCTCGCCCGGATCCGGTCACCGGGCAGTGCGGTCGCAGATACGTTGCAATTGGTGTCTGTGTTGGCGCAAGCAACGCTCTCGTTGAGCTGTCCGAAGCCCGTGTCGCAGTTGAAGTTGACATCGGCTTGGCTATTGGCTCTGCTACCGCCCGTGGTGAAGGCCCAGATACCGGGCAGTAGCCACTCGTTGTCGTCGGGGCTCGCGCACGAGTAATCCGGCATTGTGAAGTTGACGCTGATGCTGCTCACGCCGGCCAGCGAGACGAAGTAGCCGGCGCCGTCGGCTGACGGCCCAGCCGGAGTGTTCGGCATGGCCGCGTGGTGCACGCCTGCCGGCTGGTGGGCGCCCGCAGTCGACGCCGGCGTCGCCTTGGCGCTGGCACCAGAGGCGGTGGCCAGCGCGGCGGTGAGGGCGAGTGATGCGGCCGCCGCTACTGCGGCGAACCGGCTGATCCTGGTTGTTCTCATTTCAATTCCCCCCGGAATAGACAGTAAGGTGCGGGCATCGTCTACCCGCTGGACTGCCCGCACAAGGAGCCTGTGGCACGGTATGTACGCCTTCTCAGAAGTGTGTTCGCCGGTGGCGACGCCTCGCGACGCGATACTTGTGGCTCAGGCCGGATGACCACCGATCCGACGAGTGATGGTGGCAGCCGTCCGGGCTACGTGCGTCGTCACCCGATCCCGCGCGGTTGAGGGCAGCGCGGCGGCCGGAAAGGTCACGGCCACGCTGGCCACCGGGTGGCCGGAATGGTCGAGCACCGGCGACGCGATCGAGGCGAAACCGAACGTGACCTCGCCGTCCTCGTCGGCGTGCCCGCGCCGGCGCGCGTCCACGAGCAGGGCGCGCAGGGCCGACGGTGACCGCGGGCCGATGCCGGTGCGCAACACGAACGCGGCCGGATCGGGGAACAAGGCCCGCACCTGGGCCGGCGGCAACCGGGCCAACATGGCCCGGCCGCTGGCCGTCAGCTGCGCCGGCAGCCGCACGCCCACGTCGGTGACGAGCGGCGGCTGCCCGGGCGCCCGTTCCTCGATCACGTAGACGACCTCGCGGCCGTGCAGCACGGCGAGGTGGGCCGAGTGCCCGACCCGGTCGACCAGGCCGGCCAGCGGCACCCGCGCAATGCGTTGAAGCGGGGCCTGCCGGCTGTAGCCGGTGCCCAATTCGTAGGCGGCGAGACCCAGCGCGTAACGGCGTTCGTCGGGCAGCCGGGTGACGAAACCGTCGTCGGCCAGGGTGGAAAGCAGGTGATAGACCGTCGAACGCGGCAGCTGCAGGTCGCGCATGATCGACGCCGCCGCGACCGGCCCCGCTTGCCGGCTCAGGTAGCGCAGGATCTCCAGCGTCTGATGGGCGGCCGGGACGCTGGGCATGGCGTCGAGCCTAGCGCTGTGTCTGGTATCCCAGACACCGGAACGGCGCGGAGCGTGGTGGGCCGCCATCCCCGGGGTGTGCAATGGACGTGTCCGCGCGTCGCCGCACTATGGCGCAGCGAAGCACGGACAACTTGCAGGATCGAGAAGGAGGAAGCCCCATGGACGGCGCCCGCCCGGTCCGCGCCCCGCGCGGCAACACCCTGACGGCCACGTCGTGGCAGACCGAGGCGCCGCTGCGGATGCTGATGAACAACCTCGATCCCGAGAACGCCGAGCGGCCCGACGATCTCGTCGTGTACGGCGGCACCGGCCGGGCCGCCCGCAGTTGGCCGGCCTACGACGCGCTGGTCCGTACGCTCACCACCCTCAAGACCGACGAGACGATGCTGGTGCAGTCGGGCAAGCCGGTCGGCGTTATGCAGACGCACGAGTGGGCGCCGCGGGTGCTGATCGCCAATTCGAACCTGGTACCCGACTGGGCCAACTGGGACGAGTTCCGTCGCCTCGAGAATCTCGGGCTGACGATGTACGGCCAGATGACGGCCGGCTCGTGGATCTACATCGGCACCCAGGGCATCCTGCAGGGCACCTACGAGACCTTCGCGGCCGTCGCGGCCAAGCGCTTCGGCGGGACGCTGGCCGGCACGATCACCCTCACCGCGGGTCTCGGCGGCATGGGTGGAGCGCAGCCGCTGGCCGTCACGATGAACGGCGGGGTGGCGATCTGCATCGACTGCGACCAGTCGCGCATCACTCGCCGCATCGAGCACGGCTTCCTCGACGTCCAGGCCGCATCGCGCGACGAGGCGCTGACCCTGGCCGAGCAGGCCCGCGACGCGCGCCGGCCGCTCTCGATCGGGCTGCTCGGCAACGCCGCCTCGCTCGTGCCGCAGTTCCTCGCCCACGACGCCCCGATCGACATCGTCACCGACCAGACGTCGGCGCACGACCCGCTGTCGTACCTGCCCATCGGCGTCGAGTTCGACGAGTGGCATGAGTACGCCCGGCGCAAGCCCGACGAGTTCACCGGCCGGGCCCAGGCCTCGATGGCCCGCCACGTCGAGGCGATGGTGAAGTTCCAGGACAACGGCGCCGAGGTCTTCGACTACGGCAACTCGATCCGGGGCGAGGCCAAGACGGCCGGCTACAACCGCGCCTTCGACTTCCCGGGCTTCGTCCCGGCTTACATCCGACCGCTGTTCTGCGAGGGCAAGGGCCCGTTCCGCTGGGCGGCGCTGTCCGGCGACCCGAAGGACATCGCCCGCACCGATCAGGCCGTCCTCGACCTCTTCCCCGAGAACGAGTCGCTCGCGCGCTGGATCCGGATGGCGCAGGACAAGGTCCACTTCCAAGGGCTGCCGGCCCGGATCTGCTGGCTCGGCTACGGCGAGCGGGACAAGGCCGGCGTCGCGTTCAACGACCTCGTCGCCAGCGGCGAGCTCAGCGCGCCGGTCGTGATCGGCCGCGACCACCTGGACTGCGGGTCGGTCGCCTCGCCGTATCGCGAGACCGAGTCGATGGCCGACGGGTCGGACGCCATCGCCGACTGGCCGCTGCTGAACGCAATGGTCAACGTCGCGAGCGGGGCGTCGTGGGTGTCGATCCATCACGGCGGTGGCGTCGGGATGGGCCGGTCGATCCACGCCGGTCAGGTCTGCGTCGCCGACGGCACCGCGCTCGCCGGCGAGAAGATCGCCCGGGTGCTCAGCAACGATCCGGGCATGGGTGTCATCCGGCACGTCGATGCCGGTTACGACCGGGCCGAAGAGGTCGCGGCCGAGCGCGGCGTGCGGGTGCCCATGGCCGAGGGCGCGTGACCACCTTCGACTCGATGTGGGACGCACTCCTCCCGCTCGGTCGTGACGCCGGCACCGGCGGTTACCGGCGCTACGCCTGGACCGGCGCGGACGCCGCGCTGCGCGAGTGGTTCGCGGCCGCGGCCGAGGCCCGCGGGCTGGACGTGACGCTCGACCGGGCCGGCAACCAGTGGGCCTGGCAGGGCGACCCGGATGCCACACCGGGGATCGTCGTCGGCTCGCACCTCGACTCGGTGCCCGACGGCGGTGCGTTCGACGGCCCGCTCGGGGTGGTCTCGGCCCTGGCCGCGCTGGACGAACTGCGGGCCACCGGCTTTCGCCCGGCGCGACCGATCGGCGTGGTCAACTTCGGGGACGAGGAGGGCGCGCGCTTCGGCGTGGCCTGCGCGGGATCGCGGGTGATCACCGGCGCGCTCACCGGCGACCGGGCGGCCGCGTTGACCGACGCTGACGGGACGACGCTGGCGACCGCGATGGCCGGCGCCGGTCTCGAACCCCGGCATCTGGGACGCGACGATGAGACGCTGCGGCGGATCGCGTCGTTCGTCGAGCTGCACGTCGAGCAGGGTCGCGGGCTGGTCGAGCTGGACCGCGCCATCGGGGTGGCGAGCGCGATTCGCCCGCACGGGCGTTGGCGCATCGATCTGCCGGGCGAGGCCAATCACGCCGGCACGACCCGGCTGGCCGACCGGCACGACGCCCTGCTCGCCGCCGCCGCGGTGGTGCTCGCGGCCCGTGACGCAGCCGACCGGCACGGCGCGGTAGCCACGTGCGGCAAGATCCGGGTCGAGCCCAACGGCGTCAACGCCATCGCCTCGCACGTCGCGTTGTGGCTGGACGCCCGCGCCGGCACGGCCGAGCAAGCCCGGGCGGTCGTCGCCGACGTCACTGCTGCGGCGGCCGAACACGGAGGCACAGTGCGTGAGGAGTCCTGGAGCGAGGCGACGACCTTCCCGGACCCAGGACGCATCGCCGGGCTGCTCGATGCCGCGCCGGTCCTCGACACCGGCGCGGGCCACGACGCCGGGATCCTGGCCGCCGCCGGGGTGCCCGCGGCGATGCTGTTCGTCCGCAACCCCACCGGCGTCTCGCACTCGCCGGCCGAGTGGGCCGAGCGCGACGACTGCCTGGCCGGCGTCGCCGCTCTGGCCACCGTGCTGCGCGAGCTGGCCGGATGAGCGAACCCGAGGGGTCGTACTTCGCCGAGCACGCGCTGTTGCCGGCCGGGCCGGAGCGCGCGGTTCGGTTCGACGTCACCGGCGGCCGCTTCACGGCGGTGACGGCGAACGCCGACCCGGCCGGCGCGATCCGGCTGCCCGGCGTCGTGCTGCCCGGTTTCGCCAACTGCCACAGCCACGCGTTCCACCGCGCGCTGCGCGGGCGCACCCACGACGACGGGGGCACGTTCTGGACGTGGCGCGAGCGCATGTACGACCTCGCCGGCCGGCTCGACCCGGACACCTATCTGGCCCTGGCCCGTGCCGCCTACGCCGAGATGGCACTCGCCGGGGTGGTGGCCGTCGGCGAGTTCCACTACCTGCATCATGGCCCGGATGGCCGCCCGTACGCCGATCCGAACGCGATGGGCGAGGCGCTGCGCCACGCGGCGGCGGCGGCCGGCATCCGGCTGACGCTGCTCGACACCTGCTACCTCGCCGGCGGCCTGGACGCCAACGGGCACCGGCCCCTCGACCCGGTGCAGCGGCGCTTCTCCGACGGCAGCGCGGTGGCCTGGGCCGAGCGCTCCGGCGCCCGCCGACCCGATGCGACCACGCGGCTCGGCGCGGCGATCCATTCGGTGCGGGCCGTGCCCCGGGCGGCGTTCGCGACGGTCCGCGCGGCTGCGGCCGGCACCCCGCTGCACCTGCACCTGTCCGAACAGCTGGCGGAGAACGAGGCCTGCTCGCAGCATTACGGCATGACTCCGACCGCGTTGCTGGACGACGAGGGTGTCCTCGGGCCGGCGACGACGGCGGTGCACGCCACCCATCTCACCGGCGACGACGTCGGCCGGCTGGCCGGCGCCGGCAGCACCGTCTGCCTCTGCCCGACCACCGAGCGCGATCTCGCCGACGGCATCGGGCCGGCCGGCGATCTGGCCGCCGCCGCGGTCGCGCTCTCGCTCGGCTCGGACCAGCACGCGGTGGTGGACCTGTTCGAAGAGGCCCGCGGGGTGGAGCTGCACGAGCGGCTGCGCACCCAGCGGCGGGGCCACTTCGACGCCGGGCACCTGCTGACCATGCTGACGCGACACCACAGCATCGGCTGGCCCGATGCCGGCCGGCTCGAAGCCGGCGCGCGGGCCGATCTCGTCGCGGTGCGGCTCGACACGGTGCGCACCGCCGGCGCCGACCCGGCCCAGGTGGTGTTCACGGCCACGGCGACCGATGTCGACACGGTCGTGGTCGACGGCCGGACGGTGGTGTCCGGCGGCGCTCACCTCCTCGGTGACGTCGCGGCCTTGCTGAGTGATGCGATCGGAGCGGCATGGCGACCGCGGTAACCGGCATCGGCCGGCTGGTCACCAACGATCCGGGGGTCGACGGTAGCCCGCTGGGTGTCATCGCCGATGCCGCCGTCGTCGTGGACGACGGCCGCGTCGTGTGGGTCGGGCGCCGTGCCGACGTCCCGGCGGCGGACACTCCCTGCGATCTCGACGGTCGGGCCGTCGTGCCCGGCTTCGTGGACGCTCACACCCACCTGTTGTTCGCCGGCGACCGGAGCGACGAGTTCGCCGCCCGGATGCGCGGAGCGACCTACGACGGCGGCGGGATCGCCGCCACCGTCGCGGCCACTCGGGCCGCGTCCGACGACGAGCTGCGTGGGCTACTCCGGGCCCGGATCGTCGAGGCTCGGGCCCAGGGCACCACGACCGTGGAGATCAAGAGCGGTTACGGACTACGGCGCGACGACGAGCGGCGGCTGCTGCTGCTCGCGGGCGAGGTGACCGACGAGACGACCTACCTCGGCGCCCACGTCGTGCCGAGCGATGTCGGCCGCGACGACTACCTGCGCTCGGTCACCGGCGAGATGCTCGACGCCTGCGCGCCACTGGCGCGTTGGATCGACGTCTTCTGCGAGCCGGCGAGCCCGCACGCGTTCGATGCGGGCGAGTCCCGTCAGGTGCTCGTCGCCGGCCAGGCCCGCGGGTTGGGCCTGCGGGTGCACGGCAATCAGCTCGCTCCGGGTCCGGGGGTGCAGCTGGCAGTGGAGTTGGGCGCGGCGAGTGTCGACCACTGCACGCACCTGTCCGACGCCGACGTGGCGGCGCTCGCCGCGGGCGACACCGTGGCCACACTGCTACCGGGCGCGGAGTTCTCCACCCGCTCGCGCTACCCCGACGGCCGCCGGCTGCTCGACGCCGGGGCGACGGTGGCGCTGGCCACCGACTGCAATCCGGGCACGAGCTACACGTCGTCGATGGCCTTCGTGATCGCCCTCGCCGTCCGCGAGATGGGGCTGACCCCGGACGAGGCGCTCTGGGCCGCCACGGCCGGCGGCGCGCGCGCCTTGCGGCGCGACGACGTGGGCGTCATCCGGGTCGGTGGCCGGGCGGACTTCGCGGTGCTCGACGCCCCCAGCCACGTGCATCTGGCCTACCGGCCCGGCGTGCCGCTCAGTCGGACGCTCGAAGTGTGACCTCGCGGCCGAGGAACCGGCCGATGTCGGCCACCTCGGCCTCGACGGCCGAGCCGACTCGAATCGGCCACGCCTCGAACCGGGTCACGGTCACCGCGCCCTTGCCGCGGTCGAGCGCCCAGCTGCCGATGACGCGTCCGTCGCGGACGACGACCGGCCGGATCATGCCGCCCTGATAGACCTCGCCGTGTCGCGCCGGATCGAGCAGCGCCGCCCGATTCTTGTAGCCGATGACGTAGTTGTCGAAGGCCGGCAGCAGCCGCACCCCGCGGGCCGGCTCGACTGCGCCGAGGCGGAAACCGGCCCGGCCGTCGACGTCGGCCGGGCTCAGTTCGCCGCCGATGAGCGCGATCGCCTGCGATGTGGGCAGGCCGGACCACGTGCCGAAATCGGCCGCGGTGGCGGGGGAGTAGGCGGCGAAGTAGCGCCGCGCCAATTCGGCCAGCGCGTCGTCGCCGGCCGGCCCGGCCGGCGCGGTCGGCAGCCAGTCGTCGCGAAGCACGAAGGTGCTGTGCCGGCCGCGGTCCGGGCCGCGGCAGATCAGACCGGTGGTGCTCGCGTGCACGATCACGTGGGTGTGGACCTGCGGATCGGGGCTGTCGAGCGTGATGCCTAGCTCGGCCAGGCCGGCGCGGATCTGGTGCCGGGTCTGCGGGCCGCCGGCCAGCAGTTGCGGCAGCGCGTCGACCGAGCGATCGAGGACGTCGTCGGTCAGCCCGAGCTGCCGCCACCGGGTGCGGTACTTGCGCGCGATCGCGGGCCCGATCAGGCCGACGAGCCAGCGCAGGTCGGCGGCGTCGACGAGGTGGATGGTGCCGCGCATCAACCAGGTGCGCACGACCGTGCGGTCGTCCTCGATCGCGCGGAGCACGTCGGCCTCGGTGACGGTGGCCGAGCGGGCGCGGACGCCGAGCCGGGACGCGAGGTTGTCCTGGGCCTGCAGCGCGGTGGTGCCGGCCGCGGCGGCCCGCGGGGACTCGGCCGTCCGGTCGCCATAGCCCTGCCGGGCCATCCGCTCGCCGAGCAGGGCCTTGACGGTCATGAGAGCGAGTCTGCCCCCGGGGTCGGACATGTTTGGATCGGTACGTGGGATCACGGGCGGCGCGGCGGATCCTGATCGTCGCCGTCCTGGTGGTCGGGTTGCTCGTGGTCGCCGATCGCGTCGGTCTCTACATCGCTGAGCGCACGGCCGGCTCGACGATCCAGACGTCGCAAGGCCTGAGCTCGCGCCCGGACGTGAGCATCGCCGGCTTCCCGTTCCTCACCCAACTCGCGGCCGGGGAGTTCGACGAGATCACGGTGACGGCATCGGACGTGCCGCTCGACCGCCGGGCGCGGTTGCTGCAGATCTCGCGGGTGCAGGTCGTTCTGCACACCATCACGGTGGCGCGCGACTTCTCGCGGGTGCACGCGGCGAGCGCCGACGCGCGACCGCCCGCATCACCTACGCCGAACTCGGCCGGGCTCTCGGCGTCGGTCTGTCCTACGCCGGCGGCGGCCGGATCCGGGCGACGAAGACCATCACGGTCGGCGGCATCTCGGTCAAGGGCTCGATCACCACGCAGCCCACGCTCGTCAACGGTGCCCTGGGATTCGCCAAGACCGCGGTCGACGGGGCCGGATCGCTGACCGACTCGGCCGCGGCGGCCCTCAGCCAGGTGTTCGACCTGAACCTGCCGCTGCAGGGCATCCCGTTCAAGATCCGGGTCCGTTCGCTGCGAGTCGACGGCCAGGGTGTGCTGGTGGCCTTGACCGGCTCGGATCTGACTTACACGAACTGACGGACGGTTGGCGCCCAGCTAGGGCCGACCGCCCACCCGACCGACGGCGGCCGCCGCGAGCCGCACGGCGGCGGCCAGGGCTTCGGCCACGTCGCCCGCCGCGGCCAGAAAGCCGGCGGCGAAGGCGTCACCGGCGCCGGTGGTGTCCACCAGCGCGACGTCGGCCGCCGGCACCGAACGCACCCCCGAGCCGTCGGACCACACCGCGCCGGCCGGCCCGCGCTTGACGATGGCATGCCCGCAGCGCAGAGCGAGCGCCTGGGCGGCGGCGGCCGGGTCGTCCAGGCCGGTGAGCGCCCGGGCTTCGTCGGCGTTGGCGAACAGCAGCACGTCCGACCCCAGCAGGTCGAGGAATTCGACGGCGCCGAGCTCGCGCAGCGGGGCGGCGGAGGCGGCGTCGACGGCGATCGGCCACCCCCGCCGGCGCGCGACGCCCAGCGCGGCCAGGGCGAAGCTGCGCGAGTTCGGACCGAGCAGCGTGTAACCCGACACGTACAGCCAGTCGGCGGCAGCGGGCAGGCTCGCCAGGTCGCCGGGCGCGGCGTTGGCGCCGGCCGACGGGATCATCGTCCGCTCGCCGTCCGGGTCGACGAGCACGATGCAGGTGCCAGTCGGTCGCTGCCGGTCGAGTTGCACCCGGGCGTCCACGCCGGCCACAAGCAGGTCGTCGAGCGCCCGCCGGCCCAGCGCGTCGTCGCCGGCCCGACCGATGAACGTGGCCGATGCACCGGCGGCGACCAGCCACGCGGCGACATTGGCCGCGGCCCCGCCGCCCAACAGCGTCACCGGGGCCGGGGTGTCGGAGCCGGGGGCGAGTGGACCGGGCAGTCGGGCCAGGACGTCGACCATCAGGTCGCCGACGCAGACGACGTGGGTCATCCGGTGCGGTACGCCGCCGCCACCTCGGCCGCAAGGCGGGCGTTCGCGAGCACCAGGGCGACGTTGGCCTGCAGCGAGGCGCCGCCGGTCTCGCGGTGGAAGAAGTCGAGTAAGAACGGCGTGACGTCCTTCCCGCGGACGCCCGCATCGGTCGCCGCGGCGAGTCCGGCCTGCAGCGTCCGGTCGTGCAGGTCCCGGTCGAGCTCATGGTTCGGATCGATCGGGTTGGCCAGCAACAGCCCGTAGAACGACGTGCCCAACGCGTCCTGCGCGCGCAACACGCCGGCGACGAACTGCGGGTTGGGCGCGGTCCAGTAGAGCGGGTGGCCGGAGTCGCGCAGATAGAAGCCGGGGAAGCGGTCGGTGCGGTAGCCGAGCACGCCGACGTTCAGCGTCTCAAGGCGCTCGATGGTGGCGCCGACATCGAGGATCGACTTCACGCCGGCGCAGACGATTAGCACCGGGGTGCGCGACAGCGTGATGAGGTCGGCCGACTCGTCCCACGTCTCGCTCGCGCCGCGGTGCACGCCTCCGAGCCCGCCGGTGGCGAACACTCGGATGCCGGCGCGCGCGGCGAGGTGGGCGGTCGAGGCCACCGTCGTCGCGCCGACGCCGCCCCACGCCGCGATCATCGCAAGATCGCGCACGCTGACCTTGGTGACACCCGGATCGGCGGCCAACCGCTCGAGGGTGGGATCGTCCAGACCGATGCAGGGCCGTCCGTCGACCACCGCGATGGTCGCCGGAACCGCCCCGCCCGCGCGCACGGCGGCCTCGATGTCGCGAGCGATGCGCAGGTTGTCCGGGCGCGGCAGACCGTGGCTGATGATCGTGCTCTCGAGCGCGACGACCGGCCGGCCCGCGGCCAGGGCCTCGGCGACCTCGGGGTGGATCAGCACTCAGGTTCCTTTCCTCGACGAAGCAGCCCGACTGGCACCGTAGCGAGCGCTGCGACCGCGAAGGAAATCAGGGAGGCGCTCATCCATGTGGCGGGTGTGAAGTGCAACCAGCGGTCGACGTGGGCCCACTGCCGCGACCACCATCCGAGGTAGCCCGGGTTGATCAACTGGTAGGCGCAGAAACCGACCAACCAGGGCACGAGCATGACCCACCGCTCGGGCGCCGCCTCGCGTCAGGTTCCACGACCGGCGCGAGATGGCGAAGTAGTCGACGGCGAGCACGCCGAGCAATGGCACGAAGAGCGACCCGATCAGGATGAGGAAGTTCTCGTAGTCGTGGACGTCGAGGGCCAGCGCCAGCACGGTCGCGAGCGATCCGATGACGACCGCCAACACCCGCCGGTCCCAGCGCGGCCGCAGGTTCTGCACCGAGATCGCGGTCGAGTAGGTGTCGACGAAGGATTGGTCGACCTCGCGAATCGCCAGCACCGCGAAGGCCAGCGTGCCCACCGGGATCGCCATGAAGGAGCTGAAGATCTGGTTGGAGTCGCCCTTGGCGACCGTCACCAGAGCGATCAGCCCAAGGGCATAGCAGGCGATCTGGGTGACCGAGTAGCCGACGAACGACCCGATCACTGTGTCTCGTACGGAGCGGGAGTGCCGGGTGTAGTCCGACGCCACCGGCACCCACGAGACGGCCACGCCGATCACCGTGTCGACCGCGATCCAGAAGCCGGTCCACGTGCCGGAGCCGAATGCCGGCAACGGATTGCGCAACAGCTGGACGGCGAGGTAGGCCAGCGCGACGACCACGGCGATGGTGACGTAGCGGCGTAGGACGCGGATCCAGCGCAGCGGATAGATGGCCAGACCGGTGGTCACCGCACCGGCGGCCAGCACGAACACCCAGCGGGGGATCTGGCCGGCAATCTGGTGCAGAGCGGTGCTGATGGTGACCAACTCGAACGTCGTCCAGCCGAGGAGTTGCACGATGTTGAGGACAGTCGGCAGCCAGGACAGCCGCGCGCCGAACAGGCCGCGCAGCAGCACCATGGCCGGGGCACCGGTCTCGGTGCCCGGGATGGCCGCGATCGAGACGGCCGCCGTGCCGAGAACCGTGCCGAGGACGAGCGCGGTGAACGCGGCTGCGAGCGACAGCGCCGTGTCGCCGACCGGATAGAGCAGGTAAATCGCCCCGGTGAAGCCGAGCAGGCTGACCCCGAGGTTGGCCCACATGCCCAGCTGGTCGATGCGGCGCAGCGTGCGCGGCGGTGGCTGGTCCAGGGTCAGCGGCGCTTCGGCCCGCTCGATCGTCGCGGTCATGAGGTCGCGGTCATAGGAACGGCATTCCTTCGGTGGGGGAGGAGGGTTGGGCGTGGAAGCGTTTCGGGATGCGCCCGGCCCTGCGGGCCAGCCGGCCGGCCTGCACGGCGGCCGACATCGCCGCCGCCATCGTCGCCGGGTCCTGCGCGCGGGTCACGGCCGAGGCGAGCAGGACGCCGTCGCAGCCGAGTTCCATGGCCAGGGCGGCGTCCGAGGCGGTGCCGATCCCGGCGTCGAGGATCACCGGCACCTCGGCTTCGCTGACGATCAGCTCGAGGTTGTGCTGGTTGATGATGCCGAGACCGGTGCCGATCGGCGAACCCAACGGCATCACCGCGACGCAGCCGGACTGCTGCAGGCGGCGGGCCAGGACCGGGTCGTCGTTGGTGTACGGCAGCACCTTGAAGCCTTGTCCGACGAGGGTCTGGGCGGCATCGAGCAGCTCGACCGGATCGGGCAGGAGGGTGCGCTCGTCGGCGATGACTTCGAGCTTGACCCAGTCGGTCTCGAGCGCCTCGCGGGCCAGCTGGGCCGTCCGTACGGCTTCATCGGCGGTGCGGCACCCGGCGGTGTTGGGCAGCACCCGCACGCCGCAGCGGTCCAGGACGTCGAGGACCGAGCCGGCGGTCGAGGTGTCGATGCGGCGCATGGCCACCGTGCACATCGCCGTTCCGGATGCGCGGACCGCCGCCTCCACGACGTGCAGGCTCGGCGCGCCGCCGGTACCGAGGATCAGTCGCGAAGGCAGCTCGGTGCCGGCGATCGTGAATGTGTCGTCCATACCTAACCTCCCTGGACCGCACTGATCAGTTCGACGGCCTGGCCCGCGCGCACGGCCGTCGTCGGCCACGCGCTGCGGGGGACGACCTCGCCGTCGACGACGGCCGCACTGCCGCGCGACGACCCGGTGACGGCTTCGATCAACGTCGGCGACCGTCGTGCCGTCGGCCAACTCGTGCGGCCGGCCGTTGAGGGTGATCGTCACCGGGCCACCTCGGCGAACCGATCGGGGGCGAATGGCGCCAACTCGTCGGGCCAGTGGCCGTCGGCGATGAGCGCCGCCACCGAGTCGGCCGTGACCGGGGCGAGCAGGATGCCGTTGCGGTAATGGCCGGTGGCCAGCACCAGTCCGTCGATGGCCGCCGGCCCGATCATCGGCGCGTTGTCCGGCGAGCCGGGTCGCAACCCGGTGCTCACCTCGACGAGCACGGCCTCGCCCAGCTCCGGGACGAGTGACTGCGCATCGCGCAGCAGTTCGTACACCGCGCCGGCCCGCGGCTCCTGGTCGAAGCCGTGCTCCTCGACCGAGGCGCCGACGACCAGTTCGCCGCCGGCGCGCGGCACGAGATAGATCGGGGTGCCCTTGACCCAGCCGCGGACGATGCGCCCGATGCGGGGGCGACCGGGCAGGCGCAGCCGCAGGGTCTGCCCCTTGACCGGCCGGACCGGCGGTACCGCGTCGGGTGGCAGCCCGTCGACCAGCCCGGACCAGCAGCCGGCGGCGAGCACCACGTGCGACGCGGCGAGCACCGTGTCGTCGGCGAGGCGCACGCCGCGGACCCGATCGCGCTCGACCAGCACCGACCCGGTGGACTCGACGAGGTGGACCCCGTGCCGGCGCCCGGCGTCGAGCAGGGCAGCGTGCAGCAGTCGCGGATCGACCTGGTGATCGCCCGGGGCGTGCAGTGCGCCGGGCAGCCCCGGCGCGAGGGCCGGCTCCAGCTCGCGCAGCTCGCGGCCGGTGAGCAACTGGGCCGCGACGCCGAGCCTGGCGGCGAATGCGTGCAGATCGCGCAGGGCCGCGAGATCGGCGCCGTCCCACGCGGCCAGCACTGCGCCGCACTCGCGGAACCCGACCGGCCGGCCCGACTCGGCCGTGACCTCGGCGACGAAGTCCGGGTAGCGGGCCAGCGAGTCGAGGCCGAGGCGCAGCAGCGGCGTCTCGGTGTACTGCAGCTCGGTGATCGGCGCCAGCATGCCGGCCGCGGTGTGCCAAGCCCCGCGGCTCGGCTCGGGATCGACCAGCGTCACCGACAAGCCCGCGTTGCGCGCACCGCCAGGCCACCGCGGTGCCGATGGCCCCGGCCCCGAGAACGACGACGTCGCTCGCTGGCATGAACTGCGCTCCCTAGCGCCGGTATTACCCGGATCAGGTTCGACGGTCGGCGCTTCGCGGATCTCACTCCGCTCGCACACCCTCTCAGCCCACCCCGCGGCGGGCTCCCGTGCGCCGCCCACCCTACGCTCGGCGTCGTGCCCGATCTCGCCGACGCCCGCCTCTACCTGTGCGTCGACTCGCGATCGCGGCAGGGTGACCTCGACGACTTCCTCGACGCGGTGCTCGGCAACGGCGTCGACGTCGTGCAGTTGCGCGAGAAGGGGCTCGAGGCGCGGGAGGAGATCCGGCTGCTCGAGATCGTCGCCGCGGCGGCCGAACGGCACGGGCGCCCTGTGGGCGGTGAACGACCGCGCCGACATCGCCCGCGCCGTCGGCGCGCCGATCCTGCACCTGGGCCAGGACGACCTCCCGACCGCGGTGGCGCGCGAGATCGTCGGGCCGGACGTGCTCATCGGCCGCTCGACCCACACGCCGGCGCAGGCCGATGCCGCCCGCGTCGAACCCGGCGTCGCGTACTACTGCTGCGGCCCCACCTGGACGACGCCGACCAAGCCGGGGCGCCCGGCTGCCGGCCCCGAGCTGATCGACCACGCCCGCGCCCACGAGGACGACCGGCCCTGGTTCGCGATCGGCGGCGTCGAGTCGCTGGGCCGTCTCGCCGAGGTGGTCGAGCGCGGCGCCCGCCGCGTCGTCGTCGTCCGGGCCATCACCCAGGCCGCGGATCCCGGAGCGGCGGCCCGCGCGTTTGCCGTCGGACTGCGGGGGTAGGAAAGGGCCATGGTCTCGATCGAACTGCGCAGTGTCGTGCTCGACGCCCCGGACGTGCGGGTGCTCGGCGCCTTCTACCAGCGGCTCACCGGCTGGACGCCCACCAGCGACGAGGACGACTGGCAGCGGCTGGCCCCACCCGGCGGCGGCACCGGCATCGCGATCCAGCTCGAACCCGATTTCGTCCGTCCGGTTTGGCCGGCCGACCCGTCGCATCAGCAGATGCAGCTGCATCTCGACCTGCTCGTCGACGATCTCGCCGCCGCCGCCGCGCACGCCGCGGCGACGGGCGGCGTTCTCGCCGAGTTCCAGCCCCAGGACGACGTGCGGGTGTTCCTCGATCCCGGTCGGGCACCCGTTCTGCCTGTTCGAGCAATGACCTCGGCGTGACGGTCCTCGACCACGTCACGGTCACGGCGTCCGATTTCGCGGCGAGCCTGGCGTTCTACGACGCCGCGTTGGGCGCCTTGGGGCTGGTCCGGCTGGCCGAACTGGTCGATGAGGAAGAGGACGGCGCCGGCGGTCGAGGCCGCGGCCTGGGGCACCCCGGACGGCGTCGGCGTGTTGTGGCTGGTGGCCGGTGAGCGGGCCACGTCCGGTCTTCACGTCTGTCTTCGGACTGACTCTCGAGAGCAGGTCGAGACGTTCTACGACCAGGCGGTCAGGTCAGGCGGGCTGGCCCAGGCCGCCCCGCGACGCTGGACCATCTACCGCCGCGGCGAGTTCAACGCGATCGTGGCCGATCCCGACGGCAACCTGATCGAGGCCGTCGCCCCGGAATGACCAGGCTCAGCCGACGTCGGTGACGTGCTCCACGTGCGGCGGGGCGCGGAAGAACGGGCCGATGGCGCCGCGCCACGTGGCGAAGCGGTCGCTCCCGCGGAAGTTCTGCTCGTGCGCGTCGACCGAGTCCCACTCGACCAGCAGGACGAAACGGGCCGGTGACTCGACGCCGCGGGTCATTCGGACCGATCGGCAGCCCGGCGTGCCGATCAGGACGTCACGGACGCCCAGGTAGGCGGCAATGAACTCGTCCTCGGCGCCCGGACGGATGGCGATGTCGGCAACTTCCAGGACCATGGCGCCGAGCCTGCCAGATCCTGGGCTCGCCACCGGCCGGGTTACTGGATCACACCAGTCACAACTGGCACACTGGCCCCATGGCGGCCGGACGCGTCCTCTCCGGCGTAGCGGCGTCCGTAGCGGTCGCCGGCTGCGCCGCCCTGGTCGTGGGGATGAGCCGCGCCGGCGGGCCGCACACCGCCGCGGCCACGCCCGATCCGACGTCGAGCTCGTCGTCGCGTCCGGCTTTCGTGCCGCGCTACGTGCCGCCGCCGCCCTCGACTTCTGCGCCGACCACCGAGCCGTCGAGCTCGCCGGTCTCCCGGGCGCGGACGTCGGCGTCGGGTACCGCGGCCCGGTCGAGCGCGGCGCACCTGCCGGCGACCTCGACCGCCGCCCGGCCGGCGCGGACCTCATCCGCCGTGACGCACCACCCCGCCCCGCGGCCGTCCACGTCGACAGGCGCCGGCCCCGGTCCGCGGTCAGTCGCTGCCGTTGCGCTACACCACCGGTACCGCCACCCGGGTGATCACCGTGACCGCGCACTCGACGCGGCAGCACGACGGCCACCCTGCAGGCCTGGAACAAGGCACCCGGCGGCGGCTGGCTGAGCTACGGCAGCGCGGTGACCGCGCACGTCGGCGCCGACGGGCTCAGCACCTCGCCGAGCGAGTACCGCAGCGCGACGCCGATCGGCAGCTTCACCCTCACCCAGGCCTTCGGGTACTACTCCGATCCCGGTACGGCGCTGCCGTACGTGCACACGACACCGTCCGACTGGTGGATCAGCCAGCCCGGCAGCCTCTACAACACGCATCAGCGCTGCGTGTCCGGGTGCGCGTTCACCCGGGGGAACCCCAACGAACATCTTTACTACGAGACGCCGTATTACAACTACGCCGTGGTCATCGACTACAACACCCGCAACGCGCCCGGGGGAGTGCGCCAGGGCGCCGGCAGTGCCTTCTTCTTGCACGTCACCGACGGCTACGCGACCGCCGGTTGCGTAGCGATCCCGCAGACGAAGCTGGTCAGCCTGATGCGCTGGCTCACCCCGTCGGCGCATCCGCGCATCCTCATCGGCGTCGGCTGATCGACCACGCAAGATCCAGTAGTTGCGGCGGGCCGGTAAATGACCGAATCTGGCTCCGTGGTCGCCCGCACCCAGCACAAGCGACAGGATCGCGCATCCATCCAGGTCTACCTGCGTCCAGACGATGCCCACTACGTCAGTGCCTCGGTTCACACCACCGCGGGGGTATGGACCGCGTCCGGCCGGCCAGCGGCTGAGAGTGGCTCGTTATCCGTCTTGGACGGATATTGATCCTGAGAACATGATGTGCCGGACCCGACAATTCACGACAAGCCATTGCGCCGCCGGTCGTGGAGGCGGTCGGCTCCACGCCGCGACCGGATTTCGGGACCTTCCCGCGGTACTCGGACGCGCAAGGGGGAACACGATGTCTCACAAGAGTGTCATCATCCGGCTGGGCGCAGTTGTCGCTCTCACGGCCGGCCTGGCGGTCGCCGCCGTCGCAGCCCCGGCCGCGTCCGGCGCCAAAACCACCCCTGCCGTCGGCAGCGCGGTAGTCGGGGCAGCGGGCGGCGCCCACCGCTCGCTTCCGGCAAGTCCCGCCACACTGCACACCTTCTTGGCCGGCTGGGAGAGCCTGACGCCGAGCGGTCTTACCAGCGCGACCACGAAGTTCAGAATTCCAACGGTCACCTGCCCGAGCGACGACGAGATGGACTTCGGCTGGGGCGTCTATGCCATCCCGCCGGCAGGCGATCTGACCTTCACGACCCAGGCCGACGTGCAGGTCGTGTGCGAATCGGGAGCCGTGCAGTTCTACGACCTTCAGGCCTATACGCCGTCGAACCAGCAGAACGACGCCACTGACGCCTCCCCGGGAGACCTGGTGATCGCCACCATAACCGAGGACGGGACGACCACGACGTCCACGCTGTACGACGTCACCAAGAACGTCACGATGACCGCCGTCGACTCGACACCGTTCGACACCGCCGAGCTCACCGGCAGCTACAACTACTGCTACGACGGCGTGAACTGCGGCACGGGCGTCATCCCCAGCTTCGGACGGGTGACCCTAAACAAGTCCCGGGTCAACGGTGAGGTGATCGGGAACACCGCGACGTCGCGACTGAACATGGAGGACGGCAGCGACGTCCAAGCGTCAGCCACCAACCTGAACCACACCGGCGACGGCTTCGGCGTCATCTTCCGCCACTCGGCGTAAGGGACCCCGCGGGTGACGGCGGCACGGCCAACGGAGTGCAGACACGCCGATGGACGCCGGCGTGTCTGCACTCATTGGCGGGTGTGGAGGTCGGTCGGGACCGACCTCCACACCCCCGGAGCTGACTACGGCAGACCGTTGGCCGGCGCGTTCGGCGGCTTGGCGGTCACCGTCTTGAGCGCTCCGGACGTGTCGTCGGTCGTGTAGACCGGCCCGGTCGGGGTGGCCACGCCACCGTGGATGACCGCGATCTGGGTGCCCGCGTAACCGGAGTGATCCGAACTCGAGAAGCGGAATGGCGTAAGGCCCGGCCCGTCGAAGCCGCCCTTCTCCACTGCCGAGACCAGCGCGCCCCGGTTGAGATCCTTACCGGCCGCCTTGAGCGCCTGCAGCGTCGTGTAGGCCAGCGCCATGCCGTACAGCACGTTGCCGTCGAACGGTGCGTTGTTGTCGTACTTCTGGTCGACCATCTGGAACAGCTTGATCCAGCTGTTCGAGGTGTCGGTCGGCACCGGTGCGTACGCGTCGGTGACCATGCCCTCGAGCAGGGCCTTGGTGTTCTGCTTCAAGAAGCCGGTCAGCGTCACGATGTCCGAGCCGACGTTGGAGACCACCCACTGCGCCTGGTACTTCAGCGCCGCTGCCGTGCCGAGCGCGAGTGCGGTGAAGCCGGGCACGGTGAACGCCACGTTGACCTGGCAGCCGGCCGCTTTCAGCGCACCGATCTGGGGCCCGACGTTGGTGTTCGTCGGGGTGTAGGTCTGCTTGGTCTTCAGCTTGCTGCCGAGCGTCAGCGCAACACCTTCGGCGCCGTCGGTGCCGAAGTCGTCGCCCTGACCGAACGTGCACACGGTCTTGCCGGCGAAGTTCTTCTTGACGTAGTCGCCCAGGATCTTGCCCTCGACGGTGTAGTCGGGCTGCCAGCCGAACGTCGTCGGGTACTTGGTCGGCTGGTTCCAGCTGCGGCTGCCTGACGACACGAACAGGTCGGGCACCTTGTTCTGCTTGAGGAAGTCGAGCACCGCGGTGTGTGTGGGTGTACCGAGCGCGCCGACCATGGCGAACACCTTGTCCTGCAGGACGAGTTCGCGGGTGTCGGTGGCGGTCTTGGTCGGGTTGTAGCCGTCATCGAGCACCTTGAGCGTGACCTTGCGCCCGTTCACCCCGCCGCCGGCATTCGCGAACTTGAAGTATGCGGTCATGGCCGCGCTGATCTTGGAATAGCCCGGTGCGGCCGGACCGGTCAGCGGCTGCGTCGTACCGAGCAGGATCGAGGTAGACGTGACACCCGGTGCACTCTTGTCGCTGCTGCCGCCCCCCTTCTTGCTGCTGCTGCACGCGCCGAGCGTGAGCGCAGCGACGCTCACCATCGCGCATACGGCGGTGCGCCGCCTTCTCGTCGCGATCGTCATGTAGATCCTCCTGTGGGTTGGGTGGAGCGATGTGATGCGAACGACGCGAGGCGGCGGACCAACCCCTGGATACCGCCGGGCAGGGTGAGCATGACCAGGATGAGCAGCAGCCCGTAGACCGCGTTGGGCAGGTTGTCGTGCAGCTTCGCCGCCGACGCCGATGACAGGTTGAGCCCGTCTACGCGGTCGCGGATGAAGGTCCCGAGATAGATGACCACGATCGATCCCCAGACGGCGCCGGTGAGGCTGCCGAGGCCGCCGATGACCGCCGCCGACAGCAGCGTCAGGGACAGGACGAGGTCGAAGGAACCGGGCGACGCGGTCTGCAGGACCACCGCGAGCACGCCGCCGCCCAGTCCGGCCGCCGCCGAACTCACCGCGAAGGTCTGGATCTGCACCCGTGGTACCGAGAGGCCGCAGAGTGCGGACGCGATCTCGTCGTCGCGCACCGCCCGCATGTGCCGGCCGACCGACGAGCGGTTCAGGTTGGCGAGGAAGAACAGCACGAGCAGCGCGGCGAACAGGCTGATCCAGGATTGCCAGTGCTCGAGGGTGAACGCGCCGCCCAGCGAGGCCGGCGGGGGGTCGAACGGCACGAACAGGCCCTGGTCGCCCTTGAACGTGTGCGAGTAGTGCGAGGTGATCGACGGCACCGCCACACCGAGCGCGAGCGTGGCGCCGGCGAGATACGGGCCGCGCAGGCGCGCCGCCGCCACACCTACGACCGCGCCGGCGACCGCGGCCACCGCCGCACCGGCGAGCAACGACACCGGCAGCACCCAAACACCAGTGGTGCCCTGGTTGGCGAAATGCATTTGCAGGAGAGCGACGGTGTAGCCGCCGATCGCCATCAGCGCCGCATGGCCGAGCGAGACCTGGCCGTTCAACCCGGTGAGCACCGTGAGACCGGCTGCGGCACACAGATATGCGCCGAGAGTGGCGAGTTGGTAGTCGTGGAAGTCGGAGAACCACGCCGTGACGAGCACGACGAAGGCCACGCCCAGCCCGAGCAGCGCGAGGTGCCGGACCAGGGTCGACGCGCGGACCAGATCCAGGACGCGGCCCATCACACCCGCCTCGCCGGCGTCGCGCTGAACAGCCCGCTGGGCCGGGCGAGCAGGACGGCGACGAGCAGCACGAGCGCGGCGAGCTGAGTGAGGTCACTGCCCAGGTAGCCGCTGGCGTAGGACAGCACGAGCCCGGTGGCCACGCCGCCGACGACCGCGCCCACGGGGCTCTCGAGGCCACCCACCACCGCGCCGACGAAGCCCAGGACGAACACGCCGTCCATCGCCTGGGGGTACAGCCCCAGGCCGGTGGGGATGACCAGCATCCCGGCGAGCGCGCCGGCGAGCCCGGCCAGCGCCCACCCGGTGGTGAGCATCCGGCTGACCCGCACCCCGAGCAGGCGGGCGACCTCGGGTGCGTAGGCCGCGGCCCGCATCCGCAGCCCCGACGGCGTCCACGTGAGCAGGGCCGCCAACGCCACCATCAGCACCAGTACCGAGCCGACCGTGAAGATGTCCTGGTTGGAGAACAGTGCCGTCTTGCCGACCGCATAGGTCTTGGTGCTGAACGACGCCGGGAAGTCGCGGTTGGCCGACCCGTAGATCATGCCGACGACGGCCTCGATCAGGATGAGCAGCCCGACGCCGACCACGATCGTGTTCAACGGTGAGGCGTGCTCGGCCGACCGGAACGCGGTCAGTTGCACCAGCGCGCCGAGCACGAAGCCAGCGGCGAGGGCGGCGGCGAAGCCGAGCCAGTACGAGTCGGTCGCCTGGGTGACGGAGATGGCGACGTACGCGGTCGCAGTGGCCATCGCGCCCTGCGCGAAGTTCAGCACCCGGGTCGTGCGCCAGATGAGGACGAGGGCAAGGGCCACGGCCGCATACACCGCACCGAACGACAGCCCGTTGAAGGTGAGGAAGAGAAACCGGCTCATTGGCCTGCCCTCGCTGCGCTCGGCCCGGCCACCAGAGGAATTCTGCGCCGTTGATTCGCTCCGCAAGCGTCGCTCATGCTCAGAAGCCCAGGTAGGCGTGTCGAAGGTGCTCGTCGGCTTGCAGGTCGTCGGCCTTGCCGCGCACGACGATCCGGCCGAGCGCCAGGACGACCGCGTCGTCGGCGATCGTCAAGGCGCTGTGGACGTTCTGCTCCACCAGGAGGACGGCCAGGCCGGTCGTGTCGCGCAGCGTGCGCAGCAGCGCCATGATCTGGGCGGTGACGATCGGCGCGAGCCCCAGTGACGGCTCGTCGAGGAGCAGCAACTTCGGTCGGGCCACGAGCGCCCGGCCCAGGGCCAGCATCTGCCGCTCGCCGCCGGACAGTTGATGCCCGTGGAAGCGACGCCGGCGGGCGAGCGGCTCGAACAGTTCGTAGATCTCGCCGATCGCCTTGGCGGTGTCGCGGGCGGCCCCGGATCCGCGGCGCCACAGCCCACCCAGTCGGAGGTTGTCCTCGACGGTCAGCTCGGCGATCACGCCGCGGCCCTCGGGCACGTGCGCAACGCCGTGGGTGACCAGCCGATCGACCCGCACCGTGGTGAGGTCCCGGCCGTTGAGCCGGATGGCGCCCCCGCTCGGCGTCAACAGCCCGGACAGCGTGCGCAGCAGCGTCGTCTTGCCGGCGCCGTTCGCCCCGAGAACGGCCGTGATCGTAGCCGGTTCGAGCAGCAGATCGACGTCGTGCAGTACCGGCACCCGCCCGTAGCCGGCGCACAGGGCGTCAACGGCGAGCAGCGCCGTCACGACGAACCCCCGACGACGTCCGCTTCGGCGATGCCAACCGCCATCTCGCCCTCGGCTTCGGGCGGCACGTCGACGCCGAGGTACGCCGCCGCCACGGCGGGATCGGCCTTGACCTCGGCCGGCGTTCCGGCCGCGACCCGCCGACCGAAGTCGAGCACCACGACCTGATCGCAGACGTCCATGACGAGGTCCATGTGGTGCTCGACCAGCAGCACCGAGCACGGTGACTCATCGGCGGTCGGCAACGAGCGGATGAAGTCGCGAAGCGGCCCGATGTCCTCGGCGCCGAGGCCCCCGGCCGGCTCGTCGAGCAGCAGCAACCGGGGCCGGCTGACCAGCGCGCGGGCCAGGGCGATCTTCTTCTGCACCGGGTACGGGAGCGAGGTGGGCAGGCGGTCGGCGGCATCGGCCACGCCGAGCCGGCGCAGCCAGCCCAGGGCGTCGTCGCGCAGGCGGCGTTCGTCCCGATCGGTCCGCGGCAGTGCGAAAAGCGCACTGATGAAGCCGGAGCGGCGGGTGGGCGCGGCCCCGACCATTACGTTCTCCAGCGCCGTGAGCCGGGGGAACAGCCCAACCCCTTGCAGCGTGCGGGCGATGCCGACTTTGACCAGGCGGTCCGCCACCGGTCGCAGCGGCGCGCCCTCCCAGGTCAGGGTGCCGTCGGTGGGGCGGACGAAGCCGCTGATGACGTTGAACAGGGTGGTCTTGCCGGCGCCGTTGGGGCCGATGACCCCGACGATCGAGGCGGGCGGTACCTCGAAGGAGACGTCCTCGAGAGCGGAGAGGCCGCCGAACCGCACGCTGACGCCGTGAACGGCCAGACCGTGCACCAGTCCTCCTCGCCCGAGACCCGCGTCACACACGCTAATGGGCATACCTACGTACCAGTAGGTATTGATTTGGTAACGATCGTCGGAATCGCACCGCGCGTCCGGGCCACGCCCCGGCATGACACCCTGGGTGGGTGGGACGAATCGGACGGCGCCGGCCGGGCGCGGCCTTCGTCGGCGCCGTGCTGCTCGGCGCACTCGCCGCCACGGCGTGCAGCGGTAGCGGGAGCCCGACGAGACCTCGCCCCACGGCCAGCGCGTCGGCCGTGGCCGCCCCGGCGAGTACACCGTCGTCCACCACGCCGTCGACGCGCCGCCCGTCGGCAGCGGCCCGACCGCGTACGACGACGCCCACGAAGGCACCGGGGACACATCGTGCGATGCGCACGTCCAGGCTGCCGCTGCCCTTCGGCACCGGCTCGGCGACACAGGTCGTCACGGTGACCGCACCGAGCACCAGCAGCACCCAGGGCACGCTGCAGGCGTGGCGCAAGGTCGGCGGGGGATGGAGCCGTGTGGGCGCAGCGATCCACGCCTGGCTCGGCTCGGACGGCCTGTCCTCCCACCCGAGCGAGTCGCGCAGCGCGACACCCATCGGCAGCTTCACCCTCACCCAGGCCTTCGGCCGCAACGCCGACCCCGGCACGGCGCTGCCGTACACGCAGACGACCCCCGCCGACTGGTGGATCAGCCAGCCCGGCGCGCTCTACAACACCCGGCAACGCTGCACGAGCGGCTGCGCCTTCACCTCCGGCGCGCCCAACGAGCACCTCTACGACACCATCCCGTACTACCGCTACGCCGTGGTGATCGACTACAACACCCGCAACGCCCCCGGGGGAGTGCGGCCGGACGCGGGCAGCGCGTTCTTCCTACACGTGACGGTCGGCGCGCCCACCCAAGGCTGCGTGTCGATCGACCAGGACCAGCTGGTCGGCCTGTTGCGCTGGCTGACGCCCGGCCGGCATCCCCGCATCCTGATCGGTACCGGCCGAAGCTGAGTGAACTGAGTGGACAGCTGTGCTCGACCGGATGCGAGTGCGCTCTTCGTATGCTTTGATTCGGCCCAGCGAGCTAGCGCCTGTTGGCCCGCAACGCAAGGGGACTTTGGCCTGCTGGGCTCGGAACAAGGGCCCGGTTTCGAAGGATCGAGATGACGACCGTGCACGCCGGTCCGTACGCGAAGTGGCAGCAGCTGCTGTACGTGCTGACCTCGGGCGCGCTGGGGGAGCCGGTCACCGAGATCCTGCGGCGGGTGGCCGAATCGGCGGGTGAGATCGTCGGCTGCGAGCACGCGATGATCACCCTGACCGACGCCAACGGCGAGGTCGATCACCTGCTGGCGGCCGACACGGAGGCCTCGGCCCGCGAACGGTTGTTCGCCGCGGCGCAAGTCGGCGCCGGGGGCAGCGCGGACGCCTCGGTGCTCGCGGCACCGATCAGCTTCGACGGCAAAGCCGTCGGCGCGCTGTATCTGACCGATCCGGTCGAGCGTGACGCCTTCACCACCACGGACGCGCAGGTGGCCGGCCTCATTGCCGGGGCCGCGTCGGCCATCGTCCGTCGCACCCGGCTCACGCAGAACTACGAACGACGGCACCGCTGGCTGGCCGAGTCGGCCACCCTGACCCGCACCCTGCTCTCCGGCGAGGGTGGCGATCCGTTGCGGCTCGTGGTCGAGCGGGCCCTCACGGTGGCCGAGGCCGACCTCGTGGCGGTGGTGGCCGAGCGGGCCGACGGCACGTCGTACGAGGTCATCGACGCCGCCGGTGACCGCGCAGCGGCGGTGCAGGGTCGCATTATCGACGCGGCCAATACCTTCGCCGCCCAGGTGATCGCCAACGGCGCGCCCCGCGTGGTGAGCGGTCTCGGGGCGTCGAGTCAGTCCAACGATCTCGTCCGCCTCATCGGCGCCGAATCGGCGGTGCTGGTGCCGATCACCGGCCCCGGGGTCGAGCGCGGCATGCTCGCCGTCTTCCGCGGCCCGCACCGCCCGGCGTTCGCGCCGGCCGAGGTCGACGCCACGACGATGTTCGCCTCCCAGATGACGCTCGCCCTCGAGCTGGCCGACAGCCGGGCCCGGCGCGAGCGGCTCGCGCTGCTCGGCGAGCGCGATCGCATCGCCCGCGATCTGCACGACCACGTCATCCAGCGGCTGTTCGCGATCGGCCTCTCGCTGCAGAGCGTCGGCGCCGGGCTGGAGGGGGAGGCCGGCAAGCGACTGCTGGCCGGTGTCGACGACATCGACGACACGATCGGGCAGATCCGCTCGACCATCTACCGCCTGACCGGCCCGATCCTGATCGCGGAGAACTCGATTCGCTCGCGGATCGCGCGCCTGATCGACGAGACCGCGCCGCTGCTCGGTTTCCGGGCCGAATACGAGATCCACGGCCCGGTGGACTTCGGCCTCGACGACGAGATTACCCACGACTGCATCGCGGTCCTGCGCGAGGCCCTCACCAACGTCGGCAAGCACGCCGAGGCGAGCGGCGTGTCGGTGTCGCTGTCGCTGCGGTCGGCGCTGCTCACGCTCGACGTGGCCGACAACGGGCGCGGCATCGGTGACTCGGCGCGCCGCAGCGGGCTGGCCAACCTGCGGGCCCGGGCCGAGCGCCGCAACGGCACCCTGACCGTCACCTCGGGTGGCAGCGGCGGTACCCGGCTCATCTGGTCGGTGCCGGTGCCCGAAGGCTGACCAGCCGGGTCGGCGGCCCATGGCACGATCGTTGACGTGCCCAGCCAGCCGGACTCGACCCAGCGCCTGCGCGACCTCGCGCTCCTGCGTCGGGTTCGCGACCGTATCGACCGCGAGTACGCGCAGCCGCTGGACGTCGAGGCGCTGGCCCGGGGCGTCCACATGTCGGCCGGACACCTCAGCCGCGAGTTCCGTCAGGCCTTCGGCGAGCCGCCCTACGCGTATCTGATGACGCGCCGCATCGAGCGGGCGATGGCGCTGTTGCGTCGCGGCGACCTCAGCGTCACCGAGGTCTGCTTCGCCGTCGGGTGTTCCTCGCTCGGCACCTTCAGTACCCGCTTCACCGAGCTCGTCGGCGTGCCCCCGAGTGCCTATCGGCGGGACGCGGCGGGGGCGACGATGGGGATGCCGCCGTGTGTGGCGAAACAGGTGACGAAACCGGTCAGGAATCGAGAAGCGCCGGCCGCGGAGCCGCAACTAGCGTGATCGGCATGGACATCACCATTCACGCCAGCTCGCTCCCGCACGCCGATCCCGAGGCCTCCCTGGCCTTCTACCGCGACGGCCTGGGCTTCGAGGTCCGCACCGACGTCGGCCAAGGAACGATGCGGTGGATCACGGTCGGGCCGCCCGATCAGCCCAGCACCTCCATTCTCCTCGCGCCGCCGGCGTTGGACCCCGGAATCACCGACGACGAGCGCCGCACGATCGCCGAGATGATGGCCAAGGGCACGTACGGCTGGATTCTGTTGGCCACCAAGGATCTCGACGGCGCGTTCGAGCGGCTGCAAGCGACCGACGCCGAGGTCGTCCAGGAACCGACCGAGCAGCCGTACGGGATCCGCGACTGCGCGTTCCGCGATCCAGCCGGCAACCTGATCCGGATCCAGGAGCTGCGCTGACCATGGCGCCGAAAGCCGGGCCGCCCGCGTCGCCGGCCGCCGACACCCACGATGTGATCCGGGTCGTCGGCGCGCGGGTGAACAACCTCAAGGACGTCAGCGTCGAACTCCCGAAACGCCGCCTGACGGTGTTCACCGGCGTGTCCGGTTCGGGCAAGAGCTCGTTGGTGTTCGGCACGATCGCCGCCGAGTCACAGCGGCTGATCAACGAGACATACAGCAGCTTCGTCCAAGGCTTCATGCCGTCGATGGCGCGGCCCGAGGTCGACGTGCTCGAAGGGCTGACGACCGCGATCATCGTCGGCCAGGAGCGGATGGGCTCCAACCCGCGCTCGACCGTGGGCACCGCGACGGATGCCAACGCCATGCTGCGCATCCTGTTCAGCCGGCTCGGACGGCCGCACATCGGCCCACCCACCGCGTTCTCGTTCAACGTCCCGACGCGGACGGCCAGCGGGGTGATGACCACCGACAAAGGTCGAGGCGAGAAGACCATCGTGCGCAACGCCGTGTACCAGGGCGGCATGTGCCCGCGGTGCGAGGGCACCGGCGCGATCACCGACTTCGATCTGTCGGCGCTGTACGACGACCGCTTGTCCCTGGCCGGGGGAGCGCTGACCGTCCCGGGCTTCAGCATGGACGGGTGGTACGGGCGAATCTTCAGCGGCAGCGGTTACTTCGACATGGACAAGCCGATCGCCAGGTACACCAAGAAGGAGCTCAACGACCTCCTCTACCGCGAGCCGACCAAGATCAAGGTCGAGGGCATCAACCTGACCTACGAAGGCCTGATCCCCAAGATCCAGAAGTCGATGCTCGCCAAGGATGTCGACTCGATGCAGCCGCACATCCGCGCCTTCGTCGAGCGGGCGATCACGTTCTCGACCTGTCCGGATTGCGCGGGCACCCGGCTCACCAAGGACGCCCGATCGTCGAAGATCAAGGGCAAGAACATTGCCGACCTGTGCGCCATGCAGATCAGCGACCTGGCCGGCTGGGTCGGCGACCTCAAGGAGTCGTCAGTGGCGCCGCTCGTAACCGGGCTGCGCTATCTTCTCGACTCGTTCGCCGAGATCGGGCTCGGCTACCTCTCGCTGGACCGCCCGTCCGGCACATTGTCCGGCGGCGAAGCGCAGCGAACCAAGATGATCAGGCACCTCGGATCGTCGCTCACCGATGTCACGTACGTCTTTGACGAGCCGACGATCGGCCTGCACCCGCACGACATCGAGCGGATGAACCAGCTGCTGCTGCAACTGCGCGACAAGGGCAACACGGTCCTGGTCGTCGAGCACAAGCCCGAGACGATCGGCATCGCCGATCACGTGGTGGACCTCGGCCCCGGCGCCGGAACCAACGGTGGCGCCGTGTGCTTCGAGGGCGAACTCGCGGGCCTGCGCGCGAGCGATACGGTCACCGGGCGCCACCTCGACGACCGGGCGCGCCTCAAGGAGTCGGTGCGCTCGTCCACCGGCTCGCTCGATGTCCGCAAGGCCTCGACGCACAACCTTCAGAACGTCGACGTCGACATCCCGCTCGGCCTGCTCTGCGTGATCACCGGCGTCGCCGGCTCCGGCAAGAGCTCGCTCGTGCACGGCTCGATCGCCGGACGCGACGGCGTGGTGGTGATCGATCAGGGCGCGATCCGCGGTTCGCGGCGCAGCAACCCGGCGACCTATACCGGGCTGCTCGACCCGATTCGCAAGGCGTTCGCGAAGGCCAACGGGGTAAAGCCGGCGCTGTTCAGTTCCAACTCCGAAGGCGCCTGCCCGGCCTGCAACGGCGCCGGCGTCGTCTATACCGAACTGGGCGTGATGGCCACGGTCGAGTCACCGTGCGAAGAGTGCGAGGGACGCCGGTTCCAGGCGTCGGTGCTCGAGTACACGCTCGGTGGGCGCAGCATCGCCGAGGTGCTCGCCCTGCCGGTGACCGAGGCCGAGACGTTCTTCGGCGACGGCGACGGCGACGCTGCGACCCCGGCCGCGCACAAGATCCTCGAACGGCTGGCCGAGGTCGGGCTCGGCTACCTCACGATCGGCCAACCGCTGACCACGCTGTCCGGCGGCGAGCGGCAGCGACTCAAGCTGGCCACCCAGATGGGGGACAAGGGCGACGTGTACGTCCTCGACGAGCCGACCTCCGGGCTGCACCTCGCCGACGTCGAGCAGCTGCTCGGGCTGCTCGACCGGCTCGTCGACGGGGGCAAGTCGGTGATCGTGATCGAGCACCACCAGGCAGTCATGGCGCACGCCGATTGGATCATCGATATCGGTCCCGGCGCCGGCCACGACGGCGGCCGGATCGTCTTCCAGGGCCCACCCGCCGACCTGGTCGCGGCCGGAGCCACGCTCACCGGCAAGCACCTCGCCGCCTACGTCGGCTGATCCGTCGATCAGGCGTCAGGCGACCACGTCGATCTCAGCGCCGAGGGCATCGTAGGTGAGCCTGGCCCGGCCGTCCCGAGTCGCGAGGACGCAGCCGTTTTCAGCCGCGGCCAGCGCGACGATTGCGTCATAGACTGCGCCGCCCGCGATCCCGAAGCTGGCCAGAACGTCGGGTAAGCGCGCGGCATCGCGCGGCTTGAGCCCGAGCGGGGTGGCAAAGCGCGACGACAGCAGTCGCGCCGCATCTGCGGGCGTCAATCGAAGGTCGCCCGGCAGCCGAGTCAGAACGGAGTACGTCTCGACCGCAGCGTGACCGCTCAACGCGACCGCGCGGCGCTGCCACCACGCCACCACTGCGCCATGAGCGCTGTGAGTCTGCACGAGGAGCGGGATCGCAACGCTGGTGTCGATCGCGATGACCGCGCTCACCGGCGACCTGAGTCGATCAGGCCGAAGACGACCTCGTCGTCGATCTGCGTTTCGCCGGTGGCGACCAGGACGCCGGACTCGTCGACCAGCCGCGCGGTGCGGCCGGCCAGTACGATCTGCAGGCCGGCGCCGTAGCGGGAGACGTCGACCCGCGACCCCGCGGTGAGGCCCAGGGCATCGCGCAGCGCCTTCGGGACAACGATGCGGCCGACCGCGTCAACGGTGGCTTCCATAGGGAACAGGCTACCAGTCGATTCCCAATCGCCGCCGGGGGCATCACCTGTCGTATTCGTCGGGCACGCGCATCGCGGGACCACCGACCTGCAGCCCGAGGGGAGTCGCGCGCCCCGCTGGTTCCTCCCAGGCCTCCTGGCGGCCGAGGGCGGTCAGGTCCAGGTAGGGGTAGGCGTTGTGGAACTCCTCGATGCCGCGGCCGAACGTTGAGTACGTGTGGAACACGTCGTCACCGACCCGCAGGAATGCGCTGATGCCGGGCAGCTCCGCGCCGCGCATGTTCTCGGTCCACGCCCCGCCCGTCCACGGGGTGCCGGCGACCGCCAGTTCGGCCTCGGTACGGAAGTGCAGCAACACCGGGGCGACCCGGTCGTCGAGCGTCGCGTGGAAGTCGTAGTTGAAGTCGGTGCCGTAGGAGGAGTACCAGGGGAACGTCCAGCCCAGCCGGTGGCGAAACGCGGCCAGTGTCGGGTACGGAGCTCGCGACACGGCGACGAGCGTCGTGTTGCGCACGTGCAGCTGGCGCAACCGACCGATGCCGTCCGCGGCTGATGAGCAGCTCGGGCAGCCGTCCTCCCAATCCGGGGCATACATGAAGTGGTGCATGACCAGCTGGCGCCGGCCGGCGAAGAGATCGAGCAGGCTCGCCGTCCCGTCCGCGCCTTCGAACGCGTACGGCTTCTCTACCTTCACCATGGGCAACCGGCGCCGCTCGGCATTGAGCCGATCCCGGGCGCGGGTGAGCTCCTTCTCCTTCGCCAATAACTGCAGGCGGGCCGCGAGCCATTCGTCGCGCGACACCACGTCGGGCAGATTCTCCATCGCCATGTCATCTCGCCTTCTGACTAGGGACCGCCTCGAAAGCGGTCGGTGTTGTCATAAGACTGGGGCCGGCCGGCGGGGCGCGGTTCGACCTGTTTGCTCTGCTAACTCGGAGGAAGCACCGCCGTTCAATCAGCGTGCTCCTACGGGTTAGCAGAGCAAACACGCTGAGACGAGACGAGTGTCCGGACGGCTGGGCGTGCGGGACAACGCGATAGGCAGCACCGCAGATCTGGGTGCGGCGGTCAGGACGGTTCCAGCCTGCTCGCAGAACGCCGATAATGTACAAACCCTGCCGAGAAGCTGTCCGGTTCGTTGCCGGTTGCGGCTTGTAGCCAGGTGACAACGCGGCGAAGTTCGCGCCAAAGTGAGGGCGGGTTGGCCTGCCGGTTGGCGTCGAGCTCGGCCAGGTGATGGATCGTCAGTGACGCGGCGAGCCAGACCGCTGCGGTGGGTCCGGCGTTGGCGTAGGCGGCTCGGACCGTGCTCAGCGTGGTGTCGATTGGGTCGGCCGGCTGCGGTCGGTTCAGGGTGGCGTGCCGGTAGCGCAGCGTGCTGACGGCGGCGCCGCGTGTGTCGAACGGTCGCGGGATCGGTCGCGGATCCTCGGCCGGCGGGATGGCCCACCAGTCGCGGCGCAGGGTGCCTCCGTGCGGGCGCTTGTTCAGCACGAGCACGACCTGCCCGATCACGTTGCCGTCATTGATGACGGCGAAGGCTCGGACGGCTCCGGGGCGGTGTGCTGGTGGGTCGATGGGTTGGAGTCCGGGTGGCATGGCGGTGGCCGGCTAACCGGCGTCGGACTGGGGGAGTGCTGCGGGTCGGGGGGCCCTCGCGCCGCTGCAAGCGCAGCGAGCGGCGCGGGGGTCCGTCCCGCAGCATCCGCAGCTGACTCCGTTGCCGATCACAGGCAGCCGTCGGTGATGACGACGGCGACGACCAGGCCGCGGGCATCGTGAATGGGTGCGTCGTGATCGGCGCACTGCCCGCAGGTCCACCACGATGCGACGTGATGCCCGTCCTCGGTGTGCAGCGTGAGCAGACCGAGCGCCGGCCTCGTCAGACACGCATCGCAGTGCGCGGTGTCCTCGGTGATCCAAGAAGCGTCCATGACGTTCCCCTCCTGCCGCTTGGGCTTGTCGATGCGGACCCGTTCCTTGGGCCGCATCGGCGAAGCCGAAACCCGGCAGGGCGTGGGGTTCAGTCAAGGGGGGCCGCAGGCCATCGCGCAGCGACACGCAGCGCAGCGGAGTGCCCTTGACGGGTTCCCGCGACCTGACGTTGGCAGTAAAGATCTTTCAGCGCGCCGAAGGCGTTCATCGTTTCAGTCGGTAGGACCTGGCTCCTGGGGCGCGCGGTGTTTGGTGGGCGTAACAGCTTTCGAATTGAGAAGGCGAAAACGCGGCAGTTTGGGTTTCCCGATGGTATTGAGATGGGTAACCCATGAGCGCTAACTGAGAATGCGCCGGCGGGCCACCTGTCCTGATCGGTTGCGGCAGGTGTGTTCGGACCGAGTGCCCGCCCAAGCCGCCTCGTTCAACCGAGGGTGGGGGCGTATGGCGCTCAGCGCAGTGCGGAACGATGAGCCGGTCGACGGCCTGGCCCCTCGTGAGGCATGGGCCCGGCAGACACGCGAAGCCTTGATGACGGTGTCGACGTTGCAGCGGACCGTTTTGGAGCTGTCCTATTTCAAGTCGATGACTGAATCGGAGATCGCGCGGCAGCTCGGCATACCGCTGCCGATGGTGCAGGTAACGGCAGCGGGTGGACTGGTCCGTCTCGGTCGCGCCATCGAGAAGGCCTGCCGCGCGGCACCCCCGTCTCTGTAACACGGGGGTGCAAAAACCAGAACGGTCGCTGCTGAGGTCCAGACTGGACGAGTGAACTGGGGCGACTTCTGGGCGACGAGCGGTGCGGCCGCGACTGTGGCGGCCGCGTTTGCCACGGGTGTTGCGATGTATCTCCAGCGGCGAGAGCGGCCGGAACCGGAGTGGGTGGTCTCCCTCGTCAGGCAGGCTCCGTACTCCGGTGACCGTGGGCCGAACACAGAACAAGCGATGAAGCTGCAGTTGGCGAATGCGGGCGACGGGCCGGCGTTTCAGGTCGAGGTCGAGGGAACCAACTGCACTCACTTGACCTTCGCCAACGATAAAGAGGAAGTGCAGACCCGCACCGCTCTGATCCCCGCTGGTGACTCCATCATCTGGTGGGTGATGGCTCTGGTCGGTGATCTTGACCGGGTCATGCTGACGTTGCGCTGGACTGATCCGCCGACGAGGCTTCGACGGCGGCGTGAATTGACGTTCGCTGCATCGGAGGTCATCGCCGGCCCGGTGCTGATGCCCCCGACAAAACGGTGGTGGCGCCGAGACCGTCGGAGCCTCCCGGAGTAGTCACTGCGACGTCGTACTCTCATTTCATGACGACCGATGCGGCGGCGCCGACGACTGATTTCCGGACGCAGAAGATGCCTTCGCGTGAGGGATGGCGTAAGGCGTGGGATGCATACGCGGGGGCAATGAACCGGCTTTCGGAGCGCGGGCTGCTTCCTGGGATCACGCCGACAGCTCGACGCCTGGCGTTGGAGATGATCCTCAGCAGGGGCGGTTTCTGGCTCGTGTGGCAGCTAGAAGGCGGCTTTGAGGGGATGCGCCGGCTGGGTCTGTCGGATGCGTCGATCTATCGAAAGATCAAGGCGTTCCGTGAGGCGTTCGGTGAGCATCCCGACGAGTTCAAGATGCCTGGGGTGACCATCGACGTCGAGGAGTTCCAGCGGTGGTATTTCGATCCGGCGACCAAGACCACGAAGCGACGCGCCGAGCCCGAATAGGTACTCACACATTCTGCGAGTAGCTGCTAGCTTCGCCATGTGTCCTTTCACGCAGAATCTGCGAGTAGCTCCGCAGTAGCCCCGCGTGAGTTGCTGTCTGGGATCGACACCCTGGACCTGACCTGCAAACAGCCAGCCCCGGCGGCGTTGCTGGACGATCTGGCGGCAAGGAAGGCTGAGGCGGGGGAGAACTGGCGCAGGCCGGTGACATTCGACTTCGGTGGCGTGTTCCTGCGGGTGCTGCCGAAGGGCTTCGGCGGCGGCTATCCGTTCGTCCTGGAGCACAAGCTCGGCAAGGTCGGTGTGGGGGACTCGCGCAACATGCCGGCCTGGCGGGTGTCGCCTTCGGCAGAGGCGCTTCACACCGTCGGCCCGCCCGCGGCGGTGGCGTTCTTCCGGTCGTTATTGGAGGCGCTGACCGGGGGACCGGTCGAGTTGCTGGCCTCGCGGCTGGACACGCATGCCGACGTTCTCAACCTGGTGATCACCGATGCGGACGTGGCGGACTTCGTCTGCCAGGCGAGGAAGTATGCCGCGTATCGGGACGGTGACGTCGTCCAAACTCACTGGTGGGGTCCGGGTGGCGACCAGTCGGTGCGGGCCTATCTCAAACGTGATGAGATCGCGGCGACAGGCAACGGCGGATACCTGCTTGAGCAGTGGTCGGCTGCTGGCGATGACGGGGTAAGCCCAGTGACCCGCGTCGAGGCCCAGACCCGAAGGCGCGTGCTGCGTCAACTCGGTGTCATAACGGCGGAGGATGCCATCGCGATGGCCGGCCAGGTGTACCTGTACTCGACTGACAAGTGGCTGCGCTGGATCGATCCGACAACGGCCACCAGGACGGTCCGCGCCAAAGTTGATCAACGCTGGGGGATCGTCCAACAGGCCCAGGTCGCGGCGGGCGCCCAGGCCGCCGAACGTAACTCCACTGAGCGTCACGCTCCGAAGCTCGACCGGCTGGTGCCGATGGCCAACGGGCTACTCACTGCCATTGGTGCAGCGCTGGGCGTAGATGATCCGGGTGTGACGCTGCGTCAGCTCGGGTTGCTGATGGACGCCTACAGAGACGACAACGGGCGCGACTTCGGCGCCGAGGTCCGAACACGAAACCTCGAGTTCGGTCCGACAGCGGCCTAACTTCCGGACGTGCGGCGCTGATACGAGAAGCCCTGCGGATGACCGTAAGGACACACCCAAGTAGGAATTGACTTGGTCATGCGCGAACCGAAATCGGTTGCGCCGGTCGTGCTCGGGACGAGGTCGGCATCGCAGCTGGGATGGCTGCAGCAGTAGACCGGCTCGTCCTCATCGTCATTGGTCATAGTTCCAGGCTAGGACGGTCCGCTACTCGCCCTGTGGAAGTCGTCCGGCGGCCCCTCCATTAGTTCGCCGATAATGTACATTATGTAAATCACCGGGGACTGATCCGCACCCGGGGCGCACCAGGGCACCCGGGGCAAAACGAAAGGCAAGGAGCGCTTTCGCTCCTTGCCACTTCCAACGTATAGCGCAGTGGGGGGCTTGCGGCAAGACCCCGCTCGTGCCGCACACTCGCCGGTCGAGGCCGACCACCTCAGAGACCGGAGCCGATGACGTGACGCCGCTCGCTACCAGCGCATTCGACCTGCCCGACCATCTCACGCACAAAGCCGACCCAACACTGATCGCCGGCGACCAGCAGCACTTCGCCGCCATCGCGACGAGCCTTGAGCACTCGATCGACGACCTGTCCGATCGCATCGAGGCCGAGCGCAAGGCACCTGGCGGCGCCGGCCAGGAGGCGATGGACCGCGACTTCGAGGTTCACCGGCTGACCGCCCGCCTGCGCGCCTTGCGGCGCTTCGGTCTGGACCTGTGCCTGGGCCGCATGGTCGGCGCCGACGACACCGAGCCCGTCTACGTCGGCCGGCTCGGCCTGACCGACAGCACCGGTCGCCGGCTGCTGGTCGACTGGCGCTCCCCCGCGGCTGAGCCGTTCTTCGGCGCGACCCATGCCAACCCGATGGGGTTGGCCAGCCGCCGCCGATACCGCTGGACCCGCGGCCGGATCGGCGACTACTGGGACGAGGTGTTCACGCCGGCCGGATTCGAAGGGCACGCCGCGCTCGACGACCAGTCCGCGTTCATCGCCAGCCTGGGCGGCAGCCGGTCGGCCCGGATGCGCGACGTGCTCAGCACCATCCAGGCTGACCAGGACGCCATCATCCGCGCGGGATCCCGGGGCAGTCTCGTCGTCGACGGTGGACCGGGGACCGGGAAGACCGTCGTCGCCCTGCATCGGTCGGCCTACCTCCTCTACGCCGACCCCCGCCTCGGTCACCACCGCGGCGGCGTGCTGTTCGTCGGACCGCACCAGCCCTATCTCGCCTACGTCGCGGACGTCCTGCCCAGCCTCGGCGAGGAGGGCGTGCAGACCTGCACGCTGCGCGACCTCGTCGCCGAAGGCGCCGCGGCCGCGATCGAGACCGACCCGAACGTGGCCCGCCTGAAGTCGTCCGCAGAGATGGTGAGGGCGATCGAGACGGCGGTGCGGTTCTACGAGGAACCGCCCACGAAGGGCCTGACGGTCGAGACCCCCTGGTCCGAGAGCTGGCTCAGCGCCGACGACTGGGTCGACGCATTCGAAGCGGTGGAACCCGGCACTCCGCACAACGAGGCGCGCGACCGGATCTTGACCGAGCTGCTCGCGATCCTGCTGGACAAGCACGACGACGACGTCGCGCCCGACCTGCTCCGCGCCTCGCTGTTGCAGAACGAGGAGCTGAACACGACCCTCAACCGGGCGTGGCCACTGCTCGAGGCGACCGACCTCGTCGGCGATCTGTGGTCGGTGCCGGCGTACCTGCGCATGTGCGCTCCGGGGCTCGACCCCGACGAGGTGAGGACGCTGCAGCGCAAGGACGCCCGGGCCTGGACGGTGGCCGACCTGCCACTCCTCGACGCAGCCCGCCTCCGGCTCGGCGACCCAGAGGCGTCCCGGCGCCGGCACCGGCAGGAGGTCACCGAGGCCGCCGAGCGGGAGCGCATGGACCGGGTGGTCGACGATCTGGTCGCGGCCGACGACTCCGAGATGCTCGTGATGTCGATGCTGCGCGGCCAGGACGCCCGGAACACCCTGGTCGATCAGGCCGCTTGGCCCAGCGCCACTGCCGGGTCGACACATGAGGCGGAGCGGCTGACCGGTCCCTTCGCGCACGTCGTCGTCGACGAGGCGCAGGAATTGACCGACGCGGAGTGGCAGATGCTGCTGCTGCGCTGCCCGTCCCGGAGCTTCACGATCGTCGGGGACCGGGCTCAGGCCCGGTACGGGTTCACGGAGTCCTGGTCGGACCGGCTCGAACGGGTCGGGCTCGATCGGATCGAGGTGGCCTCGCTGAGCATCAACTACCGGACGCCGGAAGAAGTCATGGCCGAAGCCGCGCCGGTCATCCGGGCCGTGCTCCCGGACGCCAACGTGCCGACGTCCATCCGCAGCACCGGCGTCCCCGTCGTCCGCGGATCGGTGTCCGAGCTGGACTCGATCCTCGACACCTGGCTCGCCGCGCACCCCGATGGCATCGCCTGCGTGATCGGCGCCGGTGACACCGTCGACGTCCGGGCGACGTCCCGGGTCCGGTCACTGGCCCCCGAACTGTCGAAGGGGCTCGAATTCGACCTGGTCATCCTCATCGACCCGGACGCGTTCGGCTCGGGCATCGAAGGAGCGGTCGACCGCTACGTCGCGATGACCCGGGCTACTCAGCAACTCGTGATCCTCACGAGCTCCTGACGTAGCGTTGAATCGGTCCGCGTGCGGAGTCAGCCCTGATCGGGATGCGGCACGGCGCGCACCGTCAGCCCGTCGATGCCGGCGAAGTCGTCGGGAGTGCAGGTGTACACCGGCAGATCGTTGGCCAGTGCCGTAGCGGCGATCAAGGCGTCGTAGGCCCGGGCTGTGGGCTTGCGGCCGCGTGACCGTAGTGCCGGAGAGTTATGGCGCACGCCGACCCGTAATGTCGGGCTGGTGACGACGTCCGCCGAGGTGGCCGCCGGGGTCAAGCAGTGGCGTCGAGCCCAGGTTGCGGTAGCGGCCACCTTCTTCGCTCATGGCCTGTTGTTCGCCTCGTGGGCGGCGCACATCCCGCACGTCAAGGCTCGCCTCGGCATCGACGACGGGACGCTCGGGCTCGCCCTGCTCGGCACGCCGGTGGGTTCGGTCAGCGCGATCGCCGCCGCCGCCTATCTCGTGCCCCGGTTCGGCAGTCGCCGCGTGGTCGCCGTGGCGCTCGTGGGCTACTGCGCATCCGGTCCGCTGGTCGGGATCGCCGGCTCGGTCGCGGCGCTGTTCGTCGCCTTGTTCCTGTGGGGCGCATTCCAGGGCACGCTCGACATCGCCATGAACACCCAGGCCATCGCGGTCGAGCGGGTCAAGCGCAATCCCGTGATGAACGGCATGCATGCCTCCTGGAGCATCGGCGCCTTCGCCGGGGCCGGGATCGGCGCCGTGGCGGTCGGGCTCGGCGTGACGCTCACGACGCAACTCCTCGTCCTCGGCACGGCGGCGCTACTGGCCGTCGGCTGGCTCACCATGCGGCTGCTGCTGCCCGACCCCCCGCACGACACGGCCCAGGCCCGGGCCGAACACGGCCGGCGGTTCTCCGCGGCGATGATGCTGCTCGGCGCGGTGGCCTTCGCCTCGATGCTGTGCGAGGGCGCGGCCGCCGACTGGTCGTCGGTCTACCTGCACGATTCGCTGGGCAGCAGCACCGCAGTCAGCGGCCTCGGCTACGCCGCGTTCGCGCTGGCGATGGTCGCGGTCCGCATCTTCGGCGATCGGTTGCTGCGCCGCTTCCCGGCCCACGAGCTGCTGCCGGCGCTCGCGCTCCTGACCACGGCCACGTTCGCGGCCGCGCTGGTGATCGCCGCGGTTCCGGTCGGGGTCGCCGCCTTCTTCGTCCTCGGCCTGGGCGTGGGGACGGTCGTCCCGACCGCGTTCAGCGCCGCCGGACGCCTGCCCGGTGTCCATCCCGGCGTCGGGGTCGCCGCGGTCTCCGGGCTCGGCTGGGCCGGCTTCGTCTGTGGTCCGCCGGCCATCGGCCAGCTGGCCAGCGCCACGTCGCTGCCGTTGGCGTTGGCCCTGGTGCCCGTACTCACCGCGATCATCGCCGTGGCCACCCGCCGGGTGACCGCGCTGCGCGCGCCGGTCTGAGGCGCCGGTCTGATCGGGCCGATGGACGCCGACCGATACGGTGCCGGGGTGGCCCGCCTCATCGTGCTGAACGGACCCCCGGGCATCGGCAAGTCGACCCTGGCCCGGCTCTACGTGGACGCCCACCCGCTCGCCCTCGATCTCGACATCGACAGCGTCCGGCGGCTATTGGGCCGGTGGCAGGACGATCCGTTGCGGGCCGGGCTGCTGGCCCGAGCGATGACGCTGACGATGGCCCGCGAACATTTGGGCGCGGGTTACGACGTGGTGCTCCCCCAGTACCTCGGCCGGCCGCAGTTCCTCGAACAGGCCGAAGCGATTGCGACCGCGGCCGGCGCCGGATTCTTCGAGTTCGTGCTGATGGACAACCGCGACGAGGTCGTGCGCCACTTCAACGCGAGGACGGCCGCCGCCGCCGAACCGGGCCATGTCGAGGCGGCCCGCTTGGTCGAACAACTCGGCGGGGACGACACCTTGTTCACGATGTACGACCGGCTGCTGCTGGTGATCTCGGCCCGGCCGGCCGCGCGGGTGATCCAGTGCGCCGACGGTGCCGCGGCAGAGGCATACGCCGAGCTCGAGCGGCACCTGGAGCCAGCATGACGTACATCGAGGTGGGTGGGCATCGGATCTGGCACGAGGTGTCCGGCGCCGGCGACCCGGTGGTGCTGCTGCACGGGGCGTTCGGAGGCGCGGCATCGTTCGCCGCCCAGACGCCGGCGCTGGTGGCGGCGGGATTCCGTGTTCACGTCCCCGAGCGGCGCGGCCACGCGCACACGCCGGACATCGCCGGCCCGCTGACCTACGCCGTGATGGCCGAGGACACGATCGACTATCTCGACCAGGTACTGCCCGACGCCGCGCACCTCGTCGGCTGGAGCGACGGCGCCGTGGTCGCGTTGCTGGTGGCGCAGGCCCGCCCTGACCTCGTCCGGCGCATGGTGCTGGTCGGGCAGTACTACAACTCATCCGGCAAGGTGACGGGTAGCGATCTCGACGCGTTCCTCGACTCGCCGGAGGCGATGGGCTTCCTGCGGGCCGGGTACGACCCGTTCTCGCCGGACGGACCGGAGCACTTCCCCGTCGTCTACGAGAAGACGCTGCACATGGTGCGGACGGAGCCGGAGATCGACCTCGCGACGCTCGGCTGCGTCACGGCGCCGACCCTGGTCGTGCAGGGCGATCGCGACGAGGTGACGGTGGAGCACTCGGTGGCGGTCGTGGCCGCGCTGGTCGACGCCCGCCTCGCTGTGGTGCCGGGCACCCACGCGCTGCCGCTCGAGCTGCCGGAGTTGTTCAACGCTCTGGTCGTGACGTTCCTGCGTGACGCGCTGGCCGCACCGCCGTGGGCGGCCCTACCCGAAGCTCAGTAGCTGGTAGGCGGAGTACACGATGACCGCGGTGAGCACGCCGGCGCCGATGGCGCTGAACCGCGTCTGCGCGGTCCGCGCCGAGCCGACCTGCGCCCCCGCGCCCACGGCCGCGGCCACGCCGAGCTCCACCCACCCCGAGCCCGGCAGGCCGGCGATCCGGATCAGGTACCACCCCTCCCCGGCCACCACGCCGGCCACCGCCGAGAGGGCCACCGTCCGGTGTTCATTCGGGCCCCAGCGCACGGCGAACGCCGCCAAGCCGAGGAGTGGGCCGATCCACAGCGCGGCCACGGTCCAGAGCAGTTCCTCCGACGGCAGCACCGGGATGTGCCGGACCTGCGAGACCCAGAGGTAGTAGCCGGCGACCTCGCCGGTGAGCGCCAACAGCCCGGCGACGACCGCGGTGGCCCGTGCGCGCGCGACTGTGGCCGCCACGACTAACGCCACCAGGCTCCAGACCGCGCCCGAGTTCGCCACGGTGCTCAACGCCACGGGATCGACGCGCTGCAGCTCGACCGTCCCCGCGCCCGCCGCGAGCCCGGCCCCGAGGGCAGCGGCGAGGGCGGCAACCGACCATGTGGCGGTCCTGATCGCGGTCATGCACCCACGATGGCGAGCGTCGTATAAGCGCGGCGTTCGCCGATCAGTGGACGTGCGGCGCGACGGGCATTGCCGTGAGCGTGACGGCGGCCAGCACCGCGGCGCACGAGGTCGCGAACGCCTTGCGCGTGGCCGCACCATACCCAGCAGTACGCGACGTCACGCCGCCGGCGGTTGACACCTGCCGGTCGGGGCCGGGATAGTGGCGACTACATGCGACGGTGTGTATCAGGTACTGCACTTTTCTAGAAGTGGGCCGCAGGAGGCAGGACGATGACAACCAGCCAGCGCACAGTGACCTGCACCGACGGCGTGACCCTGGCCGTATACGAGTCGGGCGACCGATCGGCGCCGACCGTGCTCGCCGTGCACGGTTATCCCGACAACCACTCGGTGTGGGACGGCGTGGTCGCGCTGCTGGCCGAGCAGTTCCACGTCGTGACCTACGACGTACGCGGGGCCGGCGGCTCCGATCAGCCCGGGCGGCGCAGGGCCTACCGGATGAGTCAGCTCGCCGACGATCTCGCCGCGGTGGCGGACGCGGTGAGCCCGGACGAGCCGGTGCACCTGCTGGGCCACGACTGGGGTTCCATCCAGGCCTGGCCGGCCATCACCGGCGATCGGCTGGCCGGCCGGATCGCCACGTTCACCTCGGTGTCCGGTCCCTCACTCGACTACGCCGCCGGCTGGTTGCGGCAGGGCCGCCGGCACCCGCGCGCGGCGCTGAAGCAGCTCGCCTCGTCGTACTACACGGTGCTGTTCCAGCTGCCCCGCGCTGCCCGAGGCCCTGGCCCGCTCGGCCCTGATGGATCGCGCGCTGCGCCGGCCCGGCGCGGGTTCGGCCGCGGTGCCACCCCCGCCGCGAAGCGAGGCCGACAAGGTGAACGGCATCTGGCTCTATCGCGCGAACATGCTGCGCAGTCTCGGCCGGTCGACCCCCCGCCCGGCCCCGATGCCGGTGCAGGTCATCGCTCCGGTCGACGACAAATTCGTGACCGCGCCGCTGGCCCTCGAGTCGCCGCTCCCCTGGGTGGCCGACCTGACGACGCACACGGTGCCCGGCGGTCACTGGATCGTGCACGAGCAACCCGAGGTGATCGCGGGGCTGACCGCCGATTTCATCGGCGCCCACGTTCGAACGGGAGCCCACCGATGACCGCCACCTACGATCGGCTGCGCACCGAGCCCGAACGCGTCGCGCTGCACGCCCGCGAGGTCAAGTTCGACTGGACCGGCCTGCCGCTGCGCTGGATCCCGGGCGAGGATTTCGCGTCGCACATGCTGAACGTGCTGCACATACTGCTGCCCGAGGGCGAACGCTGGTTCGTCAAGGTCTTCGCCGATGCGTTGCCGCTCATCCAGGACGAGCAACTGCGCGAGGACGTCCTGGGGTTCATCGGTCAAGAGGGCATGCACGCCGGGGCGCACCAGGGCGTGCAGGACTACTTCATCGAGCAGGGTCTCGACACCAGCGAGTACGTCGCCGATCTCGAGCACCTGTTCCGGCGGCTGCTGGGCTCGCGCCGGCTCACCGGCAAGAAGCGGGAGGAGTGGCTGATCGAGCGGCTGGCGCTGGTCGCGGCGATCGAGCACATCACCGCCTTCCTCGGCCACTGGATCCTCAACTCCCCCGGCCTCGATGTCGCCGGCGCCGACGAGCGGATGCTCGACCTGCTGCGCTGGCACGGCGCCGAAGAGGTCGAGCACCGGTCGGTGGCCTACGACGTCTACATGCACGTCGACGGGCGCTACCTGCGCCGGGCCCGGACCTACGTCGTCGGCGCCACCGCGCTGGGTTACCTCTGGGTGCGTGGCGTGCAGTTCCTCATGGCCAACGATCCGACGCTCGACCAGCCGCGCAAGCCGCGATTCCGCGATCTCGTGCGGACGGCCGCGAAGGGGCTGACGCCGAGCTACCTGAACGTCGCCGGGTGCGCGTGGCGCTACCTGCAGCCGGGCTACCACCCGACCCAGGAGGGCTCGACGAGTCAGGCCGTCGCCTACCTTGCGCAGTCCCCCGCTGCTCTCGCCGCGGACGCGCTCGCCGAGACGTGACTGGGGCTCCCCCGTACCGGCCGCAAGCGTGGACGATGCGGGCCCTCGGGGCGATCGTGTTCGCCTACGAGAAGATGTCGGGCGTCTCCGGACGGCTGCGCCCGGAGATCGCGGCGGTCGATCGGCGGTTGTACGTCCGGGTCGGCGGCATCGATGCGGTGGGCGATGACGTGGTCAGCCTGCGCCTCGAGCCGGTCGACGGGCGGCCGCTGCCGCGCTGGCACCCCGGCGCCCACCTCGACGTGGAACTCCCATCCGGCCGACTGCGGCAGTACTCGCTGTGCGGCGCGCCGGCCGAGCGCGACCACTATCGGATCGCGGTCCGCCGGTTGCCCGAAGGCGGTGGCGGATCGCTCGAAATGCACGAGCTGCGGGTCGGCACCGAGCTCATCCTGCGCGGGCCGCGCAACGCCTTTCCGTTCATCGCGGTCGAGCGCTACCTGTTCGTCGCCGGCGGCATCGGCATCACGCCGATCCTGCCGATGCTGCACGACGCGGTCGCCCGCGACGTCGACTGGGTCTTCGTCTACACCGGCCGGACCCGCGCCGCGATGCCGTTCATCGACGAGGTGGAACGGCTCGATCCGGCGCGGGTGCACATCTGGCCCGACGACGAGTACGGCCGCCCCGACGGCCAGAAGATCGTCGAGCTGGCGCCGCCCGGCGCCGCGCTCTACACCTGCGGTCCGCCGCCGATGATCGAGGCCATCCGGGCCCAGATCCCGGCCGAGCGGGTCGCGACGCTGCACTACGAGCGGTTCTCCCCGCCGCCGGTGGTCGGCGGTGAACCGTTCGAGGTCGTGCTCGCCCGCAGCGGCCACGTCGTGCCGGTGGCCGCGGACCAGACCGCGCTCGCCGCCGTCCGGTCCGTGCTCCCCGACGTCGCCTACTCCTGCCGGCAGGGGTTCTGCGGGACGTGCCCGGTTGCGCTCATCGGCGGCGCGGTCGAGCACCGCGACCGCTGCCTGACCGACCAGCAACGCGACACCCGGATGGCGCTGTGCGTCTCCCGCGGGACGGGCCGGATCACGCTCGACCTCTGACCAGTTCAGATGCCGACCGCGCGCTCCAGCGCGAGCAACTCGTCGTCGAGGTAGCCGAGCAGCCGCTGCAAGTGGGGCACGGTCCGGCGACAACCGGTCAGACCGAACGCGATCTCGTTCGAATAGCTCGTGCAGGTGATGTTCAGCGCCTGGCCGTCGAGCGGGATGGACAGCGGGTACAGGCCGTCCAGGCGCGCGCCGTTCCAGTACATCGGCTGCCGCGGGCCGGGCACGTTCGAGATCACCAGATTGAACGGCGGCCGCACCGTGCCGGTCAACCCCAGCACCGGCCAGACCGCCAGCGGGCTGCAACTCAGCGCGCTCATGGCCAGGATCTGCATCGGTGACATCGACCGCAGTGCTTCCTTGCCCTCGTTCATCGAGCGATGCACCGTGTCGAGCCGTTCGCCCGCGCCGGCCCGGTCGGTGCCGAGGTTGCACATGACGACGCCGACCGCGTTGCCGCCGCCGTCGGTCGAGCCGGACTCCTCACCGTGCAACGAAACCGGGACCATCGCGATCAGCGGCGCCTCCGGCAGCGCGTCCATGCTGATCAGGTAGTTGCGCAGTGCCCCCGAGCACATCGCGAGCACGACGTCGTTGACGGTGGCGTCGCTGGCCTTGCCGACTCGCCTTGATCCGCTCCATCGGCCACGACTGCGCCGCGAAGCGGCGGGCGCCGGTGATCGGGACGTTGAACATCGACTTGGGCGCGGCCAGCGACATCGTGCCGCTCTGGTCCTTGAGCGCGCGGCTGATCGTGCGGGCGAGCGCCGGGCCGAGACCGGCGACATCGCCGAGCGTGCTCAGGGCTCCGTTGCCACCGGATCCGCTCCGCGACGCGGGCTTGCGCTTGCGCTCGCGCGGCGCCCACGGTGCCGGCATGCCGCGCTCGTCGGCGTCCGGGCTCAGCATCCGCGACAGCAACCGCAGCGCCGAGACGCCGTCGACCAGCGAGTGGTGGACCTTGAAGTAGATGCCGTAACGGCCGTCGTCCAGCCCCTCGATCAGGTGCATCTCCCACAGCGGGCGATGCCGGTCGAGCAGCGTCGAGTGCAGCCGCGAGCACAGCGCGAGCAGTTCGAGGATGCGGCCCGGTTGCGGCAGGGCGTTGCGCCGCACGTGGTGTTCGAGGTCGAACATCCGGTCGGTCTCCCACCCCCATTGGCCCAAGTGACGTGATCGATCGGCGTGGCCGCTTCTGGAACAGCGGCGCGACCTCGTCCTGCGCGATCGCTTCGTCGAACATCGGCCCGGACGTCGAGCGCGTCGGCGCCGTCCGGCGGGACGAACAGCTGCAGGCTGCCGACATGCATCGGGTGCTCCCGGCTCTCACCGAGCAGGAACAGCGAGCTGGTCGGCGGCATCGGCAGCAACATGGTCGGATCCTTCCACCGTTTCACTGGACCCAATCACGTGGGAGCGGTTCCGTCGACCGACCCGCGCGGTCAGCTCCGTTCGGCCGGCGCGATGTGCACCGCGCCGTGGGCGTCGGCGCAGTTGGCGGCGTCGTGCAGTTGCTGGTCGGCGTGGTCGACCTGCAGCGTGACGTGATCGATGCCGTGCTCGGCCGTGAGCCGTAGGCGCAGGGCTTCGGCCACCTCGTGGCAGTCGAAGGTGGGGCTGACGAGCACGTGCGCCGACATCGCCGCCTCGTTCGACCCCAGCACCCATACGTGCAGGTCGTGCACCTGGGCGACGCCGTCGACCGCGGCCAGCTCGGCGCCTAGTTGCTGCGGGTCGAAGCCGGCCGGGGCGGCCTCGAGGAACACCCGGCCCGCCTCGCGCACCAGCCGGGCGCCCGTCCACGCCATCAGGGCGGCGACGAGCAAGCGACGCCACCGGGTCGGCCCGCAGCCAACCGGTCCAGACGATGACCAACCCGGCGGCGAGGGTGGCGGCGAAGGCCCAGATGTCGGTGACGAGGTGGGCCAGCACGCCGCGGACGTTCAGGCTCGACCGATCGGCCCGGCCGGCCAGCCAGGTGGCGACCAGGTTCACCAGCACGCCGATCACCGCGACGATCGCGACCACGCCGCCGCGGGCGTCGGCCGGATCGATCAGTCGGCGGACGCCCTCGACGGTGAACCAGACCGCGAGCAGCAGCAGCGTGATGCCGTTGGCCTGCCCGGACAGTGCGTCCACGCGGGCGAAGCCGTAGGTGTAGGCGCCGCGGGCCGGGCGCTCGGCGAGCCGGGACGCGATCACCGCTACCAGCAGGGCCGCGGCGTCGGTGAGCATGTGGCCGGCGTCGGCCAGCAGCGCGAGCGAGTGGGCCAACAGCCCGGCCACCACCTCGGCCGCCATGAAGGCGACCACGACGGCCAGCGCGCCGAGCAGCCACCGCCGGTCGGCGCGTCCGGCCGCGGCGTGCACGTGGTCGTGGCCCGCCATGGTCCTAGCTTCTCACCACCCGGCGTGCAGGGGGCGGCCTTCGTCGAATCCGGCGCTGCTCTGCACCCCGACGATCGCGCGTTCGTGCAACTGGGCCAGCGTGGCCGCGCCCGCGTAGGTGCAGGCCGAGCGCACGCCGGCGGTGATCGTGTCGAGCAGGTCCTCGACGCCGGGCCGGGCCGGGTCGAGGAACTGCCGCCCGCTGGAGATGCCCTCTTCGTACAACCCCTTGCGGGCCCGCTCGAACGGGCTCTCGCCCGACGTACGGCTGGCCACCGCCCGGGCCGACGCCATGCCGAAACTGTCCTTGTACAACCGGCCGTCCGGTGCCACGTGCAGATCGCCCGGCGATTCGTAGGTGCCGGCGAACCAGGAGCCGATCATGACCGCGGAGGCGCCGGCCGCCAGGGCCAGCGCGACGTCACGCGGGTGACGCACTCCCCCGTCGGCCCAGACGTGCCGGCCGAGCTCGGCCGCGGCGGCGGCGCATTCGACGACGGCCGAGAACTGCGGGCGACCGACGCCGGTCATCATCCGGGTCGTGCACATCGCGCCCGGCCCGACGCCGACCTTGACGATGTCGGCGCCGGCGGCGATGAGCTCCCGGGTGCCGTCCGACGATACGACGTTCCCGGCGACCACCGGCACCTGCGGCGCGAGCGAGCGCACGGCCGCCAGCGCTTCGATCATGCGTTGCTGGTGCCCATGAGCGGTGTCGAGCACGAGCAGGTCGATGCCGGTGTCGAGCAGGTCGGCCGCCCGGGCCTTGACGTCACCGTTCACGCCCATCGCGGCCGCCACCCGCAGGCTGCCGTGCTGGTCGACGGCGGGACGGTAGATGGTCGAGCGCAGCGCGCCGGTGCGGGTGACGACGCCGATCAGCCGGCCGTTGCGGTCGACGACCGGCGCGAGCTTGCGCCGCTTGGCGTCGAGCTCGGCGAAGGCCTGGGCCGGTTCGATCGGATCGACGAGGGTCAGCGGGTCGGGAGTCATGACCTGATGCAGCTGGGCGAAGCGCTCGGCCCCGTAGCAGTCGGACTCGGTGACCACGCCCACGGGACGGTCGTCCTCGACCACGATCACCGCGCCGTGCGCCCGCTTGGGCAGCAGGGCCAGCGCATCGCTCACCGTGCTGTGCGGCGACAGGGTCAAAGCGGTCTCGACGACGTGGTGGCGGCCCTTCACCCACGTGACGACGTCGTGCACGACCGGTACCGGGATGTCCTGCGGCAACACGGTCAGCCCGCCGCGGCGGGCGAGCGTCTCGGCCATCCGGCGCCCGGCCACGGCGGTCATGTTGGCCACGACGATCGGGATCGTCGTCCCGCTGCCGTCCGCGGTCGACAGATCCACGTCGAAGCGGGATTGGACATCCGAGCGCGCCGGGATCATGAAGACGTCGTCGTAGGTCAACTCGAACGGTGGCGACGGGCCCGATGAAGCGCACCCGTCGATGATTCCACGCCGCCTCATAGGCTGGCGGGGTGTTAGCGGTGTTCGACATCGACGGGGTGGTCGCCGACGTTCGGCACCGGCTGCACCACCTCGAGCGGCGCCGGGCCTGGAACGCGTTCTTCGACGCCGCCGACGTCGGACACATTGCTCAGCGAAGGGGCGGCCCTGGTGGCCGATCTCGCCCGCTCGCACGAGATCGTCTGGCTGACCGGCCGGCCCGAGTGGCTGCGCGAGGTCACCGCCGACTGGCTGGCCGAGCACGGCCTGCCCGGCGCTGAGCTGTACCTGCGCCCGAACGGCGACTACCGGCCGGCCCCGTCGTACAAGGTGAGCGTCCTTCGCCGGCTGGCCCCGCGTGGCATCGCTGCGGTGATCGACGACGACGACGAGGTGGTCCAGGCCGCCCTGGCCGCCGGCTTCCCGGCCGTGCTGGCCGACTGGGTGCCCCGCGACGCCGCCCTGCGCCGGGCCCAGGATCGCGACGGACGGACCTGAGCTGCGAAGTGATTCAGGTACTTGCGAATCCGTCAATGTGTGGTTAGTGTGAAGTCAAACACAACGCGGATTTAACATTAGGGCGCTAGGTCTTTCGGTATCACGCACGGGCCTTTCGGCCTCTAAATCCACAGGACCCGCGCGTGCGCTGGACAACCGCACATTTTATTGCACACTTGACCAGGAACACCGGAAGCGATTACAGGAAGCAGCCATGACCGACACAACGGCCGTCACCCCGGCCCTCCGCTCGTGCCGCCACACCCCGGCGTGCCCCACTGCCGACGCCGTCGACCGCGACGCGGCCCACGTAGTCTCAGCGCACCCCGAGCAGGGCTGGAGCCTGTTGTGCAACGGCGTGGTCGTTTTCGAGGACTTCGGCGAGATCCTGCCCAACGGTCACTGCACCGGTTCGCGGGTCCGTGACCTCGCGATGGCCTCGCCGCACCGCGTCGCCAGCTGAGCTGACTTCCTCAATCGCCGCACTGGCGGGCTCCTCAGAGACCGCTCGCTTCGCTCGACTGAATCGCCATCGGTCGGACCTCCTCAGAGGCAAGCTCGCTCCGCTCGCGCCGGCCGCGGCTCTTCGCGCGAGCGCTTATCGCGTCTGTTGTCGCCACATGGGTGGTTGCGTTCCGTTGTGGCCCCGCTGCGGCGCGACTCGCCGCGAGTCGCGCCGCAGCCGGGCCACGCCTCGCGTACGTGGGTCAACCGCGGTAGACGGTGCGGCCGGCGTCTCCGAACGGCTCGTCGCGGTCCGCGACCGCCTGCCGGAAGCCCGGCCTCGACCGCCCGGCCCACGAAGCCGTGGCCCTCGCGGGTGTGCCGGGCGATCCCGTCGAAGACCGTGCTGACCATCCCGCTGGTCGCGACCCCCTGCGCAAGCAGCGCCGAGTTCAGCGCCAGTTTCGCCATCATCAGCTGATTCAGCGGCATCCGGGCGATCCGCTCGAGCAGGATCTCGGTGCGCTCGTCGAGCTCGTCCGGGCGTCGGCGCCTCGATCGCCAGGCCCCATTCCGCGGCCTCGGCCCCGGTGATCGTGTCGCCGGTGAACAGCAGCCGCTTGGCCCGCTGGTCGCCGAGCCGGTGCGCCCACATCCCGGCCGCCGGGATCCCCCACACCCGGGTCGGCGGGTAGCCGATCTTGGTGTCGGCCGCCGCCACGATCTGGTCGGCGAACAGGGCGATGTCCGTGCCGCCGGCCACGCAGAAGCCGTGCAGCTTTGCGACGGTCGGCTTGTCGGCGTGCAGCAGGCTGGCGAAGCCGCGGTTGAACCGGCTCATCATCGCGTAGTCGACCATCGGGTCCCAGACGCGGGACGGGTCGTGGTTGCGGGCCTGCGCGACCGGGTCGAGCACCGTGCCGTCGCGCGGCTCGGCCGAGCGGGCGTCCGGCGTCGGTCTGCGCCGGGTCCTGCTCGGCGAACATCGCCAGGTCGTAGCCGCCGCAGAAGCCGCTCCCCCGGCCCGACACCACCATCACGTGCACCCGCGGGTCGAGATCGGCCCGCTCGACGGCGTGGGCGAGGTCGAGCGGGGTGTCCGGCGTGATCGCGTTGCCCTGCTCGCGGCCGGTTGAACGTGATCCGGGCGATCCGGCCGGTCACCTCGTAGGTCAGCGTCGGGTAGGTCGCCGTGTCGACCGGCGTCGGGGCGGCCGGCGAACAGCGAGTCGTCGCCCTCGGCCAGGCCGCTGCTGCCAGGTCAGCCGTCATGCGATGCGGGCGCGGTCGAGGATCGCCGCGGTGTCGACGCCCGGCCGGCAGCGTCCCGTAGGCGACGCCCCAGTCGCCGCCGAGCCGGGAGCGCGACGAACGCGTCGGCGACCGCCGGCGTCGCCGTGCCGCAGCAGCAGCGACGCCCTGCAGCAGCATCGCCATCTGCTCGACGATGCGCCGCGCCCGGAACTGCAGGTCGTCGAGGTCGGAGAACTGCTTGCGCAGCAGGGCCAGCGCGTCGTCGTAGCGGGCGTCGAGCGCCGGCCGGCGAGCTCGAGCTCGCCGAAGAACGCCTCGATCGCCTCCGGTTCCTTGCCCATCGCGCGCAGCGTGTCCAGTGCCGCGACGTTGCCCGAGCCCTCCCAGATGGAGACGAGCGGGCGCCTCGCGGTACAGCCGCGGCATGCCGGAGTCCTCGATGTAGCCGTTGCCGCCCGAGGCACTCGAGCGCCTCGACCGTGTGCGACGCAAGTCGCTTGCACAGCCAGTACTTCGTGACCGACAGCGCCACCCGGCGGAACGCCCGCTCGGACGCGTCGCCGCGGCCGGCTCGGTCGACGGCGCCGGCGATGCGCATGACCACCGTGGTCGCCGCCTCGGAGTCGATCGCGAGATCGGCGAGAACGTTGGCCATCGCCGGCTGGTCGATGAGCGCCTGGCCGAACGCGTGCCGGTGCGTCGCGTGGTGGATCGCCTGGGCGGTGCCGATGCGCATGCCCCCGGCGGCCATCAGCGCGCAGTCGAGCCGGGTCATGTTGACCATCTCGATGATCGTGGCCACGCCGCGGCCCTCGTCGCCGACCAGCCAGCCGAGCGCGCCGTCGTACTCGACCTCGCTGGACGCGTTGGACTTGTTGCCGAGCTTGTCCTTGAGCCGCTGCAGGAAGAAGGCGTTGCGGGTGCCGTCGGGCAGCACCCGCGGCACCAGGAAGCAGGACAGGCCGCCCGGCGCCTGGGCCAGGGTGAGGAACAGGTCCGACATCGGGGCCGAGGTGAACCACTTGTGGCCGGTGAGCCGGTAGCTGCCGTCCGCGCTCGGCACGGCCCGGGTGGTGTTGGCCCGGACGTCGGAGCCGCCCTGCTTCTCGGTCATCGACATGCCGGCGATCAGCCCGCGCTTGGTGAGCGGCGGCCGCAGGCCGGGTCGTACACCCGGTTGGTCAGCAGCGGCTCGAACTGGGCGGCCAGGTCGGGGGTGGTGCGCAGTGCCGGGACGACGGCGTAGGTCATCGAGATCGGGCACAGGTGCCCGGCGTCGGCCACTCCCCACGACACCACCTTGGCCGCCCGGGCGACGTGGGCACCGGCGCGGTCGTCGGCCCACGGCGCGCCGTGCAGCCCGTGCTCGACGGCCGTCCGCATCAGGTCGTGGTACTGCGGCAGGTACTCGACCTCGTCGATCCGGTGGCCGTACCGGTCGTGGGTGCGCAGCACCGGCGGGTGGTCGTTGGCCAGCCGGCCCGCCTCCTGCCAGTGCTCGCTGTTACCGAGTGCGCCGAGCTCGCGGACCTCGGCCTCGGCCCAGCCGGCGCCCTCGCGGTGCAGGCCCTCGATCAGCGCCGGGTGGGTGGTGATGTCGGTGCCGACGAGCGGCGGGACCTGGTTGGTGACCTCATGGGTGGGCACGGTCGCTGCCTCCGATGGCTCGGTGGGTGAATTCGATCGAGGGTGGGGACGGTGTCGGGGTCCTCGGCGCCGGTGGCGAGCGGGCCGACGAGCGCCTCGCCGATGGCGCCGACGAGCGCCGCGGCGACGACGGACGCGTTCTGCGGAGGCAGCTCACCGGCGGCGACGCCGTGCCTGATGGCGTCGGCGATGACGTCGCGGAAGGCGTGCGCGGAACTCCAGGCGCAGTTCGTCGATCACCGGGTCGACCGGCTCGACCAGCAGCACGTAGGCCCGGCGCGGGGACTTCAGCGCGCGGCCGGCGAAGGTCTCGACGACGGCGGTGGTCCGCTCGGTCGGCGGAACCGGTGGCGGCCGCCGCACGGACGACCTCGACCTCGTGGGTGACGATGCTGCGGAAGACCTCGGCGACCAGCGCGGACCTTGCCGGCGAAGTGCTTGTAGACGGTGCCGGCCGCCACGCCGGCGCGCGCCGAGACGGCGGCCATGGTGCAGCCGGCGTAGCCCTGTTCGGCGAGCAGGTCGGCGGCCGCGCCGACGATGGCGGCGCGCTGGGCGTCGATCCGGGCCTGGATCGCCGGAGTTCGCCGGTATGCCACTCAAGCAGTGAACCAGGATTCACTCTTTCGCCGCAACCCCGAAGGCCTGGCCCCGGTGCGGCGTGCGGTCCGGCGTGTTGCGCCGCTGGGCGGCCAAGCCTAGAGGCGTTCGATGATCGTGACGTTGGCCTGGCCGCCGCCCTCGCACATCGTCTGCAGCCCGTAGCGGCCGCCGGTGCGCTCGAGCTCGTTGAGCAGCGTGGCCATCAGCTTGGTGCCGGTGGCGCCGATCGGGTGGCCGAGCGCGATCGCCCCGCCGTTGACGTTGACCTTGGCGAGGTCGGCGCCGGTGTCCTTCGCCCAGGCCAGCACGACCGACGCGAACGCCTCGTTGATCTCGACGAGGTCGATGTCGTCGAGTGTCATGCCGGCCTTCCCGAGCGCGTACCGGGTGGCCCGGATCGGGGCGGTGAGCATGTAGACCGGGTCGTCGCCGCGCACCGAGATGTGGTGCACCCGGGCCCGGGGCGTGAGCCCGAAGCGGCGCACCGCGTCCGCGGACGCGACGAGCACCGCGCTGGCGGCATCGGAGATCTGCGACGACGACGGCGGCGGTGATCCGGCCGCCGTCGCGCAGCGTCTTCAGGCCGGCCATCTTCTCCAGGCGTCGTGTCGGCGCGCGGGCCCTCGTCGGTGGTCATCTCGCCGAACGGCGACGATCTCGCGGTCGAAGCGGCCCTCGTCGATCGCGGCGATGCGCCCGGCGGTGGCTCTCCAGCGCGAACTCCTCCATCTGCTCGCGGCTGATGTCCCACTTCTCGGCGATCATGTCGGCGGCGCGGAACTGCGAGACCTCCTGATCGCCGTAGCGCTTCTCCCAGCCGACCGAGCCGGCGAACGGGGTGTCGAAGCCGAACTGCGGGCCGACCATCATCGCCGAGGCGATCGGGATCGCGCGTCATGTTCTGCACGCCGCCGGCGACGACGAGGTCGGCGGTGCCGCTCAGCACGGCCTGCGCCGCGAAGTGCACCGCCTGCTGGCTCGAGCCGCACTGCCGGTCGATCGTCACGCCGGGCACCTCTTCGGAGAAGCCGGCGGCCAGCCAGCAGGTGCGGGCGATGTCGCCGGCCTGCGGGCCGAGGGTGTCGATGCAGCCGAAGATGACGTCGTCGACGGCGTCCGGGTCGGCGCCCGGGTTGCGGTCGAACAGCGCGGTGATGACGTGCGCGCCGAGGTCGGCCGGGTGCACCTGCGACAGCGCGCCCTTGCGCCGGCCGACCGGGGTGCGGACGGCGTCGACGAGGTAGGCCTCGGCCATGGCGGGCTCCTCGTGCGGCGGTCGGCGCGCCGGGCGGCGATGCCGTCGAGGACGATGGACAGGTACTGGCGGGCGATGTCGTCGATGGTCAGCTTGCCCCCGGGGCGGTACCAGCCGACGCCGACCCACACCGTGTCGCGCAGGAACCGGTAGGACAGTTCGACGTCGAGGTCGGCGCGGAAGCTGCCGTCGGCGATGCCGGCGCTCAGCACGTCGTGCCACATCCGGCGGAACTCGGTGAGCCGCTCGCCGATGTAGCCGAAGCGCGGCTGCTCGGCGAGGCGGCGGGCCTCGGCCTGGTAGATCGCGACGGCGGCGTTGTGCTCGTCGATCGCCTGCGAACGAGGCGACGACCACGGCCTCGAGCGTGGCCCGCGGGCCGAGCTCGCGGGCGACGATCTCGCGGTAGCGCGCGAACAGCGTCGTCGAGGAAGCCGCGCAGGATCTCGTCGACCATCGACTCCTTGGAGTCGAAGTGGTGGTACAGGCTGCCGGACAGGATGCCGGCCGCGTCGGCGATGTCGCGGACGGTCGTCGCGCGCAGCCCGCGGTCGGCGAACAGGCCGGCGGCGATCGCCGAGCAGCTCGCCGCGCCGATCCGTGTCGCGGTCATGCGCGAGTCGCTCATGGGTGCTGGCTGCTGACGGAGACGACCTCGCCGGTGAGGTAGGACGAGTAGTCGCTGGCCAGGAACACCATCACGTTGGCGACCTCCCACGGCTCGGCGTAGCGGCCGAACGCCTCGCGCTCGGTGAGCTCGGCCAGCAGCTCGTCGCTGGTGACCTTCACCAGGTGCGGGTGCATCGCCAGGCTCGGCGCGACGGCGTTGACCCGGATGCCGTGCGCGGCCGACGTCGAGGGCCGCGCACCGGGTGAGGGCCATGACGCCGGCCTTCGCCGCGGCGTAGTGCGCCTGCCCCTCCTGCGCCCGCCAGCCGATCACCGAGGCGTTGTTGACGACCGCTCCCCCGCCGCCCTGCGCGACCATCTGCCGCAGCGCGGCGCGGGTGCAGCGGAACGTGCCGTTGAGGGTGACGTCGAGAACCCGGCGTCCACTCGTCGTCGGTCATCTCGAGCAGCGACTTCGGTCCCGCCCAGCCCGGCGTTGTTGATCATGACGTCGAGCCGGCCGAACGTCGCGACCGCGGTGTCGATCAGGTGCTGCACCTGCGCCTCGTCGGTGACGTCGCACGGCACGGCCGCGACCGCGTCGCCGTGCTCGGCCTGCAGCGCGTCGAGCGTCTCGCCGAGCCGGCGCTCGTGGGTGTCGCTGATGCACGCACCCGCGCGCCCTCTTCGAGGCAGCGGCGCGCCGCCGCCTGGCCGATGCCGGCGCCGGCCGACGCGGTGACGACGACGACCTTGCCGGTCGAGCAGCGCGTGCCCGGCCGGGTACGGCGGCGGTGCGTTCATGCGCGCACCTCGCGGGGCAGGCCGAGCGTGCGCTCGGCGATGATGTTGCGCTGGATCTCGTCCGAGCCGCCGTAGATCGTGTCGGCGCGGGTGAACAGGAACAGCCGCTGCCACTCGTCCAGGCCGTCCGTCGCCCTCGACCATCGACGCCGGCCCCGGCGACCTCCATCGCCAGTTCGCCGAGGTCGCGGTGCCAGTGCGCCCAGAGCAGCTTGGCCACGCTGGCCTCGGTGCCGGGCGTCGCCGGACGTGACGCTGGCCAGCGTGCGCTGGGCGTGCGCGCGCATCACCTCGAGCCCGACCCACGACCGGGTGAGCTCGGTCGCGGATGACCGGGTCGTCGATACGCGCCGGTGCGCTTGGCCAGCGCGACGACGCGCGTCGAGCTCGCGGCGGAAGCCGACCTGCTGGCCGAGGGTGGCGACGCCGCGTTCGAACGCCGAGCGTGCCCATCGCGACCCGCCACCCGTCGCCGACCTCGCCGACGACCATCGACTCGTCGGTGCGGGCGTCGTCGAAGAACACCTCGTTGAACTCCGACGTGCCGGTGAGCTGGCGGATCGGCCGGACGTCGACGCCGGGCTGCTTCATCGGCACGAGCAGGTAGGACAGCCCCTGGTGCCGCGTCGAGCCGGGCTCGGTGCGGGCGACGACGAAGCACCAGTCGGCCACGTGGGCCAGCGACGTCCAGACCTTCTGCCCGGTGATCGACCACTCGCCGTCGACGAGCCGTGGCCGCGGTGCTGACACCGCGCGAGGTCGGAGCCGGCGCCGGGCTCGGAGTAGCCCTGGCACCACAGCTCGTCCAGCGACTTGATCCGCGGCAGGAAGCGCTGCCTGCTGCTCCGGCGTGCCGAACGCGATCAGGGTCGGGCCGATCAGCTCCTCGCCGAAGTGGTTGACGCCGTGCGGCGCGTCGGCGCGGGCGTACTCCTCGTGGAAGATCACCTGCTGGGCGACGGTGCGCGCCGCGGCCGCCGTGCTCGACCGGCCAGCCCAGGCAGGTCCAGCCGGCGGCGGCGAGGTGCTTGTGCCAGGCCAGCCGCTCGGCGAACGCCTCGTGCTCGCGGCCCGGGCCGCCGGCGCCCGCGCAGCCGGCGAAGTCGCCGGGCAGCTCGGTCTCGAGCCAGTCGCGGACCTCGGCCCGGAACTCGTCGTCCGCTCGCCGTCTGGCTCGCGCTCATGCGCGTACGCTACCCTACCAAGCACTTGCTAGGTAGCGTCTGGAGAGTACGCGATGTCGACCATCCCGCGAGGCCCTCGCGCGCGCCGCGCGCGAGTTCGGTGACGCCGAGGCGCGTCGTCGACGGCGCCGGTGCGGCTGACCTGGGCCGAGCTGCACGAGCGAGGTGCGCACGGTCGCCCGCGTTCTATCTGGCCCGCGGCGTCGCAGCCGGGCGACCGGGTCGCGGTCTGGGCGCCGAACACCCAGCACTGGGTCGTGGCCGCCCTGGGCGTGCACTACGCCGGCGCCACGCTCGTCCCGATCAACACCCGCTACACCGGGCACGAGGCGCTCGACATCCTGCAGCGCACCCGGCGCCGTCGCCCTCGTCGTCGCCGGGCCGTTCCTCGGCGCCGACCGGCTGGCCGAGCTGCGCGAGCCGCCGGAGCCGACGGGCTGCCCGACCTGCACACGGTCGTCCAGATCCCGCTCGACGACGTCGCCGGTCGCCGACGGGCGCCGTCGGCGTGGGACGAGCTCGCCGGCGCTGGCCGGCGGCCGTCCCGCTCGACGACGCCGACGCGCGGGCCGCGGCCGTCACGCCCGACGACGTCAGCGACATCCTGTTCACGTCCGGGCACGACCGGGCGGTCGAAGGGCGTGCTGTCCGCGCACCGGCAGGTGCTCGACGTGGCGCGGGCCTGGGCCGAGTGCGGCGAGGTCGGCGCGCGCCGACCGCTACCTCGTGATCAACCCGTTCTTCCACAGCTTCGGCTACAAGGCCGGCATCGTCGTCGTGCCTGCTCACCGGCGCGACGATCGTGCCGCAGGCGGTCTACGACGTCGACGGCGGCGATGCGGCTGATCGCGGCCGAGCGGATCACCGTGCTGCCCGGCGCACCGACGATCTACCAGACGATCCTCGACCACCCGGCCCGGGCCGATCACGACCTGTCGTCGCTGCGGTTCGCCGTCACCGGCGCGGCCGTCGTGCCGGTCGCGCTGGTCGAGCGGATGCAGAGCGAGCTCAGCTTCGAGATCGTGCTGACCGCGTTCGGGATGACCGAGGCCGTGGTGGCGACGATGTGCCGCCGCGACGACCCGCCGGACGTCGTGGCCCGCACCTGCGGCCGCGCCGTCGCCGGCTTCGAGACCCGCATCGGCGAGCAGGGCGAGCTGCTGCTGCGCGGGCCGAACGTCATGCTCGGCTACCTCGACGATCCCGAGGCGACCGCGGCCGCGATCGACGCCGACGGCTGGCTGCACACCGGCGACGTCGGCACCCTCGACGACGCCGGCTACCTGACGATCACCGACCGGCTCAAGGACATGTACATCAGCGGCGGCTTCAACGTGTACCCGGCCGAGGTCGAGCAGGCGCTCGCCCGGCTCGACGGCGTGGCCGAGTCGGCCGTCATCGGCGTGCCCGACGAGCGGCTCGGGCGAGGTCGGCCTGGCGCTGGTCGTGCGCCGGCCGGACGCGACGCTCGACGCCGACGCCGTCGTCGCGCACTGCCGCGAGCGGCTGGCCAACTACAAGGTGCCGCAAGCGGGTCGAGTTCGTCGACGCGCTGCCCCGCAACCCGTCCGGCAAGGTCCTCAAGACCGTCCTGCGCGAGGAGCTACAGCCATGACTGACGATGAGCCGGTCGCTGTACGAGGTGCGCGGCAGCGACCGCGCGTCGTCACGATGAACCGGCCCGAGTACCGCAACGCGCAGAACTCGGTGATGACCTACGCGCTCGACCGCGCGTTCCAGCGGGCGGTGGACGACGACGAGGTGAAGGTCATCGTGCTGGCCGGCGCGGGCAAGCACTTCTCGGCCGGGCACGACATCGGCACGCCCGGGCCGCGACGTCGACGTCCACTACGACAACAAGGCGATCATCTGGTGGGACCACGTCGGGCGCGAGGGCGGCGACCTGCGCTACGCCCGCGAGATGGAGGTCTACCTCGGCATGTGCCGGCGCTGGCGCGAGATCCCCAAGCCGGTGATCGCGATGGTGCAGGGCGCGTGCATCGCCGGCGGGCTGATGCTGGCCTTCGTCTGCGACCTGATCGTCGCCTCCGACGACGCGTTCTTCGCCGATCCCGGTGGTGCGGATGGGCATCCCGGGCGTCGAGTACTTCGCGCACCCGTGGGTGCTCGGCCCGCGCGCGGCCAAGGAGATCCTGTTCACCGGCGACCGCTTCGCCGCCCAGCGCGCGTACGAGTGGGGCATGGTCAACCGGGTCGTCGCCGCGCGACGCGCTCGAGCGGCGAGACGTTCGCGATCGCCGAGCGGATCGCCGCGATGCCGCGCTTCGGCCTGGCCCTGACCAAGCGCGCGGTCAACCAGTGCGAGGACGCGATGGGCATGCGCAACGGCATGGACTCGGTCTTCGGCCTGCACCACTTCGCGCACGCGCACAACGCCGAGGTCGGCGCCGACTCGCTCGGCGGCATGGACGCGAAGTCGATGAAATCGCCCCGCTTGCCCCACCCGCGCGGTCGATTTCGGCGGCCGAAATCGACCAGCCGGGTGGGAAGGCGCGACTGTGGATCTCGATCTGGACGACGACACCCTCGCCTTCCGCGACGAGGTGCGCGACGTTCCTGCGCGCGCACGTCCCGTCGCCGCCGCTGCCGTCGATGGACACGCCGGACGGGTTCGCGGCGCACCGCGAGTGGGAGCACACGCTGGCCGACGCCCGGCTGTCGGTGGTGTCCTGGCCGGCGGCGCTCGGCGGCCGCGACGCGTCGCTGACGCAGTGGGTGGTGTTCGAGGAGGAGTACTTCGCCGCCGGCGCCCCGCTGCGGGTGAGCCAGAACGGGATCTTCCTGCTCGCGCCGACGCTGTTCGCGCACGGGACGCCCGAGCAGCTGCGAGCGGATGCTGCCGCCGATGGCCCGCGCCGACGAGATCTGGGCGCAGGCCTGGTCGGAGCCCGAGGCCGGCAGCGACCTGGCCGGCGATCCGTCGCGGGCCGTGCGTACCGACGGCGGCTGGCTGCTGTCCGGGCCAGAAGACGTGGTCGACGCGGGCCACCTACGCCGACCGCGGCTTCGGGCTGTTCCGCACCGACCCGGACGCCGAGCGGCACCGCGGGCTGACCTACTTCCTGTTCGACCTGCGCGCCGACGGGCGTGACGGTGCGCGGCATCCCGCAGCTCGACGGCGAGCCCGGCTTCGCCGAGATCTTCCTCGACGACGTGTTCGTGCCCGGACGCGGACGTGCTCGGCGGCGTGGGCGACGGCTGGAAGGTCGCGATGTCGACCGCGTCGAACGAGCGCGGCCTGTCGCTGCGCTCCCCCGGCCGGTTCCTGGCCGCGGCCGACCGACTGGTCGAGCTGGCCCGACGGCTGCGCCGACACCGGCGCTGACCGACCGGGTCGTCGACGCGTGGATCGGCGCGCGGGCCTACGAGCTGCACACCTGGGCGACGGTCACCCGGCTCGACGACGGCGGCGAGCTCGGCGCGGAGTCGAGCGTCGGCAAGCTGTTCTGGTCGCAGCTCGACGTCGCCCTGCACGAGACCGCGCTCGACCTGCTCGGGCCGCGGCGGCGAGCGTCGCCGGCGACTGGATCGGCGGGCTACCTGTTCTCGCTCGCCGGGCCCGATCTACGCCGGCACGAACGAGATCCAGCGCAACGTGGTCGCCGAACGCCTGCTGGGGCTGCCGCGATGAGGATCTCGACCGCTCGCTTCGCTCGGGCCGATCCGCCCATTCAGACCGCGCTTCGGCGCGGACGCAAGCTCACTTCGTTCGCGCGGCGTCAGGCTCTTCGCGCGAGCGCTCATCGCGTTCGTGGTGCAGCCATGAAATTCGAGCTGTCGGCGGAGCAGCTCGAGTTCGGCCGCAGCCTGCGGACCTGCTCGCCGGCGCCGACGTGCCGGCCGGTCGCGCGGGCGTGGGGCGCCGGCGACTGCGCGCCCGGCCGCAAGCTGTGGTCAGCGGCTGGCCGAGCTGGGCGTCTGGCCGAGTCTGCGCCGGCGCCACCCGGTCGACCTCGTCCTCGCATTCGAGGAGCTGGGTCGCGCCGCGGTGCCCGGGCCCGTACGTCGAGTCGGTCGCGGTGCTGCCCGCGCTGCTGCCCGCGGCGCCGACGCCCGACGGTCATGGCGACCCTCGCCGTACCACCGTCACGTCCCCTACGCGTGCGACGCCGGCGGCCGCTGACGCGGTCTACCTGCTCGACGACGGCACGCTGCTACGGCGCGACGGTCGACGCGGAGATCGACGTCGGTCGACGCCGCCCGCCGGCTTGCGCGCGTCGAGGGCGCGGACGAGCTCGCCCGCGATCGTCGACACCGAATCGGCCTTCGAACGTGGCGCGCTCGCCACGGCGGCGCAGATCCTCGGCGCGGGGTACGCCCTGCTCGACCGCGTCGACCGCTACGCCCAGCAGCGCCGCCAGTTCGGCCGAACCGATCGGCCGCTTCCAGGCGGTCAAGCACCAGCTCGCCGACGCCTACGTCGGGCTCGAGCTCGCCCGACCGCTGCTGTTCGGCGCCGCCCTCGCGCTGGGCACCGGCGCCGCCGCCCGCGACGTCTCGGCGGCCAAGGTCGCCTGCACCGACGCCGCCTACCGCGCGGCCCGGGTGGCGCTGCAGGTGCACGGCGCGATCGGCTACACCGCCGAGTACGACCTCTCGCTGTGGCTGACCAAGGTGCGAGCGCTGACCTCGGCCTGGGGCACCCAGCGGCAGCACCGCGACCGCGTGCTGGCGGCGATCCGCCCGTGACGACCCAACTCACCGACGAGCAGCGCGGTCTGCAGGACGCCGTCCGCACCGTGCTGGCCAAGCGATCCGACAGCGCGGCCGTCCGGCGCGCGGTCGACGAGCCGACCGGTTACGACGCCGACCTCGTGGCGGGTGCTGTGCGAGCAGATCGGCGTGGCCGGCGCTGGCCGTGCCGGAACGCTTCGGCGGCGTCGGCGCCGGCCGCCGCGAGGTCCAGCTCGTGCTGGAAGAGCTCGGCCGGACGCTGACGCCCGCGCCCGATGCTGGGATCGGTCGCTGGCCACCGCGCTGCTCGCTCGCGCTCGGCGACGACGAGGCCAGCGCCCGGCTGCTGCCGCGCATCGCCGAAGGGGCGGTCGCGGCGGTCGCCTGGGCCGACGCCGACGGCGATTGGGGACGGGGTGCGGTCAGCCTCGATAGGGATCGGCTCTCCGGCACGGCGCACTACGTCCTCGACGGCGACACCGCCGAGATCCTGCTCGTCGTCGCCGGCCGACGCGGTCTACGAGGTCGACCCGGCGGCGGCCGACCGGACGCACACGCCGACGATGGACCTCACCCGCCGGCTGGCCCGGGTCCGGCTCGACGCGGCGACCGGCGCCCGGATCGGGCCGGCCGACGCCACAGCCGCGCTGGCCGGCGCGCTCGACGAGGCGGTCGATCGCGCTGGCGGCCGAGCAGGTCGGCGCGGCCGACCGCGCGCTGGCGATGACCGTCGAGTACACCAAGCTGCGGCACCAGTTCGGCCGGCCGATCGGCAGCTTCCAGGCGCTCAAGCACCGGATGGCCGACCTGCACGTGCTGCTCGAGGCGGCGCGCTCGGCGGCCGGCGCGGCGGCCGACGGGGCGGTGCATCCGTCGGTGGCGAAGGCCTACTGCTCCGAGGCGTTCCAGGCGATCGCGGCCGAGGCCATCCAGCTGCACGGCGGCATCGCGATCACCTGGGAGCACGACGCCCAGCTGTACTTCAAGCGCGCTCACGGCACCGCGGCAGCTGTTCGGCTCGCCGGGCCAGCACCTCAACCACCTCACCGAGACGATGACGGGACGCGACTGACGATGGCCGATCGCTTCGAACTGCGCGGGGCGCGCGCGCTCGTCACCGGCGCCACCGGCGGGCTCGGGCAGGCCATCGCCCGCGCCCTGCGCGTCAAGGGCGCCGAGCTGATCCTGACCGGCCGGCGGGCCGACGTCCTGGCGCCGCTGGCGGCCGAGCTGGACGCGACCGCGATCACGGGTGACCTCAACGCGGCCGCGGACGTCGATCGCCTGATCGAGCAGGCCGGCCGGGTCGACGTGCTCGTGCTGAACGCGGCGCTGCCCGGCTCGGGCGCGGTCCTCGACTTCACCCCCGACCAGATCGAGCGGGCGCTGCGGGTGAACGTGCTGACGCCGGCCCTGATGGCGCGGCGGATCGCCGCCGACATGGTCACGCGCGGGCGTGGACACATCGTCTTCATCGGCTCGATCTCCGGCCTCGCCGCAACCCCCGGCACCGGCATATACAGCATGACCAAGTTCGGCCTGCGCGGATTGGCGCACGGCCTGCGCCAGGACCTGCACGGCAGCGGGGTCGGTGTCTCGATCGTCCAACCGGGCTTCATCCGCGATGCCGGCATGTTCGCCAACACCGGGCTGACCCCGCCGCGCGGCGCCGGCACGGTGTCGCCCGAGCAGGTGGTCGACGCGGTGCTGACGAGCATCGAGCGCAACCGGGCCGAGATCAACGTCGCGCCGCGGTTTCTGCGCATCGGTGCGCACCTCAGCGGCTTCACCCCCGGCCTGGCCGCGGCCCTGTCCCGGCGGCTCGGATCGGCCGAGCACGCTGCCGAATTCGCCGACCGACAGAAGGACCTACGATGAGCGACGCTTGCGGAGCGAACAGAGGCACAGCGGCCGGGAAGCCCCACTCCGAGCGCAGCGAGGCCCCACGATGACCAATCACACCGTTGAGGAATTGTCCGACCGTCTCGACATCCAGGACCTCATCACCGCGTACAGCTACGCGATCGACTTCCACCGCTTCGACGAGCTGGACGACATCTTCACCCCGGACGCGACGCTCGACTTCCGAGCCACCGGCGGCGTCGCCGGGCCGTTGCCCGAGATCAAGGAATGGCTGGCGTCGGTGCTGGTCAACTTCGCCGGGCACCAGCATCTGGTCGCCACCAGCCAAGTGCGCCTCGACGGCGACACGGCCACCGCGCGCACGCTGTGCCACAACCCGATGTATCTGCCCGAGAAGGGCGGCGTGCAGGCGTTGATCTTCGTCGGGCTCTGGTACATCGACACCTTCGTCCGGACGGCGGCCGGCTGGCGCATGACCAGCCGGGTACAGGAGAAGGGTTACCTGCACGGCCTGCCGCAGCGTTGAACCGTCCTTCGAGTGGACGGACTGGGCGAACGGGTCAATCCTTCCCATCAGGCGCTATTCCGCAGTACGGTGCCGCCGGTAGCTCGTCCCTCAAGGAGGAAAACATGGTCCGAATTCGTCGCTCGCGGTGGGTGGCAGGCGCGGTCACTGTCGGTGCGTTGGTCGCCGGCGTGACTGCTGCGTCAACCGCGACGTCAACCGCCGCGGCACCCGGGGCGAAGGCGGTCCATGCCCGCGTGGGCATGCAACCGGCAGTCGGCACGCCGGACCGTTGGGTCAAGGCAGGAGCAGTCGCCCCCACCACGAAGGCGAACCCGAACTTCCCGGAGGTCTTCTCCTGCCAGCACGCGGCGTCACCGTTCATCTGCTACGGGCCGGACCAGCTGCGTAAGGCATACGGCTTCGACACCTTGATCGACGCCGGCTACACCGGCGCCACGAAGACAATCGTGATCGTCGACGCGTACTCCGACCCCACGCTCAAGCGCGACCTCAAGCTCTTCGACCAGGTCTGGGGACTGCCGGCCGCCAAGCTGAGCATTATCGCCCCGTTCGGCGAGACCCCGTTCGACGTCAACGATGCCAACCAGGTCGGCTGGTCCGGCGAGATCGCGCTCGATGTCCAGTACGCCCACGCGATGGCGCCCGGCGCGAAGATTGTTTTGGTTGAGGCCAAGACGAACAACGACATCGATCTGCAGAACGCGCTCCAGTACGTGGCCGACAACAACCTCGGTGACGTCGTCTCCCAGAGCTTCGGTGAGGCCGAAGCGTGCTACGGCGTGAACGCCGACGGCAGCCACCAGCCCGGTGCCACGCTGGCCGCGTCGCACAGCATCTACGGTCAGATGATCCACGAGGGAATCACGCCGTTCGCCTCGGCCGGTGACAACGGATCGGCCCAGCCGACCTGCGACGGCACCGGGCTCATGGCCGCGGCCTCGACCCCGGCCAGCGACCCCTTGGTGACCGGTGTCGGCGGCACCCAGCTGTTCGCCAACCCGCGCAGCGGCGTGTACGACCACGAGATCGTGTGGAACGAGTTCCAGCAGTACGGCGACGCCACCGGCGGCGGTTTCAGCTCGGTCTACCCCGAGCCCGGCTTCCAGACGAACACTGTCGGCAGCCTGCCCTCACGTGGAATCCCGGACGTCGCGTACAACGCGGCGATCAACCACGGCGTGCTGGTCGCGTGGAGCGTCCAGAACCCGCTCGGCACGTTCTTCGTGTTCGGCGGGACGAGCGCGGGCTCGCCGCAGTGGGCCGCGCTGGGTGCGATCGCGGACCAGCTGAACCACGGCCGGTTGGGTGGCATCAACCCGTTCCTGTACCGGCTCCCGGCGGGCGACTTCCACGACATCACGAACGGGAACAACAAGGTCGATCACATCACCCCGTTCTACAAGGCAGGGGCGGGATGGGACCCGACGACCGGGCTCGGCTCGCCGCGCGCGGCTGAAATCGCACTCGGACTGGCCGGGGCGAGCTAGCCGCCCGGGCCTTCATCCGAAGGTGATCGTCAGCTCGCTCACCTGACCGTCACGCCGGCGGAGCAGCATCGTGCCTGCTCCGCCGGCGTCCCATTCGAAGCCGATCTGGACGGTGTCCTCGTCGGTCTCGTGCAGCGCCCGGATCGTCATCGTGTCGTCGGGCGGCTGCTCGGCGTAGCCGCGTTCGATCGCGGCCCGTCCGTGGAACGGACCGGCCGGCACGTTGGTGAAGCGCATCGTCGCGTCGCCGGCGAACCGGGTCGAGAACGCGGGCCAGTCGCCGCCCCGGACGGCGCGGTTGAACGCGGCGACGTGGGCCCGGGCGGCGTTGCGCGCGGGTGAGATGTCGTCGGTCACCGAACGCATCGTCAGCGCCACGTCGCGCGGTCGGGTCAGGGGCGCGAGGTGGTCGGCCTCGAGCCGCGCGACGGCCCAGCCGAGTTCGGCGGCGGCGGCGGCCGCGTCGGCGTAGGCATCGCTGAGTTGGACGTAGCCACCGACGACGTCCGGTCCGGACGGCAGGACCTCGTCGAACAGTGCGGCCGGCAGCCGTGGGCAATCCGATTCCAGCTCTGCCCGCAGATCCGGATCGGGCAGCAGTTCGGCCAGCTCCTCCGGCGCCCACCATCGGGGCCAGGGCGGCACCCAGCCGTCGGCGGTCAGGCTTTCGAGGTGCCCGACCAACGCGGGCGGCAGGGTGGCGCGCCGCGGATTGCCGGGATGTGGCATCCCGGCGTCGACGAAGACAGTCGCGATCACCTCGCTGCCCTGCTCGGCCAGGGCGGCCGCGACGGCCGGCAGCAGCGGGCCGGCCCCGCTGTGCCCGGCGAGGATGACCGGCCCGCCGAGTGGATCAGCTGCAGCGAGCGCGACCTGCCGCTCGACCAAGTCCTGACCGGCAGCGAGGGCGTCCCGCAGATCTGGCACCCGGACCCGTTCACCGGCGGCGGTGAGCTGGGCCGCGACGGCCTTCCACGAGCCGGGGCCGAGCAGCGGGCTGTGCACGAGCAACCAGGTGATCACGCGACCATCGTGCCCGAGCGGCTCAGAACCAGGTGTCGGTACGAGACCAGTCGCTCGACCAGGTGATCAGGTTGTCGAGCACACCCGGGGTGGGCTCGGCCGCCTCGGTGGCGGTGTAGGCGCCGCGGTAGAACAGCAGCGGCCGATTGTTGACCGGGTCGCTCAGGGCGGTCACTCGGCCGATGACGATGTGGTGATCGCCGCCGTCGAACACCGACTCGATCGTGCAGTCGATCCAGGTCAGGACGCCGGTCAGCACCGGTGCCCCCGACGGCGCCGGCGACCAGGTGACCGCGGCGAACTTGTCCGACCCGGCCCGGCCGAAGACCATGCTGACGTCGCGCTGCTCGTGCGACAGGACGTTCACGCAGAACGAACCGGCCGCCTCGATGAGAGGCCAGGTGCGGGAGGCCTTGCCCGGGCAGAACAGGACCAGCGGCGGATCGAGCGACAGCGCCGCGAACGACTGGCAGGCGAAGCCGATCGGCTCACCGTCGGTGCCGACGGCGGCGATCACGGTGACGCCGGTGCAGAAGTGGCCGAGCGCGTGCCGGAACGCGGCCGGCTCCACCGTCTGGGTCATGGCGTGGCGATCACGTGTACTGGGCGCCCAGGGTGAAGTCATGGCCCCATAGCGATACCGCGGTCGACTCGCGGGCGATCCAGCTCTCGTCGTCGACGGTGCGGCCCTCACAGCCGAACTCGATGTCGAAGCCGCCCGGCGTCTTCATGTAGAAGCTGAGCATCAGGTCGTTGACGTGGCGGCCGAGGGTGGCTGACATGGGCACCTTGCGGCGCAACGCGCGGTCGTGGCACAGCCCGACCGAATCGGCGCTCTCGACCTCCATCATCAGATGGACGATGCCGCTCGGCGTGGGCATCGGCAGGAACGCGAGGCTGTGATGGCGCGGGTTGCAGCCGAAGAAGCGCAGCCACGCCGGCTCGCCGTCGGCCGGCCGGCCCACCAGTTGCGGGGGCAGCCGCATCGAGTCGCGGAGCCGGAAGCCGAGCACGTCGCGGTAGAACCGCAGCGAGGCCTCGTCGTCACTCGTCGACAGCACCACGTGCCCGAGCCCCTGCTCGCCGGTGACGAAGGTGTGGCCGTACGGCGACACCACCCGGCGGTGCTGCAGGGCGACGCCGTGGAAGGCTTCCAGCCGGCTGCCGGACGGATCGTCGAAGCTGATCAACTCGACGACCCGCCGGTCGGCCAGTTCCTCCGCGGTGCCCTCCTTGTACGGCACCCCGGCGTGGTCGAGCCGGCCGCGCATGTCGTCGAGCTCGGCGGCGTTGGCGGTCTCCCACCCACTAGCGAAGAGGTGATCGCGCTCGCCCGGGACGATGACCAGCCGGGCCGGGAAATCGTCCATGCGCAGGTACAGCGCGTCCGGGTCGGGGCCGGTGCCCTCGACGAGGCCGAGCACCTTGAAGGCGTAGTCGCGCCACGCGGCGACGTCGGTCGCCTCGATGCGCAGATAGGCCAGGGACCGTAGCGACATCACGCACTCCCGAGGAAGTCGGCGGTGATCCGGTTGAACTCGTCGAACTTCTCCAGCATGGCCCAGTGCCCGCACTGGCCAAACACGTGGAGCTGGGCGCGCGGGATCAGTTTGAGCGCGACGAGGGCGCCGTCGAGCGGGTTCACCCGGTCCTCGCGCCCCCAGATCAGCAGGACCCGCTGGCGCAGCCGGTAGGCGTCGCGCCACAGCATCGCCTGCTCGGCGCCGTCCGGGTTCATGAACGACCGCCCCATGGCCCCCATCGCCCTGAGCGTCTCGGGGTCACTCGCCGACGCGAAGCGTTCAGCCACCAGCTCGTCGGTGATCATCGACTGATCGAAGACGAGGGTGCGCAGGAAGTCGGCGAGCTTCTCAGGAGTCGGACCGGGGGGTGCTGCGAAGGCGAACAGCTTCTTGGTGCCTTCGGTGGGGTCGGGCGAGAACACGTTCAGGCCGAGACCGCCGGGCGCCATGAGGACGAGCCGCCCGGCCTTGTCCGGGTGGTCCAGCGCGAGACGGACCGACGTGCCGCCGCCGAGGGAGTTGCCGATGCAGTGCGCGCGCTCGATGCCGAGCAGATCGAGCAGCTCGGCGAGTGAGTCGGCGCTGGCGGCGAAGAACTGCTTGTCGAGGCGATCGGGCTTGCTCGACTGCCCGAAGCAGATCTGGTCGACCGCGAGCACGTGGAAACGCTTGGCCAGCACCGCCAGCGTCCGGCCGAAGTTCGACCACGCCGTCGCGCCGGGACCGCCGCCGTGCAGCAGCAGCACCGTCTCGGCCGCCGGATCGCCGGCCTGGTGGTAGTGCAGGCGCACGCCCGACGGCAGGTCAGCGAACCGGCTCGTCGTCTCAGCGTCGAGAACTGCCGTCACAACCAAGCGTCCTGGACCTTGAGCCCGAGTTCGAACTGGCCGTACATGACGCGCACCTTCTCGGGGTCGTTGATGGCGTGCACCCGGCCGGCGTGGGCGTCGCGCCAGAAGCGCTGGATCGGCGTGCCCGAGCGCAGCGCCCGCCCGCCGGCGCTCTCGAAGAGCCGATCGACCGAGGCGATGCCCGCCGCCGTCGCGTTGACCTGATCGCGGCGCACCCGCACCCGCAGCGACATCGGCACCTTCTCGCCGCGCCGGACGTAGTCGAGCTCTTCCTCGATGTTGCGCTCGATCTGCAGCACCGCGGCGTCGAGCTGGGCCGCGGACTCGGCGATGCGGATCTGGTTGAACGAGTCGTCGGCCGCCTTGCCGCCGGTGGACGCGCGCACCCGGTCCTTCGTCCAGCCGACGTAGGCGTCGTACGCGCCCTGGGCCATGCCGAGCACCGGGACCGAGATGGAGCAGGAGAACACCGACGCGAACGGCAGCTTGTAGATCGCGGCGTCGTTGACGGCCTGACCGGGACCGAAGCAGCGCCCGGTGTCCATGAACGACAGCGTGCGGTAATCCGGCACGAACGCGTCCTTGACAATGATGTCGTTCGAGCCGGTGCCGCGCAGGCCGATCGTGTCCCAGACGTCCTCGATCTCGTAGTCCGCCCGGGGCAGCAGGAAGGTACGGAAGTCGACCGGCGTGCCCTCGTCGCCGATGACCAACCCGCCCAGGAAGATCCACTGCGCGTGATCACAACCGGACGAGAAGCTCCAGCGACCGCTGAAGGTGAAACCGCCGTCGACCGCGGTGGCCCGCCCCATCGGCGCGTAGGACGACGACACGAGGGTGGCCGGATCCTCGCCCCAGACCTCCTGCTGGGCCCGGTCGTCGTAGATGCCGAGCTGCCACGGGTGCACGCCGAGCACCGACGAGACCCAGCCGGTCGACCCGCACGCGCTCGCGATCATGCGCACGCCGCGGTAGAAATCGACCGGTGAGGCTTCGACGCCGTCATAGCGCCGCGGCTGCAACAGCCGGAAGAACCCGGTGTCCTGCAGGCCCTTGATGTTCTCGTCCGGGATGCGGCGCAGATCCTCGGTCTCCTGGGCCCGGTCGCGCAGTGTGGGAAGGAGATCGCGGACTGCGTCGAGGATGCCGTCCGGGGTCAAGGCTGTGGCGGGCCTGGCACTGGTCATCGCAGGTCTTCCTCCGGGTGACGGTCGAGACGGCGCTGGAGGGATCCAGACTAGAACAAGTTCTCGTTCGTGTCGAGGTTGTCCCGAACGGCCGCAGAACCTGCGATCGTCGGAGAACTTGCCGGGACAGCGCTAGCGTTCCGCACCGCATTTCTGTAACGTGTTCCAGTATTGACCAGCGCTGGAGGGGACATGACGCAAACCGGCCAGCCGGCTAGCGAGAGCGCGGTGCGCAGCATCGACGCCGGGGCGTTGCCCGAGCGGTACGCCCGCGGGTGGCACTGCCTCGGCCTGCTCGACACCTTCCGCGACGGCCGGCCGCACGCGGTGCAGGCCTTCGGCACCAAGCTCGTCGTGTTCCCGGGCGGCAAGGACGGTGCGCTCGCGGTGCTGGACGGCTACTGCCGGCACATGGGCGGCGACCTCACACAGGGCACGGTCAAGGACGGCAACATCGCCTGCCCGTTCCACGACTGGCGCTGGTCGCCCGAGGGCCGGTGCGTCGGCATCCCCTACGCCAAGCGCGTTCCGCTGCGGGCTCGTACCCGCTCGTGGACCACGCTGGAGAAGAACGGGATGCTCTTCGTCTGGAACGACCCGGAGGGCAATCCCCCGCCGCCGGAGCTCGAGATCCCCGCGATCGAGGGCGTCGGTTCCGAGGACTGGAGCGACTGGGTCTGGACGACGCTGCTGATCGAGGGCTCGAACTGCCGCGAGATCATCGACAACGTCTCGGACATGGCGCACTTCTACTACGTCCACTTCGCCTTCCCGACGTACTTCAAGAACATCTTCGAGGGCCACGTCGCGACGCAGTACATGGAATCGCGCGGGCGCCCGGACATCGGCGCCAACCCCAAGAGCCGCAGCCAGTACGCCGGCGAGGAGAACCTGCTCAAGTCGGAGGCGTCCTACTTCGGGCCGTCGTACATGATCAACTGGCTGTGGAACGACTTCAAGGGCACGACGATCGAGTCGGTGCTGGTGAACTGCCACTACCCGATCGACCAGAACTCCTTCCTGCTCCAGTACGGCGTGATGGTCAAGAAGCTGCCCGGCGTCGACCGCGACATGGCGAACACGATCGCCGGCAAGTTCGCGCGGAGCTTCAAGCTCGGCTTCGAGCAGGACGTCGCGATCTGGAACAACAAGACCCGCATCGACAACCCGCTGCTGTGCGAAGAGGACGGCCCGGTGTACCAGCTGCGGCGCTGGTACCAGCAGTTCTACGTGGACGCGGCCGACGTCACCGACGACATGACCGCACGCTTCGAGTTCGAGATCGACACCTCACACGCGATCGAGGCGTGGGAGAAGGAGGTTGCCGAGAACCTCCGCAAGCGGGCCGAGCAGGAAGTCTCCTAGTCGTGCCCGCCGTGGATCTCGAGCAGCGCCGCCGAGACACCGCGGCCGATATCCGCCTGTACGTCGAGATCGGCCTCACCCCTGTCGTCTGCCAAACCTGCGGCGTCGAGGCGATGGTGAAGAAGAACAGCCGCAAGCACACCAGCGTGCAGTGGACCGCCGCCGGCGTGGCCGCCTGCCCGGAGATGGCCGCGGACCGGGCCGCGAACCCCAATGGCCTGGTGCTCGGCTGCCCGCGGATGAAGGCCAGCATCGAGGACGCAGTCCGGTCAGGTGACGTCGTGGTGCCCGATGCCTGACGCCGTCGGCGCGCACCGGCTGGTCGTCCGCGAGATCGTCCGCGAGACCGACGACGCCTGCTCGATCGTGCTCGAGCCGCCGGCCGGTGCGGACTTCAGCTATCAGCCCGGCCAGTTCCTGACCCTGAGGATCCCCAGCGCGGTCGGCCCGGTCGCGCGCTCGTACTCGCTGTGCAGCAGCCCGCACGTGGACGACGAGCTGCGCATCGCGGTAAAGCGGGTCCGGGATGGAGTTGGCTCGAGCTGGATCAACGAGACGCTCGCGGTGGGCGACGAGATCGAGTGCCTCGTGCCGGGCGGGGTCTTCACCCCAAAGTCCTTCGACGACGATCTGCTGCTGTTCGCCGGCGGCAGCGGCATCACCCCGGTGCTCGCGATCCTGAAGTCGGCGCTCGCGGTCGGCCACGGCCAGATCGTGCTCGTCTACGCCAATCAGCACGAAAAGTCGGTGATCTTCGCCGAGCGTTTGCGCGAGCTGGCCGACGCCCACCCGGACCGGCTGCACGTGCTGCACTGGCTCGAGTCGGTGCAGGGGCTGCCCAGCCGGTCGCTGTTGAAGGCGTTCATCGCCCCGTACAGCTCCTACACGGCGTTCCTCTGCGGGCCGAGCCCGTTCATGGAGACCGTGACCCACGCCCTGCGCGACTGCGGCGTGCCGCCGGCGCGCATCCACATCGAGCGGTTCCAGTCGCTGGTCGACGACCCGTTCGCGCTCACCGACGCCGGTACGGCCACTGGGACGGGCGACGACGCCGGCGAGACCACCCGGCTGCAGGTCGACCTCGACGGTGAGACGCACGAGTTCGACTGGCCCCGGCAGACGAAACTGCTCGACTTCCTGCTGGCCAAGGGGCTGAAGGCGCCGTACTCGTGTCGCCTGGGCCAGTGCAGCGCGTGCGCCTGCATCCTCGACGAGGGCGAGGTCAAGATGCTCACCAACGACATCCTCGAGCAAGAGGACCTCGACGAGGGCTATGTCCTCGGCTGCCAGTCGTTGCCGCTCACCGACACGGTGAAGATCCGCTACTCGTGAGCTCGCTAACCCAGCGCCGCGCGCGCGCCGCACTCGGCACAGACGAACCCGCCGCCCTCGGCGCCCAGTTCTCCGTGCGCGGTGCAGGCCGGTCGGCCGGCGTCGTCGAGCACCACGTTGCCGAGGCTGACGTCCCAGCCGCCGTCGACGTCGCGCAACCCGGCGCCGGACTGCCCGTGGCGGCGGGCGGTATCGAAGGCGAGCACCGCCGCCGTCACCGCCGCGAAAGCCGCCGACGAACGTGACCAGCCCGCAGGCAGGCTGGCCTCGGCCACGTCCAGTCCGTCGTCGGACAGCTGGGCGACGGCGGTCTGTTCGGTCCCGTCGTGGCGGCGGAAGGTGATCGCGTAGCGGCCGTCACCGGGTAGCGGTTCGATCCGGTGCAGCGCCGCGTCCATCCGTCGAGGATGCCAAACCGGCGCGCGGCTACGCGCCGCTCTCGGCGCGGGCCTTCAGCCGCTGCAACGTGGCGTCGATGTGCGCCGCGTTCGCCGCGACGCGGTCAGGCGTGCCGGTGGCCAGGCCGGCCGGACCCTTGAACCAGCCCGGCCGGCGGTCCCAGGTGCTCTCGGTGACCGTGCAGCCCGGGCCAGCGGCGACGATGTCGTACTGCCAGCGCGCGATCGGCACCACGGTGTGGCTCACGTTGAACGCGAAACGCGTCCCCGGCTCGGCGTCGGTGACCGTGCACGTGGTGGTCCAGCGCCGCCAGCCGTTGCGGTTGGTGCCGCGGAACTTCGCGCCGGGGGCCGCCGCCGCGGAGGCGCTGACCCAGCGCATGCGGGTGGTCTCGTCGGCCAGTTCGGACATTGCGTCAAGATCGGTGATCAAGGCGTAAATCGCCTCGGGCGTCGCGTTGATCTCCACCGTGCTGGCCGCGCTGGGCGGTGAATCGGTCATCGCGCACCTCCTGAAGCGGAGCCTAGTTGCTATACCGTGCTGGCATGTTCTGCAGCCATTGCGAGAACGAGGTTCCGCCCGGGCTGAAGTTCTGCGTGCATTGCGGTCAACCGCTGGAGGCCGCCTGCACGAACTGCGGAAATGCGCTGCTGGCCGACGCGCGGTTCTGCGGGCAGTGTGGCACACCCGTCACCGGTACGACCGCCGCGGTGCCGACGGGGGCACCGGTCGCCGCGGCGGTGACGCAGCCCGCGGCCGAGCGGCGGTTGTGTTCGGTCCTGTTCGCCGATTTGGTCGGGTTCACCCCGCTCTCGGCGACCCGCGACCCCGAGGACGTCCGCGAGTTGCTATCGCGGTATTTCGACGTCGCCCGCACGATCGTCGCACGGCACGGCGGGGCCGTGGAGAAGTTCATCGGCGACGCGGTGATGGCGGTCTGGGGAACGCCGGTCGCGACCGAAGAGGACGCCGAGCGCGCGGTTCGGGCCGCGCTTGAACTCGTCGGCGCGGTGGCCGCGCTCGGGCTCCAGTCGGGCGTCGAGGGGCTCTCCGCCCGCGCCGGGATCGTCACCGGCGAGGTGGCGGTAACCCTCGGCGCGGTAGGAGAAGGCATGGTTGCGGGCGACGCGGTGAACACCGCGGCCCGCGTGCAGGCCGCGGCGATACCCGGAACGGTGTTCGTCGACAGCGTCACCCGACGCCTGACGGCCGCGGCCATCGGGTACGTGGAAGAGGGCGAGCACGCCCTCAAGGGCAAGGCGGAACCCGAGCGGCTGTGGCGGGCGACCAGGGTCGTCGCGGCGGTCGGCGGTGCGCAGCGCGTCGACGGGCTCGAGGCCGGCTTCGTCGGTCGCGACAGCGAGGTGCGCCTGGTCAAGGAGATGTTCCACGCGGCGGCCGATCGGCGCACGCCCCGGCTGCTCGTCGTGGCCGGCGCGCCGGGTATCGGCAAGTCGCGGCTCGGGTGGGAATTCGAGAAGTACATCGACGGACTCGCAGCGGTGGTCAATTGGCATCGCGGGCGCTGCCTGTCCTATGGCGAGGGGGTCGCCTTCTGGGCCTTGGCCGAGGCAGTGCGGCAGCGGCTGCGGATCGCCGAGGACGACACGACGGCCGTCGCGATAGACAAACTCACGGCCACACTGCCCGAGATCGTGCCGGACGCCGAAGAGCGCGCCTACGTGGCCACCCGGCTCGGCCGGCTGCTGGGGCTGACCGTGCCCGGCGACAACGGCGAAGCCCTCGGTCGCGACGAGCTGTTCGCCGGTTGGCGCATTCTGTTCGAGCGATTGGCCGCCACCGGTCCGGTGGTCCTGCTCATCGAGGACGGCCAGTACGCCGACGCCGGACTGCTCGACTTCTTCGATCACCTCGTCGACTGGGCCCGCGACCTGCCGATCTTCGTGCTGGTACTGACGCGACCCGAGCTCGAGGAGCGACGCGGCGGCTTCGGCGTGGGCCGCAACCGCACGGCGCTCGCCCTCGACCCGCTCGATGCCGCGTCGATGACCGCGCTCGTCGAGGCGCTCGTGCCCGGCATCCCGGCCCAGGCCCGCGACGCGATCACCGGGCACGCTCAGGGTGTGCCGCTGTTCGCGGTCGAAACCGTGCGCTCGCTCGTCGACCGCGACGTCGTCCAGCCGATCGATGGGGTCTACCGCCTCGTGGGCGACGTGGGTGAGTTGTCCGTGCCCGACAGCCTGCACGCGTTGCTCGCCGCGCGGCTCGACGCGCTGGCGCCGGAGGTTCGGGCGCTGGTAGCGGACGTGGCCGTGCTCGGCGCATCGTTTCCGGCCGAGGCCGCCGTTGCGGTATCCGATCAGAACGAGGCTGCGGTCCGGGCCGGACTGGCCGAACTGCTGCGCCGTGAGGTGCTGGAGATCAGCGCCGACCCGCTGTCGCCGCAGCGGGGCGAGTACCGCTTCTCGCAGCACCTGTTGCGCCAGGTGGCCTACGACACGCTGTCCCGGCGCGACCGCAAGGCCCGTCATCTTGCCGTGGCTGCGCATCTGCGCGCGACCTTCGCCGACGACGGCGAAGAGGTGTCGGATGCGATCGCCCGGCACTACCGGGACGCCCTCGCGGCGGCCCCGGACGACTCGGACGCGGCCGAACTCCGTCGCGAAGCGGTCCGCATGTGGTCGCGCGCGGCCGACCGAGCCAAACGCGCGGGCGCGCCGGTGACCGCGGGCGCGCTCTACGCCATGACGGCCGAGCTCGCCGAGCAGGACCGCGGTGACTCCACCGCCGCCGCCGGCTGGTGGGAGAAGGCGGCCCAAGCCGCGAGGGTCGCCGACGACGCCGATGCCTGTGTACTACGCGGCGATCGCGCCCACGAACTGTTCGTGGCGGCCGGACACGAGCGCGACGCCGCCCGGGTACTGGCCCTGACCGGCTCCATGCTCGCGACCCGCGGCCAGTTGCGGCCGGCCCGAGAACGGCTGGAGGCCGCACTCGCGGTGCTGAGCGCCGAACCGGACGTCAACACCGTCACGGCCCTGCTGTACCTCGCGCAGCTGGACAACACAATTGGCGCAGCTGACGCGGGCGGCCACCATGCGCAGGCGATCGAGCTCGGTCAGGCCCTCGACGTCGGGGATGCGCTGCTGTCCGACATCTTCGTCGCCCACGGAGTCAGATTCGCGATGACCGACCGCGCGGCCCAGGCCGCCGCCGCGCTGGAATACGCCGCGCGCTTGGCTGCGCGCGCCGGCGATCGCGGGGCCGAGGGCAAGGCGCTCTGCAACCTGTCCGACGTGCTGGCGCCGATTGACCCGCGCGCGGCCGCGGACGCAGCGCGCACCGCCGTGGACCGGTCAAGGCAGGTCGGCGCACGACGCATGCTCGCGTTCGCGTTGTCCAACCTGGCCGAGACGATGTTCACCCTCGGCGACTGGGACGAGGCCGCGACGATCCTGCAGGACGCGCGGGAACGCGATGGGCTCGACAGCAACGACATCACGCAGGTCAACTACGCCCGACTGGTCGCACTGCGCGGCGATGCCGAAGCCACGAGCCAGCTGTTGAGCACCGGGCTGGATCGGTTCCGGGCCAGCGAAGACCCGCAGGACCTTTCCGCGATCCGGCTGATTGAGGGGCTGCTGGCCGCCACCACGGGCGATCACGCCGCGGCCCTCGAGCTCGCCCAGGCCGCCGCCGGCTACGAGCGCGAGCTGGGGATCAACGCCGAGCCGGTGCGTTGGGCCTGGGCACTGGCGGCCCGGTCCGCGTACAACGTCGGGGACGCCGCGGTGCAGCAGCAGCTCCTAGACGGGCTCGACGGGCACCCGGTCGGCAAGCTACCGCTGGTATTGCGCGCGGAACGTGACCTCATCCGCGCGCGCCTCACCGCGGGCGCCGACGAGGCTGCGGCGGCGTCGTTGTTCGAGCAAGCGATTGAGGCCTACCGCAAGATCCCCGCGCCGTTCCACCTCGCCCACGCGCTGCTGGACCAGGCCGAATTCCTGACGCGCACCGGCCAGGCGGCGGCGGCCGAGGTTGTCGTGGCCGAGGCCGCGCAGATCGCCGGGCGGCTCGGCGCGCGGCCACTGGCCGAGCGGGCCCAGGCTCTTGGGCTCACTGTGCCGACGCTCGGCTAGCGCGTCAGAGCAGCTCCGGCTGCTTCCAGTCGGCATCGTGCACGTGCTGATCGAGCCACGACCAGACGGTGTCGTACCAGACCCGGGCGTTGCCGGGTTTGAGGATCCAGTGGCCCTCGTCCGGGAAGTACAGATACGACGACTCGACGCCCTCGCGCTGCAGGTCCCACCACAGCCGCAGCGCCTCGCTCACCGGCACCCGGTAGTCCTTGTCGCCGTGGATCACCAACATCGGTGTGGTGATGGCGTCGAGGAAGTGGTGCGGTGACCACTCGGCGTAGCGCTCCGGCTGCTTGGTGAGCAGCCCCCATTCCTTCACCCAGTAACCCGGGACATCGGTGGTGCCCTGGAACTGGTCGAGCGCCCACAGGCTGGCGTGCGTGACGATGCAGCGGAACCGGTTGGTGTGCCCGGCGACCCAGTTGGCCATGTAGCCGCCATACGAGCCACCCATCGCCGCGGTGCGCGATTCGTCGATGTCGGGCCGGGAGACGGCGAGATCGGTGATCGCCATCAGGTCGGTGTACGAGGCCCCGCCCCACTCACCCCACCCGCGCTGCACCATGTGCGCGCCGTACCCGCTGGACAGCGCCGGATCGGGCAGCAACACGGCATAGCCCCGGCCCGCCATCAACCACGGGTTCCACCGCCAGCTCCAGCCGTTCCACGAGCCGAGCGGGCCGCCGTGGATCCACAACAGCAGCGGGGCCGGGGCCGCGGCCGACGCGCCCTCCGGCAGCACCAGCCAGGCCGGCACGGTAGTTCCGTCGGCCGCAGTTGTCTCGATCCGCTCGAGGGCGCCCGCCCCGGCCCAGGCGCCGGGGGCCGGCAGTCCGGTCGCGGCGCCGTCGGTGGCCGTTCCGTCGAGCCGGACGGGCCGGGGCGGCGAGTCGACGGCGTCGCGCAGCGCGAACAGGGTGTGACCGTCGGGCGCGATCTGCAGTTTCGCGTAGTGGCCGGACGCCGTCACCCGCGTGTAGGTGTCGGTCGCGACGTCGAGCCGAAAGACCGGGCGGTGACCGGCCTCGTCGGCCAGGAAGAAGATCGTGCCGCTGTCGGCACCGAAGGCCGGCTCAGCCGGCCAGATGTCCGGATCGGTGACGAGCTCGCGGCCGGCGCCGGTGGCGCGCTCGATGAGCCACAGCGCGTAGCGCGGCGGGTCGTCGTAGTCGGTGTCCTGTTCGCGCACGCAGACCGCCCACCGGCCATCGCGCGAGATGGCCGGCTCGCCGAAGCTGGCCGTGTCGTCCTCGGCCAGCACCCGTTGGGCCCCGGTGGTGGTGTCGATCGCGAGCAGCCGGCCGCGGGGCAAACCGGGATCGGTGAGCGTGAACCAGGTGGTGATCACCTCGGCGCCGTCCGGCGTGACCGTGAATCCGGCCTCGTCCAGCGCCCGCCCGGGGGCCGGAGTGAGGTCGAGCGGTTCGCCGAGCGCGCCGCCGTCGGCTGCAAGCAGCCGCAGCTCGCCGGGGCCGAGATCGTGGTCCCAGTAGCGGACCGGCGACGACCGGTGCAGCACCGCACTGGTCTTGGCGTCCTTGCGCGCCTTGCGCCGCTGCTCCTCGGCCTCGGCGCCGACGCTGCCCGGCATCGTGGAGGACGACAGCACGATGCGGTCGGCGGCGCGGGCGGCGACCACTGCGGCCACACCACCAGGACGGGTGAGCACCCGCTCGGCCTCGCCGGCCTGCGGCAGCCGCCACAACGCCGGCGGATCGTCGTCCTCGCCGTCGCGCTGCGAGCAGAACAGCAGCGCGCCGTCACGGGTGAACGCGGGCTGGCTCTCGCCCTTGTCCGAACGGGTCAGCCGGCGAGCCTCGGCCGCGCCGTCCGGATCGAGCTCCCACACCGAGTTGACAAGCTTGTTGCCGTCGTCGTTGAGGGCCGCCACGGTCGCGACGAGCCGGGTGCCGTCGGGCGACAGCGCCAGGTCGGTGATGCGGTCCACGGCGAGGAAGTCGTCGAACGATTCGAAACCGGTCATCCCCGCACCCTAATCGGAGACGCTCTACTAGAACTTGTTCTAGTTTCTCGATAGCCTGTGCGCATGGCGGAGGACGAGGAGTACGACGTCGTCGTGGTCGGCAGCGGCGCGGCCGGCATCGCCGCCGCGCTGACCGCACAACGGCACGGCCTGCGCGCCGTGATCATCGAGAAGGCGGCGCACTACGGCGGCTCGACGGCCCGTTCGGGCGGCGGTGTGTGGATCCCGAACAATGAGGTGCTGCGCCGGGACGGCGTCGACGACACCCCGGAGGCCGCGCGTACCTACCTGCACAGCATCGTCGGCGACGTCGTGCCCGCCGAGCGCATCGACACCTACCTCGAGCGCGGCCCCGAGGCGTTGTCGTTCCTGCTCGCCCACTCCCCGCTGCGCATGCAATGGGTGCCCGACTACTCCGACTACTACCCCGAGGCGCCCGGCGGCCGCGTGGGTGGCCGCTCGGTCGAGCCGAAGCCGTTCAATCTCAAGAAGCTCGGCGCGCAGCGGGCCCACCTCGAGCCCGACTACGGCAAGTCGCCGCTCAACGTGACGGTGACGCAGGCCGACTTCCGGTGGGCCACGCTGATGATGCGCACGCCGCGCGGCGTGCTGCGGGTGCTGCGCATCGGGCTTCGCTGGATCTGGTCGATGCTCACCCGCAAGGATCTTGCGGTCCGCGGGCAAGCGTTCATCGGCGCGCTGCGGGTCGGGTTGTTGCAGGCCGGGGTGCCGGTACTGCTCGACACCGCGCTGGAGGATCTGCACGTCGAGGACGACGCCGTCGCCGGCGTGGTGGTGAGCAGCAGTGGCCAGCAGCGTGTCGTGCGGGCGCGGTACGGGGTCGTGCTCGCCTCGGGCGGGTTCGAGCACAACGCGGCCATGCGCGAGCAGTACCAGCGGGCGCCGATCGGCAGTGATTGGACGGTCGGCGCCAAGGCCAACACCGGCGACGGCATCCTCGCCGGCGAGCGCCTCGGCGCCGCGCTCGATCTGATGGACGACGCCTGGTGGGGGCCGTCGATCCCGCTGACCGGCGGTCCGTGGTTCTGCCTGGCCGAGCGCACCCTGCCTGGCGGCATCATGGTGAACGCCCGCGGCGAGCGATTCATGAACGAGGCACTCCCCTACGTCGAGGCCGTGCACAAGATGTACGGCGGCGAGTACGGCCGCGGCGACGGGCCGGGCGAGAACATCCCGTGCTGGATGATCATCGATCAGCGCTACCGCAACCGCTACGTGTTCGCCGGGGTCCCGCCGCGGCGGCCGTTTCCCGGGCGTTGGTACAAGGCCGGGGTTGTCGTGAAGGCACCGACGATCGGCGAGCTGGCCGAGCAGCTCGGCCTGGGCCCCGAGGCGCTCGCGGCGACGATCGAGCGGTTCAACGGCTTCGTCCGCGACGGCCAGGACGCCGACTTCGGCCGCGGCGACAGCGGCTACGACCGCTACTACGGCGACCCGACCGTCAAGCCCAACCCGTGTCTGTCGCCGATCGATCAGGCGCCGTTCTACGCGATCACGATGGTTCCGGGCGACCTCGGCACCAAGGGCGGCCTGCGCACCGATGTGCACGCGCGGGTGCTGCGCGCCGACGGCACCGTCATCGACGGCCTCTACGCGGCCGGCAACGCGAGCGGGCCCGTCATGGGCCACACCTACGCCGGTCCGGGTGCGACGATCGGTCCGGCGATCACGTTCGGCTACCTGGCCGCACTGCACATCAAGCAGCGGGCGGCCCAGCCCAGCACGGAGGAACTGCACGGTGCCCATTGATCCGAGCGTGGCCGTCGGCGCGACCCTGCCGGCGCAGGACTTCTCGTGGAGCGCGTCCGACGTGCTGCTGTATCACCTGGCTCTCGGGGCCGGCCGCGATCCGATCGACCCGCGCGAGCTGCGCTACACGATCGAGGACGGCCTGCAGGTGCTGCCCACCTTCGGCGTCGTCGCGCAGACCGTGCACCGGTTCGAACCGCCGGCCGTCGAGTACCCCGGGATCTCGATCGACCTGGCCAAGGTCCTGCACGGCACCCAGCGCATCGACGTGCACCGACCGCTGCCGACCGACGGCAAGGCGCGGGCCGTCGCCCGGATCAAGGGGGTGTACGACAAGGGCTCGGCCGCCGTGGTCGAGACCGAGACGCTGGTGTCCGACCTCGAGGGCCAACCGTTGTGGACCAATACGTCGAGCATCTTCGCCAAGGGCGAGGGCGGCTTCGGCGGCGACCGGGGCCCGTCCGGGCCGGGCGCGCCGCCCGACCGCGAGCCCGATTCGGTGATCGTCACGCCGACCGCGCCGCAGCAGGCGCTCTGGTACCGGCTGCTCGGCGACCGCAACCCGCTGCACTCGCATCCCGAGTTCGCCGCCCGGGCCGGCTTCCCGCGCCCGATCCTGCACGGACTGTGCACCTACGGCATGGTCGCCAAGGCCGTCGTCGACGCCGAACTCGACGGCGAGGCCGCGGCGGTGGGCGGATACGGCGTGCGCTTCGCCGGGGTGGTGTATCCGGGCGAGACCCTGCGCACCTCCGTCTGGCGCGAGAACGGCCGGTTCGTGCTCGCCACGACGGTCGACGAGCGGGACAACGCACCCGCCCTGAGCGGGGCCGAGCTGGTGCTGGCATGAGCATTTTGGATCGCTTCCGCGTTGACGGGCAGGTCGCGGTCGTCACCGGCGCCGGACGCGGCATCGGCGCAGCGTCGGCGCTCGCGCTGGCCGAGGCCGGTGCCGACGTCGTGATCTCGGCCCGCACCGAGGAGCAGCTCAAAGAGACCGCCACCCGCATCGAGGCGGTCGGGCGCCGCGCGCATCTGGTCGTCGCCGACCTGAACGAGGTCGACGAGGTACGCGGTCTGGCCGCTGCCGCCCAAGCGGCCTTCGGCCGGCTCGACATCGTGGTCAACAACGTCGGCGGCACGATGCCGCGCACCTACCTCGACACGTCCGTCGGTTTCCTCGAGCGGGCGTTCCACTTCAACGTCTCCACCGCACACGCGCTCACCACGTCGGCGGTGCCGATCATGCTCGAGCACGGCGGCGGGGCCGTGGTGAACATCGCCAGTGTGGTCGGCAAGGTCGCCGGCCGCGGCTACCTCGCCTACGGCACGGCCAAGGGCGCCCTGATCCACTACACCGAGCTCGCGGCCGAGGACCTCGCGCCGCGGGTCCGGATGAACGCCATTGCCGTCGGCTCGATCGCCACCTCGGCCCTGGACATCGTCATGAGCAACGACGAGATGCGCACCGGGATCGAGAACGCGACTCCCCTGCGCCGGCTCGGGGTCACCGACGACATCGCCGCGGCGGTGCTCTACCTCGCCTCGCCCGCCGGTTCATACCTCACCGGTGCGGTGCTCGACGTCCACGGCGGCCTGCAGCAGCCCAACATGCAACTGCCCATCCCGGATCTGTAGAGAGGCGCCCCGTGACCCTGAAAGTCGTGCAGTGGAGCACCGGAAACGTCGGCCGGCACGCGATCGCGGGCATCGACGCCCGCCCGGAGCTCGAGCTCACCGGGGTATGGGTGTCGAGCGCTGAGAAGGACGGGCAGGACGCCGGCAAGCTGGCCGGCCTCGACCGCGACCTCGGCGTGGCCGCCACCACCGACGCCGAGGCGCTGATCGCGTCGAAGCCGGATTGCATCGTGTACACCGCGATGGCCGACAACCGGCTGCCCGAAGCCATCGCCGACCTCACCAGGTTCCTGGCCGCCGGCATCAACGTCGTGTCCAGCTGCCCGGTGTTCCTGCAATACCCGTACGGCGTGGTGCCCGACGAGTTCCTCGCGCCGATCGAGGCCGCGGCGCAGAGTGGCGGCGCGTCGCTGTTCGTGAACGGGGTCGACCCCGGGTTTGCCAATGACTGGTTGCCGCTCGTGCTGACGTCGGTGTCCGAGCGGATCGACGAGGTGCGCTGCATGGAGCTGCTCGACTACGCCACCTACGACAACCCCACCGTCCTGTTCGACGTCATGGGCTTCGGCAGGGCGCTGGACGAGACGCCGATGCTGCTGCAGCCCGGCGTGCTGTCGCTGGCGTGGGGCTCGGTGGTGCGCCAGCTCGCGGCCGGCCTGGGGGTCGAGCTGGACGAGCTGAAGGAGACGGTGATCAAGCTGCCGGCCCCGGACACCTTCGAAATACCGTCCGGCACGATCGCCGAGGGCACCATGGCTGCCCTGCGCTTCGAGGTCCTGGGCATGAAGGACGGCAAGGCGGTCTGCGTCCTCGAGCACGTCACCCGGCTGCGCTCGGACCTGGGCCCGGACTGGCCGCAGCCGGCCGGCGCCGGCTGCTACCGCGTCAAGATCACCGGCGAGCCCAACTACACCGTGGACATGCAGCTGCTCGGCACCGATGGCGACCACAACACCGCCGGGCTCAAGGCGACGGCCATGCGCTTGGTGAACGCGGTCGAGGCCGTCGTGGCCGCGCCGCCCGGGCTGCGCACCGCGCTGGACCTACCGCTGATCACTGGCCGCGGGCTCGTGCACTGAGCTTCGCGGCCCAGCCGATCTGCTCGACCCGCGCCAGCTCGACCGCGTTGAGCACCACCAGGATCAGCCCCAGCCCGATGAGGGTCGCGAGGGCGGGCACGTGCGGCGCAACCGGCAGCAGCAGTAGCACGGCGGCCGCGGCGGTCAGCCGAGTCGACGACACCAGCCGGAACATCGCCCACCGGGTGAACCCGAACGACGCGAGGTAGAGCGCCGTCCCGCCGACGAGCAGGCCGGCGAAGGACCAGCTCAAATGGTGAGTGGGCTCGAGGATCGACTCGCGCAGGCCGACCGCGGCGAAGATGACGGCGGCGATGAAGGCGAGGTGGCCGTAGGACAGCACCAGCCGGGTGATGTCCAGCTGTACCTTCGCGGTCGCCATCGCGTGCCGCATCGCGTCCGCCGCGAAGTGGAAGTAGACCCACCACAGGCCGCAGCTGAGCACGAACGCCGCCGCCACCGCGAACCCCTGGGCCACCGTCAACCGGTCGACACCGGCGGCCGTCCCCACCGCGACCACTGACTCGCCCAGGGCGATGAGCACGAACAGCCCGAATCGTTCGGCCAGGTGACCGGCATCCAGCTGCATGTGGAGCAGCCGGCTGCGCAGGACCGTCGGGGTGGACAGGTCGACGAGCGCAGCGACGCCCCACACAGCCACCCGCGCGTCGCCGTGCCCGCACGCGCCGAGCACCAGCATCGGCCCGGTCACGGCCATGCTCACCGAATACGGGTTGATCGGCCACTGCCGCCGACGAACCGCAGCGGTGACCACGCCGATACCGAGCACCAGTCGGCCGGCCCAGTAGGCGAGCGCGTAGAGCAGGCCGAGCCGGCCGTAGGCGGCGGGCAGCGACAGTGCCATGAACACCCCGGCGAGGGCCACCGCGAAGATGCGGATCCGCAGCATCGGCCGCGCGGTGTCCTGCAGATTCGTCTGGATGGACGTCCCGACCCACAACCAATAGATCGGGACGAAGACGATCACCGCTCGCCCGACGCCGCCCCACGTGTGGTGGTGCTCGAGCAGCCCCGAGATGCGCGTGACGGCGACGACGAAGACGAGGTCGAAGAACAGCTCGGCCCAGCTGACCCGCTTCTCACCATCGTCGTCGTGCCCGGGCTCTGCCACGACGTCAGTCTGCCGTGGCATCGTGTAGGCATGTGCCGCAACATCCGCCCGCTGAGTAATTTCGAGCCGCCGGCCACCGGTGACGAGGTGCACGCCGCGGCGCTGCAGTTCGTCCGCAAGGTCAGCGGCACCACCCGGCCCTCCGCCGCCAACCAGGCTGCGTTCGACGACGCCGTGCACGAGATCGCGCACATCACCCGGCATCTGCTCGAGGCGCTCGTCACCACCGCGCCGCCGAAGAACCGCGAGGTCGAGGCGATGAAGGCCAAGGCCCGCAGCGAGAAACGCTTCGCCCGCGCCTGATCCCTCGCGGTTTGGGTACAACCCCGGCATGAAGGAAACGACACCGCCGGACACCGAGCAGACCGCCGCCTCGGCCGACGACATCCGCCAGCACAGCCAGACGCCGGCCGAAGGCCCCGAGCTCGAGCCCGGGTCCGACGGCGCGCAGGTGGACGAGCCGGCAGACGTGCCGCGCGAACACTCGCAGGACCCGGTCGAGGGCTGATCTGGCTGCTTGCCCAAAACTGGAACACGTTCTAGTCTGGCGCGGTGCGCATAGGGATCGTGCTGTTCACCAGTGACCGCGGGATCGCGCCCGCCCGCGCTGCGCAGGCCGTCGAGGAACGCGGGTTCCACACGTTCTACGTCCCCGAACACACTCACATTCCGGTGAAGCGGGAGGCGCCGCATCCGGGCACCGACGACGGCTCGCTGCCCGACGACCGCTACATGCGCACGCTGGATCCCTGGGTGTCCCTCGCGGGCGCAGCGGCCGTCACATCGCGCATCGAGCTGGCCACCGCGGTGGCGCTGCCCGTCGAGCACGACCCGATCACGCTGGCCAAGACGATCGCCTCGCTCGATCACCTCTCCGGCGGCCGGGTGCTGCTGGGGGCGGGCTTCGGCTGGAACACCGACGAGCTCACCGATCACGGCGTCCTGCCGGGCAAGCGGCGCACCATCCTGCGTGAATACATCGAGGCCATGCGCGCGCTCTGGTCGGAGGAGCAGGCCGAGTACAACGGCGACTACGTCAAGTTCGGCCCCAGCTGGGCGTGGCCCAAGCCGGTGCGCGGCGACGTACCCCTGCTCATCGGCGCGTCCGGCACCGACAAGACGTTCGAGTGGATCGCCCGCACCGCCGACGGGTGGATCACCACTCCCCGCGACCACGAGGTCGTCGACCGGCTGGGGGCCCTGCGCACGATCTGGACGGCCGCCGGCCGCCCGGGCACCCCACGGGTGGTTGCGCTCGACGGCAAACCCGATCCGGCCCGGTTGGCCGGCTGGGCCGAGGGTGGCGTCACCGACGTCGTCTACGGCCTGCCCGATCGCAGCGAGGACGAGATCCTGGGCTACCTGGATCGCCTCGTCGCCAAACTCGACACGATGCAGCCGGGCGCGCTCGTCGCGGTGTGAACTTCAGCGGTTGCGCCGCGCCGCGGAGACGATGAGCTCGGTGTAGGCCACCGCACCCCGCGGGGTCAGGTGGATGCCGTCGTCGTAGAGCCAGGCCGGGTGCCGGCCGGCCAACGAGTGCCAGTCGAGCAGCGTCGCGTTCGCGAAGTGCGGGACGATGCGGGCCAGCGTGCGGTTGTTGGCGTCCTGCCAGAACCGGCCGACCCGGTTGTTGAGCACGATCACGTGCTTGACCGTGCGCAGGCGCTGCATGGTGCGGGTCAGGGAATCCGGATTGATGAGCCCGTTGTCGCCGACCCCGATGACGACGAGCGGGTTGAGCCGGCCACTGACCGCCTCGCGCTCGATGTCACGCAAGATCGGATCGGCCTGCCGGCCTTCGACCGCGTCCATCGTGCCGCCGGGGAAATGGGCGTCGAGCATGTGGCGTGCGCCGAGCATCACCGAATCGCCGAAGGCGCTGATCGCCGGCAGCCGGCCGGCGGCGTGGGCCGGTCGGGCCGCCGGGTGCGTCGACGCCGGGGCCGAGCGGGTGGCCGGCGTCCGGCTCGGGGCGTCGGTGCCGAGGCGCTCGTTGATGGAGTCGACCGGACTGCTGGCCGGCGTGGCCGGCGCCGCGTGGCCGAGCGGTAGGTCGCGGCCGCCCCGCTCGGCCGCGAGCGCCTTCTGGGCGGCCGAGAGGGTGGGTGCCGGTCCGGCCGCGAGGACGCCCCCCGCGAGCAGCACCGCCCCGACGAGGGCGGCCGTGGCCAGGCGGGCTCCTACCGGGGCCTGGCCGACGACCACCCGGCTGAGGCGCCCGACGCCGTGCCGGATGCTGGTGCGCAGCCCCAGCCGGCGCACCGGCGCCTCGACCGCTCGATAGGTCAGGTCGGCCAGCAGCAGGGTGGCCGCGGTGCGCACGGCGAGCACGACCGGGCCCGGCCAGTGCACGTCGATGCCGGGCCGGGTCACCGTCGCGACCGGCCAGTGCCAGAGATAGATCGCGTAGGAGCGGGCGGCCAGCCAGCGCAGCGGGCGGCGGTCGATCGCGGCGCCGACCCGGCTGCCGGGCCGGGCCACGCCGGCCACCGCGAGGGCGGCGATGGCGGCGACCGCCAGGAATCCGCCCCGGTAGAGCACGGGGCTCTGCTCGTGGACCGCGAACTGGGCCAGCACCAGCGCGATCAGGGCGAGGACGGCGACCGCGTCGGTGAGCCACACCATCCGGCCGAACACCCGGTGCGGCAATTTCCGGGCGAGCGGCCGCTCGGCGTCGGCGCGGGACCGGCCGGCCGCCAGCGCGCCGAGCGCCGCGCCCAGCAGCAGCCCCATGCTGTGGGTGTCGGTGCCGTAGTAGAGCCGGGAGGCGTCAGCGCCGTAGGGGGCGTTGTGCGCAAGGGCCAGCGCCGCCATCTCCCCTGCGGACGCGAGGGCCAGCCCGGTGGCGGCCAGGGCCAGATAGCGCGAGCGCTGCGCTGCGGTGGCGCGTGCGCCGTGACCCGGGCCGACGAGGGCCAGGATGCCCACCGCGATCAGAGGCCAGAGCAGGTAGAACTGCTCTTCGACGGCGAGCGACCACAGGTGCTGCAGCATGCTCGGCCGGCCGGCCGAGACGAAGTAGGACTGGTGCGCGAACGACAGCCACCAGTTGCTGACGTAGGTGGCGGCCGCGGCGGTCGCGCCGCGCACGGTGCTCAGCTGATCGCGCCAGAATGCCGCGGCCGCGAGCGTCGCGATCAGGACGACGGCGACGCCCGGGAGCAGCCGTCGAGCCCGCCGGCGGTAGAAGTCGCCGAACCGGAACCGGCCGGTGTCCAGGTACTCGGTGGCGATCATCCGGGTGATCAGGTAGCCGCTGAGGACGAAGAACACGTCCACGCCGAGGAAACCGCCCGGGACCGCCGCAGGCAGGAAGTGGTACGCCACCACCGCCATGACGGCCAGCGCCCGCAGTCCGTCGAGACCGGACCAGCGCGGCCGGTCGGGCTCGGAACTACGGGTCACGAGGTATATGACACCTGATCGCGCGGACGTGTCGCGGCAGGCCGCGCCGAACATGTGCCTTTCGATACATCTTTGGTGACAATCGACTCAGGCGATACCCAGCACCAGCCCCGACGTCGGGACGCCGGTCCCGGCGGTCACGAGCACGTGCTCGACGTCGTCCACCTGGTTGACCGCCGCGCCGCGCACCTGCCGCACGCCCTCGGCGATCCCGTTCATGCCGTGGATGTAGGCCTCCCCCAACTGCCCGCCATTCGGATTCATCGGCAGCCGACCACCCAGTTCGAGCGCACCGTCGGCGATGAAATGACGGGCCTCGCCCCGCGGGCAGAACCCGAGTTCTTCGAGCTGCAGCAGCACGAACGGGGTGAAGTGGTCGTAGAGCACCGCGACGTCCATGTCCTCGGGGGCCAGCCCGGCTTGCTGCCACAGCTGCTCGCCGACGATGCCCATCTCCGGCAGCCCGGTGAGGCTGTCGCGGTAGTACGACGTCATCGTGAACTGGTCGGCGCCGCTCCCTTGCGCCGCCGCCCGGATCACGACCGGCGGATTCGGCAGATCGCGGGCCCGCTCGGCGGTGGTCACCACGACGGCCACCCCGCCGTCGCTCTCCTGGCAGCAGTCGAGCAGGTGCAGCGGCTCGACGATCCAGCGCGAGGCCTGGTGCTCCTCCAGGGTGATGGGCTTGTCGTAGAAGAACGCGTTCGGGTTGGTGGCGGCGTGCTTGCGGTCGGCGACCGCGACCCGGCCGAAGTCCTCGCTGGTCGCGCCGTACACGTGCATGTAGCGCTGGGCGATCATCGCGACCCAGGCTGCCGGCGTGCCCAGGCCCATCGGGTACGACCACGAGCCGTCGACGCCCGACGAGGTCGGGGCACCGGCCAGGCCCGTCATCACCTGACCGAAGCGCTGCCCGGAACGTTCGTTGAAGGCCCGGTAGCAGACGACCACGTCGGCGACCCCGGTGGCGACGGCCATCGCCGCCTGCTGCACCGTGGCGCAGGCCGCCCCGCCGCCGTAGTGGATGCGGCTGAAGAAGGTCAGTGACGGGATGCCGACCTCGCGCGCGACCGCCGCCTCGGTGTTCGTGTCCTGGGTGAAGGTGACGAGCCCGTCCACGTCGGTCGGGCTGAGCCCGGCATCGGTGATCGCCGCGCGCACGGCCTCGGCCGCCAGCCGCAGCTCCGAACGCCCGGAGTCCTTCGAGAACTCGGTGGCGCCGACCCCGACGATCGCGGCCTTCCCGCTCAGACTCATCGCGTGATCCGGACGGTGCCGACGACGTGGTCGCCGAGTCGGCCGCGGCCGACCACCGCGACGGTGATCTCGTCGCCGTCGACCGCCGTGACCGAGCCGCTGAACTCGAGTGAGTCGTAGGCGTAGGCCGGTACGCCCAGCCGGATCGAGATGCCTTTGACCCGCGCGGCCGGCCCGGCCCAGTCGGTGACGTAGCGCTGCACCAAACCGGTGTCGGTGAGGATGTTGAGGAAGATGTCCTTGCTGCCCCGCGCCACCGCCGCGTCGCGGTCGTGATGCACGTCCTGGAAGTCTCGGGTCGCGAGTGCCGTCGAGACGACGAAGGTCGGCGTGGCCTCGATCCGCAGCACCGGCAGCTGGTCCCCCACGGCGCTCATGACGCCGGCCGCCAGAACGGCAGGGTCAGCTCGTCGTCGATCCGGGTGAGCGCGAGCTGCACCGGCAGCCCGACCTCGACCGTGGCCGGGTCGACGTCGATGAGCTCCCCGAGCATCCGAACCCCCTCTTCCAGCTCGACCAGCGCGACCACGAACGGCAGCTGCTTGCCCGGCACCGCCGGGTGGTGGTGGACGACGTAGCTGAACACCGTCCCGTGCCCGGACGCGACCACCCAGTCCTGCTTGTCCGCCCCGCAGGACGGGCACATCGGTCCGGGCGGGTGCCGCAGCCGCCCGCAGGCCGGGCAGTGCTGGATGCGGAGTTCACCGGCGGCGGTGCCCTCCCAGAAGAACGCGGTGTCGTGGCTGATAACCGGCCGCAGGACGTCGGACCGATCCGGCGCCGGCGGCGCGGGGGCGAACTTCAGCACCCGGAAGAGCATCTCGGCCACCGGCTCGCCGTCCACCGACCAGGTGTTGAGCGTGGTGACGAACCAACCTTCGCCCAGCGCGGTCTGCTTCGGGCCGACGACACTGTCGAGCGTCGTGCGCATCGACACCCGCTCGCCCGGACGCAGGTAGCGGTGATAGGTCTGTTCGCAGTTCGTCGCCACGATGGACGTGTAACCCGCGTCGTCGAACAGCCGGAGCATCAGCCCCAGCGGGTCGTCGTCGGTCCGCTGCCCGTGCAGGCCGCCCATCGTCCAGACCTGGATCATCGCCGGCGGCGCCACGATTCCGTCGTGGCCGGCCGCGCGGGCGGAGGCCTCGTCGATGTAGATCGGGTTCGCGTCGCCCAGGGCTTCCACCCAGTTGTTGATCATGGGTTGGTTCACCGGGTCGCGACCCGGTTTGGGCGCCGACGCACCGGCCGCCTTGACCCGTGCGACCTCATCATCGATGGCGGAATCACTCATCGGGGCACCCGCGGCAGCTTCAGGCCGAACTGGGCGACGAGTTCGCGCTGCACCTCGTTGACGCCGCCGCCGAAGGTGATCACCAGCGCGCGCTTGGCCTGCACGTCCAGCCAGTGCATGAGCTGCGCGGTGGCCGGATCGGCCGGATCGCTGTGCCGGCCCACCACCTCCTCGAGCAGCCGGAAGACGTGTTGCGCTCGTTCGGAGGCGAACACCTTCGTGGCCGAGGCGTCGGCGACGTCGACGTCGCCTACGCGCGCGGCCACCTGCCAGTTGAGCAACTCGTTGATGCGGGTGATCGCGCGCGTCTCGGCGAGCGCCCGGCGCACGTCCGGAGCGTCGATCGGCGCACTGCCGTCGGGGCCGGGCCGCGCCGCCCACTCGCGGACCCGGTCGTAGAGGCCGGCGAGCTTGCCGGCCGGGCCGAGCATGACCCGCTCGTGGTTGAGCTGGGAGGTGATCAGCCGCCAGCCCTCGTTCTCGACGCCGACGAGCATGTCGACCGGCACCCGGACGTCGGAGTAGTACGTCGTGTTGGTGTGGTGGGCGCCGTCGGCGGTGATCGTCGGCGTCCACGAGAAGCCGGGATCGCGGGTGTCGACGATCAGGATCGAGATACCGCGATGTTTCGGTGCGTGGGCGTCCGTACGGCAGGCCAGCCAGACGTAGTCGGCATCGTGGCCGCCGGTGGTGAACACCTTCTGCCCGTTGACGACGTAGTGATCTCCATCGCGCACCGCGGTCGTGCGCAGCGACGCGAGGTCGGTGCCGGCCTCGGGCTCGGTGTAGCCGATCGCGAAGTGCAGGTCGCCGGCCAGGATCTTGGGCAGGAAGAAATCCTTCTGGGCCTGGGTGCCGTGCGCCTGCAACACCGGGCCGACCGTCTGCAACGTCACGTAGGGCAGCGGGATGTCGCGCCGGGCCGCCTCGTTGACGAAGATCTGCTGCTCGATCTGGCCGAAGCCGTGGCCGCCGTACTGCACCGGCCAGCCGACACCGAGCCAGCCGTCGCGGCCCATCCGCTTGACCACGTCGCGGTAGAGCTCACCGTGCCGGGTCGTCAACATCGAGTCGGCCTCGGCCGGGGTGACCAGGTTGGCGAAGTAGTCGCGCAGCGTGTGCTGCAGCGCGGTCTGCTCGTCGGTCAGTTCGAGCTGCATCAGACCGCCAGCCGATCGAGCCGGTACGCCGCGCCGCCGACGAACCGGGCGAGGTCCTTCGCCTGCGAGTAGAACCGGTGCAACGGATAGGTGATGTCGACGCCGAGCCCGCCGTGCAGGTGGTGGCAGACCTGCAGCGCCTTCGGCAACTCCGCCGCCAGCCAGTAGGCCGCCACGGCTAGATCCTCGTCGGCGTCGAGCCCGGTGGCCAAGCGCCAGGCCCCGGACACCGCCGCCAAGTGCACGGTGCGGGCGATGACGTAGATGTCGGCCACCTGCTGGGCGACGGCCTGGAAGGTGGCGAGTGGGCGGCCGAACTGCTCGCGGGTGCGGAGGTGCTCGGCGGTGAGTTGCAAGGCGCCGGCGATCACCCCGTCGGCAACGGCGGCGGCGCCGGCCGCGGCGAACCGGTCGAGGTCTGCCGGCGTCGCCGCGATGACCGATTCCGGTTGAGCCTGCTCGAACACCACGGTGTACTCGGGCGCGCCCGTGGACGTCGGCGTCCGGTGCAGCGCGACGCCGGGACCGCGCGGATCGACGACGGCGGTGCCGGCCGCGGTTGGCACGAGCAGCCGGAAGGCTTGCGCCGCGTAGAGCACGCCCACCCGGGCGCCGGAGATGGCGGCGCCGTCGGAACGCACGGCCGCGCCAGGTGCATCGCGCAGCGCGGCAGTCAGCACCCGTCCGTCGGCGACATCGGGCAACAGGTGCCGTTGCTGGTCAGCCGAGCCGAAAGTGGCGACCGGGAGCACGCCGAGGGCCAGGGTGGCGAGCGCCGGTAGCGGCAACGTCTGGCGGCCGACCTCGGTCAGGACGAGACCGGTCTCCACCGCGCCGAGGCCGTCGCCGCCGACCGAGGTGGGCAGCGCGAGGGCCAGCAGCCCGGCCTGCCCCATCGCCTTCCAGGCGGCCTCGTCGTAGCCGGACTCGCCGGCCAGAGCGGCGAGGGCGCGGGTGTCGTCGGCGTCGCCGCGCAGCACGCTGGCCGCGAGGTCGGCCACGGCCCGCTGGTTCTCGTCGAGAGTGAAGTCCACGCCGCTCCTCCGCGCTGAATAGAACGTGTTCTAGTATCGGGGCGTGACGGCGGTTCGGCAAGTCTCGTTGACTGGCGCGAAAGTCGTTGACTGGCGCGAAATATCGCGCCAGTCAACGCATATCGCGCCAGTCAACGGGGCGGGACGGGACGAATGACGCCGCGACCGACCCTCGGCGCGCTGAGTCTCGCCGCGACGGGGCGCCTGGTGGGGATGCCGGCGGTCCCGGACATCCCCGCGGGGCGGATCGTCGAGCTGCCCAGGCGGGGCAGCACCTACGTCGTGGATACCGGGCCGGTCAGGTCGGCCCGCGGGGGCGAAGCGCCGACCGTCTTCCTGCTGCACGCACTGGCCTGCACCGGCCTGCTCACCTGGTACCCCTGCCTCGACGCGCTCCGCGCGCGCTACCGCCTGGTGATCTTCGATCAGCGCCTGCACGGGCAGGGCATCCGGACGAGCCGGTTCGACCTCGATGACTGCGCCGATGACGTCGCTGCGGTCGCCGACGCGCTCGGCGTGGACACGTTCATCGCGGCCGGCTACTCGATGGGCACGCTCGTGTCCCAACTCACCTGGCACCGGCACCCGAACCGGGTCGCCGGCCTCGTCCTCTGCGCCGGGGCGACGCACTTCGCCACCACTCCCCGGCGGCAGGACACGGTGCGCCGCGCCGGCGCCCGGCTCGCCACCATGGCGGCCCGGCAGCAGCGGCTCGCGGTCGCCCAGCTCGATCAGACCGTCGACGAGCGCTGGGCCTGGCGCCAGTTCCGCGCGACGACCGCAGCTGAGGTCACGGCCGCGAGCAGCGTCATCGCGCAGTTCGACTCTCGAGCGTGGATCGGCGACGTCGACGTCCCGACCGCAGTGGTGGTCACCGCGAAGGACCGGCTCATCCCGCCCGAGCGGCAGCGCGCGATGGCCGGCGCGGTGGCCGGCGCGACCACCTACGAGATCGAGGCCGGCCACGCGGCCTGCGTGTTGAAGGCCGAGACGTTCAGGCCCGCGATGCTCGCCGCGACCGCGTCGGTTTCGAGCCGGCTGCCCCGCTCTTCCGCGCCGCGCTGAGCAATTCGTCCAGCGCGATCGGCAGGTCGTCGGCGAGGTCCCACAGGTGCGGCGCGAGCTCGCGGCACGCGATCAGCCCGACGTCGAGGTGGCCGTCGTTCGACAGCACCGTGACGTTCAGCCCGGCGCCGTGGAACACCGGGCCGAACGGGTAGAAACCGGTGATCCGGCCGCCCATGAAGTAGATCGGCATCGGCGGCCCGGGGACGTTCGAGATCACCAGGTTGTGGATCACCGGATGCCGCTCGGCCAGCCGCAGTTTGGAGTACACGCGCACCGCGAGGCCGAAGGTGTTGGGTGCAGCGAACTGGGCCCAGTCCTGCAGTAGGGACGCGCTCAGGGTCTTGTGGTGATCCTTCGCGACAAGGTTCTGCTCGGCGATCGACCGCAGCCGCTCGAGCGGATCGGCGATGTCGCTGGCCAGGGCCGCGAACATCCCCGAGACCTTGTTGGTGCCGGGCGCCTGCGTCTTGCCGTGCACCGACACCGGCACCATCGCGACGAGCGAGCTGTCCGGCAACTCGTCCCGGTCGCCCAGGTACTTCCGCAGGGCCCCGGAACAGATGGTCAGGACGACGTCGTTCACGGTGCAGGCGAACGCGTTCTTGACCTCCTTGACCGCGGCGAGATCCATCTGCGCGAACGCGACGCTGCGGTGTCCGGTGATGGTGCCGTTGAACGAGGTGCGCGGCGCGGTGAACGGTGCCGGCATCGCCCGGCCGCGCCGGGCCCGATCGATCCAGGTGGGCAGGACGTTGACTGTCGGCGGCAGCAGCCGGGCGAACTTGACCGGACGCTTGGCCAGGCGCAGCGCGCCGTCCACGACGATGCGGGCGTCGCGCGGCCGCTTCGGCACGTCGGTCTTCGGCTGCCCCGCTGTCATCGGCGGCGCGTCCGGCTCAAGGCTGCAGAGTTCCGACACCAGGCTGGCGCCGGACACCCCGTCGACGGTGGCGTGGTGCATCTTCGTCATGACGGCGATCGAGCCGTCCTCGAGGCCTTCGAGGATCCACATCTCCCACAGCGGGCGGCTGCGGTCGAGCGCGTGCGAGGCGAGGTCGCCGCAGACGGCGGCCAGCTGCTCGCGCCCGCCCGGCGCCGGGACGAACGCGCGCCGGACGTGGTGCTCGATGTCGAAGTCCTCGTCGTCGACCCAGATCGGGTGATCGAGGTTGAGGAACGGGTTGTGGACCTTGCGCCGGAAGGCCGGGTTGGAGCCGATCCGCTCGCGCAGATGGTCCCGGATCCGCTCGAACTCGTAGCCGTCGGGCATGGTGGACTGGTCCAGGACGAGCAACCCGCACACGTGCATCAACATGCTGCTGTTCTCGAAATACAGGAAGCTCGCGTCGAGTCCGCTCAGTCGGTCCACCTTTGGAATGATAGAACACGTTCTAGTTTTCTGCATAGAATGGCCGCCATGAGTGACCGGTTCCTCACCCGACAGCTGATCCAGCTCGGGCTCGCCGCCAACGCGCTGCGCCCCCTTCCCGGGGCGCCGGTCAGCGTGCCGGTCTTCTTCTCCGGTTGGCTCACCAGCGAGCTCGCGCCGCACCTGATCGGGGTCACCGCGCTCGACACGGCGCGACACCTGGCCCGGCGCGGGGTGCGCACGCGCCGCGAGGCGCTCGGCGTGGCCGTGGCCGGGGCCAATATCGCGGCCTACGCGGCGATGATCGCCGGTGGCCGCCGGGCGGCCCACGAGATCGAGGACGCGCTCGTCGAGGCCCTCGGCCCCGACTACCGCGAGGTGATCGCCCGCGATCCGCTGCCCGACGATGTCGCGGCGCCCTGGTCGGCTCACGCGGTCCCGTTCCGGATGCGCAACGCCGACGTGACCCGGACCCGCCGCATCCCCTACGCACCCGGTGGCCGGCGCTTCGAGATGGACATCTATCACCACCGGGACATGCCCGCCGGTGCCCCGGTGCTGCTTCAGGTGCACGGCGGGGGCTGGGTGATCGGCAAGAAGGAGGAGCAGGGCATCCCCCTCATGCTGCACATGGCGGCTCGCGGCTGGGTGTGCGTCGCCGTGAACTACCCGCTCTCGCCCCGGGCGCGCTGGCCCGAGCACCTGATCGCGCTCAAGCGGGCCATGCAGTGGATCCGGGAGAGCAGTTCCGAGTACGGCGCCGACCCCTCCTTCGTGGCGGTGACCGGTGGCTCGGCCGGTGGGCACCTCGCGGCGATGGTGGCCCTCACCGGCGACGACCCGTCGCTGCAGCCCGGCTTCGAGCACGTGGACACGTCGGTGCAGGCCTGCGTGCCGCACTACGGCATCTACGACTTCACCACTGAGAGCGGGACGAAGTACGCGAAGCAGCGGCTCGACGCGCTGCTGCGGCCCTACGTCATGCCCCGCGGGGCGGCGTACCCCGACGACTATCGCGCCGCGTCTCCCCTGTTCCGCATCACGCCCGATGCGCCGCCGTTCCTCGTGGTCCATGGCAGCAACGACACGCTCGTCCCGGTGAACGAGGCCCGGCTGTTCGTCGAAGCGCTGCGGGCGACGGCCAAGGCGCCGGTGGCCTATGCCGAGATCGCCGGCGCCCAGCATGCCTTCGACATCTTCACGTCGCTGCGCAGTGCCGGCGTGGTGCGCGGTGTCGCGCGCTTCCTCGAGTGGTGCCACGCCACCCGCGACGAACGGACGCAGCCGGCCGGTTAGCCCCGGGGCAGGCCCAGGATCCGCTCCGCGGCCAGGGTCAACAGCACCTGCGTCGTGCCGCCGGCGATGGTCAGGCAGCGGGTGTTCAGGAACAGGCGCAGCGGCTCGCCGGCGATCAACCCATCGGCGCCCAGCAGATCGAGGGCCGCTTCGGCGACGTCCTGGCGATGTCGAACGCCGATCAGCTTGCGGACGCTTGACCCGGCCTCATCAGCCTGACCGCCGAGCTGCAGCAGCGTGGTGCGCAGGTCGAGCAGCGACCCGGCCAGCCCGGCACTCACCAGCGCCCCGAGCCGGGTCGCCACGACCGGGTCGGCCAGCAGTCCCTCGTCCAGACAGTGCCGGACGAGCCGCTCGACGGCATCGCCGATGCTCGAGCCACCACCCATGGCCACGCGTTCGTGCGAGAGCGTCGTGCGCGCCAGCGGCCAACCGCCGTCCACCTCGCCCACCACCAGCTCGTCGGGGACGAACACGTCGTCGAGGAAGATCTCGTTGAACAGCGCCTCACCGGTGATCTCGCGCAGCGGCCGGATGTCCAGCCCGGCCGACTTCATGTCGACGAGGAAGTACGTGATGCCGCGATGTTTCGGCGCATCCGGATTCGTCCGGGCCAGGCAGATTCCCCAATCGGCGCGGTGCGCGACCGACGTCCACACCTTCTGCCCGGTCAGCCGCCACCCGCCCTCGACGCGTACCGCCTTGGTACGCAGCGACGCGAGATCGGAGCCGGCCTCAGGCTCGCTGAAGAGCTGGCACCAGATGATGTCACCGCGCAGGGTGGGCTCGACGAAGCGGTCGATCTGGGCCGGCGACCCGTGCTTCAGGATCGTGGGCACGGCCCAGCCGGCGATGACGAGATCGGGACGATGCACCCCGGCCCGGGCCAGTTCCTCGTCCACCAGCAACTGCAGGTCGGGTGCGGCGCCGAGACCGTGCGGCCGCGGCCAGTGCGGCATGAGATAGCCGGACTCGGCCAGGGCGCGGCGCTGCTCGGACTCGGGCCGGGCGGCGATGGCTTCGGCCTGCCGGCGCACCTCGGGCCGCCGGTCCTCGACATCGAGCGGAACGTGCAGGACCCGGCGGGTGCCTGCTGCGGTGAGCTCGACGACTCGCTGCCGCCACCGATCGGTGCCGCCGAGAAATTGGCGCAGCGCGACCGCGCGGCGTAGGTAGAGGTGCGCGTCGTGCTCCCAGGTGTAGCCGGTGCCACCGAGCACCTGGACGCAGTCCTTCGCGTTGGCGACCGCCGCATCCAGGGCGACCGCCGCGGCCACGGCGGCCGCCAGCGGGTGCTGGTCGGCATCGGTCGCGCTCTCGGCTGCGTCCCACGCGACCGCAGCCGCCACCTCGGACCGGCACAGCATCTCGGCGCACAGGTGCTTGACCGCTTGGAAGGTGCCGATCGGCCGGCCGAACTGCTCGCGCACCTTGGCGTAGGCGACGGCAGTGCGCAGGCACCAGGCGGCGACGCCCGCCGCCTCGGCCGTGGCCAGCGTGGCGGTGAGGTCGCGTACCCGATCGGTGGTGAGGCCCGGCACGACCTGCGCGGCGGCCGCGTCCAGGTGCACCTCGGTCACCGAGCGGGAGAAATCGGCCGGCGCGAGATCGAGCACCTTCACACCACTCGACGCCGCGTCCACGACGTACCAGGTGCCGTCCGCATCGGCGACGAGCAGCAGCCCGTCCGCGGCCGCGCCCAGCACCGGCCGGACGGCGCCGTGCAGGGCGCCGCTCGCGTCGGCCCGCAGCTCGGCCGGCTCCAGGGCGAGGCCGGCACTCCGGGTGCCGGCCGCGAGCTCGACCGCGTGCGGTTGGGTCGTGTGGTGCTCGCCGAGCACCAGGCCGGCCAGGACCGTGGTGAGCACCGGCCCCGGAACCAGCGCGTCGGCACACGCTTCCAGGGCGACGGCGAGGTCAGTGACCGATCCGCCGGCGCCGCCGGCTGATTCGGCGGCCGCAACCGCGAGAACGCCGAGTTCGGTGAGCTCGCCCCAGGGTCCGCGCCAGCGCTCGGGATCGGTCTCCTGACCGCGCGCGGCGTCGACCGGGCGGGCCCGCTGGCCCCACGAGCGCAGCATGTCGGCGAGCGCCCGCTGGTCGTCGGTGACGCTGATCGGCACTCTCGCTCCCGGGTCGGTGGTTTCGCTGATTCTAGAACGTGTTCTAGGGGTTGGGTACTAGGCCTCAACTGGAAAACGTGGCATCGTCCTGAAACGTGTTCCAATAGTGTGACCGATGTTAGGGTCAGTGTGCTCCAAACCGATCGGAAGGGAAGAACGAGATGGCCGCTCCGCGGACGAAGCCCACGAACGGCTCGGCGCTGCCGGCGGACGAGCTCGGCTCGTCGGCCCAGCGCGACCGTCGCAAGCGCATCCTCGACGGCACCCTCGCTCTCGCGTCCAAGGGCGGGTACGACGCCGTCCAGATGCGGGCCGTGGCCGAGCGGGCCGATGTCGCGTTGGGCACCCTGTACCGCTACTTCCCCTCCAAGATCCACCTGCTCGTCTCGGCCATGGCCCGCGAGCTCGAACGCACGCAGGATCGCACCGAGCGCCTGCCCCTGCCCGGCAACACCCCGTACGAGCGGTTGATGTTCATCCTCGACCGCATCACCAAGGCCATGCAACGCGATCCGCAGCTGACCGAGGCGATGACCCGGGCCTTTATGTTCGCCGATGCCTCGGCCGCGGCCGAGGTCGACACGGTGGGCCGGCTGATGGACCGGATGTTCGCGCGCGCGCTGACCGACGACGAGCCGAGCGACGAGCAGCTGTCCATCTCCCGGGTGATCAGCGACGTCTGGCTGGCCAATCTCGTCGCCTGGGTCACCCGCCGCGCGTCGGCCAACGACGTCGGCGACCGGCTGGAGCTGACGATCGCCCTACTGCTCGGTGAGCGCAAGGCATCCTCGATGTCGTAGTGCTTATATAAGCACTGTTATAGTTCCGGGATGATCACTCCCGGGCTCGGCTCACGGCTGCGCGGCCTGCTCGAAGCGATGGATTCCGACGTCGGGCGCGCTCTGGCCGATCTCGGGCTGACCGACTACCGCACCCGGTACTCGGCGGTCGTACGTCTGCTGGACGCCGCCGGACCGTCGACGATCCGCACCATCGCCGAGGGCCTCGGGGTCACCCATTCCGCCGCCAGCCAGACCGTGGCCGAGATGGAGCGGCGGGGCCTGCTCGCGCTGCGGGCCGGCGCCGATGCGCGGCAGCGGCTCGTCCGGCTCACCGCGAAGACGCGGCGGCTGCTGCCGGCGATCAATGCCGAGTGGGATGCCACCGACGCCGCGTCGGCCGCGCTCGACGCCGAGCTTCCCTATCCGCTGGGTCAGCTCATCGATGATCTGGCCGCGGCGCTGGTCGCTCGACCGTTCCGGCAACGGATCGCCGACGCCGCCGTCGCGCTGCCGGACAGCCCGCACCGCACTGTCCTCATGGCTATTGCGACCGACACTGGGACCGGCACCGAGGCCGCTCTGGACCGGCGATGATCCGCCGGCTCCTCGTCGACGTCACGCCGCTGCGCGAATCCCCGGCCTACCGCCGGCTCTGGCTCGGCTCGCTGACGTCCGGCATCGGCTCGCAGATGACGATCTTCGCCGTCGCCCTGCAGGTGTACCTGCTCACCCGGTCGTCCGTGGCCGTCGGACTCGTCGGGCTGTTCGCGGCGGTACCCGCGATCACCTGCGGGCTGTTCGCCGGCAGCCTGGTCGATGCGGTCGACCGGCGCCGGCTGGTGCTGATCACGTCCAGCGCGATGCTGGCCATCTCGGCGGCGTTCGCGGAGCAGGCGTTCGCCGCAGTCGATCAGGTGTGGCTGCTCTACGCCCTCGTGGCCGCCCAATCGCTCGTCGGCTCGGTGAACGCGCCGGCGCGGCGCACGTTCATGCCCCGCCTCCTTCCGCCCGAGCAACTCCCGGCCGGGGCGGCGCTGACGATGCTGGTGATGCACGCCAGCCTGGTCGTCGGGCCGTCGCTCGCCGGGGTGATCGCAGCGGCCGGCGGCCTGCGGCTGTGCTACCTCGTCGACGCGTTCAGCTTCCTGGCCTCCCTGTACGGCGTGTTCCGGTTGCCGCCGATGCGGCCGGACGGCGACGGTGCCCGGCCGGGACTGCGCGCGGTCGTCGACGGGCTGCGCTTCCTGCGCCGCAACCGGGTGCTCACTGGGGCGCTGCTGGCCGATCTCAACGCGATGGTGTTGGCGATGCCCATCGCCCTGTTCCCAGCAATCAACGCCGAGCGCTTCGATGGCTCGCCGCGCACCCTCGGGCTGCTCACCACCGCGATCGCGGTCGGCGGCATCGTCGGCTCCGGACTCTCGGGGCCGATCGGGCGGGTGAGCCGGCAGGGCCGCGCGATGCTGGTGGCCGGCGCGGTGTGGGGCGCGGCGCTGGCCGGATTCGGTCTCGTGCACGGCCTCGCGCTCACCTTGACCCTGCTCGCCATCGCCGGGGTGGCCGATGTCAGCAGCGTGGTGCTGAGGACGACGATCGTGCAGGTCGCCACGCCGGATGCCTATCGCGGCCGGATCAGCGCGGCCGAGTTCGTCGTCGGTGCGGCCTGCCCCGAGCTCGGCAACTTCCGCGCCGGTGCGGTGGCGTCGCTGACCTCGCCCGGCTTCAGCGCGGTGCTCGGCGGCCTGTCCTGCGTTGCTGGGGCCGGACTGATCGCCCTCGCGCTGCCGGCCCTCGTCCGCTACCACCCGGCCGCCCAGCCGGTGGCGCTCGCGCCGCTGTAACGCGGCTGGTCGCGCCCGCGATCGTGTGCAGTCAGGAGTGCGACGGCGCGCGGCCACGCACAAGATCCACAGACACCGCCCGCTCGGCAACCCGGTCAGCGGGCGGCGTTGAGCGCTTCGACGAGGTCGGCAGCGGTCGGGCAGCGGTCGAGCAACTCGCCCACGTGCGCCTTGGTGCCCCGCAGCGGCTCCAGCATCGGCACCCGCACCAGAGACTCGCGGCCGACGTCGAAGATCACCGAGTCCCACGACGCCGCCGCCACCGATTGGCCGTAGCGGCGCAGGCACTCGCCGCGAAAGTAGGCCCGGGTGTCGGACGGCGGCGTGGCGACGGCCCCGGCCGCGGCGTCGGAGGCCAGCAGGGTCTGCATCGCCCCGCGCGACACCAGCCGGTGGTACAGACCCTTCTCGGGGCGGATGTCGGAGTACTGCAGATCGACGAGCTGGAGCCGCGACGAGTCCCACTCCAACGAATCGCGGTCGCGGTAGCCCTCGAGCAGGCGCAGCTTGGCCACCCAGTCGAGCTCGCCGGCCAGCTGCATCGGATCGGTCGCCAACCGGGCGAGCACCGACTCCCACCGGTCGAGGACGTCGCGCGTCTGGTCGTCGACGTCGTCACCCTGGCGATCGTCGACGAACTTGCGGGCGCGATCGAGGTACTCACCCTGCAGGTCCAGCGCGGTGATCGTCCGGCCGTCGGCCAACCCGACCGCGTGCCGCAGCGACGCGTCGTGCGATACCGCGTGCAGCTCGCGCACCGGCGCGACCACGGCCAGGTCATCGCCCAGGAAGTTCGCCTCGATCATGTCGAGGACGAGCGCCGTCGTGCCGACCTTGAGATAGGTCGAGATCTCCGACATGTTGGCGTCGCCGATGATCACGTGCAGCCGCCGGTACCGATCGGCGTCCGCGTGCGGTTCGTCGCGGGTGTTGACGATGGGACGTTTCAAGGTGGTCTCGAGTCCGACCTCGACCTCGAAGAAGTCTGAACGCTGCGCGATCTGGAAGCCGGCGGTGCGGCCGTCCTGCCCCAGCCCTACCCGCCCGGCACCGCACACGACCTGCCGGGTGACGAAGAACGGGACCAGATGGCGGACGAGGGTCGCGAACGGGGTGTCGCGCCGGCACAGGTAGTTCTCGTGGGCGCCGTAGGACGCCCCCTTGTTGTCGGTGTTGTTCTTGTAGAGGTTGATCACAGTCGGGGCGTTGGGCTGCTGGGCCAACCGGCGGATCGCCTCGAGCATCACCAGCTCGCCGGCCTTGTCCCAACGCACGGCGTCGAGCGGGTTCGTGACCTCAGGGCTGGAGTACTCCGGGTGCGCGTGGTCGACGTAGAGGCGCGCGCCGTTGGGCAGGATGACGTTGGCCATCCCGGCGTCCTCTTCGGCGTCGATGAACTCCTGCGCGATCGCGCCACCGGCGCCGGAGCCGCCGAGATCGAAGCCGCGGGCGTCGCGCAGCGGTGACTCCTCCTCGAAGTCCCAGCTGGCCCGCCGGGCCCGCCCGGCCGGCAGCGTGCCCGCATAGGCGTTGACCACCTGCGCCGACAGCAACATGGCGTTGGCCGCCGGCTGGCCGGGCAGGCTCACGCCGTACTCGACCTCGGTGCCCATGACCCGCCGCACACTCATGGCCCCAGGCTACGGGAGGCAGCTAGCTCAGCAGCGGCGGAAGGGGGCAGCGGATCATCGCGCACGCCGTCCGCAACAGCTCGGCCTCGGTCACGGTGAGCACCCCGTCGTCCGACACCGCAGCCACGAGAGCCTGCACGACGACCTGCTTGTTGTGCGGGTCGAGCGAGTCGAGGGCGCTCCAACCGGCATCGAGCGCCCGCCACGGATCGGCCGGCGGCGAGTAGGGCAGGGTCCGCCCCGGGAACAGGGTCGCCGCGGCGGCGGTGAAGGCCCGCCCGGCCGCAGCCGAGTCCGGGTTGCCGGCCGCGGCGACCACGGCGACCAGATTGAGCGCGGCGTCCTCGATCGAGCTCACCGCCACCCGCCCCGGGCGCGACCGCGGGCCCGGCGCCGCCGCGTCCAGCAGGTAGCTGTCGACGACCCGGGTCAGGCAGTACTCGAAGGCCGTGAAGGTGCTGTCGGCACCCGCCAGATCGTTGAGCGTGGCCCGCAGCGCGTCGCGATCGGGCGCCGGACGGGCCACGAGCTGCGGGGCGGCGAGCTCGGCGACCGGCAGGCGCAGCGCCGGCTCGAGCCGGCCGAGGTCGCTCGCGAATGTCTGTGCCGCCTGCGCGGACGACGCCCCGAGGCGTTGCGTCATCATCGCCATCTGCCGGCTGCGGATGTCGGCCCGCTCGTCCAGGAGCATCGACAAGACGATCGGCACCGCGCTGCTGGCCTGGCTCGCCGCGGTCCGGACCGCGGCGGGGATCCGGGCATTCAGGCGGGCGCCGCGGGCGAGATCGTCGGCGCTGCCGGTGCGCACCCGCGCACTGACCGCGGCCGGCTCGACCCGTACGGTGGCATCCGTGGTCGGCGTTGCGGCCCGCGGCGACGGGCGCGCGGGGGCCGATCCGGCGAACCCGAGCGCGGCGTCCTCGGCCAGCCCGTCCGGCGACTGCTCCGCGTACTCCTGCTTCAGGTGGTCGAGCTCGTCGGCGGTCATCGTCGGATCCAGCGCCGAGATCCGCTTCAGCAGCGGCGGGTGGGTGGCGTAGAGCGCCACGAGGGTGCTCGACCCTTCGCCGAACAGCATGTGACTGACCTGCTTCGCCCCGTGCTTGTCGCTCAGCTGCGAGCCGGTCGGCAGGCCGGCGATCTTCTTCAGGGCACCGACCAGGCCCGTCGTCTGCCGGGTGAACTGCACCGACGACGCGTCGGCCAGCCATTCCCGCTGCCGGCTCACCGCCGCCTTGATCAGCCCGGCGAAGAACTGCCCAACGAAGCCCAGGACGACCATGGCCAGCGCGATGACCAGGATCGGGTTGCCACCCTTCGAATTGCGCGAGCGGCCGCCGCCGAACTGCAGGAACCGCAACCCGACCAGGCCGAGCAGCAAGATGCCGTTGAGCAACCCGATGAGCCGCACGTTGATGCGCATGTCGCCGTTGAGGACGTGGCTGAACTCGTGCCCGATCACGCCCTGCAACTCGTCGCGGTTGAGGGTGTCCAGCGCGCCGGAGGTGACGGTCACCGCGGCGTCGGTCGGGCTGTACCCGGCCGCGAACGCGTTGATGCCCGGCTCCTGTTCGAGGACGAACAACCGCGGCATCGGCACGCCCGAGGCGATCGACATCTCCTCGACCACGTTGACGAAACGGCGCAGCCGCGGATCAGTGGTGGACGGGTCGACGGCGACCGCCCCGACCGATTGCGCGACCGCCGCTCCCCCGGCCCGCAAGGCGATCATCTTGCTGGCCGTGCCACCGCCGATGATCAGCAGCGTCAGCACGGTCACGACGACGAGATAGCCGATGATCGACGAGCGCGGCGCATCTCGTGTGACGACCAACACCACGACGTCGTTCACGATGACGATCGTCAGCACGGCCACGGTGAACAGCACGACCAGCCGCACTGTGGTGCCGCGGGCGGCCCGCTGCCGCTCGAAGAAGTCCACGACGGCGGCCTAGAACTGCACCTTCGGCGCGTCGCGCGTCTCGGGGTGATCCGGCGCGATCTCCCACTGCGCAGCCGGCTCAAAGTGAAACGCGCCGGCGATCACGGACCCGGGGAACGCCTGCCGCCGGTTGTTGTAACTCATAACTGAGTCGTTGTAGGCCTGGCGCGAGAAGGCCACCTTGTTCTCGGTCGAGGTGAGCTCCTCCGACAGCTGCATCATGTTCTGGCTCGCCTTGAGGTCGGGATACGCCTCGGCGGTGGCGGTGAACCGTCCCAGTGCGCTGGTCAGCGCTCCCTGGGTCTGCGCGAGTTGTTTCATCGCCGCCGGGTCGCCGGGGTTGGCCTGCGCGCCGCTGAGGCCGGCAACTGCTGCGGCCCGGGCGTTGGTCACGGCCTCGAGCGTCTCGCGCTCGTGCGCCATGTAGGCCTTGGCCGTCTCGACCAGGTTGGGGATCAGGTCGAAGCGGCGCTGCAGCTGGACGTCGATCTGGGCGAACGCGTTCTTGAACGCGTTGCGGGCGCGGACGAGACCGTTGTAGGCCAGCACGACCCAGAGGATGAGCACCACCACCACGACCGCGACGATGATCCCGATGACGAGTCCCATGACCACACCTTCCGATTCGGGTCTGTGCAGGGTAGCGGGCTCAGACGAGCAGCTTGACGATTGCTGCCACGCCGACGATGACGATCGTGGCCCGCAGAACCGTCGGGGAGAGCCGCCGGCCGATCTTCGCGCCGACGACGCCCCCCACGATCGAGCCGCCGGCGATCAGCAGCGCGGCCGTCCAGTCGACGTGCGTCACCGCCACGAACACGATGGCGGCCACCAGGTTGGTCAGCCCGGCCAGCACGTTCTTCAACGCGTTCTGCCGCTGCAGCGACTCGGCCAGGAACAGGCCGAGGAAGCCCATCAGCAGCACGCCCTGCGCCGCGCCGAAATAGCCGCCGTAGACACCGGTGAGGAACGAGACCGACCACAGCGCGACGGTGATGTGCTCGGTCGCGCCCCGGCCCCGAGCGCTCAGCCACGCGGTGACCGGCTTGCCGAAGACGACCAGCAGCAGCGCGATCGCGATTAGCGCAGGGACGATGGCCTTGAACGCGCCAGCCGGCAGCTCGAGCAGCAGCACCGCCCCGGACACGGCGCCGAGGGCCGACGCGGTGCCGAGGACGAGACAGCGATTGCGCTGGCCGGCGAGCTCGCGGCGGTAGCCGTACGCGCCGACGAACGAGCCGGGGAACAACCCGATCGTGTTCGAGACGTTCGCCGTCACCGGCGGGATGCCGACGCTCAACAGCACCGGGAAGGACACCAGGGTGCCCGATCCGACGACGGTGTTGATCGTGCCGGCCCAGATGCCGGCGACGAACACCAGCACACCCTCCCACGCCGTCACGAGAAGCTACTCAACCACCGAGGTGACCAAGAACGCGATGAGCGCTCGCGCGAAGAGATCTAGAGGTACTGCCCGGTGTTGCCCACGGTGTCGATGGAGCGACCGGCGTCGGCGCCCTTGCCGCCGGAGACGAGCGTGCGGATGTAGACGATCCGCTCGCCCTTCTTGCCGGAGATGCGGGCCCAGTCGTCGGGGTTGGTGGTGTTGGGCAGGTCCTCGTTCTCGCGGAACTCGTCGACGCAGGCCGCGAGCAGGTGCGCCATCCGCAGGCCGCGCTGGCCGGTGGTCAGCAGATCCTTGATCGCCATCTTCTTGCCGCGGTCGACGATGTTCTGGATCATCGCGCCGGAGTTGAAGTCCTTGAAGTACAGCGTCTCTTTGTCACCATTGGCGTAGGTGACCTCGAGGAAACGGTTCTCTTCGGACTCGGAGTACATCCGCTCGACGGTGTGCTGGATCATCGCCGCCACGGTGGCCCCGGGATCACCGCCGTGTTCGGCGAGGTCCTCGGCGTGGATGGGCAGGCCGGTGAGGATGTACTTGGAGAAGATGTCGCGCGCCGCCTCGGCGTCCGGACGCTCGATCTTGATCTTAACGTCGAGCCGGCCGGGCCGCAGGATCGCTGGGTCGATCATGTCCTCGCGGTTGGACGCACCGATCACGATGACGTTCTCGAGCCCCTCGACCCCGTCGATCTCGGACAGCAGCTGCGGCACGATCGTGTTCTCGACGTCGGAGCTCACCCCGGATCCGCGGGTGCGGAAGATCGAGTCCATCTCGTCGAAGAACACGATCACCGGCGTGCCTTCGGACGCCTTCTCACGCGCGCGCTGGAACACCAGCCGGATGTGCCGCTCGGTCTCGCCGACGTACTTGTTGAGCAGCTCGGGGCCCTTGATGTTCAGGAAGAACGCGGTGGCCTTCTCGTCGCCGCCGTGGACCCGCTGCACCTGCTTGGCCAGCGAGTTGGCCACCGCCTTGGCGATCAGCGTCTTGCCACAACCGGGCGGCCCGTAGAGCAGGATCCCCTTCGGCGGCCGCAGCTGGTGCTCGCGGAACAGATCGGCGTGCAGGAACGGCAGCTCGACCGCGTCGCGGATGGCCTCGATCTGGTGGGTGAGTCCACCGATGTCGGTGTAGTCGATGTCCGGGACCTCTTCGAGGATGAGTTCCTCGACCTCGCTCTTGGGGATGCGCTCGTACGCGTAACCGGAGCGCGGTTCCAGCAGCAGCGAGTCGCCGGCGCGCAGCGGCTTGGCCCGCAGGATCTCGGCGAGGTAAACAACGCGTTCCTCGTCGGTGTGGCCGACGACGAGCGCGCGGTCGCTGCCTTCGAGGATCTCTTTGAGCATGACGACCTCGCCGGCGCGTTCGAACCCGCGCGCGGCGACGACGTTCATCGCCTCGTTGAGCATGACCTCCTGGCCGTGCTTGAGCTCGGCGAGCGGGACCTCGGGTGAGACCGCGACGCGCAGCTTGCGGCCGGTGGTGAAGATGTCGACGGTGCCGTCTTCGAAGGCCTCGAGGAAAACGCCGTACCCGCTCGGCGGCTGGGCAAGCCGGTCGATCTCTTCCTTGAGCTGGACCATCTGGTCGCGCGCCTCGCGCAGGGTGTCGGCGAGGCGGTCGTTGCGATCGCTGAGGGCGGCGACCCGGGCCTGGGCCTCGGACAGCCGGTCTTCGAGCAGGCGCATGTGGCGCGGTGATTCCGAGGCGCGGGCCCGCAGCAGCTCGAGTTCCTGCTCGAGGAACGCCGTGCGCCGGCGCAGATCGGCGTCACCCTGCGAACCGGACGGGTGCGCGGTCTCCCCACCTCGCGGCTCTTGAGCCATTCGGCACCTCCCACTGTGCTGCCCGTGTAGGCGCGCGGTGTTCGCGAAATCCCACCCTACACACGGAAGCGACCTGATCCTCGGATCTACCCTGGTCTTGTGAAGAGCCAAACCCAAGAGGATTTCCCCGGAGTTTCACGCCGATGAGCGATGGGCTACGGGTCTGGATCGATCAAGAGTTGTGCACCGGCGACGGGCTCTGCGTTCAGTACGCGCCGGAGGTCTTCGAGTTCGACGTCGACGGGCTCGCCTACGTCAAGGACGGCGCCGGTGAGCTGCACGCCACGCCGGGGGCGCGGGTCGACGTCCCGGTCTCCCTGCGACTGGATGTGATCGCGTCGGCCAAGGAGTGCCCGGGCGACTGCATCCACGTCGTGCGCGAGTCCGACGGCGCCGAGGTGGCCGGGCCGGACGCCTGAGCGCGCCGTCAGGGCAGCTTGGGCCGGAACGGGGCGTCGTCGCCCGGCTCGGTGTCCGCGGCCGCGGTGGTGGTGTCGTCGGCCTTGGCCGGACGACGCTGGCGCGCCGGTGCGGTCACCCCCGGCGCGAGCCGGCGGGCCGACACGAGAAACGCGGTGTGGCCGATCATGCGGTGCTCGGGTCGCACGGCCAGGCCGACCACATGCCACCCGCGGACGAACGTCTCCCACGAGGACGGCTCGGTGAACCCCCCGTGCGTCCGCAGCGCCTCGACCAGGCGGGAGAGCTGCGTCGTGGTGGCCACATAGCCGATCAGCACGCCGCCCGGGCGGAGGGCGGCCGCCACTGTGTCGAGGACCGCCCACGGGCTCAACATGTCGAGGACGACCCGATCGACCGCGTCGTCGGACGGGTGGGTGAGCACGTCGGCGCGGTGCAGGGACCAGTTCGCCGGTGAGGTGGCGAAAAAGGTCTCGACGTTCTGCACGGCGACGTCGGCGTGGTCGTCGCGCACCTCGTAGGAAATCACCCGGCCGGTAGACCCGACCGCGCGCAGCAGGGCACAGGTCAACGAGCCCGACCCGGCGCCGGCCTCGAGGACCGTGGCCCCTGGACAGATGTCGCCCATGGTGGTGATCTGGGCTGCGTCCTTCGGGTAGATGACCGCTGCTCCGCGCGGCATCGACAGGACGAAATCGGCGAGCAGCGGCCGCAACGCCAGGTACTGCGTCCCGCTCGTCGAGACGACCACGCTGCCCTCGGGCGCGCCGATCAGCGCGTCGTGCTCGATCGCCCCGCGGTGCGTGTGGAACTGCTTGCCGGCAGTCAGGGTAACGGTGTGCAGCCGCCCTTTCGGGTCGGACAGTTGGACCCGCTCGCCCGCCTCGAACGGCCCGGAGCCGGGTGCTGGGCTCAATTCCGGCCTTCCGCTTGGGGTCGGATCGGCGGCGGCACGGTGGTCACGTCGGCGATGCTACGGCCACTTCCGGGGCTGGACCGACTACCGTACGGGCCGTGACCGACGACGCAGAACTGCGCGCGCGCATCGAGGCCCAGGTGGCGGCCCGGCGGGCGGGCGCGTCGGCGCCTAAACCCGGCGACGGCGCGCCGTCGCCCGCCGAGCCGGCCGAGACCGCGGCGGCCGAGCCGGAACCGGCCGACGAGCCGTTCGAACCGGTCGACGAAGACGGTGCGGCCGCCCCGCTGGAGTTGCCGGCGGCGCCCGACACCGGTCTGGCGCCCAAGCGCCCGTGGTTGCTGCGCGACGCGACGAAGGACAAGGCCCCGCGGGCGAAGGCACCGGCCATGCGCAAGCCATCCGGGCGCAAAGGTGCGGTCGATCCGGCCCGGCCCTGGTTGAGCTCGGGCGGCGACCCGGGTGAGACGCCCGCCGCGGTCGGCTCGAGCGAGCTGGAGCTCGATGTCGACGACGGCGCAACCACTGCCGACGCACCTGTGGCCGAGCCGCCGAGTGCTTCGCGGTCGCGCCGGGGCGCCGCTCCGGGTGGTGGGCCGGCCCGGCCGTGGACCCGGCGCCGCAAGACCGCGGACGGGTCCGACGACGCCCCGCGGGCCACCCGAGCCGTACCGACCCCGTCCAACCCCGACATCGTCCTGCGCGGTCTGGCCGATGAGGCTGATCTGGCCGCGGGGCTCGACCCGGAGGCGACGCCGCGTCGTCCGTCGCGCCGGCGGATCCCGGCTCCGCCCAGCGTCGAAGAGACCGCGGCGCTCGAGCAGGCGCGGCGCGAGCAGGAGCTGGCCGAGCGCGAGGCGCAGCTGCGCGCGACCGAGGCCGAGCGGCACGCCGCCGCCCGCCGGGCCGCCGAGGAAGTCGCGGCTCAGGCTGCGCGACGCGAACAGGAGCTGGCCGAGCGCGAGGCCCAGCTGCAGGCCGCCGAAGCGGCCCGGCTGGAAGCGATCCGGCTGGAGGCCGAGCAGCTGGAGGCCGAGGCGGCCGAGCGCGAGCGCGCGCTGGCCGAGCGCGAGGCCAAGCTGCAGGCGGCCGAGGCCGAGCGCCGGGAAGCGGCCCGGCTCAAGGCCGAGGAGTTGGCCGCGCGGGCGGCCGAACGCGAACGAGGACTCGCCGAGCGCGAAGCGCAACTCGCCGCGGCCGCTGAGCGCGAGGCCGAAGAACGGGCCATCGAGGTCGCTCGCCTCGAACGCGAGCTGGCCGAGCGCGAGGCCCTGCTGCGCGCGGCCGAGGAACGAGCGGCCCGGGTCGCCGATGCATCGGCAACCGCCGGTCCGGCGCCGGGGCGACGGCATCGCTTCGGCCGCAAACCCGCGGCCGAGGAGCGGATCGTTGCCGCTGATGCGCCGTTCGACACCGACGAGCCGGCCTTCGCCGACGAGCCGGCGCCGGCCGCCGCCGAGGTCGGCCTCGACCCTGCCGGGGCCGAGCCGTCGGAACCGGCGGCGTATGTGCCCGACGACGAGGCGGTGGTCGCGTACGCCGCTGCCGCCCAGTCCGTCCTCGACGAACCGGCGGACGAGGACGAGGACGAGGCGACGACCCCCGGCCGCGGCCGGTGGCGCCGCTCGCGGCAGACCCCGGCCTACCCGAGACACGCGGCGACGCCCCCGGCCGGCGAACCCGCGCCGGCCTTCGAGCCGGCCGACCCGGCCGATGCCGAACTCGCCGAGCTCGAGCCGGCCGCCGCGGTGGCCGACGAGCCGGCGCCGGACACCTCAGGCATCGACGTTGCCGCCGACTCGACCGACGCCGAGGTCGAGGAATACCCGTGGCTGCGCAAGGAGGAGGTCGATCTCGACCTGCACGGCGCTCCGACGTGGGATCCGGGCATGTACCCGCCGGACGCCACCGGCACCGAGAAGCAACGGGGAAAGCGAGCGCTGCGCTGGCTGTTCGCGCGCGCGCCCGAACCGGACGCCGACGAGGCCCAGCCCGAGCCGCAGCCGGCGACGTTGGTGCCGGAGCCGGCGACCTTCGAACCCGAGCCGGCCGCCGACGAACCGGAGCCGATCGCGGCCGAGCCCGTGCCGGCCGCCGACGAACCGGAGCCGATCGCGGCCGAGCTCGAACCGGAGCCCAGCGCGCCGGAGCCGGAGATCGTCCAACCGAAGCCGGTCCCGGCCGCTGCGTTCGAGCCCGAGCCGGCCGCCGAAGCGCATCCGGTCGCGGCCGACGACTGGGAGTACGGCTCCCAAGTCGATCTCGACCTCGAACTCGCCGGGGAGCTGCCACCGCCACCGGCGAGCGACGACCTCGTCAGCGCGTCGAGCGAGCTCGACGCCGAGGCGGAGTCGGAGCCCGACGCTGCGGCCGCAGGCCCGGCCCGCCGGCGGGGCGATCGTCCCAAGTTGTTCGGCCGGCGCCGCCGCCAGCAGGCCGAGGACGCGGACGAGGTTGCCGAGGAATTCGAGCTACCCGAGCCCGACACCGCATTCGCGCAGCCCTGGCTGCGCTCCGGCGTCCCGGCCCCGCAGCCGACCCGCGACTGGTCGCGGCCGCCGACCGGACCGGTCGAGCCGACCCCGTTCTTCGACGGGGAGACCGCCGAACCCGAGCCGGACGAGACCGAGCCGCCGGCCGCGCTCGCGCCGGTCGTCGAGCCCGAGCCGGTGGTCGAACCCGAGTTCGCCATCGCTGCGGTTTCCGAACCGCTGGAGCCGGCTCGCCAGGCAGAGCCGGAGCCTGAGCCGGAACCTCAGCCGGAGCCTGAGCCGGAGCCCGCGCCGGAGCCCGAGCCGGAGCCGGTGATCGCGCCGCTCAGCACCGCCCGCCGTCCGTCGCCGGGCCGGCCCGGTCCGCGCCGGCGGCCGTCCAGTGGCACCCGGCCCTCCCCCGGCGCGACGTCCGGGCCGGTCGGACGCCGGCGCCCGACACCGGGTGCGCCCGCCGCTGCCCCGACCACCGTCCTGCCCGCCGTGCCGCCCGCGACCGTTCGCCGGCCGGGTCCAGGAGTCAAGACCCACCCCACCCCGCCGCCGACGCGGGCCCGGCCCGGGCCGGGCGAGGCCGCGGCGGCCCGTCCCGGGATCGCCGGGGCCAGCGACGACGACCCCGAGCCGGCCGGTCCGAGCCGCCGCGGGCCGTTCGAGTTGTCCGGAGTCGCGGGCGCCACCCCGTCCCGCGGCCGGGCCGGCACGACCCTCGGGCCGAACTACCAGCCGGACCTGTCCCGGTTCCTCGCGTCCGACACCGAACCCGACGACGAACCCGAGCGCGACGACGACGGTGACGACGGTGACGACGACGAGAAGAAGGGTGGCGGCAGTCGCTGGCGGCGGCTGTTCATGCGTGGCTTCATCCTGGCGTTCATCGCCGTGGTGGCCGCCCTGCTGCTCCGCCTGTTCGTCGTGCAGCCGTACTACATCCCGTCGGCCTCGATGGAGCCCACCTTGCACGGGTGCAGCGGCTGCAACGACGATCACGTGCTCGTTGACAAGATCTCGTACCGCGCGCATGACGTCCGGGCCAACGACATCGTCGTGTTCGACCGCCCCAAAGGGGTGAGCGTCCCGGAGAAGGTGCTGATCAAGCGCGTGATCGCGCTGGCTGGCGACAAGATCTCGCTGAAGAAGGGGCAGGTGTTCGTCAACGGCCTGCCGAAGAGCGAGTCGTATCTGAACACGGACCGAACGTGCTACGCCAACTCACCGGACGAGAACTTCGCGGCGCGGACGGTGCCACCCGGCGACGTGTTCGTCATGGGTGACAACCGGTGCGACTCGACCGACAGCCGTTCGTTCGGGCCGATACCGACGTCATCCATCGTGGGCCGGGCGTTCGCGATCATCTGGCCGTTGGGCCGGATCCGGTTCCTGTGACCGGGCGCCTTGACGGAACTGTCGTAGGCCGCGCCTACCCTGGCTGGCATGACGCACGTGAGCGATTCCGGGGTCAGCGACGCCAAGGCTCCGGTCGAGCTGCCGGCTCCGATCCTGGGCTCGCTCTCCCCATCCCGCGCGGCCGACTTCAAGACCTGCCCGCTGCTCTACCGGTTCCGCTGCGTCGATCGGCTGCCCGAGTCACCGTCGCGGGCCGCCACCCGCGGCACGATGGTGCACGCCGTGCTGGAATCGCTGTTCGATCTCCCGGCGGCTGAGCGCACTCTCGACGCCGCTCGCGAACTGCTGCCCGCGGCCTGGCAGCGAGTCCGGGCCGAGGAGCCCGCGGTCGACGAGCTGTTCGCCGCCGACGCCGATGGCAACGACTTCGCCGAATGGATGGCGTCGGCGGCCTCACTGGTCGGCAACTACTTCGCCCTCGAGGATCCGAGCCGGCTCGAGCCGGCCTCGCGCGAGGAACTGATCGAGGTCGTGGTCGACGGGCTGCGGCTGCGCGGCTATGTCGATCGGCTCGACGTCACGGCGGCCGGTGACATCCGGGTGGTCGACTACAAGACCGGCGCCACGCCCCGCGAGGCGTTCGAGGCGAAGGCGCTGTTCCAGATGAAGTTCTACGCCTTGGTGCTGTGGCGCACCCGCGGCGTGGTCCCCCGCCAGCTGCGGCTGATGTATCTCGCCGACACCGACACGTTGAGCTACGCCCCCGACGCCGACGAGTTGGTCCGCTTCGAACGCACCGTGATGGCCATCTGGGCCGCGATCCAGCGGGCGATGCAGACCGGCGACTTCCGGCCCAGCCCCAGCCGGCTGTGCGACTGGTGCGATCACAAAGCCCGGTGCCCGGCCTTCGGCGGTACCCCGCCGCCGTTCCCGGCCGACGCGGTGCTCAGCGACCCCCGCGACGCCGATCCGACCATCCGCAATCCGTGATCAGCCGCGAAAGCTGATCAGTGGGATCGCGGTCTCGGCGGCCGTCGCGGCGCCGTGGAAGCCGATCAGCTTTGCCACCTCGGGTGGCTCTCGGTCGGTGGCCAATACCACCGTGGTTCCGGTGCAGTTCACCACGACGTCGCCGATCCGGGCGCGATGCTCGGGCCGGACCGGGCCGAACCACCCGGCGCCGATCGCCTCGTCGCGGCTGCGTACCTCGGCCCGGTCGCCCAGGATTGCCGCCCAGGTCGCCTGCACGTCGGCCGCCGCTCCGGCAACCGTGTGCAGGTAGCGCACGCGCGGCTCACCGGCCACGACCCGCAGGCCGGCGGCCAGGCGGGGGTCGCCGGCGAGATCCACCCGATCGTCGGCCGGTACGTCGATCCCGCCGTGATCGGCCGTCACCAGTAGCGCGGCGCCGGCGGGCAGCGCGGCGACGACGCGCGTCAGCAACGTGTCCACGGCGGCCGCGGCCTGCGCCCACTGCTCAGAGGCGATCCCGTACCGGTGCGCGGCCGTGTCGAGGGCGGCCGTGTATCCGTAGACCAGACCCGGCCCAGTGGCCAGCTCAGTGATGAACCGGACGGCGTAGTCCTCGCGCTTGCCCACCCCGCAGAACTCAGCTCCGCGATAAGCGGCCACGGTGAGCCCGCTGCCACCGAAGAAGTCGGGCAGTACCGTCCGACTGGGGATGCCCACCCGGGCCGCCCGCTCGAACCACGTCGGCACCGGCTGCCACCGGTCCGGCGGGGGGTCGTCGCGCCAGGTGATGTGCGTGAGCACCCGGTCGGTGCCGGGCACGTTCACGGTGAAGCCGACGATGCCGTGCTCGCCGGGGTGGGCCCCGGTGCCGAGCGACACGAGGCTGGTCGGTGTCGTCGACGGGAAGGTGCAGCTGAGTTCGTCCAGGTGACCGCCGGCCCCGGCCAGCACCGACGCGAGCAACGGCGCCCGGGGAGCCAGTAGCGGCAACAGGTGCCAACCCAGCCCGTCGACCAACACGATCCCGATCCGGTCGACTTCGCCGACCCGCTCGGGCAGCCCGAGCCGGTCGGGCGCGCCGGGCACGCCCAGCACGGCCGCGGCCGCGGGCAGGATGTCGGTGATCGACGCGCGTGGCGACGTCATGACCGCACCAGCTCGTCGAGATCCGCCACGGTCATGCCGGCAAGTGACGGGCGGATGAACCGGGTCGGCGCTGCCTCGATCACCACCTCGCTGGGCACCGCGAGCACGACGCAGCCCGCCGCCTCGGCCGCGGCAATGCCGAGCGGCGAGTCCTCGATCGCGACGCTGCGGCCCGGCTCGACGCCGAGCAGCTCGACCGCGCGCAGATAGGGATCGGGGTGCGGCTTGGGCCGGCGCACCTCGTCGCCGCACACGGTGGCGGCGAAGTTGTCCCGGCCCAGGGTGTCGAGCGCGATCTCGGTGAGCCGCCGGTGGGTCGAGGTGACGAGGGCGGCCGGGATGCCGGCGTCGCGCACCGCGACCAGCAGGTCGCGCGCGCCGGGCTTCCAGATCAGGTCGGTAGCGAAGAGTTCGGCGGTGCGTTCGGTCAGGAACCCGCCGCTCGACTCGGGGTCGGCCTCGATGCCGAGGTCGCCGTGCAGGATCGCGACTGATCGGGCCAGGCTCGAGCCGACCATCCGATGCCGCGCGGTCGTCGACAGCTCGCCGCCGAGCCAGGTCGCCAGGTCGTCCAGGGCGACGTCCCAGATCTTCTCCGAATCCAGCAGCGTGCCGTCCATGTCGAACAGCACGGCCTGCAGGTCGGCGGCACGGGTCATGTGGAAAGTTTCTCCCCGGTCGGGTGTGAGGATTGCTCGTGGCCGGACACTACGAGATGTGACGCCCGATCATGACCGGTTCACCGCGATGTTCGACGAACTCGCGCCGCGGGTCTTCGCCTACGCCCGGCGGCACTGCGACGCCGCCGCGGCGCAGGACGTCGTCGCGGACACGTTCATGGTGGCCTGGCGCAAACACGGCGACCTGCCGCCCGACCCGCTGCCGTGGCTGCTCGTCGTCGCCCGCAACACGATGTCCAGCCGGCGCCGGCGCGAACGCCGCCAAGAAGCCCTCGTCGATTCACTCGCCGGCATCGAACGGCTCGCCGGCCCGGCGGTCGGCGCCGACCAGAGCGTCGTCGAACGCGACGCCCTGATCAGCGCGCTGGGCGAACTCACCGAGCTCGAGCGGGAGGCCCTGCTCCTGGTGGCCTGGGACGGCTTGACCAACACCGAGGCGGCCCGCGTCGCCGACTGTTCACAGCGCGCGTTTGAGGTGCGGCTCTCCCGCGCCCGGGCCCGGCTGACGCGGGCCGCATCCACCAACACATCCGTCGGAGGAACCCGATGACCGAGGACACTCTCGACCGGCTGGCCGCCTACCGCCCCACCGCCGCCACGATCGGCGCCGAATGGGGTCCGGGCGCCCGCGCGGCGATCCGCCGTGACCTGTTCGACGACTCGACGTCCGGGCGGCTGACCTTCCGGGCGGCCCAGCCGCGCCGGCTGCGGCGGCTGGCTCCGATCGCGGCGAGCGCGGCGGTGCTCGCGGTGGTGGGCGTCGGGGCGGTGCTGCTGCACCCGCAGCACGCTTCGACCCCCGGCCTCGCGGGCGGCAACGGCTCGCACTTCTCCGGCGCCACCCTGAGCCGGACCGCCGGGGTCGGCCCGCACCAATACGCCTACAAGGCCGACCACGCCTACAGCGTGGGCGCCAACGGCCGGACGACGAGCGAGCCCCAGGAGCGCAACGAGACCTACGTCGCGCCGGGCGGCAAAACGGTCAGCCTGCGGCACTCCGGCGCTAAAAGCGAGTGCTACATCTTCGGCCATTCGGGCAGCCCCAACTTCCAGAACGCGACCGCGGCCTGGCTGGCCGGCCTGCCCACCGATCCCGACGCACTCAACCGCTATATGGTCAGCCACGTCAGCGGGTCGTCGTCGCGGGACGAGGCGGTGTTCGTCGCCGTCGGAGACTTGCTGCGCGAGGATGACGGGTTAGCCTCGCCCAAGCTGCGCGCGGCCCTGGTCGACGTCCTGAGCCGGTCGCACCTGATCACCGTCCACGCCGGCGTCCGCGACGCCCTCGGCCGGCCGTCCGTCCGGGTCGACTTCATGGATCAGCAGCGGCGCGCCGGCGAGCTCGACTCGCTGTACTTCGACCCGACCTCGTTCCGGCTCCTCGAAGAGCGCAACGCCAGCAACGGTCAACCCGGCCCGCATCCCGGCCCGTCGTTCCCGTACAGCGCGACGGTGACCGATCCGGGCAGCACGCCGGAGCAGCTGACCGGTGCGGCCTCGATCGACATCGTCACCGCCGAGAAGGTGGTCAACCACCTGCCGACCCTGCCCAAGAACTGCCAGCGCGACAACACCTAACCTCACCGCTCCTAGTCAGACACGGATTTGCGGCTGCCCCAACGACCACAAGTCCCGGTTGATCAACAACGAGATTGGCCCGGTGTGCCGGTCAGATGTTGGAGCCGTCGGGGGGCATGACCCCGGGAGTCGACTGGCCGCCCGTGCCGCCGCCCGTGGCGCAGCTGAGCCCGAGCAGATAGGCCGTCATCGACAGCGACCCGTAGGCGTAGCCGTCGACCAACACCTCGGCCGCGCTTCCCGCGGCGCCGGCCAGACCGGCGAGGTAGAGCAGCGGCAGGAAGTGATCGGGAGTCGGGACGGCCGAGCCGAAGTCGCGGTGCCCGTCGAGCCGGGCCACGCCGGTCGGATCGCTGCGCATCAGATCCTTCGCGGCCTCGTCGAAGCGCTCGGCCCAGTCGTAGCCGGAGTCGGCGAGGTCCCAGCTCATCCCGCGCAGGTTGTGCACCACGTTGCCACTGGCAATGATGAGCACGCCCCGCCCACGCAGCGCCGCCAACTTCGCGCCGAGCTCGAGGTGGTAATCCAGGTCCTTGTCGGCGTTGATCGAAAGCTGCACCACCGGGATCGAGGCATCCGGGAAGGCGTGGACGAGCACCGACCAGGTGCCGTGATCGATCCCCCACGAGTCCACATCGGCCCCGACCCAGGTCGGTTCGGCGATCTCGCTGATTTCCGCCGCCAGCTCCGGCAGCCCGGGCGCCGGGTAGTCGACTGCGAACAGCTCGGGCGGGAAACCGTAGAAGTCATGGATCGTCCGCGGCCGCGGCATCGCCGTGACCGCGGTGGCGTTGATGTACCAGTGCGCCGAGACCACCAGGATCGCCCGCGGCCGCGGGGTCGACCGTCCGAACTCCTGCCACGCCCGGGTGTAGCGGTTCTGCTCGAGCGCGTTCATCGGGTTGCCGTGACCGATGAACGCGGCCGGCATCAAGTCGGGCGCGGCCGGGTCATTCATTGTCGGAGCGGTAGCCCAGGTTGGGCGACAGCCAGCGCTCGGCCTCGGCGACCGTCCAGCCCTTGCGCTTGGCGTACTCCTCAACCTGGTCGCGACCGAGCCGTCCGACCACGAAGTACTGCGACTGCGGGTGCGAGAAGTACAGGCCACTCACCGACGCGCCCGGCCACATGGCCATGCTCTCGGTGAGCTCGATGCCGGTGTTGGCCTCGACGTCGAGCAGCTCCCAGATCGTCTGCTTCTCGGTGTGCTCGGGGCAGGCGGGGTACCCCGGGGCCGGCCGGATGCCGACGTACTTCTCCTTGATCAGCGCTTCGGAGTCGAGCGACTCGTCGGGCTGGTAGCCCCAGAACTCGGTGCGCACCCGCTCGTGCAGCCGCTCGGCGAACGCCTCGGCCAACCGGTCGGCCAGCGACTCGAGCAGGATGGCGCTGTAGTCGTCGAGCGCCGCCTTGAACTCGGCGATCTTGTCGGTGCTGCCCAGCCCGGCGGTGACCGCAAACCCTCCGACGTAGTCGCGCAGCCCGGTGTCCTTCGGCGCGATGTAGTCGGCCAGCGAGCGGTGCGGGACACCCGCGCGGTGTTCGGACTGCTGGCGCAGCTGGTGCAGCGTGCAGCGCACGTCGGTGCGCTTCTCGTCGGTGTAGACCTCGATGTCGTCGCCCACCGCATTGGCGGGGAACAGGCCGATGACGCCGGACGCGGTGAGCCACTTCTCGTCGATGAGCGAATCGAGCATCTTCTGCGCGTCGTCCCAGAGCTTGCGCGCAGCCTCGCCCGACACCGGGTTGTTGAGGATGTCGGGGAAACTGCCCTTCATCTCCCACGCGTTGAAGAACGGCTGCCAGTCGATGTAGTCGCGCAGCTCGGCCAGCGAGTAGTCGTGGAACGTCTTGACGAACTGGGTAGCCGCGCCGGAGCGGTAGTCGTCAGTGTGGACGTCGCGGGTCTGCTGCATGATCAGGTGCGGCCGCGGCGGGTGGTAGCCCTCCCACTCGATCGGGGTGCGGTTCTCGCGCGCAGTCTCCAGGGGCAGGATGACCTTCTGATCGTTGCGGGCGGCGTGCCGCTCGCGCAGCGAGTCGTAGTCGACCTGCAGATCGGCCAGCAGCGCCGGACGCTGCTCGTCGGACAGCAGCGCCGCGACCACCGGCACCGACCGCGAGGCATCCTTCACCCAGATGACCGGGCCGTGGTATTTCTTGTCGACCTTCACCGCAGTGTGCGCACGCGACGTCGTCGCGCCGCCGATCATCAGCGGGATCTCGAAGCCCTGGCGCTCCATCTCGACGGCGAAGTTGACCATCTCGTCCAGCGACGGGGTGATGAGCCCGGACAGGCCGATGACGTCGGCGCCGTGCTCCTTGGCCGCGTCGAGGATCTTCTGCGCCGGCACCATCACCCCGAGGTCGATGACGTCGTAGTTGTTGCACTGAAGCACGACGCCGACGATGTTCTTGCCGATGTCGTGGACGTCGCCCTTCACCGTGGCCATGACGACCTTGCCGTTGCTGCGGCCGGCGTCCTCGGGCGACTTGCCGGCCTCGATGAACGGGATCAGGTAGGCGACGGCCTTCTTCATCACCCGGGCGGACTTGACCACCTGGGGCAGGAACATCTTGCCGGCGCCGAACAGGTCGCCGACCACGTTCATACCGGCCATCAGCGGCCCCTCGATGACCTCGATGGGCTGGCCGCCGCGGGCCTCGATGATCGCCCGCAACTCCTCGGTGTCGGTCTCGGCGTAGTCGTCGATGCCCTTGACCAGCGCATGGGTGATGCGCTCGGCCACCGGCAGCTCGCGCCATTCCTCGTTGATGGCCGCGGCTTTCATGCCGTCGCCGGCGAATTCGGTGGCGATCTCCAGCAGGCGCTCGGCGGCATCGGGTCGCCGGTTGAGGATGACGTCCTCGATGCGCTCGCGCAGTTTGGGATCGACCTGGTCGTATACGACCAGGGCGCCGGCGTTGACGATGCCCATGTCCATACCGGCCGCGATCGCGTGGTACAGGAACACGGCGTGGATGGCCTCGCGCACCGCGTTGTTGCCGCGGAAGGAGAACGACACGTTCGACACACCGCCCGACACCAGCGCTCCGGGCAGGTTCTGCTTGATCCAGCGGGTGGCTTCGATGAAGTCGACGCCGTAGTTGACGTGCTCCTCGATCCCGGTGGCCAGGGCAAAGATGTTCGGGTCGAAAATGATGTCCTCGGCCGGGAAGCCCACCTCGTCGACCAGGATGCGGTACGCCCGCTCGCAGATCGTCTTGCGGCGCTCGAGGTTGTCGGCCTGGCCCTCTTCGTCGAAGGCCATCACGACCACCGCCGCGCCGTACTTGCGGCACAGCGTCGCCTCGCGGCGGAACTTCTCCTCGCCCTCCTTCATCGAGATGGAGTTGACGATCGGCTTGCCCTGGACGCAGCGCAGCCCGGCCTCGATCACCTCGAACTTGGACGAGTCGATCATCACCGGCACCCGGCTGATGTCGGGCTCACTGGCGACCAGCTTGACGAAGCGGTCCATCGCCGCGACGCCGTCGATCATGCCTTCGTCCATGTTGATGTCGATGACCTGAGCGCCGTTCTCGACCTGCTGGCGCGCGACGGTGAGGGCGGCGTTGTAGTTGCCGTCGCGGATCAGGTTGCGGAACTTGGCCGAGCCGGTGATGTTGGTGCGCTCGCCGACGTTCACGAACAGCGAGTCTTCGACCACGATCAGCGGCTCGAGGCCGGACAGGCGCAGGGCCGGTGCCGTCTCGGCCGGGACGCGCGGGGCCTTGCCCTCGACCGCACGCGCGATCGCCGCGATGTGGTCCGGCGTAGTGCCGCAGCACCCGCCGACGAGGTTGACGAAGCCGCTGGCCGCGAATTCGGCGACGATCGCCGCGGTCTCTTCCGGCGCTTCGTCGTACTCGCCGAACGCGTTCGGCAGTCCCGCGTTGGGGTAGCAGGACACGAAGGTGTCGGCCACCCGCGACATCTCGGCGATGTAGGGGCGCATCTCTTTCGCGCCCAGCGCGCAGTTCAGCCCGACGAGCAGCGGCCGCACGTGCCGCACCGAGTGCCAGAAGGCCTCGGTGACCTGCCCGGACAGGGTGCGGCCGGATGCATCGGTGATCGTGCCGGAAATGATCACCGGCCAGCGCCGCTCGTACTCTTCGAAGACCGACTCGACGGCGAAGATCGCGGCCTTGGCGTTCAGCGTGTCGAAGATGGTCTCGATGAAGATGACATCCGCGCCGCCGTCGAGCAGGCCGCGCGTGGCCGTGCTGTAGGCGTCCACCAGCTGTTCGTAGGTGACGTTGCGGGCGCCCGGGTCGTTGACGTCGGGCGAGATCGAGGCGGTGCGCGTGGTGGGGCCGAGCGCACCGGCGACGTAGCGCGGCTGATCCGGGGTGCGCTCGGTCATGGCGTCGCATTCGCGCCGGGCCAGCCGGGCCGATTCGAGGTTGAGTTCGTAGGCGAGCTCGGCCATGCCGTAGTCACCCAAGGAGATGGCCTGCGCGTTGAACGTGTTGGTCTCGATGATGTCGGCGCCGGCCTCGAGGTACTCGCGGTGGATACCGGCGATGATGTCGGGCTGGGTGAGCGTGAGCAGGTCGTTGTTTCCCTGCAGCGGGCTGTCCCAATCAGCGAAGCGGTCGCCGCGGTAGCCGGCCTCGTCCGGGCGGTCGCGCTGAATGGCGGTACCCATCGCCCCGTCGAGAACGACGATCCGTGACCGCAGCAGCTCGGTCAGGGCGTCCGTGCAGTCCGGACGAAGCGAGGCCGATTCGGGCAAGACGCATCCCTCGATAGTCGATCAGCAGCAGAGGGGTCGACTTTACCGGCGCGGGGGTCGTGGTCGCTTCTTTATCGTGCGGCCCGCGCTGTTGTCTGTGACCTGGGCCACCACACCGGCCACCAGGTCGTCACGGCCAAGGGCGGCGGCCCGCTCGGCCAGCACTTCGCGCACCCGTTCGGGCATCTCGTCGCGGACCTCGATCAGGGCGTCCCAGACGAGCTGCGGCGTGGCATCGGTCAGCAGCGCGGCGAAGTCGGTGAGACGGTCGACGTCGGCGATCAGATCGAGCACCCGGCGCCGGCCCTCCGGCTCCTGCCGCAGCGCGATGTCGACCAGCGTGGGCAGGTTGTCGCTGCGGGCGGCTGCCGTCAGCGCGACCAGCATGTCGTCGCGGCTCAAGTCGCCGATGCAGGCGGCGATGCGCGGCTTGGTCGCTTCGGGCAACGCGCCGGCGAGTGGCAGCACCTCGTCCCACAGATCGTGCCGGGCCGCGGCGTCGATTGCGGCCCGGAGCACGTCCTCGCGCTGCAGCAGCGGCAGGCCGGCCAGCCGCAGCCGCGCCTCCGGGGTGAACGCCAGCGCGATCGGCAGCAGGGCGTCCCACATCTCGGCGTCGTGGGCCTCCTCGGCCAGGCCTTCGAGGGTCGCGTCGTCCTTCGCGGCGGTGAGCGCTGCCAGCCGGACCCGGGTCTCGTCGGGCAGGTGGGTCGTCAGCGGCAGCAACTGGATCCACATCGATCCGGTCAGCGCGGCATCGACGATGCCGGTGAGGACGTCGTCGTCCTGGATCGAGGGCAGCGCGGCGAAGCGGTGCAGGCTTTCCGGGCTCATCGCGGCGGTGATCGGCAGCACGGTATCCCAGGCCGAGACGGCGTGTGCGGCCCGCACGAGCGCATCGAGGACGTCGTCGTCCTCGGCCGCGGCGATGTCGCCGAGCTCGGACAGGTTCTCGACGCTCAGGTGGCCGACGAGATCGAGCACCTCCGGCCACAGGTCCTCGTCGTACGCCGTCCGGATCAGCCCCGGGATGCGGTCGCGGGCCAGATCGAGCAGGTCGTCCAGCTTGTCCTTGCCCTCCATCACGAACGCAACCTTGAGCAGATCGCCGTCGTCCGGGATTTCCGGCACCGCGGCCCGCAGCGTCTCCGGGCGCAGGTAGCTCACGAATCGCCCTATCGTCACGTACTCGTCGCGGGCGATGAGCGCCTTGGCCACCGCGACGACGAGCGGCGTCGGCACCGCGGCGATCACGTCCGGCGCCCGGCGCGGGTCGAGCGTGATCGCGATGTCGGCGAGGAACGTCGTCGGGCACCGCGACGCCACCTTGACCGCGTGCTTGGGATCGAGCTGGCCCGCGGTGGCCGCGCACAACAGCGGGCCGAAGGCGATTTGCGCCACCTTCACCGTCAGCGGCACCGGGACGAGCTTGCTGGCCGCGGCCACCCGGCCCAACCGCTCGGCGTCCCCGGCGAACAGCCGGTCGGTGACCTGGTCGCGAAAGGTCCGCAGGTCGTCGGACGGGATCTGGTCGAGGTACGCGATCTCCTTGGCCTCGATGTCGAGCAGGCGGGCCAGCTTGATGATCTCGGCGCCCCGGTCCAACGTCTCACTCATGTGGTTACATCCCCAACGCGCGCTTGACGGTGCCGCGCAGCAGCCCCGGGATGTGCCGCAAAGAGTTCTCGATCGCTCGGTCGATCAGCTCCGAGCGTTCCCGGGCGGCCCGCTCGACGGTGGCGGCCAGGGCGGCGCGGTCGGTCGTGGACAGCGCGTCGAAGGCGGCGGGCGGAACGGCACCGGTCGCCGCGGCCAGGTCAGTCATGGAACTCCTCGGGCTCGGCTGCGACACACCCTAGATCCTCGCCGAACGACGGGCCGCTCGTGGCTCACCGGTCCGGCCGGGCTCCGGTCGTAGGGTGGACGCATGAGTGCCCCGGACTCCGGCGACTGGCCCCGGCTCGTCGATCCCGTCCTCGTCGCCGCCTTCGAAGGCTGGAACGACGCCGGCGACGCCGCGAGCGGCGCGATCGAGCATCTCGAGCTCGTCTGGGACGCGCAGCCGCTCACCGAACTCGACCCGGACGACTACTACGACTTCCAGGTCAACCGGCCGCAGGTGTCGCTCGTCGACGGGATCTCGCGCCGGGTCAGCTGGCCGACCACCCGCTTCTCGTACTGCCGGCCGCCGGGCGCCGAGTTCGATCTGGTCCTCGTCCACGGCATTGAACCCAACATGCGCTGGCGCAGTTTCTGCGCCGAGCTGCTCGGCGTCATTCGCGAGCTCGACGTGCGCATGGTCGTCACCCTCGGCGCGCTGCTGTCCGACACGCCGCACACCCGCCCGACCCAAGTGACCGGCACGGCGTACGACCCGGATTCGGCGGCCCGCTTCGGCCTCGAGCGCTCCCGCTACGAGGGCCCGACCGGCATCGTCGGCGTGCTGCAGGACGCCTGCGTCGCCACCGGCATCCCGGCCATCTCGTTCTGGGCCGGCGTGCCGCACTACGTGTCGCAGCCGCCCAACCCCAAGGCCACGCTGGCCCTGCTGCACGGCGTCGAAGAGGTCCTCGACGTGCCGATCCCGCTGGCCGAGCTGCCCCAGCAGTCCGACGAATGGCAGAAGCTGGTCGACGAGATGGCCGCCGAGGACGACGAGGTCATCGAGTACATCCGCAATCTCGAGGAGCGCGACGACGAGATCGACCGCACCGAGATGCACGAGGCGTCAGGCGACGCCATCGCCCGCGAGTTCGAGCGCTACCTGCGGCGGCGCGACCGCGGTGGCGGTCACGCCGGCGGGCCGTCTTTCGGCTGACCGGCCCGGTCAGCGGGGCTCGGGCGGCGGCGGAGCCGGGGTGTAAGTCGGCGGCGCCCCGGGCGGCGGCGAGTAGGACGGCTGCGGCCCGGGCGGCGGCGGAGCGGGCGTAAAGGCCTGCTGCGGCCGGGTGAGGTTCGGATCGGCGCTGCCGTCGGCCGGCCGTCCGTGCCGCGGGGGGCCGCCACCAGTCGGGGCGAAGCCACCGCCCGGGGCGGAATGCGCGGCCTCGTTCGCCGGGTACGGCGGGGCCGCCGCGCGATCCTGCGCGGCCCGCTCTTCGGCGACCCGCTCCTCGATCCGGCGCTGCTCCTCGGCCTCGGCCGCCTCTTCCGCCGCGGCGCGGCGCTCGGCCGCTCGGACGTCGCGCACGCTGTGCACCGAGAGCCGGCCCAGGGCGAGGGCGGCCACCAACAGGATCGCCGCGCCGATGCCGTAGAAGAAGACGAGCGTGGCCAATGCGCGCACCCCGTCCCTGGACGACGGATCCGGGACGCCGAGATCGATGTTGAGCACCTCGGTGAATGACGGCCCGACCACCAGCCACAGCCCCCCGAGGGCCGCCAGCCAGCCGCCGAAGCTGGTCACCAACCGGCTGCGGCTCAGCAGCAGGATCAGCCCGCCCAGCACCGCGACGCCACCCGGAAGGACCTCGAGCACCCCGCGGGCGGCCGTCCAGTGCCACGCCTTGTCGGGCGCGGGCGTGTAGGCCACGTTGAGGTAGGGCCCGATGAAGGGCACCAGGCCGGCCCACAGGCCGAGGACGATCAGCAGCACCCCGCTGGCCGCGCCCCGCGTCCGTGGTACCCGAATCCGGCTGGCCCGGATGCTGGTGCTCATGTCTGCGGTCATCGCGATCTCCCGTGTCGTCCGTGCGAAGGCGAACTACCTCGTGGGACTTATGCCCGCCTGTCGGAGACGGCAATCACCGGCCCGCGACCGCGGTGATCAGAGCGCGACGCCCAGCAGCGCGTCGACCAGCCGTTCGACGAGACCCGGCGCCGCTGGATCGCCGTCCTCGCTCGGTCCGGAAAGAGCACCGTCGACCCAGCCGTCCACGGCGGCGAGGGCGGCGATGGTGTCCAGGTCATCGGCCAGCAGCCCCCGCACCTCGGCCAGCAGCGTGCCGGCCTCGGGGCCGGACGGCTGCGCCACCGCCGCCCGCCAGCGGGCCAGCCGGGCCTCGGCCGCGGGCAGCCGGCCCCCCGTCCATTCCCGGTCGGCGCGGTAGTGCCCGTCGAGCAGAGCCAGCCGGATCGCCATCGGGTCGACGTTGGCCGCGCGCAGCTTGGACACGAGCACGAGGTTTCCGCGCGACTTGCTCATCTTCTCGCCGTCCAGCCCGATCATGCCGGCGTGCACGTAGTGGGTGGCAAAGGGCGCGGTGCCGGTGAGCGCCTCGGCGTGCGCGGCCGAGTGCTCGTGGTGCGGGAAGATCAGGTCGGAGCCGCCGCCCTGGACGTCGAAGTCCATGCCCAGGCGGTTCATCGCGATCACGCTGCACTCGATGTGCCATCCCGGCCGCCCGGCGCCCAGCGCGGTGTCCCAGAATGGCTCCCCGGGCCGGTGCGCCTTCCACAGCAGCGAGTCCAACGGGTCGCGCTTGCCGGGGCGCTGCGGATCGCCGCCGCGCTCGCCGAACAGGCGCAGCATGGTGGCCCGGTCGTAGTTCGACTCGCCGCCGAAACCGGGTGCGGCGCTGATCGGGAAGTAGATGTCGTCCTCGACGGGGTAGGCGTTGCCGTCCTCGAGCAGGCGTTCGATGGCCTCGGTGATCTCCGGGATCGCCTCGACCGCGCCGACGTACTCGTCCGGCGGCAGCACCCGCAGCGCCGTCATGTCCTCGCGGAAGAGCTGGATCTCGCGCTCGGCGAGGCTCATCCAGTTCTCGCCGGTGTGGGTGGCCCGTTCGAGCAGTGGGTCGTCGACATCGGTGACGTTCTGCACGTATTGCACCTGATGGCCGCCGTCGCGCCAGATCCGCTGCACCAGATCGAAGGCGAGATAGGTCGCGGCATGGCCGAGGTGCGTGGCGTCGTAGGGCGTGATGCCGCAGACGTACATCCGGGCGGTGTGGCCGGGCGCGGTCTCGCGCACGCCCTGGCTCGCCGTGTCGTACAGGCGCAGCGTCTCGCCGCTACCGGGCAGCTCGGGTACGTCGCACGAGGGCCAGGCGTCCATGCCGTCACGCTATCGGGCACACTTCTGCCTCATGAGTGCCTACCTGGTGTCCGAGTCGCGCACGATCGCCGCCGACGCCCAGCAGCTGTTCGACATCGTGGCCGACCCGGCGATGCATCCGGTGATGGACGGATCGGGTTCGGTGCAGGCGCTGCGCGACGGCGCCCCCGACCGGCTCACCCTCGGGTCGACGTTCAGCATGGACATGAAGCTCGGCGCGTCCTACAAGATCGTTAACACGGTGGTGGAGTACGAGGAGGGCCGGCTACTGGCCTGGCGGCACTTCAACGGCCACATCTGGCGCTACATCTTCGAGCCGGTCGAGGGCGGCACGAAGGTCACCGAGCAGTGGGACGCCCGGCCGGTGTGGAACAAGCTCGGCCTGCGCCTGATGGGTTTCCCCAAGCGCAACCGGACCGGCATCATCGGCACGCTGCAGCGCCTGGACGAGCTGACCGCCCAGAACTAGCTCAGATCGGCGGCCAGGGCACCGGCGGCCAGTCGCCGCTCGGCTCGGGATGCCGCCCCGCGGCCAGCAGCCGCTCGACCCGCGTCCGCGTGCGCCGCACCTCGCGCCGGGTGAGCAGCTCGCCCAGCCGCTCCCCCAGCGCACCGTCGAGCTGGACCCGCAGCGCCTCCAGGACGTCGCGCACCGGGGCCGGAAACCGGGCGCCGGCCCACTGCCACAGCACGGTCCGCAGCTTGTCCTCGACGCTGAAGCTGACCCCGTGGTCGACGCCGTGGACGTGGCCGGCCGCCGTCGGCAGCAGGTGTCCGCCCTTGCGATCGGCATTGTTGATGACGGCGTCGAAGACCGCGATGTGCCGCAGCCCCTCGATGTCGCGCCGGCGCATGTAGCGGGCGATGTCGACGGTGTCGTCGGTATCCACCCACAGCTGCACCATGCCAGGGCCGGCCGGGCCGTCGCGGTAGACCGTCGGCGGCACGATCAGCCACCCGGTCGCCGCTGACACCTCGTACGCGGCCACCTCGCGCTCGGCCAGCGTGCCGTCGGGAAAGTCCCACAGTGGTCGCTCGCCGGCGATTGGCTTGTAGACGCAGGCCGCGCTGTGCGCGCCGGCCGCGACGGCGCAGTAGAACGTCGCGTTCGACGCGTCCAGCAGCCGGCCCTCGATCGCCAGCTCACCCTCGCGCAGCAGCGCCAGCGCCTCGTCGACGGTGATCCCCGTACTGCCGTCGACCGACAGGGCCAACGGCGGGGTGAGTTCGTCCGGCGTCACGGATTGGGCGAGGTGCCGCGGTGGTAGCCGTTGAGTCGCGGGCAGACGTGGCCGTCCGGGTCGAGCGGCTGGCTGCACAGCGGGCACGGCGGGCGCCCGGCCGACACGAGCCGGCGGGCCCGGTCGATGAACGAGCGGGCCTCGCGCGGCTCGATGAGCACGCGCAGGGCGTCCGGGCCCTCTTCGACGTCTTCGAGCAGGGTCTCCTCGGCTTCGGCCGGGGTCTCGACCGGCGCCTGCGCTTCGATGATCACCAGGCCGGCGTCGCCGTCCCAGGCCAGTCCCATCGCCGCGACGCGGAACTCCTCGTCGACCGGTTGTTCGAGTGCGTCGGTGTCGGCATCGCCGGCCGGCAGCGCCGTGCCGGTGCGGGCCACGATCTCGTCGAGCAGCTGCTCGAGCCGGTCGGCCAGGATGACGACCTGCTGCTTCTCGACCGCGACCGAGACGATCCGGTTGCCGTCGACCGCCTGCAGGTAGAAGGCCCGGTCGCCGGGCGCGCCGACGGTGCCCGCGACGAACCGGTGCGGGCGTTCGAAGAGGAAAAGCTGGCGCATGATGCTTCGAGCCTAGTCAACCCACGCCCGGGTCAAACGGTCAGACGCTGCCGCCGCCCGCTCCGCCACCGACGGTCGCGTCGTCGGATCCCTTGCGGCGGCGCCGCTTCGGCGGGGCGAAGGCGCTGAGGTCGCCGCCCACGTCATTGACCCGGATCACATACGGCCGCGTCTTGGTGTAGCGGACCACCGAGACCGAGCACGGGTCCGGGACGATGCGCTGGTACTGGTCGAGGTGCAGGCCGAGGGCATCGGCCACCACGGCCTTGATGATGTCGCCGTGGGTGCACGCGACCCAGACCGCGTCGTCGCCGAGACGCTCGTCCCAGTCCCGTACCGCAGCCACCGCCCGCGCGGCCATCTCGGCCAGCGCCTCGCCGTTGGGGAACCGCACCGCCGACGGCTGGGCCTGCACCACCTTCCACAGCGGATCCTTCGTGAGGTCCTTGAGCGCCTTGCCCGTCCAGTCCCCGTAACCGCACTCGATCAGCCGGTCGTCGACCTGCCAGCCGGGGTCGTTCGGCTGCGCTGCGCGGATGACCTGCGCCGTCTCGATGCAGCGCTCCAGCGGGCTGGTGACGATCGCGGCCAGGGGCAGCACCGCGATCCGCTCGGCGACCAGGGCCGCCTGCTTCTCGCCCCGCTCGTCCAGATGCACGCCGGGAGTGCGGCCGGCCAGCACCGGGCCGGTCATGGCCGTGAGCCCATGCCGGACGAGGAGAAGGGTGGACATCAGGTCACTTCGTGGCGTGCAGCACGCCGGTGGAGAGCAGGGCGATCAGGAGCGCACCCATGGCGATCCGGTAGTAGATGAAGATGTAGGTGGTGTGATTGCTCAGCCACTTCATCAGCCAGTGGATCGACGCCAGCCCGACGACGAAGGCGAAGACCACGGCGACGCCGGTGAGGCCGGCACCGGGCGAACCGCCCTTGCCCGGCTTTATCGCCTCGTAACCGCCGGACAGCACCACCGCCGGGATCGACAGCAGGAAGGAGAACCGAGCCGCCGCCTCCCGGGTGAGGCCGCGGAACAGCCCGGCCGTGATCGTGGTGCCGGACCGGGACGCGCCGGGGATCAGGGCCAGCGCCTGGGCCGTGCCCACGAACACCGCGTCGGTGGTGTTGAGCTGTTCCTCTTCACGGTTGCGCCGGCCGACCTTCTCGGCCGCGAACAGCACGACGGCGAGCGCGATCAACGTGATCGCGATGAGCCACAGGTTGCGGGCGCCGGTGGTGATCTGATCGCTGAAGATCAGCCCGAAGACCCCCACCGGGACGGTGGCCAGGATGAGGTACCAGCCGAGCTTGTACTCGAGCGTCGACCGCACGCTCTTGTCGACGATGCCGCGGAACCAGGCCAGTGTGACCTGCAGCAGCTCGCGCCAGAAGTACAGGACGATCGCCAGCGTCGTCCCGAGCTGGACGATGGCGGTGAACGGTGCGCCCGGGTCGTTGCCGGCATTGGACGTCCCGCCGTAGAAGTGCCAGCCGAACAAGGCCGGCACGATCCGCAGGTGCGCCGTCGACGAGATCGGCAGGAACTCGGTGAGCCCCTGGACGATGCCGAGGATGATGGCCTGCAGGAGGTTCATGCGGGGCCCCCGCGGAATTGTGGAGCGTCAGCGGAGCGATTTCGTGGGGTGCTCATTCGCCGACCCCGGACTTGTCGAGGGCCTCGGCCGCTGTCCGCAGGACGGCAATCCGTTCGTCGGTGGAGTCGCCGTACGGGGCCAGTGACACCGTGGTGACGCCGGCCGCGGCGAAGGCCTGCAGCCGGTCGGCGATGCGCCCGACCGGCCCGAGCAGGGACGTCCCGTCGATGAACTCGAACGGCACCGCTGCGGACGCGCCGTCGTAGTCCCGGGCCAGGTATAGATCCTGCACCTTTGCTGCTGCCTCCTCGTAGCCCATGCGCACGGCGAGTGCGTTGTAGAAGTTCTGTTCGCGGCTGCCCATGCCGCCGATGTAGAGCGCCGAGTATGGCCGCACCGGCGCAGCGCACAGCTTCGCATCGTCCCCGACCACGATGGGCACGGTCGCCGACACGTCGAAACCGGTGAGATCCTTGCCGACCTTGGCCCGCCCGGCCCGGACACGATCGAGCGTCTCGACGGCGTGTTCGGGCGCGAAGAACACCGGCTGCCAGCCGTCGGCGATCTCGCCGGCCAGCTCGAGGTTCTTCGGTCCGATCGCGGCCAGATAGATCGGGATGTGGTCACGCACCGGGCGCAGCATGAGGTGCAACGCCTTGCCCGGCCCGTCCGGCAACGGCAACTGGTAGGTGTCGCCGTCGTAGCGCACCCGCTCGCGCGACAGGGCCAGGTTGACGATGTCGATGTACTCGCGGGTGCGGGCCAGGGGCTTGGCGAACCGCACCCCGTGCCAGCCTTCGGACACCTGCGGCCCGGACACGCCCAGGCCCAGGCGGAAGCGGCCGGCGGAGAGGGTGTCGAGCGTGGCCGCAGTCATCGCCGTCATCGTGGGGGTGCGGGCCGGGATCTGCAGCACGGCGCTGCCCAGGTCGATCGTCGAGGTCTTCGCGGCCAGCCAGGACAGGACCGTCACCGCGTCCGATCCGTAGGCCTCGGCCGCCCACACTACCGAGAACCCGAGCCGTTCGGCCTCCAGGACGAGGGCAAGGTCGTCGGCGCCGCTGCCCCGCATACCCCAGTAGCCGACATTGAGTCCCAACCTCACGATCAAGCCTCGCTTCGCTCGGTTGATCGGCAGAGCCTGCACCGATGGTTCGCTCCGCAGGCTTCGCTCACGCCCAGACCATAGCGAGCACCCCTCGGAGGTCTCGTGCGACGAGCCGGTAGCTTCGCAGCGTGAAGCAGCGCACCGCCGGCCACAGCGGCTTGAAGGTCTCGCACCTCGGACTCGGGACGATGACGTGGGGCGTCGAGACCGACGCCGACGAGGCGGCGGCCCAGCTGGTGGCCTTCCACGACGCTGGCGGCACCCTGGTCGACACCGCCGCGTCCTACGGCTACGGCGAGTCGGAATCGATCCTCGGGCACCTCGTGGCCGATGTCGTCCCGCGGGTCGATCTGGTGATCGCGAGCAAGGCCGGGATCACCCGCACGACCGAGGGGCGCACCGTCGATGCGTCCCGGGGCGCGTTGCTGCGCCGCCTCGACGAGTCCCTGCGCAAGATCGGCACCGACTACCTCGATCTCTGGTACGTGCACACCGTCGACGACACCGTCCCGTTCGACGAGACCTTGGCCGCCCTCGACCACGCGGTGTCGTCGGGCAAGGTCCGCTACGCGGGGGTCTCGAATTACTGCGGATGGCGGATCGGTCGGGCCGCGACCTGGCAGCGCGCCGTCCCCGGTCGGGCGCCGATCGTGGCCAACCAGGTGCGTTACTCGCTCGTCGACCGCGGCATCGAGCGCGAGGTCGTGCCGGCCTGCGCCGAGCTCGGGGTTGGCATCTTCCCGTGGTCGCCCCTCGGCGGCGGCGTGCTGACCGGCAAGTACCGCGGCGGCGTGCCGTCGGACTCCCGGGCGGCGACCGGCCAGCGCCCTGACCTCGTCGCCCCGGATTCGGCCGGGGGCATCGTCGAGGCCGTCGCGACGGCCGCGGAAGGGCTGGCAACCTCGCCGGTGGCGGTCGCCCTGGCCTGGCTGCGCGACCGGCCCGGGGTTACCGCCCCGATCCTGGGGGCGCGGACCCTCGGCCAGCTCACTGGTGCGCTGGCCAGCGAGACCCTCGACCTGCCGCACGAGATCCGCGACGCCCTCGACGACGTCTCGGCGCCTGCGGTCGGCTATCCCGAGGACGTGCGCTGATCGGCGCCGGCCGAGCCCTCCGGCGATGAGCCGGACCGACCCCGTCTTCACGGCGTTCTGCGACGCCGGCCTCTGGCCCGGGTTGGGCCGGCGGCTCGCGGCCGAGCTCGCCGACGCCGGGATCCATGGCCCGGAGGACGTGACGTCCACCTCGCTCGGCGCCCTGCCCAAGGTGGGCCCGGTCCGCGCCGGTCGGCTGCTCTCGGCCTGGATCGCGGCCGAACCGGCGTACGAGGTGGCCGCCATGATCGTGCCGGTGGGGCTGGACGCGCGGGTGGCCGGCCGGATCGTGGATCTGCTCGGGCCGCCCGCGCCGCGGCTGTTGCGCGACGATCCCTGGCAGGTGCTGGCGGTGAACGGGGTGAGCCCGGCCGATGCCGACCGGGTCGCCCGGGCGGCCCTGCCCGGGGTACGGCGCGACGACCCGCGCCGCGGCCGGGCCCTCGTCGGCTGGGTCCTCGCTCGGCACGCCCGCGACGGCCACACCGTGTCGCCCCGCGAGGACGTGGCCGAGGCGCTGCGCGAGTTCGGGACGGGTGATCCGCAGGTGGCCGTCGCTGCCGCGATCGAAGCCGGCGCCGTGCTCGAGACCGACGACGGGCAGGTCGGGCTCGTCCGCTTCGCCCAGGCCGAGGACGGGATCGCGCAGGGCATCGCCCGGCTCGCCGCGACCGCCGAGCCGATCAGCGCGCCGAAGCGGCGCAAGGTCGCCCTCGACGACGCGCAGCAGGCCGCGGTCGCCGCTGCCCTCGCCTCCGGGGTCAGCGTGCTGACCGGCGGCCCGGGCACGGGCAAGAGCCGTACGGTGGCCACGCTGGTGACGCTGGCCGAGGCCGCGGGCGCCACTGTCGCGTTGGCGGCGCCGACCGGCCGGGCGGCCAAGCGGCTCGAGGAACTGTGCGATGCACCGGCGTCCACGCTGCACCGGTTGCTCGGTGCGCAGCCGCGGCAGTCCGGCGAAGGGATCAGCTTCGACGGCGGCCGCTTCGCCCGCAACGAGGAATGGCCGCTCGATCAGGACGTCGTGGTCGTGGACGAGACGTCGATGCTCGACGTCGAACTTGCCGATGCGCTGCTGAGCGCCTGTAAGGACGGCACCCATCTCGTCTTCGTGGGCGACGCCGCCCAGCTGCCGTCGATCGGCCCGGGCCGCGTGCTCGGCGACCTGATCGACTCGGGCACGGTGCCGGTCACCGAATTGAGCACCCTGTACCGCCAGGCCGAGGGCGGCACGATCGCCCGGCTGGCGATCGCGGTGCGCGGGGGCGAGCTGGTGCCGGTCGACGACCCGACCCACGAGGTCGTGATCGTCGCCGGCCGCGGCTCGGCCGACGCGGCCCACCGCGTCGTTCAGCTCGTCACCGACTCGATCCCGCGCGCCCTCGGCATCCCGGCCGAGCAGATCCAGGTGGTCACCCCGGTGCACCGCGGGCCGGCCGGCACGCAGGAGCTGAATCGCGTGCTCAAGGCCCGGCTGAATCCGGGCACCGGCAAGCGCCGCTTCGATGCCGGCGACCGGGTGGTCGCCACGGCCAACCACCTCGAGGCCGAACCGTTCGGCTACGCCAATGGCGAGGTCGGGGTGGTCGACGACGTCGGCCCGGACGGCATGGTCACGGTCGGGTTCGCCTCCGGGCCGGCCGAGGTGAAGGGCAAGGCGCTGGCCGATCTGCTGCACGGCTGGGCGATCACCGTGCATCGGGCGCAGGGCTCGGAGTTCCCGGCCGTCGTCGTCGTGCTGCCGCCCGAAGCGGGCGGACTGATGTCGCGACCGCTGGTGTACACCGCGCTCACCCGAGCGCAGCGGCACCTGTCGGTGGTGCACGCCGCCGGGCCGGCCGTGGCGCGGGCGGTTCGTCTGGTGGGTGCGTTACCGCGCCGGACCCGGCTGATTCCGCTGCTCCGCGAGAACGTCGCCAGCCGAAGCCCCGACTCCCCTCGTTGACTGGCGCGTTTTCGGCTGAGTGGCGCGAAATATCGCGCCAGTCAACCCATAACGCGCCAGTCAACTGGGTGCGGCTAGGCCGAGGCGGTCTCTCGGGGGGCGGCGGTCGGGAGCGCGCGGGACTGACCGTGGCGACGGGCGCCGGCGGCCCGCTCCTTCTTCAGCTCGGCGAGGTGCTCGAGGAAGTCCACCTGGATGGTGTGCCGCTTCGACCTCACGTAGCGCTTCTCCAGAGCGCGGTGATACGCCGCGATCTCGGCCTGCATCTCGCGCTCGCTCGGCAGCGTCACCGTCCCGTCGAGCAGATCGGCGATCCACTCCGACTGCGCCTCGGCCAGCGGCATGATCGCGCCGAGCGGCTGCACAAGGCCGGTGAAGTACAGGCCGGGATGCTGCGGGTCGACCACGCGGTGGAACAGCGAGATCTCGTTGTCGCGCGCGGTGATCAGCGACTCGTCGAGGAAGGGGAAGGTGATCTTGTAGCCGGTGCAGTACAGGATGACGTCGATGACCTCGGAGGTCCCGTCGACGAAGTGGACGGTGTCGCCGTCCAGCCGGTCGATGTTGGGCTTGACGGTGATGTCGCCGTGCCCCAGCCGGATGAGGATCTCGTCCGAGATCGTCGGGTGGGCCGCCGCGATCTTGTGGTCCGGCTTCGGCAGGCCGTACTTGGTGACGTCGCCGCGGACGAACTTCATCAGTAGCCCCATGATCGCCTGCTGCACCGGGAAGTAGCCGATCCGGGCGATCGGCGAGGTGGTCAGGTGATCGGTCGGGATGCCGAAGATGTACTTGGGCACGACATGCGCGCCGCGCCGCATCGCCATGAAGGTGCGGGCCGACACCTTCGACGTCTCGACGGCGATGTCGCAGGCCGAGTTGCCGATCCCGAGCACCAGCACCCGCTTGCCCTCGTACTCGTCGAAGGTCTTGTAGTCGTGGGAGTGGGTCTGCACGCCGGTGAACGTGTCCGCGCCCGGAAAGGCCGGCTCCGGCCACCGCGCGTCCCAGTGATGCCCGTTGGCGACGACGACCGACGCGTAGCGCTCGGTAGTGGTGCGCTTGGCCCCGCGCCGGCGAACCGTAACGTCCCACTCGCCGTCGGCCGGCACAACCGACACGACCTCGGTGCGGAATCGGATCCGGTCGCGGAAGCCGAAGTGATCGACGAAGCGGTCGAAGTACTGCGCGATCTGGACGTGGTTCGGGTAGGTCGGGTAGTCGTGATGCATCGGATACGACTTGTATTCCATGATCTCGCGCGAGGTGTTGATGTGTAGCGAGCGGTAGGAGGACGACATGCCGTTGTCGTTCAGGTAGCGCCAGTTCCCACCGACCTCGGACCCGGTCTCGTAGCAGTCGAAATCGATCCCGCGCGCTTGCAGCACCTGGCAGGCCGCAATCCCCGACGAACCCGCTCCGATGACACAGACGCGATCACTCACCGCTCGCTCCTCAGTGTTGCGTGAATATGACCGGGTGGTCATAGTGACTATGACACCGCCGGAGAGGACGCGCAAATGCCCCGCCCCACCTGGGACAACCTGGACGCCGCCCGACGTGACCGGGTCCTGCGCGCCGCGATGGCCGAATTCGGTCGGCACGGCTACTCCGGCGGCAGCCTGAACGTGATCGCCCGCGAGGCGGGGGTGGCCAAGGGCTCGCTGTTCCAGTACTTCGACGACAAGTTCGACTTCTTCGCCCACGTCGCCGAGCAGACGTCGCTGCGGATCTACGTGGTCATGCAGCCGCACCTGAGCTGGGCCGACGACGGGGCATCCTTCCTCGACCATTTCGCCGGGCTGGTCGACGTCTGGATCGACTACATGGCCGAGCATCCGCTCGAGCGCGGCGTCACCGCGGCCACGACGATGGAGCTCGATCCCCTTGTCCGCCAGGCGGTCCGCGAACCGGTCCACCGTCTCTACGCGCAGGGACTGCGGCCCCTGCTGCAGCGCGGGGTCGATTCCGGGGCGTTGCGGGCCGACGCCGACCTCGACGCCCTGCTGTCACTGCTTGTGCTGCTGCTCCCCCACCTCGCGCTGGCGCCGTTCGAGCCCGGGCTCGACGCCGCGCTCGGGCTGTACAGCACCGAGGGCCGGACCCGGTCCAAGCACGCCCGGCGGCTGGTCGCCACGCTGCTGGGCGGCGTGGCGTCCGGCTGACCGAGCCCGCCCGCGCTGGTGATCGCGGCCGGATCGGCGTCTAATGACACTGATGACGGACGGCGTCGATCCCGACTGGGAGTACGCGCCGCTGCGCATCCCGGCCGAGGTCACCGGCGGGAACGCAGCGGCGCAACTCACGCTGCACGCCGAATTCGGTGGCTGGGAGCTGGCCCGGGTCGTCCGCTACATCGACGGCAGCCGCCGGGTCACCCTGCGCCGCAGGCGCCGGCGCAGCCCGGTGCCACTGCCCGGCCTGTCCACCTGAGCGGCATCACCGCACCCGCGTCACCGCACCCGCAGGCCGCGGACGTACACCGCCGCGATGTCGTGCAGGGCCTCCAGATCGGCCAGCGGATCGCCCCGAACCACCAACACGTCGGCGTCGTAGCCCGATGCCAGCCGACCCTTGGTGGCCCCCACACCGATGGCCGCGGCGGCGCCGGCGGTGACCATCCCCAGGGCCTGGCCGGGAGACATCCCGACGGTGCTGTGCATCATCGCCGGGGCATAGCGCAGCACATCGTGCGGCTTGGGCGGCGCGATCCCGGCATCGGTCCCCACGACCATCACGGCACCGGCCTCCCACATCCGGCGCAGGTTCGCGAAGACGAGCGGTAGGCGCGCGAGGATCTGCGGCGGCGGGGGCGGCATTCCCGGGGCCGGCGGCAACATCCCGCCGGTCGCCCCGACGACGATGCGTTGGTCGACGATCGCGGCCATCACCGCGGCCGGTGCGTCGACGCTCTCGGCGGTCCAGAAGGTCACATGCTCGAGCCCGTCGACGCCGGCCGCCACCGCGTTGGCGACACCAGCGACGGCATGGACGTGCGCGGTCACCGGCAACCCGTGCTGGTGCGCCTCGTCGACGATCGCTCGCAACTCGTCGAGGGTGAACTGCGGGTCCTCCTCCCGGGTTCCCGGCGTCATCACCCCGCCGCTGGCCATGATCTTGATGACGTCGACCCCGCGCTCGACCCGCTCGCGCACGCCCGCGCGGATGTTCGCCTCCCCAGGTCCGACGGCGCCGCCGAGGAAGTGGCAGTGACCGTCGGCGAACGTGACCGGGGGCCCGGCGCAGAAGATCGTCGGCAGGTCCGCGCGTCCCCGCAGCTGCAGCGAGAGGAAGTTGCGGTCGCCGAGGTCGCGCACCGTCGTCACGCCGCCGTGTGCGGCCGAGCGGGCGGCCACCGTCATCGCAGCCACCGCCTCGGCGTCGTCCCGCGCCGCCAGGTTGTCCACCGCGTTGAGCGTTGCATCGAAGGACAGGTGGACGTGGGTGTCGACCAGGCCCGGCAGCAGCGTCGCGTCACCGAGATCGACGACATCGGCATCGTCCGGTGGCTCCACCCCGAAATCCACCGCGACGATGGCGCTGCCGTCGATCAGAAGCATCGGATCGGTACGTAGTTCGGACGTGGCACTGTCGAACAGCCGGGCCGCGCGCAGCGCGGTGCGGCGCGAGCGAGCTTCGGAAGTGGCAGCAGTCATCGGCACAGTGTCGCCAGCGGCGGGGCGGGCGACCAGCCTGGTGACACGGGTACGACAGGTGGGGCTAGCACGCTGCGCTACGGCGCGGCGGTTACCGGCCGCAGGCAGGCTTCGGCCCGCGGCATGTTCGCCGCGGGCCGAAGGACATCCCTCAGAGGGTGATCGGGAACGGGTTGCCTTCGCGTTCCCAGGTGACCGAGAAACTGTTCCCGGACAGCGGACTGGTGTTGTCCAGCGATATGAAGCCGCCACCCGGCGCGGCGTCGACCATGTAGATCCGCCAGTTGGTGAACTGTCCCGGCGACTTCAACGCGCCACCGTCGACCGACGCCTCGTCCCCGCCCATGGTGATGGTGCCGAAGTTCGGCAGCCGGGTGAGGTTGGCGGTGGTGCACGCGGGGTTGCCGCACAGTGCCGGACGTTCGACGATCCACTCAGCGGAGCTGCGCTCGCACTCGGCGCACGTCGCCACATTGGTGAAGCTCTTGTTCCTCGTCAGATCGGCGATGGTCAGCGTGAACTGCCCGCCGCTGTACGAGGTGGTGGCGTCGATGACGTCGCCCGGGCGCACGTTGAACACCGCGTGGGAGAAGTCGGGGAACATCTCGTACCAGGCGGAGTACACCGGGGTGAGGTGACCCGGGCCGGTGCAGTGGGCGTCGGTGCCCTCCTGCTCGACGGTGCCACTGGTGAACCCGTCCAGACCCACCCACGCCGAGACGAAGGGATTCCTCTTCCCGCTGCACGTGATTGCCGGCTGCACGAACGTGCTGTGTACGTAGTTGAACTGCTGGTGCTTGCCCGCCGCGACGGCGTAGCCCGACCAGTTGTGCGAGATCGTCGACGGCTGCGTTCCGCCGCCCGATGCCGAGACGTTCGGAGTGCCGGGCTGCACCACCGACCCGCCGGCGGCCGTGCTGGCGCCGGCCGCGCCCCCGCCGACCGCTGACGCAGCTCCGAGCGAGAGCAAGCCCGCCACCGCCGCCACTAGAACACGCCTTGCCTTCATTGAACCCCCCAGAAGGTCGAGTCAGTGCGCGGGACGCTACGCCGGGGCTGGTCCGACCGGAAGGGCCAGAGGGTGAGGGCGCTCAGCATTCGTTAATGGCGCGGACGGCGTCGACGGTGTCGGCCTCGGCGGCGGTCTTGTCGTCGCGGTAGCGGATCACCCGGGCGAAGCGCAGCGCCATGCCCCCGGGGTACCGCGTCGAGTTCTGGACGCCGTCAAACGCGACCTCGACGACCTGTTCGGCTCGGACTCGGACGACGTGGCCGTCGGTGGGGCCGTCAGCCAGGGCGAGGAAGCGCTCGGTCTGCCAGGCGAGCATCGCGTCGGTCATGCCTTTGAAAGTCTTGCCCAGCATGACGAAGCCGCCGGCGTCGGGATCGCGCGCCCCGAGGTGGATGTTCGAGAGCGTGCCGGTGCGGCGCCCGGATCCCCACTCGACGGCGAGCACAACGAGGTCGAGGGTGTGCACCGGCTTGATCTTCAGCCAACCGGCCCCGCGTCGGCCGGCCTCGTACGGCGCCTCGACCGACTTCGCCATGACGCCCTCGTGCCCGGCCGCAAGGGTGGCCGCGAGGAAGCGCTCGGCCGCCGCGACGTCCGCGGTGAGCAGCCGATCGACGCGCTGGTCGGCCGGGACGATCTCGGCCAGCGCGGCGGCGCGTTGCTCGCCCGGCGCGTCGAGCAGATCGACGCCGTCGCGGTGCAACACGTCGAAGAAGAACACCGACAACGACTGCGTGGTGCGGGCGGCGTCGATGTCGGCGCTGCGGCCGAACCGCGACGCCGTGACCTGGAACTTGTGCGGGCGGCCGTCGGGACGCAGTGCGATGGCCTCGCCATCAGCGATGAGCGTGGTGACGGGCAGGGCGAGGGTTGCGGCGACGACCTCGGGCAGCCGAGCGGTGACGTCGTCGAGGCTGCGTGTGTACACCGACACCGCGTCGCCGTTGCGATGGATCTGCACCCGGGCGCCGTCGAGCTTGGCCTCAAAGACCGCGGTGCCGCCCAGCCGCTCGAGCGCGTCGGCCACTCCGGCGGCGGTCTGGGCCAGCATCGGGCCGACCGGCCGGCCGACCTGCAGCCGGAACTCGGCCAGCGCCTCAGCCCCGCAGGTGAGCGCGGCGACGGCCACCACCGGTAGATCGCCCCCGAGCATCGCCGCGCGGCGGACGGCCGGCGCCGGAATCTCCGCCGCGCGGGCGACCGCGTCGACCATGACGCCGATCAGCGCCCCCTGCCGCAGATCGCCCCCGAGCAAGCGGCGCAGAAACGTCTGCTCGATTTCGGTGGCGGCGCCGAACAGCGCGGTGAGCAGCGCGGCCCGCCGGCTTTGCGATCCCTGACCGGACGTCGCCTTGATCGCGGTGAACGACTCGTCGACGGCGGTGATCGTCAGCGCCGCGGTGTCGGCCGGCGGCGGGACGGAGCGCAGCGCGGCCCAGCCGACCCCGATCTGGCGCTGCGGCAGTTCACCGGACAGCCACGACACCACGACGGCGATCTCGTCCGGGCCGGCGCCGGTGAGCAGCTCGGCCAGGCGGGCGATCTTGGCCAGCCGGGATGAGGTGGTGCCCACCTCGGCCGACGCGGTGGCGACATCGACGAGCAGCACCCCCTCAGCCTCGCACCAACCACCGACACCCGCTCACCGCTGCACGCTTTCGAGTTGTCCGTGCTTCCCGTGCCCAGGGCGACGGGAAGCGAGGACAACTCGTGGCGGTGGAGCTCAGCAGGTCGAGAGGAGCCGATCCAGCACGCGGACGCCGAACTTCAGCCCGTCGATCGGCACCCGCTCGTCGATGCCGTGGAACAGGGCCATGAAGTCCAGCTCCGGCGGGAGCAGTAGTGGCGAGAACCCGAAGCAGCGCATCCCCAGCGTGCTGAAGGACTTGGCGTCCGTCCCCCCGCTCATCAGGTACGGCAGCGGGTGGCCGTCCGGATCCTCGGCTCGCAAGGCCGCCGCCATCGCCTCCACCAGTGCGCCGTCGTAGCCGGTCTCGACCGCGATGTCACGGACTAGGCACTCGCGTTCGACCCCGGCACCGAGCAGCTCGTCGATCGTGGCCAGCAACTGCTCCTCCTGTCCGGGCAGGAAGCGGGTATCGATCGTCGCCTCAGCCTTGGACGGGATGACGTTGTTCTTGTAACCCGCGTCGAGCATCGTCGGGTTGGCCGTATTGCGGACCGTCGCGCCGATCATCCGGGCCGCACCGCCGAGCAACGGCAGCCACGAATCGACATCCTCGGCGTCGAGATCCTTGCCCGTGACGTCGGCCAGCCCTTCGACAGTGGCCCGGACGGTGTCGGTGACGACCACCGGCCACTCGTGTCCGCCGATCCGTGACACCGCCTCGGCCAACCGGGTGACGGCGTTGTCGTGATGGACCATCGAGCCGTGCCCGGGCGCGCCGGACGCCCGCAGCCGCAGCCAGTTGATGCCCTTCTCGGCCGTCTGGATCAGGTAGACCCGCGACCCCTGGTCGAGCGTGACGCTGAAGCCGCCCACCTCGCTGATCGCCTCCGTGCAGTCGGCGAACAGGTCGGCGTGGTGGTCGACGAGATAGTGCGCGCCCTCGCGGCCGCCTGCCTCCTCGTCGGACACGAAGGCCAGGACGATGTCGCGCGGGGGCTTGCGGCCGGTGCGCGCCCACTCGCGCACGAGGGCGAGGGTCATCGCGTCCATGTCCTTCATGTCGATCGCGCCGCGCCCCCACACGTGGTCGTCTTTAACCTCGCCGGCGAACGGGTCGACCGACCACTCGCCGGGGTCGGCCGGGACGACATCGAGGTGCCCGTGGATGAGCAGCGGCGATCGGGATGGGTCGCTGCCCTCGATCCGGGCGACCGTGGACGCCCGTCCGGGCGCGGCTTCAATGATCTGCGACTCGATGCCCACCTCATCGAGCTTGTGCGCGACCCACTCGGCGGCCGGGCGCTCGGCGTGGGTCGGATTCGAGGTGTTGATGCGGATCAGCTCGACGAGCAGTTCGGCGACCTCGTCCTGAGCGGCGATGTGCTCCTGCGGTGGGACGGTCATGTATTCGTTCCTACCAGCACCCGGGCCGCCCAGCGGTGGGTCAGGCCTGACGGCCGCCCCGGCGCCCGCTCATCCGCACGACGAAGGCGACCCCCAGGGCGGTGGCCACCACCAGCGAGATCAGCAGGATCGGGCCACTATTGGACGACAGCCGGGACGCCTCGAACATCCCGCCGGGCGGCGAGTTGACGTGTGTCTTCGGTGTCGTGGTCGTCACCGTGGGTGTGGGAGCCGGGGTCGTGCTGCGTGCCGGCGTCGAGGTGTCCGTCTGCGGGTTGGACGCGGCTCCGGCCGAGCTCCCGAGGGGGGGCGCCGAGGTGGAGTGGCCGGCCGGCGGCGGGGTCGACGACCGGGTCGGCGGCGGGCGGTGCGGGGTGCTGCTCGACGGAGTGGGCGTTGGTGTCGGAATCCGCGCCGCGCCCACCTGGAGCACGGTGCCGAGGTTCAATCTCAGGGGCAGGCTGAGCGGCAGATCGAGATTGATGCTCAGCCCGAGCAGGCTGATGGCGATCGGCAGGCCCGGGGTCGGCGCCGGGGCCGTGGTTCTGGCCGCCGCCCGCCCGGGCGCAGCGGCGAGGGCCGCGCCGGTCGGAATCAGCACGGCCAGCAGGACGGCAATGAGCAAGCACAACGCCGGGCGCGCGCGCGAGGATGCGCACTGGCTGCGTTGCATGTCCCCGCCTCTCCCACACCCGGCCCGGCTCCACCGGCTGCTGCCGCGGAGCGCCCCCAAAAATCGCGTCCGAGCCCGCGCCCAGCTAGGTTAGCTCCTTGTGAGTTTTCACTCCACTCTAACGGCCAATATCTTTGCTGTGGGCACGGTCGCGCGGCCTCATGCGCGGCGCAGAGCTCCCGAATGGGTCGGCTAGACTCGTCGGCGCACTCGTCCGGGTGGCGGAATGGCAGACGCGCTAGCTTGAGGTGCTAGTGCCCTTTACGGGGCGTGGGGGTTCAAGTCCCCCCTCGGACACCGTCTTGATCATGCTCTAGGCCCCGAAATGTGGGGCTTTCGTCATTCCCGAAGCGCTCTCGGGGGCGCACGAAGCCAGCATTGGGCGCACCAATGCGCAGCCAGCCCGGCGCGGCCCCCAAAGATCGGCCCTGCGGCCGTGTCCGAAGGGGGATGAGAGCCCCCTCGGGCATGGTCCTCACGCCCCCGTCAAGCGGGACGGTTCTACCCCGCCAGCGCTTTGACTGCGTCAACGTCGTACCGGCTTCGGCACACGAGCGCAAGGGCGACCGAGTCGACGTGCGGTAGGTGCGGAGCAATGAAGCCGCTGGTCGGAGCGGCTCCTGGTGGGTCGGATGGGTAGTCGATACGAACCTGCGGCCACACGTCCGGGCCACCTCGATGCCAATGAGCCTTGGTCTCTTCGGACGCGGTGAGGGCGGGTATGACGCGCAAGGCTTGTAGGTTCCGCACCACCGACCGGTACAGGTCGTCTTCGCGGCAGATCAGGAGCAAATCTAACAAGGCTGTCGCCACGTAGCTGCTGTAGCGAAGGTCGACCAGAGTCGACTCCAAGCACCCACCGAGCAATCTCTCGACGACCACCTGTTCGGCCTCGTCGATGGAACCGAGCCCGAGACCCGGCGTGTCAGGGTTGTGCCTGTCGATCAGCCACTGCGCGATGGTCCGCAGGAACGTTCGGACAGCTCCAGGTTCATGGCGAATAACGACCAGTGTCGGCGGAATAAGCGAAACAGCAAACTTGTCCGACACCGGCCTGCTCACGCCAGGATGCGCCCGAACCAACGAAACAGTTGCACTTCGCGAGCGTTCACAGAGACCCTCGACGCCGAGTTCGTTGTCGCTCAGGAGCGCTGCAACTCCGAACAGCTCGGTAATCCGACCGACGATCGCCGGGTAGGTGACGATTGCCATCTCGTCGAAGACCGCGCGCGCCAGATCGTTCGCGGTCGATAAATGAGGCTCAGATTGGCGCAACAGCTCATCGACGTAGTACCCGAACAGCCGAACGGCGAAGGCTCCGAGTTCAGGTCGCGACGTGTCCGGCGATGTCTCAGAGTCGAGGGCATGAGACCAGCCCGCTCGAAGTAGATGGAGCGAAACGAGCGCCGCGAGATCAAGGCGCTTCAAGTCGCGGAACAACGTACCCAACACGGCTGCCTCGACCGCAGCAGCTCCGATCGTTGCGTGATGTGCGTCAATCTTCGTCCACCGTCGCGAGAAACGTTCAAGATCAGTTTCGGTAAAACTCCGGGCTCGCACACCGGCGACAGCGGCATCAAGAGCGTGCGCTTCCGAGCCCGCGAGACCGATCGCAGGGTCTCTCGACAGTCGTTCAACAATTCGTTCGTCATCCCACGTGTCGAACTCAACTGGCGGAGTATGCGAAAGCAAGTGTGCTTCAAAGTCCTGTGCGTCGACCGGAGCCTGACCTTTTATGCGCCCGGTGGTCACTAGTACCACCACCCGAGGAAGCGCAGCGTCAAAGTCCGGGTGAGCGCGGGTGCTATAGGCAGCCTCTTCAAGCTGCGGCCGAACGGCGCGCCACTCAGGGAGGCCTATGTCCCCTGCCTTTGACTGAATGACGTACTGCTTCCGAGCCCCGGTCGCCGGGTCGACGCGTTGGCCGATGACGTCCTTTCCGAACTCATACGAGCCGTGGATGAAATGAACATTCTCGAACCCGTCGCTGCCCAACATCGCCAGGAGGGGAGCGTCGAACTCGCGCTCCGTAAGCGAGCTAAGGAAGGTCTTCAAGACGTCGCGAAGCATTCCACTGCTCTCTCTTGTTGCGGATGATCTCTTGGGCTCGCGCCTCCTGCTCTGGCGTCGGCGGATTGTTCTTGATCTTCTCCGCGAGGTCTGGGTGTATGACGACCATCCCGTGGTGATTACCTTGTTCGTCGAAGGACAGCTCGACGCCTTCCATCGCTTCGAGCATGGCTTCCCAGAAGTCCCGGCCTTCTCCCGAAACGACCTGGCCGGTCGCCTCCGTCACATCGGATATGTGCTGAAGCATCCCCGCCACTAGTTGACCGGCCATCGACTGAGCCATCGCGTCGACGTCGGCCAGAAAATCCTCGACATCGAAGTTCACAGCCGTCTCGACTTTGGCTAGCCATTCGTGTTGCACCACCATCGGCCGGTAAAGCAGGGACTGACCGGTCTGCTCGGTGTCGTCCTCGACAGCCGGCTGACCACCGGGGTCGTCAGGATCGACGTCGTTCGATGCGCGTGGAACGTCTGCGACCGGCTCCCGCCTTACCGACTTCAAAATGGGCTCATGTTCCAGCTCTAATGCGGTCATCGCTCGTCTCATCCAAAGGAGCCCACCCGCTCGCATGGCTCCAGCAGCGACGTCAATCGTCCCGACTGGAGCGCGCCCAGTCGCCTCCTCGGCGGTCACGCGTCCATCGTTGCCCGGTCGGCGCGGAGGAACAAGATCAATCGTTCAAGATCGGCGTGTCCGTCGCCGGTACGGCTCACTCAGCAAGAAGCGATGCGGGCGACACGCCGAGCGCGTCGGCGATTTGAACGACGGCGTCGAGTCGAGGTGAAGTCTGACCAAGCTCGGTCCGGTAGATCAATTTCCGGTCCACACCTGCACGTTCGGCCAACGCCTCCTGGCTGAGTCCGTGCTCCTCGCGTAGCGTCCGAAGGCGCGCTCCGAAATTCGCACGCCAAAATTCGATGCGGACATGCAACGCCATGCACCAAACATGGGGCAGGTGATGTACGGTGGTCTGCACCATAGATGGGGCAAGGCGACTGGCGCTCGCCGAGCAGCGTGAACTCAGCGCGGAACTCGATCGCGAGGAGGCACGCATGTCGTTGGACGACCAAAACTTCGAGCCGTGTTCTCGCGTGCCCGGCCGGTTGATCTAGCAGGCGCGCAGATGAACGATCCGCATCGGTTCACGCGCGACGCAGACGGCAGCGTCCGACTTCGATTGCGCCTGACCGGCGACGAAGCAGATGAGTTAGAACGGCGGGCGGGGTCGATCCCGCCGATGGAGTACGTCCGGATTTTGCTCATGGAAGAAGGCAGGCCGTCACGCCGAAGCCCAGGTCGCCTCTACGACATGCGCGAGGCTGCGAACATTCTCCATGTATCGGTTACCTGGCTACAGCGACAAGTCGGGGTTCGCGAGGTTCCCCACGCGCGGTTCGGCCGCTCGGTCCGCTTCACTGACGCGCACCTCCGAGCGATCATGGCCTGGGCAGAAAACGCAGGCCGAAGATCGCTCTCGAAGCAGGCGCAGGCCCGCTCGGGCCTCAACGCGGTCCCGCTCGTGAATGGGGCGCATCGTGCGCCCCATTTCGCATTTCCAGGTGTCGGCAGGTGTCAGCAGGTGGCTCCAGGTGCCGAGTTTTCGGGCCTTCCAGCATGGACGCCTGAGTTTGCTGGGCCGTACTTCGGGTGCTGCTGAATTCAAGTCCCCCCTCGGACACTTTTTGGAGGCCCCGTGTTTCGGGCCTTCGTCGTTTCTCCCGCCGGCGAGGGACGCGAATGGCACTCCCATGGCACTCCCGAGTGACGTGCGGACCTCGACTTATGGCGAAGCTGCACGATTGGCGCGGAAGGCCGATCTGCTTCCAAACGATCTTGTTCCCGAGGGAAGTCGGGTCACTAGTACTGGCCGCGGGAATCGCGTGCAACCAAGCCAGTCGCAGCGCGACCGGTCGGAGCGTGTCACCATTGGCGCCGGAACCACGGGTCTGGCGGTGACCGACGGGAGACACAGCATGTCGGCAGCGGCGGCTTCGGCTTACGATTCCGTGGCGGCTGCGCCGGTTGTCCGATTCGGTTGGAGTCGGCCGCGACGGCTGGTGTGCTACTACATGATTGGGATCGGGGCGCTCGTCTGCCTGTCGGGCGTGGCCGGTTTCCTCGGCGCCGACCCGGCCGACTTCGGGAGCGGAGTCGGCAGCGAGTTCGAGGTCCTTGGGGTCGGCGTGGCCTGGACGGCGCTGGCCTGGTGGCTGCTCGGGGCTTCGGTCACCGCGGATGCAACCGGGATCCGCACGCGAGCCCTACTCGTTCGGTTCGTGCCGGCCGCGGAGATCATCGACATCTCGGTGGCGACGGTGCCGCACGCGGTCTACACACCGTGGCCGGTGGCACCGTACGTGTACCGCCGTGGCGGACGGCCGGTGAAGCTCACCCCGATGGAGCGACTCCGCGGGCTGAGCGCTGCCGACCGGCTCGACGACGAGTGCCGGGAGCTGCTCGCGACGGTGGGGGTTGTTCCGGGCGCGCCGGTCGCCACCGGACCCTGGAAGGACACCTACGAGGACCCCGCCACCGGCGCCATCGTCCCGCAGGGCACGGTGTTGGCCACACGCAGTCGACGGCTCTTGGCCGGCGTCATCTCCCTCGCTGTGTACGTCGGAGTGTTCGTGCTCGGCATCATCACGGCGGCGAGCACGGATGTCGCCGCTATCGGGCAGGTCACGGTGGCGATCGTGCTCGGCTACACCGTCTGGGCTGTCATGTTGTGGCCTCACGGCCAGACGCCGACCCTGCGTTTGCTCGGAATGCGTGTGTGGCGCCAACACGATGCCCAGAACGCCGGGTGGCGGATCATGGCGCTGCGCGAGGTGGCCGTGATCGGTGCAATCGCAGTCCCGATCTTGTGGCCGGCCTCGATCGCGATGATGTTGTTCGGACCGCAACGCCAGACGCTCCCGGACATCATCGCCGGCACGCTCGTCCTGCAGAACGCGCCCGGCAGCGAGGGTGCTCGAAAAGCTACGGGCTAGGAATGCGTCGAGACTGAGGTCCCCCACGGCACGAAGGCGCCACGTGCGGTGTTGCGCCGACGATCCTCGGACGCTCGTGCGGGGCCCTACCAATCAGCCGAAGGCGGCTACCACGAGCCCCTCGGCCATCGCTCCCCCTACGATCAACACCCGACGGCCGGTCTGACTATTCCGAAATGTCAGATTGATCCGCTGGACGGATCGGCCGGTTCACGTATCTGCTACATCGCGTACCTACTCTTGTGCACGTAAGAGGGCTCATTCGCGGCTTCGCACGGGGGACGACAGCGATGGACCGGTCAGCGCGTTCGACCGTCTTGACCCGGGCCGAGACGGCCGGGTAGGCCGATGTCGCGCGCAACGAACACCACGTTCCTGTTCACCGATCTGGTGGGCTCGACGCAGATGCTCGAGCGGTTGGGTCCGGCTGGCGACGAGCTGCTTCGACTGCATTTCGCGCTGCTGCGTTCGGCTGTGGCCACCCACGGGGGCCGCGAGGTGAAGAACCTCGGCGACGGCCTGATGGTCACGTTCGGCACCGCACCGGCTGGAGCCGCGTGTGCCGCCGCGATGCAGCAGGCGATCGCGCGGCACAACGGCAGCTGCGCGCCGGAGCACAACCTCGGCCTGCGCGTCGGGGTGCACAGCGGTGAAGCCATCAGCGAGGGCGGTGACTACTTCGGCATGCCGGTCGTCATCGCCAAGCGGCTCTGCGACCGTTGTGACCGCGGCCAGATCCTGGTGTCGGGCGTGGTCCGCGATGTCGTCGGCGGCGGGGCCGTGCCGTTCGCCGACCTGGGCTCGCTGTGGCTGAAAGGCCTGTCCGACCCGGTTCCTGCCGCCGCGCTCGACTGGGGCGCCCTCCCGACCGATGCGCTCGGGCCCACTGTTGCCGGCGAAAGCGCGGTCTCGCTGCCAGCGCAACTGGGGTTGCCCGCACCGCTGGCCACGCTCGCCGCCCGCGACCTGGTCGGCCGGCGCAGCGAGCTCGCGCTGCTCCGTCGGGAGCTCGAAGCCGCGCAACAGGGCGGGCGGCGGCTCGTGCTGCTCGCCGGCGAACCCGGCATCGGCAAGACTCGCCTCGCGACCGAGCTCGCCACCCAGGCGCACGCCGATGGGGCCGTCGTCCTCTACGGCCGCTGCGACGAGGGTGGTCTGATCCCGTTCCAGCCGTTCGTCGAGGCCCTCGGCCGCTGGGTCGACCAGGTGCCCGACACCGAGCTGCAGCGTCGACCGGACGACGACCTGGCCGCCCTCGCCAAGCTGTTGCCCGCGTTGCGCAGTCGATTCCCGTGGCTGCCGGCGTCGGCACCCGGTGACGCCGAGACCGAGCGCTACCGGCTCTTCGAGGCCATCGTCGCGCTGCTTGACGCGACCGCGCAGCCTGGCCCGGTCGTGCTCGTGCTCGACGACCTGCACTGGGCCGATCCGGCCACACTCCTGATCCTGAAGCACCTGATGCGATCGGCGACCGCGTCGGCGCTGATCGTCGTCGGCACCTACCGCGACGTGGAGGTCGGTCGCAGCCATCCGTTCGCGTCGGTGCTGCACGATCTTCGCCGCGAGCGCGTGGCGCTCGAGCGGGTCGAGCTGGCCGGCCTCAGCCAGGACGAGGTGACCGATCTGATCACCTCGTGGGCCGGTCAGCAGGTGCCCGAGCAGTTGACCCGCGCCGTGTGGCAGGAAACCGAGGGTCACCCGTTCTTCGTCGAGGAGGTGCTTCGGCACCTGTTGGAGACGGGCGGAATTCACGAGACCGGGGGGCGCCTGGATACGAGCGACGGAACGCGCATCGGCATCCCCGAGTCGGTGCGCTCGGTTGTCGAGAGCCGGCTCGCCCGGTTGGACGAGCAGACCCAGCGCGTCCTGTCGATCGGTGCGGTCGTCGGGCGCGAATTCAGCGCGGCGGTCCTCGAGAAGGTCAGTGGCCTGTCGCCCGACGTGCTGTTCGAACTGCTGGAAGAGGCCGCGAGTGCCCGGCTGGTGATCGAAACGCAAGGCGCGCAGATCGGCTATCGGTTCTCGCACGCGCTTATCCAGGAGTCGCTGTACAACCAGCTCGCGCGGTCGCGGCAGGCTCATTTGCACATGCGCGTCGGCGAGGCGCTGGAAGCGGTCGGCGACAGCCGGCGGGAAGAGAACCTGCCCGGGCTCGCGCACCACTTCTTCAAGGCCGCCCGGACCAGCGAAGCGCTCGACAAGGCCATCGAGTACGCCATGCGCGCAGCCGAGCTGGCCGCCGGTCAACTCGCCTACGAAGGCGCGGCCGAGCAGCTGCAGAACGCCCTGCACGGCCTGGCCGTCCAGGGCGGCAACCTCTCGCTGCAGTGTGATCTGCTGCTCAGCCTGGGCGACAACCTGTGGAACGCCGGGGAGTACGGCCAAGCCCGCGATGCCTTCGGCCGGGCCGCCGTCATCGCCGAGCGCTTGCACTCGCCCGGTCAGCTCGCCGCCGCGGCACTCGGGCTCGGCGGGCGGATGGGGATGCCCCTCGAGGGCGGCATGATCGACACCCAACTCATCGAAACCCTGGACAAGGCGCTGCGCATGCTCGACGGCGAGGACTCGCCGCTGCGCGCCCGCATGACCGGCCGGCTCGCTTCGGCGCTGTTGTTCAGCCAGCGCGACACCGCCGAGGACCTCGGCCGTCAGGCCATCGCCATGGCCCGGCGCATCGGCGAGCCGGCGCTGCTCGCCCGGATCCTCACCGATACGTGGCTCGCCTGCTGGCGGGTCGGCAATCTGGACGAACGGTTGCGCAGCGCGGCCGAAATGGAGGCACTGGCCGCGAAGGCCGAGACGTCCGGACCCCTGCTCGAGGCCCGGTTCTGGCGGACGGCAACCCTGTTCGAAGCCGGTGACGTCGCCGCGGCGGAGAGGCATTTGGATCACAGCCGGGTGCTCGTGGACGAGTTGCGGCAGTCGTACTACACCTGGTTCCACACCTTGTTCGAGGCCGGCCGGGCGATCATGCACGGTGACCTGACCGCCGGCGAACGGCTGATGTGGCAGGCCGTCGAGACCGGTCAGACGAGCGACAACCCATGCGCGGCCGAGCTCTTCGCCCCCCAGGTGCTGCACCTGCGGATCCTGCAGGGCCGGTGCGCCCAGATCCACGGCGGATCCAAATCGATCTCCGAGCACTTCCACACGATTCCGGCGTTCCGTGCCGGGCTGGCCGCGATCTACGCCGACCTCGGCCTCGAACCCGAGGCGCGCCGCGAGTTCGAGCGCATTGCCGTCAACGAATTCGGCGACGTTCCCGATGACGTTTTCTGGCTCACCACGATCATGCTGGCGGCCGACATCTGCACCTTTCTCGGCGACGTGCGCCGCGCCGAGACGCTCTACCGGCTGCTGCTGCCACTCGCGGACCGCTTCGTCGTCCTCGGCTCGGTGTCCGCACCGGTCGGAACAGTTCAGCGCGCCCTCGGCGCGATGGCCACGCTGCTCGATCGCTTCGGGGCGGCCGACGAGCACCTGCAGCGCGCCGCTGCCTTCGAGCAGCAGGTGGGCTCCCCGCCGGAGCTGGCCCGGGTGCGGTGCGCGCAGGCCCGGATGCTGCTGGCCCGCCGTGGCGCCGGCGACGCCGAGCGGGCCACGACACTGCTCGACGAGGCGGCCGAACTCGCGGCCGCACATCGCCTCGACGGCGTCGCCCGGACCGTTGAACAGCTGCGGGACACGATCAGCGTCGCCGCCCCCGCGACTCGCCCCCGGCGGTCGTTCGGTCAGGTGGCCGACGCGTGGCGATACGGCGCCCGGGCGCTGATCTCCACCCGGGGCCGCGCCGCGATGGCCCGGCTGGTCGGCGACGGCACCGACAGCGACCTCGAAAAGCGATTCGGTTCGCCGGTGGCCCTGCGTTCGGTGATCATGGCGATGGCGCACGGCTTCCAACCGAGCATGGCCTTCGGCTTCGAGGGTGAGATCCAGTTCGAAATCCTGCCGAGCCGGTCGACCCGACGCGACGACGACCGCACCTCCGAGCACTGGTGGACGATCGAGGTACATGGCACCAAGGCGACCGCTCGGCACCGTCCCGCCACCGACCCGGCGGTGACGATCCGAACGTCGGTCGCGGACTTCATCCGCATCATCGCCGGCGCGGTGAATCCGGTCACGATGTGGATCGACAAGCGCGTCGAAGTCGAGGGCGACCTCACGCTGGGCACTCGGCTCGTCGAGCTGTTCGGTGGAGAGGAACCGCTGGATATCCGCGTGCCGACCTGACCCCGGCTCGAAGGCCGCGGCCCGCGCGCACAGCCGGGCGGCCAGGTTGAGCGCGCCGCCGCGATAGCCGTCCTCGCCCCGCACCGCCTCGCCGGGCGTCGTGCAGTGTCACCGCGCCCGCCGGCTGAGCTCACTTCCAGATGTGCACGTAGTCGATCTTGGTCGTGGCCGGCAGCTGCGTCCTTGCCGCGTCGTAGACGTTGGCGCCGACCCCGAGAGCCGACGTCAGGGTGAGGAAGAAAGGGCTGTCGAACGGCGCGGGCGCCGTCATCGTCGACGGCTGCCAGTGATCGAAGAGGCACAGCGTCCCGTCGTAATAGACCGACAGCAGGTCCGGCGTCCAGATCAGCGTGTAGTCGTGGAAGTCGCCCGGCGAGTTGAAGTGGCAGAAGGCATCCGTGGTGGTGTTGGTGCCCTTCGCGATGTCCGGCGCCGAGGACGGGTAGTAGTGCAGCGTCGGCACAACGAATCCCGGCCGCGACGTGTAGTACTCAGCGAGGTCGATCTCGCCCGAGGCCGGCCAGAGCCCGTACTTGTACGGATCGTTGGGCCAAAGCCATAGCGACGACTGCAGGCCCTGCAGCGTCGAGGCGGGGAAGGCCGCCCGCACATCGAAGCGCCCGTAGGTCTGGCTGAACTTGCCCATCCCCGACACCCCACCGGCGGTGAAGGACGTGGTGAAGCCGTTGCTGCCCGGGCAGGCGAACGGGGCGGCTTCCTTGCGGACGGTAAGGGAGAGAGCACCGCCGCTGACCGAGACGTTGTTGGGCGAGTCGAGGTAGCACGCGGTGGCGTCACCTGACCCGCTGCGGACGCCGGTCTGGTCGGTGCGTTGCACGGTCCAGCTCGCCGGGTTGAGGCCGGTGCCGCTGAACTCGTCGGAGAACGTGCACACCCACGCGGTGCCGTCGGCCTTAGCCGCCGTTGCGCCGCCGCACGGTGCGCCCGTACTCGGGGTTGACGGGGCGGAGCTCGCCGGCTCGGCCGGGATGCTTCGCGCGGGGGCGTAGTCAGGGTCGAGGACGAGGTTGGCCGGCAGGCCGTCGTCCATCGAGAAGTAGGCCGGCGTGGGGATCGGGGCGGGTGGGGGCGGCGGGGGCGCCGGCGCGGCGCACAGGTGCAGCAGCCGAGCCAGCGGATTGCAGGTAGCCGCCCCGGCGGGGGCGGCGCTGACGGCCACCGAGGCCAGCAAAGACCCGGCAGTGGCGGTGACGGCCACGAGTCTCACAACGCGTGAGCGCCGGGCACGAGCGCGCGGAGGCGTGATCGTCATTGCGGCAAGCTATTGGAACCCCGACGATCACGACAACTCGAAACGGCTGTGAACTTCGCGTCACCACCGTGAACGCCGGTTGTCACTGCCAGTCATTGCGCGCCGACGGTGGGATTCGGTGGAGGCCGGGCCGGTGTCGGATCGCCTGTCGCTACCCCGAATTCGCTCGAATCGAGCGGGATCCGCAACGACTACCCGGCATTCGTCCTAGCAGCATCCGCTTCGAATTGCGCCGGTTTCGTGCGCGTTGGTGCGTCGGAAATGCACTCACGACGGATTTCGACCGATTGGCGAAGTGCGTTCCAGCAAAATCAACTTTCAATTTGCTGGGTCCTTCGAACTCTGCTCCGATTGCCGCCGGATGGGGGTGGAACACGTTCCATTGCCCCGGTCAAATCCGGCGTTGTCCGATGTCTGATCCAGGAGGAATCGTGTCCACACCGTACGCACGCCATCGGGCGTCAAGTCGAATCCGGGTTACCGACCGTCGCCGCCGGATCGGGCTGGCGGCAGCCGCCACCGGCATCGCCGTCGCCGGCCTGCTGTCGGCGCCCGCGTTCGCCGGCACCACGGTGAGCCCGAGCGAACCCGGCAGCCCGGGCAACCCACCGGTCGTGCGCCAGAACATGGTCACCGTTACCGCCGCCACCGGCGCGCAGTTCTACTACCGGGTCGGTAGCAACGCCACGACAGCGAGCAACACGGCGTTCAACGACCTGAGCCAGGGCCTTTTCCTTGCGGCGAAGTCGTCCGGACGCGCCTGTGTGGGCAACAACCCGGCCGGCAAGAACAACTCACCGCGCGACACGATCACCGTGACCGGCCCGGGCAGCACGCCGACGGTTGTCGGGGCGCCGCACGTCAGCCCCGTGCGCAACACCAATGCCAGCGGCGCTCCGGCGGCCAACCCGCAGCCCGCCCCGGCCGACGGTAACTACCTCGGCGACTTCCCAGGCACCGGCGGCAACCACGGCTTCTCGTTCCAGGTCGATATGACCGGCCAGCCCGCGGGCACCTACACCGTGACGACGGTGACCCAGAGCATGACCAAGACCGACCTCGGCAGCGTCTTCTCGGTGACGAGCCCGGGTCCGTGCGTCATCGGTCACCCCGACTCGACCAACAAGGGCGTCGTCCCCGGCCCCCAGACGTCGACGACGACGTTTGAATACCGGCCATGGCAGAACACGTTCGTCGACGTCTTCGGTGGCGGCAAGGTCTTCGCCAACGCCGTCCCGAACGAGTTCCAGTTCACGGTGGGCACGAAGTCGAGCGCGATCACCGGCGCGGGCTACCAGAAGTTCTACACATTGCCCGGCCTGACGTCGTTCAGCCTGCCGAGCGACCCGGCCGCGTGCGCGGAGAACCCGGCGAGCTGCCTGCCGAGTGCCGCGATCGCGTGCGATCCCAGCACCGGTTGTATCCCGCGGATCATGATGATCAACGAGATCAGCGGGAGCGTGAAGCTGCAGGGCACCTTCGATCTGCAGACCAAGGCGTTCATCGCGCTGGCCAACATCAACGGCACCCAGCGGGTGCTGATGTCGCTGGGCACCGCCAACGACGCGACCTATCACGCCCTGCTGCTCAAGCTGCAGGCGGCGGCCGCGGCCCAGCACATCGATCTCGCGACGTTGCTGGCCACCCAGGTGCGACTGCGCACCGGCCAGTACGAGACCACCCTGAGCCTGCTCGACGGCCTCCTGATCGCGCCGAGTACGGCCCCAGGTGGCCTGCAGATCGTCACCGACACGACCGTCCAAGCCGGCGTCATCTTCGATCTCTACCTCGACCTCACCAGCAACAGCTGCACGTCGAGGACAGTGGATTCGACGACCGCACCGGACAGCTACAAGCCGACCTCCCCGGTGGGCTACACGGTCACCAAGACGGCCCTGCCGTCGGTGCCGGCCGTCGGTGCGCTCGGCGCGATCGCCGGTGGACCCGTCTACCACATCACCGGCAAGTTCAACGCCGGGCTCGCCAACACCGCGTCTGCGGTGGTCGGTGTCGACACGGCGGCGGATGAACCCAACGGCTACCCGGTGTGGATCGAGCCGTTCGTCGCCGCGGGTCACGTCGCCTCGCCCAAGACGATGGACTTCCTGGGTACGGCCACCTGGTCGGCTTCGGAAACGTCGTTCGGGTCGAGCTGCTTCATCACCGACGCCATGCTGGGAACGGGTGTTGCGCTCTACAACAACCCGCTGCCGGTCGGCCTCGGAACCCTGCTCGACCCGCTGGGCGCCACCTCGGCGACGGATGCGCTGAACGCGCAGATCGACGCCGCAGTGCAAACGGTCGTCACCACCGTGACGACCAACCCAGCGGTGGCCAGCGTGCTGACCTCGCTGGTGGGGTCGCTGGGTCTGTAATTGCCCGACGCGAAGGCGAGCGGCCGGCGGGAGTTCCCGCCGGCCCCTCGTCTGTCCCGAACGGCAAGATCGCTTTTGCCCGAGTCATCCTGATATCCCACGGGGCGATTGGTCCCGACTGCGCCATCAGCCTGCTAGCACCCTTGCAAGCGGGGGCGCGACTCACCAAACTCACTTTCCGGACGGGCGCGGGGCCCGGGCAAGGGGAGGAATGCATGAAGATCACGACACGCTCTCTCGCCGTCGCCGCGGCGACGGTCGCGCTCGCCGCGTCGGCCGCCGTCAGCGCCGGCACCGCGTCAGCGACAGTCTCGTACGCGCAGCCGCAGGTCCAGTGGGTCGGGGATATCGTCAACGCGCCGGCGCACACCCACACGGCGATCGTGCGCGGCCGGTACAAGTGTTACGGCGGCAACTCGGCCACGCACCTGTACATCGGGGTCAAGCAGGGGCCGCGCGTCAACGCCACCACGCACACGAGCAGTGAGTTCGCGCGGGCGTTCTACAGCACGAACTGGAACGCCGACGGCCCCGGCCTGTCGCTCAACTGCGACGGCCACAGCCACAAGCAGGCCTTCCTGCTCAAGCCGCAGCCCGGCTTCGAGCAGAAGCAGATCCTGAGGAACGGGCCGGCCTTCGTGCAGTTCTGCATCTTCGACAGCACCTGGACACCGCAGAACGACCCGAGCGGCTTCGCCTTCGACTACAGCATGCGGACGATCGTTCGTAACGGAGTCTGAACCCGCAGCCTCACAGCGGCGCCCCTCACCGATTCGGTGAGGGGCGCTGTTGCGTCTCCAGGCCGGCGAGTTCGCCCCGCAGGTTGCGCTCGGCCGCAGCCGCCCAGCGCGCCGCGGCCGGTGCGCTGTAGTACAACGGCGTACGCCCGAGCAGGCCGCGCAGAACAGCGCCGACCGGCCGGATCGCCATTCGTCGTCCGGTACCGCCTGCGTACTCGAGTCGGACCGCGGCCACGTACCGGGCGTAGGCCTCCGGCGCCGCGCCGAGCACGGCCAGATCGGCGTCGAGCAGCGCGCCCGCCTCCAGGTCGTCCGGCGCGCTGGTGTGGGTGACGGTCGTTCGTACGAGGTCGACGACCCGCCGCACCGATCCGGCCGGCACGCCGGCCGCCGCCAGCCGGTGCGCCGCCCAGTCGGCGCTCGCCCGCTCGTCGTCGCCCGGCCGGGCGTCGTAGACGACATCGTGGGCGGCCGCGGCCAGGGCGACGTGCGCCAGCCCGCGGGCGTCCAGGCCCAGCTCGGTGCCCAACCAGGACGCGTCTCGCACCACCTGATCGACATGAGCCAGCGAGTGGTAGCGGCGGTGCGGCTCGGCGTAGCGGCGCTCCAACTCGGCCGCGGCCACCTCCGCCGCCACCGAGTCGCCACCCAGAGCACGCACGGCGGCCACCCACGCCTCGGCGGCCAACGAGGTCATCCTCGGCTCAGAGGTAGGGCTCGAGCAGTACCCGGTCGGCGGCCGACAGCCGCTCGCTCGCGGCGTTGCGCTGGTGCCAGTACGGATACAGCAGCGGCGGCCGGCTCACCGCCTCGAGCTTGGCGATCTCGGCGTCGGTCAGCTCGAGCTCGGCCGCAGCGAGATTGTCGGCCAGCTGCTTGTCGGTGCGGGCCCCGACGATGACCGACGTGACCGCCGGACGGGTGAGCAACCACGCCAGCGCCACCTGCGCGGCGGACACGCCATGCACCCGGCCGATCTTCTTCAGCGCATCGACGGTCTTGAAGAGCCGATCGGGGAAGTCGATCGGCGGCTCGGACCAGTCGCTGAGCAGGCGTGAGCCCTTCGGGCCCTTGATCTTCCCGTCCGACCCGCGCGAGTACTTGCCCGAGAGCAGGCCGCCGGCGAGCGGGCTCCAGACCAGCACGCCGAGGCCTTGGTCGGCGGCGGCCGGCAGCAGCTCGTTCTCGGCGTCGCGCGCCTGCAGCGAGTAGTAGATCTGCTCGCTGGCGAAGCGCGGCAGGCCCAGCCGGTCGGCCGTCCCCAGCGCCTTGAGCAGGTGCCACCCGCTGTAGTTGCTGACGCCGATGTAGCGGACCTTGCCCTGCTGGACGAGCATCTGCAGCGCCGCGAGGGTCTCCTCGATCGGCGTCTGGCCGTCCCACTGGTGCACCTGGTAGAGATCGATCCAGTCGGTGCGCAGGCGCCGCAATGACGCCTCGGCCCCGCGCAGAATGTGGTGACGGGACAACCCCGCGTCGTTGGGGCCGGACCCCATCGCGAAGCGCACCTTGGTCGCCACGAGCCACTCGTCGCGCGAATCGCCCAGCGCCTCGCCGACGATCTCCTCGGACCGGCCGTCGGAGTAGACGTCGGCGGTGTCCACGAGGTTGACGCCGGCGGCGCGACACAGGTCGAGCTGGCGGCGGGCGCCGGCCAGGTCGGTGTCGCCGACGTCGGCGAAATTGCCGGCGCCGCCGAAGCTCATCGTGCCCATGGTCAGGGTGGAGACGCGCAATCCGCTGCGTCCGAGCTGTCGATATTCCATGGGTTCAATCAGTACACCCGCCGACCTGCTCGTTACACCATGTCTGAGATACCGTCATCTCAACCAGCGAGCGGTGGAGGTTCGGATGGCGGTCGAGCACGTCGATGTCCTGATCGTGGGCGCCGGTCTGTCGGGCATCGGCGCGGCCTGCCATCTCACCCGCGAGTGCCCCGACAAGACCTACGCCATCCTCGAGCGGCGCACCGCGCTGGGCGGCACCTGGGACCTGTTCCGCTACCCCGGCATCCGCTCGGACTCGGACATGTTCACCTTCGGCTTCAACTTCCGGCCGTGGAACGAGACCAGGGTGCTGGCCGACGGGCCGTCGATCAAGCAATACGTGGCCGACACCGCCACCGAGTACGGCGTCCACGAGCACATCCGGTACGGGGTGACCGTGCTGAAGGGCTCGTGGTCGACCGAGCAGGGGCGGTGGACGGTCGAGACCCGCGACGAGAAGACCGGACGGAAGAAGAAGATCACCGCGGACTTCCTGATGGCCTGCACCGGCTACTACAACTACGACGAGGGCTACCGCCCGCAGTTCCCGGGCGAGGAGGATTTCACCGGCCCGATCATCCACCCGCAGCATTGGCCGGAGGATCTCGACTACCGCGACAAGAAGGTCGTGATCATCGGCAGCGGCGCCACCGCGGTGACGCTCGTGCCGGCGATGGCGCCCGACGCCGCCCACGTGACGATGTTGCAGCGCTCCCCCACCTACGTCATATCGCTACCCGCGGTCGACGTGATCTCGAAACACCTGCGGCGGATCCTGCCCGACGACCGGGTCTACCGCCTGGCCCGCCGCCGCAACCTGGCCGTCCAGCGCGCGTTCTACGGCCTGTCCCGGTCGCGGCCGAACGTCGCGCGGACCTTCTTGCTCAAGGCGGTCGAGCGGCAACTGCGGGGCGCGGCCGACCTCAAGCACTTCACGCCGTCCTACAACCCGTGGGACCAACGGCTGTGTGTGGTACCCGACGGCGACCTGTTCAAAGCCGTCCGCAGCGGACGGGCGGAAATCGTCACCGACCGGATCAAGCGCTTGACCGCGAGCGGAATCGAACTCGAGTCCGGTGATCATCTCGACGCCGACATCATCGTCTCGGCGACCGGCCTCAACGTGCAGATGATGGGCGGGGCCGAGGTGGAGATCGACGGCGAACCCGTGCATTTGAGCCAGCACGTCACCTACAAGGGCGTGATGCTGTCCGGCGTGCCCAATGCTGTGATCGTATTTGGCTACACGAACGCGTCGTGGACGCTGAAGGCCGATCTGGCCTCCGAGTACGCCTGCCGGCTGATCAACCACATGGACGCGCACGGTTACACCCAGGCCGTCGCGCACGCCACCGACGCCGACCGCGCCGAGGACTCGGTGATGGGCGCCTTGAGTTCCGGCTACGTCCGGCGCGGCAACGACCGGCTCCCCCGCCAGGGCACCAGCGGCCCGTGGAAGGTGCGCAACGACTACTTGCGTGACGTCCCGGTGCTGCGTCGCGCCGCCATCGATGACGGCGTGCTGCAGTTCAGCCGGCAGCCCCGTCTCGCCGCCGCTGCCCGGCCACGCCCGCGGACGGCGGCGGTGAAGTAGCCCCACCGCCGGAGTAGACCTAGCTCCACTGCCCGGTGACGCGGGTGGTCGCAGAATCGACGTATGCCGATCATGACCGACGCGCCGGCCACCACCGTCCTGCCGACCGCTCGCCGCGCACCCCTGCGCCTGTTCCTGCTCGGCCGCTCGGCCGTCGTGATGGTCACGTCGATGACCGGCACCGCCCTGTTCTGCCTCTGGGTGACGCTGGTGGCCATCTCGCCCATCACGATCGTCGCCGCCCTGGTGCTACCGGCAACGGCGCTCGTGCGGCGCTACGCCGACCTCCGCCGCCGCGGCGCGCAGCGGCTGCTCGGCCCGTTCTCGGCGCACCCCTACCGGGCCGCGCCGCGGCGTGGCCTCATCGTGCGGGTGTGGACCATCGAGCGCGACCCGGCCAGCTGGCGCGATGCCGTCTGGTGCCTGCTGCACGCGATCGTCGGCTGCGTCACGGCCACCCTGTCGTTCACGCTGTTCGCCACCGGTGTGCTGGCGTTGATCTACCCGTTCCTGTTCTGGGTCACGCCGCAGCACGTGTTCGGCCGGCCGTTCAACGGCTGGGTCGAATTGCACTCCGTCGCCCAGGCCACGGCGATCATGCCGCTGGCGCTGGTGTTCTTCGGGCTCTGGTACGTCCTGGCCGTTCCACTTGCCCGGGCTGAGGTGTCGCTCACCCGCGCGCTACTGGGCTGACCCCGCAGCTCACCCGCACGCTACGGTCGGCGGGTGTACGAGGAGATCGTCAACCAGGGCCTGAACGAGGCGCTCGGCTTCACACTCGACGACGCCGGCCCCGACCGCGTGGTGCTCAGCTTCACCGTCGGGCCGCAGCACCTGCAGCCCTACGGCATCGTCCACGGCGGGGTGTACTGCGCCGCGGCCGAGGCCAGCGCGAGTATCGGCGCGGCCGTCTGGCTGGGCGAGCGCGGCCAGGTGGTGGGCGCGGCCAACCACACCAACTTCCTCAAGGCGGTGCGCGAGGGCGCCCGCATCGTGGCCACGGCGACGCCGATCCACCGCGGCCGCAGCCAGCAGCTGTGGCAGATCGAGATGCTCGACGACGACGATCGGCTGGTCGCCCGCGGCGAGGTCCGGCTGCAGAACCTCACCGGGTGAGCTCGGCTACTGCGCAGTAGGGTTCGCAGGACAGTCGCGCCGAGAGGGGACCCATGTCCGACGCTGCCTCGCCCGTCGTCCTGAACGCACCCGACACCGAGCCGCTGGAGCTCGCGGTCCATCCGGCCAGCGAAGGCGCGGCCGGCGCCGACATCAGCAAGCTGCTGTCATCGACCGGCCTGGTCACCTACGACCCCGGCTTCGCCAACACGGCGTCCTGCAGCTCGGAGATCACCTACATCGACGGCGACGCCGGCATCCTGCGCTACCGCGGCTACCCGATCGACGAGCTGGCCGAGAACTCCACATTCATCGAGGTCAGCTACCTGCTCATCCACGGCGAGCTGCCGACCGCAGACCAACTCGCCGACTTCGAGAACAACATCCGCCGGCACACCCTGCTGCACGAGGACATGAAGCGGTTCTTCGACGGCTTCCCGTCCGACGCGCACCCGATGCCGGTGCTGTCGTCGGCGGTGTCCGCGCTGTCGACCTTCTACCAGGACTTCCTCGACCCGTTCGACAAGGAAGACTTCGAGCTCTCGACCTACCGGTTGATGGCGAAGCTGCCGACCATCGCCGCCTACGCCTACAAGAAGAGCGTGGGCCAGCCGTTCCTCTACCCCGACAACTCGCTCGGGCTGGTCGAGAACTTCCTGCGGATGACGTTCGGCTTCCCGGCCGAGCCGTACGAGGTCGACCCGGCCGTGGCCAAGGCGCTCGACCGGCTGTTCATCCTGCACGCCGATCACGAACAGAACTGCTCGACCTCGACCGTCCGGCTGGTCGGGTCGTCACAGGCGAACCTGTTCGCGTCGGTGTCGGCCGGCATCAACGCGCTGTTCGGCCCGCTGCACGGCGGCGCCAACCAGTCGGTGCTCGAGATGCTGCAGGACATCCGCGAGCAAGGCGGCGACGTCGTCCGAGTTCGTGCGCAAGGTGAAGAACAAGGAGGACGGGGTCAAGCTGATGGGCTTCGGCCACCGGGTCTACAAGAATTACGACCCGCGCGCCGCGATCGTCAAGAAGTCGGCCGACGAGGTGCTGTCGGCCCTCGGCAAGCGCGACGACCTGCTCGACATCGCCATGGAGCTCGAAGGGGTGGCGCTGGCTGACGACTACTTCGTCTCGCGCAAGCTCTACCCCAACGTCGACTTCTACACCGGCCTGATCTACCGGGCGATGGGCTTCCCCACGAAGATGTTCACCGTGCTGTTCGCGATCGGCCGGCTGCCCGGCTGGATCGCGCAGTGGCACGAGATGATCAACGACCCCGCGACGCGCATCGGCCGGCCGCGCCAGCTCTACACCGGCCCCACCGAGCGGTCCTTCGTCGCCGTCGAGAAGCGCTGACTGGGCGGCGCAGCTAGGGTCTCGATCCATGGTGCTGCGGGTCGTCATCGCCGAGGACTCGCTGCTGGTGCGCGAGGGAGTCCGCCTGGTCGTCGATCGGCAGCCCGATCTCGAGGTCGTCGCCGACTGCGTCGACCTGCCCTCGCTGCGCGCCCGCCTGGCCGAAGACCTGCCCGACGTCGTCGTCACCGACGTCCGGATGCCACCGTCGTTCTCCGACGAGGGGATCCGGGTGGCCGTCGAGCTGCGCGACTCACATCCCGAGGTCGGCGTGGTGGTCCTCTCGCAGTACGCCGAGCCGTCCTACGCCAACGAGCTGCTGGCTGGCGGCAGCTCCGGCCGGGCGTACCTGCTCAAGGAGCGGGTCAGCGAACCGGACCAGCTCGCCGAGGCCATCCGCACCGTCGCGCGCGGCGGGTCCGTCATCGACCCGACCGTGGTCGATCTGCTCGTGGCCGCTTCGTCGCGGTCGCCGTCGTCGCCGCTGGCGAGTCTGACCACTCGCGAACTCGAGGTGCTCGACCAGGTCGCGCAGGGTAAGAGCAACGCGGCGGTGGCGGCGGCCCTCTACCTCACCGAGCGTGCAGTCGAGAAGCACATCAACTCGCTGTTCGCCAAGCTCGGGCTCGGGGTGACCCCGGACGTCAATCGACGGGTCGCCGCGGTACTGCTGCTGCTGTCCGAACGCGGAACGATCAAGGGTGGCTAGCACCCTTGCGACGGGCTCGTCGCCGCCCCGAAACTGGAAGCGTGAGCTCGCCCCCTGAGACGCGATCGGAGCAGTGCTCCACGCCCACCGTGAGCGTGCTGATCGTTGACGATCAGCCGCCGTTCCTCGCTGCGGCCCGGACGGTGGTGTCGGTGCTGAAGGGGTGGAGCGTGGTCGCCGAAGCCGATTACGGGTGAGGACGCCGTGGCCGCCGCAGCGGCGATCGGGCCGACGGTCGTGCTCATGGACATCAACCTGCCCGGCATCAACGGCATCGAGGCCACCCGGCGCATCATGGCCGCGCTTCCCGAGACCCGGGTCGTGCTGCTCTCGACCTATCAGGCCGACGACCTGCCGGCCGATGCGATGGCCTGCGGCGCGGTGGCCTACGTCCGCAAAGAAGACCTCACCCCGCGGGTACTGCGCGAGGTGCTCGCCGGAATAACCGCCCGCACGACGGTGCCCTTGCCCGGCGCCGACTCGACGGTCAAGGCACCGCCGATCGCGCCCAACCGGTCTTGCATGTTCAAGAAGCCATGGCCCATCGCGGCTGTGGCGCTGTCGAAGCCGGCGCCGTCGTCGGCGAGCTCGCAGGTGAGCGCTTCGTCGGTTCCCTGTAGCCGGACGGTGATGGTGGCGTCCGGCCCGGCGTACTTGCCCGCGTTCTGCATCGCCTCGAGGCAGCAGAAGTAGGCCGCGGTCTCGACCTCTTCGGGGAACCGTTGCGGCAGATCCACGTCGACGATGCACGGTAGCGGTGAGCGGGTCGCCGCGGTGCGCAGCGCCTCCCCCAGTCCCCGGTCCCGCAGCAGCGGTGGGTAGATGCCGTGGGCGAGTTCGCGCAGTTCGCCGATTGTCGTCTGCACGTCGCCGCGCAGGTCCTCGAGCAACCCCAGCACCGTCTCGGTGTCGCCGTCCTCGGCGATCGAGCGGGCCAGGCCGAGCTTCACCGCGAGCGCGACGAGGTGCTGCTGCGCGCCGTCGTGCAGGTTGCGCTCGATGGCACGCCGCGACGAGTCGGACGCGGTGACGATGCGCAGCCGTGAGGCCTGCAGCTCCTCGTTGCGCTCGGCCAGCTCGGCGAGGGAGGCCTGCAGGGCGGAGTCGAGTCGCACGTTGTGCAGCGCAAGACCGAGCTGGCGGGCCAGCTCGACGAGCGGCAACTCGTCGTCGTCGGAGTACGCGACGTCGCCGGTCCGTCGGCGCACCACCACGAACCCGTGCAGATCGCCGAGGTGCGCGATCGGTACGACGCGCAGATCACCGTCGCCGTCCAGCAGCTGGGGCAACCACACCGCCGTCCAGCTCGGTCCGCCGATCCGGGCCCGGGCGACCACGATGCGTTCGTGCTCACCCAGCGTGACTCGCTCGGCCGGGGCTGACGGGACGCTGACCGTTCGGGTGTACTGGCCGTCGGTCCCGGTCCAGATCTCTGCGCCGCTCGCGAGCGATCGAGGCATGCAGCGACTCGGCGAGTTGCAGCAGCAACTCGTCCATCGGCACCGAACGACTCATCCGGGCGCCGAAGGTGGTGACGACCTCGTCGGTCGATGCGTCCCGATCGCTGACGAATCGGCCGGCCGCGGTGACCAGCCGGTGGCGTACCGGCACCGCGAGCACCGCCACGACGAGGGCGGCGATGAGGCTGGAGAGCAGCACATCGCGTTCGTGGCCCTTGGGTGGGCCGTCCATGCCCACGACGAAGACGAGGTAGGCGACGGCGGTGAGCGCCGCGACGCCGGCGACGGCGAGGCACTCGACGAAGGCGCGTGCTGCCGCCCGCCGGCTACGGGTGAGGAGGGCGACGCCGAGGCCTACCGGCAGCCACAGCAGCCCGGCGGCCGTCCAGACGAGCAGGGGCCGGGGCCGGTCGATCATCAGGTTCAGCGTCGCGCACACCACGACCCAGCCGACCGCGATGACGCCCGCCGCGGCCAGCCACAGCCAGTAGGCGCGCCGGGGTTGCACAGTGTCCATGTCGCTCACTCCGCCCTGAGCACAGTTGCGATCCGCAGGCGCGCAGCGCGGCGACCCGGCCAGGCCGCGAGCGCGTTGGCCACGAATAGCGCGGCCGGCCAGATCAACAGCATGGCCGTCGCGGCGAGCGGGGCGACGTACTGCAACGGGGTGTAGTCCGCCACCACCCGCCACACCGTCCGGCCCAGCGCCAGGCCGATCGGGACACCGAAGACCAGCCCGACCAAGGCCAGCACCGTGGCCTGGGTTATCACCGCACGCCGGCACTGCCATTGCGTCATGCCCAGCGCTCGCAGCACGGCCAGATCGTGCGACCGGCGGCGCACCGCGGTGGCCAGCGCGTGCCCCACGGCGCCGATCGCGAGCAGCCCGAGGAAGCCGCCGAGCACGATCGGCAGGGTCCGCACCTCGCGGATCTCGGCGACCTCGGTGGGGACCTCGGCGGCCTCGACGTCGGCGCCGTGCAACTCGGGCATGGCCTTGTTCACCCGGGCCGCCAGCAGCGCCGCGGTCGGGACCGGCTTGAGTCCGGGCTTGATCGAGATGAGCGCGATGCGGAACTTGAAGCCCTTTCCGAACAGCGCGTCGAAGCCGGCCGACGACACCCACCCGCCGTCGGCATAGCCGTTGTGCGGACCGACCGGGATGAAGCCGGTACCGACGACCAGCAACGGCCGCTGGGCGTGCGTTGTGCCGGCCAGGTGCACGGTGCCCCCGATGCCGGTGTGCAGCGCGCTTATCGTCTGAGGGGCGAGGAGCACCTCATTGGCAGCCTGTGGCATGCGTCCGCCGAGCACGACGACTCGACCGGGCTTTCGTGAACTGCTGTACTCCCACAGCGAGACGGTGTCCTTGCCGTTCGGCGCGGTCGCAACGGCAGTGCGCGAATCAACGATGCCGGTGACCTCGGGCTGCCGCGCGAGCACGGTGACCACTCGATCCACCGGACCGAAGCTCTGGTTGTTGATGCCGAGGAACGCACCGACCCCGAAGGTCTGACCGAACCGCTCCGGATGATCGGCGGCGTCGGACACCCCGTGCGAGAACGTGAACGCGGCCATGACCCCCAGCACCCCGGTCACCGCCCCGATCAGCGCCGGCCGCACCGGGATCGCGGTGCGACCGCGCCCGGGCTCCAGCGCGAACCGGGTGCCGATGACCAGCGGCGCCCCTCCCCCGATCCGGCTGATCGCGGTCGCGACCGTCGAGCGGCGGGTGGCACCCTCACGCCGCGACGCCCGCACCGCCAGCCGGGCGGCGACGGCCGCACCGAGTGCGACGAGCCCGCTGATCAACACCGCGCAGGGAAGCATCACCCACCAGTCCCACTGCCGGCCCAGCGAGGGCTCGAACAGCTTCGCGGTGCCGAACGGGAACCAGTTCGAGGCCACCCAGCTGCCGACGACGCCGAGTCCGGCGCCGAGCACTCCGACGATCGCCGGGCCCGCGGTGGCCACCCTCGTCGTCTGCCCCGGGGTCATGCCGAGGGCGCGCAGTGTCTGCAGCTCAGCGGTGCTCGCCGAGGCGTAGCGGGTGATCGCCTGGCCGACCAGGAACACCGCGGCCAGGAACGCGGCGAGGGCGAACGCGACCAAACACCGGGATTCGAAGCTGTCCTGGTGCTGGATGTCGCGTCCCTGTGCGACCAGGTCGAGCAGCCCGATGTCGTCGCGGCCGGTGACCCGCTTGAGGTCGGCGGTGAACTTCGGGATGTCCGCGCCCTGGTGCCGGAGCCGGACGAGCGCGTTGACGAACTGGCCGTTGTCCGGACCCGGGTCACCAAGGATCTCGCGCGGATAGCGCGCGGTCACCGCCGGCGAGATCTGGATCCCCCCGTCGGAGTCGGGCGCGTCGGAGAACCAGGGCGAGAGGATGACGCCGACGATGTGCAACCGCACCACTGGCCCGTCGAACGTGCTCGGCGTCGAGCCGGTGAACGAGTCGTCGAGCTGTGTGGCCGACGGCAGTCGCAGGGTGACGCTGTCCCCGACCCCCTTGTGATAGTGCGAGACGAACTTGCGGGTGACCACGGCTTCGTCCACCCGTTTGGGGTCGAACATCCGCCCGGCACTGATGACCGGCCGCTCGATGCTGCGCCCGATCGCGTCGTCGGCGAACGGGAAGCCGAGACCGGCCTTGTCGACACCGTCGATGGCCAGGGAATAGTCGACGACGAATTTGGTGAGCGCCGCCACCTCGGGCAGCGCGGCGATCGGGCGCCAGTCGAAGCCGGGAGTGTTCGCGACAACGGCGACGGTGGCCGGAAGCGTCCGCTCGGTCAGCCGCTGCACGACGGACGCGCCGCGCCGGGCCGCGGCCAGGGTCGCGATGACCACACCGGTCGAGAGTGCGACCAGTAGGGCGAGTACGACGAGCGAGCGCCAGCGCCGCCTCAGTTCGAGACGCAGCCAGCAGCGGGTGATCGGCATCGGCTACTCCGCCCTCAGGATGTGCGCGATGTGCAGTCGAGCCGCCCGCCGACCGGGCCACGCGGCCAGGACATTCGCGATGACCAGCGCTGCTGGGGCGACGAGCAACAGCACGCCCACCGCCGTCGGCGCCACGTACTGGATCGGGGTGTAGTCGGCCACTGCGCGCCACACGGTTCGCCCGGCCGCCAGCCCGAGCGGCACGCCGAACGCCAAGCCGACGACGGCGAGCACCGTCGCCTGGGTCACCACCACCCAGCGGCACTGCCACCGGGTCATCCCCAAGGCCCGCAGTACCGCCAAATCGGTGGCGCGACGACGTACTGCCGTCGCGAGTGCGTGCGCGACGGCGGCTATGGCGAGCAGCGCCAGGAACCCGCCGAGCAGGATCGGTAGTCGCCGCACCTGGCGCAGTTCGATGACCTGGGTCAGCGTGTCCGGCGATTGGAAGCCGAAGTTGGCGACGTCCCGGCCGCCCCGCTTGGCTACTGCGCGAGTCAGTGCTGCAGCGGCGTCCGGGGTGCGGGCGTCCGGCCGCAACGCAACGTATTCGAGGCGGAACTTGTGCCCGACGAACAGGGCGTCATAGCCGCTGGGCGTCAGCCACCCCCCGTCCGAGTAGTCGTTGTGGAAGCCTGCGGGCACGAGGCCGGACCCGGTGACCTTCACGGTCCGGGCGCCGGCCCGATTGCCGGTCAGCGTCACGGACGCGCCCACCTCCGTTCTCAGGTCCGCGAGGCTGCGGGGGGCGAGCAGCACCTCGTCGGCCGCGCGCGGCATCCGTCCGGAGGTGAGCACGACGTCGAGCGGCTTGCCGCCGCCGGCGTAGGAATAGAGGGTGACGGAACTGACGCCGTCGGCGCCGGTGGCCACGGATACCTTCGCGTCGTTAGCCCCCACGACGTCGGGGTCGGCCGCAAGAATCTGGGCCAGCTTGTCGGCGTCGCCGTAGGTCTGCCCGTTGGCGCCGAGGAAAGCGAACAGCTGGAAGGTCTGCCCGAACCGCTCCGGGTGTCCGGCGGCGTCGGAGACTCCCTGCGAGAACGTGAAGGCGGCGACGATGCCGAGCACGCCGGCCACCGCGCCGAGCAGCGCCGGCCGGGTGGGGATCGCCGTGCGTCCGCGACCGGATTCGAGGGCGTACCGCGCTCCGATGGCCATTGGGACCGGCAACCCGCTGCGGGCCGCGGCGGTGGCGATCGGCGAGCGGCCTGGCGGAGTGGACCGGCGGGCGGCGTGCACGTTGAGTGCCGCGGCCGCGAGCGCCGCCCCGGCGACCAGGACGCAGAACACCAGTGCGCCCATCCCGAGGACGAGCCAATCGGCGGAGAGTCCAGGGTTCGGCTCGGCGAGGTCGGCGGTACCGATCGGGAACAGGGGCGACGCCGCGAAGGCTCCCGCAACTGCCAGCGCCACACCACCGGCCCCGAACAGGGCCGATCCGACCGCGGCCGACAGCACCGCCTGGCGAGGGCTCAGGCCGAGTTCCCGCAAGATCTGCAAGTCGGCCGCGCCGGCCGCCACGAGCCGGGCGACGGCCTGCCCCACCACGAACAGCGCGGCGAGCAGTGCGGCAGCCGCGAAGGCCAGTAAACAGCGGGCTTCGAATGCGGCCTGGCGCTGCTGTGGTTGGAGGAACTCGGCGGACATGTTCCAGATGTCGATATCGGGCCGGCCGAGCAGCCGCGCGACATCACGACGGAGGGTCGGGATCGCCGCTTCGCCGCCCCGCAGTCGGACGAGCGCGTTCACCGATGAGTTGCTGTGCCGATCGTGAACGGCGCCGATCGTGTTGAGCGGGTAGCGAGCCGTGACACCGGCCGACATGAACAGACCGCCGTTGTGATCCGGAGCGTCGGAGAACCACGCCGAGGCCAGGACTCCGACGATTCGCAGCCGGAGCCGGGGTCCGGTGAACCGTCCGCCCGGGCCGGAGCCGGCTTCGGCCTCGAACTCCGCCGCCGTCGGCAAGTTCAGGGTGACGTGGTCACCGACGCCTTTGCCGACCCGTTCGACGAAGCCGCGGGACACAGCGGCCTCGTCCGCGCGCGTCGGGTCGGGTACGCGCCCGGCGAACACGACTGGCTTCTCGATCGTGTGAAGTACCTCGGCGCCGATGAGCGCATCCGCCTGAATGTCCGGCGGCACGCCGTCGATCGGGAAGCTCGGCCCGAAGTTCATCAGCGCCTCGACCTCGGGCAACGCCCGCACCCGGTCCCAGTCGAAGCCCGGAGTGTTCGCCAGGATTGCGGCGGTGGCCGGGAGGGTCCGCCCGTGCAATCGGGTCAGGGCGCTGGCCTGGCGCCGGGCGCCCGCAGTGGCGGCCAGCACCGTACCGCCGGCCAAGGCGACGAGCAGGGCCAAAATCGCCAGCGAGCGCCAGCGTCGGCGCACCTCCAGGCCCAGCCAGACCAGCACGACATGCATGGCCTACTCCGCCCGCAGGATCTGAGCGATGTGCAGCCGGGCCGCGCGGCGCGCGGGCAGGGCGGCCAGCAGGTTGGCCGCGAGAAGTGCGGCCGGCGCGATGAGCGCGAGCGTCCACGTCGCGAAGGGCGGCGCGTATTGCACCGGTGTCTGGTTTGCCACCAGGCGCCAGACCGCCCGGCCGAGCGCCAACCCGAGCGGGACCCCGAAGAGCAGTCCCGTGACCGCGAGCACGCTGGCCTGGGTCATGACGACTACGCGGCTCTGCGGCAGCGTCATACCGAGTACCCGCAGCACCGCCAAGTCGCCACTGCGTCGGCGCACGGCCGTCGCGAGCGCGTGCCCCACCGCGCCCATCGCGAGCAACGCCAGGAAGCCGCCGAGGACGACCGGAAGTGCCCGCACCTGGCGGATCTGACCGACCTGCGCCGGCTGGGCCGCGAAGTCGAAGGTGAAGTCGGCGAAGCCCTCGTCGGCGGCAATCATCCGGGCCCGGATCCGTGCGGCCGCGGCGGGAGCGGAGGTGCCGGGGCGCAGTGCGACCAGCACCTCGTGGTACTGGAAGCCCCGAAAGATTCGGTCGTAGCCGGCCGGCATCAACCAGCCGCCGTCCGCGTAGGTGTTGTGCGGCCCCTGCGGGGCGAATCCGATGCCGGTGACGACGAGGCGGACGAGACGGTCAGCCTTGAGCGTCACCGTATCGCCGGTGCTGGCGTGCAGTGCGGACGCGCTGCGGGGGGCGAGGACGACTTCGTTCGCGGTCGCGGGCATCCGCCCGGAGGTCAGCACGACGCGCAGGGGCTCGCTCACCGGGGCGTAGCGGTAGAGCGCCACGGAGGTGTTCCCGCGGTTCGCTGTTGCGACGGCGAGCTTCGCGTCGAGGATGGCCCGGACGTCCGGGCTGTGCGCGATCACCGACCGCCCCAGCTCGAGGAATTGCGGCGGTGCGAACTCCTGGCTGGCGAGGCCGAGGTAGCCGACCAGCTGGAAGGTCTGCCCGAAGCGGACGGGATTGGTCGCGGCGTCGTCCACGCCGCTGGCGAAGGTGAACGCCGCGACGATCCCCACCACGCCAGTGGCCGCGCCGACCAGCGCCGGACGCACGGGTACGGCCGCCCGGCCACGACCGGCTTCGAGCGCGAACCGGCTGCCGACGACGATCGACGTGGGCACGCCGGCGCGCGCCGCCGCCACGGCGACGGCCGACCGACGGCCGGACGCCGCGCGCGTGGCCGCGCCGGCGGCCCGCCACGCGGCCCCGAGCGCCAGCAGGCCCACGATGGCGATCACGCCGGCTAACCCGGGGCCCAACACCCACCAGTCCGCACTGATGCCGGGGGACGGCTCGGCAAAGGACGCCGTGCCGATGGGGAACCAGCGCGACGCGATGAGCGCGGCGGTCGCCCCGAGCAGCCCACCCGCCGTCGCCGCGACGGCCGGCGCGGCCGCCGCGGCGCCGACGACCTGCCGCGCGGTCATGCCGAGCGCGTGGAGGGTGTCCAGTTCGGCTGCGGTGGCCGCGCTGTAGCGGGTGATTGCCGGGCCGACGAGGAAGAGTGCCGCGATCAGGGCGACGCCGGCGAACGCGAGCAGGCAGCGCGCTTCGAACGTGCTGGCGCGCTGCAGCTGTCGCTGCTCCTCGACGAGGTCGATGACCTCGATGTCGGAGCGGCCGGTCACGGCCGCGAGGCGTTGCCGGAACGCCGGGATCGCCGATTCGCCGGCGTGCAACCGGACGACGGCGTTGATGTACTCGGCGCCGGCGCCGCCGCCCACGAGGTTCGCCCGGTAGCGGGCGACGAGCGCGGGCGACATCACCAGCTGCCCGGGGCTGCCCGACGCGTCGAGTGCGAGCCAGGGCGAGCGGACGACGCCGACGATGTGCAGTCGTATCCGCGGACCGGCCAGCAGCTCACGAGAGGTCGACTCGCCGGTGGCCACCTGGCGCGGCGTCGGCAGGCGCAGCACGACGGTTGTGCCGACGCCCTTGTGATAGCGCGAGGCGAAGTACGGCGTCACGACGGCCTCGTCGATGCGCGATGGGTCGTAGCGCCGCCCGGCGAGCACCACGCTCCGCTCGATCGTGCGGGTCTCGGCGCGGTCGGCGGGCGGGAAGGCGAGCGTCCCGTCCGGTAGGTGTTCCAGGGCGGTGCCATACGTGACGACGAAGGTGCCGAGCGCCGCAACCTCGGGCATCGACTTGATCGTGTTCCAGTCGAAATGCGGATCGTTCGCGTAGACCGCTGCAGTGGCGGCGAGGGTGCGATGCTGCAACCGGCTGAGCGCGCTGGCACCGCGCCGCGCCCCGGCAAGTGCGGTCAGCACCGTGCCGCTCGATATTGCGATCAGCAGCGCGAGGACGGCAAGCGAGCGCCATCGGCGGCGTAGCTCCAGCCGCAGCCAGGCCCGCTGGAGGGTCATGTCCGGGCGCTGTCCGACTCGACCTGGCCGTCGCGCAGCACGACCTGACGATCGGCACCGGCTGCGACATCGGTGGAGTGCGTCACCATCACGATCGTCTGCCCGGTGTCGTGCAGGCGGCGGAACAGCTCGAGCACCTCGATGCCGCCGTCACTGTCGAGGGCGCCGGTGGGCTCGTCGGCCAGCAGCAGCGTCGGCTGAGTTGACCAGGGCCCGCGCGATCGCGAGCCGTTGGCGCTGACCACCGGACAGCACGGCCGGCACCTGCTGCGCTGCGATCGCCCAGGCCGAGCAGGTCGAGCAGCTCGCGGGCGCGCGACTCGGCGGCCTTGCGCCGCATCCCGCCGAGCACGCCGGGCAGCACGATGTTGTCCAGGGCGCTCACCCCGTCGAGCAGGTTGAAGAACTGGAACACGATGCCGATGTGGTGGCGTCGGAACCGCGCCAGCCAGTTCTCGTCCGTGCCGTCGATGCGCTGGCCGGCCACCTCGACGGTGCCGTCGTCGACGGTGTCGAGGCCGGCGATGATGTTGAGCAGCGTCGACTTGCCGCAACCCGACGGTCCCATCACCGCGAGGAACTCGCCGGCGGCGACGTCGAGATCGACGCCGCGCAGCGCCCGGACCGGCGCGAGTTCGGCGGTGAAGGTGCGGCGGGCGCCGCGCAGCCGCACGGCCGGCGCGCTGGTCGACGCCACTGCTTCGACCGGTTCGGTCATCGCGCTCATCGCGGTCTCCCCCATTCGAGTTGCACATCGGTCATGTCGAGTCGATAGGCCATGACCGGGGCGTCGCGCCCCTTGACGTCGCGCGCCCCCAGTGACTCCCACTTCCAGTCGTCCGCGGCCAGTCGCACGGTGGCCTCGCTCGCGACGGTGTTGCCGGCCGGCCGGGCGAGGTCCTGCAGCCGTTGGGCGAGGTTCACGGTGTCGCCGACGACGGTGTACTCCAGCCGCTCGGCGCTGCCGAGCATGGCGGCGGCGACCTCGCCGGTCGACAATCCGATGCCCAGCCCGAAGGGAGCCAACCCGTCGGCCTGCCACTGCCGGTCCAGTTCCTGCTGCCGCCGGTGCATGGCGATAGCGGCGCGCACGGCGCTCGCGGCATGATCGGGCTGCGGGTCAGGCGCTCCGAACACAGCCATCACGGCATCCCCCACGTACTGCATGACTGTGCCCCCCTCGTGGAGGATTGCAGCATTCATCTGCTTGCGGTGCGCGTTGAGTTGCCCGGCCAGCACGGCGGGATCGGCATGTTCGGCGATTCCGGAGTAGCCGCGCACATCCGACATCAACACCGTGACGGTCATTCGCTCGGTACGGTCGATCGCGCCCTTGTCGGCCCGCAGCTTGTCGGCCAGGCCGCCGGGCAGCAGACGGGACAGGGTCTGGCCCTGCTCCTCGCGCTCCAGGATCGCGCTGTGCAGCATGCGCAGCCGGCGCAGGGCATCGGCCTGCCCGGCCGAGGCACTCTTGGCCAGCGTCAGGAAGAGATCTTCGACGGCGTCGTTGATCGATCTCCGGCGGCACGTTCATCGACGCGGCGATCGCCTTCACCGGCCGGCCCTCGGCGACCTGGCGCAGCAGATCCTCGTGCGCCGCGCTGAGGGCTCCCTCCGACCGGACCGGTGAGACGAGCGCGTTCACGATCTCCGGATCCAGCATCGATCCGCCGGTGGCCACTTCGCGGATCGCCTGGGCCAGCCGATCGCCGTCGGCGACGCGGTCCTTGAGCAGGTAGGCGTAGCCGGCGGCGCCGCTCGACAGCAGTTCGACGGCGTACTCCGGGCTGTCGTACTGGCTCAGCACGACGATCCCGGTACCCGGCAGTCGCTTGCGCACCTCCTTCGCGCCCTCGATCCCCTCGTTCTGGAATGTCGGCGGCATCCGGATGTCGGTGACGAGCACTTGCGGCGTCAGCGCGATCGCCTGCGCTATCAACTCGTCGTAGTCACCCGCCACGCCGACCACGTCGATGGACGCGTCGCGCTTGAGCAGCGCACGGACACCCTCACGGACGATCAGGTTGTCGTCGGCGAGCAGCACGGAGATTGATTCCACCGCACCATTACGGCCCACCGGCGCCCGGGCGACAAGGTGGTCAGGACCCTGGTCGTGGAGTGCTGGCACCCCTCCGAATTCGCAGGCTGACCCGGTGTCGGCGGCCGCGCCCGGTGCCTAGCGTCGTCGCCATGAGAGTGGAATCGGGCATGACGTCGCTGTCCTGGATCCCGTCCGAGGCGGTTCGGGGTCCGATGAAGGCCGGTTTCGCGACCGGCCTGGCGCACTACGACAAGCCGCCGCCGGCGCACCTGGCCGCCGGCGACCTCGACGCGATGCTCGCCGCCGACGACTTCCGGTTCGGCAACGTGCTGAGTGCCTGGGCCGAGTTCGACGGCGACCGGGTCGTGGCCTGCGGCCAGGACGGCGGCCTGCTCATCGGCGCGACCACGGTGCGGATCGGCCCCCTCGACGCGACCTTCCCGGCGATCGGGATGCCCGAGCTGAAGCCGGAGCCACAGACCGAACCGGGCGCGGTGAGCTGGGTGCAGACGGTGGGCGGCCGCACCTCGGTGCCGCTGCCCCGAAAGATCAGCCGGCCGCCGTTCGTGCGGCTCGCCGCCCCCATCGTGTGGACCACACTGCGGCTCACGCTGCGCGCCGACGGCACCGCGGTGCCGGAATTGGTCGGGGCCAGCCCGTTCCCGCGGCACTGGGTGTACGGCGCCGCCGGTGACCTCGTGCTCAAGGCCGGCGTGGCCGACTGGCGCACCTGGCTCGGCCAGCCGTCGTGGGCGGCAACCCCCTGGGGCGACGAGGACTCGCCGGTCGTGGCGGCCGCGGCCGAAACCGCCCTCGAGCGTGAGCTGTCGGGCCTGCTCATGCACGGCGCGCACAAGCCCAAGATCCGCAAGCTCAAGGAGGGTGACGTCCTCGCCCGCGAGGGCGACGCCGGCGACGCACTGTTCCTCGTCCTCGACGGGGTCCTCGAGGTGACCGTCGCCGAGCGCAAGGTCGGTGACCTCGGCCCTGGAGCCGTGGTCGGCGAGCGGGCGATCCTCGAGTCGTCACCGCGCACGGCCACCCTCACCGCGCGCACGCCGGTACGGGTCGCGGCCGCTCCGGCGAGCGCCATCGACCGCGCCGGGCTCGAAGAGCTGGCCCGAGGCCACCGGCGAGAGCTCACCGACGCGCCGTCGGGACAGTGAGGTTCGTCGCCCTCGGGGTGCGCGGTTCCACGCCCGCCCCGGGCGCCGAGTTCGTGCGCTGGGGTGGGCACACCAGCTGCGTCGCGGTGCTCGCCGGGGTCGAGTCACGCCCGCGATTGATCCTTGACGCCGGCACCGGGCTGCGCGGCCTCGGCCGGCTACTCGGCGGTGCCGCCTTCGACGGCTCGATCGTCCTGACCCACCTGCACTGGGATCACGTTCAGGGCCTGCCGTTCTCGTCCGCCGTCGACCATCCCGACGCCGTCGTGCACCTGCATGTGCCGGTCGAGGACGAGCGGACCGACGCCCAGGCCGTGCTGGCGTCCGGTCTCGGGCCGCCGCACTTCCCGATCGGGCCGGACGGCCTGCTCGGCGCCTGGACGTATCGGGCACTGGTGCCCGGCGCGGTGCGGCATCCGGGGGCACAGGTCCGGGTGGCCCGCATCCCGCACAAGGGCGGCGCCAGCTACGGGGTCCGGGTCGCGCTCGACGGGGCGGTGCTCGCCTACCTACCCGACCACGCCCTCGCGGCCGGGGCGGCGGCGGCGCTGCGCGAGTCGGCCGCAGACCTCGCCGAGGGCGCGGACCTCTTGCTGCACGACGGGCAGTTCACCGCCGGCGAGGAGCGCGTCGCCGCCGGCTATGGGCACGCCACCATCGACCAGGCGATGGCCTTCGCCGACGCCTGCGACGTCGGCGAGCTCGTCATCACCCATCACTCCCCGACCCGCACGGACGACGAGTTGGACCGTCTGGCCGCCGCCGTCGTGCGCACGCCGGAGGGTCGGCCGGTGCGCTTCGCCCGCCAGGACGCCGAGCAGGTGGTCGCGGGCCGCTGACCACCCGCCGCCGGCAACCCAGCGGCCCCTGCTGGACGTAGCCGTGCCAGGCTGGACCCAGGCGGCCGACGGCGGGTGAGAGGTAGAGCGCGGATGGCGGGTTTCGGGATCGACCACCTGCCCTACGCGTCGGTCATCGATGCGGACGGTCGCCGCTTCGCCGCGGTCCGGTTCGGCGATGCCGCCCTCGATCTGGTGCACGTCGAGCCGAGCCTCTTCGCCGACGGCCGGCTCGACCGGTTCCTGGCCGCCGGGCCGCCGGCGTGGGACGACGTCCGCGGCGTGGCCACGTCCCTGATCGAGGCCGATGCGCTACGCCTCGTGCCGCTGGCCGACCTGAAGGTGGTGCTCGGGTTCACGGTCGCCGACTACGTCGACTTCTACGCGTCCGTTCACCACGCCGCGAATGCGGGGCGGATCCTGCGGCCGGGCGCCGATCCGCTGCCGGCCAACTGGAAGTACGTCCCGGTCGGCTACCACGGTCGCGCCGGCTCGCTGGTCGCCTCGGGCACGCCGATCGCCCGGCCGGCCGGCGTCACCGGGCCGGACGTGTTCGAGCCCTCGCAGCGGCTCGATTTCGAGGCCGAGGTCGCGTTCGTGATCGGGGTGCCCGGACGCCGCATCCCGGTGGCCGCGGCCGAGCAGCACGTCTTCGGCGCCTGCCTGCTCAACGACTGGTCGGCCCGCGACATCCAACGGTTCGAGACGGTGCCGCTCGGGCCGTTCCTCGGCAAGTCGTTCGCCACGTCGATCGCGCCGTGGATCACCCCGCTGGCCGCACTGGCCGACCGGCGCTGCGCCCCCGTCCAGGACCCGCAGCCGGTCCCGCCGCTGCGCGAGACCGAGCCGTCCCACGGCCTGCGCCTCGATCTCGAGGTGCGCATCAACGGCACCGTGATCAGCCGGCCGCGATTTGCGGACATGTACTGGACCTACGCCCAGATGCTCGCGCACCTGACGTCGAACGGGTCGGCGGTGCGCACCGGCGACGTCTTCGGCTCCGGCACGGTGAGCGGACCCGACCGCGCCCAGCAGGGCTGCCTGCTCGAGCTCACCCGCAACGGAGCCGATCCCCTCGTCCTGGACGACGGCGGCACCCGAGCGTGGCTGGACGACGGTGACGAGGTGGTCATCTCCGCCACCGCCGGCCCGATCACGATGGGCGAGGTCGCCGGCCGCATCACCGCTCAGGTGAAACCGGAATGACTTCGGACAACGAACAGGGGGGTGTGGAGTCCGCACTCGCCGAGATCGGGGAACGCCTCAACCGGGGCGAGCCCGAGGCCCTGGAAGAGGCCTATCGCACCCTCGGGCCCCTCGTCATGTCCTATCTCAGCCGGTATGTCCCGCAGCCCGACATCGAAGACGTCATGCAGCGGGTGTTCTACGAGGTCTGGCGCGTCCACGAACGCTACGACCCGGGCCTGTCGCTGCGCGGCTGGGTGCTCGGCATCGCCCGCAAGCGCGCGATCGATCACCTGCGCAAGCGCCGCGACGTCGTCGTGCCGCTCGACTCGATGCGCGAGATCACCGGTGACGACGGCCGCGAGGTCGCCGAGCGGCTCGTGTGGGCCGACGAGGTCCGCGGCGCGTTAACCTGTTGCCCGACCTGCAACGTGAGGTGATCGAGTTGGCGTACTTCGAGGGCTACACGCAGCGCGAGATCGCGGTCGCACTCGACATCCCGCTCGGCACCGTCAAGACCCGGACCGCTCGCGGGTTGCAGCGGATGTCGGGCTTGCTGGAGAACACCCGGGGGCACGGATGAGCACGCACATCTCCGAAGACCTGCCGCGCCTGCTGACCGGCGACGCGACGCGCGACGAGGTCCTCAGCGCCGCCGCGCACCTGCGCATCTGCCCCGACTGCCAGCAGGAACTCATCTCGGCCGTCGTGGCCCACGCATCGCTCACCTCAGCCCAGCGCTTCGCCCCGGAGATCGTCGCGCGGGGCTCGTCCGACCACGGCGTCGTTGACGAGCCGGCCGGCCCGCTGCCGGACATGAGCGCGATGTTCGCCAAGGTCCGGGAAGAAGCGACCACCCGAGCGGCCAAGCCCAAGCAGCGGCAGCACCGGCTGCTGGCGGTGGCGGCCGCCGCGCTCGTGCTGACCGGCGGCGGCATCACCCTGGCCGAGACCGTCGGCTCCGGTGGCAACTCGCAGACGGCCAGCCGGACGATCAGCCTCGACGCGTTCGACCGGGGCACCCACAAGGCCAAGGTGACGATCGTCGGCAACGGCACGATGCGCATCGATGCCACCGCGCTGCCCCGGCTGGACTCGGGCCACTCCTACGAGGTGTGGCTGACCGACGGGGCCCGGCAGCGGATGCAGTCGGTGGGCTGGATCGGCAGCGACAACAAGGCGCAGCTCACCGTGCCGCCGACGGTGATGTCGCAGTACAGCGACATCGAGGTGAGCGTGCAGCGCACGAACCAGACGCCGTACAGCGGCATCAGCGTCCTGCGCGGCGCCTACGCCACCAGCTGACCCGTCCTCCCCGGCCGCGCATCGCTCGAGCCCCGGCTTCCTGCCGCCCCGATCCTGTCGTGGCCCCCGAGCGGCGCTCGGCGCGGCGTGTCTCGCCCCAGCGCGGCCAACCCTCGCGCTTGTGGCCGCTGGGCGGCGCGACACGCCGCGACTTGCGCCGCAGCGAGGCCAAGACTGGCGAGAGGTGGTTGTTCGCGCTAGGTCCGGCGCTTGGTGGGCCGCCGCGGGAAGAACATGCTGGTGCGCGCGGCGTAGTCGGCCCAGCCGTCGCGCCGGCTCATGTGCTTCTCAAGGATTCGGGCGCCCGACCCCTTGGTCAGCAGCAGCGTCATCAGGGCGGGCGCGAAGACGGTGACCACGCCGGGCCACGCGTCGGCGGCCACGAGGAAGATCCCCCACCACACGCAGGCGTCCCCGAAGTAGTTCGGATGCCGGGTGTAGCGCCACAGGCCGACGTCGATCACCTGCCCCTGGTGCGCCGGGTCGCGACGGAAGCGCTCCATCTGGGCATCGCCGACGGTTTCGAAGAACACCCCCACCGCCCACACCGCGACGCCGATCCAGGCGACGAATCCCACCGAGTGCCGCTCGAAGCCTCCGACCAAGATCGGTGCCCCGATCACGTAGGCCAGCACGCCCTGGAGCAGGTAGATCATCCGGAGCGCGTACAGGTCGGGGTGGCCGCCGGCCTTGCTCAGCAGCTGCTCGTAGCGCGGGTCCTCGGGCCGGCCGATCGACCGGCGGCCGATGTGCTGGGCCAGGCGCAGTCCCCACAGCGCCGGCAGCACCAGCAGCAGCCACCGGCGGACGTGGTCACCCGTCCCGTCCGAGCGGACGAACACGACGACGGCCACCGTGACGAACAGCAGCCCCCACGTCGTGTCGATGACGCTGTGCTTGCCGGCGATCTTGGCCACCGCGAAGGTGACGAGCAGGACGACGACGAGCGCGCCGCCGGCCCAGGCGAGGGTGCCGGCGAACGCCGAGGTGTCGAAGGAGGTCACGCCTTAGTGTGGTCCGTCATCCACACCGGGGTCGGCGGCATCCCCGACGACCCCTCGGCAGTGGGCCGCACGGCGAGGAACTGGTCGACGCCCATCCGGCCCTCGTCGAAGGTCAACGCGCCACCGATGAGATAGAGCCGCCACACGCGCGCGACCTCCTCGCCCTGCAGCGCGACGAACGCGTCCCAGTTGGCCTCGAAGGTCTCGATCCAGGCCTCGACGGTGCGGACGTAGTGCTCGCGCATCCCCTGCACGTCGCGCACCTCGAAGCCGGCGCCCTCGAGGTGCTGCAGTGTGCGCGACATCGGGCGCATGTGCATGTCCGGGGCGATGTAGGACTCGATGAAGGCCCCGCCGCCGGGAGCCGCGTCAGGGCGGCGCGACATCTGCTGGAGCAGCAACCGGCCGGTGGGCTCGAGCGCGTCGAACAGGATGGCGGCGTAGACCGGGTAGTGGCCCTCGCCGACGTGCTCGCCCATCTCGATCGAGCTCACCGCGTCGAACGTCTCGCCGGTCTCGGCGAGATCGCGGTAGTCCTGCAGCCGGACCTCGACCCGGTCGGCGAGGCCACGGTCGGCGATCCGCTTGAGGATGTGGTCGCGTTGCTGCGCCGACAGCGTGATGCCGGTGGCGTACACGCCGTAGTGCTCGGCCGCGTGCAGGATGAGCGAGCCCCACCCGCAGCCGACGTCGAGCAGGCGCTGGCCGGGCTGCAGATCGAGCTTGCGGCAGATCAGGTCGAGCTTGGCCCGTTGCGCATCAGCCAGGGACTGGTTCTCGTCGGTGAAGTAGGCCGACGAGTAGGCCATCGTCTCGTCGAGCAGCAGCTCGTAGAACTCGTTGGACAGGTCGTAGTGGTGCGAGATCGCGGCGCGGTCGCGCAACCGGCTGTGCCGCCGGCCCTGCAGGCGGGCTTCGGACGCCGGCGACGTGGGCCGCACCCCGAGCGCGCCGAGGGCGGCGGCGGTGCGGACAGCCTTGGCCCGCGCGCGCCACGACAGTGCGATGCCGGACGTGGGCCGCGAGCGGGCCAGCCGCCACGCCCGCCGGAAGCCCTCGGCGAGATCGCCCTCGATCTCGAGGTCGCCGGTGACGTAGGCCCGGGCCAGCCCGAGCTCGCCCGGCGCCCAGAGCAGGCGGCGCAGGGCCCGGCGCGAGCGCAGCACGACGACCGGCCCGTCCTGCGGCCCGGCCTCGCTGCCGTCCCAGGCCCGGATGCGCACCGGGAGATCGAGGCCGACGGCGTCGCGGACCACGGCCTCGAGCCGAGCGGCGACGGTGGGGCGAGCGGACATCGGGTCCTCCGGGTGGGACGCATGGACGGGACGGGGCTGGACGGGCAGGCCCTGGCGCCAGAGCGCGATGCCGTGTTTGGCGATGAGCGCGCGCACCCGCCAGGTCTCGAGCGGGTGGCGCAGCGCGGTGGCCGCGGCGGCGCGGTGGGTGCCGGACCCGCGAACTCCTCGCACCGACGCCGTGAACGGGCGGGCGCCCGGCCGGTGCAACGTGATCGTCACCGCCAGCGCCTGCCCCGGCTCCGGCAGGCTCATCCGGTAGTGGCCGTCGACCGGATAGAAGGGCGAGACGTAGAAGGCCTTGGCCGTCTCGGCCCGCCCGGAGTCGTCCGGCCGCAGCAGGTATCGGTGCCGCTCGCCGTACGTGTTGTGCACCTCGGCGACGACGCACACGACCGCGCCCAGGCCGTCGTGGCACCAGAACACCGACAGCGGGTTGAAGACGTAACCCATGGTGCGGGCGGCGGCCAGCATCGTGATCCGGCCGCCGGCCAGCTCGATGCCGTTCGCGGCGAGGTAGTCGTCGACGTTCTGGCGCAGCGAGCGCTGCGGGTCACCGAGGTGGTCGCGCGACTCGAATCGGGCCAGCGGGCCGTAGTCGGGCAGCTCGTCGAGATCGACGAACCACAGGTAGCCGCGGTGGCGCACATCGTGGCGCACCGGCTCGGTCCGCACGTGTGCGATGTCGACCTCGTAGAGGGCTGGTCTCACCAGCGCACCCCCAGTGAGGCCGCGGCGTCCACGCCGGACTTGCACCCGTCCTCGTGGAAGCCCCACCCGTGATAGGCGCCGGCGAAGGCGACCACGCCGTCGTTGAGCTCAGGCAGCCGCGCCCGCGCCGCAACCGAGCCGGTCGTGTACACCGGGTGCTCGTAGTCCATCCGGGCCAGCACCGTCGCCGGATCCACCTGGTCGGCCCCGTTGAGGGTGACGACGTAGGTCTGCGGCGCATCGAGACGCTGCAACCGGTTCATGTTGTAGCTCACCTGCACCGCAGTCGGCGTGGCCGTGCAGTCGGGCAGCGCGTAGTTCCACGACGCCTGGGCCCGCGCCGCGCGCGGCAGCACCGAGCGATCGGTGTGCAGCAGCGTCGGGTTGACGGTGAACCCGATCGCCCCGAGCAGGTCGCGCTCGGTCGACGTCGGATCGGTGAGGATCTGCAGAGCCTGGCCGGGGTGGGTGGCCAGCACGATCCCGTCGAAGTGCTCGACGCGGTCGGAGTCGGCGCGGATGTCGACGCCGCGGCCGGCGCGGGTCACCGCGCGGACCGGAGTGGAGGTGTGCACGGCGGTGAGGCCCTTTGCGGCCTGCTCGACGTAGCGCGCGGAGCCGCCGACGACGGTGTACCAGACGGGGCTGCCGGTGACGCTGAGCATGCCGTGGTTCTGCAGGAAGGCGAAGAGGTAGCGGGCCGGGTAGTCGCCGGCCTGGGTCGGCGCGGTCGACCACACCGCCGCGATGAGCGGCGTCATGAAGTGTGATGCGAAGTAGGGCGAGAACCGGCCCCGCGCGAGGAACTGACGCACCGTCATGGCGTCGTCGTCGCCGGCCAGCAGGGCGTGGGCGCGACGGTGGAAGCGGACCACCTCGCCGAGCATCCGCAGGTAGTTGCGATTGGCCAGCACGCTCGCCGACGGCACCAGACCGCCCAGCCCTCGGCCGCCGGCGTACTCGAGGCCGCAGCCGCCGCAGCTGATGGACATGCTCATGTCCGATTCCTGGGTCGCGACGCCGAGTTCGCTGAACAACCGTCGCAGCATCGGGTAGGTGCGCAGGTTGTGCACGATGAAGCCGGTGTCGACGTTGCGCAGGACGTTGTCGGCGCCCACGATCTCGTGGGTGTCCGCGTGGCCACCGAGCCGATCGTCGGCCTCGTAGAGCGTGACGTCGGCCGCCCGCTGCAACACGTAGGCCGCACTCAACCCGGCCACCCCGCTGCCGACTACCGCGATTCGGCGACGTGTCACGAATGCCCTCCACCTCTGCCCATCCGCGCGCGCGCGGCCTCGTCAGGTATGGATTCGACGGTCGCCCGGCGGGCGGTTCCACCTGTGACCGGGATTGCGTGCACGCCTCACGGGCGGGGCCGGGATGCAGGGGAAGAGGCGGCGGCACGGGAGGGATGTGCCGCACGCCTCTTCTCCGATCGAGTGTAGGACAACGACTTCATGATCGGGGCAACTACTTTGGGCTCGTGGCCGACTCATACTTCGAGGTGCTAGCCGAGACCGACTACACCGGGCGCTACCGCGGCGGCAGTGCAACAGCCGGTCCCTGGTCAGCCGAATTGCAACACGGCGGACCCCCCAACGCGCTGGCCGTGAACGCCGCCGAACGGGCCGTTCGCGCCCAAACCGGACGCACCGATCTGGTGCCGCTGCGCCTGGCCGCCGACTTCGTCGGGCCGGTGCCGGTGGGTGAGGTCGAAACATCGGCCCGGGTGGTGCGGGCGGCCCGCAGCGCCGCGCTGGTCGAGGTCACGATGTCGGGGGCCGGGCGCGAGTGCCTGCTCGCCCGGGTGTGGTTCGTTCGCACCGCCGACACCGCTGCGATCGCGCCCCGGCTCGCGCCGGCGGTGCCCGTCCCCGATTTGCCGGCCGGCCTCGACGTCAGCTTCGGCTACGGCGCGAGCCTCGAGTGGCGCTTCGTGTCCGGGCGGATGCGCCGGCCGGGGCCGGCGGCGGCGTGGGTCCGCTCCCCCATGACGCTCGTCGCCGGCCGGCCCATGTCCGGACTGTCGCGGGTGGCCTTGGTCGCCGACTCCGCCAGCGGGATCTCGTCCGTGCTCGACTGGGCGGAGTGGTCGTTCCTCAACGTCGATCTGGACATCCACCTGGCCCGCCCGTTCGCCGGCGAATGGGTGCTGATGGACGCGACCACTCAGCTCGGGCCCGAACGGCTCGGCACTGGCCCGATCGACGCTGTCCGACCAGCATGGCGTCGTCGGGGCCGGGCTGCAGACCCTCGTCCTCGCACCGCGCACCTGATGCCACAGTCTGCTGCGGCAGACTGCCCCCTATGAGCGCCGAGATCGACCGAGGCGCGGGCACCGACCACGACACGACGGCGCCCGCGCCGCCGCGCTACGGCCTGGAGCTGCTGGCCGTACTCGGCGTCTCGTACGGGATGTCCGGCATCTCATCGCTGCTGAGCTTCCTGCGGGCCCAGATCACGATCAACCACGGAATCGGCTTCCGGCAGGTCGCCACCGGGCCGATCAACCACGCCACGAAATCCGTCTACCCGTGGCTGGACATCCTCGACCAGCTCGCCGGCGTGCTCAGCGGCATCCTGCCGGCGTTCCTGGCCATCGTGCTGCTCATGCGTACCCCGGGCGGTGTGGGGCTCGGCATCGGCCTCGATCGGCTGCCGCTCCGTGAGGTCGCCCAAGGACTCGGTTTCGCCGCGGTCATCGGCGGCCCCGGCCTGGGCCTCGTCTACGTCGCCCGCCAGCTCGGGATGAACGCCCAGATCGTGGTCACCGACTTCCCCGACGTCTGGTACCGCATCCCGGTACTGCTGCTCGACGCCTTCCAGGACGGTGTGGCCGAGGAGATCATCGTCGGCGCGTTCGTCCTCACCCGGCTGCGCCAGCTCGGCTGGACGAACTCGCGGGCGCTGGCCGCCGGTGCCGTGCTGCGCGGGTCGTATCACCTCTACCAGGGCTACGGCGGCTTCGTCGGCAACGCGATCATGGGGGTGATCTTCGGTTGGTGGTTCCAACGCACCCGTCGGGTGTGGCCGCTCGTCATCGCGCATTTCGTCATCGACGCGGTGAGCTTCGTCGGCTACGTCTACCTGCACGGCCGGGTCGACTGGATCTGAGTTGCGCGGCCTGACAGGGTCGACTGGTGGAACTTCTCAACCCGGTACCGGCCGACCTCGCGCGTGACTGGGTGGCCGCCCTCGCGACCACACTGCTCGGCACGCCGTACGACGACGACTTCCCGCGCCGGGTCGACCGCTGGGCGCGGGAGTGGCTGCCCGAGCGCACCTGGGCCTACCGCGACCACGGCCGTCTGGTGGCCACGCTGGCCACCGAACCGCGCACCCTTACCGTGCCCGGGGCTGGCGCCGGGACCCGCGATCTCGACGTCGACGCGCTCACCGGCGTGACCGTCGCCGCGACGCATCGCCGGCGCGGCCTGCTGCGCACGATGCTCACCCAGTCGCTGCAGGCCGCGAAGGATCGCGGCGATGCGCTGTCGATCCTCGTCGCGGCCGAATGGCCCATCTACGGGCGGTTCGGCTACGCCCCGGCCGTGACGTGCGCGACCTACGCCTACTACCCGCGCCGGCCGCTGGCGGCGCTGCCGCCGCCGCCGGCCGGCAGTGTCCGCCAGGTCGAGCCCGACGAGCTGGTGAAGTCGGCCCGCACGATCTTCGAGGCGGCCCGCCGGCGCAGTCCCGGGCAGGTCGACCGCCGCGATCCGTGGTGGGACCGGCGGCTGGCCCAGGACGGCTACGAGCCGATCGGCAAGCGTCCGAACTGGATCCTGCACGAGGGACCGGACGGCCCGGACGGCCTGCTGGCCTGGAAGGTCGCCCGCGACTTCAACCTCAGCGGCGAGCTCGGCGCCATCGAGGTCGATGAGTTCTTCGCCGCCAACGACACCGCCTACCGCGACCTGTGGGGCTACCTCGCCGGCATCGACGTCATCAACGAGGTGCGCCTCGACGACCGCCCGCTCGAGGAGCCGATTCGCTGGGTGCTGCCCGACGGTCGGGCCCTGCACCTGAAGGGCACGTTCGACTACCTGTGGGTCCGGCTGCTCGACCTGCCCGCGGCGCTCGCGGCGCGCGACTACGCGATGCATGGGCGCGTCGTCCTCGACGTGGTCGACGACACCGCCGACGGCTTCGCGGCCGGGCGGGTCGTGCTCGAGGTCGACGGCGCCGGCGCGCACTGCGAGCCCACGTCCGGGCCGGCCGATCTGCGCATCGATCAACGCGCGCTCGCGGCGTGCTACCTCGGTGGCTACCGGCTGCGCGGGCTGCTCGACGGGGTCGAGGAACTCACCGACGGGGCGCTGGCCCGCGCCGACGTGATGTTCTCGGTGCCGCAGCCGCCGTGGAACCAGACCGGCTTCTGACCGAGCACCGTTCCGCGCGGGTCTACCGCTGTGGACCCGGTCCCTGATAGGGCGGCGGCTGCGGGTACTGGTAGCCCGGCGGCTGCGGCGGCTGCTGCGGGTACTGGTAGCCCGGCGGCTGCGGCGCCGGAGGCTCGCGTGGGTAGTCCGGCGGTGGCGCGGCCTCCGGTGGCGCAGCCTGTTGCGGCGGGTCGTCGGCCGTCGGCACGCTCTTGCGCAGGATCTCGGCCACGTCGGGCTCGTCCTCATCGGGAACGCCCATCTGGGCCTGCTGCGAGTCGGCGTCGTCGTCGGATGCGCGCAGGTTGGTGGTTTCGGGCAGCGCCTCGGCCGGCGGCAGCTTCGAGTCGAACCAGTCCGAGGTGTCGATCGGCGTGCCGGCCTCGCCCGAGCCGCCGCCCCCTTCGGGCGCCAGCCAGTTCGGTCCGTCCTTGTCGCCGCCGGTGAGCTTGGCCAGCCCGTCCAGCGCCTTGCTGAACTCGCTGGGCACGATCCACATCTTGTTGGCGTCGCCCTGGGCGATCTGCGGCAGGGTCTGCAGGTATTGGTAGGCCAGCAGCGCCGGATCGGGCTTGCCGGCGTGGATCGCGCCGAAGGTCGTCTCGATCGCCTTGGCCTGCCCCTGCGCGGCCAAGTAGCGGGCCGCCCGCTCACCTTCCGCGCGCAAGATGCGCGACTGCCGATCGGCCTCGGCGGCGAGGATCGCGCTGGCCTTCTGCCCTTCGGCATCGAGGATCGCAGCCGCCTTCTGACCCTCGGCCGTCTTGATCGCCGACTCGCGCTGGCCCTCGGCGGTGAGGATGAGCGCGCGCTTGTTGCGATCGGCGCGCATCTGCTGCTCCATCGCGTCCTGGATCGACGGCGGCGGGTCGATCGCCTTGATCTCGACCCGGGCGACCCGGATGCCCCACGGCCCGGTGGCCTCGTCGAGCACGCCGCGCAGCTTGCTGTTGATCTCGTCGCGGCTGGTGAGCGCCTGCTCCAGATTGAGCGAGCCGATCACGTTGCGCAGGGTGGTGATCGTCAGCTGTTCGACGGCCTGGATGTAGTTGGCGATCTCGTACGTTGCCGCGCGAGGGTCGGTCACCTGGAAGTAGATGACCGAATCGACGCCGACCGTCAGGTTGTCCGACGTGATCACCGGTTGGGGCGGGAAGCTGACCACCTGCTCGCGCAGGTCGATGAGCGGCCGCATCCGATCGATGAACGGCAGCAGCAGGGTCAGCCCGGGCGTAGCGGTGCGGACGTAGCGCCCGAGCCGCTCGACGACGGCGGCCCGCGCCTGCGGCACGATCCGCACCATGCGGGCCAGGACGAGCAGCAGCACCACCAGGACCACGATCGCCGCGATCACGCCACCACTCATCGGTCTACCCTCGCTTCGCTCATGTCGTACCTCCAGTTAACGAATCGCGCGGGCCGTCGAAATACGGATCCTCGTGCAGCACCACGGCTGTGGCGCCGGTGATCTTCATGACCCGCACGACGGTGCCGGCGGGTAGTACCTGCTTCTCGTCGTAGGACCGCGCCGACCATTCCCCACCGTTGAGTCGCACCCGTCCGTCGTGGGCGGTCACCTCGCTGAGGACCACGGCCTGGCTGCCGACGAGCGCGTCCGGCCCGGTGGTCACGCCGGTGCCGGCCATGAGGTGCCGCCGGGCGACCGGCCGGACCCCGGCGAGCAGAGCGACGGTGGCCACGATCGCGACGATGAACTGCAACAGCACCGGGCCACCCACCGCGGCCGTGACCGCCGCCGCCAGCGCCCCACCGGCGAACATGACGAGGACGAAGGTGAGCGAAGCCGCCTCGGCCGCGGCGAGGACGCCGGCGGCCAGCAACCAGATCAACCAGTCGGGCATGCCATCAGCATGGCACCGTTCGCGATGTCACGTCATGGCCGCGTTCGTGATCACGTCGTCACGAAGTCGATCAGCTCTTCGACCGACCGCAGCAACGGCACCTCCACGTCGGCATAGCTGTCCACCCCGGCCAGGACGCGACGCCACATTTCGCGAGGATCGCTGACCCCGAGGGCGGCGCAGATGCCGTCCTTCCAGTTCGTGGACCGGTCGACGGTGGGCCACCGATCGATGCCGAGGGCAGTGGGCTTCACGGCCTGCCAGATGTCGACGTACGGATGGCCATTGATGAGGACGTGGGGGTCGCGGACCTGCGCCGCGATGCGCGACTCCTTCGACCCGGCGACGAGGTGGTCGACGAGGACGCCGAGGCGGCGCTGCGGCCCCGGGCGGAAATCGCGGACGTGGGCCACGAGATCATCGATGCCGTCCAGCGGCTCGACGACCACTCCTTCGATGCGCAGGTCGTCGCCCCAGATGCGTTCGATCAGGGCCGCGTCGTGTACTCCCTCGACCCAGATGCGGCTCGCCCGGGCCACCCGGGCGGGCGCCGCGGCGACGGCGTACGACCCGGACGCAGTCTTGGCCGGCCGGCCCTTCGCCGCCGGACGCACCGCCGGCCGGACGAGGGTGACGGCCTTTCCGTCGACCAGGAACGCGGCCGGCAGCAGGGCGAAGACGCGGCGCTTGCCGTGCCGATCCTCGAGCGTCACGGTGTCGCGCTTCTCACCGGCATCCACGGCCCGGCCGACCTCGACGACCGCGCCACAGAAGTCGCCGTCGGCGGTCTCGACGACCAGATCGGGCTCGGCCGGCACCTCGGGCACCGACCGGCGACGTGCGGCAGGGGCGAGGACGTCGCGGTAGTCGGGCACGGTCACCGACCCTAGATGCGGCATTCGGCCGGTTCACGGCACCACGCCCGTACTCTCGGTATTCGTGTCTGCCGTCCGGTCCGGTCCCCTCGCCGCCTGGGCGAACGCGTTCGTCGCCGGGCGGGTCAGCATCGACCAGGCCGCCGACGCCGTCGCTGAGTGCGACGGCGCTCACCGGGTGCTGGGCCTGCCTGACACGGCGCTCGAACCCGCGCCGCTGCGTGACCTGCTGGTCGCGCTGCGCCGCAGCGGTGGCAGCGTCCGCGTCGTGCTGCCGGCCGCCGGCGACACCCGCGGCCTGCCCGGGCCGGACGCCTTCCGCGCGGCCGCCCTCGAATGGGGCGAGGCGGTCGCCGGCCTCGGACTCGGGGCGGTGCCCGAGGTCATCGACCACGCGCCCAGCAGTGCGCCGCCCACCGTGATCTGGCAGGTGCACGTCACCTCGCCGGCCCCGCCGGACTATCTCGCGCTCGGCGACGCGCAATACGAACTCACCAGCGCCATTCGCGAATCGGCCGGCGCGCTGGCCCGGGCTGATGTCGCCGGGGCGATGGACGGTCTCGTCGAGTCGCTGGGCGACGCGCGGCGGGCCGGTGAGCGGCTGAACCTGCCACCGGGCTTTCCGCCCCGCGGCGTCGCTCTGCTGGCTCAGGCCGAGCGGCTGCAGGCGGTTCTCGACCTCGCGCTGGCCGACCCGGTCGGCGGCGCCATCGAGACCACCGGCATCGCGGCGCGGGCGGCCGCACTGCGCCCGCTGGCCACCGCGGTCCGGCGGGCGCGGGCCGCGGCCTACAACGCCGAGGCGCGCGACTGAACACAACACCCGTTCGAGGTCCGCGACTGTTCGCAACACCGCCGAAACCGAGCTGACTCGGGCTCGGGGCACGCTTTCGGGGCATGACGGTCAGCAGGATCGAGGATGCGCGCCGCTCCGGCCCGACCGTCCGGGTCGAGTCGCACGTCGTGCACGGGTATCGACGCGTCTACCGCATCGCCGGCACCGGGCCACCGCTACTGCTCATCCACGGGATCGGTGACAGCTCGGCCACGTGGCGTACCGTGCTGCCGGCCCTGGCTCGCAAGCATCTCGTCATCGCACCTGACCTGCTCGGTCACGGGCGTTCGGCCAAGCCGCGCGCCGACTACTCGGTCGCGGCGTACGCCAACGGCATGCGCGACCTGCTCGGCGTGCTCGGCATCGACCGCGTCACGCTCGTCGGCCATTCGCTCGGTGGCGGCGTGGCGATGCAGTTCGCCTACCAGTTCCCGGAACGCACCGAACGGATGGTGCTCGTCGCGTCCGGAGGCGCGGGTCGGGCCGTATCCCCGTTGCTCCGGGCGGCCACCGTCCCTGGCGCGTCGGTCGCGCTGGCCGGGGTACAGCTACCCGGCGCTCGGCTGGCGGTCGGTGCCGTCGTCGGGCTGCTGTCCCGGTTGGACACCGGGCTGGGCCTCGACGCACAGGACCTGCGACGCGTGGTCGAGGCCCTGCCCGACGCGCGCGCCCGCGCGGCGTTCATCCGCACGCTGCGCGCGGTCGTCGACTGGCGCGGGCAAGTCGTCACGATGCTCGATCGCTGCTACCTCGCCCGCGGCATGCCGACGATGCTCGTATGGGGCTCACGCGACAGCGTCCTGCCCCTCGGGCACGCGTACCAGGCCCGGGCGGCGATGCCGGGCAGCCGGCTGGAGATCTTCCACGGCGCCGGGCACTTTCCGTTCCGCACCGATCCGGCGCGCTTCGTGTCGCTTCTCGAGCAGTTCTGCGCCACGACAACGCCGGCCGAGTGGGGCGTCGACGACTGGCGACAGTTGTTGCGCCAGGGTCGGCCGGCGGCGGTCGCGCGCACCGAATCGCCGAGCTACCAAGCAGACCTCCGAGCCGCGAGCGAACGCTCGGCGACGTAGGTTCGGCACCATGAGCGTCCTCAACGAGGCGGCCCGCGCCGCCGTCACCGCCGGTCACCTCGCCCACCTGGTCACGATCAACGCTGACGGCAGCCCGCAGATCAGCGTCGTGTGGATCGGTCTCGACGGTGACGAGATCGTCAGCGGTCACATGGGCGACCGGCTGAAATTGCGCAACGCGCGGCGCGACTCGCGGGTCGCGCTGTCGGTCGAGACCGGCGTCGTGAATGAGATGGGGCTGGCCGAGTTCCTGGTCGTCCACGGGACGGCCCGGGTGACCGAGGGCGGGGCGGCCGAGCTGCTGCAGCGGCTTGCGCACGTCTACATCGGTCCGGACGCCGTCTTCCCGCCCGGCTCGGACCATCCTTCGGGCCTCGTTCTGCGCATCACTCCGGAGCGGGCCAGCGGCGTCGGGCCCTGGATGGATTGATCTTCTAACAGTTCGAAAAACGCACCGACGAGGATAGTGATCGGGCCGGCGACTGCCGTTGCCGGGTGTCGGTTCATGCCGGGGCGCCACTAGCACGCCCGTCCGACAGTTTCAGCCGGTTCCTGGTTGGTGGTTGTGGACATCCCGTGGTTGTCCACCGATTGCGGAAGGCCCGAGAGATGGGGGTTCCGTTCACCTAGAATCGTACGTATGAGCAGCGTGGTGGTGACCCGGACCGACCCGACGGTGGTGCTGGCGAGCGCACAGGCGGCGCTGGACTTACTGCACGGCCTGGACCTCACCGGGCTGGGTGACGACGCGCTGCTGGGCTACTGGCGGGAGCTGGAACGGCTGCGGCGCCGCATCCCGGCGGTCGAGCACGGGCTGGTGCTGGAAGCGCAGGGCCGCGGTCTGCCCGAGGCGTTGCAGCTGCGTTCGGTGGCGCAGCTGCTGCGCGGGCTGCTGCGCCTGGACCCCGGCGAGGCGGCCGGGCGGGTGCGGGCCGCCGAGGCGGCCGGCCCGCGGCGGACGCTGACCGGTGACCCGCTGCCGCCGATCTACCCAGCCGTCGCCGCCGCCCAAGCCGCTGGCGAGATCTCCGAGCGCCAAGCCCGCGTCGTGGTGCAGACGGTGGACAAGCTGCCCGACTCCGCCCAGGCCGAACACGGCCGGGCGATCGAAGCGCAGCTGGTCGAGTACTGCGGCCAGTTCGATCCGGTCAACCTGGCCAAGCTGGCCGAACGGATCCTGGCCCACCACGACCCCGACGGCCGTCTCGAGGAAGTCGAGCACCGCGAGAAGCAGCGGGATCTGACCGTTCAGCAACGCGTGGACGGCTCCAGCAAGCTCACTGGTGAGTTGACGGCCGAGGCCACCGAACTGCTGCTGCTGCACCTCGACGCGTTCGCCCGGCCCAAGCCCGAGACCGACGGGGTCAAAGACCCCCGCACCGCCGGGCAACGCCGCCACGACGCCCTGCTCGAAGCCCTCAAACTCAACCTGCGCGCCCGGCAACTGCCCACCGTCGCCGGGGTGACGGCCACCATCGTGATGACCATGACCGTCGAGCAGTACGAAACCCAGCGCGGCTGGCCCACACCGGCCACGGCGCGCTCATCCCGGTGCGCCGAGGCGATGCGGATGACCGCCGGGGAGTACCGGCTGATGAACGTCGTCATCGACAAGACCAAAGGCATCACCGCCTACAGCAGCCCGCAACGCCTGCACACCGACCAACAACGCCTGGCCCGCGCCGCGATCGACGGCGGTTGCACCTTTCCTGACTGTCCGGCACCACCAGGCTGGTGCGAAATGGATCATGTCATCGACTACGCCCACACGGGACCAATCGCTGGAAGCCGGGAACAACAACGGTCCGCCCAGGGCGCTGGAAGGGAACAACAACAGAAGGTTTCGGGGAGGCGGACTAGCCGGGCCGCCTGGATGCCGCCCGGCTGGATCGACCCAGAACAGAAACCCCGGTACAACCAACTCCATCGGCCGCTGATTGACCCGACCGATGAATAGCGACAAGTCGGGGTCAGAGGGCCCGGGCGAGATCCTCGCGCACCGCGGCGAACCAGGCGACGCGGCGACGGATCACGTCGCCGACCCCCTCGTCCCACATCCGGGCCCAACCGCCGCCGAGATTCTCCGCCGCCCAGTGCATGACGTCGTACGAGCCGGCGAAGCGCAGCTCGGCGGCGTGCAGGAACTGCTCCGGCTCGATCACCTCGCGGCCGTACCCGTCGAGCAGCAACCGCAACCGGGCGGCGACATCCACATCAGCGAACGCCGGCCCGCGGTCGGCCGGGTCGCAGAGCGGCACCCAGTGCATCGCGGTGTTGGCGAGATCGACGGACCGAGTCGTCCAGTCGCTGAGATCGAAGTCGATCAGCCCCCAAGCGACGCCGGCGCGGAACACCGTGTTCTGTGGGGTCACATCGCGTTGAGACACGATCCGGGGCTCGTCCGCGGGGAACCTCGGCTGCGGTCGACCGGGCTCGACGGTTCGCTCGGGTATCACGTAGCCCGCGCTGGCGTCATGCAGCCGACGCACCAACCCGGCAACGCTGCGGAGCACGCCATCGGCCGCGGCCCACCGCTCGATCGGGTCGCCAGGCACCTCGCCATCGAGATAGGTGAGCACGTCACGGCCCTGGTCGTCGCGGCCGAGGTAACGCGGTGCACCCTCGAAGCCCCGCTGCTCGAGATGGCGCAGGTAGTCAGCGACCCGCGCGCTGGTGTCCTGATGCGGGCGGCGCACGGTGTCACCGATGCGGACGACGCCGACGGTCACGTCACCCGCCGGCAACTCGATCTCCGGTCCGTCCGGGAACGTCATCACGCGGCCGGGGCGCCCCGTCGCGGCACCGGACAGCAACCGGCCGGACAGTCCATTCCGGTCAGGCCCAGTCGGCCGAGCGCGCGCGGCGTGGCTCCGGAGAGCCGCTTCCTCGACGAGCTCGCGGATGGCGGCGACAAAGGCCGGGTGAGTGCCCACCGTGGCCGCCCGGGCGTACGGCAATCCCACGGCGGCGGCGGTGCCACGCGCCTCGTGGTCGAGATCCCAGCGCACCTCGATGTGGTCGGACACGAACCCGGTCGGCGCCACGACCACCGCCGCCGCGCCGGCTGCCGCCAACTGCTTGAGGTGATCATTGATGTCGGGCTCCAGCCACGGCACCTGCGGCGGGCCGGAGCGCGATTGCCAGACGAGATCGAACTCGGCGCCGGAGCCGCGGACCGCTTCGGCTACGAGCCGGGCGGTCTCACGCTGCTGCGCGGCGTAACGACCGTCGGCGTCCGGGCCGGACAGGTCGTTCATCGCGGTCGGGATCGAGTGGGCGGTGAAGACCAACCGTGAGCGGTCGCGCAGATCGCTCGGGAGCGACTCGAGGGCGACCTGCACCTGGGCCGCGTTGGCCGCCACGAAGCCCGGATGGTCGAAGAAGTGCCGCAGCTTGACGAGCTCCGGCGAGCCTGTCGCCGGCCATCCGGCCGGCTTGGGCGAGATCCTCGCGATACTGCCGGCAGGCGGAGTACGACGCGGTCGCGCTCGTCGCGAAGACGAGCGCGCGCTGCACGCCGTCGTCGCGCATGTGTCGAACGGCGTCGGCCACGTAGGGCTTCCAGTTGCGATTGCCCCAATAGATCGGCAATGCGATGCCGTGCTCGGCGAACTCGGCCTCGAGCGCCGCGATCAGGCGCCGGTTCTGCTCGTTGATCGGGGAGACCCCGTGGAAGTACTTGTAGTGCTCGGCGACCGCGGCCAGTCGGTCGTCGGGGATGCCGCGGCCACGGGTGACGTTGCGCAGGAACGGCATCACGTCGTCCGGGCCCTCCGGCCCGCCGAAGGAGAGCACGAGCAGCGCCTGGAACTCCGTCACCGTCACACGCCCATCGCGTGGAAGCCACCGTCGACGTGGACGATCTCGCCCGTGGTGGCCGGAAACCAGTCCGACAGCAACGCGACGGCCGAGCGCGCGACCGGCTCCATGTCGGTGTTGCTCCAGCCGAGCGGCGCCCGGCCGTCCCACGCGTCCTCGAACAGCGCGAACCCGGGAATGCTCTTGGCCGCGATCGTGCGCAACGGGCCGGCCGAGATCAGGTTGCAGCGGATGTGGCGGGGGCCGAGCTCGCGGGCCAGGTAGCGGGACGCCGACTCGAGGCCGGCCTTGGCCACGCCCATCCAGTCGTAGCCGGGCCACGCCACCGTGGCGTCGAAGGTCAACCCGAGGACCGATCCGCCGGCCTCACCGAACAGTGGCAGGGCGGCGACGGTCAGCGACTTGAGCGAGTACGTCGACACCTGCACCGCGGTCGCGACGTCGGCCCACGGGGCGTCCAGGAACGCACCGCCGAGGCAGGACGCCGGGGCGAAGCCGATCGAGTGCACGACTCCGTCGATGCCGTCGACGTGCTCACGGACCCGGTCGGCCAGGGTGGCCAGGTGCTCGTCGTTCGCGACGTCGAGTTCGACGACCGGCGGCGGCGTGGGCAGCCGCTTGGCGACTCGTTCGACCAGCGACATGCGGCCGAAGCCGGTGAGCACGACCGTCGCGCCTTCCTGCTGGGCCAGCCGGGCGACCGAGTAGGCGATCGAGGCATCGGTGATGACCCCGGTGACGAGCAAACGCTTTCCCTCGAGCAGCCCCATGAATTCCTCTTCCCACTCGGTCTAGATGCCCATGCCGGTCTACAGGCCCATGCCGACGCCACCGTCGACCGGCAACACCGCGCCGGTGATGTACGCGGCCGCATCGGAGGCCAGGAACACGGCGGCACCGGCGATCTCGTCCACCGTCCCGTACCGCTTCAGCGGCACTCCAGCGAGCACCTCCGTGCGGCGGGCCTCGGTCATGGCCGCGGTCATGTCGGTGTCGATGAAGCCGGGCGCGATCACGTTCGCGGTAATGGAGCGGCTACCCAACTCGCGGGCGATCGAGCGGGCCAGACCGACCAGACCGGACTTGCTCGCCGCGTAGTTCGCCTGGCCCGGCGAGCCGACGAACGCGACCACGGACGACACGAAGATCATCCGGCCGCGCCGCGCTCGCAGCATGCCCTGCGCCGCGCGCTTGGCGACCCGGTAGGCGCCGGCCAGGTTGGCATCGATGACCTGGTTGAACGACTCCTCGCTCATCCGCAGCAACAGCGTGTCGTCGGTCATCCCGGCATTGGACACCAGCACCTCGACCGGGCCGAACTCCGCTTCGACGGCTCCGAAGGCCGCGTCGACCTGCTCGGCCGAGGTCACGTCACACTCGACCCCGAACAGCCCATCGGGCGCGCCGCTGCCCCGATGGGTCACCGCCACCCGGTCTCCTGCGGCCGCGAAGGCCTGCGCGATGGCGAGGCCGATGCCGCGGTTGCCGCCGGTCACGAGCACGGTGCGTCCATCCACGTCAGTCGACGCTAGCGGATCGCGGCGCGGCGGCTTTCCTGCGCGTGTTACCCACCCGTACGGTGAGCGGCATGCGGGCCATCCAGATCACCGAGTTCGGCGGGCCGGAGACGCTCGTGGTGCGCGAGATCGACGATCCGCGCCCCCGGGACGGCGAAGTGGTCATGGACGTCCTGGCTGCGGGCATCAACTACGCCGACACCCACCAGACCGAGGACTCCTACCTCGCCAAGCAGCAACTGCCCCTGATCCCAGGCGGCGAGGTGGTCGTTCGCGACGACGCCGGCCGCCGGCTGGTCGGCCTGCTGGGCTCCGGTGGCTACGCCGAGAAGGTCGCCGCCGACCCGCGGTTGCTGTTCCCCGTGCCCGATTCGGTCTCCGACGCCCAGGCGCTGACCACTTTGGTGCAGGGCGCGACGGCGTGGCACCTGCTGCGGACGAGCACGCATCTGCAGGCCGGCGAGACCGTCGTGGTGCACGCGGGGGCCGGCGGCGTGGGCACGATCGCGATCCAGCTGGCCAAGCGGTGGGGAGCCGGGCGGGTGATCGCGACAGCGTCGAGTGATGAGAAGCGCGCGCTCACCCTCGAACTCGGCGCCGATGCCGCCGTCGACTCGCGGGCACCGGACCTGCGGGCCGCACTGCGCGAGGCCAATGACGGACGCCCGGTCGACGTGGTGCTCGAGATGACCGGCGGCCCGGTGTTCGACCAGAGCCTCGAGGCCCTCGCCCCGCTCGGCCGGCTCGCGGTCTTCGGCATGGCCGGCCGCGTCCCGCCGACCTCGGTCGACCCGGCCCGGCTGATGGCCCGCAGTACCGCGGTGATCGGCTTCTGGCTGATGCACGTCGTCCAACGGCCGTACCTGCTCGCGGAGGCGGTTCAGGAATTGATGCAGTTGATCGCCGACGGGTCGATCCGTCCTGTGGTCGGCGAAACGTATCCGCTCGAACGTGCCGCGGACGCCCACCGCGCGCTGCTCGATCGCAGCTCGGTCGGCAAGCTGGTGCTGAACCCGCAGGCCTGACCGGCCAACGATCAGACCAGCCGCCCGGCCCAGAGCATGGCCGTCCCGCCGGCGGCGAACAGGCAGAGCAGGCCGACCAGGCTGAACCGCCAGCTGATGTCGCGGTGCTGGGTCGTGTAGCCGATCTGCGAGCCGATGTCCTTGTACACCGAGCTGAGCTCCTGCTCGCTGTGCGCGGCGTGGAAGGTTCCCCCGGTCAGCTCGGCGATCTGCTGCAGGGTCTGGTCATCGGCCGGGACGCGCTGCGTCTGGCCGTCGATGGTGACGGTGCCGTTCTGGGTGCCGAACGCGATGGTCGACACCTGCACGTGGGCCTTCTGCGCCGCGGCGACCGCGTCGGCGACCGAGCGGCCGACGGTGTTCGTGCCGTCGCTCAGCAGCACGATGCGGGCCGGCGGCGGTTTGTCGCCCTTCGCCGTCGTCGAGGTCGTGAACGTCTGGATCGCCTGCAATGACGTGAAGATCGCCTCGCCGATGGCGGTCGACTGTTGCAGGCGCAGGCCCGAGATGGCCTTCTTCACCGCCGCCCGATTGAGGCTCGGGGGAACGAGCAGGCTGGCCTGGCCGCCGAAGGACACCAGCCCGAGATTGATCCGCGAGGGCAACAATCCGACGAAGTTCCGGCCGGCGTTCTTGGCCGTCTCGATGCGCGAGGGCAACACGTCGGTGGCCTCCATCGACAGCGAGACGTCGATGTCCAGCATCACGGTCGCGTTCTCCCGCGGGACCTTCACCGCGGCCGTGGGCCGGGCGACGCCGACCGACAGCACGGCCAGCCCGGCCAGGAGCAGCGCAAAGGTGAGATGCCGGCGCCAACCCGGGCGCCGCGGCGCGACGCTGCCGAGCAACTCGACATTGCTGAACCGCGCGACATAGCTCTTGCGGCGCAGTTGCAGCAGGACGTAAGCGCCCAGCAGCGCGGCCACCGCGAACAGCAGCCACAGGTAGCCGGGCGAGAGGAAGTGCGGCATCAACGGACCCCTGTTCCCACCGCGCCGACCACAAACCGCCGGCGGGCGATGACGAAGCGCACGACGTCGGAGATCCAGTCCCGGTCGGTACGCAGTTGCAGTTGGGCGGCGCCGGCGTGCCGCAGCCCGGTCGCGATCCGCTCGCGCTGGCGGGTGGCGGCCGCGGCGTACCCGGCCCGCACTCGGCGGTCAGACGTCTGCACCTCGAGTTGACGGCCGGTCTCAGGATCCACGAACGTGACTAGGCCGGCGGCCGGGAGCTCGAGCTCGCGCGGGTCGAGCACCTCGATCGCCAGCAACTGGTGACGATCCGAGAGCCCCCGCAGCGGCCGCTCCCACGGCGGCGGTCCGTCGGCGGCCGTCCCGTCCATGAAATCGGACACCACGGCCACCAAGCCGCGGCGCCGCTGCGGGCGGCGGACGGCCTCGAGCAACGCGACCAAGTCGTTGCGGCCGGCCGAGGCCGCGCGCGGCGTGGCGGCGATGCGCCGGATCAGGTGCTGAGCGTGTGTCCGTCCCGACCGGGCCGGGACCACAAAGGTCTCCTGACCGTTGCCTACGACGGCGCCGACGCGGTTGCCGCCACGCACGCTGAGGTGGACGACAGCGGTGATACCGGCCAGGACGAGTTCGCGCTTCTCGGTCAGCCCGGTCCCGAAGTCCATGCTGGGCGACAGATCGACGACCAACCAGGTCTCGAGCTCGCGGTCGGCGACGGTCTGGCGGATGTGCGGGACGGTGGTGCGAGCGGTGACCGGCCAATCCATGCGGCGGACGTCATCGCCGAGCACGTACTGCCGCGACTCGCCGGCCTCGCTACCCGGCCCCGGCACCAGGCCGAGGTAGTTGCCCTGCAACAGCCCGTCCAGCTTGTTGCGCACGGTGTACTCGAGCCGTCGCAGCAACGGCTCGGCCGACTCGTAGGACAGCGCCGGCCCGTGGTCGGTGGGCAGCGGGGCCTCGCCGACGATCGGCGGCCGGACCTCACTCACGCTGAGCGTTCACCCCACTGCGGCGCGGCGGGCGGTTGCTGCTGGGGTGCGGCATTGCCGTAGACGAGCGGATGCCCGCCCGGGCCGGGCTGCGGCATTCCCGGCGCGCCGGGTCCGCCCGGGCCTCCGGGGTGCGGCGGCGGCGCCATGTCGATGGGGCCGCCGGCCCGCTGGCGCGGGGCGACCTGGGGCAGCGGCACGGCCTGCAACACCCGCCGGATGGCATGGGCGGCCGGGACGCCGTCGGCGATCGCGTCATAGCTCAGCACCAGGCGATGGGCGAGCACGTCGACCGCGATGTCGAGGACGTCCTGCGGGAGCACGTAGTCGCGACCCCGCATCAGCGCCATCGCGCGGCCGGCGGCGACCAGGCCGAGGCTGGCCCGCGGGCTGGCGCCGTAGGAGACCCACTGCGCGACGTCGGGCAGGTTGTACTGCTGCGGGTTGCGCGTGGCCAGCACGAGGCGCACCACGTAGTCGACGATCGCGTGGTGGACGAAGACCCGGCTGGACGTGGCCTGCAGCCGCTGCAGTTCGCCGGTACTCAGCACGGCGTTGGCCGAAGGGGGCGCGACGCCCATCCGGTAGATGATCTCGCGCTCCTCGGCCGCCGTCGGGTAGTCGACGCTGATCTTCATCAGGAAGCGGTCGCGCTGGGCTTCCGGCAACGGGTAGACGCCCTCGGACTCGATCGGGTTCTGGGTGGCGAGTACGAGGAACGGCATCGGCACGTCATAGCGAATGCCGCCGATCGTGACGTGCCGCTCGGCCATCACCTCGAGCAGCGCCGACTGCACCTTGGCCGGCGCCCGGTTGATCTCATCGGCGAGGACGAAGTTGGCCATGATCGGCCCGAGCTCGGTGTCGAACGATTCCGCACCGGGACGGTAGATGCGGGTGCCGACGATGTCCGACGGGGACGAGGTCGGGCGTGAACTGCAGCCGCGAGAACGTGCCGCTGACCGTGCGAGCCAGCGTCTCGACGGCGAGGGTCTTGGCGACGCCCGGCACTCCTTCGAGCAGGCAATGACCCTGGGCGAGCAGGCTGGCGACCATCCGCTCGACCATCCGGTCCTGCCCGACGATGACCCGCTTGACCTCGAACATCACTCGCTCGAGCGCGGAGGCGTCGGACGCCGGTGTCTGCACGTGTTCGGGCTCGCCCACGAAATCTCCCTGATCCAGCCGCTGATCGGTCCAGATCACGGTACGGGACGAGGCTGTACGGTGCCTGGGTGTCCGAGGAGCCGCCGGTCGAGGCGCCGCTCTGCTCGGCGAAGGGGTGCCGGCAGGCTGCCACTATCGATCTGACGTGGCGAAATCCCGCGATCCACGGCGGGACCCGCGTCAAACACTGGCTGGCCTGCGATGAGCACGCCGACTTCCTCGCCGACTTCCTAACCCGCCGCAGCTTCCTCTTGACCCGCAGCCCGCTCGCGCCCTCACCCTGATGGTTGACTGGCGCGATATCAGTTGAGTGGTGCGATATTTCGCGCCAGTCATCCAGTAACGCACCACTCAACATGAGTGAGCGAGGATCGACCTCACACTCAACCGCCGATTGCGGACATGCTCCGATCGGGCTGGACGAAGGTGGCGCTGCCGATGCCGTGGCCGGCCTGCTTCTCGGCGACCGCGGCGATGATCATCTCGGCCAGCTCGGCGTCGGTGGCACCGGTCCGCAAGGGCGCCGCGCAGATCGGTCTCGGACTGCGCGAACAGGCAGGTGCGCAGCTGGCCGTCGGCGGTCAGTCGCAGCCGGTCGCAGTCGCGGCAGAACGGCCGGGTGACCGATGCGATGATCCCGAGCCGGCCGACCGGCGCCGCCCACGAGTCACGATCCGGGCCGTCCAGTACGTCGAACTCCTCCGCTGGTGCGTGCGCCCGCGCGCCGGTGCCGGCCTGCGGCACGATCCGGTACGTCGCACCCAGCAGCTCGAGGATCTCGTCGGCGGTGACCATGCCATCGCGCGACCACGTGTGGTCGGCGTCGAGCGGCATGTGCTCGATGAAGCGCAGCTGGTAGCCGTGCCGCAGCGCCCAGCCGAGCAGGTCCGGCGCCTCCTGCAGGTTGCTCCCCCGCACCAGGACGGCGTTGATCTTCACCGGATCGAGCCCGGCATCGGCAGCGGCGGCAACCCCGGCCAGCACGTCGGGCAACCGGTCGCGGCGGGTCAGCTCGGCGAAGCGGTCGCGATCGAGGGTGTCGACCGAGATGTTGATGCGGTTGAGGCCGGCCTCGACCAGCTTGCGGGCGTGCCGCTCGAGCGACACCCCGTTGGTGGTGAGGGAGATCTCCGGACGCGGGCGCGAGCGCCGCCAACCGCTCGACCATGTCGGGCAGCGTGGGATGCACCAGCGGCTCGCCTCCGGTCAGCCGGATCGAGGTGACGCCCAGGCGGATGAACAGCGCGGCCAGTCGCACGAACTCGTCGTCGGTCAGCCGCTGAGCCTTGCCCAGCCAGTCGAGTCCCTCGGCCGGCATGCAGTACGTGCAGCGCAACGAGCACAGGTCGGTGAGCGAGATGCGCAGATCGGTGGCGACCCGGCCGAAGCGGTCGAGCAGCACGCCGCGGCCCGAATCCGTCCCAGAAACGCTCACCCGGTCGAGGTTACGCGGATCAGGTGCCCGGTCGGGTAGCACCGAAGAACGAGCCGTACTCGTAGATCGACGCGATCTGCACGTAGCCGCCGGAATACGGTGCCTCCACCATCTGCCCACCACCGATGGCAATCGCGACGTGGTGGATGCCTGAGATCCGTCCGTTCGAGCTCCAGAAGATGAGATCGCCGGGCCGCAGGTTGCCGGCGCCGGGGTGATACCGGCCGACCTGCGTGTACTGGGTGGCCGCGTAATGCGCCCAACCCCGACCCCACGCGTACATGGCCAGGCCGGAGCAGTCGAAGCCGGACACGAAGCAGTCGTTGGGGGCGCCGTTGCTGGCGTCGCAGACCCCGGTCGTCGGGCCGTACTGGTTGCCGCCCGCCCACGCGTAGGGCGTGCCGAGGCGGGCCAGGGCGCGGTTGGCCGCCCGCTGTCCCTTGCTCGCGGTCCAACTGCCGCCGGACGGTGCCGATGGTCCACTGCTGCCACCGGACGACCCCCCGCCGCCGCCGCCGCCCTGATGGTGGTGCGCGCGAGCGGCGGCCGCCGCGGCCGCCCGCGCGGCCGCTTCCTGGGCGAGGCGCAACCGGCGGGCCCGCTCGGCCCGGAGGCGAGCCAGTCGCGCCTGCTCGGCCTTGAACGCGTTGTAGGCCGCCCGCTGGTTGTTCAGGTCGGCCAGGTGCGACTGTGCTGCGTCAAGCTCGGTCTGGCTCTGGGCCATCGACTGCTGCAGCGCGGCGGCTTGCTGCCGCTCGGCGGCGACGGCGCTGTCAGCTTCCTGCTTCTTCGCCTGGGCGTCAGCGGCCGCCTTCTGCCGGTTCTGGACGGCCAACCGGGCCCGGGCGTCGGCGTTCGACTTCGCGACGGTGGCCTGCTGCAGCCGGCCGATCGCGGTGACCTGATGCTGTTGCTGGTACTGCGCCAGTGACGACTGCTCGAGCAACGCGCTCGGATCGCTGGCCGTGAGCAGCGAACCCGCGGTGCCATCGACGTCACCGCTCATGTAGCTGGCCTGCACGTACTGGACGAACCTGGCGTGCGCGGTGTCGACGCTCGTCTGGGCCGCGCGCACATTGGCCTTGGCCCGGGTCGCCGCCTCGTTGGCGAGCTGCAGCTTCGAATAGGCGTAGGCGACCTTCTGCTCGGCGAGCTCGAGGCGGCCCTGCAGCTGCTGGAGCTGCACCTTGGCCTCGGCGATCTGGCCGCTCAAGGCACCGACCCGCGAGGCGAGCGCCTGCTTCTGGTTCTGGGCGGCGCTGATCTGCCCGTCGGTCGGGTTGGGCGGCGGCGCGGGGGCCGCGGCGCCGCCGGGAGCGGCGATCAGCAGGCTGGCGGCGGTGGCGATAATCGCGGCGGCGGCGACCGATCGCCGACCCGCCATTCGGCTCACGTGCACAGCGAAGCTCACTCTCTAGTGCATCGCACAGGACACAGCGCACCCAGCGTGCCATCTCGATCCCATAGGCGCCAGTGGCAACACGAGAAACATGAGCACCAAATTTCACAAACCCGACATCAGGACGGGACGGCGCCGCGCGTCTCTGCGGCGGGTGGCTCGGCCGGGTCGGATCGGGCGACGTCGGCGCGGGCGCGGCGCCGGGCTTCCCATGCGTTCAAGATCAGGTGCACCGCCAGCGCGTAGATCACCCCGGCGACGAGATCCAGCACATAGTGCTCGCCGCAGTAGACGAGGGTGAAGCCCATCGCCGCCGGGTAGAGCGCGAGCAGATAGCGCCACCGCGAGCGCATCCGCGTCCCGATCATGATCGCCACCAGCGTGGCGAACGCGACGTGCAACGAGGGCATCGCCGCGACCGGATTGGTGCCGTCGTTCTGCGCGTCGGCCAAAATCTTGTTCAGGTTGCCGATGTGCAGCCAGATCCAGCCCCGCGCCGACAACCGGAATACCGGCGCGGTCAGGCCGTCGCGCGCGGCCAGCCAGGGCGGGGCCTCGGGGAACACGCAGTAGGTGATCAACCCGGTGACCGACAGCAGGATCACCCGGCTGATGTGCCGCAGCCACAGCGCGCGGTCGCGGATCCAGAGGATCGCGGCCAGGATCGGCGTCGCCAGGAAGTGCGAGGTGTAGATCAGCGTGCACAGCGCGTCGTACCAGTAGACGTGCGACGGGTTGTACAGGTGCTGTTGCAGCCAGATCGTCGGCTCGGTGCCGCCGAAGCACCATTTCTCGGCGTGGACGATGTCGCTCTCGTGCAGCGAGATGCCCAGCTTGTCGGCGACGCCCCGGGTGCGGTCGTAGAGGAGCAGGACGGCGGAGAACGGCAGCCAGTCGACCAGCACCTGGCGGGCGTGCCGCCAGGTATGGCCGATGCTGGTGAGGCCCAGGCCGGTCATGATGATGACCGCGAGCCACGCGCGCTGGGTCGGGACGCCGTGGGTAACGCAGACCCACGCGAGGGCGGCGAAGTAGACGGCGTATGCCGCCCATCTCAGCCGGCGCCAGCCCAGCGTCGGGAGCGGGCGTTCGAGGCCCCCGAGGCCGGACGGTCGCACGGCGGCCTTGGGTGTGATGTCGTGAAATTGGTCGGGGACGCGGACGTCGGTCCTCGTCTCTCCTTCCACGCCGGGCAGTTTACGGCCACGATTCACCCGAGCCGTGCCACCTTCACCCTCGTGAGGCGAGTCGGCGGATGGTATCTTGACGTCAAGAGATCTCTGGAAGCCCGAGAGCCCCCCTCGACAGGAGCGTGCCGTGCCAGCGCAGAGCAAGAACAGCTTCGGATCCCGCGCCACCCTCGCCCTCGGCGAGACCAGCCTTGACTACTTTCGGCTGGACGCGATCGACGGCTCGGAGCGGTTGCCGTTCTCGCTCAAGGTGCTGCTCGAGAACCTGCTGCGGACCGAGGACGGCAAGAACGTCACCGCCGAGCAGATCCAGGCCCTAGCCGGCTGGCAGGCCGATGCCGAGCCCGACACCGAGATCCAGTTCACGCCCGCCCGGGTCGTCATGCAGGACTTCACCGGCGTGCCGGCGGTGGTCGACCTGGCCACGATGCGCGAGGCGGTCGTCGAGCTCGGCGGCGACGCCACGAAGATCAACCCGCTGGCCCCGGCCGAACTGGTGATCGACCACTCCGTCATCGCCGACCTGTTCGGCACCCCAGACGCCTTTCAGCGCAACGTCGAGCTCGAGTACGAACGCAACAAGGAGCGCTACCAGTTCCTGCGCTGGGGCCAGACCGCGTTCGACGAATTCAAGGTCGTGCCGCCCGGCACCGGCATCGTGCATCAGGTCAACATCGAGTACCTCGCCCGCGTCGTGTTCAACCGCGACGGGCTGGCGTACCCGGACACTCTCGTCGGCACCGACTCGCACACGACGATGGTGAACGGTCTCGGCGTGCTCGGCTGGGGCGTCGGCGGCATCGAGGCCGAGGCGGCGATGCTGGGCCAACCCGTCAGCATGCTCATCCCCCGCGTCGTCGGCTTCAAGCTGAACGGCGAGCTGCCCGACGGTTCCACCGCCACCGACCTCGTCCTCACGATCACCGAAATGCTGCGCAAGCACGGCGTCGTCGGCAAGTTCGTCGAGTTCTACGGGCCCGGCGTCGGGGCGGTACCGCTCGCCAACCGGGCCACCATCGGCAACATGAGCCCGGAGTACGGGTCGACGTGCGCGATCTTCCCGATCGATGACGAGACCCTGCGCTACCTGCGATTCACCGGGCGCCCGGACGAGCAGATCAGGCTCGTCGAGACCTACGCCAAGGAGAACGGCCTCTGGCACGAGGCGTCGGACGAGCCGGAGTTCTCCGAGACACTCGAACTCGATCTGTCCACCGTCGAGCCGTCGCTCGCCGGCCCCAAGCGGCCGCAGGACCGCGTTCCGCTGAAGAACTCGAAGGCCATGTTCCGCGCGGCGCTCGGCTCCTACGTCGACGGCGACTCGATCCAGAACGGCGTCGACGAGTCCGGGGTCGAGTCCTTCCCCGCGTCCGACCCGGCCGCCCCCGGTGAGCACGCCAACGGCGACGTGCCGCGCAAGGCATCGGCGGCGAGCGGCGCGCAGGGCCGCACGTCCAACCCGGTCGAGGTCACGTTCGCCGACGGCACCGAGGCCGTGCTCGACCACGGCGCCGTGGTAATCGCCGCCATCACGTCGTGCACCAACACGTCCAACCCGTCGGTGATGGTCGGCGCTGCCCTGCTGGCCAAGAAGGCGGTCGAGAAGGGGCTCACCCGCAAGCCGTGGGTCAAGACGTCGCTGGCGCCGGGCTCCAAGGTCGTCACCGACTACTACGACCGGTCCGGGCTGACGCCATACCTCGAGAAGCTCGGCTTCAACCTCGTCGGCTACGGCTGCACCACCTGCATCGGCAACTCCGGCCCGATCATCGAGGAGGTGTCGGCCGCGGTGAACGACGGCGACCTCGCGGCCACCGCCGTCCTCTCGGGCAACCGCAACTTCGAGGGCCGGATCAATCCGGACGTCAAGATGAACTACCTCGCCTCGCCGCCGCTCGTGGTCGCGTACGCCCTGGCCGGCTCGATGGACGTCGATCTGTTCAACGACCCGCTGGGCACCGACCAGGACGGCAACGACGTCTTCCTCAGCGACATCTGGCCCAGTCCCCACGAGATCGAAGAGGTCATCGACCAGGCGATCGCCAGTGAGATGTACACCTCCGACTACGCCGATGTCTTCGCCGGTGACGAGCGCTGGAAGGAACTGCCGACCCCCGAGGGCGCGACCTTCGAGTGGGACGCCGACTCGACTTACGTCCGCAAGCCCCCGTACTTCGAGGGCATGCAGACCGAGCCGTCGCCGGTCACCGACATCGCTGGGGCGCGGGTGCTGCTCAAGCTTGGCGACTCGGTGACCACCGACCACATCAGCCCGGCCGGCGCGATCAAGGCCGACTCCCCCGCCGGCGAGTACCTGTCCGAGCACGGCGTCGAACGGCGCGACTTCAACTCCTACGGATCACGCCGCGGCAACCACGAGGTGATGATCCGCGGAACATTCGCCAACATCCGGCTGCGCAACCAGATGGCGCCGGGCACCGAAGGCGGCTTCACCCGCGACTTCACCCAGAGCGACGCTCCGGTCAGCACGATCTACGCCGCATCGGAGAACTACGCCGCGGCCGGCACGCCGCTCGTGATCCTCGCCGGCAAGGAGTACGGGTCGGGCTCGTCGCGCGACTGGGCGGCCAAGGGCACGGCACTGCTGGGTGTGCGCGCGGTGATCGCCGAGTCCTACGAGCGGATCCACCGCTCCAACCTGATCGGCATGGGGGTGCTGCCGCTGCAGTACCCCGACGGCGAGACGGCCGAGTCGCTCGGGCTCAGCGGTGAAGAGACGTTCGACATCACCGGCGTGGAAGCGCTCAACGACGGCTCGATCCCCCGCACGGTCAGCGTGCGGGCCGGCGACACCGAGTTCGAGGCGCGGCTGCGGATCGACACACCCGGCGAGGCCGACTACTACCGGCACGGCGGCATCATGCAGTACGTGCTGCGCTCGCTGCTCTGACGTCGTGGTCGCGCTGCAACTGACCGTTCCCTTCCGCGCTGGCGCGAGCTAGTGTGGTCCTATTAGTTCAGGTGACGAACAAATAGGGCAAGGAGATCGCGATGGCGCCGCAGCCGACCCGCGAGGACAGGTTCACCTTCGGCTTGTGGACGGTCGGCTGGCCCGGGCGTGATCCGTTCGGCGACGCCACCCGCGCGCCGGTGGACCCAGTGGAAGCGGTGCACCGCCTCGCCGAGTTGGGGGCGGCCGGCGTCACCTTCCACGACGACGACCTCATCCCGTTCGGCTCGTCGGCCGGTGAGCGCGACAAGCACATCGCCCGCTTCAAGGACGCCCTCGCCGAGACCGGCCTGACGGTGCCGATGATGACGACCAACCTCTTCACCCACCCGGTGTTCAAGGACGGCGGCTTCACCAGCAACGACCGCGCGGTGCGCCGCTACGCCCTGCGCAAGGTTCTGCGCAACCTCGACCTCGCCGCCGAGCTCGGCGCCGAGACCTACGTCTTCTGGGGCGGTCGCGAGGGCGCCGAATACGACGGCGCGAAGGACGTGCGCGCCGCGCTCGACCGCTACCGCGAGGGCATCGACCTGCTCGCCGGCTACGTGGTCGAGCAGGGCTACGGGCATGCGCTTCGCCATCGAACCCAAGCCCAACGAGCCGCGCGGCGACATCCTGCTGCCGACCGTCGGCCACGCGCTCGCTTTCATCGCCGAACTCGAGCACGCGGACCTCGTCGGCGTGAACCCCGAGGTCGGCCACGAGCAGATGGCCGGGCTCAACTTCGCCGCCGGCATCGCCCAGGCGCTGTGGGCCGGCAAGCTCTTCCACATCGATCTCAACGGCCAGCGCAGCATCAAGTACGACCAGGACCTCGTCTTCGGCCATGGCGATCTGATCAACGCGTTCTTCCTGGTCGACCTGCTCGAGAACGGCGCTCCGGGGGGCGGCCCGGCCTACGCCGGCCCGCGGCACTTCGACTACAAGCCGTCACGCACCGAGGACATGGACGGCGTGTGGGCTTCGGCGGCGGCGAACATGCGCACCTACCTGCTGCTGCGCGAGCGGGCCGCGGCCTACCGGGCCGATCCCGAGGTCCAGGCGGCCATGGTGACGGCCGGCGTGGCCGCGTTGCGCGAACCCACCCTCGCCCCGGGTGAGGACGCTGCAGGCGCTGCTGGCCGACCGGTCGGCCTTCGAGGACTTCGACGCCGCAGGCCGCGGCCGCGCGTGGGTTCGGCTTCGTCCAGCTCAACCAGCTCGCCATCGAGCACCTGCTCGGCGCGCGCTAGCGGTCGGCCGTCCCGATGCCTCTGGTCGCCGGGATCGACTCGTCCACCCAGTCCTGCAAGGTCGTGATCCGCGATGCCGAGACCGGCGCGCTGGTCCGGCAGGCGAGCGCGCCGCACCCGGACGGGACCGAGATCGATCCGGCTCACTGGTGGACGGCGCTGCAGGCGGCGCTCGCGGCCGCCGGCGGGCTGACCGATGTCGCTGCGGTCGCGGTGGCGGCGCAGCAGCACGGGCTCGTGGGCCTGGCCGAGAACGGCACCGTGGTGCGCGACGCCTTGCTGTGGAACGACCTGCGCTCCGCCCCGGACGCCGCCGACCTGGTCGCCGACCTCGACGGGGGCGCCGGTGCGTGGGCCGCCGCCACCGGGTCGGTCCCGGTCGCGTCCTTCACCGTCACCAAGCTGCGCTGGCTGGCCCGGGTCGAGCCCGATCACGCCGCGCGCACGGCTGCGGTCTGTCTGCCGCACGACTGGCTCACCTGGCGGCTGGGCGGCACCGCGGACCTCGCCGATCTGCGCACCGACCGCGGCGACGCGAGCGGCACCGGCTACTGGTCGCCCGCCGACCGGCGCCTATCGCGCCGACCTGCTCGAGCTCGCGCTCGGCCGCGGTGCCCGGCGTGCCGCGGCTGCTGGCGCCGAACGAGCCGGCCGGGCACGACTGCCGACCGGGGCGCTGCTCGGGCTGCGGCACCGGCGACAACGCCGGCGCCGCACTCGGGCTGGGTGCCGGCCCGGGGACCTCATCGTGTCGATCGGTACGTCCGGGGTCATCTCGGCGGTCAGCCCGATCCCCGACCGCCGATGCTCGGCGGGCTCGTGGCCGGCTTCGCCGACGCCACCGGCGCCTTCCTGCCGCTGGCCTGCACGCTCAACGCCGCCCGCGTGCTCGACGTCGCCGCCCGGCTGCTCGGCGTCGACCACGACGAGTTCGCCCGGCTCGCGCTGTCCGCCCCGCCCGGCGCCGACGGCCTCGTCCTCGTCCCCTACCTCGAGGGCGAGCGCACCCCAGACCGTCCCGGACGCCACCGGCGCCCTGCACGGCGCGCGGCTGGCGAACACCACCCGGGCCAATCTGGCCCGCGCCGCCGTCGAGGGGCTGCTCTGCGGGCTGGCCGACGGGGTCGACGCGCTGCGGACCTGCGGCGTCAGCGGTCGAGCGCGTCCTGCTGATCGGCGGCGGAGCCCGGTCGGCCGCCGTCCAGGCGATCGCCCCGGCGGTCCTCGGCCTGCCGGTGGCGTCCCGCCCGCGGCGGAGTACGTCGCCGACGGTGCCGCCCGACAGGCGGCGTGGGCCCTGACCGGCGAGGCCCACCGCCGCCGGACTGGGCGGCAGCGCGCTCCGCCGGCCGGGCGATCCGGCACGAAGCGGACGGGACGCCGTGGGTCCGCGAGCGCTATCGGTCGGCGCGTGAGCTGACCCTGAGCAGACGCGACGCATGATCAGATCACGAGCTTGGTCATCGGTTGCGGGTGAGGCCCGCCACTCTGGGATATGTTCGCGCGCACAACATTCAAGGGGCCTGTCGAACAAACTCGGCTCGCACGCGGACAGGACCCCCAGAGCGGAAAGGCGTGACCTGCGCATGCGCAAGACCACTGTCTCCGTCGCGGTACTCGGGGCGGCTGTGCTCGCCCTGACCGCGTGCAGTTCGAGCAAGAAGAGCGGCGGCAGCGGCGTCCACCGCGGCGCCGGTGGCAGCTCGACCGCCCGCCGGCTGGTGCCTCGGCCGTCCAGCCGCCGGCGGCGCCATCGACGGCAAGGGCGCCAAGGTCGGCATCATCCTGCCCGACACCACGTCGTCGCCGCGCTGGATCACCGCCGACCCGACCGCGCTGCAAGGCCGACTGCACGAAGTACAACCTGACGTGCGACATCCAGAACGCCGATGGCTCCGCGGCCAAGATGAAGACGATCGCCCAGCAGATGGAGGGCAACGGCGTCAAGGTGCTCATGATCGTCGACCTCGACGCGGCCTCCGGCGCGGCGATCGAGCAGGCGGCCAACAAGGCCGGCATCATCACCGTCGACTACGACCGGCTCACCCCGGGCGGCGGCGCGGCGCTGTACGTCTCCTTCGACAACGTCAAGGTCGGCGAGGTGCAGGGCACGGCCCTCACCCAGTGCCCGCAGGTCAAGGGCCAGACGGCGGTCACAGTACGTCGACATCGACGGCGCGCCGACCGACAACAACGCCACCCTGTTCGCGCAGGGTTACGACGGCGTGCTCGGCAAGACCGCCGGCTGGACCCGCGTCGGCCAAGCAGACCGGACAATGGGACGCCCCGACGGCCGGCCGCGTCTTCAACTCGATGCTCGGCGCGCACCCGAACATCAAGGCAGTCATGGTCGCGAACGACACGATGGCCGGCGCCGTCATCACCGACCTCAAGCGCTCAGGGCCTCAACGGCAAGGTTGCGGTGTCCGGTCAGGACGCCAGCGCAGCCGGTCTGCAGCACATCATGGACGGCGACCAGTGCTTCACGATCTACAAGCCGTCCAAGCTCGAGGCCGACCCGGCGATCAAGGCGATCGCGCAGCTGGTCACCGGCCAGGTGCCGGAGACCAACGGCGTCACGATCACCGACCCGCTGACCAAGAAGCAGGTCCCGGCTCTCCTGGCGACCCCGATCGCGGTCACCAAGGCCAACGTGGCCCAGCCGATCAACGACCAGTACACGCCGAAGAACACGGTGTGCACCGGCGCGTACGTCGCCAAGTGCCACGGCGGCCGGCGTCAAGTAACGCAACGGACCGGGTGGCCGCCGCCTGCCTCGCTGCGGCGGCGGCCACCCTTCGTTGTCGGTCCGACAGCGAAAGGGAGCACCGGGCGTGGCCGACCGAGCCGAATCCTGGAATTGCGCGGCATCAACAAGAGCTTCGGCCCGGTGGACGTCCTGCAAGACGTCGACTTCTCGGCGCATCCCGGGCGAGGTCACCGCGCTCGTCGGCGACAACGGCGCCGGCAAGTCGACGCTGGTGAAGTGCATCAGCGGCACGTACTCGATCGACTCCGGGCGAGTACCTGTTCGAGGGCCAGCCGGTGCACGTGCACAGCCCGCGCGACGCGAGCGCGCTCGGCATCGAGATCGTGTACCAGGACCTCGCGCTCGTGCGACAACCTCGACATCGTCCAGAACATGTTCCTCGGCCGCGAGCGCACCGCGCGGCATCGTGCTCGACGAGAGCAGCATGGAGCAGGCCGCCCAGGAAACCCTGGCCTCCCTCTCGGTCCGCACCGTGAAGTCGGTGCGCCAGCGCGTGTCGAGCCTCTCCGGTGGGCAGCGGCAGACGGTCGCCATCGCCAAGGCCGTCCTCTGGAACTCGAAGGTCGTCGTGCTCGACGAGCCGACCGCCGCGCTCGGCGTCGCCCAGACCGCGCAGGTACTCGACCTGGTGCGCCGCCTCGCCGACCGCGGCCTCGCGGTCGTGCTGATCTCGCACAACATGACCGAAGTGCTGCAGGTCGCCGACCGGATCGCCGTGCTCTACCTCGGCCGAGACGGCCGCGCAGGTCGCGCCGCAGCGACGTCAACCAGCAGCAGCTGGTCGAGCTGATCACCACCGGGCGGCTTCGGCAGCGATCGCGCCGGCCGCGACGAACGGAGGTGCCCGGCATGACCAGCGTCGACAAGCCGACGCCGCCCCCGCCAGCGGAGCCCGACGAGACCGCCGGCGCACGACACTCCGATCGTCGCCAGCACGGCCCCGGTCGACAGGCGGCACGGTCGACTACCTGCGCAACTACGTCGCGCGGCTGCGCGGCGGCGACATGGGCTCGCTGCCCGGCGTCACCGGCCTCATCGTGCTGGCCGCGCTTCTTCTCGTTCGCGCACCCGCAGTTCCACACCGTCTTCAACTTCGGCAACATGTTCACCGAGGGCACCGCGACGATCTTCATCGCGATGGGCCTGGTGTTCGTCCTGCTGCTCGGCGAGATCGACCTCGCCGCCGGATACACCGCCGGCGTCTGCGCTCGGCCGTGATGGTCCGGCTGATGGTCGGCTACAACTGGACCTGGCCGCTCACGATCCCGGCCGCGCTGATCACCGGCCTGGTCATCGGCTTCCTCGTCGGGTGGCTGCGCGTCGAAGGTGCGGATCCCGTCCTTCGTCGTCACGCTCGCGCTTCTTCCTCGCCTTCCAGGGCGTGATGATCTACATCGTCCAACAACGGCAAGGGCCAGACAGGGCGACATCCCGATCAGCGACCAGCGTCGTCAACGCCTTCGCCAACTGAGCAGATGCCGATGTGGGCGGGCTGGTTCGTCGCCGCACTCGTCGTCGTCGGCTACGCCGCCGTCAAGCTCCTGGCCGCGCTGGCCGCGGCGCCGGCAGGGACTCGCCGCCGAGCCGCTCGGCGTGATCGCCGGCAAGATCGCGGTGCTCGCCGTCATCTCGTTCCTGACGGTCTACCTGCTCAACCAGAACCGGGCGCCGAACAAGAAGCCCGGTGCCGCAGAACGTCAACGGCAAGATCGTGTTCGTCATCGCCGTCCGAAGTCGAGGGCGTGCCCTGGGTAGTGCCGGTACTCCTCGTCCTCTTCGTCTGTCGGCACGTTCGTGCTCGAGCCGCACCCGCTACGGCCGCCACGTCTACGCCGTCGGCGGCAATCCCGAGGCCGCGCGCCGCGCCGGTATCGCGGTCGACCGGATCCGCATCTCGGTGTTCGTGCTGTCCGGCTTCATGGCCGCGGTCGGCGGCATCATGATCGGCGTCCAACGTCCAGTCGGTGAGTGTCGCGAACTACGGCGGCAACACGCTGCTGCTCGCGGTCGGCGCCGCGGTCATCGGCGGCACGAGCCTTTTCGGCGGCGAGGGCCGGTTGATCGACGCCATCATCGGCGGCGCCGTGGTCGAGGTGATCCAGAACGGCACGGCCAACCTGGTCAACGGCCAGAACAGCTCGGCGGTGCAGTTCATCGCCATCGGTCTGGCCCTGCTGCTCGCGGCCGCGGTCGACGCCCTGTCCCGACGCCGCGCCGGCGCGTCGGGTCTCGCGTAGGCGGGGTCAGGCCCCCCTCCCATGCCCGTTGCGCCCGCGGCCCGACCCGACGCGATCCGCCGCCACAACCTCGCGCTGGTGCTCGATCACATCCATCGCGACGGGGCGCTGACCCGGGCCGAGCTGACCCAGCGCCTCGAGGTCAGCCGCTCGACGATGGGCGCGCTGGTGGCCGATCTCATCGACCTCGGCCTGGTCGACGAGATCGTGCCGAGCGGTGGCTCCGGCGTCGGACGGCCGTCGCACGTCGTCGGCCCGCATCGCGACGGACCGTACGTGGTCGCGGTCGACGTCGACGTCACGCAGGTGGTCACGGCCGCCGTCGGGATCGGCGGCACCGTGCTGGCCCGGCACGTCGTCACGACCGGGGCCGACGCCAGCGCGCCTGACGGGCGTCGCGCGGATCGTCGTCGAGTCGCTGGCGCAGGTGAGTCGAGGCCACCGGCCGGGCGAACCGGCCGCTCGGCATCGGGATCAGCGTGCCCGGCACGGTGGATCGCCGCACCGGCAGGTCGCCGTGGCCCCGAACCTCGACTGGCACGACGTCGCGTTCGGTGAGCTGCTGGCCGACCTGCTGCCCGCCGGCATGACCGTCGGATCGGCAACGACGCCGATCTCGCCGTACTCGCCGAGCACCGCCGCGGTGGGGCGCGCGGCGTCGATGACGTCGTCTTCCTGCTCGGCCGGATCGGCGTCGGCGCCGGCATCGTCACCAACGGCCGCCCACTGCGCGGCGTCGACGGCTACGCCGGCGAGATCGGGCACAACGTCGTCGACGTGACCGGCCCGGCCTGCCATTGCGGCAAGCACGGCTGCGTCGAGACCTACATCGGCGAGGGAGCACTGCTGCGGCTGGCCAACCGGCCGCAACCGCCCACGGACGAGGCCACCGCCGCGGTCTTCGCCGATGCCCGCGACGGCGACGCCCGGGCGCTCGCGGCGGTGCGCGGCGTCGCCGAGTCACTTGGGCGGGCAATCGCCAGCCTGGTCAACACGCTCAATCCGCAACTCGTGGTGCTCGGCGGCTACCTCTCCGAACTGCTCGACATCGCCCGGCCTGAGATCGAACTCGCGCTCAAGGAGTACGCGCTCGAGGCGCCGTGGCGCCATGTGGAACTTGTGCCAGCCGTCCTTCGGTGCCGACTCGGCGCTGCTCGGGGCGGCGGAGTTGGCGTTCGCCGCGCTGCTGCGTGATCCGCTGGCGACCACCGCGCCACTGCCGGCCTGACACCGCGCGCGTTGTCCGTCGCTTCCGGTCGCCATGATGCGCGGAAGCCCGGACGACCTTTCGAGAGGGAGCGGGCTCAGTCGACCCCGGCGGCCTGCCGCTCGAACTGGGTGCGGTAGAGCTCGGCGTAGAGCCCGCCGGCCGCGAGCAGTTCGGCGTGGGGGCCGGCCTCGACCACGCGTCCGGAATCGAGGACGACCACCCGGTCGGCGTTCAGGATCGTCGACAGCCGGTGCGCGATGACGAGCGATGTCCGGCCGGTCAGCGCGCGGGACAGGGCCTCTTGCACCGCCACCTCGCTCTCGCTGTCCAGGTGCGCGGTGGCCTCGTCGAGGATGACGATCTCGGGTTCCTTCAGCAGCAGCCGGGCGATCGCCAGCCGGGCCTTCTCTCCCCCGGACAGCCGGTAGCCGCGATCGCCGACGACGGTGTCCAGCGCGTCGGGCAGCGCGCGCACGAGATCGCCGATCTGGGCGGCCTCGATGGCGTGCCAGAGGGCGTCGTCGGTCGGCCTGCGGTGCGCGCGTACCGCAGGTTGGCCCGGATCGTGTCGTGGAACATGTGGGCCTCCTGGCTGACGACCCCGATCTGATCCCGCAACGACTGCTGGGTCACCGTCCCGCACGTCCTGCCCGCCGACAAGCACCCGACCGCCGGTGACGTCGTAGATGCGCGGCAGCAGCTGGCTGATCGTCGTCTTGCCCGCGCCGGACGGGCCGACGAGGGCGATCATCTCGCCCGGCTCGGCCCGGAAGGACACCCCGTGCAGCACCTCGGCCGACCCGGTGGCATCGAGGACCGCGACGTCCTCGAGCGAGGCCAGCGAGACCTCGGCGGCGCTGGGGTACGCGAAGTGGACGTCGTCGAACTCGATGCTGCGCGCGTCGTCGGCGAGCGCGACCGCGTCCGGGGCGTCCGCGACCATGGGCTGCAGATCGAGGACCTCGAAGACGCGGTCGAAGCTGACCAGGGCGCTCATGACGTCGACGCGGGCGTTGGACAGCGCGGTGAGCGGACCGTACAGCCGGCTGAGCAGCAGAGCCAGCGTGACGACGGTGCCGGCCGACAACTCGCCCTTGATGGCGAACCAACCACCCAGCCCGTAGACGAGCGCCTGGGCCAGCGACGGCGACCAGGGTGAGCGACGACGAAGAAGGCCCGACCGTACATCGCCGACGTGACCCCGATGTCGCGCACCCGCGCGGCGCGGGCCCGGAAGGACTCGTCTTCGTCCTCAGGCCGGCCGAACAGCTTGACGAGCAGCGCGCCCGCGACGTTGAACCGCTCGGTCATGGTGGCGTTCATCGACGCGTTGAGGTTGTACGACTCGCGGGTGATTTCCTGCAGCCTGGCCCCGATGCGCCGGGCCGGGATGACGAACACGGGCAGCATCACCACCGAGATGAGGGTGATCTGCCACGACAGGCTGAACATGACGCCGGCGGTCAGCAGCCAGTCCGACGACGTTGGACACGAGACCGGACAGGGTGGAGGTGAATGCCTGCTGCGCCCCCAACACGTCGTTGTTCAGACGGCTGACCAGTGCGCCGGTCTGGGTACGGGTGAAGAACGCGAGCGGCATGCGCTGGACGTGATCGAACACCGCCGTGCGCATGTCGAAGATCAGGCCCTCGCCGATGCGGGCGGAGTACCAACGCTGGGCGAAGGACAGGATCGCGTCGATGACCGCCAGCCCGGCGATCACGAATGCGATCTGCACGACCACGCCGGGCCGGACCGTGACTGGTGATCTGATTGATGACCCGGCCGGCCAGGATCGGGGTGACGACGCCGATCAGGGCGTCGCCGATGACCAGCAGCAGGAAGACGCTGAGCTCGCGCCGGTAGGGCCGGGCGAAGCGGAACACCCGCCGCCAGGTGCCGGGTGGCAGCTGCTTGTCGACGACGCCGGAATCCCGGCGGCCCATCGAGCGCATCGCCCGCATGGCATTCATGTGATCCATTGACATCGTTGGCATCCTCCGTGCGCGGCAACGCCCGCGCGCGGCCCACTGTTCCCATTATCCGCCGTAGGCGGATCTGCTCACGGGCCGCTCGCTCCGCTCGGGGCCATCGTCGGTCCGCCGCTCGCTTTCGCTCGCCCGCAAGCTCGCTGCGCTCGCGCGGCGGCGAGGCTCTTCGCGCGAGCGCTCATCGGGATGCTGGCTGGGTATTTCGGTGATGCGGTTTGGGTTGGTTGCGTTCCCGCCCGCCCCCGCTCACTCCTCCGCTGCCAGGCCCGCGAGGGCTCGTAGGCGGCGGTATTGGGCGGCGCGTTCGGCGGCTTGCTGCTCGTCCTGGGTGCGGGTGTGGGCGTGCTGCAGCAGCGCCTTCGTCTCGGCCGCAGCGTCGCGGTCGACCGCCAGCAGCGCCGCGACCGTGTGCTCCACCGCGGCGTCCAAGCCCTCGGTCGGAACGACCCGCGACGCCAGTCCGATGCGCAGCGCCTCTTCGGCCCCGACCCGGCGGCCGGTCAGGCAGATCTCGAGGGCGACGGACGGGCCGACGAGATCGACGAGCCGCTTGGTGCCCCCGAGGTCGGGCACGATGCCCAGCGCCGGTTCAGCCATGGTGAATTCGGCGTCGTCGGCCAGGATGCGGATGTCGGTGCCCAGCGCCAGCTGGAAGCCGCCGCCGATCGCGTGCCCGTGCACGGCGGCGATGCTTACGAGATCCGGGCGCGAGCTCCAGTCGAAGGCCTGCTGCCACTCGGCGATGCGCGCACTGGCCTCGGCCTCGGGTAGGCGGGGCAGCGCCAGGATGCCGTCCGGGGTGTCGCCGCTGAACAGGGTGCGGTCGAGGCCGGCCGAGAACGCGCGGCCCTCACCGCGAAAGACCACGACCCGGACGGTCGCCGGCAACTCGCGGCGCACCCGGATCAGCTCGGTCCACGTCGGCGGCGACTGGCAGTTGAGCCGCTCCGGCCGGTTGAGCGTCACGGTGGCGACCTCGTCACGAAAATCGACCCGGAAGCCTGCTTCCGGGTCGATTTCGAGCGCGGCCATGCCCGCCAGGTTATCCGGTGGCCGCTTCTTCGCCGGCGGCACCTGACGGGTTGGCGGTTACTTCTTCGCGCGCGCCTTGCCGGCCGCCGCCTTGGTGCGAGTGGCCCCGCCGCGACCGCGCAGGGTGACCCCCGACTCGGACAGCACCCGGTGCACGAAGCCGTACGAACGGTTGTGCACGTCGGCGAGTTCGCGAATGCTCTTGCCTTTGTCGTACGCCTTCTTCAACTCGGCGGCGAGCTTGTTCCGGTCGGCGCCCGTGATCCGCGCGCCCTTCTTGAGTACGGCCATGTTTCCTCCACGGTGCGATGAGTCCGATTGCGCCGCGGCGCGGGAGCTCTGCTTGTCCCTTGATATCCGCCGTTTGAATAGCAGCACGTCTGGACGGTCGCAAGATCGTCTCGACGCGCATACGCCGGTTGGGCACGGGCGCGGGCCAAAGATCCGGTACGCGCCGGGTCAGTCGGCTAATTTGTGCCAGACGCCGAGCTTGTCGCTTCGTCCGCTTTATGCAGGACTCAAGCGAGCGTGATCAGGTCGGCGAGATCGGGAGACCAGCTGTCCTCGATGCCGTCGGGCAGCAGGATCACCTTCTCGGGGCTCAGCGCCTCGACCGCGCCCTCGTCGTGGGTCACCAGCACGATCGCGCCGGCGAACGTGCGCAGCGCGTCCAGCACCTGGTCGCGGCTGACCGGATCAAGGTTGTTCGTCGGCTCGTCGAGCAGCAGGACGTTGGCCGCGCTTGTCACCAGCATGGCCAGCGCCAGCCGGGTCTTCTCACCGCCGGACAGCACGCCGGCCGGCTTCTCGACGTCGTCGCCGGAGAACAGGAACGCGCCGAGGATCTTGCGCAGCTCGGTGTCGGTGAGATCGGAGCGCCCGACACTCGACGCCGACGTGCGCATGTTCTCGAGCACGCTGCGGTCGTGGTCTAGCGTCTCGTGCTCTTGTGCGTAGTAGCCGAGTCGGAGCCCGTGACCGGGCACGACCTCGCCGGTGTCGGCCGGTTCGATGCCGGAGAGCAGCCGCAGCAAGGTGGTCTTGCCGGCGCCGTTGAGGCCGAGGACCACAACTCGGGCCCCACGGTCGACGGCGAGGCCGACGTCGGTGAAGACCTCGAGCGAACCGTAGGACTTGGACAACCCGTCGGCCGTGAGCGGGGTGCGTCCGCAGGGGGCCGGCGCCGGGAACCGCAGCCGCGCGACCTTGTCGTGCACGCGCACCTCGGCCAACCCGGCGGCGAGCGCAGCCGCGCGTCGGTCCATCTGGTGCGCGGCCCGCGCCTTGGTGGCCTTGGCCCGCATCTTGTCGGCCTGACTGTGCAGCGCGTCGATCTTCTTCTGGGCGTTCGCGCGCTCGCGGTGCCGGCGCTTCTCGTCGGCCTCGCGCTGCTGGAGGTAGGTCTTCCAGCCGACGTTGTAGACGTCGACTGCGGCGCGGTTCGCGTCGAGGTACCAGACCTTGTTGACGACGGCCTCGAGCAGTCCGACGTCGTGGCTGATCAGCACCAAACCGCCGACGTGCTGGCGCAGGAAGTCGCGCAGCCAGACGATCGAGTCGGCGTCGAGGTGGTTGGTCGGTTCGTCGAGCAGCAGCGTCGTCGGCTCGGCGCCGGAGTCGGCGAACAGGATGCGGGCCAGTTCGACCCGGCGGCGCTGGCCGCCGGAGAGCGTAGCGAGGGGCTGGGCCAGCACCCGGTCGGGCAGGCCGAGGTTGGCGCAGATGCGGGCGGCCTCGCTCTCGGCCGCATAGCCCCCGAGGGCGGTGAACCGCTCTTCCAGAGTGCCGTAACGGCGCAGCAGCTCGGCGTCGTGCGGGCGTTCGGCCAGCCCGACCTGGGCCTTGGCGATGTCGGTGACGAGCGTGTCCAACCCGCGCGCCGACAGCACGCGGTCGCGGGCCAGCACCTCGAGATCGCCGGTGCGTGGATCCTGGGGCAGGTAACCGACCGGGCCGGTGCACTCGAGCCGACCGCCGTGCGGCAGCGTCTCATTCGCGAAGGTGCGCAGGCTGGTGGTCTTGCCGGCGCCGTTGCGCCCCACGAGACCGATGCGGTCGCCGGGCAGCACGCGCAGGGTGGTGGGCTCGAGCAGGATGCGGGCGCCGGCTCGCAGCTCGAGATCGGTGGCGGTGATCATTCGTAACTCCTGGAGATGGACATGGCGGTGGTTAGGGAGCCGGCCAGGTCACCTCTCAGTTCGCACCACGCCCCCACGATACCCGGCGCGGCGATGGCATTGCCGCACCTCGGCGGTTACCCGGCCGCTGCCGGTCGGGGAGGATGTCGCCCATGAAGTACAACGACGACGCCAGCTTGGACACCTCCGAGGTCCAGGACACCCGCGGCGGGGGCGGCGGCATGTTGGGCGGGATGCTCGGCGGCCGCGGCGCCGCGGTCGGCGGCGGCGGGATCGGCGTCGTCGGCATCGTCATCTATCTGATCGTCAGCTTCGTGGGCGGCGGCGGAGCCGGCCAGACCGCCGCCACCATCCTCGGCGAGCTCGGCCAGAACGGCCAAGCGGCCACCGCGGACAACTCGCAGATCAAGTCCGAGTGCAAAACCGGAAAGGACGCGAACAACAAGCTCGAGTGCGCCGTCGTCGCCGACATCGATTCGATCCAGGCGTATTGGACGCGCGAACTCCCGGCGCTGGGCAAGAGCTACGCGCCGGTGGACACGGTGTGGTTCTCCGGCCAGGTCTCCACCGGCTGCGGGGCGGCCGACAGCGGCGCCGGGCCGTTCTACTGCCCGGCCGACAAACGCGTGTACATCGACCTGACGTTCTACAACGACATCGAGACGCAGTTCCAGGCGAGCGGCGGCGCGTTCGTCGACGCCTACGTGCTCGCCCACGAGTACGGGCATCACGTCCAGGATCTGCTCGGGATCGAGAGCAAGGTCCGCACCCGGCAGGGAGCGACCTCGGATTCGGTGCGGCTCGAGTTGCAGGCCGATTGCTACGCCGGGGTGTGGGCCAAGCACGCCACCGAGCCTGGCCCGAACGGGGAACCGGCCCTGGTCGCGTCCATCGAAGCCCAGGATCTGCAGAACGCGCTGCAGGTGGCCGGGCACATCGGCGACGACTGGATCCAGAAAAATCTCGGCAACGGCCAGATCAACCAGAAGACCTTCACCCACGGCAGCGGCGCCCAGCGCGAGAAGTGGCTGCAGACCGGTTACCGCACCGGCGATCCGAAGGCGTGCGACACGTTCGGTACCGACAACCTCGGCTGACCCGACCCTCACCACCGCGCTTGCGGACCGAGCTGACCAGAATCCGGGCCGAAATCTGGTCAGCTCGGTCCGCAAGCGCGTGGTCAGGTGGTGGGGCCGCGGAACGTGCGCCGGTACACCAGCGGGGCTACGCCGACCGACGCTCGCAGGTGCTGGCGCAGCGTCGTCCCGCTGCCCAAGCCGGCCCGGCGGGCCACGTCCTCGACCGGGAGCTCGGTGGATTCCAGCAGGTGCCGCGCGTGATCGACGCGTCGATCGATGAGCCACGCGCCGGGCGACTGGCCGGTCTCCTCGCGGAAGCGGCGGTTGAACGTCCGGACGCTCATCCGGGCCTCGGCCGCCAACCGGGCGACGTCGAGCGCCTGATCGAGATGCGCCAGCGCCCAGTCCCGGGCGTAGGCCGTGCTCTGCTGGTCGATCGGCGGCACCGGCCGCTCGATGAACTGGGCCTGCCCGCCGTCGCGCCAGGGCGGCACGACGCAGTACCGAGCGGCGTGGTTGGCGGCGTCGGTGCCGAAGTCGCGCCGGATCAGATGCAGGCACAGGTCGAGGCCGGCGGCCAGGCCGGCCGACGTGAGCACGTCCCCGTCGTCCACGAAGAGGCGGTCCTCGTCCAGCCGGACGCGTGGATAGAGCGCCCGGAAGGCAGCGGCGTGGGCCCAGTGCGTGGTCGCCGGCCGATCGTCCAGTACGCCGGCCGCGCCGAGGACGAAAGCTCCCGTGCAGATCGAGACGAGTCGGGTGCCCGGACGGATGAGGGCGAAAGCGTCCTGCAACTGCGTACCTAGCACGCCGCCCATCCGCGGTTCGGCCATCCGGGTGCCCGGGACGATCACCGTGTCCGCACGGGCCAGAGCGCTCACGTCAGCGCCGGGAGTGATGGCGTAGCCGGTCGGTGTCGGCACCGGTTCTCGGGTCAGCCCGACCACGGCGACCTCGTACAGCGGGCGACCCGCGGGATCGACTGCGCTGCCGAGCAACAGCGGCGCGATCGCGGCGTCGAAGCCGATCACGGGGGCCAGCACGAGGACGGCCACCCGGTGCGGCCGGGCCGGTGCGGCCGATCCGGCCGCAGGGCGTCGAGGCATGGCAGGATTCTTACACATAATGGCGTTCCTGCCACTAGTTGAGCCGGGTCGGTATCGGCAGGATGGTCGGGTGAGCCGCTCCGACGTCCGGCCGCAGGCGATGTCCCCCGCCGGACGGCGCCGCGCTCCGGTGCACCCGGCGTGGATCGTCGCCGCGGTCACCTTCGTGACGATGCTTGGGGCCGCGGCGTTCCGCTCGGTGCCGAGCGTGCTGATGGACCCGCTGCACGCCGAGTTCGGCTGGTCGCACGCGACCATCGGCGGCGCGATGTCGATCAACATGACCCTGTTCGGTCTGATGTCGCCGTTCGCCGCCGCACTGATGGATCGGTTCGGGATCCGACCGGTCGTCACCTGTGCCCTCGTTCTCGTCGCCGCCGGCAGCGGGCTGACCGTGTTCATGACGCAGAGCTGGCAGCTGCTGCTGCTCTGGGGCGGGTGCGTCGGCGTGGGCACGGGATCGATGTCGATGGCCTTCGTCGCCACGGTGTCGACCCGCTGGTTCGTCACCCGCCGCGGCTTGGTGAGCGGGATCCTGACCGCGGCGAACGCGACCGGACAGCTCATCTTCCTACCCGTGGTCGCGCCCCTCACCGGCCACGCCGGGTGGCGGGTCGCCGCGGTGGTGGTGGCGATCGCGGCCCTGGCCGTCATCCCGCTGGTGCTGCTGTTCCTACGCGATCACCCGCACGACCTGGGCCTGCGCGCGTACGGCGCAACCGACGACGACCCCGGACCGGCCCGCAGCCAACGCGTCGGCAGCAGCGCGGCCACGGCGGTCAACGCCCTGTTCGCCGCAGCTCGGGTGCCGGCGTTCTGGCTCCTGGCCGGCAGCTTTGCGATCTGCGGCGCGACGACCAACGGCTTGATCGGCACGCACTTCATCCCGGCGGCCCATGACCACGGCATGCCGGTAACCACGGCGGCCAGCCTGCTGGCACTCGTCGGCCTGTTCGACGTGGCCGGGACTATCGCCTCCGGTTGGCTCACCGACCGTTTCGACCCCCGGCTGCTGCTCGTGGGCTACTACCTCGGCCGCGGGCTCTCGCTACTAGCGCTGCCGTCGCTGCTGGCCCCGCACACCAGCCCGAGCACCTGGGTGTTCATCCTGTTCTACGGCCTGGACTGGGTCGCCACCGTGCCGCCCACGGTGGCCCTGTGCCGCAGCTACTTCGGCGACCGGGCGCCGGTGGTGTTCGGGTGGGTCTTCGCCGCCCACCAGCTGGGTGCGGCGGTGGCGGCATCGGGCGCCGGGCTGATCCGCGACGCGAACGGCCGCTACGACCTGGCGTTCTATCTCGCGGCAGCGTCGTGCGCGATCGCCGCCGGGTTGTCCGCGGCGCTCACCGCAGGTCGGCGCGCCGCGCGACCACGAACCCTCCAGCCGGGATGATCGCGTCGGCCAGTACGACCAGGGTCGTGCGGCCGGACCAGGACAGGCGCCGGCGGACCTCGAGCGCCAGCCCCACGTAGGCGAGGAACAGCACGCCGTGGATCGGCCCCATGATCTGCACGCCCAGCGCCTTGTGCGGGTCGGTGCTGTACTTCACGATCGTCGCCACGATCAGCAACAGCCACGAGACCGCTTCGACGGCGGCGACGACGCGCAACGCCCGGATCGCCGGGGTGGTCGCGACGGTGTCGGTCATGTGAGCGGTCCGCGTCTCAGACGTTGAAGCCGAGAGCCCGCAGCTGTTCACGACCGTCGTCGGTGATCTTGTCCGGTCCCCACGGCGGCATCCAGACCCAATTGATCTTCAGCTCGGCGGCCAGCGGCTTGGGACCACCGGTGATCGCGGAGTTGGCCTGGTCCTCGATCACATCGGTCAGCGGACAGGCGGCCGAGGTCAGGGTCATGTCGATGGTGATCACGTTGCCGGCGTCGGTCTCGTCGACCCGCACGTCGTACAGCAGCCCGAGATCGACGACGTTGATCCCGAGCTCAGGGTCGACGACGTCGCGCATCGCTTCGTCGATCTCGTCGCGGGACGGCACGGTGGCCTGCGTCTGAGTCATGCCTTCTCCTCTGCGTCGGCGACGGCGCTCTTCATCGCCATCCATCCCAGCAGCGCGCACTTCACCCGCGCCGGGTATTTCGACACGCCCTCGAACGCGACCGCGTCCTCGAGCTCGTCCTCGTCGGTCTCGGTCAGCTCGGCGGTGCCGCGCGACTGCATGAGATCGAGAAACTTCTGCTGCAACGCCATGGCGTCGCCGATGGGCTTGCCGACGACCAACTCGCTCATGACCGACGTGGACGCCTGGCTGATCGAACAGCCGTCGCCCTCCCAGCCGAGCTCGACGATCGCGCCGTCGGCCAGCCGCACCCGCAGGGTGACCTCGTCGCCGCAGGTGGGGTTCACATGGTGAACCTCGGCGTCGAAGCTCTCGGGCAGGCCGCGATGCTGCGGGTGCTTGTAGTGATCGAGGATGATCTGCTGGTACAGACTCTCCATTGGCAGCGTCATGCGAAAACGTCCTTCACCCGGGTAACACCGCGCACCAGGGCATCGATCTCGTCGGTGGTGGTGTAGACGCCGAACGACGCGCGGGTGGTGGCCGCGACGCCGTAGCGCACACACACCGGACGGGCGCAGTGATGGCCCGCGCGCACCGCGATCCCCTGCTCGTCCAGCAGCTGGGCCACGTCGTGCGGGTGCACGCCGGCGAGCGTGAACGCGATGGTGGCGCCGCGGTCGACCGGCGCCGCCGGGCCGACGATGGTGAGGCCCTCGACGGTGGCGAGACCGTCGAGGGCGTATGTGACGAGCGCGTGCTCGTGGGCCGCGACGTCGGCCATGCCGAGCGCCGTCAGGTAGTCGACGGCCGCACCCAGCCCGACCGCCTGGGCGATCATCGGGGTGCCGGCCTCGAAGCGGTGCGGTGGCGCGGCGTAGGTGGTGCCGGACAGGTCGACGGTCTCGATCATCTCGCCGCCGCCGAGGAACGGCGGCAGCTCGGCCAGCAGCTCGTAGCGGCCCCAGAGGACACCGACGCCGGTGGGGCCGTACATCTTGTGCCCGGTGAACGCGGCGAAGTCGACGCCGAGGGCCTGCACGTCGAGCGGCAGGTGCGGCGCCGACTGCGAGGCGTCGAGGACGGTGAGCGCGCCGACCGCCCGGGCCCGCGCGACGATCCGCGACACCGGGTTGATCGTGCCCAGGGCGTTGGACTGGTGGACGAAGGCGACGACCTTGGTGCGCTCGGTGATGATCTCGTCGATGGAAGACTCAGCAAGACGGCCGGCATTCTCGCCATCAGTATCGATCGGCAGCCAGCGGAATGTCGCGCCCGTACGCTGGCACAGCAGCTGCCACGGCACGAGGTTGCTGTGGTGCTCCATCTCGGTGACCACGATCTCGTCACCCGGACCGATGCGGAACCGGTCGGCACCCGGGAAGGTGGTGGCGTTCGAGATCGAGTAGGCGACGAGGTTCAGCGCCTCGGTCGAGTTCTTGGTGAAGACGATCTCGTCGCGGTTGGGCGCGTTGACGAACGCCGCCACCTTGTCCCGGGCGTCCTCGAAGGCCGTGGTCGCCTCCGACCCGAGGGTGTGGACCGCCCGGGCGACGTTGGCGTTGTGCCGCTCGTAGAACTCGGTCAGCGTGTCGAGCACGATCTGCGGTTTCTGCGAGGTGTTCGCGCTGTCGAGGTACACCAACGGAACCCCGTGCACCTCACGCGCCAGGATCGGGAAATCCTTGCGTACCGCCTCGACGTCCAGACTCACTGCTCGTCCCTCTCCACTGACCTCAGGCCGAAGCCGTCTCGTTGACGCCGAAACGGGTGTACCCCTCGGCCTCGAGCCGGTCGGCGAGCTCCTTGCCACCGGACTCGGCGATGCGGCCGTCGAAGAAGACATGCACGAAATCGGGCTCGATGTAACGCAGGATGCGCGTGTAGTGGGTGATCAGCAGGGTGCCGATGCCGGTGCCGCGCACCTTGTTGACACCCTCGCTGACGACCCGCAGCGCGTCGACGTCGAGGCCGGAGTCGGTCTCGTCGAGGATGGCGATCTTCGGCTTGAGCAGCTCGAGCTGCAGGATCTCGTGGCGCTTCTTCTCACCACCGGAGAATCCCTCGTTCACGTTGCGCTCGGCGAAGGCCTTGTCCATGCCCAGCTCGGACATCGCGGTGTTGACCTCTTTGACCCAGGTGCGCAGCTTGGGCGCCTCGCCGCGCACAGCGGTCGCCGCGGTGCGCAGGAAGTTCGAGACCGACACGCCGGGCACTTCGACCGGGTACTGCATGGCCAGGAAGAGACCGGCCCGGGCGCGCTGGTCGACGGTCATGGCCAGGACGTCCTCGCCGTCGAGCGTCACCGAACCGCTCGTGACGGTGTACTTCGGGTGCCCGGCGATCGAGTAGGCCAGGGTGGACTTGCCGGAGCCGTTGGGGCCCATGATGGCGTGCGTCTCGCCGGACGAAACGGTGAGGTCGACGCCCTTCAGGATCTCGGCAGTGTCGTCGCCGGATCCGACGGTGACGTGCAGATCGCGGATATCGAGCGTGGCCATCAGTCAGTCTCCAACTCAGGGACGAAGCCCAGCCGGGCCTCGATCGCGGTCATGATCTGGTGTTGCAGGTCGGGCACGCCCATGCGCTCGACCACGTCGGCGAAGAAGCCGCGCACGACGAGGCGGCGGGCTTCGGCCTCGGGGATGCCGCGTGACTGCAGGTAGAACAACTGCAGGTCGTCGAAACGTCCCGTGGCGCTGGCATGGCCGGCGCCGGTGATGTTGCCGGTCTCGATCTCGAGGTTGGGCACTGAGTCGGCCCGAGCCCCGTCCGACAGCAACAGGTTGCGGTTCATCTCGTAGGTGTCGGTGCCGGTCGCGCTCGGCCGGATGCGGACGTCGCCGATCCACACCGTGCGAGCCGACTCACCGAGCAGCGCGTTCTTGTACAGGACGTTCGACCGGCAGTTCGGCTCGTCGTGGTCGACGAACAGCCGGCTCTCGAAGTGCTGGCCCTCACCGGCGAAGCTCACGCCCAGGAGTTCGGCCTGGCCGCCCGGTCCGGCGAAGCGCACCGTGGGCACGATCCGCACGACCGAGCCGCCCAGCGTGACATTGACGTGCCGGTAGCTCGCGTCGCGGCCCACGAGCGCGGCGTAGGCCGACAGCTGCACCGAACCGTCGTCGGCGGCGTTGACCGCGACGACGGACAGTGACGCGCCGTCGCCGATGATGAACTCGATGTTGGCGGCGACCTTGATCAGACCGCGGTGATCGATGATCAACGTGGCCTTGGCGTTGGCCCCGACCTCGACGACGTGGTGGCTGTAGGAGCGGCCGCTGATGCCGTGGCGGTTCAGCACGATCGGGGCGTCGAGCTCGACGTCGGGATCGACGGTGATGTGCAGACCGGCGCGGGCGTGCGCCATCGCGAGCGCACTGACCCGGTCGGCCGGGATCAGCGCCCGGCCGAAGCCCGCCACGGTCGACGGGTCGACGAGATCGGCGCGGGCCCCGGGCGGGACGGCGACGTCACCTTCGATGACGCCGTCCGGCTCGAACGGCTCGAAGAACTCGCGGACCCGGGCCAGCGGGGTGAAGCGCCAGTCCTCTTGCGCGGACGACGGAATGGGGAAGTCGTCCGGGTCGCGCGAGGTGAACCGTTCGGCCGGCGAGCCAGTGCGGGTGAGAAGCGTGGTCATATTTTGCCTTTCGGGGTCCCTGACAAGTTTTCGAGCTTGCGAGAAAACTTGGTGGGTCTTATCCCACAGCCCCTTCCATCTGCAGTTCGATCAGGCGGTTGAGCTCGAGGGCGTACTCCATCGGCAGCTCACGGGCGATGGGCTCGACGAAGCCGCGCACGACCATCGCCATCGCCTCGTCCTCGGACATCCCGCGGCTCATCAGGTAGAACAGCTGGTCTTCGCTGACCTTCGAGACCGTGGCCTCGTGGCCCATCGAGACGTCGTCCTCGCGGACGTCGACGTACGGATACGTGTCGGACCGGCTGATGTCGTCGACGAGCAGCGCGTCGCACTTCACCGTGGACGCGCTGTGGTGCGCCCCCTTGTTGACCTGGACGAGGCCGCGGTAGCTGGTGCGGCCACCGCCGCGCGCCACCGACTTGGAGATGATCGTCGAGGACGTGTGCGGGGCGAGGTGCAGCATCTTGGCCCCGGCGTCCTGGTGCTGACCCTCGCCGGCGAACGCGATCGAGAGCACCTCACCCTTGGCGTACTCGCCGGTGAGCCACACGGCCGGGTACTTCATGGTGACCTTGGAACCGATGTTGCCGTCGATCCACTCCATGGTGGCGCCGGCCTCGGCCTTGGCCCGCTTGGTGACCAGGTTGTAGACGTTGTTCGACCAGTTCTGGATGGTCGTGTAGCGGCAGCGGCCGCCCTTCTTGACGATGATCTCGACCACGGCCGAGTGCAGCGAGTCGCTCGAGTAGATCGGCGCCGTGCAGCCTTCGACGTAGTGCACGTAGGCGTCCTCGTCGACGATGATCAGGGTGCGCTCGAACTGGCCCATGTTCTCGGTGTTGATGCGGAAGTAGGCCTGCAGCGGGATCTCGACGTGCACGCCCTTCGGCACGTAGATGAACGAGCCACCCGACCACACCGCGGTGTTGAGCGCCGAGAACTTGTTGTCACCCGACGGGATGACCGAGCCGAAGTACTCCTCGAACAGCTCGGGGTACTCCTTCAGCGCGCTGTCGGTGTCCAGGAAGATGACGCCCTGCTTCTCGAGTTCCTCGTTGATCTTGTGATAGACCACCTCGGACTCGTACTGCGCCGCGACACCGGAGACCAGACGCTGCTTCTCGGCCTCGGGGATGCCGAGCTTGTCGTAGGTGTTCTTGATGTCCGCGGGCAGGTCGTCCCACGTGGCGGCCTGCTTCTCGGTCGAGCGGACGAAGTACTTGATGTTGTCGAAGTCGATGCCGGACAGATCCGAGCCCCAGCTCGGCATCGGCTTCTTGTCGAAGATCGACAGCGCCTTCAACCGGCGGTCGAGCATCCACTGGGGTTCGCTCTTCTTGGCCGAGATGTCGCGGACGACCGCCGGCGAGAGACCACGCTGGGCTGACGCACCGGCCACGTCCGAATCGGACCAGCCGAAGCCGTAGCGGCCGAGCGAGTCGATCTGCTCGTCCTGCGTCAGCACACGCTCTGGGGCTGTGGTCATATCGAGTTCCTCCCGGATCGGGCGGTCAGGGTTTCCTGGGTCTTCGAGCTCAGGCTGGTCGGGGTCGTGCTCTTCGGGACGCGCACGTGCGTGGTGCAGACACCGTCGCCGTGGGCGATGGTGGCCAAGCGTTGGACGTACGTGCCGAGCACCTGCTCGAACGCGCGCGTCTCGGCCTCGCACAGTTGCGGGAACTCGGCCGCCACGTGGGCGACGGGGCAGTGGTGCTGGCAGATCTGGATGCCCTGCACCCCCGCGTCGGCGTCGGTGACGGCCTGAGTCGTCGAAGCGTAGCCATGCGCGGAGAGGCCGGCGGCCAGGGCATCGGAGCGTGTGGCGAGCGGCGCATTGCGGTCGACGCCGGCGCGCAGCTCGCGGGCCAACGTGGCGGCGCGGTGCTCGGCGAACTCGGTGACGGCCTGCTCGCCACCGGTGTCGCGCAGGTAGCGCAGCGCCGTGCTGGCGAGGTCGTCATAGGCGTGCGGGAAGGCGGCCCGGCCGGCGTCGGTGAGAGCGTAGGTGCGGGCCGGGCGGCCCCGGCTGCGGTGGGCGGACGGGCGGGGTTCGCGCTCGATCAGCAGGCCGTCGGCCACCAGGGCGTCGAGATGCCGGCGCACGCCGGCGGCCGAGAGCCCGAGGCGCTCGGCGAGATCGGCGGCGTTCTGCGGACCGCGCTCGAGGACCGCGCGGGCCACGGCATCGCGGGTGCGGTCGGCCGGCTTGTCGCAGGCAGGAGCACCTGTCGCAGAGCCGGCGGCGAATTTCACAACACCAGTATGACGTATTTCCCTGACGTCGTGCAGCCGCCCCCACGAAACACGGCTCCGATAGGTTGCCCGGGTGCTCTATCGGACCATGGAACTGACGCTCGGAACGGCGCTGCGGGTGGTCTACCGGCCCCAGATCTCCGGCGCCGAGCACGTCCCCCGACGGGCCCGGTGATCCTCGCCGCCAATCACGACTCGTTCGCCGACGAGTTCTTCATCCCCGTGACAGCCCGGCGACAGGTCTTCTTCTTCGCCAAGGCCGAGTACTTCACCACTCCGGGCCTGCGCGGCCGGGCGATGGCGGCCTTCTTCCATGGCCTCGGCCAGGTCCCGGTCGCGCGCGGCGACACCCGCTCGGCGGCCGCGGTGATCGACATCGGGGTCGAGGTACTCGGTGCGAATGGGGCACTCGGGATCTTCCCCGAGGGCACCCGGTCCCCCGACGGCCAGCTGTACAAGTTCCGCACCGGCGTGGCCCGGCTCGCGCTGCGCAGCGGAGCGCCGGTGGTGCCGGTCGGGCTGGTCGGCACCCGAGAGGTCCAGCCGCCGAACACCCGGCGGTGGCACCGCGCGCCGGTGGCGGTCAACTACGGATCGGCCGCTGCATTTCGGCCACCTCGCCGATCAGGAGCGCAGCTCCCGGGTGCTGCGTGAGGTCACCGAGACGATCCGCACCGCGGTCCAGCAGCTGTCCGGGCAGGACTACGTCGACTCGTTCGCCTCCTCGACGAAGGTCGCGGGCTGAGCCTCGGGTCACTGGGCCCGGCGCCGCGCGCCGTACCGGCCGCCCGATTCCTAGACTGACTGGGTGTCCCCCCGCCCACCGGCCTCACCGGCCGTCGAGGTCATCGACCTCGTCAAGGCCTACGGCGCCCGGCGCGCGGTCGACGGCCTCTCGCTGTGCGTGCCGCGCGGCCGCGTGCTGGCGATGCTCGGGCCCAACGGCGCCGGCAAGACCACGACGGTGGAGATCTGCGAGGGCTTTCGGCGGGCCGATTCCGGGACGGTCCGGGTGCTCGGTCTCGACCCGGCCGCACCCGCGCTGCGCCCCCGCGTCGGGGTGATGCTGCAGGACGGCGTCGGCGGCTACACCGGGGCCACCGCCCTCGAGCTGCTCCGCCTCTTCGCCGCCTACGCCGCGCACCCTCAACAGCCGGCCGACCTGCTCGAGATCGTCGGCCTGGCCGAGGTGGGCGGGACGGCGGTGAAGCGGCTCTCGGGCGGGCAGCAGCAGCGGCTGTCCCTGGCGCTCGCCCTGGTCGCCCGGCCCGAGCTCGTCTTCCTCGACGAGCCGACATCGGGCATGGATCCGCAGGCGCGGCGCGGCACCTGGGACCTCGTCCGCAGCCTGCGCGCCGACGGCGTCACCGTGGTGCTGACCACGCACTTCCTGGACGAGGCCGAGCAGCTCGCCGACACGGTCGTCGTGATCGACGCGGGCCGGATCGTCGCCGCAGGGCAGCCCGGCCGAGCTGACCCGGTCCGGGGCCGAGGGCCAGATCCGGTTCCGGGCCGTGCCGGCGCTGCCGCTCGACTCGCTGGTGGCCGCCCTGCCCGAGGGTTCGCTGGCCACCGAGCCCGAGCCCGGCCGCTACCTCGTCACCGGCGAGGTCACCCCGCAGCTGCTCGCCACGCTCACCGCCTGGTGCGCGGCCCAGCAGGTGATGGCCGAGGAGCTTTCCGATCGAGCGCCGCACCCTCGAGGACGTCTTCCTCGACCTCACCGGTCGCGAGCTGCGCGCATGAGCGACGCGAGGTTGAGGCAATGAGCGTCGCTCCGGCCGGGCGCTTCACGCCGGCGCCGGCCGCCGCCCCGCTGGCGCGGATGCTGGCGGCGCAGACCGCGATGGAGTTCAAGCTCCTGCTGCGCAACGCCGAGCAGGTCGGGCTCACCCTGCTCATCCCGCTGCTGCTGCTGTTCTTCTTCAACCTGCCGCTGCTTTACTCGCTCGGCGCCGGGCCGCGCATCGACTTCGTGGTGCCGAGCATCATCACGCTGGCGGTGATGTCGGCCGCGTTCACCGGGCTGGCCATCGGCACCGGCTTCGAGCGCAAGTACGCGGTGCTCAAGCGGCTCGGCGCCACCGCCCTGCCGCGGTCGGTCCTGATCGGCGGCAAGACCGCCGCCGTCCTGCTGCTCGAGGTCGTTCAGCTCGTGCTGATCTGCGGGCTCGGGTTCGCCCTCGCGTGGCACCCGCACGGCGACCCGCTGCTCGCGCTGCTGCTCGTCGTCCTCGGCACGGTCGCGTTCGGCGGTCTCGGCCTGCTGGTGGCCGGCACGCTGCGGGCCGAGGTGACCCTGGCCGCGGCCAACCTGATCTGGCTGGTGCTGCTGTTCGCCGGCGGCATCGCGATCCCGCTGTCGAAGTACGGCGGCGCGGCCCGCGACGTCCTGCAGTACCTGCCGTCGGCCGCGCTGTCCGACGGGCTGCACGCGGTGCTCCAGCACGGCGACGGGCTCCCGTTGCGCGAGACGCTCACCCTGCTGGTCTGGGCCGCGGTGGCCCTGCCGGCCGCGGCCCGGTGGTTCCGGTGGGAGTGACGGCCCCGGTGGCCGCGCCGCCGTCGGTGCGGCAGCGGGTGCTCGACTGGACCGCTTCGGCGGTGCGCGCTGCGCCGGCTCGCGCTGCTGTCGGTGATCGTGAACGTCGGCATCGTCGTCACCGGCGGCGCCGTCCGACTCACCGATTCCGGCCTGGGCTGCCCCACCTGGCCGCGCTGCGTCGGCTGGCTCGCTGGTGCCGCGCTCCAAGCTCGGCATCAACGGCGTCATCGAGTTCAGCAACCGGACGCTGACCTTCGTCGTCGGGGCCACGCTGGCGCTGACCCTGCTCGTGGCCTGGCGGCAGCGCCGCCAGATCGGGCTCGCGGCACTCGCCCTGGCCGGCATCCCGGCCCAGGCCGTGCTCGGCGGCATCGTCGTGCTGACCGATCTCAACCCGTGGCTGGTCGCGCTGCACTTCCTGCTCTCGGCCGCGATCATCGCCGTCACCTTCCGGCTCTGGTGGCGGCTCGGCGAGCATCCGACGGCGGCGATCCCGGCCCCGGCGCGGGTTGCTCACCGGCTCCTCGTCGCGGCCGCGGCGCTGGTCCTCGTGGCCGGCACCGTCGTCACCGGGGCCGGACCGCACGCCGGCGACCTCAAGAACGGCACGGGTGCACCGCATCGACCTGCCGATCGCCGGGCTGGCCCAGCTGCACGCCGACCTGGTGATGGTGCTCATCGGCCTGACGGTCGGTGCGCTCGTCCTGGGCCGCGCGCTGGCCCTTCCGGCGGTCCAGCGTGCAGCGGCGGTGCTGCTCGGCGTCGAGCTGGCCCAGGGCGCCATCGGCTACACGCAGTACTTCCTGCACGTGCCGGCCGCTGCTCGTCGGGCTGCACATGCTCGGCGCCTGTCTCGTCTGGCTCGCCGCCCTGCGGGTGCTGTTCGTGACGCGCACGACGAATGCGGGTACCTCCGCTGCATGACAATGCAGTCCGGGTATCGAGGGCGTAGCGGCGCCGGCCGCATCGTGGCCATGCTCGTCCTCGTGTGGCTGATCATCGGGGCTATCGCGGCGGGCCAACGGCACTACTACAACGATCGCAAGACAGAGCTGCGCCACCTTCGGGACGATGCTGCTGACGATCCTGGCCGGCCCGCTGAACTACCTCGGCGCCAATCCCAAGACCCATTGCGACCTGCCGCAGCCCAGCAAGTAGCGCGGCCGCTCAGAACAGCTGGGTGATGCGCGTAGATCGCCAGCGCCGGCCAGCGAGCCGACCACGGTGCCGTTGATCCGGATGAACTGCAGATCGCGGCCGACCTGCAGCTCGAGGCGGCGGCTGGTCTCCTCGGTGTCCCAGCGCTGCGACGGTCGTCGAGATGACCGCGGTGAGGTCGTCGGCGTAGTGCGTGACGACGTGGCCGACGAGCCGTTGCAGCGCCTCGTCGACCTTGGCGGCCACGCCGGGTCGTCGCGCAGCACCTCGCCGACCCGGACGGTCAGCGACTCGGCCGAGCGGCGCAGGTCGGAGTCGGGGTCGTCGGCCTCGCGCAGCGCGAGCTGCTTCAGCGAGTCCCAGAGGTTGGCGAGGTACTCGCGGATGCGCGGGTGGTCGAGCAGTTGGTCGCGGGCCGCCTCGACCTTGGCGATCTGCTCCGGGTCCGTGCGCAGCCGCTCGGCCAGCTCGCGCAGCTGGGTCGTCGAAACCCTGACGCAGCGCGTGCTCGTCGTCGTCGATGACGTCGGCGAGGAACGACTGCAGCAGGCTGAAGCCCTTGTTGAACACCCGGTCGTCGAGCCATTCCGGCACCCACTCCGGCGACTCCTCGACCCAGCCGCTCGCGGAACTCGGTGCGGTTGTTCTCCAGGAACTTGCGGGCCCCGCGCAGGAACGTCGTCAGCGCGGCCTGGTGCTGGCCGGCGTCGCACATCGCGTCGATCAGCCGGGCCAGCAGCGGGGCGATGTCGAGCTCGCGCAGCCGCTTGTCGGCGAACGTGGCCACCGAGTTGCGCAGCTCGTCGTCGCGCAGCACGCCGGGCCATGCCGCTGATCGGCGCGGCTGAGCTCCTCGGCCAGCCGGTGCGCGTGCGCCGGCTCGGCCAGCCACTCGCCCACCCGGCGCGGCACCTCAGCCGCGGCCACCCGCTCGCTGACGATCTCGCTCGTCAGGAAGTACTCCTGGACGAAGCCGGCCAGCCCCTCGCCGATCTGGTCCTTCTTCTCCGGGATGATCGCCGTGTGCGGGATCGGCAGCCGCAGCGGGTGCCGGAACAGCGCGGTGACGGCGAACCAGTCGGCCAGCCCGCCGACCATGGACGCCTCGGCCGCCGCCTGGATGTAGCCCCACGCGCCGTCGCCGTCGCCGACGGCGCGGCAGACGACGTAGACGCCGGCGGCCAGCAGCAGCAGCCCGCCGGCGATGATCTTCATCCGCCGCAGGGCCCGCAACCGCTCGGCGGCGACCTGCGGGAACGTGCCGACCGTCGCCGCCGGGGCAGTCGCGCGGCCGGCGGGGGCCGGCGGGGCGGTCATGCCCGGGCCGCGATCGCCGCGGCGAAGGTGGCCGCCGGATCGTCGTCGCCGCTGCCGTGCTGCAGGAACAGCGACGGCTCGGTGAGTTCCAGCTCGACCACCACCGGACCGTGCGGGCGACGGCAGCAGATCGACCCGGGTGTAGAGCTGGTCGGCGCCGAACCGGTCGCGGACGGCCTGCCAGCGACGACCGCTCCGACCGCGAGTTCGGCCGGCTCCGGCACCCGCGCCTCGATCGTCTCGGCGACGTAGAGCTCCCGCCGTGCACCGGGTGGGCCACACCCGCCGGCAGCATCGGCCCCTTGCGGATCGCGTGGCTGAACTCGCCCGTCGACGTAGATCAGCGCCGTCTCGCCCGCCGTGTCGACCGCGGCGAGATAGGGCTGCACCAGCACCGTGCGCCCGGCGGCGTGCAGCGTCGGCGATGTGCTGCTGCGCGGCCGCGGCCCGGTCGCGGGTGAACCGGCCGGCGCCGCGCGAACCGGCGCCGACCGACGGCTTGACCACGATCTCGCCGGACGCGGTCCAGTCGAACAGCGACCGGGTCTCGCCCGGTGCCGACGAACGACGGTCGGCACGGTCGGCACCCCCGCTTCGGCCAGATCGCGCAGGTAGAGCTTGTCGGTGTTCCACGCGCACCACCGCGGGGCCGATTGGCGACCCGGGCGAGGCCGTCGACCCAGCTGCAGGAAGGCGTCCACGGTCGCGGTGTAGTCCCACGTCGTGCGCAGGACGGTCGAGCCCGGCGTCCCAGTCGACCGACGGATCGGTCCACACCGCCCAGCGCGCGTCGACCCCCTGCGCAGCGAGTGCTCGCACCAGGACGTCGGCGTCCTCGTCCGCCTCAGGCAGCGCGGCACACGTCGCGAGCAGGACCGAAGGCATCCCCCGATCCTATGGGGGTGGAACCCGGCCGCGACGAACGCAACGAGCCACGCGATGAGCGCTCGCGCGAAGAGCCCGCCGCCGCGCGAGCGCACCGAGCTTGCGGGCGAGTGTCAGCGAGCGCGACTGACGATGGACCCGAGCGCAGCGAGCGGTCCGTGAGGAGGGACGCCCGCGGCGAATCAGATCAGCGGACGAAGGTGTCGACCGCGACGGCCACGAACACGAACGCGAGGTAGCTGTTGGACAGGTGGAACAGCTGCATGGCCGCCTTGGCGTTCGGCTCCGGCCTTGGTGCGGCGCCAGCAGCCGGTGGGCCGCGACGATCAGCGCGGCTCCGGCCAGCGATCGCGAGCACGCCGTAGACCCAGCCGGTGGCCAGCGGCCACAGCGCCAGCGACACCGCGCGGTCAGCCAGGAGTAGACGACGATCTCGCGGGCGACCCGCTGCGGCGACGCGACGACCGGCAGCATCGGTACCCCGGCCCGCGCGTAGTCCTCGCGGTACCGGATCGCCAGCGCCCAGAAGTGCGGCGGCGTCCAGAAGAACACGACCGCGAACAGCACGACCGGCGGCCAGGCGAGCGAGCCGGTGACCGCCGACCAGCCGATCAGCACCGGCATGCAGCCGGCGGCGCCGCCCCACACGATGTTCTGCGCGGTGCGGCGCTTGAGCAGCATCGTGTAGACGACGACGTAGAACGCGATGGCGGCGGCGGTCAGGCCGGCCGCCAGCCAGTTGGTGACGCCGCCCATCAGGCCGACGGCCAGCAGCCCCAGCACCAGCCCGAACACGAGGGCGCCGGTGGGCGAGACGTCGTGCCGCGCCAGCGGCCGGTGCGTGGTGCGGCGCATGAGCGCGTCGATGTCGCGGTCGACGTAGCAATTCAGGGCGTTGGCGCTGCCGGCCGCCAGGGTGCCGCCAACCATCGTGGCCACGACGACCCACCAGGTGCGGCAGGCCGTCCGCGGCCAGGATCATCGAGGGCAGCGTCGTGACCAGCAGCAGCTCGATGATCCGCGGTTTGGTGAGCGCAACGTAGGACGCAACCCGGCCGCGGGTGCGCGGCGGGCGGGCCGGTCGCGCGGGTGCGCTTGTCGACGTTTCACCGTCGTCGGCCCGGTCGGGCGACGCCGAATCGATCGGCGCGACGGGGGTCTGCGTCATCGGCAGGGTACCCGCGCCGGGGAGCGCAGACGAGCGATTCGGGGGCCGCGGGGCCCGCGATCGGGAGCTCCAGGGTTTGGGGTCACCGGATCAGAGTAACCGGCGCACCCGGGCGATCCGCACTCAGGCTCAGCGCGGCGCGGTGGCGGATCGGACTCGCTTTCGACCCTTCCTGGCCCTCCCGATGTGGCTACGCTGGCGAATGGGTACGACAACCGCAGAATCCGGGCGCAGCGCCCGGCCCAGCACCACCTTGCGAAGGGACGAAGCGCCTGTGACCGACACGGCAGATCGCGCGGACGGCGTCAACACGACGCACCCCGGCTGGTGGACCGATCTCGACACGAAGGCCGTCGACACCGCCCGGCTCCTCGCCGCAGACGCGGTCCAGAAGGTCGGCAACGGTCACCCCGGGACGGCCATGAGCCTCGCGCCGCTGGCCTACCTGCTCTATCAGCGGGTCATGCGCCACGACCCGACCGATCCCACCTGGATCGGCCGCGACCGGTTCGTCCTGTCCAACGGCCACTCCTCATTGACCCAGTACTGCCAGCTGTTCCTGTCCGGCTACGGCCTCGAACTCTCCGACCTCGAGTCCCTTCGCACGTGGGGCTCGCTGACGCCGGGCCACCCCGAGTACGGGCACACGGCCGGCATCGAGGTCACCACAGGCCCGCTCGGGCAGGGGGTCGCCAACGCCGTCGGCATGGCGATGGCCTCGCGCCGCGAGCGTGGCCTGTTCGACCCCGACCCACGCAGTCGGTGAGTCACCGTTCGACCACCACATCTATGTCATCGCCGGCGACGGCTGCATGGAAGAGGGCATCACCAGCGAGGCCTCGTCGCTGGCCGGGCACCAGCAGCTGGGCAACCTGATCCTCTTCTATGACGACAACCACATCTCCATCGAGGACGACACGGCGGTGGCGTTCAGCGAGGACGTGCTGGCCCGCTACGCCGCGTACGGCTGGCACACGCAGCAGGTCGACTCGGGCGAAGACGTCGTCGCCATCGAGAAGGCGATCGAGAAGGCGAAGGCGGTCACGGACAAGCCGTCGATCATCTCGATCCGCACGATCATCGGCTGGCCCGCGCCGACGAAGCAGAACACCGGCAAGGCCCACGGCAGCGCCCTCGGCGAGGACGAGATCCGTGCCACCAAGGAGCTGCTTGGTTTCGACCCCGATGTCCATTTCGGTGTCGCCGAGGACGTCCTCGAGCACGCCCGAGGGGTCGTCCAGCGCGGCCGCGACGCGCATGACAAGTGGCAGACCGACTTCGAGGTCTGGGCCGCCGAGAACCCCGAGGTCGCCGAACTGGTCGAGCGGTTGCGCACGCGGCGCCTGCCCGCCGGGTGGACGTCGTCGCTCGTCTCCTTCCCGGACGATGAAGGACGGCAAGCCCAACTCGGTGTCGACCCGGTCCGCGTCGGGCCAGGTGCTCACCGGTCTCGCCGACGCACTGCCCGAGTTGTGGGGCGGATCCGCCGACCTCGCCGAGAGCAACAACACCACGATGGACGGCCAGCCCAGCTTCATCCCGGCCGTGCACCAGACGAAGGAGTGGAGCGGCGGGCCGTACGGCCGCACGCTGCACTTCGGCATCCGCGAGCACGCGATGGGCGCGATCCTCAACGGCATCGTGCTGCACGGCGGCACCCGGCCCTACGGCGGCACCTTCCTGGTGTTCAGCGACTACATGCGCCCACCGGTGCGGCTGTCCGCGCTCATGAAGATCCCGTCGATCTTCGTGTGGACCCACGACTCGATCGGGCTCGGCGGCGACGGACCCACCCACCAGCCGATCGAGCACCTGGCCGCCCTGCGGGCGATCCCCGGCTTCGACATGGTGCGCCCGGCCGACGCCAACGAGACCGCCGTCTGCTGGCGGGCCACGCTGGAGAAGACGGACGGGCCGGTCGGCTTCGCGCTGTCCCGGCAGAATCTGCCGGTGCTCGATCCGGCGAAGACGGTCGACGCGGTGAAGGGTGGCTACATCCTCGAAGAAGGGTCGTCCGGCCTGCCCGAGGTCATCCTGATCGCCACCGGGTCCGAGGTGTCGCTGGCCTTGCAGGCGCGCGAACAACTCGAGGCCGACGGCGCATCGGTGCGGGTCGTCTCGATGCCGTGCATCGAGTGGTTCCGGGCCCAGCCGTCGTCCTACCAGCAGCAGGTGCTGCCGCCCGACATCAAAGCTCGGGTCAGCATCGAAGCGGCCGTGCCGCAGGGTTGGCGCGAGGTGGTCGGCGACTCCGGCGAGATCATCGCGATCGACCACTTCGGCGCGAGCGCCGAGGGCGACGTGCTCTTCGAGCAGTTCGGCTTCACCCCCGACCGCGTCGTCGCCGCAGCCCACGCGGCGCTCGAACGGGCCGGTCGGGTCCGCGGTACCACTACAGGCAACTGACCCTCGAGAGGAATTCCCATGAGCGACGACGCACTGGCCCAACTGTCCGAGGCGGGCGTCTCGGTCTGGCTCGATGACATCAGCCGCGAGCGGCTGCGCACGGGCAACCTGCAGGACCTCATCGACACCAAGCACGTCGTGGGCGTCACCAGCAACCCGACGATCTTCCAGAAGGCTCTGGACAAGGGCGATGCCTACGACGGGCAGGTCCGCGACCTCGCCGCCCGCAAGATCGAGGGCGACGACGCCATCCGGCTGCTGATGGCCTACGACATCCGGTGGGCCTGTGACGTGCTCCGGCCCGTGTTCGATCGCACCGACGGGCAGGACGGGCGGGTGTCGATCGAGGTCGATCCGCGGCTGGCTCACGACACCGAGCGGACCACGGCCGAGGCCAGGGGGCTCTGGTGGCTGGTCGACCGGCCCAATGTGATGATCAAGATTCCGGCCACCGAAGAGGGGCTGGGCTCGATCACCGAGGCCACCGCTGAGGGGATCAGTGTCAACGTCACCTTGATCTTCGGACTGGACCGGTACGACCAGGTCATGGATGCCTACCTGGCCGGTCTCGACCAGGCGAAGGAGAACGGCGTCGACCTCTCCTCGATCCGCTCGGTGGCCTCGTTCTTCGTGTCGCGGGTCGACACCGAGGTCGACAAGCGCCTGGACAAGTTGGGCACCGACGAGGCGAAGGCGCTGCGCGGGAAGGCGGCCATCGCCAACGCCCAGCTCGCGTACGAGCGCTACGAAAAGGTGATCGCCTCCGATCGCTGGAAGGCCCTGGCCGCGGCCGGCGCCCATGTTCAACGGCCGCTATGGGCCTCGACCGGGGTCAAGGACCCGGCCTACGACGACACGATGTACGTCACCGAGCTCGTCGCCCGCGACACCGTGAACACGATGCCCGAGGCGACGCTCGACGCCGTGGCCGACCATGGCACGATCCGTCCGGATGCGATCGCGGGAACCTATGACGCCGCCCGCAAGGTCATCGACGACCTCAAGGAAATCGGCATCGACTACGACGAGTTCATCGAGGTGCTCGAGGCCGAAGGCGTCCAGAAGTTCGAGGACTCCTACGCCCAGCTCGCCGAAGCCGTCCACAGCCAGCTCGACGCCGCCGGGAAATGAACCCGGATCCCGCGGCGCGAGAAGGCCGATGAGCGAAACGGACGTGCCCGAGGCCGAGTCGAAGGCCGACGTCGAGGAGAACTCCGGGCCCGAGGCCAACGAGGACGACCGGGGTCGGGCGCCGACGCCGGCCGCGGTGGCCACCGGGCTGAGCGATCTCGGCGCCGACGGGTCGAACCCACTGCGCGACCCGGCCGATCGACGGCTGCCGCGGGTGCCCGAACCGTGCGCGCTCGTCATCTTCGGCATCGGCGGCGACCTTTCGCGCAAGAAGCTGATCCCGGCGGTCTACGACCTGGCCAACCGCGGGCTGCTGCCGACTGACTTCGTCCTGGTCGGCTTCTCCCGTGCCGACTGGCCCGGCGGCGGCTCGTTCGAGGCGCTGGCCCGCAAGAGCGCCAAGGACGGTGCCCGCACCAACTGGAACGAAGAGGTCTGGAAGCGCCTCGCCGCCAACACCCGTTTCGTCGAAGGTTCGTTCAGCGACGACAAGGCGTTCGACGAGCTCGTCGAGGTCATGGACGGGCTGCGCGAGTCGCACGGCATCCACGGCAACGCCGCGTTCTACCTGTCGGTGCCGCCGTCGCTGTTCCCCGACGTCCTCAAGCAGATGGAACGCACCGGCCTGTCCGACGCCGTGAAGGCGCGGGGCTGGCGCCGCGTCGTGGTCGAGAAGCCGTTCGGCCACGACCTGTCGAGCGCGATCGAACTCAACAGCCTCGTCGACGACGTCTTCCCCCCGCGCGACGTCTACCGCATCGACCACTACCTCGGGAAGGAGACGGTGCAGAACCTGCTGGCCCTGCGCTTCGCCAACCTGTGGTTCGAGCCGGTCTGGAACGCCAACTACGTGGACTCCGTGCAGATCACGATGGCCGAAGACGTCGGCATCGGCGGCCGGGCGGCGTTCTACCAGGCCACCGGCGCGGCCCGCGACGTGCTGCAGAACCACCTGCTGCAGCTGCTCGCGCTCACGGCCATGGAGGAGCCGGTCGAGTTCTCCCCCGAAGCCGTCCGGATCGAGAAGCTCAAGGCGCTGCGGGCGATCTCGCTGCCGTCCGACCTGCCCTGCTACGCCGTGCGGGGCCAGTACGACCAGGGCTGGCTGGCCGGTGAGCGGGCCCTCGCCTTCCGCGCCGAGGACGGCATCCCCGACGATTCCGACACCGAGACCTTCGCCGCGGTGCGGCTCGGGGTCGAGACCCGCCGGTGGGCCGGCGTCCCGTTCTACATGCGCACGGGTAAGCGCCTGCCGAAGCGGGTCACCGAGATCGCGGTGCTGTTCAAGAAGGCTCCGCATCTGCCGTTCAGCAAGACCGACACCCAGGAGCTCGGGCACAACCAGCTGGTCATCCGGGTCCAGCCCGATGAGGGAGTCACCCTGAAATTCGGGTCGAAGGTGCCGGGCAGCGCGATGGAGGTGCGCGACGTCGCGATGGACTTCCTCTACGGCGAGGCCTTCACCGAATCGTCCCCTGAGGCCTACGAGCGGCTGATCCTGGACGTCCTCGTCGGCGACGCCACGCTGTTCCCGCGCAGCGAGGAGGTCGAGGCCTCCTGGCGCGTCATCGACCCGCTCGAGCAGTTCTGGGCCGGCAGCACGCCGCATCTCTACCGCGCCGGCGAATGGGGCCCCAAAGAGGCCGACGACATGCTCGCCGCCGACGGCCGGCAGTGGAGGCGACCGTGACCACGCTGTGGGACACCACCGGAACCGCCGTGGTGAAGGCGCTGGCGGCCGAGCGGCGCACGGGCGGGGCGGTGACGAGCGGCATCGCGCTGACCCTCGTCGTCGTCGTCGACCACCAGGACGTCGAAGAGGCTGAGGAGGCCGCCACGATCGCGGCCAGCCGCCACCCGATGCGCATGCTCGTCGTAGTGCGCCGGCACATCGACGCCCCGGTGCCGCGGCTCGACGCCGAGGTGACCATCGGGGGCCGGCTCGGTCCGGGTGAGGCCGTCGTCCTGCGGATGTACGGCCGGCTGGCCCTGCACGCCGAGTCGGTCACGCTGCCCCTTCTGGCCCCGGACGCACCGGTCGTCACGTGGTGGCACGGGCAGCCGCCCGAGAAGATCGCGTACGACCCGCTCGGGGTCTTCGCCGAGCGGCGCATCACCGACGCGTTGCGGGCGTCGGATCCGAACGACGCGCTGCGGCAGCGGGCCGACGACTTCGCGCCGGGCGACACGGATCTGGCCTGGACGCGGCTCACGCCGTGGCGGGTGGCGCTGGCCTCGGCCTTCGACGGCGCCCACCGCGAGGCCAGCTCGGCCACCGTGCACGGCGGCGTCAACGAGCCGTCGGCCCGGTTGCTCGCCGGCTGGCTGGCCGCCCGGCTACACATCGAGGCCGGGGTCGACGGCGACGACGACGAGCCGATCAGCGGCGTCGAGATCGCCTTCGCCGACGGCAAGTCGACGCGGGCCGAGATCGAGGGCAGCAGCCTCGTGCTGCGGCGCGAGGGCCAGCAGGACTCGTACATGCCGTTCGGCGAGCGGCCGCTCGGCGAGTTGCTGGCCGAGGAGCTGCGCCGGCTCGATCATGACCACGTCTACGCCGAGGCCCTGTCCAGCGCCACCGGCGTCGACGGGATCGAAGAGCACTCCCCCGTGCGCAAGCACATCTGGCACGATCCGGCGGTCGCCGAGCAGGGCTCTTCATGAGCGAGGCCGCCCCCGAGGTCATCGTGGCCGAATCGGCCGACCGCCTCGCGGCGAGCACGGCCGGCCGGGTGCTCGCACTCCTCGGTGACGCCCTGCGCGCGCGGCCCGAGGCCCACCTGGTCGTCACGGGCGGGGGGATCCTCGAGCAGGTCCTCGGCGCGATCGCGGCCTCGGCCGACCGCAACTCGATCGACTGGCCGCGCGTGCACATCTGGTGGGGCGACGAACGGTACGTGCCCGCCGACTCCGACGACCGCAACGACCGGCCGGCGCTCACCTTGCTGTTCGATCATGTGGCCGTCGACCCGGCGCGGGTGCACCGGATGCCGGCCGCCGATGCGGGCTTCGACGACGTCGAGGCGGCGGCCGCGGCGTACGCCGCCGAACTCGTCGCCGCCGGGCCGGGCGACGGCACGGTGCCGGCCTTCGACGTGATCCTGCTCGGGCTCGGGCCGGACGGGCACTGCGCCTCGCTCTTCCCCGGACACCCGGGAACCCGAGTGCTCGACGCGGCGGTGACCGGGGTGCACGACTCGCCCAAGCCACCGCCGACCCGCATCTCGCTGACCTTCCCGACGCTCGACGCGGCCCGCGAGGTCTGGTTCATCGCCGCGGGCGACGGCAAGGCGCATGCGGTGGCGCAGGCCCTCAGTGGCGCGCCGCGCGAGCAGGTCCCGTCGGCCGGCCCGCACGGCCGCGAGCGCACGCTCTGGCTGATCGATCGTGCGGCCGCGGCCGAGCTGTCCTAACCCCCGTCGGCCGCGAACAGCGGCAGGTGCGCGCGATTGGCGCGCAGCGTCTCGTCCAGCACCGCAACGGCGAGGTCCCACTGCCGCACCAACGGGTTGGCGAGCAACGCGCGCAGCGCCACGGTGCGACTGCCCGACCGCGCTGCCTCGATGGCGAGTTCCTCGTACGCCGTCACGGCCTGCACGAGCCCGAGCAGCTCCGGAGCGAGCGGCTGCACCACCAGCGGGTGCGCGCCGGCGCGGTCGACGACGGCCGGCACCTCGACCACGGCGTCGGCCGGCAGCCCGTCGATCGTGCCGTTGTTGGCCACATCGACATAGTGGTGCGCCCCGTCTCCGGTCAGCAACGACGTCACGAGAGCGGCGGCCGCCTCGCTGTAGTAGGCACCGCCGCGCTGCTCCAGCAGGTCAGGCTTGTGGTCGAGCGCCGGATCGGCGTACATCTCCAGCAACGTGCGCTCGATGCCCAGCACCTCTTCGGCCCGGGTGCCCCCGACCGCCTGATCGTGCACAGCCCGATCGGTGCAGTAGAAGTAGTGCAGGTAGTACGAGGGGATCGCCCCGACCGTGCGCAGCAGCTCCCGCGGCACCTCGATCTCGGCCGCGAGCTCGTCGACCGCGGGCGCGACGAGCAGCTCCGGCAGCCGGTCCACCCCGTCGACGAGCACCCGGCGGATCCACGACAGGTGATTGAGCCCAGCGTGGTCGAGCCGGACCCGATCGGCCGCGACCCCGAAGCGGGCCGCCAGCCGGCGCTGGAAGCCGATCGCCACGTTGCACAGCCCGAGCGCGCGGTGCCCCTCGTCGAGCAACGCCCGGGTCACGATGCCGACCGGGTTGGTGAAGTCGACGATCCAGGCATCGGGCCGGGCCCGCTTCCCCACCACGTTGGCGATGCCCAGCACGACCGGAACGGTGCGCAGCGCCTTGGCGAAGCCGCCGGGGCCGGTGGTCTCCTGGCCGAGCAGACCGAACTTGGCCGGCAACGTCTCATCCACCAGCCGCGCGGCCTGCCCGCCCACCCGCAGCTGGATCAGCACGGCCGCGGCCCCGTCCACCGCGTCGTCGAGGGACGTTGTCGTGATCAGCCGGCCGGGGTAGTCGCCCTTGCTCAGGATCCGCGCCGCCAGCGCACCGACCACATCGAGCCGGCTCGCGTCGACGTCGTGCAGCACCAGCTCGTCCACGGGCAGCACCGCCGCCCGCGCCGCGAAGCCTTCGATGAGCTCGGGGGTGTAGGTGCTCCCCCCGCCGATCACGGCGATCTTCACGGCGACCTCGTTCCGGCGTCGGCTCCGGCCGGCGCGACCGCGGCGGCGGCCACGAAGCAGGCGGCCGCATGCCCGGGCGCCAGCTCGGTCAGCGGCGGTTCGGCAGTCGCACACGTCTCGACGGCGAGCGGGCAGCGCGCCTGGAACCGGCAACCCGGGCCGGGGTCGATGACCCGCGGCGGTTCGCCCTTGTCCGACTCGGCCCCGACGGCGAGCGGCGCGCGGGGATCGGGGACGGCGGAGAGCAGCAGTTGCGTGTACGGGTGCTTCGGGTCGCTGAGGACGGTCTCGGTGGGACCCGACTCGACGATGTGCCCGCCGTACATCACCAGCAGGCGGTCGGAGACGTAACGGGCGCTGGCGATGTCATGGGTGATGTACAGGAAGGAGACGTCCTCGTCCTCGCGCAGCCGGACCATCAGGTTCAGCAGGCCGATGCGGATCGAGACGTCCAGCATGGACACCGGCTCGTCGGCCAGGATCAGCGTGGGGCGGTAGGCGAGCGCTTGGGCGAACCCGATGCGCTGGCGTTGGCCGCCGCTCAACTCGTACGGATAGCGGTCGAGGATGTCGGCCGCCGGGCGCAGCCCCACCGCCTCGACCACGCGCATCGCCTCGGCCTCGCGCTCGGCCCGGCTGAGCTCGCGGCGATGCAGCTTCAGCCCGCGCAGGATCCCGTGCGACACCCGATAGGTCGGGTTGAGCGAGCTGAACGGATCCTGGAACACCATCGGGACGTCGCTGCGATAGGGCAACGTCTGGCGCCGGGTCCGCATGGCGGCCACTGAACGGCCCTGGTAGATGATGTCGCCGCTCGTCGGCTGATAGATCCGGGCCAGCAGCCGCGCGATCGTGCTCTTCCCGCTGCCGCTCTCGCCGACCAGGGCGACGATCTCCTTGCGTTTGATGACGAGGTTGACGTCGTCGACGGCGTGCAGGGTCTTGCGGGACAGGCTGCCGCCGACCTTGAAGTGCTTGGTCAGCCCGCGGGTCTCCAGCAGCGGCGGGGTCGGCGGGCTCATGAGGCCAGCTCGGAGCGGTGCAGCAGGCAGCGCGCCCGCGCGGTACCGACCGGATACAGGTCTGGCTCGATCTGCGAGCATTGCGCCTCGACCACCGGGCAGCGATCGTGAAACCGGCAGCCGGACGGCGGGCTGGCCAGGTTGGGCGGGCTCCCGGGGATCCCGGTGAGCTCGACCCGCGGGCCGCGGATCGACGGGAACGCGTCCAGCAGGCCGCGGCTGTACGGATGCGCCGGCTGGTCGAAGACGGTGCGCGTCGGGCCGGCCTCGACGATCTGGCCCGCGTACATGACCAGCAGCTGGTCGGAGAAGTGGCTGACGAGCGACATGTCATGGGTCACGAAGACGACGGCAAAGCCGAGCCGGTGCTGCAACTCCTTGATCTGCACCATCAGCGATCGCTGCGCCACCACGTCCAGCGCCGACGTGGGTTCGTCCATGATGATCAGGTCGGGCGTGAACAGCAGTGCCATCGCGATCATCGCCCGCTGCCGCATGCCCCCGCTGAGCTGGTGCGGATAGCTCGCCAGGTGGATCGGGTCGATGCCGACCAACCGCAGCACTTCCTCCGAGCGCTCGCGGATCTCGCGGGCCGACTTGCGGGCGTGCGCCTGCATGGCGTCCTTGAACTGCCCACCGATCGTGGCGACCGGGTTCAGCGCGTTCATCGCGCTCTGCATCACCACCGAGAAGTCGCGCCAGCGCAGCACGTTCAGCTGCTTGTCCGTCATCGTCACCAGGTTCTCGCCCTTGAAGGCCACGCTGCCCCCGGTCACCTCGGCCGGCGGGCTGAGCAAGCCGGCGATCGCGAACAGCATCGTCGACTTGCCGCAGCCGGACTCGCCGACGACCCCGACGAACTCGCCGGGGTGCACGTCGAAGTCGACCCGGTCGACGGCACCTACCGCGCCGGCCGCGGTGGCGTACTCGACCTTGAGGCCGCGGACCTCAAGCACCGGCGCGCTGGGCACGGTTCTTCCTCACTGGTCGCAGGGCCGGATTGCTGATCTCGTCGAAGGCGTAGTTCATCAGGGCGAACGCGGCCCCGAGCAGGGCGACGCACAGGCCGGGCGCGATCGACCACAGCGGCATGCCCGTCTGCAGCGCCGATTGGCTCTGCGACCAGTAGAGCATCGTCCCCCAGCTGATCGAGTTGGGATCGCCGAGCCCCAGGAACTGCAGCCCGGCCGCCGTCAGCACCGAGTACAGCGCCGCGCCGAGGAAGTTGGCGACGATCAGCGACGTCATCGTCGGCAGGACCTCGGCCAGGATGATGTACGACCGCCGCTCGCCCCGAACCCGCGCCGCTTCCAGGAAGTCGCGGTTGCGCAGCGACAGCGCCTGGGCCCGCAGCTGGTTGGCGCCGTACGACCAGCCGGTGAGCACCAGCACCACCAGGATCACCAACAGCGTGCCCTTGCCGGCGTAGGTGGCCAGGATGATGATCAGCGGGAAGGTCGGGATGACGAGGAACACGTTCGTGATCAGCGACAGGACCTCGTCGGCCAGCCCGCCCAGGTAGGCGGCCGACACACCGATGAGCACCGGCCAGCACGGTGGCGAACAACCCGGCCACGATCGCGATCACCAGCGACTGCCGGGTGCCGTAGACCAGCTGCGCCCAGATGTCCTGGCCCAGCGAGGTGGTACCGAGCCAATGCGCGCCGGACGGGCCCAGGCCCGGCGCGAAGGCCAGCTCGTTCGGGATGATCGACCGAGGTGAACAGCCGCGGCGCGGCGGCCAACAGGCAGAACAGGGCGAAGATCGTGAACCCGGTCATCGCCTTGCGGCTGGTGCGGATCGCGGTCCAGAGGCCGCCACCGCCGCGCCGGCGCACCGGGGCGGGTGAGCTGGCGGCGGCGGGGTCGCGCGAGCAGGGCCGTCATCGAATCAGCCCTTCACCCGGGCGCGCGGATCGAGCCAGGCGATGGCGAGATCGCACACCAGCAGCGCGACCAGCACGGCCACCGTGAACAGCATGAACAGCGCCTGCATGAGCGGGTAGTCGGTGTTCTGCACGGCGTTGTAGAGCAGGTAGCCCAGGCCGGGATAGTTGAAGACGTACTCGACCAGGATCGCGCCGGAGATCACGAAGCCGAGCGACATCGCGAAGCCGGACAGGTTCGGCAGGAAGGCGTTGCGGGCCGCGTAATTGATCATGATCCGCCGGTCGGACAGCCCCTTCGCCCGACCCATCCGCACGTAGTCCTCGGCCAGGGTGGTGATCATGTTGTTGCGCATCGTCAGCACCCAGCCGCCGATCGAGGTGATCAGGATCGTCATCGCCGGGCAGTACCGCGTGCTGGAGCACGTTCTCGATGAAGCCCAGCGAGAACTCCGGCTGCAGATCGGTGTCGTAGTTGAAGTCGCTCGGCAGCCAACCGTTGGTCCACACCGAGAAGACCAGGATCAGCAGCAGCCCGACCCAGAAGTACGGCAGGGCCGAGGTGACCACGAAGACCGGCGGCAGCACCGAGTCGAGCTTGCCGCCCCGCCTCCAGCCGGCGACGACGCCGATCAGCGAGCCGAGGACGAACGCGAGCACGGTGGCGACACCGACCAGCCCGAGCGTCCACGGCAGCGCCTGGCCGACGAGCGTGCTGACCGGCTCGCCCAGCGTCGCCCCGATCGAGATGCCCCAATGCCCGGTGACCATGTTCCCCAGGTACTCGAGGTACTGGACGAAGGCGTTCTGGTGCGGCTTGAACCCGAACGAGGTCAGCATCTGCTCGAGCGCGGCCGGCGAGAGCTTGTTGTGGGTCCGGTCGCGCAGCGCCTGCAGCGGGCTGCCCGGCATGAAGCGCGGGATGAAGAAGTTCAGCGTCAGCGCCGCCCACAGGGTGAGCACGAAGAAGCCGAGACGCCTGAGCACGTATCTCATGCGCCTCCCCTCCCCGCGCTCAACCGGGCCCGCCGCATTCGGATCAGCGTCCTACTGCGCGGACTTCGAGTACAGGTGCAGCAGGACCTGCTCGGAGTCGGGGACGGCGAACGCCGACGGCTGCGCGTACGGGTCGTCCTCGGTCGGCCAGCCGCCGATGTCCTTGGTGTTGTACTGGAACCAGTCGACCGACTCGGTGGTCGGGATGATCGGGACGTCCTTGATCATCGCGGCCTCCACCTGCTTGATGATCGATACCTGGTCGGCATCGCTCGGCGGTCGGGTACTGGTCGAACAGCGCGTCGACGGCCGGGTTGATGTACCGCTCGTAGTTGTTGTTCGCCTGCTTGCCCAGCGGCGCGCGTGTTCTTCGAGTACAGGATCTGCCGCAGCTCGTAGTACGGCGTCGGCCCGCCCGGCTCGCCGTAGTAGGCGAGGTCGAAGTCGCCCGTGAACAGCCGGGTGTCGAAGGTCTGCTGGGCGAGGTCTTGCACGGTCAGGTCGATGCCGATCGGCTTGAGCTGCTGCTTGATGACCGCCAAGGAGGCGTCCCAGTCGGTGTAGCCGGTGATGCGTGATGATCGTCAGCTTCAGCGGGTCGCGACGGCGAGTAGCCGGCGCCGGACATCAGCTGCTTGGCCTTGGCCAGGTTCGGCTTGTCGTAGCCCGCCGCCGCGACCGCGGCCGGCGTCGTAGTACTTCTCGAAGGTCGGCACCACGACCCCGCTCTGGTTGGCCGGGCGGCTGCTGACCACCCTCGCCGATCTTGGAGATCTGGTTGCGGTCGATGGCCGCGGCGATCGCCTGCCGGACCGCAAGCTTGCTCGTCGCCGCGTGCGACGGGTCGAGGTTCGGGAAGATCTCGACGTTGGTCACCGGCGGCGACCAGGTGTGGTTGTCCCTCGACTTCGCCAGGTAGAAGCGCGTTGATGTTCGGGATGAACTGGCTGCCCCACTGCGCCTTGCCGTTGGCGAGGTCGAGGTTGGCCGGGCCGTTGTCCAGGTAGGCCGGATACTCCACCTTCTGGATGTAGGGCTTGCCGGGCTGCCAGTACGTTTGGTTGGCCGTGTACTGGATGTTGTTCGGCGCGCACGGGTCGACCTTGAACGGCCCGGTGCCGACCGGGTTCGTGTCCGCCCAGGTGTCCGGGTGGGCGGCGGCGGCGCCGGTGCCGAAGATGTGCTCCGGGACGATCGCCGACCTGGTTGGCGAAGTTGAAGAAGTACGGCTTGGCCGCCTTGTCGAAGGTCAACGTGACGACGTTGCCACTCGCGACGTGACGCTCTGCAGCCCGGCCGCCGTCCACAGGGCGTAGAGGTCGGTGGCCGGAACCCGCTTCATCATGTTGAACGTGAACGCCACGTCGGCCGCGCTGAAGGGCTGGCCGTCGTTCCACTTCACGCCGGTGCGGATCGTGAACGCGATCGCCTTGTTGGTCGGCGTTCCACTTGTACGAGGTCGCCAGCATCGGCGTCTCGGCCTCGTTGTTGCAGCAGGTTGACGAAGACGAGTGGCTCGTAGACGAACCCATCGCCTCGAGGTTCACCGACGGGTTGAACGGGTTGAACTGGCACGTCCAGGTCTGGCCCTGCTCGTTGGAGATCGTCACCGTCCCGCCCTGCTTGTACTTGGCCTTGTCGGTGCTGCTGCCCTGCGACGGCGCGGCCGAACCGGGCGCCGAGCTGGTCGCGCTCTTTTTCTTGGCCGCACTCGTGCAGCCGGCCGCGAGCAGGCCCGCGGCGAGCAGTACGGCGATCGATTTCTTGGGCCTCATCGCGGGACTCCATTCCGGTACTGGTTGACGGTCATGCCGAGGCACCCTCACGCCGGCCCGCCGCGGCGGTCCGGCCGGCGAGGGCGAGGGCACCGATCAGTGGCGCATCGAAGGGGAAGGCGGCCAGAACGAGCTCGGGCGGGAACGGCACCGCCGCGTCCATTGCGGTGCGCAGCGGCGTCGCGAGCCGGTCCCAACCCCGGACCAACCCGCCGCCCACCACGACCCGGGCCGGGTCGATCGCGATCGTCAGGTTGACCAGGTGGAAGGCCAGCTCGCCGACGAAGTCGTCGAGAACTCGCGCGGCGCGCTCGTCGCGGTGAACGGCGGCGAACAGATCGGCCGGCTCGGCCGCGGCCCCCAGAAGGCGACGGGCGGCGACGCCCAGCGCCTTGCCGCTCACGGCCTCTTCGAGCACCGCGGCGTCCTGGCCGCGCTCGGCGCTGCGCCGGTTGTAGCCGATCTCACCGGCCGCGCCGTGCCGTCCGGCCAGGACGCTCCCGTCGACGACGATGGCGACCGCGAGGCCAGTGCCGAGATTGACGTAGATGCCGGGATTGCAGTCGCGCAGCGCCCCGCGCTCGAGCTCGGCCTGCGCGGCGGCCTTCACGTCGGTGACCGTCCGGACCTCGGCGGCCGGGAAGGCCCGCCGCAGCTCGCGACCGAAGGGCAGCTCACCCCAACCGTCGATGGTGGGCGCCAGCTCGATGCGGTCGTCGTGCGGGATACCGAAGGTGCAGGCGCCGACGGCGATCAGTGCCGCCCCGGGAGCGACCTCGTCCAGCAGTTGGCAGGCGGCGTCGATCGCGCGCCGGAAGGTAAGCGGCGCCGGATCGTCCGGCACGCTCTGGATGGTGACCGTGCCTAGCTCGAGGCCGTCGGTGTCGGCGACCGCGGCGGCAATTTTCGTGCCGCCGAAGTCGATACCCAACACAACCGGCGCCGCCATCTGGCCCCCTGTACGGGATGGACGATCTGGTAGTTAGGAAACTAGACTATCAATCAGGCACGGACAAGGGGCTGGCCGAGAATGGTCCAGACCACTGATGGATGGGGACGGCGTGGCCACTTCGAACGGAGCGAGTCCGGCCGGTCCGCAGCTGATCCGGGCCCTCAACGAGCACTTGGTGCTCGAACACATCCGGGTGGCCGGCGAGCTGTCCCGGGCCGAGCTGGCCCGGCTCACCACGCTCTCCAAGCCGACGGTCTCGCTCACGCTGACGAATCTCGAGCGGGCCGGGCTGGTCCGGCAGTCGGGCCTGCGTACCGGCGTTCCCGGCCCGGCGGCGGTGTTGTACGAGGTGCGTCCCGAAGCGGGCTACGTGCTCGCCCTCGACGTCGGCAGCGAGTTCCTGCGCGGTGCGATCTGTGACCTGTCGGGCGCAGTGCGCGCCCGCGCAACGACGGCCGCTCGAGCGGCGACCGGGCGCGGCCGGGTCGGCGAACTCGTCCGCCTGGCCGACCGGCTCTTCGCCGAGGCCGGTGTCGCGGCCGCGGCGATCACGCAGGCCGTGCTGGGGACGCCGGGCGTGCACGACCGCAGCCGGGACCGGCTGACCCTGACCGGCGCGCTGCCCGGCTGGGAGAATCCGGACGTGCTGGCCGACCTGCGTTCCGCCTTCGGGGACGCCCTGATGATCGAGAACGACATCGACGCCGCCGCGCTGGCCGAGCAGAAGCACGGGCACGGCAAGGGGATCGACGATTTCGCGTTCCTCTCGATCGGCACCGGCATCGGCATGGGTCTCGTCCTCAACGGGCAGCTGCATCGCGGGGCCCACGGGGCGGCCGGCGAGGTCGGGTACCTGCCGATCGACGCCGGTGCGGGCACCGACGCCCGTGACGCCCGCAAGCGTGGCCGGCTGGAGGCGGCGGCATCGGCGGCCGGCATCCTCCGGGCCGCCCGCCGCCTCGGCCTGCGCCGGCCGTCGTCGGCCCGCGAGGTCTTCGCCTCCGCGGCGGAGGGCGACGCGCGGGCGCGCGATGTGGTGGCCGCCGAGGCCGCCCTGGTCGCTCAGGCCGTTTCGAGCGTGGTCGCCGTGGTCGACCCGGAATTAGTCGTTCTCGGCGGCGGCATCGGTCAGGCCGAGGGATTCCTCGCCGCGGTGCGTGACTGCCTGCCCGACTACGCCCCCGTCCTGCCCACGCTGCGGGTCAGCGCGCTGGGCGCCGATGCCGTGGTCGACGGGTGCCTGGCCGCGGGGCTCGAGCAGGCGTGGGTGCTCACCACGGCGGCCACTGCCGGCGCGACCTGATGGACTACGTCGTGGCCGCTGACGGCGGCAACTCCAAGACCGACATCGTCGTCGCCGACACCGCCGGGACCGTCCTGGCCCGCCGGCAGATCGGCGAGACCAAGCCGCAGCGCGATGGCATGACGACCACGATGAACGCCCTGGCCAGCGGTGCTCGGGCCGTCGCAGCTGACGCCGCGCTGCCGGCGTCCGCCGTCCCGTCCGCCGGGGTGTTCTGCCTGGCCAATGTCGACCTGGCCGAGGACGAGGTCTGCGCGGCGGAGCACCTCACCCGGCTGGGGGTGGCCGCACAGATCGTCGTCCGCAACGACACCTACGCCGTGCTGCGGGCCGGCTCACCCGCCGGGTGGGGCGTCTCCGTCGTCTGCGGCGCCGGCATCAACGCCGTCGGCGTCGCGCCGGACGGGCGCGCCCACCGCTTTCTCGGCCTCGGTCCGGAGAGCGGGGACTGGGGCGGCGGCGAGGCCCTGGCCGTCGCCGGTCTCGGCGCGGCGGTGCGGGCGGGCGACGGCCGCGGCCCCGCGACCTCGCTACGTGATGCCATACCGGCGGCGTTGCACCGGCGCGACCCAGAGACCGTCGCGCTCGACCTGAACCGCCGCGTCCTGAGCATCAAGGATCTACGCGGCCTGGCGCCGGTCGTCCTCACCGCCGCAACCGCCGGGGACGCGGTCGCCACCGCGATCGTGCTGCGGCTGGCCGACGAGGTGGTCGACTTCGTGGTGGCCGCCCTGACCGCGCTCGAGCTGCTCGAGTCGCCGGCCCCGGTCGTCCTGGGCGGCGGAGTCCTGCAGTCGGGCCACGCGATCCTGCTCGACCGGATCCGGGCGCAGGTGGCGCGGGCCGCCGGGTCGGCCGTCGTCGGCGTCCTCGACGTCGCCCCGGTCGCCGGGGCGCTGGACGAGGCGCTGCTGCTCGCCGGCGCCCCGGCCGATGCCCGCGCCCGCGCCCGCGCTGCCCTGCGCCGCTGATCAACTGCCGATCGTGGTCGCCGATCGACCAGCATCGGCAGTTGATCATATGGCGGGTCCGGCAAGATGATCCACGATGACTGCTTCCCTACCCCTCCCCGCCACGTTTCGGCGGTTGTGGGCGGCCGACGCACTCTCGACGGCTGGCGACGGTTTCACGATGATCGCGGCCCCGCTGTTGATGCTGACGCTCACCAGCAACCCAATCCTGATCGCCGGTGCCGCCGCCGCCCCCCAGGTGCCCTGGCTGATCGTCGGCCTCGCGAGCGGCGTGATCGTCGATCGTTTCGACAAGCGCGCCCTGCTGGTCGGGGTCGACAGCGCCCGCGCCGTGCTGATGGCGGTCCTGGCGATCGCGATCTGGACCGGCACCGCGTCCGTTCCGGTGGTCTACGTGTTGCTGTTCCTGAGCGGGCTGGGCGACACCGTCGTGGTCACGGCGGCCAGTGCGATCACCCCGACCCTCGTCGCGCGCGAGCAACTGCCGCGCGCCAACGCCCGGCTGCTGAGCACACGGCTCGTCGGCGGATCGTTGCTCGCCCGGCCGGTCGGCGCGCTGCTCTTCAGTCACGGCGCCGCTACGCCGTTCGCCGTCGATGCCGGGTCGTTCCTGCTCGGCGTCGTCCTGCTCACCGGGCTGCCCCGCGCGCCGGCGCGCGCGCAGACCGCCGGCGCTGCCGCCGCGGCCGGTCCTAGGCGGGTGCGCGACGGGCTGCGCCTGCTGTGGGCCGACCCGATACTGCGCACCCTGGCGCTGTGCATCTTCGCGATGAACGTGACGCTCGCGTCGGTCACCGCGATCCTCGTCCTTGTCGCGCGCGATCGCTTGGGACTGGGCGCGAGCGGCTACGGCCTCCTGCTGGCGACCATTGCGCTCGGTGGCCTGATCGGGACCGCCCTGGTGAACCGGCTCCTCGCCCGGTTCGGCCCCGCCGCTCTGCTCAAGGTCGGCCTGCTCATCGAAGCGGGGCTGCATCTGTCGCTCGCGCTGACCCGATCCCCGTACGTGGCCGGCGCTGCGCTGTTCGTGTTCGGCATCCACTCGGCCGTGTGGTCGGTGCTGACGCTCAGCTTGCGTCAGCACCGGATCAGTGACGAGGCCCGCGGTCGCGTGGGCGCGGCCTACATGGTCCTGTCAGTCGGCGGCGCGGCGCTGGGCTCGGTGCTGGGCGGCGTGCTCGTGCACGTCGGTGGGCTGACGACGCCGATGTGGGTGGGCGTCGTCGTGATCGCCGGCGTATTCGCCGTATCCCTACCGACCCTGCGCCCCGCAGCAATCCAGCTAGGGGCGGGCTAGTTACTCTCCGCGGCGGGCGCGCAGGCGGGCGAGCGCCTCTTCCAGGATCGCGGCGCCGTCCTCGTCGGAGCGGCGCTCCTTCACGTAGGCCAGGTGCGTCTTGTACGGCTCATTGCGGGGCGCGTTGGGCGGAGCCTCGGACTGTCGACCGGCCGGGTACCCGCACCGCGGGCAGTCCCACGTGTCGGGCAGGGGCGCGTCCACGGCGAAGGCCGGCCGCGTCTCGTGGCCGTTAGCGCAGAAGAACGACACGAACTGTCGCGGCGCGCTCTCGCCCCGCTCGTTCTCGCCCATCGGACCGGCCCCGACCCGGCTGCCCCGGATTGCACTGCCACCAGCCACGTGTGTCCCCTTCTTCTCAGACCAACGGGCGGCGTCAGGCCGCGTTCTTGTAGAGCAGGCAGAGGCCGACGATGCTGATCGCCCAAACCGCGCCGGCGATGATCGTAAGCCGATCGAGGTTGCGCTCGACCACCGACGAGCCGGACAGGCTGGAGTAGAACGATCCGCCGAGCATCGACGACAGACCGCCACCCTTCCCGCGGTGCAGCAGCACCAGCACGATGAGCAGCAAGCTCGATACGACCATCACGATCGAGAGCGTCATAATCATTTTTTCGTCAAGCCTCAGTCGTCGGACGGATACGGGACGGCGTGTGCTGGATCAGGTTACCTGGCCGGTGCTCGGTTGCGGTGCACCGGCGTCAGCGCGTCAGCACCGGGGCGCCCGCAGCGACGCAGATCGCGGTGAAGTCGACCGGATCCAGGCTCGCCCCGCCGACGAGCGCACCGTCGATGTCGGGCTGGGCCAGAATCTCGGCGGCGTTGCTGCCCTTGACCGACCCGCCGTACAGCACCCGGACCGCCGCCGCCACGTCGGCGGCGTACAGCTCGGCCAGCCGGGCCCGGATCAAGCCGCATACCTCTTGCGCATCGTCCGGGGTGGCGACCTGGCCGGTACCGATCGCCCAGACCGGCTCGTAGGCGATCACGATCGACGCGACCTGCTCGGCGCTCAGCCCGGCGAGCGCGGCGTCGAGCTGGGCCGTGCAGTGCGCCAGGTGCCCATCGGCCTCGCGAACGTGCAACGGCTCGCCGATGCACAGGATCGGGGTGATCTCGTTGCGGTAGGCCGCCACGAGCTTGGCGTTGACCGTCGCGTTGTCCTCGTGGTGGTGCTCGCGGCGCTCGGAGTGCCCGACGACCACGTAGCTGCATCCGAGCTTGGCCAGCATCGGTCCGGAGACGTCGCCGGTGTAGGCCCCGGAGTCGTGGGGCGACAGATCCTGCGCGCCGTACCGGATCGGCACGCTGTCGCCGTCGATCAGGGTCTGGACGCTGCGGATGCTTATGAACGGCGGCAGCACCACGATCTCGGCCGCGGCGAACTGCTCGGGCGTCATGCTGAACGCCAGCTTTTGGGTCAGCCCGATCGCCTCGAGGTGGGTGTAGTTCATCTTCCAGTTGCCGGCGATCAGCGGTCGTCGCCCGGACGAGGGCAACGGGACGTTGGGTGCGTCGGCCATCTCAGGCTTCTTCCAGAACGGCAACGCCGGGTAGCTCCTTGCCTTCCAAGTACTCCAGCGACGCCCCGCCGCCGGTCGAGATGTGGCCGAACGCGTTGATGTCGAGGCCGAGCGCCCGCACCGCCGCGGCCGAATCGCCGCCGCCCACGACCGAGAGGCCGTCGGTGGCCGCCACCGCCTCGGCCACGCCCTTGGTGCCGGCCGCGAACGGCGCCACCTCGAACACGCCCATCGGCCCGTTCCAGAACACCGTCTTGGCCCCGCTCAGTGCCGCCGCGAACACCGCGACCGAGTCCGGACCGATGTCGAGGCCTTTGCCGCCGTTCGGAATCTCGCCGGCCGGAACGGTGTGGGTGGGCGCGTCATCAGTGACCTCGTCGGCCACCACGATGTCGGTCGGCAGCACGATCTTGTCGCCGGCCGCGTCGAGCAGGCGACGGCAGTTGTCGATCTGATCGCTCTCGAGCAGCGACTCGCCGACGTCGTGCCCCTGGGCCGCGAGGAAGGTGAAGCACATGCCGCCACCGACGAGCAGCCGGTCGACCTTGGGCAGCAACGACTCGATGACCGCCAGCTTGTCGCTGACCTTGGAGCCGCCGAGCACGACGACGTAGGGACGGGCCGGATCGCCGGTGAGCGCGTTCAGCACCTCGAGTTCGTCGCGCACCAGGTCACCGCAGTAGTGCGGCAGCAGCTTGGCGACGTCGTACACCGACGCGTGCTTGCGGTGCACGGCCCCGAACGCGTCCTCGACGAACGCGCCGCCCTCGTCGTCGCCGCCGGTGAGCAGGGCTAGGCAGCGGGCCAACTCGTAGCGCTCGTGGTCGTCCTTGCTCGTCTCGCCCGCGTTGAACCGGACGTTCTCGAGCAGCAGCAATTCGCCGTCGCCGAGGTCGGAGGCGAGCAGCCGCGCGCTCTCGCCGACCGTGTCGAGCGCGAACTCGACCGGCCGGCCGAGCAGCTGGGCCAACCGGTCGGCGACCGGGCCGAGGGTGTACTTCGGGTCCGGTGCGCCGCCGGGCCGGCCCAGGTGGGCCGTCACGATCACCCGCGCGCCGTGGTCGAGCAGCCGGGTGACCACCGGCAGCGACGCCCGGATACGCCCGTCGTCAGCGACCCGGCCGTCCTTGATCGGCACGTTGAGGTCGGATCGGACCAGGATCCGCCGACCTGCGACGCCGTGCTTGATCAGGTCGTCGAGGGTGCGCATCGGGCTCAGAGGGACGAGCCGACGAGAAGGCTGAGGTCGACCAGCCGGTTGGAGTAGCCCCACTCGTTGTCGTACCAGCCGACCACCTTCACCTGGTCGCCGATCACCTTGGTGAGCCCGGCGTCGAAGATGCACGAGGCCGGGTCGGTGACGATGTCGGTGCTGACGATCGGGTCCTCGGTGTAGACGAGGATGCCCTTCAGCGGACCGTCGGCCGCGGCCTGGTACGCGGCCTTGATCTCGTCGACGGTCGCCGCCCGGCTGAGCGTGACGGTGAGGTCGGTGGCGCTGCCGGTCGGGATGGGCACCCGCAGCGCGTAGCCGTCGAGCTTGCCCTTGAGTTCGGGCAGGACGAGACCGATCGCCTTGGCCGCTCCGGTGCTGGTGGGCACGATGTTGAGTGCCGCCGCCCGGGCCCGGCGCAGGTCCTTGTGCGGGCCGTCCTGCAAGTTCTGGTCCTGCGTGTACGCGTGGATCGTGGTCATCAGCCCGCGCTCGATGCCGAACGCGTCGTGCAGCACCTTGGCCAGGGGGCCGAGGCAGTTCGTGGTGCAGGACGCGTTAGAGATGACGGTGTGGGTCGCCGGGTCGTAGGCGTCGTCGTTCACACCCATGACGATGGTGACGTCCTCGTTGCTGGCCGGCGCCGAGATGATCACCTTCTTCGCCCCGCCGTCGACGTGGACCTTGGCCTTGGTGGCGTCGGTGAAGATGCCGGTCGACTCGATGACGACGTCGGCCCCGATGTCGCCCCAGGGCAGCTGGGCCGGGTCGCGGTGGGCGAAGGCCTTGAACGACTTGCCGTCGACGGTGATGTCGTCCTCGGTGGAGGTCACCGTGCCTGGGAAACGGCCGAGGATCGAGTCGTACTTGAGCAGGTGCGCGAGGGTGGCGTTGTCGGTCAGGTCGTTGACCCCGACCACGTCGATGTCGGCTCCCGATGCGGCCACCGCCCGGAAGAAGTTGCGCCCGATCCGGCCGAAGCCGTTGATGCCCACACGTACTGTCACTGCTCTTGCTCCTCGGCCGACGGTATGCGGATTGCACCGTCGACCCTATCGGGTTGGCCCGGTGCGCTTTCGGTGTCCGGCCTACCGGCCGGTACGGCGGAGCCGCCCGCGGCTCAGGCGCGGCCGGGCTTCGGCCGACGCCCCGGGGGCGATTCGGATGACCCCCGAGCCGTCGCCGGGCTGGTCTCGGCGCCCGTTTCACCGGCCGATTCGCCGGCGTCTGGCTCGTCGGCCGCCGTGCCGTAGCCGGCGCTGAACTGCTTGGCCGTGTCCTTCGCCCGGTCGCGCAGCGTGCCCAGGAGCTTGCCGGCCGTGGTCGCGGCCTTCTCGACCTTAGGGGCGGCGGCCTCGACCGCCTTCGCGACCTTGGGCCCGGCGGCCTCGACCGCCTTCGCGACCTTGGGACCGGCCGCGGCGGTCGCCTTGGCCAGGGCTTCGCGGGGCGTCGGCTTGCCGGGATCGGCCGGCGGTCGTGGGGACGGCATGGTTCCCACCCTAAGCCGTGCGGTCGACGTGATCACCTTTTCCTGCGGGAGGGACGCTGCGGCGGCCGCGCAACGTCCCGCGGGCAGGAAAACGTGATCGGTTCGACGGAGGGACGGCCGCCCGCGTCTCGACCTCGAGTCGAGGTCGGATCAGGGCGCCAGCATCTCCGGAGTAACTGCGGACTCGGTGTCCGGGACGCCGAGTTCCTGCGCGCGCTTGTCGGCCATCGCCAGCAGCCGCCGGATCCGGCCGGCGACCGCGTCCTTGGTCATCACCGGATCGGACAGCGCGCCGAGTTCCTCGAGCGAGGCCTGCTTGTGCTCGAGCCGCAGCCGCCCGGCCTGCAACAGGTGATCCGGGGCGTCGCCGGCGAGGATCTCAAGGGCCCGCTCGACCCTCGCCCCGGCCGCCACGGCGGCGCGGGCCGAGCGCCGCAGGTTGGCGTCGTCGAAGTTGGCCAGCCGGTTGGCCGTGGCCCGAACTTCGCGGCGCATCCGCCGTTCCTCCCAGGCCAGCACCGACTCGTGCGCGCCGATCCGGGTGAGCAAGGCCCCGATGGCGTCGCCGTCACGGACGATCACCCGATCGCCACCGCGCACCTCGCGGGCCTTCGACGCCACACCCAACTTCCGGCCTACGCCGACGAGGGCCAGCGCGGCCTCGGCCGACGGGCAGGTGATCTCGAGGGAGCAGGCGCGGCCCGGTTCGGTCAACGATCCGTGGGCGAGGAACGCGCCGCGCCACGCCGCCTCGGCATCGGCGACGCCGCCGGCGACCACGTGGTGGGGCAGGCCCTTCACCGGTCGACCGCGCAGGTCGACCAGCCCGGCCTGCCGCGCGAGCCGCTCGCCGTCCTTGGCCACCCGCACGAGATACCGGCTGCCCTTGCGCAGGCCGCCACCGGCGACGATCTGCACCTCGGAGCCGTGGCCGAATATCTCGGCAATCTCCTTGCGCAACCGACGCGCGACCGAGCCGGTGTCCAACTCGGCCTCGATGACGATGTGCCCGCCGATCAGGTGCAGCGCGCCCGCGAAACGCAACATCGTGGCGAGTTCGGCCTTGCGCGCCGACATGCGGGTCACCGGTACCCGGCTCAGCTCGTCCTTGACGGCCGCCGTCATCGCCATACTGTGTGCTCCTCTACCCGCCCGTTCGCGAGGGCGGGTCAATCGTCCAGCACGGCTTGGATCGCAGCGCTCAATCGCTCTGCGTCATGCATCTCCGCGCTGTCATCTGCCGCGAGCTTAGAGACTACGAGACGCGCGCCGATCTCGCCCACATGGCGAGCAAGTTGGGCGCGATCGAACACCGAATCGGTGTCGGCCAGCACGGTGTCGATGCGCAGGCCGCCGCACGGCGCCGCGTGCTCGCGCAGCAGATCGAGCAGCTGGTGCGGTTCGTAGCTGTCGGTCTCGCCCACCTGCGGGACGAGGTTGAGCACGACGATCACCCGCGCCGACGTCGCCGACAGCGCGGTGCCGAGCTCACGCAGCAGCAGATGCGGGATCACGCTGGTGAACCACGACCCCGGCCCGAGCAGGACAAGATCGGCTTCGCGCACCGAGTCGACCGCCGCGGCGCAGGCGGGGGCACCGGTGGGCAGGAGCCGGACGGTGCGCACCCGGCCCGGCGTCGCCGCGATCGACGACTGCCCGCGGATCTCGCGGGTGCGGCTCGGATCGTCCGGGTCGAAGCGGTCGGCCTCGGCCACGAGATCCAGCGGCACCGGACTCATCGGCAACACCCGCCCCACCGCGCCGACCAACCCGGCGAGCTGCGCGATGGCCAGCACGGGGTCGTCGCGCTCGAGCAGCGCGGTCAGCATGAGGTTGCCGACCGGGTGCCCGGCCAGCACGCCGTCCCCGCCGATGCGGTGCTGGAGCAGATCGGCCCAGCGCTGGTGCTCGAGGGCGTCGCCGGACAGCGCGGCCAGCGCCATCCGCAGATCACCGGGCGGCAGTACCTTCAGCTCGCGGCGGATCCGTCCGGACGAGCCGCCGTCGTCGGCCACCGTGACCACCGCGGTGAGCTGGGTCGTGAGCCGGCGCAGCGCCGACAGCGAGGCGTGCAGGCCGTGGCCGCCGCCCAGCGCTACCGCCCGCAGCTCACCCGTCACCCTCACTCACGGCCCAAATCCCGGTGCACGACCGTCGTGTGGATGCCGAGGCTGGTGAGGCGTTCGGCCAGCTGTTCCGACATCGCCACCGAGCGGTGCTTGCCCCCGGTGCAGCCGACGGCGAGCGTCAGGTAGCGCTTGCTCTCGCGGGTGTAGCCGGCACCGATGATCTTGAGCAGGTCGGTGTACCGATCCAGGAAGTCGTCGGCGCCCTCCTGGCTGAGCACGTAGTCGCGCACCTCCGGGTCGCGTCCGGTGAGGTCGCGCAGTTCGGGGATCCAGTGCGGATTCGGCAGGAACCGGACGTCGACCACGAGATCGGCGTCGACCGGGAGTCCGTACTTGTAGCCGAATGACACGACGGTGGCCCGCAGCACCGGGCCGGGCAGCTCGCTGCCGGTGAAGGCCGACTCGATCGAGCGGCGTAGCTCGTGCACCGATCGGTCGCTGGTATCGATCACGAGGTCGGCTTCGTCGCGCAGTCCGGCGAGCAGCGTCCGCTCGGCGGCGATGCCGTCGGTGAGCCGGCCGTCACCCTGCAGCGGGTGCTCGCGTCGCACGTTCTCGAAGCGCCGGACGAGCACGTCGTCACTCGCCTCGAGGAACAGCACGCGCGGACGCATCCTCCGTTCGGCGAGATCGCGGATCACGGTGCGCAGGTCCTTCGAGAATGCCCGGCTGCGGACGTCCATCACTACGGCCAGCCGGGTGATCGCGCCGGCGCTGCGGCTGCCGAGCTCGACCAGCGTCCCGATGAGCTCGGGCGGGAGATTGTCGACCACGAAGAACCCGAGGTCCTCGAAGCACTTGGCGGCGGCGCTGCGCCCGGCCCCGGACAGGCCGGTGATGATCACGGTATCGAGGCCGCCCGCGGGCTCCTCGCGCGCGCGCTCATCGCTGGCCGGGTCACCCATCGCTTGGCCTCATGCCGCCATCTTCCAGCACTTCGCCGGTGGTCACGTTCACGGCCGGGGCCGGCGCCGCGGCCGTGGCCAGGGCCGCGACGATCGCCTCGGCCGTGCGCCGCCCGATGCCGGGCACCTCGAGCAGGTCGTCGACCCCGGCCGCCCGCAATCGCTTGAGCGAGCCGAACCGGCGCAGCAGCGCCTTGCGCCGCGTCTCGCCGAGTCCCGGGATGTCGTCGAGCGCGGAGGTGGTCATCGCCTTCGAGCGCTTCTGCCGGTGATAGGTGATCGCGAAGCGGTGCGCCTCGTCGCGCACCCGCTGCAAGAGATAGAGGCCCTCGGAGGTGCGCGGCAGGATCGCCGGGTAGCGCTGGCCGGGCAGCCACACCTCTTCCAGCCGCTTGGCCAGGCCGACCAGGGCGACGTCATCGATGCCCAGCTCGCCGAGCACGGCCCGCGCCGCCGCGACCTGCGGGGCGCCGCCGTCGACGACGAGCAGATTCGGCGGGTAGGAGAACCGGCGTGGCCGGCCGGTGGTCGGATCGATCCGCTGGGCCACGCGCGCAGAGTCCGCACCGCCAAGGCCGGCCGCGACCGCCTCGGCCGCCGGGTCGCTGTCGGCGTCGGCGCCGGACTCGACCTGCTCGTCGAGGTAGCGCGCGAAGCGCCGCCGGACGACCTCGGCGATCCAGGTGACGTCACCGGCACCTTCGCCGGTCTCACGCAGGGCGAAGCGGCGGTACTCGCTCTTGCGGGCCAGGCCGTCTTCGAACACCACCATGCTGGCGACGACGTTGGTGCCCTGTACGTGGCTGATGTCGAAGCACTCGATGCGCAGCGGCGCGACCGGCAGGTCGAGGGCGGTCTGCAGCTCGTCGAGGGCCCGCGAGCGGGCCGTCAGGTCGGAGGCCCGCTTGAGCTTGTGCTGGTTGAGCGCCTGCGCCGCGTTGCGGGCGACGGTGTCGGCCAGGGCCCGCTTGTCACCACGCTGCGGCACCCGCAGCGAGACCTGGGAGCCGCGCAGCCCGGACAGCCACTCGGTGAGCGCCGGGGCGTCGTCGGGCAGCACCGGCACGAGCACCTCACGCGGGATGCCGGACGAATCGTCGGACTCGTCGCCGTAGAACTGGGTCACGAACTGCTCGACGAGATCGCCGGTGGCCATGTCGTCGAGCCGGTCGACGACCCAGCCCCGCTGCCCGCGGATGCGGCCCCCGCGCACGTGGAAGACCTGCACCGCGGCTTCGAGTTCGTCCTCGGCGAAGGCGACGACGTCGGCGTCGGTGCCGTCGCCGAGCACGACCGCCTGCTTCTCCATAGCGCGGCGCAGGGCTTCGAGGTCGTCGCGCATCCGGGCGGCGAGCTCGAACTCGAGGTTGTCGCTCGCCTCGACCATGCGCCGCTCGAGCCGCTTCATCATCAGATCGGTCTTGCCGGCCATGAAGTCGCAGAAGTCGAGCACGATGGCCCGGTGCTCGTCGGCCGTCACCCGGCCGACACACGGCGCGCTGCACTTCTCGATGTAGCCGAGCAGGCACGGCCGCCCGACCTGGCCGGCCCGCTTGAACACCCCGGCCGAGCAGGTGCGGGCCGGGAACACCCGCAGCAAGAGGTCGAGCGTCTCGCGGATCGCCCAGGCGTGCGAGTACGGGCCGAAGTAGCGCACCCCCTTGCGCTTGGGCCCGCGCATGACCTGGAGCCGCGGGAACTCCTCGTACAGGGTCACGGCCAGCGACGGATAGGACTTGTCGTCGCGGTAGCGGATGTTGAACCGCGGGTCGAATTCCTTGATCCAGGTGTACTCGAGCTGCAGCGCCTCGACCTCGGTGCGCACGACCGTCCATTCGACCGACGCCGCCGTGGTCACCATCTGCCGGGTGCGGGCATGCAGCGCCGAGAGATCGGCGAAGTACGAGTTCAGCCGCTGCCGCAGGCTCTTGGCCTTGCCGACGTAGATGACCCGGCCGCGCTCGTCGCGGAACCGGTAGACCCCCGGTCCGAGCGGGATCGTGCCAGTGGCCGGGCGATACGTCGACGGGTCGGGCACACGATCGAGGTTAGTCATCAGCAGTGACGGCTTCGATCGCTCGGCGCGACCCGAGCCGGCAGTTGTGGCCGTCGTCGCCCAGGTACTTTGCGACTCTTCGGTCCACACCGAAACGTCCGGGGCGCAGACTGAACGGCATGGACCCCGATCCCCCGGCCCGCCGAGCGGCCGACATCGCCCCGGTCGCCGCCCTGTTCGCCGACCGCAGCCGGGCCCGGATCGTGACCGCGCTGATCGACGGCCGGGCCCTGCCGGCCTCGGTCATCGCCCACGAGGCCGGCGTGAGCGCCTCGACCACGAGTGGCCACCTCGCGCGACTCGTCAGCGGCGGGATCCTCGCCGTCGAGGCGTCCGGGCGGCATCGGTACTACCGGCTGGCCGGCCCGCAGGTGGCGGCCGCGGTCGAGGCCCTCGCGGTGATCGCCCCGCAGCCACCGGTGACCTCGCTGCGGGAGTCGACGCGGGCCGCGGCGCTGCGCCGGGCCCGCACCTGCTACGACCACCTCGCCGGCCAGTTCGGCGTCGCGGTGTTGGAGTCCCTCGTCGCACGATCGGCGCTGATCCGCGCCGACGGGCCCGCCGGCATCGACCGCGCGCCGACCGATCGGCTGGCTGCGCCGGTGGCATCCTGCCCCTACACGTTGGGTCCGAACGCCGAGCCGGTGTTCGCCCGCATCGGGGTGCACCTCGCTCCGCTGCTCCACCGGGCGCCCTCGGCCCGACCGCTCCTGCGCTGCTGCGTCGACTGGAGCGAGCAGCGTCATCACCTGGCCGGGGCGCTCGGCGCGGCGGTCCTCGAGCGGGCCGGCGAGGCCGGCTGGGTGCGCCGGCGCCCGAGCGGCCGGGCCGTCGAGGTCACAGCGGCCGGCCGCACGGCTTTCGAGGACGCGCTCGGCGTTCAGCTGGTGGCGTAGGCGTCGATCTCGGCGAGCAACGCACCCTGCCCCGCGTCGTCCAGGAACGAGGCCCGCACGGCGGCCCGGGCGAGGTCGGCCACGCCGGCCGGTCCGAGCCCGAGCAGCTCGGCCGCCAGCGCATACTCGCGGTTAAGGGTCGTCGAGAACATCGGCGGGTCGTCGGAGTTGATCGACACGGTCACCCCGGCCGCGACTAGGGCCGGGAGCGGGTGTTCGGCCAGCGACGGCACCGACCGGGTGCACACGTTCGAGGTCGGGCACACCTCCAGCGGGATACCGGTGGTGGCGAGGTGTTCGAGCAGCCGCGGATCGTGGGCGGCGCTGATGCCGTGGCCGATCCGCTCGGCCCCGAGGTGGGTCAGGGCGTCCCAGATCGTCTCCGGGCCGGTCGACTCGCCGGCGTGCGGCACGCTGTGCAGGCCCTCGGCGGTCGCGGCGCGGAAGTGCGGGGCGAACTGCTCGCGCGGCACGCCCAGCTCGGGGCCACCGAGACCGAAACTCACCAGCCCGTCCGGCCGGATCCTGGTCGCGACCTCGAGGGTGACGTCGGCGGCCGGCACCCCGGCCTCGCCCGGGATGTCGAAGCACCAGCGCAGCTCGATCCCGTGATCGGTTCGGGCCCGGCGGCGGGCGTCCTCGACCGCCTCGCAATAGGCCTCGGCCGCGATGCCACGGATGACCGACGAGTACGGCGTCAATGTCAGTTCGGCGTAGCGCACCTGCTGTGCCGCGAGGTCGCGGGCGACCTCGTAGGTCAGCGTCCAGATGTCCTCGGGGTCACGGATCAGGTCGACCACCGAGAGGTAGACGGTGATGAAGTGGGCGAAATCGCTGAACACGAAGTAGTCGGCGAGCAGCTCCGGATCGGCCGGCACCGGCGTGCTGCCGGCGTGCCGCGCGGCGAGTTCGGCAACGATCCGGGGCGAGGCGGACCCCACGTGATGGACGTGCAGCTCGGCCTTCGGCAGGCCGGCGATGAAATCGGCAAGCTCGGTCATGCTCTGAGATTCTGACACATCTGTGTCAACTTCATTTCGCCGCCTTCGGGCGCTGGACCACGATCCAGAAGAGGTACCGAAACGGGCTCGACAGCATCCGCCACACCAGTTCGCGGCGGCGAGTGAGGCCGAGATCGATCATCGCAAAGGTCATGTAGGGCTCCGCGACCGGGTCTGGCAGCGCACGGGCACGCCGGGCTCGGTCCCACGAGCACAGGTAGATCGTGCTGCCCCAGTGGGGGGATTCCTTGGCCCGTTGCAGGACCCGTTCGGTCACAGTCAGTCGATCGCGGCGCAGGCTGCCGATCACCCGTTGGGGTACGGGCACGTCCATTAGTTGGTGCAGCAGCTCGAGCTGGCTGGCGATCCGATGGGCGGCCTGCCGGCGGCGCGCCTCGGCGATCACCAGATCCCAGTCGAGCTCAGGGTGGCGGTGGACGATCATCGTCCCGTCGGCGATCCAGCGCACCGGGGCGGCGTGCCACCCGACGCCGTGCAGACAGGCCAGGACGAGTTGATCGGCTGCAGTGGGAACGCTCGTTGCGATCTCGCCTACGACTGTCGGCACGCGGCGGTCGATGAGCGGACCATCGTCGGCGGGATCGAAGGTTGCCCGCCAGTGCAGATCGATCTGGCTGCCGCGCTCGTCCGCAAACGCTGTGGAATGGCCGCGTTTCCACTCCACTTCGAACGAACGCGGGGCAACCAGCTCCCACCCGGCCGCCGCGAGAGCGTCGGCCGCGGTTCGGGCGCCTCCGAAAGGGACGAGCACGTCGACATCGCCCAGCACCCGGCTACCAGGATCAGCCACCACGTGAGCCGCGATCAATGCTGCACCCTTGAGCAGGACGGTCGGCAGCCCAGCGTTGTGTAACGCGCTGAGTGCGCGCGTGGCCGCCTGGAGCAGCCGGGCGTTGGTGGCCCATGTGTGCAGCCACACCCCGCGCAGATCTGCCGTGTGCCGGTCCTCGACCCCGAGCCTCAGCAGGTTGCGGTGCAGCGGCGGAAGGAGCGCCCGTGATCTCGGCTCGACCTCGCGTGGGTTGTGCGTCGCGATCCAGGCGTCATACGCGGCCCTGGCGGGCGGCCCGCTGAGTACGGCCGCGCGCAGGAGTTCCAGCTCACCCTCCGTCGGCCGGGCCGTTCGCAGGATAAGGCGGCTCATGAACCGGGTGATTCCGGGCTGTGGGCGACGACGGGGCCGCGCTCAGGCCCGATCGGGAACCGCTTCAGCGACCGTGCGGGCAATGGCGGCGGCGTCGAGCGCGGGGCTGACCGCCCACACCGCGCGGTCGAGCATGCGCCGGATCGCCTCGAGCACCACACGCGCCGAGCCGGTGCTGAGACCGTCAGCTCCTGCGGCCACATCGGCCACTCGCGCGGCGGCCGTCCCAGCCGCTGGGTCTCGCGCGGGTACGACAACCCACGCGCGAACCGGGTAGGTTCCCGGAGCCGGCGGCGGGTGATCCCGGCCGGGCGACTCCAGCTGGGCCAGTGCCTCCCGGTTCACTGGCACGGACGGCGGCGCGATGACGACGTCGCCCGTCGTCGGATCGAGATCGACGTTCGTCGTATCGGCGAGTTCCCAGCCCATGGCCCGCAGCCGCGGCCTCAGCCCCTCGGCGACCAGCTGGCTCTGGTGGCACAGCAGGACGGCTTCACCGTCGCGTACTGCCGCCAGGGCCCAGATCCGCACCCGGTTCTCGGCGGCGGCGTCGTCGTCATAGCTCGACAGCAACGTCGCGGCCGCCTGCAGCGCGCGCCGCGTGCTCGTGACGCGGCTGACCAGCCGACCGGAGCGGTAGCAGAAGTACAAGGGCCGACCCATCCGGGTCTGGGTCTCGACGACCGACACATTGGGCGGGGGTACGACGCCAGGCACCAACCCGTCGCCCAGCACGCCGCGGGCCGCGACGACCAACTCAGGCGTACTGAGGCGTAGACCCAGCAGGTGCTTTCCGGCCCGAACGGTCAGGACGCCGTCCGGCCCGAGCGTGAACGACGGGTCCATGCACGGCGTCGGCGCCTCGCTGACGAACCGGGATTCGATCCCGCCCTCGGCGGCGGCCCGTGAGGCAGCTTGCGCCGCGACATCGTCCGGCGCCGGGTCACTGGGAGAGATGTCGTGTTCCGGCTCGGTCATTACCCACGGTCGGTCGGTCGTGAGCGCTACCGGGCCGGTTGCGCCGCCCTCGCGGCCGCGGCCGGCACCGGCGTCGACGAGCAGGCCGGCCTCGTCGAACCGTCGGGCGGTGCCGACCACGTCGGCCAGCACCTGGGCCGGGTCGGCGGCGTAGATGTCGGCCATGTCGGCGGCGATCTCTTCTAGCGTCCCCGAGCCGTCGAGACACTGCCACAGGGCTGACGCCGTCGGATTCAGGCGGTGCAGAACTCCGAGGACGTCGTCGTACAGCACGAATTCGCCGTCCACCTCGACGCAGTCCACGTCGCCTCGGGCGGTAAGCACCGAGTCCTCGGCGATCGACGACGCCGCGGCGGGCTCGCTCATCACGCGGCACCTCCTTCAGAGCCGATCAGGCCCAGGAGCAGCTCGCAGGCCACGTCGAGATCGCCGGTGACGAGCCGGACGCAGACGCAGTCTGTCACCAGTCGTCGCAGCCGGCGCATCGACCCAAATCCTTGATCGGCGAAATTGAACGAATTGTTGACGACCTCGACCAGCGCCTCGGCCCGGGCCAGCGGGATCAGGCGCGATTCCGCCCCGGGCTCGTAGCGAGGGAACACCAGGGCGCGCGGGCGCGCCCCCGGCCCTGGTGCGCCGGCGCGCAGTGCGGAGGCGGGCACCATCGTCCGGCTGCCCGATGGTCCGAAGGTGGCAACCGCTCGCCCCAGAACGTCGAGCGAACCGGCCCGCAGCGAGAGCGGTTTGGGGAACGACGCGATCTCGAGGGTGTCGACGTCGATCACCGCAGCCTCGTCGGTGAGGTAGTCGAAGCCGGCGGCGACAAGCGCGGCGGCCAACATGGTCTTGCCTGCGCCTGACGGTCCGGGGAGCAGCACGGCGCCGCCGTCCAACGCCACCGCCGCGGCATGCAGCGCGAGGTGGCCGGGCCGGGAGGCCAGAGCTTGTTCGGTGATCGTCGAGACGAGTCGGGGCACGACATCGGCTGCTGGCATCGGGTATCCGACCGGGTCGCCGTCGCGCTCGAGCAGGACGCGGTCGCGCGCCTCACCGGCCGGCTGCGACAGCCGAAAATGGTGATCGGGCGCGGCTACGCCGGCGCGGTCTACCAGATCGGAGAGAGCCCAGGTCGCGTGCTGCGCCAACCACTGCTCGGCCGGGCCGACGGAAATGTCGACATCGAAGTACAGGTCCAAGGCGCGGTACCGCACCAGGGCCGCGGTCGGTACTGGCAACTGTTGGCTGCCTGCGCTGCGGACGTCAGTCGCAGTTCGCACACGAGGTACCGGCGACGGCACACGCGGCCTTCAGGCTCCCGGCGCCGAAACAGAACGACGCCAGGATGGTGACCCCGGCCTGGGCGGGTGAGACCTGGCCGCCGCTGAGCGTCAGGAAGGTGGAGCAGTTCGGCGCTCCGACGAAGGTGGCACTGTTGGTTCCGGGACTCGTCGGCCCGTAGGTGACGGTGCCGTTGCCCGGAGTACCCGTGAACTTCTTGAGCGTGTAGAAGACGCCCCCGCACGAGATCGTCTTAGCACCCTTTGGGTTCGAACTCGTATTGCAGGCCGAGCCGGAATCACCCTTCTTGTAACCGGTGAAGTTCACCGCGCCGCCGAAGGTCCACACGACATACATCCACGAACCGTTGAAGGTGAGGCAGGGCACGGCCGATGCGTCGGCCGGACGCGCCAGCACGGTGTCGATGATCGGGACCGCCCAGAACGCTGCGCCGGCCGCAGCACTCCGTTTGAGCACGCTGCGCCGGCTGATGCCCTTCTCAGGTGTTGTCGTCAACGAAATCTCCCTGTGCGCACGCCGATCGCTGCCGACACGCTACCTCAGGAAGTCGCCGCCGAAGGACCCGAAGCTGGGACCGCCTCGGTGCTGCGCGAGACTTTGGGAGGTTTGTATCGGGTCATCCGATTGCTGGATCGATATGAGCGGCCCAGTAGGCCCACCTCAGGCCGAGCGGACGGCCCGTTTGGCCGGCGCCCGTTTCGCCGGTGCGCGCTTGACCGCCGTTCCGCTGGCCGATGCGGTCTTGGCTGCCGGCTTCGGTGACGCCTTGCGCGGCACCCCCTTGACCGGGGCGCTGCGGGCGCTGCGGTCTTGCAGCAGCGGAGCGAGGAAGCGCCCGGTGTGCGAGCCGGCCGCGGCCGCGATGTCCTCAGGCGTGCCGGCGGCGACCACCAACCCCCCGCCTGACCCGCCCTCAGGGCCCATATCGACGATCCAGTCGGCCGTCTTGATCACGTCGAGGTTGTGCTCGATGACGATGACCGAGTTGCCCTTGTCGACCAGTGAATGCAGGACGCCGAGCAGCTTGGACACGTCTTCGAAGTGCAGCCCGGTCGTGGGCTCGTCGAGCACGTAGATCGTGCGCCCGGTCGAGCGCTTCTGCAGCTCGGCCGCCAGCTTGACCCGCTGCGCCTCACCGCCGGACAGGGTGGGCGCGGGCTGACCGAGGCGGACGTAGCCGAGCCCGACGTCGACCAGCGTCTCGAGGTGGCGGGCGATCTTGGAGATGGGCTTGAAGAACTCGGCCGCCTCGTCGATGGGCATCTCGAGGATCTCGCTGATCGTCTTGCCCTTGTAGTGCACCTCGAGCGTCTCGCGGTTATAGCGCGCGCCCTTACACACCTCGCACGGAACGTAGACGTCGGGCAGGAAGTTCATCTCGATCTTGATCGTGCCGTCGCCGGCGCAGTTCTCGCAGCGACCGCCCTTGACGTTGAACGAGAACCGGCCCTGCTGGTAGCCGCGCACCTTCGCCTCGGTGGTCTCGGCGAACAGCTTGCGGATGTGATCGAAGACGCCGGTGTAGGTGGCCGGGTTGGATCGCGGGGTGCGCCCGATCGGCGACTGGTCGACGCCCACGACCTTGTCGAGCTGCTCGACGCCGCGCACCCGCTTGTGCCGCCCAGGCGGCAGCTTGGCCCGGTTGATCTTGTTGGCGAGTGACGCGTAGAGGATGTCGTTGACCAGGCTGGACTTGCCCGAACCGCTGACCCCGGTCACCGCGACGAAGCAGCCGAGCGGAAACGCGACGTCGATGTTGCGCAGGTTGTGCTCGCGCGCACCCTCGACGACGAGCTCGCGGCTGCGCTGCGTCGGACGGCGGATCGCCGGGATGGGGATCTCGCGCCGGCCGGACAGGTAGGCGCCGGTGATCGATTCCTCCGACGCCCGCAGGTCGTCGACGGTGCCGCTGACGACGATCCGGCCGCCGTGCTCTCCGGCCCGCGGGCCGATGTCGACCACCCAGTCGGCCGCCCGGATGGTGTCCTCGTCGTGCTCGACGACGATGAGCGTGTTGCCGAGCTTCTTCAGCCGGACCAAGGTCTCGATCAGCCGGTGGTTGTCGCGCTGGTGCAGCCCGATGGACGGCTCGTCGAGCACGTACAGGACGCCGACGAGGCCGGAGCCGATCTGGGTGGCCAGCCGGATGCGCTGGGCCTCACCGCCGGCCAGCGTGGCCGACGCGCGGTCGAGGGACAGGTAGTGCAGCCCGACGTCGACCAGGAAGCCGAGCCGGGCGTTGATCTCTTTCAGGACCCGCTCACCGATCATGTGATCGCGGTCGTTGAGGGCGATCTCGCGCAGCCATTCGGCCGCGTCCCCGATCGACAGCGCCGACACCTCGGCGATGGAACGGCCCTCGACCGTGACCGCGAGCACCTCGGGCTTGAGCCGGGTTCCTTCGCAGGTAGGGCACGGGACCTCGCGCATGTAGCCCTCGTACTTCTCGCGCGAGTAGTCGCTGTCGGTCTCGGTGTAGCGCCGCTCGATCCACGGCACCACGCCCTCGTAGTTGGCGTAGTAGGAACGATCGCGGCCGTAGCGGTTGCGGTAGCTGACGTGCACCTGCTCGTCGGTGCCGTGCAGCACCGCCTTCTGCGCCCGCGCCGGGAGCTGCTCCCACGGCGTGTCGAGGCTGAAGCCGATGGAGTCGGCCACGCCCTGCAGCAAGCGCAGGAAGTACTCGCTCGTCTGCCCGGCCGCCCACGGCGCAATGGCGCCGTCGCTGAGCGTGCTCTCGGGATCGGGTACGACCAGCTCCGGGTCGACCTCTTGCCGGGTGCCGAGGCCGGTGCAGACCGGGCACGCGCCGAAGGGCGAGTTGAACGAGAACGACCGCGGCTCGAGCTCGTCGATGGCCAGCGGATGGTCGTTCGGGCAGGCGAGCCGCTCGGAGTAGCGCCGCTCGCGGTGCGCGTCATTGTCGGGGAGATCGACGAAATCGAGGATGACGACCCCGCCGGCCAACCCGAGGGCGGTCTCGATGGAATCGGTGATGCGCTGCTTGCTCGTCGGCTTCACCGCGAGGCGGTCGACGACCGCCTCGATGGTGTGCTTTTCCTGCTTCTTCAGCTTCGGCGGGTCGGTGAGCGAGTGCACCACCCCGTCGATCCGGGCCCGGGCGTACCCCTTGACCTGCAGGTCGTCGAGGAGGTCGACGTACTCGCCCTTGCGCTCGCGGATGACCGGAGCCAGTACTTGGAAGCGCGTACCGGGTTCCATTTCCAGGATCCGGTCGACGATCTGCTGCGGCGTCTGCTTGGCGATCGGCTCGCCACATACGGGGCAGTGGGGTCGGCCGATGCGGGCCCAGAGCAGGCGCAGGTAGTCGTAGACCTCGGTGATCGTGCCGACGGTGGAGCGCGGGTTCTTGGATGTGGACTTCTGGTCGATGGACACCGCGGGCGAGAGGCCCTCGATGAAGTCGACGTCGGGCTTGTCCATCTGCCCCAGGAACTGGCGGGCGTAGGCGGACAGCGACTCGACGTAGCGGCGCTGCCCCTCGGCGAAGATCGTGTCGAAGGCCAGGCTCGACTTCCCCGAGCCGGACAGGCCGGTGAAGACGATCATGGCGTCGCGGGGCAGGTCGAGATTGACGTCCTTGAGGTTGTGCTCGCGGGCGCCTCGCACGATCAGGCGGTCGTTCACGCAGGGTCTCTCGCTGGAATGCCGACAGTGGATGGTGAAGCGGGACGGGGCGGGTGATGCGGTCCGGCACCCAGCCTAATGACCGGGTCGGACAACGGCGCTTCGGCCGGGAAGGATGAACGCATGCCGCGCACGATTGCCACCAACACGACCGTCGGGATCAACGAATTGCTGGACTTCGTCCGTCCCCGGCACGCCATGATCCTGCTCACCCGGCGCCGGGACGGCTCGGCCCAGCTGTCCCCCGTCACCGCCGGGGTCGACCCGGACGGGCGAATCGTCGTCGCCACCTACCCGCAGCGGGCGAAGGTCGCGAACCTGCGCCGCACCGCCGACTGCTCGGTGCTCGTGCTGTCCGACGACTTCGGTGGCGCGTGGGTGCAGGTGGACGGCAGCGCCGAGGTGCTGGACCTGCCCGAGGCACTGGAACCGCTGGTCGAGTACTTCCGCGGTATCAGCGGTGAGCACCCGGACTGGGACGAGTACCGGCAAGCGATGCGGGATCAGGGCAAGTGTTTGATCCGCATCACACCGACGCGCTGGGGCCCGATCGCCACCGGCGGCTTCCCGCCCGAACTGGCCTGAACCATCGCGCGTGCTCGCGGTCAGCGGGGCGTCCAGTCCACCGCTTCGGCGCCCTGCTCGACCAGCAACGCGTTGGCCCGGCTGAACGGCTTCGAGCCGAAGAAGCCGTTCGCGGCCGACATCGGGCTGGGGTGCGCCGACTCGATCGCCGGCACCGACCCGAGCATCGGCCGCAGCGTCTGGGCGTCACGGCCCCAGAGGATCGCGACGAGCGGCGTCGCGCGGCCGACCAGCGCCCGGATCGCCTGGTCGGTGACCGCCTCCCACCCCTTGCCGCGATGCGAGGCCGAGGCACCAGACGCCACGGTCAGGCAGCGGTTGAGCAGCAACACCCCGTGCTCGGTCCACGAGGTCAGGTCGCCGTGTTCGGGGATCGTGATGCCCAGGTCGTCGCGCAACTCCCGGTAGATGTTCTGCAGGCTGCGCGGGATGGGCCGGACGTGCGCGCTCGACCGCGAAGGACAGCCCGATCGGATGCCCGGGCGTGGGATACGGATCCTGGCCGACGATCAGCACGCGGACGCCGGCGAACGGCTGGGTGAACGCCCGCAGGATGTTCTCGCCCGCCGGCAGGTAGCGCCGCCCAGCCGCGACCTCGGCCCGCAGGAAGTCCCCCATCGCCGCGATCTGAGCGGCGACCGGCGCCAGCGCCTCGGCCCAGCCGGCCTCCACGATTTCGTTCAGCGGCCGCGCCGGCACGCCGCCTCCGACGATCTTGATACGCGCGGTGCCGCATGCGGCGTCGGGCGTATCAAGATCCGCTCCGGACGGCCGAGACGATCGCGGCGGCGGCCTCGGCGACCGCGATGTCCTGGCGCTCATCGGTCCGGCGATCGCGCAGCTCGACGGTGCCGTCGGCCAGCCCCTTGCCCACGATGACGATGGTCGGGACGCCGATCAGCTCGGCGTCCTTGAATTTCACCCCCGGCGACACCCCACGCCGGTCGTCGTACATCACTCGCACGCCGGCGGCCTCGAGCTCGCCGGCCAGCGTCTCGGCGGCCGCGAACACGGCGTCGTCCTTGCCGGTGGCGACCAGATGGACGTCGGCCGGCGCCACGATCCGCGGCCAGCACAGCCCCTTGTCGTCGAAGGTCTGCTCGGCCAGCGCGGCGACGGCGCGGGTGACCCCGACGCCGTAGGAGCCCATCGTGACGGTGACCGGCTTGCCGTTCTGGTCGAGCGCCGTCAGCCCGAACGTCTTGGCGTATTTCTCGCCCAGCTGGAACACGTGCCCGAGCTCGATGCCGCGCGCGATCTGCAGCGGCGAGCCGCACCGGGCGCAGCGGTCGCCGTCGCGGATCTCCACCGCTCCGATCTCGCCGTCCGGCGTGAAGTCGCGGCCCCGGACCACGTTCGCCGCGTGCTTGCCCTCGGCGTTCGCCCCGGTGACCCACGCGCTGCCCTCGACGACGAGCGGGTCGACGAGGTAGCGGATCTTCAGGTCGTGCAGCACCTGCGGGCCGATGTAGCCCTTCACCAGCCCAGGCGCCTTGGCGAGATCGTCCGGCCCGGCCTGCTCGACCACGACCGGCTCGAGCTGGCCCGCCGATCCGCTTGAGGTCGACCTCCCGATCGCCCGGCACGCCGACGACGAGCAGCTCCCACTCGGTCGGCGCTCGGCGCGAGCGTCTTCAGCACGACGTTCTTGAGGGTCTCGGCGGCCGTGGTGTCGTGGCCCAGCTCGCGCATCCGCTCGACCAGCGTGTCGATCGTCGGCGTATCCGGGGTGTCGAGCACCTGGGCCGCGGCGTGCTCCTCGGGGTCGCGCGGCTCGGGTGCGGCGATCTCGACCGCCTCGGTGTTCGCGGCGTAGTCGCAGTTCGTGCACTGCACGAAGGTGTCCTCGCCGGAGGCCGCCGGGGCCAGAAACTCCTCCGACGCCGAACCGCCCATGGCGCCGGACACGGCGAACACGATGCGGTAGTCGAAGCCCAGGCGGCTGAAGATCCGCTCGTAGGCGTCGCGATGGGCGCGGTAGGCCCGCTCGAGCCCTTCGTGGGAGATGTCGAAGGAGTACGAGTCCTTCATGACGAACTCGCGCCCGCGCAGGATGCCGGCCCGCGGACGCGCCTCGTCGCGGTACTTCGTCTGGATCTGGTAGAGCGAGAGCGGGTAGTCCTTGTAGGACGAGTACTCGCCCTTGACCAGCAGCGTGAACAGCTCCTCGTGGGTTGGCGCCGAGCAGGTAGTCGACGTCCTTGCGGTCCTTCAGCCGGAACAGCAGGTCGCCGTAGTCGGACCAGCGCCCGCTCGCCTCGAACATCTCGCGCGGGATGAGCGCCGGGAAGTGCACCTCCTGCGAGCCGATGCGATTCATCTCCTCGCGCACGACCGTGGCCACGTTGGCCTGCACCATCACGCCCAGCGGCAGCCACGAGTAGATGCCGGGCGCGACGCGGCGGACGTACCCGGCGCGGACCAGCAGCTTATGGCTGGGCACCTCGGCGTCGGCCGGGTCGTCACGCAGGGTGCGAAGGAACAGCGTCGAGAGTCGAAGCACGGTTTCTAGGCTATCGGCGGCAGGAAAAGCGGTTGCGCCCGCGGGCTGCGGCCGCCACGCTGGCCGGGATCGCGCCGTCGGCGCGGATGAGTCGAGGAGGTGCCCGGATGTCCATCACCGTTGCCCGGGTGTGCCTCCGTCCCACCCGTCCGCTCTCGCGCTGACCCCGACTCTCGGCGGTCGCGCGCCCGCCGAGGAGATCCTCAGTGCACCAGTACGACCTGACCGACGACCAATCGTTCGACGAACCCCCGTTCTCCAGCTGGGACACCGCCCAGCACGGCCCCGATCCGCGCCCGGATTGGGTCATCACCGACCTCAATGCCCTCGACACCGAACTCGGCGTCCTCAAGACCGGCAAGGAGGCCGACGTCCATCTCGTCCACCGCGGACGGCCCGACGGCCCGGGCTGCCTGCTCGCCGCGAAGCGGTACCGCGGTAGCGAGCACCGGATGTTCCACCGCGACGCCGGCTATCAGGAGGGCCGGCGCACCCGGAAGTCGCGCGACTCCCGGGCGATGGCGCGGCGCACCGAGTACGGCCGCGATCTGCTCGCCGGCAAGTGGGCCTACGCCGAGTTCGATGCGCTGACGCGGCTCTGGCGGGCCGGCGCGCCGGTGCCCTACCCGGTCCAGCTGGCCGGCACCGAGCTCATGCTCGAGTTCATCGGCGAGGACGACGGCGCCGCGGCGCCGCGCCTGGCCCAGTGCCGCCCGTCGCCGAGTGAGCTGGCCGACCTGTTCGACGCAATGCGTCGACGCGATGCGGGTGCTGGCCCGCGCCGGCTACGCGCACGGTGACCTCTCGGCCTACAACCTGCTCGTCCACCGCGGGCGGCTCGTGGTCATCGACGTCCCGCAGATCGTCGACCTGGTCGCCAACCCGCAGGGCGCGAGCTTCCTCGAGCGCGACTGCGCGAACGTCTGCCGCTGGTTCGCCGGCCGCGGCCTGCGAGACCGCTGAGTTCGACCACCTCTTCGGCGACCTGATGGCCGAGGCAGTGGCGCGCTGGTGACCCGTATCGTTCGGACGTGGCCGCACTACGACCTGATCATCGTCGGCACCGGGTCGGGCAACTCGATCGTGACGCCCGAGCTGGCCGACTGGCAGATCGCGATCGTCGAGCAAGGCGTGTTCGGTGGCACCTGCCTCAACGTCGGCTGCATCCCGACCAAGATGTTCGTCTACCCGGCCGACCTCGCCGTCAACGCCCGCGAGTGGGACCGGCTCGATCTGCACGGGGCTCGCCCCGCGGGTCGACTGGCCGGCGCTGCGCGACCGGATCTTCGGCCGCATCGACCCGATCTCGGTCGGCGGCCGGGAGTACCGCGCCACGGGCACGCCGAACGTCACGCTCTACGAGGCGCACGCCGAATTCGCCGGACCGCGCACGCTCGAGCTGTCCACCGGCGAGACCCTCACCGCCGACGACATCGTGCTGGCCACCGGGAGGTCGGGCCACCGTCCCGGACGTCGTCACCGAGAGCGGCGTCCCGTTCCACACGTCCGACACGATCATGCGTTTGGACGCGCTGCCCGAGCGGCTCGTCGTGCTCGGCGGTGGTTACATCGCCGCCGAGTTCGCGCACGTCTTCTCCGCCTTCGGCGTGCACACGACGGTGATCGCGCGCAGCGGGCTGCTGCGACACCTCGACCGCGAGATGACGTCGAATTTCACCGATCTGGTGCGGGCCCGCTGGCATCTGCAGACCGACGTGCAGGTATCCGCGGTGAAGGACAGCGGCGGCGAGTTCACCGTCGAGCTCAGCGACGGTGGGTCGGTCTCGGGCGACGTGCTGCTGGTCGCCACCGGGCGGGTGCCCAACGGCGACCGGCTCAATCTGGCCGCCGGCGGGGTCGACGCTCATCCCGACGGCCGGATCAAGGTCGACGAGTACCAGCGCACCTCCGCCCCGGGCGTGTGGGCGCTCGGCGATGCGTCGTCGGACTACCAGCTCAAGCACGTCGCCAACCACGAGGAACGGGTCGTCGCGCACAACCTGGCCCACCCCGACGACCTCGTCGCCTCCGACCACCGCTTCGTGCCGGCCGCGGTGTTCACCCATCCCCAGCTCGCCTCGGTCGGGCTCACCGAGGAAGAGGTGGCGGCGTCCGGGCGGCGGTACGCCACCGCGGTCCAGCACTACGGCAGCACCGCGTACGGCTGGGCGATGGAGGACACGACCAGCCTGTGCAAGCTGATCGCCGACCCGGCGACCGGGCAGCTGCTCGGTGCGCACCTGATGGGCGAGCAGGCCTCGACGCTGATCCAGCCGCTCATCCAGGCGATGAGCTTCGGCCTCGGCGCCCACGAGATGGCCCGCGGCCAGTACTGGATCCATCCGGCGCTCACCGAGGTCGTCGAGAACGCGCTGCTCGCGCTCGACCTCGACTGAAACATCCCGGCCCTAGGCTGGGCGGGTGGGCAGCTACGCCTTCACGGCCGTGGGCACGAACACCGAACTCATCGGGCTGCCCTTCGACACCCCCCTCGCGGAGTGGCCCGAGAACCTCATCGTCCACGTCCCGCGCGGCATCTCGCGGCACCTGGTGCGGTTCGTCGAGGCCGGCGGCGAGGTATTCGCCGTCAAGGAGGCGACCGACCGGTTCGTGCTGCGCGAGCACACGCTGCTGCGCGCCCTGGCCGAGCACTCGGTGCCAGTCGTGGACGCGTACGCCACGGTGGTCGACCGGCGGGCCGACGACGGCGAGGAACTCGGCGGGCTGCTGATCACCCGGCACCTGACGTTCTCGCAGCCGTACCGATCCCTGTTCACTGGGCGCAGCCTGCCGGGGCTGCGCTCCCGCCTGCTGGACGCCCTGGCCGGGTTGTTCGTCCGACTGCATCTGGCCGGCTTCTATTGGGGCGACTGCTCGCTGTCGAACACGCTGTTCCGCCGCGACGCCGGCGCGCTAGCCGCGTATCTCGTCGATGCCGAGACCGGCGAGATGCACCCCCGGCTGTCCGACGGGCAACGCTCGTACGACCTCGACATCGCCACCGAGAACATCGCCGGCGAGATGTTGGACCTGCAGGCCGGTCACCTGCTGGACGACTCGTTCGACGTCGTCGAGGCCGTCCATGCCTTGCGCCCGCGCTACGAGAGCCTGTGGGCCGAGCTCACCCACGACGTGCTGGTGCCGCCCGGTGAGAACTACCGCATCAACGCCCAGCTGCGCCGGCTGAACGACCTGGGCTTCGACGTGTCCGAGTTGACGATCAAGACCGAGCCCGAGGGCCTGCGGCTGCACTTCGACACCCAGGTCGTCGAGGCGGGTCACCACCAGCGCCGCCTCTTCGAGCTCACCGGCCTGCGGGTGCAGGAGAACCAGGCCCGCGACCTGCTCGGCGACCTCGCCCGGTTCAAGGCGAAGTGGGAAGCGGGCACCGGGGCGACCGTCCCCGACGACGCGGCGGCGCGGCGCTGGCTCGACCAGAAGTTCTACGGGACGGTCGGCCTCGTCCCGCCCGAGCTGCGGGTGAAGCTCCCCGACGCCGAGCTCTACCACGAGATCAACGAGCATCGCTGGCTGCTGTCCGAGCAGCGCGGTCATGACGTCGGGCGGGCGGCGGCGGTCGCGTCGTACGTCGGCACCGTGCTGCGCGAGCTGCCCGATACCCGCGTCGATCTGTCCTCCGGGCCGCCGACCGAGGAGTTCGAGCCCATCTTCGATTGACTCGGTAGCGTGCGGAGCATGAGCGATGCGTACACCGGAAACGTCACCGTTGGCGGAGCGATGGACGTCCGACGATTGCCGGGGTTGACGATCGCCAAGCTGGCCGTCGGCCCGATGTCGAACAACGCCTACCTGCTGCGCTGCACCCAGACCGACGAGGGCTTGCTGATCGACGCGGCCAACGAGGCCGACCGGCTGCGCGAACTCGTCGGGTTCGAAGGCGAGCCGGTATCGGCGATCCTCACCACCCACCGCCACGCCGACCACTGGCAGGCGCTGGCCGAGACCGTCGACTTCGCCGGCGCCGCCGTCTACGCCGGCACCGCCGACGCCGACGAGCTGCCCGTCGCGGTCGACGAACGTCTCGAGCACGGCGATGAGATCACCGTCGGCGACGTCTCGCTGTCGATCATCGCGCTGCGCGGGCACACCCCCGGCTCGGTCGCGGCGCTGTACCGCGACCCCGAGGGCGTCGCCCACCTGTTCACCGGCGACTCGCTATTCCCCGGTGGTGTGGGACGCACCACCTCGCCGGCCGATTTCACATCACTGTTCGACGATGTGTCCGCCCGAGTCTTCGCCGAACTTCCCGACGACACCTGGTTCTATCCTGGCCACGGCGACGATTCCACCCTCGGCGCCGAGCGCCCGCACCTCGACGAGTGGCGCGCCCGCGGTTGGTGAGATCGAGTCGCCGCGTACCTCGTCGCGCAGTACCTTGCTCATGCCGTGCCCTTTGACGGCGGGGGACGTATCGAGGGCGAGGTTCGATGATCTCGATCACGCTGGCCGATCTGCGTTATCGCTATCGGCAGTTCCTCATCGCGGTCGTCGGCGCGGGTGTGGTGCTGGCCATGGCCGTTCTCCTGTCCGGGCTCGCCGACGGCTTCCAGTCGGAGATCAAGGCGACCGTCGGCGCGGTCGGCGCCGACCGCTGGCTGCTCAGCCAACAGTCCAACGGCCGGATCACGTCGGTGGCCACCTTCGACCAGGCGGCCGTGGCCAAGGTGGCGGCAAACCCTGGCGTGCGCCGGGCGAGCGGCATCGTGTTCGTGCCGCTGGAGGTGGTACACGCCGGGGGGCGCGAGGTGACCGTCAACGTGATGGGGGTCGAGCCCGAGGGGCTCGGCCTTCCCCGTGTCGCCGCGGGCCACACCGTCCGCGGCCGCGGCGAGATCGTGGTCGACGAGCGGGCCGGCATCGCCGTCGGCGGCACGGTTCGGCTGGGATCCATCACGCTGCACGTCGTCGGCAGGGTTTCTGACCGAACGCTGGCGGCGGGGATCCCGATGACGTACATGACCCTCGCCGACGCCCAGGCGGCGTTGTTCGCCGGCCGGCCGATCGTCACCGAGGTGGTCACGTCCGGCGTGCCGCAGGCGGTGCCGACCGGCCTGGAGTCGCTGAGCCCGGCGCAGGTCGAGCGGCAGACCCTTGAGACGCTGGCGAACGGCGCGGCCTCGATCCGGAACTCCCGGACGCTGATGTGGGTCGTCGCCGCGATCATCATCGCGGCGTTGATCTACGTGTCGGCGCTGCAGCGGGTGCGCGACTTCGCCGTGCTCAAGGCGTTGGGGTCGTCGTCGGCGGCCCTGTTCGGCAGCCTCTGCCTGCAGGCGGTGCTCATCACCTTGCTCGCCGCCGGTCTCGGCACGGCCGCCTCGCTGTTTATGACCGGGATCTTCGCCCAGCCGGTCACCGTCCAGACCGCGACGTACGCCACCCTGCCGCTCATCGCGGTGGCGGTCGGGCTCATCGCCAGCCTCATCGCGCTGCGCCGCGCGGTCGGGGCGGATCCCGTCGCAGCGTTCGGCGGTTGACGGTGGCCGGGCTGGCGGTCGAGAACCTCACCGTCGAATACGAGACGGCGGGCTACAAGGTCCGTCCGTTCCACGATCTGTCCTTCGCCGCCGACCGGGGCAACCTGGTCGTGCTGCTCGGCCCGTCGGGCTGCGGCAAAACCACCCTGCTGTCCTGCCTCGCCGGCTTGCTCACGCCCCAGTCCGGCTCGATCCGGGTCGACGACGTCGACGTGACCGCCCTGCGCGGAAAGGCCCGCTCGACCTACCGGCGCGAGACGGTCGGCGTGGTCTTCCAGGCGTTCAACCTGATCCCGAGCCTGAGCGCCCAGGCCAACGTCATGGTGCCGCTGCGCCTGGCCGGGGTGGGGCGCGCGGCGGCTCGCGCCCGCGCGGTCGAGTTGCTCGACCAGGTCGGCCTCACCGATCGGGTTGGCTACCGACCGAATCAGCTGTCCGGAGGCCAGCAGCAGCGCGTCGCCATCGCGCGGGCGCTGGTGCACGACCCGCCGCTGGTGATCGCCGACGAGCCCACCGCGCATCTCGACTCGATCCAGGTCGAAGGCGTGCTGCGCATCATCCGCGACATCGCCGCGGCCGGACGGCTCGTCGTGGTGGCCACGCACGACGATCGCATCACCGAAATCGCCGATCAGGTCGTGCACCTGGTGCCGGTGCGCCCGGACCCGCCGGCCGGACGGCCCGACGGACAACGGCCCCGGCCCCCGGTGCGGGTCAACCTCGCCGCCGGCGAAGTCCTGTTCCGGCAGGGCGATGCCAGCGACCTCGTGTACGCGATCGTGTCGGGCGAGATCGCCATCGTGCGCGATCTGGCCAACGGCGAAGAGGAGCCGTTGGCCCGGCTCGGCCCCGGCGAGTACTTCGGCGAACTCGGACCGATGCTGCTGCTACCCCGAAGCGCCACGGCCCGCGCCGTCCGCGAGACCGAGCTGCGCGGCTACACCGTGGGACAATTTCGGGCCCAGCTCCAGTGAACGTCGCCGCGGCATGAGCACCGAACGCGTAGTGACCCTTGTCGTCGGAGGAGTCGCGGCGCTGGAACTGATCGCCATCGTCGTCCTCTCGGTGCTGCTCGCGCGGTCCCGGCTCCGGATCGCCCGGCTGCAGCGGCAACGGCCCACGCCCCGTCCAGGGCCGCGGACGGCGGCCAGCCGGGCGGTCAAGGCGGTGGTCGAGACGGCCGCCCGGGTGCGGACGCAGGGTGTCGGCGGCCTGGTGATGGCGTCGCTCGAGGACCTCACCCGGTGGGCCACCGAGGATCGGGCGGAGATCGCCCGGGTGGCCGCGCCCGACGGCACGGTCACGATCCTGTTCTCCGACATCGAGGACTCCACCTCGATCACCGAGGAACTCGGGGACGCCCGCTGGGTGCGGCTGCTCGAGGCGCACGACGCCCTGGTGCGGACCCAGATCACCCGCCACCGCGGTCACGTCGTGAAGTCGCAGGGCGACGGGTTCATGGTCGTGTTCGGCGCCCCGGCGGACGCGGTCCGGGCCGCGACGGACATCCAACGGGAGCTGGCGACGGGATCCGGTCGGCGACTGCGCCGCACCCCGCTGCGGGTGCGGATCGGGATCCACGTTGGCCCGGCCGTCTCGCGAGACAACGACTACTTCGGCCGCAACGTGGCGATGGCGGCCCGGGTCGCCGCGCAGGCCGGCGGCGGCGAGATCGTCGTGAGCGACGAGGTGCGGGCCGCGCTCGAGGACGACGAGTTCGTCCTGCAGCCCGCAGGCGAGGTCGAACTCAAGGGGCTGGCCGATGTCCATACGCTCTGGACGGTCGACTGGGCCGGCTGAGCCGGGTGAGCCGTCAGGTCAGCGAGCCCGGATCGGCGGGGACGTCCACGGCGTAGTGTCGCAGCACGTTCAGCGGAATGACCTGCAAGGCCTTCTCGTTGGTCGCGGCCAGCACCACCGGGCAGGCGGCGCCGTCGTGGTGGGCCTGCAGCCAGCGCAGCGCCACCACGCACCACCGGTCGCCCGGCTGCAGGCCGGTGAAGCGGTACTCCGGCCGAGGGGTCGACAGGTCGTTGCCGACCCCGATCTGGTGCTCGAGGAACTCGCGGGTGACGACCGCGCACACGGTGTGGCTGCCGACGTCGTCCGGGCCGCTGGCGCAGCACCCGTCGCGGTAGTAGCCGGTCACCGGATCGGTACCGCATTCGGCCAGTTCGCCGCCCAGGACGTTGCGTTCGGTCACAGCGAGAGTGTGTCAGGGCACTGCGGTGACAACTGTCAGCGACAGTCCGAGCGCTTCGCCGCTGCTTCGAATTGGGCCAAGCCGTCATCATGGACACATGGTCATGACGGAACTACGTGCCCCGGCCCACCTGGTGAGCCGCCGGGCCCGCCGGTACTGGATCGTCCGGGCGCTGCCGGGCTGGCTCGTCATCGCCGGCATCGAGGTGCTCATCCTGACCGGTGGCGGAATCTCGACGGCCGCGCAGTTCGCGGTGATCATCGTGACGGCGGTCCTCGCGCTTGCCCATCTGGGCGTGATGCCGCAATGGCGCTACCGCGTGCACCGGTGGGAGATCACCGACACTGCGGTCTACACCCAATCCGGCTGGGTCAATCAGGAGCGGCGCATCGCGCCGATCGCCCGGGTCCAGACCGTCGACACCCAGCGCGGCCCGTTCGAGCAGATCTTCGGCCTGGCCAACGTCACCGTCACGACCGCGTCCGCTCGCGGCCCGATCAAGATTCACGCGCTCGACCGCGGGGTCGCCGAAGACACCGTTGCCTGGCTCACCGAGCGGGCCCAGCTGTCCGGCGGGGACGGAACCTGACGTGACGCAGGTACTGGAAGAGATCGAGGACGCCACCTGGCACCGGCTCGATCCGCGGATGCTGCTCATCCACCCGATCGTCGAGCTCGGCCGGGCGTTGCCGGCCCTGATCGGCGTCTTCCTGGCCGGCAGCACGCAGGGCAACCACTACTGGGGCCTGATCGGCGCCGGCGTGGTGATCGCGCTGTCGCTGACCCGCTGGTTCACCACCCGCCTGCGCATCACCTCCGATCAGGTGCAGCTCCGGCACGGCCTGGTCCGGCGCAAGACGATCGACACCTCGCGCGACCGGATCCGGACGGTCGATGTCACCGCCCACGTTCTGCACCGGGTGCTCGGCCTCGCTCGCGTCGTCGTCGGCACCGGGACGAACGATCGCAAGGGCGCGGGACGGATCGTCCTCGACGGCCTGCCGCGCGAGACCGCGACCACGCTACGCGACGACCTGCTGCACCGCGAGGTCATCAGCGGCCCCTTGGACACCGTTCAGCCGGCCGCCGGCGTGCGCGAGCTCGCCCGGCTCGACCGGCGCTGGATCAAATACGCGCCGTTCACGCTCTCGGGTGTGCTCACCGGCTTGATCATCTGGGGCTTCTACTGGCGGATCCAGGGCGAGTCCGGGGTCAACCTGTTGCACTCCGGCCCGTTGCGTTCGGTGTCGGACGCATTGCGGCGGCTGCCGACGGCGGCCGAAGTGCTCCTCGTGGTCGCCGCCCTGGTGCTGTTCGTCGCCGTGACCTCGACGGTCGGGTACGTGCTGGCCTTCTGGAACTTCCGGCTGCTGCGCCACGAAGGGGGCACGCTGCAGGTGACCCGCGGCCTGCTCACCACCCGCGCCACAAGCATCGAGCGCCGCCGGCTGGTCGGGGTGGCGTTGTCCGAACCGCTCCCGCTCCGGGCGGTGGGCGCGGCCCGCACGACGGCGGTCGCAACCGGTCTGCGCACCGGGCGGGGGGCTGAACGCGGGGGCGAGGTCCTGCTGCCGCCCGCGCCTCGGGCCGTCGCGGTGGCGGTCGGCGCCGCGGTGTTGGACGGCTCCGCGTCGATCACCGCGGCACTGCGCCCGCACGGCCCGATCGCGCGGCGGCGCCGGTTCGTCCGCGCCGTGGCCGGCGGCGTGCTCGCCCTCGCGGTCGGGCTGACGGCCTGGCTGGCCGGCGCCCCGGTCGCTGTCTTCGTCGTCGGCGCGGCCCTGCTCGTCGCGGCCTTCCCACTGGCCGCCGATCGCTACCGCAACCTCGGCCACGCCCTGATCGACGGGCACCTGGTGACGGCGGCCGGTTCCCTGGTCCGGCGGCGGGCCGCGCTCGACGGCGGCGCCGTGATCGGCTGGAACCTGCGCAGCTCGGTGTTCCAGCGGCGGTCCGGCCTGACCACGCTCACCGCCACGACCGCGGCCGGTCGACAGGGCTACCGGGTGCACGATCTCGACACGGCCGCGGCCGTCGCCCTCGCCGAAGCCGTTACCCCGGATCTCCTGCCACAGTTCCGCCCAGCACGCCCAGCCACATCGTCGTGAGCTGATCGACGACCTGGCCGCGCGACATGCGCAACCGGCCGGACAGCACGGCCTCGATGACGTCGGTGGCCCCGCCCATGAGGAACAGCGCCATGGCCCGGGCCCGCCGCCGCTCGACCAGTCCGAGACCGCTGAGCACCGAGAACCCGTCGATGATCAGGTCGGCGTAGTCGGTCACGAGCTTGTGCCGCCGCTCCCGCAACGGCCCGTGCCCGGACGCGGCCACGAGGATGGCGTTGGCCTTGCGCGGGTCCGTGACCACGACGCTGTACCCCGCGTCGATCGCCGCCCGCACCTGCGCCGGCAGCTCGGCCGGTGCCGCCGCCAGCGCGGCCAGCGAGCGTTCGGCCACCTCGTCCACGACCGAGTCGACCGCCGCCACCAGCAGCTGATCGAGATCGTCGAAGCTCTCGTAGAAATAGCGCGGTGTGAGCCTGGCGCGGGTGCAGATCGAGCGGACGCTCACCCCCGACAGGCCGTCGGCGTGCAGGCAGTCGAGGGCGGTCTCGATCAGGGCCGCCCGGCGCTGGGACCGCCGGTCGTCGGCGGACACACCGCGGTAGTCCCGGGTGACCGGCACGACGTCCTCCTGCGAACATTGACAACGACTGTTATCACACTAAGGTCGAAGGCCTCAGGACGCAATGCGATCGAGGTGATCCGATGACGATCCAGGACCGGCCGGCCACGTTGAAGACGATGCCCGGCACGCCCGGGCTGCCCGTCATCGGCAACAGCCTCAAGTTCGCGAGTGGCCGGATGGTCGCCTCGCACGAGTGGTGGCACCGCTTCGGCGAGGTCTCGTGGACGAAGGCCGTCGGCAACACCTGGGTCAACGTCGAGGGACCCGAGGCCTGCGGCGCGGTGCTGCAGGATCGCGACAAGGTGTTCGACGCCAGCGGATGGTCGCTGCTCATCGGGCCGTTCTTCAACCGTGGCCTGATGCTGCTCGACGGCCACGAGCACCACCGGCACCGCCGGATCATGCAAGAGGCCTTCACCGCGGACCGGCTGGCCGGGTATCTCGCCCCGATGAACGAGACGATCGAACGCGGACTCGCCCGCTGGCCGGCCGGGCGGCTGCAGTTCTATCCCGCGGTCAAGCAGCTCACCCTCGACGTGGCCACCCGCACCTTCATGGCCGACGAGATCGGGGCCGAGTCCGAGCGGGTCAACCAGGCCTTCTCCGACTCGGTGCGGGCCGCGACCGCGTTCGTCCGGGTCCCGGTGCCCGGGCTGCGCTGGTCCAAGGGTCTCGCCGGCCGCCGGCTGCTCGAGGGCTACCTGCGCGAACGGATCCCGGCGCACCGGGCCAGCGACGGGATCGACCTGTTCAGCGCGCTGTGCCACGCCCGCAGCGAAGACGGCGAGACCTTCACCGACGACGACGTCGTCAATCACATGATCTTCCTGCTGATGGCCGCGCATGACACGTCGACCAGCACGTTGACGACGATGGCGTACTACCTCGCCCGCTACCCCGAGTGGCAGGAGCGCTGCCGGGCCGAGTCGCTCGCGATCGGGTCCGACGTCATCGACTACGCCGATCTCGACAAGCTCGTCGCGCTCGATCTGGTGATGAAGGAGTCCATGCGACTGGTGACCCCGGTTCCCGGCGTCACCCGGCGGGCCAACCGCGACACCGAGCTGCTCGGGTACCGCGTGCCGGCCGGCTCCTACATCGCGGTGCATCTCTGGGGCGTCCATCACATGGAAGAGGTCTGGCCCGACCCGGAGCGCTTCGATCCCGAGCGCTTCGCCGAGGATCGGCGCGAGGACAAGGTGCACCGCTACGCCTACCTGCCGTTCGGCAACGGCATCCATAAGTGCATCGGCATGTACTTCGGCGGCATGGAGGTCAAGGCGGCGATGCACCAGCTGCTCCAGCGCTTCCGGCTCACCGTCGAGCCGGGCTACCGGATGCCGATCGACTGGGTGTCGCTACCCCGGCCGAAGGACGGCCTGCCGATCCGCCTGCACCGTCTCTGACCGCTCCACATCGCCGCCGGCGCCGGTCGAAACCGTGCCCGTGGCAGGATCAGCCCGCTCCCCCGACCGCAGAAAGGCGGCAGCGTGACCGCGAGCAAGTCCCTGGCCGGCAAGACCATGATCATGTCCGGCGGCAGCCGAGGTATCGGCCTGGCCATCGCGCTCCGGGCCGCGCGCGACGGCGCGAACGTCGCTCTGATCGCGAAGACCGATCAGCCCGATCCGCGACTTCCCGGCACGATCCACTCCGCCGCCGAGGAGATCGAGGCGGCCGGCGGAATGGCGCTGCCCATCCTCGGCGACGTCCGCGACGAGGAATCGGTCGCGGCGGCCGTCGCCAAGACGGTCGAGCGGTTCGGCGGCATCGATCTGGTCATCAACAACGCGTCGGCCATCAATCTCTCGAACATCGGTGACCTACCGCCCAAGCGCTACGACCTGATGCTCGACATCAACGCCCGCGGGACGTTCGTGCTCACCAGCCTGGCCCTGCCGCACCTGGCGAAGTCGGCCAATCCGCACGTGCTCACGCTGTCGCCGCCGCTCAACATGGACCGCAAGTGGCTGGCTGCGCACGCGCCGTACACGGTGAGCAAGTACGCGATGACGATGCTCACGCTGGGCGTGGCCGAGTCGCGCCGCGACGAGGGCATCGCGGCGAACTGCCTGTGGCCACGCACCCTGATCGCCACCGCGGCGGTGCAGAACCTCATCGGCGGTGATCAGGCGATGAGCGTGTCGCGCAAGCCCGAGATCATGGCCGATGCGGCCTACGAGATCCTGGTACGCCCGGCCCGCGAGTGCACCGGCAACACCTTCGTCGACGACGAGGTCCTGGCCGCGGCCGGGATCACCGACCTCGCGCCGTACCGGTACGGCACCGGCAGCGAGGACGATCTGCAACTCGACATCTTCCTCTGAGGGGACGCGACATGGCCCCGACCTTCCCGCGGCCGAGCCGGCAGCAGCTCGAATTGCTCGGTGAACAGCTCCGGCGGTTACCGACGACCGCCCGCGAGGCCGGCGTCCTGCGTCGGGCCGGGCTCATCCCGCTCGCGCGGCCGGACCAGTCGGCGAAGGCCGTCCTCAACCTGCGTCGCTACGGCATCGTCGCGGCCGCGATCCGCATCGCCGCCGACCGCGACCCGCAGATGCTCGGGCTGGTCGACGAGCTGGGCGAACTCACCTTCGGCGAGCTCGACCGGCGCTCGAACGCGCTGGCCGCAGCGTGGCGGCAACGGGGCCTCGATCACACGTCGGTGGTCGCGCTGCTGTGCCGGGATCACCGCGGCCTGGTCGACGCCATGTTCGCGGCCGGCAAGATCGGCGCCAAGGTGCTGTTGATGAACACCGGCTTCGCCAAACCGCAGTTCGCCGCGGTGTGCGAGCGCGAAGGTGTGAACACGTTGGTGTTCGACGCCGAGTTCACCGAGATCCTGGGCGAGGTGCCGGCCAGGATCCCGCGCTATCTGGCCTGGGTCGATCCGGGTGACGCCGCCGACCACGAGACGGTCGAGGAGCTGATCCGGTCCGGCGACAGCGCCCCCGGCCCCCGGCCGGCCGAACCGAGCAGCCTGGTCCTGCTCACCAGCGGCACGACTGGCACGCCCAAGGGCGCACCGCGCCACGTCAGCTCGCCGTTCGCGGCGGCTCAATTCCTCGACCGCATCCCGGTGCGACCCGGCGAGCGCACCTTCCTCGGGGCACCGCTGTTCCACGGCACCGGGCTGTCGCAGTTCCTGCTGGCGCTGTCCCTCGGCTCGACCACGCTGCTGCGGCGCCGCTTTGACCCGCGCAAGGCCCTCGAGCTGCTCGCCGAGTACCACGTCGAGGAACTCGTCGTGGTGCCGACCATGCTGCAGCGCATCCTCAACCTGGACGAGGCCGAGATCAGATCGTTCGACACCTCGGCGTTGCGGATCATCTTCTGCGCGGGCTCGGCCCTGCCTCCCGAGGTGGGCACCCGGGCGATGGAGCTGTTCGGCGATGTGATCTACAACCTCTACGGCTCGACCGAGGTCGCGGTCGCGACCGTGGCGACCCCCGAGGACTGGAAGCAGGCGCCGGGCACGGTCGGGCGCGCCCCGGTGGGCTGCACCATCCGGCTCTACGACGACGCCGGCCGCCAGGTGACGACGGCCGACACCGTGGCCCGGGTGTTCGTCGGCAGCGGGCTGCGCTTCTCCGGCTATACCGGCGGCGGCAGCAAGGAGGAGATCGACGGGCTGCTCTCCTCCGGCGACGTCGGTCACTTCGACGCCGACGGGCTGCTGTTCATCGACGGCCGCGACGACGACATGATCGTCTCGGGGGGCGAGAACGTCTTCCCGGTCGAGGTCGAGAACCTGCTCGTCGAACACCCAGCCGTGGCCGACGCGGCCGTCATCGGCGTCCCCGACGACGATTTCGGCCAGCGGCTGAAGGCCTTCGTCGTGCTGCGCTCCGGCCAGACGCTCGACGCCGACGCCGTGCGGACGCACGTGAAATCCAATCTGGCCCGGCACAAGGTGCCCCGCGACGTCGAGTTCGTGGACGACCTGCCCCGCAACGCCACCGGAAAGCTGCTGCGCGGCTCGCTGGCCTGAGCCCGATCTTGCGCGCCCACGTATCAACGCCCACTTGACGCCGCTCCTCCCGGCCCGAACGATGAAGCGCTGAATCGAGGAGGGACCTTTCACCATGAGCGATCAGGGCTACCCGGGGCAGGGTGGGCAACCGGAATACGGGCAGCAGCCCGGTTCGGGCGAGCAGCCGGGTTACACCCCGCCACCGCCGTACGCGCCACCGCCGCCGGCCGGGCCACCGCAGTACGGTGCCCCCGCTCAGGGTGACCCGAGTTTCGGTCAGCCGCAGTACGGCCAGCAGCCGGGCCAGCCGCAGTACGGCCAGCCTGAATACGGCCAGCAGCCCGGCCAGCCGCAGTATGGCCAGCCCGAGTACGGCCAGCCGGCATACGGCCAGCCGGGTGGCCCGCCGGCCTATGGCGGCGGCGGGGGCGAACCGCCGCAGTACCCGGGCTACGCGCCCGGAACCGGTGGCGGCGGCGGTCGTAGCCGCAAGGGCACCTGGATCAGCATCCTCGTCGGGTTGCTCGTGGCGGCCGGAGTCGGCGCGTACTTCCTGTTCTCCGGCAGCGATGCCGGTGCGTCCAGCCCGAAGGCCGCGGTCCAGAAGTTGCTGGACGCGGGCAAGAACAACGATGTCGGCGCCGCCAAGAAGGTGCTGTGCCAGCAGGACATCGCGCTGGGCACGATCACCAGCCTGCAGAGCCGGGGGCGGGTCAAGTCCTACTCGATCGGCAAGGTGAGCCAGAGCGGCAACCAGGCCACCGTCACCGCGACGATCGTGACCACCGACAGCAGCCAGCCGCAGACGAGCGCCCTGCCGGTGGTCAAGGAGGGCGGCAAGTGGAAGGTCTGCGTCAGCCAGGCGCTCAACAACTTGCCCAGCAACCTGTCCAGCCTGACGGCTGCCCCGCCCAGTCCGGGCGGATCGATCTCGATCCCCAACCCGGTGCCGTCCATCGACCTGCCCTCGATCGGCATCCCGTCGGCCTCGCTGCCCTCGCTGGGCACGTCGCTCGGATCGTTCTGCGCCAGCACGGCCAGCGCGTTCACGACGGCCGAGACCTACATCGGCGCGATCGAGATCGGCTCGGCCGATCTGGCCCAGGGCTGCGTGTGGCAGAACTCGGTACCGGCGTCGACCGCGCAGGCCATCGCGGCGACCCACAAGTACTTCGCCCCGACCAACGGGTCGTCGAGTGGCCCGGTGTTCGAGTTCCGCAGCACCGACGGCACCAAGAAGGTCGAGATCACGGTGACCAAGGAGCCGGACAGCAAGTACTACGTCACCAAGGTCGAGACGAGCTGACCACCGACGGCCGCGGGGTGCCGGCCCCGGCTTTCGGTCGGCGTTCCTGGACGCGCCGCCCCCGGTGGCGTTCGCCCATCGCGGGTTCGCGCCCGACGGCGCCGAGAACTCGATGGTGGCCTTCGAGCGCGCGGTCGCGCTCGGGTACCGCTATCTAGAGACGGACGTGCGGGTCACGGCCGACGGGGTGGCGTTGGCGTTCCACGACGCGTCGCTGGATCGGGTCACTGACCGGCGCGGGAAGATCGATGAGCTGCCGTGGATCGCGGTTCGCACGGCGCGCATCGGCGGCACCGAGCCGATCCCGCTGCTGACCGACCTGCTCGCGGCCTGGCCGGACACCTACGTGAATCTCGACGTCAAGGCCGACCGGTCGGTCGGGCCGACCGTCGACGCGGTCCGCCGCACCGGGTCGCTGTCGCGGGTCTGCATCGGCGCCTTCTCCACCCGTCGGATCACCGCGGTCCGACGCGCCTTGGGCCCGCAGCTGTGCACCTCGCTCGGCCCCCGCGCCGCGCTGCGCCTGCGGCTGACCGGCCGGGCGTCCCCCGCGCTGCGGTCGCGCCTGGCCGGCCGGTGCGCGCAGGTGCCGGCGCGGATCGGCGCCCGCCCGTTTGTGGACGCCCGCTACGTCGCCGCCGCCCACGCGCTCGGCCTGCCGGTGCACGCCTGGACGGTCAACGACCCGGCCGAGATGACCCGGCTGCTCGACCTCGGCGTGGACGGCATCATGACCGATCGGGCCGACCGGCTGCGCGACCTGCTCATCGCGCGCGGGCAGTGGCGCGGCGTGCAATAGGCTCCGCGGACGTGGGCGATGTCGGCGATGTGGGCGCGCTGGCGGCAGTGCCCGCGGCCGGCAACCGGCGGGCCACCCCGATGCCGGCGCACCTGAAGTTCTTCTACGGCCCCATGGACTGCGGCAAGTCGACGCTGGCGCTGCAGATCGATCACAATCACGCCCGCCAGGGCCGGCACGGCATGCTGCTCGTGCGCTACGACCGGTCCGGGCGACCGACCATCACCACCCGGGTGGGACTGTCCCGCAGCGCGGTCGAGGTCACCGACGAGACCGATATCCGGCTGCTGGTGCAGCAGCAGTGGGCGGCCGGGATGCCCCTCGACTACCTCATCGTCGACGAGGCGGGTTTCCTCACCACCGAGCACGTCGACCAGCTGGCCGAGCTGGTCGACGACCGGCACGTCGACGTCTACTGCTTCGGGCTGGCCACCGATTTCCGGGCGTTGCTGCTGCCGGGCGCGAAGCGGCTCTTCGAGCTCGCCGACGAGGTGCAACCGGTGCACGTCGAGGTCCTGTGCTGGTGCGGAAGGCCCGGACAGCTCAACGCCCGGGTCGTGGACGGCCGGGTGGTGCGCGAAGGCGACACCGTCGTCGTCGGGGACACCGCGACGGCGGCCGGGCAGGTCAGCTACCAGGTGCTGTGCCGGGTGCATCACCGGCGCGGCGACCTGGGCGCGCAAGTCAGCCGCGGACAGTTGACCCTCGACGTGTGACGGGTTACTGCCGCCGCAGCCGCAGGGCGGTGACGAACCCGGCCGCAGCGGTGGCCGCGGCGAGCGGCACGACGGCGGCCGGCACAACTCCCTTGAGCCGGCCCTGCCGCAGCGCGCTCGCGACCACGACCGCGTCCACGGCGTCGGACACGGCGCCGCCCAGCAGCCACGGCACCGCGCCGGACCTGCGGCGAACGGCCACGGCTCCGCCCACGCCGAGCGCGCCGTCACGCACGGCCATCATCCGGCCGAGCCACACCACCCGCTGCGCGGTCGCGGTGTCGGTACCCATGAGGCGCACGGACGCGACCGGTGCCGCCACGATCGCCGCGGCGATGAGCGACCGTCCCGCGGTGATCTGCAGCGCCATCGAATCGGGGTCTGACAACCGGATCGAGCGACGATCGGACACGAGCTGACCCCTTTCGGCCGCACCCTCGGCCTGGCACCACCCTGAGGGCGACCAGCCGGTGCAGCGTTACCGCCCCCACCATGTGGGAATCATTCAACTGGTTGACTCGTTGAACTTCGTAACACCCAATTAACACGTGAGACGTCCGGGAGGTGCCCACTATGGCAGATCGCACGCTGCGGGGCAGTCGGCTGGGCGCGATCAGTTACGAGACCGAGTACGGCGCCGAACCGGCGCCGCGCAACGTTGCCGCTTACCGCTGCGCGCGCGGGCATGAATTCAGTGTCCCGTTCTCCGAGGAGGCCGAGATCCCCACGTCGTGGGAGTGCCGCCTCGACGGAACGGCCGCGCAGCTCATCGACGGTCCGGAGCCCGAGGCCAAGAAGGTCAAGGCTCCGCGTACGCACTGGGACATGCTGATGGAGCGCCGCACGATCGCCGACCTCGAAGAGGTTCTGGCCGAGCGGCTCGACGTTCTGCGAGCCCGCCGCGGATCCAAGTCCGCCTGATCTCCAGCCACCTCGACGCCGCCCGGTTCGCCGGGCGGCGTCGTTGTCTGTCCAGGCGCCCGGTCGGGATCAGCCGGTCGGACGGTTGCGGCGGACCGCGCTGCGCAGCTGCCCGCTGCGGTAGGCGATCCCCCACTGCGTGACTCGCCACAGGGCTTCACGCACGATCACCCCGCTCATCTTCGACTCGCCGCGCTCGCGCTCGACGAAGGTGATCGGCACCTCGACCACCCGGTGGTCGCCCTCGATGGCGCGGCGGGCGAGATCGACCTGAAAGCAGTAGCCCTGCGACGCCACGGCCGCGTAGTCGATGTGCTCGAGCACCGCGCGCCGGAACGCCCGGTAGCCGCCGGTGGCGTCGCGGATCTCGATGCCGAGGGCAAGGCGCGAGTACAGGCTGCCGCCGCGCGACAACAGCTCGCGGCGCCGGGGCCAGTTGACCGCGGACCCACCCGGCACCCAGCGCGACCCCAGCACCAGGTCGGCGTGCTCCAGTGCGGCCAGGAGGCGCGGCAACTGCTCCGGGGCGTGGGACCCGTCGGCGTCCATCTCGACGAACACGTCGTACGCGCGGCTCAAGCCCCAGTCGAATCCGGCGATGTAGGCGGCGCCGAGGCCGTTCTTCGCGCTGCGATGCAGCACATGGATGCGCTCGTCGGCGCCGGCCAGCTCGTCCGCGATCTTGCCGGTGCCGTCCGGGCTGCCGTCGTCGACGATCAGCACGTGCGCCGCCGGCACCGACATGCGGACCCGGTCGACGATGGCTTCGATGTTGTCCCGCTCTTGATACGTCGGGATGATCACCAGCACCTGGCCAACCTCGGTCACGCCTGCACCATCTCTTCCTCAGCATCGGTGGCCGCGACCCGGCCGTCGGTCTCGCCCCGTCCACGCCGGTCGTACCCGATGACGCCGACAACTCCGGCCAGCGCCAGCGCGGCGAGCACGTACTCGGGGATCGCGCCGAGCCGGGTGGCCAATGTCCGTGCGGAGCGTACGGGCACGGTGTCGACGAGGATCGCGGCGTGGAACAGCGGGCCGGATTCGTCGCGGATCCGCCCGTCCGGCCCGATCACGGCCGACGTGCCGGTGGTGGCGGCCTGGACCACCGTCCGGCCGCTCTCGACCGCGCGCAGCTGGCTCATGGCCAGCTGCTGATAGGTCTCGGCCGTGTGCCCGAAGGTGGCATTGTTCGTCTGCACGACCAGCAGTTGCGCCCCGGCCGCGACCGATGAGCGGACCAGCCCGTCGTACGCCACCTCGAAGCAGATCACGTCACCGATCGGCACCGGCCCGCCGCGCAGCAGCCCGTTCCCCGACCCGGCGATCATGTCCTGCGTGACGGACTTCGCGTCCGAGCTCACCCATTCGGCCAGCCCGCGAAGGGGGATGTACTCGGCGAACGGCACGGGGTGCCGCTTGGTGTAGCGCGCGCCCGGCCCAGTGGTGGGTGACCACAGGATCCCGACGTTGCGACGGTGATCGGTCCCCGGACCCTGCAGGATGGCGCCGACGAGCACCGGCGCCCCGATTGCCTTGACCGCACCGTCGATCTTGCGAAATGCGCCGGCGTCGAGATAGGGATCGACGTCGGACGCGTTCTCGGGCCACAGCACCAGATCCGGCCGTTTGACCGTGCCGGCGTCCACCCGGGCCGCAAGGATCATCGTCTGCCGGACGTGGTTGTCGAGCACCTGCTCGGCCCGGCTCTCGAAGCCCAGCTTCAGATCGGGCAGCCCGCCCTGGATCACCGCGATGGTCTCGGTCCGCCCGGAGTGGTCTGGCGCCGGGCCGAGCGGCCAGACCAGGACGAGACCGAGCAGGGGCACGACGACCAGCACCGCAAGCCCGGTCAGGACGGCGCGGACCCGGACCGGCCATACGGCGAGCAGCGCGGCGGCCAGCCCGCCCCCGGCGACCGCCACGACGAAAGTGACGAGGGGGGCACCGCCCAGCGCAGCGAACCAGCGCAGCGGCGAATCGGCCTGGCTGAAGGCCAGCCGGCCCCACGGGAAACCGCCGAACGGCAGCCGGTCGCGCAGCGCCTCTTGCAGCACCCACGCGGTTCCGCACCAGAGCGGGCCGGCGGGCAGCCGGGCCAGCAGCGCCAGCACCGCCCCGAGTACCGCGAAGAAGGCGGCGAAGGCCAGAGCGAGGATCAGCCACGGCGCTGGACCGACGTAGATGCCGGTCCACCGCAGCAGCGGCACCAGGAACGCGGCACCGTACAGGTAGCCCAGCCACGCGCCGGTGCGGGCGCGGCGGCCCACGACCGCCACCGACAGCATGGCCACGCTGACGAACGCCGCCGGCCACAGGCCGTAGCGGGGAAAGGCGAGCACGCCGGTGAACCCGCCACCGGCCGCCACCAATGCGGCCCACCGGGTGCGGAACGCAGGGGCGGTGCGCGGGCGCATCGGACAAGTATCGCCGAGCGGGCGGGCGCGCCCGAGCGCGCTCTCAGCCCAGGACGCCGCTGTCGTGGATCGCGATCCCGCGGCGCACGGTGGCCAGGCAGGTCGGTAGCCCGACCCCGGGCGCGACGTCGGGCAGTCCCGGCACTGCGGCGCGCGGATCGGTGCTCCACCGCGCCACCCGCTCGTCCGGGACCTCGACGGTCAGCTCGCCGGCCGCCCAGATCGCAAACGTCGCCGGGTGCCCCGGTGCGAGGACGCCCTCGCCGTCGCGGCCCGCCGCCCGCCAGCCGGCCCGGGTGTGGGCGGTGAAGGCCGCCCGCGGGCTGAGCCCGGCACCCGGATCGTGCGGATGAACGGCGGCCCGGACGGCTGCCCATGGACCCAGCTCGGTCACAGGGGCGTCCGAGCCGAACGCCAGTGGCACCCCGGCCGCCGCAAGATCGGCGAAGCGATTGAGCTGCCGGGCCCGGTCGGCGCCCAGCCGCTGGGCGTACATCGCCACCGGGCCGCCCCACAGGGCGTCGAAGCCGGGTTGGACGGAGGCGAGCAATCCGCTGGCGGCCAACCGGGCCGGATCGCGCACGTACTCGGCGTGCTCGATGCGATGCCCCGCCCCGGCCGGGCGGCCCAGCCGGGCGGAGACGATGTCCACGGCGTCGAGCACCTGGTCGATCGCCGCGTCCCCGATCGCGTGGAAACCGGCCTGCAGGCCGGACGCGGTGCAGCGCGCGATGTGTTCGGCGACGTCGGCCGTCGCGAAGCGCAGCGCCCCGGACGTCTCCGGCTGGTCCGTGTACGGCTCGTGCAGCGCCGCGGTGTGCGAGCCGAGCGAGCCGTCGCAGAACAGATCGCCGGCGGCGCCGACGGCGCCCAGATCGCGGGCGGCCTCGATACCGAACAGCTCGGCCCAGTAGCCGATCACCTCGGGCACCGCCTCGTCGGCGGCGAGCGCCAACAGCTCGGCGAGGTCGTCGCCGCTCGAGATCGCCGGGCCGGCCATCTCGTGCACGCACGCGATGCCAAGTGCGGCGGCGTGCCGCAGCGCGGCCCGCTGGGCGTCGCGGCGCTGCGCCGGAGTGATCGCCGCCAGCGCGGCGGTGCGGACGGCGTCGTGGGCCGGGCCGCGCAGCCAGCCCGAAGGTTCGAAGCCGTCGAGGTCGCGCACGCCGGGCACCGCGGTCATCAGGGCCGATGAGGCCACGGCGGAGTGCACGTCGACGCGGGCCAAGTACACGGCACCGCCGTAGGACGCCCGATCGAGCTCGGTCGCGGTGGGTGGTCGGCCCTCCGGCCACCCGGTCTCGTCCCAGCCGCCACCGAGGATCGGCCGGCCCCGGGCCGTCTGGGCCGCCTGCCCCACCGCGCCCAGGGCGTCGGCCAGTGACGCCGCGCTGCGCAGCTCGATTCCGGTCAGCGCCAGCCCGGTCGAGGTCGCATGGATGTGGGCATCCACGAACGCCGGTGCGACGAAAGCACCGTCCAGATCGACGACCTCGGAACCGGGCCGAGCCGGGGCGCCGAGGTCATCGCCGATCCAGGTGATCACGCCGTTCTCGACCGTCAGTGCGCTCGCATCGGGCGCCGTCGGGGTGTGTATACGGCCGTTTCGGTAGAGCGTCACCACGTCCGGCAGTCTGCCAGCCCTGCTTTCCGCATCGGCGGCGGTAGCGTTTACAGTGTTGGACTGAGGGGGTCCTAATGGTCGCGAGTATCGAGGACGTCGCTCGGCAGGCGGGCGTCTCGATCGCGACGGTGTCGCGGGCCCTGCGCGGCCTGCCCGATGTCGCCGCCGCCACACGTGACCGCGTCCTGGCCGCCGCCTCCGACCTCAACTACGTCGCGTCGCCGTTCGCCGCCCGCCTCGCCAGCGGGCGAACCACCACCGTCGGGCTGGTCGTCCCGTTCGTCAATCGCTGGTTCTTCGCGGAGGTGATCGCCACCGTCGAGACCGAGCTGCGGCGGGCTGGCTTCGACCTGCTGCTCTACAACCTCGGCGACGAGGCCGGCCGGGCGCGCTTCTTCGACGTCATGCCGATGCGCAAGCGGGTCGACGGGGTGCTCATCGCCAGCCTGGTGCTCGACGACGCCGAGTTCGGCGCCCTCACCGCGCTCAACCGGCCCGTCGGACTGCTCGGCCTGGAACGCGAGGGCTTCCTGTCGGCCCGGATCGACGACGTCGGGGCGGCGCGCATGGCCGTCGACCACCTGATCGCCGACGGCCGCCGGCGCGTCGCCCTCATCGGCGGCGACACCGACGACCCGATGGCCTTCACTCCCCCGCTGCACCGCCGCGACGGCTACCGCGACGCCCTGCAGGCGGCCGGCCTGCCGATCGCTCCCGAGCTGGAACACCTCGGCTACTTCACCGTCGAGGGCGGGCGGGCGGCCGCCCGCAAGCTGCTGGCCCAGGACGAGCGTCCCGACGCTATCTTCGCCGAGAGCGACGAGATGGCCTACGGGGCGCTGCGCGAGATCCACGCCGCGGGACTGAGCGCGCCCGACGACATCGCGGTGATCGGGTTCGACGATCAACCGCTGTCGGAGCTGATGGATCTGTCCACCGTCCGCCAGCCGGTGGCCGATCAAGCGCTCGACGTGACCACCCGGCTGCTCGCGCTGATCGCCGACGACAGCGACGAGCTGGCCCGCGACCCGGCCGTCGTGCTGCCGACCGAGTTGATCGTGCGCGGGAGTTCTGTCCGCGCGAAACCGTAGGGTGCCGGGCATGAATACGCGTGCCGAGGCCCGGTCGACGCTGATGCTGATCGACGCGGCCGGTCTGTACTTCCGCGCGTTCTACGCGCTACCCGACACGATCACCGCACCCGACGGACGGCCGGTCAACGCCATCCGCGGCTTCCTCGACATGTCGGCCGCCCTCATCGAGCGGCGCCGGCCCTCCCGGTGGGTGGCGTGTCTCGATCTCGATTGGCGGCCGGCGTTCCGGGTCGAGCTGGTGCCGACGTACAAGGCGCACCGGGTTGCCAAGGACGGAAGCGAAGAGATCCCCGATCTGCTCGGGCCCCAGATCCCGTCCCTGCTCGCCGTCCTCGGCGCCCTCGGACTCGCCTGCGCCGGGGCCGAGGGGTTCGAGGCCGACGATGTCATCGCCACCCTGGCCCACCGCGACCGCGACCCGGTCGACGTGGTCACCGGCGACCGCGACCTGCTCGCCCTCGCGACCGACCGGGTGACGATCCTCTACACCGGGAAGGGCATCGCGAAGCTCGAGGTCATGGGGCCGGCCGAGGTGCGGGCCAAGTACGGCGTCGCGCCCGAGCACTACGCCGACTTCGCCGTCCTGCGTGGCGATCCCAGCGACGGGCTGCCCGGTGTCGCCGGCGTCGGCGAGAAGACCGCGGCCGCGCTCGTCAGCCGGTTCGGGCCGATCGAGCGCATCGTCGAAGCGGCTCGGGCCGGCGACGACGGGTTCCCGGCCGGCGCCGCGGGCAAGGTGCGGGCCGCCCTGGCCTACCTCGCGGTCGCGCCGGCCGCCGTCCGTGGGCGGCTCGACGTCCCGCTCGACGTCATCGACGACGGGCTCTATCCCGAGCCGCGAGACGCCGATCAGCTCGCCGAGCTGGCCGGCGCCCTCGGCATCTCGAACTCGGTCGAGCGCCTGCAGAAGGCGATCGCCAACGCGGTCGGCTGAGCGCCTACCGCACCTCGTAGTTGCCCTTGTCCTTGTCCTTGATCGTCACCGTGAACGTCTTGCCGTTCGCCGCGGTGCAGGTGAACGTGTCGCCGTTGCTCTTCATCGTGAAGTCGCTGCCACCATTGCACTTGACGTCGGTCGCGCCGAGGTTGTCGGTGATGTACTTCTCGACCGCGGTGTGGCTGAGCTTCTTGTCGCCGGTGAGGACGAACACGAGTACGACCGCGACCGCGGCGACGACGACGAGGGCCAGTAGCGAGATGAGCAAGCCCTTGCGGCTCTTCTTGGCCGGCGCCTCGGGCTGGCCGTAGCCGGCCTGCCCGTAGCCGGGCTGCTGGGTGTAGCCGGCCGGCTGGCCGTAGCCCGCCGCTGCGGCCGGCTGCGCGTACCCCGACGGGCCGTAGCCCGGCTGGCCGTAGCCGGGCTGGCCGTAGCCGCCCTGGCCGTAGTCGGCCTGGCCGGGCTGGCCGTACCCAGCTTCGCCGTAGCCGGGCTGGCCGTAGCCGGGCTGGCCGTAGCCGGGCTGGCCGTAGCCGGGCTGGCCGTAGCCGGGCTGACCGCTCGCGCCGGCCGCGGGCTGGCCGTAGCCCGGCTGGCCGTAGCCCGGCTGACCGCTCGCGCCGGCCGCGGGCTGGCCGTAGCCCGGCTGGCCGTAGCCGGGCTGGGCCGGCTGGGCGTAGGGCTGCTGTTCCTGACCGGAGCCCGGGCCGAACGACTGGGTCGGCTGATAGCTCGACCCGCCGTAGCTGGGCGGTCCACCGGACGGCTGACCGAAGCCCCCGCCTGCGAACGACTCGGTCGGCGCGCCATAGCTGGGCTGGGCCTCGCTGTCGGCGCCGCCGGGTGGCGGACCGCCGAACGGTGCACCGAAGGTCGTCGTCGGCTGTTCGGCCGCCGGGTCGCTCGCCGCCGGCACGCTCGGGAACGCCTGGGTGCGCGACTCGTCGTCATCCCCCTCGGCCGGGCCGGGTGCGGTCGGATCGGCCGACGGCGCGTCCGGACCAGACTGCTCCGCCGGCGGGGCGGCGGTCGGCTGCTCACCGGTGCTCTGGCCACCCTCGGGTGGCGGCGGTGGCGGCGTCCACTGACCCTGTGGCGGCGGACCCTGCGCGGGCGGACCCTGCGGCGGCGCACCCTGCGAGGGTGGGGCCTGCGGCGGCGGGCCCGGCGGGACCCACTGCTCCCCGCCTTCGCCGCCGGGACCCTGCTGGCCCGGATTGCCGCCCGTGTTGCCCGATTCGGTCATCGAAAAGCACCTCACTGTTGTGTGTCGGACCGGCTCCTACACCCTCCCGGCCCGCGGCTCGGATCACGCTACTGCGTATCCCCGGGATAGGCATAAGACGACACGGCTCGAGATCACGGCTGCATGCTTTGGGCGACTACACCACGGCGAACCGCGGCCAGTGCGGCTCGCGCCGTCCGCGCGACCGAGGTCCCGTCCGGGGTCGGCCCGGGGGCCGAGGCGATCTGGTCGAGCAGATCGATCACCTGTTTGCACCAGCGGATGAAGTCGCCGGCCGACATCTCGCCACCGCGCTCGGCCGGGTTGCCGAGCACCCGATCGAGACGTTCATGGCGCGCCCAACGGTAGATGGACCAGACGAAGCCGAGCTCGGGCTCGCGGCTCGGCGGCAACCCCAGCTCGGCTTCGTCGCCACTGAGATCGGCCCAGATCCGCGCCGTCGTGGCCAGGGCGTCGCGAACCGCCGGCGACGGCAACTTGTCGATGAAGACCTCGTCCCGTCTCGGCTCGTAGACGAGCGTCGAGACCGCGGCGGCCAGCTCGGCCGGGTCGAGCCCGTCCCATGCCCCGTCGCGCAGGCATTCGGCCACGACAAGATCGGCTTCCGACCAGATGCGGGCGAGCTGTCGGCCGGCCGGGGTGGTCTCGTCCGCGCTCAAGTAGCCGCGGTGGTCGAGCAAGCGGCAGATCCGGTCGAACATCCGGCCCAGCGATCCGGTCCGTCCCTCGATGCGCCGCCGAAGCCCGTCGTTCTCGCGGGCCAGCCGGCTGTGCCGCTCGCCCCACCGGGCATGCTGCTCGCGGTCGGCGCACTGGTGGCAGGGATGGGCTCGCAGCGCGCGGCGCAGTTCCAGCACGGTGCGGTCGTCGACCGCGGCGGTGTCCTTGCGCCGGGGCCGATCCGGCTCGGGCAGGTCGAGGGCACGCAGCGTGGAGGCGAGGTCGCGGCGCTCTTGCGGCGAGCGGTGGTTGACGTGCTTCGGCACCCGCACGGTGGCGAGCACGTCGACCGGGGCCGAAAAGTCGACCAGCGACAGACGTCCCGACCAATGGCCCTCGGTGACCACGAGTGGGTGCGGGTCATCTTTCGGATCCACGCCGGGATCGAGCACCACCGCCAAGCCGGCGCGGCGCCCGCGCGGCACCCGGATCACGTCACCGCGGCGCAACTTCTCCAGCGACGCGGCGGTGGCTCCGCGCCGGGCCCCGGCGTTCTCGCGGGCCAGGGTGGCCTCGCGCTCGCTGAGCCGGCGGCGCAGCTCGGCGTACTCGGCGAAGTCGCCGAGGTGGCACAGCATCTGCGCCGCGTGTTGACGCAGCGTGTCCTCGTTGCGCTGGATCTGCTTGGCCAGCCCGACGACCGCGCGGTCGGCCTGGAACTGGGCGAACGACGACTCGAGCAGGGTGCGCGCCGCCGACCGACCCATCTGGTCGACCAGGTTGACGGCCATGTTGTACGACGGCCGGAACGACGAGCGAAGCGGGTAGGTGCGGTTGGAGGCGAGCCCGGCCACTCGTTGTGGGTCGACCTCGGGTGTCCATACCACGACGGCGTGGCCCTCGACGTCGATGCCGCGGCGGCCGGCCCGTCCGGTCAGCTGGGTGTACTCCCCCGGTGTGACGTCGGCGTGCGCCTCGCCGTTGAACTTCGTCAGGCGCTCCAGGACCACGGTGCGGGCGGGCATGTTGATGCCCAATGCGAGGGTCTCGGTCGCGAACACCGCACGGACCAGTCCGCGGACGAACAGTTCTTCGACGCTCTGCTTGAACGCGGGGATCAGCCCGGCGTGGTGGGCAGCGATCCCGCGCCGTAGCGCGTCGCGCCATTCCCAGTAGCCCAACACATCGAGGTCTTCGCGCGGGACGCCGGCGGTGTGCTCGTCCACCACCGCGTCGATCTCGACGCGCTCGTCCTCGGCGGTCAACCACAGACCGGCCTGGACGCACTGCCGCGCCGCCGCGTCGCAGCCGGCCCGGCTGAAGATGAAGGTGATCGCGGGCAGCAGCCCCTCGCGATCGAGGCGGGCGATTACGTCCGGCCGCGGCGGCCCGCGCCAGCCCCGCCCCGGGCGGCCAGACCGGCGGCCCGGGATCGGGTCGGCGTAGCGGGTGCGGTCGGCTAGGTGACGCAGCAGCCCGGCGTCGATGGTGCCGCCATCGCCGCTGAACAGATCGAACATGCGCGAGCCCACCAGCACGTGCTGCCACAACGGCACCGGCCGCTCTTCGTGCACGATCACCGTGGTCTCGCCGCGCACCGAGACGAGCCACTCGCCGAACTCCTCGGCGTTGGACACGGTCGCCGATAACGACACCAGCCGTACCGCCGCCGGCAGGTGGATGATCACTTCTTCCCAGACGGCGCCGCGGAAGCGGTCGCCGAGGTAGTGCACCTCGTCCATGACGACGTAACCGAGGTCGGTCAGCGAGGTGCTGCCGACGTAGAGCATGTTGCGCAGCACCTCGGTGGTCATGACCACGACCGGCGCATCACCGTTGATCGCAGTGTCGCCGGTGAGCAACCCGACCCGCTCGGCGCCGTAGCGCTCGACCAGGTCGTTGTACTTCTGGTTGGACAGGGCCTTGATCGGCGTCGTGTAGAAGCATTTCTGCCCGGCCGCGAGCGCCAAATGCACCGCGAACTCGCCGACGACCGTCTTGCCGGCGCCGGTGGGGGCGCAGACGAGCACCGAATAGCCGTCCTCGAGTGCGGCGCAGGCCTCGTCCTGGAACGGATCGAGCTCGAACGGGTACCTGGCGCGGAAGTCGACGAGCACCGGCCGTCCCGAGCGGCGCCGGGCGGCGGCGTACCGCTCACTCGGCGAAAGCATCCCTCCACACTAGGGCGCAACGCGATGAGCGCTCGCGCGACGAGCCCGCCCCCCAACCCGTTGACTGGCGCGATATCGGGTGACTGGTGCGAAATAACGCGCCAGTCAACGGATAACGCACCAGTCAGCCGTCTTCGGCCGGGTGCGACGGCGAATAGTTACGTCGAGTCGGACCAGTCCAGGCTCTTCGGAACCGCGTCGACCGCGGACGGGACGGCGTCGTCGAGGTGTTCCTCGGCCCGTTCATCGGCCAGGCGCCGGGCCTTGCGCCGGTCGTGCACGATCGCGATCCGGATGGCCACCTCGAACAGGATGACCATCGGCACGGCCATCGCGCACATCGTGAACGGGTCGGTGCTCGGCGTCGCCACGGCGGCGAACAGGAAGATCAAGAAGATGCCGATGCGCCGCGACTTGCGCAGCAACGCCGCCGGCAGCACGCCGACAAAATTCGCCATCACCACGAGCAGCGGCACCTCGAACGCGGCACCGAACACCACCAGCATCAGCGTGACGAAGGAGATGTAGTCGCTGACGGTAAGCTGGGCCGCGGTGCCGTACCCGCCCTGCTCGATCACCAGTCGCAGGCCCTTGGAGAGCACCACGTAGGCCAGCGTCATCCCGGCCGCGAACAGGACCGTCGAGACCCCGATGAACCAGAGCGTGTACTTGCGCTCCTTCTTGCGCAGCCCCGGCGTGATGAACGCCCAGATCTGGTAGAGCCAGAAGGGTCCGGTGAGCACAGCCCCGGCGATCGCCGACACCTTCAGCCGGGTGGTGAACCCATCGAGGACCCCGTGATAGATCAACACGCAGTCGCCGGTGCCGTTCGGCGTGGCCCGGTACTTCTTCGGCACCTCGCAGTAGGGGTGCTTGAGGACGTCGAGAAGATGGCCGTAGAAGATCCACCCGAACACGGCACCCACCGCGACGATGAGCACGACCACGATCACCCGCCGGCGCAACTCGCGAAGGTGATCGAGGACGGGCATCCGCCCGTCCGGGTTCTTGGCGCGGCGGCGCACGGCGACCACCGGTCAGCGCAGACCGGCGGCGGCGATGCGGTCCTGCGCCTCGGTGAGCCGCTCGCGCAACCGATCCAGCTGCTCGGCCCGCTCGTGCAGCCGGGCCAGATCAGTGCGCAGCCGCCTGGCCTTCCAGACGATTTCGTAGGCACAGAACCCGAACACCACGAGCGCGAGCAGCACGGCCGCGCCCCACGCGATGATCGGGATCCATTGCACGGTTTGACTCTACTTCGCGCTAGCTGGCCGCGTACGCTGCCAGCGCCCGGGCCGCCTCGGCCCGGATGCCCTCGGCCAGCCAGTCCGGCGACAGCACCTCGACCTGGCCGGCCGAGCCGAGCACGAGTGCCCGCACCCAGCCCGGGTCGGCGACGCGCAGGCTCACCCGCAGCTGCTCGCCGTCCTCGGTGACGTCCTCGGTCGGGTAGTAGTCCGCGACCCAGGCATAGGCCGGCCCGATCCGCAGCCCGACGAGCAGATGCTCGGACGCGGGATGGAAAACGCCCTCGGACAGGTCGCGCACCTGCACGCCCTCGGGCACCGCGGCCGGCTCGTCGAGCAGGACAACGTCCTCGACCCGATCGATCCGGAACACCCGCATGCCTTCGGCGTGCCGGCACCACGCCTCGAGGTAGAGCCGTCCGTCCGCCTCGAAGAGCCGCACCGGATCGACGGTGCGCTCGCCGGTCTCGTCGCGGGATGCGCTGTAGTACCGCAACCGCAAGGCCCGGCGCTCATCGATGGCCCGCTGCAGCACCGGAACGATCCGCTGCTCGTGGTCCAGCTGCACCGCGACTGTGGAGTCGTCGACCGCGCCGCCCGCGGCCGCCTCGACCTTGGCCAGGGCGCGCTGCACGGCGTCGGAGTCGGCGAGGCCGGGCGTCTCGGCCAGGGTGCGCAGCGCGACCACGAGCGCGAGGGCCTCTTCGGCAGTCAGTCGCAACGGTCGCGACATGCCGGCGTCGAACACGACCGAGACGCTCTCACCCTCGAAGGACAGATCGATCAGATCGCCGGGACCGTGCCCGGGCAGCCCACACATCCACAGCAGGGTCAGGTCGCGGCGCAGCTGGGCCTCGCTGACGCCGAAGTCGGCGGCCGCCTGGGCGACGCCGATACCGGGCCGGGCCTGCAGGTAGGGCACGAGGGCCAGCAGCCGCGGCAGCCGCTCCTCGTTCGCGGTCGCCATCAGTCCGTGCCGGCCGATGCGCGCAACCGGTCGACGACGGCGGCGACGAGATCGGGCGGTTCCAGCGCGACGGCGCTCGCACCCGCACTCGCGATGATCCGGGCGAGCATGTGCGGCTCGGTGAAGTTGATCGTCAGCACGCCGTCGATCTCCGACTCGGCCAGCCGGCGCAGCTGCCCGGCGCCCGAGCCGGACACGCGTACCGTCGCGTGCCGGTCGCTGCCGGTCCACCCGCCGGCGACCATCTCGAGGATGTCCACCTTCTCCGGACGCTCGAACGCGGCCGGTTTGCCGACGGTGTCGACCGGGCCCACGATCCGCGAGAGGCGGAAGCTGCGCGGCTCGTCGCGGTCGCGATCGAAGCCGGCGACGTACCAGCGCCGCCGCCAGGACAGCACGCCCCACGGCTCGAGGGTGCGGTGCTCCGGCTCGTCGCCGCCTGACTTGAGGTAGTCGAAGCCCACGGCGGTGGCGGTGCGCGCCGCGTCGAGCAGCGCGGGCAGGCTGGGGTCGCTGGCGTCCAGGTGCGGGATCGCCCCCGGCGCCTCGGCCGCGCGGATCTCGGTGCCGGCCGCGCGCAGCTTGATCAGCGCCTGCCGGGCCGGCTCGCCCAAGGTCGCCGACTGCCACAGGCGTCCGGCCAGGCCGACCGCGGCCGCCTCGGCGGCGTCGAACTCGATCGGCGGCAGTTCGTAGTCGCCGCGCCGGATCCGGTAACCGTCCTCGGCGTCGAAGTGGCTGTTGCGCCCGGTCTCGAGCGGGATGCCGAGATCGCGCAGCTCGGCCTTGTCGCGCTCGAACATCCGCTTGAAGGCCTCGTCGGTGGCCTTGGCCCCGTCGGCCGCCTCGTAACCGGGCACCGCATCGCGAATGCGCTCGGCGCTCAGGAACTGGCGGGTGGAGAGCAGGCAGATGACCAGATTGACGAGTCGCTCTGCACGCCGGGCCGCCATGTCCTCGAAACTAATCCCCCCGCGTCCCTTGCGCGCCGTGACGCGCGAGGGTGCGTTCGTGGTCATGTGTTCGATCCTCGCAGATAGGGTGCGCCGCTCACATCGAGGCGATGAGCTTCTCGACCCGCTCGTCGACGCTGCGGTACGGGTCCTTGCACAGGACGGTGCGCTGCGCCTGGTCGTTGAGCTTGAGATGCACCCAGTCGACGGTGAAGTCACGACGGCGTTCCTGCGCCCGCCGGATGAAATCGCCGCGCAGCTTGGCCCGGGTCGTCTGCGGCGGCACGCTCTTGGCCTCGAAGACGGTGAGGTCGGACACGACCCGCTCGACCGCGCCGCGCGCCTGCAGCAGGTAGTACAGCCCGCGGGTGCGGGAGATGTCGTGGTAGGCGAGATCGAGCTGCGCCACCCGCGGCGACGACAGGGGCAGATCGTGCTTGGCGCGGTACCGCTCGATGAGCTGGAACTTCGTCGCCCAGTCGATCTCGCGGTCGATGAGCGAAAGATCCTGCTTCTCGACGGCGTCGAGCGTGCGACCCCACAGTTCGAGCACGCGCTTGGACGAGGCGTCCTCACCGGTGCGGGCGAGGAAGTCGACGGCCCGGGTGTAGTACTCGCGCTGGATCTCCAGCGCCGACGCACTGCGCCCGGCCGCCAACCGCACCGGACGGGTGCCGGTGAGGTCGTGGCTGATCTCGCGGATGGCTCGGATCGGGTTCTCGAGGGTGAGGTCGCGGAACACCACGCCGCCCTCGATCATGCGCAGCACGAGATCGGCCGAGCCCACCTTGAGCAGCGTGGTGGCCTCGTTCATGTTCGAGTCGCCGACGATGACGTGCAGGCGGCGGTAGCGCTCGGCGTCGGCGTGCGGCTCATCCCGGGTGTTGATGATCGGCCGGCTGCGAGTGGTGGCCGACGAGACGCCTTCCCAGATGTGCTCGGCCCGCTGGCTCACGCAGTACACCGCGCCGCGTGGGGTCTGGAGCACCTTTCCGGCCCCGCAGATGAGCTGGCGGGTGACGAGGAACGGGATCAGGACGTCGGCCAGCCGGCTGAACTCGCCGTGCCGGCCGACCAGGAAGTTCTCGTGGCAGCCGTAGGAGTTGCCGGCCGAGTCGGTGTTGTTCTTGAACAGGTAGATGTCACCGGCGATGCCCTCGTCGTGCAGCCGCTTCTCGGCGTCGACCACCAGGCCCTCGAGGACGCGCTCGCCGGCCTTGTCGTGCGCGACGAGACTCTCGAGCGAGTCGCACTCGGGGGTGGCGTATTCGGGGTGGCTGCCGACGTCGAGATACAGCCGGGCGCCGTTGCGCAGGAAGACGTTGGACGAACGACCCCAGGACACGACGCGGCGGAACAGATAGCGGGCCACTTCGTCCGGGGACAGCCGCCGCTGGCCATGGAAGGTGCACGTGACGCCGTACTCGTTCTCGATGCCGACGATGCGCTTGTGCACGCCCCCACCCTATCCGCGCGATCTCCGCGGCGCCGTACCTTGACGCGTCTGTCGACCATTGACCTTTTGCTTTACATGAGAGATGCTCGTGTCAAGTAACGGGACGGATTCACGTCTCGTGTCAACGGTGGCGTCGACCTACGGAGGCGGCTGACATGCGCGAAGGTTCCCTGTCCGGGCAGGTTGCCGCCGGGGCCGAGCGCCCCAGCTGGCGCGACGGCAAGCGCTACCTCTGGCTGCTGGGCACCGTCGTCCCGCTGTTCCTCTTCGCCGGCTGGGGCCTGGTCAACGCGACCGGGCTCGGCCTGTTCTGGTGGATCGGGCCGATGGTCATCTACGTGATGATCCCGCTGCTCGACATCGTCATCGGCGACGATGCCAGCAACGCCCCCGAGGACGTCGTCGCGTGGCTCGAGCAGGACCGCTACTACCGCTGGGTCACCTACCTGTTCCTGCCCTGTCAGTTCCTGGCACTGTTCGCCGGGTTCTGGCTGATGACCCGCCACGGCGGCCTGGCGGTCATCGACCGGATCGGCATCGCCGTCACGCTCGGCATGCTCAACGGCATCGCCATCAACACCGCGCACGAGCTCGGGCACAAGAAGGAGCACCTCGAGCGGTGGTTCGCGCGCATCGCCCTCGCGCCGTGCGGCTACGGGCACTTCTTCATCGAGCACAACCGGGGTCATCACGTGCGGGTGGCCACGCCCGACGACCCGGCCTCGAGCCGGCTCGGCGAGACGTTCTGGGGATTCTGGCCGCGCACCGTCGTCGGCAGTGTCCGCAACGGCTGGCGGCTCGAGCGGACCCGGCTGCGCCGGATGGGCAAGCGCACCTGGACTCTGCGCAACGACGTCCTCAATGCCTGGGCGATGACCGTCGTGCTGTGGGGCGCGCTCGTCGCGCTGTTCGGCGTCGGGATCCTGCCCTACCTGCTGTTGCAGGCCGTGCTCGCCTTCAGCCTGCTCGAGGCCGTCAACTACCTCGAGCACTACGGCCTGCGCCGCCAGACGCTGCCCAATGGCCGCTTCGAACGGGTCACGCCGCGGCACAGCTGGAACAACAACCACCTGACCACGAACCTGTTCCTCTACCACCTGCAGCGACACAGTGATCACCACGCCAACCCGACCCGCCGCTACCAGGCGCTGCGCCACTTCGACGACTCGCCGCAGCTGCCGGCCGGGTACGCCGCGATGATCCTGCTCGCCTACTTCCCGCCCCTGTGGCGCGCGGTGATGGACAAGCGGGTGCTGGCGCACTACGGCGGCGACGTCACCCTGGCCAACATCGACCCGCGCAGGCGCGACAAGATCCTGGCGCGCTACGGCAGCAGCGCGAGCGGTCCGGCCACCGCCTCGGCCGCCTGACAGGATCGGCGCATGCGATACCAGTGCGAGGTGTGCGACTACGTCTACGACGAGGCGCACGGCGAACCGCATGAGGGTTTCCCCGCCGGCACGCCGTGGTCGGCGATCCCCGACGACTGGTGCTGCCCCGACTGTGGCGTGCGCGAGAAGGTCGACTTCGTTGCCGTCGCGGATGCGCCAGGATGACCCCGTGAGCGCGCCACCCGGAGTCCGGCCATGACGGCCTCGGCCCGCGTGCCGTACCCGACCGCCGCGCGCACCCTGCTGCGCGACACCATCATCACCGCCGTGGACGATCTCGCCCGCGCCCGCGGGTGGTCGGCCACCACCATGTCCGACGTCGCCGCGGCGGCCGGGGTGAGCCGCCAGACGATCTACAACGAGTTCGGCTCCCGGCCGGCCCTCGTCGAGGCGTACATCACCCGCGAGATCGAGACGCTGATGGGCCAGGTGGCCGAGGCCGTCCGGGACAACGCCGACGACGCCCACCGGGCCTTGCGAATCGCGTTCAGCCTGTTCCTCAAGCTCGCCTCGGACGAGCCAGTCGTGCAGCTGATCGTCAACGACGCCGAGGGCGGCGAGCTGCACCGGCTGCTCACCGGGCTGGGCCAGGCGCTGGCCAGCGAGCAGATCGCCCACCTCATCCCCACCGTGTGGGCGCAGGTCGGCGCGGCCGACGCCCGCCTGCTCGCCGACTCGTTGGTACGGCTGGCGATCAGCCACGCGCTGATTCCCGGACCGGATCCGGCCACCGTGGCGCGCGGCATCGGGCGCATGTTCGCGCCGTTCGTCGACGAGCTGCTCAGCCCGCCGCCACCAGCGAGACGACAAGGGCCGCGAGGGTAGCGACCGCGTAGAACCCGGTGCCGATCGACACCGCCCGCAGCCGCCGCACCTCCGGCCAGCCCCGAGCGGCCAGCACGACCGCGATGGCCGGCAGCACCAGGATCGCGTGCAGCGTGACACCGTGCACCCACTTCAGCGAGCCGGCGGTGTCGTAGGCCTCCTGGCGATGCCCAGTGCGGATCAGGATCTCGCCCTTGGCGATCATCGCCACCCCGGTCGCCAACCCGATGACGAGGAACGCGAAGCCGGCCCGCAGGGCGCGACGGAGGTCGCGGGCGGCGTCGATGCGGCCGCGGAACGCGGTGATCGCGAGCAGGCCGAGGACGACGATGAGCACCCCGCCCCCCAGGGCCAGGCTCATCGCGATGACGGTGCTGAGCGGGGCTTCGGTGTCGAAGTGCGAGGGCACGTGGCGCCAGGCCTGGATCGTGATGCCGAGGACTTCGAGCACGCAGTCGGCGGCGAAGATGCCGAGCAGCCACGCGCGCCGGCGCGGGCTCAGCACCAGGTACGCCGACACCCACGTGATCGTGATCAGGGTCAGCCCGAACGACACACCGAACGTGGCCGGCTTGCGCCAGGAGACCGGGCCGTCCCAGGGGCCACCGCGGATCAGGAACACCCCGAGGTGCACGATGCCGGAGGTGATCAGCACCGCACCGATGACGACGCAAAGGCGTTCGATCCGACGCAGCCGGCTCCAGCCTTGGACGACGGTGGCCGGCGCCGGCCGGGATGCAACGGCGGTCATGGCGCCGCTCCGTCGTCCGCCGGGCCGGACTTTGGCAGCCGATGCAGGTCGTCGATCGAGAGGGCCGGCCCCGGCAGCGGCGACGGCCCGCTCGCGGCAACGCGCAACCCGTCGATCACGAGGTCGAGGTGCCGGTGGGCGAGCTCGTCGTTCTGCTCTCGGGTGAATGTGCCGGGCAGCGGCCGCGACAGGCGGACGACGAGCACGCCGATGTCGCCGAACGTCACGTCCGGGCGCAGCGTCCCGGCGCGATGGGCCGCTTCGACGAGGCACAGCACGCTGCGACTCCCCCGCTCGCGCGCGAGCACGATCTCGTCGTCGGTGCGCAGCGGCACCGCCCCCAGCAGGGCCGGGATGACTGCGGCCGCCCGGATGTCGAGCGCGGCGTGCATGTACCGCACGAGGGCGGCGAACGCATCGGGCTCGGCGTCGGCGGCCGCCCGCGCCTGCTCGACCGTGTGCTCGAGCGCCTCGAGGACGACGGCCCGCATCAAGACGAGCCGGTCAGGAAAGTGCCGGTACAGGGTCGCGATCCCGCAGCCGGCCCGCCGCGAGATCTCGTCGAGGGCAACCGTCGGACCCTGCTCGACGAAGACGTCGCGGGCCGCGGTCAGCAGCCGGCCGCGATTGGCGACCGCATCCGCCCGCGGTGTCCTCGTCGTCGCGGTGTCGGGCATGGAGCCACCGTAACACCAGACGGATGATTTCCCTCCGTTTATTACGGGCTGAGCTGCAGTATCGGCGTGCCGTCCGGCAAGGTGATCTGTACCCGCTCGATGTCAGCGCGGGGCACGGCCGTGCCTCCGGTGAACTCGGTGTCCTTGCCCGGGGCGAGGGTCCAGGTGCCGGCGACATACGTGTGGTGATCGCGGTCGGTCACCACGAGCGAGTACGGCGGCGACTGCTCGGCCACTTCGGCGTAATGGCAGTGCAGATCGATCTCGGTACCCCAGTGCTTGGCGACGAGGGTCGCGGTGGCGCTGACCGGGCTCGGCCGGACTGCGGCGAAGGCCTCGGTGGCCGGCGCAGACGGATTGCCGGCCGGCCAGGCCACGACGACGAGTGCGGCGGCCGCCCCCGCGGCGACGGCGCCGAGCGACGCCGTGCCGATACGGCGGCGGCGGCGCTCGCGCCGGGCCCGCGCGAGCAGGCCCGGCAGCAGCGTCTCAGGCACCGGCGGTACGTCCTCGATGTCGGCGGCTGTGATGCCGGCCAGCAGGGCGGCCGTGGGCCGCAGCTCGGCCACCCGGTCCCGGCACTCGGCACAGGTCAGGAGGTGGGCCTCGAACGCCAGCCGGTCGGCTTCATCCAGGGCACCCAACACGTACGGCCCGTCGTCGTAACGGAACGGATCGTTCTCGCTCATCGCACACCTCCCATCTCTTCGAGAAGCAATCGCAAGGCCCGCAGGGCGTAGTGCGTTCGTGATTTGACCGTGCCGGGCGGCACGCCCAGGGCCACCGAGGCCTCGGCGACCGATGACCCGCGGATGTAGCACTCGGCCAGCACGGCCTGGTGCTCGGCCGAAAGCTGCCGCATCGCGGCCACCACCAAATGCCGGTCGAGCGTGCGGTCGACCGAATCGTGCACCGGCTGCTCGGGCAACTTCTCGGTGACCCGCTCGCGCCGCGATCGGGCCGTGCGCCAGTCGTCGATGACGATCCGCTTCGCCACCGTGAACAGCCAGCCGCGGGCCGAGCCGGTGGCCTGCTCGAGAACCTGCGGATTCCGCCACGCCCGCAACATCGTCTCCTGGACGACGTCCTGGGCCTGGGCCCGATCACCGTTGGTCAGCCCGACGACGTACGACCAGAGGGCGCCGCCATGCTCGTCGTGCAGCGCGCGCAGCAGCTCGCCGTCGTCCGTCCTCACGTCACTCCTGCCGTGGGTCGCCGGGGTGTCGGCCAACAACGTCCTGCTCACACATCCAGTACGACGCAGCAGGCCCAGCGGTTCAATGTGGTTGACCACTGAACCAATTCATCAGTGTGCTCCGTAAGTTGGTTTTGTGGACATCGAATTTGCCCTGACCCGGCGGGCCCTGCTGATCGTCGGAGCCGGGAGCGCCGGATTAACCGTGCTGGCGGCCTGCTCGGGCCGCTCCGGCCCGGGCGCACCGAAGTCGCAGGCCCCGGGCCAGCGGGTCGGTGCGGTCGATGCGGTTCGCGTGGGTCAGGCCAAGTCGGTGTCGCTGCCAGACGGCAGCCCGGCCGTCCTGGCTCGCCCGACGGCGTCCACCGTCGCCTGCTTCAGCGCGATCTGCACCCACGAGGGGTGCACCGTGGCCGCCAACGGGGACAGGTTGGACTGCCCGTGCCACGGCTCGCAGTTCGACGCGCTCACCGGCAAGGTGCTGCGCGGCCCGGCGAGCCGGCCGCTGCCCGCGATCCCGGTCCGGCTCAGCGGCAGCGAGGTCGTCACCGCCTGACGCCGGCTATGTCTCGTCGTCGCCCTCGGCCGACGTCGATGGCGCGTCGTCGCCCTTCGCCGCGGACGATGGCGCGTCCTCGCCGCCGGCATTGCCGGACTCGGCGTCGGCGCCCGGGTCGGGATCGGCGGCCGGGGCGACCGGCAACAGCTCGGTGAGCGCGGCCCCGGTGATGCGGCGGAACTTGCGCTTACCCCGATTGCGGTCGAGCACCGCCACCTCGAGCTGGCCGGCCGGCAAGGCTCGCGGTGCCCCGTCCGCGCCGCCGGCCGACCCGAGCGCGCCGACCGCTACAGCGAGGGCCTCACGCAGCGGCAGCCCCGGCGCGAAGCCCGCGCGCACCTCAGAGGTCAGCGAGTCGGCGAGGCCGCCCATGGCCAGGAACTCCGGCTCGTCGACGATCGTGCCGTCGTAGGTGAGGCGGTAGATCTGATCGCCCTCGGCGGTGTGACCGACCTCGGCCACGCAGATCTCGACCTCGTAGGGCTTCTGCTGCTCGGTGAAGATCGTGCCGAGCGTCTGGGCGTACGCGTTGGCCAGCGCCCGCGCGGTGACATCGCGACGGTCGTAGGAGTAGCCGCGCAGGTCGGCCAGCCGGATACCGGCGACCCGCAGGTTCTCGTACTCGTTGTACTTGCCGACGCCGGCGAAACCGATGCGGTCATAGATCTCGCTGACCTTGTGCAGCGCCGAACTGGCGTTCTCGGCGACGAACAGCACGCCGTCGACGTAGGTGAGCACGACGACGCCGCGACCCCGGGCGATGCCCTTGCGGGCGTACTCGGAACGGTCGCGCATGATCTGCTCGGCCGAGGCGTAGAACGGCATCGACATGCGGTCAGTCTCCCTGCTGCAGCTCGGACCTAGGCGCCCGGATGGGCTTCGCGGTCGGCCAGGATGGCGCGCACGATGGTGTCGAGTTCGGTGTCGGCGACCCGCTCGGTGCCGGAGGCGGTGGCCAGCATGACGACGGGGTAGATGCCGCGGGTGATATCGGGGCCGCCGGTGGCCGAGTCGTCATCGGCGGCGTCGTAAAGGGCCTCGACGACCACCCGGATCGCCTCGGCCCGATCGAGCCCTGGACGCCACAGCTTCTTCAGAGCGCCACGGGCGAACAGCGAGCCGGACCCGATCGAGTGGTGATACAGCTCGGGATAGCGGCCGCCGGTGATGTCGAAGCTGAAGATGCGCCCGGCGCTGGCGGCGTCGACCGCGTCGAGGTCGAAGCCGGCGAACAGCGGGATGACCGCGAGGCCCTGCAGGGCCTCGCCGAGATGGCCTCGGATCATCGTGGCCAGCCGGTTGGCCTTGCCGTCGAGGGTGAGCTGGATGCCCTCGATCTTCTCGTAGTGCTCGAGTTCGACCTGATACAGCCGGACGATCTCGACGGCGAGCCCGGCCGCGCCGGCGATGCCGACGAGTGAGTAGTCGTCGGCCGCGAAGACCTTCTCGATGTCGCGCTGGGCGATGAGATTGCCGGCGGTGGCCCGGCGGTCGCCGGCCATGATGACGCCCTCGGTGAAGTTGGCGGCGACGATCGTGGTGCCGTGCGGGATGGCGGCGAGTTCGCTGAGCCGGCCGGGCAGCAGGTCCGGCGACGCGGCCGACACGAACTCGGTGAACGACGACGAGCCCGGCGACGTGGCATAGCGCAGGATGCCTTGGCCGTCACGTGACCGGTCGTTGCTCAAGATCGCTCCTCGCTCGTGGACGAACTGACAGCGACCCTACCTACGTGCGCGCGGTCGGCGCATGGCGGTCAGGCAGCGGGCGGGTCGTCCGCGCCGGGCGAGGATCGGTGAGGTCACTGACGAATACGCACAAATGGAAGTCAGGCCGGATCGCGGCGTCTGCCGGATCACCGTGGCCCAGGTAGGCGACCGCGCGCAGCATCAGATCGGTGCGGTCGCGGAAGACATCGTCAGCCGTAATGCCATACTGCGTCGCAAATGATAATTCCTCGGCCCGCCGTGCAATTCCCTATTCGCGCGGGCGATCCTATTGTGACACGGCTTGCAATGCGCGCCGACGCCCGATCGGCCGTCGGCGCTTGCTAGCAGTGACTTTGGCCCGAGAACAATTCGCGCCATTGAAGGCGAGCCGTCGCTATTCCGCTTGTTTCTCGTGAACGACGATAATGGGAGATTCTGTCGGCAGTCCGGGCGATACTCCACGACCCCCTCCGGAGCCGTCCAAGATCATTGCCTATTCGCCGCCTTTCTGAACGAATGCTCTAACGAAGTCCTCGGCATTCGACTCTAGGACTTCGTCGATTTCGTCGAGAATGGCATCGACGTCCTCGGTCAGCTTTTCGTGCCGTTCGGCGACATCACTGTTGGCCTCGACGGCTTCGTCGGACTGCTCTTCCTGCTGACGCTGCGGCCGGTTCTGGCCGCTGTCGTGAGTAGGCATGACGGCCCCCTCTCTCCCGTTTCGAGTTCACCCTAGCTCGCGGATATGACGATCTCGCGCGAGCCGAGCCGGTTGTGGAACTCGCGAACTCACACCATGTAGAAGGCGTGCGTGGCCGTCGCCCCGCCGTCGGCCGCGAGCTCGGCGCCGGTGACGTAGGAACTGCGTTCGCTGGCGAGAAACAGAACCACCTGGGCGATGTCCTCGGACGTGCCCATCCGGCGCAGCGGGATCCGCTTCGCCGCCGGCGACAGATCCACGTCGTGACCGCCCGCGGCGTCCTTCACCATGTCGGTCTCGATCATCCCCGGGTGCACCGAGTTGACCCGGATGTTCTTCGGGCCGAGCTCGAGCGCGGCAACCTTCGTCATGCCACGGATGGCGAACTTGGTCGACGTGTACGCGGTCAGGTACGGCATGCCGGCCAGGCCCTCGATCGAGGAGATGTTCACGATCGAGCCCCCGCCGGCCGCCATCATCGGCTTGGACACCGCGCGCATACCCAGGAACGTCCCGACCTGGTTGATGTTCACGATCCGCATGTAGTCCTCGAGCGGCATGTCCGGCAGCGCGGCGAAGCGCAGGATGCCGGCGTTGTTCACCAGCACGTGCACGCCGCCGAGCGTCTCGACGGCCTCGTCGACGACGGCCCGCCAGTCGTCCTCGGACGAGACGTCGAGATGGCGGTAGATCGCAGCCTGCCCCAGCGACTCGGCGAGCTCCTTGCCGAGATCGTCCAGGACGTCGCCGATGACGACCCGTGCACCTTCGGCGACGAACAACCGCGCCGCGGCCGCTCCCTGGCCGCGGGCCGCACCGGTGACGATGGCGACCTTGCCGTCGAGACAACCCATAGTGTGATTTCTTCCTTCCATCAGGTGAGCGAGGGCCGGCACACCCGGCAGGTGCCGAGGTCGCATCTCGGCCCCGGTGAGCGGACGCAGGTCCTGGCGATGGGCGATCAGCGCGCAGTCACGGCGGTGCACGGTCGAGCCCGCGCCGGCGAGCACGAGCTCGTCGCCCCGTTCGGCCCCTGCCGGCGACGGCACCGGCCGGCACCGATCCGCGCGCGACCAGATCGGCCAGCGCCACCATCGCGTCGGCGAGCTGGCGCGTGCTCTCGCGCTGCTCGTTCGCCATCCGGGCCAGCATCGCCCCGAAGTAGAGGAAGCCGCCGAGAAACACCAGTCCGAGGCCGAGCAGCCCGCCGGACACCACGTACGGCAGCTGGTTGTACTGGTACTTCGTGTGCGCCGTGCCGTACCAGCCGAGCATGATCGCGATGAGGCCCAGCGGCATCAGCACCGCGCCGCCGGTGAACAGGGCGAGCTGGATGGTGCGGAACCGCTGGTCCTGCGTGGACGCGGGACGGGACGCCGGCGCCGCCGCGGCCGGCTTCGGAGAGCGGCGTGGGACCGCCGGTGCGGTCGTTGCCGTCGTGGCCATAGTCCTATCCCTTCCGTAGATCGGGCACGCCGGTGGACAGCCCGTACGCGCACGTTCTGCCGCCGAGCAGGAATCCGCCGGCCGCGCGCAGCAACCAGCCCACGCCGCCGGCGAGCAGCAGCCCGCACACGATCAGCCAGCGCGGCACGTCGCCCAGGCCGGGAAGGTTATATCCGGCGCTTTGCACCGGTTGCGTGGTACCGACCGGGCCGCCGGGGGTGGTGGGCGTGGTCGCCCCGGTGCCGATGGTGCCGTTGCCGCCGGCTCCGGTCGTCCCGGTGTCACCTGTGCCGCCACCGGTGGAGCCGCCGCCGGTGACCGGGCCGCCGCCGGTGGAGCCGCCGGTGTAGGCCGGAGATGCCGTCGCCTCGGTGTGCACGTCGCCGACGATGATCACGAACTTGGGCGCGAGGTTCACGAGCGGGCCGAGCTGGTCGGCGAACTGCGAGGGCAGCTTGGCGATCAGCTTCGCCAGCAGCCCGAACGGCGCGTTTAGGGCCGACCGCAGCGGCTTGGTGTCGATGGTGATCACCAAGCCCTGCGCCCCGAAGGTGCCGGAGGCGCCGTCCACGGTGTGCGAGGTCTGCACGGTCTTGATCGAGATCCCGAGCGAGCTCAGGGCACCGCTGAGGGTGTCGGGCAGGCCGGGGAGCTTGATGCTCGTCCCGGCGATGTTCAGGCCCTTGTCGTCGATCGAGATCAGCTGGTCGGCGACCCCGATCGAACCGATCGTCGCGTGCCCGGTGTTCACCGCCTTCTTGCCGTCGCTCACCGTCTGCGCGGTCATGTCGAGGCCCTTGATCGAGAGCAGGCCGCCCAGCAGCGAGATGTCCGAGGCCGCCGCGTGGGCCGACGTGGTGAAGGTTTTGCCGGCCAGCGTCGTCGTGCTCTCGCTCTTGACGTTCTCGATGGTCGCGATGCCGGCGAGGGTCTTCGACACCGGCACCGGTATCTCAGGCAGCGTCGGCGTCGGCTTCTTGTTGCCGATCAGCTGCCCGAGCCCCTTGCCGATGTTGCCGAGCAGGTTGGTGTGGGGCCCGGCGATGCCGAGCCCGGTCACGGTCGCCTTGGTCGTCGTCTCGTTGCTCGACGTCGTCATGCCGTTGCCGTCGGTCAGCTGCGCGGTGTTCGTCGCCGGAGCATCGGTGGTGGCCGGGAACTTCGAGTTCACCTGGACGCCGTACTGAGCGTTGCCGCCGACCAGCTGGTTGAAGCCGTCGCCGATCACGTCGCCCGGCCACAAATAGCTGGCCAGTCCGCGCGACACCGGTCCGGTGGCCGTCGTCGACTTGGTGTAGCCGACGCTGACGTCGACCTGCGGATCGGACGGCAGCGGGATGACCGGGTCGATGACCTCGATGCGCAGCGGCTCGGCCTGGGCGAAGCCCTCGTACCCACCGAGCGTCGTGCCCGCGCCCGAGGCCGGCCCGGGCCACATGAGCGTGGCGATGGCGGCGACCCCGAGCAGGGCCAGCTTCCTGCGGTTCACGCGGAACCTCCGAAATACAGCTCACTGAGCTTCTCTGAGATCTCGCCCGGTTCACCGGACTCGATGATGCGCCCGCCGTGCATCACGGCGGCGTAGTCAGACACCCGCAGGGCACTACTCGCGAACTGTTCCACGACCAGGATCGACACTCCTCGTTCGGCGATCTCGGCCACGGTGTCATACAGGCTCTCGACGATCAGCGGCGCCAGGCCCATCGACAGCTCGTCCAGCAACAGCAGCGCCGGGTCGGACGCCAGCGCGCGGGCCAGCGAGAGCATCTGCTGCTCGCCGCCGGACAGGCTGCCGGCGAGCTGGCGCCGGCGTTCCTTCAGCCGCGGGAAGCGGGAGTAGGCCTCGGTCAGGATGTGCTCGACCGGCCGGCCCGAGTACGACGCCAGCCACAGGTTCTCCTCGACGGTGAGGTTCGGGAACACGCCCCGGCCCTCGGGCACCATGGTCAGCCCGGCGCGGGTCAGCTCGTCGGGGGACGCGTTGCTGATGTGCACCCCGCCCAGGTGGATGTCGCCCGCGGTCGGAGACATCAGTCCGCTGATGACGCGCAGCAGGGTGGTCTTGCCGGCGCCGTTCGCGCCGAGCAGGGCCATCACCGCGCCGCGCGGCACGCTCAGGTCGACCCCGCGCAGCACCTCGATGCGGCCGTATGCGGCCCGGACGTCGATCAGTTCGAGGATCGGGGGCGTCCCGGTCGTGGCCGAGTGCTCGGCGTGGTCGATGGCGGTCATCACGCGTCAGCCTGCACGGCCGGGATCGTCAGAGTCGTCTCCGCCACGCCAGGAGGTTCGACGATGGTGGCGGCGGCCGCAGCGACCTCGGCCGGCACCGGCACGGCATCGGGGTCGTCGGTGAAGCCGAGATACGCCGCCTGAACGGTGCGGTTGGCCCGGATCTCGACCGGCGTGCCAGTGGCGATGACCTTGCCGAATTCGAGGACGTGGATCACATGACAGGTGCCCATCACCAGATCCATGTCGTGCTCGACCATGAGCACGGCGCAGCCCTTCGCCGCGAGATCGCGCAGCAGGATGCCGAACGCCTCGGTCTCGGCCTCGTCGAGGCCGGAGGACGGCTCGTCCAGCAGCAGCAGGTCGGGCTCGATGGCCAACGCGCGGGCGACCTCGAGGAGCCGGGCGACGCCCGTGGGGACCGAGTCGGCGCGCTGGTCTTCGTAGCGGCCGAGGCCGACGAGCTCGATGAGCTCGTTGATGCGCTTGTCCTTGCGCCGCCGGAACCACGAGCCGGCGCCGGCGTGGATGTCGCGCGCCACCTGCACGTTCTCGCGCACCGTGAGCGAACCGAAGGCCTCGAGGCGCTGGAACGTGCGACCCATGCCCATCTTCGCGCGGTGGTTGACCGTGGCCTTCGTGACGTCGTGGCCCTTGAACCGGACCCGACCGGCGGTCGGCGGCTGCAGCCCGGAGATGACGTTGAACAGGGTCGTCTTGCCGGCCCCGTTGGGCCCGATCAGACCGGTGATCGAGCCGGGTTCGGCCGACAGCGCAGCGTCGTTCACCGCAGTGATGCCGCCGAACTTCACCGTGACCCCGGTGGCCTCAAGCAACGCCATGGCTGGCCACCTGCGCTTCCGGGAGGTCCTCGAGCTCGCTCGCGTCGTCGGGCGCCTGGGTTCGGCCCGAACCGCTCAGCCAGCGCGGCACCGGCAGTCGCGGCGCAAGGTTGCGGGCACTGCGGTACAGCAGGTTCACCAGCCCGTTCGGGTCGCGCGCGAGCAGGATCGCGCCGCCGCCGAGCACCAGGAACTCGAGGCCCGCGAGGGCCTGGTTCGTTCCGGCCAGCACCGGAAGCAGCATCAGCAGGATGCCGCCGGCGAACGCGCCCGACACCGTAGTCGCGCCGGCCACCACTGCCGCGAGCAGCAACGGCAGGCTCTGCAGCTCCAAGAAGGTCGACGCGCCGACGAGGCCGTGCAGCCCCGCGTACAGCGCACCGGCCAGCCCGGCCATCCCGGCCGACGCGCTGAACACGGCGACCCGCAGCCAGCGCTGGTTGAGCCCGAGCGTCGCGCACGCCGCCGGGCTGTCGCGCAAGGCGATCAGCAGCCGGCCGACCGGACCGCGCCGCAGAGCAAGCAGCCCGATGCCGAGCAGGACGAAGACGGCGACCATCAGGAAGACGTAGGTGCCGGTGTCGTCGAAGTCGTAGCCGAACAACGACACCCGCTTGGCCTTCAACGTCCCGCCGAAGCCGAACATGAAGTTCGCGTTGAAGACGAGGTAATCCATCAGCTGGCCGAACGCGAGGGTCGCCAGGGCCAGATAGAGGCCGGTGAGCCGGAGCACGGGGAGCGCGACCAGCGCCCCGACCGCGGCGGTGATGAGGATCGCGAGCAGCACGGCGAACGGGGACGCGGTGTCCATCTTGCAGGCCACCGCGGCGCCGACGCCGACGAAGGTGAACTGCGACAGCGACACGAATCCGCCGTAACCGGTGAGCAGCACCAGCGAGAGCATGGTGATCGCGAAGATGACCGCGTCGCCGAAGTTGATCTTGTGCGTGGGGCTCAGCAGCTGCAGGGCCGCGACCGTCGCGAGGACGAGGACGGCCGCCCAGGCCAGCGCCCGCCGGCCGGACGGCACGTTCGCCGCCAGGATGCCCTTGACCTGACCGACGCGCAGCCGCACCTCGGGGACGAAGATCAGGATCAGGAACAGCATCAGCGTCGGCAGCGCGAACTGCAGGCCGGTCTCGAGCAGCTGGCTGCCGTGGACGTACTGGCTGTAGCCGATGGCCAGGCCGAGCACGATCGCGCCGAGGTAGGTCAGCGGCAGGCTGCGCAATCGACCGACCATCGCGGCCGCGAATGCATTGATGACGAGGAAGGTCAGGCCGTAGTAGTCGAGGCCAGTGCGGGCTACGAGCAGCACGCCGGCCAGAGCAGCGAGCGACGAGCCGATGGCCCAGCTGAGCATCGACACCCGGTTCGCGCTCGCCCCGAACAGTTCGAGCAGTTCCCGGTTGTCGACGGCCGCCCGCATCGCGGTGCCGATGCGCGAGCGGTTGAGCAGGAAGTACAGCCCGGCGGCTACGACAGCGGAAACGATGATGGTGATCAGGTAGTGGTAGTACATCTGCACGCCCAGCACCGAGAAGCTGTCGTAGCCGAAGAACTGGGTGACGTAGCGGGGGGTGTCGGCCGGCCAGATCTGCTGGGCGATACCGATGAGGAACAGGAACAGGCCGAGCGTCATCACGAGCATGACGCTCACCGGCGCGTCCGACACCCGGCGCATGACCAGCCGCTCGAGCACGATTCCGTAGGCCGGGGCGATGACGAACAGCACCAGCACGATGGCCAGCCAAGTCGGCAGGTCGCTCTTCACGTGCAGCTGCCAGTAGACGTAGGCCATCACCATGCTCGTGGCCCCGTGCGCGAGGTTGAACACCCGGGTGGTCGTGTACGTCAGCACCAAACCCGACGCCGCGATCGCGTAGGCCGCGCCGAAGAACAGCCCGGTGATCGTGTACGAGACGAAGGCATCCATCGGTCAGGAGACCCCGCTGTTCACCGACGTGCCGCACGTGTACGGGTACGGCGTCTTGCGGGTCCACTTGCCGTTGTTGTACTGGATGACCGACAGGCACTTCGGGGTGTGCTTCCCGGCGACGTCCTGGGGCGGCACCATCTTGTTGTCGGTGAAGCTGTGCACCTGTCTGACGGCGGCGAGCAGCGACGAGCGCGTCAGCTTGCCGCCGAGCTGGATGGCTAGTTGGGTGAACAGCGCGGCCGCGGCCCAGGCGTACGTACCGAAGAACGTCGGCGACCCGCCGGAGGTGCGCTGCAGCCATAGCAGGTACGCCGCCAGCTGCGGGTTGCGGTTCGCCTCTTCGAACAACGGCCCGGCGTTGAAGACGTACGTGCCGTTCACCGAGCTACCCGCGCTGGTGTAATGCGTGTCGTACGCCGTCGGGTCCATCACGAAGATCGGCTTGAAGCTGCTGTTGTTCTTCGACTCGTTGTCGATGGCCGCCTTCAGCTGCTGCGCGTACGGCGCCGCGGCGCCGATGTACTGCACGTACTTCACCCCGGCGGCGGCCATCTTGGTCGCGTAGCTGTCGTACGGGATGAGTCCGCCGGCCACGTTGATCGCCTGCTTGTAGACGAAGTTGTAGCCCATCTTGGTCTCGCCGGCGATGAAGCTCCGCGCGTTGAGGCTGGACGCCCCGGCGTCGAGGTAGACGAAGGCCGCATGCTTGTAGCCGTCGCCCAGTGACTTGAAGTAGGTGAACGGCGAAGTCGGGATCTCCGAGGTGCTGAGCGAGTAGGCCCCGAACGTCACCGGCGACCGCTGCCGGGCCGTCTCGGTGGTGGCCGCGCGCAGGTCGGGGATACCGCAGTGACTCACGGTGTCGGCGCCACCGGCGTCGAAGGCGCCCATCGAACCGACCATGGCGAACGCGTTACCGCAGGCCGTCGTGGCGGCCTGCTGGTCGCCGCTCTCACTCGTCTGGCTGTCCAGTCCTTCGACCTTCAGCTTGCGGCCGCAGATGCTCGACGTGGAGTTGAAGTAGGCCACGTAGGCCGTGACCGCCGTCTGCGCCGACTTGAACAGCTGCGGGACCGGCCCGCTGAGGTCGGCCACATTGGCGATCGTGATCGTCGAGTTGGTCATGCCGGGGCCGTTCTTGAACCCGGCACAGCTGCCGGCCTTGATGCCCGCAACCGGACCGCCGGCCGACGACCCGCCACCCGTGCCACCCGAACCGCCGCCAGTGCCACGGCTGCCGCTGCCGCCCCCGGTTCCACCATTGCCGGTGCCGCCGCCGGTGCCCCCGCTGCCGGTGCCGGTGCTGCCGGTGCCGAGCCCAGTGCCGCCGTTGCCGTTGCTGCCGGCGGCCGCCGTCCCGGTGCCGGTGAGGCCGTTGCCGTTGTTCACCGCGCCCACCCCGCCCTGCGCCCCGACGAACTCCTTCGGGGGAACCTGCGAGCCGCAGGCGGCGAGCACGAGGCCGGACGCCGCGACTCCGGCAATCCACCACCTGCGGTGACGAGCGATCACGTTTGGCCTCCTTGGCACAGTCATGACAGCGAGAGCACGTCCGTGGCCGCGAAGGTCCGCTCGGGATCGCGGTCGGCGAAGTAGCGGCCGAGACTCTCGTCGAGATCGGCTACGGACCACGTGCGGTCGTCGGCCCCGACGTCGAAGCGGTGTTCCACTGTCGGCGGGGCCATCAGCGCGACCATACCGCCGTACGCAATGAAGACCTGGCCACTGATCCGCTCGGCCGCCGGGGACGCGAGGTACGCGACGAGCGGAGCGACGTGCTCCACCGAGAGCGGGTCGAGGCCGGCCGCCGGCGCCTGCTCGCCGAACACACCGGCGGTCATGGCCGTGCGGGCCCGCGGGCAGATGGCGTTGGCCCGCACCCCGATCCGGGCGAGGGACCGGGCGGCCGAGACGGTGAAGGCCGCGATACCGGCTTTGGCCGCGCTGTAGTTGGGCTGCCCCTCGGAGCCGGTCAACCCGGCCTCGGACGAGGTGTTGATCATGCGCGCGTACACCGGGGCGCCGGTCGCCTTGTACTGCTGGCGCCAATGCGCAGCGGCGTTGCGAGCCAGCAGGAAGTGCCCGCGCAGGTGCACCCGGATGACGGCGTCCCACTCCTCGTCGGACATGTTGAACAGCATCCGGTCGCGGGTCATCCCGGCATTGTTGACGATCACGTGCAGCCCGCCGAGGTGCTCGGTGGCCGCGGCCACCATCGAATCGGCGGTGTCCCGGTCGGCCACGTCGCCACCGACGAACAGGGCCTTGGCGCCGAGCGACTCGATCTCGTCGATGACATCGCCGGCCGCGAGGTCGTTGACGACGACATCGGCGCCGGCCCGGGCCAATGCGACCGCCTCGGCCCGGCCGAGTCCGGCGGCCGCGCCGGTCACGATCGCGACCTTGCCGGCCAGTGAAAGGGGGTCAGCTTCGCTCATGGGAGCAACTCGAGGGCGGCCTTCGGGCAGCGCTCGACGGCTTTCTGCACCCGCGGCAGCAGGGTGTCGGCGAAGGGCTGGGTGATGACGAGTTGCTCGTCGTCGTCGAGCTCGAAGACGTCCGGCGCCAGGCCGCAGCACACCGCGTTGGCCTCGCACAGATCCCGGTCGACCTTGAGTTCCATCGATCCTCCGTGTCCGATTCGATTGCTCGTGCTGTCGGCCGCTTACCGAAAGCTAACGACCGGATGTGCTCCCGGTCACGATGATCTCGCGAAGGCGGCGGCCCCGACAGTGGCCGGACTCATACTAGAACTCGTTCTAGGATGGAACAACACCTTCGCCGTGTCGTCCCGTATTTTGCGAGGATTCGTGCTCTCGACGGTCGGCCCGGCGCCGCGCTACGCTCACTAGAACACGTTGCACTATGGGGGTTCTGGATGCAGATCAGCTACTCCGCCGATCATGAGCGCCTGCGCAGCGAACTCCGCAGCTACTTCGCCACGCTGATGACGCCGGAACGCCGGGCCTCGTTGCAGGGCGAGGGCGAATACGGTGACGGCAGCGCGTACAAGGACGCCGTCCGGCAAATGGGCGCCGACGGCTGGCTGACCCTTGGCTGGCCGGAGGAGTACGGCGGTCGCGGCGGGTCGGCGCTCGACCAGCTGATCTTCACCGATGAGGCGGCGGTCGCCGGCGCGCCGGTGCCGTTCCTGACCATCAACACCGTCGGTCCGACGATCATGCGCTTCGGCACGCCCGAGCAGCGGGCCTTCTTCCTGCCGAAGATCGCCGCCGGTGAGCTGCACTTCGCCATCGGCTACAGCGAGCCGGGAGCCGGCACCGACCTGGCCTCGTTGCGCACCCGCGCCGTGCTCGACGGCGACGAGTACGTCATCAACGGCCAGAAGATGTGGACGAGCCTGATCCAGTACGCCGACTACGTCTGGCTGGCGTGCCGCACCGACACCGACGCCCCGAAGCACAAGGGCCTGTCGATGCTGATCGTGCCGACCGACGCCGAGGGGTTCTCATGGACCCCCGTCCGCACCATGGCCGGCGTCACGACGAGCGCGACGTACTACTCCGACGTCCGGGTGCCGGCCTCGTCCGTGGTGGGCGAGGTGAACCGCGGCTGGGCGCTCATCACCAACCAACTCAACCACGAGCGCGTCGCGCTCACCTCGGCCGCGCCCGTCCTCACCGCGCTGCACGAGGTGCGCGAGTGGGCCCAGCACACCAAGCTGGCCGACGGCCGGCGGGTGATCGACCAAGAGTGGGTGCAGATCCACCTCGCCCGGGTGCACGCCAAGGCCCAGTTCCTGCGGTTGAAGAACTGGCAGATCGCCTCCAGCGATTCGGTCGGACCGGCCGATGCCTCGGCGACGAAGGTGTTCGGCACCGAGTTCGCGACCGAGGCCTATCGGCTGCTGATGGAGGTGCTCGGGCCCAACGCGATCGTGCGTCCCGGCTCCCCGGCAGCGCTGCTGCAGGGCCGGGTCGAACGCATGCACCGGTCGTCACTGATCCTGACCTTCGGCGGCGGCACCAACGAAGTGCAACGCGACATCATCGCGGGCGTCGGACTACGCCTGCCGGCGAGCGGGCGGTAGATCATGGACTTCACCCTGTCCGAGTCCCAGCGGGAACTCGCCGGCCTCACCCGGCGAATCCTCGACGACCAGGTCACGCCCGACCGGCTGCGCGAATCGGAGGCCGGCCCCGATCACCTCGACCGCCCCCTCTGGGCGGCGCTCGGCGCGGCCGGGGTGCTCGGGGCGGCCCTGCCCGAGCCGGCCGGCGGCGGCTTCGGGCTGGCCGAGCAGTGCAGCGTCCTCATCGAGATCGGCCGCGCCGTGGCGCCGGTCCCCTATCTGTGGTCGATCGCGGTCGGCGCCGCCGCCCTGGCCGAGTTCGGCTCACCCCTCGCCGCCGGTGCGGGCACCGGCGAGCTGATCGTGACGGCGGCGCTCGCCGAGGAATTGGCCGACTCCCCCGAGGCCCCGCTCACCCGGGCCGAGCCGGACGGCGCCGGCTGGGTCCTCGACGGCGCCAAGGCGCTGGTCGCGTCCGCCGGCATCGCCGACGCCATCCTCGTTCCGGCCACGACGCCCGACGGCCCGGCGGTGTTCGTCGTGCGCCCGGCGCTCAGGGGCGTCACGCTCGAGGCCCAGCGGACCGTCGACGGCGACAGCGCGCCGTCGCTCGATCTCGTGGGAGTGCGGGTGGAGTCGGCGGACCGCATCGGCGGCGCCGAGGTCCTGGATTGGCTCATCACCCGGGCCACCGTCTCGCTCGCGGCCTATCAGGTCGGTGTGCTCGAGCGCGCGCTCGAGCTGACCGCCGCGTACGCCCGCGAGCGCGAGCAGTTCGGCCGGCCGATCGGCAGCTTCCAGGCGGTCGGCCAGCGGCTCGCCGACGCGTTCATCGACGTCGAGGCCGCGCGGCTGACGATGTGGGAGGCGGCGTGGCGGGTCGAGGAAGGGCTGCCGGCTGCGGCTGAACTCGCCACCGCGAAGTTCTGGGCGTCCGACGCCGGGCATCGCGTCGCGCACACGGCGGTGCACGTGCACGGCGGCACCGGCATCGACATGGACGCCCCGATGCACCGGTATTTCACCGCAGCCAAGCGCACCGAGTTCACTCTCGGCCACGCGACGGCTCACCTGCGCCGCCTCGGGGCCGAACTGGCGGCTACCCCCGCCTGACCGTTCCCGATCTCCAGCTCCGGTTGACTGGTGCGTTATCCGTTGACTGGCGCGATATTTCGCGCCAGTCAACGACTTTCGCGCCAGTCACCATCGCCGCGGGCAACGCTCACCGACCGCCGCCGGGTGGTGCGCGGGGCGACTTTGCTCGATCCTGTCGGGCGTGGAGCCGGCCATCGAGGTGCGCTCGTTACGCAAGAGCTACGGCGGCCGTCCGGTCGTCGACGACGTCGAGCTGACGATCGCCGGCGGCGAGTGTTTCGCGCTGCTCGGTCCGAACGGCGCCGGCAAGACGACAACGATCGAGATCGTCGAGGGCTTTCGGTCGCGCGATGACGGCGCCGTGCAGGTCCTCGGCGCCGACCCGGCCCACGCCGATCGCCAATGGCGGGCCCGCATCGGCGTGGTCGGGCAGGGCATCGGCGCACCGCTGGACCTGTCGGTGCGCGAGGCGGTCCGCCATTTCGCGGCGTACCACGGGCAACCCCGCGACACCGACGAGCTGATCGCGTCGGTGGGCCTGACCGCGGCCGCCGATACCCGAATTCCTGATCTGTCCGGCGGGCAGCGACGTCGACTCGACGTCGCGCTCGGCGTGCAGGGCCGGCCGGAGCTGCTCTTCCTCGATGAACCGACGACCGGGCTCGACCCAGCGGCGCGGCGGCAGTTCTGGCGGCTGCTCGAGTCGCTGCGGGCCGAGGGCACGACGATCCTGCTCACCACCCACTACCTCGACGAGGCCGCTCACCTCGCCGACCGGGTCGCCGTGATCTCGCGTGGCCGGCTGCTCGAGACCGCACCGCCCGGCCGGCTCGGCGCGGCTCTGCGCCTCGGGGCGGTCGTCCGCTGGACCGAGGCCGGCGTCCCGCGCGAGGTCCGCACGACGACTCCGACGGCGACGGTCCGGGAGCTGCTGGCCGCGCATCCGACCGGCGAGGTGCCCGATCTCGCCGTCGACCGCCCCTCGCTCGAGGACGTCTACCTCGCGATGCTCGAAGCCGCCGACGCGGTCGCCGGCGAGCCGGTCGGAGGTCAGCCGTGACCGCCACGCCCCGGGCCGCTCCGCCGGGCGCGATGCGCATTGCGCTGGCTCGAGCAGCACTTGAACTGCGGCTCTTCTACCGCGACGCGGCGCAGGTGATCTTCTCGTTCGCGTATCCGGTCCTCATGATGCTGATCTTCGCGTCGGTGTTCCGCAACGACACCGTGGCCGGGGGCGTGACCTACAAGCAGTACTTCCTGTCCGGCATCGCCGCGACCGGGATCATGCTCGGCAGCTTCCAGGCCCTGGGCATCAGGATCGCGTTGGAGCGCGACGAGGGCGAGCTGGCGCGGCTGCAGGCGCTGGGGACCCCGGCCATCGCGTACTTCCTGGGCAAGGCGGCCCAGGTCGTCGTGAACACGATCCTGCAACTCGCGCTGCTGCTGCTCGTGGCCCGCTACTTCTTCGACGTCGCGCTGCCGGTCGACGCGGCCCACTGGATCACCTTCGGCTGGGTCGCGGTGCTGGGGGCGCTCGCCGGTACCGTCCTCGGCATCGCGGTGTCGCTGCTCCCGCGGCACGGCCGGTCGGCCGACACGGTCATCGCCCCGATCGCGCTGGTCCTGCAGTTCTTCTCCGGTGTTTTCTTCGTCTACAGCCGCCTGCCGGCGTGGATGCGCGACGTCGCGGCGGTCTTCCCGCTCAAGTGGATGACGCAGGGGATGCGATCGGCGTTCCTGCCCGACGGGGCGAAACGGGCCGAGGTCGGAGGCTCGTGGCAACACGGCCCCACCGCGCTCGTGCTGGTTGCCTGGATCGTCGTCGGCCTGGTGCTCTGCGCGCGGCGCTTCCGCTGGCGCCGTCAGGCGTGAGCGGGGATCTCGACGCACCGGGTGCCGCTGTAGATCGTCGGCATGCAGCGATTGCAGTGGCTGCACAGGGACGACGCCGTGGGGTCGGCCCGCAGCCGGTTGACGAGATCAGGCTCGCGCAACAGCGCTCGGGCCATCGCGACGAACTGGAAGCCCGACTCCATCGCCTCGTTCATCACCGCCAGGTCGGTGACGCCGCCGAGCAGGATCATCGGCAGGTCGATCGCGGCGCGCACCCGCTTGGCGTCCTCGAGCAGGTAGCCGTCGCGGTACGGGTAGCTGTGCAGCTTGGTGCGGCCGAAGAGCTGGATCCCGATGCGCATCGGCTGCCGCATGGCGGCGGCGAAGTCCTTCAGCGGCGCCGGTCCCTTGAACAGGTACATCGGGTTGAGTAGGGAGCTGCCGGCCGTCATCTCGAGCGCGTCGAGCGAGCCGTCCTGCTCGAGCCACCTCGCCACCTGGATCGCCTCGTCGAGGTGCAGCCCGCGCCGCACACCGTCGTCCAGGTTCAGCTTGGCGAGGATCGCGATCCGATCGCCTGCGGCGTCGCGTACCGCCCGCGCGATGGCGCGCGCGAATCGGGCTCGGTTCGCCAGCGTCCCGCCGTACTCGTCGCGGCGCCGGTTCAGCTTCGGGCTCAGGAACGATGACGCGAGGTAGTTGTGGCCGAGGTGGATCTCGACGGCATCGAAGCCGGTCGCGATCGCCATGCGCGCGGCGTCGGCGTGGGCGGCCACGATCCGGTCCAGATCGTCGGCGGTCGCGCGCCGGGTGAACTGCAGGCTGAGCGGCGAGAACAGCCGGTGCGGGGACAGCGCCGGCCGCCGGTTGCTGCGGCTGTCCGCCACCGGACCGGCGTGACCGATCTGGGCCGACACCGCGGCGCCCTCGGCGTGCACCGCCTCGGTCAGCCGGCGCAGGCCGGGCAGGGCCTCGTCGCGCCAGTACAGCTGGTGCCGGTCGGTGCGGCCCTCGGGAGCCACCGCGCAGTACGCGACCGTCGTCATGCCCACACCGCCGGCCGCCACCCGGCGATGGAACTCGATCAGCTCGTCGGTGACAAGGCTGTTGCGGGTCAGGCCCTCGTAGGTCGCGGCCTTGATCACCCGGTTCCGAAGCGCGATCGGGCCGAGCGTTGCGGGGCCGAGCGGGTCGGGCCGGATCATCCCCGCGTCTTGTCGAGCCGATTCAGCGTCTCGTCGAACTCGGTCACCAGCTCGTCGAACAGCTCGGCGACCGGCCGGACCGCATTCATCCGGCCGACGATCTGCCCGACCGGCATCGCCACGACCGCGGGATCGTCGGACAGCGCGATCCGCTGATGGGCTTCGCTCACCAGCAGGTTCTGCAGCGGCATCGGCAGCGGATCGGGCGCCCCGTCCTCGGCCCAGGCCTCGGTCCATTTCGTCTTGAGGAGCCGGGCCGGCTTGCCGCTGTACACCCGGGCCCGGACGGTCTGGTCCGAGCCGGCCGCGACGAGCGCGCGCTGCATCGCGTCGCCCGTGCCGAGGTTGTACTCGGAGGTGGTCAGCCAGTACGAGCCCATCCACACGCCCCCGGCGCCGAGGGCGAGGGCGGCCGCGATCTGCCGGCCCGAGCCGATGCCGCCGGCGGCGAGCACGTGGGCGTCAGCGCCCACGGCGTCGACGATCTCGGGCACGAGCACCATGGTCGCGATCTCACCGGTGTGGCCGCCGGCCTCGGTGCCCTGAGCGATCACGATGTCGACGCCGTTGTCGACGTGCGAGCGGGCGTGCTTCGCCTTCCCGGCGAGCGCCGCCACGGGCACGCCGTGGGAGTGGGCCAGGTCGATAACGTCCTTGGGCGGCGAGCCGAGGGCGTTGGCGATGAGTTTGATCGGGTGCTGCAGCGCCACGTCGACGTGGGTGCGGGCGACCGAGTGGAGCCAGCCCAGCACCCCGTCGCGGGCCGGGTCGCCGTCGGCCGGCAGCGGCGGCACGCCGAGCTTGCGCAGGGTGTCGTCGACGAACTTGCGGTGCCCTTCGGGGATGTACTTGCCGAGGTCGACCGCACTGCCCTCGTCCGGGATCTTGGCCGGCATCACGATGTCGACGCCGTAGGGCTTGCCGTCGGTGTTCTCGTCCATCCAGCTGAGCACCGATTCGAGCTCGTCGGCGTCGTTGAACCGGACGCAGCCGAGCACGCCGAGGCCGCCGGCCCGGCTCACCGCCGCCGCGACCTGCTCGGACGGGGTGAAGGCGAAGATCGGATGGGCGATGCCGAGCTGGTCACTGATCGCGGTGCGCATCGGTCGCGTCACTCCGCCGCGGTGTCCGGCGATCCGGCGCCGGCCGCCGAACCCACGAGCTCGGCGCCCTGGTGCTGCGCCGCGAACTCACCGGCCCAGCGGTAATCGGCCTTGCCGGTGGCCAACCGCTGGATGCGCTCGACCAGCCAGATGCTGCGCGGCACCTTGTAGCCGGCGATCTCGCGCCGGACGTGGTTGGTGAGGTCCTCGAACGACGGTGTCGCGCCGGGGCGGGGCTCGACGACGGCGGCCACCCGCTGCCCGAGCCGCTCGTCGGGCACGCCGACCACGAGGACGTCGAACACGTCCGGGTGCGACATGAGCGCGGCCTCGACCTCCTCCGGGAAGACCTTCTCGCCCCCGGTGTTGACGCAGGTGTTGCCGCGGCCTAGCAGCGTTATGGTGCCGTCGGCCTCGTGCCGGGCGAAATCACCGGGCACGGTGTAGCGCCTGCCGTCGACCTCGACGAAGAGGCGCTCGGTCTTCTCCGGGTCCTTGTAGTAGCCGAGCGGGATGTGTCCGCCGCGGGCCAGCCGGCCGATCTCCTCCGAGCCGGCCGGGATCGGCTTGCCGTACTCGTCGATCACGATGGTGTCCTTGCCGGCGCTGACCCGTGGGCCGCCGATGCCCTGCTCGGTGTCCTTGGTGATCATGCCGATGCCCATGAAGCCGGTCTCGGACGAGCCGATCGCGTCGGTGATCACCACGTTCGGCAACGACTCGAGGTACTCGTTCTTCACGCTCTGCGAGAACAGCGCCGCACTGCTGGAGATGGCGTAGACCGACGACACATCGAAGCTGCCCCCGTGGAAGGCCTCGATCATCGGCCGCGCCATCGCATCGCCGATGAGGACGACCACATTGACCTTGCGGCGCTCGATCGCCCTCCAGACCTCGACCGGGTCGAACTGGGTCAGCAGCACCACCGTGTCCCCGCCGAACAGGGCCATCAGGCCGGCCCACTGCGCGTTGCCGTGGATCAGCGGGGCGAGACACAGCCGCACCATGCCGCCGGTGACCTTGCCCATCTCGGCCTGGGCGAACTCGCTATCGAGCGGCTCGCCGGTCATGAAGTTGATGCCACCACCGAGCGTGCGCCACACGTCCTCGTGCCGCCAGATGACGCCCTTCGGCATGCCGGTGGTGCCGCCGGTGTACAGCAGGTAGTGGTCGTCCCCGCTGCGCTCGTCGAAGTCGCGCTCTGGCTGGCTGCTCGCGAGCGCGTCCTCGTAGGCGGTGCCGGCGAACGCGAGATCGCTCTCGTCGTCGATCACCACGGTGTGCTTGACCGACGGCGCACCCGGCAGCGCCTCGGCGACGCGGTCGGAATAGAGGCGCTCGTGCACCAGCGCGACGACGTCGGCATTCTCGAGCACGTAGCGGATCTCATTGGCGGTGTAGCGGTAGTTCACGTTGATCAGCGCGGCCCGCAGCTTGTAGACCGCGAGCATGGTCACGATCGCCTGCAGTCGGTTGCGCGTGCACATGCCGACGTGCGATCCCGCGCCCACGCCGTGCTCGGCCAGGTGGTGCGCCAAGCGGTTCGCCTGGTCCTCCAGCTCGGCGTAGGTGACCTCCTCATCGGCACAGGCGACGGCGAGCCGGTCGGGGAAGTAGTCGACCGCATGCTCGAAGAGATCGGCGATGTTGTAGGCCATACGCAAAAACTAGAACGTGTTATCGTTCGTGGCAACCCCGGATCGCTCTGAAGGGACGCCGCGATGGCCGATGTGACCCCCGACGATCAGCATTGCCTGGTCGAGCAGCGCGGGCCCGTCCTCATCGTCACGATGAACCGTCCCGAGGCCCGCAACGCGCTGTCCGGACCGATGCTCGCCGGGATGACGGCCGCCTGGAACCGGGTTGACGAGGACCCCGAGATCCGCGTGTGCATCCTCACGGGTGCCGGCGGCTCGTTCTGCGCGGGCGCCGACCTGAAGGCAATGACCACCTCGCACCCGGGCGATTCGGCCCGGACGATGGACCTGTCGGTCATCGAGTCGCTGCTCAAGGGCCGCCGCCTGACCAAGCCGCTGATCGCCGCGGTGGAGGGGCCAGCGATCGCCGGTGGCACCGAGATCCTGCAGGCGACCGACATCCGGGTCGCCGGCGAGAGCGCCCGCTTCGGCGTGAGCGAGCCCAAGTGGGGGCTGTTCCCCCTCGGTGGCTCGGCGGTGCGGCTCGTGCGCCAGCTGCCGTACACGGTCGCGGCCGACCTGCTGCTTACCGGCCGGCACGTCAAGGCCGCCGAGGCCAAGGAGATCGGCCTCATCGGCTACGTCGTGCCGGACGGCACGGCCCTCGACATGGCCCTCGAGATCGCCGAGACGATCGCGGCCAACGGCCCGCTCGCGGTCCAGGCGATCCTGCGCACGATCCGCGAGTCCGAGGGCCTGCACGAGAACGACGCCTTCCGCCTCGACGCCAAGCTCGGCATGGCGGTCTTCCAGAGCGAGGACGCGAAGGAAGGGCCGCGCGCCTTCGCCGAGAAGCGCAAGCCCGACTTCAAGGGCCGCTGACTCCGCGCAGATCCTCGCGCGTGGCGACGCTGCGGGCAGTGGCTCGGCGTGTCTTCCCGCCCGGACGCCACGCACGCCCCGTAGCCGGCCGCTAGGTTCGAGGGCGTGCCCCGCTACGTCGTGCTCGGTGCCGGGCCTGGCCTGGGCCTGGCCGCGGCCCGTCGGTTTGCCATCGCCGGCTACGAGATCACCCTCGCCACCCGGCTGGCCGACGAGGCCGAGCCGCTCGCCGCTGCGCTGCGGGCCGAGGGGCACCAGGCTGAAGGCGTCGGCATCGACCTACTCGATCCGGACGACGTCACGACCGTGGTGCGCGGGATCGGGCAGCGGCACGGGCAACTGGACGTGCTGCATTTCAACCCCAGCGCCTGGCGGGAAAGGGACCCGCTGCACCTGACCGTCCCGGAATTGCTCGAGGACGTCGCGCTCGGTGCCGGCGCGTTGCTGCCGGCCGTGCAGGCCGCCCGGCCGTTCATGCCGGCCGGAGCGCGGGTGCTCGTCACCGGCAGCGCCGCCGCGGACACCCCGTGGTCCGGGGCAGCATCGCTGGGCGTCCAGAAGGCGGCGGTCCGCAATCTCGTCACCAGCCTCGACGACATCCTGGCCCCGGACGGGATCCGGGCCGTGGCGGTGCAGATCAACGGCGTACTCGCGCAGGAGGGCCGGTTCACCCCACTGCGTATCGCGGATGCGATGTGGCACGCGGTCACGCGTCTGAACGAGGACTGGACGGCCCACGTGCCCTACGACGGCTGAACGCCGGTCCTTCGCCGAACGCCTAGAAGGACCTCAGCCGGCCAGATTGCGGACGAACTCGGCCAGCTGGGCCAGGTTGCGGCACTCGACCATCGGCACCACGGCCGAATACTCCGTGGCCCGCGAGTCGCCGGTGTCCCAGATCGCCCGGCGTTCGGGGTTGAGCCAGTAGGCGTGCTTGGCCCGCTCGGCCAGTTCGGTGAGGACGGGCAGGGCGAGGTCGCCGTAGTTGGAGCGGGCGTCGCCCAGGATGAGCAGCGACGTCCGCGACCCCACGGCGTCGGGAAAGCGGTTCGCGAACAGCTCGAACGCCCGGCCGTAGTCGGTGCGGCCGAGCAGCCAGGTGACATCGGCCTCGTTGGCCAGCTTGGTGACCGCCTCGACGACGTCGCCACCGGGCGCGAAGAACCGGGTGACCTCGTCCAGCTCGTCGACGAAGGCGAACGCGCGGACCTTGGTGAACTGCTCGCGCAGCGCGTACACGAGCAGCAGGGTGAAGTGCGCGAACGAGGTCACCGACTCGCTCAGGTCACACAGCACGACGAGATCGGTCTTCAGCGGACGCTTCGGCCGGTGCAACGTCGCCATCGGTACCCCGCCGGACGACAGCGAGGCCCGGATGGTGCGGCGGAAGTCGAGCTGTCCCTTGCTCCCCCGACGCTGATCCATCGCGAGTCGCGCCGCCAGCCGCCGGGCCAGGGGCTGGACCTCGCGCCGCAGCGCGACCAGATCGGCCCGGGTCGCGCCGAGGAAGTTGACCCGCTCGATCGTCGGCCGCGCCGCGGTGCGGGCCACCGTGTCGGCATCGCTGAGCTCGGCCAGCCGGCGCCGCACGTCGACGTCGACCCGGTTCTCGAAGCGGCGGATGCGGTCGTTGATGACGGTGCGCTCGCGCCGCTCGGCCAGTCCCCCGCGATCCGCCCCGGCCAGCACCTGCTCGAGCAGGCCGGCCATCAAGGTCTGCGCCGACACCCGTTCCAGCACGGCCATTCGCGACCACGATGAGCGGCCGGGGGTGCGTCCCGGCACCGCCCCGAACGCCGCCACGGCGTCGCGCGCGACGGCGTCGAGCAGCCGTTCGTCGCCGTCGCGCAGGTAGGCCGCGAGATCCTCGCGGATGCGGTCGCGCACCGGATCCTCGAGCGGGCCGCGGTGCGCCGCATCGGGATCGCGCTCCGGCGCCGCCGTCGAGCTCGCCGCGATCGCCGAGTCGCCGGTGACCGGCGGGTAGAACACGTCGAAGACGGTGTCGAAGGCCGGGCGGTGGAACTGCCGCTTCACCAGCGTCGCGGCCAGGGCCGCGCGCAGCTGCTCGCGATCGAGCAGATCGACTGCGCCCATCGACTCGGCGGCGTCGATGCCCTCGGCGATCGACACGGTCAGGCCAGCGTCGCGCAATGCCGCCACGAAGCCGATGTGCCGGTCCAGCAGGCTCACGGCAGGCCGAGTTCCTTGGCCGCCCGCGCGTGATCGGAATGATGCTTCAGCACGACTCCGAGCGTCGCGGCAATGCTCTCCTCGTCGAGCGTTCCGATGTTGAGCGCGAGCAGCGTGCGGGCCCAGTCGATCGTCTCGGCCACCGATGGGGCCTTCTTGAGTTCCAGCGTGCGCAGCGTCGCCGCGGTCCGGACGAGTTGATCGGCGAGTTCCGGCTCGATCTCGGGCACCTGGGCCAGCACGATGTCGCGCTCGCGCTCCGGTGTCGGATAGTCGAGATGCAGATACAGGCAGCGCCGTTTCAGCGCCTCGGACAATTCCCGCGTGGCGTTGGAGGTGACCACCACGAACGGCTTGCGCACCGCGGTCACCGTGCCGAGTTCGGGGATCGTGACCTGGAAGTCGGACAGCACCTCCAGCAGCAGTGCTTCCACCTCGACATCGGTCTTGTCGGCCTCGTCGATGAGCAGGACGGTCGGTTCGGAGCGGCGGATCGCGGTGAGCAGCGGTCGGGTGAGCAGGAACTCGTCGGTGAAGATGTCGTCGTGGGTCCGTTCCCATACGGCGCCGCCGGCCTCGGCGGCCGCGCTGGCCTGGATGCGCAGCAACTGCTTCTTGTAGTTCCACTCGTAGAGCGCACGCGCCTCGTCGAGGCCCTCGTAGCACTGCAGCCGGATCAGCTCGGCGCCGGTGGCCTCAGCGACCGCTTTGGCCAGCTGCGTCTTGCCCACACCGGCCGGGCCTTCGACCAGCAGCGGCTTCTCGAGCTTCGCGGCGAGGAAGACCGTCGTCGCGGTCGCGGCGTCGGTCAGGTAGCGCGCCCCGGCCAGCCGCGCGGCGACGTCGTCAGGTGAGTCGAACACGTCCCCATCCTGCCCTGCCCCTGCGTTGACGTTTCAAAGTAGAACGTGTTTCACTTCGAGAATGACCGCCGTTGAGCCGCTCAGCGCCCCCATCGAGCTGCAATTCGACTACACCCGGTCGTTGGGGCCGACGCTGGGCGGCTTCCTGACCGGACTGGCCCGCCGCCAGGTGCGCGGGGTCCGGACCTCCGACGGCCGGGTGATCGTCCCGCCGCTCGAGTACGACCCGAAGAGCCATGAGCCGCTCACCGACTTCGTCGATGTCAGTGATCGCGGCACCGTGCTCAGCTGGACCTGGGCCGCCGAGCCGTTGCCCGGCCAGCCCTTCGACCGGCCGTTCGCGTGGGTACTGGTCCAACTGGACGGTGCCGATACCGGCCTGCTGCACGCCCTTGACGTCGCCTCCCCCGACGACGTCCACACCGGCCTGCGGGTGCAAGCCCGCTGGGCCGCCGAGCCGGTCGGCCACATCCGCGACATCCTGTGCTTCGAGCCGGAGTCCGATGCGCCCGCCACCGAGGTTCTGCCGGAGGGCGAAGACGTCACCATGGTCACGACTCCGGTGGACCTGCGCGTGCAGCACACCGCATCGATCCAGGAGACCCGCTATTTGCAGGGACTCAAGGAGGGCCGCCTGCTCGGCCAGCGCTGCCCGGAGTGCGGCAAGGTCTACATCCCGCCGCGCGGCGCCTGCCCGGTCGACGGCGTCCCGACCGAGGAGCAGGTCGAGCTGCCCGACCGCGGCACCGTCACCACGTTCTGCATCGTCAACGTCCCGTTCCTCGGCCAGAAGATCAAACCGCCCTACGTCGCCGCCTACGTGCTGCTCGACGGCGCGGACATCGCGTTCCTTCACCTGATCCTCGACTGCCCAGCGGAGGACGTGCGGATGGGCCTGCGCGTCGAGGCGGTCTGGAAGCCGCGCGACGAGTGGGAGTACGGGCTGCAGAACATCACCCACTTCCGCCCCACCGGCGAGCCCGACGCCCCCTACGACACGTTCAAGGAGCACCTGTGAGAGAGGTTGCCGTCGTCGGGTTCACGCAGTCGCCGCAGCTCCGGCACACCACGGCCACGACCAACGGCGTCGAGATGTTGGTGCCGCTGATCACCGACGTCTTCGCCCAGCTGGGCGTCACCAAGCACGACATCGGCTTCTGGTGCTCGGGTTCGTCGGACTACCTGGCCGGCCGCGCGTTCTCCTTCGTGTCGGCCGTCGACGCAACCGGGCCGGTGCCTCCGATCAACGAGTCACACGTCGAGCTCGACGCGGCGTGGGCGCTTTACGAGGCGTGGGTCAAGATCCAGACCGGCGAGGTCGACACCGCATTGGTCTACGGCTTCGGCAAGTCCTCGGCCGGCGATCTGCGGCGCACGCTGGCGTTGCAGCTCGACCCGTACATGCTCGCGCCGCTGTGGCCGGATGCAGTGGCGGTCGCTGGCCTGCAGGCCCAGCTGGGCATCGACCAGGGCAAGTGGAGCGAGCAGGCGATGGCCGAGGTGGCCGTGCGCTCCCGCCGCGACGCCGAGACCAACCCGTTCGCCCAGGTCACCGGCTCGAAGGACGTCGACGCCCTGCTCGCCGAGCCCTACTTCGCCCAGCCGTTGCGCCGCCACGACTGCGCGCCGATCACCGACGGTGCGGCCGTGGTCGTGCTCGCCGCTGAGGACCGGGCCCGCGACCTCGCCGAGCGGCCGGCCTGGATCACTGGCATCGCCCACGCCGTCGACTCGGCCCATCTCGGGGCACGGGACCTCACGACCTCCGCCTCGACCGTCGCCGCCGCGCAGCGGGCCGGGATCGACGGCGTCGAGGTCGCCGAGCTGTACACGCCGTTCACGCACCAAGAGCTCATCCTGCGCAGCGAGCTGGGACTCGGCGACGACGTCCGCATCACGCCGTCCGGCGGCGCGCTGGCCGGGAACCCGATGTTCGCCGGGGGGCTCGTCCGGATCGGCGAGGCCGCGGCGCGGATCGCCGACGGCTCGGCCGGCCGGGTGCTCGCGCACGCCACGGGCGGCCCGGCGCTGCAGCACAATCTCGTGTGCGTGATGGAGGGACGCTGATGGCGAAGGTTCGGGCAGCGGTGCTCGGCACCGGGCAGACGCACTATCGGGCCAAGCGGCAGGACGTCTCGATGGCCGGGCTGCTGCGCGAAGCGATCGACCGGGCCATGGTCGACGCGAACGTCGGTTGGGACGACATCGACGCGGTCGTGGTCGGCAAAGCGCCGGACTTCTTCGAGGGCGTAATGATGCCCGAGCTGTCGTTGGCCGACGCGATCGGCGCGGTGGGCAAGCCGCTGCTGCGGGTGCACACCGCCGGCTCGGTCGGTGGCTCGACCGGTGTCGTGGCCGCCAGCCTGGTGCAGGCCGGCGTGCACGATCGGGTGCTCGCCGTCGCCTGGGAGAAGCAGTCGGAATCCAACGCGATGTGGGCGCTGTCGATCGCGGTCCCGTTCAACATGCCGGTCGGGGCCGGCGCCGGCGGCTACTTCGCCCCGCACGTGCGCAGCTACATCCGCCGCTCCGGCGCCCCGAGTCACATCGGCTCGATCGTGGCCGCGAAGGACCGGCGCAATGCCGCCAAGAACCCGTACGCGCACCTGCAGCAGCCCGACATGACGATGGAGAAGGTACAGGCCTCACAGATGCTGTGGGACCCGATCCGCTACGACGAGACCTGCCCGTCGTCCGACGGCGCCTGCGCGATCGTGATCGGCAACGAGAAGGCCGCGCAGGCCGTCGATCGGCCGGCCTGGATCCACGCCACCGCGATGCGCACCGAGCCGACGACATATGCCGGGCGTGATCAGGTCAACCCGCAGGCCGGCCGCGACTGTGCCGCGGCGCTGTGGAAGCAGGCCGGGATCACCAACCCGCTGGACGAGATCGACGCCGCCGAGATCTACGTCCCGTTCTCGTGGTTCGAACCGATGTGGCTGGAGAACCTCGGCTTCATGCCCGAGGGCGAGGGCTGGCAGCTCACCGAAGCCGGCGAGACCGAGATCGGCGGACGGCTGCCGATCAACGCCTCCGGCGGCGTGCTCAGCTCCAACCCCATCGGCGCCTCCGGGATGATCCGCTTCGCCGAGTCGGCCATGCAGGTGATGGGCCGGGCCGGCGAGCACCAGGTCGACGGCGCCCGCAAGGCCCTGGGCCACGCCTACGGCGGCGGGTCGCAGTTCTTCTCGATGTGGGTCGTCGGCGCGCAGCGCCCCGAGTAAGGAGTTCGCGATGACCGATTCCGCTGTCACCGAACCGTCGGTCGTGCGCTGGAACGCGCCCAGCCGTGCGCCGCATCCGGCCCGCGACGCCGCGTTCCGTTCGTACGACGCGGTGATCCGCAAGGACAAGAAGGCCTGGCTCGCGAACTTCGCCGAGGACGGCTGGATCGAGGACCCGGTCGGCCCGTCGATGTTCGACGAAGCGGGCAAGGGCCACCACGGGGCCGACGGCCGAGCCAATTTCTACGACCTGACGATCGCCACCGTGGCGCGGTTCGAGTTCGAGATCAACGACTCGTTCGTCTGCGCCAACGAGTGCGTCAATGTGGGCGTCATCCACACGACGCTGTCCAACGGCTACAAGGCGCGCTGCGAAGGCGTCTTCCACTACACCGTGAACGACGAGGGCAAGATCCGCTCGCTGCGCGCGTTCTGGGAACTCGATCGGATGATGAAGACGGTCCAGCCGCCGGCCGACGCTGACGGACCCTCAACTCGGCCTTGAGGGTGGTTCAGCTGAACCACCGTCGACCACAGCGTGAGGGTGGTTCAGCTGGACGGCTCGGTGAGCGGTGACGGGTGCGACGGCTGATAGACGCCGAGGGTCCCACCGCCGGGCAGCGTGAGCCGGGTGAACCGCGGGTTCGGCCGGCGGCAGCGCGAAGATCAGCCAGTTGGGCCCGGCGTCGACGCACGGATATTCGAGGACATCGCGGAAGAACGCGCGATCGGCGTCGGCGTCGGCGCTGTAGAGGATGACGTGCACTCCGTAGATCGTGGTCGATACGCCCTGCCTTCATCGGTCAGGCGATGAGGAGGCGAAGGCCGAGATCGGCTACGTCGAGATGGAGAAGCTCGCGGTTGCGGTCAGCCCAACTCCCGGAGGCAAGATCGTGCTGGAGGCGGTGCGTTGCCCGCTGCTCGGCGTCATGCCCGACCTTGGTCCAAACCGACATCCCCCGCCGCACTCGATCGTCCAGATATGCCTCGGGGCGGCGCCAGTAGGCCTCGAAGAAACCGTCGGCGCAGTCCCACGGGATGAACACCGGCTCGGTTCGGGCTTCGATCCCGTCGGCGAGTTCGGCCAGCGCGGGCCAGCCGGCGAACAGCTCCGCAACCTCGGGCAGGTAGTCGCGAATGAGCCAGAACCGCTGGCCCCACGCGTCGGCACAGCCGTCGAAGGTCAACACCACCACCCTGCGAGCCACACGGCGCATCTCGCGCAGACCCGCCTGCGGGTCCGGCCAATGGTGAATGGTGCTGACGGCCAGCGCGGCGTCGAAGGATTGGTCCTCGAACGGAAGATTCTCCGCGTTGGCAGCCACACACACCGCTGCGCCGGGCGGCCGGTGCGCGCGCATGACCGCCGACGGTTCCACTGCGGTCACGTCCCGGTCGGGCGGCTCGTAGGAGCCGGTGCCGGCGCCGACGTTCAGCACGGTCTGCGCGTCCCCGAGCGCAGCCCAGATCTGCGCGGCAATCCGGGGCTCGGTGCGTCGGGTGACCGGGTACGCAGCTCCGATGGTGTCGTACAACTGCGGGTTGATCATGCGCTCACCTCCTGAGCCCGCCATATATCGAAACGATATATCGTCACGATAATCCAGGCCCCTCCACTTGTCGTCCACCTGACACGGCTGGTGTCGCAGCCCGAACAGCGCGGGACGCGCGAGCGGTGCATGCTCTTCCACATCCGCGAGGGGTCGGGACACCTCCGGGTCGGCGACTGACCGAGGGAGAAGGCGATGAGCGACATCGAGCGCACGTCCGAGAACCACGACGACGAGGACACATCGGGCCACACGCACGACAACTTCGGGCTGGGATTTCCTGGGAAGCGGACGGACGAGATCTCGGACGACGACACCGAGCAGCTGCCGGGCCGCCCGATCTAGACATATCGTGGCGCCGGCTGGACCTACGGTGGGTGCATGTACCTGGAGAACGTCGTCATCGACGCGGTCGAGCCGCCGCGGCTGGGGCGGTTCTGGGAGGCAGTGGTCGGCGGCCAGCGGCTGACCGACGAGCCCGAAGGCTTCGAAACACGGCTCACCATCGAGGGCGGGCCGGTGCTCGACCTGTGCTTCCCGCGCGTCCCCGAGCCGCCCTCCGAGCCGCCGCGACTCCACCTCGACCTCTTGGGTGGCCCCCGGCCGGCCGAGGAGGTCGAGCGGCTGCTCGGGCTGGGCGCGCGACACCTCGACATCGGTCAGCACGATGTGCCCTGGGTCGTGCTCGCCGACCCGGAGGGCAATCCCTGTTGCGTGATGGACGATCGACCGGAGTACGTCGACACCGGACCCATCGCGGCGCTCCCGCTCGATTCGGCCGACCCGGACACGGACGCGGACTTCTGGTCCTGGCTGACCGGTTGGATCGACGTGGCGGGCGTCGCGCCGCGCTCGCTGCGCCACCCGTCGTTACGGGGTCCTCTCCTCGAGCTGTGCCCTGAGCCAGCCCCCAAGGGCACGGCCAAGAACCGGCTGCACCTCGACATCCGGCTTGAGACGGCCGACGATCCCGACGCCGTCGCGGCCGGCATCGCCGAGCGCGGCGGCCGCGAGCTCCACCCGCAGTGGGGCGAGCTGCCGTGGCGGCTGTATGCCGACCCGTCGGGCAACGACTTCTGCGTGCTGCCGGGACAGCGTGAGGAACGATCGAGGGCATGACGATCCTGCGGATGGACAACGTCGGCATAGTCCTCGACGACCTCGACGCCGCGGTCGCGTTCTTCGTCGAACTCGGCCTCGAGGTCGAGGGCAAGATGACGGTGAAGGGCGAGTGGTCGGACCGCATCGTCGGACTCGACGGCCAGTGCGTCGATGTCGCCATGATGCGTACTCCGGACGGCCACAGCAAGCTCGAGCTGATGAGCTATCAGAAGCCGGCGATGATCAGCCCCGAGCCGAGGAATGCACCGCCGAACACACTCGGCCTTCGTCGCCTCATGTTCGCCGTCGACGACATCAAGGACACCATCGCCCGCCTGCGGACCCACGGCGCCGAGCTCATCGGCGAGGTGGTGCGCTACGAGAACATCTTCCTGCTCTGCTACCTCCGCGGCCCCGAAGGCGTCATCGTCGCACTGGCCGAGGAACTGAGCTGAAAGCGAAATTATGCTGATCTACTCGATGGGCGTCTCGGTGGACGGCTTCATCTCCAACCGCGACGGCGAGTTCGGTTGGACGGTCCCGAGCGACGAGCAGTTCCGTTTCCACCTGACCCAGGTGCGCGAGCTCGGCGGCTACCTGTGCGGGCGCCGGCTTTACGAGACCATGCTGGTGTGGGAGACGGATCCCTCGCTGCGCGACAACGATCTCGGCGCCGCGTTCGCCGATGTGTGGTGCGCCCTTCCCAAGGTTGTCTTCAGCCGCACGCTCGACCGCGTTCAGGGCAACGCCCGGCTCGCAACGGCGTCGCTGGCCGACGAGGTCGCGGCGGCCCTCGCCGCGAACGACAAGGATGTCTCGATCGGCGGCGCCGGCCTGGCCGCGGCCGCGATCGAACTCGGCCTCGTCGACGAGCTGCGTATGCTCCGCCATCCGGTCGTCGTCGGCGGCGGCACGCCCTTCCTGCCTCCGGTCAGCGAAGACGTTCGGCTTGACCTGATCGAAACGAGGACGTTCGGTTCGCGGGTGATCTATGAGCGCTACCGGCGCGCCCCCGACGAGTCGGACTGACCTGCCGGTCCTGACACAGGCCCGGTGTTGCTTCGTAGGTGTGTGCGAGCATCGAAGCCATGCTGGAGGAGCGACGCATTCGGACCCGGACCCCCGAGTGGCGAACGATTTACGATCGCATCCAAGTGGCCATGGAGCTGACTTCACGTCTGAACGTGCTGCCGTTCAGCGACATCGACTCGCGGAACGCTCTGATCACCGAGCTGCTGGGCAAGCCGCTCCCCGAGAAGGCCATCATCCACCCGCCGTTCTACAGCACCTACGGCCTCGGCATCGAACTCGGCCAGCGAACGTCGGTGGGCCAAGCCTGTTCATTTCTCGACCTCGGGGGCATCACGATTGGCGACCGGACGATGATTTCTCCGAAGGTCACCCTCATCACAGAGGGACACCCGATCGAGCCGACTGAGCGCTACAGCTTCATCACCGTGGCGCCGATCGTCATCGAAGCCGACGTCTGGATCGGTGCAGCGGCCACCGTCCTGCCTGGGGTGAGGATCGGCCATGGCTCGGTCGTCGGAGCTGGTGCGGTCGTCGCGAAGGACGTGCCGCCGCTGACCGTCGTGACGGGCGCTGGCTACCTCGAGCGCAAGCACTTGGATCCCGCACCCAGCTCAGAGGTCTGAGCCACGGAGAGCGCGTCGCGACGTTCCCTTCCGTCCACTCCGGTGATCATGTCGCTTTGTGCAGGTCTCCAGGCGGGTGCACGCGAGTTGGTCACCACGACTCGGCGGCAGAACCATCGCCGATGATCGGATAGCGGTGCCTCGTGGGTCCTCCCCTATGGTTTGGCGCATGGATGTCCTTGTGCTCGGCGGGACGTCGTTTCTCGGGCGTGCGATTGTCAGCGATCTCGTAACGCACGGCTGTACGCCGACCTTGTTCACGCGCGGCAAGACTGGCCTCGAGTTGTTTCCCGGCGTCGAACGCCTGGTCGGCGATCGTGCGACTGGCGACTACTCAGCACTTCGGGCGAGGACTTGGGACGCGGTCGTGGATGTGAGCGCCTATCTACCGCGCCATGTCAATGAGGCGATGGCGGCGTTGTCCGACCATGCGGGTCGCTATGTGTTCATTTCCACCGGGTTGGTTTATGACCCGGCGGCGGCGATGAGCCCGATAACGGAGACCAGTACGCGACTTGATCCCCATAGAGAATCGGAGCAGATCGACGATGACTCGTACGGTCCGCTCAAGGTCGCGTGCGAGGACGACGTCGTTTCACGCTTCGGGCCCCGCGCGTCGATAGTGCGGCCAGGATTCATCGTCGGCCCGCACGATCCGAGTGACCGCTTCACCTACTGGGTGCGCCGAGCAGCTCAGGGCGGCCGGATGGCCGTCCCGGGTCGCCTTGATCGCCCGATCCAGGTAGTGGACGTGCGCGACGTGGCCCGCCTTGTGCTCCGACTGATCGAGAACGATCTCGCCGGCGCATACAACGCGGTCGGTCCGTGGCCAGCGGTAACGCTCGGTGAAATGATCAGGACCTGCGGGGCGGTCGAGTTTGTGCCTGTCGCCGAGGACCATCTCGATTTCCCATTGTTGTTGCCGGATCCGACGTGGGACGTGATGTTTCAGATCAGCGCCGCAGCAGCGCACGAAGCGGGCATGCCCCGAACACCGCTCCACCAAACAGTCGCAGACACGTTCGCCTGGGACGAGGAACGCGGTCGGCCACCTCTGAACGCGGGCCTGACAGACGCCGAGGAACGAGCGCTCCTCGCCTAACGGGGCACCGCGTCCAGCCGAACTGCACCACCCGCACGCGCAGGCCGCTGTCGCGGCGACCAGACCGGCCGATGAGCGTGCGGGATGCCGGCTCTACTCACTCGTTCTCGGTGTCGAGGGTAGTACCTAACAGCGGCGTCAGCCCGCTGATCGTTATCACTCGCTCAACGCCGCGGGGCACGTTGTGAAGCAACGTAGGTATGCCGCGCTCCCGGCCGGCGTTGCGGACGTCGACCAGCGCGCCGATCCCGGTGGAATCGATGAACGTGACGGCGGCCAGGTCGACGATGATCCGGGTGGAATCGGTCGGGCAGGTGTTGATCGCCTCGGTCGCCGCCGTAACCACTTCCCCGGCGTTCGCGAGGTCGATGTCGCCGTGAAGGGTGACTACGCATCCGCCGTCGACGTGTTCGACGGTCGCCGCTTGCCTCTCGCTCATCACTGCCTCTCCGTAGCCGGAACACAGCACCAAGTGCGGAGAACATACGTGCTCGGCCGGGAGGCCGACACGTCGCCCCGAAGCTCGGCAGTCGCAGGGCGACGTGAGCAGTTCAGGGGGCGAGCATGGCGGCATGTGTTCGGGACAAGGAAAGGACAGCGGAGCCCGTTACAAGTCGTGCTGTGTGCTAGCCCTTCGCGGTTTGAGGTGGTTCCTTGGCGAACCGGCTCGGAGCACTGCACCCTCCCGTCGCTAGCCGGACTACGAACGGACCAACGGTCTGTTGGCTGTCCACGGCTGGGGTGAAGCTTGATGCGGCTGATCGACAGGGCGCAATCGCGCTAGACAGGCCTAGCATGGTCAACGTGTCGGCTCCGGGTCCTGAACGACTGACCGACTTGCTTTCAGGCCCAAATTCGGACCTCGAAAACCTCGACGTGGACGACGTTCTGGTCGACGCCCTAGACAGGATTCGCTTCACCCTCAAGGCGGATACGGCCGCGGTGCTTCTACGTGACGGCGATTCGCCGTACTTGGTGGCGCGCGTGGCGCGGGGGCTTGAGGAGGAGGTCCGCCAAGGCGTACGGGTTCCGATCGGAATTGGGTTTGCGGGCACTATCGCCGCCCGGCGCGAGCCAGTGATGTTGGACCGGGTCGATCACACCACCGTTGCCAACCCGATCCTGTGGGAAAAGGGCATCAAAACGATGCTTGGGGTGCCGTTGACCGGCGACGAGCGATTGATCGGCGTGCTGCATATCGGTCGGCTCAGGAATCACCAATTCACCTCAGCCGATGCCGAACTGCTACAGCGTGCAGGCGAGCGGGTCAGTGCAGCCATCCTCGCTCGCAGCGAGGCGATCGAAATCATCGCTGGGCGTCATCTCGAACGCAGCCTGCAGCCTACGAGGCTGCCCTCGGTTGCTGGTCTGGAATTTGCCGCACGCTACGTCCCGGCCGAGCGCAGCACCGTGGGGGGTGACTGGTACGACGCCTTCACCGTGCCGGGAGGCGATCTGTGGATCGTGACCGGCGACGTCGCAGGCCACGGCTTGAACGCTGCCATCGTCATGGGCCGGGTGAAGAGCGCGCTACGCGCGTACGCGCTGCTCGGAGTGAGCCCGGAGGAGGTTCTCGAGCTGACCGACCGCAAGGTAGCGCACTTCGAGATCGGCTCGATGGTCACCGTGGTGTGCGCGCACGCGCATCCGCCCTACGAGAAGATCCGGGTCGCGCTGGCGGGACACCCCCCGCCGGTACTGGCGACGCCAGACGGGTCGCGCCGCCTCGTTCGCTCGGCCGTGGGCCCACCGCTCGGCGTTCAACCCGACACCCGACGCGAGGCCACCGATCTCGTGTGGCCTGCCGGTGGAGTGCTGCTGTTCTACACCGATGGACTGATCGAACGCCGGGGGCTGGATATCGAGGACCGGTTGGACCAACTCGTCGCCTCCGTTCCGCCGACCGACCCGGAGAGCGTCTGCACAAGCGTCATGCATGAAATGGTCGGATCGGCCGCGGCCGGCGACGACATCGCGTTCCTCGCCGTCCGCCGCAGCCCAAATCACTCCGGGCCGGCAGGTACCGGCGAGGCTCTTGGGCCGGCCGAACTTTAAGACCGGAAAGCCCACCCCGACGATCTAGCGACGATCAGTCCGCGCACGCGAACGTCGGCGCGGCACCGGCGCTCACGGCAAACTCCGCCCAGACAGTCTTGCCCTGCCTTGTCCGCTCGACACCCCAGCGCTTCGATAGTGCGTTCACGATCACCAGGCCGCGCCCGTGTGCGCTGTGCGGGCCGGGATGCTGCATGACCGGGTCGCCCGGCCCGTCGTCGCTCACCGCGATCCGCAGATAGCTGTGATGAGCATCGATTGCCACGGTGAAGCGACGGCACTCAGCCTGGAGAGCGTTCGTCGCAAGTTCCGACACGACCGTCTGGACATCCAGCGACACGTCACCGGGTGCGGCGTACACGGAGGCGAGTTCCTCCACCGCCCACCGCCGTGCCCGCCTAACCGCTGCAGGCGCGCAGGACACCGTTGTCTCTGCCCTCGTACACATGCCCCCAAGTTTCTGTTTGAGCTGCCCCCCAAACTGTTTCCGCCACGGCGTGCGGATAAACCGGCACCCTCAGCAGGTGCGGGCTGGCCGGCGTGAAGTCGCGGCGGTGCAATCCCGCGGAGCGAAAGGCCACGGATCGAGGTCAGCTTCGTCAGAAAATGACGGTGCGGCCCACAGGGTCGTTCCCGGTGATCGGGTATTCAGCCGCAGCCCGACGCTTTTCGAGCCTGGCTTGGCGCACCCACCAGGTCACGCGCTCAACCGTGTAGAGGAACACTGGAAAAGCGAACACGATCGCGACGTACCACATAGAGGCCTCCTCTGTGGCTGATGATCCGCGGTGAAGGCGACGCAAGCAAGTCTCCGTCGGGTGGGTGTCGCAAAACGATCGGTCGTTGCGACGAGGCGTCGGTCTGCGGATAGTTGCTGGACATGACCCTCGGTCGGTACCCGACGCTGGGAACCGAAATGCGCGGATGGGTCGTCTAGTAGCTATGCCCCGTGTTGCATCCAGTGCGCTGGTGCTCGGCTTGTTGGTCACGGCCTGCGGATCAAGTCGCCACAGCCCCAGCAGTCGAGCCAGGCCTTCGGCGGGTCGAGACGTTTCAGCGGTCGCCACGAAGAAGGTCGTTGATTTCAAGGGTGTCGAACTCACCATCCCAACTGCGTGGCCGGTCATTGATGGAGCGCACGCGAGCCATTCGTGCTCGTCCACCTTCGATGGACAGCCGGACAAGGCATTCCTCGGAGTTAGCTACCTGAGCGTGCCCTCATGCCCGGCCCGGTCCGGCGCACCGCCGCCGGTCGATGGGGTATGGATGCAGCCGGGCGGATCGAAGCCACCCGACGAGACTCCTACAACCCTGCCAACTGGTCAGGCCATTTACCTGTCGACCGATAGCCGTTCAGGAAGCGTCACCGTCTGGTACCACCGAGTCTCGATTCAGATCGGCATCGGCCCCGACCGTGCCGTGGAACGCGCGATCCTCAACTCCCTCGCCTTCGCTCCCACCGCCCCCGACACTGCGGTGCTCGGGCGCTGCCCGGCACCACCGCCCAGACTGCCGCTCATGCCCGTGACCGCCCGCGTCACCTCGCCGCTCGCCGTCGGCAACGGCGACGCACACATCCAACCCGAGCCCCCGAACGTCCATCCGCGAGTCAGCGCTTCGGCGGTGTGGGCCAACTTCTTGCACGACTTCGGTGGCGGAAGCTTCGTCGGGCCGCTTCGGTGGAGCATCGTCTTCGGCGCTTACTCGGCAGACACGCCAGCGCACCTCAACGCGGACGGCACGACGACACCCGAGTTTCACGACACGCCGACGTGGCTGATACAAGGCGAAGGCATCAAGACCGCCTACGGCCCGTGCGGGATCACCGTTATCGCCCCATACAACGGGGACAGTGGAAAAGGAATGGGTTTGGAAACGATCGGATAACGCCGCTCAGACCTGTTCGGTGCGTGATACCCGCCGTCCTCGCCGCCGTGCTGCTGGCCCCGTTCATCGGCTATCGACGTCGCCAAGGATGTTCGAGCCAGATCTCGGTCAGATCGGCCCGGTCGGCGGCATCGAGCTTCCCGCGGCGGAACGCCCCTGACCGCGCTGCGACCTCCCGGCATCGGGGCGACCGTCGGCGAACTCGGTCATCATCGGGCGCCCGGCCACGCGATCGTCGGCCTCCCAGCAATGTGCAGCCTGAAGTTCCTGCTCGAACAGCCCGTCCACCACGATCGAAATCGAACCACCCGCGCGACAAGTAGCCGCGGTCGCGGCGCAGGCGGTCGGCACGAGTGATCAGCGCGTCGGCGCAGTAGCAACCGAGGGCGAGATTAAGGTGCTCGCTATGCCAGACACGCCGAGGGTCTCGTTGCGACCGCGGATCGACGACGACCTCGATGTTCTGTTCGAGATCGCCGCTGAACTGGATACCTGGGAGGAGCGGAACGCCGAGGCGCCGCGTCCCCTTACGCGGGATCAGTTCGACGCCAAGATTGCCCGCACCGCCAGCAGCGATGCCTCCGGGGACGCCGTGTCGTTCGTGGTCGATCTCGACGGGACGGCCGTCGGCGGCGCATCACTGTTCAACTTCGACCTGTTTGCCCGCCATGCCGAGGCCGGGATCAATCTGGTACCGAACGCGCGGGGTCGCGGCGTTGGAACGGCGGCGATCGCCCTCCTCGTCCAGTTCGGATTTGTGCGCCGCAACCTTCGCCGGATCCACCTCCAAGCGATCGCATCCAACACCGCAGCGATCCGCGCATACGAAAAGGCGGGTTTCGTCGTCGAGGGACGCCAGCGTCAGCATGCGTGGGTCCGCGGCACCTACGAGGACATCGTGCTCATGGGCATCCTGCGTTCGGAGCACGCCTCGTCGGCCTGATGGAGCGGCCGCGCCCGACCGGTGCCTGCACGCCCGACGGTCGTTTGCGCCGCGGGTGTCGAGAATGTGGGTTCGGCTCCGTCCCAGCAATATCAGCGGCCGGTGACCAGCCGTGACCGTTCAACGCCTTGGAGGTATGACATGGACACCGCACGTATCACCGAGATTCTGAGCGACCCGGTGACTCTCGACCTCGTCGAGCGGCAACCGATCATGCAGATCGCCTATTCGGCCGCCGACGGAAGCCCGCGCGCCGTCCCGCTCGGTTATCTTCTGCGTCAGGGCAAATTCCTCTCCTTCACCATCCCCAGCTCGGACAAGGTCGCGGCGCTGCACCGCGACCCGCGGGTCGCCCTCACCATCGACATCTATCCGCCGCCGTGCTGCCTGCTCGTCCGGGGAACCGTCGAGCTGCGCGAGGAGGACGGCGTGCCCGACGAATACCTCGAAGCGTCGTTCCGCACCATGCCTGAGGATCAGCACGCCGGTTTCGAGGAGCAGGTGCGCGCGCTCTACGACTCGATGGTGCGGGTCGTGGTCACTCCGACCTGGGTTCGGCTCAACGACTTCCAACGCACCGCGCCTCGGGCGGTCGAACGTCTCGTCCAGGCCAAGCAGGGCTGACTGCTGGCGGCCCCTGAGCCACTGGCCGCGGCGTCGGCCTCTCGGCGAATTCTGGTCCGGCCGTCGAGTTCGAGACTGCTCGATCGACGCACGGGTGAGACCGGCTCGCACCGGGCGGTCCGACACGAGGAGATGCAGACCATGGGCAAAGTAGTGGCGCAGGCGATCATGTCGCTCGACGGGTACGTCGCCAAGCACGACAACACGATCGGAGCGTTGTTCGACTGGCTGCAAAACGGCCAGGTCGAGATCCCGACACCCGCTGGGGACTTCGCGGTCCACCTGACGCCGGCGAGCTCGGCACACTGGCGGCAGTGGGTGTCCTCGGTCGGCGCACTGGTTTGCGGCCGGACGCTGTTCGAGGTGGCCGAGGGCTGGCAGGGTCGCCACACGCTAGACGTTCCGGTCGTCGTCGTGACCCACCAGGTGCCCACCGACTGGGTGGACGCCCACCCGGGGGCACCGTTCACCTTCGTGACCGACGGTGTAGCAGCCGCAGTCGCTCACGCACAGACGCTCGCCGGTGACCGCATCGTTGCGGTCACCGGTGGCACCATCGCCCGGCAGTGCCTGGACCTGGAGCTGCTCGACGAGGTGGCCATCGACCTCGTCCCAGTCGTGATGGGCGAGGGCAACCGCCCCTTCTTCGGCGCGCTCTCGAGCGAAGAGGTGTTACTCGGCAACCCGTCGGTCTGCGTTCAGGGTGACCGCGTCACCCACCTCGTGTATCCAGTGGTGCGCTGACGGACTTCTCCCTCGACGTCAGCCGACGGCGCGCTCGCCCGTCCAGAACTGGGCGCGCAAGGCCTTCTTGTCCGGCTTGCCGAGCGGCGTCAGCGGCAGCTCGTCGCGGACGAGCACCTCCTTGGGCGCTTGCACCGAGCCCTTGCGCTCCTTGACCGCCTGCTGGATCTCGGCCGCCATCCGGGCCACGGACTCGTCGTCGCGCGCAGCGTCCGGGCGCAGCACGACCACTGCGGTGACGGCCTCGCCGAACTTCTCGTGCGGCACCCCGATGACGCCGACCTGGGCGACCATCGGATGCTCGGCCACGATGTCTTCGACCTCGCGCGGGAAGACGTTGAAGCCACCGGTGACGATCATGTCCTTGGTGCGGTCGACGATGTACCAGAAACCGTCCTCGTCCTCGCGCGCGACGTCACCCGTGTGCAGCCAACCGTCCCGGAACGTCGCGGCGGTCTCGTCCGGCAGCTTCCAGTAGCCGCCGCAGAGCAGTGGCCCGCTGACGCAAATCTCCCCCGGTTCGCCGGTCGGCACCGGGGCGCCGTCCTCGCCGAGCAGCGCGGCACGGACGAACGCCGACGGCCGACCGCACGACGACAGCCGGCGCTCGTTACCGCTCACGTGGTCCTGCTTGCCGAGATAGGTGATCACCATCGGCGCCTCGGACTGCCCGTAGTACTGCGCGAAGATCGGTCCGAAGCGCTCGATCGCCTCGGCCAGCCGGGCCGGATTGATCGCCGACGCCCCGTAGTAGACCGTCTCCAGAGACGACAGGTCGCGGGTGCGCGAATCGGGATGATCGAGCAAGGCGTAGAGCATCGTCGGGACGAGCATGGTGGCCGTGATCCGCTGCTCCTCGATCGTGCGCAGCACCTCGGCCGGGTCGAAGCGGGGCAGGACGTGCAGGGTGCCGCCCTTGATGACGACCGGCACGAAGAACGCGGCGCCGGCGTGCGAGAGCGGCGTGCACATCAGGAACCGCGGGTTCGCCGGCCACTCCCACTCGGCCAGCTGGATCTGCGTCATCGTGCTGAAGCTCGACGAGAGCCCCACTACGCCCTTGGGCTTGCCGGTCGTTCCGCCGGTGTAGGTGATCGACGTGATGTGGTCCGGCGGGAGCGGCTTGGCCGCCAGCGGCCGCGGCTCGAATCCGGCCGCCGTGGCGACGAGATCCGCGCCGACGGAGGACAGCTCGGGCGGAACCGGGCCAATGGTCAACACCAGGTTGAGTCCCGGGCACTTCTCCAGCAGCAGCACCGCGCGCTCGGCGAAGTAGGGATCGATGATCAGCGCGGTGATGCCGGCGTCGTTGATGACGTACGCGTGGTCGTCGGCCGAGCCGAGGGGGTGCAGCGACGTCCGGCGATAGCCCTGGGTCTGCCCGGCGCCGAGGATGAACAGCACCTCGGGCCGGTTGAGCGCCAGCAGCGCGGCATGCGTCCCCGGGCCGGCCTCGAGAGCCTCGAAGGCCTGGATGTACTGGCTGATCCGCGCGGCGGTCTCCGCGCCGGTCAGGGAGACGTCCCCGAGGTGGACGATCGGCCGGTCCCGGTGCTGCTTCAGCGCGGCGACCATCAGGTCGCCGTTGTGCGTCGGCAGGCGGAGCGGTGTCTCCGGTTCCATCAATGCGGGACGGGGCAGGCGTTGTACTTGACCGGCAGCTCCATGATCCCGTTCAGCCAGCCCGAGCGCAGCCGTACCGGGTCCCCGATCATCGAGATGTCGGGCAGCGTGTCGGCGATGGCGTTGAAGATGAGGTTCATCTCGACGCGGGCCAGGTTGGCGCCGATGCAGTAGTGCGCGCCGGTGCCGCCGAAGCCGACGTGCGGGTTCGGGTCACGCATGATGTTGAAGGTGTACGGGTCGTCGAACACGTCGGGGTCGAAGTTGGCGGCCGCGTAGTACATGCCCACCCGGTCGCCGGCCTTGATCGTCTGTCCGCCGATCTCGGTGTCCTGCATCGCCGTCCGCTGGAACGACACGACCGGCGTCGACCAACGGACGATCTCGTCGGCGGCCGTGTCCGGCCGCTCGGCCTTGTAGAGCTCCCACTGCTCGGGGTTCTCCATGAACGCGATCATCCCGTGGCTGATGGCGTTGCGGGTCGTCTCGTTACCGGCCACCGAGAGCAGGATCGTGAAGAAGCCGAACTCGTCCGACGACAGCTCCTGACCGTCGACGTCGGCGGTGACCAGCTTGGTGACGATGTCCTCGGCCGGGCACTCCTTGCGCGCCTCGGCCATCTCCATGAAGTAGCTCAGCGTCTCGTAGGACGCCATCTGCGCGTCCTCGGGGTCGTCCTCGGACGAGATCATCCGGTTCGACCAGTCGAAGATCTTCAGTCGGTCCTCCTGGGGCACGCCCAGCAGCTCGGCGATCGCCTGCAGCGGCAGTTCGCAGGCGACGTCGCGGACGAAGTCACCGGTGTCCTTCGTGCTGGCCTCGGCCACGATCTTGCGGGCCCGCTCGGTCAGCGCGTCCTTCAGGTTGTTGACCGCCCGCGGGGTGAATCCGCGCGAGATGATCGACCGCATCCGGGTGTGCTGTGGCGCGTCCATGTTCAGCATGATCACGCGCTGCATGTCGATGTTGTCGCGTTCCATGTTCTCGTTGAACCGGATGATCGCGCCGTTCTCGTAGGACGAGAAGATCTTGTCCTGGCGCGAGACCTCCTTGACGTCGGCGTGCCGGGTGAGCACCCAGTGCCCCTCGTCGTCGAATCCGTCGCGGTGCCGCGGTTGCGATTGCCACCACACCGGTGCGGTGCGGCGCAGCTCCTCCCACTCGGCGCGCGGGAGTCCGTTCACGTAGACCTCGGGGTCATTGACGTCAAAGCCCTCGGGGAGCTGGGGCTGTGCCACGCTGGTCCTCCAGAGTGTTTCCGAGCTAGATCTGCAACACGTTCTAGCTGGCATTCAAGCACAAACTTCGGCGTCAAGTGAAGAGTTCGACCCCGATCTGTTGCTCCCATATAGAAACGTGTTCTACTTTCTGGGAGTAGGTTGGGGACTCGCTGACGAGAGGGCAACTGGCGTGGGTGCTGCGGTGATCGTGGAGGCGGTGCGGACGCCGATCGGGCGGCGCAACGGCTGGCTGTCCGGGCTGCACGCCGCCGAGGTGCTGGGCGCGGCCCAGCGCGCGCTCGTCGAGCGGGCCGGAATCGACCCCGAACTCGTCGAGCAGGTCGCGGGCGGCTGCGTCACCCAGGCCGGCGAGCAGTCCAACAACGTCACCCGGACGGCCTGGCTCAGCTCCGGCCTGCCGTGGCAGACCGGCACGTTCACCATCGACGCCCAGTGCGGCTCGGCCCAGCAGACGAATCACCTGATCGCCGGCCTCATCGCGGCCGGCGCCATCGACGTCGGCATCGCCTGCGGCGTCGAGGCGATGTCGCGGGTCCCCCTCGGCGCCAACCGCGGCGAGGCCGGCTCCCCGCGGCCGGACTCGTGGGACATCGACATGCCCAACCAGTTCCTCGCCGCCGAGCGGATCGCCGAGCGGCGCGGCATTACCCGCGATCAGCTCGACGCCTTCGGTCTCGCGTCGCAGCAGAAGGCCAAGGTCGCCTGGGACGAGGGCCGCTTCGACCGCGAGGTCGCGCCGGTCGATGCCCCGGTGCTCGACGACGACGGCAAGCCGACCGACCAGACCCGCACCGTGGACCGCGACCAGGGCCTGCGCGAGACGACCGTCGAGGGTCTGGCCGCGCTCAAGCCGGTGTTCGAGGGCGCCAGCCACACCGCCGGCACCTCGTCGCAGATCTCCGACGGCGCCGCCGCCGTGCTGCTGATGGATGAGGCGAAGGCGAAGGCGCTCGGGCTGACCCCGCGGGCCCGGATCGTCACCCAGTGCCTGGTCGGGGCCGAGCCGTACTACCACCTGGACGGTCCGGTCCAGGCCACCACCCGGCTGCTCGAGCGCAGCGGGATGGCGATCGGCGACATCGACCTGTTCGAGGTCAACGAGGCGTTCGCGTCCGTCCCGATGTCGTGGCTGCAGGTGCACGGCGCCGACCCGGCCAAGCTCAACGTCAACGGCGGCGCCATCGCGCTCGGCCATCCGGTCGGCAGCACCGGGTCACGCCTCATCACCACCGCCCTGCACGAGCTGGAACGCCGCGACGGCTCCACCGCACTGATCACCATGTGCGCCGGCGGCGCACTGTCCACCGGCACCATCCTCGAGAGGATCTGACATGAGCAACGATTCGACGGGGCTGACCGACGTCATCAACGCCCCCGCAGACAAGATCATCGAAGCGCTCACCGACTTCGACTCGTTCCCGGAGTGGCAGGCCGCCGTCCTCGAGTGCGAGGTTCTCGATCGTGACGCCGACGGTCGCGGATCGCGCATCCGGATGAAGGTCGACGCCAAGATCCGCAAGGTTGACTACATCGTCCGCTACAGCTACGACCTGCCCAACGGTTTCTCGTGGGAGCAGGAGAGCGGCGATCTCAAGGAGAACACCGGCAACTACACATTCAGCCCGCGCGACGACGGCGGCACCGACGTGACGGTCGACATCGTGGCCGAGGTGGGCTTCTTCGTGCCCGGGCCGATGAAGAAGCTCATCCGCGAACAGTCGCTGAAGAACTCGTTGCGCGAGCTGAAGAAGCGCGTCGAGGTCTGAGCGTCAGCTGATCCAAGAGGGGCCGGTCGTGCCGGTGACCTGCCACCGGCCGTGGCGCTGCGCTAGCACGAAGGTCTGCCCCTGACCGCACAGCGGGCCGCAGAGCGTCTCGATTCCCAGCGTGGCACGCGACCCGGTGACGACCAGATCGCCGAGCACGACCAGAGCCGGGTCGTGGATGCCTTCCGGCGCCCGCACGTTCCGCACGAAGTGGATGTGGCCCCCGGCCAGTGAGTTCACCTGGCGCTGGACCGCGGCCGGAATCGGCCCGCTGTCGCAATCGGCCGGCGCGTTCGCGACCGTGGTGCAGACGTGGTCCCGGACGAAGACCGGCGCGCGTGCCCCGGCGGCGTGAGTCAGCACGGCCGCGTAGATCTCGGCCCGCATGGATATCGCCGAGCCAGCCGGATCGACCGCCGCCCCACTCGCGCCTCCGGCGGGATCGATTGCCGGACCGGTGCGCTGCGCGGCGGCCGGGCCCGGCCCGTCCCCCGCCATGACCTGCCCGACGACGGCGACCGCCCCGCCGGCCGCCAGGGCCACGGCCACCGCCACCGCCCACCGCCGGACTCGCCGCCGGCGGCCCGCGGCCACCACCCGGTCGGCCAGCTCCTCGTCCAGGGTCGGATCGGGTCCGGCGTGCAACTCGGTCATCGGTACGTCCTTCGGTTGGCTGCCTACGCCCTCTCCGACGAGACGGAAGGGCGGAAAGGTTGCGCCGCCGGGTCGGTGCCGCGCAGCGACCAGAGGATCGGCAGGGCCAACCCGAGCGCCACCGCCAGCAATCCGAACGCGGCCGGCGGGTGGTGCTCGAGCAGCTCGACGGCCAGTGCCGCGACCAGCCCGGCACCGTTGCCGGCCAGCCACACCAGCGCGCTCGCGGTCGCGCCGGCTTCGCCCGCCCGCCGCTCGGCCATCTCGAGGACCACGGGCAGGTCGGTGAGCAGGAACAGCCCCACCACGAGCAGCACGACGAGCCCGCTGCCGACGCCGGGCACCGCGGCGAGCACGACCAGCCCGGCCATGCCGGCGAGCACCGACACCAGCACGAAGCGCAACTCCGCGCCCTTCCGGGCCACCAGCGGCGGCAGGACGGCCGACCCGACCACGCCGGCCACCACCATCGCGAGCAGCAGGTAGCCGGCGGCGTTGTCCGAGACGCCGGCCGGCTTCAGCAGGGCCTGCAGCCAGGTCGTGAGGGCGATGAACACCCCGAACCCGACGCAGACCAGCCCGATCAGTCGGCGCAGGTACCGATCGGCCCAGACCTCCCGGAGCGGAACCGGCCCCGCGGCGGCCGGCCGGTGCGGTCCCGGGCGGCGGAGCCCCAAGCCCAGCAGCAGGGCAGCGGCGAGGGCGACGACGGCCTGGACGAGCAGCAGGGCGGGCAGGCGGCCGGCGCCGAACGCCGATCCCAGCACGAGCGCCAGCACCATGCCGGCGAAGATGCCGGCCGACGACACGGCGATGCCGCGCGACCGATCGCGCTCGCGCAGGTACTGGCCGGACACCTTGGTCACCGCGTTGAGGACGAACGGCTGCGCGACGGCCACCAGGATCTGGCCGGCCAGCGCGGCGGTGAAGCTGTCGTCGACGAGGCGCAGCAGGCCGCCCGTCGCCGTCAGCGCAGCCCCCGTCCCCAGCCAGAGCGGCAACCGCCGATCGACCAGGCGGCCGGTCGGCACCGCGAGCACGACGTACAGCAGCGGGAAGATCTCGGCCAGCCAACCCACCGCACCGGACGAGACCCGGTAGTGGTGCGCGGCCCCGGTGGTCAGTGGCGTGTACGTGAGCCAGAGCATCTGGTTGGCCGCGCTGAGGGCCGCGTAGGCCAGCACCGGTCGCCACGAACTCGGTTCCTCGACGCCGTCCATCGCCGGGGAACGCTACCGGGGCGGCGGCCCGTCGACGTCGGCCGCCGCCAGGAACGCCGGCACCTCGCCGCCGCCGTGGGCGAGCAGCACCGCTCCGCTGACATAGGACGCGAGGGGCGAGGCCAGGAACGCGACGCAGCGGCCGATCTCGATCGGTTCGGCCAGCCGGCCCAACGGCACGGTGGCGCCGACCGCCGCCACCGCCGCGGCGTCGCCGTAGTGCAGGTGCGCCTGCTCGGTGCGCACCATCCCGGCCGCGACCGAGTTCACCCGCACCGCCGGTGCCCACTCGACCGCCAGCGAGGCGACGAGATTGTCGAGGCCGGCCTTCGCGGCGCCGTAGGCGGCCGTGCCGGGCGACGCGCGGTGGCCGCTGACGCTGCTGACCATCACGATCGCGCCGCCGCCGGCCTGGCCCTGCATCACCGCATTGGCGGCCTGGGCGACCAGGAACGGCGCCAGCAGGTTGAGTTCGACGATCTTGCTGTGCAGGCGCGGGCTGGCCGTGGCCGCGTCGGAGCGCGGCGCGCCGCCGGCGTTGTTCACCAGCACATCCAGCCGACCGTGCCGGGCCACGATCGCGGTCATCATGGCGTGCACCTGCTCGGCGTCGCGCACGTCGCACTGGTAGAACTCGACCCCGTCCACAGGTGATTCGGGCTCGCGTCGTGCGCACGCCACCACCTTGGCGCCGGCGTCGCGCAGCGCCTGGCTGATCCCCAGGCCGACGCCCCGGACGCCGCCGGTCACCAGCGCCACAGCGCCCCCGAGATCGACGTCCATGCGTGCTAACCTACCAAGCACTTGCTTGCTTCGGAAAGGGCGGTCGCCGATGGGCATCATCACCTCCTCCGGGGGCGATGGCATCGCCGTCGTCACCGTCGACTACCCCCCGGTGAACGCGCTGCCGGTGCAGGGCTGGTTCGACCTCGCCGACGCCGTCCGCGACGGCCGGCCGCGACCCCGACACGCACGTGGTCGTCCTCCGGGCCGAAGGGCGCGGCTTCAACGCCGGCGTCGACATCAAGGAGATGCAGCGCACCAGCGGTTTCGACGCGCTGGTCGGCGCCAACCGTGGCTGCTACGAGGCCTTTGCCGCCGTCTACGACTGCGCGGTCCCGGTGATCGCCGCGGTGCAGGGCTTCTGCCTCGGCGGCGGCATCGGCCTGGTCGGCAACGCCGACGTCGTGGTGGCCAGTGACGACGCGACCTTCGGCCTGCCCGAGGTCGACCGCGGCGCGCTCGGCGCCGCGACGCACCTGTCCCGGCTGGTCCCCCAGCACCTCATGCGGGCGCTGTACTTCACCGCCGCCACCGTCGATGCCGCCACGCTGCACCATCACGGCTCGGTCTACCGCGTCGTGCCCCGCGCCGATCTCGACGACACCGCGCTCGCCGTGGCCCGCGACATCGCGGCGAAGGACACCCGCGTGATCCGGGCGGCCAAGGAGGCGCTCAACGGTATCGACATGCAGCAGGTGCACCGCAGCTACCGTTTCGAGCAGGGCTTCACCTTCGAGCTCAATCTCGCCGGCGTCGCCGACGAACACCGCGACGCCTTCGTGGCCAAGCCGTGAAGGACAAGACGACCTCGGCCGACGAGGCCGTCTCCGGGCTGGCCGACGGCATGACGATCGGCATCGGCGGCTGGGGATCGCGGCGCAAGCCGATGGCGCTGGTCCGCGCGATCCTGCGCACCCCGGTCCGCGATCTCACCGTGGTCTCCTTCGGCGGACCGGACGTCGGCCTGCTCTGCGCGGCCGGCAAGGTGCGCGAGGTCGTCTTCGGATTCGTCTCGCTCGACTCGATCGCCTACGACCCGCACTTCGTCCGGGCTCGCCAGAGCGGCGCGATCTCGGTGCGCGAACTCGACGAGGGCATGGTCGTGGCCGGCCTGCGCGCCGCCGCCCAGCGGCTGCCGTTCCTGCCGATCCGCGCCGGCCTGGGCTCGGACGTGCTGACCTACTACCCCGGACTGCGTACCGTCCGCTCGCCCTACGACGACGGCGAGGAGCTCGTGGCGATGCCGGCGCTCAACCTCGACATGGCCTTCGTCCACCTCAACCGGGCCGACGCGCACGGCAACGCCGCCTACCTCGGACCCGACCCGTACTTCGACGACCTGTTCTGCCTGGCCGCGGAGCACCGCGTGGTGTCGTGCGAGCAGGTCGTCTCGACCGGCCGAGCTCGCCGCCGCCGCGCCGCCGCAGGCCCTGCTGCTGAACCGGATGATGGTCGACGCCGTGGTCGAGGCCCCCAACGGCGCGCACTTCACCTCCTGCGTACCCGACTACGGCCGCGACGAGGCCTTCCAACGCGAGTACGCCGCGGCCGCGGCCGACGAAGCGGCGTGGCCGGGCTTCGAAGCGAGGCACCTGGCATGACGGAGTTCACCCGCGCCGACGTGTGCGCGGTCGCCTGCGCCGACCTGTTCGCCGACGACGGCGAGATCCTGGCCAGCCCGATGGGCACGATGCCGCTCGATCGGCGCCCGGCTGGCCCGCCTCACGAGCAACCCCGACCTGCTGATCTCCGACGGCGAGGCGTTACCTGCTCGCCGAGACCCCGGCGCTCGGCGGCAGCGTCGCCGCTCGAGGGCTGGCTGCCCTACCGCCGAGTGTTCGACGTCGTCGCCGCCGGCACCCGGCACGTCGTGATGGGCGCCAACCAGGTCGACCGGTACGGCAACCAGAACATCTCCTGCCTGGGCGACCACGCCCGCCCGACGCGGCAGATGTTCGGCGCGCGCGGCGCGCCGGGCAACACCGTCAACCACCGCACGAGCTACTGGGTGGCCAAGCACGCAGCCGCGGGTGTTCGTCGAGTCCGTCGACTTCGTCTCGGGCGTCGGCTACGACCGCGCGGCGGGTGCCGCCGCCCGCTTCCACGACGTGCACCGCGTCGTCACCAACCTGGCCGTGCTCGACTTCGCGACCCGCGACCACGCAATGCGGATCGCGCTCCGTCCATCCCGGCGTGACCGTCGACGCAGGTGCAGGCCGCAGACCGGCTTCCCGCTCGTGATCGCGGCCGACGTCCCCACCACCCGCGCGCCCACCGACGAGGAGCTGCGCCTGCTGCGCGAGGTGCTCGACCCGAAGGGCTACCGCGAGAAGGAGGTGCCGTCATGAGGACTGCTCTGACCGAGCTGGTCGGCGTCCGGCACCCGATCGTGCAGACGGGCATGGGCTGGGTGGCCGGGCCGCGGCTCGTGGCGGCGACGGCCGAGGCCGGCGGCCTGGGCATCCTGGCCAGCGCCACGATGACCTTCGACGAGCTCGTCGCGGCCATCGACGAGACCAAGGCGCCGCACCGACCAGCCGTTCGGCGTGAACCTGCGCGCCGACGCCGCCGACGCCTCCGACCGCGTCGACCTGCTCATCGAGCAGGGCGTGCGCGTCGCGTCGTTCGCGCTGGCGCCCAAGCAGGAGTTCATCGAACGGCTCAAGGCCGCCGGCTCGGTCGTCATCCCCTCGATCGGCGCGGCGAAGCACGCCCGCAAGGTCGCCGAGCTGGGGCGCCGACGCCGTCATCGTCCAGGGCGGCGAGGGCGGCGGGCACACCGGCGGCGTCGCGACGACGCTGCTGCTGCCGTCGGTGCTCGACGCGGTGGACATCCCGGTGATCGCGGCCGGCGGCTTCTTCGACGGACGCGGGCTGGCCGCCGCGCTCGCCTACGGCGCGGCCGGCATCGCGATGGGCACCCGCTTCCTGCTCACGCAGGAGAGCACCGTCCCGGACGAGGTGAAGCGGCTCTACCTCGAGCGCGGGCTCGACGGCACGGTCGTCACCACCCGCGTCGACGGCATGCCGCACCGCGTGCTGCGCACCGAGCTGGTCGAGCACCTCGAACGCTCGAGCCGCGCCGTCGGGCTCTACCACGCGGTCCGCAACGCCGAGCGGTTCCAGCGCATGACCAAGCTGCGCTGGCGCGACATGATCAGCGAGGGGCTCGCGACCAAGCACGGCAAGGAGCAGACCTGGTCGCAGATGATCATGGCGGCGAACACGCCGATGCTGCTGCGGGCCGGGCTGGTCGAGGGCGACACCCAGGCCGGCGTGCTGGCCAGCGGTCAGGTGGTCGGCATGCTCGACGACCTGCCGACCTGCCGCGAGCTGATCGAGAGCATCGTCGCCGAGGCCGAGGCGATCATCGGCAAGCTGCCGTCGGTCCTGGAATAGCGCTCACCAGCCGAGTTCGTGCAGCCGGTCGTCGTCGATGCCGAAGTGGTGCCCGACCTCGTGGACCACGGTGGTGCGGACCTCGTACACCACGTCCTCCTCGGTCTCGCAGCGAGCACAGATCGCGCGGCGAAAGATCGTGATCTTGTCGGGTAGGACGGCCGAGTAGTCCGACATCCGCTCGGTCAGCGGGATGCCCTCGTACAGGCCGAGCAGGTGCGGGTCGGTGCCGTCCTCGACGACGACGACCACATTGCGCATCATCGCGGCCAGCTCGGCCGGCAGGGTGTCGAGCGCCGCGCCGACCATGTCCTCGAAGCGCGCCTGCGGCACGTCGATCATCAATGACCGCGGATGCGCCGGATGTCGATCCGAAGCGGGACACCGTACTGCTCGCTGAATCCCGCGGGGCTGCCACTGACCCGCGCCATGGCATCGGCGTACTTCGCGAGGTAGTCGGCGTTCTCGTGCGGCGCCGGTGCGTCCGCGTCGCGGCGGGCGGTACCGGTGAGCACCACGATGTCGCCGCCGCCGCCGTCCCCGTCGAGGTGCAGCGCCACCTGCGGGCGTTCGGCCAGATGAACGAGCCGGACGGCCTTCGGGCGGTTATAGACCAGCACGGAGTCGGCACCGTCCCACAGGAACCAGACCGGGTTCGGCTGGGGCGTGCCGTCGGCGCCGACGGTCGTCAGCCAGATGACCCGCGCGTCGCGCAGCCGAGTGCGGACCCGGGCGCCGAACTCACCCTCGGGAATCGTCACGACGCCGCCGCGCACGCCGGGCAGAGGCCGAACAGCTCGACGGTGTGGTCGACCTCGGCGTAACCGTGTTGCGCCGCGACCTCGCCGGCCCAGCGCTCGACCGCCCGCCCCTCGATCTCCTCGGTGCGGCCGCACTGCCGGCAGACGAGATGGTGATGATGGTGCCCGGTGACCGGATCGCCGCAATAGCGGTAGGTCGCCTCGCCGTCCGGTGTCTGGATCACGTCGACCACGCCGTCGTCGACGAGCGACTGGAGATGCCGGTAGACGGTCGACAGCCCGACCGAGCCACCCGCACCGCGCAGCACGGCGTAGACGTCCTGCGCGCTGCGGAAGCCGCCGGCCGCGTGCAGCGCGTCGCGCACGGCTGCCCCCTGCCTGGTGGCGCGCTGGCGTGGGGTCACCAGACGACCATACCGGTAATCGTTACCAGATGCCCGACGCCAGCCCTCAGCGAGAGGCCGGTCAGGCGTAGGCGTCGACCGGCGGGCACGCGCAGACGAGGTTGCGGTCGCCGAAGGCGCCGTCGATCCGCCGCACCGGGGGCCAGTACTTCGACCGCGGGTCGACGCCGGCCGGGAAGGCCGCCTGCTCGCGCGAGTAGGGCGACGTCCACCCGCCGGCGATCGACTCGGCCGTGTGCGGCGCGTTGTGCAGCGGGTTGTCGTCGGCCGGCCACTCCCCTGCGCCCACCCGGTCGATCTCGCCCTTGATCGCGATCATGGCGGCGACGAACCGGTCGAGCTCGCGCAGATCCTCGGACTCGGTTGGCTCGACCATGAGCGTGCCGGCTACTGGGAACGACATTGTCGGGGCGTGGAAGCCGTAGTCGATGAGCCGTTTGGCGACGTCATCGACGGTGACACCCGTGTCGCGGGTGATGCCGCGCAGATCGAGGATGCACTCGTGCGCGACGAGGTCGTTGGCGCCGCTGTAGAGCGTGGGGTAGTGCCCGGCGAGGCGCTTGGCCACGTAGTTGGCGGCGAGGATCGCTGCGCCGGTGGCCGCGGTGAGTCCGTCCGGGCCCATCATCCGGATGTAGGCCCAGGTGATCGGCAAAATCGACGCCGAGCCCCAGGGCGCGGCCGAGATCGCACCCGGCCCGGTAGCCGGTCCGGCGCTCGGCTGCAGGGGATGGTTGGGCAGGTAGGGCGCGAGGTGCGCGCGCACCGCCACCGGACCGACGCCCGGGCCACCGCCGCCGTGCGGGATGCAGAAGGTCTTGTGCAGGTTCAGGTGCGAGACGTCGGCCCCGAACTTGCCGGGGCGGGCCAGCCCGACCATCGCGTTGAGATTGGCGCCGTCGACGTACACCTGCCCGCCGGAGTCGTGCACGAGCGCGCACACCTCACCGATGTGGTCCTCGAAGACGCCGTGGGTGGACGGGTAGGTGAGCATGATCGCGGCGAGGTCGTCGGCGTGTTCTGCGATCTTGGCCTTGAGGTCGTCGAGGTCGATCTCGCCCTGCTCGCCGCCGGTCTTGACGACGACCACGCGCAGGCCGGCCATCACCGCGGAGGCCGCGTTGGTGCCGTGCGCGCTGGCCGGGATCAGGCACACCCGCCGGTGATCGTGGCCGTTGGCCCGGTGGTACTCGTGAATCGCCAGCAGCCCGGCGAACTCACCCTGCGAGCCGGCGTTGGGCTGCAGTGAGACGGCGTCGTAGCCGGTGATCTCGGTCAGCCAGCTCTGCAGATCGCCGAACAGCTGGGCGTAGCCGTCGAACTGACCTTCGGGCGCGAACGGATGGACGTTGGCGAATCCGGGGTTGGTCACCGGTTCCATCTCGGTGGTCGCGTTGAGCTTCATCGTGCACGAGCCGAGCGGGATCATGCCGCGGTCGAGGGCGTAGTCGCGATCGGCGAGCCGGCGCAGGTAGCGCAGCATCGCCGTCTCGGAGTGATGAGCCGAGAAGACCGGATGGGTCAGGAACTCGGTGCGGCGAGCGAACTCCGCCAGCGGTTCAGCGGCACCGTCGAAGCGCTCGACGTCGGACTCGCCGAGGCCGAGGCCGAATGCCTGCCACACCGCGACGACGTGCCGGCGCGCGGTCGTCTCGTCGCACGTGATGCCGACCGCGGTGTCGTCGATGCGACGCAGGTTGATGCCCGCTGCCCGCGCCGCGTCGATCACGGCGTCGGTGCGGTCGCCGGTGCGGACGGTGACGGTGTCGAAGAACGGCCCGGCCTGGACGTCGGCGCCGCCCTCGACCAGCCCGGCGGCGAGGATGGTCGCCAGCCGGTGCACCCGGCCGGCGATCGAGCGCAGGCCATCGGGCCCGTGATAGACCGCGTACATCGATGCGATGACGGCCAGCAGCACCTGCGCGGTGCAGATGTTGGACGTCGCCTTCTCGCGGCGGATGTGCTGCTCGCGGGTCTGCAGGGCCAGCCGGTAGGCCGGCGCGCCGACGGCGTCGACCGAGACGCCCACCAGCCGTCCGGGCAGCTGCCGTTCGAGACCGGAGCGGACGGCCAGGTAGCCGGCGTGCGGGCCGCCGAAGCCCATCGGCACGCCGAAGCGCTGGGTGTTGCCCACCGCGATGTCGGCGCCGGCCGCGCCGGGCGCGGTGATGAGCGTGAGCGCGAGCAGGTCGGCGGCCGCGACGAGCAGGGCGCCGCGCTCGTGCGCGGCTGCGGCCAGCGGGGCCAGATCGCGGAGCGCCCCGGACGCGCCCGGGTACTGCACGAGCACGCCGAAGACGTCACCGTCGGGCAGCGGCTGGCTGAGGTCGTGCACGACGACGGTGAGCCCGAGCGGCAGGGCGCGGGTGCGGACGACGTCCAGTGTCTGGGGCAGCACATCGGCGTCGATGACGAAGGTGCTGCCGGTCTTGGCTGCGCGGTGGGCCAGCGCCATCGCCTCGGCCGCCGCGGTGCCTTCGTCCAACACCGAGGCCCCGGCCACCGGCAGGCCGGTGAGGTCCTCGACCATCGTCTGGAAGTTGATCAGCGCCTCGAGCCGGCCCTGGCTGATCTCGGGCTGGTAGGGCGTGTAGGCGGTGTACCAGGCCGGGTTCTCGAGCACGTTGCGCCGGATCACCGGCGGCGTGATCGTGCCGTGGTAGCCGAGCCCGATCATGGAGGTCATGACCTGGTTGCGATCGGCGAGCGCCCGGAGTTCGGCCGCCACCTCGGCCTCGGACGCAGCCGGCGGGAGGGCGAGGGCCAGCTTCTCGCGGATCGAGGCCGGCACGGCATCGGCGAGCAGGTCGTCGAGGGCGGCGTAGCCGAGCGTGCTCGAGCATCTGCTGCTCGTCGGCGGCGGACAGCCCGATGTGCCGGGCCGCGAACGGGCTGGCGTGCTCGAACTCGGAGAGGGAGGTCATCGGCGGAAGCGCTCCAGGGTGCGGGCCGACGCCGTCGCCCTGCGGCGGCAGCGTCCCCGTCTGTCGGGCGTGACCCTCCAGAGTGGCCTCACCCGCGCGGTCCTGGTGCCTGAGAGGTTCCGGGGAGGTTGCCCCTTCGGCGCCGGTGCGATCCGGCTCTCCCACGCAGAGTCGTAAGCCAAAACCCACGGTACCAGTCGGGACTGGACCACGAACGCGATGAGCGCTCGCGCGAAGAGCCCGCCGCCGCGCGCGCGGCGGCGGTCCGCGAGGAGATCCGCCCACGGCGGATCACGTTAGGCCGTGGCGGTGCGTTGCTGGCGGCGCTTGGCCAGCTCGTCGTTGGGGTTGGCCGGGGCGTCGGCGTCGATCTCGAGGCCGTCGGCCCGCTCGCCGGGCAGCTGGGCCAGCGATCCGCGCAGTTCGCGCAGGGCGCCGCTGACGGCGATGCCGAAGACGCCCTGGCCGCCGCGGAGCAGATCGACCACCTCTTCGTTGGAGGTGCATTCATAGACCGAGGTGCCGTCGGACAGCAGCGTCACCTGGGCCAGGTCGTCGACGCCGCGCAGGCGCAGCGCGTCGACCGCGATCCGGATGTTCTGCAGCGAGACGCCGGCGTCGAGCAGCCGCTTGACGACCTTGAGCACCAGGATGTCCTTGAACGAGTACAGCCGCTGGCTGCCCGATCCGGTGGCGCTGCGGATGGTCGGCACGACGAGATCGGTGCGGGCCCAGTAGTCGAGCTGACGGTAGGTGATGCCCGCGGCCGAGCAGGCCGTGGGGCCGCGGTATCCGATGATCACGTCCGATGCGTGCGACGGGTCGGCAAACAGGGTGCCCTGCTCCGGAAGATCGTCCACTTCCCCGCCTCTCACCACCGAACCCGCCCATGCCCGCGATGGGAAAATTGCACGGACGTGATTCGCTCGGTCTCGACCGTAGGTCGGCCTCGGGATCGGGTCAATCCGCCACGCCGACTTCTTAACCCTCAAGTTGAGGTTGACGCTTATTCCGGCTAGGTACCGGAGGCGAAGTCTTCGGGGGTGATGGTGTCGAGGAACTCCCGGAACTTCTCGACTTCGTCCTCTTGCTCGTCCGGGATTTCGATCCCGGCGGCGTCGAGGACGGCGTCGGAGCCGAGGATCTCGACTTCGGCCCGCAGCGCCAGCGCGATCGCGTCGGACGGGCGGGCACTCACCGTCAGGCCGCCGGAGAAGCGCAGCTCGGCGTAGTAGACGTCGTCGCGCAGCTCGGTGATGTGGACGGCCTCGAGCCGCACGCCGAGCGCGGCGATGACGTCGCGCAGCAGGTCGTGGGTCAGCGGGCGCATCGTCTGCACACCCTGTTGCTGGAAGGCGATCGCCGACGCCTCGACGGCGCCGATCCAGATCGGCAGGTAGCGGATGCCGTCCTCTTCGCGCAGCAGGACGACAGGCTGGTTGGCCGGCAGTTCGACCCGAACCCCGACAACTCGCATCGGATGCACGACCGCACCTCCTGTGCCGTACAGCTGGAACTCCAACCCTGCGCTCGCTCTCGACGCTACACGGTCGGGCCGCTCACGGCTCGGGGGTTCAGCCCCCGCCGACGACCTCGCGCAGGCCGATCTGCACGAGCGCCGCGTGCAGCCGCACCGACAGGGCAGCGAGCTCGCGCACCGTCTCTTCGGCCCGGGCCTTGGCCTCTGCGCCGCGCTGGCGCGACATGGGACCGACGACCTGCGAGAACAGCCCGACCTCGCGCTCGGCCGCGGTCCGGAAGGCGCGCAGGTGTCGGCCCTCGAGCCCGAATCGGGCCAGGTCGGCGACGATCTTGGCGACCGCGAGAGCGTCGTCGTCGTAGTGCCCGCCCGGCTTCTTGTTCACCAGCCCGAACTGCTCGAGCTCGCTGAGCTGGTCGCTGCGCAGACCGGCCGAATTGAGCAGCTCTTCGCGCGAGAGCCGCAGCGCGGCCGGCGCCGGCCGGAAGTGGTCGGCGGTCGGGGCGTTGTCCTCGATCGACGCGACGGCCACGTGGGCCGCGCGCGGGCTGTCGGTGGACGTGCCCGGCGGCACGAGACCACGGTCGATCGCGTCGAGCTGGTCCTTGATGACCCGCAGCGGCAGGTAGTGGTCACGCTGCTGGGACAGGACGTAGCGCAGCCGGCTGACGTCGCCGGTGGAGAACTTGCGGTATCCGGACGGGGTGCGTTCGGGTTGCACCAGGCCCTGGTCTTCGAGGAAGCGGATCTTGCTGATCGTCAGGTCAGGGAACTCGACCTTCAGGTGGGCCAGCACGTCGCCGATCGTGAGCGTGGCGGCGGGGTGTCGGGACGCTGCCCCCAGAGATGTCATCCAAGGTCCCCGTCAGATCGTGAAGCGCGGACGAAGCGGTGCGGTGTGCTCATGTTGCCTTGGCCCCCACGCCAGTGCGGACCGCCGCGGTCAGGTAGACGAGCCGGAACTTGCCGATCTGTACCTCATCGCCACCGGACAGCGCTGCCGCGTCGATGCGCTCGCGGTTGACGTAGGTGCCGTTGAGCGAGCCGACGTCGTGCACCGTATAGCCGCTACCTTCGCGGCGGAACTCAGCATGCCGGCGGGACACGGTGACATCGTCCAGGAAGATGTCGCTGTCCGGGTGGCGACCCGCCGAGGTGACGTCCTGATCGAGCAGGAATCGGCTGCCGGCGTTGGGCCCGCGCTTCACCACGAGCAGCGCCGAACCGGGGGTGAGGGCGTCGACCGCACCCTGGTGCGCTTCGGCCGAGAATTCCGAATCGGTGTCAGGCAGCGAGCCGGTGGTGCTGATCGTGCTGGTCACGTCGGCGCCCGATGCCGACGCCGGGAGCGCAGCACCGCAGTTCGCGCAGAAGTGACTGCCTGGCAGGTTCTCCGTGCCACATGCGGTGCAGAACACGCGCGCCACCCTTCATGTCGAGTTCGCGGTGCAGCGAGCCTAGGACGGGCCCGCAGCAAGGGTCAATCGAAGCTGGAGATACAGGGGTTGATCTCAGTTGATCATGATGCCGACCGGTCAGCCGGCGAGCGTGCCGTAAGCGGCGGCGTCCAGCAGCCCCTCGGTCTCGCTCGGTTCGGACAGGTCGAGTTCAAGGATCCAGCCCTCGCCGTACGGGTCGGAGTTGATCAGCTCGGGGTGCTCGTCGAGCTTCTCGTTGCGGGCCGAGACGGTGCCCGACAGGGGTGCGTAGATGTCGGACACGCTCTTCGTCGACTCGACCTCGCCCACCGCGGCGCCCTTCGCCGCGGTGGCGCCGGCCTCGGGCAGCGAGACGTAGACGACGTCGCCGAGAGCCTCTTGGGCGTAATCGGTGATGCCGACCCGCACCGTGTTCGACCCGGCGCTGCCGCGGACCCATTCGTGCTCAGCGGTGTACTTCAGGTCGTCGGGGACGTCAGACATTCGACACGGGCCTCTCTCGACAACAGCGACGGACGACCCCGACCCTACCGAGTCGTCGAGGCGACGCGGAGGTCAGTGTGAGGGCTTCGCGTACTTCGGGGCGGGCAGCCTGCGGGTCACGCTGATCGACACCGTGCCGAGCTCGGTGACGGTGAGCTGCCCACCGGCGGCGCGGACGGTGGCGGCCACGCCGCCGGGGATGTTGAGCGCCGTGTCGAGGGTCTTCGGGTCGCCGATCGCGCTGACCCGATATGGCGCCGTGAGCCGGGTGCCGTCGACCACGATGCTGCCGTTGTCGCCCGCGAACGACGTCGTGGTGGTTACCCGCACGGAGCCGAATTGGATCGCCTCAGCCCCCGCGCCGCGCAGTTCCTCGACGACGTCGAGCAGGTCCTCGCCGCCGAGTTTCGCGTCGGGGTCGCTGACGCTGACCGATACGCCCGGCCCGGTGGCCGGCAGGGTGCCCAGCAGGACGCCGAGGGCCGCCGACTGCTCGGCCGCCTGCGTGCGGGCGGCCGCCGACCGGTCGCCGCTGTCCTGCAGCTGGCTCAGGTTCTGCTGCAGGTCGGCGATCTGCTGGCGCAGTCGGTCGGCCCGGGCGTTTTGGTTGTCGAGGATGCCGATGAGATCGTCCTCGCGCAGTCCGGACAGCGTGTCACCGGAGGAGTTGGCGTGCACCTGGACGGCGATGCCGAAGCCCAGCAGCAGGGTGAGGACGCCGATCACCGCCGCGGACGCGTGCGGGCCGTGCAGGCGGCGGCGAGCGGGCGCTGTGGCCGGGGCGGGAGTCGGTTCGCCGCCTGCGGGCGGCGGGTCGCCGTTCGGACGTGGGGGCAGCGGTCGGCCGGCCATGACTACGCGCGGAACAGGTGGCGGCGGATTGCCGCCGCGTTGCCGAAGATCCGGATGCCCAGCACGACGACGACGGCGGTGGAGAGCTGGCTGCCGACGCCGAGTTTGTCGCCGAGGAACACGATGAGGGCCGCGACGAGGACGTTGGAGATGAACGAGACCACGAACACCTTGGCGTCGAAGATGCCGTCGAGCCGGGCCCGGACCCCGCCGAAGACGGCGTCGAGAGCCGCCACGACCGCGATCGGCAGGTAGGGCTCGAGCCAGGTCGGGACGGTCGGGCGCAGGATCAGACCGAGCACGATGCCCGCGACCAGGGCGAATCCCGCGATCACTTCGATCCCCGCTTGGGCTTGGCCGGCACCTTGGCGTACCGCAACGTGACCGGGGCACCGGCCGGGAGGGTGAGGTGACCGGAGTCGGCGAAGGTGAAGCCGATGCCGTCGACGCCGATGAGCGTCTGGTAGCGACTGGCGACCGTGCTTTGGGCGAAGGCGGTCGACAGGTCGTCGGAATTGCCCAAGGCGCGGATCCGGTAGGGCGATGTGATCGGCTGGAAGTCGACGAGCACCGCTTCGCCGGCGAAGCGGATCGCGCTGCTCGGCGTGAGACGCACGTTGTTCACCGCGATGGCCTCGGCACCGTCGCGCCAGAGTTCGTTGACCACGCTGCGGACGTCACGGTCGGTGAGGATATTCGTAGTCCCGATCGGGGTGGTGCCGCCGCGCCCGGGCGGCGCGGTCGTAGCGGATTTGCGCGGCTCGCGCAGGGTCACCGTGAGCCCAGGCCCGGAAACGGCGATCTGGCCGGCCTCGAGTTTGGCCCGGTCGAGCTGCTGGGCGATGGCTCCGGATTTCGGGAGCGCCTGTTCCTGCGCGTCGGTCAGCTGCTCCTGCAACTGGCGCACCCGAGTGCCGAGATCGTTGGCGCCGTGCTGGGCCGTCCGCACCCGGGCCACCAAACTGTCGTGCACCTTGGCCGTCTCCGGCGCGCTGCGGTGGGTGTGGACGTAGGCGAGCACCAGCACGAAGCCGATGAGCAGGCAGCCGGCCGCGACCGCCGGCCGGTCGTGGCGACGCGGTGGCGCGTCGGGGCCGCGGCGTTGGGCCGTGGCGGCGTAGCCCGGATCGAGCGGATGCGTGACGAGCTCGATGAGCAGCCGCGCGGACGCGAGGCTGCGCTCGTCCGGCTGCTTGATCCCCGGCACTGGACTCACGTCGGTTGGCGGACGGGGCGGCGGATGAGGCCGGTGACCTGATGCAGGTAGACCGCGCCCGACCATAGGTACAGCGCGGTGCCCCAGATCGTGAAGCCCCAGGCCACCGGGCGGGCGATGTCGGCCAGCGTGCCGTGATAGGTGCCGAGCAGCAGCAGCGGGAAGGCGTACAGCAGGCAGAACGTCGCGGCCTTGCCGAGATAGTGCACGGCCGGCGGCCCGTAGCCGGCCCGGCGCAGGCTCGGCAGCACGGCACCGAGCACGACGTCGCGCCCCACGATGACGATGGCCAGCCACAGGGGGATGACGTGGCGCAGCACGAGACCGACCAGGGTGGCGAGGATGTACAGGCGGTCGGCCAGCGGGTCGAGCAGGGCGCCGAATGCGCTCATCTGGTTCAGCTTGCGGGCCAGCACGCCGTCGAGCCAATCGGTGAAACCGGACACCATGAGCACGACGAGCGCCCACGCGTCGGCGTGCGGGCCGAGCAGCAACCACAGGAAGAGCGGGACGCCGAGCAACCGCAACACACTCAGCGCGTTGGGGATCGTCCAGATGCGATCCGTCCCGGCGGCGGCAGTGTCGCTCACCGAGGCCTCCCGCGCTGCCATCGGGTCACCGCGTCGGTGCCCGCGGTGTCACCGTACCCGCGGCCGGCCCGGCAACGGCCACTGCCCCGGCCGGAGGAAACCGACCGGGGCAGTCGCTGCCCGTGCCGCCGACTACAGCGAGGGCAGGAAGATCGGCCCGTGGGCGTTGATGACGCCGGTCTGGGCGAGGGGTAGGGCGTCGAAGTCGCAGGACCCGCCCGACATCGGCAGGACGACGTGGATCTTGGCGTTGTACGTGCCGTGCCCGTGGATGCCTGTGTACGCGCCGGTCCCGTGCCCGGCGGTGTAGGCGCCCTTGATCGTGATGGTCGCAAAGCACGTGTTGTTGTTGATGTGGAAGTCGTTGACGGTCGTCTTGCTGTTCGGGTGCGTGACCCGCACGTCGCCCGCGCTGAAGTGCAGGACGTCGTAGTTGGTGTTGCTCTGCTCGTCCCAGCCCCCGTCGGTGAACAGGCCGGTAGCGACGACGGCCGACGAGTCGTTCGCGAGGGTGATCTGGAATCGCTCGGTGCCCGACGTGTCGGCCAGCGCGTTGGGCGCTACGACGACGGCGGCTGCGCCAAGGGCGGTGACCGCTCCGAGCGCGGTGATGATGCTACGAGTCTTCATGCTGCATCCCCTTTGGTTCCCCCGGCCTCGCTGTTGAGTGCGGGCGACGAAAGCGTAGGAAATATTGATCAGCTCGTCACCAGTCAGACGTCCCGACGACGTCCTTGGCCGCGCGACAGGATTCAGCTGTCGCCTTGGCTCAGGACGGTCTCACGCACCTTGGCGATGGCGAAGCCCCACGCCTGGTTGACCTTGACCTTGCCGGGCAACGAGATCTCCTCGGGATTGGTGAGGACATCGATGAGCACCGGGCCAGGATGCGCGAACGCCTCACGCACGGCGTCATCGAGTGAGCCGGGATCCTCGACCCGGATGCCGTGCAGGCCGATCGCCCGGGCAACGGCGGCGAAGTCCGGATTCTGGAGAACGGTGCCGAACTCGGGCAGCCCGCCCTGCTCCTGCTCGAGCTTCACCATCCCGAGCCGGCCGTTGTCGAACACGACGAGCTTGACCGGCAGGTCGTAACCCACCGCGGTAATCAGGTCGCCGAGCAGCATGGATAGCCCGCCGTCGCCGCAGAAGGCGACGACCTGGCGTTCCCGGTCGAGGGCCTGGGCGCCGAGGGCCTGCGGCATGGCGTTGGCCATCGAACCGAGGTTGAACGAGCCCAGCAACGCCCGCCGGTCGGTCATCGTCACGAACCGCGACAGCCACACCGTCGACATTCCGGTGTCGGCGGTGAACACAGCATCCGGGGCGGCGTGCCGGTCTATCGCCTCGGCGAGCGCCTCGGGCCGGATGCGATCCGCGGTGTTGTCGAATTTCTGCCGGACGCGCCCGATCAAGCTGTCGTCGAAGTTGGGGTCGGTGAGCGCGGCCTGCCGCGCGCGCCACGAGTCGTACGCGGATCGGCACTTGTCGAGATGCGCCGCCGACTCCTTGCCGGCGACGCGATCGAGAAGTGCCTGCACGGTCGGCGCCGCATGACCGACGAGTCCGTGGGCCACGTGGGTGCGGCGCCCGATGTGCTCAGCGCGCGCGTCGATCTGGATGACCGTCTTGCCCGTGGGATACCAGTCGCGGTACGGGAAGTCGGTGCCGATCATCACCAGCACGTCGCCGCCGTCGAAGGCGTCGGTCGCGGCGGGATTGCCGATCAGACCGCTCTGACCGACCTGGAACGGGTTGTCCTTCTCGAGCCCTTCCTTCGCCTTCAGCGAAAGCACCATCGGCGCCTTGACCTTCTCGGCGAGGGCGAACACCTCGTCGCGCGCCTCGCGAGCGCCGATGCCGACGAGCAGCGTGACCGTCTCGGCGTCGTCGATGACGCGAGCGGCGCGGTCGAGCGCGGCCGGGTCGGGAACGGTCGGCGGGTGGGCGGCGAACACGGCCGGAGGGGAGGAGTGCTTGGGCAGGTCGAGGCCGCCGACGTCGCCGGGCAGCGTCAGCACCGCGACCCCAGGGCCGTTCAGTGCCGCCTGAATGGCCTGTTCGAGCAGGGTCACCGCCTGCTCGGGTGACGTGACGGTGCGGCAGAACAGGGCGACGTCCCGGAAGAGCGCGTCGTTGTCGACCTCCTGGAAGAAGTCGGTGCCCATCTCGGCCAGCGGCACCTGACCGCAGATCGCGAGCACCGGGGCGTGCGACTTCTTGGCGTCGTAGAGACCGTTGAGCAGGTGGATCGAACCGGGGCCGACGGTGCCCATGCAGACACCGAGCGTGCCGCGCAGCTGGGCCTGAGCCCCGGCGGCGAACGCGGCGACCTCTTCGTGGCGCACGCCGATCCACTCGATGCGTTCCTCGTCGCGGATCGCGTCGGTGACGGGGTTGAGGGCGTCACCCACGACGCCCCAGATCGTTCGCACACCTTGGTCGGCCAGCGCCTTCACAATCATCTCGGCGACGGTGGTACTCATTCGATACGTCCCTTCGTCAGGCGCCGGAAGCTGTCGGGGCCGGCGGCGGCCCAATCGTCGGCCCAATCGGCGGGCACGTCAGCGATCAGCTCACCGGGCTGCAGCCAGTCGTAGAGCTCGAAGTACGACCTCGTGTGGACGTGGTCGACGCGGCGCATCAGCATCGCCGGATGAAGTTCGTGCGGGCCGGACAGCCCGAGCGAGCCGATCATCTGCTGGGCCTGGGCGACGGTCGCCGCCTGGTACTGGGTCACCCGGGTCGTCTTGTCGGCGACGACGAGCGCCTTCGCGCGCTGTGGGTCCTGCGTCGCGACGCCCACCGGGCACTGGTTGGTATGGCAGCGCTGCGACTGGATGCAGCCGACGGCCTGCATCATCGCCCGGGCGGCGTTCGTGTAGTCGGCGCCCTGAATGAGCCGCTTGACGATGTCGATCCCGGTGGCAACCTTGCCGCTGGCGCCGATCTTGATCCGGTCGCGAAGCCCCACCCCGACCAAGGCGTTGTGCACGGTGATGAGCCCGTCGGTAAGGGGCACGCCGACGTGGTCCTCGTATTCCAGGGGCGCCGCTCCGGTACCGCCCTCGGACCCGTCCACCACGATGAAGTCGGGTGTGATCTGCTCCTCGACCATCGCCTTGCAGATCGCGAGCAGCTCGTGCCGGTACCCGACGCACAACTTGAAGCCGGTGGGCTTGCCGTCGGCGAGCTCGCGCATTCGGGCGATGAAATGGACGAGTTCGCGCGGCGTGTGGAACACCCGGTGCGACGCCGGACTTACGCACTTCTCGCCCTTGGGGACGTTGCGCGCCTTCGCGATCTCGTCGGTCACCTTCGCCGCCGGCAACACGCCGCCGATGCCCGGCTTAGCGCCCTGGCTCAACTTCAGCGATACACATTTGACCTGGTCATGGGCGGCCTTGTCGCGAAACAGCTCGGGGTCGAAGTCGCCGTCCTTCGTGCGAGCGCCGAAGTAGCCGCTGCCGATCTCCCAGATCAGGTCGCCCCGATTCTCGAGGTGGTAGTCAGTGAGGCCGCCTTCGCCGGTGTCGTGAGCGAAACCACCGCGCCGAGCACCGGCGTTCAACGCCCGTATCGCGTTCGCGGACAGCGCGCCGAAACTCATTGCCGAGACGTTCAGCAGCGCCATGTCGTACGGCTTGGTGCAATCGGGCCCCCCGACTCGTACCCGCGGTTGCTCCGAACTCGGCTCGCGTGGCGCCGATGAGTGCACCACGTACTCGTAGCCGACCTCGTTCACGTCGAGTTCGGTCCCGTAGGCCTTCTCGCCGTGGATGCCCTTGGCCCGTTCGTAGATCACGCTGCGGGTATCGCGGTCGTACGGGCGGCCGTCGACGTTTCGCTCGATGAAGTACTGCTGGATCTCCGGGCGGATCTTCTCGAGCAGGAAACGCATGTGGCCCACGACCGGGTAGTTGCGCAGGATCGAGTGACGCCTCTGCACCACGTCGTGCCAGGCGAGGGCCGCGAGGGCAAGGAACACAGCCGCGGCGACCCACCAGGCCGCGCTCCAGGCGAGGGCGGCGACAGCCCCGGCGAGGGCGAGCAGGGTGAGAACCGGACCGACGACTCGTCTGAGCACGGGACACCCTTCGCAACGCTGCGGGCAGCTCTGAAATTGGTGTCTACCCGACCACCGTCTTCGGCCTACCCGGATGTGAGGCAGTCAAACGGTGGCCGAAGGACTCTCTCAGGCGCGACGCACGCGGGATCGAGCGATACGGCGCCACCACCCGATCGCCGCATCGGACCACCCAGCGAACCGGCCGCTACCCGGCTTGAGGCGCGCGGGAAGAACCTCGACCATCGACCGAGCGATTTGCCGGCCTTCGTGTTGTCGGGACGACAGGATTTGAACCTGCGACCCCCTGACCCCCAGTCAGGTGCGCTACCAAGCTGCGCCACGTCCCGGTGCCGGATCGCTCCGGCAACCGCCGGTAACCCTATCGTGCCTAGCGTTTCCGCTTTTCCCGCACGCGCACCGAGATCTCGATCGGCGTCCCGGCGAAATCGAAGTCCTCACGCAACCGACGCTCGAGGAAGCGGCGGTAGCCGGCCTCGAGGAAACCGGTGGTGAACAGGACGAACCGCGGCGGGCGGGTGTCGGCCTGCGTCGCGAACAAGACCCGCGGCGCCTTGCCACCACGCGGCGGCGGCGGGGTCTGCGCGACGACCTCGGTGAGCCAGGTGTTGAGCCGGCCGGTGGAGATGCGGCGGTCCCACGAGTCGAGTGACGTCCGCAGGGCCCCGGCGAGCTTCTCGACCGCCCGCCCGGTGTGAGCCGACACATTGACCCGCGGCGCCCAGGCGACCCGGGCGAGATCGCGCGAGATCTCTCGTTCCAGCTGATCGTGACGGTCCTCGTCGATGAGATCCCACTTGTTGAAGGCCAGCACGAGCGCGCGGCCGGCGTCGACGACCTCGGCAATGACCCGCTGGTCCTGCTCGCTGAGCGGTTCGGACGCGTCGATGAGCACGACGGCGACCTCGGCCGCCTCGATCGCGGCGGCCGTGCGCAAGCTGGCGTAGTACTCCATGCCGCTGGCCTGCCGGACCCGCCGCCGCAGGCCGGCGGTGTCGACGAAGCGCCAGACCTCGCCGCCGAGTTCGAGCAGGCTGTCGACGGGGTCGATCGTGGTGCCGGCGACCGAGTCGACGACGGAGCGGTCCTCGCCACTGAGCCGGTTGAGCAGGCTCGACTTGCCGACGTTGGGACGCCCGACCAGGGCCACCCGGCGCGGGCCGCCCTCGACGTCGGTGTCCATCGGGGCGTCCGGCAGCTGCTCGAGCACGGCATCGAGCAGGTCGCCACTCCCCCGCCCGTGCAGGCCACTCACCGGGTACGGCTCCCCCAGCCCGAGCGACCACAACTCGGCCGTGTCGGCCTCGAGCCGGTCGTCATCGACCTTCGTCACCGCGAGCACGACCGGGCGCTTGGCGCGGCGCAGGGTGCGGGCGACGACGAGATCGGTCTCGGTGGCGCCGGTGCGTCCGTCGACGACGAAGAGCACGACGTCGGCCGTGGTGACCGCGCGCTCGGCCTGGGCCGACACCATCGCCTGCAGGCCGCGGGCGTCCGGTTCCCAGCCGCCGGTGTCGACGAGGGTGAAACGACGTCCGTTCCACAGCGCGTCGTAGGCGACGCGGTCGCGGGTGACCCCCGGGATGTCCTGCACGACCGCCTCGCGGCGGCCCAGGATGCGGTTGACCAGCGTCGACTTCCCGACGTTGGGACGGCCGACGACGGCGACCACGGGCGTCACCTGGACGTCGTCGCCGCCGGCCTCGCTCGTCTCGTCCGTCCCGTCGCTCATGCCGCGAGCCCGAGTTCGTCGGGCCGGGTGGTCTCGACGACGAGGTTGGCGAGCACGGCCCGCACCCGTTCGGTGCCGGCCAGCACGGCCGACCGGGGCACCCGCTCGCCCTCGGCCACACGACCGAGATCGATGGGCGGTCCGAACGCGATGAGCACGGCCGGGCGGCGGGCCGAGCGCCGGTGCATCAGGCGGTCGGTGCCATGGCACGCGACCGGTACGACCAGCGCGCCGGTGCGCAGGGCGAGATAGCCGACGCCCGGTTTCGCGTTGCGCACCAGGCCGTCACCGCGGCTGCCCTCGGGAAAGATACCGATGATGCCGCCGCCCTGCAGCAGCCGCAGCGAGAAGCGCACGGCGCCGACGTCGGGGCAGTGCCGGACCACCGGGATCTGACCGGTGCCCCGCAGCATCGGGGTCCAGATGCGGGTGAAGGCCTCGGTCTTGACCAGGAAGCTCACCGGCCGGGGCACGTACCCGAACAGCAACGGCCCGTCGAGGAAGTCGCGATGGTTCACCGCCAGGATCACCGGGCCGGTGGCCGGCACGTGCTCGAGGCCGCGCATCTCGACCCGGCCCAGGACCCGCGCCAACGCGCGGGCGATGGTCTGCCGGCGGCGCAGCGGAGCCGAGCCGTGGATCCGGTCGGGCACGGTGGGGTTGTACATCAGGACGCGAGCTGTCCGGTGAGCTCGACCAGCCGGGCCACGACCTCGTCGATGTCCAGTTCGGTCGTGTCGAGCTCGATGGCGTCGGCCGACTGGACGAGCGGGCTGGCGGCCCGGTTGCTGTCGAGCTCGTCGCGGCGGGCGATGTCGGCGGCCACGACCTCGACGTCACCGCCCATCTCGCCGGCGCGGCGCTGGGCCCGGGCCAGTGGGCTGGCGGTGAGGTAGACCTTGGGCCGGGCCGTCGGCCACACCACCGAGCCGATATCTCGACCCTCGACCACGATGCCCCCATCGGCGATCAGTTCGCGCTGGGCATCCACGAGCAAGGCCCGAACTGCGGGCACGGCCGACACCGCGGAGACGGCGGCGGTGGTGGCCGCAGTGCGGATCTCGGCGTCGACCGGCTCGCCGTCGAGCGTGATCGACACGTTGGCGGGGTCGGTCGAGATTTCGATCTTCGCTGCCTCCACGACACCGGTGACCGCGACCCCGTCGGTCAGGTCGATGCCTCGGCGCAACGCGGCGACGGTGGCGGCGCGGTACATCGCGCCGGTGTCGAGGTAGCGGGCGCCGAGTTCGGCCGCCAGGCGGCGAGCGACGGTCGATTTGCCGGTGCCGGACGGGCCGTCGAGCGCGACGACCCCGGCGAACTGCTCAGACGGACTCACATGGCGAGGATACGGACCTCAGCGGGGCAGGTCCGTGCGCAGTGCGGCCGCCCCCCGTAGATACACGTGCCGGATGTCGGCCCGTGTGAGCGGCGTCTCGACATGGGCCATCAAACGCAGCACTCGCGGCATCGAGCCGGGCACCGCGATCTCGGTCGTGCAGAGCAGCGGGACGTCGGTGAGCCCCAGCAGCCGGGCGGCGTACGCCGGGAATTCGGCGTTGAGATCGGGGGTGGCGGTGAAGACGATGCTGATGAGGTCGGCCGGATCGATCCGGTTGCGCTCCAGCACCGCGGTCACGAGTTCGGACGTGCCCTGCAGGATCTCGTCCCGCTCGTTCGCATCGACCTGGATCGCGCCCCGCACCGCCCGCACTGCCATGGAGCAACCCTATTCGGGGGCCGCTTCGGCGAGTCGGTGCAGGTCACTCAGTTCGGGCCGGGTGAGTTCGCGCAGGGTTCCGGCCCGCTGGCCGCCCAGGTGCACCGGCCCGATCCGGGTCCGGACGAGCCGCGACACCGGATGCCCCACCTCGGCCAGCAGCCGCCGCACGATGTGCTTGCGACCCTCGTGCAGGACGATCTCGACGATCGCCTGCGCCCCGGAGGTCTGCACGACCCGGAAGGCGTCGACCGTCACCGGCCCGTCGTCCAGCTCGACACCGGAGCGCAACTGCCGGCCCACCTGCTTGCCGACCGGCGCCGGCACGGTGGCGAGGTAGGTCTTGGTGACGCCGAACGACGGGTGCATCAGCCGGTGCGCGAGCTCGCCGTCATTGGTGAGCAGAAGCAGTCCCTCGCTGTCGGCGTCGAGTCGTCCGACGTGGAAGAGCCGCTCGGGCCGATCCGCGACGAGGTCGCCGACGGTGCGCCGGCCGCGGGTGTCGCTCATCGCGCTCAGCACGCCGCGGGGCTTGTTCAGCGCGAGGTAGACGAGATCGTCGCGCACGCTCACCCGGTCGCCGTCGATATGGATCACCGAGGTCTGCGGATCGACGCGCGCGCCCAGCGCGGCGACGATGCCGTCGACGGTCACCCGGCCGGCCGCGATGAGTTCCTCGCAGGCTCGCCGCGAACCCAGCCCGGCCGCCGCGAGGACCTTCTGCAGGCGGATGCCCTCGGGCAGATCACTCATCGGGGAGGTAGCTGTCCAGACCCTCGACGTCCGGCAGCAGCGGCGCCAGCGACGGGAGCTCGTCGAGGGACCGCAGGCCCATCTTCTCGAGGAAGAGGTCGGTCGTGCGGAACAGGCCGCCGCCGGTGTCGGGGTCGGAGCCGACCTCGATGATCAGGCCGCGGGCGAGCAGGGTGCGCACGACGCCGTCGACGTTCACGCCGCGAATGGCCGACACCCGCGATCGGGTGACCGGCTGGCGGTAGGCGATGACTGCGAGCGTCTCGAGCGCGGCCTGGGTGAGCCGGCTGCGCTGGCCCTCTTGCAGGAACTGCTCGACGATCTCGCCCTGGTCGGCGCGGGTGTAGAAGCGCACCCCGCCGGCGACCTCGCGCAGTTCCACCCCCGCGTTGCGGTCGTCGTAGCTCGTGCGCAATGCGGCGAGCGACTCGGTGACGGCTTCCATGGGCTGTTGGACGGCCACCGCGAGGGCCGCCACCGTCACCGGCGCCTCGACCACGAACAGGATGGCCTCGAGGGCCGCGGCCAGCTGCTCGGGCGGCACGGCCGATGCGGCCACCGCCGGCAGCGTGTCCGGGCCGGATTCGTCGATGGCCTCGACCGCGATCTCGTCCGCGCGGTCGGTGTCGGTGTCCGTTTCGCTCATCCGTAGTCCTCTTCACTGCTCGGTGTCTCGTGGTCGTCGGCCTGCTGCGACCCGATCCAGCGCACCCGCAGCTCGGCCAGCGCGTCGGCCTGGTCGAACGCGACGGCGCCGTCCCGGTAGAGATCCAGCAGGCCCAGGAAGCGGGCGACCACCTCGAGCGTCATCGTGCAATCGCTGACCAGCGCGCGGAAGGTCGCCACTCCCTGGCGGCGGAGCCGCTCGCGCAGGATCGCCGTGTGCTCCTCCACGCTGATGTGTGGGGCGTGGATGTGGTCGGTCATCACCAGGGGGACGGGCTTGGGCACCATGGCCTGCGCCGCGATCGCCGCGAACTGCTGCGGGCTTACGTCGATGAACACCTCGGGCAGCAGCCCGGCGAAGCGGGGCTCGAGTTCCACCGCCCGCCCGTGCCGGCGCGACTGAGCCCGGTCGAGCTCGCCCAGATAGGCCGCCGCGAGCTTGTAGGCGCGATACTGCAGCACCCGCGCGAACAACAGGTCACGGGCCTCGAGCAGCGCGAGATCCTCTTCGTCGTCGACCTCGGCGGCCGGCAACAGCCGCGCCGCCTTGAGGTCGAGCAGCGTCGCCGCGACGACGAGGAACTCGGTGGCCTTGCCGAGATCCCAGGTGTCCATACCGGCGAGGTAGCTGATGAACTCGTCGGTCACCTGGGACAGCGACACCTCGGTGACGTCGAGCTGGCGGCGACTGATGAGGTTCAGCAAGAGGTCGAACGGACCCTCGAAGTTGTCCAGGGTGACGCGGAACGCGCCGTCGTCCGGAATTCCGGCGGCCGGCTCGGCGACGAGTTCTTCGATCGCGACCGCGTCCTCGGCCGACAGGTTGCTCGGTGAGGTCATGACCTGGAGATGACCTCGCGCGCGAGATCGCGATAGGCCTTGGCCCCGCTGGACGATGGGGCCCATGACGTGATCGGCTCACCGGCCACCGTCGTCTCGGGGAAGCGGACCGTGCGGGCGATGACCGTGTCGAAGACGGTGTCACCGAACGCCTCGAGCACCCGCGAGTACACCTCGCGCCCATGCAGCGTGCGGCCGTCGTACATCGTGGCCAGGATGCCGTCGAGCTTCAGGTCGGGGTTCAGGCGCTGCTGCACCTTCTCGATCGTGTCGATGAGCAGCGCGACCCCGCGCAGGCTGAAGAACTCGCACTCGAGCGGGATGATCACGCCGTGCGACGCCGTCAGCGCATTGATGGTCAGCAGGCCGAGCGAGGGCTGGCAGTCGATCAGCACGAAGTCGTAGTCACCGAGCACCGGGGCCAGGGCCCGCGCGAGGGTCTGCTCGCGGGCCACTTCACCGACCAGCTGGATCTCGGCCGCCGACAGATCGATGTTGCTGGGCAGCAGGTCGATACCGGGTACCGCGGTCTTCAGCACCGTGTCGTCGATCGAGACGTCCCGCTCCATGAGCAGGTTGTAGGTCGTGCGGTCGAGCTGATGCGGCTGCACTCCGAGACCGGCCGAGAGCGCCCCCTGTGGATCGAAGTCGACGAGCAGCACCCGGCGGCCCACCTCGGCCAGCGCCGCGCCGAGATTGATGGCCGAGGTCGTCTTGCCGACCCCGCCTTTCTGGTTGCACAGCGAGATGACGCGGGCCGGGCCGTGCCGTTGCAACGGGGGCGGCTCGGCCAGTTTGCGCTTCTTGCGGGCCACGGCCGGGTCAGCCGGTTTGCTCGGCTCAGCGGGGAACAGGGCACCCGGTTCGGGCTCCTCGTCCGGCCGCGGCGGCGTCGTCATTGAGAGTGCTGACCTCCTGTTTCGACCGTCACCGGCATTCGGCGCCGAGGCTACCCCAGCGGGCGGCCCGCGCCGGGCGACTCATCCGCGCGCCCTGGGCTCGGTTCCCTTACCCGCCCGCGGCTCTGCTCCCCTACCCGCCCGCGGGTGGGCCGCGGCGTACACCTCGCGCAGCGTGTCGACCGTGACCAGCGTGTAGATCTGGGTCGTCATGATCGAGGCGTGGCCGAGCAGTTCCTGCACCACCCGGACATCGGCTCCGCCCTCGAGCAGGTGAGTGGCGAACGAGTGCCGCAGCGTGTGCGGCGAGATCCCGGCGCCCAGCCCGGCCCGGTCGGCCGCGCTGCGCAGCACCACCCAGGCCGACTGGCGCGACAACGGGCCGCCGCGGGCGTTCAGGAACAGCCGCGGCGAGCCGGTGCCGGCCGCGGCCAGCCCCGGCCGCGACTGGACGAGATAGGCCGACACCGCCGCCGCCGCGTACGACCCGACCGGCACCCGCCGCTGCTTGTCACCCTTGCCGGTCAGCAGCACCGAGTTGTCCGTCAGATCCAGATCGTCGATAGCCAGGCCCACCGCTTCGGAGATGCGGGCCCCGGTGCCGTACAGCAGCTCGAGCAGCGCCCGATCGCGCAGCGCCAGCGAGGTGCCGGCGTAGCCGGCGGCTTCGAGCAGTCGCTCGACGTCGTCGACGGAGATCGCCTTCGGCAACCGCCGCGGCGGAGCCGCCGGCCGCACGTCGTGGGATACGTCGACCGGGACCAAACCGTCGTCGAGGGCAAATCGGTGCAATCCGCGCACGGCGGCGATGGCGCGGGCTACCGAGGAGGCCGACAGCCCCGGATGCTCGGCATCCCCCTCGCGCAGGTAGGCCAAGAATCCGCTCACCAGCACCGGATCGACGGCCGTCATCGATCCGATTCCGCTCGACGTCAAGTAGTCGAGGTACCGCCCGAGGTCGCGGCGATACGCGCTGAGGGTGTTGGTGGCGACGCCGCGCTCGACGGCCAAGTGATCGAGGAAGCTGCGCACGACCGTCGCCGGCTCGAGACGCCGGGCCGCGGTCGACGCGGTGTTCACCGGGCTCAGCGGCCCGGCCGGGCGCGCCACGGCGCGTCGGCCGGCCGCAGATCCCGCCAGCCGGTCGCGCGCCCGTGCACGGCGGCGAGGATGCCGCCCACCGCCGCCGCGTTCGTGATCCCGCCGGACAGCACCCGGCGAACCGCCTCGGCGAGCGGCTCCCGGTAGGCCGTCATGGTCAGCTCCTCGTGCTCCGCGTCGAAATCGTCGTTGGACGACGACAGCCCGCGGGCGAGAAAGATGCGGATCGCCTCGTTCGAGAAGCCGGGTGAGGAGTGCAGATCGATCAGGACGTCCCAGGTGTCGGCCTCGAGCCGGGTCTCCTCGGCCAGTTCGCGCTTGGCCGCGGCCAGCGCCGACTCACCGTCGACGTCCAGCAGCCCGGCCGGCAGCTCGTCCAGGCGGGCGCCGATCGCCGGCCGGTACTGATTGACGAGCACGATCTTGCCCTCGCCGTCGAGGGCCACGATCCCCACGGCACCGGGATGGGCCACCACTTCGCGCTCGACGACCTTGCCGTCGCTCATCCGCACGTCGTCGACGCGCACGGTGATGACCTTGCCCTCGAACTTGGTATGCGAGCCGACGACGTCGTACGTGTCGAGCTCGCCCATCAGGCGCTCACCGCGGTGATCGGGTCGCTCGCTTGATGCGCACCGTCGACCGCATCGGCCCCGGCCGGTGTCGGCTCGGCGTCGTCCGGGATCTCGACCGGGAGCCGATCGGCGGCGTTGTAGGCCAGCGCGGCCGCGACGAACGCCCGGAACAACGGGTGGGCGCGGGTGGGGCGCGACTTGAGTTCGGGGTGAGCCTGGGTACCGGCGTAGAACGGGTGGACGTCGGCCGGCAGCTCGACGAACTCGACCAGCCGTCCGTCCGGCGATTCTCCGGACACCACGAGCCCCGCGGCCTCGAGCTGCTCGCGGTAGCGGTTGTTGACCTCGTACCGGTGCCGGTGCCGTTCCGACACCGCGGTCGAGCCGTAGGCCCGGGCCACGACCGACCCCGGCACCAGTGCCGCCGGGTAGGCGCCCAGACGCATCGTCCCGCCCATGTCGGCCTCGCCGGACACCGCCGCGACCTGGCTGGCCATCGTCGCGATCACCGGGTCAGGCGTCTCGGGCGCGAACTCGGCCGAATTGGCGTCGTCGATGCCGGCCAGATGACGGGCCGCCTCGATGACCATGCACTGCAGGCCGAGGCACAGGCCGAGGGCCGGGATGCCCCGCTCCCGCACGTGCCGCAATGCACCCACCTTGCCTTCGATCCCGCGGATGCCGAAGCCGCCGGGGACGACGACGCCGTCCAGGCCGGCCAGCGCCGCGGCCGCGCCGGCCGGCGTTTCGCACGAGTCGGACGGGACCCAGCGGATCTGCACCCGGGCGCGGTGGGCGAACCCGCCGGCCCGTAGCGCCTCGACCACCGAGAGGTAGGCATCGGGCAGATCCACGTACTTGCCGACCAGGCCGACGGTGACATCGGCCTTCGGGTTGTGGACGCGGTCGAGCAGATCGCCCCAGACCGTCCAGTCCACGTCGCGGAACGGCAGCCCGAGGCGGCGCACGACGTAAGCGTCGAGCCCCTCGGCGTGCAGCACCTTGGGGATCTCGTAGATGCTCGGCGCGTCCACGGCGGCCACGACGGCCTCGGCGTCGACGTCACACATCAGCGAGATCTTGCGCTTCAGCGACTCGGACAGCTCGCGGTCGGCGCGGCAGACGATCGCGTCCGGCGTGATGCCGATGCTGCGCAGCGCCGCCACGGAGTGCTGGGTCGGCTTGGTCTTCAACTCCCCCGACGGCGCGAGGTACGGCACGAGGGACACGTGCAGGAAGAAGCAGTTGTCGCGACCGACGTCGTGGCGCACCTGACGGGCGGCCTCCAGGAACGGCAACGACTCGATGTCGCCGACCGTCCCGCCGATCTCGGTGATGACGATGTGCGGCGGCTGACCGTCGGGGCCGGGCCGGGCCATCGCCCGGATCCGGTCCTTGATCTCGTTGGTGATGTGCGGGATCACCTGGACGGTGTCGCCCAGGTACTCACCCCGCCGCTCCTTGGCGATGACGGTCGAGTACACCTGCCCGGTCGTCACGTTGGCCGAGCCGACGAGATCGGTGTCGAGGAATCGCTCATAGTGGCCGATGTCGAGATCGGTCTCGGCGCCGTCCTCGGTGACGAAGACCTCACCGTGCTGGAACGGGTTCATCGTTCCGGGGTCGACGTTGAGGTAGGGGTCGAGCTTCTGCATCGTCACGCGCAGGCCGCGCGACTTGAGAAGTGACCCGAGGCTGGAGGCGGTGAGGCCCTTACCGAGCGAGGAGGCGACGCCCCCGGTCACGAACAGATGCTTGGTTGCCGCTGTAGGGGCGAGAGTGGCGGCGAAGGTGTTGCCCGCGGGCGTGCGATCCACGGAAGTTCACGCTAACACGGTCTTACCGCACGACCATCATCGTCACCGCGGCGCGCCGTAGAACTCGTCGTCCGGGCCGCCCTCGAGTTCGAGGACGCGGTGCGCCCGGACCAGGTGCTCGTCACTGAGCAGGCCGCTGGCGTGCATCTGCCGGATGAGGCGGGCCCGCGAGTACGACGTCGGGGCGAACGGCGCGGCGGCTCCCACCAGAACCAGCGCGAACGAGCGCGCGGTGGCCACGACCGAGTGGTCGGGGTGCTCGGAGCGCAGTGCCGACAGCACCTCGTCACCGTCGCGCCGGCCCCACAGGGGCGAGAGCGTGTCCGACACCTCGGCCAGCCGGTCCCGCACGAACGCCGCAAGTGCGACGACCGCCTGCGGGGGCGTGGGGATGTCCATGCGGCTCCTACTTCGGCGGCGCGGGGTAGAGCGCGTCCGCACCCTGCTCCGTACCGTAATGCCCGATCAGGCCCTTGTTCGCACCGGCCAGGGCCAGCACGGCCGAGACCTGGCCGAAGCCGTCGTCGGCGTTGTCGACCGTCGATACGCCCCCGTGCAGCGTCCGCGAACTGCGCACGAGACTGACCAGGCCGCCGTCGTCGGCCGAGTCCTTGTTCCCGGCGACGACGACGTGCCCGCCGGCGGTGACGAGGGCCGACACGAGCGACGTCTCGGCCCGGCCGGCGTAGTCCTTGTCCGGGATGCCACCGTGGCCGAGCACGACGACCGTGGTCGACGGCGTGGTGTCCTGCCCGGCGAGCGAGAGCATGTGCAGCGCCGCGAACCCGCCCAGTACCTGGGTGAGATCGGTCTTCTGCCCGTGGCCGAGCAGGACGTAGGCGAGCAGCGAACCACCGAGCTCGTCGGCGTTGCTCGTCTCCGGGGCGGTCCAGCCGATCGGGTGGGCCGACCCGGTGGCCAGTGCGCTGATCCCGACTCCACGCGAGGGGTCGAGGTAGGTCTTGGTGAGGGTCACCCGGCCGCTGATCTGGCCGCCGGCGGCCGAGACCTGCTGCGACAGGCCATCCTGCATCTCGCTGGTGACTCCGGGCAGCGAGATCTCGAGGACGTTCTTGCCGGTCAGCGATCCGGCGACGAGCTGGTTGCCGTAGGTGGCCGCGAACTGCCCGGCGTCATCGACCTGCCCCTGCAACACCTTCACCTGGCCGGCCAGGGCGTCGCGCTGCTTCTTGGCGTCGTTGACCTGGTTGCGCAGGTCCTTGGTGATCGGCCCGTTCAGGGCGGTGGTGCCCACCACGATCCCGAGCGCGAGCGCGAGGAAGACGGCGACGATGGAGACGAGGTGGTACCGGAAAGAGATCACGAGAACTTGTCCTGTATCCAGTTGACGGCAGAAGTCCAGTTGGCGTGCAGCGAGTCGAGATAGGTGCGGCCGGCGTCGGAGATGGCCAAGGCGGCGACGACGGCGACCAGCGCGGCGATGACGAGCAGCAGCAGCGCCGCGGCCGAGATGCGGGTGCGGTACATGCGCGACACGCTGCGGGCGTCGACGACTTTGGCGCCCAGCCGCAGCCGGGTCAGGAAGGTCGAGGCCATGCCGGAGCGGCCGCGGTCGAGGAACTCGATCAGGGTGGCGTGGCTGCCCACCGCCACGACGAGTTCGGCGCCGTTGTCGTCGGCGAGCAGCATCGCGGCGTCCTCGCTGGTGCCCGCGGTCGGGAAGGTGATCGCGTCGATACCGAGGTCCTGGACGCGGGCCAGGCCGGGGGCGCGGCCGTCGGGGTAGGCGTGCACCACGACCTCGGCGCCGCTGCCCAGCGCCGCGTCGGACACCGCGTCCATGTCACCGACGATCAGGTGCGGCTTCAACCCGGCGTCCAGCAGCGCGTCGGCGCCGCCGTCGACCCCGACAAGGACCGGCTTGTACTCGCGGATGTAGTGCTTGAGCGACTTGAGGTCGCTCGCGTAATCGTGGCCGCGGACGACGATGACGGCGTGCCGGCCGGCGAACCGGGTGCGGATCGCCGGAATGCCCTCGCCCTCGAGCAGCAGGCCGCGCTCGCGGGTCATGAAGTCGGCGGTGTTGACGGCGAACGCTTCGAGCTGCGACGAGAGCCCGGACTTGGCCTCGGTCATGAGCTCCTGGACGCTCTCGATGTCCTGGGGCGTGCCGGTGACGACCGCGTGCTCGCCGACGAACACCGTGTTGCCGTCGATCCGAACCTTGGTGCCCTCTTTCACGCCCGCGAAGATCTCGGCCCCGACGTTGTCGAGCAGCAGGATGCCGTGCGCGACGATCAACTGCGGCCCGAGGTTGGGGTAGCGCCCGGAAATGCTGGGCTGCGCGTTGATTATCGCGGCCGGTTTGGCGGCAACCAGGGCCTCGGCGGACATCCGGTCGAGATCGACGTGGTCGATGATCGCGACGTCACCGGGGTTCAGCCGACCGGCCAACCGGGGCGTCCGGCGGTCGAGTCGCGCCACCCCGGAGACGCCCGGCAGGGCATCGGAGCGACGGCGCAACGTTGCAAGCTTCATGGCTGCCTATCGTGCCATCCAATTCCTGGCAGCCCGTTTCCGCCACGCGGTCGTGGGCGACTCTCAGCGGGCCGAGCCGGCGGCGCGGCGAGCCCGGGCGGCCGGGCGCCGTGGCCCGCCCGCGGCCGGTTCGGCGCCGTGTTCGGCGGCATGTTCGGCGGCGGCGTCGGCGAGCAGCTCGGCGGCGTGCTCGCGGGCGGTCGGGCTGTCCGAACCGGCCAGCATGCGGGCCAGTTCGGCGATGCGATCGTCGTCGGTGACCACGCGGACGTCGCTCGCGGTGACGCCCGCAGCTCCGTCCGCTGTGCCCCCCGCCGCGCCGGCCGCGGCCGGTTTGTCGACGACCACGTGCCGGTCGGCGAAGGCGGCCACCTGGGCCAGGTGAGTGACCACCAACACCTGCCGGTGCCGGGCGAGGCGGGCGAGCCGGCGCCCGACCTCGATCGCCGCCCGGCCGCCGACGCCGGCGTCGACCTCGTCGAACACCATCGTCGGGACGGGATCGGTGCCGGCCAGACACACCTCGAGCGCAAGCATCACCCGAGACAGCTCACCGCCCGACGCGCCGCGACCCAGCGGCAGCGGCGGCGTCCCCGGATGGGGCTGCAGGAGCAGCCGCACGTCGTCGGCCCCGTCGACCCCGACCGCGACCTGCCGTCCGTCCACCTCGAGCAGCGGCAGACCGGCCGACGGGGATCGCGGCGCCACGTCGATCTCGAGTCGGGCGTCGGGCATCGCCAGCCCGGCCAGCTCGGCCGAGACGGCCGTCGCCAGCTCGGCGGCCGCGCTGCGGCGCCGGGCCGAGATGGTGGCGGCCTGCTCGGCCACGCTCGCCGCGGCGCCGTCGGCGGCGGCCCGCAACGCGGCGATGGCATCGTCGGACACGTCGATGTCGGCCAGCCGGGTCTGCGCCGCGGCCGCCCACTTCAGCACGCCGTCCAGGCTCGGCTCGGGGTCGTCGCAGTACTTCCGGACGAGCGCCGCGAGCGTGGCCCGGCGCGACTCGATCTGTTCGAGGCGGGCCGGGTCGGCGTCGATCTGCTCGGCGTACGCACCGAATTCGGCGCCCAGATCGGCGGCGAGGGCGGCGAGATCGGTGAGCCGGGCGGCCAGCGCATCCAGTTCGGTGTCGGACCCGGCCTGCTGGGCGAGCAGCCGACCGACCACGGCCAGCCGTTGCGAGACGTCGGCCGCGGCGCCGCCCGGGTCGTCGGGAGCGCCGAGCAGAACGTCGTGCGCCGTCTGCGCCGCGATCGTGAGGGCCTCGGCCGAACCGAGCCGGGCGGCGAGGCCCGCCAGTTCGTCGGCCTCACCCGGTTGCGGGGCGGCGGCCTCGATCTCGGCGATGCCATGGGTCAGCAGCTCGGACTCGCGGCGCAGCTCGGCGGCGCGACGGACCCGCTCGGACAGCGCCATTGCGGCGGCGCGCCAGTCGGTGAACGCGGCCGCGAACGGCTCCAGGTCCAGGCGCGCATAGCGGTCGAGGGCGGCGCGCTGAGCGCCGGGCCGCACCAGGCGCAGCTGGTCGGACTGGCCGTGGACGGTGAGCAGGTGCTCGGCCAGGTCGCCGAGCACCGCGACCGGAGCCGGCGCCCCGCCGACGTGGGCGCGGGAGCGGCCGTTGGTGGTGACGACGCGCCGCAGCACGAGCTCGCCACCGTCGTCGAGCTCACCGCCGGCCGCGCGGACCCGCTCGGCGGCCGCCGAGTCGCCGTTGACCGCCAACCGTCCATCGACCACGGCGGCGTCGCATCCGGTGCGCACCCGCGCCGAGTCGGCCCGGCCGCCGAAGAGCAGCAGCAGGCCGGTGACGACCATCGTCTTGCCGGCGCCGGTCTCGCCGGTGACCACCGTGAGTCCCGGGCCGAGCGGCAGCACCGCCTCGTCGATGACGCCGAGCCCGCGGATCCGCAGCTCGTCAAGCACCCTCGACTCCACCTGCTCGGCTCACACAGACCAGGCTATCGGCCCGGCCGATCGTCAGTCGTCGATGTCGGCCGGCGGCGGGGACGCCTCGCGCAGGCTGCGCACCGGTAGCTGGAACTTCGACACCAGCCGGTCGCTGAAACTGAGGTCGCCGAGGCGGGCGATCTTGATCGATCGGGCTCCCCGGCGCATGCGGACGCGAGCGCCCGCGGGGACGGCGAGCGAGCGCCGGCCATCGCAGCTGAGTACCGCCTCGTGGCCCGGGCTGACGAGGTCCACGTCGACCACCGACGTCGGGGCCACGATGATCGGGCGGGCGAACAGCGCGTGCGCGGCATTCGGCACCACCAGAAGGGCGTCGACATCGGGCCACATGATCGGGCCGCCGGCCGAGAAGGCATAGGCCGTGGACCCGGTTGGGGTCGAGCAGAGCAGGCCGTCGCAGCCGAAGCGCAGCAACGGGCGCTCGTCGACCGCGACGGCGATCTCGAGCATCCGCTCGCGATTCGTGCGCTCGAGTGAGGCCTCGTTCAACGCCCAGGCGTGCGCGGTGACCGCTCCGTCGAGCAGGACCTCGGCATCGACCGTGACGCGTTCCTCGACGCGGTAGCGCCGAGCCACGATCGCCGCGACCGCCGCATCGAGCGATTCCGGGTCGGCCTCGGCCAGGAACCCGACGTGCCCGAGGTTGACGCCGATCATCGGGACGCCGGCCGGGTGGGCGAGCTCGGCGGCGCGCAGGAAGGTGCCGTCACCGCCGAGCGCGATGACGAGCTCGCAGTCGTCAGCCGCGTGCGTGGCCTCGACGACGCGGACCGATTCCGAGACGCAGGCCGTGGCCTCATCGGGCAGCATCCGCACCTCGACGCCGGCGGCCTGCAGTTGGGCCGCGGCCCGGTTCGCGAGGGTGACGATCTGACGCCGTGAGGTGTGCGCGACCAGCAGGACGGCTCGGGCGTCGCTCATGCGGGGCCCTCCTCACTCACGGTCACGATCTGGATGATCTCGTCGTCACTGACGCCCGGACGCTCGCCACGTCGGAGCCACAGGAAGAATTCCACGTTGCCCGACGGGCCGGGCAACGGGCTGCGCGCCACGCCCTGGGCCGGCCAACCCAGCTCAGCGGCAACGGCGGCCACCCGGACGACGGCGTCGGCCCGATGGGTCGGGTCGCGGACGACGCCACCCGCCCCCAGCCGCTCGCGGCCCACCTCGAACTGGGGCTTGACCATCGGCAGGACATCGCCGTCGACGGTCGTACACCCGACGAGGGCGGGCAACACGATCGGCAGCGAGATGAACGACAGGTCGCACGACCGTCAACTGGGCCGGGCCGCCGATCGCGTCCGGCGTCAGCGCGCGCACATTGGTGCGGTCGTGCACGACAACGCGGGGGTCGGTGCGCAATGACCAGGCCAGCTGGCCGTAGCCCACGTCGACCGCGATCACCTCGGCGGCACCGGCGCGCAGTAGGACGTCGGTGAACCCGCCGGTGGACGCGCCGGCGTCAAGACAGCGGCGACCTTCGACCCTGACCGCCGGGAAGGCGGCGAGCGCACCGGCCAGCTTGTGGCCACCGCGCGAGGCGTAGCCGGGATCGTCGTCGTCGGGCCGGACCCGCACCGATTCATCGGCGTCGACGCCGGTGGCAGACTTCGACGCGAGCGCGCCGCGCACTTCGACCCGGCCCGCGGCGATCATTTCGCCGGCGTGCTCGCGCGAGCGGGCCAACCCGCGGCGGACGAGTTCGGCGTCGAGTCGCGAGAGGCGTTTCGGCACTGCGTCAGGCTCGCACTGATCGATCAGGCGTCGTCGATGGCCGCGAGCGCCGCCTGCAACTCGGCATGGATGCCCTGATAGACATCCGGGTGCTCGGCCATTGGCAGCCCGGCCAGCCGCGCGAGCTCGCTCTGGGCGTTGTGACTCAGCGAGTTCTCGTCGCCCCGTGGGCCAGGCGCCGGCTCGGCCGCACCCGTCGGTTCCGGGACGTCCGGGTTTTCGAGCTCGGACAACGCACAACTCCTGACGCCTCGTTGTCACCGGCCGCGGTGTTGCACGGCCCTGATGGTCTTGAACGGTACCGGCCCGGTGCTGCGGTAGCGTCGATCGGTCTGGCGCTCCCCCGGATCGGGGACGCTGAGGCCGACGCGATATGAGACCGACCGGCAAAGGACAACTGTGGCCACAGTCGAGCAGTGTGAGAACGCGCTGCAGATGCTTGCCGACCGCCTGGCGGCGAACGACCCCGCGCGCCGCAAGTGGGGTTTCGATCGAAGCATCACGTGCACCATTCGCGACCTCGACGTGGTCTTCTCGGGCCGGCTGAAGGATGGACTGCTGCTCGACATCACCCGCGATCACCCGCGCGACGCCCAGGTGAAGCTGGCCATGTCGAGCGATGACCTCGTTGCCCTGGTCGACGGCAATCTCAAGATGGCGTCGGCGTGGGCCACCGGGCGGGTGAAAGTCGATGCGGGCGTGCGGGACCTGATGAAGCTGCGTTCGATCTTCTGACCGGCGCCGTTCCGCGGTCAGTCCAGGCCGAGCCGGTCGAGCACGGCGGCCGCGTCGTCGTCGGTCGCGGACCCGCCGACCGAGCCCGGTCGGATCACCAGCGCCGACCCGGGCCGGCGACCGTCCCGTCCGGATTCCGATTGCGCCGCCCACCACGCCGCGCACAGGGCCCGTAGCGCATCCAGATCGTCGCCGTCCGCGTCGTCCGGTCCGGCATCGTCGCGGCCCGCATCGTCGGTCGAACGCGCGCCCCGGCGTCGGACCAGGTCCAGCACGGGATCGTCGCCATCGACATCGGCGACCGCGGCGCGCCAGGAGCCGCACTCGAATCCACCGTCGTTGGCCTGCGGTTCGGGATGGCTGACCAACAGGCCGCCAAGATCGCGGGCCAGATAGGTCGGCCGCAGTTTCGGCGACGCCATCAGCAGGTCGCGCGGCGTGGTGACCCCGGTGAAGACGAGCAGGCTCTCGCAGCCCACCGCGTTGGCGCCTTCGATGTCGGTGTCGAGCCGGTCGCCCACGACAATCGGACGCTCCGCCTTCGAGCGCAGCACCGACTCGCGATGCATCGTCGGATCGGGCTTGCCGGTCGCCACCGGCTCGACCCCGGTGGCATGGCGCAGCGCGGCCACCAGCGAGCCGTTGCCCGGCAGCGGACCCCGCGCCGACGGCACCGTCGGGTCGAGGTTGGTCGCGACCCAGGGCACGCCGCGGTTGATCGCGATCGCGCCCTCGGCCAGCAGCCGCCAGTTGAGTTCGGGTGAGTACCCCTGCACGACCGCGTCGACCTGGCCCTGCGCGTCGGGAACCGGATTCAACCCGCGCTCGCGCAGGGCTTCCTCGAGCCCGGTCGTACCGACGACGAGCACCCGGGCGCCCCCCGGAAGCCGGTCGGCCAGATAGCGCGCCGCGGCCTGCGCCGAGGTGACGACCTCGGCCGCCTTGGCCGGTATCCCTAGCTCGGTCAGATGATCGGCCACGGCATGCGGCGGCCGGGCCGCGTTGTTCGTGACGAAGGCCAGGCGCATGCCGCTGTCCCGCGCGGCCGCCAGCGCCTGCTGGGCCCCGGGGACCGCATCCGGACCTACGTACACCACGCCGTCCAGATCGAGCAGGGCAACATCGTGGTCCTCGGTCAGCGGCCGGACCGATTCGCGCAGGTACAGGGCCACGGGTCGCATGATTGCACGCGCCGCGACGTGCGTACGATCGCCACCCATGACCGCCGCGGCGCACGAGGACACGTCCCAGGGCCTTTCCCTCGAACCGTTTCGCGGGTTGCGGCCGCGGGTCGACCAAGAACGGCTGGGTCGCCTGCTGTCCCCGCCGTATGACGTGATCGATGAGCAGACTCGTGCTCGGTTGCTCGCCGCCGACGCCGACAACGCCGTCGCCGTCGTCCTGCCCGAGCCGACGCCGCAGGGCTACGCCGGCGCGGCCGAGACGCTTGATCGCTGGGTGCATGACGGCCTGTATGCCGTCGACGCCGAGCCGGCGCTCTACGTCTACGAGCTGCGCGACGACTCCGGAAACGCCACGCGGGGACTGCTCGGCGCGGTTGAACTGCGCGACGCCGCCGACGGCGTGATCCTGCCGCACGAGAACACCATGGCCGGCCCCGTGGCCGATCGGCTCGAGGTCATGACCGCCACTGGTGCCGATCTGGAACCGATCTATCTGGTCTACGACGGCGGCGGCCCGGCGTCGGAACTGCTGCGCACGGTGGACGATCGGCCGCCAGTCGCGCAAGCAACCACGCCGGACGGGATCACGCACCGGCTGTGGGCCGTGACCGACCCGGAGTCCTTGCGGCTGGTTTCGGCGGATCTGGCCGCGCGGCGCGCGCTCATCGCCGACGGTCATCACCGGTATGCGACCTACCAGGAACGGCAGCGACTGCGCCGCGCGAGCGACGGCGCCGGTCCGTGGGACCGTGGCCTGGCCCTCGTGGTCGACTCGTCCGAGTACGGCCCGCAGGTTCATGCGATCCACCGCTCGATCGCCGGTGTCGCGCTCGCCGACGCGGTGGCCGCGCTCAAGGCCGATGGCGATGTCGACGCGGTCGACGGCTCGGCGCAGGACGCCCTGGCCGGCATCGACGGCGTCGACGGGTTCGCCGCGGTGCTCACCGACGGCACCGATTCGTATGTGGTGACCGATCCCCGTGGCCGGCTACGTGCCGCGGCGGCGCGTGCCGGGCGACGTCGCGGCGCTAGCCGATCTGGACGTGACCGTGGTGCACCGGGCGCTGGTGGAGAAGGTCTGGGGACTCGACGACGACGTGGACACGGTGGGATACGCGCATTCGGTGGAGGAGGCCGTGCACGATGCCGGCGCGCGCGGCGGCTTCGCCCTGTTGCTGCGGCCGACGCCGGTGGCCGCGGTCGCCGCGGTCGCCGCAGCCGGCGCCCGGATGCCGCGCAAGTCGACCCTGTTCACGCCGAAACCGGCTTCCGGCCTCGTGATGCGCCGGTTGAGCGATCAGGCTTGAGGACTCGCACCGTGTCGGCGTCGACGGCGTAACGGCTCGCCGGACCAGCCGGCGTGCGCCAGAACCGGCGATGCAGGCTGCCGATCACCTCGATCGAGTCACCGGTCTTCGCCCGGGCCAGCACCTTGCGCACTCGCGGTTTCACCGCAGCGCACTCGATGCTGTCGACCCGCGCGCGCTCGCCAGGCGGCCGTTCCACGGTCACCCGGAAGACCGCCAGGACGTCGCCGCTCGGCAGCTCGCGCAGCATCGGCTCGGCGGCGAGCCGGCCGCGCAGGAACACGTGGTTGTCAGGGGTGCGCGGATTCGCCGATGCGGTCATGCGACACAGGGTGGGCCGCTTCGCCCGGCACCGGGGTTCGGCCGCGTCACCTGTGGATCAATACCGGGGCTGTGGACGACGTATCGCCATCGGTCGGACGTGTCCGCTACGCGGCCGACGCCGCACGGTCGTCAGAGCAGTGCTGCGGCGCGCTCGGCCGAGTCCAGCTCGCCGTCCGGATCGAGCGCCGCGGACGCCGCGAACCATCCGGCCGCCTCGTCGCGTCGCCCGGCGTCTTCGAGCGCATCGGCGTAGGCGTACCAGAGCCGGGCCGATCCCGGTCCGGGGCGGTTCTTGTCCAGCCCGCCCCGAGCCAGCACCGACAGCGCGGCGTCGAGTTGCCCGACGTCCCGGCGCGCTCCGGCGACGACGATCAGCAACTCGACTCGCGTCTCGGCGTCCAGCTTGCGCACCTGGGGATCGCTGAGCACCCGCGCCGCCTGCTCGGGTCGGCCGAGGGCGCGCTCGCAGTCGGCGATGAGCGGAAGATTCCGCGGATCGCCCGAGATCCGGCGTGCCGTGCGCAGCTCCGTAAGCGCCTCGGCCCACTCGCCGGCGTGATACGCCGCAATGCCGACGGCCTCGCGAACTGCCGCCACCCGGGCGGCCCGCGCCCGCGCGGCCCGGGCATGAGCCAGAGCCCGCTGCGGGTCGACATCGATCATCTGACCGGCCGCGACCAGGTAGCGGCCCACGGCCTCGGCGTTCAGCTTCGACAAGGAGCGCAGTTCGGCGCGGACGCTGCGGTCGAGCAGCGTCACATCGGCGTCCTCTGGGACCGGCGGGAGTCCCGCCGTCGGGAAGGTCTCGGTCTCACCGGGGCCGGACGTGCGATCGCTGGACCGGCGGGCCGGAGCGGCCGCCCGCGGTCGACCGCGACTGGATTCGGCAGGTCCGGACCGCCGGTCGGCGGCGCCACCACGACGCTCGGGAGCGGCACCACGACGCTCGGGTGCCCCGGCCCGCACGCTCGGGAGCCGCACCACGACGCTCGGGTGCCCCGGCCCGACGCTCGGGAGCGGCACCACGACGCTCCGGTGCGCCCCGATCGGACGCCGCCAGCACCGCGCTTGGGCGCCCCGGCCCGACGCTCGGGCGCGGCATCGCGCGGGGTTCGCGCCGAGCGCCCGCGCGCCGGCTCAGCACCTGACTTGGTGGGGCGAACCGCGCCGGAACGCGCCGGCCGGCCGGTGCCGGCCGAACCGCCACTTGACCCGGCGTTGCCACCCGTCGTGGAACGACCCTGACCCGCGGCGCGGCCGCTCGAACTCGGCCGGCCGGCCCCACGCCCTCGGGCGGGCTCGGAATTGCCGCCGGCGCGAGCGCCGGCGCCCCGTCGTGGACCTGACATAACCATCCATCCCTGTCCCGGCCGGCGGCCGGCTTGCGAAAACGAGACGAGGGCCGTTCGGCGAACCGAACGACCCTCGTCTGCAAATTGTGTCCGGCGACGTCCTACTCTCCCACGCAGTGGCCCGCGCAGTACCATCGGCGCTGAGAGGCTTAGCTTCCGGGTTCGGGATGGGACCGGGCGTTTCCCTCTCGCTATGGTCGCCGAAACTCTATGGAGATATGGTCCGCACCGCGGCGCTGTCTCGGATCAGAAACAGCAGCCGCGGGGACCGTACCTCGGGAACCGCACAGTGGACGCGCGTGCGGGCCTGAAGCCCGCTAGCAGATTTTGTGTTTGTGGCAAGTCCTCGGCCTATTAGTACCGGTCAGCTGCACGTGTTACCACGCTTCCACTTCCGGCCTATCAACCCGGTGGTCTAGCCGGGGGCCTTACTCCATAAAGGATGGGAGATCTCATCTTGAAGCGAGCTTCCCGCTTAGATGCTTTCAGCGGTTATCCCTTCCGAACGTAGCCAACCAGCAGTGCTCCTGGCGGAACAACTGGCACACCAGAGGTTCGTCCGTCCCGGTCCTCTCGTACTAGGGACAGCCCTTCTCAAATCTCCTGCGCGCGCGGCGGATAGGGACCGAACTGTCTCACGACGTTCTAAACCCAGCTCGCGTACCGCTTTAATGGGCGAACAGCCCAACCCTTGGGACCTACTCCAGCCCCAGGATGCGACGAGCCGACATCGAGGTGCCAAACCATCCCGTCGATATGGACTCTTGGGGAAGATCAGCCTGTTATCCCCGGGGTACCTTTTATCCGTTGAGCGACACCGCTTCCACTTGCCGGTGCCGGATCACTAGTCCCAGCTTTCGCTCCTGCTCGACATGTCTGTCTCACAGTCAAGCTCCCTTGTGCACTTGCACTCGACACCTGATTGCCAACCAGGCTGAGGGAACCTTTGGGCGCCTCCGTTACTTTTTGGGAGGCGACCGCCCCAGTCAAACTACCCATCTGACACTGTCCCTGATCCGGATTACGGACCGAGGTTAGACACCCAATTCGACCAGAGTGGTATTTCAACGTTGACTCCACCGACACTAGCGTGCCGACTTCACAGTCTCCCACCTATCCTACACAAGCCGAACCGAGCACCAATATCAAACTATAGTAAAGGTCCCGGGGTCTTTCCGTCCTGCCGCGCGTAACGAGCATCTTTACTCGTAGTGCAATTTCGCCGAGTCCATGGTTGAGACAGTCGAGAAGTCGTTACGCCATTCGTGCAGGTCGGAACTTACCCGACAAGGAATTTCGCTACCTTAGGATGGTTATAGTTACCACCGCCGTTTACTGGCGCTTAAGTTCTGAGCTTCGCACCGAAGTACTAACCCGTCCCCTTAACGTTCCAGCACCGGGCAGGCGTCAGTCCGTATACATCGTATTGCTACTTCGCACGGACCTGTGTTTTTAGTAAACAGTCGCTTCTCGCTGGTCTCTGCGGCCAGCCAACGCTCGGGAAGCAAGTTCCGTCACGCTGGCGGGCCCCCCTTCTCCCGAAGTTACGGAGGTATTTTGCCGAGTTCCTTAACCATGGTTCTCTCGATCGCCTTGGTATTCTCTACCTGACCACCTGTGTCGGTTTGGGGTACGGGCCGCTAAGAGCTCGCTAGAGGCTTTTCTCGGCAGCATAGGATCATCGAATTCGCCGCAATCGGCTATGCATCACGTCTCAGGCTACATGTTGTGCGGATTTACCTACGCAACGCCCTACACGCTTACCCCGGTATATCCACTTACCGGTACGACTACCTTCCTGCGTCACCCCATCGCTTGTCTACTACTAGTTCGGGTCGCGCGATCCACCGCGTCGGACCCGAAGGTCGTTCCGGCTTCTGGCGCTTAGCATCGCTAGGTTCGGCATGGGCGCTCTTTCGCGGGTACGGGAATATCAACCCGTTGTCCATCGACTACGCCTGTCGGCCTCGCCTTAGGTCCCGACTTACCCTGGGCGGATTAGCCTGGCCCAGGAACCCTTGGTCATTCGGCGGAGGAGTTTCTCACTCCTCTTTCGCTACTCATGCCTGCATTCTCACTCGTGTGCCGTCCACGGCTGGGTTACCCCGCCGCTTCCTTCGGCACACGACGCTCCCCTACCCATCCGCACACCTGGCCGGCCATCCGTAGATGACCGGCGGGCTATTGCGTGAATGCCACAGCTTCGGTGGTGTGCTTGAGCCCCGTTACATTGTCGGCGCAGAATCACTTGACCAGTGAGCTATTACGCACTCTTTAAAGGGTGGCTGCTTCTAAGCCAACCTCCTGGTTGTCTGTGCGACTCCACATCCTTTCCCACTTAGCACACGCTTAGGGACCTTAGCTGGTGATCTGGGTTGTTTCCCTCTCGACTACGAACCTTATCGCCCGCAGTCTCACTGCCGCGCTCTCACTTACCGGCATTCGGAGTTTGGCTGATTTCGGTAAGCTTGTAGGCCCCCTAGACCATCCAGTAGCTCTACCTCCGGCAAGAAACACGCGACGCTGCACCTAAATGCATTTCGGGGAGAACCAGCTATCACGAAGTTTGATTGGCCTTTCACCCCTACCCACAGCTCATCCCCCAGGTTTTCAACCCTGGTGGGTTCGGTCCTCCACGCGGTCTTACCCGCGCTTCAACCTGGCCATGGGTAGATCACTTCGCTTCGGGTCTAGATCACGCGACTCATTCGCCCTATTCAGACTCGCTTTCGCTACGGCTACCCCTCACGGGTTAACCTCGCCACGTAACGCTAACTCGCAGGCTCATTCTTCAAAAGGCACGCTGTCACGACTATGCGCAAGGCATAGCGACGCTCCAACGGCTTGTAGGCGCGCGGTTTCAGGTACTATTTCACTCCCCTCCCGGGGTACTTTTCACCTTTCCCTCACGGTACTTGTCCGCTATCGGTCACCAGGGAGTATTTAGGCTTAGCGGGTGGTCCCGCCAGATTCACAGCGAATTTCACGGGCTCGCTGCTACTTGGGGTAACGCAAAGGAGGCGTCGAGTTTTCGTCTACGGGGGTATCACCCTCTGTGCCGGACCTTCCCAAGTCCTTCGACTAACTACGACGCTTTCTGACTCCTTGCTGATTCGGCAGAACCAGCAATGCGGCCCCACAACCCCAGATACGCAACGCCTGCCGGCTATCACGCGTATGTGGTTTGGCCTCTTCCGCTTTCGCTCGCCACTACTAACGGAATCGCGGTTGCTTTCTCTTCCTGTGGGTACTGAGATGTTTCACTTCCCCACGTTCCCTCCGCATGCCCTATGTGTTCAGGCATGGGTGACAGGACATGACTCCTGCCGGGTTTCCCCATTCGGAAATCCTCGGATCAAAGCTCAGTCGGCAGCTCCCCGAGGCTTATCGCAGCCCCTTACGTCCTTCATCGGCTCCTGGTGCCAAGGCATCCACCGTGCGCCCTTATTAACTTGGCCACAAAGATGCTCGCGTCCACTGTGCAGTTCTCAAGGTACGGGCGACCTCCGTCGGTGGATCCATCGCGTGCACCGCCGAGGCAGTGCCGTTCGATGACCGAGGAGGCCGGACGTGTTCTGCGTTGCCGGCGCCGGCCAGTGGCCGGAGACGACAAACGCCTGAGGGCGGAAGTTCCGCTCCCTCAGGACTCAACAGCGTGCCTACGGCGATTCGACGCCGAGCGACTCGAGGTTCCTGCGGATCAAGATCCGCTGTACTGACGACGCCGCTGACGCGTTCGACCGAACTAGTTAGTGTTCCACCCTTGAGCAATCCCCACGAGACGTTCGCTCGTGATGGCGCGCCTGGACGCAACTCTCGAACAGAGCGCGCCAGATGCTCCTTAGAAAGGAGGTGATCCAGCCGCACCTTCCGGTACGGCTACCTTGTTACGACTTCGTCCCAATCGCCAATCCCACCTTCGACGGCTCCCTCCACAAGGGTTGGGCCACCGGCTTCGGGTGTTACCGACTTTCGTGACGTGACGGGCGGTGTGTACAAGGCCCGGGAACGTATTCACCGCAGCGTTGCTGATCTGCGATTACTAGCGACTCCGACTTCATGGGGTCGAGTTGCAGACCCCAATCCGAACTGAGACCGGCTTTCTGGGATTCGCTCCACCTTGCGGTATCGCAGCCCTTTGTACCGGCCATTGTAGCATGTGTGCAGCCCTGGACATAAGGGGCATGATGACTTGACGTCATCCCCACCTTCCTCCGAGTTGACCCCGGCAGTCTCCTATGAGTCCCCGACATTACTCGCTGGCAACATAGGACGAGGGTTGCGCTCGTTGCGGGACTTAACCCAACATCTCACGACACGAGCTGACGACAGCCATGCACCACCTGTGCAAGGCCCTTACGGACCCCGTATCTCTACGAGATTTCCCTGCATGTCAAGCCCAGGTAAGGTTCTTCGCGTTGCATCGAATTAAGCCACATGCTCCGCCGCTTGTGCGGGCCCCCGTCAATTCCTTTGAGTTTTAGCCTTGCGGCCGTACTCCCCAGGCGGGGCGCTTAATGCGTTAGCTGCGGCACAGACCACGTGGAATGTGGCCCACACCTAGCGCCCAACGTTTACGGCGTGGACTACCAGGGTATCTAATCCTGTTCGCTCCCCACGCTTTCGCTCCTCAGCGTCAATATCGGCCCAGAGACCCGCCTTCGCCACCGGTGTTCCTCCTGATATCTGCGCATTTCACCGCTACACCAGGAATTCCAGTCTCCCCTACCGAATTCTAGCTTGCCCGTATCGGCTGCAGGCCCGGGGTTGAGCCCCAGGTTTTCACAGCCGACGCGACAAGCCGCCTACGAGCTCTTTACGCCCAATAATTCCGGACAACGCTTGCACCCTACGTATTACCGCGGCTGCTGGCACGTAGTTGGCCGGTGCTTCTTCTGCAGGTACCGTCACTTTCGCTTCGTCCCTGCTGAAAGAGGTTTACAACCCGAAGGCCGTCATCCCTCACGCGGCGTCGCTGCATCAGGCTTTCGCCCATTGTGCAATATTCCCCACTGCTGCCTCCCGTAGGAGTCTGGGCCGTGTCTCAGTCCCAGTGTGGCCGGTCGCCCTCTCAGGCCGGCTACCCGTCGTCGCCTTGGTAGGCCGTTACCCCACCAACAAGCTGATAGGCCGCGGGCCCATCCCTAGCCAGTAATCCTTTCCACCTCCGGAGGATGCCCTCAGAGGTCGTATCCGGTATTAGCCCCGGTTTCCCGGAGTTATCCCAGTGCTAGGGGCAGGTTGCCCACGTGTTACTCACCCGTTCGCCGCTAGGGCACCTTCCCGAAGGAAGGGCCTCGCTCGACTTGCATGTGTTAAGCACGCCGCCAGCGTTCGTCCTGAGCCAGGATCAAACTCTCCGTGAATGTATATTGACAACCGGCACTGCGAACAGCACCGGTTTGTCGACACAGAAAGTCGCCGTCCTGGCGACAGCTTCAATCACTGGTCCATACGAGCTGAGCTGACCCTGCGAATACAGATGTGTTCTTGCTCGATGTACCAAAGGAATCTCTTCACGCGACCGACGAAGCCGGATCGCGAGACGAGAGTTGTATATATGGCACTAACTTTCGGCACGCTGTTGAGTTCTCAAGGAGCGGACGCACACCGTCACGGCCCTTTCGGGCCGATCGGGGGCAACCCGAGATACGTTACCCGGTCGGTTCCGCACGGTCAAACACGACCGGCACCGCCCGGACTCCCACTTGGTCGGGGCGCTCGACGAGTCCGGTGCCTCGTGCTTGGGGCGCGTCGCGCCTGGCGGCACCTGCTCCGACCCGGCTCGGCTCATGCGTGGCTCCGTCCCGCGAACAAGGAGAACATTAGTCAGCGCCGCGCGAGCGAGTGCAAATCCCCTCGGCGAACGCGCTCAGGCCCAGTGTTTCCGGGGGCTGCGACGCGCTCGGCAGCCGTCGCGATCGACGCGCTCGACGGCGGGCCTCGACTTCTGTGACCTGGGCGCACCGCGACCGGCTGGCCGGAGCGCGCCGAGCGTCGACCAGCCGGGCGGCGCGCGCGCTTGCCCGACGGCGAGCACCCGGCCGACGAGCGTCGGCCCGCGGCAGGTCGTAGCTGCCGGGCCGGCAACGCGGTCGCCGTCGATCCGCACCGCGCCGGCGTCGATGTCGCGGCGGGCCGCGCTGGTGCTCGCCGCCAGGCCGCCGGCCACGAGCACCGCGGGCAGGTGCACCGGGTCGCCGGCCGGCAGCGCGCACTCCGGGGCGTCGGTCGGGCACCTCGCCGCGCTTGAACACCGCGTCGAAGCGCTCCTCGGCCGCGTCGCGCCGCGTCCGCGCCGTGGTAGAGCGCGACGACCGCGCGGGCCATCGCGCCGCTTGGCCCGGTTGGCCGCCGCTCCCCCGGCGGCCACCTCGGCCTCGAGCTCGTCGACCTCGCGCGGGTGCAGGGCCGTGCACAGCCGGGCGTACAGTGCCGACCACGGTGTCCGGGATGCTCATCAGCTTGCCGAACTGCTCGGCGGCCGGCTCGGCGATGCGCGATGTAGTTGCCGAGCGACTTGCCCATCTTCTCGACGCCGTCGGTGCCGACGAGCAGCGGCACGGTCAGCACGGCCTGCGGCGCCTGGCCGCGGGAGCGCTGCAGCTCGCGGCCGACCAGGTTGTTGAAGGTCTGGTCGGTGCCGCCGAGCTCGATGTCGGCGCGGATCTCGACCGAGTCGATGCCCTGCAGCAGCGGGTAGAAGAACTCGGACAGGCTGATCGGCTGGTTGCGCCGCGAACCGGCGGGCGAAGTCGTCGCGCTCGAGCAGCTGGGCGACCGTCACCTGCGCGGGTGTAGCCGAGCATGCTCGGCCAGGCTCATCGGGCCGAGCCAGTCGGCGTTGTTGACGACCTCGGTGCGGTCGCGGGTCGAGGATGCGCATCAGCTGGTCGAAGTAGCCCTTGCGCGTTGGCGATCGACGTCGTCGGCGCTCTGGGCCGACGCGGGTCGCTGTGCGCCCGGACGGGTCGCCGACCTGGCCGGTGAAGCCGCCGACGACCAGCACCGCGGTGTGCCCGAGGTCCTGGAACTGGCGCAGCTTGCGCAGCACGACGGCGTGCCCGAGCGTCAGGTCGGTGCCGGACGGGTCGATGCCGAGCTTGACCCGCAGCGGCCGCTGCTCGCGTGTGCGCGGCGAGCAGCCGCTCGGCCAGGCCGTCGGCGGGCAGGATCTGCGCCGCGCCGGAGGCCAGGACCTCGTGGGCCTCGCGCAGGTCGCGGCGGCAGGTCGGCCGGGTGGTCGGTCACTCACGGCGTCAGTCTGCCGGTCCGGTCGCGGCGCCGGTTGCGCCCACCCGCCTTGAACGCCGACACCGTCGGCTCACCGGCCAGCCAGAACCGCCACGGCCGCTCGGTCGGCGACGCTGATGCCGACCCGCGGGCCGGCCGATGACGCCGGGCGCCGGCGCGCCGGGCATCGACTCGAGCCGCACCGGCGAGGTCGGGTCGCACAGGTCGAGCGCCGTTCTGCGGCCGCGGCCAGGCCGAGGCAGGTCGCCAGCCGGGCCGGCCCGCGGGCCAGGTCGGCGTCCCGCCGCGCGGCCGGCCGGCGGGCCCGGGCCGCGTCGAGCGCCGTCGACGACCTCGCCGGCCCGCAGCAGCACCGCCGCGGCGACGTCCGTCCGTCCCGCACACGATGTTGGCGCACCAGTGCATGCCGTAGGTGAAGTAGCAGTACAGGTGCCCGGCCGGCCCGAACATCACCGCGGTGCGCGGCGGTCGGGCCGCGGAAGGCGTGCGAGGCCGGGTCGTCCGCGCCCTCGTAGGCCTCGACCTCGGTCAGCCGGACCGCGACCTCGGCGCCGCCGACGTCGGAGACGACGACGGCGCCGAGCAGCCGCGGCGCCAGTCGCGACGGCGCCGCGCCGGCCAGCCGCTGCGCGATCGACGGTCACCGGTCAGCGCGCCGGCCCAGGCCGCCTGCGTCGTGCGACGAGCGTCGGCCAGCGCCGCGAGCTGCTCGGCCACCCGCTCGGGCGCCGTGCCGCCGACCGCCGAGCGCGAGGCGAGCGCAGCCGGCCACGGACAGCACCGCGCGCACGTCCGGGGTCAGCTCGCGGCGACGATCGCGGCGAGGTGCGTCGTCGGTGAGGTCGGCCAGCTCGATGCCGCGCTGCTCGCAGTACGCGCACGCACGCGCCCGCTGATCTCGTGCGCCACGCGGAACGGCGACGCCGCTGGCGCACCAGCCACTCGGCGACGTCGGTCGCCAGCGAGAAGCCCCGGCGGCGCGAGCGGCTCGAGCCGCTCGGTGTCGAAGCGCGAGCGTCGCGATCAGGCCGGCTCACGGCCGGCAGCAGCAGGTGCAGCAGTTGTCGACGGCGTCGAAGACCGGCTCCTTGTCCTCCTGCAGGTCGCGGTTGTAGGCCAGCGGCAGGCCCTTGAGCGTGGCGAGCAGGCCGGTGAGGTCGCCGATGAAGCGGCCGGCCTTGCCGCGGGCCAGCTCGGCGACGTCCGGGTTCTTCTTCTGCGGCATGATCGACTGACCCGGTGGAGTAGGCGTCGTCGAGCCGTGACGCAGCCGAACTCCGTGCGTCGCCCAGAGGATGACCTCCTCGGCGATCCGGCGACAGGTCGACGCCGAGCAGCGCCGTGACGAACGAGGAACTCGGCGACGAAGTCGCGGTCGGACGACGGCGTCGATCGAGTTCTCCGCCGGCGCGGTCGAAGCCGAGTTCGGCGGCGACGGCCTCGGGATCGAGCGCGCAGCGACGAGCCGGCCAGCGCGCCGGAGCCGAGCGGGCTGACACGGCCGCGCGCCGGTCCCAGTCGCGCAGCCGGTCGACGTCGCGCGCGAGGGCCCAGCACGTGGGCCAGCAGGTGGTGCGACGAGCAGCACCGGCTGGGCGTGCTGCAGGTGGGTCATGCCGGGCATCGGCGACGCCGAGGTGCCGCTCGGCCTGCCCGATCAGGGCCGTCGATCGAGGTCGAGCGATCGCGTGCGACGAGCTTGCGGGCCTGGTCGCGCAGGTACAGCCGCAGATCAGCGTCGCGATCTGGTCGTTGCGGCTGCGGCCGGCCCGCAGCTTGCCGCCGAGTCGGTGCCGAGCCGTTCGAGCAGGCCGCGTTCGAGCGCGGTGTGCACGTCCTCGTCGGCCGGCGCTCGGGCGGAACGTCGCCGGTCGCGACGTCGCGGTCGAGCTCGTCGAGCGCGAGCGAGCATGCCGGCGTAGCCTCGTCGTCGGTGAGCAGGCCGGCGCCGTGCAGGACGCGCGCGTGCGCCTTGCGAGCCCGCAGGTCGTAGCGGCGCCAGCCGCCAGTCGAAGTGCGTCGACAGCGACAGCGCGGCCAGCGCGTCGGACGGGCCGCCGGCGAAGCGGCCGCCCCACAGCCGGGTACCGCTCGGCTCGGCTCAGTCAACGCCGGACTCCATCGCCGCGTTGTCCAGCACGGTCTCGTCGGCGCCGACCGCGTCGGCCGCCCGCCGGGTTGGCGGCGATCTGGTCGGCGCCGCCCTCGGCCAGGCCGGCGGCTTCAAGTTCGCCGAACAGGTAGGTGCGGCCGAGCTGCCCGCCGGACTGGGCCGCGTACTGCTCGAGCTTGGCCCGCGAGTCGGCGATGTCGAGGTTGCGCATCGTCAGCTGGCCGATCCGGTCGACCGGGCCGAACGCGGCGTTGCTCGGTGCGCTCCATCGACAGCTTGTCCGGGTGGTAGGAGAACGTCGGCCCGCGGGTGTCGAGCACCGAGTAGTCCTCGCCGCGGCGCAGCGCAGCGTGACCTCGCCGGTGACCAGCGAGGCGACCCAGCGCTGGATCGACTCGCGCAGCATCAGCGACTGCGGGTCGAGCCAGCGGCCCTCGTAGAGCAGCCGGCCGAGCCGGCGCCCCTCGGCGTGGTAGTTCGCGATGGTGTCCTCGTTGTGGATGGCGTTGAGCAGCCGCTCGTAGGCGATCCAGAGCAGCGCCATGCCCGGCGCCTCGTAGATGCCGCGCGACTTGGCCTCGATGATGCGGTTCTCGATCTGGTCGGACATGCCCAGCCCGTGCCGTCCGCCGATCGCGTTCGCCTCGCGCACCAGCGCGACCGGGTCGTCGTACGTCGACGCCGTTGATCGCGACCGGGCGGCCGGCGACGAACTGCACGCGTGACGTCCTCGGTGTCGATCGCGACGGCGGGATCCCAGAACTTGACGCCCATGATCGGCTCGACGGTCTCGAGCGAGACGTCGAGGTGCTCGAGGCGTCTTGGCCTCGTGGGTGGCGCCCCAGATGTTGGCGTCGGTGGAGTACGCCTTCTCCTTGCTGTCGCGGTAGGGCAGGTCGTGCTCGACCAGCCACTGGCTCATCTCGGCGCGGCCGCCGAGCTCGCTGACGAAGTCGGCGTCCAGCCACGGCTTGTAGATGCGCAGGCGCGGGGTTGGCGAGCAGGCCGTAGCGGTAGAACCGCTCGATGTCGTTGCCCTTGAACGTCGAGCCGTCGCCCCAGATGTGCACGTCGTCGGACTGCATCGCGCGCACCAGCATCGTGCCGGTGACGGCCCGGCCCGAGCGGCGTGGTGTTGAAGTAGGCCCGGCCGGCCGAGCGGACGTGGAAGGCGCCGCAGGCGAGCGCGGCGAGCCCCTCCTCGACCAGCTCGCGGCGGCAGTCGACCGCGCGGGCCAGCTCGGCGCCGTACTGCGCGCGCACGGGCCGGCACCCCGGAGATGTCCGGCTCGTCGTACTGCCCGATGTCGGCGGTGTAGGTGCACGGGATCGCGCCCTTGGCGCGCATCCAGGCGACCGCGACCGAGGTGTCGAGGCCGCCGGAGAAGGCGATGCCGACGCGCTCGCCGACGGGCAGGGAGGTCAGGACCTTGCTCACAGGTGTCTCTGTCTCCTGATCAGATCGGTGTGCGGCAGGGTCGAGCAGGTGGTCGGCGAGGGCGCGTCCGCCGAGCGGGTCGCGGGCCACGACGAGGATCGTGTCATCCCCGGCGATCGTGCCGAGCACCTCGGGCAGGCCGGCCCGGTCGAGGGCCGACGCGAGGAAGTGCGCGGCGCCGGGCGGGGTGCGCAGCACGACGAGGTTGGCGCTGGCCTCGGCCGAGGTCAGCAGCTCGCCGACCAGGCGGGCCAGCCGCTGCGGCGGCGCGTCGTCGGCGCCGCGCGCGGTCAGCGGCGAGCCGTCCTCGGGGACGACGTAGACCGGCAGGCCGCCGTCGGGGGTGCGCAGCTTCACCGCGCCGAGCTCGTCGAGGTCGCGCGACAGCGTGGCCTGGGTGACGTGCACGCCGGCCTCGTCGAGCAGGGCGGCGAGCTCGGCCTGCGAGCGCACCGGCTGGTCGGCCAGCACCGCGACGATGCGGGCGTGGCGGGCCGCCTTGGTGGTCGGCTCGACCTTCGCGCCGGCCATCAGCTGTGCTCCAGCAGGAAGGTCAGCAGCGCCTTCTGCGCGTGCAGCCGGTTCTCGGCCTCGTCCCAGACGACGCTCTGCGGGCCGTCGATGACCGTCGGCGGCGATCTCCTTGCCGCGGTAGGCGGGCAGGCAGTGCAGCACGATCGCGTCGGCGGCCGCACGGCCGACCGCGTCGGCGGTCAGCGCGTACGGCACGGAACGGCGCTTCGCGCTCGGCCTGCTCGTCCTCCTGCCCCATCGACACCCAGGTGTCGGTGGCCACGACGTCGGCGCCGTCGAGAGCACCGTGCGGGTCGTCGGTGACGGTGACCGATCCGCCGGTGCCGGCGGCGATGCGCTCGGCGGCGGCGACGATCGCCGGATCGGGCTGGTAGCCGGCCGGCCCGGCGACGCGGACGTGCATGCCGGCGGCGGCGCCGCCGAGCAGGTACGAGTGCGCCATGTTGTTGGCGGCGTCGCCGAGGTAGGCGAACGTCAGCCCGGCGCAGGCGCTGCTTGTGCTCGCGGACGGTCTGCAGGTCGGCGAGGATCTGGCACGGGTGGAACTGGTCGGTGAGCGCGTTGACCACCGGCACCGGGCTGACCGCGGCCATCTCCTCGATGCGCTCCTGGCCGAAGGTGCGCCAGACGATCGCGGCGACCTGGCGGGCGAGCACCCGGGTGGTGTCGGCGATCGACTCGCGCACGCCGATGCCGGCGAGCCGGCCGTCGACGACGATCGGGTGGCCGCCGAGCTCGGCGACGCCGACCGAGAACGACAGCTGGGTGCGCAGTGTCGGCTTGTCGAAGATCAGCGCCACCGACTTGCGGCCCGGTGAGCGGACGGTGCCGGTGCCGGTCGGCCTTCATCGCGTCGGCGAGGTCGAGGACCTCGATCAGCTCGTCCGGGGCGAGGTCGTCGTCGCGCAGGAAGTGCCGGATCATCCGGTGACCGCCTTCAGGGCCGCGGCGAGCAGCGGCACGGCCTCGTCGACGTCGGCCTCGGTGAGGATCAGCGGCGGGGCCAGCCGGAGCACGTCCGGCTTCACGGCGTTGACGAGCAGGCCCGCGGCCGCGGGCCGCGGCCTCGACGGCCGCCGCGTGTGCGCCGGTGAGGGCGACCGCCCGCCACAGGCCGCTGCCGCGGATCCCGCTGACCAGCGGGCTGTCGATGCGCCTCGAGCCCGGCGGCCAGGTGCTCGCCCACCCGCTTGACGTTGTCGAGCAGGTGCTCGTCGGCGATCGTCGTCAGCACGGCCAGCGCGGCCGCGCACGAGACCGGGTTGCCGCCGAACGTGCTGCCGTGATCGCCCGGGCGCGAACAGCTCGCCGGCCGGCGCCGATGCCGATGCAGGCACCGATCGGCAGCCCGCCGCCGAGGCCCTTGGCCAGGGTGATGACGTCGGGACGCACGCCCTCGGCCTGGCTGGCGAACCAGTGGCCGGTGCGGCCGATGCCGCTCTGCACCTCGTCGACGATCATGCAGCGCGCCGGCGGCGTCGCAGATGCTGCGGACCTCGGCCAGGAAGCCGGCCGGCGGCGGAACGACGCCGCCCTCGCCGAGCGTCGGTTCGACGATCACCGCGGCGGTCTGTGGACCGACGGCCGCCCGCAGCGCGTCGACGTCGCCGTAGTCGACGAAGGTGACCGGCCCGGGCAGCGGCGCGAACGGCTCGCGCTTGGCCGGCGTTGCCGGTGACCGACAGCGCGCCGAGCGTCCGGCCGTGGAAGCTGTCGTGGCAGGACACGATCTCGCTGCGGTCGCGTCGAACGCCCGTGCAGGCGCGCCAGCTTGAGCGCGCACTCGTTGGCCTCGGCGCCGCTGTTGGCGAAGAACACCCGCGCCGGCAGCGCCGAGCAGCTCGACCAGCCGCTCGGCCAGCCGGACGCCGGGCTCGTGCATGGCCAGGTTGGACGTGTGCGCCAGCCGGCCGACCTGCTCGGTCACCGCGGCGACGATCGCCGGGTGGGCGTGGCCGAGCGAGGACACCGCGATGCCGCCGACGAAGTCGAGGTACTCGCGGCCGTCGACGTCCCAGACCCGCACGCCGTCGCCGTGGTCGAGCGCGATCGGCGGCGTGCCGTAGTTGCGCATCATCACCGCGTCCCAACGCGGTGGCGGCGTCGCTCATCGCTCTCCCTTCGCCGGGCACGACCATCGTGCCGATGCCCTCGCTGGTGAAGATCTCGAGCAGCAGCGCGTGCGGCACCCGCCCGTCGAGCACGTGCGCGCGGGGAACGCCGCCCTCGACCGCGCGCAGGCAGGCCTCCATCTTCGGCACCATCCCGCTGGCCAGGCTGGGCAGCAGCGTCGGCGAGCTCGTCGGTGCCGATCTCGCTGATGATCTCGGTGCTGGCCGGCCAGTCGGCGTAGAGGCCCTCGACGTCGGTGAGCACGATCAGCTTCTCGGCCTGCAGGCCGACCGCGATCGCGGCCGCCGCGGTGTCGGCGTTGACGTTGTAGGTCAGGCCGTCGCGCCCGCGGGCGACGGTGGCGATGACCGGGATCCGGCCGGCGTCGATCAGCGCGAGCATCGCCGACGGATCGACGGCGACGACGTCGCCGACCTGGCCGATGTCGACCTCCTCGCCGTCGACGATGGCCGGCCGGCGCTCGGCGGTGAGCAGGCTGGCGTCCTCGCCGGACAGGCCGATGGCGAAGGTGCCGTGGTCGTTGAGCAGGTTCACGATCTCGGCGTTGACCTGGCCGGTGAGCACCATCCGCACGATCGTGACCATCTCCGGCGTGGTGACCCGCAGCCCGCCGCGGAACTCGGACTGCGATGCCGAGCCGGTGCAGGTGCTCGGTGATCTGCGGCCCGCCGCCGTGCACGATGACCGGCTTCAGACCGGCGTAGCGCAGGAACATGACGTCCTCGGCGAACGCCGCCTGCAGCTCGGGGCTGGTCATCGCGTTGCCGCCGTACTTGACGACGACGATCTTGTCGTGGAAGCGCGCCAGCCAGGGCAGCGCGTCGACGAGGGTCGCGGCGCTGACCTGAGCCTGTTCCCGATCGCGGGTCATGTCGAGTACGCCGAGTTCTCTTCGACGTAGGCGTGCGACAGGTCGTTGGTCCAGATCGTCGCGTGCGCATCGCCGGCGTGCAGGTCGACCGCGATCGTGATGTCGCGGCCGGTGAGATCGACCAGGCCGCGGTCGTCACCGGCAGCGCCCCGACGGCAGATCTGGACGCCGTTCATCGCGACGTCGAGCCGATCGGGCTCGAACGCGGCGCTCGTGGTGCCGATGGCCGCCAGCACGCGACCCCAGTTCGGGTCGTTGCCGAACAGCGCGCACTTGAGCAGGTTGTTGCGGGCGATGGACCGGCCGACCTCGACCGCGTCGCCTCGGTGGCGGCGCCGTCGACCTCGATCGCGATCTCCTTGGTGGCCCCCTCGGCGTCGGCCAGCAGCTGGCGGGCGAGGTCGGCAGACACACCTGTTCGAGCGCCGGCGGCGATGGCATCAGCGTCGACGGAGACCCCGGACGCGCCGGATGCCAGCACCAGCACGGTGTCGTTGGTCGACATGCAGCCGTCGGAGTCGAGCCGGTCGAACGTCCGCGCGGTAGCGCGCGCGCAGCGCGGAGTCGAGGGTCGCGGCATCGACGGCGGCGTCGGTCGTGATCACGCAGAGCATGGTGGCCAGCCCCGGCGCGAGCATGCCCGCGCCCTTGGCCATGCCGCCGACCGTCCAGCCGTCGGGATGCTCGAGCGTCTCTTGCTTGGCCACGGTGTCGGTGGTGCGGATCGCGTCGGCGGCCTGCGCGCCGCCATCGGCGGCCAGGCGCCGCGACGGCGCCGTCGACCCCGGCGAGCAGCTTGTCCATCGGCAGCCGCTCGCCGATGAGTCCGGTGGAGCAGACCACGACGTCGCCGGCGCCGACGTGCAAGGCACCGGCGACGTGCTCGGCGGTGCGGTGGGTGTCGGCGAAGCCCTCCGGGCCGGTGCAGGCGTTGGCGCCGCCGGAGTTCAGGACGACGGCCCGCGCGCGGCCGTCGGCGACGACCTGCTGCGACCAGAGCACCGGCGCGGCCTTGACCCGGTTGCCCGTGAACACGGCCGCGGCCACCTGCTCGGGGCCGTCGTTGACGACGAGCGCGACGTCGAGGCCGCCGGACGTCTTCAACCCGGCCGCGACCCCGGCCGCCCGGAATCCGCTCGCTGCAGTGACGCTCACGCCTCGCTCCGTTCTGGCGCAAAGACGCAATGCCCATGGATCGCTCGCAAGCGTCGCTCGCTCATGGCGCGACTCCGTCGACGGTGAGGCCGGCGGTCTCGGGCAGGCCCAGCATGATGTTGGCGTTCTGCAGCGCCTGACCGGCGGCGCCCTTGCCGAGGTTGTCGATGGCGCTCGTGACGATGATCCGGCCGGAGTCGAGGTCGACGGTGGCCTGCAGGTGCGCGCTGTTGGATCCGGCGGTCGCCGAGGTGCGCGGCTGCTGCCCGGGCGGCAGGACGTGGACGAACGGCTCGTCGGCGTAGGCGGCGGCCAGTGCGGCCTGGACGATCGTCGGGGGTGACCGGGCCGGCGGGCCGCAGCGCCACGGTCGAGAGGATGCCGCGCGGCATCGGCGCGAGCACCGGCGTCATGGTGAGCGTGCGGGCCCTGCTGGCCTGCTTGATCTCGGGCACGTGCCGGTGCGCGCCGACCTTGTAGCCGGTGAGGTCGCCCATGACCTCGCTGCCGAGCAGGTGGGCGAGCGCCGCCTTGCCCGCGCCCGAGGTGCCGCTCGCCGAGGTGACCACGATGTCGTCGGCGTCGGCGAGGCCGGCCGCGACGAGTGGCGCGATGGCGAGGATGGCGGCGACGGCGTGGCAACCGGTGTTCGCGACCCGTTCGGACGCGGCGATCGCGGCCCGCTGCCCGGGCAGTTCGGGCAGACCGTAGGTCCAGGCTGGCTGGTGATCGCCGCCGTAGTAGCGCTCGTGCGCGGCGGCGTCGACCAGCCGGTGGTCGGAGCCGAGGTCGACGATCTTGACCGACTTGGGCAGCGCCGCCGCCAACTGGGCCGAGGCGCCGTGCGGCAGCGCGAGGAACACGAGGTCGGCGCCCCGTAGCGTGTCGGCCGACGTTTCGCCGAAGACGAGTTCGGCGAGCGAGCGCAGGTGCGGGTGGACCTCGCCGACCGTCTGCCCGGCGTTAGCGTGCGCGGTGACCGCGGTGACCTCGAGGTCCGGGTGCGCGGCGACCAGACGCAGCAGCTCGCCGCCGGCGTAGCCGCTGGCGCCGGCGATTGCGACCCGGATTCCCATGTGCATGATTATGCACTACAGCGCAATTTCATGCACGCACCGACCATCATCGTCAGTGAGTGGTCCAGGGCACGCTGCCGGCCGTCGCGAATGTCCTCCGCAACGGTGGCAAGCATTCCGAAGGTCGGCGATCCGACAATTCGGGTCACGTTGTCCACAGGCCCGACGGCGGGGCCAGAATCAGGTGCGCAGCTGGGCCCCGTGCCGCTCGATCGCGGCGGCCACCCCGGCATCGCGGCCGATCGTCGCCTCCTCGACCGTCAGCGTCCGATCCGGCGCGCGGAAGCGCAGGGCGAACGCCAGCGAGCGCAGCCCGGCCCCGATCCGCTCGGCGTCGGTGAAAACGTCGAAGAGCCGGATCGATTCGAGCAGCGGCCCGGCCGCGTCGCGCAGCGTGCGCCGCACCGCGGCGGCCGGAACGTCGGCACCGACCACGAGCGCGACGTCCAGCAGCACCGGCGGATGGGTCGAGATCGCCGGGGCTGGGGCGGGTTCGGGCACTGGCAACGCGTCAAGGTCGAGTTCCATGGCGCAGGTGCCCTCGGGCAGGCCGAGCGCCGCGATGACGCGCGGATGCAGCTCGCCAGCGTGGCCGACAACGCGGTCGCCGAGCGTCAGGGCCGCGCAGCGCCCGGGATGCCACGGCGCGTACCTCGCCGCTGCGGGGGCGAACTCGACGCGGGCCGCGCGCGCGACCACCTGGGCCGCCTCGACCGCGTCGGCCCACGCGACCGGCCGGGCCGGGCCCCACCAGCCTCGAGGCTCGCGGTCGCCGCAGAGCACGACGCCGAGATGGCGCGGCTGGTCGGGCAGGGCCGCGTCGAGGGCCGCCAGCTGTTCGTCCGTGGGCCGGGCCGCGATGCCGGGCAGCGCCGGCGGCGTGGCGCTCGCGGATCGGCGCCGGAACACTGAGCCGGTCTCGGCGATCGCAAGATCGCGGTTGCCGCGCCCGAGGTTGCGCAGGACGGTGTCGAGCAGGCCCGGCAGGAGCGAGGTGCGCAGCTCGGGCTGGTCCTCCGAGAGCGGGATTCACCAGTCGTAGCGACGCCCGCCGCGGATCGTCGTCCGGCAGCCCGAACGCGTCGTGGATCGACGGCGCAACGAAGGGGTACGTCAGCACCTCGACGAAGCCCGCCTCGGCGATCGTTCGCGAGATGGCGCGGCTCAACGCCTGCCGCGGCGTCAGGCCGCGGCCGGCCGGCGCCGCCGGCAGCACCGACGGCAACCGGTCGTAGCCGGCCAGTCGCACGACCTCTTCGACCAGATCGGCCGGACTGACCAGGTCGGGACGCCAGCTCGGAGGGCGGACCTCGAGCACGTCACCCCCGGCCACCTCGCACCCGACCCTCTCCAGGTGGGCAACGGCGTTCGGCCGCGGGATCGGCATGCCGGCGACCACCTCGGGCCGGCGGGCGGCCAGGGCGATGACCGGCGGCGGAACCGGCGTGCCGACCACCGTGTACCCCGGCACCGCGGTCGCTCCGCCATGGGCGACCAGCAGCTCGACGCAGCGAGCCAGGGCCACCCCGGCGATCTCGGGGTCGACGTTGCGTTCGAACCGCCGGGCGGCCTCGCTCGGCTCGCGATGGCGGCGGACCGTGCGGGCGATCGAGTCCGGCTCCCAGTGCGCGGCTTCGAGCAGCACGTCGTCGGTCGCGGCGCCGATCTCGGTGGAGGCGCCGCCCATCACGCCGGCCAACGCGATCGCGCCGGTGTCGTCGGCGACGACCATGTCGTCCGGGTCGAGGGCCCGCAGCTTGCCGTCCAGCGTTTTGAGCCTCTCGCCCGGCTGCGCCCGGCGCACCACGACCGGACCGGTCAATTTCGCGCGATCGAAGGCGTGCAACGGCTGCCCGGTCTCGAGCATGACGTAGTTGGTCACATCGACGGGAAGGGAGATCGACCGGATCCCGCCCTGCCGCAACCGGCGGGCCATCCAGTCCGGAGTGGGAGCGGCGGGATCGAGGCCGGACACGGCCCGGGCCGAGAACCGATCACAGCCGGACGGGTCGTCGATGCGCACGTCGTAGGCGCCGCCGTCGATGTCGGGCAGCTCGGCCTCGATGTCGCGGAAGGCGACGTCCAGCGCCGCCGCGGCCTCGCGGGCGAGGCCGCGGACGGAAAGGCAGTAGCCGCGGTCGGTGGTGACGGCGACATCGAGGACGGCGTCGCGCAGGCCCAGCACCTCCAGCGGGTCGTCGCCGGGCTCGGCCGATCCGGGCGGCAGCACCAGGATGCCCTCGTGGTCGTCGCCGATGCCGAGTTCGCGCACCGAGCAGATCATCCCGTCCGACACATGGCCGTAGGTCTTGCGCGCGGTGATGGCGAATCCGCCCGGCAGCACCGCTCCGGGCAGCGAGACCACGACGAGGTCACCGGTACCGAAGTTGTGGGCGCCGCAGACGATGCCCCGCGGCTCGTCCGCGCCGACGTCGACCTGGCACCAGCGGATCGTCTTGCCGTTCTTCTGCGGCTCGTCCTCGATCGAGAACACTCGTCCCACGACGATCGGACCGGACAGCCCGTCAGCGCCGGACTCGACCGACTCGACCTCCATGCCGATCCGGATGAGGGCGTCGCCGAGTGCGCGTGGCGTGACGTCGCGCGGCAGGTCGACGTGCTCGGCCAGCCAGCTGATCGGGGCCTTCATTTCGGGGTCCCCGCGCAATCGTGAAGCGCCAGCGGAGCGATTTCGTGAGGTGAATTCATGCTTCGACTCCGAACGCGGCGCTGAAGCGGACATCGCCCTCGACGATGTCGCGCATATCAGCGACACCGTTGCGGAACATCAGTGTCCGTTCGATGCCCATGCCGAAGGCGAAGCCGCTGTACCGGTCGGGATCGACCCCGCACGCGACCAGTACGCGCGGATCGACCATTCCGCAGCCACCCCACTCGATCCAGCCCTCGCTGTTGCAGGTGCGGCACGGGCGGTCGGGATTGCCCACCGACTCGCCGCGGCAGACGAAGCAGACGAGATCCATCTCGGCGCTCGGCTCGGTGAACGGGAAGTAGTGCGGGCGCAGCCGGGTGGCGATGCCGGGGCCGAACATGGACGCGGCCATGTGGTCGAGGGTGCCCTTCAGGTGGGCCATGGTGAGCCCTTCGTCGACGGCAAGCCCCTCGAGCTGGTGGAAGACCGGCGTGTGCGTGGCGTCGAGTTCGTCGGTGCGGAACACCTTGCCCGGGCAGACGATGTAGATCGGCGGCGTCCGTTCGAGCATCGTCCGGATCTGCACCGGCGACGTCTGGGTGCGCAGGACCACGCCGGAATCGGCCGACCCGACGTAGAACGTGTCGCTGAGTTCGCGGGACGGGTGTTCGGTGGGGGTGTTCAGCGCGTCGAAGTTGAACCACGACGACTCGGCCTCGGGGCCTTCGGCAACCTCCCAGCCCATCGTGAGGAAGACGTCGCAGATCAGTTCCTGCACGGTCGTGAGTGGATGCCGCGCGCCGGCCGGGCGGCGGTCAGTAGGCAGCGTGACGTCGACCGATTCCTCGACCAGTACCCGCTCGTCCCGCTCGGCCTCGAGCTCCGCCTGGCGGGTGGTCAGCGCACTGTTCACCCGGCCGCGCGCGGTGCCGACCCGCTGCCCCGCGGCCGACCGCGCGGCCGGCGGCAGGGCCCCGATCTCACGATTCGCGAGCGCGAGCGGCGACCGGTCACCGGTGTGGGCGAGCCGCGCGGATTTGAGTGCGTCGAGATCGGTCGCGGCGGCGAACGCCTCGATGGCCGTGGCGACGGCGGCGTCGATTGCTTCGGGTTGCAGCACGGCTACTTCGACCGGGTCGAACGATTCGGTGGGCATGCGTCGGGTGCTCTCTCGTCAGGGTGGCCGGGCCGCCCGGGCTGGTGAGTGGACGCGCGCCGGCTGGGGCTCAGACGCGCGCAGGGATGGCGGCCGCCAGCCGCTCGACAAACACCCCGGGACGCGACGGGGGCAGCGACGGAGCGGGCATGCCGCCAGCTTATCGGGCGGTCGCGAGTCCGATGTGGCGCGGCTCGCGCGGCTGCCGTCAGGCCGCGAGCGCCGCGTAGCGGCCGTCGTGTTCGAGCAGGTCGTCGTGCGTACCGGCTTCGACGATGCGGCCGTGGTCGAGCACCGCGATGCGATCGGCATTGCGCACGGTCGACAGCCGGTGGGCGATGGTGATCGTCGTCCGCCCTTCGGCCAGGGCGTCGAAGGCCTGCTGGACGGCCCGTTCGGTCTCGGTGTCCAGCGCGCTGGTGGCCTCGTCGAGGATGAGGACGCGCGGATCGCGCAGCAGGGTGCGGGCGATCGCGAGGCGCTGCTTCTCGCCGCCGGAGAAGCGGTGGCCGCGGGATCCGACGATGGTGTCGTAGCCGTCCGGCAGGCCGGCGATCAGCTCGTGCACCTGCGCGGCGCGGGCGGCGGATTCGATCTCGCCGTCGGTGGCGTCCGGTTTGGCGTAGCGCAGGTTCTCGCGGACGGTGGTGTGCAGCAGGTACGTGTCCTGGCTGACGACCCCGACGATCCGCGACAGGTCGTGCAGCGCGAGGTCACGCAGATCGATGCCGTCGATGGTGATGCGTCCGCGGGTCGGGTCGTACAGCCGGGCGGCGAGCGCCGCGACCGTGCTCTTGCCCGAGCCGGTCTCGCCCACCAGGGCCAGGGTGCTGCCGGCCGGGACCTCGAGATCGATGCCGCGCACGGCGTCCGTCTCGGTGTCCGGGTAGCCGAAGGCGACACCTTCGAACCGGACGTGGCCCCGGACTGCCGCGGGTTCGACGCGAGTCGGCACGGGCGGGTCGTCGACCTCGACCGGGAGATCGAGGTACTCGAAGATCCGGGCGAACAGCGCGAGCGAGCTGGTGAGGGTGACGCCCACGTTCAACAGCCCCATCAGCGGCCGGAACAGCCCGGACTGGAGCGCGGTGAAGGCGACGAGGGTGCCGATGGTGAGCGTCCCGGCCGTACCTGGAAGGCCGGCGCCGAGATAGATGACGGCCGGGATCGCGGCGAACAGGATGCTCATCGAGGCCATCCGCCAGCGGCCTGCGAGCTCGGAGCGCAGCTCGAGATCGATGAGCCGGGCCGACGACGCGGTGAATCGCGCGATCAGGGCCGGACCGGTGCCGAGGGTCTTGGCCAGCTGGACGCCACTGATGGAGAGGCCCTCGTCGATGGTGACGTTCAGATCGGCGAGTTCGACCTGGCGCTGCGCCGTGATCGAGCGGCGCATCCGGGCGACGCGCCGCGTGAGGGCAATGGCCGGCGGCATGACGACGAGGGTGATCAGCGACAGCTGCCACGAGAGCGCGGCCATGGCGACGGCTGTGGCGACGACCGTGGTGAGGTTCGAGGCGATCGACGTGGCGGTCGAGGTGACGACCGACTGCATCCCGCCGATGTCGTTGGTGATCCGGGACTGGACGTCGCCGGTCCGGGTCCGGGTGAAGAACGACAGCGACTGCCGCTGGAGGTGGGCGAACACGGTCGTGCGCAGCGTGTGCATCACCTGTTGACCGACCTTGGTGCTGATCCAGGTCTGGACGACGCCTAAGGCGGCGGTGATGGCGGCGACGGCGACCATGCCGATGACGAGCCAGACGAGCAGTTGCAGGTCGCGGTGTGGCAGGGCGTCGTCGATCACCGCACGCAGCAGGAAGGGCGAGGCCATTCCGACCAGCGACGACGCCACGATGATCAGCGTGACGGTGACCAGTTGGGCGCGGTAGGGACCGAAGAGCCGGCCGATGCGCCGCAGCGACACACCGCGGGCCTGGGCCTTTTCGGCCGCGGTGACCGATCGTGGTCGGCCCGAAGGCCGGACGTGTTGTGGGCTGTCCAAGTGGTGCTCCTTCGTGTGGGGATCGGCGGTGGAGGGCGTGCGGCCGCCGGCATTACTGAGGCTACCTCATCATGAGGGAACAACACAATGTGGTGATACCGTGTTCCGCGTGGTCGACCGCACCGACGAGGAGGAGAGCCTCCCGGACGCCTTCTGGGCGGTGGCCCGGCGGCTGCGCGGCCTCACCCGGGAAACGCTCGAGCCGCTGGACGTCACGCCGTCGCAGTCACGCGCCCTGTCCGTGCTCGCCCGACACGGCGAGATGCGGCTGAGCGAGGCGTCTGAACACCTGCGGATCGCGCCCCGGTCGACGACCGAAGTCATCGACGCGCTGGAAGACCGCGGCCTCGTCACCCGCCGGCCCGACCCCGATGATCGGCGCGCCACCCTGATCGCGTTGACCGACGACGGCGCCCACGTCGCCAGCGCGATCACGATCGTGCGCAAGGCCGAGGCCGAGCGATTCTTCGGCAACCTGAGCGAGACCGACCGCAGTCACCTCGCCCGAATCCTGCGCCGGTTGCGTACATGACCGGGCCTGGATCCGATCGCCCGACGATCGTGCTCGACGGGTCGACGCTCGCGGCCGGGGACATCGCCCGGATCGCCCTTGGCGCAGCCGGGGTGGGGCTCGCCGACTCCGCGCGCACGGCCGTGGCCCGTGCCAACTTGCAGTCGTTGGCCGTGACCCGACCGGTGTACGGGCGGACGACCGGCGTCGGCGGCAACCGGCTCGTGCCCATCGACGACGGTCCGCCGCCGGAGAGCGACGATTTCGATCCGGCCCTCGCGCTGCTGCGCAGCCATGCGTCGTCGAGCGGGCCGTTCCGGTCACCGGAACGCGTCCGGGCCATGCTCGTCGTCCGGCTGAACCAACTCGCCGCGGGCGGGAGTGGCATCGATCCGGCGGTCCTCGACGGGCTGCTCGACATGATCAAGCAGGACGCGTTGCCGCCGGTTCGTGAGTACGGCGGCGTGGGCACCGGCGACCTGCCGGCACTGGCCACGACCGCGCTCGCACTGGTCGGCGAGAGCCCGACGTCTACTCCGCTCGGCCGGATCATCCCGCTCGGCATCAGTGATGCCCTGCCGCTGCTGTCGAGCAACGCGGCCACCATCGCCGATGCTGCGCTCGCGCTCGGCCGGCTGCACGGCTTGGCCCGGGCGGCGCTGTGGATCGCCGCGGCCACCTTCGTCGGTGCAGGAGGCAATTCGGAGGCGTTCTCGCGGGCGGTTGAGGACGTGACGCCGTTCGACGGTGCACAGGCGGTGTGCCGCACGATGCGCCGCCTGACCGCCGGCGCGCCCCCGGCCGCCCGCATCCAGGATCCGTTCGCGCTCCGCGCGCTCCCCCAGGTGCACGGCCCGCTGCTCGACGCGCTGAGCAGCCTGGCCGACGTCGTCACCCGGCTGGCCAACGCCCCGTCGGAGAACCCGGTGTACCTGCCGGGATCCGACGTCGTGCACCACGGCGGGTTCCATGTTGCGTACCTGGCGCAGTCGCTGGACTCGACCCGCTTGGCCTTGGCCGAGGCTGCCCAACTGTCGCTCGCCCGGCTGTCGTTGTTGTGCGCGCCGGAAAACACCGGCCTGCCGGCGTTCCTCGCCAACGGGCGTCCGGGGGCGTCCGGGGTGATGGTGGTCGAGTACGTCGTCGCGTCGGCGCTCGCCGAATTGCGGGCCGCGGCCACACCGGCCGCGCTCCAGACGGTGACGCTGTCCAACGGGGTCGAAGAGGATGCGAGCTTTGCCTCCCTCGCCGCGCGCGAGGCGTTGGTTGCGGCCGACGCGTTCCGTGGTGCGCTCGCCGGTGAACTGCTGGCGGCGGTGCGCTGCCTGCGGATGAAGGAACTCGAGCCGGCGCCGCTGCGCGGCCTGCTCACCGCCTGCGCAGCGTTCGGGACCAGTACGGCCGACCGTGATCTGACTCCCGATCTGCAGCTCGCCGAGGCGGTGCTGGACCGCGTGAGCGCCTGCGACGGCAACTTCGACGCGCTGTGACTACGGGTTGGGCACCAGTACTCCGCGGGCTTCCTTCACCCTGATGGTCTCGCTCGTCGCTGCCGCCGTGACGGTGCCGGCGATCGGCTGCCACGCGCCGCCGTCGACGCGGAACTGGCCGGTCCAGGTGAGCTGAGCGGCGATCGCGACCTCGCCGGTGTGCAGATACGTGTGCCCGAAGTAGTCGGCGCATTGGGCGGTGCGGCACGGATCGGCGTCGGTGTAGGCCTTGCCCGGACTGCTGGTCTCGCCGGCCGTGCCGTCGCCGAAGTTCCAGCGGACCGTCTGCACGTGCGCGCGCAGGGTGACCCGGTGCCCGAGCAGGGTGACTGTGCCCAGGGTTCGATCGGCCGGGGTCTGCACCCACAACACCGTCTCGATGTTGACCAGGGTGACGTTGCCCGCCGGAGCGGTGCCGATGCCCGGATGCGGCAGCAGCCTCTCCGCCGACTCCCGCGCCATCTCCCCCGTAACTTGAGGCCTGGCCGGCCCAAGGGAGACATTGCAACGCACGTCTTGGGAGTCGCTCCCATTGGCATAGGTCGTAACCAGAAGCTGATCAGTTTCGCGTCTGTGTGCGGCGACTCGAGTTACATCGACGTCGCACTGAAGCCAAACTTGCGAACATGCGCCTGCCGCGGCGATCGATCGCTTGACAGAGCTCGGGCTTCCGCAGTCAACAATCGCCGTACTTACGATGCGGTTCGACCCACTCGATGATTGCGGATCAATCGCGTGCTGATCACCGTCCGTCTCCGACACCCCGAAACCGCCGCCATCGGCTGAACCGCTCGCAGTCGGCCCTGGCGGCGGCTTAATGGCACACGCGCTACGGCATGTGGCGAAGACGAGCACGATTGTAGTCCCCAAGCGAGGAAGGGGGAGGACCTCATTCGTTGGCCACCTCGATCACCTTCCACGCCGTCGACTTCCAGGAAACGAAGACGAACTGCGCGAACGCATTGACCGCTGGGGCGGCCGTCCGAGACTCCCGTCTGGCCCATCGATGACCAGCGCCGACTCGTTGACAACGACCCGGAACACGAGGTCCTACATGTAGCTGAAGTGTGCCACGCCTCAGCCCGCGAGAAACGATCTCTATTCGGCCACCTCGAACAATCTCGCGCGCCGCTTTCGCCGACTCGATGCCGTGCACATACTTTGCGCAGCCGCTGCATCCCGGAGCCGCGATCTGGCGAACCAGGACTGGGTCATTCGTTGCGTACCCCCAGTCATACGCCTTGAAGTAATAGGCGGCGAAGGCCAGGGCGCCGGCGGAGGTGTGCTCGTTCGGCTCAGCGCGGGGAACACCGGGGGCTTTTCGCCGGGGCGAACGTTGGGACCGGTGGTGAGCGGTCCGGTCCGGGGTGCGGTCGGCGTCGCGCTCGTCGCCGGCGAAGAACTACGCAGAGTGTCCGACGGGCCCGGCTTAGGGTCCGCGGCGCCGCTGGTGCAGGCAGCCAGCAGCCCGACAATCAGCCCATAAGCCAGATAACGGCTACGCACAGTGAGATCATGGCAGGCGATACCCGGCCACGGCCATGGACAAATGTCTGATTGTGGACAAACCCTCGAGCGACGCTGGAGGGTGGTTCACGTGAACCGCCCTCGACCTCGGGTCGAGACTCAGCAGCCGGCCATCGGCCTTTACGAATCGACCGAGAACGTCCGCTTCGATGACACGGCGGCGCGCAACTCGTCGGTGAGATCATCGCCGGCGGCTGCGACCGCGGGCAGCAACGTCCGATCAAGGATCAGCGCCCGGAACGCCATCGCCACGCTGACGCCGTGGTCGGGTCGGTGCACGATCTCGATCGAATCACCGGCGGCGATCTCACCACCGACGACGATCCGCAGGTACGCCCCCGGTCGGCCGGCCGCCGCGAATCGTTTCACCCACCCCGGCTCGTCCATCCAGGTCCGGAAGGTGTTGCACGGGATGCGCGGCTCGGTCACGGCCAGGACGACGGTGGCCCCGATCTGCCACTGCTCGCCCAAAAGCGCACCGTCGACATCGACACCGCCAGTGGTGAGGTTCTCGCCGAAGATGCCGTCTCGCAGCGAACGGCCCAGTTGGGCCGCCCAGTCGTCGAGGGATTCCCGCGAGTAGGCGTAGACGGCCTGGTCGGCCCCGCCGTGATGCCGCCCGTCCCCGATCAGGTCGCCGACGAGGCCGCTGCCGAGTCCCGTCCCCTTCGGCCCGGGATCACGCACCGAAACCGGTCCGTCGAAGGGCCGCTTGCCGATGCCGCTGGGTACGCGGATGCCCGACAGCGGCTGCACGCCGGTGGCGATGTTGACCGAGACGACCCTGCCCACATGAGTCACGCTAGCCCGCCGGGGCGACGGCAATCAGCCACGCTGGGCCCGAGCGCTCGCGTACAGGCAGACGGCGGCGGCGGCAGCGAGGTTGAGGCTCTCGGCCCGTCCGTAGATGGGCACCCGCACCGCGTGATCGGCCGCCGCGACGACCGACGGCGGCAGGCCGTGGGCCTCGGTGCCGAACAGCCAGAGCGTCGGCCCGGCCAAAGACCCGTCCTCGGCGAGGTCGTCCAGATCGACCGTCCCCGAACCGGTAGTCGCCAGGGTCGTCAGAGTCGCCGTATGTGCGATCAGATCCTCGACCGCGGCCTCGACGACCGGCAGGTGGAAAAGGCTGCCGGCGCTCGCCCGGACCGCCTTCCCGTTGTAGGCGTCGACTCCCCCGTCGAGCACGACGGCATCGGCGCCGGCCGCGTCGGCGGTGCGGATGATCGTCCCGACGTTGCCGGGGTCGCTGGGCGCGACGAGGGCCACCAGCAGCCGCGGCGCGCCGGTGAACAGGTCGTCGAGGGTGGCGCCGCCAACACGGCACACCGCGACCAGGCCCTGCGGCGTCACCGTCTCAGAGAGTGCCGCCGCGTCCTTGTCGGAGATCTCCGCCGCGTCGGCGACGAGTCCGGGATGGCGGTGCATCGCCTCGGCCGTCGCGAAGAGTTCGATCACGGCGTCGGCGGCCAGGGCCTCGCGCACCGCCTGCGCTCCCTCGGCGAGAAAACGCCCGGTCTCGCGCCGCGCCGACCGCCTGGTGAGGCGGCGCGCGGCGACGAGCCGGGCGTTGCTGCTCGAGAGCACCTTCGACGTTGCGAAAGTGGGTCAGGCGGCCGGGGACTGGGCCGGGGCCCCGCCGATGCCCTCGGCCGCAACTGCGGCCCGGGCAACCTCGACGAGGGCGGCGAAGGCCGCCTCGTCGGTGACGGCGAGATCGGCCAGCACCTTGCGGTCGACGGTGACGCCGGCCAGACGCAGCCCCTGGATGAAGCGGTTGTAGGTCATGTCATTGGCGCGGGCCGCCGCGTTGATGCGGGTGATCCACAGCTGGCGGAAGTCGCCCTTGCGGTCCTTGCGGTCGCGGTACTGGTAGGTGGCCGAGTGGAGCAGCTGCTCCTTGGCCTTGCGGTAGAGCCGCGATCGCTGGCCTCGGTAGCCGGACGCTGCTTCGAGCGTGCTCCGGCGCTTCTTATGGGCATTCACTGCCCGCTTGACGCGTGCCACGGTGGGATTCCTTGCAGTCGGGCCACCCGAATCGTCCGGGTGGCGGGAGAACGTGGGGCGGGATCAGATACCGAGCAGCTTCTTGATGCGCGGGGCGTCCTTCTTGGACACCTCGGTCGTCCCGGCCAGGCGGCGGGTGAGCGTGGAGGACTTGTGCTCGAACTTGTGGCGAACCCCCGCGCGCTGCGCGAGCAGCTTGCCGCTTCCGGTGACCTTCACGCGCTTCTTGGTCCCGCTGTGCGTCTTGTTCTTGGGCATCGGTGGATCCTTCGGTTGCTATTCGGCGACGTCAGTGTCCGAGTCGATGACCCGGGTGACGCGAGTGGTCTTCGTGGAACGGTGCGGTGCGACGACCATGACCATGTTGCGGCCGTCCTGCTTCGGTGAGGACTCGACGAAACCGAGCTCGCCGATGTCCTCGGCAAGACGCTGCAGCAGCCGGAACCCCAGCTCGGGGCGGGACTGCTCGCGACCGCGGAACATGATCGTCACCTTGACCTTGTCGCCCTGCTTGAGGAACCGCTCGACGTGACCCTTCTTGGTCTCGTAGTCGTGCGAATCGATCTTCGGACGCAGCTTCATCTCTTTGATGACGGTGAGCGCCTGGTTCCGGCGGGCCTCGCGGGCCTTCTGCGCGCTCTCGTACTTGAACTTTCCGTAGTCCATGAGCTTGCAGACGGGCGGGCGCGCCATGGGGGCGACTTCGACAAGATCCAGGTCCGACTCGGCTGCGAGTTCGAGCGCCTTGCCGATCGGCACGATGCCGACCTGCTCACCCTCGGGGCCGACGAGCCGTACTTCTGGGACGCGGATCCGGTCGTTGATCCTCGGTTCGGAACTGATGGGACCTCCTACGGTCGTGAGTCAGGATCTGCGACGGGCCCGTCCGAAGATGACGACGGCCCCGCTGCGCTAGTGCGCACGGGGCCGCGTTCCGACCGGTCCAGCCGCCCTGGGGAGGGCGACACCGCGACGAACGGCCGCAGCCGAACATCGTGGACCGGACCCGGCTCGCCTGATGATGCCGACGGCGCGGGTGGGAAACGTGGTGGCTTCCGCTTGCACACCCCCGCCGTGGGCGGGGGCTGGTCGCAATGACAGGGTATCAGCGTGGTCGAGAACACCCCAAACTCCGTTGCCGGGTCCAACCCGTCCCCGTCGCCCGGGATTCCCGGCAGCGCGGCGCCCGAACACCCGGTCGGCCGGATCCCGCTGCCCGCCCACGGTTTCGACACCCTTGACGGGCCGGTGCGCGAGCTCGCCACCATCCCGGCCGTCGAGGTGATCAGCCGGGCCGCGGTGATGTTGATGAGCGCGTCGGCCGAGAAGCTCGGCCTGGCCCCCGGCGAGGAGCCAGACATCGACCTGGACGAGGCCCGTCGCCTGATCACGGCGCTGGCCGGCCTGCTGGCCGCCGCGCAGGGAGATCTCGGTCCGCATCGGCAGCCGCTGCGCGACGGCCTGAAGACGCTGCAGAGCGCGTTTCGCGAAGCGTCGGTCTATCCGGACGCCGCCGGCGAGGGCCCGGGCGAGAAACTCTTGTCGTAGGTCCGGAGCAGACTGGCCGCGTGCACCGGTTCTCCCCCGCCACCCAGGCCTGGCTCGACGGCGCGTTCGTCGCGCCGACTGCGGCCCAAGAGGGTGCATGGGACTCCGTGGCTCGCGGCGACCACACCCTGGTCGTCGCGCCGACGGGCTCCGGCAAGACCCTGGCCGCGTTCTTGTCCGCGCTCGACCGGCTCGGCGCCGAGCCGGTGCCCACCGAACCCCTGCGCCGTTGCCGGGTGCTCTACGTCAGCCCGCTCAAGGCGCTCGCGGTCGACGTCGAGCGTAACCTCCGCGGCCCGTTGGCCGGCATCCGGCAGGCCGCGTCCCGGCTCGGCCTCGCGCCGCCGGACATCACGGTGGGGACGCGCTCCGGCGACACTCCGGCCGACGAGCGCCGGCTGTTCACCCGGCGCCCGCCGGACATCCTGATCACCACGCCGGAATCGTTGTTCCTGCTCCTCACGTCCGCCGCGCGCGAGTCGTTGCGCTCGATCGACACGGTGATCATCGACGAGGTCCACGCGGTCTGCGCGACCAAGCGCGGCGCGCACCTCGCGGTGTCCCTCGAGCGGCTGGACGCGCTGCTCGAGCGGCCGGCGCAACGCATCGGGCTGTCGGCCACCGTCCGTCCGGTCGACGAGGTCGCCACCTTCCTGGCCGGCGGGCGGCCGGTCACGATCGTGCAGCCACCGTCGCAGAAGACGATCGAACTGCAGGTCGTCGTGCCGGTCGAGGACATGTCGGCCATCGGCGAGCCGACCGACGACCTCACCGGGGCGGCCGCCGGCGCCGAGCGGCGGGCGTCGATCTGGCCGCATGTCGAGGAACGCGTTCTCGATCTCGTCGAGGCCCACCGCTCCACCATCGTCTTCGCCAATTCACGCCGGCTGGCCGAGCGCCTCACGGCCCGGCTGAACGAGCTCGCGACCGAACGGCGCGATGAGCGCTTGCGCGAAGAGCCCGTCGCCCGCGTGAGCGCAGCGAGCTTGCGGCGCGGATCGCAGGACGGCCCCGAGCGCAGCGAGAGGGTCAGACAAGATCCGCCTGCGGCGGTCGGGTCAGCGCCACCGGCTCAGCTGATGGGGCAGTCGGGGTCGGCCCACCCGACCGGTGAGGTTGTCGTGGCCCGGGCTCACCACGGCTCGGTCTCGCGCGAGCAGCGCTCGCTGGTCGAGGAGGACCTCAAGGCCGGACGCATCCCCGCCGTCGTCGCCACGTCGTCGCTCGAACTGGGCATCGACATGGGCGCCGTCGATCTGGTCGTGCAGGTCGAGTCCCCGCCGTCGGTCGCAGCCGGCTTGCAGCGGGTGGGGCGGGCCGGTCATCAGGTCGGGGCCGTCTCGCGCGGCGTGATCTTCCCCAAGTTCCGCGGTGACCTGGTCGAGTGCGCGGTGGTCGCCGAGCGGATGCGCGACGGCGCCATCGAGTCGATGCGCTACCCGCGCAACCCGCTCGACGTGCTGGCCCAGCAGATCGTCGCGATGGTGGCGCTCGACGCCGTCACGGTCGACCAGGTCGAAGAGCTGATGCGCCGGGCCGCCCCGTTCGCCGGCCTGCCCCGTTCCGCCCTCGAGGCCGTGCTGGACATGCTGGCCGGCCGCTACCCGTCCGACGCGTTCGCCGAGTTGCGTCCTCGTCTGGTGTGGGACCGCGTCACCGGTGAGCTCACCGCGCGGCGTTCGGCGCAGCGCCTCGCCGTCACCAGCGGCGGGACGATTCCCGACCGCGGCCTGTTCGGCGTCTTTCTGGCCGGCGCCGAAGGCCCGGGCCGTCGCGTCGGCGAACTCGACGAAGAGATGGTCTACGAGTCGCGCGTCGGTGACGTGTTCCTGCTCGGCTCGTCCTCGTGGCGCATCCAGGACATCACCCACGATCGCGTCCTCGTCACGCCGGCACCGGGCGAGATCGGCCGGATGCCGTTCTGGAAGGGCGATTCGCCCGGGCGGCCGGTCGAGCTCGGCCGGGCCCTCGGCGCGTTCCTGCGCGAGGTCTCGAGCGCGGCACCGGCCGACGCGGTCGCGCGGGCGCGGGCGGCCGGACTCGACCAGTGGGGCACCGACAACCTGCTGGCCTACCTCGCCGAGCAGAAGGCGGCCACGCACCACATCCCCGACGACCGGACGATCCTGGTCGAGCGGTTCCGCGACGAACTCGGCGACTGGCGCCTTGTCGTGCACTCGCCGTTCGGGGCACCGGTCAACGCGCCGTGGGCACTCGCGATCGCGGCGCGGCTGCGTGAGCGGTTCGGCCTCGAGGTGTCGTCACTGCACTCCGACGACGGCATCGTGCTGCGCCTGCCCGACACCGACGCCGAGGCCCCATCCGCTGAGATCGCGGTCTTCGAACCCGAAGAGATCGAGTCACTGGTCACCGCCGAGGTCGGCAGTTCGGCGCTGTTCGCATCACGCTTTCGCGAGTGCGCGGCCCGGTCGTTGCTGCTGCCGCGGCGCGATCCCCGCCGGCGCACCCCCCTCTGGCAGCAGCGGCAGCGGGCCAACCAGCTGCTACAGGTGGCGAGCGAATACGGCGACTTCCCGGTCGTCCTCGAGGCCATGCGCGAATGCCTGCAGGACGTCTTCGACGTGCCCGGACTCGTCGGGCTGATGCGCGATCTCGCGTCGCGCACGGTGAAGCTGATCGAGGTCGAGACCCCGGCAGCGTCGCCGTTCGCGCGCTCGCTGCTGTTCGGCTACGTCGGGATGTTCCTGTACGAGGGCGACGCCCCGCTGGCCGAACGGCGGGCGCAAGCGCTCTCACTCGACTCGGCGCTGCTGGCCGAGCTGCTGGGCGCCACCGACCTGCGCGACCTGCTCGATCCCGAGGCGATCGCCCAGGTCGAGGCCGAGATCGCCCGGCTGGCGCCCGACCGGCAGGCCCACGGCCCGGACGGTGTCCACGACCTGCTGCGCGCGGTCGGCGACCTCACCACCGAGGAAGCCCTGGCCCGCGGTGCGACGCCCCAGGATCTCGCCGCACTCGAAGATGCCCGGCGGGTGATCCGGGTGCGGATCGCCGGCGAGCAGCGCTGGTTGGCGATCGAAGACGCCGGGCGGGTGCGCGACGCCCTTGGCGCGGCGCTGCCGGTCGGCGTCCCTGAGGCCTTCACCGAGCCGGTGCGCGACCCGCTCGGCGATCTCGTCTCCCGCTACGCCCGCACCCACGGACCCTTCGTCGGTCACGAGGTGGCCGAACGCCTGGGGCTCGGCGTTGCCGTCGTGGCCGCGACCCTGGCCCGGCTCGGGGCCCCGGGCCGCGTGATCCAGGGCGAGTTCCGTCCGGGCGGCCGGGCCACCGAGTGGTGCGACGCCGAGGTCCTGCGCGCGATCCGGCGCCGGTCGCTGGCCGCGTTGCGCAGGGAGGTCGAGCCGGTGCCGGCCGAGGCGCTGGCCCGGTTCATCCCGGCCTGGCAAGGCTTGGGGTCGCGATCGTCGCGCGGCGTCGACGGGCTGTTGCGGACGGTCGAACAGCTGGCCGGCGTGGCGTTGCCGGCCAGTGCCCTCGAGACCCTCGTGCTGCCCGGCCGGGTGGCGGGCTACTCCCCCGGAATGCTCGACGAGCTAACGCTGGCCGGCGAGGTCGTGTGGTCCGGCGCCGGAGCGGTGGCCGGCAACGACGGCTGGATCGCCCTCAGCCCGGCCGACCTCGCCCCGTTCGTGCTGCCGCCGCCGGACGAGGTCGACGACGCGCTCGCCGTCACCGTCCGCGACGCCCTCGGCCCGGACGAAGCCGTCTTCTTCCGCTCGCTGGCCGACCGGGTCGGCGGGGCGGACACCGACGACAGCGTCGCGCGCGCCGTGTGGGAACTTGTCTGGGCCGGCTGGCTCACCAACGACACCCTGGCCCCGGTCCGGGCTTTGCTCGGCTCGAGCGGGCGCACCGCCCACACCCGCAAGCCCCGGCCGCCGCGCGGACGCTACGGACGCTATGCCGGCCTGACGGCGCCGGGCAGCCCGGCGGCGGTCCGGCCGACACCGGCCGGCATGTCCGGCCGCTGGTCGGCCACGCCACCGCGCGACGCCGACGTGACCCGCCGCGCGCTGGCCGCGGCCGACGTCCTGCTCGATCGCTACGGCATCGTCACCCGGGGATCGGTCGCGGCCGAACGGGTCACCGGCGGGTTCGCCGCGGTCTACCCGGTGCTGAAGGCGGCCGAGGAATCCGGCCGGGCCCGGCGCGGGTACTTCGTCGAAGGCCTGGGCGCGGCGCAGTTCGCGCTGCCCGGCGCCGTCGATCGGTTGCGGGCCGAGGCCCGGCCGCTGGACACCCGCGCGGGTGCCGGCGATCCGGCGCTGGTGCTGGCGGCGACCGATCCGGCCAACCCGTACGGCGCGGCGCTGCCCTGGCCCGAGGCGCCGCGCCCGGCCGACGGTGGCCGCGGCCACCAGCCGGCCCGCAAGGCCGGCGCGCTGGTGGTGCTCGTCGATGGGCGCTGCGTGCTGTACGTCGAGCGCGGTGGCCGCACGCTGCTCTCGTTCACCGCCGACGCCGGGTCGCTGCAGCCGGCGGCCGATGCTCTCGCCCTCGCCGTGCGCGACGGCGCCCTCGGCAAGCTGCAGGTCGAGCGGGCCGACGGCGCGCCGGTCAGCGCGTCCACGCTCGGCGACGCCCTCGAATCGGCCGGCTTCCGGCCGACACCGCGCGGTCTGCGCCTTCGAGGCTGACCGCGGCATGCCCGAGGGCGACACCGTCTGGCTCACCGCCGCCCGCCTGCACAAGGCGCTCGCCGGTCGGCCACTGACCGTCAGCGACTTCCGGGTGCCGGCGCTGGCCACCGTCGACCTGCGCGGCCGCACGGTCACCGAGGTGGTGGCCCGGGGCAAGCACCTGCTGGCCCGCATCGACGACGACCTCACCGTCCACAGCCACCTGCGCATGGACGGCTCGTGGTACCTGTCCAAGGCGAGCGCGTCGGCCCCGCGCCGCCACCCCGAGCACCTGATCCGCGCGTTGCTCGGCAACGCCGAGTGGCTGGCCACCGGCTACCGCGTGCACGACCTTCGGGTGGTGGCCCGCGGGGCGGAGAACGAGCTCGTCGGGCATCTCGGCCCTGACCTGCTCGGCCCGGACTGGGACGCCGGGGCCGCGGTGACCCGCCTGCTGCGCGCGCCCGACGTGACGATCGGCGACGCCCTGCTCGATCAGCGGCAGCTGGCCGGGATCGGCAACATGTACAAGTGCGAGGTGCTGTTCATCGAACACGTCCATCCCTGGACCCCCGTCGGCGCGGTCGCCGATCTCACCCGTCTGGTCGGCACCGCCCGGCGGCTGCTGCTGGCCAACCGCGATCACCCCGAGCAGTCGACCACCGGCTACCTGGGTCGGGGCCGCGACCACTGGGTGTACGAGCGGGGTGGGCAACCGTGCCTGCGCTGCCGCACGCCGATCGAGCGGGCCGATCAGGGTGCGCCGCCGCGTGCGCGCAGCACCTACTGGTGTCCGCTCTGCCAACCGACGGTCTCGACCTGACCGCGACAGTCCGCCGCCTCAGGTCCGAGACGGCGGAAATCGATCACGTTTTCCTGCCGTAGGGACGCTGGAACGCGGCCCGAGCGTCCCCAGGGCAGGAAACGAGATCAACCGCGAGGATCGATCTCAGGCCTCGTCCGGCTGCGGCTTCTTCTTGCGGGTCTTCTTCGTGGTGTCGACCGGGTCGGCGGCCGGCTGATTCTCGATCGCCGCGTTGTCGGCGGCCGGCGCCACCGCCGGCTTCGCCTCGGCGGCCAGCGACGCGCGGATCTCGTCCAACCGCTCCGAGCCCTGCACCTCGAGCGTCGCGCGCTGGACCTCCATGATCCGGGCGCCGCTGGAATCGCGGGCCAGCTCGGCCTGGCCGAGGGCGACGGCGTAGCGCTTCTCGATCTTGTCGCGAACCTCGTCCAGGGTCGGCACGTTGCTGGGCGCGGCGAGGTCGCTCATCTGCTGCAAGGACTTCGACACCGTCTCCTGCATCTTGGCCTGCTCGAGCTGCGACAACAGCTTGGTGCGCTCGGCCAGGCGCTGCTGCAGGATCTGCGAGTTCGTCTGGACGGCTTCGCGGGCCTGGCCGGCCGCCTGCAGGGCCTGGTCGTGCAGGGTCTTGAGGTTCTCGACCGCCGATTCGGCGCTGACGAGCTGGTTGGCCAGGGCCTGCGCCGTCTGCTCGAACTGGCCCGCCTTGGCCTCATCACCGTCGGCGCGGGCCTTGTCGGCGAGCACCAGCGACTGCCGGGCCTGGGCCTGCAGCTTCTCGACCGTGTTCAGCTGCCGGTCGAGCTGCATCTCGAGCTGGCGCTGGTTGCCGATGACCGCCGCGGCCTGCTGGGTGAGGGCCTGGTGCTGGCGTTGCGCCTCTTGCAGGGCCTGCTCGATCTGGACCTTGGGATCGGCCTTCTCGTCGATCTTGGTGCCCAACCAGGCCGACATGTACTTCCAGCCGCGCACCAGCGGATTCGGCTTGGCCATCTGTTCGCCCTTCACACGCCGCAGCGACCGCGCTCGTCGAGGCATCGGTGCCCCGGGCCGCTGCTTGCAATCGTGGCAGAAAAGCGGTCGATGTGGGCTCAGGCCGGACGGGCCACCGGAGCAACCGCCGAGGGCGCCGCCTGCGGCTCGACCACCGGCAGCCCGGCGAGCAGAACCGCGACATCGCCGGCGATCGAGCCGGCATCAGCCGCGGTGAGCAGGAACGAAGCCAGCCAGCGCAGGACCGTGTCGGCCCCGCCGCGGGATTCGGCGGCCAGCGCCGCACCCACGGCGGCGTGGGCGTGCTGCCAGCCGTCGGCCCCCGAGTCGATCCGGCCGAGTCCGGCGAGGACGGACGGCTCGATGCGGGCCAGGCCGCGGCGCACCGGATGCGCGGACAGGGCGGCGGCGGCGTCGGCCAGGGCAGTGGCGAGGGGCTTGTCGGCCTGAGCGTCGATGATCGCGTCGACCTGATCGACGACGAGCGCGGCCAGCACCGCCTCGCGGGTGCGGAAGTGGTTGTAGAGCGTGGCCTTGGCCACGCCGGCGGCGGCCGCCACCTGGGCCATGGTGATCCGGGTGCCGCTGACCTCGACCGCGCGGGCGGCACCGGCCAGCAGGGCGGCGCGGGTGCGGTTCATCGCGTTCCCCGCTCGGGTGTGCCCGCCCTTTTCCCGGACCGGCGCCGCGGACGCGACGCTGGCCGAGGCCGTGGTCGGGCGGAACAGCGTGTCGAACAGTGGATCGCTCACGGGCAGCCTCGCTTCGCCATCGCCGGCCTCGAAAGACAGGGCCGTGATCCGGAAATTACCGGCGCGCTACGACGGGTCCGGGAGGCCACGCGGCAAGTCGCCAAAGCTGTGACGGGTGTGACGAATGTGACGCGGAAAGCGGCTCAGGCCGCGACGGTCGGCAGCGCGCGCACCTGCACGCCACTGGTCGAGTCGGCCAGTGGAGCCGGCGTGAGCCGGGCCGAGCCGGACCCGACGAGCGCCATCCGGTTGGCCAGCGCCAGCTTCTCTTCGCGGCGAAGGATCTGGCTGACCTCGGCGAACAGTTCGGACAGCTCGACCTCGAGTGCGCTGCAGATGGCGGCCAGCAGTTCGGAGGACGGTTCCTTCTGGCCCCGTTCGACCTCGGAGAGGTAGCCGAGGCTCACCCGCGCGGTGGCCGACACCTCACGCAACGTGCGCCGCTGGCGCATGCGCAGCCCGCGAAGGGTCTCGCCCACGACCTGTCGTAGTACGGGCACTGGTGGACCCCCTTCGAGGAACGGCGGCACGGGTCGTCCGGTCAGTCAACCGTACCTGGGCCGCACAACACGTGCTGGGCGGCGGACAACGCGTCCGCTCACAGCGAACAACGCGGAATGCCGCGCCCGGCATTCCGACTAGGGCCGAGGCGCGACCGGACAGGCGTCAGGACGGGCGGGCGGTGTCAAGATCGCCGGGCACCGCGGCCGCCCGCCGCGCGACCCGCCGCAGCCGCACCGCGCGCGCCACGTAGTCCACGCCGGTCGCCAGCGCGACGACGACGGCCGCGACCATGAACGTCCAGGCAATGGGCTTCAACCACGACCCCACCGGCAGCAGCACGAACAACCCGGTCGCGACGCCCTCCAGCAGCGTCTTCACCTTGCCGCCGCGACTGGCCGGGATGACGCCGTGCCGGATCACCCAGAAGCGCAGCAGCGTGACCCCGATCTCGCGGACCAGCACGACGACGGTCACCCACCAGGGCAGGTCGTGCAGCAGCGACAGCCCGATCAGCGCGGCGCCGATGAGCGCCTTGTCGGCGATCGGGTCGGCGAGCTTGCCGAACTCGGTGACGAGGCCGCGTTTGCGGGCGATGTCGCCGTCGATGCGGTCGGTGACCGACGCGACCGCGAAGACGGTCCAGGCCAGCACCCGCCACAGCTCGTCGTGACCGCCGTGCGCGAACAAGGTCACCACGAAGACCGGCACCAGGAGCAGCCGGAAAACCGTGAGCGCATTGGCGATGTTCCACGCCGACGCCGGGCTCGGTGGGTCGCCGATCGGGTCGTCGGTGAGCTTGGGCAGCGTGGGCTTGGGCGTCGGACGCCGGCCAGTCGGCTCGCTCACCACGCCGCGCCTGCCGGCTCGGCCACGAGGTCGGCGCCGTCGCTGTTGACGACGAAGGCCGCCACGAACTGCCCGCGTCGCAGCCCCTCGGTGGCCCCGACGAGCTGAACGGCGCCGTCGACCTCCGGACCCTGATGGGCGGCCCGTCCGACGACTCCGTCGTCGTCGACGGTCTCGATGAGTACTTCGATCCGGGTGCCGACCCGATCTTCGGCCCGCTGGCTCACCAACTCGTCGGCGAGCGCGCTGATCCGTTCGACGCGGGCGGCGATCGTCTCGTCGTCCAGCTTGCCGTCGAAGGCCACCGCGTCGGTGCCGTCCTCGTCGGAGTAGCCGAAGACGCCGATGGCGTCGAGGCGCGCGGCTGACAGAAAGCGTTCGAGTTCGGCGAGATCGGCTTCGGTCTCGCCGGGGAAGCCGACGATGACGTTGCTGCGCGCGCCGAGGTCGGGGGTCAGTGCGCGGGCCCGCGCGAGCAGGTCGAGGAACGCGTCGGTGTCGCCGAAGCGCTTCATCCGGCGCAGCACCGTCGCGCTGGAGTGCTGGAAGGACAGGTCGAAGTACGGCGCGACGCCCGGGGTGGCGGCGATCGCGGCGAGCAGATCCGGGCGCAACTCGGCCGGTTGCAAATACGAGACGCGGATCCGCTCGATGCCCTCGACCGCGGCCAGATCGGGCAGCAGCCGTTCCAGCGAGCGCAGATCGCCGAGATCCTTGCCGTAGGACGTCGAGTTCTCGCTGACGAGGACGAGTTCACGCACGCCCGATGCGGCCAGCCAGGCGGCCTCGGCGAGCACCTCGTCCGGCGGCCGGGAGACGAACGAGCCGCGGAAGGATGGGATCGCACAGAACGTGCAGCGCCGGTCGCAGCCGGACGCGAGCTTGAGGTAGGCCACCGGCGCGTCGTCGAGCCGGGTGCGCACCGTCGCGGAGGCGAGCCAGGCATGGCCCGGCACGGCGACCTCGGCGATCGCCGCCGGGCGCTGGACCGGCGAGAGGGGCAACAGGGTCCGGCGATCGCGCGGCACGTGTGCGCTGATTGCGCGGCCGGCGGCGACGTCGTCCAGCCGGGCGGCGATGTCGGCGTAGGAGTCGAAGCCGAGGACGGCATCGGCCTCCGGCAGCGACGCGGCGAGCTGATCGCCGTAGCGCTCGGCCAGGCAGCCGACGGCCACGACCTTGGCGCCGGTGTCAGCGGCGGCCAACAGGGTGTCGATCGAGTCCTTCTTGGCCGAGTCGATGAAGCCGCAGGTGTTCACCAGCACCACGTCGGCCGAGTCGGGATCGTCGACGAGGTCCCAGCCGGCGGTGTCGAGCCGACCGGCGAGCTCCTCGGAATCGACCTCGTTGCGGGCGCAGCCGAGCGTCACCAGAGCGACGCTGCGGCTGGGTTGAGACACGAGGTGCAGGTTACCCGCGCTGCGCCGGGCATCACGCCGTCGTGTTCGGCTGCAACACTTGCCCGCCACCGGTGCGTCTTAGGGGTGTGATCGCGCTGTCCTCCACTGACGGCTCGCCGCGCCGCAAGCCACACCCGGCGCCGGTGACCGTGGCCGAGTTCGCCCGCCACCGCGGGCTCGAGCTGCTGCGCTTCGCCTACCTGCTCTGCGGTGACCGGCATCGAGCCGAGGATCTGCTCCAGGACGTGCTGCTCGCGATGTACCGGCGCTTCGGCGACGAGTTGCCGCTCGACAATCCGGTCGGGTACGCCCGGCGCGCGCTGGCCAACGCCAACGTCAGCTGGTCGCGGCGCGGCGCGAACCGCGAACTCATCATCGCCGAGCTGCCCGACGCCGCAACGCTCGACCCCGCCCGCGACAGCGACACCCGCGACGTGTTGTGGCAGGCCCTGCGGCGCTTGCCGGCGCGCCAGCGCACCGTCGTGGTCCTGCGCTTCTACGCCGACGCCGACGACACCGAGATCGCGGCGACCCTGGGCTGTCGGCGCGGCACCGTGCGCAGTCTGGCGTCACGCGCGCTCGCCACGCTGCGCGCCGACGCGGCCCTCGATCTGGACGGAGGTGCGCGATGACCGACCTCGACACCGCCCTGCGCTCGATGCTGCGCGAGCGGGCCAATGACATCGACTCGCTGCCGGCGGACTTCGCCGATCTCGCCAGCCTGGACGTCCTCGACCATGATCCGATCCACGACCGGTCGCGGCACCGCACCGGCTGGCTGATCGCCGCGGTGATCGCGGCGGTGCTGGGCGTCGTCGGCACGGCCGTGACGCTGCGGGCGAACGGCGGTCACGGCCGCGGCTCGGCCGCCACGCACACGCCGACCGCGACCAACACGACCAGCGCGCCGGTGCCCGGCCCGGTGCAGCGAACGGCGTGCACGACTGCCCTGCCCGCGGCCTGGCGTTCGGCCCTGACCGCCGGCACCTCGCACTACGGAGCGTCGAGCGTGCTGCCCCTCGCGGTCTCCCCGGACGGATCGGCGATGCTGGTGGCCCGCGACTACGGCACCAGCCGCGACGTGGCGCTCGTGCGCCGCGACGGAGCGGCCCGGTCGATCTACTCGGTGCCGCAACCGGACAAGAACCAGGTGACCACCGCCTCGCTGGACAACCGGTACGCCGTCCTCGACCTCAGCTGGCTGCCCCGCGACGCCAACGGGGTGATCCCGAGTGACCGCGAGGTTGTTCTGATCAACCGCGCGAACGGCTCGACGAAGACGCTCGACCGGGTCACCGACAACGAGATGTTCGCGACCCCGCAGGGCCGTACCATCGACGGCTCGCTGCTCTGGAACGGACACGTGTACTGGGACGTCCGTACCTCATACGGTTCCCGCACGAGCACGATCAGGGACTACGACCTGAGCACCGGCCGGACGACCGTGGCCGGCCACGGCAAGGCCGGCCCGCCCCGACTGCTCGCCGACGGCGTCACGTTCGACGGCTACGGCGGGACGACGGTGGCGATCCCGCGCGAGCTGCCCGTGGCGGTGGCGACCGCGAATCGCGACCGCGCCAACCCCCTCGTGTCCGACGGGCCGGCCTACGCCTGGACGACGAAGGGGCAGCTGCTCGCCTGGTGGGCGCCGGGGCAGTCGCGGGTCACGACGTTTGCCCTGCCGGCGTACGCCGATCCGCACGCCGAGGCGGTCGCCGGGCCGTTCGTCCTGCTCGATGATTCGCGCAGCGCGACCGCGCACCGCTTGCTCCTCGACGCGCGCGACCGGCGCGATCGCGATCCTGCCGCGGGTCCAGCCGTACTTCCTCAGCGCAGCCGGCACGCTGGTCGGCTACGAGTTCGCGGGGTCGTTCAAGACGTCGGCGACGGCCGCACTCCGCCTCGACACCAGGACACTGCCCGGGCTCTCGTGCTGATGCCGATACCGTCTCCTGCGTGCCGATCGTTGTCCGCCGGGCCCGCACCGCTGACGTCCCCGCCATCAAGGGGATCGTCGACATCTACGCCGGCTCGGGACGCAAGCTGCTGGCCAAGGAGCTCGTCACGCTCTACGAGGACGTGCAGGACTTCCTGGTCGCCGAAGTCGACGGCGTGGTCGTCGGCTGCGGCGCGCTGCACGTGCTCTGGGCCGATCTCGGCGAGGTACGCACGCTAGCCGTGCACCCGGATCACGCCGGCGCGCGCATTGGCCGCCATGTACTCGACGCGCTGATCACGACCGCGCGCGAGCTGGGCCTGTCCCGGCTGTTCGCCCTGACCTTCCACACCGACTTCTTCGGCCGCGCCGGCTTCGTCGAGATCGACGGCGCTCCGGTCGACCACGACACCTACGACGCCCTGCGCCGGTCATTGGATCCTGGGGTGGCCGAATTCCTCAACCTCGAATACGTCAAACCGAACACGCTCGGCAATACCCGGATGCTGCTCAACCTGATCTAGTGCGCGTGTCACACCAGCCACAACCGTCCCAACGGCTAACGTCGTTGTCACGGAGGTGATCGGTATGGCCACAATCGACCGGATTCAACCCGCATTCACGACCTGGACGCCGTCGGCGGCCGGCCTCGCCACCGAGGACGAGGTCTACACCGGCCGGCACCGCAAGCCCGGCCGTCGGTCCCTCTCGATGCTGCAGATGTTCTACCGCCCGCGCCACCGCGCCCGCTGACGTCAGACTGGTTCTGATCCGGTCGGCAGCTCGGATTCCGGCTCGCCGTCGTCGGCCGGCGCGATGAGATCGTCGGCCGTGCCGCCGTTGCGCAGCGTGTAGAGCAGTCCGCCGAGCTCGTCCGGCACCACGAGCACCTCGCGCGCCTTCGAACCCTCCGACGGTCCGACGATGTTGCGCGACTCCATCAGGTCCATCAGCCGGCCGGCCTTGGCGAACCCGACGCGCAGCTTGCGCTGCAGCATCGACGTCGAGCCGAACTGGGTCGAGACCACGAGCTCGACCGCGGACAGGAACAGATCAAGGTCGTCGCCGATGTCCTCGTCGATCTCCTTGCGCGCCACCACCGGCGCGGTGACATCTTCGCGGTAGGTCGGCTGGAGCTGCTTCTTGCAGTGATCGACGATCGTGTGGACCTCGGCGTCGGTCACGAAGGCGCCCTGCATGCGCGCCGGCTTGGACGCACCCATCGGCAGGAACAGCGCGTCACCCTTGCCGAGCAGCTTCTCGGCGCCCGGCTGGTCGAGGATCACCCGCGAGTCGGCCAGCGACGAGGTCTTGAACCCGAGCCGGGACGGCACGTTAGCCTTGATCAGCCCGGTGACGACGTCGACGGACGGCCGCTGCGTCGCGATCACCAGGTGGATGCCGGCCGCGCGGGCGAGTTGGGTGATCCGCACGATCGAGTCCTCAACGTCGCGCGGCGCGACCATCATCAGGTCGGCCAGCTCGTCGACGATGACGAGCAGGTACGGGTACGCGGAGTAGACGCGCTCCGAGCCGGGCGGGGCCTTGAGCTCGCCGCTGTGCACCTTCTTGTTGAAGTCGTCGATGTGCCGGGTGCCCGAGTGCTCCATGTCCTCGTAGCGCATGTCCATCTCGCGCACGACCCACTGCAGGGCGTCGGCCGCCTTCTTCGCGTTGGTGATCACCGGCGTGACGAGGTGCGGGATGCCCTGGTAGGCCGCGAACTCGACCCGCTTCGGATCGATGAGCACCATCCGGACCTGGTCCGGCGTGGCCCGGGTGAGGATCGACAGGATCAGCGTGTTGATGCAGCTCGACTTGCCCGCGCCGGTGGCCCCGGCGACGAGCAGGTGCGGCATCCGGGTGAGGTTGGCGACGATGAAACCGCCCTCGACGTCCTTGCCCAAGGCGACGAGCATCGGGTGCTGGTCGCGTTGCGCGACCGACGAGCGCAGGGCATCGCCGAGCATGACGATCTCGGGGTCGGCGTTGGGGATCTCGACGCCGACCGCGCTCTTGCCCGGGATCGGGCTCAGGATGCGGACCTCGGCGCTCTTGACCGCGTAGGCGATGTTGCGGGTCAGGTTGGTGATCCGCTCGACCTTCACCCCAGGGCCGAGCGACACCTCGTAGCGAGTGACCGTCGGGCCACGGTTGAAGCCGGTGACCGCGCAGTCGACGTCGAACTCGGCGAACACCTGCTGCAGCGCGGCGATCACCTCATCGTTGGCCTTGGTGTGCTCGAGGTGCGGGGCCCCGTGCGCGAGCGTCGACAGGCTGGGCAGCGTGTACAGGCCGCCCCCGCCGGAGAGCTCGAGTTGCAGCGGGCGGTCGATGGGCGGCAGATCGGGCTCGACCTTCGCCACCCTGGGCTTGCGCGGCTTCGGCAGCTTCGGCGCATCGGCGGCGAGGTCCGGATCGGGTGGGGCGATCTCGGTGGTCGACGAGTCGGGGTCGGCCTCGGCCATCGGCTGCTTGCGCCGGCGGCGCGGCGGGGCGGCTTCGTCGATGACCTCGTCGGCGGCCGGCCGGCCCAGACCGACGAGCGACCGGACGTAGGACACGAGCGCGCTGATCGGCGTGGCCGTGACGACAAGGATGCCGAAGGCGCCGACGACGGCCAGCACCGGCACGGCCAGCACGGCCGACAACCCGGCCGACAGCGGATGACCGACGACGGTGCCGAGCAGGCCGCCGGCGTGGCGGCGACCGTCGGCCGAGGACGGGGTGTTGGACCAGATGTCGAACAGGCCGAGCACCGCGATCGCCAGCGCGGTCGAGCCGACGAGCAGCCGGCCGCGGGCCTGCGGTTCGGGAGCCTGGCGCAGCATGTGCGCCCCCGCGGCGAAGAGGACGAGCGGCGCGAGCACGGCACCGTTGCCGACGAGCGTGCGGAAGGTGACGTCGACGGCCCGCCCGACCGGACCGGCAGCGTGGAACCAGGTGGCCATCACGGCGATCAGGCCGAAGGCGAGCACGCCCAGGGCGGCGCCGTCGCGCCGGTGCTCGGGCGGGAGCTCGCGGGCGGTGGCGGCGTTGCGGCCGGCGGCACGCGCGGTGCCGCCGATGACGGTCGCGAGGGCGCGCCACAGAGCGGCGATAGCGCGGCCGATCCCGACGAACGGGGCGGCGAAGGGCGACCGGCCGCGCCGGGCCGCCGGCTTGCGGGCCGCGCTCCGGCCGCGCCCGGCCGACTTACGGGCCGGCGGCCGCGTCCGGGTTCCAGTGCTCACTCGTCCAACGCTAACGCTGAACTAGAGGGTATCGGCGCGCAACGCGCCGGGCGCTCACAAGCCGGCGGCGGCGAGATCCTGGCGCAGATGGCTCAACTCGTGCTCGGTGGCCTCCACCAGGGGCAGCCGCACCGGCCCCACGTCGAGACCGCGCAGCCGCAGGCCGGCCTTGACCAGGATCGTGCCCTGGGTGCGGAAGATGCCGGTGTAGATCGGCAGCAGGGCCTGGTGCAACCGCAGCGCCTCGGCGACGTCGCCGGCCAGATAGGCCGCGATCAGGGCCTTCGTTCCCGGCCCGGAGAAGTGCGTGGAGGTGCCGATGACCCCGACGGCGCCGACCGACAGCAGGGGCAGCGTGTTGCCGTCGTCGCCCGAGTAGTAGGCCAGCCCGGTCTCGGCGATCACCCGGCTGGAGGAGATGAGATCGCCCTTGGCGTCCTTGACCCCGACGATGCGGTCGTGCCCGGCGAGCTCGATCAGGGTCTCAGGCGCCAGCGGCGTGCCGGTGCGGTGCGGGATGTCGTAGAGCAGGACGGGCAGGTCGGTGGCGTCGGCGACGGCCCGGAAATGGGCGAGGATGCCGGCCTGCGGAGGGCGCGAGTAGTACGGCGTGACCGCGAGCAGCCCATGCGCCCCGGCCTTGGCGGCCTGCTCGGCCAGCTGGATCGTATGCACCGTGTCGAAGGTGCCGACGCCGGCCACGACGGCGGCTCGATCGCCGACCGCGTCGACCACGGCGGCGAGCAGATCGGCCTTCTCGGCGTCGCTGGTGGTGGGCGACTCACCGGTGGTGCCACTGATGACCAGCCCGTCGTTGCCCTGCTCGTCGACCAGATAGGTCGCCAGCCGGGCCGCGGCGTCGAGGTCGAGCGAGCCGGCGACGTCGAACGGCGTGACCATCGCGGTGAGCAGCCGTCCGAACGGCGGCGGCACGGCATCGCTCATGGCCTGAAGAATACCCGCGTCGGCGAAATCAGCCCTCGCTGACGAAGGGGCTCGAGGCCACCTCGGTGCCGTCGGGCAGCTTGGTGATCTCGAAGTCGGCGAACGCGTTCGGCGCGATTCGGTGCAGTTCGTGCAGGCAGGCGATCGCCAGCTCGCGGATCTCGACGTCGGCGTGTTCGGAGGCCCGCATGGCGACGAAGTGGCGCCATGCCCGGTAGTTGCCGGTGACGACGATGCGGGTCTCGGTGGCGTTGGGCAGCACGGCCCGGGCGGCCTGGCGGGCCTGCTTGCGGCGCAGGGTGGCGTGCTCGACGTCGGCGAACTTCTTCTCGAGCCCTTCGAGCAGCTCGGTGTAGGCGGCCACCGCGGCTTCGGACGCGGCGACGAACTTGGCGTGCAGCTCAGGATCGTCGGCGATGACGTCGGGCTCGACCATCGCCGCGTCCTTCTCGGGGACGTAGCGCTGGGAGAGCTGCGAGTAGCTGAAGTGCCGGTGCCGGATGAGCTCGTGGGTGAGTGAGCGGGAGATGCCGGACAGGTAGAACGTGACCGATCCGTGCTCGAGGACGGAGAGGTGGCCCACCTCGAGAATGTGGCGCAGGTAGCCGGCGTTGGTGGCAGTGGCCGGATTGGGCTTCTTCCAGGACTGGTAGCAGGCCCGGCCGGCAAATTCGGCCAGCGCCTCGCCGCCGTCGGTATCGGTGTCCCAAGGCACGTCCGCCGGTGCTTCGAAATGCGTCCAGGCGATGGCCTGGACCTTCAAGGGGACGATCTCGGGCACGAGGTGCTCCCTGCTCTTGACCGCTGCGCCGACCGCATCGGCCGGGCAGCGTCGCCGGATTGAGGATGCGAGCGTAACCGGACCGGGCGACGACGAGGGCGCGGCGCGCGAGTCGGAATACGACGCCCGCACGGCCATCAGCGTATGCCATTGCCATGACGGCATAAGTGATGTCATGATGACATCATGCAGCTCGAACCCCACCTGGCACAAGTGCCCCAACAGCTCGCCGCGACGGCCGCGCTCGGCGACGAGCGCACCCGCGAGATTGCCGAGGCGCTGGCCACCGCGGCCCTGCCCGCAGTCCGGCTGGCACTGCTGGCGGCCCTGTCCGAACTCGCCGAAGAGGTCACCGCCGGCCTGCTCGATCACCCTGGATCGCCGGCGATCGCGGTGCGGCTCGACGGCGACGAGATCGCCGTCGACATCCGGTCCGTCGCCGCCGCCGATGAGCCGGCCCCGGCGCGGCGCGACGACGGGGATCCGAGTGCCCGCATCTCGCTGCGGCTCACCGACGCCCTCAAGGCCGAGATCGACGCCGCCGCCGAGCGCGACGGGGTCTCGGTCAACACCTGGCTGGTACGCGCGGCCGGCGCGGCGCTGCGCCCGGACACGTTTCCGCCCGGGCCGAGCGGTCGTGGGCGCGGGCGGCGCGATGCCCACCATGTCACCGGCTGGATCAATGGTTAGGAGAGAACGCATGACCGACACGACCATCACCAAGACCTTCGACCTGAGCGGCCCGATCAACCTGGCGGTCCGGATGGGCCGCGGATCGCTCACCGTGCGCACCGTCGATGACCTGAGCGCCGCGACCGTCGAGCTGGCGCCCAATCCCGGCGCCGAGGACCTCGTCGAGCAGTTCACTGTCGAGATGGTGGGCCGCACGCTCACCATCGCGGCCCCGCGCGAGGGCGGCCTGGCCGACCTCGTCGCGGCCTGGCGCCTGCGGTCGCGCGACGGCGTCGCCGTCACCGTGACCGTGCCGACCGGCACCGCGCTGAAGCTCGCTACATCGAGCGCACCGACGACCGTGACCGGCCGGTGCGGCGGTGCCGACATCGCCACCGGGTCGGGCGCAATCACCCTCGAACACGTCGACGGGGATCTGCTGCTGCGCTACGGCAGCGGCGGCAGCCACACCGACCGGGTGTCCGGCTCGGCCACCGTCCGCTCCGGCTCGGGTGACGCGCACTTCGGCGTGATCGCGGGTTCGCTGCAGCACGGGTGCGGCAGCGGCCGGCTCGAGGTCGGCGAGGTGCACGGCAGCGTGCGCTCGCGCAGCGGATCGGGCAGCGCCCGGCTCGCGGCCGTGTACGGCGACGTCGACCTGGCCAGTGGATCCGGCGCGATGACGATCGGACTGCCGGCCGGCGTGGCGGCACGGTTGAACGTGACCACCGGTTCGGGCCGCGTGCGCACCGATCTGCCGATCGATGACGCGCCGGCCAAGGCGAAGGAGACGATCTCGGTCAAGGCCCGCACCGGCAGCGGCGACGTCCAGCTGTTCCGCGCCGCCTGACGAAGCCGGGTCACAGCGCGGCGGCGAGCTCCTTCGCGAGATCGCCGCGGGGCATGACCTCGATGCGGTCGAGGTCGAGCCAGGACGCGGTCAGCGCGAGCTCGGCCGCGAGCTCACCGGCCACGTGCTGCGGGTCGTGCCCCAGCTCGATCCAGGCGCTCTGCACCCGCAGCACCCCGGCCTGGCGATCGGCCTTGAGATCGACCCGGCCGGCCAGCGCGTCGCCGAGCAGGAACGGCAGCACGTAGTAGCCGTACTGCCGCTTGGGTTCGGGCGTGTAGATCTCGATGCGGTAGTGGAAGCCGAACATCCGCTCGGTGCGGTCGCGGTACCAGACCAGCGAGTCGAACGGCGACAGCAGCGCGCGGGCCGGCACTCCCCTGGGCCGGCGGGCCTCGTGCCAGAGGTAGGCCGGTGCGGCCCAACCTTCCACCTCGACGGCGACCAGCTCGCCGGCCGCGACGAGATCGGCGACGGCGGCCTTGGCCGAGGCGTGCGAGATGCGGAAGTAGTCGCGCAGGTCGGGCTCGGTCGCGATGCCGAGGGCGCGGGCCGAGATCCGGATGAGCTCGCGCTTGGCGTCGGCTTCGGACGGCGTCGGCGCGGCCATGATCGCGGCCGGGATCACCCGTTCGGTGAGGTCGTAGTGGCGCTCGAAATTGACCCGCTTGGCGGTGCTGACCCGCCCGGCGTAGAAGAGGTACTCGAGAGCGATCTTGCCGTCGTGCCAGTTCCACATGTGACCGGGCCGCGGGGCCGGGCGCGGGATGCCGGTGTCGCCGGCGGTGATCGGGCCCTGCTCGCTGATCAACTGGACGACGTCCTCGAGCAGCGCCGGGTTGTCGGTGGCGATGCGGCGGATGGCCGGCCACGGTTCCTTGTGCGCGAGCTGCATTCGCCAGCGCAGTAGCGGCTGCAGCTCGATCGGGATGAGCGACGCGGCGTGCGCCCAGTACTCGAACATCTCGGTGCGCTTGGGCCGTGGGGTGTAGCCGGTCATCCGGTCGAGCAACTCGCGCGGGTAGGGCCCGAGCCGCGCGAACACGGGCAGGTAGTGCGCGCGGGAGAACACGTTGACGGAGTCGATCTGCAGGATGGCGATGCGGTCGAGCACCCGCCGGATGTGCCGGGCGTCCACCCGGCCGGTCGGTCGCGGATCGGCGAACCCCTGAGCGGCGAGCGCAATGCGCCGGGCCTGTGCGGCCGTGACCCTGGGCAGACGCGACACCATGGGGCGACCCTACGGTCCGACACCGACACGGGCCGGGCCGGCTCGTGGCACCATGTGTCGATGTTCGAGCATGTGATGAGGTCGATCGGCGACTCGGTCGGTCAGTGGCTGTACCTCATCGCCGGCGGCCTGGCCTTCGCCGAGGCGGCGATCCTCGTCGGGATGGTCCTGCCCGGCGAGACGGCGCTGCTCGTCGCCGGGGTGTTCTGCAATTCCAAGTACGGCGACCTCAATCTCGGCGTCATGATCGCGATCGCGGTCGTGTGTGCAATCGGCGGGGACTCGGTCGGTTACGAGTTCGGCAAGCGCTACGGGCCGGCTCTGCGCCGTTCGCGCCTCGGTCGTTGGGTGGGCGAGCACCGTTGGGCGGCGGTGGACGGCTTCATCCACCGGCACGGTGGCAAGGCCGTGCTCGCCGGCCGGCTCACCGCACTCATGCGCGCGCTCATGCCGTCCATGGCCGGGATGAGCGGGATGCGCTACCGCACCTTCCTGCTGTGGAACGCGGTCGGCGGCATCGTCTGGGCGCCTGGTTGCGTCCTGCTCGGGTACGGGTTCGCGTCGGCCCTCGGCGTCGTGGGCGAGACCCTCACCTGGGCGCCACTGGCGATCCTGGCCGTGGTGATCTTGGTGTACCTGCTGATCCACCTGCGCAAGCGCAGCCGCGAGCGGGCCGAGGCCGAGGCGTTCGCCGAAGCCAACGCCGAGCCCAGCGGCTGATCGACTTTCGCCCCTCGCGGTCCACAGCCTGACCCGGCGCGCGGCCGCGCGCCTCTACGATCACCCGCATGACCGACCCGCCCCCGTTCGACCCGCAGAACCCTGGCGACCCGCAGTACCCGCCACCGGAGCGCCCGCGCCCGTCGCCGGCTGGGCCACCGCCGGGACCCCAGGCGACCGGCCAGCCGTTGGCACCCGACCCGGTCAGCACCAGTGCCCGGACCGGGCTGGCCGGACGCCTCGGACCACGGGCGCTGCGCCGGCCCGAGCCGCGTTTCGGCATCTCGCTCGCCGCGGTCGGCGTCGTGCTCGTCGTGGGCGGAATGCTCGTGTGGGGCGGCGGATACCTGGCGTCGGGGCTGCACCTGAGCTTTGCGGTGAACCAAGAGGGAGTCAGCGGCAGCTCGTTCACGACGAACGGCGAAGACCGTCGCTTCTTCGGCGCCGTCCTGTTCCTGCTGCTGACGGTGGTCGGCTACGCCCTCGTCATCCTGCGGCGCACCGGGCCGCTCGCGACCTTCGGGGCCGTGGCGGCGGCGGTCGGCGTGCCGCTGGCCATCGCGTTCGTGTCGTTCGACCTCACCGGCACGTTCAGCAGCGGCTTCCCGTTCTCGGTCGACGCGATCTACCTGGTGTCGATCCTGGCCTGGCTGATCAGCTACTTCGGCGTGCCGGGTGCTCGGGGGCGGTCGTTCTTCCTCGGCGCGGCCGCGGCCGGGTTTGCCGCCTACATCGCCTTGAAGGCCGCCGGGGATTCGCTGCTGCGGACTGCAGTCGGTACGGCCATCGGCAGCGGTTTCGGATCGAGCGGCACCGGGTCGTTGGCTGCCGTCGGGCTCATCTTCGGTCTCGCCTACTACGGCATTGCCGCGTTCCTCGACCGGCGCGGGCGGGCCGGTGCCGCGGTGGCGATGGTCTATGCCGGCTTCGTCACAACGCTCGGCGGCATCGCCGGCGCCATCCCGGACTTCAAGCAGGTCGGCACCGGCGTGCTGCTGATCGTCCTCGGCGCCGGGCTGAGCTGGTACGGCGCTCGCTTCGGCCGACGGTTCACCACCTGGGTGTGGATGGCCGCGCTGCTGATCGGCGTCGGCCTGATCGTCGCCAAGGCCGTGCCCGATACCTACACCGGGGCCGGCATCACGCTGATCATCGTCGGGCTGGTCGTGGCCGCGCTGGCCCAAGCCGTCGCCACTGCGAGCAACGAGGCACCGGACATCGTCGATGGCTGATGTGAGCGTGCGCCCGGCCGGCCCGGGCGACGCCGCCGAGATAGGCCGGATCCAGGTCGAGACCTGGCGCACGGCCTACGCCGAGTTGCTCCCGGCTGCGGTGCTGGACGAGGTGTCGGTCGACGCCGCGGAGGCGACCTGGTCGGCCGCGATCACGTCCGCCCCAACGGCGCGGCACCATGTGCTCGTCGCGCTCGAACAGCAGTGGCGCGTCGGCTTCGTCGCGTTGGGGCCGGCCGACGATCTCGAAGCGGGCGACCCGGACCCGGACACGACCGTCGCGTTCGCAGCGCTGCTCGTCGAGCCGCGCTGGGGCCGGCGTGGCCACGGCTCCCGGCTGCTCGCCGCCGCGGTCGACCACGCCCGCGGCGACGGCATGACCCGCGGCGTGATCTGGATCCCCGAGGGCGACACGGCCTCGCGCGACTTCCTCGTCTCGGCCGGCTGGGCGCCGGACGGTCTGGTCCGCGCGCTCGACACCGGCGTCGGCGAGCTGCGCGAGGTACGGCTGCAGGCGTCGCTCGTGGCCGACCCGGACGGATAGCCGTCAGTCGTCGACGGCCGCCACGAACATCCGCGAACCGACCGGGGCGATCTGCTGGAAGTCGGCAGCCGTCTTCTTCCCTTCCGCCGAGCCGAGCCCCGACTGCAACGCGGCCTGATCGGCGAAGTACAGCTCCGCCTGTCGGTGGTAGGTCTGCTCGCCGCCGTCGGCGGCCGCGACGATCCGGGCCGATTCCCACCGCTCGAGCCCGGGAATCTGATCGACCAGCGGTCCGTGGACGCCGAGGTAGTGCTCGTCGAACGCGTCCGGGTCGTCGGGCTGGGTGTAGAGAACCACGAGTTTGACCGTCATGATCGCAACGTACCCACCCCCGATCGAGGCTGGCGATGACGGCACCACACGAGGTCCACTTCGGGCGGATCTACGATCCGCTGTCCGTCGGCGACGGTGCCCGGATCCTGGTCGACCGGTTGTGGCCGCGAGGGCGGTCGAAAGAGGCGGCCGCGATCGACGCGTGGTACCGCGACATCGCGCCGTCGACCGAGCTGCGGACCTGGTTCGGGCATGCTCCGGCCCGCTTCGACGAGTTCACCAGCCGCTACCGGGCCGAGCTCGCCGAGCCGCCGCGAGCGGCACTGGTCGATGCGCTGCGCGATCTGGCGCAGCGCGGTCCCGTCCTGCTCTTGACGGCCAGCAAGGCTGTGGAGATCAGCCAGGCGGCGGTCCTGGCCGGGGTGCTCAACGCTCGCTCACCCAGTTGATCAACTCGCCTCCCGCCCGCCTGACGACCTGCTCCGGGCGAGTTGATCACCTGGGGTGTTCGTAAGCTGGTCGGGTGAGCTTCGCTGGCATCCCCGTCGCCGCGCTCGACTTTTACGAGGACCTGGAAGGCGACAACACCAAGTCGTTCTGGACGGCGCACAAGAACATCTACGACGAGACGGTGCGGGCGCCTCTGGAAGCCCTCGCCGCCGACCTGGAGAAGGACTACGGGCCGGGCAAGTTCTTCCGGCCCTACCGCGACGTGCGCTTCGCGAAGGACAAGACGCCGTACAAGACGCATCAGGGCGTCTGGTTCGGGGAGAGCTCGCGTTACCTGCACATCTCGGCCGCCGGACTCTTCATCGCCGGCGGGTACTGGGACACCTCCCCGACGCAGGTCGACCGGCTCCGGCGCAGTGTCGCCGACGACGTGGCCGGCGCCGAGTTGGACCGCGCGGTCACCGCCGTCACCAAGGCCAAGCTCGCCCTCGGCGGGCACCAACTCACGCGCGTTCCGTCCGGCTACGACAAGGACCACGCCGCGAGCCGACCTGCTGCGGTACAAGAGCCTGACCGCGTCGCGCGAGTTCGGCTGCCCGGCCTGGCTCAGCACGAGCCGGGCCAAGGCCGAGATCGCCAAAGCCTTCCGCTCACTCGCTCCCTTGGTGACGTGGCTCGACACCCACGTCGGCCGCGACTGAGCGCGAGCGCGTCTCCAGCGTCTCCAGGAAGTCGGCCAGGTCGCGCCACAGCGCGACGCGCAACGGCAGCGGCATCCCGTTGTTCGCACCGGAAGGGCCGGGCAGGACGAACGCCGGCCGACCCGCCACCGTCCACGACAGCTCGCCGTAGCCGCGCGGTGCCCGCTCCCCCGCGGCGCGCGCGTACGAGCGCGGCGGCCGTCTTGCTGACGAACGCCACCGCGGCCGGACGAGCCCGGCGCAGCGTCCGGGTGAACCCGGCGACGTCGAAGCGCGGTGGCTCACCGGGCGGCGACGGCTCGGTGCGGACGAGGTCGGTGAGCCCGATACCGTGACGCGTCACCTCGTGGTCGTCCTCGGCGCTGAGCCGGACCGGCGTGAGCCCGCTCTCGTGCAACAGCAGCCAGAACTGGTTGCCCGGACCGGCGTAATAATGCTCCTGCTCGGCCCGGTGCCAGGCCGCGATCGTCCCGACGATCACCACCCGCAACCCCGGCGCGAGGATGTCGGCCAGGCTCACGCCGCCGGCTCGCTCGCGGCCCGGTCGATGGCGGTCCGCATCGCCGCACGGGCGCGCCGGCGGTCGCCGGCGTCGTCGTAGGCCAGCGCCAGGCGGTACCAGCGCTGCCAGTCCTCGGGCTGGGCCTCGACCTCGGCCCGGCGCACCTCGAACCGGGCGTCGGCGGCGGCGCGGTCGATGCGGCCGCCAGGAGTCCTCGGCAGCGGTGGGTCCGGCGGGCCACCGAGCTGCCGGCCGAGGCGCTCGGTGGCGAGACCGAAGCGGATCTCGGCCGCCACCACCCAGACACCGATCAGGGGCAGGACGAGTACGGCGGCGCCGAGCACCTTCAGGGTCAGGTCGGATCGGCCCAGCAGGTACACCCCGCGGTAGCCGATCAGCGCGAAGTAGACGGCCAGGGCAGCGATGAGCAGCGCGACCGCCCGCTTCGCGTTCATCGCCGCCATCGTCACAGGTCGAGCAGGGCTTCCAGGCCGACGGTGAGGCCGGGACGCGATGCGACCGAGCGCACCGCCAAGAGCACCCCGGGCATGAACGAGATGCGGTCGAGCGAGTCGTGCCGGATGGTGAGCGTCTCGCCTTCGGCCCCGAAGACGATCTCTTGATGCGCGACCATCCCGGCGATGCGCAGCGCGTGCACGTGCACGCCGCCGACCTCGGCGCCGCGCGCACCGGCCCGGGCCTGGGTCGTCGCATCCGGTGGTGCGTCCAGGCCGGCGTCGCGGCGGGCCGCGGCGATCAGCTCGGCGGTGCGCAGCGCGGTACCGCTCGGCGCGTCGGCCTTGTTGGGGTGATGGAACTCGATGACCTCGGCCGAGTCGTAGTAGCGGGCGGCGAGCTGGGCGAACTTCATCGACAGCACCGCCCCGATGCCGAAGTTGGGCGCGATGAGCACGCCGGTGGAAGGGGAGTCGGCCAGCCAGGTGCGGATGGTGTCGAGCCGCTCGTCGGTGAACCCGGTCGTGCCCACCACGGCGTGGATGCCCTGATCGATGGCGAAGCGGATGTTGTCCATGACGACGTCGGGATGGGTGAAGTCGACGAGCACCTGCGAATCGGCGTCGGCGAGGCTGAACAACCAGTCGCCGGCATCGACCATGGCGACCAGCTCGAGATCGGGCGCGGCGTCGACGGCCTTGCAGACCTGCTGCCCCATCCGCCCGCGTCCGCCCAGCACGCCGACCCTGATCGCCTCGGTCATCGTTGCTCCTGCTTCAGACTGCGCCGTCGAAGTCGTGCTGGCCGAACGGACCCACCACGGTGAGGCACCGCGGCCGGCTCAGCAACTCGGCCGCGACCGTCGCGACGTCGTCCGGAGTCACCGCGTCGACCCGGCGCAGCAACTCGTCCACGCCGATGATGTCGCCGTAGGCGACCTCGCTCTTGCCGATGCGGGTCATCCGGGAGCCGGCGTCCTCGAGGCCGAGCACGGTCGCCCCGCGCATCTGTCCCTTCCCGCGCTCGATCTCGACATCGGACAGCTCACCCCGTGCCGCCGCATCGAGCTCGGTCAGCACCAGCGACAGCACCTCATCGGTCTTGCCCGGCTGGCAGCCCGCGTAGACCCCGAAGATGCCGGAATCGGCGTAGCCGCTGGCGAAGGAGTACACCGAGTACGCGAGCCCGCGCTCCTCGCGCACCCGCTGGAACAGTCGTGAACTCATCCCGCCGCCCAGGGCGGACGAGAGCACACCGGCGGCGTAGCGGCGCGGGTCGTGCCGGGACAGCCCCAGGCAGCCGACGACGACGTTGGCCTGCTCGGTCTCGTCCGCTACGACAGCGACCGATCGGGCCGGCCGGTCGGGCAGGCCGCCGGCCGCACCCCGCGGCGCGACCGGACCGAGCGCCGGGTCGAGGCGGTGGTCGAACGCCCGCCGGACGAGTTTGACTACGTCGGTGTGGTCGATGTTGCCGGCGACCGACACGACCATCGCGTCCGGGGTGTAGCGGCGCCGGTAGTACCCGTGCACCTGGCGACGGGTGAGCGCGTGGATGGAGTCCTCGGTGCCGAGGATGGGACGGCCCAGCGGGACGTCACCGAACAAGGCGGTGGCGAACTCGTCGTGGACGAGGTCGGACGGATCGTCGTCGCGCATCGCGATCTCTTCGAGCACCACCCCGCGCTCGACGTCGACGTCCTGCGCGGTGATGGTGGCGTCCAGGACGACGTCGGTGACGATGTCGATCGCGAGCGCGAGATCGCGGTCGAGCACCGTCGCGTAGTAGCAGGTGTGTTCCTTCTCGGTGAATGCGTTGAACTCGCCGCCGACGGCGTCCATCTCGCTGGCGATGTCGAGAGCGGAGCGGGTCGTGGTGCCCTTGAACAGCAGGTGTTCGAGGAAGTGGCTGGTGCCGGCCAGGGCCGGGCTCTCGTCGCGCGACCCGACCGGCACCCACACCCCGACGCTGGCACTGCGCACGCCCGGCATCGCCTCGGTGACGATGCGCAGGCCGCCGGGGAGCACGGTGCGGGTGATGACGCCCCCGCCGGTGGCGGTGGCCAGCTGTCGCGTGGTGGTCCGGCGGACAGCCCGCGACGAGGTCATTCCGCGATCCTACGGATGGCCGGCCGGCCGGCCGCCACGGTCAGGCGCGGACCCCGCAGAACGCCCGTTCGCGCGGTGTCTTGACGATCGGGAAGTAATGCGGGCGCAGTGCCAGCAAGTACCCACCCACGGCCACAGCGAGGCCGCGCAGCAGTGGCACCCGCAGCAACCAGCCTGAGACGCCGAACAGCGGGGCGACGAGCCAGGCCAGCACGCCGGCCATGACGAAGGCAGCGGCGAAGTGGCCCGCCCCGCGCGCGCCCAGGACCAGCCAACCGGTGAACGCGGCCACCGCGCTGGTGATCACGAGCCATGCGTCCCACAGTGCCGCGCTGCTGTGCAGCAGATCGAGCGGCAGGAGGCCGAGAGCCAGCAGCGCGATGAGACCGAGGGCGGCCGCCAGCAGCGGGCCGAGCCGACGGGCCCGGGGGCGCTCGTAGCAATCCAGGTGGGTCAGCGGGTGTTCGCCGAGCATGGCGTTCACATCGGCGTACATCCGCGCCGACGGGTAGCGCGTGGCCACGCGCTTGCGCAGCCAGACCGGCGCCGCCGGACTGATCCAGAGCGCGTCGATACGGGCGTGTTCGGCCCGGACGCCCTTCGTACCGGCGACCACGCCACCCCAGCACGACACCACCGCCTGCACGTAGCGACAGTGCCGGTTGTGGGCCGCGGCCTCGGCCGTACCGTAGGCGTAGAAGCCGCACTCGCAGTCGTCGGCCGGAACGGGATGCGGGCCGCGCTCGTGGTGCCCGGTCGGCGGTGCGCAGAGAGCGGTGTTGGTGCGGTCGTACCAGGCGCCATTGGAGTAGAGCGGCAGCAACAGGCCGGAGTCGTCGATGCGGAAGGTGCGCAGCCCGGCGATCTCGCCGACGAGCGGCTCGCTGCCCGAGAACTCGCCCACGCCGACCGCCTACCGGGCGTCCTGGTCCGCGCGGTGTTCCGACGGCACCGGCGCCGGATCCGGGCCGGGCTGCGGCGCCGGCTCGGGTCCCGGACCGGGGATCGGTTCCGGGGTCGGCTCAGGGTGCGGCACCGGCAGCGGTTCGGGCGACGGCACGGTCATCCGCGCCGGGACGGTCCACCGGTCGGCGTCGTCGATGCCGTAGGCCGGCACCGGAAGGACCTCGTAGTGCTGCCGGGCCGGTCCGATGTCGCCCATGCCCTCGACCCCCCTCGCCGCAGATCAGTCACTGCACCTGAGCCTCACCGTACGCCCGGACCGCCGCGCGAGCACGCTAGCCCGACCCGGCAACGGCGAGTTCGTAGGCCGCCTGTCCGAAGAGGACGAGGCGCACCGCGATGTCACCCTGCGCGGCCCGGATCGTGTCGACCGCGACCCTCACGGCGTCGGCCAGCGGCCAGCCGTAGGCGCCGGCCGATATCAGCGGGAACGCCACTGACCGGGCACCCAGGTCGGCGGCGACCGTCAGGGAGTTGCGATAACAGTCGACCAGCTGGGTGCGGTCGCCGCGGCCGTGGATCGGGCCGACGGTGTGGATCACCCACCGGGCCGCCAACTCACCCGCCCCGGTGGCCACTGCGTCGCCGACCGGCAGTCCGAACGGCAATGTGGTGGCCCGCAACGCGCGGCACTCGGCGAGCAGGCTCGGGCCGGCCCGGCGATGGATCGCACCGTCGACTCCCCCACCGCCCAACAGTGACGAGTTGGCCGCGTTCACGATCGCGTCGACCCGCTCGTCGGTGATGTCGCCGCGGACGATCTCGAGGTCCACCGTTGACCTGGGCCCTAGCGCGGCAGCCAGGCGTCGGGCGCGTCGTTGAGCCGGCGGACGTGCGCCGGCAGCGCACCGGACAGGACCTGGGCCAGGGTGGTCTCGTCGAGCACCCGGCGCAGGCTGGCCCGCACGGCGACCCACACCTCGGGCAGGTGCGCCGCGACACCGGGGTAGTTCGTCTCGTGCGGCCGCAGCCCGCGGACCTCGGCCAGCGGCCCGTCCACCGCGCGCAGCACCGAGCCGAGCGTGATCTCGCGGGCCGGGCGCGCCAGGGCGTAGCCGCCCTCGGCCCCGCGCTGGCTACGGACGAGCCCGGCCCGGCGCAACTCGCCCAGGATCGCCTCGACGAACTTGCGCGGCATGCCCTGTTCGGTCACCACCACATCGATCTTGACGAGTGCGGGCTCGCGCGCGGCCAGGCTCAGCAGCGCGCGTACCGCGTAGTCCGTCTTCGCCGAGATCTGCATGCATGAATCTTCGCAGGGCGACGGGCGCGGCGTACACGGCGCGCTCAGAGAGCGATGTTCGTGCTGTTGGGAATCGTGTGCAGCCAGACCGTCGAGCCCTCGGCGAGATTCAGCGCCTCGCTCTGCCCGCGGGTCAGTTGGACGCCGGTCTTGCCGTTCGGCGTCTTCATCTCGGCGCGCACCTCGAACCCGACGCGCTGCAGGCGAGTGACCTCGGCCGGTACCGCGTCGTCGACCTTCGTGGTGAAGACCTCGATGTCATGCGGTCGTACCAGCCGCCCTTCGAGCGTGGTCACCGGACCGAGGAAGGACATCACGAACTCGCTGTTCGGCTTGTCGTAGAGATCGTCCGGGCTGCCGATCTGCTCGATGCGGCCCTGGTTGATCACCACGATCTCGTCGGAGACCTCGAGCGCCTCTTCCTGGTCGTGGGTGACGAACACGGTGGTCACGTGCACCTCGTCGTGCAGCCGGCGCAGCCAGTCGCGCAGTTCCTTGCGCACCTTGGCGTCGAGCGCACCGAACGGCTCGTCGAGCAACAGCACCTTCGGCTCGACGGCCAGCGCCCGGGCGAGTGCCATCCGCTGCCGTTGCCCGCCGGAGAGCTGTGCCGGCAGCCGGTCGGCGAACTGCTCGAGGTGCACGAGCTCGAGCAGTTCGTGCACCCGCCGGCGGACCTCGTCCTTCGGCCGCTTGCGGATCTCGAGGCCGAAGGCGACGTTGCGATACACCGACAGGTGCGTGAACGCCGCGTAGTGCTGGAACACGAACCCGACGTCGCGGTGCCGCGGCGCGAGCCGGGTCGCGTCGACGCCGTCGATCTCGACCGTCCCCGCGTCCGGCTTCTCGAGGCCGGCGATGATGCGCAACAGGGTGGACTTGCCGCCGCCGGAGGGGCCCAGCAGCGCGGTGAGCGCGCCCGAGCGGACATCGAGGTCGATGTCTTCGAGGGCGACGAAGTCGCCGAACTTCTTGCCGATGCCGCGGACCTCGATGCCCATCAGATCCTCTTCCTGCGTCGAATGATCGCGCCCACGAGGATCGCGAAGATGGAGACGAGCATGAGCACGAACGTCAGCGCGTAAGCGGAGTTGTTGTCGAGGGTGTTCTGGACGAGGTTGCCGATGCGCAGCGGCACCGTCTCGGTCTCACCCTGAACGTTGCCCGATACGACGAGCACCGCGCCGTACTCGCCCACACACCGGGCGAGGCTGAGCACCGCGCCGTACGCGAGCGCTATGCGGATGGTCGGCAGGGTGATCCGGCGGAAGCGGGTGAACGCGTTCGCGCCGAGCGACGCCGCCGCCTGCTCCTGTTCGATACCGACCTGCTCGAGGACCGGGACGACGGCCCGCACGACGAGCGGCAGCGACACGAACACCGTCGCCAGCACCATGCCGGGTTTGGCGTTGATGACGGTGAGACCCATCCAGTTCGCGGTCGGGCCGAACCACCCGTCCGGTCCGAAGACGAGGACCAGCGCGAGCCCGACCACGATGGGCGACACCGCCACCGGCAGGTCGATGAACGCGCTCAGCAGGCGCCGGCCGGGAAATTGGTAGCGGGCGAGCAGGATCGCCACGGCCACGCCGAAGATCACGTTGATGACCACCGACGTCCCGGCGATCACGGCGGTGACCTGAAACGCATGCTGGGCATCCGGGTCGCGCAGCGCGTCGAAGAACGCGGTCAGGCCGGGCCGGAAGGCCTTGTACGAGAGCACCGCGACCGGGACGAGAACCAGCAGCCCGACGTAGACCACGACGATCGTGCGCAGGCCCCACGACGTGGGCGACGGCCGCTCGCGCCGGGGCGGCGCCGGTCGCGCGGCGGTCGGAGGGGTCGGCGCGAGAAGGACGTCAGCCACGGCGGGCCACCCGGCGTTCGATGAGGTTCAGCACGACGAGCACCGTGACGCTCGCCAACAGGAGGACGGTGGCGATGGCCGCGGCCTGCTGGGTGGCCCGGCCGGGGTGATCGGCGTCCTGCAGCTTGCTGTAGATGATCTGCGCGGCGAACTGCGTCTTGAACGGGATCGCGCTCGAGATGAACACGAGCGAGCCGTACTCGCCGAGGGCGCGGGCGAAGGCGAGCGCGGTGCCGGACGCGATCGCCGGCAGCAACTGCGGCAGGACGATGCGGCGGAAGATGACCGGCGAGGATGCACCGAGCGAGGCCGCCGCCTGCTCCGAGTCGCGGTCGAGGTCGATGAGGACCGGCTGAACCGTACGCACCGTGAACGGCAGCGTCACGAACAGCAACGCGACGAACAACCCGACCCGGGTGCCGAACAGATCTGGTCCGGCGCCGTCCGAGCCGTACACGACGAGCATCACCAGGCCGGCCACGACCGTCGGCAACGCGAACGGGATGTCGATCACGAACTCGACCACCGCCGACCCGTGGAATCGCTCGCGGACGAGCACCCACGCGATCAGCGTGCCCATGACCGCGTTCACGACCGCGACGGCCAGCGCCAGAACGACGGTGAGCACGACGGCCGAGCGGGTCTCGGGAGCGGTCGCCGCCGACCAGAACCGCGACCCGCCGGACCCGAACGCCTTGCCCACGACAGCGGCCAGCGGCAGCACCACGAGCAGGCTCATCCACAGGACGATCACGCCGAGGCTCGTGCCCGACGCCGACCCGAGGTGCAGGCCGGTGGCGGTCTGGCGACGGCGGCGGTTGAGCGCGCCGGAAGCGCCGGCGGCCTCGGCCGCCGGCGCTTCCTGGAGTTGTGCGGTCACCGATCGATCATCCGATCAGCTTGCGGCTTCGAGCTTGGTGCTGATCCCGTTGTCGCCGAAGAACTCGTCGTTCACCTTGCTCCAACCGCCGAGCGAGGCGACCGTGACGAGTTGCTTCACCGCCGGGAACGGGTTGCTCGGGTCATTGGCACCGGCCACGGTGCCGACCTTCGTGCCCGGCAGCACCGGCCGGAACCCCTTGCTCGCGAAGATCTCCTGACCCTGCGTGCTTTCGACGAAGTCCAGGAAGTCCTTCGCCTGCTTGGGCGCGTTCTTGGTGACCGCCGCCGGGTTCTCGATGAGCACGCTCTGGTCGGGGATGATGTAGTCGACCGGCTTGTTGGCCTGCCGGGCCGCGATGGCCTCGTCCTCGTAGGAGATGAGGACGTTGCCCGTCCCGCTCAGGAACTGTTGGGTGGCCTGGGAGCCGCTGGCCGCCCGGCTCTTCACGTGGGCGAAGAACGACTTCAGGTAGTCCGAGGCCTGGGCCGGGGTGCCACCGTTGGCGATCACGTGCTCGTAGGCCGCCAGGATGTTCCACTTGGCCGAACCCGACGAGGACGGCACGGGCGTGACGATCTCGACGCCCGGCTTGATGAGGTCGTCCCACCCGGCGATGTGCAGCGGGTTGCCCTTACGTACCACGATGACGACGACCGAGTCGGAGACGAGGCCCTTGGTCGGGCCGGTGTTCCAGCCCGAATCGACCTTGCTCGGTACCAGCTTGGTGAGGTCCGGCTCGACCGAGAACGCGACGTAGTCGGCCTTCTGGCCGGCCAGGACGGCCTTGCTCTGGGCGCCGCTCGGGCCGTAGGAGCCCTTGAGCGCCACGGTTTTGCCGGCGGACGTCTTCGCGAACGCCTTGCCCAGTGCGTCGTACGCCGGCTGCGGGACCGAGTACGCGACGAGACGAATCGTCTTCGCGCTCGACGAGCTGGAACAGGCGCTGACCCCGACCGCAGCGGCGACCATCGCGGCGGTGCCCGCGACAATTCTGCGCGTACGTGAGAGGGACGTCGTCATACCGGCCTACTTTCTCGGGTAAGTCGATCGTTTGAAGTATTCCGATCGATTCGATAGAGATTATCAGCCGTGGATGGCGAGTCTGCACGTCGAAGTGAGCGAAGTCGGATTGCTCACGCCGCGAATGCGGACGTTTCGGTCAGGTGATGTCCGACGCGGCGGCCGACAACGGTGTCGACGTCCTCCGGCGCAAGGTTTCGGGGGCGGCCACGACGGCCAGTACCGGCGCGGCGCAGACGGCGGCGCTCACCGCGAACGTGGCCGTGTAGCCGGCGCCGTCGGCGATCCACCCGGCGACAACCGGACCGAGTACGGCGCCGAGATCGCCGGACATCTGGAACACCGCGACGACGGTGCCGCCGCGGCCGGCCACGACGTCGCCCATGACCGCGCCCGGGGCCACCGAGTCGGCGGCCCCGGCCACGCCGAGCAGCACCGTGGCGAGCAGCAGTCCCCCGGCCATCGGCAGGCTCGGGCAGCAGGACGAAGCCGGCGGCGCCGATCAGCAGGCCGACGACGATGACCGGACGCCGGCCGCGCGTGTCGGCCAGCCGTCCGATGGGCAAGCAGCAGCAGGCCGCTGACGATGCTGACGACGAGGAACGCGGCGTAGACCCAGCCCTGGCCGAGGTGCAGCCGGTCGGTGACGAACTGCGGCAGGATCGCCGACCGCGCGCCCGACCAGGGAGAAATCACCGGCGAACGACGCGGCCAGCGCGGCGACGTAGGCGCGGTTGCGCAGCGCGGCCCGCAGCGCGAGCGGGGCGGTGCGCGAAGACTTGGGGGCGGCGAGTTCGCTGTGCCGCAGCGCGCCGAGGCCGAGCAGACCGGCCACGACGAGCGTGCCGGCGTAGATGAAGAACGGCGCCCGCAGCGAGAACGTGGCGATGGTGCCGACCGCCGGGCCGGCGATCATGCCGATCAGGAACGACCCGGCCCACACGCCCTGGGCCCGGCCGCGCAGGTGGTCGGGCGTCACCCGGATCAGCAGGCTGGCCGCGCTGACGCTGAACATGATCGAGCCGACGCCGCCGATGCCGCGCAGCACGAGCAGCTGCCAGTAGGACTGGGCCAGCCCGGCCAGCGCGCTCGACACCGCTACCACGCCGATGCCGGTCGCGAGCATGACCCGCTCGCCGAAGGCGTTGACCAGCCGGCCGACGAACGGCGCCATCGCCAGCCGCATCAGCGCGAACGCGCTGACGACCGCGCCGGCCGCGGCCTTGCCAACCCCGAACTCGCGGGCGAACAGCGGCAGCGCCGGCGCCACGAGGCCGAAGCCGAGCGCCACCATGAAGGCGACGCCCGACCAGCGCGCGCACCTCGACCGGCAGTCCGCGCAGCAGCCGCACGCGGACCTCCTCAGGCATCTCGTCGCGTCCGTCCAGCCTAAGCGGCGACCCCAGCGACCGGTCAGGGCTGGCCCCGGTGCGGCGCAACACGCGGCGAGTCGCGCCGCAGCGGGGCCACGAATCAGACGTGCTCGGGGACGCCGAACTGCGCCGCCAGCTCGGGGCCGAAGGTGGTGATCTCGGCGATGCCGCCGTCGAAGCCGTCGCGGGCGCGCCACGCCCGCATGAACGTCTCTTGCACCGCGTCTTCGGCGTCGGCGTACGACCCGAACATCCGGCAGCAGTGAACCCGTAGCTCGCGCCCGTGCCGCACGACCAGCATGGCCAGGGCGCTTTCGTCCCCATCGCGAAGGGACGTACCCACCCGATCCGACGAACTCAATGGTCAGTCACTCGCGTGCCAACTCCTGCACGTCGGCCACGACGCAGCTGACGTTGTCGGGAGCGCCGACCGTCAGCGCGGCCTGGACCAGGGCCTGGCAACAGGCCTCGCGATCCGCCTCGACGGCGACGATCTCGCCCACCAGCGTCTCGTCGACATAATCGGTGAGGCCGTCGCTGCAGACCAGGAACCGGTCACCGGCCAACACCTCGTGCGGGGTGACATGCGGCTGCACCGGACCGCCGTTCAACGCCTGCACGATCACCGACCGAGCGGGATGCCGCCTGGCCTCGTCTGAGGTGATCACACCCGCGTCGATGAGTCCCTGCACCAGAGAATCGTCGCGGGTCAGGCGCTCCCAGCAACCCCGGCGCAGGCGGTAAGCGCGCGAGTCGCCGATGTGCAGGACGATCAGCGCGGGGCCGTCCAACCGCAACGCCGTCAGCGTCGTGGCCATCCCGGTACGGGCCTGATCCTCGTCCACGGCCCGCACGAGCCGGTCGTTCGCGTAGCGCGCGGCCGCGGCCAACTCGCCATCGGGGTCGCTCGTGTAGATGTGGTCCTCGAGATAGGAAATGGCCGCGATCGCGACCTCACTCGCCACCTCGCCGTACACGCTGCCGCCCACGCCATCGGCCACGGCGATCAGGTTGTGCCCGGCGAAGACGTAGTCCTCGTTGTGCTCGCGAACGGCCCCTGGATCTGACTGCGCCGCCGAATCGAAGCGATACACCCGTCGCGGATGAGCCGCACGGCCGATCGATCGTTCGGGGGTGAGCACGCGATCCACCGGCCTACCTTTCGTGGGGCCAAATTCGCGTTTCGGACTATAACCCCAAAACACGGTTGTCCGCCCGTCCAGCCGCTGCAGCGGCTGGAAGGGCGGACAACTTCGCAAGGGTGGAGAGGTGGAGCCCGACGATCAGGCCTCGGCCGGCGCCTCGGCGGGAGCCTCGGCGGGGGCGTCGGCGGCCGGCGCGGTCTCGTCGACCAGGCCCAGGCTGATCTTGCCGCGCTGGTCGATCTCGGCGATCTCGACCTGCAGCTTGTCGCCGACGTTGACGACGTCCTCGACCTTGCCGATGCGCTTGCCGCGGCCGAGCTTGCTGATGTGCACCAGGCCGTCCTTGCCCGGCATCAGCGAAACGAACGCGCCGAACGCGGCGGTCTTGACGACCGTGCCGAGGAACCGCTCGCCGACCTTCGGCATCTGCGGGTTGGCGATCGCGTTGATCTGGTCGACCGCAGCCGCAGCCGACGGGCCGTCGGCGGCACCGACGTAGATCGTGCCGTCGTCCTCGATGGTGATCTGCGCGCCGGTCTCGTCCTGGATCGCGTTGATCATCGCGCCCTTGGGTCCGATGACCGCGCCGATCTTGTCGACCGGGATCTTCACCACGGTGACGCGCGGGGCGTACGGGCTCATCTCGTCCGGCTCGTCGATGGCCTCGGCCATGACGTCGAGGATGTGCAGCCGGGCGTCGCGGGCCTGCTTCAGCGCCGCGCCCAGCACCTCGGACGGGATGCCGTCGAGCTTGGTGTCGAGCTGCAGCGCGGTGACGAACTCCTTGGTGCCGGCGACCTTGAAGTCCATGTCGCCGAACGCGTCCTCGGCGCCGAGGATGTCGGTCAGCGCGACGTACTCGGTCTTGCCGTCGACGGTGTCGGAGACCAGACCCATCGCGATGCCCGCGACCGGCGCCCGCAGCGGCACACCGGCGTTGAGCAGGGCGAGCGTCGAGGCGCACACCGAACCCATCGAGGTGGATCCGTTGGAGCCGAGCGCCTCGGAGACCTGCCGGATGGCGTACGGGAACTCGTCGCGCGAAGGCAGGACCGGGATCAGGGCCCGCTCGGCGAGCGCGCCGTGACCGATCTCGCGCCGCTTCGGCGAGCCGACCCGGCCGGTCTCACCGGTGGAGTACGGCGGGAAGTTGTAGTTGTGCATGTACCGCTTGGTGCGGTTCGGGCTCAGGGTGTCGAGCTTCTGCTCCAGCCCCAGCATGTTCAGCGTCGTGACGCCCAGGATCTGGGTCTCACCGCGCTGGAACAGCGCCGAGCCGTGCACCCGCGGGATGACCTCGACCTCGGCCGAGAGCGTGCGGATGTCGGCCAGACCGCGGCCGTCGATGCGCACCTTGTCGCGCAGGATCCGCTGCCGGATGTGCTTCTTGGTCAGAGCCTTGTAGGCGCCGCTGATCTCGCTCTCGCGACCCTCGAACTTCGGGCCGACAAGCTCCTTGGCCTGGGCCTTGAGGCGGTCGAGCTCCTCTTCGCGCTCCTGCTTGTCGGCGATGGTGAGCGCCCGGGCCAGCGGCTCGGACACCTCGTCGGAGACCGCAGCCAGGACGTCGTCCTGGTAGTCGAGGAAGACCGGGAACTCGCGGGTGGGCTTCGCGGCCGACTTGGCCAGCTCGGCCTGCGCCCGGCACAGCTCGGCGATGAACGGCTTCGAGGCCTCGAGGCCCTCGGCCACGACCTCTTCGGTGGGCTTGGTGGCCCCACCGGCGATGAGGGCGATGGAGCCCTCGGTGGCCTCGGCCTCGACCATCATGATCGCGACGTCGCCGGAAGCGAGCACGCGGCCGGCCACGACCATGTCGAAGGTGGCCCGCTCAAGCTCGGTGTGGGTCGGGAAGCCGACCCACTGGCCGTCGATCAGGGCGACGCGGGTGGCGCCGACGGGACCGTCGAAGGGCAACCCGGAGATCTGGGTCGACGCGGATGCGGCGTTGATCGCCACGACGTCGTAGGCGTGGTCGGGATTGAGCGCCATCACGGTGATGACGACCTGGACCTCGTTGCGCAGGCCCTTGATGAAGGTGGGGCGCAGCGGCCGGTCGATCAGGCGGCAGGTGAGGATCGCGTCCTCGCTCGGGCGGCCCTCACGGCGGAAGAACGAGCCGGGGATGCGGCCCGCGGCGTACATGCGCTCTTCGACGTCGACCGTCAGCGGGAAGAAGTCAAAGCCCTCGCGGGGGTGCTTCCCGGCCGTGGTGGCCGAGAGCAGCATGGTGTCGTCGTCGAGATAGGCGACGACGGAACCGGCGGCCTGCTTGGCCAGCCGGCCAGTCTCGAAGCGGATGGAACGTTTGCCGAAGCTGCCGTTGTCGATGACTGCTTCGGTTTCGAAGATGCCGCTCTCGGCATCAGTTGTGGCTCCCGTCATGGGAAACCCCTCTCGTACGTGCCGGGTGCGCACATGCGACGTACGAGCTCACACCTCTGTTGGGTGCCGGTCTTCGATCGAAGCGGACGGTGCCCACTGTGTGTCTGGGCCCCCGGCCGCCACTACCGAGGACCGGCGTCCTCGAAGTCGCATTGGACGCGCGTGTGCGTCCGGCTTTCGGATATTCGGTTGTGGTCGGGCTACGAAAAAGGGGAGCGACGAGACGTCGCTCCCCTTCGACTATCGGCGCAGGCCGAGTCGTTCGACGATCGACCGGTAGCGGTTGATGTCGGTCTTCGCGAGGTAGTTCAGCAGCCGGCGGCGCTGGCCGACCAGCAGCAGCAACCCGCGGCGGCTGTGGTGGTCGTGCTTGTGCAGCTTGAGGTGCTCGGTGAGATCGCGGATGCGCTTGGACAGCAACGCGACCTGCACCTCGGCCGAACCGGTGTCACCGTCGGCGGCGCCGTACTCGGCAATGATTTCCTTCTTGACATCCTGAGCCAGGGGCACGGACGACTCCTTCGGTGTGCTCGGTGCAGGCGCGCTCCACCGGTATGGGCCACGGTGGATGCTTCAACGCGCGGTGCGTGGGCGCGCGCAGTGCGCGTACCTCGTCCCCCAGGCTACCAGGGGCCGGCGCCCGTCCCGAACGGTCGCGGGCCCGGGCTGCCTAGACTCCGGGCCCATGGCGCCGTTCGTGCTGGTCCGGGACACCCCATTGTCCCCCGAGGCGGCGTGGGCCCGGCTCGTGGACTGGCCGCGGCACGCGCGCTGGGTCCCGCTGACGACGATCGAGGTCACCACGCCCCCGCCGACCGGGTTGAACACGGTCTTCAACGCCCGCACCCGCGTCGGTCGGTTCGCCTTCGACGACCCGATGGAGGTCGTCGAGTGGAGCCCGCCAAGCCCCGATCGCCCGGGCCATTGCCGTTTGGAGAAGCGGGGCACCGTGATGCTGGGCTGGGCCGAGCTGTCGGTGCAGCGGTTCGGTGGCGGGTCCCGGGTGACGTGGCGTGAGGACGCGATACCGGCGAAGGCCCCGCGCATGGCCGCCCCCGTCGCCGCCCTGTCCGGCCGGATCCTCTTCGGTCGGGTGCTGCGCGGCCTGTTGGCCGCGTGATGGCCGGCTCGGACGGCCCCTTGGCGATCGCCCGCCGGTTCGCGGCTGCGCATCCCGGGGCCACGTTGCCCTGCCCGGCCTGTGCAGCCGCGGTGAACGCGGTCAATCTCGACCGGCATCTGAAGAAAGTTCACCCCGATCCGGCCACCCTCGACCGCGCGACCCGAGTGGCGTGGCTCGGCCCCGAGCGGCTCGTGCTGCGGCCCCTGGTGATCATCCCGGTGCTGTTCGTGGCGGGCGTGATCACCTGGTCGTGGCGCAGTGATCAGCTGCCGCGGCCCTGGTTCCTCGTTGCGGCCGGCGTGGTGGCGGTGTCCCTGCTGCTCAGCGGACTGGCCGTCGCCGATGTTCGGCTCTTCCGCGGCCGCCTGTCGGTGGACGGCGCCGCGGTGCGGTTGCGCCACACCTTTGGGTTAGCGACCCGCACGCTGCATTGCGTCGACCGGGTCGAGGTCGGTGCGGCGTACCGGCTGGTATCGGATTCGACGAACCTCGACATCGGCAGCGGGAGCAGCGAAGTGCCGGCCGGCGCCTTCCTGCGGCTGTTCGACGGCCGCCGCTCGATCACCGTCCACTGCCGCACCGGCGGTTCGGTGCGCAAGAGCTGGACGGGCTGGCAGCCCGGCCGGCGGCGGCGCCGGTGGGACGTCACGCTGGGCGCCGCCGACTTCGTCGGGCTGCAATACGCATTGGCTGAAGCCGGCCGGCTGCAGATTAGGTCGTGAGGGCCCGGGTGCGGTCGACATCGGCCTGCATCTGCTGCACCAGGGCGTCGACGCTGTCGAATTTCTCCATGCCGCGCAGCCGCTCGGCGAATTCGATACCGACGGTCGCGCCGTACAGATCGCCGCTGAAATCGAGGATGTAGGCCTCGACCCGGCGTTGCCGGACTTCGAAGGTGGGGTTGGTGCCGACCGAGATGGCCGCCTGGCCCAGGGCCGGGCCGGCGACGGTGCGGCCCCACTCGTCCAGGCGCACCACCCGGCCGGCGTACACGCCGTCGGCCGGCACCGCGGCCCAGGCGTCGGTACGCAGGTTGGCTGTCGGGAACCCGAGTTCCCGTCCGCGCTGATCGCCGCGCTCGACCACGCCGTCGACGCGGTGCGGGCGCCCGAGTACCCGGGCCGCGGTAGCCATGTCCCCCGCGGTGACGCACGAGCGGACGTAGGTAGCGCTGAGCGGGGTCTCGCTCTCGGTGAGCAGCGGGATGCCGTGCGCGGTGAAGCCGAATGTCCGGCCCAGCCGAGCGAGCAGGTCGACGTCGCCGGCGGCCTTGTGTCCGAAGCGGAAGTTCTCGCCCACCACGACGGCCGATGCGTGCAGCCGGTCGACCAGCGCGTGATGCACGAACTCGTCCGGGGCCATCTTGGAGAACTCCAGCGTGAACGGCAGCGCGCAGAACACGTCGACACCCAGCTGCTCGACCAGTTCGGCCCGGCGCACGATGCTCGTCAGGACTGGCGGGTGCGATCCGGGCCGGACGACTTCGGACGGGTGCGGGACGAAGGTGATGAGCACGCTGGGCACCCCGCGCTCGCCGGCCATCCGAACGGCGTCGGCGATGATCGACTGGTGCCCGCGGTGAATTCCGTCGAACACCCCGATCGTGACGACGCAGTGGCCCCATCCGGACGGGACCGAACTCAGGCCGTGCCAACGCTGCATGCTCGACTCGCTTCGCTCGGGTGACTCGGCGAGCCTACTGAGCGCCGGCGAACGCCGGGGCCAGTGCGAGGGGCACGTCGCCCCACCGCGTGCGCAGCTGGTCGCCGAGCCCGGCCGCCAGCTCGGCCAGCGCCGGCAGGTCGGTCGCGCGCGCCGCTCGGTCGAGGCGATGCTGGATCATTGCACGGCGGGTCGGGGTGGGCTTGTCCGGATCGGTGGTGTGGCGCTCGGTGAACGCGTGGTCGATGAACCAGGTCGTGGACAGCAGCGCCCAACCCACCGTGGCAGCGTCGATCTCGTGCTCGAACGAGTCGGCGGCGATGGCGGGGACGGCGGCGCCCGCGATCCGGCGGTATGCGGCCACCGCCCGGTCGGCCACCGCGTCCGGGATGCGCCACGAGCACCAGCAGGTGGGCCAGGGCACCCGCAGGTACGCGACGTCCCAGGCCACATGGCGCCATTGCGCCCCTTCGAAATCGACCAACCCGAGCCCGGTCGCGGTCCGCACGTTGTTGTCGGGGCAGGCGTCGGCCGGGGTCAGCGCGGCCGGCCCGGCCGCGCCGAGCCGTTTTCCGAGACCGCGCAGTTCCTCGAACGCCCCACTCGGTACCCGGACGCCGAGCGCGCCGCACTCGCGGTCGAGCACCCGCACCGCGTCCTCGAGGTCGACGCCGACCCGGGACTCGGCGACCGGCAGGTCGCCCTGCCGTTCGTCGAGGGCCGCGCGAAATGCGTCGCGGGAGTCCCGGGTCGCGACGTGCAGGACGGCCATCGTCCGAGCCCAAGCCTCGACCGCGTCGGCCGCGGCGTTCGGGTCGTTGCCCAGCAAGGCCTGGGCGACGCTGCCGCCCGGCCCGAGGTCGCCGGTCACGAGGATCGGCGGCGCAGCGCCCGTGGCCACGATGCGCGGCGCCAGCACCCCGGCCGGCAGGACCGACAGCGCCGCCGATTCCCGCACCCAGCCCTCGCCGGCGCCGAGGAAGCGTTTCACGATCAGTGGCCATTGGGCGCCGTCCGGGCCGGTGGCCCGCACCCGGTGGACGGCCGAGCGCTCACCCCCGCGCAACGACTCGGCCCGATCGAGCCGGAGGCCGGGCAGCAGGGCCCGCACGCTGTCCAGGTCGTCCCGAGCGTCGCTCATGCGGACGTACTACCCGGCGGCGCGGAAAACGACCACGGGGCGCGCCCGGCCGTCGTCCTCACGCAGCAGCGCCGCGACGGTGCCGTCCGGCGCGAGCGCCGCGTGCACGCCCCCGATCCCCCGGGCCGCGAGCGGTCGGCCGTAGGAGAGTTCACCGGCCTCGTCCCCGTCGATCTCGCGCACCGGCATCGCCGCGCGGACCGCGTCCGGCAGGGGCAGGGTGAGCGGATCGTCGAGCGCGGCGAGCTCGTCGAGGGTGCGCGCGCCATCGATGGTGAAGGGGCCGACGCGGGTGCGGCGCAGGGCCGTCAGGTGCCCGCCGACGCCGAGCGCCGCGCCCAGATCGCGGGCGAGGGCGCGGACGTACGTCCCGGACGAGCACTCGACCTCCACGTCGAGGTCCAGCAGGTCGGGCGTGGGCCGGTTGAGATGCAGCACGTCGAACCGGCGCACCGTCACCGGGCGGGCCGCCAGCACCACCATCTCGCCGTCACGCACGCGTTGGTACGCGCGCCGGCCGTCGACCTTGATCGCCGACACCGTGCTCGGCACCTGCTGGATCTCGCCGGTGAGCGGCCCGATCGCGACCCGCACAGCAACCGGGTCGACCCCCGCGGCCGACGCCGCCGCGAGGACGTCCCCTTCGGCGTCGTCGGTGCTCGTCACCTGCCCGAGCCGGATGGTGGCGGTGTAGGCCTTATCGGTGAGCACGAGGTGATGCAGCAGCTTCGTCCCGTGGCCGACGCCGAGCACGAGCACGCCCGTAGCCATCGGATCCAACGTGCCGGCGTGGCCCACCCGGCGGGTGCCGGCCAGGCGACGGATCCGGGCGACGACGTCGTGCGACGTCAGGCCCGCTGGCTTGTCGACGACCACGAGCCCGCCGGCGATGTTGGGCGGCTGGGTCGACACGGCGCCAGCCTAAGGCGCGCGCTCGACCCCGGTGACCACCCAGCGGTCGCCACGGGCCCGCGCCACCATCCCCACCAGGCGCACCGCGATGAACGCGGCGAGTCCGGCCCACACCCCGCCCAGCCCCCAGTGCCAATGCAGCGCGGCCAGGTTCAGCGGCGCGAATGCGCCCACCGCGGCGACGATCGTGATCGTGCGCAGGAAGGCCACGTCGCCGGCCCCGATGAGCACGCCGTCGAGGGCGAAGACGACGCCGGCCGCCGGCAGCATCCCCACGAACCACGGCCACAAGACGTGCGCCTGGCTCAGGACGTCGTGCGACGACGTGAACAGGCGCGGGATCAGCAGCCAGCCCGCGCCGAAGAGCAGCGCGAAGACAAGGCCGGCGTAGAGACCCCAGCGCGCGACCTGCCACGCGAGCCGCCGCGCCGACGCCGCGTCCGATGCCCCGAGCGCGGCGCCTACGAGTGATTGCGCGGCGATGGCGAACGAGTCCAACAACAGCGCGGTGAACTCCCACAGCTGCAGGCCGATCTGGTGCGCCGCGATCTCAGCACTGCCCATTCGCGCGGCGGCGGCCGCTGCGGTCAGGAAGGCCACCTGGAACGCTGCTGCGCGCAGGATCAGATCGCGCCCAACGAGGATCTGCGCCCGCATGATCACGCGATCGGGCCGCACGCTCGTGGCTTCGCGCCGCAGCGCGCGGAGGAAGAGTCCCGCCCCCACCGCCTGGGCGGCGACGTTCGCGATCGCCGAGCCGTCGAGGCCCAGCCCGACCGGGTAGACGAGCAGCGGGGACATGAGCGCCGAGAGAGCGTTGGCGGCGAGCACGATCCACACCGGCTCGCGGGTGCGCTGCACCCCACGCATCCAGCCGTTTCCGGCCAGCACGATCAGCACGCCGGGCAGGCCGATGACCGCGATCCGGAACCAGGACTCGGCGGCCCGCTGGGTGGGGCCGGAGCCGGCCAGTACCGCGGTCAGCGGTCCGGCGAACACCTCGCCGGCCGCTACTACGGCCAACCCGATGACGCCGGCGAGCCACGAGGCCTGCACCCCCTCGCCGATCGCGGCGTCGAGCCGGCCGGCGCCGTACCAGCGCGCCGCCCGCGACGTGGTGCCGTACTCGACGAAGGTGCCGACGATCGTCAGCAGCGCCATGAGGGCGGCGCCGACGGCCAGACCGCCGAGGGGCCGCGGGCCGAGGTGTCCGACGACCGCGGTGTCGACGAGCAGGTAGAGCGGCTCGGCCGCCAAGACCAGGAAGGCCGACAGCGCGAGGGCGGGCAGGCTGCGCCCGGCCTGACCGATCGAGCCGTTCGGCTCGATCGGCTCCTCCGGCGGCTCGTCGCCCGCGCTCACCCGCCGCCGACCGGGCTGACCTTGCTCGCGGCCCAGCCGCTGTCGGTGCGCGTGACGGTGACCTCGTATTGCAATTTCGAGACGCTGGGCGTGGCCGAGCCGTCGGTGAGCCGGCTGGAGTCGGCCGCCATCAACATCGACACGCGGTTCTCGTCGGCCCGCTCGACGGCCACGGCAGTGACACTGCCGCTGAGGTCGTACTTCCCGGCCGTCATCGCCGACTTCGTGTCCGGCGCGTTCTGTTCGATCTGCTCGCGCAGCGGGCTCACCGCGCCGGCCAGCGCCTGCTGCAGATCGGCGTCGAAGTCGGCCCGGCGGTAGCTCAGCAGGCTGAGGACCTCGGCCCGGCCGGCCTCGGCCGCCACGCGAAGATCGGGGCCGCCGGGCGGCAGGCCGGCGTTCGACCCTTCGACCAGCTCGCTGATCAGGTACTGGTCGGCGCGGCGCACGATCGTGGCGCACAGCGTGACCGACGAGGTCGCCGGCACGGCGCCAGTCGAGTCGTCGGTGACCCGCTCCTCACCGAAGACGAGCACCTTCGCCTGCGTGCCCGATGCGTTCATCTCCCCGATGCCGAGCGCCAGCACCCCGAAGGTATGAACGGCGTGGTTCGTGACGGCGGACTGGGCAAGCGCACCGGTGAGGGCGGCCCGGTAGGCCTTGCGGTAGGTGCCCGTCGTGACCGCTGATCCGGACACCAATGCGTCGTCGAGGCTGCGGTAGTCGTAGGTCGTCACGGCGGCAATGTCCGACGCGGCGCCGGCGAGGAACGCCGACGCGAGATCGGGCTGGGCGAGGCGGGCGCCGGGGACGGTCGGGGTCGGGCTGGGTGTGGGGCTGCCGGCGCCGGCCCGGGCCGGATAGTGATGGCGCACGTCGAGCACGGTGAAGGTCGCGATCCCGGCCGCGACGCAGAGCACCGCCACCACCTGGCCGAGCCGGATCAGCCGGGCTCGCCACGCCCGGCGCCCGGCGCGCCGCTCGGCCCGCCGCCGCGCCGCGCGGGACGGCTTGGTCGCGGACGGGAGGCTCGCCGGCTGGGGCGATGGCCCGGGCCGGGCGCCCGGGCTCGGGCGCGGGCGCGGGGCGGCAGGCGGTGGGGCGGTCATGACCCGCAAGAGCCTCGCACGCCGCCCGCGCCGACGCTCACTCGGACTCGGACTCGGACTCGTCGTCGTCGGCGACGCGCGGTTTCTTGTACGGGTCGGCCTCACCGGCCGGCTGGGCGCCGCGCCGGGCGGCCTCGACCTCCGCGTCCGCGGCCGCTGCCACCGCGAGCAGCTCGGTGATGTGCTGGGCGTTCTCGGGGAGCGCGTCCAAGGTGAAGGTGAGGGTGGGCGTGTAGCGGACACCGGTCTGCCGGCCGACCTCGCTGCGCAGCACGCCCTTCGCCGATTCGAGGGCCATGGCCGAGGCCATCCGCTCGTCGTCGCCGCCGTAGACCGTGTAGAACACCGTCGCGTCGTGCAGGTCGCCGGTGACCCGGACGTCGGTGATCGTCACCATGCCCAGCCGCGGATCCTTGACCTGCGTCTCGATGACGGTGGCGACGATCTGCTTGATGCGTCCGGCCATCCGCCGTGCGCGTCCCGCGTCGGCCATGGTGCGTCCTCCTTGGTTGGACCGGTCAGTTCAGGTCTTCGTCGTCGAGCACCCGGGTGCGCGTCGACAGCAATTCGATCTCGGGACGGCCGGCGAGTAGTCGCTCGCAGGCGGCCAGGACCTCGACCGCGTGCCCGTGATCGGGCGAGACCAGAGCGGCGGAGATCTCGGCCCGACGGTGCCGGTCGTGCCCACCGGTCTCGGCCGCCGACACCTCGAAGCGGCGCCGCAGCTCGGCCACGATCGGCCGGACAACCGCCCGCTTCTCCTTCAGCGAGTGGACGTCCCCCAACAGCAGATCAGCAACCAAGACGCCCACCACCACTGCCAGCACCTCCGTTCGAGAACTGCGAGTGGCGGAGCGAAGGTGTGCGATTCGTCCGTGTAAAAAGCCCTTACCCTACGGACGAATCGCACACCTTCGTGAAGCTAGACCCGCGGCTTCTCGCGGAGCTCGAACGTCTCGATCACATCGTCGACCTTGATGTCGTTGAACGAGCCGAGCCCGATACCGCACTCGAATCCGTCCCGCACCTCGGTCGCGTCGTCCTTGAACCGCCGCAGCGACTCGACCGTGAGGTTGTCGGCGACGACGGTGCCGTCGCGGACGAGACGGGCCTTGCTGTTGCGCCGGATCACGCCGCTGCGCACGAGCGAACCGGCGATGTTGCCGATGCGCGGCACCCGGAACACCTCGCGGACCTCAGCGGTACCGAGCTGCACCTCTTCGAACTCGGGCTTGAGCATGCCCTTGAGGGCGGCCTCGATCTCGTCGATGGCCTGGTAGATGACCGTGTAATACCGGACGTCGACTCCCTCGCGCTCGGCCGCTTCGCGGGCCTTGCCCTCGGGGCGCACGTTGAAGCCGATCACGACCGCATCCGAGGCGATCGCCAGGTTGACGTCGTTCTCGGTGATCGCACCGACACCGCGGCCGATGACCCGCAGCGACACCTCTTCGTTGGCCGCGCCGAGATCGATGTTGACCAACGCGTCCTCGAGCGCCTCGACCGATCCCGAAACGTCACCCTTGATGATCAGGTTCAGCTGGTCGACCTCGCCGGCCGCGAGCGCCTTGTCGAGGTCGTCGAGTGAGACCCGGCGACGCGAAGACGCAAGTTGCGCATTGCGCTCGCGGGCCTCACGGCGGTCGGCGATCTGCCGGGCGGTCCGGTCCTCGTCGACGACGAGGAACGAGTCGCCGGCGCCGGGCACGGACGTCAGGCCGAGCACCTGCACCGGACGCGCCGGACCGGCCTCGTCGAGGTTGTCACCGTTCTCGTCCAACATCGCCCGAACCCGCCCGTAGGCGTCACTGGCCACCACCGAGTCGCCGATGTGCAGCGTGCCGCGCTGCACGAGCAGCGTGGCCACCGGACCGCGACCGCGGTCGAGTCGGGCCTCGATGACGATGCCCTGCGCGTCCTGATCAGGGTTGGCCCGCAGGTCCAGAGCCGCGTCGGCGGTGAGCAGGATCCCTTCGAGCAGGTCGTCGATGTGCAGGTTCGCCCGCGCCGAGACGTCGACGAAGAGCGTGTCGCCGCCGTACTCCTCGGCGACCAGCCCGTATTCGGTGAGCTGCTGGCGCACCTTGGCCGGGTTGGCGTCCTCCTTGTCGATCTTGTTCACGGCAACCACGATCGGGACGCCGGCCGCCTGGGCGTGGTTGAGCGCCTCGATGGTCTGCGGCATCACGCCGTCATCGGCGGCCACGACCAGCACGACGATGTCGGTGGTCGCGGCACCGCGGGCACGCATGGCGGTGAACGCCTCGTGACCCGGGGTGTCGATGAACGTGATCGGGCGGTCGACGCCCTCGTGCTCGACGTGTACCTGGTAGGCACCGATGTGCTGGGTGATACCGCCGGCCTCGTCGCCCATGACGTTGGTCTTGCGGATCGCGTCGAGCAGGCGGGTCTTGCCGTGGTCGACGTGACCCATGACGGTCACCACCGGCGGGCGGGCGACGAGGTTCTCGTCCTCGCCCTCGTCCTCGCCGAAGGTGAGGTCGAACGAATCGAGCAGCTCGCGGTCCTCGTCCTCGGGGCTCACGACCTGGACCTGGTAGTTGAGCTCGGCGCCCAACAGCTGCAGCGTCTCTTCGTTGACCGACTGCGTCGCGGTGACCATCTCGCCGAGGTGGAACATCACCTGGACGAGGGACGCCGGCTCGGCGTTGATCTTGTCGGCGAAGTCGGACAGCGAGGCGCCGCGGGGCAGGCGCAGGACGTCGCCGTTGCCGCGCGGGACCTGGACGCCACCGATCGAGGGGGCCGACATGTTGTCGAACTCGGCGCGGCGCTGCTTCTTGCTCTTGCGGCCACGGGCCGGTCCGCCGCCACGACGGCCGAACGCACCAGCGGTGCTCGCACCTCGGCCACCACGACCGCCACCACCCGGACGGCCACCAGGGCCGCCGCGGTAGGGAGCGCCACCAGGGCCGCCACCAGGCGCGCCACCGGGACCACCGGGACCGCCACCCGGGCCGCCGCGATACGGGCCGCCACCACCACCCGGACGACCGGCCGGGGCGCCGGGACGGGCGCCGGGGCCGCCGGGGCCGCCAGGTCCGCCCGGACGGGCACCGGGACCACCGGCCGGGCCGCCACGCAGGCCGCCGGGGCGGGTGGGCATCATGCCCGGGTTGGGGCGCGGCGGCATCATGCCGGGGTTCGGGCCGGCCGGGCGCGGCGGCATGTTGCCGGCCGCACCGGGACTCCGGGGCGTCGCCGGGCGCGGCGCGGCGCTGCCGCCGCCCACGCCGAAGGGGTTGTTGCCGACCCGCGGACCGGGGCGCGGCAGGGCGCCCGGGGCCGCGGGGGCGGCGGGGGTAGCGGGCGCGGCCGACGCCGCGGGCGCGATCGGTGCTGCCGGCGCACTGGGCGCCGCCGCCGCAGCGGGCGCCGGCGCATCGGGCGCCGCGGTGGGCTGGGTGGTGTGGGCGGCTGGTTCGGCCACGACCGGCTCGGCCGGGGCGGCCGCCGCCTTCTTGGCCGGCGCCTTCTTGGCCGGGGCGGGCGCGGCGTCGGGGAAGGCCTCACGCAGTTTGCGGGCCACCGGGGCTTCCACGGTGGACGAAGCGGTCTTGACGTACTCACCCATCTCGGTGAGTTTCTCGATCGCTACCTTGCTGGTCAGCCCCAGCTCTTTGGCGAGGGCTGATACGCGGATCTTGCCTGGCACGTGTCTCCTTCGGGAGGACCGTGCGGCGTTCCGCGCGGTCCCGTCTAGACGGTGGTCATCGCTGGTGCTTCATCGACTGCTCATTAGCTCTTCATCTCCTGCGGTGTTCCGCTGGGTGGTGTCCTGCCACTACTACCGGCCTGCGCAACGTACTCACCGACCGGTGTCGGGTCGACGGGACCGGGCACACGGAGTGCCCGGGCGAAGGCCCGACGCCGTTCCGCGAGGGCGACGCATCGAAGGTCGGGATGCAGCCATGCGCCCCGACCGGGGATGCGCTGTCGCGGGTCGGGTACGACGGGCAAGGCAACAGGCCCGCCGCCGAGCTCGTCGCTCGGGCTCCGGGCCTCCGGAGAATGGTGTCCGTCTGCTGCCGTGCCGACCGCATCCGGCGCCACAACGACGCGGAGCAACTCGGCGGCCGCAACCCGCTGCCGGCATCCGATACACGTACGGATCGGCGGCCGTGAACTCACAGTGGCCCGATCCTTCGGTCTTCGGATGCCGTCGACGACGCGACGGCCGAGGTCGAGTCTACCCCTCGGGTGACGGAGCGGCCGATTCGCCCGACGCCACAGGCCTGTCCTCGGCGTCGGCCTCACTGTCGCTGTGGATGTCGATCCGGTGCGCGGTCAGCCGGGCGGCGAGCCGGGCGTTCTGGCCCTCGCGGCCGATCGCGAGCGAGAGTTGGAAGTCGGGGACGACCACCTTCACCTGGCCGGTGGCCTCGTCGACTACCTCGCTGGAGATGACGTGGGCCGGGGAGAGCGCGTTGCCGACATACGTTGCCGGATCCTCGGCCCAGTCGATGATGTCGATCTTCTCGCCGTGCAATTCGGACACCACGTTGCGCACCCGCTGGCCCATCGGGCCGATGCAGGCCCCCTTGGCGTTCAGGCCGTCGACCGTGGTGCGGACCGCGATCTTGGACCGGTGCCCGGCCTCACGGGCCACCGCCACGATCTCGACGCTGCTGTCGGCGATCTCGGGGACCTCGAGGGCGAAGAGCTTGCGGACGAGGTTCGGATGTGTGCGGCTGACGGTGACCTGGGGGCCACGCATCCCGCGGGACACGCCGATGACGTAGGCCTTGATGCGGGTGCCGTGGCGGTACTCCTCGCCCGGCACCTGCTCCGATTGCGGAAGCAGCGCTTCGACCTTGCCGATGTCGATCAGCACCAGGCCGCGCTGCGACGCCTGGGCGTCGGCCTGCACGACTCCGGTGACGATGTCGCCCTCGCGGCCGGAGTACTCGCCGAAGGTCTGGTCGTGTTCGGCATCGCGCAGCCGCTGCAGGATCACCTGCCGCGCGGTCATCGCCGCGACCCGGCCGAAGTCGGTAGGCGTGTCGTCGTACTCGTCCTCGATCTCACCGTCCGGGCCGATGTCCTGGGCCCAGACGACGACGTCGCCGCTCTTGCGGTCGATGACGACCCGCGCGTGCGGCATCGAGTGCGGCGTGTGCCGGTAGGCGGTGAGCAGCGCGGTCTCGAGCGCGTCGATGAGCGTCTCGAACGAGATCTCCTTCTCGCGCTCGATGCTGCGCAGGGCCGCGAGGTCGACGGACACCATGGCTAGTCCTCCTCGCCGCGGTTGAACTCGACCTGCACCTTGCCGCGGCCGAGATCGGCCCAGGTGACATCGCGCCGGTGGCCATCGATGTCGAAGTCCACGCCGTCGTCGTCGACCGCGGCGACCCGGCCGGTGAGCGTGGTCTCGCCCTTCTGCATGGTCACCAGCCGCCCGACTGCGCGGCGCCAGTGGCGCGGCTCCGTCAGCGGCCGGTCGACTCCGGGCGAGCTGACCTCCAGCACGTACGCGCCGGCGAGCGCGCGCGGGCTGGCGGGGTTCTCGGCGTCGGCGTCGAGGGCGTCGGAGACGGTGCGGCTGACCACTGCGACGGCGTCGAGGTCGATGCCGCCGTCGGCGTCGACGATCACCCGGACCATGCTGCGCCGCCCGGCCGTGGCGACCGTGACGTCCTCGAGGTCGTAGCCGATCTCGGAGACCAGGGGACCCAGCAGGTCGAGCAGATGCTCACGGGCCTGAGCCGCGGACCCACCGGCTGTCGCGGGCGGCATGTTCGGCTCCTCGGGGTATCGCGTGCAGTTGTGACGAGAAAGCGTATCGGCTCTGCCAAACTGACACCGATATGGACGAGCACCGGCCGCACCCACAGCCCCCTCGGGAGCCGCCCGGCCCTCCGATCGGCCCCCCAACGGCCGGCCCGCCGCCGACCCGCACGTCCCGTCGCTGGTTCCTCGCCGGTGGACTCGCGGTACTCGCCGGCGCCGGAGCCGGCGTGGGAGCGCAATTCGTCCACGGCAAGTCGGCCGGACCGCCGCCCGAGCCACCCGCGGCGCTGGTGTCCGCGGCCGAGGCCGAGCGGCGCCTGATCGCCGATCTGGACGCGACGACCGGTGGAGCGGCGGATGCGCGCCGGGCCATCGTCGCGGCCCGCGCCGATCACGCCGCGCATCTCGCGGCGCTGACGTCCGTGCTGTCGCACTTTCGCCCGCCGTCGACGACCGTCTCGCGGATACCGGGCGTGCCGCGCACGCGGGCCCAGCTGCGCGTCGCCGAACAACAGGCCGCCACAGCCGCCGCCGCTCACGCGAGCGCTCTCGCGGCCGGCCCGGCGGCCCTGCTCGCCAGCATCGCCGCCTGCGAGGCCACCCATGCCGAGCTGCTGCGATGACGGCGCTGAACGACGCGTGGCAGGCCGCGCTCGCAGCCGAGCACCAGGCCGCGTTCGGGTACTCGCTGCTCGGCCCGCGGCTGTCCGGCGATGACCGCGCCCGCGCCGTCAACTGCTCCGACGCGCACGAGGCGCTGCGCGATGCCACCTCAGCCGCCATCGGCGCGGCCGGCCTGGTGCCCGTGCCGCCACAGGCCGACTACCCGGCGCTGTATCCGATCACCGGCGCGGCGTCGGCGCGCGCGCTGGCGGTCCGGCTCGAGGACGACTGCGCCGCGGCCTGGCGCTACCTGTATCTGAAAGCCGCTTCCACCAAGCCCGCCGCTTCGCTGCGCGGCGCCGCGCAGCGGGGGCTGACCGACAGCGCGGTGCGGGCGACGCAGTGGCGCGCCGTCGTCTCGCCCACGCACCCGACCACGCCGTTCCCCGGCATCTGACCCGGATCGGATCACACCGGGGCGGGATCGGCCGCCTGGGTGAACTGCGCCCGGTAGAGCCGTTCGTAGGCGCCGTGCCGGGCCAGCAATTGGGCGTGGTTGCCCTGCTCGACGATCTGACCGTCCTCCATGACCAGGATCAGGTCGGCGTCGCGGATCGTGGACAGGCGGTGCGCGATCACGAAGCTGGTGCGGTTGGCCCGCAGCGCTGCCATCGCGTGTTGGACGAGCAGCTCGGTCCGGGTGTCCACGGCGCTGGTCGCTTCGTCGAGGATCAGCAACGATGGCTGGGCGATGAACGCTCGCGCGATCGTGATCAGCTGCTTCTGCCCTGCCGACAGGTTGCTCGACTCCTCGTCGAGGACGGTGTCATAGCCGTCCGGCAGCGATTGGACGAAGCGATCGACGTAGCTGGCCTGCGCGGCATCGAGGATCTCGGCGTCGGTCGCGCCGGGCCGCCCGTAGGCGATGTTGTCGCGGATCGTGCCGCCGAACAGCCAGGTGTCCTGCAGCACCATCCCGATCTCGCCGCGGAGCTGGTCGCGGCGCATCGTCGCGATGTCGACGCCGTCGAGGGTGATGCGGCCGCCGTCGAGCTCGTAGAAACGCATCACGAGGTTGACCAGGGTGGTCTTGCCGGCCCCGGTCGGCCCGACGATCGCGACCGTGTGGCCGGGCTCGGCGACGAGCGACAGGTCGTCGATCAGCGGGGTGTCGGGCTGGTACCGGAACGAGATGTGCTCGAACTCGACCTGCCCGCGCCGCGCCGAGGGGCGCGCCGGCGAGACCGGATCGGCCGTCTGTTCCGGTGCATCGAGCAGGTCGAACACCCGCTCGGCCGAAGCCACGCCGGACTGCAGCAGGTTGGCCATCGAGGCCACCTGGGTCAGCGGCTGGGTGAACTGCCGCGAATACTGGATGAAGGCCTGGACGTCCCCGAGGCTCATCGAGCCGGACGCGACCCGCAGGCCGCCGACCACCGCGACGGCGACGTAGTTGAGGTTCCCGATGAACATCATCGTCGGCATGATCAGCCCGGACACGAATTGCGCCCCGAAGCTGGCCTCGAACAGGGCGTCGTTGTGGGCGGCGAAGGCCTGCTCGACCTCGCGCTGCCGGCCGAACACCTTCACCAGTTCGTGGCCGGTGAAGGACTCCTCGATGTGCCCGTTGAGCTTGCCGGTGTGCCGCCACTGCGCCACGAACTTGCCCTGCGAGCGCTTCGCGATGGCCTTGGTGGCGAACACCGACACCGGGATGGTGACGAGAGCGATCACGGCCAGCAGCGGCGAGATGATGAACATCATCGTGACCACGCCGACCACGGTCAGCAGCGACGACAGGAGCTGGCTCATCGTCTGCTGCAGCGTCGTCGAGATGTTGTCGATGTCGTTGGTGACCCGGCTCAGCACCTCGCCGCGGGGCTGCTCGTCGAAGTACGGCAGCGGTAGCCGGTTGAGCTTGTCCTCGACGTCGGCGCGCAGGCGCAGGACGGTCCGTTGCACGACGCCGTTGAGGACGTAGCCCTGCAGCCACGACAGCACCGCCCCGGCGACGTAGACGGCGAGCGCGAGCAGCAAAACGTTGCCGAGGGCGTTGAAGTCGATACCGTGCCCGGGCACCACGTGCATGGTCTGCAGCAGGCTGGCGTAGTTGTCGTCGCCGCGGGCCCGGGCGGCCGCGATGATCTGATCGCGCGAGGCGCCATCGGGCAGGCGGTGGCCGAGGTAACCGCCGAAGATGATGTTGGTGGCGTGGCCCAGGATCCGCGGACCCAACACCATCAGCGTGACGCTGCCGACGGCCAGCGCGATGACCAGCGAGGCCAGCCACCGCTCGGGCCGCAGCCGGCGCAGCAGGCGCTTGGACGACGGGCCGAAGTTCATCGACTTCTCGGCCGGCATGCCGGCGGTCATCCACGGGGGTCCGCCGCCGCGTCGCGCCTCGACGCCCTCGATCCGCTTGGGGACCACCGTGCCCTTGGTCAGGTCGGGCTTGCTCATGCCACGACCTCGGCGGCGAGCTGGCTCTGCACGATCTCGGCGTAGGGCGGGCAGGTGTCGACGAGTTCGTCGTGCGTGCCCGCCCCGACGATCTCGCCGGCCTCGAGGACGAGGATGCGATCGGCGTCGAGGATCGTCGACACCCGCTGGGCCACCACGACGACCGCGGCTTCGCGGGTCACCGGCCGCAGCGCGGCGCGCAGCCGCGAATCGGTGCCCGGGTCGAGCGCCGAGAACGCGTCGTCGAACAGGTAGATCTCCGGGCGGCGCACGACGGCCCGGGCGATCGCCAGCCGCTGCCGCTGCCCGCCGGACAGATTGGTGCCACCCTGCGCGATCGGCGCGGCGAGGCCATCCGGCAGCCGGCGGACGAAGTCGGCCGCCTGGGCCACCTCGAGGGCGGACCAGAGCTGCTCGTCGGTCGCGTCCGGGTCGCCATGGCGCAACGTGCTGGCGACGGTGCCGGAGAACAGATACGAGCGCTGCGGCACGTAGCCGATGCGGCTCCAGAGCAGATCGGGGTCGAGCGAGCGCACGTCGACGCCGCCGACCAGGACGGTGCCCGACGTGACGTCGATCAGCCGTGGCACCAGTGACAGCAGCGTGGTCTTCCCCGCCCCAGTGCTGCCGATGATCGCGGTGGTCATCCCGCGGCGGGCAGTGAAGCTGATGTTGCACAGCACCGGCGCGGCCGCTCCCGGATAGGCGAAGGCGACGTCGCGGAACTCGACCTCGCCCGAGATGAGCAGCTCGGTGACCGGCGTCTCGGGCGGCACGACCGACGAGCGCGTGTCCAGGACCTCTTCGATGCGCTCGGCGCACACCGCGGCCCGCGGGATCATCATCAACATGAAGGTGCCCATCAACACCGACATCAGGATCTGGGCGAGATAGTTCAGGAAGGCGGTCAGCGAGCCGACCTGCATCTGTCCCGAGCCGACCCGCTCGGCGCCGAACCACAGGACGGCGACGCTCGACACGTTCAGGACGAGCATCACCGTCGGGAAAATGAGCGCCATCAATCGCCCGGCCCGCAGGGAGGTGTCGGTGAGCGCCTCGTTGGCCTCACCGAACCGCTCGCGTTCGACCGGCTCACGCACGAATGCCCGCACCACCCGCACGCCGGTGATCTGCTCGCGCAAGACCCGATTCACCACGTCGACGCGGTCTTGCATCAGCCGGAACTGCGGCACCATGCGGCGCACGATGAGCCCGATCAGCACCGCGAGCAACGGCACGCTGATGCCCACCAGCCAGGACAGCCCGAGATCCTCACGCAGCGCCATGATCACGCCACCGGCGGCCATGATCGGCGCGGCGATCATCATGGTGCAGGTCATCACGACCAACATCTGCACCTGCTGGACGTCGTTCGTCGTCCGGGTGATGAGCGACGGGGCACCGAAATGGGCGACCTCGCGGGCCGAGAAACTCCCCACCCGGGCGAACAGCGCGCCGCGCACGTCGCGACCGAAGCTCATGGCGGTGCGGGCGCCGAAGTAGACCGCCACCGCCGAGCAGGCGATCTGGACGATGCTCACCGACAGCATCCAGCCGCCGGTGCGCAGGATGTAGCCGGTGTCGCCCTTGGAGACGCCGTTGTCGATGATGTCGGCGTTCAGGCTGGGCAGGTACAGCGCCGCCATCGTGCCCACTAACTGCAGCCCGACGATGGCCCACAGCCAACGTCGGTACGGGCGCAGATGGTCACGCAAGAGTCGGACGAGCATTTGTCTCCTCGGGTGGAATCACGTACGAGTCCACCAGAACTATGCAAATCGGTACTGACGTGACGCTGACACGGCGGCGTCAGCGCCAGGCGTCGACCACCGCGAGCAGATCGCCGAGCCGCTGGATCACCGCGTCGGGGTCCCCCTCGACCGGACCCTTTTGGATCTCCGGGATGTCACTGTGCGGCAGCAGGACGGCCCGCATGCCGACCGCCTTGGCCCCGTAGATGTCGTCGAACGGCCGGTCACCGACGAACACCGTGCCGGCGGGGTCGGCCCCGACGGCGGACAGGGCAGCCCGGAACGCCTCAGGATGCGGCTTCGTCCACGGGATCTCGGAGCTGTACACCGCCCCGTCGATGGCGTCCAGGACGCCGTCCCGGGCGAAGATCCGCTCGTGCTCGGCCCGGCTCCACAGCGTGTTCGACAGGATGCCGATCCGGATGCCGCGAGCGCGCAAGGCGTCAAACAGCACCGGCGCGTCGGGATCGAGGAACGTGTGCGGCTCCCACCAGCGGCTCAGCGCCGAGTGCATGGTCGCGGTCGGCGTGACCCCCGCACTGGCGAACACCTCGTCGAGCGACCCGCTGCGGTGCTCGTCGCGCGAACGCAGCCACAGTTCGGTCTCGGCCGCGTGCAGCCGGTCGGCCAACTCGTCGTCGGCCACCGCCTCGATCCAGGCCGCGCGCGTCTCGAGCGTGTGCCAGGGCGTGAGGGTCCCGCCCCAGTCGAATATGACCGCCTCTACTCCCACGGCCCGAGCCTGTCAGAACAAGATCGTGCGCAGCACGGCGGCCTCGCGCATGCCCAGGCGGGCGTACATGCGGCGAGCCGGCTGGTTGTAGTCGTTGACGTAAAGGCTCACGGTCGGGGCGAGGGTGAGCGCGTAGCGCAGCACGCTGGCCAGGCCGGCCGCGCCGAGCCCCTGGCCGCGCAGATCAGGCCGGACCCAGACGCCCTGGACCTGGCAGGTGTGCGCCGACAGCGCCCCCAGATCGGCCTTGAACACGACCTCGCCGCGGGCGTCGACGGCGCAGAACGCGCGCCCCTCGGCGATGAGGCCGGCCACCCGCCGGCGGTAGTCGCCCGGTGCCTCGTAGGGCGAGATCCCGAGCTCCTCGCTGAACATGGCCGCCGCGGCCGGGAGGTAGCGCTCGAGCTGGTCGGGCCGGGCCGGGCCGACGCGGGGATCGCCGGCCGGGATCGGGTCGGCCCGGTCGAGCACGAGCAGAGGCTGGTGGTGGCGCACCGCCCGCGGTCGCCCCCAAACGGCCGCGAGGACCGACCACACGCCGGCGACCGCCTCGGCCCGGCCGACGATCGACGTGCAGTGCCGGGGGCCGTCGATGAGTTGGTTCGCCAGCGCGGCCCATTCGGCCGGACCGCCGCCCACCGGCAGCAGGTTGCCCCCGGCCAGGACCGCGGCGGTGAGCCGCCCGGCCGGGTCGCGCGCACCGAGCACCGTGCCGCCGAACGTGCGCGGCTCCAGCGTGCCGAAGGCCCGAAGCCGGGCGCTCACCACGCAGTTCACCACGGGGTCGGAATCGACGAGGGCGATGAGGTCCCGGCGGTCTCGGTCGTCCAGGACGTCGACGCGCAGGTCGGCCGAGCGGAGGAGGGAGCTCACCGGCGAACTCGGTTCACCGGCCGGCCCGAAGTCACGTCCCGCACGGTAGTCCAGTCGGCCCGGCGCGCCATACTCGACGCGATGTCCTCCGTGCCGCCCGCCCGTCACCTGCTCCGGGCCAAGGATCTCGCCGACTCGCGCTACGGCGATCCGCTGACGGTTGCTGATCTCGCGCGGGCGGCCGGGCTCTCGCCGGCCCATTTCAGCCGCGCCTTCCGCCGCACCTTCGGCGAGTCGCCGCACGTGTACCTGCTGACCCGCCGGCTCGAGCGGGCCGCCGCGCTGCTGCGCACCACTGACCGTTCGGTGGCCGACATCTGCATGGCGGTGGGGCTCAGCAGCGTCGGCTCGTTCACCACGTCGTTCACCCGGCTGTTCGGGAAGGCCCCGACGGCCTACCGTGCCTCGTTCCCGCCGGCGGTGGCCTACGCCATCGTCCCGGCCTGTGTCGTACGCGCCTACGGGCGCCCGCAACACCGCACGTTTCGAGAAGACAGCCCGTCCGGCGCTTCCATACCGTCATCGGCATCGAACGATTCCTAGACCGGAGGACGATGATGATCAAGGTAGGCAACGCGCAGGTGTGGGTGCACGACCAGCAGGCCGCACTCGAGTTCTACACGAAGAAGCTCGGCATGGAGGTTCGCTCCGACGTCACGATGCCCGAGATGGGCGACTTCCGCTGGCTCACCGTGGCCCCGCCCGGCCAGGACGACTTCGCGATCGTGCTGATGGCGGTCCCGGGCCCGCCGGTGCTCGACGCCGACACGGCCGAACAGGTGCGTGACCTGATGGGCAAGGGCTTCGCCGGCACCGTCTTCCTGGTGACCGACGACTGCCAGAAGGCCTACGAGGAGCTCAGCGCTCGCGGCGTGGAGTTCCAGGAGACCCCGGAGGAGCGGCCCTACGGCATCGACGCCGGGTTCCGCGACCCGTCCGGCAACAGCTTCCGCCTCACCCAGGTAAACCCCGACGTCGTGCCCTGACGGCGTGGCCCCGCTGCGGCGCGACACGCGGCGAGTTGCGCCGCAGCGGGGCTAACAGTCGCTCAGGTGACCGAGACGGTGGGGGTGCCCGACTCGCCGATCTCTTCGGCCATCCGCAGCGCCTCTTCGATCAGCGTCTCGACGATCTGCGACTCGGGCACGGTCTTGATGACCTCGCCGCGGACGAAGATCTGCCCCTTGCCGTTGCCCGATGCCACCCCGAGGTCGGCCTCGCGGGCTTCGCCGGGACCGTTCACCACGCAGCCCATGACGGCCACCCGCAACGGCACCTCGATGCCCTCGAGGCCGGCGGTGACCTTGTCGGCCAGCGAGTAGACATCGACCTGGGCCCGCCCGCACGACGGGCACGAGACGATCTCGAGCCGGCGCTGGCGCAGGTTCAACGATTCGAGGATCGCCAGACCGACCTTCACCTCTTCCACCGGCGGCGCCGAGAGCGAGACCCGGATCGTGTCGCCGATGCCCTTGGCCAGCAGCGCGCCGAACGCGACCGACGACTTGATGGTGCCCTGGAAGGCCGGGCCGGCCTCGGTGACGCCGAGGTGCAGCGGATAGTCGCACTGCTCGGCCAGCTGTTCGTAGGCCTTGACCATCACGACCGGGTCGTTGTGCTTTACCGAAATCTTGAAGTCCCGGAAGCCGTGCTCTTCGAACAGCGCCGCCTCGTTGAGCGCCGACTCGACCAGGGCCTCGGGCGTGGCCTTGCCGTACTTCTCGAGCAGCCGCTTGTCCAGAGACCCGGCGTTGACGCCGATGCGCAGGGACACACCGGCGTCGGCGGCGGCCCGGGCGATGTCACCCACCTTGTCGTCGAAGGCCTTGATGTTGCCGGGATTGACCCGCACGGCGGCACAGCCGGCGTCGATCGCGGCGAACACGTACTTGGGCTGGAAATGGATGTCGGCGATGACCGGGATCTGGCTGTGCTTCGCGATCTCCGGCAGCGCGTCGGCGTCGTCCTGCGAGGGCACGGCCACCCGGACGATGTCGCAGCCGGTCGCGGTCAGCTCGGCGATCTGCTGCAGCGTGGCGTTGACGTCCGACGTCAAGGTGGTGGTCATCGACTGCACCGAGATCCGCGCGTCGCCCCCGACGGCGACCGAGCCGACGTTGATCTTGCGCGACTTGCGTCGCGGGGCCAGGACGGGCGGCGGCGGGGCCGGCATGCCCAGATTCACGGTCACGGGATAACTATCCGCCTAACGGGTTGATCGGCTTGACGATGTCGGCGTAGAGCGTGAGCAGCGTCAACACGATGAGCACGGACGCCACCGCATACATGACCGGCAGCATCGACGCGGTGTCGACGAAGATCTGCCGGTGCGCGGGCGCTACGGCCACGCCGTCGGCGTCGACCACCGCCGGCTGCCCGCGAGCCCGCAGCCGGGCCCGGCCGCGCTTGATCGACTCGACGAGCGCGCCGGCGACGTGGCCGCCGTCGAGCGGCAGCAGCGGTAGCAGGTTGAACAGGAACAGCAACAGGTTGACGCCGGCCAGCAGGTTGATCAGCACGAAGATCTTGTCCTGCGTGCTGAGCAGATCGCTGCGGGCGTAGTCACCGGAGATCCGGCCGATGCCGACGACGCCGACGGCCCCGTTGACGTCACGCTTCTTGCCCTCGAAGACCGTCTGCCACAGGTTCTGGATCTTCGCCGGGTACTTGCCGAGCGCGTCGAGGCCGAGCTTGATCTGCCCGCCGATCTGACCCGGGATCGCGGTGAAGGGCAGCGCCTTGAAGTAGTGGTGATCGACCGACGCGATGCCGAGGAAGCCGGCGACCTTGGTCTTGGTCGCGGTGTTGTCGGCGAACTTGACGTTCTTGACCGGCGTGACCTCGATCGTCCGGTTGGTCCCGTCGCGCTGGACGACGAGGGTCAGCCGGTGGCCGGCGGCCGGCTCGATGAGGCTCACCAGCTGGTTCCAGGAGGTGATCGCGGTGCCGTCGACCGAGACGATCCGGTCGTTGGGCTGCAACTTCTTGTACGCGGGCGCGGTGATCGGTTTGGCCGGGCAGAGATCCTGCTGCGCGCGGGTCGGGTCGGCGCACACGACCTGCTTCTCGACGCTCGCCACCGTCGTCGTCTCGTCGTCGTGCGGCTTGCCCATCGTGGTGAGCAGCACGGTGAACAGGACGAGGAAGATCAGCAGGTTCATGCTCGGGCCGCCGAGCATCACGATCATCTTCTTGCCCGGCGTGAGGCGGTAGAACTGCCGGTGCTCGTCGGCGGGGTCGACCTCGGCCCGGCTCATCCGGCGGAAGTCCTCGACCGCGGAGGCGAGCCGGCGCGGCCAGCGCGAGACCTTGCCGTCGGACCGCGGCGGGACCATGCCGATCATCCGGATGTAGCCGCCGACCGGGATGGCTTTGAAGCCGTACTCGGTGTCGCCGCGCTTGCGCGACCACAGCGTGGGGCCGAAACCGACCATGTACTGGGTGACCTTCACCCCGAACTTCTTGGCCGGCACCATGTGGCCGATCTCGTGCAGCGCGATCGAGGCGAGCAGGCCGAACGCGAAGACGAGCACGCCGAGGGTGTAGAGCAACCACGCAGGCACGGTGCGCTCGCTCCTCTCGTGGGGCTAGGCCGGCGACGGAGCCAGCTCGCGGGCCCGCCCGCGCGCCCAGGTCTCCGCCTGTTCTACGTCCTCGACGGTACCTGGGTTCCCGGCCGATCGATGCCGATCGCTCAGCCATTCGCGCAGAACCGCGCCGACGGTGTCCACGATCTGCAGGAAGCCGATGTCACCGGCGTGGAAGGCGGCGACGAGCTCCTCGTTGGCGGCGTTGTACACCGCCGGGGCACAACCACCGGCCGTGCCGGCCTGGCGAGCGAACTCGACCGCCGGGAAGGCCTCGGCGTCCAGCGGCTCGAAGGTCCACGACTGCGCGGTGGTCCAGTCGACGGCGGTGGCCGCCCCGGGCACCCGGTCGGGCCAGCCGAGGGCCAGCGCGATGGGCAGCCGCATGTCGGGCGGCGAGGCCTGCGCGAGCGTCGAGCCGTCGGCGAACTCGACCATGGAGTGGACGATCGACTGCGGGTGCACCACGACGTCGATGCGTTCGTAGGGCACCCCGAACAGCAGTTTGGCCTCGATGACCTCGAGTCCCTTGTTGACCAGGGTCGCGGAGTTGGTCGTGACGAGCGGGCCCATGTCCCAGGTGGGATGGGCCAGCGCCTCCTGCGGGGTGACGTCGGCCAGCTCGGCTCGCGACCGGCCGCGGAACGGGCCGCCGCTGGCGGTGAGGAGAAGCCGGCGCACCTCGTCCTGGGCGCCGGCCCGCAGGCACTGGGCCAGGGCCGAGTGCTCGGAATCGACCGGAACGAGCTGTCCGGGGCCGGCCAGCGCGGTAACGAGCGGGCCGCCGGCGATGAGCGATTCCTTGTTGGCCAGGGCGACCACACGCCCGGCCGACAGCGCGGCCAGGGTGGCCCGCAGGCCCTGCGATCCCGCGACCGCGTTGAGCACCACGTCGCACCCGAGCGCCGCGAGTTCGGTGGTGGCGTGCGGGCCGGCTTGGATCGTGGGCCGCGGGACGTCGCCCGGCCAGATCGCGTCGAGGTGGGCGCCAAGTTCGTCAGCAGCGCTTGCTCGGCTAACCCCGAGGAAGCGCACCCGTAACCGGGCGGCCTGCTCGGCCAGCAGCGCGAGGTCGCTGCCCCCCGCCGCGAGCGCGACGACCGAGAAGCGGTCCGGCGCGTCCAGCACGACGTCGACGGCCTGCGTGCCCACCGAACCGGTCGAGCCCAGCAGCACGATCTCACGCCGCGGTGCAGCCACCGGCTCGTCCTCTCCGCGCCGAACGGTCGGTCATCGTGGCTGCAGCGTGTGCGGGCCGAGATCGTCCAGGCTGGAGTTGCCGGACAGCGCCAGGGCCAGGTCGAGGTCGGCGAGCAGGCAGCGCAACACGTGCCGCACCCCGTCCTGACCGCCGAGCGCCAGCCCGTACACCCAGGGCCGGCCGACCAGCGCCGCCTTCGCGCCGAGGGCCACCGCCTTCAGGACGTCCGAGCCGGTACGCACGCCGGAGTCGAAGAGCACCTCTAGCCGATCACCGACGGCCGCGACGATCGCCGGCAGCGCGTCCAACGAGCCGATCGCCCCGTCGACCTGCCGCCCGCCGTGGTTCGACACCACGATCCCGTCCATCCCGGCATCGGCGGCCCGCCGGGCGTCGTCCGGATGCTGCACTCCTTTCAGCAGGATCGGCTTGTCCCAGTGATCGCGGATGAAGGCCAGGTTGTCCCAGGTGTGGTCGATGCCCGTGAACATGGGCAGCCACCGCAGGACGGCAGCCTGCAGGTCGTCCTCCGGCGCCTTCGCCAAGCCGGACCGGAACGCCGGATCGGTGAAGTAGGTGGCCAGCCCGTTGCCTGTCAGGAAGGGCAGGTAGGCGTTGTCCAGATCATGCGGACGCCACCCCAGCATCCAGGTGTCGAGCGTGACCACGAGCGCCGAGAAGCCGGCGGCCTCGGCCCGCGCGAGGAAGCTGGCACACACGTCCTCGTCGTTGGGCCAGTACAGCTGGAACCAGCGAACGCCGTCGCCGTTCGCCGCGGCCACCTCCTCCAGCGAGTAAGACGAGGCAGTCGACAGGATCATCGGGACGCCGAGTTCGGCGGTGACCCGCGCGACGGCCAGCTCGCCGTCGGGATGCATGATCCCCTGGACGCCGACCGGCGCGGTGATCACCGGGGCCGGGATCGTGGTGCCGAGCACGGTCGCCTGCGGGCTGCGGGCCGTCGCCCCGGTGAGCATTCGGGGCACGATCCGCCACTTGTCGAACGCCTCGAGATTGGCGCGGTAGGTGGCGCCGGACCCGGCGGCGCCGGCCGCGTACCAGTAGGGCTCGGGCTCCATCCGCTCCTTGGCGTAGGCCTCGAGCGCACTGAGGTCGGTGGTCATGTCCGGGCGCTTACCGGCCATGCCGTGCAGGTAGATCTCGCTCGAATACAGCGACAGCGGGGGCGTCGTCATGCCTGCATCTTGCCAAGCCCGGTGGATCCGCATGCCAACGCGCTCGCGGTTGATCAGCCGAACAAGGCCTTGCCCCACCAGTCGCCGGCCGCGTTCAGGCCGGGCGGTACGGCGAACAACCCGCTGCCGGTGTGCCGGATGTACTCGTTCAGCGCGTCGTGGCTGCCGAGCTTGCGCTGGATCGGGACGAACTGCCGGCGCGGGTCCTTCTGGAAGGCGATGAAGAACAGCCCGGCGTCGAGCAGTCCGGTGTCGGGATCGGTGCCGTCGGTGTAGGAGTAGCCGCGACGCAGGATCCGCTGCCCGCTGTTCGTGGACGGGGCGGCCAGCCGGATGTGGGCATCGATCGGGATCACCGGCGCACCGTGCTGCACGGCGTCGAGGTCGGGGGCGTCGAACTCGTGCGCACCGGTGAGCGGCGCGCCCGACGACTTGAACCGGCCGATGACCTTCTCCTGATCGGCCAGGTAGTCGGTGTCCCAGGACTCGATGAGCATCCGGATGCGGCGAGCCACGAGATAGCTGCCCCCGCGCATCCAGGCCTGATCGGTCTCGGCGCCGACCCAGACGAAGTCGTCGAGATCGCGCCCGCTCTCGCCCTTGATGTTGTTGGTGCCGTCCTTGAAGCCGAGAAGGTTGCGCTCGGTCTCCTGTGTGGTCGACGTCGAGGACGTCCGGCCGAAGCCGAGCTGGGACCAGCGCAGCACCGCAGTACCGCGCGCGAGCCGGGCGAAGTTGCGCACGGCATGAAAAGCCACGGTGGGGTCGTCGGCGCAGGCCTGCACGCACAGGTCGCCGCCGGTGCGGTGGGGGTCGAGAGCGTCGCCCGGCAGCGCGGGGAGGTCGGCCAGCGCCGCCGGCCGTTTGGCCGCCAACCCGAAGCGCTGGTCGAACAGGGACGGCCCGAAGCCGACGGTGACGGTCAGCTTCGCCGCGCCGAGCCCGGTGGCCTCACCGGTGTCGATCGGCGGAGCCTGCGGTGACGTCTCGACCGCGCCGATCGGCCGGCCGTTCGTCAGCTGGGCCGCCGCCGCGGCCCAGGTGCCCAGCAGCCGGGCCAGGGCATCGGCGTCGGTGGCGGTGACGTCGAAGGCGGCGAACGCGAGGCGATTCTGCGCCGGGGTGGCGATGCCGGCCTGGTGCCGGCCGTAGAACGCGACGGTGGCGGTCGAGGTGGCGGCGTCGGCTTCGGTCGCCCGGGCCACGCCGAATCCCGCTCCTCCGGCGGCCAGGGCGCCGGCGGTGCCCACGGCGCCGCCGAGGAACCGGCGACGACTGGTGGTGCTCATGCGTTGGCGACCTTGCTCGCCACCTTCGACAGCGGCTCCTGCACGGCCTCGACCGCCGCGGCGAGCGCGGTCTTGTCCGCCGCCGTCAGCGCCGTGTAGAGCACGAAGCCCGACGGGTTGGCCGCGCTGCGGTAGTGGTCGACCAGCTTGTCGAGGGCGGCGAAGGCGTCCTGGATGGTTGTGGACAGCGCCGGGTCGATCTGGGCCAGCGCCGGCTGCAGCTGCGCGAAGGCCTGCTCGGCCCCCTCGTCGTTGTTGGCGAAGTCGAGCAGGTCGATGTGCGAGTAGCGCTCTTCTTCCCCGGTGATCTTGCTGCTGGCGACCTCGTCGAGCAGTTCCTGGGCGCCGTTCGCCAGCTCGGTCGGCTGATAGCTCAGGCCTGTGGTCAGCTTCTGCAGCCGGCCGATGTCGGCGACCAGCTTGTCCCCGAACGGTTCGAGTCCGGCGAGCGACGTCTGCTTGAAGAGCCCCTTCTCGATGCGATGGAAGCCTCGCCATTTCGCCGCCGGGCCGTCGCCCTCGCGCAGGTCGATGTCGGCATCGATCGAGTCGTGGCCGATCACGAACGACTCGGCCACCGGTTCGATCTTCTCGTAGAACGGCCGGGCCAGCATGTACGCGCGTCGGGCCGCGGCGACATCGGTGCCGTGCAGGGCGGTGTTCAGTCGGGCCGCGGCCTTGACCAGAGCTGCGACCTGGGTGTCGACGTAGCCGGCGTAGCCCTTGGTGGCGGTGCGCAGCAAGGCCGCGACGTCGGCGCCGGGGCCGCCGGTCGCCGAACCGCTGACCGTGATCGTGCTGCGCTCGTCGGCCGCGCCGGGGCAGTAGAGCGTGTACCGGCCGGCGGTCACCGTGACGGCGAACTCACCGGTGAACCCGGGCGGGATGTTCTCCTTCTCGCCGACGATGCGCTCGCCGCTGAGCAACTCCACCTCGCTCACCGCCGTGGCATCGCGGTTCACGATCTTGACGGTGAGCGGCCCCGAACCGAACCTGACCTTGTCGGCCGTGCACCCACTGGCGGCGGTCACGGTCACGTTGGCGACCCGCGGGGCGGTCGCGGTGCCACCGGCGGCCGGCCGGTCGGTCCCGGACGAGCTGGAGCACGCGGTCAGCGCGATCGCGGCAGTCAGACCGATCAGTCCGGCGGCGAAGGGGCGAGGCGGCACGGCGCTTCTCCAAGGTCGACGAAAGTTAGGCAAGCCTAACCTAAGCGACAGTGCTCGAATGCACGCGGGTGGGAACCGAACCGGAGCGCGCCGCCGCGGCTCGCCGGGCCGCCAGGGCGAATCTGGCGGCGGTCAGCAGAACCACGCCGGCGAGGACCGCCAGCCAGGTGGCCAGGCTGCGCAGGAGCGAGCGCCGGTCGAGCTGCGCATGCGCCGATTGAGCCGCCGTGACCGCGGCGGCCCCGGTGCTCGCCGGCAGGTGCACGCTGCGTTCGGCCACCGCGGCCGGCAGGCGATAGCGCCCCGACCCGATCGCGACCGCCGCGCTCACCCGTTGTGTCCAGTCCAGGTCGACGATCCGGTCGGTCCGGGTGTCGAGCCACACCGTCAGCGAGCGGGAATCGGTATACGTGACCGGCACCGAGCCGGCGCCCTGGGCGAGGCCGATCGGCAGCCGACCGCCGTTCAGGCGGGCAATCGTGGCCCGGTCGAGCGCCGCCGGGCGGCCGTCGGCACCGCGGCCGCCGGGAACGCTGGCGCGAAAGACCTCGGCCGCGGCTCCCCGGTGTTGCGTGAGCCCGCCCGAGGTGAGCCGGTAGTCGTCGACCGAGGCGGCGCCGGCTTCGGCCGGCCACGCCGCGGTGCGCACCGTCGCCGACGGACCGGAGCGGGACACGATTCGCGCCGTGATCCCGGCCCCCTCGGTGCGTGGCCGCTCGGACGGACGGGCCGGCGCGATGACGGCGAGGAGGAGGGCGCCGGCGGCCGCGACCACTGTCGTGACCGCGGCAACGCGGGAAAGCGCGCGGGCCGGCACCGCTCGGCCGGGCGGCCACGCCACGTAACACCCGACCGGCACCACATAGACCAGCCAGCCGATGGCCTCGATCACCACCGGATGGGCCTGGATGCCGAGCATGCCGGTGAGCAGTGAGGCCTGGACCGATCCCGGCTGCACCAGCCAGCTGAGGTCGACGGTCGCGCCCTGGCCGGCGTTCAGCCAGCCGGCCTCGTGCGCGGTGTGCAGCGCGTTCACCACCAGACCGGCGGCTACGAACACGAGGACGAGGCCGGTCGCGCGGAAGAACTTGGACAGGTTCAGCCGCACCCCGCCGCGGTAGATGCCGTAACCGAGCCCGACCGCCACCACGATCCCGAGCACGGCCCCGACGCCGGCCCCGGCGCCGCTGCCGCTCTCGTTGAAGGCGGCGAGCAGGAACACGACCGTCTCGAGCCCCTCGCGGATCACGGCCAGGAAGGCCATCGCGACCATCGCCCGGCCGGCGCTGCTCCGGCCGGCCAGCGCCCCGGCGGCGAGGTTCTCGAGCTGGCCCTTGAGCGCGCGCGAGTGCCGGCGCATCCAGACGACCATGTAGGTGACCATCCCGACGGCGAGGACGCCGATGACGGTTTCGAGCCCCTCCTGCTGTCGCTGCGGGAGGTCGCGCGAATAGAGGTCGAGGGCCACGCCCGCGGCCAGGCACAGGCCGACCGCGACCCCGACGCCGGCGAAGACCCACCGCACGAGGTCCCGGCGGCCCTGCTTGCGCAGGAACGCGGCCAGGATGCCGACGATGAGCGCCGCCTCGAGGCCCTCGCGCAGGCCGATGACGAACGTGGGCAGCATCGCGCGACGGACCTCCTGGACCGGGTGAGGTTAGGCAATCCTAACCATCCCTCCAGCGCCCGCGAACCCGCCGGTTGGGCCGCACCCGGGCGCTAGCGTGAGCCCATGCGCATCGATCTCAATGCGGATCTCGGCGAGGGCTTCGGGGTGTGGCGTCTGGGCGACGACGACGGGCTGCTCGATCTCGTCACCAGCGCGAACGTCGCGTGCGGGTTCCACGCCGGCGATCCGCCGACGATGCGCCGGGTGTGTGCCGCGGCGGTCGACCGGGGCGTGGTGATCGGCGCGCAGGTGGGCTACCGCGACTTGGCCGGCTTCGGCCGCCGCCGGATGGACATCGATCCGGCCGACCTGGCCGCTGACGTGCTCTACCAGATCGGTGCGCTCGACGCGTGTGCGCGGGCCGCCGGCAGCGGAGTGCGCTATGTGAAGCCGCACGGCGCGCTGTACAACACCGCCGCCGACGACCGCGGGCAGGCCGAGGCGATCGCCGCGGCGGTCGCCGCGTTCGACCGCGCGTTGCCGTTGCTGGCGCTGCCCGGCTCGGCGATGGAGGACGCCGCCCACGCGGCCGGGGTGCCGTTCGTGCCGGAGGCCTTCGCCGATCGGGCGTATCTGTCCAGCGGACGGCTGGTGGCCCGCAACGAGCCCGGGGCGGTCATCGAGGACCCGTACGACGTGGTCGCCCGCGCGGCCGCCTTCGCGATGCACCAGCGAGTGACCGCCGTGGACGGCACCGTGCTGCCGATCGAGGCCCGGTCGCTGTGCGTGCACGGCGACACCCCGGGCGCGGTGTACCTCGCGGGAGAGATCCGGCGCACCCTCGTCGACGCCGGCGTCACGCTGGCCCCGTTCACCTCGTGAAGGTGCTGCCGTACGGCGACGCGGCGCTGCTCGTCGAACCGGACGATCCGGCCACCGTGCTGGCGGTGGCTGCGGCCGCTGGCGCAGAACCCGGCGTGCTCGAAGTCGTTCCAGCCGCGCGCACACTGCTCGTGCGGGCCGCCCCGGCCGACATCGCCCGGCTCACCCGCCGGTTGCCGGAGCTGGGAGCGGCACCCGCCGCGACGACCGGTCCCGCCGCCGATCCGGTCGTGCTCGACGTCCGTTACGACGGCGCCGACCTGGCCGGCGCCGCCGCCGAGCTAGGCCTCGACCCCGACGACCTCGTCCGGCGGCACGCCGCCGGTGCCTACGTCGTCGCGTTCTGTGGTTTCGCACCCGGCTTCGCCTATCTGACCGGCCTCGACCCGGCCCTGCACGTGTCGCGCCGCGCCGAGCCGCGGGCCCGCGTTCCGGCCGGTGCGGTGGCGATCGCCGGTGAGTTCACCGGCGTGTACCCACGTGCGTCGCCGGGCGGCTGGCGGCTGCTCGGCCACACCGACACCGCGCTGTGGGATCTCGAACGCACTCCCCCGGCCCGGCTGGTGCCGGGGATCCCCGTCCGGTTCCGGCCGGCATGATCGAGGTCGTCGAGACCGGGCCGCTGGCGACCGTGCAGGATCTCGGCCGGCCCGGATCGGCCGCGCTCGGCATCGCCACGTCGGGGGCCTTCGACCGGGCGGCGCTACGGCTGGCCAACCGGCTGGTCGGCAACCCGGACGGTGCGGCGGCCATCGAGTTCACCCTCGGCGGGCTGGTCGTGCGCTTCGTCGACTCGGTGACGGTGGCGCTGACCGGCGCCGTCTGCCCCGGCGCACCCGACTGGGGCGTGCCGCTGAGTCGGCCCGCGGGGTCGTCGCTGCGGCTGGGGGGACCGCGCACCGGGCTGCGCAGCTACCTAGCGGTGCGCGGCGGGCTGGCGGTCGACGCCGTGCTGGGATCGCGCAGCACCGACACGCTGAGCGGGCTGGGGCCGGCGCCACTGCGGCCGGGTGACGTGTTGCCCGTCGGACGAGGGACCGGCGCCGTGACCGGGGCCAGCGCGGCCGAACCGGCCCCCCGTCCGCTGCTACGGGTGCGCTTCGGACCGCGCGACGACTGGTTCACCCCGACCGCGCGGGCCGCCCTCGTCGGGGCCGAGTGGACGGTGCGGGCTGAGTCCGACCGGATCGGCATCCGGCTCGACGGCCCGGTGCTCGAGCGCGCCGTGCCGGGCGAACTGCCGAGCGAGCCGACGCTGCCCGGCGCGCTGCAGGTGCCGGCCGACGGCCGTCCGATCCTGTTCGGTCCGGACGGGCCGGTGACCGGCGGCTACCCGGTGATCGCCGTGGTCACGGATCTGGATCCGGCCGCGCAGCTGCGTCCCGGCGATCGGCTGCGCTTCAGCCGATGAACAGGTGCAGGACCTTGTACAACAACGCCGCGACGAGCGCGGCGGCCGGAATGGTCAGCACCCACGCGAAGATGATGTTGCCGGCCACGCCCCAGCGCACCGCCGACACCCGCCGGGTGGCGCCGACGCCCATCACCGACGAGGTGATGACGTGAGTGGTCGACACAGGTAGCCCGTACTGCGCGGTCGCCAGCATGACGCCACTGGCCACTGTCTGCGCCGCGAACCCGCTGGCCGGAGTCAGCGAGAAGATCCGGCGGCCGAGCGTGCGCATGATCCGCCAGCCCCCGGAGTAGGTGCCGGCCGCGATGGCCGCGGCGGCGGCCAGGATGACCCAGAGCGGGATGGCGTCCTTCGCGCCGAGGTGCCCCGAGACGACCAGCGTGAGTGCGATGACGCCCATCGTCTTCTGTGCGTCCTGCGTGCCGTGGCCGAACGACATGGTCGCGGCCGAGACGATCTGCGCCCACCGGAAGCCGCGATTGGCCCGGACCGCGTTCACTTTCCGGAACGCCCACAACACCGCGATCATGAACACGTAACTCAGCGCGAAGCCGATCAGTGGCGAGACCACCATCGGGATGACGACCTTGTCGACGACGCCGTGCCATTGGACCGCCTCGGCCGGCGCCACGATTGCCGCCCCGACCAGGCCACCTATCAGCGCGTGCGACGACGATGACGGCAGCCCGAAGTACCAGGTTCCGAGGTTCCACGCGATGGCTCCGAGCAGGGCCGCCAGTACCACGACGAGGCCCTTCGACCCGTCGGACGGCTGCTTGATGATGCCGGTGCCGACGGTCTTGGCGACCTCGGTCGAGATCAGCGCCCCGACCACGTTGAAGACCGCGGCCATGGCGAGCGCGACCCGCGGGGTCAGGGCCTTGGTCGAGATCGACGTGGCGATCGCGTTCGCCGAGTCGTGGAAACCGTTGGTGAAGTCGAATCCGAGGGCGACGACCACGATGGTCACCACCAGAGCAGTGGAGCCCACCGGGTCAGGACTCCTTGACGGCGATCGACTCGACGGCGTGCGCCACGTGTTCCAGCGCGTCGGCCGCGTCCTCGAGCCCGTCTGCGACCTCGCGCAGCTTGACCATGGTCAGGGCGTCGTAGTCGCCGCTGAACAGCTTGGACAGCAACTTGCGGTAGACGCGGTCAGCCTCGTTCTCCAGCCGGTTGACCTCGATCCAGTACGGCTCGAGATCGCGCAGGGTCTTCAGTCGTGACATCGCCTCGGCGGTTTCGTTGGCCGAGCGCTCGAGCAGCTGGATCTGCTCGGCCATGAGGGGCGGCAACTTGCCGACATCGGCCAGCACGATGAAGTCGGCGGCGGCCTCGATCGCGTCGACGACGTCGTCGAGGGCGGACGCGAGCCGGTAGATGTCCTCGCGGTCGAACGGGGTGACGAAGCTGGTGTTGAGCTGCCGCATGATCCGGTGCGTCACCGCATCTCCGGCGTGCTCACGCTCGCGCAACTGCTTGGCGATCGCCTCGCGATTGGCGTTCGGGTCCAGCAGGCCGGCGAGGACGTGAGTCGCGTCAGCGACGTTGAGACCAGCCTCCGTGAACATCGCGTAGAACGCGCTGTCGCGTGGGGTCAGGCGGAAGGCCACGATGCTCCTCAGCGTGATCGGTCGAGCGGTCGAACGAGCCTAACGGGCGCCGTCGTGGGTCAGTGTTTGCGGATCCGGCGGACGATGAGGAGCACGACCAGCCCGCCCGTGACACCGATGATCGCCCGGCCCTGCGGCGACTGCGCCTTCTCGCGCAGGGACTGCTTGGCCTTCTCGGTCACCCGCTTCGGATTGGCGCGGTAGGCCAGCTGGTCGACGGCCTCGGCCAGCGCGGCCCGAGACTTCTCGATGTCGCGCTGGATGTCGTCAGCACTGCGTTCCCCGCCAGCCACGCCCCGCCCCTCTCGGTTGCCTTTCCCGCAGCCTAGGTCACGCGGTGGACCCACTCGAGGCCCGGTGGCTCGCAGACGGGGTCGGATACGTTTGATCCATGGCTCGACTCTCCCCCGGCGATTCCGCGCCGGCGTTCACCCTGCCCGACGCCGACGGCAACGACGTGTCGTTGGCCGACTACCGCGGTGGCAAGGTCGTCGTCTACTTCTATCCGGCCGCGATGACCCCTGGCTGCACCACGCAGGCCTGCGACTTCCGCGACAACCTCTCCTCGCTGAAGTCCGCCGGCTACACCGTGCTCGGCATCTCGCCGGACAAGCCGGAGAAGCTCGCGAAGTTCCGCGAGCGCGACTCGGTGAATTACCCGCTGCTGTCCGACCCGGCCAGGGCCACGCTGCAGGCCTACGGCGCCTATGGCGAGAAGACGATGTACGGCAAGAAGGTCACCGGCGTGATCCGCTCGACCTTCGTCGTCGACGAGGCCGGCAAGATCGAGGTCGCGCAATACAACGTCAAGGCCACTGGCCACGTCGCCAAGCTCCGCCGCGATCTGGGGCTCGACCGCTGAGCGACTCGATTCCAGCGCTGGCCGAGGCCCGGGCCGAGGTGCTCGAGCGGATCGCGGCCCGACAGGCCGACCTGGACGACATCTTGTCCTCGGCGTCGTCGACGACCGGCGACGACGAGCACGATCCGGAAGGCGCGACCATCGGCTTCGAGCGGGCCCAGGCGCAGGCCCTGCTGGACAAGTCGGTGGAGCAGCTGGCGCGCATCGACACCGCGTTGGCCCGGCACGCGGAAGGCACATACGGCCGCTGTGTCACGTGCGGTAAGCCGATCGCCCGCGAGCGCCTGCAGGCGCTACCGGCGGCCGAGCGCTGCGTCCGCTGCGCGACCGCGCGGCGCTGATCCCGGGTGCCGGCGACGGGAGTCGAACCCGCACTGTTCAGGTTCTAAGCCTGATCTCTCTGCATTGGAGTACGCCGGCCGTTCTTGCGTCCGCACCAGGTTTCGGTGCGGGCGTGACAGTTCGGACACAGAATACGGAGGTTCTCGAGCTTGTTGTCGGATGGATCGCCGTTGATGTGGTCGAGGGCAAGGGCAGTGGGATCCCGCGCTACGACCCTCATCACGCTATGGGCCGTGCGTCCGCATATCCATCGACCGATCGAGCCTGTGGACAACGCCTAAACTGCGGCCGTGATCGACCTCGGCGCGGCCACCGACCACGTCGTGCTCGGCGACTGCGCGGACGTGCTGCCCACCCTGCCCGACAGCGCGTTCCAGCTGATCTACATCGATCCGCCGTTCAACACCGGCAAACCCCAGCAGCGCCGCACCCTCGCCACGGTCCGCGACGAGGACGGCGACCGTACCGGCTTCCAGGGCCGGCGCTACGCCACCACCGAGCTCAGCGCGCACGCATACGATGACGTCCACGGGGACTATCTCGGGATGCTGAAGCCGCTGCTGCACGAAGCCCGGCGGCTGCTCACGGCCAGCGGGACGCTGTACCTGCACATCGACTACCGCGAGGCCCACTACGTGAAGCTGCTGCTCGACGAGGTGTTCGGCCGCGACGCGTTCCTCAACGAACTCATCTGGGCCTACGACTTCGGCGGCCGCGCCCGCGACCGCTGGCCGGCCAAGCACGACACGATCTTCGTCTACGTCCGCACGCCCGGCGCGCACTTCTTCGATCAGGACGCCGTCGAACGCATCCCGTACCTCGCCCCCGGCCTGGTCGGCCCCGAGAAGGCGGCGCGGGGCAAGCTGCCGACCGACGTGTGGTGGCACACCATCGTCCCGACCGCGGGCCGGGAGAAGACGGGCTACCCGAACCAGAAGCCCGAGGGCATCCTGCGCCGCGTGGTGCAGGCGTCGAGCCGGCCCGGCGACCGGGTGCTCGACTTCTTCGCCGGCAGCGGGACGACCGGCGCCGTGGCCGCCGCCCTCGAGCGCCGGTTCGTGCTGATCGACCGCAACCCGGCGGCGATCGAGATCATGCGGGCCCGACTGCCCGCGGCGACGGTGTTCTCAGTCGGTTGACTCGGCCATCTCGTGCTGGCCGCGGTGGTCGTCGTGCACGACCGGCTCGATGCCCGGCACCGGCTGGCCAGTGGGGGCGCAGCGCAGGTCGTGCCCGACCGAGGTCAGGCACTTGCCGTCGGCCAGGCGCCACTTCCAGCCGTGCATCTGGCAGGTCATCACGCCGTCCTCGATCGAGCCGAACCTCGAGAGGTCGGCCTTCAGGTGCGGGCAGCGGCGCTGCATGTCCCAACCGTCGAGCGTGATCGTCTCATTGGCCTCGGTCACGTTCTGCTCGGCGAACCAGCCCTCGGCGTAGTTGAGCCGCTCCTCCGACAGGCACTTGAAGAAGACGTAGACGAACTCGTTGTAGGGCCCGATGCGCTGGGCCGAGAACCGGCAGGACAGGAACAGCGAGTTCACCCAGTCGATCTCGTGCTCGGCGATCAGCTTCTCGACGTAGGCCCGGCGGGTGCGGAACCGGTACCGCACCTTCTCGCCGGCATAGGCCTGCACCGAGCGACCGGCGAAGTCGATGAGGACGTCGACGTCGCCGCGCTCGGCGTCCTCGCACACGAACCGCACCCCGCCGTCGATGCCGGCCGCGATGTGCTCGGCCTCCACCAGCAGCGGGGCGAACCACGCGGCCAGCTCACCCAGGATGTCGACCTCTGGATGCGCCCAGGTGGCCCGCATGGCCTCGACCTCAGGCATCCGGCGCGCCTGCATCGCGCGCAGGTACTCGGTCTTGGTCGCGTCGGACGCGTAGACCGTGGCCGGGTCGTACGGATGGACGACGGGACAGCCCGGCTCCGACACGGCGGCCACGGTGCCGGGCAGGAGCAGACGACCCTCGTCGTGACCCTTCGACTGCAGGAAGTCCAGGTACACCACCTGGTCGGGGAAGATGTTGGACTCATCGCCGAAGATGTCGTTGAAGCCCCACAGTTCCTCGTCCAGGAAGCAGGGCGGCCCCGCGGTCGGGAACACGTACCGGGCCGCGAGCTCCTCGATGTAGCGCAGTGTGCGGTCGAACTGGCGGTCGCGCTTCGACAGTCCCATCGCCTGCTTCGCGCGCGCCGGCAGCTCGTACACCATCGGGAACCAGATCGCGCCGGAGAACTGGACGAGATACGCGTCGACCGGCCCCAGTTCGCGGAACAGATCGAGATCGGACGGGCGGGCATCGTTCTGGTTGAGCACCCGGTACTGCCCGTCGGACAGCCACAGCGACGAGTCGCCGATCGGCCCGTCGGTCGGCGAGATCAACGAGTGGATCATTACCTGCAGGCCGTCGACGTCCACCGGCTCGCCCGATGCGGGCTGGATGAACGAGGTGAACCCGCAGTCGCGCAGCGCGTCCTCGAGTTCGGTGGTCGGGTAGTCCGGCAGCAGCACGGTGGTCTTCTTCGAGATGTGCTTGCGCAGGTGCTCGGGGTCGAAGTGATCGCGGTGCAGGTGGGAGACGAACAGGTAGTCGGCGCGGCCGTAGGCGTCCCAGTCGAGCTGGGAATTGTCCGGGAATGGGAACCACGAGCCGAAGTACGCCGGGTTGACCCACGGGTCGGTGAGGACCGAGCCGTGCGCGGTCTCGATCAGCACGCTGGCATGCCCAAGGCCGGTGATACGCATCCGGTCACGGTATCGGCCGCCGCAGGTGTCAGAATGAGGCAGACCGGCGTACCGATGTCCGACAGGAGCGCGTAGTGGCCCTCAGCAGGGACAGCGAGCAGGCCGACCTCAGCCTGCCCGACGACTACCAGCACGACCACCCGGATGAGCACCCCACCGACTGGGGCTGGCACGGCGAATGGGGCCGGGCCGCGCGGGTCGGCGGCTGGATCGTGGCGATCATCCTGCTGCTGATGATCACGGCCACGCACTACAACGCGCAGGGCACGTTGTTCCTCGGTCTGAGCGCAGCGGCGATCATCGCCGGGCTGCTGTGGGACCGCCAGCGGCGCAAGAACGCCTGGCGGCAGTAGCCCCGATCAGCGCGCGGCGACCCGCTCGAGTTGACGGGCCCGCTTGTCGACGAAGCGCGCGGCCTGCTGGTCCAGCCCGCCCATGAAGGCCGCGAGCTCCTCGCGCGCCTGCTCGCCCCCCGGCCCGAAGTCACACCGGTCGAAGATCTTCCAGAAGCGCAGCACCGGCGCAATGACCTCGTCGTGGTGCAGCCGCAGGTCGTAGATGCCGGCCTTGGCGATCGTTACCGAGTTGCGGACGAAGCCCGGCATCCCCTGGCCGGGCATCCGGAAGTCGATCACCTCGTTGCGGATCGCCTCCATCGTCGCGTCCGGCTCCCGGTCGAGAGCGGCGGCGACGAGGTTGCGGTAGAAGACCATGTGCAGGTTCTCGTCGGTGGCGATGCGGGCCAGCAGCTGCTCGGCCAGTGGGCAGCCGGTCGCGAGGCCGGTGTTGCGGTGCGACACCCGGGTGGCGAGTTCCTGGAACGACACGTAGGCGACGGTCTGCAGGGCCGACTTGTCGCCGGAGTCGTAGCCGGCCTCCATGTGGGCCATCCGCAGGTTCTCGAGCTCGACCGGGTCGACGCCGCGCGTGACGACGAGGTAGTCGCGCAGCGCGATCCCGTGCCGGCCTTCCTCGGCGGTCCATCGGCCGACCCATTCCCCCCACGCGCCGTCGCGGCCGAACCGGGTGGCGATCTCGCGGTGGTAGGACGGCAGGTTGTCCTCGGTCAGCAGGTTGACCGTCATCGCCGTCTGCGCGACGGGGTCGAGCGGCGAGTCCTCGGGACGCCAGTCCGTGCCGCCCAGGAAGGCGAAATCGCGACCGCGGCTCCACGGCACGTAGTCGTGCGGATGCCACGGCTTGGCGATCTGCAGGTGTCGCTCGAGGTTCTCGGCCACCACCGGTTCGAGTTCGTGCAGCAGGCGGGCTTCCACGCCGCTTCGGGTATCGGCGGATTCGAGTGTCGTCACAGGGCACCTCGGGTCGGGGACGTAACCTACGCCTACGTTACCGTCGGTTTCGCTCCCGTTGAACCACCGTGACGGTGAACACGGTCTGACGCTGCTCAGAGGGCCAGTTCTTGCTGCCCCCAGGGCGACGCGTACGCACCGGCGAGCAGCTCCAGGAACGGGGCGGCGTCGAAGGCCTCGGGCCCGAGCACTCCCGCGCCGCTCCACACGCCGGTCGCGATGAGTTCGAGGGCGACGACCGGATTGACGGCCGTCTGCCACACCACGGCCTGGGTGCCGTACTCGCGCATCGACCACTCGTTGTCGACCACGTGATACAGGTACGTCGAGCGCGGGCGGCCGTCCTGGCCGGTGCCGCGCACCCACAGCCCGGCGCAGGTCTTGCCGCTCATCCGGTCGCCCAGCCGGGCCGGGTCGGGCAGGCACGCCGCCACCACGTCGCGCGGGCTGACCTCGACCCCGCCGACCCGGACCTTGTCGGTGCGGTCGAGCCCGAGCTTGTGCAGGGTCTTCAGGACGTCGATGAATTCGTCACCGAGGCCGTACTTGAAGGTGACCCGCTTCGCGTCCACCCACCGGGGCATGAGCAGGACTTCCTCGTGCTCGACGTTGACGCACTCGACCGGCCCGATGCCGTCCGGGAAGTCGAAGACCTCGGGTTCGCTGAACGGCGCGGTCGTGTACCATCCGCGATCCTTCTCGTAGATCACCGGAGGGTTGAGGCACTCCTCGATGGTCGTCCAGATCGAGAACGACGGCGCGAACGCGTACCCGGCCACCTCGAGATTGGCACCGTCGCGCACCCCGAGCTCGTCGATGTCGGTGAACAGGTGATCGGCGGCATAGCGGGCGAACACGTCGGACAGGCCGGGCTCGACCCCGATGCCGACCAGCGCGAGCCGGCCCGACGCCTCCCACTCGGCTGACAGCGCGAACTGCTCGTCGCCGAGCTTCACCCCGGTCAGCGTGTACGGCTCGCTGGGGTGCGGCACGGAGAGCGACATGGCCATGTCGAGGTAGTGGATGCCGGCGGCCAGCGCCGCGCGGAAGATCGGCATGGTGAACCGTGGATCGGTCGCCCCGAGCACGACGTCGACGCGTTCGGCGGCGATGAGCGCCTCGATCGCGTCCTGATCCGAGGCGTCGACCTGCGCGGCCACGAAGCGGTCGTCGCCGACCGCCGCGACTGCGGCGTCGGCCCGGGCCCGGTCGTAGTCGGCCAGGACGATGTGCGTGGGAAACGGCCGCCGGGCGGCGATCCGGGCCGCCGCCGTGCCGACGCCGCCGGCGCCGAGGATGAGGATTCGCATCCGGCGACTATAGGGCTGGCGACGAAATCCACGGCAGAATCCAGTTCACACAGCGGAAACCCTTGCACGTCAGGCTCGATGCTGCGATAAACGCACTCACATTCTCGTGCGACCGACAGGAGCGTCTGTGACCGCCACCGCCCCGACCCAATACGGATCGCAGGACGTCGCGAGCAAGGGTTTGAAGACCGGTGCGCTCGGTCTCATCTCCAGCACCGTCATCGGCGTTGCCTCGACCGCACCCGCCTACAGCCTCGCCGCGACGCTCGGCTTCATCGTCGCGTTCGTCGGCCTGCAGGCTCCGATCATCGTCATCCTGGCGTTCATCCCGATGTTGTTCACCGCGATCGGCTATCAGGAGCTGAACAAGGCCGACCCCGACTGCGGCACGACGTTCACCTGGGCCACCCGCGCGTTCGGCCCCAAGACCGGGTGGCTGGGCGGCTGGGGCATCCTCGCCGCGGACATCCTGGTGATGTCCAGCCTGGCCCAGGTGGCCGGCCAGTACGTCTTCCTGCTCTTCAACGCCGACGGCATCGGCGGCGACCCGACCAGTGGCTGGGTGCTGCTCGTCGGCATCGGCTGGATCGTGCTGATGACCTACATCTGTTACGTGGGCGTCGAGCTGTCGGCCCGCCTGCAGCAGTTCTTCCTCGTCATCGAACTCGCCGTCCTGGTGGTCTTCGTCGTGACGGCCTTCGTCAAGGTGGGCGGCGACACCGCCGGTGCGCAGTCGCTCGGGATCTCCACATCGTGGTTCAACCCGTTCGACGTCCCGGACTTCTCCTCGTTCGTGCGCGGCCTGATCCTGATGCTGTTCATCTACTGGGGCTGGGACAGCGCGGTGGCGGTCAACGAGGAGACCGCCGACCCGACGAAGACGCCCGGCCGCGCCGCGGTGATCTCGACCGTCCTGCTCGTCACCACGTACACACTGATGACCCTCGCCGCCCTGTCGTTCGCCGGGATCGGGGACAAGGGCATCGGCCTCAACAACGACAACAACTGGGGCGACGTCCTGTCCGTGCTCGGTAAGGCGGTGTTCGGCGGCGGCGCCTACGGCACGACGATGAGCCATTTGCTGATCTTCCTGGTGCTGACGTCGGCGGCCGCCTGTACCCAGACGACGATCCTGCCGACGGCCCGCACCTCGCTGTCGATGGCGACCTACCGGGCGATACCCAAGGCCTTCGCCAAGGTGCACCCGAAGCACCTGACGCCGTCGGTCTCGACGATCGCGTTCGGTGCCGTCTCGATCGCGCTCTACTGCGTGCTGAACTACACCAACAACGCGATCAACGTGATCGCCGACGCGGTGTCGGCGCTGGGCATGATGATCGCGTTCTACTACGGCCTCACCGGATTCGCCTGCTTCTGGTACTACCGCAAGAACCTCACCAGCAGCCCGCGCAACTTCATCTTCCAGGGACTGCTCCCGCTGCTCGGTGGCCTGATGCTGACCGGCGCGCTCGGGTGGAGCCTGAAGGATGACTGGCTGGCGCCGAGCGACGTGAGCACGAGCTACACCGGGTGGCACATGCCGTTCGCGCCGCACTGGCACATCGGTGGCGTGTTCCTGATCGGCCTCGGGACCTTCCTCGTCGGCCTGGTCCTGATGGCGATCTGGCGCGTGATGGCCCCGGCGTTCTTCCGCGGCGAGACGCTCAACCGGGCAACGGAGACCAAGGTGCCGGACATCTACTGACAACCGGATTCGTCGCCGACAAGCCAAACGATCTTGCTATTAGTTGTCTGATAACCTCTAGACGACGAATTCGGTGTTCGCAGGGGATCGCACAGAGAGGCTCGACCGGTGGCTACCACGCAGCGCACCGCTCTGGACGACACGTCGAAGGCGATCATTGAGCAGCTGCAAGAGGACGGGCGCCGCCCGTACGCCAGCATCGGCAAGGCGGTCGGACTGTCCGAGGCGGCGGTGCGGCAGCGCGTGCAGAAGCTCGTCGACAGCGGCGTCATGCAAATCGTGGCCGTCACCGATCCCACCCAGACCGGCTTCGCCCGGCAGGCCATGATCGCGCTCTCGATCGCCGGAGACGTCGAGCAGGTCGCCGACGAACTGGCCACCATCGACGAGGTCGACTACATCGTGGTCACCGCCGGTTCGTTCGACATCATCGCCGAAGTGGTGGTCGAGGACGACGCCCATTTGCTCACGCTCGTCAACCGCCGCATCCGCGCGATCGCCGGCGTTACCCGTACCGAAACGTTTCTCTACCTCAAGCTCGTGAAGCAGACCTACAACTGGGGCGCGCGCTGAGGCGCGCCCCGAAGGCGGACATGACATGACGACGACCCCGATCGAGACCAGCCCCAAGACCTACGACGGCGAGCAGCTGTCGGCGGCCGCCCGCGAGCACCTGTGGATGCACTTCACTCGCATGTCCTCCTACGCCGCCGCGCCGGTGCCGACGATCGTGCGCGGTGAGGGGGCGCGGATCTTCGATGCGACCGGCCGCAGCTACCTGGACGGTCTGTCCGGCCTGTTCGTCGTCCAGGCCGGCCACGGCCGCGAGGAACTGGCGCAGGCGGCCTATCGACAGGCGAAGGACCTGGCCTTCTTCCCGCTGTGGTCCTACGCCCACCCGCCGGCGATCGAGCTGGCCGACCGGCTGGCGTCGCTGGCGCCGGGCGATCTCAACAAGGTCTTCTTCACCACCGGTGGCGGCGAGGCCGTCGAGACCGCCTGGAAGCTGGCCAAGCAGTACTTCAAGCTCGTCGGCAAGCCGATGAAGCACAAGGTCATCAGCCGCTCGATCGCCTACCACGGCACCCCGCAGGGCGCCCTCTCGATCACCGGCATCCCGGATGCCAAGAAGTGGTTCGAGCCGCTCGTACCCGGCGCCCACAAGGCGGCGAACACCAACTTCTACCGCGCCCCCGAACACGGCGACGACCTCGTGGCCTTCGGCCGGTGGGCCGCCGACCAGATCGACATCGCCATCGAGATGGAGGGTCCGGACACGGTCGCCGCGGTCTTCGTCGAGCCGGTACAGAATTCCGGCGGCTGCTTCCCGCCGCCTCCCGGCTACTTCCAGCGGGTCCGCGAGATCTGCGACAAGCACGACGTCCTGATGGTGTCCGACGAGGTCATCTGCGCGTTCGGCCGGCTCGGGACGATGTTCGGCAGCGACAAATTCGGCTACGTGCCCGACATGATCACCTGCGCCAAGGGGCTGACCAGCGGCTACTCCCCAATCGGCGCGTGCCTGGTCAGCGATCGGATCGCGGCGCCGTTCTGGACCGGCGATGCGTCGTTCCCGCACGGCTACACCTTCGGCGGGCACCCGGTGTCGGCCGCGGTCGCAATGGCGAACCTCGACATCTTCGAGCGCGAGGGTCTCAACCAGCACGTCCTGCAGAACGAGGCTGCGTTCCGCTCCACGCTCGAGAAGCTGTCCGACCTGCCGATCGTCGGCGACGTCCGCGGCGACGGCTACTTCTACGGGATCGAGCTGGTCAAGGACAAGACGACCAAGGAGACCTTCGACGACGAAGAGTCCGAGCGGCTGCTGCGGGGGTTCCTGTCGCGGGCGCTGTTCGACGCCGGCCTCTACTGCCGCGCCGACGACCGCGGCGACCCGGTCGTCCAGCTGGCGCCGCCGCTCATCATCGGCCAGCCCGAGTTCGACGAGATCGAACAGATCCTGCGCTCGGTCCTCACCGAGGCGTGGGCCCGGCTGTAGCCCCGCGCTCCGCCGGGTTTGCGACTTGTCAGGGTGCGTCCGGACGGGAATCGCTCGACGCGCGACCACCTCGCCAGGTCTAGAGCAGACCGATTGCTCTCACGGGCAGCGGGGATCCGGCGCTGACCTGCCTCAACGGCGCGGCATCGATCGGCCTGACCGTGCGTGTCACCGACCTGACTACGCACAACAACAACTTCATCCGCAGCGGGGTCGTCTTCGCAACCCAGCTGGCGTTCAAGGTGACGCCGGGCGACAAGTACAAGTTCACCCTCGTCACCAACGAGGGCATCAAGGACACCTACTGGGTGCTCACCGACGGCTCTGTGAACGTCATTCACGTGGGCTAGGTACCTCACGGGCAGATGTGACTTTCCGCGACGGGTTCCCCGAGCCCGCTTGACCTCGGTCAACTCGCACGCGACCATGCCCGCAAGGGTCCTCAAGCGGACCCGAAGCCCATTGGGCACGAGAAACAAGAATTGGGGGGCAATGACCATGCAGAAAATGAAGTGGGCCGTCGTGCCGTTGACGCTGGCGGCACTCGCCGGCGGCGCGGCGGCCGCGGCCGGCTCGGCCACCGCGGCCGGCACCGGCAACTCCAACCTCGACTGCTGGAGCGACACGCAGGGGGGCGGCCCCGCGGTGTCGTGTGAGGTTGAGGCGGACGCGGTTTGGCTTGCGTATCGCATCACCGACCTCACCACCCACCAGAACAACGTCTTCAGTTCCGGCACGTACTTCGAGCCGGCGTTCTTCACCTTCAGAGTGACGCCGGGCGACAAGTACAAGATCACCGTTCGCACGAGCAACAGGATCACCGACACCTACCGGGTCACCAGCGACGGGGACACGACGCTCCTGCATGCCGGCTGATCAGCCGACCCGCACGACAACAGTTGTCCGCGCTTCCAGTCGCTCAAGCCGCCGGAAGCGCGGACAACTTTGTGCCGCTCCGAGTCAGGACGTGCGCAAGAGTTCGGCCCACACCATCTTGCCGCCACCCGCGATTGGCTCGAAGCCCCACGCGGCGGTGAGCGCGTCGATCAGATGCAATCCCCGGCCGTGATTGCGGGTGGGGCTCGGGGGCAACGGATCGGGCGTGCCGACGCCGCCGTCGATGACCTCGATCCGCAGTGACAGCGGGCTCACCGAGAGCCGCAGCTCGCAGTCGGTGAGGGCGTGGGTGACGGCGTTGTTCACCAGTTCGGTGACGACGAGCAGGATGTCGTCGACGTCGTCGTCGACGCCCCAACCGGCGAGCGTGGACTGGGTGAAGGCACGGGCCTCGCGGGCGCTGACCCGGCTCGCGCCGAGGTGCAGCGCGCTCTGTCCGGTGCGCTGTTTGCCCACCGTCTCGAGCAACTCGACGAGGTAGTCGAGCTGGCTGTCCTTCAGCGCGTATCCGTCGACGCGAGCGGCCAGTCCGGCGCTGTCGCGCGGCTCGGTGCCGGAGAACACCACCACCTTGACCGTTGGCGTGAGCTCCCGGATCCGCGACAGCACCTCCTGCCCGGCGATGTCGGGTAGGCCGATGTCCAGGACGACGATGTCGGGCCGCAGCTGCTCAGTCAGCGCGATCGCCTCGTTACCGCTGGCGGCTTCGCCGACCACGGTGAACACGCCGCGGAACCGCAGCGCGGTCTTCACCAGCCGGCGGACGTCCGGGACGTCGTCGACGAGAAGCACGCGGATGGCCACACTTCTGAGGCTAGGCCACCGGCGCGCCGACGCCCGGCAGGCATCCGGGCCGGTCGGTTACGCGTCCAGCGCGGGCAACGACAGCACGAACGCGGCCGGGCCGTCGCCGCCGGGCTGGTACCAGGCGTCACCGTCGTGGGCCCGCGCCAATTCTCGGACGATGAACAGCCCGAGCCCGGTGCCGCGGCGCTGCCGTCCGGTGGCGAACCGCTCGAACAACCGCTCGCGGACATCCTCGGAAACGCCCGGGCCGGCATCGCTGACGGCGATCTCGATCCGGTCGGCGTTGCGCCGCGCTCGGACGGTGACCGGCGGCGCACCGTGGCGTACCGCGTTGGCCACCAGGTTCTCGACGGCCTGGGCGATGCGATCAGGCTCGCCCAGCACGAACAGGCCCGGCGGGCAGTCCAGCCGAATGTCGGCCCCAGGGGTTGCGGCCTGTCCGGCGGCGAGCGTCCGGCCCAGCAGGTCGCAGACGTCCACCCGCTGCCGGTCCAGCTCGACCGTCCGCGACTCCAAACGGGCCGCCATCAACAGATCGCTGAGCAGCCGCTGCAGCCGCTCGGCGCTCGCCGAGATGGCCGCGGACAGCTCGGCCCGCTCGACCTCCGACATCTCGGCCCAGTGCTGGACCAGGAGGTTGGCCGAACCGCTCAGCACGGTCACCGGGCTGCGCAACTCGTGGGCGGTGACGGCGAGGAATTCGGCTTGGTCAGCCGCCCGGGCTTGGGCGTCGAGCAGCATCTGCCGCCGCTCCTCGATGTCGCGTGTCACCTTGGCGAAACCGATGTGGAGTCCGTGCGGGTTGCGCACCGCGGTGATCACGACGGAGGCCCAGAACCGGGTGCCATCCTGGCGGATCCGCCACCCCTCCTCCTCGTAGCTGCCGTGCTGCAGGGCCAGTTCGAGTTCGTGCTCAGGGTGCCGGCTCGCCTGCACCTCCGGCGGATAGAAGACCCGGAAGTGCCGGCCGATGATCTCGTCGGCGCGATAGCCCTTGATCCGTTCCGCGCCGGCGTTCCAACTGGCCACCGTCCCGTCCGGGTCGAGCATGAAGATGGCGTAGTCCCGCACCGCTTCGACGAGCAGCCGGAAGCGCTCCTCGCTCTGGCGCAGATCCTCTTCGGTGCGGCGCTGCACGCTGATGTCCTGGCTCTGGACGAAGAGGTAGAGGGGCTTGCCGCGGGCGTCCTTGACGGCGGCGGCGGTGGCCAGCAACCACCGGACGCCGCTGGCCGGCGCGATCTCGAACTCGAACTGGACGGCCGGGGCGCCGCCCGCGGCCTGCTCGAGCGCGGCGCTCACCGTCTGGACGCCGGCGCCGGTCGCGAGGGATGGGTACGGCCGCCCGACAAGATCGGCCGGCTCACTGCCGACGAGCTGGGCGAAGGACTTGTTGACCCGCACGATCTGGCCGGTGAGGGTCATCGTCGCCATCCCGATGGCCGCCTCTGCGAACACCTCGCGGAAGCGTTCGAGGTGCTCGTCGAGGACCGTCTCGCCCGCACCGGTCACCGGCACCTCGCCCGTCGTCCGCACCGAAGCGGCCGCGACCGGATCGCGCCTGACCGCGGCCAAGCGTTCGGCCAGCTCTTCGAGTGGAACCGACTTCTCGATCAGCGCCGCCGCGCCGAGTTCGCGGGCCCGGGCACTCAGGCCACCGCGGTCGAATCCGGTGTAGAGCACGATGAGTGAGTCGGGCGCGACCGAGCGGAGGTGCGGCAGCGCCTCGAGGCCGTCCATCCGTGGCATCGAGACGTCGAGCAGGACGAGCTCGGGTTGATGGCGTTGCGCGACGTCGATCGCCTCGAGCCCGTCGCTGCCCTCGCCGAGGACCACGAACCGGCCGGACAGTTCGAGCTGGGCGCGCACGAGCAACCGGACGTCAGGAGCGTCGTCGACGATCACGATCGTGCAGCGCGGTTCCTCCATCCCGCGACCGTAACCCGGTCACTCAGCCGGTAGCGCCGTTGGCCCGCCAGTAGTCGTTGAGCTGGCCCTGCACCTTCACGAACCAGACGATCGCGCCCACGATCGGCAGCAGGATCCACAAGCCGGTCGTGCCCTTGACTCGGCTGGGCTGGTTGATCCGCGCCAGCATCTGCCGGATCTCCGAGGGCAGCAGGAAGAACGTCACCGGCGAGACGACGAAGTAGATGAGGAAACCGACCGGGCCGCCGACGCCGACACCGGAGTGGCGCTTGATCTCGTCGTGCGTCTTCCAGGTCCAGACGAAGGTATAGATGCCGAGCGTGATGATCGCCAGCCCGATGCTCTTGCCGATGCTGCGCGGTTTGCCCAGTGGCCCTGGTGCCGAGCCGTAGCCGGGCGCTCCGTATCCGGCCGCCGCGGGCGGCGCGCTCGGCGCGGGCGGGTAGCCCGGCGCGGGCGGGATGTACTGCCCCGATTGATCGGTCATGCTGCTCCCCCATGTGTCGCTGGCGTTGCCATGTGGACCGCAGTGTGGCAGCGGCGCTGCGTTAGGGCCACCGGGCGGCGCCGATCGTGACCGATCGGGTTGGGAGGCGGGCGGCTAGGGTGGCGCGGTGTCCGAACTGCTGGCGGCCGGCGTCGCCGCTCGCGCCCACCGGTCCCTCGACTCGCTGCACGCGATGGTCTACTTCGCGCCCGAGACCGATGACGAACTCACCAAGGTCGGGCTGCGGCCCGGGCGAATGGGCTACTTCGCCGCGCGGTCGGCCCCGATGGGTCCCGTCCCGGCCGGTGTCACCGCCGCGACCTTCTACAACTTCAATCCCGAGCTGGTTGCGCGGCACATCCCGCGAGCGTGGGGTCTGGCCTCGATCGAGGACATCCTGGCCGCGCGTTTGAAGGGCGTCGACCGCGCACTGCGGCGACTGCTCGGCGACGAGGCGGTGTCGTCTTCGGCGATGGTGGACGCGGCCGAGCTGGCCCGCGCCGCCACCGTGGGGCTCGGTACGGCCGGACGCCCGTTGTTCGCGGCGAACGCCGATCTCGACTGGCCCGATTCGCCCCACCTCGTGCTGTGGCACGCCGCCACGTTGCTGCGCGAGCACCGCGGCGACGGGCACGTGGCCGCCCTGCTCGCGGCCGGGGTTTCCGGACTCGACGCGCTGATCACCCACACCGCTACCGGCCGCGGTTTCACCGAGGCGGCCGCGCGCGCGACCCGCGGGTGGCCCGACGCCGATTGGGACGCGCGGGTCACGCGGCTGCGCGAGCTCGGCCTGATCGACAACGACGGTCTCACTGCCGACGGCACCGAGCTGCGCGCGTCCATCGAAACCACCACCGACGACCTGGCCGCCGAACCGTGGGTGAAGCTGGGCGAGGACCGCACCGCCCGGTTGATCGAACTTGGCCGGGCCCTCAGCCGCCAGCTCGTGATCAACGGGGCGTTCCCGGCGGACGTCTTCGCGACCCAGGGTCAGGCTCGTCCCGGCAGTTAATGGACGATCCCGGCCCGGATGTGGTCGAAGATCAGATTCGTCTCGGTCAGGGCGACGTCCGGGTCGCCGCTGAGGTTCACGACGACGAAGTCACGCAGGTTGTCGGTGCTTACCGCGGCGATGTGGACGTGGAAGTCGTCGGCGCCACCGAGGAAGAACACGTTGAGCACTTCCGGCAGCTCCGCGATCTTGGCCATGAACGCCGGGATGTGGCCGCGGGCGTGGGACTGCAGCCGAACGGCGATCATCGCCTGGATCGGCCGGCCGAGCGCCGCCGGATCGACATCGGCGTGGTAGCCGCGAATCACGCCGCTGTCGCGCAGTGCCCGCACCCGGCCCAGGCAGGTCGACGGCGCGATACCGACCCGCTCGGCCAGGGCGTTGTTGGGGATGCGCGCGTCGGCCGCGAGTTCGCGCAAGAGCCGGCGGTCGACCTCGTCCGGATCCGGTCGAACGATGTTCGACCGAGCGACGGGTTGCGCCGGCCATTCTCGACGATCTGCGAGCCATATTAGCAAGATACAGAATCTTGTTCAGCTCGGTAGCCGTACGGCGTCGATTCCTTCATTCTAAGCGTCCACGGTCGGCAATGAAGGAGTCCTGCACATGAAGGTCGGCGTCCCCCGCGAGGTCAAGAACAACGAGTACCGCGTCGCCATCACCCCAGCCGGCGTCAACGAGCTGACCCGGCACGGGCACGACGTCGTGATCGAGCGCGAGGCCGGCGTCGGCTCGGCGATCCGGGACGAGGATTTCGTGGCCGCCGGCGCCCAGATCCTGCCCACCGCGGACGACGTGTGGGGCAGCGCGGACATGGTGCTGAAGGTCAAGGAGCCGGTCGCCGAGGAATACCACCGGATGCGCAAGGACCAGGTGCTGTTCACCTACCTGCACCTCGCCGCCGATAAGCCCTGTACCGACGCGTTGCTGGCCGCCGGCACCACCGGCATCGCCTACGAGACCGTCCAGCTGCCCGACAACTCGTTGCCGCTCCTCGCCCCGATGTCGGAGGTCGCCGGGCGCCTGGCCCCACAGGTCGGGTCGTACCACCTGATGCGCCAGGGCGGTGGGCGCGGCACCTTGATGGGCGGCGTCCCCGGTGTGTACGCGGCGAAGGTCGTCGTCATCGGCGCGGGCGTCTCGGGTCAGAACGCGGCTGCTATCGCCCTGGGCATGCAGGCCGAGGTGCTCCTGCTCGACAAGAACGTGGCCCGGCTGCGGCAGATGGACGCCATCTACCAGGGGCACTGCCAGACCGTCGCGTCCAACGCCTATGAGGTCGAGCGAGCCGTCCTCGACGCCGACCTGGTCATCGGCGCCGTGCTGATCCCCGGGGCCAAGGCCCCCACCCTGATCAGCAACGAACTGGTGTCGCGGATGAAGCCGGGCTCGGTGCTCGTCGACATCTCGATCGACCAGGGCGGCTGCTTCGAGGACTCGCGGCCGACCACGCACGCCGAGCCGACCTACCGCGTGCACGAGTCGGTCTTCTACTGCGTGGCCAACATGCCGGGCGCCGTCCCGCACACGTCCACCTATGCCCTCACCAACGTGACGCTGCCCTACGCCCTCGAGCTGGCCAACCGCGGCTGGCGTGACGCGCTGCGGGCCGATCACCCGCTCGCACTGGGGCTGAACACCCACGAGGGGCAGCTCACGAACGGCCCCGTCGCCGAGGCCCACGGCTACACCGCCGTCCCCCTGGCCGACGTGCTCTCCTAGTCCCCCGCCCCGCCCCGCCCCACACCTCCTCGAAGTTGTCCGCGCTTCCCGGCGCTGTAGCGTCGTTTAGCGCGGACAACTCGCACGGGTCGCGAAAGTTGTCCGCGCTTCCCGGCGCTATAGCGTCGTTTAGCGCGGACAACTCGTGGGGGTGAGAGCGGGACGTGACGGACCATCGCCGCCCTTCGGACTACCGCAGCCTCTCGCTGTGGTTTGACCAGCTGGCCGAGCCACTGACGCCTCGCCCGCCGCTGGCCGGCGACCTGGATGTGGACGTCGCGATCGTCGGGGCCGGCTTCACCGGGCTGTGGACCGCCTACTACCTGCAGGCCGCCGACCCGTCAGTGCGCATCGCCGTGGTGGAGAAGGAGATCGCCGGCTTCGGGGCGTCGGGGCGCAACGGCGGATGGTGCTCGGCCCTGTTCCCGGTGAGCGCGTCCACCCTGGCGGCCGAAACCACGCCGGTCGCCGCAAGCGCCCAGTACGCCGCGATGCGGTCCGCAGTCATCGAGGTCGGCCGGGTCGCCACGGCCGAAGGCATCGACGCCGGCTTCGCCCGCGGCGGCACGGTGGTCGTCGCGCGCTCGCCGGCCCAGGTGGCGCGGGCGCACGACGAGGTCGCCGAATCGGCCCGTTTCGATCTCGGCCTCGACTGGCTCGACGCGGCGGCCACCACCGCGCGCATCAATGCCACCGCCGCGCTGGGCGCCACCTTCACGCCGCACTGCGCGGCGATCCAGCCGGCCGCCCTCGTCCGGGGCCTCGCGGCGGTGGTCGAGGCGCGCGGCGCCCGGCTCGCCGAGCAGACCACCGTGACCGGGCTGCAGCCGCATCGCGTGAGCACCGACCGCGGAACCGTGCGGGCGCAGTACGTCGTGCGCGCCACCGAGGGCTACACCGCCCGGCTGCCCGGACACCGCCGCGCGATCGCGCCGGTGTACTCGCTGATCATCGCGACCGAGCCGCTGCCGGACCGGGTCTGGGACGACATCGGCCTGCGCGAGCGCGAGACGTTCAGCGATCACCGCAACCTGATCATCTACGGCCAGCGCAGCGCCGACGGCCGGCTGGTCTTCGGCGGCCGGGGCGCGCCGTATCACTACGCCTCCCGCGTCGACCCCGGATACGACCGGGTACCGAAGGTGTTCGCGGCCCTGCACGAGACGCTGGTCGAGCTGTTCCCGGTGCTGCGCGGCGCCGCCATCACGCACCGCTGGGGCGGCCCGCTGGGCATCGCCCGCGACTGGCATGCCGCCGTCGGGTTCGATCGCGTGACCGGCCTGGCCCACGCCGGGGGCTACGTCGGTGACGGCGTCGCCACGACGAACCTCGCCGGCCGCACCCTGGCCGAGCTGATCGCCGGCGGCACCGGTCCGCTGACCCGATTGCCGTGGGTCGGGCATCGCAGCCGCAAGTGGGAGCCGGAGCCGTTGCGCTGGCTCGGGGCCAACGCCGGGCTGCGCGCCATGATGTGGGCCGATGCGGCCGAGCGGCGCGGGCGGCGCCCCTCGCGCCTGGCGTCAGTGGTGAACGCGATGATAGGCCGGTGACGAGCGCTCCCGACCGCACCCGCATCACTCGCCTGCGCGAGAAGTCGCGCACCGAGCGGTCCGACCTCGACGCATTGCTGGACTCGACCCGGGTCGGTCATTTCGGTCTCACCGATCCGGCCGGGCGCCCGGTCGTGATCCCGACCGCGATCGTGCGCGACGGAGACCGGGTCCTGGCACACGGCTCCACCGGCTCGCCCTGGATGCGGGTGCTGGCCGCCGGCGCCCCGGCCTGCCTCGCGGTCACCGCGCTGGACGGCCTGGTCGTGGCTCGGTCGGCCTTCGAGTCGTCGCTGCACTACCGCAGCGCCGTCCTGTTCGGCACCTGCTCGCCGCTGCCCACCGACGAGAAGGGAGCCGCGCTCGACCTCGTCACGGAGGCCCTGCTGCCCGGCCGAACGGCCGAGATCCGCCGTCCGACCGCCCGCGAGCTGGACGCCACGCTCGTCCTCGCCCTGCCGATCGGCGAGTGGTCGCTGAAGGTGTCCGCCGGCTGGCCCGACGATCCGGAATCGGACGTCGCCGGTAGCGCCTGGGCCGGGGTCGTGCCACTGCGGACCGGTTACGGCGCGCCCCGACCCGCGCCGGACCTGGACGGGTCGATCAGCCTGCCGCGGTCGGTGCAGAACCTGCCGGCGCCACCGGAATGAGGCCGGCTACGGGCGGTAGCGCAAGCCGTCCAACGCGACCATCAGCACCCGGCGGACGTCGTCGGTCGACGCGTTCTTGATCATCGTCACGCCGCTGACCAGCCGGATCACGTCCACGAACTCGACATCGGGCCGCACCGTGCCGTCGGCCTTGGCCCGCGCGAGCAGCGGCTCGCCGGCCGCGAAGATGGCCTCGTGGCAGGTGCGGAACACCGGCGCGTCCTTGGTCACCGTGGCCAGCATCTCGTCGACCAGGGCGTGCTTGGTGGCCACGTAGTCCACGAAGCGGTCGAACCAGTGCACGAGCGCGTCCCAGGACGCTTCGCCGGCAAAGTCGGCCGCCGATCGGCACAGCGCCTGTACCTCTTCGACGTACACGGCTTCGAGCAGATCCTGCCGGGTCGGGAAGTGCCGATACAGCGTGCCGACGCCGACCTCGGCCCGCCGCGCGATGTCCTCGAGCGCGGCGCTCGCACCCTTCTCGGTGAAGGCGGCGCGAGCCGCGGCAATGAGCAGCTCGCGGTTGCGTTTGGCGTCGGCGCGCATGGGTCGCGCCCCGCTCGCGTCGAGGGCCGCGACGGCCTCGAGCGGCTCGGCGTCAGCCGGCGCCGACGAACGTCCCACGATCGACCTCCGAAATTCACTTGCTAACCGGAGGTTGCCTCCGTTAGTGTTGAGCATACCGGAGGGACCTTCCGCTTAGTCCAATGCTACTCCCTGCTCTACCAGTAATCGAGGAATGCTCGTGACCGTCCAGTCTCCAACCCGCCACACCGGCCGCTCGACCGAGTCGGCCGAGGGGGCCGGGATCCCCGCGCGGCGCCGCCTCCGGCTGCCGCACGGCCACCCCGGCCTGGTCCTCACCCTCATCCTGACCTGCCAGCTCATGGTCGTGCTGGACGCGACGATCGTGAACATCGCCCTGCACGACATCAAGGGTTCGCTCGGCTTCTCGTCCACCGGCCTGTCCTGGGTCGTCAACGCGTACACCCTCACCTTCGGCGGCCTGTTGCTGCTGGGCGCCCGGGCCGGCGACATCCTCGGCCGACGCCGGGTGTTCCTGGGCGGCATCGCGCTGTTCACCCTGGCCTCGCTGGCCGGTGGCTTCGCGACGAACCCGGCCGAACTGCTCGCCGCCCGCGCCATCCAGGGCATCGGCGGCGCGCTGGCGTCACCGTCGGCCCTCGCCCTGCTCATGACGATGTTCCCGAACCCGCGCGAGCGCACCCGGGCGATCGGCCTCTACACCGCCGTCTCGATCGGCGGCAGCGCGGTCGGGCTCATCGCCGGCGGCATGCTGTCGGAGTGGGCGTCGTGGCGCTGGGTGCTGTTCGTCAACGTGCCGATCGGCCTCGTCCTGCTTGCCCTGGCTCGGCCGACCCTGCCCGAGACGCCGCGCCAGCCCGGTCGCTTCGACCTCGCCGGCGCGCTGACCTCGACGCTCGGCATGACGGCGCTGGTCTACGGCTTCGTCACCGCCGCGTCCGACGGCTGGAGCGACGTCCGCACGATCGGCTCGTTCGCGGCCGGTGCCGTTCTGCTCGCCGCGTTCGTCCTCACCGAACTGCGGGCCGAGGCACCGATCACGCCGCTGCGGCTGTTCGCCGACCGCAATCGCAGCAGCTCGTACGTCGCCCGGCTGCTCCTCGTCGCCGGCATGATGGGGATGTTCTTCTTCCTCACCCAGTTCCTGCGCGGCGTGCTCGGCTACAGCGACCTCAAGACCGGCTTCGCCTTCGTGCCCCTCACCGCGATCGTGTTCACCGCATCGCAGCTGAGCGCGCGTTACCTGGTCGAGCGGGTCGGGGCGCACCGGCTGATGATCATCGGCATCAGCTTCTCGACCCTCGGCATGCTGTGGCTGACCCAGTTGGGCGAGCACAGCGGCTACCTGTCGCTGGTCGGCCCGCTGCTGGTGTTCGGCATGGGCAACGGCCTGGCCTTCGTCCCGCTCACCACGGCGGCGCTCAACGGCGTCGCGGCTGAGGACGCGGGCGCGGCCTCCGGCCTGGTGAACGTGATGCAGCAGGTCGGCGGGTCGCTCGGGCTGGCCGTGTTGGTGACGGTGTTCGGCAACGCCAGCAAGTCGGCCGCCGCCGATCTGCCGCCCGGCCTGTCGAAGGCCGAAGCCGCTCGGCACGTGTTCGTCACCGCGGCCGACCGGTCGTTCTGGACGGCGACGATCTTCCTGGCCGCGACGCTGCTGCTCGTCACCTTCGCAATGCGTCGCGACGCGAAGGCGCCTGCGGCCGAGCCGGCCCTGGCCCTGGCCGACTGAGCGTGTGCTCGGCGCAGAAGCCGAGCACCGCGTCGTACCAGATCTCGGCGTTGGCCGGCGAGAGCACCCAGTGGTTCTCGCCGGTCAGCTGCAGGAACCGGTGCGGCATGGCGTCCGGGTCGCCGTCCCACCGGCTGACGAGATCCCACCACAGCCGCAACGCCTCGCTCACCGGCACCCGGTAGTCGCAGTTGCCGTGGCTGATCAGCATCGGGGTGCCGATGTGATCGACGAAGTTGTGCGGCGAGAACTCCGCGTACCAGTCCGGGTGCTCGGCGAGCGGGCCGAAGATGCCGGCCTTGTAGTACGCCGCGTCGGTAGTGGCGTGCTGCTGGTCAAGCGCCCACAGCCCGGCGTGCGTGACGATCGCCTGGAACCGGTCGGTGTGCCCGGCGATCCAGTTGGTCATGAACCCGCCGAACGACGCACCCAGCAGCGCGACCCGGCCCGGATCGACGTCGGGGCGGGCGAGCACGGCGTCGAGCACGGCTTCGACCTCACGCCAGACGATGTCGGCGCGGTAGGGCCACGCGCGGTCGATGGCGGCCTGCCCGTACCCGGTCGACAGCGCCGGGTCGGGCAGGACGACCGCCCAGCCGCGCGCCACCGCCACCCATGGATTCCACCGCCAGCTCCACGCGTTGTAGGAGCCGAACGGGCCGCCGTGGATCCACTGCATCACCGGGGCCGGACCGGCGGACTCCGGCGGCAGGCAGAGCCAGCTGTGCACCGAGACGTCGCCGACGGGGACGTCCAGCTCAACCAGGCGTCCGGGCAACGGCGGGGTCGGGGCCGGCGTCGGCAAATAGGACGGTGTCTGGTCGGCCGCGTCGGTCACCAGCTGCACCGGGGTGGGCGCGCAGTCCCACGCCGAGCGCAGCGCGTAGATCGCCGATCCGTCCGGTGCCGGGCACAGGCTCCCGTACACGGCGTCGGCGGCCAGCCGCGACCGGAGCTCGCCGGTCGCCGGATCGAGGGCGAGGACGGCGCCGCGGCCGTGCCAGTCACCGGCGGCGTACAGGGTGGCCGAGTCGGCCGACCACACCCACTCGGTCGCGGTCAGATCGCCGACCGCCATCGTGACCGCGGCGCCGCCGTCGACGCCCAGCACGATCAGCTGTTCGGCCGCCGGCACCTCGAAGCCGGCGATCCGCTCCACCGCCACGGCCACGCGCAGACCGTCGGGCGACACGACCGGGCCGGCGTACTGCGTGCCCGGCGGTGGCTCGTGCACCAAGCGTTCGCCGGAGGCCACGTCGATCGCCGCGACCGCGAACGAGCGCTGCCCGCGCGGGCGGCGCGGGCGCCAAGTGGTCACCGCCGTCGTGCCGTCGGCGCTGATCGACCACGACGCCTCGATGAGCTCGACGGTCGCGTCGGGCGCGAGGTCGCACGGCTCGGTGGCGCCGGGCTCCAGCCCAAGCAGCTGCGGGGTCTCGTCGCCGAGCTCGTGGTCCCAGTACCGGATCGGCAGGCCGGTGTGCAGGATCGTGCTGATCTTGCGGTCGTGGCGATCCTTGCGGCGCGTCGCGTCGTCGGCGTCGGTCGAACCCACCAGCCGCGAGCCGCCGAGCAGCACCGCACCGCGGTCGCGCGCGACGACCGGGCCGGCCAGGCCCCCGGGGTGGTGGGCGACGACGTATGGCTCGCCCGTCGGCGGCAACAGCCACAGCGCTGCGTCATCGGTGTCGTCGTCGGCATCGGGATCCGGCCGGCCGGACACGAACAGCAGCCCGCCGTCGGGCCGGAAGGCCGGCGCCGACTCGCCCTTGTTCGAGCGGGTCAGTCGGGTCGGGTCACCGCCGGCGAGCGGGATCTCCCAGAGGGACGAGACGTAGCGCGCGCCGGCATCGTCGGGACGCTGGACCGTCGCCACGAGCCGCGAACCGTCCAGGCTGAGGGCGAGACCCGTGAGTCGGGGCAGGGCGACGAAAGCGGCAAGGTCGCCGAATGGATCGGTCACTGATCCGAGATTAGTGCGCGCTGGCGACGCAGTTCCGCGAGCAGGGTGTCGAGGCTGTTCGTGACCCGGTCGGTCGCCTCCGACAGCGTGGCCGCGGTCTCGACGCCGCCGACCCGATCAGGGTCAGCGGCGAGCAGGGCGGCCAGCCCTTCCTGTCGCGGCCGCAGATCCGGCACCTTCGCCGGCGGCAACCCGCTGAGCACTGCATCGCGCGCCGCCTCGAGCGACTCACCGGCGACCGCGAGAAATGCCGCCAGGTCGGGCAACCCGCCGGCCTCGCGCACCGGCACCCGCACCGCATCAATGCTCAGCATCGCGTGGATGAACCGATGCGTGTGCGCCAGCACGGTGGTGCCGAGCTCGACTGCGGCCTGACCGCGCACCGGCTCTGACCGGGCCCGGTCGACCGAGGCTTGGGCGTTGGTGCGGGCAAGCCGGCTGGCCGCGCGCGTCTTCTGCAACAGCGCGCGCCCGGCGCCCGGATCGGCGACCGCCTGCAGGTACTCGCGATAGGCCAGCAGCAGCTCGCCCAGGCGGGCCGGGACGAAGCGTCGCTCCCACGCCGGCAGGGCGAGCGCAGCGAGGACGGCCAGCATGCCGCCGGCGAGGGTGGCCAGCGAGCGGCTGACCACCGTCGTGTGGGCCGGCACGCCGTTGATCTCGAGCAGGACGACGACCAACCCCGACAGGCAGACCGCGGACAGGGCCACGTTGCCCGGCCCCGACAATCGCATCCCGAAGGCGAGCAGCGCGATGAGCGCGACCCGCCACCAGTCGCCGCCCGGTACCCAGTGCACCAACTCGGTGGCGACGAGCAATCCGACGATCGTCCCGATCACCCGCATCACCGACCGTTGCAGCGTGGCGGCGAAATCGGGCCGCAGCACGACGAGCAGCGTGAGCGACACCCAATAGCCGCGGTTGACATCGGCCAGGCGCATCACGAGATCGGAGCCAGCGACGAGCAGCGAGAGCCGCACGGCGTGCCGGAACACCGCCGATTCCAGGTTCAGGTTGGCCCGCAGGATGGCCCACGGATCGCGCAGCAGCCGCACGCCGGTGGTGCCCGGCTCCTCGCCGCTGCGCCCCTCGCTCGCGCCGGCCCGGGAGCTCTCGACGGCGGCCCGCAGCTGACCCGACAGGGCCGTCAACCGGCTGGCCGCGGCCCGACGGGTCGGGCGGCCCGGGCCGCCGCCGTCACCCTCGAGCCGCTCGATCGTGGCCCGGACCGTCTTTCGGGCCGCGGCGAGCACCTCGGGGCGAACTGGCCGGGCTTCGTCGAGGGCGTCGGCGATCTCGTCGAGCAGCCCGGACGCGGCGGTCAGCGCGCCGCGCACCAGCCCAGCCAGGATCGGGTTGTGGTCGCCGGCCAGGCGCTCGGCGGCGGCGATCAGAACCACGATCTCGCGACGGATCCGCTCGGCCTCGTCGAGCAGCACCCGGTAGGCCTCGACGCTCGGTCCGTGGTCGTGGCCCAGGCCGTACAGCGTCTGCCGCACCGCGGTGAGGGTGACGCCGGCGGGCGGGCCGGCAACGCTGCCCTGCTGGGCCCGGGCCGCCACGGCGAGCTCGCGGTAGAGCTCGGCGAGCGCCCGCCGCTCAGGCGCGTGCCGGCGCAGCGGCCACGCCGCGATGGCCAGCGCCGTCTGCACCGCGCCGCCGAGGAACACCAACAGGCCGACATGCAACGCGACCCCGGGCGGCTGTGGGGTGTGCCCGATGATCAGCGCCGCGGCGACGCCGGCGACACCGACCTGGGTCGCGCTGGGGCCGCCGGCGAGCAGCAGTCCGGCGCCGAAGGCGAGCACCAGCAGCAGCACCACCGAGGCGGCGTCGCTGCGTGACGCGGCGACGGCCAGCCCGCTGGTGACCCCGGCCGCGAGGGCCGTGCCGAGCATGCGCAACATCCGCAGCCGATAGGGGCCGGGACGGTCGGCGAACGCCGTCTGCAGCGCCCCGATCGTGGTGGCGATACCTAGCGACGCGCCTCCGGCCAGGGTGCCGACCGCGAGCGGACCGGCGACGCCGAGGGCGTTGCGCAGCGAGACGATCGGATCGGACTGAGTCCGATCAACCCGCGCCGCTTCCTTCAGAAGTCCGAGAACGGCAGAGCCCGCCGAGGGTGACGACAACGGTCAACTTCGGGGCGGCGGGGTCGCGGCGAGCTGCCCGCAGGCACCGTCGATGTCGCGGCCTCTAGTGTCGCGGACGGTCACCGACACGCCCCGCAGCCTCCAGTCGCTCGACGAACTCGCGCTCGACCTTCTTGGGTGAGGCGTCCCACTGCGACCCGGGCGTCGGGTTGAGCGGGATGAGGTTGACGTGCGCGAGCCGCGGGGCGAGCAGGTCACCGAGCAGATCGGCCCGCCAGGGCTGGTCGTTGACGTCGCGGATCATCGCGTACTCGATCGAGTAGCGCCGGCCGGTGCGCGCGGCGTAGCGGTCAGCCGCGGCCAGCACCTCGGCGACCTTCCAGCGGGTGTTCACCGGGACGAGCGTGTCGCGCAGCCCGTCGTCGGGGGCGTGCAGCGAGACGGCGAGCGTGACGTCGAGATCCTCGGCCGCCAAGCGGTCGATCGCCGGGCACGAGCCCGACCGTGGAGACGGTGATCGACCGGCGCGAGAGGCCGAACCCGGCCGGGGCCGGATCGATCATGCGCCGCAGCGCGGCCGCGATCCGGCTGTAGTTGGCAAGCGGCTCGCCCATGCCCATGAACACGACGTTGGACAGCCGGCCCGGCCCGCCGCCGAGCTCGCCGGCCGCGGCGACCTGCGCCGCGACCCGGACCTGCTCGACGATCTCGGCGGTCGACAGGTTGCGGGTGAGACCGCCCTGCCCGGTGGCGCAGAACGGGCAGGCCATGCCGCAGCCGGCCTGGCTGGAAATGCAGACCGTGATCCGCTCGCGGCTGCCGTTGCGGGCCGGATAGCGCATCAGCACGCTCTCGACGAGCGCGCCGTCGTGCAGGCGCCACAGCGTCTTGCGGGTCGTGCGGGCGTCGGTCTCGAGCGAGCGCACCTCGGTCAGCAGGCGTCGGCAGCAGCGCCGGGGCCAGCTGGGCACGCACCGCCGCCGGCAGATCGGTCATGGCCGCCGGGTCGGCCTCGAAGCGGGCGTAGTACTGCCGGGCAAGCTGGTCGGCGCGGAAGCCCGGCAGCCCGAGATCGGCGACCGCGGCGCGCAGGCCGGCGGCGTCGAGATCGGCGAGATGGGTCGGCGGCAATCCGCGCCGCGGGGCGTCGAAGACGAGGGGCAGGACAGTCATGACTGCGCCGATTGTCCCAGATCCCGGCGGCTCAGTGCGCCGCGCGCCGCTGCTCCCGCTCGCGGGCGGCCCGGGCGATCTCGACCTCTTCGTCGGGCGTCATCGCAAAGCCGACCATCCAGGTGGGATCGATGCGTCCGTAGAAGATCCCGATCCCGAACTCCTCGGGCGACTGCCCGTAGGTCTCGGCGAAATGGTCGATGATCATCTGGCGCTCGTCACCCGCCTCGAGCTGCGCGACCGTGCCGTGGCAGAACACCCCGCAGCCGTCGCGTGGGGTCCAGGACGCGCTGATCGACGGGCGGGCGGCGAGTTGCCGCGCCTTGGGCGACTCGCCGCTGGTGGTGAAGTACCAGCGGCCGTGGAAGAAATGTCCGTCGACCGCGGACAGACGTGGCTCGCCACGCGCGGTGACGCTGGCGATGTTCAGCACCGCGGGGCTGGGCAGCTCGGCCACCAGCCGCGGCGCCGTCATCCGGCGCGGCACGGTCATGATCGAGCGCAGGTGCTCGGAGGCGCGCTCGAAGCTGCGATCGAGCAGGGCCTGCAGGGCGGTGAGGTCGTCCGCCGTCTCGCGCATGCCGGCGACGGTGCCACGCCCGTCTGACAACGGGCCACCGAATGGCGCTACACCGTCCCGTCGACGATCAGGTCGACGCGCCGGCGCGGTCGTTCCCGGGCCGCGTAGGCCTCTTCGGCCGGCATCCACTCGTCGAGCCAGCGGCGGCGCATCGCCTCGCCGTCGCGTTCAAGGGCCCGAGCGAGGCGCACCTCGCGCGGCGCCTGCACCCAGACGGTGAGATCCCACGGCACGCCGGCCTCGCGGCGGGTGCTCGACACCCCCTCCACGACGAGCAGGCGGCCGGGCGCGATGTCGCGCCACTCCCCCGGCCGATCCTGGTCCCAGCTCCAGATCTGGTAGCGCGCGGCCCGCCCGCCGAGCAGCGGGCCGAGCACCTGGCGGCGGAACCGGTCCCAGTCCCATTCGGTGACACCTGGGCCCCAGAAGTCGTCGACCGCGACCACGGTCGCCGGCGTGACGGCCGCGGCGACCGCCGCCGCCAGCGACGACTTGCCGGCGGCCCCGAAACCGTCGATCCCCAGGAAGGCCGTGCGGTTGCCCGGGCGCGCGGCCAGGGACTGCGCGGCCGCGACCACGTCGGCCGGTTCGGCGTGCCTGGCCATCACACCGGGGCGAAGCCCGACAGCAGCAGATACGCGACGGCGGCGCAGGGCAGCAGCGAGTCGAGGCGGTCCATGATGCCGCCGTGACCCGGGCAGCAGCGTGCCCATGTCCTTGACGTCGAGGTCGCGCTTGATCATCGACTCGCCGAGATCGCCCAGCGTGGCGGTGACGACGATCGCCAGGCCGAACAGCAGCCCCTTCCACCAGGCCTCGTGGAAGGTGAGCGTCATCAACAGCACGCCCGCCACCGAGCACGCCACGACCGAGCCGGCGAAGCCCTCCCACGTCTTGGCCTTCGACACGATCGGCGCCAGCGGATGCTTGCCGAACAGGACGCCGGTGGCGTAGCCGCCGGTGTCGCTGCACACCACGGTGGCCACGAACGCGATGACCCGCCCGGCGCCGTCGTCGGGGTGCGCCAGCAGGATTGCGAACCCGGCGAGCGTCGGCAGGTAGAGCACGACCAGCGCCGACGCCGTGACGTCGCGGGTGTAACCCAGGGCGCCGTCGGCGATGCGCCAGACGAGCACGCCGGCGAGCGTGACCAGCACGCCGAGCACCAGCCCGCTCGGGCCGCGCTCCCACGCCGCGATCAGCATGGCGGCGCTGCCGACCAGCAACGGCGCGAGCGACACCCGGATCCCCGCGGTGGCGAGGGCCTGGGCGAGCTCGTAGCAGCCGTAGAGCACGGCAATGCCGACGATGAAGGCGAAGCTCGGACGGTAGACGAACAGGCTGCCCACGATCAGCGCGCCCAGGCCGACGCCGACCCCGATCGCGGCCGGCAGGTTGCGGCCGGCCTTGGACGTGCGCTCGGGTTCGGCGGTCGCCTCCGGAACGGCGGCCTCGACGTCGGCCCCGGCGGGCCGCGGCGCCGGGTGGAGGTCACGCCGGACTGGACGGCCCGGCGGGGCACGCGGCCGGGCGGGCGCTGCGGCGGCTTGGGCCGCGCCGCACCGGCGGCCGCAACCCGGCGGGCCCGCTGGCGCGGTGACGGCCCGGCCGGTTCCTGCGAGTTGTCGTCGGAGGACATTGAGGCCTTCAGACCTCGAGCAGTTCGGATTCCTTGGCCCGCACGGCCTCGTCGATCCGTCCGGTGTAGGTGCCGGTGAGCTTCTCCAGCTCGGCTTCGGCCCGGTGGACGTCGTCCTCGCCCGACTCGCCGTCCTTCACGAGCTTGTCCAGCGCGTCCTTCGCGTGCCGCCGGATCGAGCGGACCGCGACCTTGGCGTCCTCGCCCTTGCCCTTGGCCACCTTGACGAGATCGCGGCGGCGTTCCTCGGTCAGCTGCGGGAAGACCACGCGGATGATCGTGCCGTCGTTGGTCGGGTTGACGCCCAGATCGCTGTCGCGGATCGCCTTCTCGATGGCGCCGAGCTGGCCGGCGTCGTAGGGCTTGATGATCGCCATCCGCGCCTCGGGCACGTTGACCGTGGCCATCTGCGGAATGGGGGTCGGGGCGCCGTAGTAGTCGACGACGAGGCGGGCGAAGGCGCTGGCGTTCGCGCGGCCGGTGCGCAGCCCGGACAGGTCGTCGCGGGCGACGTGGACGGCCTTCTCCATCTTCTCCTCGGCCTCGAAGAGGATCTCGTCGATCACGGTCGCGTCCCTTTCGTGTACACGTCACTCGCGCCGTTCGCGGACGAGCGTTCCCATCTTCTCGCCGCGGACCACACGCGCGATGTTGCCGTCGTCGAGGCCGAACACCACGATCGGCATCGCGTTGTCGCGGCAGAGGCTGAACGCGGTGGCGTCGGCGACGTCGAGGCCGCGCTGCAAGACCTCGTCGTAGGTGATCTCGTCGAAGCGGGTGGCGGTCGGATCGAGGCGCGGGTCGGCGCTGTACACGCCGTCGACGCCGTTCTTGCCGAGCAGCAGCACCTCGCAGCCGATCTCGAGCGCCCGCTGCGCCGCGACGGTGTCGGTGGAGAAGTAGGGCAGCCCGGCGCCGGCGCCGAAGATGACGACGCGGCCCTTCTCGAGGTGCCGCTCGGCGCGGCGCGGGATGTAGGGCTCGGCCACCTGGCCCATCGTGATCGCGGTCTGCACCCGGGTGGGCACGCCGGCCTTCTCGAGGAAGTCCTGCAGGGCGAGGCAGTTCATCACCGTGCCGAGCATGCCCATGTAGTCGGCGCGGTCGCGGTCCATGCCGCGCTGGCTCAGCTCGGCCCCGCGGAAGAAGTTGCCGCCGCCGACGACGATGGCGACCTGGGTGCCTCCGGCGACGACCTCGGCGATCTGCTCGGCGATCGAGTGGGCGACGTCGGGATCGACGCCGATCTTGCCGCCGCCGAAGACCTCACCGGAGAGCTTGAGCAGCACCCGGCGGTACCAGGTGGGCGGCGGGACCGGCATTCCGGCCGATGACGGAGGGGCTGCCTCGGTCTCGCCCATGGCAGCCCCTCTCGTCGTCGAAAGCAGTTCGTCGAACCCTATCGGTCCGGGCCGGTCAGGCCTGCCCCACCTCGAAGTGGGCGAACCTGGTGACGGTCACGCCGGCGGCGTCGAGCACCTGCTTGACGCGTCTTCTTCGCCTCCTGGACCGACTCCTGCTCGAGCAGGACGACCGTCTTGTAGAAGCCGTTCGAGGCGGCCCTCGACGATCTTGGCGATCGCCGGCTCGGGCTTGCCCTCGGCGCGGGTCTTCTCCTCGGCGACGCGGCGCTCGGAGTCGACGAGCGTCGGCCGGGACCTCGTCGCGGGTGAGGTACTTCGGACGCATCGCGGCGACCTGCATCGCGGCGCCGCGGGCGGCCTCGGGGTTGTCGCCGGTGAACTCGACCAGCACGCCGACCTGCGGCGGCAGGTCGGAGGCCTTGCGGTGCAGGTAGGTGGCCACCTGTCCGTCGAGCTTGACCGCGCGGCGCAGCTCGAGCTTCTCGCCGATGACCGCGGCCAGGCCGCTGATGCTCTCGTCGACGGTCTTGCCGTCCTTGAGGGTCTCGCCCTTCAGCGAGTCGACGTCGGTGGCCTGCGACGACGCGAAGTGGGCCACGATGTCGCCGGCGAGCGTCTGGAACTGCTCGTTCTTCGCGACGAAGTCGGTCTCGGACGCGAGCTCGATCATCGCGCCCTCGGCCGCGGCGACGAGGCCGTTGGACGCCACGCGCTCGCTGCGCTTGGCGTTCTTGGCCTCGCCCTTGACCCGCAGGATCTCGATCGCGCGGTCGAAGTCGCCGTCGGCCTCTTCGAGGGCCTTCTTGCTGTCCATCATCCCGGCGCCGGTGGCGTCGCGGAGCTTCTTCACATCGGCGGCGGAAAAGTTCGCCATCAGTCTCAGGTATCCGTTCGTGTCTAGTACTGGTTGGGCGGGGTGCCCGTCAGGCGGACGGGGTGTCCGTTACGGCGGTTGCCTCGGGCGCAGCCGGGGCCTCGGGGGCAGCGGCGACCTCGGGGGCGGCGTCGGCGGTGGCGGGCTGCAGCAGCTCGCGCTCCCACTCCGGCATCGGCTCGTCGGCCGCGAGCTGGCCGCGCGGCCGGCTCGGGCTTCTCGTCCCGGCCGGCGTTGGCGGCCTGCGCGGCGCGGGCGACACGAGGCCCTCGGCGACGGCGTCGGCGACCACCCGGGTGAGCAGGGCGGCGCTGCGGATCGCGTCGTCGTTGCCCGGGATCTTGTAGTCGACCTCGTCCGGATCGCAGTTGGTGTCGAGGATCGCGACGACCGGGATGCCCAGCTTGCGGGCCTCGCCGACGGCGATGTGCTCCTTCTTGGTGTCGACGATCCACACCGCGCTCGGCACCTTGCGTCATCTCGCGGATGCCGCCGAGCGAGCGCTCGAGCTTGGTCATCTCGCGGGTGAGCATGAGCTGTTCCTTCTTGGTGGCGACGCCCTCCCAGCCGGCCTGCTGGCGCGCCTCGAGCTCCTTGAGCCGCTGCAGCCGCTGGAACACGGTCTGGAAGTTGGTGAGCATGCCGCCCAGCCAGCGCTGGTTGACGTAGGGCATGCCGACGCGGGTGGCCTGCTCGGCGATCGACTCCTGCGCCTGCTTCTTGGTGCCGACGAAGAGCACCGTGCCGCCGTGGGCGACGGTCTCCTTGATGAACTCGTACGCCTTGTCGACGTAGGTGAGCGTCTGGTGCAGGTCGATGATGTAGAGCCCGTTGCGCTCGGTGAGGATGAAGCGCTTCATCTTCGGGTTCCAGCGACGGGTCTGGTGTCCGAAGTGGACGCCCGACTCGAGCATCTCCTTCATGGTGACGACGGCCATGCCGGTCGTCCTCCTTGCAGTTCGTGCGCACGTCGGCGCTGTTCGCACAGCTCGGGTCGCGCGCGGCCTCGGTTGTCGCGGACCGGTCGGGTGACCGGTACGCCCTGGTGCCCGGTGTCGCGGTCAGGGGGCCGAGCCGGCGAGGTTGCCGGGACGGACCGAGGCTGGCCGCCTAGCTCCCTCTTGCCATCAGGAGCCGGGCACGCGAAGTCAGCCCGATTGCTCGGGCTGCGTCGACCGAGTCTACCTCGATCGGCGGCCGATACCGATCGAGCCGCTGACCCCGCCGGGCCAGCGCCGCGGCTTCGGCCCGGCTGCGGACGCCGAGCTTGGCCAGGATGTTCGACACGTGGACGCTGACCGTCTTCTCGCTGATGTAGAGCGTGCCGGCGATCTGGCGGTTGGTCCGGCCCTCGACGAGCTGGGCGAGCACGTCGCGCTCGCGGTCGGTGAGCGCGGGCAGCCCGGATCGCTCGTCGTCGGCCGGGCGCCGGCGCGTGGTGCCGAGGGCGCGCAGACTCGTCGAGCAGCGGCGCGGCGCCCATGGCCGTGGCGGCCGCGCGGGCCAGCTCGGCCTGCTCGGCGGCCTCGTCGGCGCGGCCGGTGGCGCGCAGCGCCGCGGCCAGCCGGGCCCGGGAGCGGGTCAGCTGGACGACGTGGCCGTAGTCGAAGGCCTCGACCGCGCGCTGCCAGGCGTCGACGAGCTCGTCGGCGGTCGGTGCGTCCTGCGCCGGTGAGCCAGCGCAGCCGGGCGCCCTCGGCCTCGAGCCGGGCCAGCCAGGCGCAGCCCTCGCGGCCCGAGCGCGCGCCCGCGCGGCAGCCCCTTCTCGGCGCTGCGTGCGCCCGTCGGCGAGCAGCCGGGCGCCGTCGGCGGCGAGCTGCTCGTGCTGGGCCTCGGGCGCGCGCGCGGCGACCGCGCAGAGCACGGCGAGGCCGAGGGTGGACAGCTGGATGCGGGCCGAGGAACCACGGGTCGAGCCACAGCTCGCCCGAGCGCCTCGACCAGCTCGTCGATGAGGGCCAGCGCGGCCGGCGGCGTCGGCCTGCTGCTCGTAGATCTCGAGCGCGCCGAGGCCGGAGTACAGCCCGATCCGGCCTTCGCGGCTGCCAGTACGGACGCAACTCGTCGAGGACGTCGATGACGCGTCGATCTCGCCGCGGCCAGCCCGGATCAGCATCGCGGTCGAGCGGAACACGGCGTCGGCCGATCATGGTCGGCTGCTCGCCCGGCGGTGTCGAGGGTGCGCAGCGCGGCGTCCCAGTCGCCGCGCAGGTACTGCACGGTGGCCGTCATGCGCCCGCGAGTGCAGGCCGAAGGCGTCCCAGCGTGCGGCCGGTCTCGACGGCGCGCTGCGTGGGCGTGCGCGAACGCGTCCTGCGCGCTTGCCGAGCTCGCACTGCTCGTGCCACAGGCTGGCCAGGCTGTACCGGCTGCGCAGTTCGGACGGCGCGTCGCCGGCCGCCTACGGCCTGCACGACCACGTTCTCGATGCAGCCGGGCCGCCTCGGCCGGGTCGACGCGTCCGCCGGGCCAGCTGGGCCAGGGTCGTGCGGGCGTCGGTGGCCGAGGTCGGCGCAGCCGACGGCCTCGGCTGACTTCGAGCGCCTCGCGTGCGGTGCGCTCGGCGTCGACCTCGCGGCCCATGATCAGCGCGACCCGGGCGTGCAGCGCGAGCAGCCGGGCCCGGAACGCGCGTCGGCGGCTCGCTCGGGCACGAGATGCAGGGCCTCGGAGGTGAGCGCGAGCGACCTCGTCGCCGATCTCGTTGCCCAGCGCGGCCTTGACCGACGGCGTAGCAGCAGCGTGGCCCGCCGGACCGGGGCGGCGTCGTCGGGCAGCTCGGCCAGCGCCCGCCGGGCGAGCTTGAGGCCGCGCTGGGTGTGGCCGGCGCGCGTCGGCGGCCTCGACCGCGGCGAGGATGAGATCGGACCGGTCGTCCGGGGCGTCGGGCACCTGCGGAGCGCAGTTCGAGCGCGGTCTCGTAGTGCTGCAGCGCCTCCTGCGGGGCGGCGAGCGACATCGCCTCGTCGCCCGGCGGCCACGCTGGCCGAGTAGGCGGTGGGCAGGTCGTGCGAGGCCCGGGCGTGCCGGGCCAGCTCGGCGGCCCGGCGGTCGGTGCGGCCCGCGAGCACCGCGGCGTAGGCGGCGTGCAGCCGGACCCGCTCGCCGGGCAGCAGGTCGTCGTAGACCGCCTCGGCGAGCAGCGCGTGCCGGAAGACGTAGCCGCGCCCGCTGGAGGTCAGTTGCAGGACGTGCGCGTCGATGGCCTCGCGCAGCGCCTCGTCGAGCCGCGCCGACGGGCAGACTCGGCCACGGCCTCGAGCATGTCGTGCGTGACCCGCCGGCCGCCGACGGCGGCGACCCGGACGACCTGGCGGGCGTCGTCGGAGAGCCGGTCGAGCCGCACGAGCAGCAGGTCGGCGAGCTGCCACGGCAGCTGGGCGGCGTCGTCGCACTGCTCGGTGGCGGCGACCAGTTCCTCGGCGAAGAAGGCGTTGCCGTCGGCGCGGCGCACGATGTCGTCGACGCCGGTGCTCGTCGATGCCGGTCGCGGTGCACCGCGCGCACGAGGCGCGGACGTCGTCCGCGGCCGAGCGGGTCGAGGAACACCCGGGTGACCGCCGGCAGCCGCGACCACTCGGCGAGCGTGCGGCGCAGCGGGTGGCGGCGGTGCAGGTCGTCGCTGCGGTAGCGTGACGATCACGACCACCCGCTCGCCGTGCATGCGGGTGAACAGGAAGCCCAGCAGATCGCGCGTGGCCTGGTCGGCCCAGTGGACGTCCTCGACGATCAGCGCGACCGGCGCGCTCGCGGCCAGGGCGGCGAGCGCCGGCCAGGACCGAGTCGAACAGCTCGCCGCGCTCGACCGGCGTACCGGCTGCTCGGCCGGAGCGGCCGGGCAGCAGGCGGGCCAGCGCGGGAAACCGTGCCAGCAGCCGTCGCCGAGCTCGGGCTGCTCGGCGGTCAGCCGGGTGAACGCCTCGGTGAACGGCAGGTAGGGCGGCGGCGTGTCGCCGAGGTCGACGCAGTGGCCGATGAGGCACAGGACGCCGTCGGCCGCGGCCGAGGCCGAGCAGCTCGCCCAGCAGTCGGGTCTTGCCGACCCCGGCGTCGCCGCCGACGATCACCGCCGCGGACGATGCCGGTCGCGCGCCGCGCGACCGGCGTCGACCAGGCCGGCGAGTTCGGCGGCGCGGCCGACGAGCGGCGCGGTGGAACGGGGCACGTCGCCATCTTGGCCCGCCGCACCGACAGTGAGCAGGCGTCAGGCTCAATGCGCGACGTTCGGCGCGGTGGCCGCGGCGGACAGCGCCGGGCTGCGGCGCGGGGCCGACAACGGCCGGCATGCGGCGTCGAGCGCGAGCTGACCGGCGGTGACGGTCTCCGGGCTGAGAACGAGGAACGGACTTCATCGCTGATCTCCTCTCGGATCGACATCGTGAGTGCGACGATCCGCGGTCGCACCCGGCGCCGCATCGGAAGATCGGCCTATTCCTCGAGCGCCCGGCCGCCCTACACCGCGGTGCGCGGCGGGTCGTCGTCTGTGGACGACCGGCCGGCCGCTCGTCCACAGGGCCCGGTGCGGCGGGTCTGCGGATCGGCAGGCTGCGGCCGATGTCGGGTCCGCGACGGTCGTCGTCGTCCGGGCCGTGCCCGCGGCTGGCGCTGCTGCCCGGTCGTGGTGACGCGGCGCACGCCGACGTCGGCACGCTCGGCGCGACCCGCCGATCGCGCCGGTCCGTCGTGAGGTACGCCGCGCCCGGCCGCGCGTCCGGTGTGCTGCGGCCGTTCGACCGCCGCGCGAGCCGGTACGGACCGGGCCACCGCGGCGTCGATCTCGCGGGCGACGCCGGTGCAGCTCGTCCGGGCGGCCGGCGACGGGGTCGTCCGCTTCGCCGGGCCGGTCGCCGGCCGCGGCGTCGTGGTGGTGCTGCATCCGGACGGCATCAGGACCGAGTACGAACCGGTCCGCCCGCTGGTGCGCCGCCGGCGCCATCGGTCCGGCGCCGGCGACCGGTCGCCCGGCTGCCCGGCCGGCACGCCGGCTGCCCGGCGACGTGCCTGCACTGGGGTGCGCGGCGCGGGCCGGACTACCTCGATCCGCTGTTGCTGCTGCGCCCCCTCGGCCCGGTGGTGCTGCTGCCCTGGCCGCGCGGCGGCTGAGCGTCAGGCGCGCGGGTGCGCTCGCCGGTAGGTCGGCCGCAGCCGTTCGACCGAGACGTGGGTGTAGATCTGCGTCGTCGACAGGCTGGCGTGGCCGAGCACCTCCTGGACGCTGCGCAGGTCGGCACCGCCTTCGAGCAGGTGCGTCGCGGCGCGTGTGCCGCAGCCCGTGCGGACCGAGATCGGGCGCGCCGGGCACGGCGGCAGCTCGGCGGTGCACGATCGAGCGCACGGCGCGCGGGTCGATGCCGGCCGCCACGGGCGCCGAGCAGCAGCGCCGCGCCCGACTCGCGGGCCGGCCAGAGGGCGGGGCGGCCGTCGGCCAGCCAGTCGTCGAGCGCCCGGTCGGCGGCCACCCCGTACGGAACGGTGCGCTCCTTGGCGCCCTTGCCGAGCACCCGCAGCACCCGGCGGCGACGATCGACGTCGTCGATGTCGAGGCCGACGAGCTCGGACACCCGGATGCCGCCGGCGTACAGCAGTTCGACGACCAGCCGGTCGCGCAGGCGACGCTCCGGGCCGCCGCGCCGTCGGACGGCCGACTCGATCCCGGCAGTCATCAGCTGCGCGGCCTCGTCGGCGCGCAGGACGGCGGGCAGGGTGCGGCGCGCCTTCGGGCTCGCGAGCAGCTGGCCGGGGTCGGCCGCGAGCAGGCCGTCGCGTGCGCCCACGCGGAGAATGTTCGCAGCGACGCGGCGCGGCGGGCCATCGTCGCGCGCGAGGCGCCGCGGGTACGCAGCACGCCGAGCCAGCTGCGCAGCGTCGCCAGATCGATGTCGGCCGACGCTCGGCCGCCGAGGCGGGCCAGGTGGTCGAGGAAACCCGCACGTCGCCGAGGTAGGCCCGCACGGTGTGGACCGATCGGTTGCGCTCCAGCCGGAGGTGGCGCTCGAACGCGTCGACGGCGGTTCCGAGCGCCGTCGGCAAGTCGCCGCGCAGCCGCCCGATGTCGGCCCGGCCGGCCGGTTCGCCGCGTCCTGTCACCCGTCGAACGGTCCCGTGGCCGGCCGGACCGGTCAAGCCGCCACGCGGGCGGGGCTCGCCCGCCTAGGGCGGCACCGCCGCGACCGGAGCGCGACGAGGTGACCGCACGATGCGGTAGCCCTCGGACGACCGCTCGACCAGACCGGCCAGCTCGAGCACCGGCAACGCGCGGATGACCGCCAGCGCCGGCAGTCCGGTGGTCACGGCCAGGCGATCGGGCCTGACCCAGCCGCGGGCGGGGAAGCCGTCGAACACCTGCCGGGCTGGCGGATCGAGCCGGTCGAGGGCTGCGGTCAGCGGGTCGCCGCCGACTGACCGCGACCCGGGAACGCCGGGGCAGATCGGTGGCCGAGCCAACGGCGACGAGCACGTCGTCGCGACACGTGATCAGACGGGCCGGCTCGGTGTCGTGGCGCGATCAACTCGATGACAGCCGACCGACTGCCCGGAGGTGATCGGGCCCGGCACCGCCATCAGGACCGGCCGAGCCCGCGGGTGTGCGCGGCCGTGTTCATCGCCCCCGAGCGGTGGGCCGCCTCGACCACGATCGTGCCGGTGCCGAGCGCGGCGATGAGTCGGTTCCGGGTCAGGAATCGGCGCCGCTGCGGCGCCGAACCGGGCGGGCTCTCCGACACGAGCAGCCCTTGGCTCGGCGGCCCGCTCGAAGAGATCGGTGTTCGCCGGCGGATAGGCGCGATCGAGACCGCCGGCCGAGACGATCACCGTGCCCGACTCGGCCGCCAACGCGCCGCGATGGGCGGCGGCGTCGATCCCGTAGGCGCCGCCGGACACGACGTCGAAGCCGCAGCTCGGCGAGATCGTAGGCAAGATCGCGAGCGACCTTCTCGCCGTAACGGGTCGCCGCCCGGGCACCGACGATGGCGACCGACCGGATGCCCATGCCGGCGAGATCGGCCGGTCCCCGGACCCACAGTGCAAGTGGCGGGGTCAGCTCGCCGCCCTCGGCGTGCTTTCGGTGACCTCGTTCGTAGCTGACCAGTCGCCGCAGGGCCGCGGCCTCGAGCGCGGCGAACGCAAAATGCGGCCACTCGTCCGACTCCGGGACGACCAGCCGGACACCGTGCCGCTCGGCCGCCTCGAGGTCAGCCTCGGGATGGACCTCGCCCGCCCGCGCGGCCGTTGCCTCGAGCGTGTGTCCATCGACCCGACCCGTACGGATCGCCTCGACCGCGTCGACCGGCCCGACGGCGCGGACCAGTCTCCAGACCGGGATCCAAGCCGGCTCGGCGACCCGGCTGAGGAAGGCGCGCGCGAGCAGCACCTCGGCGCTCACGCCGCCCATGACGTCTCCTGGCCGGTGCGGAAGAACAGCGCCTCGGAGACGTCCTCGGCCGCCGGCACCGACCGGCCGGCCAAATCGGCGATGGTCCACGAGATCCGCAGCACCCGGTCGAACCCGCGCGCGCTCAGCGAGCCCTGCTCGAGGCCGAGTTGCGCCGGGCGCAGCACGGCGCGGGGAAACAGCCATGGCGGCCGACGGAGGGTGGCGCCGGGAATCGAGGCGTTCAGCCGCCACGGCGTGCCGCGCCACCGGTGGGCCGCGGCCCGGCGTGCGGCCAGGACCCGGCCGGCGACGACGGCGCTGGATTCGCGCTCGGTCGCGAGGTCGAACAGCTCGGCGTGCGCCACCGGATCGACCTCGACCCGAAGATCGACGCGGTCCATCAAGGGGCCCGAGAGTCGGTGTTGGTGTCGCCGTTTGGTCATCGGCGGACAGGTACAGCCGGTCGACGGCTGACCGCATGGGCACGGGTTCGCGGCCAGCACCAATTGGAATCGCGCCGGGTAGCGCACGGCGCCGCCGCCCCGGTGCAGCACGACGTGGCCGGACTCGAGGGGCTGGCGCAACGCGTCGAGGGCCCGCGGCGAGAACTCCGGCGCCTCGTCCAGGAAGAGGACCCCGTGGTGCGCCAGGCTGATCGCGCCCGGACGGGCCAGGTGCGACCCACCGCCGACCAGCGCCGCCACCGACGCCGTGTGATGCGGGGCCTGCAACGGCGGTCGACGGACGAGCTCGGGCCGCTCGGCCAGCAGCCCGGCGATCGAGTGGACGGCCGTGACCTCCATCGACGCCTGGTCGTCGAGGCTCGGCAGCACGCCGGGCAGGCGTTCGGCCAGCATCGTCTTGCCCGCGCCCGGCGTGCCCACCAGATAGAGGTGGTGCCCGCCCGCGGCGGCGATCTCGAGCGCACGTTTCGCGACCGACTGCCCGGCCACATCGGCGAGGTCGGGCGTCTCGCGCTCGGCCGTCGCCCCCGGCCGAGCGCGCACCGGCTCCAGCGCCGGACCGTCGCCCCGCAGCCAGCCGACGATCTCGCCGAGCC